>NZ_NERY01000005.1 GCF_003063375.1 Limnohabitans sp. MMS-10A-178 | reverse complement strand
CTTGTTGGGGGTGGAGGGTTTGGGTGCTAAGAGCACGAGCTTGCTCAACGACGTGGTGGACGCAAAAGCGCAAACGGAGGTGGACACGGCGGCGGAGTTGCAGGTCTTGGCGAGTGCGGCAGAGGCGGTGATTGCGGCAGCAGGTGGGACAAGCGGGCCGAGCCTGGCCCAACTGCAAGCGCTGGGTGTGAGCGGGGTGACAGCAGACAACCTGGCGGCAGTGCAAGCGGCGATAGCGAACACGGCAGACGATGGCTCAGGGGTGAGTAGCCTGAGCGCGCTGCAGTCGGTGGTGAGTGCAGCGGCAAGTGCGGCGGCAAGTGCGCTGAGCACGTTGAGCGAAGCGGCGACAAGCAACAGCGCAAGCGACAGCAGTCCTGGGGTGGAGGTGTATGGGGCGGCTGGGGTGAGTGGGGTGACGGCGGACAACCTCAAAGCGATCAACAGCGTGCTCAACACGACAGGGGTGAGTGCAACGAGCGTGGACACGACGGCAGAAGTGCAGGCGCTGGTGGATGCGTACAAGTTGGTGTTGGCGGGAGCGGATGCAGACGCGAGCGATGACAACGTGAGCGTGACGACAGCGCAATACGGCTTGTTGGGGGTGGAGGGTTTGGGTGCTAAGAGCACGAGCTTGCTCAACGACGTGGTGGACGCAAAAGCGCAAACGGAGGTGGACACGGCGGCGGAGTTGCAGGTCTTGGCGAGTGCGGCAGAGGCG
>NZ_NERY01000004.1 GCF_003063375.1 Limnohabitans sp. MMS-10A-178 | reverse complement strand
GCGCTGAACACTGGTGACCACTTCCACCCGGTTAGGTCTTATTGATGACATAGTCATATCCATAGTCTTATTCCTAGTTGTTAGTTTAAGGAATACCGATGGGACTGTCATTCAGGGGGCTAACTCATGAACAACATTACTGAAAATTGAAGCAAACAATGGCTGGCGATAGGTTTTCTTGATTGTTGGAGTTGAGTATTGCAGGGAAGGGGCAGGTCAGTGAAAGAGATGGATGACCACTTCTACCTAGATCACCTTTACATCGACCCTCAACATCAATCAAAGGGGGTTGGGGCTGCTGTTCTCAAACAAGTCTTTGCTATTGCTGACGCATCAAATAAAGCAATCAAACTTGGTGCGCTAAAGGAAAGTCGCTCTAACGACTTCTACAAGAGTCAGGGTTTTGTATTAACTGAATCAAGTGAATGGGACAACTATTACATTCGCTTGCCAAAGTGAGAAGAGCCCTCAATATCCTTGTAGACCCAAAACTTTATTCAAAAGTTCTGTGAATCTAAGCCATGACCGTGATGTTTAAAACCCTTGAATTGAATTGATGCTTAATTTCTTCCATCAATTGGGTCAGACTGGGTATGGGTTAAGGCTAGATTGACAAGTCACAACTGACTTAGTAATCAAAAAGTTAGCGAAAAAAAGGTATCAAGAGTACCCCTTCTTTCTCTAGTCAGCCATTAGCTGTAGAACTTGGTGTTGCAAATTTTAAGAAAAATTTGTGTCAGTAATATTGCTTTAAGCAATTCAATATGGCAAATCTTAGGTTGGGTCTTTGGCATGTTCGGCGCAAGGCCAATCAATTTTTTCATAAAAAATTCACTTACGTTATTTAATCTTGAATCTGAAGTTTTTACTTTGTACTTAACTTCAACCTAATTCACCTAATTTGAGGAAATAACTTAATGTCTTACATCACCGATGAACTCCGCATGGTATTGCGCAAGCAGACTAAAACCATAGAAATCCCTGGCCAAATGATGCATGAGGTGCTGGCAGAGGCTGGCGCTCAGCGCAGAACCATTTTGCGAGGAGGTGTAGGTGCAGCATTTGCAGCAGCCTTTGGTGGTTCGACATTGCTAGCAGCCTGCGGCGGAGGCGGCGGAGGCGGCGTAGGTGATGTCGCTTACGGCATAAGCTTCAAGGGCATTCCTGCTGTCACGGGCAACACGGTTGTGGTTCCGGAAGGCTACACGACCTCGGTCTTGTTCTCTGCGGGTGATGCGGTGTTGGCGGGTGCCTCAGGTTTTACGGGCACCGCTTTGGACTCGGTCGCTATGGAAAAGGTATCGGGCGGCAACCACGATGGAATGATTTTTTTCCCCTTGCCTGGTGTTGATCCCAATGTGGGCGGCTTGTTGGCCATTAACCATGAAGCGCCTGACTTGTACATTTTAGAGCCCAACGGTTTGCCCGCTGGTGTGTCCCAGTCGAGCTACATCACCAATGCCAACGCAGAAACCCGCAAACGCCTATTGTCCACAGTAGGCGTGTCGGTGATTGAAGTGATGAAAAGCGACGGCAAATGGTCGGTCAAAAAGAATTCCACCTTCAACAAACGCTACAGCGGCAACACCACTTTCGCACTCAAAGGGCCGGCCGCTGCAGCTGCAGGCAACACAGCAATCGGTACGCTCAACAACTGCGCCAGCGGCATGACGCCATGGGGCACTTACCTGACTTGCGAAGAAACCACAGACAATTATCTTGACCCCTCACGACCTGTTAACGGCTATGGCTGGGTTGTAGAAATTGACCCGCAAGGCGTTTTCCCACCCGTCAAACGCACGGCGCTGGGCCGCTTCGACCACGAAAACACCGCTTACATGCTGGACAGCGACAACACTCTGGCCATTTACATGGGTGATGACTCCACGCCTGGCTGTGTTTACAAGTTCGTGGCCACCAACAAGTACAACCCCACCAACCGCGACGCCAACAAAGACCTGTTGGACACAGGTAAGCTTTATGCCGCCGAATTCAAGGCAGACGGCACGGGCGTATGGAAAGAGCTGACACAAGGCCTGAACGGTCTGGTGGCAGGCGCCCAAGACTTGGGTAACGTCACACAACTTGCTGTGGGCGTAACACCCACAGCAACAATTGTTAATTTCAACACGCAGTCTGACGTGCTGATCGAAACCAAGGCCGCTGCACGCGTGGCCGGCGCCACCCTGATGGACCGTCCAGAGTGGGTAACGGTTGGTCCTGACCGCCGCATTTACTGCACCTTCACCAACAACGGAAGCCGCCTGAGGGCCGATGCGGCCAACCCGCGAATCAACAACACTCAAGGCCACATCATTCGCTGGACTGAAACCGCTAGCAGTGCCAAAGCAACAACCTTTGCCTGGGAACTCTTTTTGCAAGCTGGCGATAGTCGCCTGACATCCAGCAACCATAAAGGAAACATCGTTGGTGACAGCTTCACTGCCCCAGACGGCATCGACGTCGATCCTAAAGGACGCTTGTGGGTGCAAACTGACTCTTCAACCAGCGCGACCACTACCAATACATTTGGCAACAACGCCATGTATTCGGTGGACCCCGTCACGAAAAAGTCAACCCGCTTCCTGACCGGACCGGACGGCTGCGAGATCACTGGTTTGACTTACACGCCTGACCTCAAGACCTTTTTCGTCAACATTCAGCATCCCACCACTTGGCCCGGCACAGTGACCGGCCAGGGTAAGTCTTCCACCATCGTGATCCAACGGACTGACGGCAATACCATCGGTTCATAAAAAGCGCTAGTGTTTGCAAAGCAGCCTTCTCAAAAAGGCTGCTTTTTTT
Source organism: Limnohabitans sp. MMS-10A-178 (assembly GCF_003063375.1). GTDB lineage: Bacteria > Pseudomonadota > Gammaproteobacteria > Burkholderiales > Burkholderiaceae_C > Limnohabitans_A. The sequence continues at coordinate 182,297 of NZ_NERY01000004.1, read as the reverse complement.
ATACCCACTTCGCTGACGACTGCGGTTGCCCTTCAACATAACAAAACGTGCCACCATCTGTCGTGTTAAACGACACCTGATCTCCACTACAAGCCAGTAGCACGGTAGCCACGCTGAAATCAAACCTGACAGAACGATTTTTACGCAGGGGGTAAAAATGGGCTGCATTCTTCTAGACCCAAACTTTGTTCAAAAGTTCTGAGAATTTAACGAAAGTGCGTTGCGAAACTACTTTATACATACATAATGAAAAAAAAGAATAAGATTTACTATGAGAATTCCCATGGAGTGAAGAGAAATGAAATTTTCAACTTACCTGCTTCTTTCATTAGTGTCTTTTACCTCTCAATTAAGTTTCGCTCAAGAGCCTATCAAATTCGAAGCACTGGTAGACGGCTCCTCGCGAATGGTTAATGCTATTTACTCTATTCCCAAGCAGCCATTGAAACCAAAATCACCCGCCGTTGTCATCATGCATTCAACAGGCGGCGATCGAGATGGCACAACCCAGCCTCTTGCAAAAGCGTTGAACGATAACGGATTTGTCACTTTGCAAATTCAGCTTTTTTCAAATCCTATGTCAGCACCTAGATTTGAAAATACAAATGCTGTTTATTTCAACGCGCTAAAGTACTTGAGTCAACGAGAGGAAGTTGACGGCAACAAAGTAGGAATTGCCGGCTACTCTTATGGAGCATTTGCCTCTCTTTTTGCAGCTACTCAATGGGTAACACAAACCTATGGATCAGGTTTGAAATTCGCAGCTCATGCGCCTATTTATCCGGGTAGCTGTTGGATGTTTACACAATGGGCAAAAGGTGAAACAACCCCAATTAGAAAGCTGCCCTACCCTACTAATTTTGCAAAGACTTGGACTGGCGCTCCTGTAAAAATCTTCGCTGCAGGCAAGGATGATTACGATGACAGAGATCCCAATGCCTGCCCAGAATTTGTGTCTGCAATTGCACCAGAGTTTCGATCTTCATTTGAATTGCTTGTTTACCCAGATGCAACACATGGATGGAACCAGCAATCGTCAAGTTTCTTTGTAAGAGGCGCTTGTAAAAATAAGGGATGTACCAACAACAATGTGAATAATCCAGAAGTTTCAACAAAAAATAACGAAGATGTTGTTCGTTTTTTTCTGAGCTCGTTGGCAGACAAATAAGCCCAAGAAGAGTTTCTGGGCGACTTATCTCAACACGTTGTGACCATTTTTCGTAAAACGAGTACTAAGGAAGAAAATGCAAGTAAAAGAAAATATAAAAGAATCTGATCGTTGCAATTGCGGTCGTAGTCCAACAGGTGAATGTATTGGTTGTTATTTTTTAACTGGTGCAGAGTTTGAGACTAGGCTCGCAGATTACCTAGCAGAACAACAAGACAAGAATCAAGCAGTGGGAACATAGCCTGCAAAGCATATACAAGAACTTATCTTTGTTTTGCTGCCACCACCCTCTGTCGTGTAAAACGACACCTGATCCCCACATCAATCCACGAGCACGGTAGACCCATAGAAATCAAACGACTCAACGATTCGTACACAGGGGGTAAAAATGGGCTAAATCCTTGAAAACCCCAAACTTTATTCAAAAGTTCTGAGAATCAAACATAGAAGATGTCAGATCCGTTGAATCAAATTTATATCAAATAGATCCTAAATCGCTTCCCCTTGCCACCACCATTTGAAGACGGACAGGTTTAAATTTGCTTGCGTCTATCAAAGCCGCTTCATAAAATGAAAGGGATGATTGAAGTCAATAAAAGGGGCGAGAATGAAAACGCAAGTTGCGATTATTGGTGGCGGCCCTGCTGGGATGTTGTTAGCAGAAATGCTTCATTCAAAAGGTATTGACAGCGTCATTGTGGAGGCCAAAAGTCGTGACTATGTATTGTCTAGAATCCGAGCCGGCGTCCTAGAGCAAGGAACTGTAGACATCTTGAGATCCCTTGGTTTAGGGGAGAGGATGGACAGAGAAGGGCATCCACATGACGGGATGAAAATTGTTTGGGCTGGACAAGATAGCTTTTTCATTGATGTCAATAAGCACATTGGCAAGCAGTTCATGGCTTACGGACAAACCAATATTCAAGAAGATTTATTTAAAGCCTGCGATCAACGAAAAGGCAACATCCTCTTAGAGGCCCATGATGTTCAGCTGATGGACATTGCCTCAAAGGCTCCGTACGTCACTTTTACCCATGAGGGTCAAAGTAGGCGATTAGATTGCGAGTTCATCGCCGGATGTGATGGCTTCCACGGTGTATCTAGAAAAGCTATCCCCAAGCACGTGCTCAAAGAATTTGAGCGTGTTTATCCATTTGGTTGGCTAGGTATTTTGTCTGAGACGCCGCCGCTGCCAGATATTATTTATGCAAACCATCCAAGGGGATTTGCGTTGGCATCGATGCGCAATCCCCAGTTGAGTAGGTATTACATACAAACGCCACTGGATGCAAAAATTGAAGATTGGTCTGATGATCAGTTTTGGGAAGAGTTAAAAGCAAGGTTCCCTAAAGATATTGCTGATGCTATAGTGACGGGGCCCTCGATTGAAAAATCTATAGCGCCTTTGCGCAGTTACGTTGCCGAACCTATGCGATACGGGCAGCTATTTTTAGCAGGCGATGCGGCGCACATTGTTCCGCCAACAGGGGCCAAAGGTCTGAACCTTGCGGTTTCAGACGTCTTCTATCTATCTCGCGCAATTGCAAGTTTTTATAAATCGGGTCAATCAGAATTGCTCGATAGCTACAGCGAAATGGCGCTTAGAAGAGTTTGGAGCTCCGTCAGAACTTCTTGGTACCTAACAAACTTACTCCATCGTTTTCCTAATGCATCTGATTTTGAACAGCGTGCTCAGGAAAATGAGTTGTCCTACCTAAAGTCGTCCTATCACGCGCAAGTTGCCTTGGCAGAGCAATATGCGGGACTGCCTTTGGAAGAGCCTTTTTGAGTTTTAAGCTTGACTGAATTCAGTCTTCAATTTTTACAAATACTTTGAGTGCCCTATGAACGAATTTATTCACACTTCAGTACAAAAATACCTCTATCTTATTCGTCTGAGATCGATCGTAAATAGAGCCTTAAGTTTATTCAGCGCGCTGATTGCAATCTTGATAAGTTTGCCCCTCAGTGCAAATGCACAAGAGTGGCCTGTTAAACCCATCAAACTCATCGTGAGCTTTCCTGCAGGCAGTTCACCCGATGTCGTTGGGCGTGCAATAGCAGTTCCCCTATCGCAAAGACTTGGACAACCTGTTGTGATCGAAAACCGCAGTGGCGCCACTGGCATGTTGGGTGCTAACGTAGTCGCAACCACCAGCGGTATCACGAAAGCCTGAGCAATCTAACCCCAGCAGATGTGTACTTTGGAAGGGGTGAATCAATACTTGAAGAGAGGAGAAAAATCAAAGAGCAAACAATCCAAAGCAGACGAATACAACATCAACTTGAAACTGTTTAAACTTTAAAACCAATGAGCCAATTTCTCCTTTAAGAAACTAGCCCATTTGTCTCAAACCATTTGAAGACGGACAATAGTTAGACCAAACACCATACAAACAGATAGTGCGAAAACAAGCAGTTCTTTGATGTACAACAATTTCATCTACCGCCCTTTAGCGTCTTTGAAAGATGATACAGATTGCCGCCTAAACCAAAAGCACGGTCAACCCTCTGAATTCAAACCTGCCCCCGCTATTTCTACGCACCGCCCGAATACCCGATAAGCAAGCAAATTGGCAAGGTTACAAACTTTATTCAAAAGTTCTCGCAATTGAACCCAATCGTTTGCTATAATTTTCGGCTCAGGCTCTTTAGCTCAGTCGGTTAGAGCGATGGAATCATAACTAACAAGTGCGACGGTAGGAATACCGTGTCATCACCATATCAAGCCCAGTGCTCCACCAGCCTGGGCTTTTTTGTTTTGTAAAGCGCACTCGTGTTTACTTTTTCGTAGTTTTTTCACAGCAAATACTTTATCGCTGCGGTTGTCCTTTCAGCAGTTCGACAATAAAGTTAGTGAATGAAACAGCGTGACGCACTTGAGATTTTTTCATTTAAAAATTACTACGGCGCCCAAGTCACGACGCTGCTGTTAAACGCATCAAACAGCGTTAAATACGCTGTTAAAACTACGAACATAGTCAAGCAGCACAAGCGTGTAGAAACGCTGCTAGAGCGTGATTCCATTGATGATTTAAACAGTACTGAAGGCAGGCTCGTCCACTTGCGAGACAGCGAAGTTGTCCTGTTCAAAGTGCCTCGCAGCAACTACTGGCAAGCAAGGTTTCGCATCTACACAGGCAAGTGGATACGATTTAGCACCAGACGCAGAAATCTTGATGATGCGAGGCAGATAGCCTGCGACAGATACGACGAAGCAAGATACAGAGAGCGACTGGGCTTTACTCCACTGGTAAAACGATTTGATGAAATGGCAAAGTGCTGCGTGGCTGAAATGCGAAGAGATATCGCAGCAGGCACAGGCAAGAAAATCTACACCGCATATATCGCTGTCATTGAGACTTACTTGATACCTTTCTTTGGGCAGATGTATTTGACAAGTATCACCAACAAACATATTGCTGAATTTGAGGTGTGGAGAAATTCACAACTGAGACGTCCTCCCAAAGTCTCTACCCTACTCACTTTTGCCACAGCATTCACACGCATCACACAAACCGCAGTGGAACAGGGCTGGATCAGCGACAAGGTGCCAGTGCCAAAACTCAATGTGCGCGGTGAGAAAGGACAGGCTCGCCCTGCTTTCACCAACGACGAAGTAGCACGGATTCAACAGCACCTACTGACTTGGTACGTGGGCGTGGAAGGCTACACAGGCGAGATGCGGCTAATGCTGCGAGACTTGGTTGATATTTTGACACTGACAGGAATGCGACAAGGCACTGAGTCTATGAACTTGGAGTGGCGGCACATTGAGTGGTATGTGGAAAAGGATGTGCGCTATCTACGCATTTGGGTATCAGGCAAGACAGGCGCAAGATGGCTGATTGCCAAGCACGAATGCTTGGCGGTGCTTGAACGACTAAAGGCAACACACGACGATACAGCAGCGATGAGTTTTGACGATTTGCTGGCGCTGAGAATGCCAGTCAAATTGTTCAGGTTCAAAGATGGACGCAAACCCTTTGAGATGAACAAGATATTTAGGCGACTTTTGGAAGAATTGGATTTGGTGAAAGGACAGGCTGGCACAGATAGAACGCTATACAGCCTGCGTCATACCTACGCTACGCAAGAACTATTGGCAGGCACTGACATCCACACTCTGGCGCGGCAGATGGGGACTTCAGTGATTATGTTGGAAAAGCACTATTCCAAATTGACAGCCACTATGGCTGCGGAGCAGTTGGCTTGAGGAATTTAATATTGTTAACAAATGTAAGTACGCATACATACTTTTAGAACTAAGATTGCAGCAATCACTCTTAGGACTATTTTGACGCCCGCACAAACTGAACGCTTTCAATTCGCAGAGCGCCTTGCCATAGCTGTATCAGACAAAGGCTTAAAGCATAGCCCCACAGTTATTGGAAATCTTTTCAATCTGAACTTTCACGGGTGCTCAATAACAACGCATACAGCTAGAAACTGGATGCTTGGAAAAAGTTTGCCAACTCAGGACAAGATGGTTTTTCTTGCCAGACTGCTAGACACTACCCCAGAACAATTGCGGTATGGGCGCAGCAGCGAAAAAACTCTTATTGCCGAGTTTGGCGGTGAAATGTCCGAAGTTGCAAATGTCGATCAACAGTTCTTTACGCGTTATTTGGCTTTGACAGAAACGCAGCGACGAGTTGTGCGTGATGTTGTTGGAGAGTTCAAGACTACAGGTGTCGTGTAACACGACACTTCATCAATCATTCAAAATTAGGATCCGCAAGTAACACATCGCCTTTGAGATTTTGGATTGACCACTCGCGTTCGCAATCCAAGGGATTTTCAATCTCACCAACAGCATCAATCGTTTGGGAATACTCATCAGCATAGAGGAACCGATACAGAAATAACCAGTCGTCTAAATTCTCAGATGGTTCAATTGGCAAGTCATCCAATACAAGGTCGTCTTCACCAATACGACTGCGTACCTTTTCAATCAATGCTGACCACTGAGTCGCGCTACTGAGATCAATCTCGTCAGCATAGGTTTTCTTGACTTTATGGATTTCGGTATAAAAGATTTTTAACTTGGTCATAGCTATGTACAAAAATCCGCACTAGGCGGATTGAAGATTCAAGGCGTTAAAGTTTTGTTGCCTCATTAATATTTTCTGCAATTGCAACACCCCAGTCAAAGTTATTTTCGTCTGCCTCATCATCACCGTTGGTAAAACCTTGAAGCTCATACATAAAATTTCGACCAAATTCAACTGGGTCAATTGTGTTGTCAGACTTGAGAACTTTGAAAGTATTTATTACCTTTCTAACTAATTCAGGTCTAGTAGATCCATCAAAACACTCTTCCAAAATTTCGTCAGAAAGATCGCATGGGTGCATATGTTTTTTCTTTGCCATTTTTGAATTTCCTTTTTTAAGTAAACTTTTTAAATATATTATCGATGTTAAAAAATTCGTCAATTTATTTCAATTAGTTTTTCACGCTTGACTTTCAATACAATTGAAACAACGGCATCCAAAATATCCCGTGCGCTTCCGTTACCGCTATCGATTACTTTCAACAGCGTTTGGTCAGTGACATTCAAAATGCCTTCGTCATTCAAAATCTGTCGACAGATAGGTAACCATCTGCCTGGTGGTGCTGCATTAAATGGAATGCAGTGACAGCGATTGCGAACGCCTACTTCAATATTTTGAAAATTGTTTGTTGTCATAACGAACACGCAGCTTGGCATATTCATCAACGACTTCAAAGATGACATTGCAGTTTTTGTAAGCTCATCGACTTCGTCTAAGACAAAGTAGTGATAAGTTGCAAATGGCATCACCATGGCTTGTCCATGCAAACTTTTCATTAACGCTGCATCATTATTTCCAGGATGCACTCGCACATACCTTGGATAAGCAAGTCCACCAAACCTTGCCATTTCCATTGCATCGGGCAGAATTTTTGCCAAAGCACTTTTGCCAGTGCCAGGCACTCCATATAACAAGATGCCACACTTTCCTTCTTTTATTGGGAAGGGACGAGCGCCTGTGATTAAGTCCTCAATAAGTTGCTTGCTGTCATCATCCGCAAAGACAATGTCATCAACAGTCTTTGGCGTATAGCGTTTTTCAAAATCTTCTAACATTTGATTTCCTTTCAATATTGGTTTAATTAGGGTGGGCGTTAATAGCCCACCCCATTTACTTTCAAGCGGCAAGAGCCAAAGTTTTGGCTTCCGCGACTGCTTGTGTAACAGCGTCTTTTGCAATCTGACTGTCGTTGGCGGCTGTTACTTCTGCTTTCTTGGCATCTGCAACTGCCTTGACTTGAGCAAAGTGAGCAACGAGTGCAGCATTCACTGCGCCAGCACTATTCATGAACGAATGCACAGAGATACTTCCGTCTGCATTCCAAGTGCCTAGCAGCACTACGGGCTTGCCAATGTTTCCTGCATCCAGTTTTTCGCTGAATGCTGGCGCAGTGACATTGACAATAGTTTTGCTGGTCAACGAGTCGGCACCAGCTTCAGCTTTTTGCTTGGCAGACATTGCGTTGGGTGACTTTGCCAAGCGAACTTCCTCGACGCCGCCACTTTCGCGAATGAAGTCTGCGATGTCGGCTACTTTGAGCTGGTTTGCCAAGGCAGTTCGTAAAACAATTGAGTAAGCACTTACTCGGCGACGGTCAGCGCCAAACACGCACTTGACGATTTTTGTCAGTGTGTGTGAGCCTGCACTGAACATGTAGTTCTTTTCAGAAATGTATGCATCAAGCTCTTTTCGCAACTTGGCAGCGTCATCGCCGGTTTTTAACTGCTCATAGAACTCGTAGCACTTAGCCAACAAGGCATACAACTGGTCGTTGCTGGTCTTGTAAGCATTTGTGAACCAAGCGTCCTTTTCAGCGATTAAGTCGTTGATAACAGCAGCAGCTGATTTCGAAGACTTAACCACTGTGCCAGTGGCTTGTACTGTTACGGATGCTCCAGACAGGCTGAAGGTGTCGTTTTCCACGACAGTTGAAGAAGAGGTTGTAGAACCCACGGAAGTTACTGAATTAGCCATTTTGTTTCCTTTAAAAAAGATTTTCAAAAACCCAACATCAGGGAATCTGCTGCTGGTATCTCATCAACTTTTTGTGTGTTCGTTGAATCGATGAGTGAATGTAACCTTAGCTATCACAAAACAAATCTATCTTAATTTTTGTAACTTATACGTGCTAATAAGCTAACAAATACATGGCTAAATGTGAATTATTTATTAACTTGAAAAATATAAATTTAAAGATATGTATTTTTTATTGGTAACATATGCTGATGAATGACGCAAATAACGATCAACCAGTTCAACTTAAAGAAATTCCTAGAACACTTCGACCGAGATCTCCCATCTCGCAAAATCGTCTTGATGAAATTTCGGATGAACTGAGGCAGGCTAGGAATAGTTGGTATGCACTTTGGTATCGCTGCTTGAAGTTAAGCGAGGAGTACCAGCATTGCTGCAGCAACAGCGGCAAAGGCAGACTGAAACACGTATATGGTGATTTCGGCGATGTAGTTGATATGCGATTCGAGCAGTGGTGGCGCATTATTGGTAGGTACTTGTTTGCTGAACGCAAATTGATACCCAAGGTTCAAGTTCATCGCCATCGACGTGATTTGGATGACATTACAAATTTCAGAGACAAGATAGTTATTGAAGTTCCGCTGAACGTCCGAAAAAGTACTGTAGTTAGGCAAATCAATAAGCTTCTTAAAGAAGCATATGCCGATAGGGCAGTTATTCCGCGTGAGCAAAGTACTGCAAGAAGAAAACTTGCAAAATCAAAGTTACGAAAAGAAACGATTACAAAAATGCTCGACTTATATGAGTTGCGTATTAGAAAACCTGAACTAACACTTTGGCAACTTGGTGAACGAGCCGGCATTGAGTTGGACTTGCAGGCACGATCTACTGCTGGCGAACTGATGACATTGCAGCAAGAAAAAGTTCGAATGGGAATTTCGGTAAGCAGGTATTTAAAACAAGCTCGAAACTTAATATGGAATGCCACTGAGGGAACCTTCCCAAGCATCAAGCCGCTAAGTGACGAAGTTAAATAAGTTCAACCGCATTTCGTTTCATGTCATCATTGGCGTCGATGTATTTCATGGTGACCCGATAATCTAAATGTCCAGCGAGGCTTGCTAAAACACGGACTCCAATACCTTTTGAAGCTAGATTGGTAATAAAGCTTCGTCTTCCGCTGTGGCTTCCAGTTTCAAATCCTGCTTTTCGGTATAGCCAAAAGAAGTGCTGCGTCATGACGTTAGCCGAAAACGCTTTACCACCAGCCGTCATAAAGAATGGCTGCTTGCGTTCTTTCACTGCGCGAGCATCAACATAAACTTGAAGTTCTGCTGCCAACTTCTCAGGGAAGAATACAGTTCTAGCATGATGCCCTTTTGTCTGTGATGCATCTAAACGAATTTCTCGTTTCACTTTACCCGATGCATCTACGACATCTTCAATTCGCAGGCTGGCAATTTCGCCAACTCGCATGCCAGACCAAAAGCTGATCAAAATCATCATTCGATTTCGCATCGCGTAGCTGCGCTTTGATACAAAGTCCAGCAGCGCATCAAATTCTTCAGCGGTAAAAGTTTTTGCTTGTGCCATTTGTGAAATTTCCCCTAACAAATAAAAAGTGATGCACAAGTTTGTTTTCTTTTGCGGAAAAGGACAACCGAATTTGGAGGCGTAATTTCTTCAATGAAATCAACGGCGCTAAAGAAAATGCGTATTTTCTTTGGTACTTAGATTTACCCGACAGTTTTAAATACCCTACAAGCGTTTTTCTGGCACTCTCGCTACTCAGCTCTTCGAAATCCTGAAAAATTGCAGCTAAGACGCTTTAAAACTGAATATGGGTATAAATAAGTTATACAAACAAGATGAAGGTTGCTCGCCGATTGAATTGAGCTGCTAAACCCGTTCTGATGTGAGACGGTAAAGTAGGCGTAGCTTGTTGCGCTGGGTCTGTGCACTACCCCGAAAGGGATGCATCAAACGACTCGCTTCGGGGAATAACGTTTGCACTGGCTTGGATAGATTGACTTACAACAAAGTCATTCTCAGGTAGGAATATTTCTAAGAAATTAATAATGTGAGATGGGAAGCCACGCTCGGAAGAGTTAACCCACAAAGCGCTGACAAAGGCTGCTGTATAAGTCGTCAACTGCTTGCGTAAGGACACGCACATAAAAGGAGATCGCAAAACCTGCCTTTCTTGTTCAATCAAGTTGTGTATATACAGTATGAGAAACCTCAGTGAATGTCGTCGCGCCGACAGGCGTGGCATATGGTTCCTAGTGAATGACATCTAAATGTTATTTCACTATCAATATTTTTACTTCAAATCGACTATTTCAGTTTGAAAGAAATAAATGCGATACGGATTTGCTCGAAGACAAATCTGTTTCGCTGCTAGCTTTAGCTAGCGATATAAATACTTTATACAGGAGACAAACTATGAACTTTACAAAACAACTATTTGAGATGACATCAATGGCATTACCTGATGTCACAGCCAGAACATTCAGCAGGTACCTTGGAAAGAGCGAAGGCTATTACGGAAGCATCACTGCACAGAACTTGGACATATCAACAAACAGCTTACTTTTCCTATCTGAATTACTTGATCAAAAAAGTTCGAATAACCCAAACAAGCGCATCACTGAACTTCAATCAATGATTGCTCAAGAAGTGGCACGACGAATGCAGACATTGGAAACACAGAATATTGCAGTACGAAAACTAGTGATGAAATCCATAGCTAGAGCCTACATGAACAGCGAGCACGACTTCTCTGCGCCACCAATTGTGATTTGTTGAGGTCAAGCTATGCGACTACATGAAATTCAAACTATCAAACCAAAGTCACCAGAGGACTTGCAAGCAGATGCACTCAAACAACGAGCTGATAAAGCCGCCGATAGATTAAAAGTCTCAAAGCAGCAAAAGAGATTAGCTGACATACAGAAATCATTTGCCAAACTTCAGTCCAATTAAGTTGCTTGGATCGGTAAGTTCAAAACGCTACTAAGTGTCGTGTAACACGACACCTTGACTAATTACCCACCGAACTGAAGTGTCGTGTAACACGACACCTTGACCAATGACCCGCCAAAATGAACGGACTCAGGTTGCTCTACAAACCCACTCGGTAACAAAATTACCTGTGCTTTATCAACATTTGAAAGGAAAAGCACATGGCTACTTTATCAACACTCAAACTCAGCGCAGCAGTTAAACCAACCAGCGTTCCCGCCGTCCAACTTCGTAGGAATAAGTTAATTCTTCGTTTATGGGAACAATGCGAACTTGCCCGAGCTCAAGCCGCTGGAACTGTCTTTGCGCCAGTCAAGTTCCGAAGTGTCGTGGAACACGACACTGGCATACGCCGTCAAGTAGAAACACCCAAGCGAGTTCGACCTTGGTGGTTCACCACTGAATCAGGAAAACTTGCCTTGTCAGTGCGCTATGGCACCAAGGTGCTGGAACTAGCTCGGGGCAAAGTAGCAGTGGAAGTTGGCACGGAAAAAGACTTGGTACCCACACTGGAGCTGATCAAAACTGCCGTACTTAACGGAGAGCTGGACACACAGATTGAAGCCGCTGCCCTCAAGCTCAGGGATGGGTTTGCTCAGTAAAGGCTTTTAAATGGACAAAGGCGCTTAATTGCGCCTTTGTTCTGCCAGCGTCTTGTTACTGGACGATTGATATTTGGATGTATTTGCAGATAAATCGAATGGCATCTGCGATCGTGGTGGTTCAAATTTGCTTGCAAATTCTCTTCAAAATGGTTAAGTTAACCAATTGTGTTAATTTTTCTTTTTCTCTGGCACAGCCATGACTACAACCACTCACGATTAAGTCACTCAGTCAAAATATATGAACCAATTCATCACTAAAGCCAAAAATTTCTTTAGATCAATTGGCAAACTTTCTGCATCACTTTTTTTTGCTGCTCTTGGCGTAGTCGTGATTGTTTATGCATACAACGCAATTGGTGACGCTTACCAAAAAAAGAAAAACGAGAAATACGAGGCAGTTAGAGAATGGTCCTATGACCTCAACGATATTGGTTTCATTGCAAAAGCAAAAACCAAAGTCGTAAATGGCTCTCTTTTTGTCCAACTAAACTTTGAAGGTTACCCTGCTTATTTGACACATCCTTCACTATCTCAAAAAAACCAAGATGCAGAATTTATTTTGAATTTCACTGATGCTGACAATTTTGAATTGTTTGACCAACGCATAAAAATTAATAATTTCACTACTGTCGAAGTTGGCGGCAAGCCTGAAGGATTACGTTACCAATTCACAGTTCCTATTAGTACTGCAACATACGAAAAATTCAGTAATTTAAGCATTGGCTGGACATTTAAAACTAAGATCCCTGAAATTGTTCAACCGGCAGCTAGGCCTCCAAAAGGAGACAAACCAATTTCATCAGACTCTACAGATCATTGCGCGCCGGGCTTGAGTCGAAGTGAAAGAATGCGACGGCTCGCTCTTAATGGCACTGTAAGGGAAAATGCAAAGGAATCTTATTCAGTTGGTTCAAAGTCAGTCATGTTCTCATGGGATGGATCCGTTCTACTTTGCTCTTAAAGATATCTGATTTAAAACAAATCTATTTCCGCGACATAGCCAATTAGTTGCAGGCTTAATTTATTTCGCTCTTTTATGCCGATTAAACAAACCTGAACCTAAATTTCGGTGAAGTCTTTATTAGATTTTTTATTTAATTTTTGAAGTTGTTTAATTTTAAAGAAATAATTTCTTCAAGATTCAGCAACGCTGGTTGTCTTTTAATTGCAGCATCATATCTGCTTTGAAGATAACTAGTGGTTTCTGAATTTTCTAACTTTTCCTCTATTCGTTCTATTTCTTTTCTAGCCGCCCTACGACTTTGCGCCTCTGGTGTATTTAGACCACTTTCAATTAACGTCTTTTCCACACTAGCCTCAATTGATTTTTTTATTTCATAATTTCTGTTCTTAATTTCATTCAACTGATGACTCAAGGCAATGACCTCTTCGGGTTCTTTTATTGCCTTACGGACTTCATCAAGTTGATGTTGCCAAAATTTAGCGCCTTGTCTTAATTCCTTTTGCTTATCACTTTTTTTAATAATTTCGGCCTGCATGTTAACTACTAATCCGCTAGGTGGTTCATAACTTTCAACCAAGCCTTTGATCCAATAGACACCAAAAAAAAATATCAATAAAAATGCCATTAGATAAAAATATTTTTCTAGATCTGTTTTCATAAGTGACCTCATTTAAGTAACGACTGCAGCGTACTTTTTAATTTCTAAATTGAAATCATAAAAGTAACTCAAATATTTAGTAAGCATTGAAGCTTGAAGCTGCAATGGCCTAGATTTATTTGAATTGTTGAGCAATATTTGTACTGATCGTTTTGAAATATTGTGTGCACCAATTTTTGCTCCAATCATTCCGCCCACAATACAAGCATTTGTATCTGTATCCCCAGACTTTAATAAGGTTTGAACAATTGCTTCTTCGTAGCTGTATTGATAGGCTAAAAAGTGAAATGCCAATGTGAAGCCATGCTTTACGAAACCAATTTGCTTTGTAACTGGATCGATTTTTCCTTCCATCGCTTGGTCTAACCAACCCAGAACTGAATGGTTGTTACTAGACAGATAGCTGTTTGCAGTTTTTATTGCACCCACGTCGTCGCCATCATGCAAAATCAAATGTCGCAATGCAAGTACATATGCAACTGTTGAATCAATGCAGTCTTTGTTTGGATGCGTGAGTACAACATCCGAAGTCACCATTTCAATAGTCTCTTCAATATTGCACCCTGTTGCCGCTATTCCCAGTGGAGTTGCCCTCATCATGCAACCATTCGCTTTTGATGCGGAATTGTGTTCAAGTGCTTGGGAGCAAACAAGTTTTGCAAGAGATTTGGAATTACTCATTGCAGCCTTTGGAACACTTAATGCAGCCCTTGTAGCAAGGCCAATGTCGAATGGGTTCGACTGTTCCCACTCACAATAAGCATGTGCTGCAAGCTCCTGTCTGTAGGCTCCTTTGCCTTTATCTATTGCCCCTAACAAAGCCATTGTCATTTCACCATCATCGGTAAATTGTCCTGGAGCGAGGTCAAACACTCCACCACCGGGTAAATTAAGAGCTGCTTGAGCTTCTCGAAGTGTGGGTGGCCTACCCATGAATTCAAATATGCCGCCTGCAGCGTCACCAATAAGTGCTCCCATAACACTACCTAAAGCTCGGTCGGCATCAGTGGATAAATTGCTAAGTTCGATATGAGTCAACACGTTCCTTTGGTTATTTTTCCTTTTTTAGCAAACCATGAAATAAGTCGGTCTGTCAAATTCAGCTTAAGATTAGCTAACCATACCTACGGTATGTAATTCTTGAGTGAATTGGAAGGCTATTGAATGATTGAAAGGCGATTGCAATAGTTTCAATCGGCTTTGAATTCCTTGATTCGATCATGCAATCTACTGATAAGTTGATCTATCTGTGATCGATTACCGCCAACATCTTTTGCACCCACTTTTTTAGAAATGCGTAGGTACAAGCCGATGACATCCTGTAAGTACTGATAATTTACTTTGCCAATCCGATCTCTCACCTTTAGATGATGCTCGGATTCAATGGCTTCATGAATCTCTTTGAGTGAGATGTTTTGAAAAGCCTTCTTGTTGAAGACTTCAGCTGCATGTTTTCTTGAAGATTCCAGTAATAGTTCTGTGTCACTTGTAGCTAGGTGATATCTGTGAATGGATGATATGTGCAGTCGAACTTTCGTGCCAGTGACATATTTCCCCCAAGTGTTAGCTTTTGTGAGTTCTATGGTCACATTGAGGCAATCTGGATAGACCTTGGTACATATGCCTTCCACCAATGAGCAGTGGTTGAGTGTGGTGAAAACTATCTTTGTGCCTTCAGTGGCCCAAACTGGGCCTTGTCCACCACCGAAATAACCATCAACATTGATACACATGGACTTCTTGCCATCAATCAATGACACTTCACCAACTTTGAGTGTTTGAGCCTTTGATAGTATTAATTCAACAATTTGCATATCGATATCTCCTCGTGTGTGTGCATACATTTATTATTGCCACACTGGAAATGAAGATGTCAACAATGAACAATTGCTAGGTTCACCCACACACCCGCTGTCGTGTAAAACGACACCTGATCTCCACTCCACCCAGTAGCACGGTAGACCCGCAGAAACTAAACCTGACTCAACGATTTTTACGTTTGTCCTTTTGAAGCTCATCCTTAAAGACTTCAACCTTTATTTAAAAGTACTGAGAATCTAATCATTGCTCAAAAACTCAACTTGGATCTGCGATTTGGGTGGATCAGTTTTGGGTGTTATTCAAAAATTTAATTTTCTGTTCATTCAAATGACATATTTAGATTTTAAAAAGCAAAGAAAAGGTATGGTTATTCGAAATTCTAAATTGAACTAAGAAAATTTATCTGCTTGCTGGAGGCTGATGTGACTGCACAAAAAACCAATTTAAGCAAACTGATCTCAGACTACAGTTCAAGTTTGATTGAACGAGGATTTCATAGAGGTAATTTGAGAACGCTTAAGCCGTTTCAAAGCACTTGCTTACAGCACACAGATCGAATTATTCTAGGAATGGTTCTAACAGGGAATCTAGAAATTCAAACAGCATCAGGTACCTACAGATTCCAACTGGAGGAGGAGTTCCTACTCCCTGCTAATTTACATTTTCAAGTTTTCGCAGGCTTAAACGGCGCCACTATATTTTTGGGAAAACAAAAAAAGTAAATACACCTTTAAAAAGGTTTTAAGTTATTTTCTGACTTTTTCCTGACGTATCAAGCGAACCCCAAAACCAACTGTCGTGTAAAACGACACCTGATCTCCACACCAAGCCACGAGCACGGTAGAACCGCCGAACTCAAACCTGACTCAACGATTTTTACGCAGGGGGTAAAAATAGGTGGGCATCCTCCTAGACCCCAAACAAAAGAATACAACCTTAAAAAAATTTAGTTACTTGGTAGATTTGAGAACATAGCCATCAAAAATACTCCGCCACCAATCATAAGAATCAAGATGAGCCCTGTTTTGTCTTTAGATTCATATTTTTTATCTGTTTCTGAAGCATCAGTGGGCGGTGGAGGTAAGCGAAATTTTTTTGATTTCAGTAGGCGCATAGCGGACTGAACGACTACTTGAAACATATTGGATCCTTGAAGACGACAAAGAAGATAAATCTTTAGAACAGGATAACTTGACTTTACTTGTAACTTGTTGATCCAAACGAAACGTCCATCTGAATTACATTGAAATAGTCAAGACTTGAACTATTTGTCATCAACAAAATTTAACAGAACACCAATTACAAGAAATCCTAGCGACACAAAATACAAGCCAGTGGGATTTTCAGTCAAGAGATGAACCACTAACGAAACAACAAGAACCAAAACCCCTGACATTATGAAGCCGATGGCGGTGGGATTGGAATTTGAAGAAGGCATTTGCAACTTTCAATAGTTGCACCAATATAGAAAACCTCATCAAGTTTGTACATCCGATAATGACGTACGGGCTGCCCTTATATCAAATCAAGTTTTGATGGCAATTCGCAAGATGTCAGCTAATGTCTTGATACCAAGTTTCTCCAGTACTCTACCCTTATGAACCTCAACAGTTCTTGGGCTAATTTTTAACAACTCCCCTATCTCTCGGTGGCTTTTTCCTAGGGCAAGAACATCAAAGACTTCTTTTTCCCGAGGTGTCAGCAAACTCAATTTTTGATTATGTTGAATTGTTTCGGTAGTTGCTGATAAGTTGTGTAATGAGCGATTGATAGATTCCAGAAGCTGTTCAAGTACAAATGGCTTTTCTAAGAAGTCCACTGCATTGCCTAAAAATGCTTCGCGCATCACTTGTACATCTGCAAACGCAGTTAAAAAAATGATTTGCACTGGCACTTTTTGACTTAGCAAGCGGTTTTGCAATTCAAGTCCACTCATCCCAGTCATCTTCAAATCCAAAATGATACAAGCGGGACGATTGGGCAAACTAGAAAGGAAAGACTCTGCACTTTCATAAGTCCTGCAGTCGTAGCCTTTCAATCCAAGCACCAAGCTCAGTGAATCACGCACAGATGCATCATCATCAACAATACAAATCAGTTTGTTTTCAGACATCTATTTTGTTTCCTGTAGGTAATGAAACAACAAAACATTTTCTGGGATTTGATCTGTATGTAATTGATCCATCATTGTTTTCAATCAATGATTTACTAATGGACAAACCCAAACCTAAGCCGTCTTTCTTATCACTATAGAAGGGCTTAAAAATAATTTCGCTTTCATAAGTATCAAGAGTTTTACCAGTATCAAAAATGCTAATTTCAATGCGTTGTTGTTTATCTAATGTAAACATAACTTCAACGACACCATTTGAGTTGGCAGACTCTATAGCATTTTTGATCAAGTTACCTAATGCTGTTTTCACTTGAGTAATGTCAACCATCACCGAAACTGGTTCATTGAGCTTTTCAACCTTGATCTGCACACTTAATTTTTGCGCATAATTTTCTAACTGCGAAACTGTATCTATCACCAACCGCTCAACTTCCGCTTCTTTGATATTTGATGTGCCACCTATGAAGAAACTTCTCAATCCTCGGACAATCTCGGATGCACGAATTGATTCCTTTATGATTTGATCTAGTGTTTGACGTAATCGGTCTTTATTTTTTTGATTGACTTCTTTGCTCTCAATTGAGGACAGTAGCAAAGCCGATTCCGCATAGGTATTGATCGCACTCATAGGCTGATGCAATTCGTGAGCGAGAGAGCCAGCTAATTCGCCTGCAGCCACCAGTTGCAAAGTTTCCTTCAACTTTTCTTGCGTGTTTAATCGTTCGTCAACAACAGTTCCAATGAGCAAACCCGTCATTGACAGCGTGAACATCACAATTTGCATATCAATCAAATCACTGGGCAGCACACCCACTTGCGTAAAACTGATCACTAAAGGGACTTGCACGACTGCGGCAGCAAAAGTAGAACCAGGCAAAGAGTGAGCCGCACCAATTAAACCGACCACAAAGAACAATGGAAAAAAGTACTTCATTTGCATTTCAATTGGCAATGAAAAGACTAGGTACTCACAAATTAGAAGTCCCAAGAACAACAGCCAAAACGAATAACTTAAAAACATTTGTTTGAATTGTTCGCGCCTGAACGGGTTTATAAACAATAGCGCCAACGGCAGTACAACTATCAGTCCCAATAAATCTCCTACAAAAAAACGATAACTTGCCTCTAAGAAATCATCTTTTCCCAATTTGCCAATTAGAGTTTGCAAACCTACATATAAGATTGCAGTTATCGCCGCACCAATCACGCTAACCAAACTTAGCTTAAAAACTTCAACTCGGTTTTGAAGTCTTGGAACACCTTTCATTAGCTTGATCAATACATACGAAATAATTGCGTAGCATCCGATCAAGATCGCATTTCCAATCAAAACAGATGAAGAAAAGATAACTGAATCGCGGATTAACCAATCAGCAAATCCGATTGTGATAAACACCCACGGTGCCCACAGCAATCCCGCCCAAGTTAAGAAAAGTACTTGAACAGCGGCAGGCGGGTTCCAAGGTGTTATGTTGAGTTGCCCCATTGGATGAATGAAACTAAGCCAGTCAACGCATACATATGCAAGCGAAAACAACATCGCCAGCCTTAAGTTTTTCATTGAATGAGTCATCATTTGTAAAGTTATACCCTAGGCTGACATTAGCTCGCTAACTTAGCTACATCTATCCAAGGTCCCAAACTTTATTCAAAAGTTCTAACAATTGAACCCAATCGTTTGCTATAATTTTTGGCTCAGGCTCTTTAGCTCAGTCGGTTAGAGCGATGGAATCATAAAAAACAGTGACGACGGTGCCAATACCGTTAAGTTCACATAACAAGCCCAATGCTAGTCCAGCTTGGGCTTTTTTGTTTTCTAAAGCGCACTCGTGTTTACTTTTTCACGGTTTTTACGCTGGAAAAACTTTATCGCTCGGTTGTCCTTTTAGCAGTTCGACAATAAAGTTAGTGAATGAAACAGCGTGACGCACTTGAGATTTTTTCATTTAAAAATTACTACGGCGCCCACAGCACGACTGTGCTGTTAAACGCATCAAACAGCGTTAAGTACGCTGTTAAAACTGAGAGCATAGTCAAGCAGCACAAGCGTGTAGAAACGCTGCTCGAGCGTGATTCCATCGACGAATTGGCTGCTGCTGAAGGTAGGCTCGTCCACTTGCGAGACAGCGAAGTTGTCCTGTTCAAAGTAGCTCGCAGCAACTACTGGCAAGCAAGGTTTCGCATCTACACAGGCAAGTGGATACGCTTTAGCACCAGACGCAGAAATCTCGATGACGCCAAGCAGATTGCCTGCGACAGATATGACGAAGCACGATACAGAGAGCGTTTGGGATTTACCCCACTGGTAAAACGATTTGATGAAATGGCAAAGTGCTGTGTCGCTGAGATGAGGCGAGACATCGCAGCAGGCACAGGCAAGAAAATCTACACCGCATACATCGCTGTGATTGAAACTTATTTGATACCGTTCTTTGGGCAGATGTATTTGACCAGCATCACCAACAAGCACATCGCTGAATTTGAGGTGTGGAGAAATTCACAACTGAGACGTCCTCCCAAAGTCTCTACCCTACTCACTTTTTCTACAGCATTCACACGCATCACTAAAACCGCAGTGGAGCAAGGATGGATCAGCGATAAGGTGCCAGTGCCAAAACTCAATGTGCGTGGTGAGAAAGGAAAAGCTCGCCCTGCTTTCACCAACGACGAAGTAGCACGAATTCAACAGCTCCTGAAGAATTGGTATGTGGGCGTGGAAGGCTACACAGGCGAGATGCGGCTGATGCTGCGAGACTTGGTGGATATTTTGTGTTTGACAGGAATGCGACAAGGCACTGAGTCAATGAACTTGGAGTGGCGGCACATTGAGTGGTATGTAGAAAAGGATGTGCGCTACTTACGCATATGGGTGTCTGGTAAAACAGGCGCAAGGTGGCTTATTGCCAAACACGAATGCCTGCCTGTGCTTGAGCGACTAAAGGCAACTCACACTGACACCGCTGACTTGAATTTTGACGATTTGCTGGCGCTGAGAATGCCAGTCAAATTGTTCAGGTTCAAAGATGGACGCAAACCTTTTGAAATGAACAAGATATTTAGGCGCTTGTTGGAAGACTTGGACTTGGTAAAGGGACAGGCAGGCACAGACAGAACGCTTTACAGCTTACGCCATACCTATGCTACACAGGAACTATTAGCTGGCACTGACATTCACACACTTGCGCGGCAAATGGGAACTTCTGTGACTATGTTGGAGCGGCATTACTCTAAATTGACGGCAACGATGGCTGCTGATAAGTTGGCTTGATGTTTGTTGATTCTATTTTCGAGATGTGTATGATTGCGAAAAAATGAAAGGAAATCCTGTGGAAAAAGTAGCGATCAAAGGTGCATTGATTGGATTGCTTTTGTTGTCTGTAGTAAGTTCAACTTATGCTTCATCATTGACAGGTTTGCAAGAGTGCCAAGCAATAAAAAATGCTGCTAAAAAAGCAGATTGTTTTGATAGACAAACTAAAAAGATGATGCAGGAAGAGAATGATAGAAAACAAAAAGAGGAAGTAGCAAGAATAGAAGCAGAAAAGATTGCAGCAGAAGAGAAGAAGCTAGCAAGTGAAAGAAAAGAAAAAGAGGCATTAGCAAAAATAGAAGCAGAAAAGATTGCAGCGGAAGAGAAGCGGATAGCAAGTGAAAGAAAAAAGATTGAAAAAGCACAAAAGATATTGCAAGTAGTGAGACGAGTTCAAACGCGAGTGGGGACAGGTGTTTCATATAGAGACTATTCTGGTGTAATTTCTGATCCTAAATTTGAAGTTCAATCTTACCTTCGCGAAAGTTCAGATGAAATGCCGGAGTTTTCAAAAAGTTTATCCACGGCAATGGATTTCTATGATGTTGCCGGAACGATTTGGGCGTTTCAGTTCGAAGGACCAAGTGTATCGAGAGTGACTTGCGAACCATCTCAAGAGCGTTTCATCAGTAGTGTTCTTAAGGGAGTATTTATCCCAAAAGACTCTGATGTAAATCGTTACTGTATGGGCTTTGTCATTAACGCTGCTGTGAGAGCGTCCTGGACCAAGGCGTCGGAAAGTATAGAAGCATCTGACAGAGCCATTAAGAAAAAAAATCAAGAAATTAATAGGGATCAAATGAAATGACAACACCACAACAAAGGCTTGAAGAAATTGCAGCACTAGAGAAGCAACTGGCTGATTAAAAAGCAAAGTAATTTCAACTTGATATAGCAAGAACAGGGTGGGCTAACAACTCACGCTGTTTTTTTATGTCAAAACTTAACGGCACTTACAAAGCAAACTGACTTCACTCTAGACACAGATAAAAACAAGTTCTAAGATATTTGGAACATTTATCTGGATACAAAATGAACCACTATTTCGAGCGACCAATCTGGGACAAAACGAAATGCCCAGACTTAAGCAAACTTGCCAAAGTTAAGGGCACAGTCCATCTTCAAAATATTCGCGTCATAAAAGTGAAAAATGCCACATACAGGGGTGCCGTATTCAATGGCACTTTTCATCTTTCAAATGCGGTCAAGTTGCCTCTAGCAGCTAATGGTATTAAGCGAGTAGAGGTTTATTGCGGATGGTTTTGACACCGTTTGAAGACTCGGGGCTTAAAGTTTCAGATTGATTTATCAACAGCTGTAATTGATGACAACTTTAGTGGTGATGTCGACAACAACCTAACTAATTGATACAAGCACTTACATTTTTAAATCTTTATCGCGTTTTTTGTAAATTCAATCTAAGATCTGTCCATTGTTGATTGGACTGTCTTGCTACCTACTCAAATTGAAAACCAAAAATTCGCAGAGCGACTTGCCATAGCTATTGACTCGAAAGGGTTCAAGCAAAGCCCTACTGTCATTGCCAACTTATTCAACTCAAAGTATGAGGGCAGACTAATTACTCCTCATACAGCACGAAATTGGTTACTTGGAAAAAGTTTGCCAACTCAAGAAAAGTTAGTACTCCTTGCCAAACTGTTGGATACAAGTCCTGAACAATTGCGTTTCGGAATAGATCGTGAAAAAACTCTAATAGCTGATTTGGGTCGTGGTGAATTTGAAGTCTCAAACGCAGATCAAAAATTCATCAAGCAGTATCTAGCGCTTAGTAAAGTTCAACGTCGACTTTTACGAGAATTAGCAGCTGAATTTAAAGTCCCAGAGCTTGATGAATTGTTGATTGCTTAATCAATCCAGTATTCCAGCATCATTGATTTGCGAAGATCTTTCAATTCTTCTGGCGAATAAATCAAATCCTCATCAATTGAGAAGTCCTCACTGTAATGGCTGTAGTTTGAAAAATAGAACTCGCGTACGTCTTTGGTGAATGTATTCTTGGTCATAAGTGCTCCTGTTTATTTGACTTAATTGGGAGGGGTTTCCCCCTCCCGTTTAGTTGATGATTTGTTCTATTTGGAACAAACTTATGCTGCGTCTTTGTTATAGACAGAATTAGCAGCAACACCATAGTCCCAAGCTTCAGGTTTGATACCTGTTTCAGGAGCTTCTTGCTTTAGCTTTTGATAACGCTGATTGGCACGCTCTTTGAACATTTCGAGAACTTGCGTTTCAATACTCAGCTTGACTGGCAATCTAGCGGCAACTTCATCAAATGCTTTCTGAAGCAATCGCAGATCAACGTCATCCATCGTGCGTGTGAAATAAACTTTTGCTACGCAAATGGCGTTTTGCTTCTTATCTAACTTGAATGGCGACATCAAGTTATTGATCTGTCGAGTTTTCTTAACTAACTGATCAATTTCGCCACCAGAAAGATCACACAAACGGTACCCACTTTCAATACAACGTTCAAATTCATCGGCTGGCATTTGTGTCAAAGCGTAGATGCTTGTCCACGCTGCTGGCAATTGATCAGCATATTTGATCAATCGTGGGTACACCTTTCCTACAACTGTGAATTTCCGGATAGTGCTGCTTTTTGGTTCGTAACCAATGTTTTTACAAAACTCGTCGAAGTTTAGATCTGCTAATGACTTACTAGCTTCGTAGACAACGCGACACATTTGTAAAGAAGCGATTGCTGTACGACGCTGATGCGCTTTGAAATACCAGACATATGCTTGACGCGTCTTAGGCTCTATCTTTTCTTCTTCCTCATCTTCGTCAATCGTGTATTCCAATTTCGCAGGAACCGAATACTGTTCCTTTGGCTGCTCGTACGAAGATGTCATTTCGCTGATTTCTTTATCCAATTGCTCCTTATCTTCGTTGTCTGTGTTTTCTATCATTTCATCCCGAACTTTTTCGGCGGCAACCAATCGCTCTTCAATCGGCAAATCTTTAAATTGATTGCTTACAAACTCCAATTCTTCAACTCCACTATTGATAGTCATTTTTTGACCATTTGGCAAAGTTGTACTGAAAGTAGCTGTAGTGTTTACAGAAGATGTAGTTTTCTCAATAACTGCTGTCATTTGGTATTCCTTTATGTAACCAAGTTAAAAAGACAACCTGAACAACCTGCTCAAGTTGCCATTAACAACAGTCCCAAATCGCTTTTGCTTTCTGTTTCCATCGCTAACAGTTACACTTTGCCTGCTTAGCCGTTAAATGTTGTTTCGCGCATATGGCAGACTAATAATGAATGAAGATTTTTCACCACCTGATAACCAAGAGCACGTTCTAAAAGGACTTCGAAAACTTCGGTACAAAAAACCGGAGGAGTCACTCGTAGATGTGAGAAATAGTGTTCGACGCTGGTGGTGGGAATGCCTTCGTCTCAGCAAGGCTTACTGGCTGGTTTGTCAAACAACACAAGGTCACAACATAGCTACTCAAGATGAGAAGCTTCGCAGGGTTTACAGACGGTTCGGTGATGTATACAAAACCAACTTTGATGAATGGTGGGTAGAACGTGGTTACAGAATCTTTAGCGAAGAAGAAAAATTCCCAAAAGTAAAAGAAGTGCCCAGACGTCCTTCTGATCGAGAAAGACAATTACCCGCAGAGGACAAGATTTGGGTTGAAATACCATTGAAACTAAGCACTCGGACTATTCAAAAAAATATTGGAAAACTATTAAAAGAATACGAAAGTATTAGATTAAATAGGCGAATTGAACTGACTACTGCTGAGTTCAAAATCCAACCTGTTCAATTTGGAACACCGATTCTCCAAAAGGTTCACGAGGTATACGCCCTTCATCGAGAACTTATTGAAAAGCCAAAGTGGCTTAAGCAAAATAAACCTGAGGCTTTGAGAGAAACGTCGAAAGCGGATCTCTATCGAATTGGAAAATTACTCAAAGTAAGCCCCAAAAACGAATCGATGAGTGGTTCACCAGATGAAGTTAGAGCAAGGCACAACCGAATGAGAGTAGCCGTCAGCCGAAATATTCAAAAAGCGGGACTACTTACTGCCAATGCCGAAAGAGGCATCTTCCCAAGCTACGAAGAAGTTGCCTTAAATGGACAACGATTTACACAAAGACAACTAGATCAGCACAAAGAGCTTGAGAGTAGTTGGTGGAACCTGAACCTAATTTCAGAGCTAAGTGTGAATAAATTAGCAGGTGTAAAAGGTATCTACTACGACGAGCCCGAGAGAACAAGGCAAAACAATTTAATCATCCAACCGCGGGAAAGAATTGTCATTATTCGAGATGCTTAATTAAAGCAATTGTTAGATCATTTCAATTGCGTTCCGTTTCATATCATCATTCACGTCAATATATTTTTGCGTCACACTAATTGATTTGTGTCCCGCCAAACTTGCCAAGACTCTTACGCCAATACCTTTGGAAGCAAGATTGGTAATAAAACTACGTCTGCCGCTGTGGCTTCCAGTCTCAAAGCCTGCTTTTCGATACAGCCAAAAGAAATGCTGCGTCATCACATTCGCAGAAAAAGATTTGCCACCAGCAGTCATAAAGAATGGCTGCTTTCGATCCTTAACTGCCCGAACATCAACATAGATTTGAAGTTCCGCTCTCAATTTATCAGGGAAAAAAACAGTTCTAGCGTGATTTCCCTTTGTTTGTGAAGCATCCAATCGAATTTCGCGTCTTACTTTTCCTGATGTATCTACAACATCCTCAATTCGCAAGCTGGCAATTTCGCCAACTCGCATTCCAGACCAAAAGCTGATCAAAATCATCATTCGATTTCGCATCGCGTAGCTGCGCTTTGATACGAAGTCGAGAAGCTCTTCAAATTCCTCTTTAGTAAAAGTTTTTGCTTGTGCCATTTTTTCAATTCCTCGAAACAAATAAAAAGTCGTACACAAGTTTGTTTTCTTTTGTGAAAAAGGACAACCGAATTTAAGGGCATAAATTCTTCAATGAAATCAACACTGGTAAAGAAAATGCTAATTTTCTTTGGTGCGTGGTTTTGATAGACAGCTTTAAATGCCCTACAAGCGTTTTTGTGCCAATCCAGCTACTCGACTCTTCGAATTTCCAAAAAATAGCTGCTAAGCCCCGATAAAACAGAATGTCCGTATAAATAAGTTATACGAACAAGAAGAAGGTTGCTCGCCGATTGAATTGAGCTGCTAAACCCGTTCTGATGTGAGACGGTAAAGAAGGCGTAGCTTGTTGCGCTGATTCATCGCACTAACCTGCTGCCATAAAGATCAGCAGGATGCTTAAATGACTCCGTCTCAGGATGTAACATTTGTGATGTCTTAATAGTTGTGAAAGAGCCACATACGGCTCAATCAAAAGTGAGTGGGAAGCCACACTCGAAAGAGTAACCCACAAGGCACAGAAACATCTGACTACATAGGAATTCTGCTGCTTGCGTAAGGACACGCACATAAAAGGAGATCGCAAAACCTGCCTTTCTTGTTCAATCAAGTTGTGTATATGTAGCTATGAATACCTCAGTGAATGTCGCCGCGCTTTTTTAGCGTGGCATCTATGCTTCCTAGTGAATGACATCTAAATGTTATTTCACTTCACTTCACTTCACTTCAATTCGATCATTTCAGTTTGAAAGAAATAAATGCGATATGGATTTGCTCGAAGAGAAATCTGTATCGCGACTAGCTTTAGCTAGGCATATAAATACTTTATACAGGAGACAACTATGAGCTTTACAAAACAACTATTCGAAATGACATCAATGGCTTTACCTGAAGTAACAGCCAGAAAATTCAGTAGATATTTAGGGAAAAGTGAAGGCTATTATGGAAGTGTCAGTTCACAAAACTTAGACATCCCAACAAACAGCCTACTTTTTCTATCTGAAATACTTGAGCATAAAAATTCAACAAGTCCAAATAAAAAGATTACAGAACTTCAATCAATGATTGCTCAAGAAATCGTAAAAAGAGTTCAAAGAATAGACTCGCAAAATGAAGCAGTAAGAAAACTTGTCATTCGCTCGATCGCAAAAGTCTATATGGAAAGCGACAACAATTACACAGCACCACCAATTGTTATTTGCTGATAGTCAAATATGCGCTTAAGTGAAATTACCTCAACAAAACCCAAATCACCCGAAGAGCTTCAGGCTGACGCACTAAAGCAACGAGCAGATCAAGCAGCTAACAGACTTAAGGTGACGAAGCAGCAAAAGCGATTGGCTGGAATTCAGAAGTCGATGGCAAAACTTCAGTCAATTTAAGTTAAGAAAGGTGCCTAGGACTTATAGCTTCTCGTGCTACTTAGGCAATATCAACCAGTCAAAATGGACGGATATTGGTTGCTCACCAGCGCCAGCAGATCACAAAATTGTCTGTGCTTTATCAACATTGAAAGGAAAAGTATATGGCAACTCTATCAACACTCAAACTCAGCGCAGCTGTTAAACCCACTAGTGTCCCATCCATCCAACTTCGTCGTAACAAGTTAGTTCTTCGTTTATGGGAGCAATGCGAGTTAGCCCGAGCGCAAGCAGGTGGAACTACATTTGCCCCTGTCAAGTTTCGAAGTATCGTGGAACAGGATACTGGCATACGCCGTCAAGTAGAAACGCCCAAGCGAGTAAAGCCTTGGTGGTTTGTCACCGACACAGGCAAACTTGCTTTATCAGTACGCTATGGCACCAAGGTGCTGGAACTAGCCAAGGGCAAAGTGGCAGTGGAAGTTGGCAGTGAGAAAGACTTGGTGCCCACACTGGAGCTGATCAAAACTGCCGTGCTCAACGGGGAACTGGACACACAGATTGATGCCGCCGCCAACAAGCTCAGGGATGGCTTTGCTCAGTAAATGTTCCGAATTGAACAAAGGCACTCTTTGCGCCTTTGTCCAAAATTGTTCCGTTGATGGTCAACTCTGTGTGATTATTTTGCTTAGAATTTAAGAGATGTGTGCAATTAGCGTGTCTCAAAATTGGATGCAACTTGGCTCAGTTTTAATTGCCATAGGCGAGCCAGAGGAAAGCAGTTTCTAGTTATTTGGATAACAACACGTTACCTTCTTTACGAAGGTACCATTCAATCCTCTACATTTAATATATTTGTTAGATGATATTTTGTGTTTTGAATAATGTGGAATTTAAGTTCACGGCATTGAAATACAGCGAAAGACAGTTCAGAGAAATGCTGTAAAACCATTGCGTAAAGGAGACAAATATGGCTACTGGTTTGAATAAAGAAAACATTAAGCAGTCGATAAAAAGGCTGGGGGTGGGCTTTATTTCTGTATTTCTTGCATCGTGCGGAGCAATACAGTCAAAAAATATCGAAGAAATGATCGACTACGACAGAGTTGTTCTTTTGTCTTCACAAAGCGATGCCGATCTATGCAGCGCATACAACCACCCACTTTTAAAACCAAAAACAGAACAACAAATTGAAAAGATTCTTCGTGATCGACAGATTGGTAGATGTGATGCTCGCTCCAAAGTTCGCATTATTCCACTCAGTGTTACTTCTACAGAACTTGCTAGCAGCAGTAAAAACGATGGGTTAGTGCTAAGTAAAGTACCTTCTGAAAGTAGCACCCCTTCCTCTGTTGTACAGCCTTCTCCCGTGATTACAGCGCCTGAAAAAAAAGCCGAGCAAGCAATACCGGTAGTTTTTGGAGACAAAAATTCATTTTTGGCTGATATCAAAGCTATGCAAGGGGAAAAGCTAAGCAAGGGTGACTTTGAGTCAAAAGCCGAATACGAGCTAAGAAAACAAGCATATTCAGACCAATTCAAAAAGGGAAGAGGCTACAAGATTAGCTTTGACATAGATAACCCTCAAAATAAAAAAGAGAAGTTAGTTTATTTTGACCCAGATTCAGAGGTAATTAGGATTTCTCTTCCCTCCATAAGCCGTGATTTAGTTTGGATTAACTCTGGTGGAAAAGAAGGTTTGAAATGGCTTCATAACTCATTCATTCAAATTGAATCAATGGATCACAAGTTAAAAACCTATACGGCTAAAAATAGACTTGGGGCTTCTATTGAGGTAGTTGAAATGGGTATAACTAGATACGGTTTTGCGATATTGAGTCAGGCTACAAAAGATTACGGTGCAGACTCAAGGCAACGATTCTCGACTCCGTTTAATCGTGGCGATGCCAAAGAAATTCTTGAAACGGGAAAGATTGTTATGGAAGTCGTTTTCGATCCTCGTTACCCACTTGCCAAAGACAACCCATTCTTGATCAAGAACGAAGATAAAACAAAGCCTACCTTCGACCGTCCGATTGATGTGACCGATATTAGATATGCTGTTCCGGTCAGATTGTTAAATATTCGGTTGCTTAACAAGGCAGGTAAGGAAGTGTTTGCAGCTAGTGGGCGGCAAATTGATGTGGAGTCTTTAACTGATTAACTAACTGAATTTATAAAGAAATCCAAGCATTCGTCTAGCTTTTTCATTTCTACCATCAACCACACCACCAACTGTCGTGTAAAACAACCCTTGCCAACCAGTTCAACCTAGCAACACGGTTCTCCCGCCGAAACCAAACCTGACTCAACAATCTGTGCGCAGTGGGTAAAAATGGGTTGCACCCTTCAGGACCCCAAACTTTACAAAAAGATACGATAACGATTTGAAAGCGTTTGATCCAAATGCTTTGGTTTTGTAAATGTCTCAATCAAACGCCCATTAGATTTCTCAATCACTCTTTGTGACTTTTTATTTTCAATGTCCGTGACGACTTCTACAAACGGCATTTTCATACTTTGAGCAGTTTCACACATTGACTTCAATGCGAAAGTTGCCAACCCTTTATCTCTTTTCCACTCCACAACTTCATACCCTATGTGCCCTAAACAATAGTAGGGCAAGTCAGTTGTGCCTTTCTGCCATCGCAATGAGATTGAACCTGAGAATCCTTCATCCCAAATCCATCTTGTAATGCTTGGTAAGCGTTCAACTTTGTCCCCATTAGGCAAAGCAATCAAATCTGCTGATGCTTCTAAATCATCAAAAGTACGCACGAAAGCAGAGAAGTCATTTTTGATGATGTTTATGTCTTTGTCGGTTGTAATTTTTCCGCGCGACTTATCCACGTAGCCTTTTTCCAAAGCCTCAAAAAAACTTTCACTAATTTCAACAGATGGCGTTATGAGTTCCATAGAGTTTGCCATTTCATCTAACGATTGCCTGATTTGGATTGAAACGAGCCATAGAAACCACATCTTCAAAGCGTCCATTTCTCAGCGAATATTTGCGTAGCAAGCCTTCGTGCTCAAAACCAAACTTTTTATATAAAGCTATAGCATTCGCATTATCAGCATAGACGGTTAGTTCAATGCGTAGAAATGTTGTCCACCTATCAGCGTAGTCAATCATTGCCTTCATCAATGCTGAGCCCACACCTTTGTTCTGCGCGTGTCCAATCACTGCGAGTCCAAACATTGCGGCGTGTCTTCTACGCATTTGTGTATTTCCAAACAAACTTATCTGCCCAATAACCTCACCGTTATCAACAGCTACCAACAGAATGTCGCCCTCATTTGATTTACTTGAAAGCCTTTCACGCCAAGCTGTTTCTGTTGGGTATGGCAACTGAAGCAATCCTGCGAAGACATCTTCATTTCTCATCAATTCACAGCAGCCTGCGGCATCATTAGGTTCTGCTCTGCGAATAGAAAACTTCAAATCACTCATATCAATCATCCTTTGGGTAAGTTTTGGACAACAAAAAAGCCCGCTGAGTAAGCGGGCTTTGTGGGGTGGCATTTTGTATTGCCTTTAGTTCACTAAGTCCGCCTATAACATTTCCATCATTAGTTGCGTAGACGTGACTTGACCTGCCGTAGAAGCATTAGCAAAAGCGATTGCGTTTAACAAGTCAGTGAACATTCGTAAAAGTTTGATTGATAAAGTTGATATAGTCAAGCGTTTTTTCTCAACGCACCCACAAGCACGATCCCCACGCTGAACTCAACTTAGAACAACGGTTTTTGCCTAGCCGCGAGAAAAGCGAGCTTCAATCTAAATGACAAGGTCCCAAACTTTATTCAAAAGTTCTAACAATCTCACCAAATCGTTTGCTACAATCTTTGGCTCAGGCTCTTTAGCTCAGTCGGTTAGAGCGATGGAATCATAATCCACAGGTCCGCGGTTCGAATCCGTGAAGAGCCACCAAACTTAGAGCCCCCCGTGCATGCACAGGGGGCTTTTTTCATGATCTTGTCGTGGTCACCAGGAAGGTCTGCATGGACGCTGACAATCGCCGCGGTATTTTGGCCATGAGTCTGGCCATGGCGCTTTTCATTGCCAACGATGCGCTAGTGAAGCAGGTTAGCGCCACATTACCAGGCCACCAGCTCATTTTCATACGCGGCCTGATGGCCACCACTTTGGTGCTCATCATGGCCCAAGCCATGGGTCATCTCAAAAACTGGCGTCTTATGCTCAACGCCAAGTTGTGGCTTCGCGGTGTTGTCGATGCCGCAGCGTCTCTCACTTATCTCACAGCGGTTTTCCACTTGCCACTGGGCAATGCAACGGCCATCAATTTGGCATCCCCTTTGTTCATCACTGTGTTTGCCATCTTTTTCTTCAAAGAGCGTGTCACTGTTGTTCGCGGCGGACTCATTTTGTTAGGCTTCACTGGCGTGCTCATGGTGGTTCAACCCAGCTCTGAGGGTTTCAATGTGTACGCTTGGATTGCAGTGCTGGCCACTTTGCTTCATGCAACACGCGACACACTCACTCGGGGCATTGGCCTGCATGTGCCCGCACTTCTCATTAGCTTGTCCACCGCCGTGTCAGTGGCATTGGGCGCGGGCGGCATCACACTCACTCAAACCTGGGTGCCCGTTGACAACACTTCGCTGGCTTTGCTGTTCTGCGCCTCGGTGTTTCTTTCTGTAGCCTACTATTTTTTGATAGTGGCCATGCGCTCTGGCGAAATGAGTTTGGTGGCACCGTTTCGCTACAGTGGTTTGTTGTTTGCACTGCTCATTGGCTATGTGGTGTGGGATGAAGTGCCCAACACGCTTGCCTGGGCTGGTATTTTTCTATTGGTTATTTCGGGCTTGCTCATCCTTCGATCAGAGCGCTCTAAGGCACCACACTGATTCCAAATTCTCACAACACGACATCACCGAATGGGTCAAAATTACAATGCCATTCAAACTCACGATAAAAATTGAAGGAGACAGCATGAATCATTTACAAGTCGCCCGCAGATCCATCTTGCAAAAATCTGCAACAAGCCTTGCCTTCACCCTAGTTTGTGGACTCAGCTTGAACAGCTTGGCTCAAACGACCAACGCGGCAGCCAACTGGCCCAACAAAACCGTCAAGTTCATCGTTCCTTTTGCCGCTGGTGGTGCCAACGATTTGCTGGCTCGCGCAGCTGCCGAAGGCGCCTCCAAGGTATTGGGCCAGCCAGTGGTCATTGACAACAGGCCAGGCGCAGGCGGTACGTTGGGCACCATGCTGGGCATTAAAAGTGCGCCCGATGGCTACACATTTTTAATCAGTGCTGCGGGTGTTATATCCAACACCATGATCAAAAAGTCTGCGCCCTACAAAGACAATGAGTTGGTGCCCGTGGTCATGATTGGTTTGGCTCCTTCCATCATCGTCACTTCGTCCAAATCTAAGCACAATAATTTGAAAGAGTTCATTGAGTTTGCCAAGCAAGGTCAAGGCGCACATTTCGCCACAGCGGGCACTGGCAGCACCCCGCACTTTGTGTCCGAAATGATGAACATGCATTACGGCACCAAGCTCATTCCAGTCCCTTACAAGAGTGGCTCTGAAGGCTCAACTGCAGTCATGAGTGGGCAAGTAGAGGGCACATCTGAAGCCAGTATTGTGTCGTTGCCGCATACACAAGCGGGCGGCAAGTTCAGGGCTTTGGCCACCACCTGGACCAAGCGCATGTCTGCAGCGCCCGACCTGCCCACCACAGCCGAGCTGGGTTTTCCTGAAATTCAGATTGCACATTGGGCAGGCATTCATGCACCCGTGGGTGTGCCACCAGAAATCATGGACAAGCTGGCTTCAGCCGTCGATGCCGCCATGAAAAATCCCGCCATTACCGATCGACTCAAAGCCATGGGCATTGAACCCGTGGGTGGCACACGCGCCAGCTTCAATGAATTTGTGAATGCAGAGCGCGCCAAGTTGGGCAACATCATTCGCGCCGCTGGCATGAAAGAAGATTAAGTGACTTCTTTATCTCAGAGCCTACACCCTGGCACTTTGCTTAGGCAAAAAGTGAATGCCAAAAACGGCCTGTTGGTCGCCGGTGCTGCCAACGCATTGGCCGCAAGAGTTATTCAACAGGTTGGATTTGAAGCCGTCTACCTCAGCGGCGCAGGCATTACCAATACCTTTTATGGCATTCCCGACTTGGGCTTTATTGGCTTAAGCGACTTAGCCCAGCACACTGCCGCCACCAGAGATGCCGTTGAATTGCCCATCATTGTCGATGCCGACACAGGCTTTGGCAACGCACTGAATGTGCGCCAAACTGTGCGCACCTTAGAACGTTCGGGTGCCAATGCAATTCAACTTGAAGATCAACTGATGCCCAAAAAGTGTGGTCACTTTGCAGGCAAAGCAGTTGTTTCAGCAGAGGAGATGATTGGCAAAATCAAGGCAGCTGTCGATGCACGTCAGCACTCAGATTTCTTAATCATTGCTCGCACCGATGCACGCGCAGTGTTGGGCATCAATGAAGCGCTAGATCGAGCCGCGGCCTATGCAGAACATGGTGCTGACATGACGTTTGTGGAAGCACCTGAAAGCATCGAGGAAATGCAGCGCATTGCCAAAGAGCTGAGTTGTCCGCAAATTGTCAATGTGGTCATTGGCGGCAAAACCCCTGCTTTGGCGCAGCCCGTGTTGGCTGAAATGGGGTTTGGCTTGGTGCTCTATGCCAACGCCGCGCTTCAAGGCGCTGTTCGAGGCATGACTCAAGCCCTCACCCTGCTAAAAAATCAGGGCCAATTGCAAGAAGACGCAAGTGTGGTGGCCACTTTTGCCGAACGCCAAGCATTGGTTCAAAAACCATTGTTTGACGCTCTGGAAGCCAAATACAAATAACTTGATAATCATCATCAATGCAAAATTTTGCTCACGCCCGTTTGGAGTTTTAGATGACCTTTGTAACTCAAGAAAACATCACCGCGCAGGTTTTGGAGGTATTTGAAAAAACGCCCGACCCTCGTCTGCGTGAGGTGATGCAATCGCTTGTCAAACACCTTCACGCCTTTGTTCGCGAGGTTGAGCCTTCCGATGCTGAGTTCGAAAAAGGCTGTGAGTTTTTGGTAGGCCTTGGAAAAAACACCAGCGAGAAAAAGAACGAAGTCATTTTGGCTTCCGATATTTTGGGTGCCTCCACCCTCATCACGCTCATCAACAATGTGAAGCGCGCAGAAAAGGCAGGTCAGTATCAAACCGAGTCAGCGCTGTTGGGACCCTTTTGGCGTAAAAACGCACCCGTCTATGAGTCGGGTGGCAACATCTCGCACGGCCCAGAATCCAAGCAAACCGATCAATTGTTTGAAGTGACTGGCCATGTGCGCGATGCACAAGGCCAGCCTATTGAAGGCGCCGAAGTGGATGTGTGGCAAGCCTCCCCTCTGGGCTTTTACGAAAACCAAGACGAAGAGCAGCCCGACATGAATTTGCGTGGCCGCTTCAAAACCGATGCCACCGGCAAGTTCAGTTTCAAATCGGTGCGCCCCTCTGGCTACCCCGTGCCAGTCGACGGCCCCTGTGGCGATTTGCTGCGCGCACAAAGGCGCGACCCCTATCGCCCTGCGCATGTGCACTACATGATTTCCAAACCAGGCTACCAGGTGTTAATTACCCAAGTGTTTGCAGACGACGATCACCGACTGCACACCGATGTCACTTTCTCCGTGGTGGAAAGCTTGGTTGGCAAATTCAAAAAGCGCACTGCCCCTGGCGAGGTAGGCTACTCACTTGAGTACGACTTTGTTTTGCAGGCGGGTGAAATGCATTTTCCAATGCCACCCATTCCTTAATGCACTTAATGCACTTAATGCACTAAATAAACTTAATGCATCTACTTCTGTTCAAATTTCATGAGTTCTAATACACCCTCATTTGCACTTCACGTTGCGGCCAAAGGCAGCAGCATCGACACCCTGCAACTAGATTGCCAATCGCAAAGCAAACCCACCATTGCCGCACATGAAGTGCTTGTTCAGGTGGTGGCTGCAGCGGTCAACCCCAGCGACGTGAAAGCCACTTTGGGCATCATGCCGCATGCAGTTTTTCCAAGAACTCCGGGGCGCGATTTCGCGGGCCTGGTGGTAGATGGCCCCGAGGCATTGAAGGGGCTTTCAGTTTGGGGCTCTGGTGGCGACATTGGCATTACGCGCAATGGCAGCCATGCACGCTATTTGGTTTTGCCTATAGCCGCAGTGAAGCAAGTGCCAAAGGGCATCAGTATGGAAGAGGCTGGCGCAGTGGGCGTGCCCTTTGTAACTGCATGTGAAGGCTATAGCCGAGCCGGTGGTGTTAAAGCTGGCCAAACCGTGGTGGTGCTTGGCGCCAATGGCAAAGTTGGCCAGGCTGCCGTTCAAATTGCAGCGCGCGCCGGCGCCAAAGTCATTGCTGTTCAGCGTCAAGACCAATTAGAAGGTTTTGCATGCGCCCCCGTTGAAGTCATCAACAGCACCCACACTGAACCCACTGCACGCATCATGGAATTGACGCAGGGCAAAGGCGCCAACTTAGTTTTCAACACCGTCGACAAAGTGTATTGGGAAGTGGGTCACGCCATCATGGCCAAAGGCGCCACCCAAATTTTCATCATTGCCACCAAGGGACAAACGGTGGCCTTTGATGTGTTCAAGTTTTACCGCGGCATGCACAACTTTGTGGGCATCGACACACTGGCCCTAGATTGCGTGCGTTCTTGCGAATTGTTGGACGAGCTTCGCCCAGGTTTTGAAGATGGCACTTTGAAGCCTTTTCCAGTTGCAGCTGCCGACATGATTGGTTTGCCCCATGCCATGGAAGCCTACAAAGAAGTCTTGGCTGGCGCCAAAAATAGAATGGTCTTAAAGCCATGAACACAAATCACCTACCCATCTACACCGACTTCACACCGGCAACGCACATTGAACAGGCTGTGCACCCAACTCAGTCGTCAAAACCTTGGGGTCGATGCCCACCAAAAAACCACGTTTGCCGCCATTGATCCAAATTTTGGGCAATTCCAAAATGCTGGACTCTATGTACACGGGCATGGGTTTGCGCAATCCAAAAGGTGACGTGCCACCCACCAAATAGCCTGAGTTCTTTTGCGCCGCCTCTGGCGTGCAAGGCTCTACAGATTTACGGCCAATTTGCCGTGCCAAGTTTTTGGTGGAGGTTTTGCAATCGCCATGAATCAAAACCACCAAGCCTTTGCCTTGATCGTCTTGCATGATCAGTGTTTTGACCACTTCGTGCTCGGGCACACCCAGCTGTTTAGACGACTCTGCCGTGCCGCCATGCTCTACATACTCGTAGGGGTGCTCTGAGTAAACAATCTTTTTTTGCTTCAGCCATTGAGTGGCTGGGGTCTCGGATACGTGTTTTGCCATGAATTCATTGAATAATCTTAAGGGTACACCCTGATCCAACCTTGTCCTCATATTGAATATATTTGAGTTCTGGGTTTGAGTTGGCATAAATTATGCAAACTGGAAAACCTATCTTGTCGGTCTGCACTTTTTTGTTGCGTCGTCAAGATGAATCCCTTGTATTGCAAAAGCCTAAAAATGCTCCAGAGTAGGGGTGTTTTGATGTTTTGGCATGTAATCATTCGTGTAGCAATTGGCTACTCATAAATTTAGAAAGATTCTATTCATGAAGAAATACACACGTACTTTGATCGGATCAGTGCTGGCTGCTGCTGGCTTGATGGCTGCAACCTCTGCCATGGCCGGCAAAACGCTTGATCAAATCAAGCAACGTGGCCAAGTCGTCTGCGGTGTCAACACGGGCTTGGCAGGTTTTTCAGCTGCTGATTCCAGTGGCAACTGGTCTGGTTTGGACGTGGACCACTGCCGTGCGGTGGCAGCAGCCGTGCTGAGCGACGCCACCAAGGTCAAATACGTGCCCTTGACAGCCCAGCAGCGCTTCACAGCCCTGCAGTCTGGTGAGATCGATGTGTTGGCTCGCAACACCACCAGCACCCTGAGCCGCGATGCTTCATTGGGCCTGCATTTTGTGGGTGCCAACTACTACGACGGCCAAGGCTTTATGGTTCCTAAAGGCAAGATTACCAGCGCCAAGCAGCTCAAGGGCGCTACGGTTTGCGTGCAATCAGGCACCACTACTGAGAAAAATTTGACCGATTACTCACGCGCCAACAAGCTCAACCTGAAGCCTGTGGTGTTTGAAAAAGTTGAAGCTGCCACCGGCGCTTACTTTGCTGGCCGTTGCCAGGCTTACACCACCGACGCATCGGGCTTGGCCTCTGTGCGCGCCAAAGAAGCCAAAGACCCTGCAGCCCACGTGATCTTGCCCGACCTGGTCTCCAAAGAGCCTCTGGGCCCCATGGTACGCCGTGGTGATGACGAGTGGTTGGCCATCAACAAGTGGGTGTTGGCCGGTTTGATTGAAGCCGAAGAGTATGGCATTACCCAAGCTAACGTCGACCAAATGAAGACCAGCGACAATCCACAAGTGGGTCGTTTGCTAGGCGTGACTGAAGATTTGGGCAAGCACTTGGGCTTGGACAAAGAGTGGCTGTTGCGCGCCATCAAGGTCACCGGCAACTACGGCGAAATGTTTGAGCGCAATGTGGGTCCCAAAACCTCCATCAACCTGCCGCGCGGCATGAACCGTCAGTGGAGCCAGGGCGGCTTGCAGTACGCTGCACCGCTGCGTTGATTTTTCTGCCTCTTTGAAAGCATTGAATACGCCCCTTTGTGGGGCGTATTTTTTGTCAGTCTGTTTTAGTTTAGGCAACAAGCATGTCCCACTTTTCCATGATCGAGGCCCGGCCCTCACCAGACAAGAAAAACCGGACCATTTCGTGGCGCAGCCGTGAGGGGCGTTCGGTCATTTACCAAATCGTCGCCATTTTGTCGGCGTTTGCGCTCATCGCCTTGCTGGTTCGCAACACTCTGGCCAACATGCGTTTGCGTGGCATCCAGAGCGGATACGACTTTTTGTTCCAACCGTTTGGCTTTGACATCAGCGAAACGGTTATCGAATACGCACACAACAGCTCCTACTTTGTGGCTTTTGCCATCGGCATGCTCAACACCATCAAGGTGGCCATCATCGGAATTGCCTTGGCCACTGTGGTGGGCGTGCTCATCGGCATTGGCCGATTTTCGGCCAACTATTTGGTCAAGAAAATCTGCTATGCCTATGTTGAGTTTTTCCGCAACGTGCCTGTCTATTTGCAATTGCTAATTTGGTATTTGGTGTTTGCCGAAGCTTTGCCCGATTTAGACGGTGCTTGGAATGTCGGTCATTTTTATCTGAGCAAAAACGGTATTTCTTTCCCTTGGCCCGTTTGGCAGCTGGGGCAAACACTGGCCGTGGTGGGTGCGGGTTTGGGCCTGGTTTTTGGGCTGTACTACC
Organism: Limnohabitans sp. MMS-10A-178; assembly: GCF_003063375.1. Taxonomy (GTDB): domain Bacteria; phylum Pseudomonadota; class Gammaproteobacteria; order Burkholderiales; family Burkholderiaceae_C; genus Limnohabitans_A. The sequence goes on along the minus strand of NZ_NERY01000004.1, from coordinate 143,992 downwards.
GGCGCTTGGCGCGCGCACACTTCGATTTGACTGGTCAGCCGCGCCCTGTTGTGTGGGTGGCACTGGCTGCTACCCTGGGTTTGTCGGTGTTGGGCTGGCTGGCTGGGGGGGCACCTATGGAGTGGGATTTGCCCAAGGTGGGCGATTTCCAAATTGAAGATGGCGGTGCTTTTAGCCCTGAATTCATGGCCTTGTTGTTTGGCTTGGTGTTTTACACAGCCGCCTTCATTGCCGAAGTGGTGCGCTCGGGAATTGCTTCGGTGTCATTGGGGCAGCACGAAGCTGCGGCTTCTTTGGGCCTGAGCAAAAACCAAGCTATGCGCTTGGTGGTGTTACCACAAGCATTGCGCGTGATCATTCCGCCATTGACCAGCCAGTACCTGAACCTCACCAAAAACTCATCGCTCGCTGTGGCCATTGGCTACCCCGAATTGGTCTCGATCGCCAACACCACGCTTAACCAAACAGGCCGCGCCATCGAAGCGCTGTCTATTGTCATGCTGGTGTACCTCACCTTGTCTCTCATCACTTCGGCCCTCATGAACTGGTTCAACGCCAGTGCCGCTATCCAGGAGCGCTGACATGCAAGTTTTCAAATCCATCGAGGCTCGGCCCATGCCGGGCAGCAGTGCCGGCCCACTGGCTTGGCTCCGCTTCAACTTGTTTTCGAGCACCAGCAACAGCGTGATGACCTTGTTGCTGCTGGCGTTGGGCATCTGGTCGCTGGTGGCGTCCATGGACTGGGCTCTTGTGCAAGCCGTGTTTGGCGCCAACTTGCAGGCTTGCAACGACGTGCGCGGCGTAGGAGCTTGCTGGGGTGTGATTACAGAAAAAGGGCGCCTAATTGTGATGGGCCGATACCCAGAGGCCGAGCATTGGCGTCCGGTGATTGCCACTGCCCTCATGCTTGGCGTGGTGGTGGTCAGTTGCATGCCGCGTTTTTGGAACAAGGCTTTGCCTTTGGTCTGGGCCCTCATGCTGGTGGTTTATTTCATCCTCATGAAAGGCGGCTGGATGGGCCTCACCGAGGTAGACACCGACCAGTGGGGCGGCTTTCCGCTTACGGTCATGCTCACTGTGATCTCCATGACGCTGGCGTTCCCGCTGGCCATCTTTGTGGCGTTGGGCCGTCGCTCTAATATGCCCGCCATCAAGGCTTTGTGCACCCTGTATGTAGAGCTAATTCGCGGCGTGCCGCTCATTACCGTGTTGTTCATGGCCTCGTTTATGTTGCCCTTGTTCATGCCCGAGGGCGTGAAGATTGACGTGCTGGTGCGTGTGGTGGTGGGTATCACGCTGTTTTCGGCGGCTTATATGGCCGAAGTCATTCGCGGCGGCTTGCAGGCTTTGCCTAAAGGCCAAACCGAGGCGGCCGCTACTTTGGGCCTAACTTATTGGCAAACCCAGCGAATGATCGTCTTGCCACAAGCTTTGGCCACCGTGGTGCCTTCCATCATGAACACCTTCATTGGCCTGTTCAAAGACACCTCGCTGGTCACCATTGTGTCGCTGTATGAGCTCACTGGTGCTTTGGGCTTGGCGCTCAACTCCGACGCCGACTGGCGCCCCTTCAAAATTGAAGCCTACCTTTTCATCACCTTCATTTATTTCGCGTTCTGCTTTGCCATGTCGCGCTACAGTCTCTGGATCGAAGAGCGCACGGCCGTGAGTAAAGTCCGCTGAACGAAAGAGACCTATGACCTCCAACGCAACCCCCATCATTGAATTCAAAGGCGTGAACAAGTGGTATGCCAGCAATGGTTACCACGTGCTGCGCGATGTCAACCTGCAGTTCGCCAAAGGCGAAAAAGTGGTTATTTGCGGTCCCTCGGGCTCGGGCAAGTCCACCCTCATCCGCTGTATCAACGCCCTTGAGGAATACCAAGAAGGCACCCTCACCGTAGACGGCACGGTTTTAGGCGATGACCTCAAGGGCATCGACCAAGTGCGCCGCGAAGTTGGCATGGTGTTTCAGCAGTTCAACCTGTTCCCTCACCTGACGGTGATGGAAAACCTCATCTTGTCACCCACCTGGGTGGCCAAGATGCCGCGCAAGGACGCCATCGACAAAGCCATGGTGCAACTCGAACGCGTGCGCATTGCCGAGCATGCCAACAAATACCCCCTGCAATTGTCTGGCGGCCAACAGCAGCGCGTAGCTATTGCCCGTGCCCTGTGCCTAACACCCAAGATCATGCTGTTCGATGAGCCCACTTCGGCCCTCGACCCCGAGATGATCAAGGAAGTGCTGGACGTGATGATTGAGTTGACGAGCCAAGGCATGACCATGTTGTGCGTGACGCACGAGATGGGCTTTGCCAAGGCGGTGGCCGACCGTGTGATCTTCATGGACCAAGGTCAGGTGGTTGAGCAAGCACCGCCCCAGCAATTTTTTGACTCGCCACAAACCGACAGAGCCCAAGACTTTTTATCCAAGATCTTGGGGCATTGAAGACTGTTTAGCTCAACAATGTTTAACTGAACAAGCCGCCGTAGGTTTTGCGCAAGTCACCCTTTTGAACCTTGCCTGTGCCACCCACAGGCAAGGAATCTAGGAAGATCACATCGTCGGGCACCCACCACTTGGCCACTTTGGTCTCTAAGAAAGACAAGATCTCATCTTTCTCTACGGCCTGCCCTGGCTTGCGCACCACAAACATCAAGGGGCGCTCATCCCACTTGGGATGCTTCACACCAATGACGGCCGCCATGGCCACTGCAGGATGCGCAATGGCTGCGTTTTCCAAATCAATGGAGCTGATCCATTCACCGCCGGTTTTGATCACGTCTTTGGTGCGATCGCGAATTTGCATCACGCCTTGCGCATCGATGGTGGCAATGTCGCCGGTGGGAAACCAACCATCCACCAAGGGCGATTTTTCGCCTTTGTAGTATCCCGAAACAATCCACTGACCGCGCACCATGAGTTCGCCTTGTGAGGTGCCATCGCGTGGCAAGGTATTGCCCTCTTCGTCAACCACTTTAATTTCTACGCCAAACACCGAGCGGCCTTGTTTGCCAACCAATGCGTGGCGATCTGCCGCAGGCATGGCGCGCTGCTGTGGGGTCATGCTGCTCATGGTGGCCACCGCAGTGGTTTCGGTCATGCCCCAACCATGGCGCACTTCCACACCGTAGTCGTCGCTGAATTTGGCAATGAGGGCGGTGGGCATGGCCGAGCCGCCCACTGCAGTGCGCTTCATGTAGCTGAAACGCAATTTGTTTTGCTCAAGGTGCTGAATGAGGGCCATCCAAATGGTGGGCACACCGGCACTGATGGTCACTTTCTCGGCTTCAATGAGCTCGTACAAACTGGCACCATCCAGTTTGGGGCCTGGCAAGACCAACTTGGCACCAGCAATGGGCGCTGCATAAGGAATGCACCACGCATTGATGTGAAACATGGGCACCACAGGCAGAATGGCCTCTTCGGGCGACAAGTTCAAAATGCTGGGCAAGCAACCCGACAGTGAATTGATCACAATGGCGCGGTGCGAATACATGGCGCCTTTGGGATTGCCCGTGGTGCCAGACGTGTAGCAAATGGCGGCAGCCGATCGCTCGTCAAAATCGGGCCACTCAAACACATCGCTGGCAGGGGCAATGAGCTCGTCATAGCACAGCACATTGGCCACGCCTTCAATGTCGGGCATGTGGGCACGCTCAGTGAGGCACACCCAAGCACGCACTTTGGGGCAATGCGCCGCAATGCCTTTGATGAGCGGCGCAAAGGTGATGTCAAACAACACCACTTCATCTTCGGCGTGGTTGATGATGTAGATGAGTTGCTGGGGGTGCAAGCGCGGATTGCAAGTGTGCATCACCATGCCGCTGCCAGACACCGCGTAGTAAGCTTCTAAGTGGCGGTGGTTGTTCCATGCAATTGAGCCCACCACGCTGCCTTCTTTCAGGCTCAAGCCCTTCAGAGCGTTGGCCAGTTTGCGAGAGCGCTTTGCACAATCGGCGTAGGTGTAGCGAAACAAAGGACCATGCGTTTCGCGCTAAACCACTTCTTGTCCACCAAACTGCATTGCTGCGTGCTCCAAGATGCCCGACAAGAGCAAGGGGCGGTCCATCATGAGGCCGGGTTTGAGCATGAAAATCTCCGAATAGAAAGAATTCGAAGATGATAGTCTGAAGCGCTATCGTGTCACTCGGGATTGACCCGCAAAAGGCGCCTGATAAAGCCAAACGGGGCGATTGGGGCTGGCATCAGTCACAGCGGTGGGCTTTAGGTCTGCCGCCTCAAACTCCAAGCTCACCAACCAAGCACCCGGCTTCATTTCTGCTTTGGCTTTCTCTACGGCACGAGGCATGGTTTCGGGTCGTTGAAACAAATAGACCATGTCGTAGGCACCCCAATGGTCGTCCCAAATATCGCCGCACCGCACCTCGGCCCAAGGGCATCTGAACTTGGCCAGCCAGCTTAAAGGGCGACTAAACTCAATGCCAATCCACTGTGCATTGACATAAGCCAAGCGCAAGGCCTTCAGCCCATCGCCTGCGCCACAGCCAGCATCCAAAATTTTGGCTTGTGCCGGCAAAACTGCCCAGCGCGGCACTTCGCGCAATGCATTGAGGGGGGTGGGAAACACGGGGGCATCGCGCCATGCGTGCATGGGGTAAATCCAGATGATCAAAACCAGGGGCAACAACCAAACCCAAGCAGGCACAGTGGCCATGCCCATGAGCCAGAAAGAAACCGGAAAGCCCATGGCCAAAGCCGCGGTTCTGGCCTGAGAAAAACCTTTTTTCCAAGCAACGGCAGCGGCAAAAACACCACCACAGGTGGCAAACATCATGGCAACGGAAGGGTGAATGCCTTGTTCAACCAAGAACAAATAAAGGTACCAAACCCCTCCCCAAACCGCCAAAGCAGTCAATGGCCAACGGATCAAATTTGACAATTGATTCTTCTTTCCGATAATTCAACCATGTCAGACCACGACAATGGTTTTGTTCAGGTACACATCATCGCATTTTCAACCATGTTTCAAGGTTTTTTCATGACTCTTCGTTTGGCGGTACTCATTGCTTTCTTAGGCAGCTGGGTCATGGCCGGCAGCGCCTGGGCCTACAAAGTCGAAAAAATTTGTGAAAACATTCCTGCCACGTCCAAAGAGCCTGCTTACAAAAAGTGCCGAGTGGTCAAAGTGCAAGACGGCGCTGCGGCCGCAAAAGCTGATGGCAAGGGTGACGGTAAGGGAGATGCAAAGGCTGATGGCAAGAGTGCCCCCAAAGCAGACGCTAAAAAATAATGACAACAAAACAAACAATAACGCCTTTCCAAGTTGAACTCACCGCACCCGACATCAGTGCCTATCGAGCCAGCAATGTAGGCATTGACTATGTCACGCGTTACGACTCAGGCAAACCTGGCCCGCACGTGATTGTGCAAGCCTTAACGCATGGCAATGAATTGAGTGGCGCCATTACGCTGGACTATTTGTTCAATCAAAACTTTCAACCCACCTGTGGTGTTGTGTCTTTCATCTTTGCCAACGTAGCGGCCTATCAAATGTGGGATCCGGCCAACCCCGATGGCAACCGCTATGTAGAAGAAGACTTCAACCGCGTTTGGTCTGATGAAGTCTTAAAAGGCCCCCGCGACAGCGTAGAGTTGCGCCGCGCGCGCGAATTGGTGGCCTACATCGACACCGCCGACTACTTGCTCGATTTGCATTCCATGAGCGCGCCCAGCGCGCCTCTCATGGTGTGCGGTGTGCGCCCCAAAGGCGGGCAAAAATCTATCAACTTATCGGCCAAAATTGGCTTGCCCGAATGGCTGATGGTAGACACAGGCCATGCCAATGGTTTGCGCATGATTGAGCGCGGGGCTTTTGGCGACCCCAACAAACACAACACTGCTATCTTGCTTGAAGCGGGTCAGCATTGGGAGAAGGCCTGCGAGCAAATTGCGCGCGAAACCACCTTGCAATTTTTGAAAGTCACTGGCGTTGCCACAGCAGAATGGGGCGATTCACGTTGCAGTTTGCCAGCGCTTGAACAGAAGGTGGTGCAAGTGACTGAAGGCTATGCAGCCAAATCACTCGACTTTCAGTGGCTCGACATTTACAACGGCTTGGAAGTGATTGAAAAAGCAGGCACGGCCTTGGCAGAAGATGCGGGCCACACACTGCGATCGCCCTATGACAACGCGGTGTTGATCATGCCTACGCGCAGCCAGCGCTTTACGGTGGGCAGCACCATGGTGAGGTTTGGGCGGGTGGAAAGTATCGCTTGAGCAATTGACAGAACAGGCCTAAAATACAAAGCTTGGGGCTGCACTGGTTTCGACATGGGTTCGGACGCGTGGCAGGGCATGTCGAGGTTCTGATCCTCGTAAAACAGCAGAAAAAAAACTAACTGCAAACGACGAACGTTTCGCACTCGCCGCTTAATCCGGTGAGCCTTGCAACAGTTGGCCGATAGGCTGGGCAAGGGGGCAATAGGCGTTAAAACCTAAAGCTTCCAGGCTGCAAGGGAAAACATATGGGCTGGCGTCACATCGGGCATCTTGATGTGGCGCGAGAAAATAGGATGCTGGTTGAATCAATAGCGTGTCGCTGCGCGATTGGTTTGACGAGACTCAAATCAGACGACTACACATGTAGAACTGTACGAAAATGGCTTGTGGACGCGGGTTCAATTCCCGCCAGCTCCACCAGATGCAAAAACAAAAGCCGCTAGGTGTCTTCACTTAGCGGCTTTTTTCCATCTTGGCCAGTTCAAACAGCGGCAGAAAAGCTTTCACCAGCTTGATAAGGTAGTCGTGGCACCAAGCTCATCAAGACATAGCCTTTTTTCACCAAGCATTCTTTGAATGACAAGCCCCGATTGGAAGAGGTTTATCTCACGCAGCTAATCAATATCTGAATAAATTGATCTAGCGCAAATTCGCAAAAATTTAACGCGAGACACTCTAGAAATCGCCACAAAGTGCTGGCTTCTTTTTTAGATCATGACCCCACAATCGTTTTTGGTTTTTGCATTCCTGTTAGCAGCCAACATGTCGTTTGCTGCAAGCCCGCAAGATTTACTCACGGCCTACGAAGCAAAGTCAGCCAAAGCTGTACCTGCTCGCGGCGAGAAATTCTTCAATGCCAAGCATGGCAAAGAATGGAGCTGTGCCTCCTGCCACGATTCGCTGCCCAATCACGAGACCAAGCACATCGTCACAGGCAAGGTCATTCAAGCGCTCTCACCTAGCCGCAATTCAGCAAGATTTTCTGACCCAGCCAAAGTAGAAAAGTGGTTCAAACGAAACTGCAACGATGTATTGGGGCGTGAATGCGAAGCACAAGAAAAAGCGGATGTGCTTTCTTGGTTAATGACAGTCAAATGAGCGCTGCATGAAAAAATACCTTTTTCTTTCTATGGCTGTGTTAATGGCCATGCCAGCTTTCGCAGACAAGGCGCCCATGCCAACCGATGCGCCCAAGTCTTATGAGGCCGAATGCGCCGGCTGCCACATGGCCTATCCGCCCGGTTTGCTGAGTCAAAAGAACTGGCAAAACATCATGAGCGGGCTCAGCAAACACTTTGGCACCGATGCAAGTCTCGATGTCAAAACACAAACCGAAATCACCAATTGGCTGGTTAAAAATGCAGCATCCAAGTACAAATATTCAGCCTTGGCGCCAGACAACCGAATCAGCAAAAGCACTTGGTTTATCAAAGAGCACGATGAAGTAAGGGCTGAGGTTTGGAAAAGACCTAGCGTCAAGAGCGCGGCCAACTGCACGGCCTGTCACAAAGATGCTGCAAGAGGCGGCTTTAGTGCAAACAATGTTCAGGTACCAGCCAAATGAGAGTGACAACACACAAACAAGACGTCTTGGTTTGGGATATGCCGGTCAGAGTTTTTCATTGGCTCTTGGTCATCTCTTTTGCCGGGGCATGGCTTACCGCTGAAAGTGAAGCGCAACAAATGCTTCACTACGCATTTGGGTACTCTGCTTGCGCCTTGGTTTTATTCAGACTTGTTTGGGGCGTGATGGGCACTCGGTATGCTCGATTTACCCAATTCATCAAAGGCCCCAACAACACTTGGCATCACATCAAGTTGCTTTTAACTAGCAAGGGCTCGCTTCGTTTTGGCAGCAACTTGGGCCACAACCCAGCGGGTGCTTTGGCCATGATCTCGCTCATGGTCTTGGTGATGCTCATCGGCATTTCAGGCTATTGGATTGTGAAAGATTTCTATGGCGATTTCATGAGTGAGGCGCATGAAACCATCGCCAACATCACCTTGGGCGTGGTGATCATTCACGTGCTTGCAGCGGTCATCATGAGTTTCATGCAAAAAGAGAATTTGGTGAAGGCCATGGTCACTGGCAAAAAACAAGGGACACCGTCGCAAGCCATTCGGGGGCCTTTGAATTTGGTGGGCATTTTGTTGATATTGGCTTGGGCTTATTTGATGTTTCTCTTTTACACCGGCGCGATGGCATCGCTTACTCAATGAATTAATTGGTTTGCGTTATCTTATTTTGAATATTTAAGTGTTTATTTAAAATTAATCGCGCCAAAATTTAAAGAAAAACTAGCTACATTCCTCAAACTGCGCCAAAATTGCGCCAATTGAAACTCAAACTGCGCCAAACTATCTTGTCATCTACCGTTGACCTTCTCAATAGCATTCGGGCTCACAAAACTGGTTTAACGCTGGCCGAACTACTTTCTCAACGTCCAGATTTAGCAAGGCGAACGGCGCAGCGTTTGATTGCCAAGCTGATAGAAAGCGGGAAGTTAGAAGCTGTGGGGCAAGGGCGAGCCCGCCGATATTTTTCTGTTGACAACTCCCCAGATAAGGTCACGTCTACCACCCAAGCAGATGTTTTTCCAAGCTTTATTCCTCTTTCTGCTGACAGTCAGGACATTCTCCGTTACATCAATCAGCCATTACAAGCACGCAAGCCGGTGGGTTACCAGCTTGAATTTCTGGAAGCCTACCGCCCGAACAAGACTTGGTACTTGCCTGAACCGCTTCGACGTCAACTGCACAAGATGGGCAAAACAACAGACGTTGATGCGCCAGCAGGCACCTTCAGCCGCGCCATTTTGAATCGCTTGTTGATCGACCTGTCGTGGGCATCAAGCCACCTAGAGGGCAACACTTACTCTAGGTTAGACACACGTGAACTGATTGAGCACGGCAAAGCTGCACGAGGCAAAGCGGCCATTGAAACTCAGATGATTTTGAATCACCGAACTGCTATTGAGTTGTTGGTCGCAAACATAGACAGTGCAGAATTCAATCGCTACACCTTGATGAATTTACACAGTGCCCTTGCAGAAAACCTGTTGCCCAATCCGGCTGATGAGGGCCGCATTCGTCGGCATGCTGTTGATATCGGAAAAAGTGTTTACCGCCCGCTTTCTGCGCCACAGCAAATTGAAGACGCTCTGACTTCTCTGCTCAGCAAGGCCACCGACATTCGAGATCCTTTCGAGCAGTCCTTCTTCATGATGGTGCACCTGCCCTACTTGCAACCCTTTGCCGATGTCAATAAACGGACCTCACGCTTGGCCGCAAATTTGCCGCTGTTTCGCGCCAATCTATGCCCCCTGACCTTTCTTGACGTACCGGAGCAGGCTTACAGCAGCGCCACTCTGGGCGTTTACGAAATGGCCAGAGTAGAGTTGCTGCGTGACCTTTATCTCTGGGCCTACGAACGCTCAACGCAGGAGTATCAGGCCATCAAACAAGACTTGGCTGAACCCGACCCGCTTCGTTTGGCTTGGCGTGAGTTTATCAAGCAGGCCATTCGGGAAGTCGTCATGCATCCGGAAATTGACCCACTCTCGATCATCCAGAAATCGGTAGCAAAGCAAATTCCGCAGCACGAGCAAATGGATGTCAAGGCATTGCTTGTGGAAGAACTGCGGCGCTTGCATGAAGGTGTTCTTGCGCGCTATGGTTTGCGGCCGTCAGAGTTTGCGGCATGGGTTGCTAGGCATTAACGATTTGCATGTGCCCGAGCAACATGCAACTTCTTGAGGCTGTCAATCAATCGGTGATGCCTGTCTAATCCTTCTAGCTTGATGCTGGTGGTTGTGAGTCCAAAGAATCGCACACTGCCTTCCACAGAGCCCAACACGGCATCCATGCGCGCACTGCCAAACATGCGGCGGAAGTTGTGCTCATAGTTGGCCATCTCTAACTCAGGATCCAAGGCTACTTCTAGCGCCACATTCAGCGCTTGATAAAACAACTTGCGCTCTACCGTGTTGTCGTTGTATTGCAAAAAGGCACCCACCAAATCTTGCGCTGCGTCTAATTGCCTCAAGGCCAGGTTGATGAGCAGCTTTAACTCCAACACTGTTAGCTGCCCCCACTCGGTGTTCTCATCAAACTCAATGCCAATGAGGGTGGCAATGTCGGCGTATTCGTCTAGCTCGTTGTTTTCCAAACGGTCTAGCAGTGCAGTCAATTGCTTGTCGCTTAAGCGATGCAAGTTGAGGACATCTTCTCTGAACAGCAAAGCCTTGTTGGTGTTGTCCCAAATTAAATCTTCTACTGGGTAAATTTCGGAATAGCCAGGCACCAAAATTCGGCACGCTATAGCACCCAGTTGGTCGTGTACGGTGGTGTACACCTCTTTGCCCATGTCTTTCAAAATGCCAAACAGCTTAGCGGCCTCGTCTGCGTTGGCAGTTGCGCCTTGGCCCGCAAAGTTCCATTCCACAAAGTCGAAATCGGCTTTGGCACTAAAGAAGCGCCAAGACACAATGCCGCTCGAGTCTATGAAGTGTTCTACAAAGTTGTAGGGCTCGGTAACTGCATGGCTTTCGAAGGTGGGCGATGGCAAATCATTCAGGCCTTCAAAGCTTCTGCCTTGCAGGAGCTCGGTTAGGCTGCGTTCTAGTGCCACCTCCAAGCTAGGGTGTGCGCCAAAGGAGGCAAACACACCGCCAGTTTTGGGGTTCATCAAGGTGACGCACATCACGGGATATTTTCCGCCCAGAGATGCGTCTTTGACCAGCACCGGAAAGCCTTGCGCTTCAAGGCCTTCAATACCCGCCATGATGCTGGGGTACTTGGCCAGCACATTGGCAGGCACATCGGGCAAACAAATTTCGCCTTCTAGAATTTCTTTTTTAACGGCACGCTCAAAAATTTCGGACAAGCATTGCACCTGCGCTTCGGCCAAAGTGTTGCCAGCGCTCATGCCATTGCTGACGAATAAGTTTTCAACCAAGTTGGTGGGGAAGTACACCACTTGCTGGTCTGATTGCCTTACGAAGGGCAATGAGCAAATGCCACGCACCACATTGCCCGAATTGGTGTCAATCAAATGCGAGCCTTTTAACTCGCCATCGGGGTTGTAGATTTTTAAGCAGTAGGCGTCCAGAATTTCTTTGGGCAGCGCATCCTTCTTACCAGGCTTGAACCATTTCTCATTCGGGTAATGCACAAACTCGGCATTGGCCAAGTCTTCGCCCCAATAGGCACCCGCATAAAAGTGATTGTTGTTCAGACGCTCAATGTATTCACCCAAAGCAGAAGCCAGTGCACTTTCTTTGGTAGCGCCTTTGCCATTGGTAAAGCACATGGGCGAATGTGCGTCTCGAATGTGCAATGACCACACATTGGGAATGATGTTGCGCCACGAGGCAATTTCAATCTTGATGCCCAAGCCGGCCAAGATGCCTGACATATTGGCAATGGTTTGCTCAAGGGGTAAATCTTTGCCCAAAATGAAGGTGCTGCTGTCTGCGTTGGGTTGAAGACTTAGCAAGGCTTGTGCATCGGCATCGAGGTTGGCTACTTCTTCAATGACAAACTCAGGACCCTCTTGCACCACCTTCTTCACAGTGCAGCGTTCAATAGAGTTCAAAATGCCGCGGCGGTCTACTTCTGAAATATCGGGTGGCAACTGCACCTGAATTTTGAAAATCTGAGCGTAGCGGTTTTCAGGATCAACAATGTTGTTTTGTGAAAGGCGAATGTGTTCGGTGGAAATGTTGCGAGTGTCGCAGTACAGCTTCACAAAGTAGGCGGCACACAAGGCAGACGATGCGAGAAAATAGTCAAAAGGCCCAGGTGCAGAGCCATCGCCCTTGTAGCGAATAGGCTGGTCGGCAATGACCGTGAAGTCGTCAAACTTGGCTTCAAGGCGAAGTTTGTCGAGAAAATTGACTTTGATTTCCATGGTTTTTATTCAATCACTGTTTGCCCAACGATAATGCAAATTCATCTGAAATTTGCGATCTCATTGGTTTACTGCTTTAAAACTTAAACAACAACTGCAAATGTATAGAGCTATTTCCTCACCAATATGAATGTTTCGCTGAAATCAGAATCTGTGAGTTTCTGGCAAGCCTTCATGTTTTGGCTCAAGCTGGGCTTCGTCAGTTTTGGCGGCCCGGCAGGTCAGATTGCCCTCATGCATGAAGAGCTCGTAGTACGCAGAAAGTGGTTGTCTGAAAAACGTTTTCTACACGCACTCAATTACTGCATGCTGCTGCCTGGGCCTGAGGCACAGCAACTGGCCACCTACATCGGTTGGTTGATGCACAAGACCCGGGGTGGCATTGCTGCTGGCGTTTTGTTTGTATTGCCTTCGCTGTTCTTGTTGATAGGCTTGTCGTGGCTTTATATTGCTTATGGACAAGTCACTTGGGTGGCTGGCTTGTTTTACGGTATCAAGCCCGCGGTAGCAGCCATCGTTCTCCAAGCGGCATACCGAATTGGCTCTCGCGTTCTTCAAAACAATTTGCTCTGGGCCATTGCCGCTGCCAGCTTTGTGGCCATCTTTGCCTTGAATGTGCCCTTTCCCCTCATCGTCTTGGCTGCTGCACTCATTGGTTTTGTGGGCGGCCGCTTATCTGCCAATTCATTTCAGGTAGGTGGCGGTCATGGTGCAGCATCGCAGTCTTCAGGTTCTGCAATCATTGACGATGACACACCCGCACCTTCACATGCCATTTTTACTTGGAAGCGTTTGTGGCAGGTGTTGTTGGCAGCTGCCGTGTTGTGGCTGGTGCCAATGGGCGTTTTAGTGTTGCAATTTGGCTGGGATCACACCTTCACGCAAATGAGTTGGTTCTTCACCAAAGCCGCGCTTCTCACTTTTGGCGGCGCCTATGCTGTTTTGCCATATGTGTTTCAAGCTGCGGTAGAACAGTTTGGCTGGGTCACAGTCACCCAAATGATGGATGGCTTGGCCTTGGGAGAAACCACACCCGGCCCTCTCATCATGGTGGTGGCCTTTGTGGGTTTTGTGGGTGCTTATGCACAAGCCCTGCTAGGACCCGACAGCTTGTTTCTAGCGGGTGCATTTGCAGCCACGCTGGTCACATGGTTCACGTTTTTGCCTTCGTTCGTATTCATTTTGGCGGGCGGCCCCTTTGTAGAGAGCACCCACAATGATTTGAAATTCACAGCCCCCCTAACGGCCATCACAGCGGCGGTGGTAGGGGTCATTTTGAATTTAGCCTTGTTCTTTGGCTATCACACAATGTGGCCGCAGGGCTTTGACGCACCCTTCGATACAAGCGCTGCACTGATTGCCATCGCAGCAGCTGTTGCCCTGCTCAAACTCAAGCTCAATGTGATGCAGGTCATTGGGGCTAGCGGATTGCTTGGCATTGGCTTGCAATATGCAATCAAATAAGCCTTGCCTATTTACACAATGCGCCAATTCCTGTAAATTCTGACCAATATAGTCAGAATTTTCTGAGGAGCATATATGCAGATGTGGCAAATGCAAGAAGCCAAAGCTCGGTTGTCCGAGGTCATTAAATGCGCAGAGACCTTAGGCCCACAAAACATCACGGTGCATGGTCAACCCGTAGCCGTTGTGGTGTCTCAAGCCATGTTTGAAAAGTTAACTGGTAACCAGCAATCATTGGTCAGTTTTATGCGTGCATCGCCTATGTACGCCATGGAAGATGTGCCGCTAGAAAGAGACAAAAGTCCAACTCGCAAGGTGTCGCTTTGAGCTACCTCATTGACACCAATGTTTTGTCAGAAATACGGCGAAAAACGCCAGACGCCAATGTTGTGAAATGGGTCAACAGCAGGCCACCTACCTCACTTTATCTGAGTGTGCTAACTTTGGGTGAGTTGCGCAAAGGCATCGACAGTTTGGCTGATTCAAAACGCAGACTGAAGTTAGTGGACTGGCTTGAAACTGAACTTCCTTTGTTTTTTGCTGGGCGCATACTGGCTATCGACGAAGGCGTTGCCGATGAATGGGGCAAGTTACTGGCGAAGGCTGGCCGAACAGTGCCTGCCATTGACAGTCTGCTCGGCGCAACAGCTTCACACCACGGATTGACCATGGTGACACGCAACAGCAAAGATTTTGAAAACTTAGGACTAGATGTCCTCAACCCTTGGAAAGATTGAAATAATGACCAAAGAATTTGACATCGTGGTGCATGGCGCCACTGGCTTCACTGGCCGCCTCATTGCAGAGTATTTACTCACCCGCGCAGACACCGGTCTCACTTGGGCCATGGGAGGTCGAAGCTTAGACAAACTACAAGCTGTCCGAGACGAAATTGGTGCACCTGCTACCACCCCCTTGGTAGTGATTGAAAGCAGCGACGAAGCTTCTTTGAAATCGCTCATGTCCAAAACCCACTTGGTCATTTCAGCGGTGGGCCCTTACCAGCTGTATGGCAATGAACTCATCAAAGCCTGTGCTGAATCGGGCGTCGATTATGTCGACTTGTGCGGCGAGCCCGCATGGATGCGCCACATGATTGACCAACACCAGGCTGCTGCACAAAAAAGTGGTGCACGCTTGGTCTTCTCTTGCGGCTTTGACTCCAGCCCTTTCGACTTGGGCGTGTTGATGGCGCAAAACGAAATGACCCAACGTTTTGGCAAACCTGCACAGCGCGTGCGAGGCCGCGTTCGCAAAATGAAGGGCACATTTTCGGGTGGCACAGCAGCCAGCTTCAAAGCCACCATGGCAGCAGCAGCCACTCAGCCAGGCGTTATTGACTTGCTCAAAAACCCCTTCTCACTCACACCCGGCTTTGAAGGCCCGCGCCAACCCACTGGCCACAAACCGATGGTGGATGAAGTGATGGGCGTGTGGGTTGCCCCCTTCATCATGGCCACCATCAATACGCGCAACGTTCACCGCTCCAACTTCTTGTTGAACCATGTGTGGGGCGCTGATTTTGTGTACGACGAAATGATGGTCACTGGTGCTGGCGAAAAAGGCGAAGCCATTGCCAACGCCATTGCCCAAGACAAGAGCATGAGCGAAGACAAGCTCAAACCCGGCGAAGGCCCTTCCAAAGCCGAGCGCGAAGCCGGTCATTACGACGTTTTGTTCATTGCCACCAACGAGCAAGGCCAATCTGTTCAGGTGGGTGTCAAAGGCGACCGCGATCCAGGTTATGGCAGCACGTCAAAGATGATTGCCGAAGCAGCCATCTGCCTGTTGAAAGATGCCACTGCAACCAAGGGTGGATTTTGGACACCGGCTTCAGCCATGGGCACAGCGCTCATTGCGCGCCTGCAGTCGCATGCTGGCTTAACTTTCACGGTGGAATAAAACCCGTTCAACCTGAAGGGCTGAGTTCCATTGCCGATGGCAAATAGCCCTTCAAACTGTGCACGCCATTGGCAAACAAAATGGCGTTCACCGTGGCCTGTGCAGTGGCCTCTGCAGCCATTACGGTAAGGAGCAACATGTCGGGTGCGCTGCTTTCAGCGCAGGTGGCCATGGCAAACAAGGTATCGCCATCCAAGGTGGTGTGTGCAGGTCGAATGCTTCGGGCAAAGCCATCGTGCGCACTCATGGCCAAGCGCTTGGCCTGCGCTTTGTTCAGGGTGGCATTGGTGGCCACCACCCCAATGGAGGTGTTGGTGCCGGCCAAGGGACTGGCAGAACTTTGACCCGCCAACAAGGCTTGCTGCGAATTGAGCAGGCGTGTGCCGTCGGCCGTGCGGGCACCTGCCAACACCTGGCCTGTGGCTGGATCGATCACATCGCCCACCGCATTGCACGCCACCATGGCACCGACTTGCCATGGGCCTACTTTCACCAAAGCATGGCCCACACCGCCTTTCATGGCACGGTTTAAACCAAACAATTTACCCACCACCGCACCGGCGCCAGCGCCGACATTGCCAGACATGGGTGGCACCACCGAACGCAGGGTGCTGGCAGACATAGGCTTTTGATACAGCGCATCGTCGCAAGCTGCATAGCCGGCAGCGGCGTCGGGCCTGATTTTGGGGTTGTCGCCATCACGCACCAAAGGCAAATCAAACAGCACCGCGGCCGGCACGATGGGCACACAACCATGGCCAGTTTGAAATCCTAAGTTGCGTTCGTCTAACCAACGCATGACACCACTGGCGGCGTCTAGGCCAAAGGCACTGCCACCCGACAACAACACGGCATGCACTTTGTCGACCAGATTGGTAGGGTCGAGTAAATCGGTTTCGCGGGTGCCCGGGGCAGCACCGCGCACGTCGACACCGCCCACAGCGCCTTGGGGCGCCAACACCACCGAGCACCCCGTTAAGCGTTGGGCCGAGGTAAAGTGGCCCACGTGCAAGCCTGCTATGTCGGCAATGCTGCCGTAGTGCGGATTGGCTCTTTCGCTCAAACGGGTGTTTACAATCTTCTGAGATGTCATATACAAGCCTTTTATCAATGCCCCCGCCCTATCTTGCCAGCACGGCCGATGGGACGCCAGCCCTGAAGACGCAAGGATAACGCGTGTCTTCGTTTGTGCTCCAACGTTTCTTAAGCTTTTTCGCTACTTTGGCGGTCACGTCCATGGTGGTGTTTGGCGTGCTTGAATGGTTGCCGGGCAATGCCGCTCAAGTTATTTTGGGCGAAACCGCAACCCCCGAATCGTTGGCCGCCATGGAAGAAAAATTGGGCCTCAACCAGCCCGCGCTATCGCGTTATGCGGCGTGGGTGGGCGGTTTGCTTCAAGGCCAATCGGGCATCAGTATTTCCTACGACACGCCCACTGCGGTGCTCATGATGGAGCGCATGCACGTCACCTTGCCTTTGGCCATCATGGCCATGGGCATCACTATCTTGGTGGCCTTGTGTCTGGGCTTGTATGCCGCCTCCAAACAAAATACGGCTGGCGATGTAGGGGTCATGACACTCAGCCAATTGGGTTTGGCCGTACCCAATTTTTGGTTGGCTATTTTGTTGATCTTGCTTTTTGCCGTTCACCTGCAATGGGTGAGTGCAGGCGGTTTTCCTGGCTGGTCTGTAGACGATGGAGGTGGCTTTTGGGCCGGCATTGCCGCCTTGATTTTGCCGGCCATGGCCTTGGCAGCGGTGCAAACGGCCATCCTCACACGCGTCACACGCTCGGCGGTCATTGAATCGATGTCGGAAGATTATGTGCGCACTGCGCGCGCCAAGGGCTTGTCTAAGCAACAAGTGCTTTGGAAACACGTGCTGCGCAACGCCATGATTCCGGTGGTCACGGTTATGGGTTTGCAGTTTGGCAACCTCATCACCAGTGCCATAGTGATTGAAAACGTGTTTGTGCTTCCCGGTATTGGCCGTCTTATTTTTCAGGCCATTGCCAACCGCGATTTGATTGTGGTGCGCGACGTGGTCATGCTGCTTTCTGCCATGGTCATTTTGATCAACTTCTTCATTGATGTGCTTTACGCCCTGATAGACCCGCGCTTAAAAACAGGGGCAGCAGCCTTATGAGTTCAGCGCCATCTTTCTCAGGCCGTGTGCAGCAAGCTTTCAAGCACCGCAGTTTTGCCGCGGGTGCTGTCATCGTCACTTTGCTGGTCTTCAGCGCAGCCTTGTCTTTGTTTTGGACGCCCTACCCCGTGGCTGACATTGACATTCCCAACAAATTGGCAACTGCCAGTGCCCAGCATTGGTTTGGCACTGACAGCCTAGGGCGCGACATTGCGTCCCTGTTGTTGGTGGGCAGTCAAAACTCTTTGCTGGTTGGTTTCATTGCTGTGGGCATTGGCTTGGGGTTTGGAGTTCCGCTGGGTCTTTTGGCATCGGCCCAAAGAGGTTGGGTGGAAGAGGTGGTTATGCGCATTGCCGACTTCACCTTTGCTTTCCCAGCGTTGCTCTCGGCTATTTTGCTCACTGCCATTTATGGTCCGGGTTTGGTGGTCAGCATCACCGCCATTGGTATTTTCAACATCCCTGTGTTTGCACGCATCACGCGGGGCGCTGCCAATGCCATTTGGTCGCGCGACTTCACCTTGGCAGCCAAGGCCGCCGGTAAAACCAAATGGGCCATTACTTGGGGGCATGTGTTGCCCAACGTGGCCAGTGTGCTCATTGTTCAAGCCACCGTGCAATTTGCCATTGCCATCTTGGCCGAAGCCGCTTTGTCTTACTTGGGGCTGGGCACCCAACCCCCCAACCCCAGTTGGGGCCGCATGCTCAATGAAGCGCAATCACAAATGTTTCAAGCACCCATGTTGGCGGTGTACCCGGGCATGGCCATTGCTCTGGCGGTGCTGGGTCTTAACTTGATGGGCGATGGACTGCGTGACCTGCTCGACCCTCGTTTGTCGAGAACTCGATAAGCGGCCAAGCTTGAACATGTCTACCCACCACGCATCCCCTTTGTTGTCTGTGCGCAATTTGCGCGTTGCCTTGCAAACTTCGCACGGCCAACTCGAAGCTTTGCGTGGGGTCGATTTTGAAATGCAACGTGGCGAAACATTGGGCTTGATTGGCGAAAGCGGTTGCGGCAAATCACTCACAGCCTTGGCCATCATGGGCTTGCTGCCCGATCACGCTTCCGTTTCAGGCTCGATTGCCTTGCATGGCACTGAGCTCACTCAAATGAGCGAAGACACCCTGTGCACTTTGCGCGGTGCGCGCATGGCCATGATTTTTCAAGAGCCCATGACAGCGCTCAATCCTTTGCATCCTATTTGGAAACAAATTGCCGAGCCGCTCCAATTGCATCAGGGCATGGACTTGGTCTCTGCCAAAGCACGAGCGCTTGAATTGTTAGACCGCGTTCAATTGCCAAGAGCGCGTGAACGCTTAAACAACTATCCTCACCAACTCTCAGGAGGGCAGCGCCAGCGCGTCATGATTTCAATGGCCTTGGCCTGCCAACCCGATATTTTGATTGCCGACGAACCCACTACGGCTCTGGATGTGACGGTGCAAAAAGAAGTGCTGGCCTTGATTCGCCAATTGGTGGCCGAAGATGGCATGGGCCTGCTTTTGATCAGCCACAACTTGGGCCTCATGCACGATCAAGTTGAGCGCGTCATGGTGATGTATGGCGGTGCTGTGGTTGAAAGTGCGTCCACCAAAGACCTTTTTGAAAGGCGCCTACACCCTTACACCCAAGGACTGTTTGCAGCCCGACCCCAACTCGGTTTGAAACGAGGCACTCGATTGCAAACCATTGCTGGCAATGTGCCAGAAATTTTCAACTGGCCAAAAGGCTGCGCATTTGCCGATCGCTGCGCTTATGTCAAAGACAGTTGCAAAGAAGGCTTGCCGCCCATTGAACTTGTGCAGCAAATAGTGCACGTCAACGAAAGCAAAGACAAGGACGGGGGCGAAGAGACTGACAAGCCAAGGCATCTTGCCGAGCATTGGGTGCGCTGTCCTGAATGGCAAAAATTGGAGGCTGCAGCATGATCAGCTCCCCAGATATTTTGCTGGACGTGCAACATCTGAGCCAGCAATATGCTTTGCCAAAGGCCTCCTTGTTTGCCAAGGCAGGGCACATTCAAGCCCTGAATGATGTCAGTTTTCAATTGGCTGCTGGCAAAAGCATGGGCGTTGTGGGCGAGTCGGGTTCGGGCAAGTCGACCTTGGCCCGCTTGGTCATGGCCCTTGAAAAACCCACGCAAGGCAAGGTGATGTTCAAAGGGCAAGATTTGAACGCATTGCCGCAAGATGCATTGCGCCGCGCTCGCAGCGATTTTCAAATGGTTTTTCAAGATCCCTATGGTTCACTCGACCCACGGCAAAAAGTTTTGCGCATTGTCTCAGAGCCCCTAAGCAGCACCTTGAACAACCCTTCAGGGCAAGCTTTAAGCCCACAAGATTTAAAAGACCGCGCCGCCCAAGCCCTCACAGAAGTTGGTCTGCGGGCCTCAGACCTCGACAAATACCCCCACGAATTTTCGGGGGGACAACGCCAGCGCATTGCCATTGCCAGAGCACTGATCACCCGCCCCTCGCTGATTGTGGCCGACGAGCCTGTGAGCGCCTTGGATGTGTCGGTTCAGGCGCAAGTCCTCAATCTCATGATGGACTTGCAAGAGCGTTATGGCTTGAGCTACTTGTTTGTCAGCCATGATCTTGCCGTGGTCAACCTGATGTGCGACGATGTGCTCGTTTTACAGCACGGGCAATTGGTGGAAGCAGGCTCAGCCGAGGATATTTTTCTACGCCCACAACACCCCTACACCCAAGAATTACTATCCGCCAATACAGGCCTTTCGCATTGATAGACAATGCTTCAGTTCTTGCATTTCAAGATGAAGTCTAATTTTTTGATCAAGGAGTTTTTCATGACGCAGTTACCACGTTCAACACGTCGCCAACTGGGCCAATTTGGTTTTGCTCTGGTGGCTGTGGCCAGCATGGTGCTTGTCAACCCTGGCGCACATGCACTGTCCAAGAAAGAAAGTGTGGTGGTGGGCATGATTTTGGAGCCTACCAGCCTTGATCCCACCACGGCACCTGCCGCGGCCATTGGTGAAGTGGTTCACTACAACATCTTAGAAGGCCTCACCAAAATCAATGTCGATGGCTCAGTCACGCCTTTGCTGGCTGAAAGCTGGACCATGGACGCTGACGGCAAAGCCTTTACCTTCAAACTGCGTAAAGGCGTGAAGTTTCAAGACGGTGCTGCTTTCGATGCGGCTGCTGTGAAGTTCAGCTTTGAGCGTGCCAAGGCCGAGAAAAGCACCAACAAAGCCAAAGGCGCGGTGTTCAACAACATCAGCCACATCTCTACGCCCGACGCCCACACAGTGGTCTTGGTTTTGACCAACCCCGATGGCAATTTCTTGTTCCGCATGGGCGAGAACACCGCGGTTATTTTGCACCCCAGCTCTGCCGATTCTGCGGCCACCAAGCCCATCGGCACTGGCCCTTACAAATTAGAAAACTGGGCCAAGGGCACAGCCGTCACGCTCACCAAATGGGACGGCTACCGCGATGCAGCCAATGTGAAGTTGAAGAAGGTGACCTTCCGTTTCATCAACGATTCATCGGCACAAGTGGCGGCACTTTTGGCAGGCGATATCGATGGCATGCCACGCTTTCAGTCTCCCCAAAGTTTGAAACAATTTCAAGCAGACAAGCGCTTCATGGTTGAAATGGGCAGCACAGCCGGCAAAGGCATCATGACCATCAACAACAAAAGAAAGCCCTTTGACGATGTGCGCGTGCGCCGCGCTTTGTCTCATGCCATTGACAAAAAGGCTTTCATTGATGGCGTGTTCGAAGGATTGGCCAAGCCCATTGGCAGCCACATGGCCCCCACCGATGCAGGCTATGTAGACCTTACAGGTCAATATGCTTTTGACCCCGAAAAAGCCAAGGCATTGCTCAAAGAGGCGGGCGTGCAAACGCCCTTGAATGTGACGCTCACCTTGCCACCCCCACCCTATGCGCGCAAAGGCGGCGAAATTTTGGCTGCGCAGTTGGCCAAAGTGGGCATTGTTGCAAAAATTGAAAACGTCGAATGGGCTCAATGGCTGAGCGGTACCTTCAAAGGCAACTTTGACCTCACCGTCATCAACCACGTGGAGCCACTCGACTACATGGCCTACGCCAACCCCAATTACTACTGGGGCTACGACAGCAAAGCCTTCCGCGACTTGGCGGCCAAGCATTCAGCCACAACAGGTGCCAAAGACCGCACCAAGCTATTTGGTGACATGCAGCGCATGATTGCCAACGATGCAGTCAATGTGTTTTTGTTCAACGCCACCAACACCGCGGTTTACAAAAAGGGTTTGAAGGGCTTGTGGTCCAGCTCACCCATTTTTGCCAACGACATGGCGGCGGTGTCCTGGAATTAAGCACAAGCACCCCAATAAGGCGATGCCTATTGGCCCTCGTAATGCTTTCCGAGGGCCAATAACTCGGGTGTCCCAATCAATTGGTTCAGCTCATCAAAGTTGAGCATTTGATCGCGCCAAGGGTTGGTGGTTTGGTGGGTTTTTAAACTGCCATAGTAAGCTTGCAGCGAGCGGGCAACAGCGCGTGCTGTACCCCCTGGAAAAATCACAATTTTGAAACCGCGATCACCCAATTCGGAAGCACTCTGAATGGGCGTTTGACCGCCCTCCACCATGTTGGCCAACAAAGGAATGCGGTGTGCAAACTGATCGCAAGCTTGTTGCATATGTTCAGGCGTGCGCAATGCCTCAATGAACAAAGCATCTACGCCACATGCCAAGTAAGCCTCTGCGCGCTCTAAGGCCGACTGAATGCCCTCCACAGCCAATGCATCGGTCCGCGCCAAGATCAATGTGTTGCGATTGTGCCGAGCATCCAATGCCGCTTTCAATTTGCCTTGCATCTCTGCCACAGGCACCACCCCTTTGCCATCCAAATGACCACAGCGTTTGGGAAAAGTTTGGTCTTCAATTTGAATCATGGCCGCGCCTGCACGCTCAAAATCGCGCACGGTGCGCTGCGTGTTGAGTGCGTTGCCAAAGCCGGTGTCGGCATCCACAATAATGGGCAGCGCCACGCGGTCGGTGATGTTTGACAAAGTTTGCGCCACTTCTGTGGCTGTGGTCAGGCCAATGTCAGAGCGTCCCAAGCGGGTGTAAGCAATGGATGCACCCGACAAATACAAAGCCTCAAAACCAGCCTGCTCGGCAATCAAGGCACTGAGCGCATCGTAGACACCTGGGGCCAACAAAGCTTTGGGTTGTTGTAACCGATGGCGCAAAGGAGATGTGCCGGAATTTTCATCGTTCAAATTGGATTTCATCGGGTTTATTCCATTAATTTTTGAGCAACTGCATGCGCAGTTTGAGGACATTCACCAAGCCCCCGGCACTCACCATGTCCATTAAAAAAGAGGGCACTGAATGACACGTGAGGATTTGACCTTGAGCCGTTTTCACTTCAGGCTGGGCTTTCAAATCGAGCTGTACGAGCTCGTTTTCTTGTAGCCTTTCAGCTTCGGGGCAGGTGAGCAACAACAAACCCAAGTTGAAAGCATTTCTAAAAAAGAGTCCGCTATAGGACGGCGCAATGACAGCGGCAATGCCCAGTTGTTTGAGTGCGCCCGCAGCTTGCTCGCGCGACGATCCAATGCCAAAGTTGGGGCCTGCTACCAACACATCGCCAGGTTTCACAGCCGACGCAAAATCTGGGCGGTGAACTTCCAAACAGTGCGCTGCAATGACCTCAATGTCATGCTTCATGTAGGCGCCTGGCGCCAATGCATCGGTATCGATGTTGGCCCCCACACGCCATACTTTGTGAAATTCTCTGCCGCCTTGCGTCATGCCAACACCTCACGCACGTCGGCAATATGGCCCTGCAGGGCAGACGCCGCCACAGTAGCGGGCGATGCCAAATACACCTGCACGCTGGCGGGCCCCATGCGGCCTTGAAAGTTTCTGGCCGTGCTTGAAATGACCGTGGCACCTTCTTCAAAAGTACCGCCATAACCAGCACACGCACCACAGGCATTGGGCAATACGCGGGCACCGGCATCCGTCAATATTTGCATCACACCTTCGCGCTGTGCCTGCGCCTGATCTCTTGCACTTGCTGGTGCAATCATGAGTTGCACGCCGGCGGCCACTTTGCGGCCTTTCAAAACTTCGGCAGCAGCCCGCAAATCAACCAACTTGGCACCTGTGCAGGCGCCGATGTAAGCCACACTGGGCTTAATGTGCGCAAACTCACTCACAGCTTTGGTGTTCTCGGGGCTGTGCGGCGCTGCCACCTGCGGGCTCAACTGGGAGGCTTCGAAATCAAAGCGTTGAAAGTCGGCTGTTTCATCGGTTTCGAAATAATCACACTGCTCTATGTCAGCCTGCGAAACACCCACCGATTTCAAATAGTCGCGGGTGATGCTGTCGGCAGCAATCAAGCCCACCTGAGCGCCCATCTCTGCGCTCATGTTGGACAGCGTCATGCGCTCTTGCATGCCAAGGCCGCGAACTGTGTCACCTGCAAATTCAAGGGCTTGGTAATTGCCGCCGTTCATGCCAAATTTGCCAATCATGTGCAGCATCATGTCTTTGGCGCAAACGCCTTTTTGCAGTGCGCCGTGCCACACCATTCTGAGCGTTTGCGGCACTTGCACCCAAATTTCGCCAGTGGCCACCACGCCCAGCATTTCAGTGGCGCCAATGCCAAACATGTAGGTGCCAAATGCACCGCCAGTGGGTGAGTGAGAGTCGCCCCCCACACAAAAATGACCAGGCTTGAGGTGGCCGCGCTCTGGCAAGACCACGTGGCAAATGCCCTCCGAATCGATCACATGCGGCAGCTGCCATTCTTTGGCCACGTCTCGGGTAATGCGAATGATTTTTTCGGAATCTGAATCTTTGGCAGGCACATAGTGATCGAGCACCAAGACCACTTTGTTGCGATCCCAAATTTGAGCGCCAATGTCTGCCAGCATGGGCTTTAATCGACGCGGCCCAGAGGAGTCGTGAAACATGGCCAAGTCGACTTGGCAGGTAAGCACATCTCCCACATTGACGTGGGACTGAGCTGCCGCGCGTGCAATCAGTTTTTGCGCCAAGGTAGCGCCTGAAGCTGGCGCGCTGCGAGCAAGCGGTGATTCAATTTGTTTTCTCATATCAGCACTAACTCACCCAGCAATCCAGAATCAAATTGACCCTCCAGCAATTCTAGATGCTTTGTCATTCAAAAGCCCCTGTTTAAATCGATAATGCTGCCATTGAACTTTAAATTGATGAGGCCGACATTGGCACTTCCAACACCCTCCCCCCGAAAATTGTCACACACACGCACGGTGGTCTATTCCGGTTTTGAACGGGAAGACGGTATGTGGGACATAGAAGCTGCACTCACTGACGTCAAAACCTACAACTTTGTGATTCCCAGCCAAGGCCCGCGCGAAGCAGGACAACCCATTCATGGCTTGAACATTCGCCTCACGGTAGACGACCAGTTCATCATCCACGAGGTGTTCACCGACATGGCTCACATTCCGCATCCAGAATGCGACCAGGCACCCCAAGGCATGCACCTATTGATTGGCTGCAAATTGGGTTCGGGCTGGCGCAAAGCCATTGACGCTCGAATTGGCGGCACCGCAGGTTGCACCCATTTGCGCGAAATGTTGTTCAACATGGCCACTGCGGCCTACCAAACCATTCCCTCTGCGCGCCAATTTAGAAACCAGCAAGCTGGACTGCCCGACGAGGTGCCCACCACGCCGCCGCCCCATGTGGGCAAGTGCATGTCTTGGGCCCTAGACGGTGCTGTGGTTCAGCGTCATTACCCCATGTTCTATCAAAAACCAAGCGATGCCTAAATTTCAAAGGGCACCACAGTCCCTGCGATAATCAGCCATTCTTCTGCGCGCTGCCATGGCGCACACCTTCCATCAGCCCCTGGATATAAACCAGTCACCGCTTGGAGTCTCTTGTGAGCAAAAAAGTATTTATCAAAACCTTCGGTTGCCAAATGAACGAGTACGACTCGGACAAAATGGCCGACGTCATGAAAGCCGCTGAGGGCTACGAGCCCACCCAAGACGTCGAAGAAGCCGATCTCATTTTGTTCAACACCTGCTCGGTGCGTGAACGCGCGCAAGAAAAAGTTTTCAGCGATTTAGGCCGCGTTAAGCACCTCAAAGAACGCGGGGTGCTCATTGGCGTGGGCGGCTGCGTGGCCAGCCAAGAAGGTGCCGATATCATCAAACGCGCGCCCTATGTCGACGTGGTATTTGGCCCGCAAACTTTGCACCGTCTGCCCGAACTCTTGGCCGCACGCAGCGCCAAAAAACGCCCGCAAGTAGACATCAGCTTCCCAGAGATTGAAAAGTTCGATCACCTGCCACCCGCCAAGATGGACGGCCCTACCGCCTTCGTATCCATCATGGAAGGTTGTAGCAAATATTGCAGCTACTGCGTGGTGCCTTACACGCGCGGCGAAGAGGTGAGTCGCCCCTTTGAAGACGTGTTGGTAGAAGTAGCAGGCTTGGCCGAACAAGGCGTGCGCGAAATTACCTTGCTGGGTCAAAACGTCAATGCGTATCGCGGCAAGATGGGCGACACCGCCGAGATTGCCGACTTTGCCCTGCTCATTGAATACGTGGCCGATATGCCAGGCATTGAACGCATTCGGTACACCACCAGCCACCCCAATGAGTTTACACAGCGCCTCATTGATGTGTACGCCAAGGTGCCCAAACTGGTCAGTCATTTGCACCTGCCAGTTCAGCACGGTTCCGACAAAATTTTGATGGCCATGAAACGCGGTTATACCGCGATGGAATACAAAAGCACCATTCGCAAATTGCGCGCCATCCGACCCGACATGGCCATGAGCAGCGACTTCATTGTGGGCTTCCCCGGCGAGACCGAAGAAGACTTCAACAAAATGATGAAGCTCATTGACGATGTGGGCTACGACACGAGCTTCAGCTTTATCTTCAGCCCACGTCCTGGCACGCCCGCTGCCAACTTGCACGACGACACACCGCACGACGTCAAGCTCAAGCGTTTACACCATTTGCAGGCCACCATTGAAGCCAACGTCAAACGCATTGGTGACACTCGCCTTAACACGGTGCAACGTATATTGGTAGAACGCCCCGCGCGCAAAGACGCCACCGAAATGGCGGGCCGCACAGAATGCAATCGGGTGGTCAACTTTCCAGCTGGCCCCAACGGCATGCGCCTGGTGGGTCAGATGGTCGATGTGCGCATCAACACTGCGCTGTCACACTCTTTGCGTGGCGACTTGGTTTTGCCTTAAAGTGGAATCATGAGAGCAGAACAAAATGAGCGCTTCACGCGCATTGGTCCAAGCACAGCATGTGGCGAAATGCTACGCCATTACTGGCACCCTGTTGCCCTGATGGACGAATTCAACCCCCAACTCGATCCACGCATGGCTGTCCGACCCGTCAAAGCGGTTCGGTTGTTGGGCCAAGATTTGGTCTTGTTCAAAAATGCGCAAGGTGAGTTTGGTTTGCTCGACCGCGACTGCCCACACCGAGGCGCCGATCTGGCCTTTGGACGCAACGAAGGCGATGGCCTGCGTTGTCCATTTCACGGCTGGAAATTTGACGTCACAGGTCAATGCCTCGAAACCCCTGCCGAGCCCAAGGGCAGTGTTTTGTGCACACGCATCAAACAGCGCAACTACCCTTTGCAAGAACGCAGTGGCATTTTGTTTGCCTGGATGGGGCCTGAAGGCAGTGCACCACCACCCCTGCCTGCTGTCGATTGTTTCGAAGCACCTGGCACCCACACCTTTGCCTTCAAAGGTTTGTGGAACTGCAATTGGCTCCAAGCCTTTGAAGTGGGCATCGACCCCGCTCATGCGTCTTTTTTACACCGCTTCTTCAACGACGCGTCTTTGGAAGACACCTACGGCAAACAATTTCGCGGTGCCAGCGCGGGCGAAATCGAGGGTGAAAAATGGCCCATGACCCGGGTCATGCGTGAGTTTGACAAGCCCGATATTGCTTACACAGAACAGCCTTATGGCTTGCAACTCACCACCCTCAGACACATGACAGACAAGTTGACGCATGTGCGCATCACCAACTCTTTGTTCCCCAACACCTTTGTGATTCCTTTGTCGGAAACCATGACCATCACGCAAATGCATGTGCCCGTGGACGACACGCACACCTATTGGTATGCGGTGTTCACCAGCTTTTCCGACCCCGTCAACAAAGAAGCCATGCGCAATCAGCGATTAGAGGCTGTCAGCTTGCCCGACTACATCCCCAAATCAGGTCGTCAAAACAATTGGGGCTTCAACCCAGAAGAACAAATGACCCGTACTTTTTTAGGCATGGGCGAGGACGACATCAATGTGCACGATCAGTGGGCCTGCGAAAGCATGGGCGCCATTCAAAATCGAACGCGTGAACACCTGGGCACTTCAGACAAAGTCATCATTGCCAACCGCCGCATGCTGGCCAAAGCCATCGACGATGTGGCGGCGGGTGCTTTGCCACCGGGTTTTGCCAAGCCTGAAGTTGCCGCCACTCGCTTTGGGCCCGACACGGTCGACGGCATCGCGCCTGCAGCAGACTGGGCTATTTGGGCACAGCAAACCATGCAAGCCAAACGCGATGGCGCACCTTGGGATGCAGCGGCACCCAAGCAGGTTTGAGTTCGGGCAGATGAGCACATTACCCGCCATCACTTTTGCCGACAAATGCGGCATCCAATCTCCAGAAAGACAAGCTCAAGTGCAGCGCGTTCTGGCTCTGGCTCAAGCCTCTGGCCTCGAATGGATCCGCTTGGTGTGGTGCGATGTGCACGGCAGTTTGCGCGGCAAAACTTGGGTCACTTCTGAATTGGCCAATGCTTTTTCTCAAGGCATGGGCATGGTCAGTACCTTGATGCTCAAAGACACTTCCGACCGCACCGTGTACAAGGTGTTTGAATCGGATATTAAAAACGACCTGCCTGGTTTTGAAGGCGCAAGCAATGTCATGCTGCTGCCCGATCCAAGCACCTTCAAAATTTTGCCTTGGGCGCCCAATACCGGTTGGCTGCTCTGCCAACCGTGGTTTCCCAGCGGTGAGCCTGTCAAGTACGACACCCGCCGAATATTACAAAGCGCAATTGAAAAATTGGCCGCCAAAGGCTGTGGCATGCGTTGTGGCCTTGAAGTTGAGTTTCACATTTACAAACTCAAAGATTCAGACCATGGTGCCGATGCCGATCCTGCGCAGGCCTCATGGCCTGGGCCCGCCCCTCTGGTCAGCATGATTCACCCTGGCTTCAACTTGCTCAACGAGTTGTGGTTTGACCGTGCAGAACCTGCACTGCGCATCGTCAAGCAAACCGCGCAAGACTTGGGCTTGCCCTTGTTGTCACTTGAAATTGAACTCGGCCCGAGCCAAGTGGAGGCCGTTTTCAAAGCCACCGATGCCCTCACCGCCGCCGACAACATGGTGTTGTTTAGAAGCGCAGTGAAGCAAGCCCTCAGACGCGCGGGCTACCACGCCACCTTCATGTGCCGACCGCCCTTTGACAACATCATGAGCAGTGGTTGGCACTTGCACCAATCGCTGTATGACTTGCCAACAGGTCAAAACTTATTTGCACGCACATCAACATCAGACATTCAAGAAGCGCAAGCCCACACCGCTCACGATGCGCGTCACACCCTGTCCAACATGGGGGCACATTATTTGGCAGGCTTGATGGCGCATGCCCAAGGCATGACCTCTTTGTGCACCACCACAGTCAATGGTTTTGGTCGCTTCAAGCCCAATGCGTTGGCGCCCCAAAGTATTTTGTGGGGCCGCGACAACCGTGGTGCCATGCTGCGTGTGGTGGGCGGTGCGGGCGATGCCGCAACACGCATTGAAAACAGACTGGGAGAGCCCGCGGCCAATCCTTACCTGTACATGGCCTCGCAAATTTTGGCGGGCCTAGACGGTATCGATAAAGCTTTGTCAGCACCGCCTGCAACAGATGCCCCTTATGACGCTAAAGCATCTCGCTTGCCCCTTACTTTGGGCGAAGCCATTGGACATTTGGGCGAAGACCAGGTTTTAAGCGCAGGATTGGGCCCTGACTTTGTACGCTATTACCAGCGCATCAAGCAGTCAGAACAAAGTCGTTTTAACGATGCTGAGGACAAAGTGGAATTTCAGCGGCGTGAGTACTTCGGCCGCATCTGATTAATAAGCTTAGCGCTTCATGCCGGGGAAGCCGCCCCCGCCACCCAAGCCGCCAAACCCGCCCATGCCCTTCATGCCGCCTAGGCGCTTCATCATTTTCATCATGCCGCCGCTCGACATTTTTTTCATCATGTCTTGCATCTGCTCAAACTCTTTGAGCAAGCGATTGACATCTTGCACTTGAACTCCGGCACCAATGGCAATGCGGCGCTTGCGTGTAGCCTTAATGAGCTCAGGCTTGCTGCGCTCTTTGGGTGTCATGCTGTGAATGATGCCTTGCTTGCGCGCAATGTCTTTTTCGGCTTTGCCTAAATCCATGTTGCCAGCTTTGGCGGCCAACTGAGACGGCAGCTTGTCCATCAAACTCGACAAGCCCCCCATTTGCTTCATCTGCTGAATTTGGGCCAAGAAATCGTTCAAATCAAAACCAGTACCGCTTTTGACTTTGGCCGCCAGTTTCTGAGCGGCCTCCATATCGACACCAGCCGTGACTTGCTCCACCAAGGCCAAAATATCACCCATGCCCAAAATACGGCCTGCATGCCGCTCGGCATCAAACACTTCGAGACCGTCAATTTTTTCGCTGGTACCGGCAAATTTAATGGGCGCACCCGTAATTTGGCGCACTGACAGCGCCGCACCACCGCGCGAATCGCCATCCATTTTGGTGAGCACAATGCCTGTGAGCGGCAAGGCATCTTTGAAGGCCTTGGCTGTGTTGGCAGCGTCTTGACCTTGCATGGCATCGACCACAAACAAGGTTTCGACTGGCTTCAATACAGCATGCAGCTCGCGAATTTCAGCCATCAGCGCTTCGTCAATGGCCAATCGACCTGCCGTATCGACCAGCAGCACATCAAAGAAATGTTTGCGCGCGTAATCAATGGCGGCGCGAGCAATGTCCAGGGGCTTTTGATCGGGGGAGCTGGGGAACCACTCAGCGCCGGCTTGCGCAGTGACGGTTTTCAACTGCTCGATGGCTGCGGGGCGGTACACGTCACCCGACACCGTCAGCACTTTTTTCTTGCGTTTTTCAATCAGGTGCTTGGCCAACTTGGCCGTGGTGGTGGTTTTACCTGCACCCTGCAAACCAGCCATCAAAATCACGGCGGGAGGTTGTGCCGCCAAGTTGATATCTGCCACGCCATCGCCCATGGTGGCGGCCAATTCTCGATTGACAATGGCCACCAAGGCCTGACCAGGCTTTAAAGAGCCCAGCACCTCTTGGCCCAAAGATTTTTCTTTGACGCGGGCAATGAAGTCGCGCACCACAGGTAGCGCAACGTCGGCCTCCAGCAGTGCCATGCGCACCTCGCGCAGCATGTCAGACACATTGGATTCAGTGATCCGCGCTTGTCCGCTGATTTGCTTAACGAGCTGCGAGAGTTTGTCGGTGAGGGCGGAGGCCATAGAGAAAATTTTTCATAAACCGTTAGCTTTTGAGCCCAATGCCAGATTGCAGCGGCCCAAAACGCTAAACTAGGAAGCATGATTTTAGCCAGTCAACCAGAATTGGCGATGTGGTTAGCTGTTTTAACCGCCATCGCCTATGCCATTCCTGCATTTGTAGCGCAGCGAATGGGCTCTAGCTTGACCCGTCGCGCCCTCTGGCTGGCTTGGGTTTTGCACGGCTTCACCCTGGCAGCGGGTTTGTGGGGCGAAACACCCCGATTTGGTTTTGCGCCCGCCTTGTCGGTCACGGTTTGGTGGGTTTTAACCGCTTACGCGGTTGAAACACAATACTTTCCGCAACTCAAAGCGCGCTGGGCCTTGGCCGCATTGGGCAGTGCAGCGGTTGCATTGGCTTGGTACTTCCCAGGCAAACCGCTTCAAGTTTCAGCCTCCATTTGGCTGCCCCTGCACTGGGCTTTGGGCATTGCGTCCTATGGCATGTTTGCCGCGGCAGTGGTGCATGCGGCACTCATGACCAGCGCCGAAATAGAAATTCGCAAGGGCAACGAAAACCAAAGCGGCTTGCCCCTGCTCACCCTCGAGCGTCTAATGTTTCGGTTTGTGCTGCTCGGCTTCATCTTGCTCACCCTAACCCTCATTGCCGGCATTGTGTTTGGTGAGCAGCTTTATGGCGCAGCAGGGGCTGAATGGAAATGGGATCACAAAACGGTGTTCTCCATCATGTCATGGCTCACCTTTGGGGCTTTGCTGGTGGGACGGCTTCAATTTGGTTGGCGCGGTAGGCGAGCTGTTCGGGTTCTGTACATAGGCTCGGCATTTCTGTTGTTTTCCTACGCTGGCTCACGCTTTGTGCTTGAGGTCATTTTGGGACGCACCCTTTGAAAATATTGATCTTTTTAGTGGCTGTGTTGTTTGGCGTTTGGTTGTGGCGCAAAAATCGTTTGCGTTCCCTC
Source organism: Limnohabitans sp. MMS-10A-178 (assembly GCF_003063375.1). Taxonomy (GTDB): domain Bacteria; phylum Pseudomonadota; class Gammaproteobacteria; order Burkholderiales; family Burkholderiaceae_C; genus Limnohabitans_A. The sequence goes on along the minus strand of NZ_NERY01000004.1, from coordinate 111,818 downwards.
CAAGAAAAACAAAAAAACCAGGCCGAAAAGTCGGCCAAGGCTGGGCCACAAGCCGCCAACAGTCAAACCTCTTTGCAACCCAGCCCCATGCTGGCTTGCCATCACTGCGGCCTGCACATGCCTGAGTCCGACATGCTCAAGGGCCAAGCAGGGCCATATTGCTCCGAAGCACATCGCCAAGCTGCAGGCGATCGTGGGCTTTAAGTAAGCTCCAAGCCTGTACCTTCATGAACTTGAGTATGTGGCAACAAGGCTGGTATCGGGGCGCCGAAAAATGCGAGTCGCCCAACTTTGGTCAACGCCCACAGGCCGCCCACATCGATTTGATTGTGGTTCACTCCATCAGCCTGCCACCCGGCGAATTTGGCAATGGCGCAGTTCAGCAGCTCTTTACCAATCAGCTCAATTGGGAAGCTCACCCCTATTTTCAGTCGATTCGCGGCTTGGAAGTCTCTTCGCACTTCTTCATCGAGCGCACTGGCAAAGTTTGGCAGTTTGTCAGTTGCGACCAGCGTGCTTGGCATGCGGGCGTCTCAAGCTACAGGGGCCGCAGCAACTGCAACGACGATGCCATTGGCATTGAGCTGGAAGGCTTGGAAGGCGATAAATTTGAAGCCGCGCAGTACGATCAATTGGCACAACTCTGCCTTGCCTTGGCAGAGGCCTACCCCATCCAGCACATTGCTGGTCATGAACACATTGCACCGGGGCGAAAAAAAGACCCGGGTCCAGGTTTCGATTGGGCCTTGCTCCAAAAAAATGTGAACTGGCCGCCTCAGTACTTTCCCGATTTTTGAAAAATTTTCACAATAGTGAAAAAAATTTTTTTGATTTTTTCAACCCCTGCTTGCACCCATTTCGGCACAAACTGAACTGACTTATTTCTCAAAAAAGTATGTATTTGCAAGGCTTCGCGAGGGTAAATGCAAGCCGAAGCCCATCAGTTCTCATTCGCACTCAAAACGCGCAGGTTTTATGCGTGTTTCAAGGCAAGCTTTTTACGCCCTCAAACTGTGCAAATTGCACACTGTGAAAGGCTCTACAAAAGATGACTGTCTCACACACCCAACAAACCGCCTGTACACTACCCCTAGTGGCTTGTGTTCGACTCAGACCCCAGATATAGTGTCTCAACGCCAAAGACACGGTCGGTGGAAAATGATCCAAATCAGCCCCTTTGACGCCCAAAAATATATTAAAACCGAAACGCCTTTGACCACCGAGAACGCTATGCAAATTGAGCTCAATCAAACACCAACAAACACCAGCTTACTGAGCAACCCCCACCCCTCTTCCAATTCGCCAACCGCGGCGAATGCTTTGGCCAATTACCAAATCATCCGACGCAACGGCGCAGTGGTCCCTTTCGAACCCAACAAAATTGCGGTAGCCCTCATGAAAGCCTTCTTGGCGGTTCACGGTACGCAAGGCGCAGCGTCTGCCAGCGTGCGCGAAGTGGTCGAAAGCCTTACCCAAGCCGTGGTTCGCGCTTTGATGCGCTCACGCCCAGGTGGCGGCACCTTCCACATTGAAGATGTACAAGACCAGGTTGAACTGGGCCTCATGCGCAGCAGCAACCACGAAGTAGCCCGTGCCTACGTGCTCTACCGCGAGCGCCGCACGCAAGAGCGCGCCCAAATCAAAGAAGAAAAAGCAGCGGTCAGCGCTCACCCCACTTTGCATGTGATCGATGGCGGCCAACGCGTGCCCCTCGACATCAACTATTTACAAGGTCTCATCGTCAATGCCTGCCAAGGTTTGGGCAAGGACGTGCACCCCGATCCCATCGTGTCCGAAACCATGCGCAACCTGTACGATGGTGTGCCCATGGAAGAGGTGTACAAGGCGTCCATCTTGGCGTCGCGCACCCTGATCGAAAAAGATCCCGATTACACCTACGTCACCGCCCGCCTTTTGATGCACACCATTGCCAAAGAAGTCTTGGGCAAAGAAGTGCTCTTGAAAGACATGGCCACGCACTATGTCGATTACTTCCCCGGCTATGTGAAAAAAGGCGTGGAAAACGGCTTGCTTGATGAAAAACTCCTGCAATTCGACCTGAAAAAGCTGGCCAACGCCCTCAAAGCAGACCGCGATTTGCAATTCGATTACCTCGGTCTGCAAACCTTGTACGACCGCTACTTCCTGCACGTTCGCAAAACACGCATTGAGTTGCCCCAGTCTTTCTTCATGCGTGTGGCCATGGGCCTGGCCCTGAACGAAGCCGACCGCGAAGCCCGCGCCATCGAGTTCTACGAAGTCTTGTCTTCGTTTGACTTCATGTCCAGCACGCCCACACTGTTTAACAGCGCCGGTTTGCGCTCACAACTCTCAAGCTGCTACCTCACCACCGTGCCCGACGACCTCGACGGCATTTATGAGTCCATCAAAGAAAATGCTTTGCTGTCCAAATTTGCTGGCGGCTTGGGCAACGACTGGACTCGCGTTCGCGCTTTGGGCAGCCACATCAAGGGCACCAATGGCGAATCACAAGGCGTGGTGCCCTTCCTCAAAGTGGTCAACGACACCGCTGTGGCGGTGAACCAAGGCGGCAAGCGCAAGGGCGCGGTCTGTACTTACCTCGAAACTTGGCACCTCGACATTGAAGAGTTCCTCGAACTGCGCAAAAACACCGGCGACGACCGCCGCCGTACGCACGACATGAACACCGCCAACTGGATCCCAGACCTGTTCATGCGCCGCGTCATGGAAAAAGGCACTTGGACTTTGTTCTCGCCTTCTGATTGCCCCGATTTGCACGACAAGTTTGGCGTTGAATTCGAAAAAGCCTACGTGGCCTACGAACAAAAAGCCGCTGCTGGCGAAATCAAGCCCAGCCGCACCATCCAGGCCAACGACCTGTGGCGCAAAATGCTCTCCATGCTGTTTGAAACAGGCCATCCTTGGATCACTTTCAAAGACGCTTGCAACATTCGCTCGCCCCAGCAGCACGCCGGCGTGGTTCACTCCTCTAACTTGTGCACCGAAATCACCTTGAACACCAGCGACACCGAAACTGCGGTGTGCAACTTGGGTTCGGTCAACTTGCCACAGCACTTGATGGACGGCCCTAACGGCAAACTAATCGACCACGCCAAACTGCAGCGCACCATCAAAACGGCCATGCGCATGCTCGACAACGTGATCGACATCAACTACTACGCGGTCAAAAAGGCGCGTGACTCTAATATGCGTCACCGTCCTGTGGGCCTGGGCCTCATGGGCTTCCAAGATGCGCTGTACCAAATGCGCGTGCCTTACGCTTCTCAAGAAGCCGTGCAGTTTGCCGACACCTCCATGGAAGCCATCTGCTACTACGCTTACTGGGCCTCCACCGAGTTGGCAGCCGAGCGCGGCAAGTACTCTAGCTACCATGGTTCTTTGTGGGACCAAGGCATCATGCCTTTGGACACCCTCGACCTGTTGCAACAAGCCCGCGGTGGTTATGTTGAAGTTGACCGCAGCAGCACCATGGACTGGGATGCATTGCGCAAGAAAATTGCCAAAGACGGCATGCGCAACTCCAACTGCGTGGCCATTGCCCCTACCGCCACCATCTCCAACATCATTGGCGTAGACGCTTGTATCGAGCCTTGCTTCGGCAATTTGTCGGTCAAGTCCAACTTGTCTGGCGAATTCACCATCATCAACAGCTACTTGGTGCGCGACCTCAAGCGCCTGGGTCTGTGGGACGATGTGATGGTCATGGACTTGAAGCACTTCGACGGATCACTGCGCCCCATCGACCGTGTGCCGCAAGAAATCAAAGCCTTGTATGCCACCGCTTTTGAAGTGGAAACCACTTGGATTGTGGAAGCTGCCGCACGTCGTCAAAAATGGATTGACCAAGCACAGTCGCTCAACATTTACATGTCTGGAGCATCCGGCAAAAAGTTGGACGACACTTACAAGCTGGCCTGGTTGCGCGGTCTTAAAACTACTTACTACCTGCGCACCATCAGCGCAACACACGCCGAAAAATCAACTGTGTCCAACAACCAAATGAACGCAGTGTCATCTGGTTCAACAGCTGGTGGTGTCTCTGCATCCAATGCATCAGCACCTTCGCAGATCTCTGCAGTGCCCGCAACCGATGTGAAGTTCACAGCCATCGACGATGTCGGTTGCGAAGCTTGCCAATAACTTTTTAACTTTCAGGAAATTAGTTTTCTCCATCTCGAAATCACGACGAAGAAATACAATGCAAAAACGCAACACTTCTTCGCGTGATTTCATTTCATTTCAAAACATAGCTTTGCATTTCAATCGCAAGCTTTCATAATCCACTCATTGGAAATTTCTATGTTGTCCTGGGACGAATCATCTAAACCCGCGTTGCAACCTGCAATGCCAAGCTTCCCCCCAAGTGGTCCATCTGCCGATCGCTTTGCCGATCTGTCTTCATTCACTGTCAATACTTCTGCTGCACAAGTTGCTAGCCCTTCACCGATCATGTCAGCCGCAGGGACACAATCTGTTGCCGCTGGTGCAGCACGCCGCGTGAATGCTGCAGACAAACGAATCATCAACGGCCAAACCGACGTCAATCAGTTGGTTCCGTTCAAATACAAATGGGCTTGGGAAAAATACCTCGCCACTTGCGCCAACCACTGGATGCCGCAAGAAGTTAACATGACTCGCGACATTGCACTCTGGAAAGATCCCAATGGTCTGACAGAAGACGAGCGTCGATTGGTCAAGCGCAACTTAGGTTTCTTTGTCACAGCCGATTCTTTGGCTGCCAACAACATCACGTTGGGCACTTACCGTCACATCACAGCACCTGAGTGCCGCCAGTTCTTGCTGCGCCAAGCTTTTGAAGAGGCCATTCATACTCACGCTTATCAGTACATCACTGAGTCGTTGGGCTTGGACGAAAGCGAAATCTTCAACGCTTACAACGAAGTTCAGTCCATTCGCGACAAAGACGAGTTTCTGATCCCCTTCATCCATGCCATCATGGACCCGCACTTCAAAACGGGTACACAAGAAACTGACCAAACCCTCTTGAAGTCACTCATTGTGTTTGCTTGCCTCATGGAAGGCTTGTTCTTCTACGTTGGTTTCACACAAATTCTGGCTTTGGGCCGCCAAAACAAGATGACCGGCGCTGCCGAGCAGTACCAATACATCTTGCGCGACGAATCCATGCACTGCAACTTCGGCATCGACCTGATCAACCAGATCAAACTCGAGAACCCACAACTGTGGACTGCTGAGTTCAAAGCCGAAATCAATGAGTTGTTCATGAAAGCCGTAGAATTGGAGTACCGCTACGCTGAAGACACCATGCCCCGTGGTGTGCTCGGCCTCAATGCCTCCATGTTCAAAGGCTACTTGCGCTACATCGCCAACCGCCGTGCCACACAAATTGGCTTGGAAGCCCTCTTCCCCAACGAAGAGAACCCCTTCCCATGGATGAGCGAAATGATTGACTTGAAGAAAGAACGTAATTTCTTCGAGACCCGCGTCATTGAATACCAGTCGGGCGGTGCCCTGTCTTGGGACTAATTATTCAAGCATGACGATCCTGTTTAAACCTCACACCACGACCGCACTCAGCGGCGCTGGGGTGAGGTTTTCCCCCATTCAAGGTGGTGAGATTCAATCTCAGCACCTTGAATCGCTTTGCGACTCCAACATTCGCAAAGTGTTTCCCTCTGTTGATTTTTCTAATTGATCAAGGAGAAAAAAATCATGGCAACTGCAAAAAAAGCGGCACCAAAAAAAGTCGCAGCAAAAAAAGTCGCAGCAAAAAAAGCAGCCCCTAAAAAGGCCGTAGTGAAAAAAGCGCCTGCTAAAAAAGCAGCTCCTAAAAAAGCAGCTCCCAAGAAGGCCGTAGCTAAAAAGGCAGCAGCTCCTAAAAAAGCCGCTCCTAAGAAGGCTGCTCCTAAAAAGGCCGTAGCTAAGAAAGCAGCAGCTCCTAAAAAAGCCGCCGCTAAAAAAGCTGCTCCTAAAAAGGCCGCCAAGAAAGCTGTAGCCAAGAAGGCTGCTAAGAAAGCTGCTCCTAAAAAAGCCGCTAAAAAGCCTGCGAAAAAAGCAGCTAAGAAAGCTGCGAAAGCGCCCGCTGCCCCAGCTGCCGCTGCGCTGAATCCACAAGCTGCATGGCCGTTTCCTTCGGCCGCGAAGCCTTGATTCAAACTTAAAGCGCTAAGCGAAAGCAAAGCCCGATGCTTCAAGGCATCGGGCTTTTTTTATGGGTCAAACAAAAATCTAGGGATAGAAAGTGAGTAAGCGATAACCCATGAAATTCGCACTCTCTTGCTTCAAGCTCAGAAGAAGCTCAAGCTCAATGATTTCGCCGGGCGCCATCACTGCCGGTGCACCCCACTTCGCAAGGTTCAACACCTTGCGCATCACAGGCTTGTCTTGCACATCCGTCAAGGTCAGCTCAATCCAGGGCGTTGCCACTGGCACCGCATCAGAGTTTCTGAGGTTGATTTGAAGTGTCCATTGCGGCACATCCCATACCATCTCATCCAAGGGATGTTCCGATCGCAGCAAATCAACCGAGGCGTAATCAATGACCACGGCTTCGGCTTTTTGGAGGGGCAGAATTTGACAGCCAACCTGTTCACAAACACGCTCCAAAATGGGTTTAAGCGCAGGCTGATAGGTGGCCAAGGGGTCTTTGAACAACCAAACTGCCTGCAGCACAAGGCCCAATAAGCTGAATAGACCCAACACCACCCAGGCCCACAAACCCAAAAAGGTCATGGGTACGTTCATGGAAACTTAGGCGGCGGTGCCGCGTTGCGCTGTCATCAAGATCCAACCGTCTTCTCGGTCAGCCACCGACAGCTTCACGTGAGGCGCATAGGCCTGAATCAACTCGGCTTCTTGGCGCTCCAGAATGCCAGCCAAAACCAAGTTGCCACCGGCTTGCACATGGCCGCACAGCAGGGGGGCCAACACTTTCAAAGGGGTGGCCAAGATATTGGCCAACACCGTTTGGTACTGGCCCTGTGCCAAATCGGGCAGGCCTGCATTCAGAGACACTTCATTGGCCTGTGCGTTGAGTTCGGTGGATGTGACTGCGGCCTCATCGATGTCTACTGCGTCAATGGACTGCGCTCCAAACTTGGCAGCGCCAATGGCCAAGATGCCCGATCCACAGCCATAATCTAAAACACGCTGCCCCTTCAAATTGTGCGTGGCAATCCATCGCAAACACATGCGCGTGGTGGGGTGGGTACCCGTGCCAAAGGCCAGACCAGGATCTAAGCGGATGATTTCGCGCGCTTGACTGGGCGGCTCGTGCCAGGTGGGCACAATCCAAAATTCTGGGGTAATTTCAACAGGCGCAAATTGCGACTGCGTGAGACGCACCCAATCTTGGTCGGGCACAGAAGCCACCGAAACCACAGCACACGATTCAAAAAAATCTTGCGCCGCCAACAACAGCGCTGCATCACGCGCTTCTTCTTCTTTGGCAAACAGCGCAAGCACTTTAGAGCGCTGCCAGCCTTCTTTGGGCGGCGGCATGCCGGGTTCGCCAAACAAAGCTTGTTCATGCTCTGTTTCGGCATCGGCATCTTCCACCGAAACGCTCAAGGCATCTAAAGCTTCAAGCGCCTCACTCAAGACATCGACACGGTTTTCAGGACACAACAAGTTGAGTTCAAACATGCTTAAGTTTTGCGGTGACGCAACCATTCTTCCAAGTAGTGAATGTTGGTGCCACCATTGACAAATTTGGCGTCGCGCATAATTTCGCGGTGCAAATCAATGTTGGTGCTAATGCCTTCCACCACAGTTTCTGACAAGGCCGTTCGCATGCGCGCAATGGCTTGCTCGCGAGTATCGCCATGGGCAATGATTTTGCCAATCATGGAGTCGTAATTGGGCGGCACAAAGTAGTTGTTGTAGACATGCGAGTCGACCCGAATACCAGGCCCACCAGGGGCATGCCATGTGGTGATGCGACCGGGTGAGGGGGTGAACTTGAATGGGTCTTCGGCGTTCACACGGCATTCAATGGCATGGCCTCGAACGGTAATTTGCCGCTGAATGAAAGGCAATTTTTCCCCTGCCGCCACCATGATTTGGGTTTTGACAATGTCAATGCCAGTAACCCACTCTGTAACGGGGTGCTCCACCTGAACACGGGTGTTCATTTCAATGAAATAAAACTCACCGTTTTCGTATAAAAATTCAAAGGTGCCTGCGCCGCGGTAGTTGATTTTTTTGCAAGCTGCCACACAACGTTCGCCAATTTTGTCAATGAGCTTGCGGGGAATGCCGGGGGCTGGGGCTTCTTCCACCACTTTTTGGTGACGACGCTGCATGGAGCAATCACGTTCGCCCAGGTAAACAGCGTTCCTGTGCTTGTCCGCCAAGATTTGAATTTCGATGTGGCGGGGATTCTGCAGGTACTTTTCCATGTAAACCGCAGGGTTACCAAACGCAGCACCTGCCTCGGCCTTGGTCATTTGTACCGCGTTGATCAGAGCAGCTTCTGTGTGAACCACACGCATGCCGCGACCACCACCACCGCCTGCCGCCTTGATGATGACGGGGTAACCAATGCTTTTGGCAGTACGGCGAATGACCACGGGGTCGTCGGGCAACTCACCCTCAGAGCCAGGCACGCAAGGCACGCCAGCTTTGATCATGGCCTGCTTGGCAGACACTTTGTCGCCCATGATGCGAATGGAGTCGGGTGTTGGACCAATGAATTGGAAGCCGCTTTTTTCAACGCGCTCGGCAAAATCGGCGTTCTCACTTAAGAAGCCGTAGCCAGGGTGAATGGCTTCAGCGTCGGTTACTTCGGCGGCCGAAATGATGGCTGGCATGTTGAGGTAGCTGAGGCTGGAGGCTGCTGGGCCAATGCAGACGGCCTCTTCAGCCAGCTTCACATACTTGGCTTCACGATCTGCTTCTGAATAGACCATCACGGCTTTGATGCCGAGCTCTCGGCACGCACGCTGAATGCGCAGGGCAATTTCCCCGCGATTGGCAACCAGAATTTTCTTGAACATAAGAACTCCGGTGAATTATTCGATGACGTACATGGCTTGACCGTATTCCACAGCTTGACCGTTTTCGCACAAAACCTGCTTGACCGTACCCGACTTGTCAGATTCAATTTCGTTCAAAATCTTCATGGCTTCAATGATGCACAGGGTGTCGCCCTCTTTGACGGTGTCGCCCACCTGAACAAAGGGCGCGGCGCCGGGGCTAGACGATCGGTAGAAAGTGCCCACCATGGGTGATTTGACGGTATGACCCGCGGCGGCAACTTCAGCAGCTGCGGCAGCGGCTGTGACCGCAGCGGCATCGGCAATTTCAATGGCGCTAGGCGCTGCCAAGGGGGCAGCTTGCACTGTAGGGGCTGCGGGCATCAACACTTGTTGGGTTAAAACTTGATTGCCCGAAGGGGTGGCACCTTTGACAATGCGAACCTTGCCTTCGGCTTCCGTGATTTCCAATTCTGTGACGTTGGAATCAGAAACCAAGTCGATCAAGGTTTTGAGTTTGCGCAAATCCATGTTACCCCCTGTGTTTGCTATGGGAAAACCTTGAATTTACACCAAATACCACTCTAAAAAGCTACATCTGCTCTCATTTAAAGAAAAGTAGAGATTAAAAATCTCTTCAATCTAGGCAATTCAAGCTTGTAGCTGGCGCATGAAGGCCGAGCCAAGGCGCAAAGACGCCGTCAGATCACACTTCGAAGCCAGGCGTCAAGATCAGATTGCTCTAACTTGCCTGCTTTTTGCTTTAAAAGCATGCCATTTGCATCGAAAAGCAAGCTGTATGGCAAAACATTTTGCTGATTGCCCAATGACTGGCCCAAGGCAGTGCCAGAGTAACCGGCCAAACCAATTGGAAAGTTCAATGGTTTTTGCCCCAAATAGCGCCGAACCATACTGGGCTGATCTACCGCCAAACCAATAACTTGAAGGGATTTAGATTGATTTGCCACATAAAAGGCGTCAATTAAGGGAAGTTCCTCAATGCAAGGCGGGCACCAGGTGGCCCAAAAATTGACCAAGAGCGGTTTGCCGCGCATGCTTTGAAGGCTCAAAGTACCACCTTCTGGCTTTTCAAACTCCTGAACCCAGAAATTTTGAACTGCCTCGTTCATCACGCCCTTTGGCTGAAACTTTTGCCAAGCAAAGAGCGCACCCCCCAAGCCTGCGGCCATGCCAACGCCTGCCAGCAACCAATGACGGCGGCCAGACTGAGACTCAGGTGCACGCGGCGATGCGGGAGAGCTTTTATTGAAATTTTCTTCTTCAGACATTCTTTTCTCTCTATCTTCTTGCTTCATGCAGGCATCATGCCTCAATTAGTTTTTTTACAGCAGTCCAATCACCACGCGGTGAGCGCCCTTGTGAATCCGATTTCAAGGCACCCCGCACATCGTCAAAATCATTGACCAAGAGATGCACACCAATTTCCTCATTCAAATCTTCACAATAACTGTGAATGCTCAAAGCCTCGACGTGCTCCCCATGCAATCCATTCACAGAGCGGGCCTCAAATGCCACACCTTTGTTGATCAATTCAATTTCGCAAGATTTGGCATCGTCGCAAAACAGCTGCAAGTAAATGTCTGACAAACGGGTTGCTGTGCCATGCCAAACAGCGCCGCCCAAATAGGGTCGAAACTCTGACAGTCGGGTCATCCACATCAAAGCATGTTTCCTTAGCGCCAGCAACTCCTCAGGCTGAGTTTCAGCACAAAACAGCTCGATGTACTCCCGCACTTGCACTTCAACTTGTTCATTATTGGGCAAAGGCGTGCGCGGGGGTAAGCCCAAGGCTTTTAAGGCCCGGCGCTTGGCGGGGCCATACTCCAAGCCCTCTTCCACCACCCACTGAGCGGCCGAAGCTGCAATTTCATCTGTCAAATCTGCCATGACGACATTGTGCACCGCCTAAAATCCCCTTATGCATATTCATATTTTGGGCATTTGCGGAACTTTCATGGGCGGCTTGGCCGCGTTGGCCAGAGAAGCCGGTCACAAAGTGACGGGCTGCGACGCCGGGGTTTATCCGCCCATGAGCGATCAATTGAAAGCTTTGGGCATTGATTTGGTGGAGGGCTTTGGTGTTGAGCAAATGCAGCTCAAGCCCGACCTGTATGTCATAGGCAATGTGGTGAGCAGAAGTCGTCTGGCTTCTGGCGAACCCAAGTTTCCCTTGATGGAAGCCATCTTGGAATCTGGCGCACCCTACACCAGCGGCCCGCAGTGGCTTTCTGAGCATGTGCTGCAGGGCAGGCATGTATTGGCAGTGGCAGGCACGCATGGCAAAACATCGACCACGTCCATGCTAGCTTGGATTTTGGAAGCCGCCGGACTCGAACCCGGATTTTTGGTGGGCGGTGTGCCGCTTAATTTCGGTGTCTCAGCTCGCTTGGGCAAGGTTGTCCAAGGCCACGCGCGCAATTATTTTGTGATTGAAGCCGACGAATACGACACGGCCTTTTTTGACAAGCGCAGCAAATTTGTGCACTACCGTCCCCGCACGGCCATCTTGAACAATTTGGAATTTGACCACGCCGATATCTTTGACGATTTGAAAGCCATCGAACGCCAGTTCCATCACTTGGTGCGCACGGTGCCAGGTCAGGGGCGCTTGGTGGTCAACGGTTTGGAAGAAAGCATCACGCGCGTGTTGGCGCAAGGCTGCTGGAGTGAGGTACGCAGTTTTGGAGCTGCCGTTTCTGATTTCTCTGCAGTGGGTGAACCTCAGCACTTTGAAGTTATTTGCCAAGGACAAACCGTGGCTCACGTTAAGTGGGATTTAGGCGGTGTACACAACCAGCACAATGCGCTGGCCGCCATTGCGGCAGCTGAGCACGTGGGTGTCTCGCCCAGCGTGGCAGCCCAGGCGCTGGGCAGCTTTCAAAACGTGAAGCGCCGCATGGAAGTGCGCGGCCAAGTGGCTGGCATCACCGTATACGACGACTTTGCGCATCACCCCACCGCCATTCGCACCACACTTGATGGTCTGCGGCGGCAAATTGGCAATGGGCAGCGCATCTTGGCCATTTTTGAGCCCCGCAGCAACACCATGAAACTGGGTACCATGAAATCGCAGTTGCCTTGGAGTCTTGAACAAGCCGACTTGTCGTTTTGCCACAGCGGCGGTTTAGATTGGGATGCCCATGCCGCCTTGGCCAGCATGGGCAACAAAGCCCAGGTTGCGCCCAACATCGATGAGTTGGTGAAGCAAGTGATGGCAAACGTCAAACCTGGCGACCACTTGCTGTGCATGAGCAACGGTGGCTTTGGCGGCGTGCACGATCGCCTGCTAAATGCCTTGAAACAAATTTAAAAGGGCGCCACTCAAAGCGTGGCGTCTCTTATTTTTTTCTTCTGGCTTCCACCGCTTTCGACAAAGTTTCCAGCACGGTCTCGCTGTCTGCCCAGCCAATGCAAGCATCCGTAATGCTTTGAGCGTACTTCAATGCATTCACATCGTCTTTGCCTGGTGTGAATTTTTGCGCACCGCTTTCGATGTGGCTTTCCACCATCACACCAAAAATTTGGCGTGAGCCTTTGCTCAACTGCGCTGCAATTTCTTGTGTCACCACCAATTGGCGTTCGTGTTGTTTGCTGCTGTTGGCGTGGCTGCAATCGACCATCAAGGTCGGTGGCAATTTGGCAGCCGTCAAATCTTGGCAGGCCGCATTGACACTCGCCTCATCGTAATTGGGGGCCTTGCCACCCCGCAAAATGACGTGGCAGTCGGGGTTGCCTTGCGTTTGCACAACGGCCACCTGACCGTTTTTGTGAACCGACAAGAAATGGTGACCACGCTCGGCCGCTTGAATGGCGTCTGTGGCAATTTTGATATTGCCATCGGTGCCGTTTTTAAAGCCAATGGGTGCCGACAGGCCCGACGCCAATTCGCGGTGCACTTGACTCTCCGTGGTGCGCGCACCAATGGCCCCCCAGCTAATGAGGTCGCCAATGTACTGCGGAGAAATCACATCCAAGAATTCACTGCCAGCTGGCAAGCCTTGTCGGTTGATTTCAATCAGCAACTGACGTGCAATGCGCAAGCCCTCGTCAATGCGATAGCTCTCATCCAAGTAAGGATCATTGATCAAGCCCTTCCAACCCACGGTGGTTCTGGGCTTTTCAAAATACACCCGCATCACAATTTCCAAAGTACCTTTGTATTTGTCACGCAGCGGCTTGAGTCGGCGCGCATAGTCCAAAGCAGCCGCAGGGTCATGAATAGAGCAAGGGCCAATGACCACCAACAAGCGATCGTCTTTGCCCGCCATGATGTTGTGAATTTTGCTGCGCGTTTGGGCGATCAAAGTTTCAACCGCGGTGCCCGCAATGGGGAAGAAGCGCATCAAATGTTCTGGTGGTGGTAGCACGGTGATGTCCTTGATACGTTCGTCATCGGTTTGGCCTGAGCGGTCTGTTGGGCTTGCATAGCGAGGCTCCGAACTGGCTTTGGCTTTTTGAATCATGTTGGGCTCCTTTTGAAATTTAAAAACTTAATGAGGTGTGTGCACGTGGCAAAAAAAAACCGCCGGGAGTTGAGTCCGGCGGTTGGTAGAGGGGTTCAGTGACTTATGCGCTGGCCTCTCGTCCGCCTGGGACTGAGAATGCAAAATAAAAGCTAAAAAAGCTGAAGCGATTGGTCATATGGGTTGAATGTAGCACAAGTTTTTGGCAGTTTTCTGACAAATTGAAAGCAACAGGGCATTCAAGCCGTGCCGCCCACCGTCAAACCTTCGATGCGCAACGTGGGTTGACCCACACCCACAGGCACACTTTGACCTTCTTTGCCGCAAACGCCCACACCCGAATCGAGGCGCATGTCGTTGCCAATCATGCTGACCTGCTTGAGGCACTCGGGGCCACTGCCCACCAAGGTGGCGCCTTTGACAGGGTATTGAATTTTGCCGTTTTCCACCCAATAGGCTTCTGAGGCAGAAAACACAAATTTGCCGCTGGTGATGTCAACCTGGCCACCCCCAAAATTGGTGGCATACAAACCCTTTTTCATGCTGGCCACAATTTCTTCAGGCGACATGTCGCCGCCCAACATGTAGGTGTTGGTCATGCGCGGCATGGGAATGTGCGCGTAGCTTTCACGGCGGCCATTGCCGGTGGGCTTCACGCCCATCAGGCGGGCATTCATGGCGTCTTGGATGTAGCCCTTCAAAATGCCATCTTCAATGAGCACATTGCGCTGGCTGGGGCAACCTTCATCGTCGACATTCAAAGAACCGCGTCGGTCAGAAATGGTGCCATCGTCTAGCACTGTGACACCTTTGGCGGCCACGCGTTTGCCAATCATGCCGCTAAAAGCGCTAGAGCCTTTGCGATTGAAATCGCCCTCGAGGCCATGACCAATGGCTTCGTGCAACAACACGCCAGGCCAACCTGGGCCCAATACCACCGTCATGACACCTGCAGGCGCAGGCCTGGCCTCTAAGTTGGTGAGTGCAGCATGAACGGCATCGTTGACATACGCATTGACCATGGCATCGTCAAAATAGGCCAAGCCGAAACGGCCACCGCCGCCGCCACTGCCCACTTCACGTCGACCATTTTGCTCAGCAATGACAGTCACAGAGAGCCTGACCAAGGGGCGAACGTCAGCGGCCAAAGTGCCATCGGCACGTGCCACCATGACAACGTCATATTCACTGGCCAATCCGGCCATGACTTGAACCACACGAGGATCTTTGGCACGGGCCAATTGCTCGACCTTCTCCAGCAGTTGCACTTTGTCAGTGCTGTTCAAAGTGCCCATGGGGTCGAGAGAAGGGTACAAAGAACGGATGCCTGCCACTTTGCGGGTAGGTACTTTGGCTTTGCGATTTTGCTCGGCTTGGGCAATGGCGCGCACCGTGTGAGCCGCATCCATCAAGGAAGCTTCTGAGATGTCGTCTGAGTAAGCAAAGGCCGTTTTCTCGCCAGCCACAGCACGCACACCGACACCTTGGTCAATACTGAAACTGCCCGTCTTGACAATGCCCTCCTCCAAACTCCAGCCCTCAGCGCGGGTGTATTGGAAGTACAAATCGGCATCATCAACCTTGTGCGCCTTGATGGCAGACAAGGCTTTGGAGAGATGGCTCTCATCTAAACCAAAAGGTTCGAGCAAGAGGGACCTGGCCGTGGCCAGACGTTCAATGGTGGGTTCGCGTGAAATCATGATGTCATTGTAGGCAAGGCCGGAAGGCCCTGCAGTTTGGAGGCTTGGTCGTGTTGATTTGTAAGTATGTCAGGTTTGAACCAAGCGTTTGGCTTTGGCAATGGACATCAAAATGCCCAAGCCCAAACCCAAGGTGACCATGGCGGTACCGCCGTAGCTGATGAACGGCAAGGGCACGCCCACCACGGGCAAGATACCACTCACCATGCCCATGTTCACAAAGGCATAAGTGAAGAAAATCATGCTGATGCTGCCTGCCAGCAAGCGTGTGAAGAGCGTCGGTGCCTCTCGGGCAATGACCAAGCCTCGGAAAACTAAGAAGAAGAAACCAGCAATTAACAGCAAAGTGCCAAACAGCCCGAACTCTTCAGAAAAGGCGGCAAAAATAAAGTCGGTGGTTCTTTCTGGAATGAACTCTAGGTGGGTTTGGGTACCCTGCATAAAGCCTTTGCCCCAGAAACCGCCAGAGCCGATGGCAATCATGCCCTGAATGATGTGAAAGCCCTTGCCTAAAGGGTCTCGCGCAGGGTCGAGCAAGGTGCATACGCGCTGCCGCTGGTACTCGTGCAAGACTTTCCAGTCAACACCACTGGCGCACAACTGAGGCTCAAAAATCACCAGCAAAACGATGCCGATCACGCCAAGCACAATGGGCGGCACAATCAAGCGCCAGCTCAGACCTGCGAAAAACAAAACAGCTGCGCCAGAGCTCAAAACCAACAAGGCTGTGCCCAAGTCAGGCTGTTTCATGATCAAGCCCACTGGTAACAGGAGCAAGAAGCCCGCCACCAAAAAGTCCAGAGGCCGCAACTGGCCCTCTCGCTTTTGAAACCACCAAGCCAACATGAGAGGGACCGCAATTTTGAGAATTTCACTGGGTTGAATAACCACTCCCAAATTGATCCAGCGGCGCGATCCTTTTTTGGTGATGCCAAAAATAGCCACGGCCACCAGCAACACCACCCCAATGGTGTAAATGGGCACCGCCAGCGTCATGAGCCTTTGGGGTGGGATTTGCGCCACCACAAACATGATGCAAGCTGCAATGAACATGTTTCGGCCATGGTCTACAAAACGCGTGCCATGGTCAAAGCCCGATGAGTACATGATGAGCAAACCCGCACACGCCAGCACAAAGACAGCGAAGGCCAAGGGGCCATCGAATCCTACAAACAAATGCAGGAATCGTGACCACCAGCTGGGTTTTTCAATCACAAGCGACATGCTGCAATTATCCTTCGCTTCCCCCAAAAATGCCGGTTTCCCTTAAATTTGCCATCGCATCCGGCTTGCCAAGGGCTCGCCCGTGGGACAATCTGACCCATGTTTTTATTGTTTGAAGAAGCCGGCAAATTTGTTGCTGGACGTGTCCTGTCGGAGGCAGAAGCTTCAGTTCAGGTGGAATTGGACAGCGGTAAGCGGGTCAAAGTCAAAGGTGCCAACATACTTTTGAAATTTGACAAACCGGCTCCGGCCCAACTTCTGTCTGAAGCCTCGCTCATTAGCCAAAGCATTGAACTTGATTTGGCTTGGGAATTTGCGCCCGATGTCGAATTTGGTTTTGCCGACATCGCCCGCGAATATTTCAGTGCCGACGCCAGCACCACCCAGCAAGTGGGGGCCCTCATTCGGCTGTATGAGGCGCCACATTATTTTCGCCGCGCTGGCAAGGGGCGTTTCAAGAAAGCCTCTGCCGAAACAGTTCAATTGGCTTTGGCGGGCATTGAAAAGAAAAAGCAAATCTTGGCGCAAATTGAACTTTGGTCGCAAGACTTGATCAGGGGTGAATGCCCTGCGCCCATCAAGGACCAGCTTTACAAGATTTTGTTCAGGCCCGATAAAAATGCCGCCGAATACAAAGCCGTGGTGGAAGCCAGTCGGGCCAGCCAAATTGCGCCTCTGACGCTGCTGCAAAACGCGGGAGCCATCGCCAGTGCGTATGATTTTCATTGGCAACGTTTCTTGTTTGACAACTTTCCCAAAGGCACCGGCTTTCCCAAGTTGGAGGCGCCTGCCATTGCGCAAGCATTGCCATTGGCCACGGTCAAGGCCTACTCAATTGACGACTCGCAAACCACCGAAATTGACGATGCCCTGTCCCTGCAAGGTTTAGGCACAGGCACCGTCGTTCTGGGCATCCACATTGCCGCACCAGGCTTGGCCTTGCAACCCAACAGCTCCATTGACCAGGTAGGTCGGTCTCGCTTGTCGACGGTTTATATGCCGGGTTACAAAATCACCATGCTGCCCGATGATGTGGTGCAAAGCTATACCTTGGCAGAGGGCCAGGCCTGCCCTGCCGTGTCTTTGTATGTGACCCTAGACGAAGCCACCTTGGCCATTCAACACACAGAAACCAAATTGGAGCGCGTTCACATTGCAGCCAATTTACGCCACGACCAACTCGATCAATGGGTCACTCAAGAGTGGCTTGAAGAGAGCCATCCGCCAGCGCGTGACAACGCGCCCCTGCTGGGCCTCAGCCACTCCGAATTGGCATTCTTCTGGCGCTTGGCTCAGCATTTGAAAGCGGGGCGTGAAGTGGTTCGGGGTAAGCCCGAAACTTTTAATCGGCCCGACTACAACTTCAGATTGCAGCGCGCCAATTCCGATGCACCTCCTTTGGGCAATGAGACTGTTCTGATCAGTGTTCGGCAACGCGGTTCACCGCTAGACCTGATCGTGGCAGAAGCCATGATTTTGGCCAACAGCACGTGGGGTCAATGGTTGGCCAGTTTGGGCGTGCCCGCTATTTACAGAAGCCAAGCCAGTTTGTCGCCGGGCATCAAAGTTCGCATGGGCACCAAAGCGCTGCCGCATGCTGGCATTGGCGTTCCCGCTTATGCCTGGAGCACCTCACCGCTGCGCCGCTACACAGACTTGGTCAATCAATGGCAAATCATTGCATGCGTTCAGCACGGCGCAACAGCCGCACTGGCTGCGCCATTCAAGCCCAAAGATGCCCAACTGTTTGCCATCATCAGCGCTTTTGAAGCTGCCTACAGCGCCTACAACAGCTACCAATCGGGCATGGAGCGGTTTTGGACCTTGCACTATTTGAAGCAAGAAAATATCACGGAAGTGTTGGCCAGTTTGGTCAAAGAAATGGGCGGCGGCAGTTGGTTGGTTCGTGCCGATCACTTGCCCTTGATGTTCAATGTGATGGGGGCTGCGGGCATGGTGCGTGGCGATCAAGTCAGGGTTCAACTGGGCAACATCGATGCCATGGCGCTGGACGTGAATGGCACCGTGATTGAAAAAATCACATCGGCAGCCAACAAGGCCCCTGAAGATGCAAGCGCCATCGACGATGCCATGGAAGATTTGGAAGAAGCCGCCACGGGGCCCATTGCCCTGGCTCTGAATGTGAACGAAACACCCGCAGACGAATCTGCGCCATAAGACCCTCCAGAAGCCCTTAGCTCACGCGCCTGAAAATGCCACACGCCGTCATGCCTTTGTCTTTGCATCAGAGCTCGCACCGCGCTTTGGCATGGGCCTTGGGCTTGTCGCTGGTCTTGCATGCTTTGCTGCTCACCGTGAAATGGGTTTCGCCTGCCACCTTCGACAGAATGTTTGAAACCAACACACTCGAAGTGGTGTTGGTCAATTCGCGCAGCAAGAATGCACCCGACACCGCTTTGGCCTTGGCCCAAGTCAATTTGGCAGGCGGTGGCAACGCCTCCGGCAGCGGCTTGCAAACCAGCCCATACAGCGTGCAAACAGACCCAGCCCAAACGCCAGAATTGCAGCAAGTTGAACAAAAAATTGAAGCGCTCAAAAATGAGCAGCAACGCTTGGTTCAACAATTGCAACAAGCCTTGTTTCAACTGAGCTCCGAAAGCCCCCTTGCAAACACCGATACCAAGACAGCCGATGCCTTGGCTGAGCGAAAAAAAGAACTCACCCACCAATTGGCTCAAATTGAAAAACAGTCTCAGTCACTTCAAGGCGGTCCGAAAAAAAGATACATTGGCCCAGCAACCCAAGAAGTTTCTTTTGCACGGTATTACGACAAAATGCGACGCACGATTGAGCTCACTGGCACTGAAAATTTCCCGCAAGCTGCGGGTCAAAAACTCTATGGCCAGCTGACCATGGTCATTACCTTGGACAACAAGGGACGGGTTTTGAATACCGAAGTGGCCAGTGGTTCAGGACAACTGGCACTCGACCAACGTGCGCAGGCCATAGTTCGCGGTGCGTCGCCCTTTGGTGCGTTTACCTCTGACATGAACAAACAAGCCGATCAATTGGTGGTGGTCACTCGCTTCCAGTTTGCACGCGACGAAACGCTTGAGACCAACATGCTGGCACCTGTTTCAAGCAAGCCCTTGAAGCAGACTAACGCTCTTCAGCCAACCAACTAAAAGAAACTTTTTCATGGACCACTATTGCGTTTTCGGCCATCCCATTGAGCACAGCAAATCGCCTTGGATTCAATCGCGCTTTGCCGAACTCACTGGCCAAACGCTTCAGTATGAAAAAACCTTGGTGCCTTTGGATGCATTCAAGACCACGGTCGATGCTTTCAAAGCCAGTGGCGGCAAAGGCTGCAACGTCACCCTGCCCTTCAAAAGTGAAGCTGCGGCATTGGCCACGCACTGTAGCCCCCGCGTTGCATTGGCGCAGGCCTGCAACACCCTCAAATTTGAAGGCGATCAAATTTACGGCGACAACACCGATGGCTTGGGCTTGGTCAGAGACTTGGTTCACAACGCAGGCTTTTCTTTGAAAGGGCGTCGTATTTTGCTCATTGGCGCAGGTGGCGCTGCCGCTGGTGTACTGGGGCCCTTGTTGGCTGAACAAGCTCACAGCATTTGGGTGGCCAACCGAAGTGTCGACAAGGCCGTTCAACTTGTGGCGCGGCATGCCAGCTTGGCCCAATTGGAGGGAGTAGACTGCCAAGCTTTTGGTTTGAATCACGAAGCCATTTTGAGCCAGTCATTCGATTTGGTCATCAATGCCAGCAGCAGCAGCCTGCACAATGCCGCATTGCCGGTGCCTGCCAGTGTGTTGCAAACCAATGGCTTGGCCTGCGATTTGATGTACGGCCCCGCTGCCCTTGCCTTCATGCAGTGGGCACAAGATCATGGCACCCAAGCACGGGATGGGCTGGGCATGCTGGTCGAGCAAGCTGCAGCCTCCTTTCAACTTTGGCGAGGCGTTCAGCCACCCACCCAACAGGTACTGGCTGATTTAAGAGCTTTGGTATCTCTTTCGCACTGACATGCTGAGTTCTATTTTCAAAGCATTCAAACAATGGCTATGGCTCATGTTGGCCGGCTTTGTCATTTTGCAATTGTTCTTTGTAGGTCGCGTGGCATTCATGGCTGTGGTCAATCCCTCATCCACCGCATTTGAGAGATCACAGGCCTGGCAAATTGCCAGTACCCAAGGGCAACTCATTTGGCGTCAACAATGGCGAGCCGACGATCAGATTGCCAAAACACTGAAGCGGGCCGTGCTGGCATCTGAAGACAGCGGCTTCACATCGCACAATGGTATTTGGTGGGAAGCCATTGAAAAAGCATGGCAAAAAAATGCCAAAACACAAGCCAAACTAGAAGCTCAAGCAGCCAAGAAAAATAGCACCAAAACCGCAGCGCCCAAAATAGTGGGTGGCTCAACCATCACCCAGCAATTGGCCAAAAATTTGCTCTTGAGTGGCGAGCGCACCATGCTTAGAAAGGCGCAAGAGTGGGTCATCACGATGGCTCTTGAAACTTTTTTAACCAAACAGCAAATTCTCACGCTCTACCTCAACCATGTTGAATGGGGGCGCGGCATTTTTGGCGCTGAGGCCGCAGCTCAACACTATTTTCAAAAGCCAGCATCCAAGCTCACTGCGTGGGAAGCTGCTCGCTTGGCGGTCATGTTGCCTCGGCCGCGATATTTTGAAAAGTTACCGCAGTCTGTTTACTTGAGCGACCGCGCAGAAACCATCATGGCACGCATGAATGATGTTGCCCTGCCCTGAGCATTGCCTCACAATGACTCTATGAGAATTCTTGGCATTGATCCCGGCCTTCAAACCACTGGCTTTGGTGTGATTGATGTCAATGGCTCGCAGCTTAGTTATGTGGCCAGCGGTGTCATACGCACCGACAAAGTCAATCAGGGCAATTTGCCCAATCGCCTGCGCGTGATTTACGACGGCATTTTAGAAATCAACCAACGCTATCAACCCCAAGCGGCCTCGGTTGAAATTGTGTTTGTCAACGTCAACCCGCAAGCCACTTTGTTGCTGGGTCAGGCACGGGGTTGTTGTGTCACAGCTTTGGTATCTTGCAATTTAGAAGTGGCTGAATACACAGCATTGCAAATGAAAAAAGCCATCACTGGGCATGGCCGTGCTGCCAAATCTCAAATTCAGGAAATGGTCAAACGCATGTTGAAGCTGCCTTCAACCCCAGGGCCCGATGCGGCCGATGCATTGGGTTTGGCCATCACGCATGCGCATGCCAGCCCATCCATGAACAAGTTGGCAGCCCTAGATGTGCTCAATCGCAAAACCCACGGCATGTACCGTGGTGGCCGAAGTCACTAAATTGAATGAAGATGCGCCGGCTTACCAGGCGCGTACAGGCAGAGCAAAACCTGGTGGCGCTTTTTTGACGTCGTCAAAGCTCACAATTTCGTAAGCGTCAGCTTGATCTAACAAGGCGCGCAGCAACAAATTGTTCATGGCGTGTCCCGAACGAAATGCCGTGTAGCTGGCAATGAGGGGTTTGCCCACCAAGTACAAATCGCCCATGGCATCGAGAATTTTGTGTTTCACAAACTCGTCGTCATAACGAAGGCCATCGCTGTTCAGCACTTTGTAGTCGTCCATCACAATGGCATTGTCTAGGCCACCGCCCAAGGCCAAGCCGTTGGAGCGAAGCATTTCAACATCTTTGGTAAAGCCAAAGGTGCGCGCACGCGCAATGTCGCGGGCGTACAAGTCGCGCCCCATGTCAAACACCACTTGTTGACCCGTGGAGTCAACAGCTGGGTGGTGAAAATCAATTTCAAAACTCAAACGGTAACCATCATATGGCTCGAGCTTGGCCCACTTGATGTTTTCACCTTGCCCGTCTCGCACTTCAACAGTTTTCAAAACACGGATGAATTGCTTAGGTTCTTTTTGCAATTCAATGCCTGCGCTTTGCAGCAAAAACACAAAAGAAGAAGCCGAGCCATCCAAGATGGGCACCTCTTCAGCGGTGATGTCGACGATCAAATTGTCAATGCCCAGACCCGCACAGGCCGACATCAAATGCTCGACGGTGTGTACCTTGGCTTGGCCACTGGAAATGGTCGACGCCAAGCGGGTGTCTGTAACGCTTTGGGCAGAAATGTGAATGTCGACTGGCTCGGCCAAATCGACGCGCCTAAAAACGATGCCTGTGCCAGGCGGCGCAGGCCGCAGCGTGAGTTCAACACGCTGCCCACTGTGCAAGCCCACACCCACGGCTTGGGTGAGGGTTTTGAGGGTTCTTTGAGCAAGCATGGTTTGATTTTAAATTCTCAAACCCAAGCTTGCATCCAGAAGGCTTTGGTGAACCACTGCGTTTAGAAAATCAGTCGGCTTGCTTGCGCAAGAAGGCTGGAATTTCAATGTCGTCCATGCCGGCAGAAGCCATGCCATCTACTTTGGCTGCAGCTTGTGTGCGGTTGGTACGCCATACGCTAGGTGTGTTCAAACGGCCATAGTCGCCACCCAAAGCTGGGCTTTGTGCACCCAACGCAGGTGACACAGCATCGTGTGAGTCAACAGTGAACGGCGCATCGTAGGTGCCCGTGCGCAAAACTTGCAAAGGCGGCGCTGTGCGGCGTGCACCTTGGCTTGACAAGCCAGTGGCCACCACAGTCACGCGAATTTCGTCGCCCAAACTTTCGTCGTAAGCGGTACCGTAAATCACGTGAGCACTTTCTGAAGCATAAGCGCGGATGGTGTTCATGGCTTGCTTGGATTCACTCAGTTTGAGGGAACCCTTGGCAGCACTGATTAGCACCAACACACCCTTGGCGCCAGACAGGTCAATGCCTTCTAGCAGCGGGCAAGCCACGGCTTGCTCGGAGGCAATGCGCGCACGGTCAGGGCCGCTGGCAGATGCGGTGCCCATCATGGCTTTGCCGGGTTCACCCATGACAGTGCGAACGTCTTCAAAGTCGACGTTCACATGGCCAGGCACATTGATGATTTCAGCAATACCGCCCACCGCATTTTTGAGCACGTCATTGGCGTGCGCAAATGCTTCGTCTTGCGTCATGTCTTCGCCGCCTGGCAATTCCATGAGCTTTTCATTCAACACCACAATCAATGAGTCGACATTGGCTTCGAGTTCAGCCAAGCCAGATTCGGCACTTTGCATGCGGCGACCGCCTTCAAAGTCGAACGGTTTGGTAACCACGCCCACGGTGAGAATGCCCATTTCCTTGGCAACGCGTGCAATCACGGGTGCTGCGCCAGTGCCAGTTCCACCGCCCATGCCGGCTGTGATGAACAACATGTGCGCGCCATCGATGGCAGCCCGAATGTCTTCAATGGCTTCCTCAGCGGCATCGCGGCCTTTTTCTGGTTTGCTGCCAGCGCCCAAACCGGTGTGACCCAATTGGATGAAGCGGTGCGCCGCACTGCGGGCCAATGCTTGTGCATCGGTGTTGGCGCAAATGAATTCAACGCCTTGCACATTGCGCTCGATCATGTGCTCAACAGCGTTGCCGCCGCCACCGCCCACGCCGATCACTTTGATTTGCGTTCCTTGGTTGAACTCTTCGACTTGGATCATTTCAATGCTCATGGTGCTCTCCTAAAACTGTTGCAGTTGCCTAAATATTGATTTTTGATAATTTTATTTTTTGGGGGAAAAGTGAGGTTCAACATCGCTGATGCGGACTCCCCCTTGCCAAGTAAAGTTTGCGCCAATCCATCAGAAGTTACCCACGATGAAATCTTTGAAGCGTGTGAAGGCGTTGTTCATGGAACCCTTCTTTTGCGACACTTTGAAACCGCGCAAGCGAGCCAAACGGGCCTCTTCCATGAGACCCATCACAGTGGCCACGCGAGGCTGGCTCACCATGTCAGACAATGCGCCGGTGTATTTGGGAACACCGCGGCGCACAGGCTTTAAGAAAATATCTTCGCCCAACTCAACCATGCCAGGCATGACAGCACTACCGCCGGTGAGCACAATGCCCGACGACAACACTTCTTCATAGCCAGACTCGCGAATAACTTGCTGAACCAGCGAGAAAATTTCTTCAACGCGTGGCTCAATCACACCAGCCAAAGCTTGCTTAGACAGCATGCGCGGCGCGCGATCTCCAAGGCCTGGCACTTCCACTTGCGCCTCAGGATCGGCCAGCAACTGCTTGGCACAACCACTCTCCACCTTGATATCTTCAGCGTCTTTGGTGGGGGTGCGAAGCGCCATGGCAATGTCGCTGGTGATTAAATCGCCAGCAATTGGAATGACCGCAGTATGGCGAATGGCGCCGTTGGTAAAAATAGCCACATCGGTGGTGCCGGCGCCAATGTCAACGCAGGCCACACCGAGTTCACGCTCGTCTTCCGTCAACACCGCCAAACTGGAAGACAAGGGATTGAGCAACAACTGATCGACTTCTAAGCCACAGCGGCGCACACACTTGATGATGTTCTCGGCCGCACTTTGCGCGCCTGTGACAATGTGCACCTTGGCTTCAAGCCGCATGCCGCTCATGCCAATGGGTTCTTTCACGTCTTGGCCGTCGATCACAAACTCTTGAGGCGCAACCAACAACAAACGCTGGTCGGTTGAAATATTGATGGCGCGCGCCGTTTCAACCACACGCGCCACGTCGGCGGGGGTTACTTCTTTGTCCTTCACAGCCACCATGCCACTCGAATTCAGACCGCGAATGTGGCTGCCCGTGATGCCCGTGTTGACGCGGGTGATTTTGCAATCCGCCATCAACTCGGCTTCTTTCAAGGCCTGTTGAATGCTCTGCACCGTGGCATCGATGTTGACCACCACACCCCGCTTCAAACCATTGCCAGGCGCCACCCCCATACCAGCCAACTTCAGCTCGCCACCTGGCATGACCTCGGCCACGACGACCATGACCTTGGAAGTTCCAATGTCGAGACCGACCACCAAATCTTTGTACTCTTTTGCCATATGTTCAACCGTTCTGATCTAAATCTTCAATCTGCCAATTAGGGTTTCTTCAAACTATCTACCGTCAAAGTTGTCACGCCCCGCAACTTCAGTGCGTAACCGTTGTCGTACCTCAAATCTGCGGACAATATAGAGCTTGCAGTTCGGCCGTAGCGCGAAGCAATTTGCGTCACTGTTTTGAAAAACAATTGAAGCCTGTCGCCAATTTCTTGCTGCGTACCATGACCCAACTCCAAAGTGGCCCCCGACTCCAACTGGGCAGACCAACTGCCACGCTGACTCAGCTCTAACTTGTTCAAGCTCATGTCCATCTTGTCCATTCGTGGCTTGAGAAACTTGTACATCTCGAGCACAGTTTTGGCTTGTGCTTCTGGACCTTTGAGGATGGGCAGCGCTTCGCTGTCGACCTCATCAGCATTGACCTCAAAAATGGCACCCTCAACACTGAGGAATTTGCCATCGCCCTCGCCGCCCCATAAGGCCGCGGGTTGAAATTCATCCAGCGTGACAGACAAACGATTTGGGAATTCGCGCCGAACCAGCGCCGAACGAATCCAAGGTATTTGCTCGAAGGCCTGACGCGCTTGCAACAAATTCAAGGTGAAGAAATTGCCTGTGAGTTGGGGCATGACATTGGCCCGCAAGGTCACAGGATTGCTGTGTGTCACATTGCCGTTCACGGTAATGCTCTGAATAGAGAAAACAGGATGGCGCAACAACCAACTGATGCCACTGGCCAAGCACATCAGCAGGGCAACGACCATCATGACCGTAGCTGTCCATTGCATGAGGCGCACATCCATGGGCAAATCGATGGGCTTTTTCATGCGCCACCTTTCTGAACACTGGAATGCTCCAAGCTGGCAGAGGCCAACAGGTGCATGCACAAATCTTCGTAGGACATGCCGTCTGCTTTAGCCGACATCGGCACCAAGGAATGTCCTGTCATGCCGGGTGAGGTGTTGATTTCGAGCAGAAAGGGTTGGCGCGTTTGGGCATCAATCATCACATCCACGCGGCCCCATCCTTTGCAGCCCAGTACCTGATAGGCTTTGACCACATGCGCTTGAATGGCTTTTTCTTCGGCTTCTGGCAAACCCGATGGCACCAAGTATTGGGTGTCGTCGGTGAAATATTTGTTTTGATAGTCGTAGTTGCCAGCTGGTGCCACGATGCGAATCACTGGCAAGGCTCTGGCTGTTTCGCCCTCACCCAAAACGGGGCAAGTCACTTCATCGCCCGCAATGAATTGTTCGCACAAAATATCGGTGTCGCATTGCGCCGCATCTTCAAGCGCTTTGAGCAATTCTCTGGCTTGTGTGACTTTGGTCACGCCAATGGACGAGCCTTCACGGGCAGGCTTCACAATGAGTGGCAAGCCCAGACTTTGAAGCACATGCGCTTGGGCCTTGGCACCCAAATCATTTTTCTGTAGCAAGACATAACGAGGGGTAGGCACATTCTCTGACAACCAAACGCGTTTGGTCATGGTTTTGTCGATGGCAATGCTGGAGGCCATCACGCCAGAACCTGTGTATGGAATACCCAACAATTCCAACGCACCTTGAACTGTGCCGTCTTCACCAAATCTGCCATGCAAGGCAATGAAGCATCGCTGAAAGCCTTCTGCTTGGAGATCGGAGAGTTTGCGTTCGGCGGGGTCAAAGGCATGTGCATCGACACCCCGAGATTTCAAGGCGGCCAACACGCCTTGGCCTGACAAGAAGGAGATTTCACGCTCAGCCGACTGCCCGCCCATGAGCACTGCCACTTTGCCAAAATGGTGAGCGCTTGCCGTCATGCAGCACCCCCCATTTTTTGAACTTGCGCAGGCACAGCGCCAATGGAGCCGGCACCCATGCAAATGACGATGTCATTGTCTTTTGCATTGTCAAAAATAGCCTGCGCCATGGCCTCAATTTTATCTACAAAAACAGGTTCAATTTTGCCAGCCACACGAAGTGCACGCGATAAAGATCGCCCGTCTGCAGCAACGATGGGCGCCTCACCTGCCGCATAAACTTCAGACAGCAAAACAGCATCGGCGCCTTGACTGATAACGCTCACAAAATCTTCAAAACAATCGCGCGTGCGGCTATAGCGATGCGGCTGAAAAGCCAAGACCAAACGGCGGCCTGGGAAGGCACCTCGCGCTGCAGCCAAGGTGGCTGCCATCTCAACAGGATGATGGCCATAATCGTCAATCAAGGTAAAGCTGCCCGCTTGTGCCAAGAGCTTCACCTCACCGTAGCGTTGAAAGCGCCTGCCCACACCCTTGAAGTTCAGCAATGCCCGCTGAACGGCTGCATCATCAATGCCCAGTTCAACCGCCACAGAGATTGCGGCCAAAGCATTGAGCACGTTGTGCAGACCTGGCAAGTTAAGCACGATAGGCAGGTCAGGCAAGACCACCCCATTGCGGCGCTGCACGGTAAATTGCATCTGACCTTTTTCAGCACTAACATTCACAGCGCGAATTTGAGCGCCTTCTTCAAGGCCATAGGTGGTCACTGGCCGCGCCAGCTGATCAATCACGCTTCGCACACCGGCATCGTCGGTGCACAAAATGGCTGTGCCATAAAAAGGCATGCGGTGCAAAAACTCTACAAAGGCCGACTTCAATTTTTCAAAGTCGTGCCCATAGGTTTCCATGTGATCGGCATCGATGTTGGTGACCACCGCCATAACCGGCAACAAGTTCAAGAACGATGCATCCGATTCATCGGCCTCGACCACGATGTAGTCGCCGGTGCCCAATTTGGCATTGGTGCCTGCACTGTTCAAGCGGCCGCCAATCACAAAGGTGGGGTCTAAGCCTGCTTCAGCCAAAACGCTGGCCACCAAGCTGGTGGTGGTGGTTTTGCCATGGGTACCGGCAATGGCCACGCCCTGCTTCATGCGCATCAACTCAGCCAACATGACAGCGCGGGGCACCACTGGAATATGGCGTGAACGGGCCACCAACACCTCAGGGTTGTCAGCTTTGACGGCGGTTGAAGTAACCACGGCATCGGCGCCCTTCACGTTCTCAGCGCTGTGGCCTACGTGGGTTTGGATGCCCAGCGAAGCCAAGCGCCTCAAGGTGCTGCTATCTGACAGGTCTGAGCCCGAGATGGTGTAGCCCAAATTGAATAAAACTTCGGCAATACCGCTCATGCCGGAACCACCGACCCCAATAAAGTGAATATGACGAATGGCGTGTTTCATGCGGCCAAGGCCTCGCAAGCAGCCACCACTTCGCGAGTGGCTTGGGTCTTTTTCAGAGCCCATGCTTTTTCAGCACAGACCAACAATTCTTCACGGGTCAGGCTCTCTAGGCGAGCAGCCAAAGACTCTGGCGTCAAATCTGCTTGAGGCATGAGCCAGCCACCACCTTGTGCCACTAAAAATTGAGCATTGGTGGTTTGGTGATCGTCTACTGCAAATGGGAAAGGCACATAGATGGCGGCAGCACCAATGGCTGCAATTTCAGTGACCGTGCTTGCACCCGAACGGCAGATGATCACATCGGCCTGTGCAAACGCCTCTGCCGTGTCTTCAATGAAGGGCGTCAATTCAGCTTGAACGCCTGCTTTTTCATAATTGGCACGCAGTGCATCAATTTGCTTGGCGCCACTTTGGTGAACCACCACAGGGCGCTTGTGCTCTGGCAACAAAGCCAGTGCCTTGGGCACAATCTCATTCAATGCTTGAGCCCCCAAGCTGCCGCCCACCACCCACAATTTCAGGGGTCCAGAGCGACCTGCAAAACGCTCCGCGGGTGCGGGCTTGTTTAAAAAGTCTTGGCGCAAGGGGTTGCCCACCCAAACAGCCTTTTTCAAGACATTGGGAAAAGCGGTGAAGATGCAATCTGCAACGCCTGCCAACACACGGTTGGCCATGCCTGCCACAGAATTTTGTTCGTGCAGCACCAGTGGTTTGCCCAAGAGCACAGACATCATGCCACCCGGAAAAGTGATGTATCCGCCAAGGCCCACCACCACATCGGGCTTGACTCTGCGAACCACTTGAATGCTCTGCCAAAAAGCGATGAGCAAACGCATGGGCAAGAGTGCCAAACTCACAACACCCTTGCCTCGCACACCACCAAACTCCACAGGCTCAAACGCAAAACCGCGCTGCGGTACCCATTGACTTTCCATGTTGCCAGGTACGCCCAACCAGTGCACGCGCCATCCTGCTTCGCGCAAAGATTCAGCCACAGCCAAGCCTGGAAAGATATGCCCACCCGTTCCACCTGCCATGATCAAAGCGCAATGACTCATGTGCGGCCACCTCGCATCATCTGTTTATTTTCGGCATCTATTCGCAGCACGATGGCAATGGCAATCATGTTGAGCAAAATGGCCGACCCACCATAACTCATGAGAGGCAAGGTCAGGCCTTTGGTTGGCAAAGCACCCAAATTCACGCCCATGTTGATGAAGGCTTGAAAGCCAATCCAAATGCCCACACCCTGAGCGACCAGTCCTGCAAACGTTCGATCGAGGGCCAAGGCTTGACGGCCAATGACCATGATTCGGCGGCTGAGCCACAAGAACAGGCCAATGACAGCCACCACGCCCACCAAGCCAAACTCTTCACCAATCACGGCCAACAAGAAGTCGGTATGGGCTTCGGGTAACCAATGCAGCTTTTCAACACTGCCGCCTAAGCCCACACCAAAAATTTCACCTCGGCCAATGGCGATCAGGGAATGCGACAACTGATAGCCCTTGCCCAAAGTATGCGTTGGATCCCAAGGATCGAGATAGGCAAAAATTCTCTCTCTGCGCCAAGGTGACGCGGCAATGATCATGGCAAACGTAATGACCAAGATGGCGAAAATCAAGAAAAACATTCGGGCATTGACGCCGCCCAAAAACAAGATGCCCATGGCAATGATGGCAATCACCAAGAAGGCTCCCATGTCAGGCTCTGCCAGAAGGAAAATGCCTGCAAGTCCCACAGCAGCGCCCATTGGCAACACAGCGCGGAAGAACCGTTCTTTCACTTCCATCTTGCGCACCATGTAATCGGAGGCATAAATAATCACCGCCAACTTGGCAAATTCAGAGGGCTGAAAGTTGATCACGCCAAATGAAATCCATCGACGTGCACCATTCACACCCTTGCCAATAAATGGCACCAGCACCAATGCCAAAAGGACCAGTGCCACAATGAACAAAGGCCTGGCATTTTTCTCCCAGGTTTCGAGCGGAATTTGAAACACCAGCAAAGCCACACCGAAGCCAATCAGCATGGATATGATGTGGCGCATCAAGAAATGTGTTTGTGAGTATTTGGCAAATTTGGGATTGTCTGGCATGGCAATCGTGGCCGAATACACCATGATCATGCCCCACATCAACAGTGTCACAACCACCCACACCATGGCTTGATCGATGTTCTGAATCTTGCCTTGAGCCGCTGCATTCTTGCCGTAGTCATAGCCACCCAAATTGACGGGCAGACCTCCCTCAGCAGCACCTTGCATGCGGCCAGCACCACCCACTCGGCCAAAAATGCCACTGGCCCAAGACATGAAGCGAGACCCCAACTCGGTCATAGCGCGCTCTCCATGGGCTGGCCAGCTTCTTCTGCAATGTCTGACACAGCTTGGCAAAACACTTGCGCGCGGTGGGCGTAGTCTTGAAACATGTCAAAACTTGCACAGGCTGGCGACAACAAAACAGCATCACCCGATTGAGCCATGTCTTTGGCCACATTGACCGCTTCGGGCAAGCTGGCAGCGTCTGTCATGGGCACGCCACACAATTGAAGTTGCTCGCGAATGATGGGCGCGTCTCTGCCAATCAAAACCACAGCACGCGCAAATCTAGTCACTGGCTCAGCCAAGGGCGAGAAATCTTGCCCCTTGCCTTCACCGCCCAAAATGACAATCACACGGCGTTCAGAGCCTAGGCCCACCAAGGCGGCTACCGTGGCGCCAACGTTGGTGCCTTTGCTGTCGTCAAAATACTCAATGCCATTGACAATGGCCACAGGCGCCACACGGTGCGGCTCACCTTGGTATTCACGCAAACCAAACAGCATGGCAGCCAAACTTGCACCTGTGCTGGTGGCCAAGGCCAAAGCCGCCAAGGCGTTGACTGCATTGTGTCTGCCCCGAATGCGCAGTGCGTCAGCCGGCATCAATCGCTGGATGTGAATTTCTTCCACTTCCCCTTTGCGCAAGCGGCGTGTTTCATCAGACTCAAGGGCCCGCACCAGCCAGGTCATGCCGTTGACAGTTTCCAAGCCAAAATCGCCAGGGCGTTGAGGCATTTCTGCGCCAAAGGTGAGGTGCTCGCGCTCAATGGGCTTTTGCAATTTAGCGCGCACCGGTTCTGGCAACATGGCCATCACGCGAGCATCGTCTCGGTTCAATACCATGAGGGTATTGGCACCAAATATTTTTTCTTTGGCAGCTGCGTAGGCTTCCATGTTGCCGTGCCAATCCAAATGATCTTGTGTGATATTCAAGACCGTGGCTGCAGAGGGATCAAAGGGGCCTGCATTGTCAAGTTGAAAACTAGACAACTCTAAAACCCAAACTTCTGGCAACTCGGTGTCCATGGCCAAGCGCAGTGTGTCTAACAAGGTGGGGCCAATGTTGCCAGCCACCTTGACAGTTTTGCCAGCACGCTCAATCAACTGACCTGTGAGCGATGTAACGGTTGTTTTGCCGTTGGTGCCCGTGATGGCCAATACATGGGGGCTATAGTCACGAGTAGCTTTGAGATTTTCCAAACCCTGAACAAACAAACTGAGCTCGCCGCCAACCCAAAGACCCAAACTCTTGGCAGCAACTATCACGGGCGCAGTTTCGGTGGGTGCAAGTCCTGGGCTTGCAAAGACGGCGCGCACCGTTGTGCCTTCAATCAAATTGGCCAAAAATGCGCCTGACTTGAAAGCAACTTGAGGCAACTCAGCTTGCAATACGCTTAAGTGAGGCGGCGCTTCACGCGTGTCAGCCACCGTGACTTCTGCACCCATGGCAACGCACCAACGAGTCATGGCCAAGCCTGAACTGCCCAGTCCCAGAATCAAGATGTGTTGGCCTTGAAGGTATTTCATGCTTATCTCAACTTCAAAGTCGAGAGACCCACCAAGCACAAGAGCATGGTGATGATCCAAAACCGCACCACCACTTGCGTTTCTTTCCAACCACTCTTTTCAAAGTGATGGTGCAAGGGAGCCATTTTCAAAATACGCCGACCTTCGCCATATTTCTTTTTGGTGTACTTGAAATACGAAACCTGCGCCATGACCGACAAGGCTTCCACCACAAAAATACCACCCATGATGGCCAGTACAATTTCTTGGCGAACAATGACGGCAATGGTGCCCAGCGCGCCGCCCAATGCCAAAGCGCCCACGTCTCCCATGAAGACTTGCGCAGGATGCGTGTTAAACCACAAGAATGCCAATCCAGCCCCCGCCATGGCGGCGCAGAAAATAAGCAATTCACCAGTGCCAGGAATGTAGGGCAAGAACAAATACTTGGCGTAAACCGAGCTGCCTGTGACATACGCAAACACACCCAAGGCCGAGCCCACCATGACCACGGGCATGATGGCCAAACCATCCAAGCCATCGGTGAGGTTGACTGCATTGCTAGAACCCACAATGACCAAGTAGGTCAAGATCATGAAGCCGAGCACGCCCAGTGGGTAACTCACCTCTTTGAAGAAAGGCACCATCAAACCTGCTGTGGGAGGCAAATTGACTTCAAAGCCAGAACTCACCCAGTTCACAAACAAATCGAACACGCGCATGTTGGAACTTTCAGAAATACTGAAGACCAAACACAGCGCAGCCAACATGCCAATGACAGACTGCCAGAAATACTTCTCGCGCGAGCGCATGCCCTCGGGGTCTTTGTTGACCACTTTGCGCCAGTCGTCAACCCAACCAATGGCACCAAAACCCAAGGTCACAATGAGCACAATCCAGACAAATCGATTGGTGATGTCAAACCACAACAAGGTGCTGATGGCAATGGACAACAAAATGAGCACACCACCCATGGTGGGCGTGCCACTTTTGGCCATGTGCGTCTCCATGCCGTAACCTCGAATGGGCTGACCAATTTTGAGGGCGGTCAAACGGCGAATAACCATGGGGCCCGCAATCAGTCCTATCAGAAGCGATGTCAAAGCGGCCATCACTGCGCGGAAAGTGATGTACTGAAAAATACGCAGGAAACCCCAATCGGGCGATAAAGTTTGCAACCATTGCGCCAAATTAAGCAGCATGGACTGACTCTCTTTCTGAAGCTTGCGCTTGCTCAAACCTATTGCGCAAAGCTTCTACCACGCGCTCCATTTTCATAAACCGCGAGCCCTTCACCAGCACGCTGTTGTAGGCCGAAATATCTGACAAGACCCGGGCTTGCAAACTGTCCATGTCAGAGAAATGGACGGCACCCTCAAAGGCTTGGCTGCTGTGTTGGCACAAATCGCCCAAAGTGAACAAAGATTGAATGGTGCAATCTTTTGCATAGGCGCCCACTTCTTGGTGAAACTCGGCGCCTTGCAAACCCACCTCACCCATGTCACCCAAAATCAACAAGCGTGGCGCTGGCAATTCAGCCAACACCTCAATGGCCGCCCGAACAGAATCGGGGTTGGCGTTGTAGGTATCGTCAATCAAGGTGAACGCGTGGCCGTCGATTTGCCACTCACACGACTTAGAGCGACCTTTCACAGGCTCAAAGCTTTCGAGCCCTTTCACAATGACAGGTAAGCTCATTCCCGCAGCCAATGCACAGGCTGTGGCAGCCAGGGCATTCAAAATATTGTGGCGGCCCGCAATGTTCAAGCGGCATGGTAATGAGGTCTGTTGTGTGGTCTGTTGTGTGGTCTGTTGGGTCCAGAGTTGGAATGACCATGCGCCATTTCGCCACTCAATGTCGTGCGCCTGAACATCGCCTTGCGTGAAACCAAAGGTCAATACGGGGCGGGCATCGGCCAACTTCTGCCAAAGTTGGGTGTAGGCATCTTGCGCTGGGAAAACAGCGACACCCTTGGCAGGTAGAGCACGAATCACTTCACCATTTTCAATGGCCACCGCTTCGACCGTGCTCATGAATTCTTGGTGCTCTCTTTGCGCGTTGTTGACCAAGCCAATGGTGGGCTGTGCAAATTGCGCCAGCACTTCAATTTCACCAGGATGATTCATGCCCAGCTCCACCACAGCGCGCTGGTGTTCTGGGCGCAAGTTAAACAAGGTCAAAGGCACACCAATTTCATTGTTCAAATTGCCTTGTGTTGACAAAGAGGCTGAGGCGGTGTCGGCGCGCAAGACAGATGCAATCATTTGCGTGACGGTGGTCTTGCCATTGCTGCCCGTGACACCAATCAAGCTCAATTCAAATTGACGGCGCCACTGTGCAGATAATTCGCCCAATGCGGCACGTGCGTTAGAGACGCAAAATGCTGGCACCGTGATATTTTTCAAATCAGGAATTTGCTGAGCCTGCGCCAAATTAGCCGCTTCAAACAAAACAGCAACAGCGCCCTGTGCCTGTGCTTGCGCTAAAAATGCATTGCCATCAAATTTTTCACCCTTCAGGGCAATGAACAAATCGCCAGCCACCACACTGCGGCTGTCCGTGCGCACTGCTTTGATGACTGTCTGCTCAACTTGTGAATTGTTCAATGGAGCATTCACAAGCACAGCTTGTGGCAGCCAATTTTGGAGTTGTGTCAGTGTCAGGTTCATGCCTGAGCCCCTGTTGGCTGAATTTCACGGGCACGCTGCACAAGCGCATTGTGTGCATGCACGCGATCGTCAAAGGGATATTTAACACCTGCAATTTCTTGGGTATCTTCATGGCCTTTGCCAGCAATCAAAATCACATCGCGCTGGCCAGCCTGCATCACCGTTTGGAAAATAGCTTGTGCACGATCAAGTTCTTGACGCGCTTTTTCAGGGGCTTTCAAGCCTTGCTGCATGTCACGCACAATTTGATCTGGCAATTCACTGCGGGGGTTATCGCTTGTAAGAACCAAGTGATGCGCCACTGACTCCGCAGCTGCAGCCATCAAAGGTCGCTTGCTGGCATCGCGATCACCACCGCAACCCAAGACACACCAAAGTTGCGAGCCCAAGGCATCGGTCATTGGCTTCAAGGCCAACAAGGTTTGCGTCACAGCATCGGGCGTGTGCGCATAGTCCACCACCGTCAGAGGCAATTGGACGCCCTCGACACCCGTGACTTTTTCCATTCGGCCTGGCACTGCTTTGAGTTGTGCGCAAACTTCAACAATGTCGGCCAAGTTGTATTTGAGCGCTCGCAATGCAGCAATAACCCCCAATACATTGTCAACGTTGTAATCACCCATCAATGACGTTTGCAGGTGCACACTGTGCGAACCCTCAACCACATCAAAGCTCAAGCCCGTGACATTGCGTTTCACATTTCGAGCTTGCAAGCGGGCCTTGTGGCCTTGGCTTGAGCAAGTCCAAAGTTCTGTCGCCAAGCGCCCTTGTGATAAATCAGACGCCAACTTGGCACCTTGCACATCATCGACATTGATCACCGCCAATTCAAGTTCTGGCCATGCAAAGAGTGCCTCTTTGGCTTGCCAGTAGGCGGCCATGGAGCCGTGATAGTCCAAATGGTCTTGGGTAAAGTTGGTCAGCAAGGCCAGTTGAATGCGGGTACCCGCCAAGCGTTGTTCTGCAATGCCAATGGAGCTGGCTTCGATGGCACAGTGCGTGATTCCCGCAGCAACAAATTTTCTAAACTGCGCTTGCAACAACACAGGATCGGGCGTGGTCATGCCCGTGTGCATCAATTCAGGGGGCTGGCCAACGCCCAGTGTGCCCACAATGGCACAGCGCCCTGAAGAATCTGCACCTGGCTTGGATGACAAGGCATTGATGGCTTGTGCCAACCACCAAGTGGTCGAAGTTTTGCCATTGGTTCCCGTCACCGCCAAAACCTGCAGGGCTTGGCTGGGTTGTTCATAGTAGGCATCTGCAATCCAACCTGTGTCTGCCTTCAAACCTGCGTAAGCGGCCACATGATTTTCGACTCGGTCTTCTGCAGCTTGCCATGTTGGAAGCCATTGTTGGCAGGCTTCGGCTTCCACCAAACAAACTTGGGCACCTTGCGCAAACGCCGAAGCCACATAAGCGCGGCCGTCGGTGGCAGCACCTGGCCACGCAATGAAGGCATCCCCTTTTTGCACTGCACGGCTGTCTGTGCACAGCGCACCTGTGACGTGTTGACGCAACCATTGTGCGGCTTGAGCAGGACTGTGCAAGGTTTGCATCAGAACGACTCCTCCACACCATTGGCCACAATTTGTGGTTTCACGCTCATATCGGGTTGCACACCCATTAGGCGCAAACTTTGCTGCACGGTTTGGCTGAAAACTGGCGCGGCCACATCGCCGCCGTAATAACGACCATTGGTAGGCTCATCGATCATGACGGCCACCACAATGCGAGGTTTTTCAATGGGCGCCATGCCCACAAACATACCGCGGTATTTTTTACCTGCGTAGCCTTTGCCCTCTTGCTTGTGAGCCGTGCCCGTTTTCCCGCCCACCGAATAACCCATGGTTTGCGCTTTTTGGGCGGTCCCTCCAGGGCCTGCTGCCATGTTCAACATGTGGCGAACGGCTTGTGCATTTTCTGGACTGATTACGGGCACACCGACTGGCACTTGACCATTCTTCATGAGGGTGGCTGGCATGACTTTGCCGTCACTGGCAAAAATGGTGTAAGCCCTAGCCATTTGAAACAAGCTGGTTGAAACGCCGTAGCCATAACTCATGGTGGCTTGTTCAATAGGGCGCCAAGTTTTGGCAGCACGCAAACGACCACTCACCACACCTGGGAAAGGCAATTGAGGTTTCTGGCCCAAGCCAACCGCAGTGAACATTTCCCACATCTCACGGGGTTGCAGCTGCATGGCAATTTTCACGGTGCCCACATTGCTTGACTTTTGCATGACCTCATTCACTGTGAGCGCACCGTAGGGGTGTGTGTCGGTGATGGTAGAGCCAGTGATATTGATCGAGCCAGGCGCGGTTTGAATAATCGTCTCGGGTTTGACAATGCCTTTTTCTAAGGCCAAGGCAATGGCAAAAGGCTTCATCGTAGAGCCAGGCTCAAAGCTGTCAGTGAGCGCACGGTTGCGCAATTGCTCGCCATTCAAATTGACACGCTTATCGGGCGAATAGCTGGGGTAGTTGGCCAATGCCAAAATTTCGCCCGATTGGGCATCGAGCACCACCACGCTACCCGCCTTGGCTTTGTGTTCGAGAACGGCTTCGCGCAATTTTTGATAGGCAAAAAATTGAACCTTGCTGTCGATGCTCAATTGCAAATCTTCACCATCAATAGGCGGTGTCATTTGCCCCACATCTTCCACCACACGGCCCAAGCGGTCTTTGATCACACGGCGCGATCCTGTTTTGCCAGCAAGTTGATTTTGGAAAATTAACTCGACGCCTTCTTGGCCTTTGTCTTCCACGTTGGTGAAGCCCACAATGTGAGCCGCCGATTCACCTTCGGGGTACAAACGCTTGTATTCTTTGATGGTGTAGATGCCCTTGATGTTCAAGGCCAAAACTTGTTTCACCACAGGCTCGTCCATTTGCCGGCGAAGCCATACAAATGTTTTGTCTTCGTTTTCTAATTTCTTCGACAACTCCGCTGGCGTCATCTCAAGCAGCTTGCTCAACTTACGCAAGCCTTCAGGCGATCTGTCAATCTCTTCTGGATTGGCCCACACACTGGGGGCTGGCACGCTGGAAGCCAAGATCAAACCATTGCGATCCAAAATGCGGCCTCGGTTGGCGGGTAAGGTCAGGGTTCTGGCAAAACGCACTTCACCTTGGCGTTTGAAAAATGCGTTGTCAAACACCTGCACATAAAAGGCTCGTCCTGCCAAGCCCACAAAGGCAATGGCCATGGCAGCCACAATCAATTTGCTGCGCCATACAGGCGTTTTGCTGGCCAGCAAAGGGCTTGAAGAAAGCTGAACACTTCGGCTCATGGCTTCTCCTGCACTGGCTTTTCAGCCTTCTTCACGCTCTGGCGCTCTGCCAAGGTTTGCATGTCAGTGGGTTGCTTCACGTATTGCGTGACGCCAGGGGTGACCAAGCGCATTTGCAATTGTTGTTTTGCAATTTGCTCAATGCGCAGCGGTGAGGCTTGTGAACGCCTTTCTATTTGCAAGCGCTCGTGCTCTATCTCAAGGCGTGAGGTCTCTTTCATGGCCGCTTCTAAGACCATGAATGAGCGCCGCGCCTGGTAATGGCTGTGCACCAAAAACATGGCCGACAAAATGATGGCAATCACCAAGAACAAGTTCAGGCGCGTCATGCTGGCACCGCCGTTCTCTCTGCCACGCGCATGATGGCGCTGCGAGCACGCGGGTTGGCAGACACCTCAGCATCGCTTGGGCGAACGCGCTCCACTGATTTCAATTTCATTTCCTGCGGCACCGCAAATGGCGCGCGTCGGTCATAAACTTCTTTGGAGTGCTTCGCAATGAATTGCTTCACGATGCGGTCTTCCAAAGAATGAAAACTGATAACCACCAAACGACCACCCGGTTGCAACACCTTGAGGCTGGCTTCTAGCGCTTGTTCAAGCTCCTCAAGCTCGGCGTTGATGAAAATCCGAAGAGCCTGAAATGTCCGCGTTGCAGGGTCCTTGCCCGGCTCGCGGGTTTTGACCGTGCTAGCCACGATCCCGGCCAAATCGGCGGTGGTTGAAATTGGGCCCCGCTCTTGTCTGCGAGCCACAATCGCCTTTGCAATCGGAAAAGCAAACCGTTCTTCGCCATAGTCACGCACAACCTCCGTGATCTGATCTACGCTGGCAGAGGCCAGCCACTCGGCCACACTCTGACCGCGCGTGGTGTCCATGCGCATGTCTAAGGGGCCATCGAAAC
This sequence comes from Limnohabitans sp. MMS-10A-178, assembly GCF_003063375.1. Taxonomy (GTDB): domain Bacteria; phylum Pseudomonadota; class Gammaproteobacteria; order Burkholderiales; family Burkholderiaceae_C; genus Limnohabitans_A. The sequence goes on along the minus strand of NZ_NERY01000004.1, from coordinate 72,623 downwards.
GAAAAGAAAAACCCCTGTCGGGGTTGTCAATTTGGGGGGAGCTGATTCCCAGGTCCATCAACACGCCTGCAATGCCGCCGAGTGGCAATTCGCCAAGGTGCCGAAAGCCTTCATGCCGAATTGAAAATCGGGCATCTGTGATTTGCGCAGCCTCTGCTATGGCTTCTACATCTTTGTCAAAAGCTATCAACTGCGCATCTGCTGGGAGACGAGACAAAATCAAACGTGAGTGGCCGCCTCGGCCAAAGGTGGCATCGACATACACATTTTGTTTGGCGGTTTCGCCTGCATCGGCGATCAATGCATCTACTGCCTCAGTGAGCAATACGGTGGTGTGTTGCCAAGTAGGTGTCGTCACGCAAGCCTCAGAACGTAAAGTCCTTAAAGACATCGGGCATGTCGCCCTGCATGGCCTTGGCCTCTTGGTTGTCGTAGGCAGTTTTGTCCCACAACTCAAAGTGGTTGCCCATGCCGAGCAAGATGGTGTCTTTGGCGATGCCAGCAGCGGCGCGCAGCTCAGGCGAAATGAGAACGCGGCCAGTGCCATCCATTTCCACATCCATGGCGTTGCCTAAAAAAATTCGCTTCCACCACTGCGCTTCCATGGGCAGTTGGGCAATGCGCTCACGGAAACGCTCCCACTCCGTGCGCGGAAACAGCATCAAGCAACCATGCGGGTGTTTTGTGATGGTGAGCTGGCCGCCTGCAGTGGCACTCAAAACCTCGCGGTGACGCGTAGGCACCGACAGGCGGCCTTTGGCGTCCAAACTCAACGAAGATGCACCTTGAAACACTTGATTCTCAATTCCTGTAAACAACAACTGCAATCTGGGCATTTCTCCCACTTAATTGCACTTTTTTGCACTGTATCAGGAATTCACGCACCCACAAGGGGGCTATTCAAGTTTTTTTCAATGAAATCAAGGGCTTAGAGCACACTTTCAATGAGAAATTAGGAGAAAAAATCCTTGAAAATTAGGTACTTAGAAGTTTGTCTGCAAGTAACTTCTGAGACATTTTGATTGTGAAAAAATTTTGACATTCTTTTCAATTTTTTTTCGGAACAAGTCAGTTTGTTCTGAAGGATGAAAAAAAGGCTCCTGGAGGAGCCTTTTGGGAATTTATCAAAACCGAATTAATCGCCAAACATTTTTTGTTTGAGTTCACGGCGTTGCTGCGCTTCCAAAGACAAATTGGCCGTAGGTCGAGCCAACAAACGACCCACACCAATGGGCTCGCCTGTTTCATCGCAATAGCCATAGTCGCCAGCATCAATGCGCTGAATGGACTGCTCGATCTTTTTCAACAACTTGCGCTCGCGGTCGCGGGTGCGCAACTCCAAAGCATGCTCTTCTTCAATGGTGGCGCGGTCTGCAGGGTCGGGCACCACCACGGTGTCCTCACGCAAATGCTCAGTAGTTTCGCCAGCATTGGCCAAGATGCCTTGCTTGAGTTGTACCAATTTGAGTCGGAAATAAGCCAACTGAGCGTCGTTCATGTAGTCGTTGTCGGACATGGCCATGACTTCTGCATCGGTCAGCTGATCGGGTTTTTTGGTTTTCCAGTTATTGGCCAATTTGGGATCTTTTTTCACAGCAACGAAGGGGGGAGGCGTCAGGACTTGAGTAGGCATGTTTTGCAGGTAACTGGCTTTTGCAGCCGTGGAGGCCACCGATTGAGCCATCGATGGCACTGTAATTTGGGCAAGACGGGCAGACGGGCGAACCGCACGCGCAGGCACATCACCCGAAACGACGGGCGCTGCGGCAACAGGTGCTGCAAGGACTGCAGGCGTTTTGTCAGCCTTTGGAGGCTTTGCGGGCTTAGCCAGCTTTTCGGCTTTAACAGGTTTTTCTGCTTTGGCAGGCTGTGACGCTGGCTTGTCAACAGCTGGGGCCTTGTCGGCTGGTTTGGCTGTTGGTTTTGTGGTGGGTTTTGTGGTGGGTTTTGTGGTGGGTATCGGGGCCGCTTTTGGGGCTGCTTTGGCGACCACTTTAGGAGGGGCTTTTGGTGCGACTTTGGGTGCGGCTTTGGCTGCAGATTTAGGTGCAACTTTGGCTTGCGAAACAGGCTTTGCTGGGGCTTTGGCAACGGGCTTAACGACCGGTTTGGCCACCGACTTCAATGGTTTTGCCGCTTCTTTTTTCACAACAGCTTTGGCATCAGGCTTGGAAGCAGGCTTAGTTGCTGGTTTGGTTACAGGCTTGCTTGCAGGTTTAGCTGCAGATTTAGGGACAGGTTTGGAAGCCGTTTTTTTGGCCGGCGCAGGTTTGCTCAGCTTTTTAACGGCTGCAGCCGGCTTGGCTTTGGCAGTCGCTTTGACACTGGCTGGCGAACTTGTTTTTTTCACTGTAGTTTTCGAGCTCGTTTTAAGGGGCTTTTTCACGTCCTGTCTCCTAGCCGTGGCGGCTTACAAACCCTCAGGCATTACCCAGGGCATCAGCCATTTGCAAATGAATTGTGGTCATCGGTTCATTTGCGTCAAAACCCATATTTTTCGACCTTCTGGGCGCATCGGAGTTCCAATTAAGGTACCCCGTCAGGGCGCAGATTGTAGCGACTGAACGGCCTCAAAACGCTTTCTTCAAAACTAAACCAAACATTGCTCCAAACCTTGCAACAAAATATCCTTGGGCAGGTCAATGCCAATGAACACCATTTTGCTCACTTTGGCCTCGTTTTCACCCCAAACAGGGCCTAAATCGCTTCCCATCAGCTGGTGAACACCCTGAAAGATCACTTTTCTTTCAGTACCTTTCATATTCAATACACCCTTGTATCGCAGCATCCGGGGGCCATAAACATTCACGATGGCACCCAAAAAGTCTTCCAATTTGGCCGGATCGAAGGCTTTGTCTGATCTGAATACAAAACTCTTCACATCGTCGTCAAAGTGATGGTGATGGCCATGACTCTCGCCTTGATGTGAGGGGTGATCGCAATTCGGGCCGTGTTCATGGTCATGTGCCTTTTCATGGGCGTGACCATGATCGTGGCCATGATCGGAATGCGCATAGTCATCATGATCATGCCCACAGTGCTCATCGTGCACATGAGGCTCTTCTTCTTTCAAAAAGTCGGGGTCAATGTCGAGCTTGGCATTCAAGTTAAAGCCACGCAAATCAAACACCTCCGCCAACGACACCTCACCAAAATGCACCACCTTCTGTGGCGCACGGGGGTTCATGTGCGCCAAACGGTGCTGCAGCGCCTCAAGCTCAGGCTTGGACACCAAATCGGCCTTGCTGATGAAAATTTGATCGGCAAAGCCCACCTGCCGACGCGCCTCTTGCCGATCGTTCAATTGCTGCGCAGCGTGTTTGGCATCGACCAAAGTGAGAATGGAATCCAGCAAAAAGCTTTCGGCAATTTCATCGTCCATGAAAAAAGTTTGCGCCACAGGCCCAGGATCGGCCAAGCCCGTAGTTTCAATCACCACCCGCTCAAAATCGAGCTCACCCTTGCGCTTCTGAGCCGCCAGCGTTTGCAAGGTGGTGCGCAAATCTTCCCGAATGGTGCAGCAAATACAACCATTGCTCATCTGAATAATTTGCTCATTGGTATCCGACACCAAAATGTCGTTGTCAATGTTCTCCTCACCAAACTCATTCTCAATGATGGCAATCTTTTGCCCGTGAGCCTCAGTCAGCACGCGCTTAAGCAAGGTGGTTTTACCCGAACCCAAAAAACCAGTGAGGATGGTGGCAGGAATCAAAGCCATGAAAACACTCCAAAAGAGAGAAAACGGTAATCAAAAGAGGTATGAAGTGTACCCACCCGAACCAAACCTATACTGGGTAAGGATGACTTGTGCGGGCAACGATTTCTGGTACCCCAGTATGAGGCGCCCGCACAAGGCATCCTTGCCCAGCGAGCAAAGTGAATTTAGAGCTTCTTCACCACAACCAGCCCCTTCAGGTACTCCCCTTCAGGAAAATAAACAGTCATAGGATGATCCGGCGCCCCCTGCAAACGCTCACTGATATACCCATCCACCCCCGCATCCGTGCCAGCAGAAGCCACAATCTTGTGAAACAAATCGGCACCAATGCCCCCCGAACAAGAATAAGTGAACAACTCCCCGCCTGGCGCCAACAACTTCAACGCCAAGCGATTGATGTCCTTATAAGCCCGAGCAGCCCGATCGGCATGCGCCGCAGTAGGCGCAAACTTAGGCGGGTCCAACACAATGGCATCAAACTGCAAACCTTGCTCAATGAACGCACGCAAAGAAGCATTCACATCAGCATCCATGAACGTGGTGCGCGACAAATCAAAACCATTCAGCAACACATTCGCCTTTGCCTTGTCAATGGCAGGCCCCGAAGAATCAATGGAAGTGACATGCGCAGCACCCCCCGCCAAAGCCGCCACACTGAAACCGCCCGTGTAGCAATAACAATTGAGCACACGCTGAAACTTCCGAAACAACGTGTGTTGGTAAAAGCGGTACCGGCTATCGCGCTGATCCAAATAAAAACCTGTTTTGTGCCCCTCCGCAATGTTCAGCAAAAGTTGCCACTGATGCTCTTGCAGCGTGATTTCGGTAGGACCCTCACCGCGCAACCAACCCATCACTTCGGGCAAACCTTCCAGCGATCGCACATTGGCGTCTGAACGCTCATAAAGCTTTTTCAAACCAGTGGCCTTGAGCAAAGCATCGGCCATTACCTGCTTAAACCGCTCCGTACCGCAAGAGCTAAACTGCGCCACCAAAGTATCGGCATAACGGTCTACCACCAAGCCTGGCAAACCATCAGACTCGCCGTGCACCAAACGCATGCCATTGCTTTGAATGTCAAACAAACTTCGGGCTTGCACTGATTTAAAAATCAGCCCCTCGATGAAGGCGGCATCAATGCGCTGCGTTTCATCAAAACTCCAAACCCGTGCGCGAATGCGCGAAGTGGGGCTGAAAGCTGCCCACGCCAAAAATACACCTTCGTGCGACTCCACGCGTACAGTTTCTCCGGCATCGGCACTGCCCTTGGCAATGGCCGATTCAAAAATCCAGGGGTGTTGACGTTGCAAAGAGCGTTCTTTGCCAGCTTTGAGTCGAATCGTTTTCATGTTGTCATTGTCCCACTCAGTGAGGCCCTCAAAGTCTGCGGCCACTGACGATTATTTTTTTCCTGAGTTGCCTGCGCCGCGCTTGGCCCTTGGATGCGCTGCATCGTAGGCCTTGGCCAAGTGCTGAAAATCCAAGCGCGTGTAAACCTGCGTGGTGCTGATGTTGGCATGCCCCAACAACTCTTGCACCGCGCGCAAATCACTGCTCGACTGCAGCACATGGCTGGCAAAAGAGTGCCGCAACATGTGGGGATGCACAGGCGTGGCCAGCCCTGCCAACAAACTGCGCCGCTTCAAGCGTTGCCATACCGATTGCGCCGTGAGGCGTGTGCCGTGTTTTCCTGGAAACAGCGCCAGCGCGGCATCTGATAAGCCCGGCACAGATTGCGTCATCATGCCCATGGCTTGGCTGCGCAAAGGCAGCCATGTTTCAAGCGCCTTGATGGCCGACTGGCCGAGTGGCACCGTTCTGCGTTTACCGCCCTTGCCTTGCACCATGACCTCGGCGCCTTGCAAGTCAATCCAACCACGCCCTTTTTTGGCGGCCTCCGTGCTGGCCACCACATCCAAGCCCGTGAGCTCGGCCACCCGCAAACCACAGCCGTACAACAACTCCACCATGGCAGCGTCGCGCGCTTCTAGCCAAGGGTCGTCGGCTTCTTCCGAGTGCTCGGCCAACTGCACGGCCTCGTCCACGCCCAATGCTTTGGGCAAGGGCTTTGAAACTTTGGGTGCACGAACACCTTCTACGGGGTTATGGGCAATGAGACTTTCGCGGGCCAACCAGTGGTAGAAACCGCGCCAGCCCGACAAAATCAGTGCAATGCCGCGGCCGGTGCGGCCACCACTGTGCATTTGAGCCACCCACCTGCGCACATGGGTGGTTTGCACCTGCGCCAAATCGACATTGGCGGCCTGCGCCAAATCAAAAAGCTTTTGAAGATCTAAGGCATACAGCGTTGAGGTTCGCTCGGCCAAGCGTTTTTCAAAACGCACATGATCGAGGTACCGCGCAACGCGCTCATCCATGGCAGAAGCCTTAGCCTTTGGCCGGCAACAAAGCAGACAATGCGGCGCTGCAAAGCTCTGCCAAGTGCTCTAAAAAGTCGGTGCCCATGCCGCTGTGATAGCGCTGTGCATCGGGCGACGCCAACACCAACAAACCAAATGGTGCTTGATCTTTGCTGAGTCGAAGAGGCAACAAAGCCACTGACGCCGCTTGGGCCGGTGCTTGCAACCATTGCACAGCTTCTACACCCGAGCTGGCACCCACAAAAGGCGCTGCATAACTGGCGGCCGCTTGCTTCACATCTTCACTCACAGCTTGCGCATAAGGTGCATCGGCAAAGACATTGGCCACACCCCACAAACGCACAGCCACTTGCGGCACCTGAAAGCGCATTTCAATATTTTTCAAGGCGGAAGGAACACGCTCAGAAGCTGGCGTTTGCAACAACTCACAAGCCCATTTTTGCAGCTTCTCTGTGATGATCATGTTCTCGTTGCCATGGCGAATCATGTCCATGATGCGCATTTCCAAGGCGCGAATTTTGTCGCGCAGCATCTGCGCTTGGCGCTCTTGCAAGCTCACCGAGCGGTGGTTGTCTGGGCTCATCAAATGAACCGATGACAACAACTGCGCATGGCGCTCAAAAAAATCAGGTGTGTTGGCCAAGAATTCAGCGATGTCATCTTCGGTGATGGGGTTCATCGGATTGATGGAAGTGGGAGTCATGCCTGTCTTTCTGATCAAGGTAATTCGGGAACGTCAATTTCGCCTTCAAACACCGAAGTGGCTGGGCCGGTCATCAGCACGGGCTGCGACACATCTTTCAAAGCGCCGCCCTGCCATTCAATGGTGAGTAAGCCGCCATGCGTTTGCACATCCACTTTGGGGTTGAGCAAGCCCATGCGGATGCCTGCTACCACCGCTGCGCAAGCGCCCGTGCCGCAAGCCAAAGTTTCGCCGGCACCGCGTTCAAACACGCGCAAACGAATTGCATCGCGACTGAGGACCTGCATAAAGCCTGCATTCACTCGGTTGGGAAATGCGCTGTGGTTTTCAATCAAGGGGCCCAGGCTCAGCACCGACGCGGTGTCGACGCTGTCCACCACTTGAACAGCGTGCGGGTTGCCCATGGACAACACTGCCACATCGACCCCAGCCGCGAAGCCACTGCTGGCAGCATTGATATTCAAAGGCAAGTGCCAGACTTGGCAATCACCGACCACTTTGAGCTGCAGGCCTTCAAGCTGAAAAGGTACTTTGGAAGCATCAAAAATGGGCGCGCCCATGTTGACCGTGACACGGCCATCGGCGTTCATTTGCAATTCAATTTCGCCTTGCTTCACTTTCACGCGAACACGGTCTTTGGTGGTCAGGCCTTTGTCGCGCACGTAGCGTACAAAACATCGCGCGCCATTGCCGCAGTGCTCCACCTCACCGCCATCGGCGTTGTGAATCACATATTCAAAGTCGAGGGAGGGGTTTGGCGCCGGGCGCACCGTCAAAATTTGATCAGCCCCCACACCAAAATGTCGGTCGGCCAAGAAGCGGTATTGGGCGGTGCTGAAGTTGTGGCGCGCTTGCGTTTCATCAAGCACCACAAAATCGTTGCCGGCCCCTTGCATTTTTGTAAAGCGAATTCGCATGGCCGAATTATCCTCGGTTCGGCCCCTCCTTGGCGCAAAGCCTGATAATGAGCACATGGTAAGACCTCATCAACTTTTGCATCCCCAGCGAGAGCCCGCCGCTACTCGGCCGGCCGCCACAGTGCTGTTGCTGCGCGACAGCCCCCAAGGCATTGAAGTGCTCATGACTCGGCGCTCGCTCACAGCCAGCTTTGCACCTGGCGCCTATGTGTTTCCTGGCGGTGGCATCGACCCGCTCGATGCGGCATCACACGCCCAAGCCCTGCGCCGGCCCACGCAAAGCGACCTGCACCTCACGCAGGCCATTGCCGCCATTCGCGAAAGCTTTGAAGAACTGGGCATCTTGCTGGCCTGCCGGGCCGACCAAAGCATGGCCACTGCGCAAGATATCGCCAAGCTCGACCGAAGCCAGCCCTTTGCCGCCCAATGTTCCGCTTTAGGCTTGCAACTGGCAGCGCACCAGGTGTACGTGCTGGCTCACTGGATCACCGACCGCGATTTGCCCAAGCGCTTCGACGTGCCCTTTTTGGTGGCGCGCATGCCAGAGGACCAAACGCCTGTGGCCGATGAGTCTGAGCAGTTTGAGCCCGAGTGGATTCGCCCAGCCGACGCCCTTCAGCGCCATGAGGCAGGCCAGTTTTTCATCATTTTCCCCACCATCCGCACCCTGCAGCGCCTCGCCCCATTTGCCACTGTGCAAGCGGTGCTCGATGCCTGCGCCGTCAATGACGAACCGCTGTGGACCAGTTGTCCGCGCGCAGGCTGGCTAGCCGGCAAAGAAGCGCGCTACATGGAACACGAATCGCCCTACGGCGAATTGGCCCTCACCTGCCCCGATGGTCAAATCGTGCACCACCTCGATTGGCAGTCTGATCACCCGGTTGCGATCCTAAAAAACGTGCACCGCCTCACCGCGCCCAACCCTGGCGTGATGACTGGCCCCGGCACCAATACCTACTGGGTGGGCGACCCCCACAGTGGTTTTATTGTGATTGACCCAGGCCCAGCCGACCCCGATCATTTAGAAAAAATATGGCGCTCTACGGGCGGCCAAATTCGCATGATTGTGTGCACCCATTCCCACCCCGATCATTCGCCAGGTGCCAAACCCCTGCAGGTGCTTTGCCAGCAACAAGAAGGTGGCATGCCTCCCATCTTGGGCTTGTCTTCCGCCAGCACGGCCAACGCACAAAGCCAATTCAAACCCGATCGCGAACTCGAACACGGCGAAGTTTTGAAGGTGGGTGAGCACAGCTTGAAAGTGCTGCACACCCCCGGCCATGCCGCCAACCATTTGTGTTTGGCCCTGTTGGAAGATGGCTTGTTGTTCACCGGCGATCACGTGCTCAATGGCAGCACCACGGTAGTCAACCCGCCAGACGGCAGCATGAACGATTACCTCGATTCGCTAGACCTGCTGGCCCGTGAATGCCAAGCCCATCAGCTTGAATTTATATTGCCCGCCCACGGCTATGTTTTGGGATTTGCCGCCCAAGCCATTGCCCAACTCAAAGCCCATCGTTTAAAGCGCGAAGCCAAAGTGATTGCGGCCATGCGCGCTTTGCCTCACGGCACTTTGGAAGACTGGGTGGCACATGCCTACAACGACGTGCCCGAGCGCTTGTGGCCTGTGGCTGCGCGCTCATTGCAAGCCCACGTTGACCGCATTCAGTCGATGCCGCCTGGCAACCCTTGAGCCGCCATCCATGAGCACATTGAAACCGACCGAGGGCGTTCGACTGGCCAAGCGGGTTGCCGACATCTTAAAGTGCTCACGCAGCGAAGCCGAGCAAGTCATAGTGGGGGGGTGGGTCAAGGTCAATGAGGTGGTGGTGGACGAACCAGCACATCGGGTGACCGATGAAAAAATTGACATTCACAGCACCGCGCAGCGCGGCAAAGTGCCCCTGCTCACTGTCATCTTGCACAAAATGGCTGGGCAAACTTGCCTGCCGCACGGGCGCACCCACATCTGGACAAACTTGACCCCCGAGATGCGATCCAATCAAGACCGCTCGGGCATCAGCCTCACGCCCAGACTTCTCAAAATGTTGCATTGCGCTGCCGCCCTAGAAGACGCGGCCTCAGGTTTGGTGGTTTTGTCTGAAGACCCCAGCATGCTTCGAAAACTTGAAGATGAGCGTACACCTTTAGAGCACGAGTTGCTGGCAGAAGTTCAAGGCAATGTCAGCCCCGATCAGCTCCTCGACATGTGCCCCACGGGCCTGAAAACCAGCATCAGTAGTGAGTCGCCCCAAAAAACTGGATTGCGCATGGCTTTCAAAGGGTACCAGCCGGGGTATGCGGCCGGTGTCATTGAACATACGGGACTGCGGCTGATCGGCCTCAAAAGAGTCCGCATGGGGCGGGTCTTGATGGCGCCTCTGGCACCCGGACAATGGCGTGCGCTCATGCCTTACGAGCGATTTTGAAAGAAAAATGTCTGTTTTAGGGCATTTTTAAGATATTCTTCTTGACCAAGCCCTTGAAATTCGTCAGGGCATCCTCATTTGTGCTTGTAAGTTTGAGACAATATTTCTAAGTTTGTAAATTTGAAGCGTCTCATATGCCGAAAGGATTCCACCATGCGTTTGAGCACTAAAAGTCGTTTTGCCGTCACGGCCATGATCGATGTCGCCTTGCGCGAAGATCGAGGCCCCGTCTCGCTCTCGGCCATCAGTGAGCGTCATCAAATTTCGCTGTCCTACCTCGAACAATTGTTCAGCAAGCTGCGCCAACACCACTTGGTTGAAAGCACACGTGGCCCCGGTGGTGGCTATTCTTTGGCCCGCAATGCCGAAAAAATCACCATGGCCGATATTGTGAGCGCCGTCGACTTTTCCTCAGATTCAGAGGAGATCAACTCAGAAGCCAACAACTGGATGAGCAGCGAATTGTGGGCCAGCCTGAACGAAAAAATGTTGGCTCATTTGCAGTCCATCAGCTTGCGTCAGTTGGTGTCTGAGCAGCGTGCCAAAGGCATTACGGTTGAGCCAGCACCTTCCGTGGTCAAGCGTGGCGTCTTTGCCAAGCCCAAAAGTCAGCCCGTCAAAATGAACGTGCCCAATTCTGTGTTTGCATTGGCAACCAGCTTGGTGCCTACGCGCTAAATTCACACTTCATCAGCCTTGTGCTGAACTCACAAAAACGCGCTTCAGGGCGCGTTTTTTCATGGCTTGATGCCAAGATAAAAGTGTGAAGCCTGCCGATAAGCCGGATTCTGTGCATTGAAGTTGCCCTCAATGTGACCGCCATTACTCTGGGCCGAGAGTTGCCCACTCGGCTCGATGCTACCTACCCGCACACTCTCCGGAACCAGATCAACGTGTGCCTATTTGGTATTGCTGCGCGTAGAGATTGCCCGTTTCACCCGAACTCAATCGGCTCGTCTCTGTTGCTCTAATCCTCACCTTGGTGCCTTGCGGCCTTTCGGTGGAGAGGTGTTACCTCCTACGCTGTCCTGTGCAGTCCGGACGTTCCTCCAGTGCGGCCTTTCGGCCCATTGCCTAAGCAATGGCTTTGCAGCTTGCACCAGCGACGGTCTAGCAGGCTTCACACCGACATTATCCACTGAGGACTGCAAATGCTTCAAAGTCCGCGCGATAATGCTTGTGTCTGCTTGATAACCACAAGCCCATCCATCGCCAGCCATGATTCGAATTTCAGAACTCAAACTGCCCCTGACCGCATTGCCGGTTGAAGTTCGCCGCGCAGCGGATGCACCCGCCGAAACCGACGAAGATCGCACGCCCCCTCCCCACCCCGAGGAAGCTTTGCGCCAACTGGCCGCCATTGCCCTGGGCATTGATGCGCAGGCCATCGACCAACTGAATGTTTTCAAGCGCAGCTTTGATGCACGCAAAGCAGATTTGTTGGCGGTGTTCATAGTAGATCTCTCCCTCAAAGACGCTGCTTCAGAAGCACCACTCTTGGCTAGGTTTCCAAAGCATCCCCACATTCAACCCACCCCTAACATGAGCTGGCAAGCGCCAGCTCATGCGCCAGCTCACTTTGGTTTGCAAGAAGGCGAGCGGCCCGTGGTGGTGGGCTTTGGGCCTTGCGGTATTTTTGCAGCGCTTTGCTTGGCACAAATGGGTTTCAAACCCATAGTGATTGAACGCGGCAGCCCCGTGCGCCAGCGCACCAAAGACACCTGGGGCTTGTGGCGCAAGCAAACACTCAAGCCCGAAAGCAATGTGCAGTTTGGCGAAGGCGGTGCTGGCACTTTTTCAGATGGCAAGCTCTATAGCCAAATCAAAGACCCACGCCATTTGGGCCGCAAGGTCATGAACGAGTTTGTAAAAGCCGGCGCGCCCAGCGATATTTTGTTTGCGGCTCACCCTCACATCGGCACCTTCAAATTGGTCAAGGTGGTGGAAAATTTGCGCGAGCAAATCATTGCCATGGGCGGTGAAGTTCGCTTTGAGCAACGCGTGGTTGATTTGGACATTGAAACCACCGCTTCTGGGCGGCAAGTCACAGGCGTGCACATTGAAGATCGCAACACAGGTGCACGCTCACACTTGGCTGCACGCCATGTGGTACTCGCATTGGGACACAGCTCTCGCGACACCTTCACCTTGCTTTACGAGCGCGGTGTTTACATGGAGGCCAAAGCCTTTTCGGTGGGCGTGCGCATTGAACATCCGCAAAGCGTGATCGATGCGGCCCGCTGGGGCCGTCACGCAGGCCACCCTTTGTTAGGGGCAGCCGATTACAAACTGGTGCACCACGCTCAAAACGGCCGAGCCGTTTACAGCTTTTGCATGTGCCCCGGCGGCGCCGTGGTGGCAGCCACCAGTGAAGCCGGCCGCGTGGTCACCAATGGCATGAGCCAATACTCACGCAACGAGCGCAATGCCAATGCCGGCATGGTGGTGGCCATCGATCCGTCAGATTACCCGCTTGATGTGGCATCGTGGCAAGCAGCCTTTGGCGAAGCAGATGGCTTGAAATGGGCCGCCCAAGCGCAAGCCATGGCGCGGCAAACACCCAAGGCCTATCACCCTTTGTCGGGCATTGTGTTACAAAGAACACTGGAATCGAAAGCCTTCGTGGCAGGTGGTGAAAACTACACAGCACCCGGTCAGTTGCTTGGTGATTTTTTAGAGGCACGTGCCTCCAAAGAATTTGGTGAAGTGGTGCCTTCTTACAAACCTGGTGTGAGCCTGGGCGATTTGGCTGCTGTGCTACCGCCCTATGCCATTGAAGCCATGCGCGAAGCCTTGCCGGTGTTTGGTCGCAAGATCAAGGGTTATGACATGAAGGATGCCTTGCTTACGGGCGTTGAAACTCGCACCTCTTCACCCCTCAAAATGACACGGGGTGAAAATTTCCAAAGTTTGAACACACAGGGCCTGTACCCTGCGGGTGAAGGCGCCAGTTATGCGGGCGGCATTTTGTCGGCCGGTGTGGATGGGATTAAGATTGCAGAAGCTTTGGCGCTCAAACTCACTCAGGAGTCAACATGAATTCACAGCCCTCGTTCAACATGGTCCTAGGTTTGGCCATGAACACTTCGCTAATATTTACTGCGCTCATGGGCACCTGCAACATGGCTTCTGCAAAAGATGCTGATGCTGAGCCCACATGGGCGTTCAAGCTTACGCCTTCTCTGTATGCCACCCAAAATGAAGCTACCGCAGCCGATGTCAACTTGCGAGGCAACTTGGGCAACCAAACCACTTGGATTGGCCAATATGTTCGCGGCAATGACTTCCAGCAAACGAGATGGGGCTACGAATACAACATCGATTTTTCTTGGGGACAAATCGTGCCCTCAGTGCAACTGGCCTCCAAAGGATTTGTAGGCACGTCTGTCAACTTGCAAATTGGCGGGCCCACTTACCTCATCACGGGCTTGGGCAGAACCAATTTGAAAGAGTATTACAACTTGACCTTTGACCCGAATGACTCTTATGTCATTGGAGTGGGTACCAAGATGATCAAGGACCACACCTTGAATTTGTTCTCTGTCAAAGACAATCGCTTGAACACAGGACAAATCGTGACGCATGCTACGTGGCGTTGGAAAATAGACAACGCTCAACGCTTGGTCATTGATGTGTCACACAAGTCCGGCAGGCTCACTCAAAACTCGGATCCTGTCAAAGGCAATGGCATTTCTATCAGCTACGACCATGGCAACCAATTTGTCAAATGGGCCAAAGAACAAAAAGTGAACTTTTCAGACAACAATCAACAACGCATTTCAGCTGGATTGCGTTTTTAAAATCAACCAGCATGAAAAATTCTTGGTCTCCATTGATTTTTTCAGGCTTGTTCATTTCTTTGGCAGGGGCCTTGGGCCAAGCGCATGCAGCACGACCCCTCAATACCGACGATGCCAATGTGGTCGACCCCAAAAGCTGCCAGCTTGAAAGTTGGGTGAAGAAATCAAGCTCAAGCATTGAGCGTTGGGCCGTGCCGGGTTGCAATTTTTTTGGCGACACAGAAATTTCTGCGGGCGCCAATTTTCAATCGGATACCCACTTGCCCGCCAGTCAATATCATTTGATTCAAGCCAAGAAAAGATGGCGCGTCTTGGAGCCCGGTGATTGGGGCTTGTCCAGCACATTGGGAACGCTTCAGCATGCTGGGCACGCTTCATCTGAGAGCGTCAATGATGTTTACCTCAACGTCCCTGTCACATGGTCAATGGGCCACGACCGTTTTGCCCACTTCAATGCAGGTTGGATTCAGCACCAGTCGCAAGGCTATGGCGCCAAAACTTGGGGCATGGCTTTAGAGCAACCCATCAACAGCCAGATTACTGGCATTCTAGAAACCTATGGTGAAGCCAAACAAAGCACCAAGTATCAGCTTGGCCTGAGGATTTGGGTTGTTCCTCAGCGCGTTCAAATCGATGCAACCTTGGGAAATATTTGGGGTTCGTCATCAAACCCAGCGCAAAGATGGGTTTCGATTGGCTTACGGCTGTTGTCGCCGCCTCTTTATTGATTCGCTTTAGATCATCAAGACAGGCACCATGGATGCAACAAGCAAAACAGCCATGGTGCCATTGAACACCCTGCGCACCGTAATGTGTTGCAAGTAACGCTCTAGTTTGGCACCAAGCCAAACCCACAAACCCACGCTGGGAAAATTGATGGCGCTGAACATGAAACACGTTAGCACCACAAAAGTGAGAGATGCATCGGTGGGCATGTAGTTGCTGAAATAGCCAATGGACATGATCCAGGCTTTGGGATTGACCCACTGAAAAGCTGCAGCACCCAAAAATGTGATGGGCTGTGCGGCTTCCTCGCCATTGCGCTGTGGCGCCCCACTGCGTGCCACGCCCCATGCTAAATAGAGCAGGTAAGCAAAACCCACCACTTTCATCACTTGGTACACAAAAGGGTAAGCCTTCAACAAACTTTCCAAACCTGCACCGACCAGCAGCAACATCACAAAGTGGCCCAGCGACACACCCAGCCAGTGCGGCAAAGTGCGTTTCACGCCAAAGTTAACCCCAGAGGCCAAAAGCATCATGTTGTTAGGCCCCGGCGTGACAGAAGTCACAAAAGCAAACATGGCCATGGCCGCCACCAGTTCTACATTGAAGTTGATCACTAAATACCCTAGGTCCATTGCGTGTCAAATTTGCTGTTTAAATAATTGGGGTCAGATCAACATTATTTTTATTCCACCGTCACACTCTTAGCCAAATTGCGCGGCTTGTCTACATCCGTGCCCCGCGCACAAGCTGTGTGATAAGCCAAGAGTTGCAGAGGCACCACGTGAAGAATGGGCGACAACACACCGTAGTGCTCCGGCATGCGAATGACGTTCACACCTTCACTGCTTTCAATCTTGGTGTCGCCATCGGCCAACACATACAACACACCACCTCGCGCCCGAACTTCTTGAATATTGCTTTTGAGCTTTTCCAAAAGTACATCGTTGGGTGCAACCGTCACCATTGGCATCTCACTGGTTACCAGGGCCAAAGGACCATGCTTGAGTTCACCGGCTGCATAAGCTTCGGCATGAATGTAGGTAATCTCTTTCAACTTCAATGCACCTTCTAGTGCAATGGGGTAATGCGTGCCACGGCCTAAGAACAAGGCGTTTTCTTTCGACGCAAACTCTTGCGACCAGCTGATGATTTGTGGCTCAAGCGCCAACACAGCTTGCAAAGCAGCAGGCAGGTGACGCATGTCCTTTAAATGCATGGCTTCTTCTTGTTCACTCAAACGGCCTTTGCTTTGCGCCAAAGCCAAGGTGAGTAAAAACAATCCTGCTAATTGCGTAGTGAAAGCCTTGGTAGAAGCCACGCCAATTTCAGTTCCTGCACGTGTGACGTATGCCAACTTGCACTCGCGCACCATGGCCGAAGTGGCCACGTTGCAAATGGTGAGTGTGTGGTGCATGCCCAAACTTTGCGCATGGCGCAATGCCGCCAAGGTGTCTGCGGTTTCGCCCGATTGCGTGATGGTCACCACCAAAGTTTTGGGGTTGGGCACTGAATCTCTGTAGCGGTATTCGCTGGCAATTTCCACTTGGCAAGGTATTTGTGCCAGGGATTCCAGCCAATACTTGGCCACGCAGCCACTGTAATAACTGGTGCCACAAGCCAAGATCAACACATTGTCAATTTCTTTGAAAACTTTGTAAGCACTGGCTGAATTGGCGCCACCACTCACACCACTCACACCATCAAACAACTCGGGCACGATGTGCTCGAGGCCTTCCAAAGTGTCTGCAATGGCGCGTGGTTGCTCAAAAATTTCTTTCTGCATGTAATGCCTGTATGGCCCTAACTCGGCAGCACCGCTGTGCGCATGAACGGTTTTGACCGGACGCTCCACACGCTGATGGTTGCGGTCTTCAATCCAATACTTGCCCAGTTGAATGTCGACCAAGTCGCCCTCTTCGAGATACACAATTTGATCGGTCACGCCTGCAAGGGCCATGGCATCGCTGGCCAAAAAGTTTTCGTGGTGCGATGTGCCCACGCCCAAAATGAGCGGCGAGCCTGCGCGTGCACCCACCACACGTTGGGGTTCGTCTTTGTGAAAAACAGCAATGGCGTAAGCGCCTTTCAGCTCCAACACGGTGCGCTTCACTGCGTCAAACAAATCGCCGTCATACACACTGTCGACCCAATGCGAGATCACCTCGGTGTCGGTTTGGCTGGTGAACACATAGCCCTTGGCTTGCAACTGCGCGCGCAATTCGTCGTGGTTTTCAATGATGCCGTTGTGCACCAAAGCCACACGGCCTGGTTTGTTCTCCAAGGAGGCCAAACTGCCAGGGCCTGAGCTGAAGTGAGGGTGTGCATTGTGCACAGCTGGGGCGCCGTGCGTGGCCCAGCGGGTGTGCGCAATGCCGGTGCCGCTGGCCAAATGATCGGTTTCAATTTGGCTCATGAGTTCAGACACGCGCGAGGTACTGCGTGCCCGCTTGAGTCCGCCCTGCCCGCGTTTGAGGCTGGCCTCATGAATGGCTACGCCGCATGAGTCGTAGCCGCGATATTCCAAGCGCTGCAAGCCTTGAACCAAAATGGGGACGATGTTTCTATCGGAAACTGCACCAACAATGCCGCACATAAGCCAATCCTTCAATTTGAATGTGGCAGGATCTTATGCTTCTTATAATGAAATTAGTTTAAATTTTATTCACTTAAATGAATTTAAATTTCATAAATTATTAAATTTGAATTATTATTTCTTTAATCTAATTTATTTGAAATTAATCGCATCACCATGACCAGTCCATCTCCAATTTCAGCTGACTATCTAGACGCCACCGACCTCAAGTTGCTGGCCCTTTTGCAAGCCGATGCCAGCCTCAACAACGTAGCCTTGGCCGAAAAGTTGCACATTTCCGCGCCCACCTGCCTGCGCAGAACCAAGCGCTTGCAACAAGAAGGCTGGATTGAAAAGCAAGTGGCCATTTTGTCGGCCAACAAATTGGGACAGTACTTGGGCCACGGCCTCTCCGCTTTGATTGAAGTCAGCCTCGACAAACAGGGCGAAGAATGGCTACAAGCATTCGAAACACGTGCTGTGCAAGAGCCCGCGGTTCAGCAATGCTGGCGTGTCTCACCCGGGCCCGACTTTGTGCTGGTGGTGCAAACGGCAGACATGCCGGCCTATTTGGCGCTCACCCAAAAATTGCTCACACAAGATGCCAATGTGCGAAACGTCAAAGCATTCTTCAGCCTCAAGCGCGCCAAGTTTGGCACTGAACTCAGCTTGCCAAGTGCTTGAAGTTCAATGGCCAGCTGTTATTTGGCCTTAGGAGTTTTTTGGGGCCTTTGCCAATTGGCAATGCTGGTTTGCCTGCCGCGCGCCACACTCAATGCGCCAGGCTCGGTGCTTTTTGAAATGGCCGAGCCCCCGCCCACTGTGCCGCCCGCACCAATGGTGACAGGGGCAATGAGCACGCAGTTGCTGCCAATGTGCACATCGTTTTCAATCACGGTGCGGTGTTTGTTGGCACCGTCGTAGTTGGCCGTGATGCTGCCGGCGCCGTAGTTCACGCGCTCGCCCACCGTGGCATCGCCCAAGTAAGCCAAATGATTGGCTTTGGCGCCTTTGGCCATGGTGGAATTTTTAACTTCCACAAAATTGCCAATGTGCACTTCAGCGGCCAAATCTGCACCGGGCCTCAGCCGCGCAAAGGGACCAATCAAAGAGCCCTCGCCCACCATGACACCTAGCTTTTCACCATCGATGTGCGTGAAGGCGTGAATCACGGCACCCGCGGCTATGCGCGCATTGGCAATGACGCAGTTGGGGCCAATGCGCACACCTTCGCCCAAATGAACTTGGCCTTCAAACACACAGTTCACATCAATTTCGACATCGGCTTCGCAGTGCAATTCACCGCGCACATCCAAGCGCGCTGGGTCGGCAAGGCGCACGCCTTGCAGCATCAATTCGTTGGCATTTTTGAGCTGATAAGCGCGCTCTAACTGAGCCAGTTGTTGGGGGCTGTTAACGCCCGTCACTTGCAATTCGTCTTGAATGCGATGCGCCACCACCTTCACGCCATCGGCCACAGCCCACTTAACCACATCGGTGAGGTAGTACTCACCTTGGGCATTGTTGTTGTCTAGTTTGGCCAGCCAGGTTTTGAGTTGCTTGGCGGGCACGGCCATGATGCCGCTGTACACCTCTCGAATTTGGAGTTGCTCTGGGCTGGCATCTTTTTGCTCCACGATGGCCAGCACGTGATCGCCTTGCGCATTGCGCACAATGCGGCCATAGCCTGTGGGGTTGGGCATGTCGAGGGTGAGCAAAGCCAAACGATCGGTAGTCGCTGCGCCTTCGCGCACGCACGCGATCAAAGCCTTGAGCGTGTCGGTTTGGGTAAGGGGCACATCGCCAGACAACACCACCACCAAACCGTCGTCGACCAGTTCAGGCACCGTTTGTTGCACGGCGTGGCCAGTGCCCAATTGGGGTTCTTGCCGCACAAATTTGATGGCCAAATCACCCGATGTTTTGGCTACGGCAGCTTCAACTTCTGCTGCGCCGTGGCCCGTGATCACCACCGCAGAACGGGCTTTCAGTTGGGCCGCTGTGCCCAGCACATGGCCTAACAAAGGTTTTCCTGCCAAACGTTGCAAAACCTTGGGCAGGCGGCTTTTCATTCGAGTACCCTTACCAGCGGCCATGACAACCACGTCCAGCGGCCGTTCGAGCGAAAATGTGGATTGATTAACTGAGGTTTCCTGCATGTCGAAATTATCCTATGGGTACCGAATTATCGCGGCTTCTGTGGTGGCCGTGTCGATGAGCGTCATTTTCACGGGATGCAGTGCCGTTCGCTTAGGCTACAACAAGCTACCCGATATCGCCTCTTGGTGGTTAGACAGTTACATTGACTTCAGCGATGCCCAAGGCCCCCAAGCCAAGGCTGCGCTCAACAAACTTCAGGCTTGGCACCGCAAAGAAGAGTTGCCGGCCATTGCCGAATTGCTGGTGCAAGCCCAAGCACTGGCAACTCAAAACATCACTCCTGAACAAGCCTGCAAAATTTGGGAGGGCGCTCAAGTTCGCATTGAAGCGGTCGTTCAGGAAGGCAGTCGTTTGGCAGCACCCGTGGTGTCCCAATTGAGCGCCAAGCAGTTCAAGCATTTAGAAAAAGAGTGGGCCTCTCGCAACGAGGACTGGAAAAAGAAGTGGCTTCAAGGCACGCCCGATGCGCGATTGAAAAAGCGAGTCGATATGGCAGCAGACCGCTTTAGCTCGTTTTATGGCGATTTGAATTCAGAGCAAAGACAAGTTTTGCGGCAACAATTTTCACAGTCCGCTTGGACCCCAGAGTGGGGCTTTCAGCAGCGACTTAAGCGCCAGCAAGATCAGTTGAATGCGC
This sequence comes from Limnohabitans sp. MMS-10A-178, assembly GCF_003063375.1. GTDB lineage: Bacteria > Pseudomonadota > Gammaproteobacteria > Burkholderiales > Burkholderiaceae_C > Limnohabitans_A. The sequence continues at coordinate 52,571 of NZ_NERY01000004.1, read as the reverse complement.
TGCAAGCAATGTCGTCCGAAATGACCAAACCGGCCATGTCAATAGCGCAAGTCGAGACCGCTTTGCAGACACTGATTTTGCAATCGGTCAGGCCCAAAGATGGCACTGAGTTGTCTAAGCAGCTTCAGTTAGAGCAGCAAGCTTGTCAAAATTTAGCGCAACTCCACAACACCATGACCCCAGCCCAACGCTTGAAAGCGCAGCGCAAACTCAAAGACTACGAAACCGATGTGCGCGAACTCATGAAACTTTAATTGGGGGGAAACAAATGGGGTCAGATCAACATTAATTTGGTCAATCAGTGAGAGCTAAAGGCAAGGGGGGCTGAACGATTTCTGGTACTCCAGTATGAGGAAGCCCCCCTTGCCTTTAGCTCTCACTGATTGGAAATTAATGTTGATCTGACCCCATTTGTTTTCAGTCCTGGAGGGCTTTCCACATGTCGATGTCGCGCTCTGCGGTCCAGATGCGGGGGTTTTTGATGCCGGAGGCTTCGTCGTAAGCGCGGGTCACATCAAAGGGCAAGCAGTGTTCGTAGATGAACACATGACCAAACACAGGGTCCATGCTTTTGCGGGTGTGGGCCATGGCGGCTTTCAAATCCATCTTGCCCGCAACAGCTTCTTTGCCTGCATTGAACAATGTTTCCACCCAGCGCTTGGTGTAGTCCAAGGCCTTGTTCACATTGGCTTGGCCCTTCATGGCCTCACCACGGCCTGGCACGATGGCTTCGGCTTTTAAGGCGCGTAAGGCCTCTAAGGTGGCTGGCCACTCTTCGAGTTGCGCATCGCCGGTGTACACACCCGCTTCGTATTCCACCAAATCGCCGGAGAACAAAACTTTTTCTTCTTCCACCCAAGCAATGGTGTCACCGCGCGTGTGGCCATAACCTGGGCTCCAGATTTGGACTTTCACGCCGCCTAAATCGATTACCAATTTGCCAGGCACTTCACCCTTGGTGGCATCACCGCCGCCAATCACCATGGTGGGCCATGTGAGGCCAGGCACTTCTTCAGCACCGCGGAACAAACGAGGAAAGCGCTCCATTTCGCTCTTCATGTCTTGCGCGCCGCGCTCCACGATGAGCTCGTAGGTGCCTTGGCTGGCAATCACTTCTGTGGCGCCCTCAGCCGCATAAGCACTGGCACCCAGAACGCGCACAGCGTGATAGTGCGTGAGCAACACATACTTGATGGGCTTGTCGCTAATGGTTCGAATTTGCTTGATCAAATCACGCGCCATGCTGGGTGTGGCCGTGGCATCGCTCACCATGATGAACTTGTCACCAATGATCACGCCCGAGTTGGGATCACCCTCAGCCGTGTAAGCCCAGCAGTGCTTGCTAAGCTGCTCAAACTTGATGACCTTGTCTGCTAGGTCGGCTTGCGATGCAAATGCTTTGGTAGGTTGGTTCATGTTTCTTCTCCGGTGATAAATTAATTTAATTGGGGTCAGATCAAGATTAATTTGATTGATCAAATTAATCTTGATCTGACCCCAATTAAATTAATTCAAACCCTTCTCCAGAAGGGCAATGACTTCATCCGCGAAGGCCACATACGAGATGGGGCCGCCGGGGCGAAGCCAGGTAAAGGTCCAGTTGATCATACCGAACAACATCATGGTGATGGCGGTTTGATTAGAGGCGTTCAAGCGATTGGGATAGGCACGGCGCAAAGCACGTGTGACGGCGGCCACCACATCGCGTTGGCGATTCAAAATGAGTTCGCGCGGCGAAATTGCGGGCGAACCCAAATGTTCATCGGGTACATCACTCAAAAATTGCGTGTCGTTGAGCAAGGCCACATGGCGCGTGGCCGAACTTTCGTACTCCTGCAAAAACGCGCGAATGAGCTCATGCAATGCAGCACGGTCGTCCAAATTGCGACGCTGGGCAGTAGCGTCGGTTAAGGCAATCAGGGACAACAAACGCTGCGTGTAACGATCCATGAGGTCAAACAAAATGGCCTCTTTGCTATCGTAATAGTGATACAGCCGCGCCTTGGACGTGCCACACGCCGTGGCAATTTCATTCATGCTGGCAGCGGGGTAGCTGCGATCGGCAAAGCACTGCGCCGCAATGTCCAAAATGGCATCGCGCTTGATGTCGTGCGTGGCGGATTTCGGTCTTGCCATAAAACTACTTTAAAAGACGTTAGCCCACGGGCCAAACCGCACCATTGTCATTCAAGATGGCATCTAGCGGCACGTCGTGGGGCTCGGGTTCAAAATCGTCTACATAGGCGTTGGTAAAACCCAGCCCCACTGTGAAGGGCTTGGGCTGCAAAGAGGCCAAAGTGCGATCGTAAAAACCACCGCCATAACCCAAGCGATACCCCCCTGCGGTGTAACCCACGCAAGGTACAAACAACAAAGTAGGCACAATGACTTCGGTGTCCTTGGGTTTGGGAATGCCATATGCATCCTCTTCCATGGGACACCCGGGGTACCACGCATGGAAGGTGAGGGTTTTGTTCACTTTGTCCACCACGGGCAAGCCAATGCGGCGCAATTGCGCCTCCCCTGTGAGCTCGCCATCTTCTTTCCAACGGTGCAGCGCGGGCAAAGGATCAAACTCGCCTTTGATGGGCCAATACGCACCAATGACCAGCTCGGGGCGGCCAAACAACCAAATGCGCATCACGCGCTGAAGGGCATCAATCCGTTGTTGGCGATCTGCCATATTGAGGCGGGCGTTCAACAAGTCTTGGCGAATTTGTTTTTTGGCTTCTGATTTGTCCATAATCGACCTATGCAATTCACACAGATTTTGACATCGCTTGGGGCTTCCGTCCTCATTTTGTCCCTCATGAGCCCTGCCGTGGGCCAAACAAATGCCACAAACAAGGCAGATGAGGTCATTTTGGACATGAATCAGGCCTTTAAAAAGAACGACAAAGGCCAACTGACAAGGCTCCTGCCCAGAGCCAAAGGCCACACCTTAGAACCCTGGGCCGCTTATTGGGAGCTCAGGGTGAGGCTAGACCAAGCCAGTGACTCAGAAATTCAACAATTTTTGTCGCAATACGCTGGCACCTATGCCGAAGACCGTTTGCGCAACGACTGGTTGTTGCAGTTGGGCCGGCAAGGCGAGTGGTCCACCTTCGCACAAGAGTACCCCCGTTTTCGCATGAACGACGATCGAGAGGTGCGCTGCTACGCTTTAGCCAACGAGCCGCTCCTTTCCAAGCCAGAAACACCCGCCGAACTCAAGCGACTTTGGTATGCCTTCAGAGACACCGAAGATGGCTGCACTTACACGGCAGACAAACTGCACGACCTGAAAAGAATTGACTCCTTGGATGTCTGGCGCAAAGCCCGCTTGGCCATGGACAGCAACCGTCCCCGTGTAGCCCAACTGGCCCTCAACATTGAATCGAGTGAGATGGGCAAACAGGCCATCTTGATTCATGCCGAACCCCAAAAATATTTGGACAAGCACATTTTGGCCATTACCAAAAGGCGCAAAGAACTCGCGGTCTTGGCCCTCATTCGCGTGGCCAATGCCGACCCCGACAAGGCCGCACAGCTGATCGAAAAAAAATGGGGTCTGATGCTCACCAAAGAAGAGCACAACTGGGTTTGGGCAGTCATTGGCAAACAAGCTGCGCAAAAACTCCAAGACAACGCACACAGCTACTTCAACAAAGTTTCACGCAACCAAGACTTGAACGACGACTTGCTCATTTGGAAAACGCGTGCTGCTTTGAGAAACGGTGATTGGAAAGCGGTGATCTCTGCCGTCGATGCCATGGACAACGCCAAGCAAGACCCTACCTGGATTTATTGGAAAGCCAGAGGTCAGTTGGCTGCCAGCGCGGGCACCACGTCCGCCGCCACAGACCCAGTGCGCACAGAAGCCACCGCAGCGCTTCAAAGCATTGCGGGCGTCAAAGGCTTCTACGAACAACTGGCCATGGAAGAACTTGGCCAAGCCATTACAGTACCCGCCAAACCAGCAGCTCTAACGCAGCCAGAAAAGACAGCGGCCGCCCAAAACGCAGGCCTTCAACGCGCCCTAACGGCTTTGAGCTTAGGCCTCAGATCAGAAGGCAACAGGGAGTGGAACTACACCACCAACCTGCACACCCCGGGCGGCATGAGTGAGCGCGAGTTGTTGGCCGCTGCAGACTTCGCTTGCAGCAAGCAAGTGTGGGACCGCTGCATCAACACCAGCGACCGCACCAAAACACAAATTGATTTTGACCAACGGTTTCCCATGCCCCTCAAAGAAACCGTGCTTCGAAAATCAAAGGATGTGCAACTCGATCCTGCTTATGTTTACGGTTTGATCAGGCAAGAAAGCCGCTTCATCATGGACGCCAGATCGGTGGTGGGCGCATCAGGCTTGATGCAGGTCATGCCAGCCACCGCCAAATGGACAGCCAAGAAAATTGGCCTGACAAATTTCCAGCCCCAACAAATCAACGATCAAGAAATTAATGTGGCCATCGGCACCGGCTACCTCAAGTTGGTTCTCGATGAGTTTGACGGCTCGATGCCCTTGGCCGCAGCCGCCTACAACGCTGGCCCCAGCCGATCACGCAACTGGCGCAAAGGACCCGTTTTGGAAGCCGCTATTTGGGCCGAAAACATTCCCTTCACCGAAACCCGCGACTACGTGAAAAAGGTTTTGTCCAACACCACCAATTACGCCGCCATCATCACTGGGCAGCCTCAATCTTTGAAGGCCAGACTAGGCACTGTAGGACCTCGCAATGCGCAGGCCCGTGAGGAAAATACAGATCTTCCTTAAAAAATAAATGGGGTCAAATAAATGGGGTCAGATCAACATTAATTTACTTAGCGCATAGGCCTCTTTGAGTCACAGAAAATTAATGTTGATCTGACCCCATTTATTTGACCCCATTTATTTTTTCAAGCCAACAGTTTGTCTAAATTGCCAGTGATTTTTTCTTCGATTTTGTCTTTGAAAGACGCCATCAAAAAACCGAGCTCGAGCTTCATGGTAAGTTGAGTCGCAGTCACTTCTAAATAGCCCGAAGCGCCAGCGCGTTCGAAGTTCAGGCGGTCTTGCAACTCACCCTGTTCATTGGTTTCGTTGGCCACATACGTGCAGTCCATGCCCCAATCGTCTTGCGCTTCTTGTTGCCACTTTGCGGCAATGGTTCGGGCTTTTTCCATGCCCAAGGTGTGCGCGCGTTGAATCAAAATTTCGGCCATTTTGTTTAAGCTTTCTGGAGGAGTGCCACTTCAACTTGGCAATCGTAAAACACAGGTGCTCGACCTAAATCGGTGAGCAACTGACTGGTGACTTCATTCACGTTGGTGCCATTCAAGCCCATTTTGCGCCACCAAATGCCCAGGCCATTGACCACGCCGGGTCTGGCGCGCACACTCACATCGGCTTTGCAGTGGTATTCGCCGCGGTCGTTGAACACCTTGACGGTATCTCCCGTAGAAATTCCACGCGCTGCAGCATCTATCAAACTGATTTCCACCAAAGGCTCTTTTTCGATGGCGCGCAAACTTTCCACATTGACAAAAGTGGAGTTCAAAAAATTTCGCGCAGGCGGCGAAATCATGGCCAAGGGATAGCGATCGCCTGCAGCTGGCACTTCATAATTTGGAATGTGATTTGGCAAGGGGTCTAGGCCCTGCGCTGCCAAACGCTCGCTCACAAATTCGCAACGACCCGACGGCGTCGGAAAGGCGCCTTGCGCAAAGGGTGCATCGGGCACATTCAAAGCCACAAAACCATGTGCCAACAACGCTTCAAAATCAATTTCTGAGCCTACGGCTGTGCGGCACAGGCTTAGGTCGTCTTCACTGAAACAAGGCTCGTTAAAACCCATGGCCTTGGCCAGCAGTCTAAAAATTTCGCTGTTCGATTTGGCCTCGCCCACGGGCTCAATGGCGGGTCGGTTGAGCAACACATCGGTGTGGCCATAACTGCCCTGCACATCCCAGTGTTCCATCTGTGTGGTGGCTGGCAACACGTAGTCGGCATAGTCGGCCGTATCGGTTTGAAAATGCTCCATGACCACCGTGAACAAGTCTTCGCGCGCAAAACCTTTTGCCACCATGCTCGACTGCGGCGCCACGGCCAATGGGTTGCTGTTGTAGACCAACAGAGCCTTCACTTGCGGGCCCCAAGTTGCGTTGCCCGGGTTGTTCAAGTCATTGCCAATGGTCGACATGTTCAACATGCGAGGACGGCGCGCGCCCAATAAATCGGGGCGATGCAAATCTTGTTTGTTCACTTTGAAATTGCTCGAACTGCTGAGCAACAAGCCGCCGGCTCGGTCGCGCCAAGCACCGGTTAAAGCGGGCAAGCACGCAATGGCGCGCACGGCATTGGCGCCGCCTTTCACACGTTGCATGCCATAGTTCAAACGAATGGCGGCTTTAGGCGTGGTGCCCCAGTCTTTGGCCAAGGCGCGAATTTGTTCTGCCTCAATGCCACACACTTCTGCGGCCCGCTCCAAGGTCCAGGTCATGGCACGTTCGCGCAATGCATCCCAGCCCAATGTGTATTGCTCAATGTAGTCGGCATCGAGCCAATTGTTGACCACCAACTCGCGCATGATGGCCAGGGCCAAGGCAGCATCGGTGCCCGGTTTGATGGGCAGGTGCACATGGCATTTTTCAGCGGTTTCGCTGTGGCGGGGGTCGATGCAAATCAGCTTGGCGCCCTGGCGCTTGGCTTCTTGGGCACGCCGCCAAAAGTGCACATTGCTGGAAATCGAGTTGCTGCCCCAAATCACAATCAAATTGGACTCCGAGAAGAACTCAGTCTGCATGCCAAACTTGCCGCCCAGCGTGTAAACCAGGCCCTCACCTCCGGCAGACGCACAAATGGTGCGGTCTAGCAAAGAGGCGCCCAGTTTGTGGAAAAACCGCGATGCCATGGCCTCCCCCTGAACCCAGCCCATGGTGCCAGCATAGCTGTAGGGCAAGATGGCCTCGGCTTGGTCGGCCGCCACCACTTTGAGTTTGGCTGCAATGTCGGCAATGGCCTCTTCCCAAGTTACGCGCACAAATTGCCCTGAGCCCTTGGGGCCGGAGCGTTTCAAGGGAAACATAAGGCGCTCGGGGCTGTAAGTTCGCTCGGTGTAGCGCGACACTTTGGTGCACAACACCCCTTGGGTGTGCTTGTGATCGGGGTTGCCCTGCACCTTCACGGCGCGGCCGTTTTCCACCGTGGTGAGCAAGGCACAGGTATCGGGGCAGTCGTGCGGACACAAACCACGCACCACGGCATTTTTTTCAAACACAGTATTTGTCATGGCTTCATTCTAAGAGGGACAATTTAAGAGGGACATTTTTGGGGATAACCCTAAAGCCAAATGTCCCCCAAGTGCAAAAGGGGTGTAGCGCAATGGCACGAGTCTCGCTAGACTGTTGTTATGAAAATCATCGACTCCATCCTCACAGACGCGGCCAGCATTGCGGCCATTCGCAAAGACATCCATGCGCACCCCGAGCTGTGCTTCAAAGAAGTTCGCACCGCCGATGTGGTGGCCAAGCAGCTCACAGACTGGGGCATCCCCATTCACCGCGGCATGGGCACCACCGGTGTCGTTGGCATTGTGCACGGCCGAGATGGCGGCGCATGCGGCCGAGGAATAGGCCTCAGAGCCGATATTGACGCCTTGCCCATGCAAGAGTTCAACACCTTTGCGCATGCCAGCAAGCACGCCGGCAAGATGCACGCTTGCGGCCACGATGGCCACACCGCCATGCTTTTGGCGGCTGCCAAGCACTTCTCCAAAAACCGCGACTTCGATGGCACCGTGTACCTCATTTTCCAACCTGCCGAAGAAGGCGGTGGTGGTGCGCGTGAAATGATCAAAGACGGCATGTTTGAAAAATTCCCCATGCAGGCCGTGTTTGGCATGCACAACTGGCCAGGCGCCCAGGTGGGCACCTTTGCTGTCAGCCCTGGCCCTGTTATGGCGTCCAGCAACGAATTTAAAATTACCATTCGCGGCAAAGGCAGCCATGCAGCGCTGCCCCACAATGGCGTCGACCCTGTGCCCGTGGCTTGCCAACTGGTTCAGGCTTTCCAAACCATCATCACCCGCAACAAAAAACCAGTCGATGCTGGCGTTATTTCGGTCACCATGATCAACGCAGGCGAAGCCACCAACGTGGTGCCCGACTTCTGCGTCATTCAAGGCACTGTGCGCACGTTCAGCATTGAAGTGCTCGACCTCATTGAGTCGCGCATGAAGCAAATTACAGAAAACCTGTGTGCGGCTTTCGATGCCAAGCCCGAGTTCCATTTCAACCGCAACTACCCACCTACCATCAACAGCGCAGCCGAGGCCAACTTTGCCCGCAAAGTGATGGAAGGCATTGTGGGCAAAGACAATGTGATGACGCAAGAGCCCACCATGGGCGCTGAAGACTTCTCGTTCATGTTGCAAGCCAAACCCGGCGCTTATTGCTTCATTGCCAATGGCGATGGCTCGCACCGCGAAATGGGTCATGGCGCAGGCCCTTGCATGTTGCACAACCCCAGCTACGACTTCAACGACGACCTCATTCCCTTGGGCGGCACCTATTGGGTTGAGTTGGCCACACAATGGCTGGCCAACCCCACGCAAATATAATTTTGCAGCGCGCAGTTTTGTAGCCGTATGAAGCCCTTTGGGGCTTTATTCGGCGCGATGGCGATGCTCAAGTTTTAGCCATTCAAGGATTGTCATGACTCTTTCAACAAAACGCGTATTGATTCTGGGCGGCACTGGTTTTGTGGGCCGGCATGTGTGTGAAAAGCTTCACCGTATCGGCTGCAACATCACTGTCATCACGCGGCGCGCCAAGCAAGCCAGCGCCATCCAAAGTTTGCCGCATGTTACGGTGCTTGAGGGCGATGTGTACAACCCATCATTCCTCACCCATCAGATGGCGCAACATGATGTGGTGATTAACCTCATTGCCATTTTGCATGGCTCTGAAGCGGCCTTTGAAATGGCCCATGTGCAGTTGGCGCAAATCATCGCCAAAGCCTGTCAGGCCAGTGGTGCACGCCGTCTCATTCACATCAGTGCTTTGGGCGCCAGCCTCAACGGGCCATCGCACTACCAACGCAGCAAAGCGCGCGGCGAGGAGGTTCTCAAGCAAGCAGGGCTTGAACTCACTGTGCTTCAGCCCAGCGTCATTTTTGGAACCGAAGACAAATTTTTAAACCTGTTTGCCAAGCTGCAACAACTGACCCCCGTGGTGCCTTTGGCGGGCGCCAGCACACGCTTCCAAGCGGTGTGGGTGGAGGATGTGGCCAGCGCCGTTGCGCATTGTGTGTTGCATGCAGACACCGCTGGCAAAACCTATGAGCTTTGTGGGCCAGAAGTTTTCACGCTGCAGCAATTGGTTCAAAAGTCTGGCCAGTGGGCTGGCATCAGACAAGGCAAAGGCCGTTGGGTATTTGGCATTCCGCGCACCCTTGCTTGGGTTCAAGCATTTCTCATGGAGTTGGCGCCAGGTCAGCCCCTCATGAGCCGCGACAATCTCGACTCCATGAAGGTAGATAACGTGGCCTCGGGTCAAGCGCTGGGCTTGCAAGACTTGGGTATTCAAGCGGCAGCGGTGAGCAGCATTGCGCCCACCTACTTGGGGCAACAAGATCCTTGTACTAAACTGAACGCATTGCGCGCCAAAGGACGTTGATGAAGCTCTACATTGCCAACAAAAATTATTCTTCTTGGTCAATGCGCCCTTGGGTCATGCTCAAGCAAGCGGGCATTGATTTTGAAGAAGTCATGGTGCGCTTTGATGGGTTTGATGCGCAGTCTAGGTTCAAGCAAACCTTGAAAGACATCAACCCTGTGGGCAAAGTGCCCGTGTTGGTTGATGGCGACCTGGCCGTCTGGGACACACTGTCTATTGCTGAGTACGCTGCCGAAAAATTTCCCGACAAACAACTCTGGCCTGCCAAAGTGGCCGACCGCGCCAGAGCCCGCAGCATCTGCGCCGAAATGCACAGCGGCTTTGCCGGCATTCGAAGCGCTTGCCCCATGAACATTGATGCCTATCTCCCTGAGATTGGTGCACTTGCGCTGCGCGACAAAGAGGCCGTGCGCCAAGATTTAAAGCGCATCGACAGTTTGTTTTCTTCGCTGCTTCAAGCCCACAAGGGCCCCATGCTCTTTGGCGAGTTCAGCATTCCCGATGCTTACTTTGCGCCCGTGGTCATGCGCATCAAAACCTATGCCTTGCCCGTCTCCAAAGAGACGCAGGCCTACATCGATCGTTTGTGCGCCATGCCTGGTGTCAAGGCTTGGATTGACGACGCTTTGGCAGAAAATGACTTCATTGATTTTGAAGAACCCTTTCGCACTAAGCCTTGAATGCCTAGCTTGCAAATCTTCAGCGTTGGCGGTGCCATACGCGACGCCCTTTTAAACCAATCGGTCAAAGACAAAGACTGGGTGGTGGTTGGGGGCACGCCAGAAGAAATGTCCAAGCGGGGCTACACCACAGTAGGCAAAGACTTTCCCGTTTTTTTGCATCCCTCATCGCGCGAAGAATATGCGCTGGCCCGCACCGAACGCAAAACTGCGCCAGGCTACAAAGGCTTTACGGTGCATGCCTCGCCCGAAGTGACTCTTGAAGAAGACTTGGCAAGGCGTGACCTCACCATCAACGCCATGGCCTTGCCAGAACAGTACACCCAGGCATTCTTTGAAGCCTCTGAAGCAGAGATTGGCCAGCTCTTTGAACATCACGCCATCGACCCCTATCAAGGTCTGCAAGATCTGAAAAACAAAACACTGCGGCACGTTACAAGCGCCTTTCGCGAAGACCCTGTGCGCATCTTGCGCGTGGCTCGCTTTGCGGCTCGTTTTCCAGATTTTCAAGTGGCCCCAGAAACCATGCAGCTCATGCAAGACATGGTGCAAGCAGGCGAAGTTGAACACTTGGTGCCCGAGCGTGTTTGGCAAGAATTGGCCAAAGGTCTCATGACACCCAAGCCCTCGCGCATGTTTGAAGTGCTCAAAGAGTGTGGCGCTTTGAAGGTTTTATTGCCAGAAGTTCAGCGACTTTGGGGCGTGCCACAACGCGCTGAATACCATCCAGAAATAGACACGGGTATTCACCTCATGATGGTGCTAGACATGAGCGCCAAGCTCAATGCCTCGCTGCCCGTGCGCGTAGCTTGCCTCATGCACGACTTGGGCAAAGGCACCACAACCAAAGAGGAGTGGCCGCGGCACATTGCCCACGAACAACGCAGTGTCAAATTGCTTCTGCAAGTGTGTGAGCGACTTCGCATTCCCGTTGAATGCAAAGAGTTGTCTGAGGTGGTGGCGCGTGAACATGGCAACATTCACCGCAGCCAAGATTTGAATCCTGCAGCCCTCTTGCGCTTGTTGGAAAGGTGCGACGCCATTCGAAAACCTGAGCGCATGACCGACATTTTGCTGGCTTGTGAGTGCGATGCAAGGGGTCGAAAGGGATTTGAGAATCAGGCCTATGAGCCAAGCACCAAGTTGCAAGAAGTTCTGAAGGCAGCTTTGTCTGTGGCCACTGCTGGCATTGCCGAGCAGGCGCAAAAACAGGGCCTCTCGGGCCCTGCTGTTGGCGAAAAAATACATGAAGCCAGAGTGGCGGCCATTGCCTTGATGAAGACCTAAAGCCTAGGGACTAGGGACTAGGGCTTAGTTTAGGGCTTAGGCGCACCACAGTGCGGCACCTACCCTTAACGTGAAGGGGTGCGAGGCGTGCGAGGCGCTGCCGGTGGGCGGCCTGCCAAGTGACGGAAGCTGATACGGCCTTTGGTGAGGTCGTAGGGTGACAACTCAAGGGTGACGCGGTCGCCCGCCAAAATGCGAATGTGATTCTTGCGCATCTTGCCTGCTGAGTAAGCGATCAACTGGTGCCCGTTGTCCAAGGTCACACGAAAACGTGTGTCAGGTAAAACCTCGTTCACAACGCCCATCTGTTCGATCAAATCTTCTTTCGCCATTTTTTCCTTTCAAGTTCTCAGGGTGGCTTAGTGGGCCTGCGTGGTTGAACGCACCCAATCTAAACCTTGTGCCAGCGCGAAGCTGGCTGCAGCATCGCGGGTGGCGAAGTCGTTGGTAAAACACATCACCCTGTCGGTACTGGCACTGCCACGCCCGCTGGCCACCGACACCTGCGCCGCAAAGCGGCCACAGGGCAATGCACGCGGACAAGCGGCAATGCGGTATTTTCCCACGGTGACGGGGTTATTTTCAAAAGTAATCGTATGAATCATCTAATAAGCTAAAAAATTGGTGTGTACAGAGCAACACATTGGATACGAGCCAGCGCTGGTGCGCGCTTGCAATTGGATCCAAATGGCCAGGTTCTGAACACTGAAAAAGGGGGAAGCGTGAAATCAAACCCACCCGTATTTGGGGGTGCGCCGCTCTTCTGTAAGGGAATAAATTTGAAAATTTAGGAAAAATTCTCAAAAATTCAGACAACTTGCAGGAACTGCGCTTGTTGTGACCGCCCATAATTTAGTTTAAGCGTTTGGTCACAAGCCCGAACTGTAACACAAATGTTTTAAAAGAAGCCTTTTATTTACAACAACTTGGTCAACAGGCTCAACACAAAACTCAGCAACAAGGTGCTGGTGAAGGGGATGTACCACTCTCTGCCAAAAAGTTTGAAGTGAAAGTCGCCAGGCAATTTACCCAAGCCCATTTTTTCCATCCACGGCCTCACCCAGCTGATCAACAACAGCGCCAAAAAAACCACAATGAGCCAGCGCATCATAAACAAAGGCCTTAAAGCTTGTGGCTGCGGTCGCCCGCGGCAAAACCTTGGGCTTGCCAAAGCGTGGGCGTGGGCATGGCCGTTTGCGTGTACATGTGCGTAGCAAATCCAATCACCTTGAACAGCTCACCCATTTCGTGCTCGCTGATGAGTTTCATGGCCTGCGCCCGCTCGGCCAAGGGAGAATCGGCCATTCTTTCGGCCAAACCCAAGTTCAATAAAAAGCGGGATTGGCTGGTGTAGCCCAAAACCTGCAAGCCTGCGTCTTGGCCGGCCAGAGCAATGCCCGTGAAATTCACATGCGCGGTAATGTCCTTCAAGCCCACGGCCTCTAGCGGGTTGGGGTCGGCCTTGTGCGCCTGATGGCACATCACGGTGCCCATGTGCCGCTCTGGATGAAAATACTCCGACTCTGGAAAGCCGTAATCCAGAAAGAACGCTGCGCCGCCCTTCTCGCTGGCCAACATGCGCTCTGCCAAGCTGGCGACAAAGGCCTCTGCTTGCGGCTGAATTTCGGTCAAATAATCGTGTTCACCTGCTGGCTCCATAGGGGGGCGAAGCGCGGTCGGTCGATCTTGCCAAGCCAAACCTGCTGCGTTGTCAGAATGCACCACACCCCTTTCGTGCCACTGGCCTTGAATGCGGTGGAGCAACTTCACAGGCATGGCATCGAGCACTTCATTGCCCACCACCACGCCCTGCAAGCTGTCGGGCCATTGGTTCAACCACTGAACTAGATGCCCCCATTCGGCCAATTTGGCTTGCTGCCTGGCCTTCAAGGTGCTGGACAAGTCCATGATGTTGTAGCGCTTCAGGGGGCACCCCAAGCGCTTGAGTTCACTCAGCAACTGGTGCGCCAAAGCACCACTGCCTGCGCCAAATTCCCACACTTCGTCGGTGCCGGTGGCACTCAAAGCTTCTGCCACTTGCTGGGCCAAGGTGGCCCCAAACAAGGCCGACAACTCGGGTGCCGTCACAAAATCGCTGCCCGACTGGGGCATGCTGCCAAACTTGGGCTGCTGATTGGCGTAATAGCCCAAACCGGGTTCATACAGGGCCAGCGCCATGAACTGATCAAACGGCAACCAGCCTTCGGCCGCCAAAATGGCCTTGTGCACCCGCGCCAACATGGCGGTCGTTAAACTATGTGGTTCTGTCATCACCCCCAGATTGTCTCCGAATGTCGGCTCCTCTTTCTTCTGCCCCCCGCACGGCCCTGGTCACAGGTGCCGGCAAGCGCTTGGGCCGTGAAATTGCTTTGGGCTTGGCCAAAGCGGGATGGCGTGTAGCGGTGCACTACCGAAGCTCTGAATCGGAGGCGCTTCAAACGGCCCAAGATTGTTTGGCACTGAATGCAGCCAATCAATCAATAGACCCGCATCACTTTATTTTTCAAGCCGATTTGGCCGATGAAGTGGCCACGCGCCAACTGTTGCCGCGCGTGGTGCAGCAATTGGGTCAAGTCGATGCGGTGGTCAACAGCGCCGCTTTGTTTGAACACGACGATGTGCAAACCTTTAGCTACGCCAACATGGCCGCGCATTGGGCCAGCAACACAGGTGCGGCCATTGTGTTGGCGCAGGCACTGCATCAACATTGCCAGGCCAGTGGTGCGCAATCCGCCGAATCGGTGGTGATCAACATGCTCGATCAAAAGTTGTGGAACCCCAACCCCGATTTTTTGAGTTACACATTGTCCAAAGCCGCTTTGGAGTCAGCCAATACATTGCTGGCTCAAGCATTGGCCCCCTTGGTTCGGGTGGTGGGCGTCGCGCCTGGCCTCACTCTCACTAGCCACATGTTGGACGACGACAAATTTAAACAACTCCACAAGCTCAGCCCCTTGGGCCGCTCCTCATCGGTTGAGGATGTGGTGAGCACTGTGGTGTTTGCCATGCACAACCGCGCCATCACAGGCACCACTTTGTTGGTCGATGGCGGACAGCACTTGATGAAATTCGAGCGCGATTTTTCTTTGATGTGAGAGCCATGACCGCCACGCCTAATCCCACAGCGGCCACCTCTGGCATGCAAACACTCACGCTCACTGGCTTGCGCTTTGATGCCAACTTAGGCATTTTGGAGCACGAGAAAACTGCGCCGCAACCCATTCAAGTGGATGCCGAACTCAATTTGGGCCCACAACCTTTGCTGCCTCGCGATGACGACATCAGCAATGTGCTTGACTATCGCAAGGTGCGCAAAATCATCATCGATGAATGCACTGCCGAGCACGTCAATTTGCTCGAAAGCCTCATTGGCAAACTGTCTCACCGCCTCATGCAACTGCATGGCGTCAAAGGTGTTCGCGTGAAGATTGCCAAGTTAGAAATTTTTGAAGACTGCGAAGTTGCCATTCGCATGGAAACAGGACAATGGTGAAACCATGAATGCACCCACCCACAATGCTTGGTTAGAAAGCGTGGCCGATGAAGCCGAAGATCAGGCCGCCCAGAAAGCCAAGGCCGTCAAAATTGAACGTGAAGTGCACAAGTTAGAAAAGCGCTTGTGCCGCCAGGTGGGTCAGGCCATCAGCGAATTCAATATGATTGAAGAAGGCGACCGCATCATGGTCTGCATGTCGGGTGGCAAAGACAGTTACGGCATGCTCGACATTTTGCTCAAAATGAAACAGCGTGCGCCTGTTGATTTCGAGTTAATCGCGGTCAACTTGGACCAAAAGCAGCCGGGCTTTCCTGCCGAAATTTTGCCCACCTATTTGAAAAACATGGGCATCCCGTTTCACATTGAAACACAAGACACCTACTCCATCGTGAAGGACAAAATTCCCGAAGGCAAAACCATGTGCAGTTTGTGCAGTCGTTTGCGCCGAGGTATTTTGTACAAAGTGGCGGGCCAACTCAAATGCAACAAATTGGCGCTGGGTCATCACCGCGATGACATGCTGCAAACGTTTTTCCTGAATATGTTTTTTGGTGGCAAGCTCAAAGGCATGCCGCCCAAACTCTTAAGCGACAACGGCGAATTCATGGTCATTCGACCCTTGGCCCATGTGGCCGAAGCCGACCTGTCGCGCTGGGCCGAGCACCGCCAGTTCCCCATCATTCCATGCACTTTGTGCGGCAGCCAACAAAACCTGCAGCGCGTGCAAATTGGCAACATGATTCGCGAATGGCAAAAGAAATTTCCAGGCCGCATTGAAAACATGTTTTCAGCTTTGCAAAATGTGGTGCCCTCGCATTTAATGGATGCCAACTTGCACGATTTTAAAAATCTCAAAATCACAGGTTTGCCAAGCGATGAAGGCGACAAAGCATTTGACGAAGAGAGTTTTGAAGCGCCCAATGTGATGGCCAGCTTGCAAGGTGTGCAAGTGGTCCAACTTTAATTCTGACCATAGCCTTTTTGTTCAACCTCAAAATGAAAGTGCAAACCATGTCACGTCATTTCAAGTTATGGACGCTCTGCCTTGCCACATTGTGCGTGGCATTTCTCTCTGGCTGCAGCACAGTTCGCGTCATAGAAAGTCAGGTTCAAACCAATGCGCAGTGGCTACCGCAAAATCCTGCGCCCGCCAAAGCTCAATTTAGACTGGAGCGACTGCCCGCCGACGTCAACAACATGCAAGCCGGATGGGCCGAAAATGAACTTGTGACTGCGCTAGCCCCCTTGGGTTGGACCCGCAACGACGTTGATGCGCAGTACAGCGTTTGGATTGGTGTGCGCACTGCCGAATTCATCACTGACACTTGGGGTCGTCCTGTGCGGGGGCCATGGATCAATCATGTGTACATTCGCGGAGGCACCGGTTATCGCCCGCGAGGTGTTAGTACTGGTGTTGGTTGGTCTTTGATGACACCGGTCTACCCTGGCATGCGGCATGGCTTTCCGCCTACTGTGAGCTATGCCCAAGAAGTGAGCATCATCATTCGCGATCTCTCCACCAGCCAAGTGGTGTACCAAACCAAGGCCACACACGATGGACCTTGGTCCGATCATGCCAATATTTTGCGCACCATGATTTCTGCAGCGCTGCAGGGATTCCCCAGTCCCAGCACCGTCAAAAGGCGCGTTGACATTCCCATTTCTAGATAAATGCAAGCAACCCGTATTCTGGCCATTCGACATGGCGAAACCGCTTGGAACGTAGACACTCGCATTCAAGGCCACCTCGACATCCCCCTCAACGCCAAAGGAATGTGGCAAGCCGAACAACTGGCCAAAACCTTGGCTGCGCAAGATCCCTTGCATGCGGTGTACTCCAGCGACCTTCAGCGAGCACACCAAACAGCCACAGCGGTGGCAGTTCAGCAAGGCCTTGAAGCCATCAGCCACCCTGGTCTGCGCGAGCGCTGCTTTGGCGCGTTTGAAGGCAAAACCTTTGCCGAAATTGAACAAGACTTGCCTGAAGATTCTATGAAGTGGCGCAAACGCGATCCGCATTGGGCACCGCCCAATGGCGGTGAATCGTTGGTCATGCTTGAACAACGCATTCGTCAAACATTGAACGAGTTGGCAGCCAAGCACATGGGCCAGCACATTGCATTGTTTGCACACGGCGGCGTAATGGACATCTTGTACCGCATTGCCACGCAGCAAGATTTGCAAGCGCCGCGTACATGGTCACTCACCAACACCGCCATCAACCGTTTGTTGTGGACACCCGAGAGCGTCACCTTGGTGGGCTGGGCAGACACGTCGCATTTGGGCGAAGAGTCTCGCGACGAATACTGAAGCGCTGCGGTTCAGCTTGGTTATTCGTGTGTCAAAGTTTTAGGCGGTGTGACGCCCAAATGACGATAAGCTGCCAAGGTTGCGGTTCTACCGCGGGGCGTGCGTTGCAAGAAACCCTGCTGAATAAGGTAAGGCTCAATCACATCTTCAATGGTGTCGCGCTCTTCGCCTATGCTGGCCGCAATGTTGTCTAGCCCCACTGGGCCACCATCAAAACGGTGAATGACAGCTTCCAATAATTTGCGGTCCATCAGGTCAAAGCCTTCGGGGTCGACATCAAGCATGGCCAACGCGCGTTTGGCAATGTCGTGCGTGATGTGGCCCACGCCTTTGACGTCGGCGTAGTCGCGTACACGTCTGAGCAATCGGTTGGCAATGCGCGGTGTACCGCGTGAGCGCTTGGCAATTTCTTGGCCGCCCTCTGCATCCATGGGCGCTTTGAGCAAGCTGGCACTGCGCGTGACGATGCGCGCCAATTCTTCAGGGGTGTAAAACTCTAAGCGCGACACAATGCCAAAGCGGTCGCGCAGTGGGTTAGTGAGCATGCCCGCGCGCGTGGTGGCGCCCACCAAAGTGAAGGGCTGCAAATCGAGCTTGATGCTGCGCGCCGCGGGGCCTTCACCAATCATGATGTCAATTTGGTAGTCCTCTAATGCGGGGTACAAAATTTCTTCCACCACGGGCGACAAGCGGTGAATTTCGTCGATGAACAAAACATCGTTCTTTTCCAAATTGGTAAGCAGTGCTGCCAAGTCCTTGGGTTTTTCAAGCACGGGGCCACTGGTTTGACGCAGGTTGACGCCCAGCTCTGCCGCAATGATGTGGCTCAAGGTTGTCTTGCCCAAACCCGGTGGGCCAAACAGCAGCACGTGGTCTAAAGGTTCACCGCGCATTTTGGCCGCGCCAATGAAAATTTCGAGTTGCTCGCGCACCTTGGCTTGGCCCACATAGTCGTCTAGCAACTTGGGGCGCAAGGCGCGCTCAATGGCCTCTTCCTGAGGTGTCTCGGGTTTGGCATCCACCATGCGCGCGGGTGGTGGGGTTCCAAAGTCGTCGGTTTGAATGCTCATGTTGTCAGTTTATTTGGCCAAGGCCTTGAGTGCCATTTTGATGCCATCGCTTACGCCCACATCGGGGGGCAAAGATTTCAAGGCCAAAGCGGCTTCCTTGTCACTGTAGCCCAAAGCCACCAGCGCTTGCAAAATATCGTTGGCGTGATCGTGCGATGCACTGCCCGTGATCACCAAATCTGCGCCCAACTTGCCCTTGAGCTCCAGCAGCAAACGCTCGGCAGTTTTTTTGCCAATGCCCGGCACCTTGACCAAACGGCCGGCTTCTTGTTGGGTAATGGCCTGCGCCAAATCGGCCACGCCCATGCCCGACAGCACACTCAAAGCGGTGCGTGGGCCCACGCCAGAAATTTTGATCAATTGCCTGAAGGCAGCGCGCTCTTCTGCCGTGGCAAAGCCATACAGCAGCTGCGCGTCTTCTCGAACCACAAAATGCGTGAGCAGTTTCACTTTTTCGCCCAAGGCGGGCAGGTTGTAAAAGGTGCTCATGGGCACACTCACCTCATAGCCCACGCCATGACAATCCACCAGCACTTCGGGTGGGTTTTTGTCGATCAAAGTGCCTGTTAATTGACCAATCATGGCGTGCCGTTCTTCTTCATCAGATAAGTGCCTATCATTAGGGGGTACGAGGAGATTATCAGCTTGATTGTCAGACACAACTTCACGCCGCACAACAATACCCGCATGACGCATCTTTGCGGCCCTATGGACGCCCATTTGCGCACCATTGAGGCGGGGCTGCAGGTCAAAATTGCCCATCGGCACGAACAGTTCAAAATTGACGGCCCCAAGGCACGGGCTAATCAAGCCCTGGAATTGCTGCAGGCGCTGTATGAAATGGCCGACCGGCCCATCAAAGAAGATTCCCTGCAGCTCATGATGACCGGCGACCCCGAAGTAGCAAACAATCCCGACGCCGCCACTCTTTTAACGCGCCGTGCCGATCTGAAAGCACGCACCCCCGTACAGACCTTGTACATCGACAACATGGCCACGCACGACATTACCTTTGGCATTGGGCCCGCTGGTACGGGCAAAACTTATTTGGCGGTGGCCAGTGCGGTGGATGCTTTGGAGCGCGCTAGCGTGCAGCGCATTGTTTTAACCCGTCCTGCGGTAGAAGCTGGCGAGCGATTGGGCTTTTTGCCGGGCGATTTGTCGCAAAAGGTCGACCCCTATTTGCGTCCTCTGTACGACGCACTTTACGACCTCATGGGCTATGACAAAGTGCAAAAAGCCTTTGAGCGCAACGCCATTGAAATTGCGCCTTTGGCTTTCATGCGCGGACGTACTTTGAACAACGCCTTTGTCATTTTGGACGAAGCCCAAAACACCACGCCAGAGCAAATGAAAATGTTCCTCACGCGCATTGGCTTTGGCGCCAAGGCGGTGGTCACGGGGGATGTGAGTCAAATCGATTTGCCCAAAGGGCAGCTCAGTGGTTTGATTGATGCTGAGAGGGTGTTAAGGCGCGTGAAGGGCATTGCTATGACGCGCTTTAGCAGTGCAGACGTGGTGCGCCATCCTTTGGTAGCGCGCATTGTGGATGCTTATGATGCGCAACGGACTACGGTGCGCAGTCGATCGATTGATGCTTGAGATTCACGCATAAATCTTATGGCACTTCCTACGCTTAACCTGTCTTTGCAATTTGGACATATTGCGCAAGCTGCGCGCCATCGCACCGCCTTGCCTCGTCACAAAGTAGCCCGTTGGATTCGACACAGCTTGGCCGCTGATGGCGAAATCACGGTGCGCATTGTGGACGCCGAAGAAGGCCAACGTTTGAATCGTGAGTTTCGCAAGAAAGATTACGCCACCAACGTGCTCACGTTTGATTACATGCAATCGCCTGTGGTAATGGCTGACT
The DNA here is from genome assembly GCF_003063375.1 of Limnohabitans sp. MMS-10A-178. GTDB lineage: Bacteria > Pseudomonadota > Gammaproteobacteria > Burkholderiales > Burkholderiaceae_C > Limnohabitans_A. The sequence continues at coordinate 32,219 of NZ_NERY01000004.1, read as the reverse complement.
TGGTGTTGTGTGCACCGGTGGTGGCGCAAGAGGCGCGTGACCAGGGCAAAACTCTGCAGGCGCACTATGCGCATTTGCTGGTGCATGGCACGTTGCATGCGCAAGGCTGGGATCATGAAACCAGTGAGGCCGATGCCGAGGCCATGGAGGCGCATGAAATTGAGATCATGCAAAGGCTTGGGTTTAAGAACCCGTATTGATTTGAGGCTTCAATGCATTTGCTGGCTTGAACATCTCCAAGCTAGCGCTTATTCGTTTTCAATACCAGATGCATCTTCAAGCAATCGCACCTTGACAGACTTGCCCTTGACCTTACCACGCGAAAGCTTAGCTACAGCTTCACGCGCAATGTCGCGCGCTACGGCCACATAAGTAGAGTATTCATTCACATTGATCTTGCCCACTTGCTCACGCGTGTAACCAGCATCGCCCGTGAGTGCGCCCAACACATCACCCGCACGAATTTTTTCTTTTCGGCCACCCACAATTTGCAAGGTGGCCATGGCGGGCACCAGCATGTCTTTGCCTGCAGGCGTCAAAGTGCTCAGCTCTTGCCAGCTCGACTCACGCCCTTGTAACACTTCAATCTTGCCCACATAACCCATCTCATCCATGCTGGCCAAACTCACGGCCAAACCTTCAGCATCGGCGCGGCCTGTGCGGCCAATGCGGTGTATGTGCACCTCAGCATCGGGCGTGACATCGACGTTGATCACCGCCTCAAGTTGCGCCACATCCAAACCGCGCGCCGCCACATCCGTGGCCACCAACACGGAGCAACTTCTGTTGGCAAATTGAATGAGCACTTGATCGCGTTCGCGTTGCTCTAACTCTCCATACAGCGCCAGCGCGCTAAAACCTTGCGCTTGCAATACCGCTACCAAATCGCGGCACTGCACTTTGGTATTGCAAAAGGCCAGCGTAGAAGTGGGCCTGAAATGATTGAGCACCATCGACACTGCATGCAGTCTCTCAGACTCTTTCACCTGCACAAAAATCTGTTTAATCTTGTTAGCGCTGTGCTGTGTTTCCACTTTCACAGTTTGCGGATCCTTCATGAACTGCGTGGCCAACTTGGCAATGCCTTCAGGATAGGTAGCCGAGAACAACAAGGTTTGTCTGTTGGGCGGGCACTGTCTGGCTACGGTGGCAATGTCGTCAAAGAAGCCCATGTCGAGCATGCGATCGGCTTCGTCAAGCACCAAAGTTTTAAGGCCTTTGAGTTTCAAAGAACCACGCTCTAAATGATCCATGATGCGACCCGGTGTGCCCACAACCACATGGGCGCCATGTTCCAAACTGAGCACTTGGCCGCGAAGCGCTACACCGCCACAAAGCGTGACCACTTTGACATTGCCCACAGCGCGCGCCAGGCGCCGAATCTCTTGACTCACTTGATCAGCCAACTCGCGAGTGGGGCACAAAATCATGGCCTGCACCGCAAAGTCTGCGGGCAGAATTTTTTCCACAAGCGGAATACCAAACGCAGCCGTCTTACCACTGCCCGTACTGGCCTGCGCAATCAAGTCTTTGCCCGCCAAAGTGACTGGCAAACTGGCCGCCTGAATGGCAGTCATTTGCAAATAGCCCAACTGCGCCAAATTGCCCAACATCGAAGCCGACAAACTCAGCTTCGAAAAATCATTTTTGTTTTCGTTCATGCGTCGATTATGCGTGTGTGTGAGTTTTGGGAAAAAACAATTGGGGTCAAACAATTGGGGTCAGATCAACATTAATTTGGTCTTTGACCAAATTAATGTTGATCTGACCCCAATTGTTTTGCTCTCTCCGGAGAGAGAAAAAACCTGACCCAATTACATTTGAATTGGAATGGTCACAGGGCCATCGTTGATCAAGTGCACCTTCATATCGGCGGCAAACTGGCCGGTTTGCACAATGGGGTGGGCCTCGCGGGCTTGGGCTACGAAGTAGTCGTAAAGGCGTTGGCCATCTGCGGGCGATGCGGCGCGGGTAAAGCTGGGGCGATTGCCGCCGCTTACATCGGCGGCCAAAGTGAACTGGCTCACCACCAACAAACCACCTTGCAAACCTTGGCCATCCAAATCTTGCAATGAGCGATTCATCTTGCCGTTTTCGTCACTGAAAATGCGCAACTTCAAAAGCTTGCTCAGCATCTTGTCAGCATTGGCCACCGTGTCGCCTTGTTCTGCACACAAGAGCAACAACAAACCCTTTTGTATTTGTCCAATCACTTGGCCATCTACTACCACTCGTGCTTCAAGCACACGTTGCGCTACACCAATCACAGCAAATCTCTTTCAGAATCAAAGTGAGCTTCTACGTCAGAAGGCAACAACTGGATGGAAGCACGCAAACCAGGCACCGCACTCATGAGGGCCTGCTCCACACTGGTTCGCAGCGCCGCCGCGCGGCCCAAGGTCCATGAAGCGGGCATGTGCATGTGCAAATCGACAAACAGACGTTGCCCCGCTTGGCGTGTATTGATGTGGTCAAAGCGAATGATCGACACCTCATCGCGCTGATATGCAAACCCCGCCAATGTTTCATTGATTTTGGCAATGGTCTCTGGCTCTACGGCCTCGTCCATCAATCCTTGTGACGAACGCCAAATGAGGTGCACGCCTTCTTTCAAAATATTCAGCGCCACCGCAATGGCCACCACCGCGTCTAACCACAACCACCCAGTGAGGCTGACCAAGCCAATGCCAATGACCACCCCCACCGAGGTCCACACATCGGTCACCAAATGCTTGGCATCGGCCTCCAAAGCAATAGAGCGGTGCGCCTTGGCCGCACCAAACATCACCCAAGCCAACACGCCATTCAAAACAGAACTGATGACCGACAAAGCCAAACCCAAGCCCACTTGCTCGATGGGCTGCGGATCAAAAATACGATGGCTGGCCGCCCAGATAATGCCAACGGCCGCCACAATGATCAAAATGCCTTCAAAGCCAGACGAAAAATATTCTGCTTTGTGATGACCGTAAGGGTGTTCTGCATCGGCCGGCTGCGCGGCCACCGTGACCATCACCAAGCCAAAAACCGCACTGGCCAAATTGACCAAAGACTCCATGGCGTCTGACAACAAACCCACAGAATCTGTGATCCACCAAGCCAAAGTTTTGAGGGTAATGGTCAAAATGGCCACCACCACCGACGCCCACATGAGGGTGCGCGGAGACCAAGCGGGTAATTTTGAAATCATGGCTTCAGGTTAACGCACAAGCACCACTTTGGCCACGCGCCAAGTCAAATGAACAGCGTTAAGCCGCCAAATGCACACGCGCAAATTTGCGCTTGCCCACCTGAACCACATACGTGCCGGCTTCCAATTTCAGGCCCTTGTCGCTCACCACCGACGAGTCGACACGCACACCGCCGCCATCAATCAATCGATTGGCTTCAGAACCCGAAGGCGCCAGCCCGGCCATTTTGAGTAAGTTGCCAATGCCCAAAGGTGCACCGCTCAAACTCACTTCAGGAATTTCATCGGGCACTCCGCCCTTGCTGCGGTTGATAAAGTCTTGCTCAGCAGCCTCTGCAGCGGCAGCGCCATGGAAGCGCGAGGTAATTTCCTTGGCCAACGCCACTTTGGCCTCTTTAGGATTCAAACCGTCAGAAACCTGTTTCTTCAAAGCCTCAATGTCGGCCATCGACTTGAAAGACAACAAGGTGTACCAACGCCACATGAGCACATCAGAGATAGACAGCACCTTGGCAAACATGGTGTTGGGCTCTTCACTGATACCGATGTAATTGTTTTTTGACTTGGACATTTTGTCCACGCCATCTAGGCCTTCCAACAAAGGCATGGTCAAAATACATTGCGGCTCTTGGCCATATTCGGCCTGCAAATGGCGGCCCATGAGCAAGTTGAATTTTTGATCGGTGCCGCCCAACTCCAGGTCGGACTTCAAAGCCACCGAGTCGTAGCCCTGCATGAGCGGGTACAAAAACTCGTGCACGCTAATCGGTGTGCCCGCCTTAAAGCGATCGTGAAAATCGTTGCGCTCCATCATGCGTGCCACGGTGTACTTGGCCGCCAACTGAATCATGCCCATGGCACCCAGCGGCAAACTCCACTCGCTGTTGTACCTGATTTCGGTTTTGGCGGGGTCGAGCACCAAGCTGGCTTGGCGGTAATAGGTTTCGGCATTGGCCTTGATTTGTTCCGGCGTTAAGGGCGGGCGTGTGGAGTTGCGGCCCGAAGGATCGCCAATGAGGCTGGTGAAGTCGCCAATCAAAAAGATCACTTGGTGACCCAGGTTTTGCAACTGGCGCATTTTGTTCAACACCACCGTATGGCCCACATGGATGTCGGGGGCGGTGGGGTCCAAGCCCAATTTGATGCGCAAAGGCACGCCCGTGGCTTCCGATTTGGCCAGTTTTTTCACCCAATCTTCCTGCGGAATCAGCTCTTCACAGCCACGCAAAGTGACTGCCAATGCTTCTTTGACAGCATCTGTCACGGGATATTGGGTGGAAACGGGTGAATTCATAAGGGTTTTCCAGTGTACGCCAGCTCTCTAAGGCGTTAGAATGGCGGTAATTGTTTGCCCCATTTTAAGGGCTTACCTTGCTATTGTTTTTTTTCGGACTGCATGAATTTCATCAACCAGTTTTTGACACGCGCCAAACCCCACAGCCTCGCGCTGTTGGCCATGGCCAAAGTCCACAGCCAAACGCTGCGGGATTTTGTTGCGCGTCATCCCAAACACGTTACCACCGTCTTGGCAGCTGTGCTGCTGGGCGGCGGCGGTGGCGCGTTTGCGGTTGCCAATCTGGGACCCGATGCCTCCAATCTGCCAGTTAGCACCTTGGTTGAACCCCTGCAAACGCCCAACCTTGAAGCCCAAGTGGCCGCCTTAGAGCAGCAAACACTCAAACTCTATCGCAACGACATCACACGCGGCTCCGATACAGCCGAGAGCTTGCTCAGGCGTTTAGGCTTGGTCGACTCTGCTGCGGCCAACTACATTCGGAAAACACCCGAAGTACGTCAAGCTTTGCTCAACCGCTCTGGCCGCAATGTGTCGGTCGAAGCCAACGAACAGCAACAACTGCTCACCCTCACCACGCGTTGGCTCAAAAGCGACAGCGACAGCCAGTTTCAGCGCATGGTGATCACGCGCAATGCCAACAACCAGTTTAGCGTTCGCACCGACACCGCACCTCTCACAGCCAGCGTTCGCATGGCGGGTGGCACTGTGGCCTCTTCCTTGTATGCGGCGTCCGACGAAGCCCGCCTGCCCGACACCGTCACACGCCAATTGGCCGATGTGTTCTCAGGCCAAATTGACTTCCACCGTGCCTTGCGCAAAGGCGCTGTGTTCTCTGTGGTTTACGAAACGCTAGAAGCCGAAGGCGAACCCCTGCGCACAGGCCGCTTGCTCAGCGCTGAAATTACCAACGACAAAAAAACCTATGACGCTGTGTGGTTCCAAGAGCCCGGACAAAAAGGCGCTTACTACACCATGGGTGGCGATAGCCTGCGCCGCGCCTTCTTGGCCTCTCCAGTGCCTTACTCTAGGCGCACCAGCGGTTTTGGCATGCGCTTGCACCCCATTTTGCACACCCAACGCGCGCACACCGGTGTTGACTACGCGGCCCCCACTGGCACCCCAGTGATGTCCGTAGCCGATGGCGTGGTTACAGAAAGCAGCTACCAAGGCGCCTATGGCAACATGGTTGTAATTCAACACAATGCCAGCCAAAGCACCGTGTATGCACACCTTAGCCGCATGAATGTGCGCAAAGGACAAACCATCAAGCAAGGCGACAACATTGGCGCTGTGGGCTCAACAGGCATGTCTACTGGCCCTCACTTGCACTTCGAGTTTCGCATCAATGGCCGCCACGTCGATCCGCTCACCTTGGCGCAGCAAGGCTCTGCCGAGCCCATTTCTGAAGCCAAGCGCCCACAGTTCAACCAACGCGCTCAATACGCTCGTTCACAGTTAATGGCTGCGGCGCAAATGCGCCAAGGCAACGTCCAATAATTTTCAGCGTTGGCAGGGGCCAGGTTGACCTCCTCCTCTGCGCCCAACTCCCCACCGCTCACACCGGCGACTAAAGCTCACTTGCAATACTTCATTGGCTTGATGTCTGGCACCTCGCTCGATGGTGTAGATGGTGTTTTGCTTCAAAACTCGTCTCCTTCTTTGTTGTCCAACACGCGCCAACTGAAAGTGTTGCAACATGTCTTTCAACCATTTGACCCTGAATTTCGCGCAGAACTTCTGAGTTTGAATACACCTGGCAACAACGAGTTGCATCGCGCCGCATTGGCTGGCAATCACTTGGCAAGAAGCTACGCGCAAGTGGTTCATGCCTTGCTCAAAGCCAGTGGCATGCAAGCCAATGACATTCAAGCCATTGGCGCACATGGCCAAACTGTGCGTCATCGCCCGCTTGAGTTTGATGCCGACCCTGCCACAGGCCAATCCGCAGTAGGCTACACCCTGCAACTCAACAACCCTGCTTTGTTGGCTGAGCTCACTGGCATTGATGTGGTGGCCGAATTTCGCACACGCGATTTGGCGGCAGGTGGACAAGGCGCACCCTTGGTGCCGGCCTTCCATGCAGAAATTTTTGGCAAGCCTGCGCACACCGTGGCCGTAGTCAACATTGGCGGCATTTCCAACATCAGTATTTTGCGAAATGCCTTAACTCCAAACGCAGAAATCATTGGCTTCGATTGCGGCCCTGGCAATGCGCTCATGGACCACTGGATTCATGTGCATCAAGGCAAAGATTACGATGCCAACGGCGATTGGGCTGCGCAAGGCCAAGTCATTCCTTCGCTCTTGCAAAGCTTGTTGACCGAAGCATTCCTTCATCAATCGCCGCCCAAAAGCACAGGCCGCGATTTGTTCAACCCCACTTGGTTGCAACAACATTTGCGCTCTAGCTTTCAAGCTGTCGATCTGCAAGCTGTCGATATACAAGCCACGCTGTGCGAGTTCACTGCTATGGCCATTGCTCAAGATTTAAAACGCCATGCGCCTGAAGCAACTCAATTGTGGGTGTGTGGAGGTGGTGCACTCAACGCGCAACTCATGTCGCGCTTGCAAGCGCATGCGCCAGGTGTGCAAGTGGCTTCTACTGATGCACACGGCTTGCCGCCTTTGCAAGTAGAAGCAGCAGCCTTTGCATGGCTTGCCGCCAAAGCCATGAAGCGAGAAACGGGCAGCCTAGAAAGCGTAACGGGCGCTCGAGGCGCCCGTGTGTTGGGGGCTATCTATCCCAGATAGCCCAGCTTCAATCTGAATGGATCAGGCTGAAAAAGATGAGCCGCAGCCACAAGTGCTGGTGGCGTTGGGGTTCTTGATCACAAACTGCGCGCCTTGCAGGTCTTCTTTGTAATCAATTTCGGCGCCAATGAGGTACTGGTAGCTCATGGCATCGATGAGCAATGACACGCCATGTTTGGTCATGGTGGTGTCGTCTTCGTTCACGATTTCGTCAAACGTGAAGCCGTACTGGAAGCCTGAGCAACCACCACCTTGCACAAACACGCGCAGTTTCAAATCTGGGTTGCCTTCTTCGGCAATGAGGTCGGCCACTTTGGCGGCGGCACTGTCGGTGAAGACAATGGGTTCGGGCATTTCTGTTTGGACTGTTTCGGCTAAGGCGCTCATGATTTTCTCCGTCTGCTAGGTGAGTAGTATAGTGGATCAGTCAAGAATTAAGTTTGAATAACTGCCTTGATAAAAGGGGCTTACGGGCACAGACGAAAAAAAACCGCCCTGAACAAACAGTGCGGTTTTCTTGTAACAGTCTGAATGCGATTAACGCTTAGAGAACTGCTTACGGCGACGAGCAGAGTGCAAGCCAACCTTTTTACGTTCAACTTCGCGGGCGTCACGAGTGACAAAACCAGCTTGGCTGAGCACGGGCTTCAAAGAAGCATCATAGTCAATCAGGGCACGAGTAATGCCGTGACGGGCTGCACCAGCTTGACCAGATTCGCCGCCACCGTGCACATTGATTTGAATGTCGAAAGTCTCGACATTGTTTGTCAAAAACAGGGGTTGCTTAGCGATCATGATCGAAGTTTCGCGGCCGAAGTAGGCTTGGATGTCCTTGCCATTGACCGTGATCTTGCCAGAGCCTTTTTTCAGAAACACGCGGGCGACGCTAGATTTGCGACGGCCGGTGCCATTGTTCCATTCACCAATCATTCTCAAGGCTCCTTAAATTTCCAGCACTTTAGGCTGTTGGGCGGTGTGGGGGTGCTCAGCGCCACCGTACACCTTGAGTTTTTTGATCATGGCGTAGCCCAGAGGACCTTTGGGCAACATGCCCTTAACGGCCTTCTCGAGCGCGCGTCCAGGGTGCTTGGACTGCATGTCGCGGAAGTTAGTGGCTGTGATGCCGCCTGGGTAACCAGAATGGCGGTAGTACACCTTGTCCAAAGACTTGGTGCCAGTCACTTTGAGTTGTGCTGCGTTGACGACGACAATGAAGTCGCCAGTATCGACGTGAGGCGTATAAATGGCCTTGTGTTTGCCGCGCAAACGGAGAGCAACTTCGCTGGCTACTCGTCCGAGGACCTTGTCGGTCGCGTCAATCACAAACCACTCGTGCGTCACGTCAGCGGGTTTTGCGCTGAACGTTTTGGTCATGAGTTTTCTCTTTAAAAGAAGGTTTGTTGGATCCTTTTCCACGGTCGGTGTTCCTCTTTTGGGAACCTCTTAGGTGGGGTTGGCATGTTGCCCTCCGCCGCGGGATCACTAATGCGCTGCGAAGCCCTCGATTCTAAACGACAAAATTGTTGTTTTGCAAGGGTTTTTTGGCAATAAACGGGGCTCAGGCGTTACCATCTAGCCATGTTCAGTTACAGACACGCCTTCCACGCCGGCAACCACGCCGATGTCATCAAGCACCTCACCTTGATTGCCACCTTGCAGCACCTGCAGCAAAAAGAGGGCGGTATCACCATCATCGACACCCATGCGGGTGCGGGTCTTTACAGGTTGGATGGCGACTATTCCGAAACCGGCGGCGAAGCGCAAGACGGCATTTTCAAACTGCTCAGCCAACTTGACGAAGCCGCTTCGAAAAAAGACGCCAAGCCTATTCCGGAGGCTCTTCAGGCTTATCTGGACATGATTGCCAGCTTCAACCCCAACGGCCAAGCCAAGTTCTACCCTGGCTCGCCATTCATCCTTCACGCCATGCTGCGCAAAGACGCGCGCGACAAATTGCGGCTGTTTGAATTGCATCCCACCGACAGCAAAGCCTTGGCATCCAACGTGGCGCAACTCGACGCAGGTCGCAGCATCATGATTGCCCGTGAAGATGGTTTTGAGTCGCTCAAAAAGATGTTGCCCCCGCCGCCTTCGGCCACAGGCTCCAAGCGCGCCATGGTGCTCATGGATCCAAGCTATGAAATTAAAAGCGATTACGGGAAAGTGGCCGCTAACATACAAGACTGCCTGAAGCGTTTTGCCACGGGCACTTACTTGGTTTGGTACCCCATCATTCCTAGGCCCGAGGCACACGATTTGCCCAAACGCTTGCGTACTTTGAGCAATCAATCCCAAAAACCTTGGATCAACCTCACCTTGTCCATTGGCCGCAATACCGACGGCAGCTCGGCCGGCTTGTCAGCCAGCGGTATGTTTGTGGTCAATGCGCCTTTTACCCTCAAGGACAAATTGCGCGAGGCGATGGAAGTGGTGGGGCCGGCATTGGCCAGAGGCACGGGGCACAGTTGGGCGGTTGAGCACAGTTGAAGCATTTTCAGCATTGCTAGCAAAACCCCTAAAACTTTGAAGATCAATTAACCGACCGACCGGTCGGGTAATTGATATACTCCGCTTCAAACACGCTTAAAAAGCGAGGAGAAGCCCATGTACACGCAATCCTTCAATGTGCCGGATGCACCCGACACAAACAACTCGGCCAATACAGCTGCACTCAAATCGGTGCCCAAAGCTTTGTCAGAAGCGGATGTGGCTTTGCAAACGCAGTTCGATGCGCGCATCGATGCCGATGGCAAAGTGGAGCCACGCGATTGGATGCCCGATGCTTATCGCAAAACATTGGTGCGCCAAATTAGCCAACACGCACACAGCGAAATTGTGGGCATGTTGCCCGAAGGCAATTGGATCAGCCGTGCGCCTAGCCTCAAGCGCAAAGCCATTTTGATTGCCAAGGTGCAAGACGAAGCCGGCCATGGTTTGTATTTGTACAGCGCAGCCGAAACGCTGGGCACCAGCCGCGATCAAATGCTCGATGCATTGCACACCGGCAAAGCCAAGTACAGCTCTATCTTCAACTACCCCACACTCACTTGGGCCGATGTGGGCGTCATTGGCTGGCTGGTCGATGGCGCGGCCATCATGAATCAAATTCCTTTGTGCCGTTGCTCTTATGGCCCTTATGCACGCGCCATGATTCGCGTTTGCAAAGAAGAAAGTTTCCATCAGCGCCAAGGCTTCGAAGCATTGCTGGTCATGATGCAAGGCACTGCCGAACAAAAAGCCATGGTGCAAGACGCAGTCAATCGTTGGTGGTGGAAATGCTTGGCCATGTTTGGACCACCCGATGCCGATAGCCCTAACAGCGTGCAAGGCATGCGCTGGGGCATCAAGCGCATTAGCAACGATGACCTGCGCCAAAAGTTTGTGGACGCCACCGTACCGCAAGCCAAAATTTTGGGAGTCACTTTGCCCGACCCCGATTTGAAGTGGAACGAAGAACGCCAACACCACGATTACGGCCAAATTGATTGGGACGAATTTTGGGCCACGGTCAATGGCAACGGTCCTTGCAACAAAGAACGTTTGGGCGCTCGCGTCAAAGCTTGGAACGATGGTCAATGGGTGCGCGATGCTGCTTTGGCGCACGCCAAAAAACAAGCTGAGAAACAAGCTCAAAAGAATTTGAAGGAGGCTGCATGAGCGCAGATCAAAAACCTACTGCATCGAATGCTGCAGCCAACTCCTCCTCACCCGCACTCAAAGAGTGGCCCTTGTGGGAAGTGTTTGTGCGCAGTAAGCAAGGCCTTGAGCACAAGCACTGCGGCAGTTTGCACGCATCCGATTCACAACACGCTTTGCAAATGGCACGCGATGTTTACACGCGTCGCCAAGAAGGCGTGAGCATTTGGGTGGTGCAATCTTCTTCCATTGCGGCCAGTGAGCCCAACGACAAATCGGAGTTCTTCGAGCCTTCCAGCGACAAGGTTTATCGCCATCCCACCTTCTACGAAATTCCTAATGAAGTGGGGCACATGTAATGTCAGCCGCGCAAGCAACAGTGAATCACACATTGCCAATAGACTATCTGCTTCACTTGGCCGACAACGCTTTGGTGTTGGGCCAACGCAATGCCGAATGGTCTGGCCATGGCCCTATTTTGGAAGAAGACATTGCGCTGTCTAACAACAGCTTGGACTTGGTGGGTCAAGCACGTTTGCTGTACCAAGAAGCGGCTGCACAAATTGGCAACGGCGCCACAGAAGACACACTGGCTTTTTTCCGCGATGTGCCTGACTTTAAAAACTACACACTGCTAGAGTTGCCAAACCATCCTCCGCTTGCTGGCACATCGGCCAGCGACAGAGACTTTGCCACCACCTTGGTTCGCAACTTTTTGTACAGCTCGCTCATGGTGTTGGTGTGGGACAAACTGCAGCATGCACCGCACGCACAACTGGCTGCCATTGCTGCCAAGTCGCTCAAAGAAGTTCGTTACCACTTGCGCCATTCACGCGATTGGTTGTTGCGCATGGGCGATGGCACTGCAGAATCGCATGCACGTGCACAAGCGGCGGTTAATCATCTCATGCCTTATACGCAAGAGTTTTGGACCCACAGCGCATACGAAGCAGAAGCTGCGCGCATCACAAAGCTCGACATGGCCAGTTTGCAAAACGACTGGAATCAAATTGTGAACGATGCATTGTTAGAAGCCACTCTCAAGCGTCCAGCAGATGGCGGCTTTGTGCCCACAGGCAAACACAGTGTTCACTCCGAGCATTTGGGTTTTATGTTGGCCGAAATGCAAAGCTTGCCGCGTGCGCATCCCAACGCCACTTGGTAAATCAAATGCAAGTGCTATCCGCAGTTGATCAGGCGTGGCAATTATTAGAGTCGCTAACCGACCCCGAAATTCCTGTGGTCACACTGCGCGAATTGGGTATCTTGCGCGATGTGCGCAGTGTGCTTGCGCAAGATGGCAGTGAACAATTGGAAGTGGTCATCACGCCCACCTACAGCGGCTGCCCTGCCATGGGTCAAATTGAAGATGATGTGCGCAACTTGCTGTATGAATACGGATTGCACGGCCGCGTGGTGACTCAACTGGCACCCGCGTGGACTACCGATTGGATGACGCAAGAGGCCAAAGACAAACTTCGCGCTTATGGCATTGCGCCACCGCACAGCGGGGCAGATCACGATTGCTTAACGCAAGGCAACACCAGCATCGTGCAATTTGCAGCGCGCAGCGCCAGCAATCCTGGCGGTCACGAATTGCTGGCCGTGGCCTGCCCACAATGCGGCTCAGACAACACCACCGAAACATCTCACTTTGGCTCCACCGCCTGCAAAGCGCTTTACCGCTGCCTCGATTGCATGGAGCCGTTTGATTACTTCAAACCTTATTGAAGCAGCGTTGCAAACTGCAAAGAACAACGCACCCAATTAAAAATTTCGCACCATGATCGCTTTCAAATTTCACGACCTTCAAGTTGCCGACATTACCCCTGAAGCAGCTGGTGCAGTGGCTATCACCTTGCAAGTGCCCACCGAATTGCAAAGTGGTTTCAATTTCAAAGCCGGTCAGTTTTTAACTTTGCGCGCCACCATTGATGGCAACGATGTGCGCCGCAGTTATTCCATCAGCTCTTCAGAAAATTCATTCAAAAAAACTGGCACCCTAGAAGTAGGCATTCGTCCCGTACAAGGCGGTGTATTTTCTAATTGGGCCGCAACCAAACTCAAAGTAGGCGACGTCATGCGCGTCATGCCCGCCGATGGTCGCTTCACCGTTCAACGTCCACGCGCCATTCACCGTGTAGGTTTTGCAGCAGGCTCAGGCATCACTCCCATCTTGTCCATATTGGCCACCACCTTAGAGCAGCAACCAAAATCCAAATTCACCTTGGTCTACGGCAACCGCCGCATGGACAGCGTGATGTTCAACGAAGCGTTACAAGATCTCAAAGATCGCTACCCCAACAGACTCACACTCATTCATGTGTTGTCGCGCCAAGCGCAAGAAGTGCCTTTGCTTGAAGGCCGCATTGATGCTGCCAAAGTCAAAGAAATTGTGAGCAGTCTTTTGCCTGCGGCCAGTATGGACGAGGTCTTCATTTGCGGCCCAGATGCCATGATTGAAGCCACAGAAAAAGCATTGATAGAAGTAGGCGTACCTGCGCGCAATATTCGCACTGAGCGATTCACATCGCCCACCCTAGAAGCTTTGCCTGCCAATGAACGCAAACAAGTCGTATTGGGTAACGCGCCAGAATCTAAAGGCGAAGTAGCACTCACCATTTTGCTCGATGGCAAGAAGCATCAAATGCAGATGTCGGTCACTGACAAAATTTTGGATGTAGCGTTGGCTGCAGGCTTGGACTTGCCCTACTCATGCAAAGGCGGCGTGTGCTGTACCTGCCGCGCCAAAGTCATGCAAGGCAGTGTCGAAATGGAAAAGAACTTCACCTTAGAAAAGTGGGAAGCCGAGCAAGGCTTTGTACTCAGCTGCCAAGCCAAGCCCACCAGCAAAGAGGTGGTGATGAGTTTTGATGAGCGCTGATTAAGCCAATCGCTTCAACAACTCCAAAGTGGTCGCACTCTGGTTCATCGTATAAAAGTGCAACGCTGGCACACCCGCATTGCGCAGCTGATCGCACAAATCGGCCACCACATCTAAGCCAAACGCCTTGATAGACGCGGTGTCATCACCATAGCCCTGCAAACGCAAACGAATCCAGCGTGGAATTTCTGCGCCGCATGCATCTGAAAAACGAAGCAGCTGTGTAGAGCTGCCAATAGGCATAATGCCCGGCACCACCGGCACATCGGCACCCAACTTGTGCGCATCGTCCACAAAGCGGAAGTACGCGTCGGAATTGTAAAAATACTGGGTAATGGCCGAGTTGGCGCCAGCCTTCACTTTGGAAACATAGGCCTGCAAATCGGACTCTGCAGACTTGGCCTGCGGATGAATTTCTGGGTATGCCGCCACTTCAATGTGGAAATAGTCGCCTGTTTCTTTGCGAATAAAGGCCACCAAATCGGATGCGTAATGAAACGCGCCGCCCATGCCGTAGCCGCTGGGCAAATCGCCGCGCAAAGCTACCAAGCGCTTCACGCCCATGGCCTTCAATGTGGCCAATTCATTGCGCACAGATTCTTCACTGGCACCAATGCAAGAGAAGTGCGAAGCAGCGTCAACGCCTTCTTTCAAAATCTCGCCCACAGTACCAAAGGTGCCTTCTTGCGTAGAGCCGCCGGCACCATAAGTCACTGAACAAAACTCTGGTGCTTGGGTGTAAAGCTGTTGACGCACAACGCGCAGCTTCTCAGCACCTTCAGGCGTTTTTGGTGGAAAAAATTCAAAGCTAACTGGTAATTTTTTCATCGCTCTCAATGAGCCCGCTTATTCAGCCAACTCAATCAATTTGTTCTGTTTTTTCAGTCTTCTGGAGGCTTCACCGCCTGCACAAAAAACTCACGATTGCCATCGCCACCTTCAATGGCGCTGTCGTACCAACCGGTCACTTTCAAGCCCAACTCTTTGAGTGAAGTGCGAATGCGTTTTTCAATCACGGGGTACATGGCGGGGTCTTTCACCAAACCATTTTTGCCAATGTTCTCGGGCTGCAATTCAAACTGCGGCTTCACCAACATCAACAACACGCCACCCGGCTTCAAGAACGGCACCACCCCATGCAACACCAGCGTCAGTGAGATAAACGACACATCGCCCACCATCACATCAAAGCCAGCTTCAGCATCGGGAATGCGCTCGTCATCGGGCATGAGTTCGCGCGCATTCACACCTTCAATGCAAATCACGCGCGCATCTTCACGCACCCTCGGATGCACTTGGCCATGGCCTACATCAATGCCCACCACTTCGGCGGCACCATTCAAAAGCAAGCACTCGGTAAAACCACCGGTACTCTGCCCCACATCCATACAACGAAGGCCTGAAACCGAAACGCCACTGTCACGCAGTGCACCTTCCAGTTTCAAACCACCTCGCGATACATACTTAGACTCAGAGTCGTCCAGCAACACAATTTCTGCATCGCTGGGCACCTCGTCTTTGTTTTTACCAATCTTGCGCCATTCCACGGAAGACTTCACAGCCTCTAGCACGGCAGTTGGCAAAGCGCCCGGTGGCGTACGCCACTGAACACCTGCCGCAATCAGCCGTTGGGCCTGCGAACGAGACGCGGCCAGGCCGCGCTCTACTAACAATTGGTCAATGCGCAAAATATTGGATCAATAACGGTATGTGTCGAGCTTGTAAGGGCCGTTTTTGTTCACGCCAATGTAAGCCGCTTGCATGTCTGACAACTCAGTCAACATGGCGCCAACCTTCATGAGGTGCAAACGTGCAACCTTCTCGTCCAAGTGCTTGGGCAACACATAGACCTTGCCGTTTTCGTACGCATCGGGGCGTGTGAACAATTCAATTTGCGCAATGGTTTGATTGGCAAAAGAAGTGCTCATCACAAAGCTAGGGTGGCCAGTGCCGCAACCCAAGTTCACCAAGCGGCCTTTGGCCAACATGATAATTTTCTTGCCATCGGGGAACACAATGTGGTCCACCTGGGGCTTGATTTCTTCCCATGTGTACTTCTCAACGGAAGCAATGTCGATCTCGTTGTCGAAGTGACCGATGTTGCAAACGATGGCTTCGTCTTTCATGGCCACCATGTGGTCATGCGTAATAACGTGCTTGTTACCAGTGGCCGTTACAAAAATGTCGGCCTTGTCTGCAGCGTAATCCATGGTCACAATTTTGTAACCTTCCATGGCGGCTTGCAAAGCGTTGATCGGGTCAATTTCTGTTACCCAAACTTGGGCACTCAAAGCGCGCAATGCTTGTGCACTGCCCTTGCCCACGTCACCGTAACCGGCAACCACAGCCACTTTGCCTGCAATCATCACATCGGTAGCGCGCTTGATGCCGTCTACCAAAGACTCGCGGCAGCCGTACAAGTTGTCAAACTTAGACTTGGTCACAGAATCGTTCACGTTGATGGCGCGGAACATCAATTCGCCCTTGGCGCTCATCTCGTTCAAGCGGTGCACGCCAGTGGTGGTTTCTTCGGTCACGCCAATGATTTGGGCGCCCTTGCGGCTGTACCAAGTGCTGTCTTCGGCCAGCTTGGCTTTGATGGCGGCAAACAAGCAAGTCTCTTCCTCAGAGCCTGGGTTTTCCAACAAAGAAGGATCTGTTTCTGCGCGCTTGCCCAAGTGCATCAGAAGCGTTGCGTCGCCGCCGTCGTCCAAAATCATGTTGGGGCCTTCGCCTTCAGTGCCCTTGGCACCGAAGTCAAAAATGCGGTGGGTGTAGTCCCAGTACTCAGTGAGGTTCTCGCCCTTCACCGCAAACACAGGCGTGCCGTTGGCCGCAATGGCTGCCGCAGCGTGGTCTTGTGTAGAGTAAATGTTGCAAGAAGCCCAGCGCACTTGGGCGCCCAAAGCTTGCAGGGTTTCAATCAGCACGGCTGTTTGAATGGTCATGTGCAAAGAGCCAGTTACGCGGGCACCTTTGAGGGGCTGAGCGGCGGCAAATTCTTTGCGGATGGCCATCAAACCGGGCATTTCTGTCTCGGCAATTTTGATTTCTTTGCGACCCCAATCGGCCAGGCCGATATCGGCAATGGCGCAATCGGCGTTAACGGCGGTGTTTAAGCGTGCATTCATGGTGAGCTCCAAATTAAAGTTTGAAACCACATCTCAGAGGGAAAAACTGATAAAAATCAATAGAGCTCAATGAAAAAATAGAGCTCATCCCGCAGAAAAGTGGATGAGCGTCGTTGCAAAGTAGGGTTCCGAGCCTCACGTCCTCGCCACTGAAAGACTCTTGTTGAATCTAGTGGGGGCCGCTGCAACGCTCCTCGGAATTGCGCAAATTATACTAGCGGCTTATCTGGATTCCAACCCAGACACCCAAATTCCCCCTGGAGCCACATTGACTTACGCCCAAGAAACCCGGCGCCGCCGGACGTTTGCCATCATTTCTCACCCTGACGCGGGCAAAACCACGCTCACCGAGAAGCTCTTGCTGTTCTCGGGCGCCATTCAAATTGCCGGCTCCGTCAAGGCCCGCAAAGCCTCGCGCCACGCCACCTCCGACTGGATGGAAATTGAAAAGCAGCGCGGCATTTCGGTGGCCTCCTCCGTCATGCAAATGCTGTACCGCGACCATGTCATCAACCTGCTCGACACCCCCGGCCACAAAGACTTTAGCGAAGACACCTATCGCGTTTTAACAGCCGTAGACTCCGCCCTCATGGTGATTGACGCCGCCAACGGTGTGGAAGCCCAAACCCGCAGGCTCATTGAAGTTTGCCGCCAGCGCGATACACCCATCATCACCTTCGTGAACAAAATGGACCGCGAAGTTCGCGACCCATTGGATATTCTTGACGAAGTAGAACGCGAGCTGGGCATGCCCTGCGTGCCCATGACCTGGCCCGTAGGCCAAGGCAAATTGTTTGGCGGCATCATCAACTTGCGCACCCAAGCCATGACCGTGTTTGAGTCGGGCAGCGAGCGCTTGCCGCAAGACTTCGAAGCCATGCCCCTGTCTGAAGAAGCTGCACTGCACACACGCTTTGGCGCTGAATTTGCTACTGCATTAGAAAGCATGGAACTGGCCACAGGCGCATCACCCTCATTCGACAAAGAAGCCTTCTTAGCAGGCAAACAAACCCCCGTGTTCTTCGGCTCCGGTGTCAACAATTTCGGTGTGATGGAAGTGCTCGACGCATTGGTCGACTTGGCCCCCTCGCCCAAGCCCCGCACCAGCTCACTCATTGTGAACAAGCAGCCGGTGATCAAAGAAGTGCAGCCAGAAGACGCCGCCTTTGCCGGTGTGGTGTTCAAAGTACAAGCCAACATGGACCCCTCGCACCGCGACCGAATAGCGTTTGTGCGCATGGCCTCGGGCAAGTACACCCCCGGCATGAAACTCAAAGTGCAACGCACAGGCAAAGAACTGCGCCCCACCAGCGTGGTGACTTTCTTGAGCCAAAGACGCGAAGCCGTAGACGAAGCCTATGCAGGCGACATCATTGGCTTCACCACCCATGGCGGCGTACAGTTGGGCGACACCATTACCGACGGCGCCAACTTGCTGTTCACCGGCCTGCCCTTCTTTGCGCCCGAGCTGTTCATGACCGTGATCTTGAAGAACCCGCTCAGAACCAAACAACTCCAAGCCGGCCTAGACCAGCTGGGCGAAGAAGGTGCCATTCAGGTGTTCAAACCCGAAGTGGGCGGCCCTATGTTGCTTGGCGCCGTGGGCCAGTTGCAGTTTGAAGTGGTGCAGCACCGCTTGAAGGCTGAATACGATTGCGATGTCAGGCTAGAAGGCTGCCAGTACACTGGCGCGCGTTGGATTACAGCCGATACGCCTGCAGAACTCAGAGAGTTCTTAAACGCGTATCCACAGCGCATGGCTCTGGATGCCGCAGATACATTGGCATACCTTTGCACTTCGCCATATGACGTGCGTTTAGCGCAAGAACGCTTTCCAAAGATTCACTTCCATCCGCTGCGCGAGCATGCGGGATTGGCGTTGGGGTCGGCTGGCTGATAACTCACGTCTACTTGCAAGTTTGAAGTTTGGGTTGACCAATAGCGTATATGTTCATAACATACACACATGCTCAACCTCGATCTCATCGTCGGGTTTGAGTGGGACCATGGCAATGCAGAAAAAAGCGATCAAAAACATGATGTGCTTCCCTCCGAATCAGAGGAAATTTTCTTCAACGACCCGCTCCTACTCAACCACGATGCCAAACACAGCCAATCTGAACCCAGATTCTTGGCTTTAGGCATTACCCATGAAAGGCGCTTGTTGACTGTTGTCTTCACATTGCGTGAAAACAATACCCTCATTCGAATCATTTCTGCCAGAGATCAACATCGAAAAGAAAGGCTTGTTTATGCCAAAGCAAACTAAGCTTCAAAGCAGTATCAAATCCAGCTTGAAGGCTATTCCTAAATTTAAAAGTGAAGCCGCTGAAAGAAAGTTTTGGGAAGATGCGGCCAATGACGCCACTGAGTATTTCGATGCATCAAAAATGCAAGTCGCGAAATTCACCAACCTCAAGCCATCCACCACCAGTATTTCTTTGCGCTTGTCTGACAGCTTATTAGATGGCATCCGACGTCAGGCCAATAAATTGGACGTCCCTTATCAATCCCTCATGAAAGTTTGGCTTACAGAAAAACTAGGCGAAGCCTCCAAGAGAACATAAATTGCAGCCTTTAAGCACTTGGCCCAGCACTGCACGCCAAAAAATCAGAGGCGTCTTCACCGACATTGACGACACCCTCACCACCGAAGGCGCCATCACGCCTGATGCGCTCCAAGCTCTGCACCAGTTAAAAACTGCAGGCCTCATGGTCATCCCCATTACCGGAAGGCCCGTAGGTTGGAGCATGCCATTTGCATCGACTTGGCCAGTCGATGCTCTAGTTGCAGAAAACGGCGCAGTGGCCTTGGTGCACAACGCACAAAACAACCAAGTTAGCAAAATCTACCAACAAGAACAAGCCACACGCACTCACAACTTTGAGCAAATGCAACGCATTGCCCAAAAAGTGCTGCAAGAAATACCGGGCACCGTGATGGCTCAAGACTCAGCAGGACGAGAAACTGACATTGCGTTTGACCACAGCGAGTTTCATCACCTGTCACCTGAAAAAATACAACAAGTGGTAGCGTTGCTAAATCAAGAAGGCATGACCGCCACAGTCAGCAGCATCCACATCAACGCTTGGTTTGGTGATCACAACAAATGGCATGGCGCAAAGTGGATTCTTAAAGAGCTAACAGGAAGAGAATTAGCTCAAGAACTAGATCAATGGGTCTATGTGGGCGACTCAACCAACGACCAAGTGATGTTTGAACATTTCACGCACAGTGTGGGCGTGGCCAATATCAGGCGCTTCGAACACGAGTTAAAACATTTGCCCAAATACATTACCTACCAAGAGCGCGGCGCAGGATTTGCTGAGCTTGCAGATGCTTTGCTATGAATTAAAAAATCACTCCCCCACATCCCCCCCCAAACTCCTCAACACCCCCGCCCACAACGCAGCCCTATAGTGATAAGGCCGCATATCCTGCTGCCCACTGGGTTTGAAGTTGGCCGAGGTTTGCACAATCACAATTTGATTGGCCGGTTGAATTAACATGCTTTGCCCATGAATGCCTTGCAATGCAAAGGTGCGTGTCTTGTTGGGCTGCAGCCAAGTCTGATAGCCATAACCAAAATACGGCGTGGCCACGCGCGGTTTAAAACCTGGGGGCTGCTTAGACACATCGGTGCCATCCAACACATAGTCGCGCGGAATAATTTCTACGCCATCACGCATGCCATCGTTGGCCAGCAACATGCCAAAGCGTCCATAGTCGCGCAAAGACGCATTGAAGCTACCTGCCACACCCTCAGCACCATCGGTGGTAGAGGCATGCCAATGCGCACGGTCTTGCGCGCCCATGGGTTGCCACAACCACTCTTCCGTGAGGGCAGTCACAGACTTACCAGTAGAGCGGCTAAGCACTCTGCCCAAAATTTCTGTTTCGATAGAGGCATAGTGAAAGCGTTGCCCCTGCTCTATATCGCGCGTTGTCTTGCCATTCAAATACTCGCTAATGCGTTGAGGCGCATTGGTATTGCTGGGGTGGTACAGCACTTGCCCCCACACCCAGTTGTCGTCGTCTGGCGTCCAGGTGTACAGCTCTCTAAAAGGCACACCCGACGACATGCGCAGCAAATTGCGAATGGTGGTTTGGCCATACGCCGAGTTGGCAATTTCGGGCCAATAGTCGGAGGCTTTGTCATCCAATGAACGAATATGTCCCTTGCCATGCGCTATGCCCACCAACATGGCCGTGAATGTTTTGGCCATGGAAAACGAACGCATGGGCATGCCGGGTTTGCGGTCGTATTGGTAGCGCTCGGCCACCACTTTGCCTTTGTGAATGATCAGCAAACCTGTGGTTTGCGTGGCATCCATAAAATCGTCTAAGTTTTTAGAAAACAGGCCCCAGCGCCAAGTAATGGGCGGCGGTGCTTCATGATCGGGCAAAGCCCATGGATTTGCCGAAGGCTTCACTGCATACTTAGAGTAAGCAGAAACCGAGGCCGACCAAGCACCCACGCGGCACTCGGGCTTGAGCAACGCTTGTATACAAGGCTTGTACCCTTGCTCTTTGCCCAGAGCCTCAGCATCGGGGCCATCGGCACGCATTTTTAAAACGGGCGATTGAACTTGAAAAGCCGACTGCGCTTGAACTTGTCCAGCTGCATTCAGCAACATGAACCCACTCAAAAGTAAAGGAAGCGAACGCCTCCAAAAAATAAAAGTTTGAATCATTCGGTTTCCACTCCAAAGTAAGGCACAAACTGATTGCTGTCATAGCTTAGTAACTTCATCAACTTTGGATGAATAAATAGCTTTTCTTTACCCGCTGGCTGCTCAACCAGCACACCCAATGCCACCATGTCTTTGAGGTACTTGGAGGCTGCCTGTCGTTTTGCCACACCCTTATTCACCAAGTTTGAAATGCGGCAATATGGCTGCTCAAAAATAACATCCACCAACTCTCGGGTGTAAATTTTTGGCACGCTAAGACGAACAAATTCGGTGGTGTGCTCCGACAAATTTCGAATGGCAGCAATCTTCTGAGTGGTCCAGCGGGAGGTCTCTTCCACCGCTTTCAGCATGAACAAAATCCATGGCTCCCAGGCGCCATCACGCGTGACGTTCAAAAGGAGTTTGTAATAGTCTGACTTGTTGGCAATGATGTGACGGCTAAGGTACAAAATTGGAAGCTGCAATAAATCTTGTTGAATCAAATACAAAATATTGATCACACGGCCGGTACGGCCATTGCCATCCTCAAAAGGATGGATCGCCTCAAATTGGTAATGCCCCACAGCCATTCTCACCAGTGGGTCTACATCATCCTCGTTGTGAATAAAGCGCTCCCAGTTGGCCAACATTTCCCGCAGATTGCTTTCACCCTCTGGTGGCGTGTAAATGACCTCACCTGTTGTGTCGTTGATCAGCTGCGTACCTGGCGTTTTGCGAATATCCAGGTCTACCCCTTTCAGCGTTCGACAAATTTCAACGGCAGTGACCGTACAAAGTGGACGATCCTTCAACGATTGAAAACCTTTGTAAAGTGCAGAGCGATATCGAAGCGCTTCTTTGGTCGCTGGGTCTGCTTGGTGTTCCCACTGCGCATGCTGAAACAGCCTGTCTGTTGTGGTCACAATGTTTTCAATTTCAGAACTGTCTTTTGCCTCCAGCAAAGGTATCGTATTTATCAGCATGGTCTGGTTGGGAATTAAATCTGCAGACTGCTTTAGCTCAGCCAACGCTGCGCGAGCGGTAATGCATGCCTTCAATACTGCTCGAGTTTCGAAGTCAGACGCAGCTGGCAGAAGTGGCAAGGGTGGCAGGCTGTTGTAAGGCTTTTCGGCCTGCCAGGCATCTTGGAAGTGGCTCATGGTTGAATAATTCTCTTTTATCGACACGTTATGATGATATGTCGATTGCGACGACATGTCCACACCACATGTCGATCATTTCAACTTTCATCGACACATCAAGGGCTTTTGTGAAATGACCAAAAAACCATCAGCCGCGCCAGCACCAACCCCACCAATACCCCCACCCCATCCGCCAGCGCATCTTGCCAATCGCCAAACCGATAACCCGTGAAGTACTGCAACACCTCAATCAACACCCCATGCGCAATTAGCAACAAGCCTATGCGCACCTTAGAAACACCAGGATAAGCCAGCACCGCCAACACCGCCAAAGTACCAAACGCAATGGCATGCTGCGCCTTGTCCCACCAGTCAAATACTGGCGGCAAATAAGGCGCAGGGCTTAAAGCCAGCGTATTCACTGCCACGAAGCACAGCCAGAACATGCCCTTGAGCACAGTTGAGAAATTAAACATTCATCCTTACCAGTCAGATTTACAACAATTGAACCACTCCGTCCATTCTGCAACTTTGCTCAAAACCAACTTGATATGATTAGACCCAACATTCATATCAATTTTTGATGCGATTAGACACCCAAAAATGACCCCAAAAATCCTAACCTGTGGCAGGTAGCCATCTTGCGCTACTTCAACCCCGTGGGCGCGCACATTAGCGGCACCATAGGCGAGCACCCCAATGGTATTCCCAACAACCTCATGCCCTTCATCACGCAAGTGGCCGTGGGCAAGCGCGAGTTTTTAAGCATTTTTGGCAACAACTACCCCACGCCCGACGGCACTGGCGTGCGCGACTACATTCATGTGGTGGATTTGGCCCAAGGCCACTTGGCAGCGCTTAACTATCTGAAAACCAAACAGCAAAGCATTACCGTTAATTTAGGCACCGGCAAAGGAGTGAGCGTGAAAGAAATGGCAGACACCTTTGCCAAGGTTAACCACATTCACCTGCCCTACAAGTTTGTAGCCAGACGCGCAGGCGATGTGCCCGAATACTTTGCCGACACCCAACTGGCCGAACAAGAACTAGGCTGGAAAGCCAAGCTAGACGTAGCCAGAATGTGCCAAGACTCTTGGCGCTGGCAATCACAAAACCCCAACGGCTACTAAACCAAGAAAAGAGAAAAAAGCCTAGCAGCAGCCAAAGCTTTTTCTCAGTTACCCCTGTTCAAAGGCAAAGCCGCCGGCATGTAGCTGGTCTCGCGCTGGCTGCGCGGGCTGGTAGCACCAAACAGCGTAAAGTCTCGGTTTAGCTTAGCACCACCATCGCGCGTGAGGGGGTTGTAAAACAAGTTGGCCACATTGCCGCTGCGTGAGGTGGTCATTACGTCAAAAGGTATGCGCAGGTAAAAGCCTTTGTCAAAGCTGCCCTCGCCAAACCTTTGGGCCGATACATTGGTCTTGGTAGCCCAAGCCCCCACCGATACACCGTTGGCAAATGTTTTGCCCACATCCAAGGTTACGCCCAAATCGCCCGCCAAATAGCGGCCAGCGCTTAGTTTGAGGTGGGTGTTTTGCCAGCCAGTGTCTATGTAAGCTGTGGCATGCCCTGTGGTTACACGGTAGCCTGTTTGTTCGCCCGCGTTGCTAAAGCCAAAGAATTGGTTAAAGCTGCGCTGCTGCAAACGGTTAATGTCTACCCCAAAGGCAAAGGGGCTGTGCCACTTGCGGTACATCCACTCGCCCCCCACACCCGCATACATGCTTTCCAAGTAGCCTGCATACACGCTGTAATAGTGGTTGGGAGCCAAATCAGAAAAGTGGGTAATTTGTAAGTTGGGCACATTGAACTTAGACGCCGTCATGTACTCCCGCAAATACGTGCGCACCCTGGGCATGTCACTGGGGGCGGTATATTTAAACTTGCCAAAGTTGTCATACAAATTCAGGCCTAGCGAGCCTGTAATGGCAACGTTGTTGCTAATTCTGAGCTGCATGGGCACCGAAAGGCCCACTCTAAACAACAAGAAACCATCGGGGCCCCCAATGTTTTGTTGCCAACTTGGCACCACACCAAAGCCAAACAAAGCAGGCGTTCGCTCCCACTCAGGCGTGTTGGGTTTATCTTGCTTAAGCTTAAGGCCGGTTCTATTTGAAACAGTTTGATAAGTTTGAACAGGCGGCTCTACAGCCACAATAGCGGGCACCACTTCAGCAGGCGGCACCAGTTGCGTGTTTTGCTTTACCCAAGCTTCGCGGTTAACCACTCGCTGTGTAAGCGGCACACCTTGGTCGTTCAAATTGAGCTCAAAGGTTTGGATATTGGCCGGTGCATCGCGGTGCAGAATGGTCAAAATTCGGTGCAGCCGTTCATTCCAATGAGCGCCCGACAATGCCTCAATGTCTACTTGCATCACGCTGCCATGGAGGGCAATTTTTTGAACCACCCAGCTGCTCATGTACGTAACATCGGCCACCGTGCTCACCCAATCTGGCGCTTGCTGTGGGCGTGTGGTGGCAATTTTGGGCGTGGGGGGGTCAGATACTTTGGGCACGCTAAGGTTGGGCAAAGAAGTGCGCAAAGTAAAGCCCACCATAATGGTGTTGCCACGCTCCAAGCCCAAAGACAAATCTACAGACGGGTTGGGCCTGTACACCACACCAAAGTTAAAGGGAGACGTTTGATTGCGGTTGTTGGCTTGTGGCTCGTTTTGATAGTTGTTGCCATCGTATTCAGCCTTCAGCACCCAGTTGCGCCAAGGGGTGTGGTACTGCACGCCACCAAACAGAGCAGCCGGGCCTCGGAAGAATGATTTGAAAGCGGGGGTGCCGCCCATGCCAAAGTCTGCACTGCGAGTGTTAAAGCTTGAATTAAGTTTAGCCAAGGGGTTGGGCACATTGCCACTAGACCCTAAGTAACCCCAGCCCATGCCCAAGCTGGCATCTAGGTTGCCAAAGCGCTTGTTGGCCACCACATATTCGCTAGAAAACAATCCGGTGCCACCAAAGTCAATCATGCCCAAGGCCACTTGCGGCATGTAGGCCGACTCTTCTAGCAAGCGAAGTTTGAAGTCGATGCTTTTGTCCTTTAATGCCTGCGTGCCCGACAGCTCAAATGGACCATACAAGAGGTTGCTAATGTTTGAATACCTAAAGCCAGCTTCAAGCCAATCGAAGGGCTGAACAAATACATTGGTTCGCTCATACGGGTACACACGACTCATACTGAGTCGTGCATCACCCGCTGGCGACATGCGTGCGCTGGGTGTTTGAAGCAGCCCTACAAAGCCCCAATCGCTGGCAGTGATGGGCAAACTGCGAGAGGTTGCAGTAGAGGTAGAAGTAAAAGAAGCATTTGCAGCTAAAGGCGCGCCAGAATAAGGGGCCAAACCACTGCCTACATTAGCCACCAAACTCTCATAACTTTGAGTGGCTAAAAATTGTGCCAACTGCAAAGACAACTCATTAGAAATTCCACTATTCCGTGAAGGCGCCCACACCAAGGCCCCAGGCGCTATGCCAGCTTGAGCTTCTTGGTTCCACATAGCAATGCCATAGTTAGCCACAGCACCATCTGGTTGAACAACGTACGCGCGATCTGTGCTTTCTAGTTGTGAAGGCACGCATGCTTGAAGATAGTTTCTAACTTGAGCGCCAGCCACATGCGGCACCGTGCACAGCCCACCACTTTGCATGACCACACTCACTGAAGTGGGCCTGTTTGGCATTGCTACTTTGTGGTCAGATTTTAAAACTGGGTCTTGGCTAGGGTGTGCCTGAAGCCAACGCGCATCGGGCTGGGTTAAGCGCACACGGCCAGTTACTGGCAAGGCTTCTACCCATTTGCCTAAGTTGGCCTTGTCTGTTGAAGAAGCCATTGGTATTGCGTTGAGTGCGTCAAGCACTTTGCGCTTGAGCTTAGCTTGTGCTTCGCGCTCACTGGGCACTTGCCACTGCAAGCCTGGTGTGTACAACAAAGCACCAGAAGGTTGGCGAAGCATCCAATCACTCAAGCGCTCGCCATCTGTGTGCGCAAGCTGCAATGTTTGCGCAGTCACGCCATTGCAAGTTAAAAGGCCACACAAGAAAACAGCTAAGAGCACACCAGCTTTATGAGCAAGCAACCTGGTAGCAAATTTATTGAACATTATTTTTAACTATCCAATAAAAATTTACTTAGCCACAGGCCAAGTTTGCCAAGAAAAGCAAAGTTCACTTGAAAAACACTGCTCACCATAAACCACAAAGGTTTGGCCATTCTTGGTACTTAAGCCATAACGCGCAGAAGGCAAGCCATGTGCAGTGCCTTTCACTTTTTCTTCCACCCACTTAAGTTGGTTTGCAGGCAAGCCTACCAAGTTGGCATTGGTAGGTGTGCGCACACCATACAGCTGCACAGTTTCAGAAATACCAAACTGATAGGCGGGCATTTGATCGTAAGTGCGTTTAAATTCAAATGAAGTTGCACTCAAGTTCAAAGCATTCAATTCTGTCCAATTTGGAAAAGGCACGTCATTCACGTTGCGCCAATCAATTTCAAATCCGTTGGTAGACACCACGCGCCCGTTCAAAAGCTTAAGCACCTCACCCTGGCTGCTGTACCAAGTTTCCATAGTGCCTTTGGGAGAATTTTCTGAATAGCCCAACACCATCAGCACAGCACGCTCGCGCAGCGTTACTCTTAAATACTTTAAATTGGGGTTGAGTTTGATGGCGTCAATGTTGCCGCTCTTGCCTTTGCCAAAGGCTTCAGCCATGGTCTGCGTTACGGGTGTTTGAATGCAGCCAGTCAATAAAGCCAACATGCCAATTACTGAACCCACCAATTTAACTAAAAACCAATTCACAAGCAGCCTAATTTTTGCAAAAAAAAACTCGGAGGACAAACCCCCGAGCTAATTAAAGTCTAGCGTTGGTTAAACGCTAAGAGTTGGATTAAATGGTGCCAGTAGTACCTGTGGTACCTGTAGTACCTGTAGTACCTGTAGTACCAGTAGAACCAGTGATGGTTGTACCAGTGGTACCAAAAGCAGTAGCAAGGGCTTGGTAGTTGGTAATGCTTGCGTTAGCTGCAGTTTGTGCAGCAACAGCGGCAGTTTGTGCAGTAGTAAGCGACGCAACGGCACTGGCCACAGAAGCTGAAGGATTGACACTCACAATTTGATCACGAAGTGCCAAAGCCAAGGTAATAGCTTTGAATGAAGCATCGGCAGCAGCCACAGCAGTTTGGGCGGCTTTCAAGCTCAAGGCCAAAAGTTCTGCTTTGGTACAAGAGGTAGCAGCAGCGCAAATGGTACGGCCGCCATTCACAACGCCCACCACGTTTACTTTAGAAGCAACATCAAGGTCAGAGGCTGCTTGAGCTGCTGCTGCTTGAGCAGTGGCGGCGGCGGCGGCGGCTGTGTTGGCAGCGTTGTAGGCAGCCGTAATGGAAGCGGGTGGGCTAGAACCAGCAGCAGCCAACAAAGAAGTAAGCGCAGAAGAAACAGCTGTGTTGGCTGCTGCAGCTTGTGTGGCGGCTGCAGTAGCTGTTGCGGCTGAATTGCCTGCCGCTGGAGGGGGTGTTACACCAGCTGGAGGGGTAACAACAGAAGCAGCACCACTGCTACCGCTGCTGGCAGCTGCAATAAAAGCCACGGCAGCTGTGGCAAAAAACACATTTGAATTAATGCTACCCACAGCAGAGCTGGTAGCAGCGCTAGCACCAGTTTGGGCATGAGCAGACATTTGTGTGGCTGCCAAAATAGATGCTACAAAAATAGCTGAAAGTTTGTTGCTAGACATGGAAACTCCGAGAGGGAATGTTACAAAGATAAAAATTAAAACACAAAAAGCCTAGTTTGAAATGACTTTTTTGTGAATTGTTGGGGTTTTTCATAGCATTTAGAAGTGCATTGCACCCTTAAAGCCAATTTCTAGCGTTTTGTTTTTGGGCTCGTACAGTGGGGTTAGGCCCCCGACCTCAGATTGGTCTAGGTTCCAGTAGGTCAAAGTAGGGCCTAAAGACCATGTTTCAAAGCGCCTAAGCAAGCTAAAACGCATACCATATCCACTTTTCTGGTCCATGCTGACGTTCTGAATGAGTTGAACTTTTTGCACCCCAGACAACAAATGCGTGTACTCCATTGTGGTGTGCAATTGTGAGTTGTCTACCAGCTTCATTTTATGGGTAATACCAATAGGCATGGTGGTGTAGTTGCTAGTACGCTCGTAACCTAAATCACTGAACAGATGCCTATAACCTACGCCTATGAAAGGGGACAAGACATAAGAGCCCATATCGATGTCTTTGCCGGCCAAAAGACGGGCCTCATAAAACATATTGGGCGTATCTCTTAAAATACCACTTATCGGGCTTGTGTAGTCGGCTTTGCCGTTTGAATAAGCTAACTCTGCCTTGTAAAACCAAGCATTTGCCGCATTGGGCCATTTGGTGCCAGGCGCATATGTGGCTGAATAGTTCAGGCCCACTCTATTTGCCTTAAGAGTCATATAGCCAGGCTCGTCGTATTTGTAATTGAAAGCTGATAAACCTAGGGTGCTTTCTGTCGTTGTAGCTAGGTTGAGGTTTTGAGCAACGGTATCCAAATAGGACAAAGCAAAAGCATATGCCAAAACACCTCTGACTAAGCTTGGTATAAATTTTTCAGTAATGCTCGACATATAGTTCCTTTGAGGTATCGACAGACTTTAGGCTGTTTATTTGCAATCATTCTAAATTTTATATTGCAACTTTAAAAGTGGTGCGCTGATTGAAAAATTTCACCTTCAATTTTCAAAGCTTAGCTGTCAATATCTTTTTGGCTCACGTCCATTTGCACAACATGGTCTTGTCAAGTCCTCACCGCTGGCTCAGTGCACTTTCAAGTTGCAGCAAAGCTTGCTCGCACCAAATGCCCCCAGCATAACCCGTTATTTTAGCTTGTCCACCCAACACAAGATGGCCAGAAGTGAAGATGCGGAAAGGGTTGCAGCCAATGGCTGATGCTAATTGGCCGTGTCTGCAAGTTTGACACATGGGAATGCTCATCAAAAGTTGCCATACGGCGTGTTGAAATTCGGTGCCAGCCGACAAGTCCAAAGGCAGGGATTGGAGACTATTACGTGATGCGCGCCCCTGGGGGCATTGGCCTTGGAAATAAGCTTTCAGCTAAGTTTCAGCTATTAGAAAGAGGGGTTGCTGGGTTCGAACATCCAAGCCTCTTTTTGGGGGCATGTTTTTGCCCCTCAAACCAAATGCCTTACAAACCTTTGGGGCTGACCGCCTAGGTGAGTTTGGCCCATAGGCACTCTAAGTATTTGTAAGAAATGTGGGTGTGCAAATTCATGTGTGAACCGTATTCGATTTCAATTGGCCCCACTTACAATATTATTGTTATAATTTTGATATTTGCGACGACTTAAGCCTGTTCACGAACCTTCCCAAGCTCTATTGCGATCATATTTTATGCAAGTCACAGCCCACATTTTCAAAGCCTACGACATTCGAGGTACCTACCCACGAACTTTGAGTGAAGCTTTGGCCGAAGGTCTGGGTCGCGCGTTTGGCACCTTAGCATTAAAAGAGGGCCGTTGTACAGTGGCCGTTGGACGCGATGGCCGCCTGAGTGGCCCTGCATTGTCCGATGCGCTAATGCGCGGTTTGATTTCTGTGGGCATTAAAGTGATTGACGTTGGCTTTACCACCACCCCTCAGCTTTACTTTGCTGCCAACACGGTGTGTGACAGCGGCATTCAAGTGACGGGCAGTCACAACCCCAAAGACGACAACGGTTTCAAAATGGTCATGGGTGGCCGTGCAATTTACGGTGACGAAATTCAAGCTCTAAGAAGCATCATTGAGCAAGAGTCTTGGGTCTTGCGTTCAGACGGCACCACGCGCATAGTGGACATCTTGCCTGCGTATATTGAACGAATTGTGTCGGGCATCCAAGTCAAGCGCCCCATGAAAATCGTGGTCGACTCTGGCAATGGTATTGCAGGCGCCAGTGCCCCCGCTATTTTCCGCGCGCTGGGTTGTGAGGTCATTGAGTTGTTCAGCGAAGTCGATGGCAATTTTCCCAACCATCACCCCGATCCCAGCAAGCCAGAAAACTTGAAGGATCTGATCACCACATTAAAAAACACAGGTGCAGAACTGGGCTTGGCTTTTGATGGCGACGGCGATCGTTTGGGCATTGTGACCAACGATGGTGAAACCATTTACCCCGATCGTCAGATGCAAATGTTTGCAGAAGATGTTTTAAGCCGCGTGCCCAATGGCACCATTTTGTTTGACGTGAAATGCTCACAACGTTTGGCACCAGCCATTCGTGCGGCCGGCGGTCAGCCCTTGATGTTCAAAACGGGCCACTCGCTAATCAAAGCCAAAATGAAGCAAATTGAAGCCGAAGGCGGGCAAGCGCCTTTGGGCGGCGAAATGAGCGGCCACATCTTTTTCAAAGAGCGTTGGTATGGCTTTGACGACGGCACCTATGCCGGTTGCCGTTTGTTAGAGATTGTCAGCCGCAGCGCCGATGCCAACGTGGTGCTCAAAGCATTGCCCAGCAGCTTCAGCACGCCCGAACTCAATGTCTCGTGCAAGGAGGGCGAGCCACACGTGTTGACGGCCCAATTGTTGAAAGTTGCGGCGCAACATTTTGCGGCACCTGCAGAAATTTCTGACATTGATGGTCTGCGTGTTGACTGGCCCGATGGCTTTGGTCTCATTCGTGCGTCCAATACGACACCCGTGTTGGTGTTGCGTTTTGAAGGTCACACAGAAGCTGCCTTGCACCGCATTGAGCACGACATGCTGGCCTTGCTCAAAACGGTCAAGCCCGATGCGGCTTTACAAAGCGCGGCGCACTGAGCGACGTTTTAATTTCAATCCTTGGAACCCTCAGAGTGAAAGCTACATTTCTCTATGGGTCTATGGTTTGTTGACAAGTTTGGCCAAGCCACTGCTTCGTCGCAAACTACATCGCTGAGCCAAGTCTGAGCCTCTTTACAATCTGTTCATCATAGAGTGTTTTGGGCATTACGACCCAGATCAACTCGGAAGTGTTAGCGCATCTTCAAATCACGCTCAATGGATTTGGGTACATGCTGTGTCCCAGGGTGAAACTCGCACCGTGGGTATTTTGATCAAACAACTGCGTGCTTCCATCATTGTGCAGGGCAATCAGCGCACAGAAGTACCCGCGATACCAACCTAAGCCGTCAATACCAATGGCGCGAGCGATATGTTTGCAGGTGCATTCTTATTCGGTGTAACCCACATTTAAACACTTGCGTAATCGGCAGCACTAGCTAACAAAGCGGCCGCGGCCGTCGTCAGTGAGCAAGGCAAGCGAATAACAACAGCTCAAATGCAAATTGTTAAAAAATAGTTATAATTTTAACTATTGCCGAGTTATCAGAACTACTTGCAGGGCGATTCATAAATTCTGCTAAAGCGTTCGCCGAGGCCCCAAAGCATCTGGCAGCGCAAATCAACATGCATGCCAAACTTACAGGAGAACCCTCATGGCGAATGACTTTCTTTTCACTTCAGAATCCGTGTCCGAAGGCCA
>NZ_NERY01000003.1 GCF_003063375.1 Limnohabitans sp. MMS-10A-178 | reverse complement strand
CGCTGAACACTGGTGACCACTTCCACCCGGTTAGGTCTTATTGATGACATAGTCATATCCATAGTCTTATTCCTAGTTGTTAGTTTAAGGAATACCGATGGGACTGTCATTCAGGGGGCTAACTCACATTTATATGAATCGTTTTGGTGCAAGTATTGTTAAAAACTTGACAATTGAATGACAAGGGAATACCCCATAAGTTTTTCAAGATGTGACGTTCAGAATAGGTCAATGATTGGAGAATCCAATGCGATCAACGACCAAGAAGCGTACTCCACTAAGTGCTTCTAATGCCAAGAGGCTGGAGGAGTTGTGTGTCTGGATTACTGAAAACTTTGATCAAACTCTAGGCTTTACGCAGCTTACAAAAAAGAGTGGGTTTTCTAAAGAGCAACTAATCGAACTGTTTCAACTGTACAAACAAGTTACGCCAATGGCCTTCATCAGGCAAGTCAGGCTACAACGCAAAAATAATCTGGCAAGCAATTTACAGCCTGAGCTCTTCGAACATCTCAAAATTTAGTCAACGACAATGATCGTGTGATTTAAGAATCTTCTATGATTTTTACAAAGGGCTAATGAGATTTATAAAAAAATTCTGACCTTCGACGGAACGCTTGAAAGTCAGCAGGCGCCCGGGTCGAGGGGCCACATTAAAGAACCCCTTTGTATTTGTGTATCAGGGGTTGATATTTGAGCTAGGATATCAAGTCACCTTGCAACATCATAGTAACGCCTCTAACGATGGCCGCTGCGTCAACACCAAAATAATCACGCAATGCAGCGCGAGTATCGCTTCGCCCGAATCCATCGGTTCCTAAGGTTTTATATGTTCGGCCTTCAGGCACAAAAGCTCTCACAGATTCGGTCACAGCGCAAACATAGTCTGATGCGGCCAATATGGGTCCTTTGCGTTTAGAGAGTAAGTTTGTCAGGTAGGAGACTTTCTGAGTATTTTGATCGCTGCATGCCCGACCATCACGGGCCAACTCGCTCCAGCTTGTCACGCTAATCACCTCAACATCTATACCTTGTGCAAGCAAAGACTTGGCTGCGTTCAAAACTTCTAACAAAATGGCACCAGATCCCATCAAAGTTACAAAATGTTTTGGTTTTGCATTTTCAGGTTTGAAGTTAGCAAAATGATACGCACCACGCAGCACGCCACTGACATTTTCCAGTGAGATATCTGGATTCGAATAGTTCTCGTTCATCAAGGTGACGTAATAAAACACGTCCATCTGTTGCTCTACCATTTCGCGCATTCCTGCGTCCAAAATGATTGCCAGCTCTCCTGCAAAAGCAGGGTCATACGCTTTGCAGTTGGGAATGGTTGCAGCAACCAAATGACTGCTGCCATCTTGGTGCTGCAATCCTTCGCCACCCAATGTGGTCCTGCCTGAGGTTGCGCCCAACAAAAAGCCTCTGGCTCTTTGATCAGCAGCAGCCCAAATGGCATCTCCCACTCTTTGGAAGCCAAACATGGAGTAATAAATATAAAACGGCAACATGGCAAAACCATGAACGCTGTAGCTGGTTGCAGCGGCTGTCCAACTTGCAAGCGCACCAGCTTCGCTGATGCCCTCCTCTAAAATTTGCCCATCCAATGCTTCTCGGTAACTCAACACAGAGCCTATATCTTCTGGCGCATAACGCTGCCCAACACTGCTGTAGATTCCCACTTGCTTAAACAGATTGGCCATGCCAAAAGTACGCGCCTCATCGGCCACGATGGGAACCAAGCGTTTGCCCAAGACAGGGTCTTTCAACAAGTTAGCCATCATGCGTACAAAGGCCATGGTGGTACTCATCTCTTTGCCATCGGCCGCAATCGCAAACTGGGCGTATGTCTCTAATGCGGGAATAGGCAAAATTGCGCAATGAGTTTCGCGCTTTGGTAGGCTGCCACCCAGATCTTGGCGATGCTTTAACAAGTAGGCCATCTCAGCACTATTTGGCTCAGGTTTGTAAAACGCCAAACTCTTTGCTTGCTCATCTGTGAGCGGCAAATTGAATCTGTTGCGGTACTCAATCAATTCTTGTTCATCAAATTTCTTATGGCTGTGCGTTGTCATCTTTCCTTGACCAGCGCTGCCCATGCCAAAGCCTTTTTTGGTGTGCGCCAAGATCACAACTGGCTGCCCTTGATGCTCAAGCGCGGCAGCGTAAGCGGAATAAATTTTTACGACATCATGTCCACCGCGCTTTAAACGATCGATTTGCTCGTCGGTCATTCCCTCTGCCAAGCGTTTCAAGTCTTCGTTTTGTCCAAAAAAACTTTCGCGGTTGTAACGCCCATTTTTTGCAGCAAATGTTTGCATTTGTCCGTCAACAGTTTGTGCAAATGCTTTCAATAAAGCGCCCGTGGTATCACGCGCAAACAAACCATCCCAGTCACTACCCCACACCAACTTAATAACCTTCCAGCCTGCGCCTGAAAATAATTTTTCCAGTTCATCGATGATTCTTCCATTTCCTCGCACTGGGCCATCTAAGCGCTGCAAATTACAGTTCACCACCCACACCAAGTTGTCTAGTCTCTCGCGTGCAGCCAAGGTCAGTGCACTCATACTTTCAGGTTCATCCATCTCACCATCACCGAAGACGCCCCACACCTTGCGGCCTTCGCATTGCAATAAATTTCGGTGCGTCAGATAGCGCATGAAGCGAGCGTGGTAGATTGAACTGATTGGCCCCAGCCCCATAGACCCCGTCGGAAACTGCCAAAAATCGGGCATCAACCAAGGATGCGGGTAACTCGACAGTCCACGCGCACCAACTTTTTCCGCATTGATTTCTTGACGGTAGTGCAATAAATCCTCTTCCGTTAAACGCCCTTCCAGAAACGCCCGCGCGTAAACGCCCGGCGCACTGTGAGGCTGAAAAAAAACCAAGTCGCCGCCATGTTCTGGGGTGCGCGCATGGAAGAAATGGTGAAAACCAGTTTCAAACAAATCTGCCACGCTCGCATAGCTTGCAATGTGCCCACCTAATTCACCGTAGGCTTGATTTGCGCGGACAACCATGGCCAATGCGTTCCAACGCATGATGGACGTTAAGCGCTCTTCAATTTGGATGTCTCCAAGAAACTCCGGTTGATCCTCAACAGAGATAGAGTTTGCGTAGGGCGTGTTGAGATCAGGCTGCCAACCTGTCCTATGCTGACGCGCAAGAACAGCCAAACTGTTCAAAATTTGGTTGACACGTTCTGGCCCCTCATTGGCAAGCAAAGACAAAAAGGCGTCTTTCCACTCCGAGGTTTCTTCTGGGTTTGCGTCTTGGGCTAATTGGGTCGGTTCTACTGGTTCGTTCATATTTAGAACTTTAATTATCAGATCACAAAATTAGATCCAGCTTTGCGCTCAAAAAGCTACGTTACAAAACGGCGCTGCCTTTGGGCTTGAGCTGACAGTCAAATAACTAAAAGTTGCAACATGCTTGATCATTCAATCTCGTAGGGCGTCGAATAAGCAGAGAGAATTTTTTCTGCATCGCTTCTGTCAGTTGGTGATGCATTTTTTAGGTGAACTGTCATGGCCAGGCCACTGCCACCCGTGTTCACAATATCCAAGCTCCAGTCACAGGCCAAAGCTTTTAAAGCACTTTCAAATTCGCGCTTGGCTGCGTCCATTTGAAGGACATGCTTAATGGGTTTGCCAACGGACGTGAGAGGCAGTTTATCGAGAATCACGATCTCTTTGGGGACAGCAGGCCGCTCTGGAATACGCTCAGTTGCAAATGCAAGCAATTCGTCTGGACTGACTTTCGCACCCGGATGCAACTCCACGTAAGCAATCGGCAATTCACCCGCATGGGTATCCGGTTTGCCTACAGCTGCAGCAATTGCCACCGATGGCGACTGCATGAGTGCTTCTTCAATTAATCCAGGTTCAATGTTGTGACCCCCACGAATAATCAAATCTTTTTGTCTTCCACTGATTCGCAAATATCCGTCGGAGTCCATACTTCCAAGGTCCCCCGTAACAAAAAAACCATCGTCTAAAAACGCACCTTTGTTTTGCGATGCATCCAAGTAGCCCCCCGCCACACCTGGGCCACCTACCAATAACATGCCGATTTCGTCAACGGCGCATTCCCGCTCAATTTCACCGCCCTCTTTCATTTTGACAATGCGAATTTTCATGTACGGAACACGAATACCCGAACAACGTGTACGCACTTCACCATCACGTGGATCAAGCGTGACATGGCTGGTGTTTTCAGTTAAGCCATAACTTTGCATCACTTGCGCACCCGTGATTTGCGTCAGACGCTCTTGAATTGCGGGAGCCATTGCGGTGGAACCTGTTGCAAAGTAAGGGCGCAATGAGCTGATGTTTTCTGTGGTGGGCGGATTTTTGGCAAGAACAGACAAGGTAGTGGGCACACCGGATACTTGTGTGATGCCAAAGCGTTCGATATAACGCCAATAGTTGGCCATGTATGTTTTGTCTCGAGCACCAAAAATACTTGGAATGACCGCCGTATTGGCGTTTGCCGTACTCACCAGGCCACGCACGAGCAAGCCACCAATGTGAAATAGCGGTGTATCCGATAGAACAACATCGTGGCGCGTGAATGCCAAGCCATTGTTGGCCGCCCATTGGCGATACACCATGCCACCGTGCAAGATTTTGACAATTTTAGGATGCCCAGTTGTACCGCCAGAATGCACATAGCAAGCCACGGTGTTGCGGTTTGCAGTGGGTCGATCAAAGGTCAATCGATCGCCCGCATGTTTTTCAGCTTGCGTCAATAAGTCATGTGCCGCTGGTGGGCTAAAAGCCTCATGCAAGGTCAACACTTGAGGCGGCTTTTCTAAGCCTTGAATAGCCGCATTCACATTTTCCCAAATTGAAAATCCGGGTGTTGGTCCTAATGCAATGACCAATTTAACTTCGGCGCGCTGCATCAAGTCACTTAGTGCATGCGCATCCAACATCCAATTGATGGGAAACAAACGCACCGCAAGCAAGCCACCAATCATGGTTGCAAACAAGCCAGGAACAGTGGGCGTAATGACTGCAACGACATCATCGGCACCGAGTCCACTTGCACGCAATAAATTGCCACACTGGATAGAGCGTCTCTCGAGCTCTGCAAATGTCCAGGTTTTAACTTCACCATCGATATTGCCGTTGTGTGTAATGTGCAATGCAATGCGGTTGGGGTCATCACGGCAACCATCCAACAAATTCAATGCAAAGTCCCATCGCTTGACGCGCTCTTCTAGGGGAATTTGTTCGATGGCTTCAACATCCGCCATATTGCGAAACGGGTCATAGTGTTCTTTGATAACACCCGAACTGAAAAGATTTGAATTCATAAAGTCTCAACCAATGCCAAGGTACGTTCTGCCAATCGCACGTTGGCGTAATCAACCATCATGCCCTCGTATTTCACAGCGCCGACACCACGCGCCTCACCTTCACGAAAAGCTGCAATCAAGCCACGTGCGTATTCAATTTCTTCTGCACTGGGCGAAAAAACCTCGTGCATCACATCCACTTGAGTAGGATGAATTGCCATCTTGCCCACAAATCCCAATTCACGCGCAATCAAACATTCTTCTCGCAACAACTGGGTGTCTTTCAAATTCATGAACACGCCATCGACAATCCACTCAACACCCGCTGCGCGTGAATCCACCACCAATTTGCTGCGGGGATAAGTCAAAGCCAAATTGCGTGGCGTCCAGCGTCCACCCAAGTCCACCATAAAGTCACCTTGTTCGGCACTGGCCAATGCCATGCCACTCACTCGTTTTGAAGACTTTGCAATATCAAATGAATTGCGCAAACCCAAACAAGTTTCAATCATAGGGAGGATCGACAAACTACCAAGGGCCACACCGGCTTTGATTTCAATTTCCTGCAAGGCTTTGGAAACAGTTTCAATATCTTGCGCATCGTCTGCTTTAGGCAATGCAACACCCGCCACATTGACCAAAGATTGGTTATGGAGGACACCCAAGTCGGCCAGGTAGTCTCCAGCACGTGGATTGCTGATTCGCAAATACATGGGCTTTTTTAAACCCAATGCCAACACCTGTTGAACATTTTGTCTGGCTTCAGCTTTTGCATTCAATGGCACTGAATCTTCCAAGTCAAAAATCATCGCATCTGCTGCGCCGAGCTGTGCTTTTGTTAGCAATTCAATTCGACTTCCTGGCGCAAACAACAAAGTTCGATGCATTTTTTTTACTGGGGATGTCATGATTTACTTACCCTTCCAAACGGCTGGACGTTTTTCTAAAAATGCCTGCGGGCCTTCTTTTGAATCTTCGGTTGTATAAAGAAAAGCCGCCATGTCTTGCTCTAATCTCAGACCATCAGCAAGCGCCAAATCTGCGCCTCGATGAATTGCTGCTTTGGCCGAGCGCACAGCCACAGGTGCATTGGCAGCCATCATCTCTGCCCACTTCAAAGCTTGCTCAATCAATTCGTTTTGGGGCACCACGTATTGAACCAATCCAATCGATAAGGCTTCGCTGGCTGAAACGGTACGCCCTGTCAAAATCATGTCCAAAGCGCGCGCAGTACCAATGCGTCGAGATAAACGTTGAGTACCGCCATTGCCTGGTATCAAGCCTCGCTTAACTTCACCAAAGGCAAAACTCGATTGATCGGCAGCAAACGCAAAATCGCACAGCAAGGTCAATTCAACACCACCACCAATCGCAAGGCCATTGACTGCAGCAATGATGGGTTTATCGAATGCGGCAATGCCTTCGCCTTGCTCCCAACGATAGCGTTTCATTTCTGCAATGGGAATATTTGCATTCATTGCAGAAAACTCACGCAAATCCATGCCTGCTGAAAATGCTTTCTCACCCGCGCCTGTCAAGATCACAGCGCCAACTTGCGAGTCACGTCTGAGATCATCCAATGCTGTGCGCAATTCGCTGCGCATTTTCATGTTGATGGCATTCATGGCTTCGGGGCGATTGAGTGTCAAGATGGCGACTCGTCCGCGAAGTTCTTGCTTGATTGTTTCAAAAGTTGGAATGTTCATTTCAGTCATGTTTTTTTAATTAAATGTAGAATAACTCAAACACGCTCGTCTCCGTGTAGCGTGTCTCACACCACTCACTATGAACTTCGGAAATACTAGCGATCAGGAGCTGATGCTCCAATCTGTTCAAACACTGCTTGGTGATGTTTGCACCATGGAGTACGCGGCCAAGTGCGATCTTAACCATACACCACCTCGAGAAGCCTTTGATGCCATGGCCAAAAACGGCTGGCTGGGGCTCATTGCCCCCGAGTCTTTTGGAGGTGCCGCTGGTTCCCCCACCGACTTGGCCTTGCTGCTTGAAGAGACAGGCCATCATTTTGAAGAGCTCGGACTGTGGCTGTTCCGAAATTTCACATATGGCTGCTATGCGGTGCTCAAGCACGGCACCGAAGAACAAAAGCAACGCATCGTGCCGCGCACCGCCAAGGGTGAGCTTTCTTTTGCATTTGCGTTGTCCGAACCCGACTCTGGCTCTGACGCTGCAGCGCTCAGAACCCGCGCAGTGGCCGATGGCGATGGTTTCATCATCAATGGTCGCAAACAGTGGACATCGGGAATGGATATTTCCGACTATGTGTTGCTGGCCCTTCGCACCAATGACTTGGGCAAAAAACAATTAGGCATAAGTACTTTTTTGGTCGACACCAAACTACCTGGCATCGAAGTACGCAAGATACCCACATTGGGTCAACACGCCATTGGAACCACTGAAGTTACGTTTACCGACGTGCGAGTGTCCAACACAGCGCTGCTGGGTCAACTCGATCACGGCTGGGCTGTTTGCGAAGACACTTTGCGTTATGAACGCCTTTGCTTGTCTGCGGTGCGCATTGGTGCAGCCAGACGCGCATTCGAATACGCGCTAGATTACGCCAAAACACGGCACCAATTTGGCAAGCCCATTAGCAGCTTTCAAGTTACGCAACACAAGTTTGCCGACATGAAAGTGATGTTAGATACTTCATTCACCATGATCCGACGCTATGCATGGCTCATGGAAAATGGCAAAGCAGAACGCGCCGATACAGCCGTTATCAAATACTACATTGGTGAGTCATACAAAACCATTGCAGACATGTGTTTGCAAATATTGGGTGGCTATGGGTACAGCATGGAATACCCGATGCAACGTTTCTTCAGAGACTCGCGCCTTGCAACAATAGGTGGCGGCACTTCAGAAATTCAGAAAAACATCATTGCATCGACTTTGGGGATTTAATCGATGCTGATGCCTGCTGCTTTAGAAACTTCATTCCATTTTTTAAAGTCAGCTGAAATCATCTGACCAAATTCTTCGCTCGAATTGGGTTTGGCGTCGCCACCCATTTTTCGCATCGCGGTCACATACTCGGGCATTTTTAAAATTTCGTTGAACGCACTTTCGAGTCGCTTTACCATGGCAGGTGGTGTTCCTGCTGGCACTGCGGCACCCGTCCAGTTGCGCAAAACAATGTCAGGGTAACCCACTTCAATAAAGGTAGGGACATTGGGCAAATCGAGTGCGCGTGTAATTCCGGTCACGGCCAATGCTTTGAGTTTTCCCTCTCGAATTTGAGCAATCGATGCAGACAAATCGGTCATGGCAAACTGAACTTGTCCACTCAAAACCGCCATGCTCATTTCTGCACCACTGCGATAGGGAACATGAACCATGTTGAGCTGCGCTTTACTTTGTAGCAATTCACCCAACAGGTGAGCAGAATTACCGATGCCTGCAGAGCCGTAAGAAATTTTTCCTGGATTGGCACGTGCGTAGGTCACGAATTCTTGAACTGTATTGGCTGGAAATGATGTGCCTGTCACCATCACAGAGCAAATGTCAGACGTTTGAACAATTGGAGCAAACGATTTGACTGGATCGTAGCCAGGATTTTTCATCGTTGCGGGGGCAATGGCATAAGTGGAAACATTTCCAATCAGAATGGTCCTACCATCGGCTGGAGAGTTAGCAACAAAACGTGCGCCAATGGCACTGCCCGCACCTGGTTTGTTTTCAACGATCACTGTTTGTTTGAGTATCGTTTGCAATTGTGTTGAAACCAATCGTGCAACCACGTCAGTGGGACCACCAGGACCATAGGGAATGATCAACTTAATGACACCTGGCGTTTGCGCCATCAACAAAGTGGGACTTAACGCAAAAGCGCCAACTGCGCCAATAAACTGTCGCTTTGAAAGTGCATTGGAATTGAATGTTTGCTTCACAGATGTCTCCTAGTTTATTTTTAATTAGTATAGACACCATTGCAATAAAAAGTAAAGCCTTTGACGATATGAAGAACCCATAGCCTTTATCGAATTGAGAACAAAACATGGCCTCTTCAGTTACAGTCGCACCCATGAGCTCTATGAACACCACCACCGGCCTTCTTCAAGCTATCGACGACGGTTTGTTAACCATCACCATTGATCGGCCACATGCTGCCAATGCCATAGATTCAAGCGTTGCACAAGGCTTGGCATACTTGATTCAAAAGGCGCAACAAGAATCATCAATTCATGCAGTATTGTTAACAGGAACAGGAAGCCGTGCTTTTTGTGCAGGTCGCGATACCAAAGTACCTGCAGGGGAAGACCCCGTCCAACTGGATATGCAACGTCGCAAAGAACTCTGGACTTACACAGACGCCTTACTCACATTCGACAAGCCCTTGGTTGTTGCGGCCAACGCAAGCGCCATTGGTGCAGGTTTTATGTTGTGCTTGCATGCAGATCAGGTTTTATCTGTTCCCAATGCAGTCTTTTCATTGCCAGAAATTAATATTGGCATATCGTCATGGTTGGGCCACTGTTTGGTTGCCGAAATAGCAGGCAATGCACTGGCCAACGACATGTCAATTACTGGGCGAAAAGTAGATGCCAACGAAGCATTGTCCAAAGGCTTGATTCATACCATTGCTCCTGCACTAACATTGCACACTGAAGCGGTAGCGAGAGCTCGTACGCTGATTGAAAAACCTCGCCCTACATTTCGGGATATCAAGCAATGGATTTTGAAGAGACGACAACAATCGGTTGAGATTGCACGTCAGCGTCATCAACTCAATAATCAGGCTTGATTACAATCATTTTTTAATTTGGTTCAAAATTGATCATTCCAACCGATTTAGCTTCTTTCCTTGAATTGCTGCGCCTGCACGGTGACGAGGCCTACGGGCTCATCTTCGCTTTCGCTGCGTCGCACAGCCTGCTGCTAACTCTCTTTGCCGGTTATGCCTCCAGTACAGGAGCCCTCAACCTTGGCACTCTTGTTCTAGTGGTATGGGCCGGCAGTTTTTTGGGAGATACGATCCGCTTCGGAATAGGACGCTATTTCGGTACGCGATGGCTTTCACCTTTTCCAAGGCTTCAACGCAGTATCGATATTGTTGTGCGATTGGTAGATCGATTCTACGTATGGCTAATTCTGTTGCATCGCTATCCGCACGGAATTCGCGGTGTTGCTGGATTTGCTTACGGAATGTCACGTCTGCCTTGGCCTACATTTCTCGCGTTCAATTTCGTTGCATCTGGACTTTGGGCTGGTGCCATTCTTTCAGCTGGTCATGCGTTTGGTCAAATTTCGGAGAAGCTGTTAAATGATGCTTTCTCTGGCATTGGTGTTGTCATGCTAATTGTTTTCCTCGCGCTGTCTTGGGTGTTAAGTAAGAAACTCGAGCGTGTTGCAGAGCAAAGTTGAACTTCTGCATGGGTGGCTATCACAACATCAGAAAAGTTGCTTTAACAGTTCAATGCCCAGTTATAACCAATCGCCAAGATCGCCATAGTCCCGTGTCTCCGGTTTGGCCATCTTTGACTTGAAGTTGCCATCCCTGCAGCTCACCAGTCACCACATTTTGAAGTGAGGCATTCAGGTTCTCTCCCATATGTCGAACACTGTGAAAGGTCCATCCTTTGGACAAGTCGCCACAAGGCGGTGGCGAATTGGTAGGACATGAGTGTGGTTTGGCTAGGAGGCTGCGTTTGCCAGAAGGTGACACCAGAACTACCTCAAGATCGGCACCATAATCATGGTCAACCATGAGTGTTACTTGTACAGACTCCACAATTTTGATGTCGCAACCCTCTAAGCGATTAGAAACGGTTACCGCAGGCGCAGGACGATCGGCAATAGGCAAATCAAGCTTTAGCGTTCCGCTGTCGCAGCGCCGTTCTGTAGGTAAACCAATAAAGTTTCTAGCTGCTGAAACTGCGTCTGCAGCATGTACTCGCCCAAAACCCACCCTTGGATAAAAACCATGCGCATTCATGGCGGATGGCTCTGCCAGTTCTGTTCCAAGATCGGCTGGACGTGCTGTACGCGCAAGCAACCATCGAACATCGCGCCAACTCAGTTTCGGGTTGGCCTGCAGCATCAGCGCTACCACACCAGACACCATTGGAGCTGCGGCCGAAGAGCCGCCTGTAAATTCGGCATAGTCGGCACTTTCGGGCAGATTGCCGGTAGCCAAACCACGCGGTCCAGCAATGTCGGTGGTCCATATGTTTGTGCCTGGATCGGAGCGCCGCCAAAAACTCATAGAAGGCGCACTGACTAAGACGTTGGCACCGGGTTCGGCATATGACGATGGACGACCGCGGTGGTCTACCGCCCCCACGGCTAAAACACCTGGGTGGTTGACATACCCATCGCGGTTCGTGTCTTCGTTGAGACCGCCATTGCCTGCACCAAATACGATTACCGTGCCTCTGCCACGCCGCCCTTGTTCAAGCGCTACCGTCATGGCTTCGCGCCAAGCAGGGTCACTGCTTTGATAGCTCCATGCCTGGCCGCTTTTCGAGTCAAGAGCGCCCCAACTATTGCTAACGATATCAGCACCAAGGTCTACAGCCGAA
The DNA here is from genome assembly GCF_003063375.1 of Limnohabitans sp. MMS-10A-178. Classification (GTDB taxonomy): domain Bacteria; phylum Pseudomonadota; class Gammaproteobacteria; order Burkholderiales; family Burkholderiaceae_C; genus Limnohabitans_A. Next base: position 280,350 of record NZ_NERY01000003.1, on the reverse strand, counting down.
CGCATGGGGCCCGCTACCAAGCCAGTAGAAACTCCATCGTAGGCTAGAAACTTTGATTCTGGTGCTACGCCACGTCCGCCTATGCTGTTGTTGGCGCTGGCAACCGCTATACCGACCACAGCCGTTCCATGAGCATCGTCCCATTGGCCCGCTTTGTCATTGTAAATTGCACCTGCTGGCGCAAAAGGTGGAGAAGGATCTGGGGTAGGCAAGGTGCCATTGAGGGTGTACAAATTTGCGACCAAGTCGGGGTGACTCAATTGCACCGCACCATCGATAAAAGCAATTAACACCCCACGACCCGTTTCCTTAACGCCTTGCAAGCCCAAATCCATGCCAGCCAGGCCGCCACTTTGCCCGGTATTGAATAAGTGCCATTGGCGATCAAGTAAGGGGTCGGGGCCTGGCGTCAAAATAGGCACTGCGGGTGCATTCAGCAAAGCTTTTGAACCCTCGCCACCGCCGCATCCCGCCAGCAGCCAAGTCAACAACAAACAACTCATTGCAGTTCTCATAAGCTCAAGCTTTCACACGTTACACATGTCGTTCATTTGGTAGAGAGTTTAAAAAAAATGCGTGCGTTTTTCATGACACTGGTCGCTTGCTGACGCTCTCGGACATTTTCAACCTGGTGAAAAAGCAATGTGCTTAAAACTGAAAACTACGAACCTGCAACCGAAAAGTCTGCAAAAATACCATTTAGTTTATAAGGTTCTGAAATCACCATCACCACCATGGGTGGCGTCATGGTCGATAAAGCCAAAGTAACAGCCACTGACAACGTGGCCGACAACGGTATGATCCATGGCATTGACACCGTGATCATCCCCAAGTAATTGCCCGGATACTGGAGCCAAATGTTGAACCTTCAAAGTCAAAAATTTTGGCTTCAGTCTCGCCCAAGCTCAATGAAAATTTTCACTTTTCTATGTCTACTGCTAATCACGCTTAATGGACATACCATGACCGCTCAAACAGATGAGAATAATACTCAGCTGTCTAATGCTGTGAACAGTCAAATTTTGCTGAGCTCAATAGCGTCATCAGTACAAATTACAAGCCGCGCTGTTGAAAACGCATCGTCTGCTCGAACTCTTGGAAAAGTCCGCCAAGGCTCTGGCGTTGTGATTGGATCAGACGGTCTAATTTTGACAATTGGTTATCTCGTTTTAGAAACCGAACAAATAGAAATTCGCACGCATCAACAAAAAACTTATCCTGCTCAAGTTGTGGCCTATGACCAAGCGACAGGATTTGGTCTAATTAAATCACTGGTACCTTTACAAGGAGTTGAGCCAGTCAAATTGGGGAAACTCAATGATCAAAAAATCGACAGTTCGCTCTTGGTCGTTTCCTCAGGAAATTTAGCCTTTACGAGTCCTACAAAACTAATCGATGTCCGTTCCTTTACTGGTTATTGGGAATATCACCTTGACAGCGCTATCTACACAAGTCCACCCGTAGTCAATCACTCTGGTGCTGGTCTCTTCAATGCGAAAGGTGAATTGATAGGAATCGGAAGTCTTTTTATGCAAGATGTTATGCCAGCAGGCAATCCGTTCGGTTTGGCTGGAAACATGTTTGTACCGGTTGAATTGTTAGAGCCTATTTTGAACAACATGTTGCAAAACGGCATGGGGCCAAATAGCCAAAGAGCTTGGCTAGGTATCAATGCCGTGGAAAGACAGGGAAGAATTCAAATTGTCCGTGTTACCCCCGAAAGCCCAGCTCAACTGGCAGGTGTTGTACCTGGTCAGTGGTTGCTCGGGCTCAATGGAAAACCTTTAGAGAGTTTGTCTGCTTTTTACAAACAACTGTGGGCAATTCCCATTAATTCAGAACCTGCGAAGCTTACTATTTTTGATGGAAAAGAAATTTATCAAATTCCTGTACCCGTCGTAGATCGCTCAGCAAACATAAAAAAGCCGGCAGGTATATAACAATGATTAATTGAACCAGTATATCTATGGAGTGATCATGACAATTTGATCTGCATTGACCTGCACCTGCAACTCGACCAATTCACTTCCATACCATCATGGTTTTTTAGATTTGTACTGCTTGATGCTGTCTTTTAAATCTTGAAGCTCTTCGCATCCAAATCTACATGCTTTTTCCAAGCGGGCAAGCATTTTCTCAGCACCGGCCAGATCATTTTTGAGCAGCAGCAATTCACCGTAATATTCCAATGCACCCCTGTGATTCGCATCCAGATTCAAAGCAGTCACGTAGAATTTTTCAGCTTCACTCAAATTAGGCGCTGCTTTTTTTCTGAGGCTATAGCCCATTAAATTGTTCCAGTCGGCTGATTTTTTTTGATCTGCTTCGTTCAGTAACTCAATGGCCTTTTCATAATTGCCAGCCTTGATGGCATTTCTGGCTGGTTGCAGTATTTCTGTAGCCGATTTAGTTGCAGGCATCGATGGCGCTGTGTCTGCCGACCAAGCCTGAAAAGATAGAAAAAGTAGAGATGCGATAAGTTTATTTTTCAAAATAACCCCTTAGATGCCGAGCAAGCCAGAAAAGATTAAATTCTAAGTTGATCATTCAAATCTTGCACTAAGAAAACAAATGAGCTTTGCCGCTTTGCTGTTTTAATCAAATCCATGTCCCCTCTTCATCCAAACTACACAACGCCTACCAATGTAAATTCATTGCTTAAGAGCCGCGGCTTTTGTGTTTTAAATGCTTCAGGTGTTACGCAATGGCTCAATTGCTCAACTGCAGACTTGGCGTCTTTATCGCCTTCTTGGAATAACTTACCCCATGACAATTACTTGAAAGATGGCGGGCACTATCGCCGACGCCGTCACAGCAGTTTTGTTGTTCAAAATGGTCATTGCGAGCAAGTGCCTCATCGAGCACATTGGCAGCCTCTCGACTACAACGCTCTGCATGGCGGCATGGAGCGATGGTTCGAGCCCATTCTCGACACCACAATCATGCAATCAGCTTGGTCAAAAATCATAAGGAAACTGGCAACGACCGCCGATGAGTTGTACGAGAACAATGTCAAGAAATGGTGTATTGAAGCACATCAATTTCGCATTGATACAACAGATGGCATTGGTAGGCCCACACCAGAGGGAGCACATCGTGATGGTGTCGATTGGGTTGCTGTGTTCATGGTCAATCGACAAGGCATCAAGGGCGGAGAAACACGGGTCTTTGAAGCCGACGGTCCCCTTGGCGAAAGATTCACACTGTCTGAACCTTGGTCCTTGTTGCTGCTTAACGATGCACGCATGATTCACGAAAGTACACCTATTCAACCCTTGGCCGAATCAGGGTACAGGGACACTCTTGTTGTGACCTTGCGTGAAAATTATTTCCAAACTCCAATGGACTAAAGTTTTATTAAACATAGGCGACAAAGAATTGAAAGCTGTACATAAAAACCCTTGGTTCAAAAAAGACTTAGCCGCTTATTATTAAATCCTATAGCTTTGATAAATCAAAAAAAGTTATGTCGATTGGTATAAAACTCAAGGGGCAGTCAATGATCTTTTATCGCATTCAACCTGTACGCAAATTTTTACTAGCTCTGTTCATTTTGGCTAGCGCTACAACATCAATATCGGCGTACTCACAAGCTGCCTATCCAAATCGTCCTATCAAAATGATTTCCCCGTTTCCTCCCGGAGGCGCAAGTGACACTCTGGCTCGATTGGTTGCAAGCAAGTTAGGTGAAGGCTTGGGTCAAACAGTGACGGTAGACAATCGCGCCGGAGCCAGTGGCAATATTGGTCATGAAGCGGCAGCAAAGTCGCAACCCGATGGTTACACGCTGTTGCTCTCCAACAGCAGTTCTGTTGTAACAAACCCGCATTTATTTAAAAAACTACCATTTGATCCTCTGAACGACTTTGCGCCAATCTCTATGGTTGCGTCAGCAGGTCAAGTGCTTGTGGTTCATCCATCGGTACCGGCTACAACAGTTGCTGAGCTAACAGCTTTAGCCAAGGCCAATCCAAACAAGCTCAATTTTGGTTCTGGTGGTAAGGGCATTCAATCACACATCAGTGGCGAGATGTACAAAAGCGCTGTTGGCGTAGACATCGTTCACATACCCTACAAAGGCACTGTCCAAGCCGTCTCAGACCTGCTGGCCGGACAGATACAAATGGTATTTTCCGACATGGCGCCTGCATTGCCACATATCAAATCTGGAAAGCTCCGTGCTATTGCAGTCACCAGTTCGCAGCGCTCAGCAGTTCTTCCTGATGTACCCACAATCAGTGAATCTGGTTTGCCTGGATTTAGTTCTGGCGTATGGTGGTCTGTTCTTGGACCTAAGGGAACACCGGTTGAAATTGTCAATCGTATCAACTCTGAAATAGGAAAGATGATGCAGTCAGCCGATGTGCGCGATGCTTACGCTAAGCTTGGAATCACACCACAACACAGCACACCTGGCAAAGTGCTTGAGAATATTCGCGCTGAGTCGCCAGTGATGGCAAAGATCTTAAAAGCAGCTGGGGTTGAGGCTGAGTAAACTACAGTTCTGTCTTTTTTCATACTCAAGAATTTTTTATGTCGCGCAAAGTCATCATTACCTGCGCCGTCACCGGCGCCATTCATACGCCAAGCATGTCGCCACATTTGCCCGTGACTGCAAAAGAAATTGCTGACGCCGCATTGGGAGCCGCCAAAGCTGGCGCAGCAATTGTTCATTTGCATGCGCGCAACCCAGTAGACGGCAGTCCTTCGCAAGACCCAGAGTTGTTTGTGCCATTCTTGAAAGAAATCAAAGAAAAAAGCAATGTGGTGATCAACCTCACCACAGGCGGCGCACCAACCATGACCATTGCTGACCGCTTGCGCCCTGCTCACCACTTCAAGCCAGAAGTTGCCTCCTTGAACATGGGCTCTATGAACTTTGGCCTGTACGACATGCTCAAGCGCTTCAAAACATTCAATCACGAATGGGAAGTACCTTACCTTGCCAACAGTGACGATCGTGTGTTTAAAAATACCTTCAAAGACATCGCTCACATCTTGCAATCGTGCAGCGATAACCAAACGCGCTTTGAAATTGAGTGCTACGACATTGGTTATCTTTATACGGCTGCGCACTTTATTGACAGGGGCTTGATCAAAGCCCCGTTCTTGATTCAATCGGTCTTTGGTATTTTGGGTGGCATTGGCCCGCACCCTGAGGATGTGCTGCACATGAAACGCACAGCTGATCGCTTGTTTGGCAATGCTTATGTATGGTCAGTTCTGGGGGCTGGACGCAACCAAATACCTATCGCTACTCAGTCTGCCGCCATGGGCGGCAATGTGCGGGTTGGCCTGGAAGACTCCTTGTGGGATGGCCCCGGCAAATTGGCCGAGTCCAATGCAGACCAAGTAACACGCATACGCAACATCATCGAAGGCCTTTCACTGGAAGTGGCAACGCCAGATGAAGCTCGTCAAATTTTGCAGCTCAAGGGTCACCAGAACGTTAACTTCTGATGAAAGCACTGAATCAATCGTAGGTCAGTGCCCCGCGCCCCAACAATTTTTCATCCAAAATAGATTCAAAAATACTTTCTATTTCGGTAAAGTGTGTTCGCATACCAATGACTGGTTTGACCACACCCCTGGCCATCACCTCGAGCGTTTCAATCAACTCCGTTCGGGTTGAGTGCCTAGATCCTGTGATCGTTTTCTCAGACAATATGAGATGTCGAGTTGGCACCTGAATACTGCCCTTGCCAACTCCAATGACAACTGCTCGCCCCGATGTGGAGAGGCTATCGTAGGCAACCTGAAAAGTTTCGGCGTGTCCAACATAATCGATGGCGGCATCTACACCACGGCCATCTGTGAGTCTTTTGACAGCCGCAACCAGATCGGCTTCTTTCTTCACATTGATCACTTCATCCGCGCCCCACTCACTGGCCAAAGCCAATTTTTCATCAGACACATCCATGGCGATCACACGAGCTCCAAAGGCTTTGGCAACCTGTACGCCGTGAATGCCCACACCTCCGCCAGCGCCGATCAGTAACACATGGTCATGGGGATTGACACGCGCACGCTCTTTCATGCAATGCCAGTTTGTATTGACTGCATCGGTGGCCATAGCGGCTGCTTCGTAACTCAGGCCCGATGGAATGTGCAAAAAATTCTCGACAGGCAAGCTGACATACTCTGCAAAACCACCATCGCGATGCACACCAACATGGCCTTTGAAAGCTTCGCACAATGTTTCACGGCCACCTCGGCAATACCTGCAACGCCCGCATGTCAAGTAAAAATAAACGGCACAACGGTCGCCAACTTTGAGTTCTGTGACATCAGAGCCGACCTCCACAATGTCTCCGGCCAACTCATGTCCCATGATTCGGGGGACTTCACCACCAAAACTGCCAGTGCGCATGTTGAGCAAAGTTAGCCCTACACCTGCAGCCCTTACTTTCATCACAGCCTCACGTGAGCTTGGCTTTGGATCGGGTCGGGACATCAAAACCGATTTCTCACCCCATTTGGGAACAACCATGGCCTTCATTCACGTCTCCTAGATATAAATAGATAGTTCATGACACACAGCCGACTCAACATCAAATGGTAATTGGCCAAAGTGGGCTTGCCAATCTAATGATTTACCCTGATATCAGAACTAAGATTTTTTACAAAACATTTTTTTATATTCATGATTTTTTTAAAATTAATCAATTTAACTACATATATAAAAGGAACAAACTATAGCCTTTGTAACACGCAGGTAATTCATTTTTATCAACAATCAACGACTTCCACGACATCTTTCGGAGACTTCAATGATTCCACCGCGTTTCGAATACCACGTCCCCAAAACCGTGGGTGAGGCTGTAGCCTTACTCGGGCAGTTGGGCTCTGAAGCCAAGTTACTCGCGGGCGGACACAGTTTGTTGCCCATGATGAAGCTGCGTTTTGCGCAGCCTGAGCACCTGATTGACATCAACCGCATTCCTGAACTGCGTGGAATTCGCGAAGAAGGCAACACCGTGGTCATTGGCGCCATGACGGTCGAAAACGACCTGATCAAATCCCCCATTTTGCAGGCCAAAGTGCCTTTGCTGTGCGAAGCGGCCAAGCTGATTGCAGACCCTCAAGTTCGCAACCGCGGCACCATTGGTGGCGACATTGCTCACGGCGACCCAGGCAACGATCATCCAGCGCTGTCGATTGCCATTGATGCTTCTTTTGTGCTGGAAGGCCCTCAAGGTCGCCGCACTGTTGCAGCCGATGGTTTTTTCCTTGGCACTTACATGACTCAGCTTCAAGAAAATGAAGTCATGTGCGAAATCCGTGTGCCAGCATTTGCCAACGGCACGGGTTCAGCTTACGAAAAACTCAAACGCAAAACCGGAGATTGGGCCACGGCAGGTTGTGCTGTTGTCATTCGCAAAAATGGCGATCAAGTCAGCCATGTTCGCATTGCCTTAACCAATGTCGCACCCACAGCCTTGCGTGCTGAGGCTGCTGAAGCAGCCTTGCTAAACAAGCCATTTAACGCCGCCAACGTGCAAGCTGCAGTAGCAGCAGCCATTGCCATTTGCGACCCTGCAGAAGATCTGCGCGGTGATATCGAATACAAAACTGCAATGGCCGGTGAAATGGTCAAACGCGCTCTCAACAAAGCATGGGCGCAGTGCGCTTAATCAAAGGAAATAAAATGTCTAAAAAACTCATCACCGTTTCCGTCAATGGCAAGAAGGAAGAAAAAGCCGTTGAACCACGCACCTTGCTGATTCACTTTTTGCGTGAAGAGCTCAACCTCACAGGCGCCCACATTGGTTGCGAAACCAGCCACTGCGGTGTATGCACCGTGGACGTCGATGGCCAATCGGTCAAATCATGCACCCACTTGGCTGTACAGTGCGACGGCTCTGAAGTACTCACAGTAGAAGGCTTGGCCAACAAGGGCGTGCTCCATGCCGTTCAAGAAGGTTTCTACAAAGAGCATGGCCTGCAATGCGGTTTTTGCACCCCCGGCATGCTCATGCGCGCTTACCGCTTCCTGCATGAGAACCCCAACCCGACTGAAGACGAAATTCGCCACGGCATGAGTGGCAACCTGTGCCGTTGCACGGGCTACCAAAACATCATCAAAGCCGTGCAGTACGCAGCCAAAAAACTGCAAGAGCCCGTTGCGGCTTGATACAAAAAACAATTGATCGGAGATACACATGAACGCACCGGTACAAACTGCAGAAGCCCGCGAAATCGCGTTGGCTGGTATGGGCGCATCGCGCCTTCGCAAAGAGGATGCTCGCTTCATTCAAGGCAAGGGCAACTATGTCGATGACATCAAGATGCCTGGCATGTTGCACATGGACATCGTGCGCTCGCCCATTGCACACGGACGCATTGTCAAAATTAACAAAGAAGCCGCACTGGCCATTCCTGGTGTCCACGCAGTCTTAACTGCCGACGACCTCAAACCTCTCAAACTCCATTGGATGCCCACCCTTGCGGGCGACGTGGCTGCCGTGCTGGCAGACGAAAAAGTTCACTTCCAAATGCAAGAAGTGGCCATCGTCATTGCCGACGATCGCTACATTGCAGCCGATGCAGTGGAAGCGGTAGAAGTTGAGTACGAAGAACTGCCCGTCGTGATGGACCCCTACGCAGCGCTGCTTCCAGATGCTCCAGTGATCCGTGACGATCTGGCTGGCAAGACCGAAGGTGCGCATGGTAAGCGCGATCATCACAATCACATCTTCACTTGGGATGCAGGTGATAAATCGGCTGCAGATGCCGCCTTTGCCAATGCTGAAGTCACTGTGTCTCAACACATGTACTACCCACGCGTGCACCCCTGCCCTTTGGAAACTTGTGGCTGTGTGGCGTCGTTCGACCCCATCAAAGGCGACCTCACCACATTCATCACATCACAAGCACCTCATGTGGTGCGCACCGTGGTGTCAATGCTATCCGGCATTCCAGAATCCAAAGTGCGCATCGTTAGCCCCGACATTGGCGGCGGATTTGGCAACAAAGTTGGCATCTATCCTGGCTATGTGTGCGCCATCGTTTCTTCCATCGTGTTGGGTCGCCCCGTGAAGTGGGTTGAAGACCGCATCGAAAACATTTCCTCCACTGCCTTTGCCCGCGACTATCACATGGATGGAGAATTGGCAGCCACTGCCGACGGAAAAATCACTGGATTGCGCGTCAATGTGGTGGCCGATCATGGCGCATTTGACGCTTGTGCCGACCCCACCAAGTTTCCTGCTGGCATGTTCCACATCGTTTCTGGCAGCTACGACATTCCTGCTGCACACGCCAGTGTCAAAGGCGTTTACACCAACAAGTCGCCCGGTGGTGTGGCATACCGCTGCTCATTCCGTGTCACAGAAGCGGTGTACCTCATTGAGCGCATGGTCGACGTGCTGGCACAAAAACTGGGCATGGACAAGGCAGAAATTCGCGCTAAAAACTTCGTCAAAAAAGAACAGTTCCCCTACACCAGCGCCTTTGGTTTCGAATTCGACTCGGGCGATTACCACACAGCCCTCGACAAGGTGCTAGAGGCGGTGGACTACAAAGGTCTGCGTGCCGAGCAAGCCGCCAAACGGGCAGACCCCAACAGCCCCACACTGATGGGCATTGGTTTGGTCACCTTCACAGAAGTGGTGGGTGCCGGCCCTTCCAAGATGTGCGACATTTTGGGCGTTGGCATGTTTGACTCCTGCGAAATTCGCATTCACCCCACAGGCAGTGCTATTGCTCGCATGGGCACCATCACGCAAGGTCAAGGTCACCAAACAACCTACGCTCAAATCATTGCAACTGAATTGGGAATTCCCTCTGAAGTGATTCAAGTTGAAGAAGGCGACACTTCCACTGCGCCATACGGCTTGGGCACTTACGGCTCACGTTCAACGCCTGTGGCTGGCGCTGCAATTGCTTTGGCGGCACGCAAGATTCACGCGAAGGCCCGCAAAATTGCGGCACACATGCTTGAAGTCAATGAGAACGACCTTGACTGGGAAGTCGATCGTTTCAAGGTCAAGGGCGATGACAGCAAATTTAAAACCATGACCGAAGTGGCGTGGCAGGCTTATCACCAGCCACCTGCTGGCTTAGAGCCCGGCTTGGAAGCGGTGCACTATTACGACCCACCCAACTTCACTTTCCCCTTCGGCATTTACCTTTGCGTGGTAGACATTGATCGCGCAACGGGCGAAACAAAAATTCGCCGCTTCTACGCACTCGATGACTGCGGCACTCGAATCAATCCGATGATCATTGAAGGTCAAATCCATGGTGGTTTGACTGAAGGTTTTGCCGTGGCCATGGGCCAACAAATGCCTTACGATGCACAGGGCAACCTGTTGGGCAACACGCTAATGGACTACTTCTTGCCAACTTTCGTAGAAACACCCCACTGGGAAACCGACCACACCGTCACGCCCTCACCTCATCACCCCTTGGGTGCCAAAGGCGTGGCCGAGTCACCTCACGTTGGCTCTATTCCCACTTTCACTTCTGCGGTGGTTGATGCCTTCTCACACTTGGGCGTCACTCACTTAGACATGCCACACAATGCTTTCCGCACGTGGAAAGCATTGCGCGAGCACGGTGCATCTTTGTAATTGGGATATCCATGGAAGTCAAACTCGACAAACAATACCCGCTCGATGTCGACAGTGCACGAGCGTGGGCTTTGCTCACCGACCTAAAGGCGGTGGCCAGTTGCATGCCTGGTGCTGAAATCACTGAGCAACTCTCTGAGACCTCCTACAAAGGCGCCGTCAAGGTCAAAGTGGGCCCAGCTGTGGCCCAGTTCGGTGGCACGGTGGATGTGATAGAGGCCGTGGCCAGCGAGCGAAAGATGGTTTTGCGTGGCAAGGGCGCCGACAAGGGCGGCTCCTCTGCATCAATGGACCTCACCGCGGTAATCACTGTCGACCCTGCCAACCCTGCGCATTGCGTGCTCAATGGCCAAGCTGCGGTCATTGTCAACGGCAAGTTCGCTCAGTTTGGTGGACGCATGATGGTGCAAGTGTCGGACATGCTCTTGGCCCAGTTTGTTGAGAACTTCCGACAGACCGCCTTGACACTGCCCACAGCAGGTGGCACCGTTGAAGGCTCTGCCATTCAAGCCGATGCGGCACCTCTTTCTGCATCTGGTTCTACCCCTGCCGCTGCGCCTGTTGTGGCCCGTGAAATCAATGGACTCGCCATTTTCTGGGCCTTGGTCAAGGGATGGTTCAGCGGCTTGTTCGGCAAAAAGGCCTGAGCATGAAAACGCCCGGCCCGGCCGAGCTGCCTGCATCGCAAGAGCGCTTGTTGCGCGAACGACTGCAAGTTTCTGGATATTTGGCCGACGAAGACCTGTCCACCACCGTGTGGCTAGCCTCTGCATTGCAGCGTCCTTTGTTGATTGAAGGCGATGCAGGGGTGGGTAAAACCGCTCTGGCCACCGCTTTGGCACAGTCGCAAAACGCGCCATTGGTCAGGCTGCAGTGCTTTGAAGGCTTGGATCTCGCGCAAGCCGCGTATGAATGGAACTATGGTCGGCAGTTAATGGCCATACGCTTGAATGAGTCGGCGCCAAATGGTACCGGCCGCGTCCAAGAGGCAGACGTGTTTAGCCGAGAATATTTGCTCGAACGCCCGCTGCTTCGCGCCATCAGTCAAGCTGGCCCCTGCGTGTTGTTGATTGACGAAATTGACCGCGCCGATGAAGCCTTTGAAGCCTTCCTGCTTGAAGTGTTGGCGGAGTATCAAATCACGGTGCCAGAAATAGGCACCATTCGTGCAAGCCATATTCCGCAAGTCATTTTGACAAGCAATGGCACGCGTGAATTGTCTGATGCGCTGCGTCGCCGCTGCTTGTATCACTACCTTGACTACCCTAGCTTGGCGCGCGAAATTGCCATTGTCAAAGCCGCCCTGCCTCATGCCAACTCCCGTTTGGTAGAAGACGCAGTGCAGTTCGTGCAGCGCTTGCGCCGCGAAGACCTGTCCAAAATCCCTGGCATTGCCGAAACACTCGACTGGGTGCGTGCGCTGTTTCAAATGCAGCACAGCCATCTGCCCGAAGACATGGCCAGCGTGTTGGGAACTTTGGGGTGTTTGCTCAAAACTCGCGAAGATCGCTTTTCAATGAGTTCAGACCGCTTGCGTCAATTGGTCGAAGGCCGTCGCACCGTGGGCGTGGCCGAGAATAGCAATGAGCAGGCCAAGGTTGCTGTGTGAACACATCTGCGAAAGAACAGCAAGCCAGCTTGCCCTCCGAAAGATTGGCCAGTTTTGCGGCGCTGCTGCGAGACCATGGCTTGGTGGTGGGTGTCACTGAGCAACAATCGATGTTGCAAGCAGTTTTGTTCTTTGGCGCTTTGCAGGAAAAACCCATTCAAGCGGCTTGGCGTGCCATCGCATGCCATACACACCGCGAATGGAAGCTCTGGCCCGACTTGTATGAGCGCTTTTGGCATCCCGAAAAGTTAAAAGGGGGTGTCAAGGTGAGCGGCCAAACCAGACCCAGCCGCAACCTTCGACAAAGTGTGCAAGCCATGCACGAGCAAATGGACACAGCGTCACAACCAGGAAGTCAATCATCAGCACCCCAAACAGCAGGCGACATGCCAGCCGTGGGACTGGATGAAAATGATTCAGGCAGTCCTCGAGCGCAAGGTGGAGCCAGTCGAACCGAAGCCCTGCACCAACGCGATGGCCAAATGTGGATGCCGCAAGATCTTTCCGCTCTGCAAAATCTGGCTCGTCAAATTACGGCCAAGCTGCAAGCTCGCCCAACCCGGCGCTGGCGGGTGGCACCTCGCGGAAGTCGGCTTGATTTGCGTCAAACCCTGCGCCGCAGTGTGGCTTGGGGTGGTGAGTTGATGCAGCCGGCTTGGAAGGTAAAACGGGTCGAGCCGCCCAAACTTTTCATTTTGGCCGATGTGAGTCGATCCATGGAATCGCATGCTGCACTGTTTTTGCGTGTGGCGCGCGCATTTGCATTAGAAGCCGATGCCCGCGTGTTTGTATTTCACACACGGCTGGCCGAAGTCACACCCTATATGCACCGAGACACACCGGCCATACAAGAAAAAGTCAATGCAGTCACGGCAGGTTTTGGGGGTGGCACTCGCATTGCTGCCAGCTTGCAAGAATTTACCCGCCAGCATGCACGTGCTCAACTTAATCGAGGCGCACGCGTGTGGGTGTTTTCGGATGGCTTTGACACCGATGCCCCAGAATTGCTCACAATTGCGTTACAAGAAATTCGCGCCCGTGGCGCTCGCATCACTTGGTTCCACCCAACCAAACAAGTGCCATCTGCGAATGCCTTGCAGCTTTCGCGTGGCCATATTGAACGCTTTGTACCCATGGCCAGTTTGGCCGATTTAGCTGCCGCTCGTCATGTTCTACACTGACATTAGAAATTGAGGAATCAGACAATGAACCGCAACGAATGGATCGCCCACGCAGCACGCTTGCAGAGTACTGATCAGCCTTTTGCGCTGGTCACAGTTTTGAGCGCACAAGCTCCCACGTCTGGCAAAGCTGGTGACAAAGCAGTTGTCACGCGCGATGGTCAAATACATGGCTGGATTGGCGGTGGTTGTGCACAACCAGCGGTTGTGAAAACTGTTCGACGTGCATTGCTGGATGGACAACCACGCAAGATTCGCATTTCGCCCTCAGACGAAAGCGCTGAGCGCGATCTGGGTGATGTGCTTGAATTTGGCATGACCTGCCATTCTGGTGGTACCTTAGAGTTGTTCATCGATCCAATAACCCCCTCCGCCACCCTGACTGTGGTGGGCGATTCGCCCGTTGCGCGGGCTTTGGTGGGCTTAGCACCTCGGGTAGGCTTGCGTGTAGCGGTCATTGCGCAGGGTGCATTGGCCACTGACTTTCCAGATGCTCAGCGGGTGCTGTCGAATGACGATGTCAGCATCGTGGGTGCAGAGCTTTCAGAAACGCCTTTTGTGGTGGTGGCCACCCAAGGCCGCCGTGATTTACAGGGCCTGAAAGCTGCCCTGGCATTGCAACCGCAAGGCTTGTGGTTTGTCTCTAGCGCCAAAAAAGCCAGCGTGCTGCTTAACACCCTTTTGAGCAGTGGCGAAGATCCTGAAGCTGTCGCGCGCATCGTGGCGCCGGCTGGCGAATCCATTGGTGCCCAGACGCCAGAAGAAATTGCCTTGTCGGTTTTAACTTCTGTCGTGGCTGCAAGTCGGGGGCGTCTGCCAGTGCCTGCCACTTCTTTAAAATTAGATCCCCCGGCCATTGACACATCTGCAAATCAAACAAGCTCATGCTGTGACGGTGAACAAAAAAATATCGAAACGACTGCTGTGGCATTGGCCACAACAGTCAAATCTTCTTGCTGCGGAGGCTGAACATGGGTTGCATTCTTAAAGGTGGTGGGGGTTTGTACAGCCGGGTCACAATCGGTGCAGTGTTACTCGCAGCGGGTTCTGGCTCACGAATGGGGCACCGTCCTAAAAGTTTGCTCGAATTGGGTGGTGTGCCCTTAATTCGTCGCCAGCTCATTGCACTTTCGGGCGCAGGCGTCGACGAAGTGGTTGTGGTGTTGGGTCATTACGCCGATCGAATTGAAGAAGCGGTTAAAGAATTTCCAGTTACCTTGGTACGCAACCCAAACCCTGATGCGGGTCAAGTTTCATCTTTGCGACTGGGGCTCCAAGCACTTTCATCCAAACTCGATGCCGTGTTGGTTGCTTTGGCAGACCAACCCCTCATCAACTCTCAGGACATCAACGACCTCATTGGTGCTTACAAAAAACGCCCTCAAGATACGCACGTTGTGCAGCCCAGCGTCGATGGGCAGCCTGGCAATCCGGTCATCTTCAGCAATGAAGTGCGCGAGCAAATTCTGTTAGGAGAGGCCAATGTGGGTTGTCGTCAATGGCAATCTGCTAACGCCAGTCAAGTACACCCTTGGGTTAGCACCAACAGCCGTTATCGCACCGATGTAGACACACTGGAAGACATTGCTGCGTTGGCTGCGCGCACGGGTCATCAGCTTAAGTGGCCAGCCGATTTGATGATCACAGCCTGATCTCAATCAATGCGGCATGTTGCAAGCTGATCCTCTTCACCCTCTTTGGTGCACTCCGCTCGGTGTGCACCAATTCGCACAAGCAGAAACAGTGAATGAAGTGCTGGTGCGCGTCTTTCAAACAATGCGCGCCACCGACCCGCAAGCAGATACTTCAAAAGCCTTTTATGCAAGTCGAGACGATTTGCTCAATCGAATTCGCCTCTCAGAGTGGGAACAGTTGGTACGCTTCATTGTGGACAGTGTGCGCAAAACAGTGGTGCTGGCAAACCAAGGTGCTTGGACTGAAGCAAAACCCGGTTTTAAGATTGCCATGCGAGGAATCTGGTTTCAAATTTCAAGTCAGGGTAGCCACCACGATGTACATACCCATGGCAACTGCTCTTGGTCGGGCGTTTACTGCTTGCAAGTTGACGCGCCTGAAAAACGTATAGCCGACACCAACTTGGGTGCAGCCAATGGCGTCACACGTTTTTACGGTCCGTACTTCAACCGTTTGGGCGGTGCATCCATGGACTTTGGCAATGCCTATTTGCAAAACGCCCACCTCGACATCGATCCTGTACCGGGCCAGTTGGTCATTTTTCCATCATGGCTAGCGCACCAAGCAATGCCTTATCACGGAAAACTCGATCGAGTGATTGTGTCATTCAATGTGAGTGTGCATGCCGCAACTGGCTCAGACCAGCTACACGCTTATGACAATGTTTGATCACAACCCTGTCGCTCGCAAAGCGCCAATGACTTTGGTCCATGCAGGCGAAGTTGCGCATTGGGCCGTGGTCTTATTTGGCTGGATCTGGATGGGTGAACAAGGAATGTTGTCTGGATCGCCCGTTGTCAGTGGGCTATTGCCAGTCGTTGTATGGTGGGCAGTTAGGCTCATTTGCCGTGGAAGTTCATGGGCCTTTCAATGTCATTCATTGATGCTTGGCCTGCTTGGCTTAGTCACCGCAATGGGCGTCTGGATTTGGGGCTTGATGGCGTCACGCTCTTTGTCACAAGAGTGGCTCCTTGTACTGGCCGTTGTTTGGGGCGCTTGGATCGCTTTGATAGAGACTCGAACGCGAAGAAGCACCTTTCAACTTGGCAAAATAGCTTGGCATCCTGTTGTTGCTGCAGCTTTGGCGATTTTTGCATGGCAAACATCTGATACCTTTTCAATAGCTCATTTAGTGGCCATCGTTTTATTGGCGATGTGCTCTTTTTTGTTGTACTTAAACGATCGGTTCAACTCAGAACGAAAACAAAACTGTCACGGCATTAGAACAAGCTTTCAAAGCCTTTTGGTTCCATCTGCCATGGGTTTGATGATGGGTAGTTTGTGGTTGAACAATGCTTGGTGTGTCGCAATGGATTTGCAAACCGATCAAATGGTGATGATCCATTTGAGTTTGATGGCTGGGTTGCCCACACTGGCGTCCTACCTGATTCTTTCTACAAAATTTACCTACTCTTCCTACGCACTCATCTTTCCTGTGTGCCTAGCGTTGCTCTCGTTCGGGGCTGTTGCACTTTTAGGTGATGGATTTGCTTTTGAAGTTTTGGCAATGCTATTGCCTTCATTGGCCTGGGCATTGCATTGCAGCAGGCCACGATTTAGAAATGAGACTGTTGAAATAGCTTTACCTTGGCTGGCAAAATGCTTGGCACTTTTACTTGGCCCTGCGTTGCTGTTGTGGGTAGGAATTCTGAGTCCAGTACAAGGACCTATGGCCACAAAATTTGCCTTCGCGTTGCTTGGAACGCTGGCATTTTTGAAACTGTTGCATTTATGGTGGCGCGAACAGTTTCTCAAAACGCACCTATCGGGTTAAGCACTTCCCACCATGGTTTGAGCCAGGGTGGGAGGTGCCTAATTTAAAACCCCATCAGCTTTATTCAGCCCGAATACCCTGCTGCTTAATGATGTTTGCAAAGCGCGCTGTATCGGCGGCGTTAAGAGCAGTCAGTTGAGCTGGTGACATGGGTGTGGGCTCAGCACCCAAACCGCGAATGGTTTGCGTCACAGCGGGAGTGACCAAGATGCGGTTGATCTCGCTGTTCAAGCGGTCAATCACAGCCTGTGGGGTGCCAGCTGGCGCATAAAAGCTGTGCGTAGAGCCACCGTCGTATCCTTTCAAGCCCAGCTCAGCCAGCGTGGGGGTGTCGGGATAAAGGAAAGATCGCTTGGTGCTGCCAACGGCAAGGAGTCGCAATGCTCCCGAACGAATATGAGGTGTGGCAATGCCTGGATCCATGAAGAAATCAATATTGCCGGCCAACAGGTCTTGCAATGCAGGGGCAGAACCGCGATAGGGAATGTGCAAGGCAAAAATGCCAGCCATGTTCTTGAGCATTTCTGCGCCAATGTGTGGGGTAGAACCATTTCCAGGGCTGCCATAGCTCAATTTGCCAGGATTGGCTCTAGCAAATTTCTGTAAATCTGCAAAACTATTGAAGCCAGAGTTTGACCGGACCACTAAGAACAATTCAAGGCGCGCTGTAGCAGCTACAGGCACGAGTGCCTTGTTGTGGTCATAAGGCATTTTGGGAGTGAGGGTGGGTACCACAACCATCGTGCTGCCAGACGCCATGAGAATCGTATACCCATCGCCCGGCGCCTTGGCAACCAAATCGGCACCTATCAGGCCGCCTGCCCCACTGCGGTTTTCCACCACCACTGGCACGCCCAAAGCCTGAGACAAGGGGGTGGCCACAGCTCTGCCTAAAACATCAGGAGAACTACCGGGTGCAAAGTTGATCACCAGCCTTATAGGCTTGTTGGGCCAATCTTGAGCCATAGCGCCTAAGGGAGCAAGCAATGAGCTGAGCAAAAATACAGCAAGAATTTGTCGGAGTATTGTTGTAAACATGTTCGTTTTTAAAGTTAGTTAAGCTATTTTTGGAATATATATCGAATATTTTGTTTCAGCCCATCAGGTCGCGATAATCACCCAATAAATTATGACTAATTCTTTGACCTAAAAAACGATTGCTATGACTGAAAAAACCCTCAACGTCCTAGGCACTGAATTAATTCCATGCTCTTATGATCCGCTAACTGGATTTTTCAGAGACGGCTGCTGCAAAACAAACAGCGATGACCGTGGAAGTCATGTGATTTGTGCAAAGGTCACTCAAGCTTTTTTAGACTTCTCACTTCGACAAGGCAACGACTTGATCACACCAAGACCCGAGTACAGATTCTCAGGACTCAAAAATGGCGATCGTTGGTGCCTATGTGCTCTTCGCTGGAAAGAAGCATTTGAAGCGGGTGTAGCACCCAAAGTGATTCTAGAAAGCACTCACCAAAAAGCACTTCAATTTGTAACACTCGAGCAGTTACAAGCATGATTCAACGAGTGTCTGAATAAAACGTTGCTCGCAAAAAATCAAGAAAGAAAACATCAAGCTTGTGGCTTGATGCATACCGTCATGCTGTCAGTCGGCTTTGATACCTGCTTGCGTAATCACTTTTCTGTAATGCTCTAACTGAGAACGAACCAGAGAGCTCATTTCATCTGCACTGGATCCCACCGGAAACAAGCCCAATGAAATCAATCGATCTTTCACATTGGGATCGGCCAATGCTTTTGAAACTTCCCTGTTCAGAAAAGCAATGATTTCTTTAGGGGTGCCCGCAGGAGCCATGAGTCCAAACCAAGAGTTCATTTTGAAGCCGGGTATGCCTGATTCAGCAACAGTTGGAACGTCTGGAAATTGGGCCATGCGCTGAGGTGTGCAAACAGCAATGAGTCTGGCCTTAGTAGACTGAACTAAAGGCACGATGGTAGAGATACCTTGTAGCGTAGCATCCACCTCTCCTGCTGCTGCACCCACAGCGGCTTGTGTTGCACCCTTGTATGGCACATGCATCATGTTGACGCCTGCTTGGTAAGCCAACATGGCCATTCCAATATGCTGTGGACCACCATTTCCTCCGGAGCTGTAATTGAGCTTTCCTGGTGATTTTTTTGCAGCCTCAATCAAATCGTTGACATTGCGATAAGGCGAACTTGAGCTGACCATCAAACCCCACTCAATGATGGCAACCTGTGAGATAGATTCAAAATCCTTGACAATGTCCCAAGGCAATTTGGGATTGAGATTGGGAATCATTGTGATGATGCTGTCGTTAAAACCACCCAAGGTATAGCCATCAGGCGCAGATTTGGCTACTTGGTCAGCACCAATAATGCCTGCAGCGCCTAGTTTGTTTTCAATGATGATAGATTGGCCAATATTTTGTGACACCTTTTGCATCACGATCCGGGCAGCTGTGTCAACAGAGCTGCCTGCAGCCAATGGCACGATGAGTCTGATTGGCTTGTTGGGATAAGTTTCATTGGCCCTTTGCCCCCAACTCAGCGAATGAAAAAGAAAGAGGCAGAAAAATATGATCTTAGCTTTGGTCATTTAGAACTCCTTGAGAAATACTTAAGACGATGGGGTTTGCATCAAAGTTGGAACCTGATGAGCATGAGCAAACTCATCTAGCTGCGCAATCAAATTGGGGTGCAGGTCAATGCCATCCCGCTCATACAATTTGCGCTTTTCATAACTCTGCTCACCGGGAAGCCAAATTCGCTTGACGTTGGGCATTTTTTTACCTTCACGCATTTCTCGCGACAGCTGGTCAACGCGCAACTTGAACTCGTCGACGTCACCAAATGCATCTAAATCAATTGCCAAGATAGCCTGACCCGTATTGGACTTGGTAGCGAAATCGGCATTGCCATCAATCACACTCGAGCCCATGGCGGCAGCGTTCAAGGTGCCCGCCAACACCCCCACCATCAATTGAAGGCCATAACCTTTGTAGCCTCCAATGGGCAACATAATTCCGCCATCGGTTTTGTGTGGGTCGGTGATGGGCGCACCGTTTTCATCAATCATCCAACCTTCGGGCATTGACTCACCCTTTTGAGCCTTCACTTTGATCTTGCCATACGAGGTGACCGTGGTGGCCATGTCCAGCACCATCGGCGGTTCATTTTTAGCTGGCACTGCAATGGCAATGGGGTTGGTGGACAACAACATGTCAAGGCCACCCCAAGGCGATGTATGGTTAGCCCCACCTACCGCGAAATAAATGCCAATCATGTTTTTTTCCATGGGCATCCGTGCATAGATCGATGCAGGTCCGGCGTGGTTGCTGAATCGGGAACCGACCCAAGCAATGCCACAATTTCTAGCCTTTTCAATGGCAATTTCAGCAGCGCGCTTCATGACCAAATGGCCCATGGCGTTGTCGCCATCCAAAACGGCCATGCCCGCTTTTTCTTTCACAAGCTTCATGGATGGATTTAGATTGATGCCACCCGCCTTGATTCTTTTGGCATAACTGGGCAGACGAATCACACCATGACCGTCAGAGCCTTGGAGGTCTGCCTCGGCCATGATGTGGCCCACTTTGAGTGCATCGTCAGGGGGCAAGCCAAGTTTGATCATTGAATTGGCAATGAACTGTTTTAACTGATTGAATGAAACACGGTTAGCGTTCATGGGTGATCCTTGTTTGAAGAGTTTGAACCGCAATAATTGGTGCGCTATAAATTGGCGCTGAAGAAACTTCTTGGCATCGTTGATAGGCACTGGCCATCGAAAATTGGGTAAACACAATCAGATCTGCGTTCTGATTTTTTTTAACTGCATCCATGATCAATGCATCGTGCAAATCCATTTGACCTTTGCCCAACAACTCAAAGGCCTTGTCGATGAATAATTTTTCTATTTGGATCGAGGCATGATTATTTTTTGACCATTCACCAATTTCGGAACTGAGTGAATCAACAGACAACTTCGAGGTCCCCATCACCAGCATTTTCAAATTTTGTTTTTCTTGAGCCAGCTTGTAAATTGAATCGAGCATGGCCTCGTTGGGTTTGTAAACGGGCAAATTAAATGCATTTTTCACAGAGTCAATGGCACTACCAAAAACTGAACAAGAAAACAAAATGGCATCGCATCCTGTGCCAGTGGCATAACTTGCCAGCGACTGGAAGCGCTTGTTCATTTCCTGCGAACTTAAACAAGCGATATCTTTCAGCAAGCCCTCATCCAAGAGGTTGAATGTGTTGGCTTCAGGCCAGTAATCTTGGAAAGTTTTTTCAATTGGCGAAATGGCCAATCGAGTGGCGTGTATCAATGCTATTTTGGGTTGCATTTCTTTATTCATTCTTAAATTTCGAGTCTGCTCAATCAACACATTGGAGCTACGGCGGCTACCCATACATGAAAGAAATTTCATATTAAGTCACCCACCTAATGTGTCAAGTCGATTGCCGAGGGTTTGCACTTAGCCGAGTCAAAAACTCACAAGAACTGGTTGCCAACATGTTGGGTGTGAGGCGTGAAGGCTTGACGGAATTTGCTGGTCGATTACAAAAAGTGGGACTGATTAGATACGCAAGTGGCAAAATTGAAGTCTTTGACAGATTAGGACTTGAGCACAGATCTTTTGAATGCTATGGCGTAATGAAGCAATATGAAAAAAGATAAAGTAGAAAAGTGGACATCAATTTTGAAAGAGTTTTTGGATAACTCCTTTTCATATAAAACACTTGCGAACAGACCTGAGGCTGCCACTTTTTTAGTAATCAAAGACTCACAAAAAAGCATCTTGCGACTTGTGGATTTAGCCAATTATTCAAAGACACAACTTCAATTTGAGTGGAATTTTTTAAAAAAGCACAAGGACACCAAAGGTTTTCCAAGCCAAAAACCTATTAACTTCTTTGATATCAGTGAAACCATAAAAGGTGTTCAATTGAGTTATGTTGAAGGGCATCATCCCAGAGTTAATCGCAAAGAGGACTTTTTTACATATGGAAGTACCCTTGCCAAATTTCATCAGTTTTCAAAAGGGCAGCATTATGACGACTCGCCAGCTTGGGACATTGAAAGAGTAATAAATCCATTTTCAAATCCAATTTTGCTAGACTTTTTTACGGAAAAACAAAAATCAGTTGCATTTCACAACATTGACAAAATTTCGCAGAAATTTAAAGAATATTGGCAACAAAACGAATGGATGGGCATCATTCATTCGGACACACACAAGCACAATGTTATTGTTAATGACAATGACGGATATTTAATTGACTTTGGAGAGTGCGGAAAAGGAATTTTATTTTGGGATTTAGGTATAGCCATTGCAGATACAGAAATGGATTATCCAAAATTTGCAAAACATTGCCGCAAGAATTTACTAAATGGATATTTATCAGTCATTCCAAACGCAGAACAGAAAATCAGAAACGACATAGATTTTTTTACGAAAATGCGAGCTTTAGAGGTTATGACTTGGCCGGTAAGCAGTTGGACTGAGGAATATAGATTAGAAAATGCTGATGAGGCAAGAACAAACATTGAGATTTGCATTTCTTATTTAGAAAAACAATAAAACAGCCACCATCATCGTTTTACCAGTTAGATGTTTCTGGGTTCGTTAACACTCAGACAAAGGTTTGGTCTTTTGCAAGAATACAGTTGAAGATTACTTTTTTGTATTGTGCAAAGCTTTATAGGGATACACCTGTATAGCCTCTAAAGAATATCCCGAAACACCTGAAGCTGTTTTGGTTCTAGACTCCTTTAGCTCTCCCTCTACCCAAATCACTTCCATCGTTTCCAATGGTTTTGACAAATTGAGTTTGGGATGCGGCGTGACCAAGACAATTTGATTGGCGGGTGGTGGTGGCGTGTGGATGCAGGCGCCAAAATAGGGCACCAATAAAAATTCGCGCTGCCCATTTCTTACCGCATCCAATGGCACCACAAAGCCTGGCATGCGAATTTTTTGATTGATGTACTTGGTTGAAATAGGTGCTTCGTCCAATTTTGAGCGCATGCTGGCCATCAGTTTTTCGGCTTCTTCTGAGCCATCCTTCAAAAAAGCCATGCGCCCATAACTGGCCATGTCTTTTTTCATTTGTTGATACCACTCTAAGTTCAACAAATCGTCCCACGTGATTTTTTGATAACCTGGTGTTTGCGCCAACACAGAACCCATCAACAACAAATGACAAACTGCAAAGCACAGTTTGATCAAGTTGATTCTCAAGAGGTTCGATGTCATTTTGATTTTTGGTTCAAGTGGTTCAAGTGGTTCAGCTAGGTGGATGAAGACCATCAGACAATGAGATGCGGTAGGCACGCCAAGCAGGCAACATGCTGGCCATCAAAGCCCCTACCAGCAACATACCAATGCTATACCAAGCATCCAGCTCGGGCCAGCCATTGTGCGTTTGAATGCCAAAATTTTGCAGCAGAAACTCTTGGCAAATCAAAATCAAAAGCTGAGTACCCATCACACCTGCAGCAATAGCTGCCCCGCACACCAAGAAAGACTCCCATGCCACAGCCATGAAAATTGAGTATGGCCCCGCACCCAAAGAGCGGTAAATGGCCAATTCTTTGCGTCGCGCCGACAAGCCAACCAAAAGAACCGATACAACACCCAGCAATGAACATACAGCCACCAAAGCGCCCATCACAATGAGTGCGTTTTCTACCACCCGAACAATTTGCCACAATTCATCGAGTGCAACCCCAGGCAAGACGGCCATAAGGGGCAAGGCGGCAGCATTGGGCTTCAAGCTCTCAATGGCTTTGCGCACTGAAAAAACTGTGGCACGTGAATGCAGACCGACCCATACTGCCGTGAGTTCAGACGGGGTGAGCTCAGCCACATTGGGCAGATCTTTTTGAGCATTGGCTTGGGTATCAAATGCAGAGGGCCTCAAGCCCATTCCCCACCCCACATGCAGTGATTCAAAAGCCTCAAGGCTGATCAGTACCAATCTGTCTAGCGGCGTACCGGTTGGCTTCAAAATACCTACCAATTCAAAAGGATGATCAGAATGAACGGTTTCTTCTATGGCTTGGTAGCCATGTGTCAGCGCAAAGTTGTCTTTGAGTTTTGCATTTTTAGACTTGGCCACCTCTGAACCTATCACCACTTGCATCAACGCAGTGGGATGCATTTGGGGATCTTGAAAGACCTGGCCCGATTGAAAAGACAAAGCCTGACCCGCAGATCGATAGTGCTTGAAGAAATCGACGGAGGTACCCATTACAGGGAAACCATCCAGCGAGTCCCCAAGTTGAATGGGAATGGCCCAAGCCACTGCAGGCATTTCCTTGATACGCTTCAAATCTGCGTAAAGCATGTTTTGAGTGGGCGTGCCCAGTTGAAACACGCTGTACAAAAGTAAATCGGTGGAACTCCCTCTAGGGCCTACCACCAAATCGACACCGCTTAAGGCATTCGAAAAGCTGCGTTTGGCATCTGTCCTTATTTGCTGAACAGCCAATAAAACAATGACTGACAGACATACCGAAACAGCCACTAGGCTCAGAGAGTATTTTCGCGACCAGGCACTCTTCCAAGCTAAATTAAGCCAAAACATGGCTGGACTCCATCTTTGGCATCTGGAAAACATGGTCGAAATTGGAAGCAATTCGCATGTCGTGGCTCACCGTCACCACGCTGGTGTTTTGGGCACTGGCAGTCGATAGCAACAGGTTCAAGAAATCTAATTTGTTGTCTTCATCCAGTGCGGAGGTAGGCTCATCGGCCACAATCAGTGCAGGGCAACCCAGAAGCGCTCTGGCCGCAGCCACCCGCTGTTGCTCGCCTACCGACAACAGGCGGGCCTGCCGACGACGCAATGAGGGTTGCAAATGAAGCGCGGTGCAAAGCGTGTCAATGTGCCTTTTTACACTGCCAAAAAGTTGTGTAGATTTTTGTAAACGACTGGCAAAAAGCTTGCTGGGTAATTCAATGTTTTCTTCAACAGTTAAAAAAGGCAATAAATTGAATTGCTGAAAAATGAGGCCCAAATGTTCGCCTCTGAATCGGTCTCGCTCAGAGGACGGCAGTTGTTTCAATGAGGTACCCAACACTTGGCAACTGCCCTTTCGAGGCAATTGAATGCCGGCAATCAGACTGAGCAAGCTTGATTTGCCTGAACCACTTGGGCCACCAATGAACAAGGTTTGACCTTGCTGCAAACTGAGCTCGGGAATGACAAACAGTGGCTTGGTTTGATTTGGCCAAGCAAATTCAATTTGGCGCAGTTCAAGCGCATTCATTGTCATGGTGAAAATGTTGGCTTACTGGATCGAACCGTGGCAGATTTCTGCGAACCCTGAGACACCCATTCCAACTTGAGTTGCTTAGAACGGATGTGTGACTTGAAAAAAGGAAATTCAAATTTAGTCAGCATTTGAGGATTGGCACACTTGAATTTGAACTCATAGTTCAAATCACTGTGCCCTTTTCCCTTGATGCCCTGAAACATATCAGATTGAGCTTTGGCCTCCAATTGCTGACATTTTGACTCTGTGGGCAGCTCAATGAAATAGCTGGCGTTTTGCAGAGATTTCTGCAATTGGTTCATAGCATCGGTTTGCGCGGCGTTTTTGGGCAAATGTTCAAAGCCAAGCAAGGCCTCCATCGGCATGGTCCACTGGCCTTGAAGAACATCGCCGTTCAAACTGAGTTGAAGAGAGCCCTTGCCATGTGAGTGCTGCGCCAATGCAGGCATTGCCCATGAAGCACTCAAAACGCTTATCAGAACTGCCCTTATGGGGGTCAGGAAGAATTTCATAACATCAATATCCTTGATTCAATTGAAAAATTTCAAAGCTTCAGCAGCTACCGCTTCAGGCAACTCCTCTGCCAGGTAGTGGCCGCACGGTAAGGCCATGCCACTCACATTCTTGGCTCGCTCGCGCCACAAAGATAGCATATCAAAACAGCGCCCCACAGAACCATGCTCTCCCCAAATAACCCGAAGCGGCTGAACAACTCGATTGTCAGAGGCCACGTCTTTGCGGTCATGCTCCAAATCTACAGCTGCACTGGCTCGGTAATCTTCACAAATAGAGGTACTGGTTCCAGGAATGAGCGCACATCGCTCATACTCAGCCAAAGCCATGGGCGAAAAAGGTGCCAGTCCTGCAAATCTTCCGCCCATTACAGACCGAACATAGCGAGCAGGGTTGGCGTCTATCAGTGCCTCTGGCAAGGGAGCAGCTTGAATGAGTGCGAACCAGTGCCAATAGGCACGCGCAAAGGCCTCCGTGGTATTTTCGTACATTGCCAATGTGGGAGCAATGTCCAACAACATCAATCGGCCAACTGCGTGTGCATGATCTATTGCCAAGCGATGAGCAACGCGGGCACCACGATCGTGCGCCAATACGTCAAATTGCTCAAAGCCATAAGCCTCCATCACAGCCATTGCGTCTGAGGCCATTTCGCGCTTGCTGTGGTTGAGATGCTGAGAATCAGCTTTGGGTCTGGATGAATCACCGTAACCGCGCAAATCCATCAAAACCAAGGTGTGCTGTTTGGCCAGAATGGGAAGCACCTTGTGCCACATGACCATGCTTTGAGGATGGCCATGCATCAACAGCAAAGGCGAACCAGACCCCACAGAGCGCGTATGAAGACGCACACCTTCTCGCTCAACGCTTAACAACGGCAAATGCTGCAACACAGACTACACCACATTCAAAATTTGAAGATGCTGGCCTTTGACGCCCTTGTCGTCTACCCACTGAACCTTGAATTCAGCAGTCATTGTGGCGCGCAGGAAAAACTCAAAAAATGGATTGGCGGAAATACCCGATGAAGGCTCAATTCGAAAGACCTCCTGATTGCCCAAATGGCAAGTTAACAATTGGATGATATTTCTAGGAACCACCTTGCCTGTCAAGTCTTGCAAATAGCCCGTCTCCATGGGGTGCTGAATGAGCAAGCGCACTTTAAATACTTCGCCTGATCGAACCTTCTCTGGCCAGTGAACGCGGGCAATGCTCATGATGCATCCACGCAAGCTGATTCAGTCACAATGATTTCCATCTGCTTGTATCTGAATTCACCATTCGACAAGCGGGCCAAGGCAATCACTTCTTGCGTACCAGCCAATCGCACACGCGTACTGACCTCCGCACGACCATTCCATGGACCCAATTGAAAAACAGCCATTTGAGTAACCGGATTTCGCTGTGACAACAAATAAATCTGTGTCACATGATCTTGCTCAGACATGGGGCTTTGAACTTGAATTTGAATGGGCACCAAAGAACCATTGTCGGCCAACAGTGGCGCTTCAATCTGCAAATCTTTGTTGAGAAGAATGGCACCTTTGACAATGGGCTGCACCATTTCATTCAATGAAAGCAAACGGCCTGAGTTCATCCGTTGCGCGAGTGCAACTCCACTGAATAACCAAGGCATAGAAAACCCTGCCAGCAAGAGGCTACGAAGTCCCTTGCGTCTAACCCGACTTTCAAGCTTCATGGCTTCATGCTTGCAGTTCATTAAACCTTCAGGGTCAATCCGTGGTTCTTGAGGGGCAATGAACGAATGCGCTTGCCCATGGCTGCAGAAATGGCGTTGACGAGTGCGGGTGCCAAGGGCGCTTGCGCAGGCTCGCCAACGCCACCCCAGAATCCACCGGTAGGTGCAATGACCACTTCTACTTTGGGCATCTCGTTCAAACGCATCATGCGGTAGTCGTGGAAATTGGATTGCTCAACACGGCCTTCTTTGATGGTGTTTTCGCCCCAAAAAATAGCCGTCAAACCATGCACCACACTGCCCTGAAATTGAGCCACGATGTTGTCTGGGTTGACCGCATAGCCAGGGTCAATGCCAATCACCACACGGTGAATCTTGACTTCGTTTTTGGCGTTCACAGAAACTTCGCACACACACGCTGTCCAACTGCCATAGCCCTCTGTTTCAGCCACACCGCGAAACACGCCATTGGGCAATTGGCTGCCCCAAGCTGCAGCTTTGGTTACGGCTTCCAAAATACTTCTGTCGCGCTTCGATTTTTCGGTGTTAGGCAACATGTCCAAACGGAAAGCCACAGGATCTTTGCCTGCCGCTATTGCCAATTCGTCAATGAAGCATTCACGGCCAAATGGATTTTGTGAATGCCCAACCGTACGCCAAAAACCGACGGGCACATTGGTATTGCGCTGGGCATAATCGACCAAGGTGTTGGGTATATCGTAGGGATGATCGCTGAAACTTGCCACTGCCTGACCATCAACACCGCGAGGCAAAGGCAACTTCAAAAGGGTGGCCAAAATAGAGGGTGCGCTAACACGAATGTGCAAGGCCTCCACTTTGCCATTGGCATTCAGGCCACCTTTGAAACGCATCAAACTGGCTGGCCGATACAGTCCATGTTGAATTTCTTCTTCACGCGACCACAACATTTTGACAGGCTTTCCAGCCATGGCCTTGGCAATCATGACAGCTTGGCGTGTAAAGTCTTGGGGACTTTTTCGACCCAAACCACCGCCCAATTGCACAGGGTGAACTTTCACATTGGCTTGCGGTACACCCGCAGTGGCTGCGCTGACGGCCAATGTGGCCTCTGGATTTTGAGTGGAAGACCAAACTTCAAGTTTGTCACCCTGCAACCATGCTGTGCACACCATAGGCTCCATGGTGGCATGCGCCAAGTAAGGCGTGAAGTATTCAGCCTCTACCACTTTGGCCGATTTAGAAAGTGCGTCTGGTGTATTGCCATCATTGCGCGCCACAGCCAATTCACTTTGCTCCATGCCAGCCTTGAAGTGAGCCATGATGGCCGCGCTAGTGAGGGTACCGTGCTCGCCCACATCCCAATCGACAGCAACTTCACGCAAGGCCTCTTTGGCGCGCCACCAGTTGTCAGCAACCACCGCCACAAATTCGCCCATGTTTAAAACCTTGACAATGCCGCGGCGATTTTCCACCTTAGAGGCATCGAAAGATTTAACTTTGCCATTGAACACGGGGCAAGCAGCCACTGCCGCATGCAACATGCCAGGCAGCTGCGTATCAATGCCATAACTGCGCTGACCAAGCACAATCTCTGGGATGTCGACGCGCGGAATTGACTTACCAATAAGAGTCCAATTTTTGGGATCTTTCAACTGAACATTTTTAGGCGCATCCAACTTGGCTGCATCAGCTGCCAATTGACCATAAGTCAAAGAGCGTTTGCTAGGGGCATGAGTAACCCTACTTAAAGAGGACTTGCACTCGCTTGCCGGTACGTTCCATTTTTGGGCAGCTGAAGCAATCAGCATCTCTCTGGCTGTAGCACCTGCTTTGCGCAAGTACTCTTGTGAGTGGCGAATGGTGCGACTGCCCACCGATGCCATGTCGCCATAGGCGCGTTTGGTGCGCAAGTTTTCATGCGCTGTTGCATATTCAACGCGAACTTTTTTCCAATCGGCTTCCAGTTCTTCCGCAATCATCATGGGTGCAGAAGTCATGCTGCCCTGCCCCATTTCTGCTCGCGCATAGCGAATCACGATGGTGTTGTTGGGTTCAATTTCTATCCACACATTGAGTTGTGGTGTATCTGCTGCGTGAGCACGCTCAGGCAAGAAAAAGCCCAAAGACATGCCAGCACTGGCAGTGCCAGAAACCTTTAGAAAGTGTCGCCGGTCCATGCCCGAATGGTCTGCCACTGAATGACCAGAGTTGGAATGCGTAGTCATGCGCGGCCTCCCTTCTTGGCCACGGAATGAATGGCGGCTCGAACGCGGGCATAAGTGCCACAACGGCAGATGTTGGTCATGGCAGCATCGATGTCTTGATCGGTGGGTTTGGGCTTTTTCTTGAGCAAGGCCACAGCAGCCAAAATTTGACCCCCTTGGCAATAGCCACACTGAGGTACTTGGTGCTCAATCCAAGCTTGTTGTACGGCATGCATTTTACCTTTGTCTGCCAAGCCTTCAATGGTGACCACCTTTTGGCCAGCAGCAACTGAGACTGGGTAAGAGCAAGACCGAACAGGCTCCCCGTTCAAAAGCACCGTGCAAGACCCACACAGTGCAACGCCACAACCAAACTTTGGCCCTTTGATGTTGAGTTCGTCACGCAAAGCCCACAACAAGGGCATTTCGGGTTCTACATCGAGCGTATGACTCTTTCCGTTGACAGACAGCTTCATAGGGCGGGGCTCCAAAATTTAATGTAGAAAGCATTTGAAGCTCTTTTTAAAAAAAGCTCAAGAAATAAACACGGATGTCCCTGAGAATTGCGGGGTTGTCTAAGCTATTAAGGACACGGTGCCGATCAGACCTTGACGGTGTAGTTCAGGGCCATCCTTCCGCCATCGACAGTAATCACCTCGCCGGTGATGTAACTGGCTGCGTCAGAGGCTAAAAATGCCACCACATGGGCCACTTCAGCAGGATTGCCCAATCGCTTCATGGGTGTTCGGCCAAGAATTTTTTGGCGAGCTTCTTCACTTGTCAAAACCGCCTTGTTGGCCAATTCAGTGGCAATGGTACCGGGTGCTACCGCGTTAACCCGAATACCGTCGTCGACCAATGCCAAGGCCATTGCCCTGGTGAGCTGGTTGAGGCCACCCTTGCTAACGTTGTAAGAAGCAATTTCAGGGATGGCCAATACGCCGTTGACTGAGCTCATGTGAACAATGGCGCCTCCGCCTTGCGTCTTCATGACGCGCGCAACTGCTTGGCCAATTAAAAATGCACCCTTTAAATTAACCCTCAAAACCTCATCAAAATCGGCTTCTGTCACTTCCAAAAAAGGAGCTGCTTTGAAGATGCCTGCATTGCTGATCAAGACGTCGATTTGGCCCAGCCTTTCTATCACTTTGCTCAACAGAGATTCGACTTCAGCTTTGCTGCCAATGTCACAGGCCATAAACAAAACGTCGTGTCCTTGTTGCTGCAACTGTGCTTGAAGGGCTTCACCCTTTGCCTTGTGAATATCCACAAAGACAACACGCGCACCATCTTCTACAAAGAGACGCACACACGCTTCACCAATGCCTTGCGCTCCTCCCGTGATGAGGCAAACCTTACCCCCCAGACCGTATGAAATTTGACTCATGCGCGAAATACCTTTTTGGAATATTGTTATGCTTGAGTGTGGAGTTAACGCTTAAGCAGCAGAGCCAATGATGCTCAAGGATTGTGCAATGGTTTGATGGCTGTCAAACCGATGATCTGATGCTTTTTGATAGAGCTGTCAACAAAGCTTTTTTCTATCAACTGCTTGACAAACTTTTCTAAATAAGCAGCTGCTTCAACTCTTCCAAGTGGAACTGAAAATCCATGATTGACAGTCATGAAGTTGCCCTGCAACAACTTGCCCGTGGGCAATAGATGCATTGATTCAATCAGATTCGGCTTCAGCCCTGCCACTGCATCAACTTGATTTTGGTTAAATAACTCAAGAGAACCTGCAAAGTTTTGAGTGTGAACAATTGACGCATTTTTCAATGTGGTCATCAAATAACGTTCATAGCCTGCTTTTTCAGGTGCTGCAATTTTGATTCCAATTGAATCAACTTGATCCGCCAACTCAAAACTTGAGTTTTGTTGGACAACATAACCAGCTTCGATTTCGGTCATGCCAGGCGAAAAAATAATAGTTTTGGCTCTGGTTTTTTCAATGGCCAAAATAGCAACGTCCCATTTGTCATTGAGAGCATCATCAGCCACCTGACCCGGTTGCTGGTAAACAAGCAACTCAAGTGGAACATCCAGACTCTTGGCCAGTTCTTGCATCAGGTCGACACTCACGCCAAACAATTCACCCGCTTCATTTTGGCGGGTAAAAAGGGTGTTGCCGATATTCATACCAGCGCGCAACTTTCCAGTTGGCGCTAAAGCCTGTTGAGCATTCATCGCAATTCCTTGTACTGGGTGATTGAGTTTAAGTAAAGCTGACACCCAGCCTAAACTGGAGACACTCCTTAGCTTTTGTGCTCAGCGTATACAAAACGCGTCTCACCAGTCTCTGTGAGCTTGCGGGTGGCCTGCGCATTGGCATAAATCCAAAGGATCTTCATCGATTCAGTGTCTGAGAGATTGCGAAAACGATGTGAGAGGTTGGCAGGAAGCCACGTTGTGTCGTGTTTTTTAAGAACGACTGATTCATGACCTTCCATCTCTAGCACTGCATTGCCTTCCAGCAGCATGACACTCTCTTCACAGTTGTGGCTGTGAAAAGCGATGGCTGCGCTGGGTCCGAATTCGGTAATGCCATTGATGAAAGTTGAGGCGCCAATGGCTGGAGAAACGAGCGGTATTGTTTTGGCACCACCACCACGGTCATGGCTTTTGAGTTGGTCGGGTTTCAAAACAATAGGACGGTATTCTGTGGAAGTTGTCATTGTGATTTCCTTTCAAAATGTAATAGGTTCATTTTAGGTGCGAATAGAATTTGTCTACGCCATCGTGACGATAGGCTTAATTTTCATCTCTGCAGCCAAAAGATTCAACTCATCAATTAAAAATGGGGCAACAGGAATACCCTGAGTCTCGTAGGCTTGGCGTTTTTCATGGCTTTGCTCTCCAGGCAACCAAATGCGCTCAACCCCGGGCAGTCTTTCACTTTCGCGAATTTCACGCACCAGTTTGTCTACGGCGTGTTTGAACACAGCAGGGTCACCAAATGCGGCGAGGTTGATCACGAGAATGGCCTGTCCCGTGTTGGTGGTCGTGACATGGTCGGCATTGAAGTCAACCACATCTCGACCCATGGCTGCGCCGCCTAAGGTGCCAGCCAGCATGCCCACAATGAGGGCCAATCCATAGCCTTTGTAATCACCAATCGGCAACAAGAAGCCCTCGTTTGCTCGATTGGGATCTGTCAAGGGTTGGCCTTGTCGATCAATCATCCATCCCACGGGCATCTGTTCACCGCGCTTGGCTTTGGCCTTGACTTTTCCATATGCAGCCACAGTTGTGGCCATGTCAAGAACAACCGGCGGTTCTTCCGCGCCAGGAATGGCTGCAGAAATTGGATTGGTCGACAACAGCATGTCAGAGCCACCCCACGGAGGTAAGTGGTTGGCGTTGCCGACCGCAAAATACAAACCCAACATATCGTGTTGGAGTGTTTTGCGCGAATAAAGCGATGCAGGGCCAGCATGATTGCTCATGCGCGTACTCACCCAAGCCACGCCACAGTGACGTGCCTTTTCGATGGCCAAATCGACGGCATGCGAGACAACCAGATGACCCATGGCATTGTCGCCGTCAACAACCGCTGAGCCAGGCATTTCATTGACAACTCGAATATTTGGATTCTTGTTAATACCGCCAGCACGAATTCGTTTGATGTATTGCGGCAGTCTGATCACACCATGACCGTCAGAACCTTGCATATCGGCCTCCGCCATGAGGCTAGCGACCTTCAAGGCATCGCCATCAGGCAAGCCTTGGCTGAGCATGGCTGAGTGAATGAAGTCTCGCAAGTTCGAATACGAAACTGAAATATTGGATGTGTTGGTAGCCATAAGGTCAAAAAACTTAAAAATTCATTGGAATGAAGGGTGTCTTTTGCCTTGTCAAACCGAGTGTCGATAAGGCATTTCAAATTTATTATAGAAACGGAAAACCCTTCGATCCAATACCAAATTCCCCCTATGCCATATCATTACGGTATGGATAATTGAAACTCAAAGCTCTATGAACCTCAAAGCACTCCGCTATTTCGTGGCTATCGCCGACGCTGGTAGTTTTACGGCTGCCGCGTTAGCTATACCAATTGCCCAACCAGCGCTGACACGCCAAATTCGTGACTTAGAGGCCGATTTGGGGGTCTCGTTGTTGTTGCGACTACCTCGGGGAGTAAGGCTCACTCAGGCAGGTGTCACCCTCTATGAATCAGCCAATCTGATCATTAAAGAAGTGGAAAGAGTACGAGAAAAATTAGCTTTTAAGTTAACAGACAAACGCTCAACGGTTTTCTTGGGAATGCCACCAACCCTGTCGCGGATCATGTTACCCCGTCTCTTTGAGCAATGCCTGGAGACTCTTCCTAATCTTGAACTCAAAACTCGTGAAGCCTTCACGCCAACATTGCTTGATTGGTTGGAGCGCGGGATGATTGAAATGGCCGTGGTCACCAATCCTGAAACAAACAGAAGCTTAAACTTCACCCCCCTACTGGGTGAGCCTTTTGCTTTGGTATCTCATTCACGCATGAAGATGCGAGCAACAGTTTCGATACAGCAACTTGAACGAATCCCCTTGCTGATGACCACATTGCACTATGAACTTGTAGAGAAGCAACTTTTTCCCATCGGCAAAAAGTTGTCGGTCACAGCCCTGATTGATTCGGTAGACTCTATCCGTGAGTTGGTCTTGAGGGGAAAATGGGCAACCATCATGCCAGTCTCTGCATTTAAGGAAATTGGCCTCAGCACGGATGTTGTCATGTCTGAAATCACTGGCGTTCAGCTCAACCGCTTGCTTGTTCTAGCCTCGCGAAAAGATAAAAACCACAATCAGTCAGCTGTTTTGGTAAGGGAAATGGTCGAGCAACAATTCCGTCGACTCATTGCGGAAGATGTTTTCAGTTTGTCTGGTCTGCATTCACCATCAAAGTGATAGCTGAATTTCTTTGAAGGTAGACAGATGTCCATAACGGCCCAAGTCAATGGCCGTTTCGCTCACCATCAAATGCTGCCGATGTGAAATGGCCTGACTCGAAGAGTCGGCCGACTTGATGTAATCACCAAGCCAACGAGCCCGCTGAATGGCTAACTGGCCAGCACGCAAGCGTTGATCCGAATAAGCAAGCAGTGCCTGCGAAGAGGCACCATGCAAGCGAATTGAATCCGAGATGGCCGCTGCATCCTCTGCTGCTTTGGTAACGCCCATGCCAATGTGAGGGCGCGCTACAAATGCTGCATCTCCCATGATGGCGATGCGGCCCGAAACAACTTGGTCTGAGGCCAGATCGTAGATGGGCTGCAAAAATGGTTGAGCTGTTTTCTCTAGAATTTCAGCAAACTGAGGTGATAACAAATGGCGCGCATCCTCGCGCGCCTTGGCTATCTGCCGCCAAGATACTTTGTTAGGTGGAATACCCTGAGGGTAATGATTGCCATCGGCGTCTGTCAGAATATTGCCAAGTTGATCGCCATAAGGCATTGGGCGATACCAAACAAAGTTGTAAGCACGTTGACCCCTTCGGGTATCGTTATTGGGGCCAGCAACCGGATAACCAATGATTTGCTCATCAGCAGGCACACAAAAACCAAAGTAGTCAAACAAAGAGTTCAAGGTGAAGTCGGACAGCAAGGACTCTTCGCAAACCCCACGCCAAGCAATATAGCCAGCGTAATTGGGTTGAGTATTTGGAAACACCTGTTGGCGAATGCTCGAGCGAATTCCGTCGCTTGCGATCAACAGATCAGCCTCAAATGTCAACTCAACATTTTCTTTTAAGGCAAAAACACGTACCTCGCTTTCATCTTGCTCAACCCGTTGGACAGCCACACCTTGAAGGTATCGGTCAGTCGGGAAAGAATCGAGCAAAATTTGATACAGACGACTCCAAGATGTAAGCACTTGGGGCATTTCCAGTTTTTGTGAAGCATTGCCAGAACCATCAAGCAATACTCGG
Organism: Limnohabitans sp. MMS-10A-178; assembly: GCF_003063375.1. Lineage (GTDB taxonomy): Bacteria > Pseudomonadota > Gammaproteobacteria > Burkholderiales > Burkholderiaceae_C > Limnohabitans_A. The sequence goes on along the minus strand of NZ_NERY01000003.1, from coordinate 244,930 downwards.
CCCGGGACCAAGACGCCAAGGGTCGATTGCACATCGAGGTCCAAAAGCTCTAGGGCGTTGACAAGCGCATCGTGCGACACAATGCCGGCCCCGCGACCATTCATGGAGCCTTTGACTTTCTCAAGCACTCGAACATCATGACCGTCACGCAGCAACATATTGGCCACGAACAAACCACCGAGCGAACCACCGGCAACCAGAATACGTGCCATGACTTAAGCGCCGGCTGACATTGTGCCTAAGGCTTGCTTTTCTGCAAATGAGTAGTTAAGTTCCACCACAATGCCGTTGGGATCGTCCAAAAACAATTGGTGCAAACCAAGCCCAGGAACGTCCCGACGCCTAGCTTCTATGCCCATCTTTGTCAAACGATCGAGCATGCCTGCCAGATCGGTGGCAAAAAAAGCAACGTGGTCCAATGCGCCACTGCCTGTCAGTTGGCTCTCTTCCCGATCGCCTAAGTACTGCTTCAAACCAGATGCGTCGTTTCGATCAATGCCAATGATGTGCACCGCAGCATTGGTGTAAACATCCGTAGGTCCTTGATAAAGCCAATGACCTGGAAAAGGAAACTCTGGTCTCGGCCCATCAACCAGACCTAGCAAAGAAACATAAAAATTTTTGGTTGCAGCCAGATCAAGGGTGCGAATTGAAAAATGATTCAGCGACAGTTTCATGAGATCACCTTTTTTTGGAAGCACTCTTGGTAGGCTCCGAACACATGCGCGACAACACATCAAATACTGCCGCGGTGTCATGACTTGCGTGTCCCATACCCATGGCCGCGTTGTAAATGGGCACCGTGGCAGCAAACAAGGGCGCTGCTACCTGAGTTTCGGCCAATGCCTGTGAAATGAGATACATGTCCTTTTGCCAGACAGAGATTTTCATGGTGACCTCTTTCCAGCCTTCATCTTCCATGAAGGGGCCGCGTACCTGCAGCATTCTGGACCCACCCGCACCATCACTGAGCACCTCCACAGCTTTGCGAGGCGAGATGCCCCAGCGTTGGCCCAACAAAAGTGCTTCAGCCGTAGAGACGTTGTGAATGGCCACGAGCAAATTGGCCATCAATTTCATTTTCATGCCATTGCCAAATGCGCCTAAGTCGAAATGCGCTTTGGAAAAACCTTCAAACACGGGCACCAGCCGACGAATGTCTGCCTTGGAGCCGCTGGCATAAACCGTGAGGTCCTTGCGCTTGGCTTGTGCGCCCGTACCGGACAAGGGGCAATCGAGCAACACAACACCGCTCTTGGCTACTTTCGCGCGAGCTGCTTCCTTGTCGCGGGGGTCAAGGGTGCTGGTTTCAATGACCAACAAGCCTTTCTGACCCGCAGTGGCCAGAACTTCTGCGCTGTCTTTCAAGGCTGCTGCATTGGGCAAAGAGCTGATGACCACCTGAACAGAACCCACCAGTTCGGCGGCATCACGGCAGGGTTTTCCCCCGGCCGCTTTGAGTTGTTGGCGCGCCTTCGCACTTGGGTCAAATCCTGAGACTTGAAATCCAGCCCGAATCAAGTTCTCTGCCATGGCAGAGCCCATGATGCCTAGGCCCAAAAAGCCGATTCGCTCCAAAGCCACTTTGGGTGTTGAAACTTTTTTGATTTTTTGAGTGTTCATTTGATCTCCTAAATTCACGATACGCTAAACTATTTGTCAAGAACCGTCAACAACAGGAGACTTAACCGTGACAAACGCAGCAAATTCTTCAGCGAATCACACACCCGTCAAAGTGGGCTTGGTTGGCTATGGTTGGTGGGGAAAAACAATCGCTAGACAAATTGCCAACTCACAGTGGCTGCAACTTTGTGCGGTAGCAGAAATAGATAACCAAGCCAGAACAGCCATGCAGAGCGATCCCGCATTGGCCAACATAGCGGTGTATGAATCGCCCGAAAAACTGATGGCACACGGCACTCTGGATGCCGTTATTTTGTGCACCCCCCACCAACAACACGCGCAACAAATGCTGTTGGCAGCACAAGCCGGTTTGCATGTGTTTTGCGAGAAACCCTTGTGCCTGACCTTGGACGATGCTCAAAAATCCATTGCGCAATTCAAAGCTCGCAACCTTGTACTAGGCATTGGGCATGAGCGCAGGTTTGAACCCGAAATCATGGCCATGCGTCAATTGATTGCCGATGGCGGCCTCGGCAAAATTTTGCAAATTGAAGCCAACTTTAGCCAGGATAAATTTTTTGCCTTGCCCAAAGACAACTGGCGTTTGTCCAACACTTTTGCACCCGTAGGACCCCTCACTGCAACAGGCATTCATTTGGTTGACCTGAGCATCGCTTTGTTGGGTCCTTGTGAATCCGTTTGGGCACGTCTTGCCACCTTGGGTTCCGATTTTGAAAATGGTGACACCCTGGCCATCATGATGGGATTTCCAAATGGTGCCAACGCCATGATCAGTGCCGTATTGGCCACGCCATTTGAGGGACGCTTTGCAGTTTACGGCTCGCACGGCTGGATTGAAGTTCGCGATCGCACGCACCCTGAAAACCCTACGGGTTGGGACATCACCACCGTGCTGCGCGGCAAAGAACCACAAAAGCGATTTGCAGCACCGCATCCAACTGTGCTGGCCAACCTCGAAGCCTTTGCAAAAGCAGTGCGACAAGTTGCACCGTACCCTGTTAGCACCCAAGAAATGTTGGCCAATGTTGCAGCACTGGAAGCCATCATGAAGTCGGTACAATCAAAAGGATTGCAAGCAGTGATCGCAGCCTAACCAAACACCATTCAACGTCATGGTCACCAAGCGCACCGTTCGTTCAACCGTCAAGGCCAGCACCACTCGCCTCACTGGGCCTGAGCGAGAAAAACACATTGCCCAAGAGGCCGTGCGTTATTTCGCCGAGGTTGGTTTTGTTGGGGATACTCGAGAATTGGCCCAACGTCTTGGGGTCACACAATCGCTGCTGTACAAATATTTCCCAAGCAAAGAAGCCCTCATCAACCGAGTGTATGAAGAGGTTTATCTTGGTCGTTGGAATCCGTTTTGGGAGTCTGTGGTGAAAGACCGCAGCATTCCCTTGCAAGACCGCCTCACCAGACATTACATTGAGTACGCCAAAGCAGCGCTCACACGAGATTGGGTGCGAATTTTCATGTTTTCAGGCCTGCGCGGTGAAGACATCAATCACAAATACCTGCAAATTTTGCGTGAGCGAATTTTAGAACCCATTGCCATTGAACTTCGCCATGAGTTCGGACTCCCTGGCATTGAACAGATGCCTTTGAAAACCAGTGAAATTGAACTGGTGTGGAGCATCAATGCCCGCTTGTTTTACTTTGGGCAACGAAAATGGATTTTCAATGTGCCCATCGAAGACGATCTGACTGACTTGATCAGCATCACCATACAGCACTTCATTGCCGGTGCTCGCGTGGTACTGCCGCAAATTTTGAACACACCCGCTGCACCCAAAAAAACCAAGAAGCGCTCAGAGTGATGTCGCCTGGCTCGGCACCTCCCCAATCACCCAGCATAGGGTAAACACCAGTCATTGCGCTTCAGGGATCACGATAAAGTGATCACATGAGTACCCCTTCTTCAATTGTTCAATAAGTTGGTTTGAACAAACGAATTCACCATGATCAAGCTTCAGCACAATCGGGACCAAGTCAGCTCGACTCAAGACCCTCAGAGTGATTTGTTGCATTTTTTGCGCGAACAGTGCTCAGATGCCTCCGTCAGGTTTGGTTGTGGGAGTGGGCATTGCGGCGCCTGCACCGTCCTCATCGATGGTCAAGCTCAAAATGCTTGTACAACGCCCGTTTGGGCTGGCGAAGGCAAGCACATTCAAACAGCCAAAGGCTTGCCCGAAGACGAGGTGGGACGGATTGTTTTGGCTGCTTTTGTCGAAGAGCAAGCGGCTCAATGCGCTTATTGCATCAGCGGCATTTTGGTCCGCATCACGGGGCTACTGAAAAATCAGCCTAATGCCTCTGTGGCCGAAATTAAGGACAGTTTATCCAGGCACCTTTGCCGTTGTGGCGCCCACGCACGCATCATGCGCGCCGTGCTTTTGGCACAAAAGAACATTCAGCATGTCACTACCCTCCCCTAGTTTGAGCACAGCGCCGCTTGCCAAAGATTGGTTGCGCTTTAGCCCTGAGGGCCTTTTCGAATTGCGTTCAGGCAAGGTCGAACTGGGTCAAGGTATTTCTGCAGCATTGACGCAAATTGCCTGCAATGCTTTAGGCATCAAAGCCACGCAAATTATTTGGTTGGCTGGAGATACGCGGTATTCACCCGACGAAGGCTTTACAGCAGGCAGTCAATCGATTGAAGTGGGTGGCCAAGCTTGGCAAAGAGTGGGCGACATTGTCAGGAGTCACTTTGCGCTCGCAGCGGCTGAACAATTGTCCTGTGAAGTTTCCGATTTGACCCTGCGCGATGGCGCATTTCAGGGTCCATCCGGTCAACAAACCACCTACCACCAACTGGCTCAAGAAAATACGCTGGCTTGGGAGGATATCCGTGTCGATGTTGAAGACCCAACGCTTTTAACAATTACCACACAGTTAGAGACCGTCACTCGAAGTGATTTGTGGCGAAAGTTCACGAGCGACGGTTTTATCCATGACCGCCGTTTACCCGACATGTGGCACGCGCGAATTTTGCGTGGGCCCCACCCCTTCAGCAGCGCCACAGAGTGGCCAGTCGAGCAACTCAAAAAGTTGAAGGGCGTAGAAAAGGTATTGATTCAAAACTCTTTTGTGGCACTCGTCGGACGAGATGAAGGCGCATTGATCAAAGCTCACGCACAAGCGAGACAATTGGTGAGTTGGATTGTTCCCAACATTCCTGCGCAACAAGCTGCACACGTTTTGTTGCCAAGCATGGATTCAAAATCGAGTATTGCATTGCATGAAACAGGCCAGTCAACCCCAAGCAAATCACCAGGCAATGACAAGCATCGCTTACGCCGCCAATACTCACGCCCCTACATAGCGCATGCCTCTATTGGCCCGTCCTGTGGCTTAGCGTGCCCCACAGAAAACGGCGGCGTTCAGGTATGGTCACATTCACAAGGCGTGTTCACTCTTCGCGATCAAGTGGCGCGAGCACTCAAGTTGTCTAAACAACAAGTGCAAGTGGTCCATGAACCTGGTGCGGGCTGTTATGGCCACAATGGCGCAGATGATGTGGCGTTTGATGCGGCATTCATTGCACACACATGGGGTCTGAATGTACGTGTGCAATGGAGCCGTGAGGATGAGCTAACAGTCTCACCCATGGGTTCAGCAAGTTCAGTGGAAATACAAGCTGGCTTGAGTGCAGAAGGTTTCATTCAAAATTGGCATGTTCAGGTTTGGTCGCACGCCCATGTAAATCGGCCTGGCTGGGGCAACGGCCTCCAACTGCTGGGAGCCTGGCAAGCATTTCCTGATGAACAAATACCTGAGCCCAAAGACATGCCTCTGCCTGCCGGCGGTGGTTTGCGAAACGCAGTACCGGCTTATGAAGTTGGTGAATTGACCGTAGAGCACCACTTTTTAGAAAAATCTCCAGTGCGGGTTTCTGCATTGCGCTCACTCGGAGCGCATGCCAATACATTCGCAATTGAGTGCCTGATGGATGAGTTGAGCGAAGTCAGCGGTCAAGACCCCGTGGCCTTTCGACTCAAACACCTCACAGACCCGCGTGCTCGGCATGTGGTTCAAAAGGTGGCTGAAATGTCGAATTGGCATGCACGCGGCCATGCTGGATCTGGCATCGGTTATGGCATGGCTTATGGACGTTACAAAAACAAAGCCGGCTATTGCGCATTAGTTGCTAAAGTGGAAGTCAGTGAGCGCGTGAAAGTGCTCCAGGTATGGTCCTGTGTAGACGCAGGCAAGGTGGTGCATCTTGATGGTTTGCGCAATCAAATAGAAGGCGGCATTTTGCAGGCCATCAGTTGGAGCTTGCATGAGTCGGTACTCTGGACTGAACAAGGCATCAGCAGCAATGAGTGGGAAAACTACCCCATCTTGTCATTCCTAGATGTTCCAGAGCTTGATATTCACATTGTTGACGAGCCCAACAACCCCAGCTTGGGAAGCGGCGAAGTGGTAACAGGGCCATGCGCCGGCGCACTGGGCAATGCAGTGGCACATGCACTGGGCGTGCGTGCACGGCACTTGCCTTTGACACCTGAAAACTTAATTTTGGCCATGGACCAGAGCCATGAACCTGTGACCTCTTAATTGATAGAAAGTTTCCGATGAAAGCACACATCAACGGCATTGAGATGCATTATGAAGTTTCTGGCAGCGGCCCCTGGCTGACACTGTCTCATTCTTTGGCTGCTAACACAGCCATGTGGGATGCCCAAATGCAAGCACTCAATCAGCACTTCACAGTTTTACGCTATGACATTCGAGGGCATGGCCAAACTCAGGCAACGCCGGGGCCCTACACACTGAATCAATTGAGCGATGACGTGCATGCTTTGCTGGTGCACCTGGGCGTTCAGTCAACCCACTGGATTGGCTTGTCTCTTGGCGGCATGATTGGGCAAACTTTTGCCATTCGGCATCCAGAAATGTTGGGGCATGCCGTCATTGCTGACAGCTCAGGCAGAGGTGCTCCCAATGCAGCCAGCATGTGGGGTGACCGTGCCAAATTGGCCCTCAGCCAAGGCATGTCGCCGCTTGTGGAGCCCACTTTGCAGCGCTGGTTCACGCAAGACTACCGCGAAAAGAATCCAGCTGTCATGGCTCAAATTGGTCAGATGATTGCCAGCACCCCCCCAGAAGGTTATGCGGGATGTTGCGGTGCAATTTCTGGCCTCAATACCCTTGATCAATTGCGAGATTTGCGCTCCCCTTGCCTTGTGATGGTAGGAGAGCAAGACATGGGCACACCTCCCGCCATGTCGGAGCTCATTCACCAACACTGGCCAGCTTCAAGCTATGTGGTGCTTCAAAATGCTGCTCACATTTCTAACATTGAACAGGCCCAAGCCTTCACGGATGCCGTGATGAAATTCTTGCCGCACTGATAACAAATATCTATACTCCAAACCGAGTCAATAAAGCAAAAGGAATACACCATGGGACTTCGATTTCTTGAACACGTACTCATTCTGACGCACGATCCAGAAGCCACTCGCGATTGGTTCTGCGACAACTTGGGTTTCACAAACGGATATCACCCTGAGTTTGGTTTTCCTGTTTACTGGCTCTACATCGGCGATCAAGATGTCTTGCACATTGGCAAGGCAAGGCACTCTGTGCACCAAGACACTTACCTCAAAACGCCGTCGGATGTTGAAGGTGCAGACTATTCAGCAGCGGGTGCTTTGGGTTCTGGCCGCATTGACCATATTTGTCTCAATTGCGAAGGCATGGAAGAATTTATCGACCGATTGAATCAACGCGGGGTGGAGTTCAGTGAACGCAAAGCCCACAACTCCAACTTGTACCAACTGTTCATGCGTGAACCCATCAATGGCATCAAAGTTGAATTGAACTTTTCGTGGGAAGAAGCTGTTCGCATGGGACGCGTCGCTCAATATCACGACAACGGTCCAGTTACCAATTCAGTCACATAATCGCAAGGAAAACATGAAAGCCATCCGTATTTACGAAACAGGCAGCCCTGAAGTTCTCAAAATTGAAGAACTCCAGCTGCCCGACCCCCAAAAAGGTGAAGTTCGAATTCGCCACACAGCCATTGGCTTTAATTTTCAAGACATTTACACACGCTCTGGCCAATATGCGGCCCCCCTGCCCACGGGTTTGGGCACTGAGGCTGTTGGCATTGTTGAAGCCCTTGGCCCTGATGTCACAGACTTCAAAGTGGGCGACCGTGTGTGCTACGCCAGCGGCCCCGTGCTGGCAGCTTGTGCCACCCATCGCAATTATCCCGTAGCGCGTTTGCTGCATGCGCCCGCGCACATGAAAGATGAAGAAATTGCAGCATCCTTGCTCAAAGGCATGACCGTTGAGTACCTCATGGAGCGTTGCTATCCAGTTCAAAAAGGCCAATTTGTGTTGATGCATGCAGCGGCTGGCGGCGTTGGCTTACTGGCTGGCCAATGGGGACGTCATTTAGGCGCCCGCATGATTGGTGTGGCTGCCGGCGAAGAGAAAGTGAAGCTCGCCTTGGCCAACGGCTATGAATTCTGTCTTGACCGACTGAAAGACGACATTCCTGCGCGGGTGAAAGAAATCACTGGTGGCGTAGGCGTGCCTGTGGTTTACGACTCAGTGGGTAAAAACTCGTTTGACCAATCGCTCAACAGCTTGGCGCCCAGGGGTTACTTTGTTTCCTTCGGAACCACCACGGGAGCCCCTGCACCTGTGGCTGCCAGTACCCTGCAGAAAATGGGATCGCTGTACTTCACGCGCCCCACTTTGGTCACCTACACAGCGTCTACAGAAGATTTGCGCCATTCAGCTTCTACTGTTTTCAATATGTTTGCCAAAGGAGCCCTCAAGATCACCATCAACCAGCGCTATGCATTGGAAGATGTTGCCAAGGCGCATGCCGAATTGGAGTCTGGCAAAACCAGCGGCTCGAGTGTTTTTATTCCCTAAACACTCTGCATGTCACTCACTAAATGAGTGATAAAGACAAAAGCGCACTTACTCAGTGCGCTTTTTTTTAGACTGTAAACTCGCCGCCCTCGACGATGACGTTTTCAACCACGCCTGCTCCAGCCCTGCGGTAGGCTGCAGCCGCTTTGTATTCCTCAGACTCAAAGCAAGCCACTGCTTGAGCATGCGTGGGAAACTCGATGACTACAAACCGATGAAAGTCCTCAGGGCCTTCCATGATTTGGTATTTGCCGCCACGGGCCAATACCTTGCCGCCATGTCTGGCCAAAATACCAGGCACCAAGTCGGTGTACTTTTTATACTCAACCGGATCGGTGATGCGGGAGCGTGCTAACCAATAAGCAGCCATGTCAACCTTTCAAAATCATCCAAATTAACGGGCTAACTCATTGCCCACATTGGGCAGCCAATTGGCGATTTCAGGGAAGATCACAATCAATACGATGGTGACGAGCAGAACAATCCAGAAGGGGATTGAACCTCTGAAAATTTCACCCGTTGTTAAATCTTTTTCATCCGTCACCGCGGCTTTCACCGTGAACACCAATATTCCAAAGGGCGGTGTGAGCAACCCCGTTTCAATTGCCAAAATACCAATGATGGCAAATGCCAGCGGATCAAATCCGAGTGCAATGGCCAATGGCGCGAAGACGGGAACCGTTAGCAAAATGATCGAGATGGAGTCGATGATGCAGCCCAAAATAAACCAGACCAACACCATAAAACCCAAAATCATGTAGGGCGACAAACCCGAATCAAGGAAAAATTCCTTGGTTGCACCGGTGACGCCCGTCATGGCCAAAACCCTTGAATACAACTGCGCGGCCACCAGCAACAGCAGCAATGGCGCAGAGGTTCGGCCAACCGACAAAATAGCATCCTTCATTTCAGCCAAGGTCATGCCACGCATGATGGCCAAAATCAAAGCCAGGGTTGCGCCAACACCAGCACCTTCAGTGGGTGTGAAAAAGCCCAACCAAATACCACCCAACACCAACACAATCAAAACCAGCAAACCCAAAGTGCTTCTAAAAATGGCTGCCATGTCTTTTTCGGCAACCAAATCGTTGGCATCTCTGGCTTCTTGTTGAGCAGTTGGCAGCACCTTGCCCTCGCCCACACGCTCAGGATGGCGAATGGCCACCCACAAGATATAGCCAATGAAAAGAGCAACAACCACAAACCCAGGAATGATGCCGGCAATGAACAAACTGCCAATGGACATCTCCGTAATCACGCCCCAAACGATCATCAGCACCGAGGGAGGGATGAGCATACCCAGGCAAGCACTACCGGCAATACAACCCAAAGAAAACTTTCTTTCGTAACCATGGCGACGCATTTCTGGGTAGGCAATTTTTGAGAACGCCGCGGCAGCAGCAATCGACACACCAGTAATGAAGGCAAAAACGGCGTTTGCCAGCACAGTGGCAACACCCAACCGGCCCGGAATGCGTTTAAGACCTCTGTTGATCAGTGCAAACAAGTCTGTTGCTGCGCCTGATTTGGCTAAAAATTCACCCATGAGCATGAACAATGGAATGACAGCAAAAATGTAGTCACGCAAAGCCTCATAAGCAGTGTTAGAGGCAAAACTCAACACGGTATCGACCTGTCCGGTCATGAGGTAAATGCCCAGCATGCTGGTTATACCCAGCGACACAGCAATGTGCACACCACTAAAAACCAAGATCAGCAACACGCTGACCAAGGTAATCATTTGAAATGAATCGAACATATATACCCTGATCAGTGTTGAGAAGAAGATACAACAGGAAGCTCGCCCTTGATCGCACGTTCAAAATTTTGAACCATCAAAATCAAGTAGCAAAGTGCCGCCAAACCTGTGCCTAGCACAATGACGAACCTGGCTGGCCAAACGGGAACACGCATGGCCCCTTCCCCTTCAAACTCGTTGGACGCCCAAGCATGCACAGCGCCCTCAAATGTTCCATAGCAAAGAAATGCAAAAAAGAACATCCCTGCAAAAGCACCCAAAACGCCAAAGATGCTTTGCCACCTAGGCGAAAACTTGATGACCACCGTATCGACATTGAGCATGCCACCCGAACGAATGGCATACCCAGCCTGGAGAAAGCAGATGGTCACAATGGCCAAGGAGATCACCTCGGTAGTCCCCTTGATGGGACTACCGAAGAACACGCGCCCACTGACATCGCCAACGACAAGAAAGCACAACAAGAAAGCCAAGATGGCTGCTATAACCATGAGGGCCTTGCTGACCCAGTCGATAAGTGTTGTCATAGGGGCGTTCTCTTTACTTGATCACATAACGCACAGGCCACTTGTGGCCCATTTTTTCGGCTTCTTCAAGTGTGGTTTTCAAGACCAAGGAACCTGGCATGCCTCGGGCATCCAAATCAGAGGCCATGGCTTGCGGCCAATCTTTGAGTGAGTTGGCCCACTCAAGCTTGACAGACTCAGGCACCGACTTGACGTTCACACCCAAAGTTTTGAGCTGAGCAATTTGCTTGGCGTAGTTCTCTTGGTTAACCGTGCCAGTTTTGGCTTCATACTCTTTGGCAACTTCGATGATGATGGCCTGAACATCTTTAGGCAATCTGGCCATGCGGTTCTTGTTGATGGTCAAACCGTGCCATGTAATGGCACCAAAACCAACTTCGGTGTAATTCTTGGCCACTTCATGAAACTTGAAGTTCACCCAAGCTGAAGGGAACATCACCCAACCGCTGTAAACGCCAGTTTGAAGGGACGTGTAACCGTCTTGGAGGGTTGATTGCACTGGCGTGACGCCTGCATACTCCAACCACTTCAGGTTCAAGCCTGCGCCGGCAATTTTCTTGCCCTTCAGTTCACTGATGTTGTTCCACTCAAAAGTGGTACCAATGTTGTAGCCATTGTCAGAAATCAAGGCGATCAACTGTTGGTTGAATTTGTCTTCAAAAACTTTCGACAAGGCTGGAACTTTGTCGTAAACGGCGCGGGCCAATTTGACGCTGGTTTCCGAGTTCATGGTGCCAAACGGCAACATCACTTGGAAAGCATTCAAGGGAAGGTTTGAAGCCTCAAAGCAGAAGCAGAGACCGCCAATGTCAATCAAGCCCGACTGCACACCTTCAAGGGTGTCGGCCAACTTGACCATAGAGCCACCATAACCCTCCACAAACTCAACTTTGTGCTGAGTTCGCGCAGCCACTCGCTTGGTGACCTCAGGCACAAAAAAGTTTTGCATCAAGTTGACATACGTGTTGACAGCGGCGTGGCCAGAGGCAATGCGCAGTCTGATGTTTTCTGCGTTGGCAGCTGATGCACCAAACAGTCCTAGCAAAGCTACCAGCAGTGCTGGTTTGAATTTCTTCATCATCAAAGTCTCCTGGTTGTTAAAAGCAACGACAATTTAATTCATCAAGCGATCACCGTCAAACACTTCTTTGGTGCCAAAAAACAAAAAAGGAAAATGCATCAGGGATTGACCTCATCCAATGCACCATTCAATGTGCTAGCAATAAGATGAATATGCAATTCCAATTTACCCATGAATGAGGCTTTTTCAGAGAGAAAAACCCTTTTTTAACCGATCATGAAAAACCAAGTTCGACGCTCAATGAGACCGACTTTTTTTTCGCCCTCCTCATTTCTATCTAGGGAAAGCACTAGGTCTGCGCATCCCTAAAAACCCTATTTCTAAAAGACTTTTTCGGGGTTCATTTCATGCCTATGTGCACAACAGCAGGCTTCATCCATAGCCAGACAAGTACGGCAGCCCCACTCACCAACGAGCAGACAAGAACCAAAGAAACATCTTGCGCCAATGACAATGAACCCGCAATCCAAGCAACCAGGCCCCCAGTAGTCATGTGAATGGTTCCGATGACTGCGGAAGCTACGCCCGCTTGCAAGGCTCTGCCTTCAAGCACCTGAGAAAACCCTGCCGGAAACACAATGCCCTGCCCCACTGCGTAAAGTGTCAAAGCCAAAGACCACAACCACAGGGAAGGCCACCAAAGGGTGCAAATGAACGTCAGCATGCTGGCACCAATGAGGCACAAGCCTTGGTTGATCAACAAGGTGCTAGACCAAGATGCGTTTCTTCTGACCCAAAAGTTGCCCACCGCAAAGCCAAGGTAGGTGCCCCCCAAAATAGCAGCAATCACGCCACCAGAAACACCTGTGGACTGTTTGATTGCGACAGGCCCGATGGCAGCCACTACAAAAAATGGCGCATTGGCAAAAGCGAAAGTAAGACAGGTTCGCAAGATGAGGGCATCACTTGCCACTTCTAACCACACGCCCCACTTAGGCGCCAATGTGCCGGCAGAACGTGTCTCGGGTTGCCAACGCCAAGACACAAAAATGACCACCAACACAAATGCTACGAGGGCCAACAAAGGCACACGCCACGTGAACCAATGACCAAGGGCCCAAGCCAAGGGCTGGGTAATCACAGGCGTGACTGCAAAAATGTTTGACAAGGTGGCCATGTTGCGTTGAAGCACTGGCCCTTGGTGCAAGTCGCGAAGGCAAACGCGCGGCACCACCATGCAGGCCGAAAAACCCAAGCCTGAAATGAACCGTGCCCAAAGCAATTGGGTATCGTTGTTGGCAAATGCCGCGGCAATGGCCCCCAGTAGTCCTAGGAGCAAGCCGCCCATCATGGCTGGGCGACGACCCCAATGGTCTGCGGCACCTCCCATGAAGGGTTGCCCCAAACCCAAGCCCAACACAAACAAGGCCACAGTCGCCGCGCGGGCGTCTGCGTCCATGTTCACGTTGTTGGCAAAAACCGGCGACAAACCAACCGCAACATTGACCCCAAATGGTGCCAGTGCCGCAAGCAGTGCAAAAAATGCTGCACCGTACATCCAGCCATTGACTCCAACTGAAGCAGACTTCGAGTCTGAGTTCAATGGCATCCTGAGTTTCAACCCGTCACGCGGGTCACAGACTGACCGCTTTCGCTCATGAGCTTGATGGCCTCTGGAGACCACTCCACAGCGGGAGAGTGACCACTGATGATGGCAAACAAAATGCCTTCTTCTTTGCCTTCTGGCACATCGATGCATTCGAAACGTCGTTGAACGCCGATGGGCACAGCAATGAAATCCATCGGATTCAAGATCACATGGTCATTGCCCTTGTCGCCCTCCCACTCAATCATCCAGCGTCCTTCGATGGGCATAAAGCATTCGGACGTGTCGTGGTTGTGCATGAGTACGCCGCAGCCCGCGCGAGCCCTCACAAAAGCTGCGCCATAACCCGTCGTTTGACTCGACATACTCGATGCCACTTGGTTGCCAAAAGGAGAGTGCTGTGTTTCACCTTTGGGCTGCTCAAATCCCAGCACACTGAGGAATGTGCGCTTGCACTGTTCCAAATGCATGTCTGGCAAACCTGTGGTAACAGGCTCTAACTCACTGTAACGGGCCACGCAACTGAGCACGCTGCTTTTCTCTGGTTTGATCACGGTCATGGTCATGTCTGTCTCCTTGAAAAATTATTTAAAAGGTACTTGTTCGCGGTACCAGTTTGAAATTTGTTCGCCTGTTTGGATCACAACGCCGGCCTTAGACTGAATGTGATCTAGCAATTTTTCAAAATATCCAATTCGGTGGGGCACACCGGTGATGTAGGGATGCACACTGATAGACATCACGCGAGGAATTGTTTCACTTTCTTGCCACAGGCGCTCAAATTGATCGATGCCTCGCAAGAGCAATTCTTCGGAGCGATGCTGCTGCAACAACATCATGGGAATGTCATTGATTTCAACGGTGTAAGGAACAGACAAAACAGGTTGGGGTTTGGCATTCAACCAGACGGGTTGATCGTCCAAGACCCAATCTGCCACATACTCAATGCCCGCTTGCGACAGGCAATCGAGCGTGTTGTCGTCCTCAGTGAGGCCGGGACTCTCCCAACCCACAGGTGGCTTGCCAGCCATGCGCTGGATGGTCTCAACCGTGGCCATGATGGATTCAGCTTGGTTGGGTAATTTGTGCATCGGGCCTTGCACAAAACCATGCCCCATGATTTCCCAGTTTTCCTTCAGCGCTGCCTCCACAATGCGCGGGTAACTGTCGCAAACAATGCCATTGGTGGCCATGGTGGGAACAATACCGCGCTGGTTGAGCGCATCATAAAGGCGCCAAAAACCAACCCTCATGCCGTATTCGTGCCATGCCCAATTGGGCAAATCAGGCAGCATGGGTTGACCCATAGGCGGGCTTAAAACCATGCGCGGCATGGCGCGCTCAATGCTCCAGTGCTCAACATTGACAATGATCCAAACCAACAATCGGCCTTGGTTTGGCAACTTCAACACTGGTCGGTCGACGATCGCCGAATAAGGAGATCGTGCGCTGAGTAAATCGGTCATAAAGGCTCCTTCGTCAGAGTTAAAAAATGATTCGACTCCCCAATGAGGACCAAATCAACTTGAGTGAAATTGCAAACAAGCCAATTTGCACCCACAGGAAAAAAAGTTTGTCAGGAATTTTCTTGGTCAAAATTGCGCCTGCAAAGGTGCCTGCAATGGCAAAAGGCACCAAGTAAGCAGCTTCCATCAGATCGCCCCACTGGTAGGGTCTCAAGTCTTGATAGGGCCATATTTTGGCGAGGTTGATCGCTGCAAAAACCAAAGTTGCCGTTCCAGCAAAATCGGCCTTTGAAAGTTTTTGAGGCAGCACATAGACCTGAAAAGGCGGCGCTCCCGCATGGGAGATGAAGCTTGTAAAGCCCGCCAAAGAACCCCAGAAAATTCCGGGCAAAGTTTGGGGTGGTTTGGGTGGGTCATCGTTGACTTTTCTAAACCAAGCATTCAAACAAAACAAAACGCCTATCAAGCCAATCAAAAAAGTAACCAGCTCTTCAGAGATCACCGAAGCAGTGAGCCAGCCCACAAAGACCCCAAAAAGTCCGCCTTGTATGAGAACTTTGACATTGAAAGAGCTGAAATTCTTGCGATAAAGCCATACACCCACCACGTCTGAAATAATGTAAATGGGCAACAACAAGGTGGTTGCATGAATGGGCGAAATTGCCAAAGAAAGGACTGGCACCGCCAGCATGCCTGTAGACGGTAAGCCGCCTTTTGAAAGGCCAATCAATACAGAGCCCAATGCTGCGTAGAAAAAATAGGTGGTGTCAATTTGCATTACTTGACTGTTTTCGCATCTTGACTGAACAACAGATGCCTTGAAGCTTCGTTCACATTGGGTTCAGTATTGATCGATCTTGCCAGGGCATAGGCACGTTGTGTGGCTGGGCGGTCCTGAACTCGCTCAAACCACAATTTCAAAGCTGGGAATTCAGCCAAATTTTGACGTTGTTTTTCATGCGGCACGATCCACGGGTAGATAGACATATCGGCAATAGAGTATTCGCCACAAATGTAGGGGCCCGCCTGAGAAAGATGTTTATTCAATACGCCATACAGGCGTGAGGTTTCCCTCACATAGCGGTCAATGGCATAGGGCACAGGCTCTGGCGCATATTGAACAAAGTGATGGTTTTGTCCCGCCATGGGCCCCAAGCCACCCATTTGCCAAAAAAGCCACTTCAAACACTCAACTCGCCCTTTCAAGTCTTGCGGAATGAATTGTCCTGTTTTCTCCGCCAGATAAAGCAAGATGGCACCAGATTCAAATAGATTGATTTTTTCACCCTGACCGGCAGGATTATTATCAACCAGTGCTGGAATTCTGTTGTTCGGGGCAATCGACAAAAATTCCGGATTGAACTGCTCGCCCTTACGGATGTCGACCAACTTCATCTCGTAATCGATCCCGGACTCCTCCATGAACATGGTGATCTTGTGACCATTGGGAGTTGTCCAGTAATAAAGCTCAATCATTCAATGTCCCTTCATCCGAGTCGTGGCGCCCGGAATGATGCGCAAGAAAATCCCGACACAATCATCAAAGAATTAGGCAAAGAATGCAAAAAAACTTGATCATGCGATCACTTTTAGGCAGTGAGGGAGGCTAATTTAAGTGAATGAGTCAATAAAATCAAGACCCGATTGGACAATAAATAGGGCAATTTAATTGTGGATTTAAAAAAGCGTGTGACAAATAAAGTACCGTTTCTTTCCTAAAATTGCCACCCATGACCTCTATCTCACTCAAAAAAGATTCTGGCACGCAGTTGAATGCCGACACCCCCTGCCCCAGTTGTGGCGGTATCTCTGCTCAAATCATTGCCAATCGAGATGGCAAAACCAATGAAACTTTGATCACTGTTTCCTGCAGCGATTGTGGCTTGGGCCGCATTGACCCTTTGCCCACAGATCAAGAATTGGCTGAATGGTATGCAAAACAGTATCGCCAAGCTTACAAATCTGCGGTGCAGCCAGCCCTGCGACATGTTTTGAGGGCCGGTCGCAATGCCCAACAGCGCTGGCAATGGCTGCTACAAAACAGCGATGGTTTATTAAACGACAAACTTGCCCATTCAAAACAAAGTTTAGACATTGGCTCAAGCAGTGGCGAGTTTGTTTATTTGTTGCACACCCTGGGATTCAAAGCCAAAGGCATTGAGCCGCATGAAGGCTATGCCACCTATGCGCGCAACAGGCTGGGCATCGATGTCAACAACGGAACACTGCAACATTGTTTGGCCAGCGAATTGCCGCGTTCTTTGGACTTGGTTTCCATGTTCCATGTGCTTGAGCATTTGCCCGAGCCCATTGCAGCCTTGCGCAACATTGGCGAAAAACTCAAGCCAGAGGGTTTGCTCTACATCGAGGTACCCAACGCTTTGCGCTTGTGTTCACCCCATTACATGTTTTTCAGAGCCCACACCCTTTACTTCACCGGCCAAACCTTGCGCAACTTGCTGGAAAAATCTGGTTTCAAAATTGTGTCCCACAACCACGACGGCTCAGACAATTTGAATGTGGTGGCTCAGTATGTTCATTCGCACAACATGAATCACGGCAGCGATGCCACTCACCCACTGGTATCGGCGCAAAATGCGCGTCAATGGGCGCCCTACCTGTTGCAGCAATTGAAAGATGGTCAACCCATGCGCAAATGGCGGATGCGACAAGAGGAAAAACGCACTGCAGCTCAATATGAAAACGGTCAAGCGCTTCTAGACGCTTTGTACGAAAAACACTAGTTTCACGGGTTGGCTTAAAAAGCCATCATTTCCCAATACGTGGAATTCCGATTAAAGTAGTTGAATTCTCAAACGAGTTCAATTGCCTCAAAGATGACCAGTCAAGCTTCAGAACCGGCCAAAGTCAGCGCCAAAGATTTGCTCATGGTTCTCATTGTGACGGTTTCGTGGGGCATGAACTACCCCGTCATGAAGTTTGTGGTCAACAGTTACCCGCCTTCTGCGTTCAGGGCTTTTACCTTCATTGTCGGTTTTGTCTCCATCGGAATTTACGCGCATTTCAAAGGTATTTCTTTGTCTGTCATCAGCAAAGAAAAATGGCCAGTCTTCAAGTTAAGCATGTTCAACATGGTGGGTTGGCACCTGCCCATGATCTATGGTGTCAGCATGCTCAACTCAGGGCGCGCCGCCATCATTGGGTACACCATGCCAGTTTGGGCCTTGTTGGCCAGCGCTTTGCTTTATCGAGAAAAAATAAATGGTCGGTCAATTGTGAGCATTGTTTTGGCCATGACGGCGGCTCTGATACTGGCCTGGGGAAGCCATGAGCAATGGGGCAATCACCCGCTGGGTGTTGGGGTCATGCTGGTTGCCGCGGTCACATGGGGTATTGGCAATGCCATGGTCAAAAATACGGTACTGGCGCTTCATGGCGTGGCCCTCACCTTCTGGGCTTTGTTCATCGCTTTTGTCTTCTTCGTTTTCCTCACCATTGCATTTGAAAGAGATCAGTGGGCATGGCCCAACTTTTTGCAATGGCTGGCCATTTTGTATGGCGGCGTCATCACATTTGCCATCAGTTATGTTGCCTGGTTCCATGTTGCTAGAAAACTGTCGGCTGTCTCAAGCGGACTCTCCATCATGTTGGTACCCGTCTTTGGGGTCACAGGGGGGGCTTTGGTGCTTGGGGAGTCTGTTGCCCTAGCGGATATTTCAGCACTGATTTTGATCTTGATTGCCATGGCGGTGGTACTCACGCCCAATTTCAATCTCAAGCAATTGTTTCAACGCAAGTCAGACACCCAATAACTGACAGGTCGTTGCGAATGCAAGGTTCCTATTCAGCCATCACCCCTTTTGGTTTGTGAATCTTTGTATCAATTAGGGTATTAGCGGATGTGATTTCAATGCCTCTCTCATAGTATTGAAAAGTCATTGTTTTATAGCAATGCTTCAATCAATTATGTTGAAGAGGATTTTTCAATGAAGTCGCCAGAGTTTTCGTACCTCAAAGCCCAAACCATGGCTGATGTTTTTTCAGCGCTTAAAACACATGGTGACGCCGCGCAATTGTTGGCAGGCGGACAAAGCCTTTTGGCCATGCTCAACTTGCGCATGGCCAACCCAAGCATATTGATCGACATCAGTGGTCTTGATTCACTCAAGGGCATACAACAAAATGGCAATGTGATTCGCATTGGCGCACTAACCACCCACCATGAAATTGACTCTTCTCACATCGTAAAAGAGCACATTCCTCTGCTTGCGCAAGCAGTGCCATATGTGGCTCATTTGGCCATTCGCAACAAAGGCACCATTGGTGGAAGTTTGGCTTTGGGCGATCCGGCAGCTGAGTACCCCGCAGTGGCACTGGCCTTGAATGCCACGCTCATCATTCAAAGTGCTAAAGGCGAGCGGCGTGTCAAAGCCAGCGAATTTTTCATCAGCCTTTACCGAACAGCCGTACAAGCAGATGAAATACTGATCGGGGTGGAGTTTCCCATTGCCAAGCCAAACCAACGTTTTGTGTTTTCAGAACTGGCCCGCCGCAAAGGCGATTACGCCATGGCTGGCATGGCCTTGGCTTTGAGCTTAGAGGGACAAACCATTCAGGATGTCGCCTTGGCCTTCATGGCCATGGACGACAAACCCATTTTGGCGCCACGTGCCATGAAGGCCCTGACTGGGCAATCCATCAACTCGCAAACCATTTCACAAGCCCAAGCTGCGCTAGATGAAGACCTTCAGCCGGCTGGCGATTTATCGGCCAACGCGGCCACCAAAAAACATTTATCGCGGGTTCTATTGTCAAGAGCTTTGATACAAGCGGGAGCAACACATGTCTGAAAATTGCATGCATGCACAATTCACGGTCAACGGAGAAAATGTTGATGCCCACGTGCCAGTGCGAATGCACCTGGTTGATTACTTGCGTGAGGAAATGGGCCTCACAGGCTCACACTTAGGTTGTGAGCATGGCGTTTGCGGCGCTTGCCAAGTCATGGTTGACGGACAAGTTGTTCGCGGTTGCCTCACTTTGGCCATTCAAGCAGATGGTAAAAATGTACAAACCATTGAAGGCTTAACTGAAAGCCGGGAATTGCAACAGTTACAAGCTGCATTTTTAGAACACAATGCATTTCAGTGCGGTTTCTGCTCATCAGGCATGCTGCTCACTGCGCTGGAAATTACCAAGCATCACAAGCAGGCTACACGCGATGAAATTCGCGAATTAATTTCTGGCAACTACTGCAGATGCACAGGCTATCAGGCCATCGTCAATGCCATCGAATCTGTCTTGGTCAAATCTTCTTCTGAATCAGGAGTCAAGGTATGAATGCCCCTCACGAACTGCCTCTTCAAGCTGAGGGTGTTGACACCCAAGAAAACTACGTTGGACAAAGTGTGCCGCGCGCAGGTGCCAAAAAATTACTCGAAGGACGCGGTACCTACTTAGACGATTTGCGACTGCCCCGATTGGTGCATGTGGTGTATTTGAGAAGCCCTCATGCACACGCTCGCATCAAGCATTTGGATCTTTCGCAGGCACGCAAACAAAAAGGCGTTGTGGCTGTCTTTGATGGCCGCGAGGTCGCTGAATATTGCACGCCTTGGGTCGGTGTTTTGGGCCATCTCAAAGGCATACGATCTGCCCCTCAATATGCCATTGCGCCTGAAAGAGCGTGCTGGCAAGGTGAGGCCGTTGCGGCCATTGTGGCCCAAACCAGACGGCAAGCAGAAGATGCTCTCGACCATGTGCTGGTTGATTGGGAGCTGCTACCCGCCGTCACTGACATGGAAGCCTCGCTTGCTGGCGATGTGGTCATTCATCCCGATTTGGGTGACAACAAATGCTTCAACCGAGAGCTTGTGACCGAGGGCTTTGATGACGCCTTTTCCAAGGCCGATGTGGTGGTTGAAAAAGTCTATGAATTCAGCCGGCACACTGGAGTCACCAATGAACCGCGCGGCATCTTGGCAGACTACAACCCCGCAGAGAATTTGCTCACCGTCTATCAAGGCACGCAAGCGCCCAACATGATGCAAGATATTTTCTCGCGTCATCTGAACATCCCTGAATCCAACGTGCGCGTCATTTGCAAAGATGTGGGTGGCTCGTTTGGCATCAAGGTCCATGTCTATGCCGACGAAATGGCTACAGCTGCCATTGCGGTCATGCTCAAGAGACCCGTCAAATTTTCTGCCGACCGAATTGAGTCTTTTTTAACTGACATTCACGCGCGCGAGCACAAAGTAAAAATCAAGCTGGCCTGCACACAGCAAGGCGAGATCATTGCATTTGACATGTCTGACTTAACAGGCATTGGCCCCTACTCTGTCTACCCGCGCACCAGCGGCATTGAAGGCAACCAAGTGGTCAACCTCACTGGCGGCCCCTACAAACACAAGCAATACAAAGCCAAGTTGGACGTGGTTTTCACCAACAAAAATGTCACATGTCAGTACCGAGCAGTGGGTCACCCCATTGCCATGGCTGTTACGGAAGGCATTGTCGATGAAGCGGCCAGAAAAATTGGCATGGACCCCGCAGAATTTAGGCGGAGAAATTTGATTGCCGACGACGCCTATCCTTACACGGCGCCTTCTGGTGTCAAATTTGAAAAGCTTTCACACCACCAATGTCTAGAGAAATTAATGACCTTGATGGACTACAAAGGATTGCGCGCAGAACAAGAGTCATTGCGTGCTCAAGGCATCTACCGCGGCATTGGACTGGCTGCCATGATTGAAGTGACCAATCCCTCGCCCGCTTTTTATGGTGTGGGGGGAGCGCGAATCTCAGCACAGGATGGCGCCACCCTTCGACTCGACCCTGCTGGCATGATCTATGTTTTGGTCAGTGTCACTGAGCAAGGTCAAGGCACAGAGGCCGTGTTCACTCAAATTGCAGCCTCCGCAGTGGGCGTGAAGGTGGAAAACGTTCGTGTCATTACAGGAGACACCGCCGTCACACCTTATGGCGGTGGTACTTGGGCATCAAGGGGTGCAGGCATTGGCGGTGAAGCGGTTTTGCAGGCGGGCAAAGAACTTCGCAAACACATTTTGGATGTGGCCGCGGTCATTTTGAAAGTGGAATCTGCCACCTTGGATTTGGTCAACGGCATGGTGTTAGACAAGCTCAGCGGACAAGTGCAGATGCCATTGAGCGAGGTGGGCCGAGTTGCCTACTTCAGGCCTGATACTTTGCCCATGAATTTTCAATCAGAGCTTACTGTGACAAGGCACTACACGCCGCGTGAATATGGTTTTACATTCACCAACGGCATCCAAGCTTCCTACGTCGAAGTCGACCCTGAAACAGGTTTTGTCAAACTGCTCAAGCACTGGTGCGTGGAAGACTGCGGTACCGTCATCAACCCCATGCTGGTAGATGAGCAAATTCGCGGTGGCATTGTGCAAGGCATTGGCGGCGCCATGTTTGAAGAATGCATTTACAGCGACGATGGCCAATTGCTGAATGGCTCCATGGCAGACTATTTGGTGCCAATGGCGGGCGAGATGCCTGACATGATCATTGCCCATGTGCAAACGCCAACCAAAACATCAGAGCTAGGCGCTAAAGGTGTGGGCGAAGCAGGCACTGCGGGAGCGCCCGGCGCAGTGATGAATGCAATCAATGATGCTCTGGCGCCCCTCAATGCCAACGTGAGTGTGCAGCCTTTCACACCGCAGCGTGTATTGGCAGCACTCGGCAAAATTTAAGTACACCTTAGGAAATCCATGTTTTACGGCGAAATTGAAGGCAGTGGGTTCCAGGTCATCGAAGCAGAATTTGCAAGCTGTTTCGTAGGCCATGCGCGAGTTGAAAGGCTATGGACGGGTGGCCGTTGGTCAGAAGGTCCCGCATGGTTTGGTGGTGGGCGCTATTTGTTGTGGTCTGATTTACCCAACAACCGAATCATGCGATACGACGACACCGATGGTTCTGTTTCTGTGTTCCGCCACCCTTCAGGTTATGCCAACGGCAACACAGTAGACCAGCAAGGTCGATTGGTCACATGCGAGCATTACAACCGACGCGTTACCCGGACTGAGCACAACGGCAGCATCACGGTGCTGGCTGACAAATTCAATGGCAAGCGCTTGAACTCCCCCAACGATGTGGTGATCAAGTCAGACCATTCCATTTGGTTCACCGACCCCGACTACGGCATCATCGCCGATTACGAAGGCAAAATTGACCGCATGGAACAAGATGGTTGCCATGTCTACCGCATCGATCCTCACACCTTGGAAGTGGCGCAAGTCGCCAATGACTTTGACCACCCCAATGGCTTGGCCTTTTCCAACGATGAAAAACATTTGTTCATTGCCGACAGCGGTGGCACTGAGGGTCACAATCGGCCCAAACACATTCGCCGCTTTGATGTAGATGCCTCAGGCAAAACGCTAGGCTCCTCCATCGTCTTCGCAGAATGCCCCTCTGGTTTCTTTGATGGCTTCCGAATCGATCAACAAGATCGACTGTGGGCCAGTTCTGCGGAAGGGGTTATTTGCTACAGACAAGATGGACAACTGATTGGTAAAATAAAAATACCAGAGATGGTGGCTAACCTCACCTTTGGCGGCGTGCAACGCAATCGACTTTTCATTTGCGGAACCACATCGCTTTATTCGGTTTATCTCAAAGTCAACGGCTAAAGGACAATCATGAATCTACGCGTTATCTCTTCACACGCTCAGGCCATTCAGACTACTCCCGTGCTTACTGCCGAAGAAGCCATTGGCATTGCCAGAAAACTAGCCCCTTTGTTTGCCGAACGTGCAGCCCATGCCGAAAAAATTCGACGCGTTCCCGACGAATCCATTGAGGAACTCAATGCGAGCGGTTTGATGAGGTTAATGCAACCCAAACAATTTGGTGGATCCGAATTAGGTCTTGGGGTTTTGATGGACGTAACTTTAGAAATCTGCAAGGGCTGCGCATCAACGGCCTGGGTCTATTCCAACTTGGCTTCACACTCATGGAACGTTGGCCAATTTGAAATGCGCGCCCAAGAAGATGTGTGGGGAGACGATCCATTTGCATTGGCGGCTACCGCCCTGGCCTTCCCATGCGGCAAAGCGGTGCCTGTTGAAGGTGGCTACAAACTCACAGGCAAATGGCCATTCTGCAGCGGCATTGATGCCTGCACCTGGATCTTGGTGGGTGCCATGACAGAGCAAAATGGTGGTGCGCCTCAAAGACGATTCTTTTTAGTACCACAGGCCAATTACAAAAGCCTAGACAATTGGGAAACCTACGGCTTGAGCGGCACAGGCAGCCACGAAGTGGTGATTTCTGATGCATTTGTGCCCGATCACCTCAGTGTGTCTGCAGAAATCTTTGCTGCTGGCCAAAACTTGCCAGGTGCCAAGCTTTACAGCAACAAGCTGTTTCAAATGCCCACCTTTGCAGCCTATGCCTATGTTTTGTCAATTGTGCCTTTGGGTACTGCGAAAGCAGCTGTCGAACAATTTACTGCCAACATGCGCAACCGAGCCGGCACCTACACAGGAGCTCGCATTGCTGAATTGGCACCTGTTCAAGCGCGCATTGCTGAAGCAGCGGCCTGCGTTGAATTTGCAGAATCAGTTATTCGGCGCGATTGGACCGATCTTGAAAACGCCGTAGAGAAAAACGAGTTTCCAAGCATGGAAACCAAATTGCGGTGGAAACGCAATGCGGCATTTGCCACCAATTTGGCAGTTCGCAGCATTGATGCACTTATGCCTGCTGCTGGTGGAGGCGGATTGTCACTTAACTCCCCCCTACAGAGGCAATTCAGAGACATCCACGCATCTTCCACTCACATTGCGCTCACATGGGACATTCATGCTGCAGCCTATGGACAAAGCGCCTTAGGTCTGCAGCCACAAGGTGGACTGTTACTTTAATTTAAACAGTTTCTTGGCGTTGCCACCAGTGATCAAATCGCGATCACTTTTGGGCAAGCGCTTCACTGCAGAAACCAAGCCCAGCGGATCAACCTCGGCCATGTCATATGGGTAGTCTGTACCCAACATGACGTGGTCTGGTCCAAAACGATCAATCATGTTGCGCAACATGCCTGGGTCAAAGGTGATAGTGTCAAAGTAAAACCGCTCCAGATAGGTGGAAGGTTTGCGCTTGATCACCGTTCTGCCATCAGGGCGTGCGCCGTACACATGGTCCATGCGAGCCCAGTAGTGCGCCAAGTAGCCTCCAGCGTGTGCCAGCAACACTTTCAACTTAGGGTTGCGCTCCATGACGCCATCAAAAATCAAATGACTGACAGCGATGGTGGTGTCTAGAGGGTTGCCAATGACGTTGTTGAAGTAGTGATTTTCAAGTCGGCTGGCTTCGGTAAAACCATTGGGGTGAATGAACAAGGGAACGCCCAGTTCACTGACGGTTGCAAAAAACTTTTCAAGCTTCAAAGAAGGATCGGTTAAATTTTTGCCATTGACATGCGTGTTGATTTCAATGCCACGCAAACCCAAGTTCTTGATGGCGTGTTTGAGTTCTTTAACAGCCAGATCAGCGTTTTGCAAAGGCACTGTGCCCAAGCCAATGAGTCGGTCGGGATGCTGAGCAACCAACTTGGCCATGCCTTCATTGACATCTCGTGCCAGTTCTGCGCCAAACGCTGGCTCCGCAAAATAATAGTACTGAAAGGGTGCGGGTGACACTGCTTGAATGTCAATGCCCATGCGATCCATGTCTTGAATTCGCACCGACACATCTGACAACATGGGAGCCCGGTCACGCATTTGTTTGGCGTTGGTATCGCGCGTCAATTGGTTGGCATAAATGTGCCCAACTTCCTGTTCGATAGGCTTCATGACTGCCGCTTTTTGTCCGACAGTCGGGTTGAAATAATGGCAATGCACATCCACATTCAGATGCCCGTCTTTGCGTTTCGCCAATTTTTTGGTGGCCAAGGAGGTAAACATGCCTTTCGCACCCTTGGCTTCTTTGCCATGGTTGTGATAAGGGTGCTTGCAAGTTGGGGCACAAGTGAAAATCATGAATGTTCCTTCAAAAAAAATGGGGGGTCATGCAACGGGATTATCGGCCAATGGCGGCGTTCACCCTAGGCATCACTTCAGTGGCAAAAAGTTCCATAGAGCGCTTGGCCAGCGCTGGGTCCATCCAGTCGTGGCAGGCATACAGCAAGTTGCCAAAATCGCCCACTTCATCGCGGAAGGCCAATATTTGGTCGACGACTGAGTTGACCGTTCCAGCCAAGACCAATCTGTTGGTGACATATTGAGGCGTGATCAATGCATCGTCCATATTGGGATCGGTTTTGAACAAATTGCTGCGTCCACCGTTCAACAGTTTTCGCACCAATTGCTTGAAATAGAAGTGATAGGGACCACCCTCTTCCAATGCATATCTTTTGGCTGTGGCTTCATCATCAGCCACAAAAATACTCTTGGCAACTCGCCATTCATTGGGGTGCGCCACGGCTCCAATCTCAGCACGACCCTCAACATATTTTGGCCAATGTGAGTTCACCCACTCGGGCATGAGGAAGTTGGCGGAAATGGGTTGCCAGCCACGCTTGGCCATTTCTGTCACGCCCTTGGAAAAAGGAGCGACTGCGGTTCCCACAATGAGGGGATGAGGCTTTTGGAAAGGCTTCATGATGTAGCCTTGTCCAATTTCTGGAATCATAGTTCTGCCCACTGAGACCTTGAAAAACTCTCCTTCTAAGTCGTAGGGCGGCTCAGATTCCCAAATCTTCAACACCATGTTGATGCCTTCAACAAACATGGCATTGCGATCTTTACCGAAGTTGCCAAAGACCTCTGCATCCGACATCAAGCCACCTGGGCTAACACCCATGATGAATCGGCCTTGAAGCATGTGATCCAACATGGCCGCTTGGGCAGCGATGGCTGCTGGATGTGAGTTGGGCACATTGATGGTACCTGTGCCCAACATGATGTTTTTCGTTTCTGAAACCAGACTTGCCAAAAACATCATGGAAGACGTTACCGTCTCTGCGGCGTCTGTCACATGCTCACCAACATAGGCTTCGCTAAACCCCAAACGATCGGCCAAAATAATCGCTTCTCTGTCCTCTGCAATGGTTTCTCCCACATTGCGTCCTGGGGGATGCAAAGGCATCATAAAGGTGCTGTATTTCATAAGTACTCCGAATAAATTGAATGGTGGTTAATTGCTCTGCAAGGCCTCTGCAACCTGCACATACTGCCCCTGACAAAACAGCAATGGTGTTTTGCCTTCATATACATAATTTTCAACTTGGCCCAAAAACAAAACATGATCGCCCACCAAGATTCTCTGGACGGTTTTGCATTCAAAGGTGGCCACACAGTTTTGGATCACGGGCACACCGCCCAGTCCCTCGACGCATTCAACCCCTGCAAACTTGTCAGTGAGGGGTTTTGAAAATTGCTTGGAAAGTTCGACTTGCTCTAGCGCAAGCACATTGATAACGAAGCGTTCGGTTTGATCAAACACTTCCAAATTGGGTGACGTTGAAACCAAGCTCCACAGCACAATGGGTGGCTCTAAGGACACCGAGCTGAAAGAGTTGGCTGTGACCCCCACCCATCGCGACTGCGAGTTGCCTGAAGTAACCACTGTGACGCCAGTGCCAAAGCTACCTAAAGCCTTGCGCAAATCGCGTTTATCCCATACTGTGTTGATCTTGGTGTTCATTTGATTACTTTAAAGTGCTGAACGGACTCAACAGGTTGGTATTTTCCCTAAGTAACAGGCATTTATCGACACTTTTTCGTGGGTAAATACTCATCAAAAATTTGGGTGAATCTGTAACATAGCGTCAAGGAAATCAAATGAAGTCAAGATTTTCTATAAACCTCACAAGGAGACACACTGTGAATTTTCTCAAGGCCCCTCGGTGGAAGAATTTTTTTCAAGCTTCACTTGTTGTGCTAAGCGCTTGTGGCTTGTTTCATACCCAAGCGCAAGCCCAAGCCTTCCCCAACAAACCAGTCAAACTGATAGTGACCTATCCGCCAGGTGGAAGCTCAGATCTCATGGCGCGCATCATGGGCCAAAAACTCAGCGAAGTGTGGGGCCAACCCGTCATCATCGAAAGTAAACCCGGTGCTGCTGGCTCTATCGGCATGGAGTTTGCCGCTCGTCAACCGGCCGATGGATACACCTTTGTGGTGGGCAATTTAGGCCCTGCATCTGTGAACCCACTCATTTCCAAAGTGCCTTACAACATGGACAAGGACTTCATTCCTGTCTCTCTTACGGCAACAGGTCCAAATATCTTGGTCGTGCCTAGCGCCTCTCCCTACAAGAATTTAAATGAGCTCTTGGCCGCAGGTAAAAGCAAACCCAATTCGCTTAACTTCGGCACCAGTGGTCCTGGCAGCATGTCACACTTGGCTGGTGAACTCATCATGCGACAGGCTGGCATCAAAATGGTCGGTGTGCCCTACAAAGGTGGTGGCTTGGCCGTCAATGATTTGTTGGCCGGTCAAATTGACCTCATGGTTTCTGACGCCTTGCCCGTCAACCAACACATCAAATCGGGTCGTCTGCGTGCATTGGCCATTACCAGCGGAAAGCGCTCACCTTTGTCACCAGAAATTCCCACATTTGCTGAGGGTGGCTTGAATGGTTTGGTTGCCGTTAACTGGTGGGGTGTTTTCTTGCCCGCCGGAACGCCCAAGCCCATTGTGGATGCCTATCAAAGCGCCTTGGTCAAAATCATGGCCAATCAAGACCTGAAAGAACGCTTTGCAGGATTGGGCGTTGAAGCCATGGCAAGCACCCAAGATGAATTCAGAGCCTTCTTGGCCGACGAGAAAAGCAAATATGCCAAACTGGTGGCAGACAACAACATCAAAGCTGAATAACAGCTTGGTAGGTTGACATAGTTTGCTAAGTTTGCAAACGCTGCCTAGTTAAAACCAAGCAGCGATTGAATTGATGCCCCGAGTGAAACAAGCCCTACGGCTTGCTTTACTCGGGGCATCTCACTTTGTGCGCCATCAGTTGCGTGAAAAGTAGCACCCAGAAGTTCGACCCCTTGAGACATTTAGTCACAGGCCCGTCAATGGCTTAAATCGCCTCTTGCTGAATGCTAAACTCATTCGGCAAATCCTCACACTCAACGCAAACCTGGCTGTTCTGATTCATGAAAATTTTTTACGGTTGGCGCATGGTGGGCGCAGCCTGTGGTATTCAGTTTTTGCTAGCTGCCTTTCTGACACAAGCACTTGGCCTTTACATTGCCGTGCTCTCAGATGAAATGGGTTGGAGTAAAACCACTTTGTCGGGTGCCGCTGCACTACAGTCCGTCGAAGCCGCCATCATTGGCCCCGTCTTGGGCTGGATCATGGACCGTGTGGGTCCTCAAAAAATGATCCGCTTAGGGATGGTCCTATTCAGTGCTGGCTTGCTCATGCTAAGTCAGGTGAATGCCGTTGCTACTTTTTATACCAGTGCAATTTTGATGGCCATCGGGGCTAGCCTCAGCGGTTACTTCCCGCTGTCGGTTGCCTTGGTTCAATGGTTTGAAAAATTCAGAGCACGGGCTCTTTCCATCATGAGTTTGGGCTTGGCCTTGGGCGGCTTGGTTGTCCCCCTCATGGCTTGGTCTATTCAAACCTGGGGGTGGCGCTACACCGCAGGTGGCACGGGCTTGCTGGTCTTGCTATTTGGCCTCCCCATGGCGGGCATGATTTTGAGGCGGCCCGAAGACCATGGCGAGCATGTTGATGGCATTGATCCCGCACTCAAAACGGTTGAATCAGGCGATGTGCCAGCAGTTCCTCAAGTTGAATTCACTGCGGCAGAAGCCGTCAAAACAAGGGCATTTTGGATGCTTGCCATTGGCCATGGTCTTGCACTTCTTGTTGTGTCGGCTGTCAATGTCCATGCCATTACCCACATGAAAGAAGGCTTGGGTTATTCGGTGGCCACCGCCAGTTGGGTGATCTTGATCATGACCTTTGCGCAACTGGTGGGCATCCTCATGGGGGCCACTTTGGGCGATATGTTTGACAAAAGAAAAGTTGCCGCCCTGTGCATGCTAGCGCATGCCCTTGGCATGGTTTGCCTCACCTTTGCCAACGACATGACCATGCTCATGGCATTTGGTCTTTTTCACGGTGTTGCTTGGGGCTTGCGCGGCCCGTTCATGCAAGCCATTCGGGCAGATTATTTTGGTCGCAACGCCATTGGCCTTATATTGGGCTTGTCTGCGGCCATCATTGCTTTGGGGCAAATTGCCGGACCGATGGTGGCAGGTGTGTTGGCCGACCTCACTGGCAATTACCAATTGGGATTCAGCCTACTTGCTTTGCTTTCGGCCTTAGGCTCGCTGTGTTTTATTTTGGCGACGAAGCCTGTAAAGCCAGTGGCAAACCAATAAGTTGCGACAAATCTTCCAAACTCAAGCCTGGCACCATATCAATCACCCTTAAGCCCGAAGGCGAACAAGCCAGCGTGGCCAAATCGGTATAGACCCTTTTCACGCAGCCAATACCCGTCAAGGGGTAGCTGCATTTGTCAACCAGTTTACTCTGACCTTGCTTGGTCAGCAGGTCCATCATGACCCATGTCTGCTTGGCACCGATGGCCAAATCCATGGCACCACCTACGGCAGGAATAGCGTCGACTTCTCCCGTATGCCAATTGGCCAAATCGCCAGTGGCACTGACTTGAAAAGCGCCCAGCACACAAATGTCCAGATGACCACCTCGCATCATGGCAAAGCTGTCGGCATGATGAAAATAAGAACCCCCTGGCAGCAGCGAAACGGGCTGCTTGCCGGCGTTGATCAGGTCGTAGTCTTCTTGGCCGGCTGCAGGCGCAGGACCCATTCCCAAAATACCATTCTCGCTGTGCAACAAAATTTCAAGGTGAGAAGGAATATGGTTGGCAACCAAAGTAGGTTGACCAATGCCTAAATTGACGGTGGCTCCTTCCGGAATATCTTGTGCAACACGGGCAGCCAGTTCATCTTTGGTTCGGCGTGCATAAGTCATGCTTTGATGCCTCCAGCTTGAGTGGCCACACGTTCAACGTGAACGACAGCTTGCACGAAGATGCCAGGCGTGATGACAGTTTCTGGATCCATTTCGCCCAACTCCGCTTTTTCAAAAACAGTGGCAACCGTTTTGCGTGCGGCCATGGCCATGATGGGACCAAAATTTCGGGCAGCTTTGCGAAATGTGAGATTTCCCCAGCGGTCGCCACGTTCGGCCCGAATGAGCGCCAAGTCGCCATGAATAGGGGTTTCATAAACATACATTCGGCCATTGATTTCACGGGTTTCCTTCAATGTGCCATCGGGATTTTTGGCCAGATCTGTGCCATAGCCTGTGGCTGCAAAAAAGCCGCCAATGCCGGCCCCTGCAGCACGAATGCGCTCGGCCAAGTTGCCTTGTGGAACGAGCTCCAATTCAACCTGACCGGAACGGTACAAGCTGTCAAAGACATACGAGTCGACTTGTCTTGGAAAACTGCAAATGATTTTGCGAACACGCCCCGCCTTAAGCAATGCGGCCAAGCCATGCTCACCATTGCCTGCGTTGTTGTTCACCAGCGTTAAATTTTTGGCGCCTTGAAGCAAAAGCCCTTCAATCAATTCATCGGGAATGCCAGCAGTGCCGAAGCCTCCAATCAAAACCGTTGCACCATCGGGTGTATCGGCCAAGGCATCTGCCACGCTGTCCACAAACTTATTGATCATGCTGCTTAACCGGGAATAGATTTCAACTCGGAAACAGAAATGGCATTTGCAGGTACCGCCGTACGAGCCACATTCATGGTCATGGCCAGCAAACTGTAATAACCATAATGCGCTACCAAATCGATTACCCCTTGCTCACCAAAACGTTTGAGAAGTTGCTGATAGGTGACATCGCTCAAGCTGCGGTTTGTGTGAAGCTCTTCGAGCACGTTGTAAATAAGCGTTTCGTCATCCGTCATGCCATCGGGGCGACGGCCTTCAGCGATGGCATCGCATGTGGCAGGCAAGATCCCTTCCTTTTCGGCAATAGGCCGGTGGATGGCCCATTCGACGGGCTGAGAAAAATGTCTGGCCACAATCAGAACTGCAAATTCAGAATTGCGATAGCCCACTGTATTTTGAAAACGCAGGTACTCACCCACTTTTTGCAATCGGTCCATCAACTCAGGGCTTCGCATCAGCGGAATGAAGGGACCTCCAATTCGGCCTCGCGGTCCTGCTGCAATTTCATCCATAATTCTTTTTTGCTCACCCGACATTTGGTCATCGGGTATGGGAGGCATGCGGTCAAGCGCAGGGGTTCCTAATTTCAAATCATTCATCTTTGTCATTCAATAAAATCAAGCTGTTAAAGTAAGCACCGCATAAACCGGCTCTTAAAAGTTATTCTAAGACACACTGATCCCCCAATACACACTCAACTGGAGACTACTTTGAACCAACTTACTCTCGATCAAGCCAATCACATTATTCAGGGCGCTCGTGCTGCGGCTCGCGCAGCCAATTACAAGCCCATGGGCATAGCCGTATTGGATGCTTCCGGCCAGTTGGTGGCTTTTGGCCGCGAAGACGGTGCAAGCATGTTTCGCTTTGACATTGCTCGCGGCAAAGCATGGGGTGCTGTTGGCATGGGCATTTCCAGCCGTGCGTTGGCCGAACGAGCCAAAGACAACCCTAACTTTTTCATTACCCTTTCGGCTACAGCAGAAGGAAAATTTTTACCTCAACCTGGTGCCGTCTTGATCAAAGATGCCAATGGCAATGTGCTGGGAGCCGTGGGTGCCAGTGGCGGCACGGGCGATGAAGACGAAATCATTTGCAAAGCTGGCGTCAAGGCCTGCGGCTTGATAACCGACTAAGCAGGCCTCTGGGCCTATTTCTAGGCCTATTTCTAGCCACATCTCACGCCAATCAAGGTTTGAAGCGTCAATGCTTCAAACCTTCTGCAAAAGCTTCATTCCCAAATTGGCAGCTTGGCGACGCTCATAAGCCAAAAACTCTTCGGTAATTTGGTTACCCCTCACGCCGCCTCGCACTGAGCCAGCTTCAATCTCGCCAAAATACTCTTTCCACAAGGACGGCAAGCGCTGCCCTTGTGGAATGCTCAACCAAAGCCGCAACAAATGGCGCTTTAGCTCTGGCGCTTCGTGGTCTTCAAAGTTGGTCCTTGAATGAATGACCACGTAGTTGTTGAGCAACTGCATATCGCCGCGATCGAGTTGCATCGAATAGCAAAATTTGTCATCGGGCAGCAGTTCGTCCAAAAGATCTAACAACTCAATTTGCTTTGGAGTTAAGCGTGGCACTTCAGGGAAATCGACTTGGGCCGCCGTGACATTTTTTCGGTTTGCACGCAATGCAAAGAAATCAGGCTCGTTGCCCAAAATGGGGCATTTGTAAAAAGGGGGCTGTGTAGCATCGTTGGTGCCCTGATAGCTGTAATAAAAAGGCTGCTGCATCACAGGAATCAAGTCAGGCCGCAGGCGTTTGATTTCGTCCACAATTGCGATGGAGCTGGTTACTTTGCTGGTACCACCTGTTTTGGCGGTTTGCAAACAAAGCAAGGCCACAACGTCGCAGGAGTCAACATGAAAATCCAAACCAGCATTGGTGTTGTACCCTCGCCCGTTTTTTACTTTGTAGCTTCCGCCTTCGTCACGCACATCGTTCATCACCTGACTGGCCCGATTTTGAGTTCTGGCTACGCCTACATTCAATCCAATGCCCCAGTGCGCCAAGCGCGCATCCTCGACTGACCAACGCTCTACGGGAAAGCCTTTTAAAAGACACATGCCATAAGCCGTTTGTGTGACGGCAAATGCTTGATCAATGGCTTGCTTGGCATGGCGTTGAAGTGGGAAATCGTTAGCTGTCATTTGAAGCCACGACTTTTGAGTGGCCTTGGCGTGCTGCAGCGCTTGCTCAATTTCAATCACGGCCTCACGGCTAAGATGGTGAATCCATGAGAAATCTTGACGAAGCTCTTTTGGAAACCATGCACGCGGTTTCTCTAGATTGGTTTGAATGAAGGAACTCATAACACTTTGCTTTACTCCAATAGCCTGAGGCAGAAACCACAGAAGCCAAATACCTGCTGAGTTTCGACGCTTCAAAAGCCATCTTACTGAATAAAGACGTGCCAATTTCTCACATAGGGACAACACCAATGATTTGACCTTGCTTGAGAGCACCATCTGTCCCTACACTTCAGGCTTCTTTTGTATCGACAAACACAGGCTTCTTATGAAACGAATTTTGGCTGTCTTTCTTTCCCTAATATCCCTCACAAGTTATGCGCAAGATCAGGCCTATCCTGTGAAACCCATCCGCTTGTTGGTGGGTTATGCACCAGGTGGCGCTACTGACATCGTGGCGCGAAGCATTGCCATCAAGCTGCAAGAGACTTTGGGCCAACCGGTGGTGGTTGAAAATCGTGCGGGAGCCAGCAGCAACATTGCATCAGAATTTGTAGCGAAAAGCGCACCCGATGGTTACACCCTGCTTTTGGGCACCATCGCCAACGCCACCAACATGACGGCCTTCAAAAATCTGGGCTACGACACCATGCGTGACTTTGTGCACATCACACAATTTATGACGGCACCTTCGGTGCTCACATTGCACCCCTCCGTGCCCGCCAAGAATCTCAGAGAATTCATTGCGGTCGCCAAACAGAATCCTGGCAAGTTTGCTTTTTCTTCAAGCGGCAATGGTGGATCACCCCATCTGGCGGGCGAGCTTTTAAAAATGCGCGCCAACATTGATTTGATCCATGTGCCCTACAAGGGTGCCGCACCGGCCATTTCCGACCTGTTGGGGGGGCAAGTTCAAATGAGTTTTCAAACGGCTTTGTCTGCCATTCCGCATTTGAAAAGCGGCAAACTGAACGTGTTGGCTGTCGCCAGCAAAAAACGCATGGCCACAATGCCCAATGTACCTACCATGGCTGAGGCAGGCTTGTCCGATTTTGAAGTGTCAAGCTGGAACGGCTTATTTGCCCCCGCCAAAACACCCCCACACATCGTGGCAGCGCTTTACAACGCCTCAATCAAAGCGCTTCAATCTGCAGACATCAAAGAAAAAATGGAAGCACAGGGTGCAGAGCCTGTTGGCAACAGCCCTGAAGAGTTCAGATCATTTGTTAAGTCTGAAATTGACAAATGGGAACAGGTGATCGTGAAATCTGGCGCAAAGATGGACTGATTGTTTGGCAAGAATAAATATCAATTTGCAACAAGGAATCCATGCTGAAATTAGAAAACTACGCCAACAAATATCAGACTATTCAAATGAGCCGAACCGACGGTATCCTTGAAGTCAAGTTGCATACCAATGGCGGGCCCCTTCACTGGAGTTTATTGCCGCACGGCGAACTCACTCGCGCCTTCCATGAGATCGGACAAGATTATGACAATGAAGTCATCATCCTGACCGGCACAGGCGCGGCATTCAGTGGGCCAGCTTTGGGCCCCAATGGCCACAATCACGTGAGCCATCCAGTGACCGCCATGGAGTGGGACAAAATTTATTTCGAAGGCAAGCACCTGCTGCTGAATCTTTTGAACATTGAAGTTCCCATCATTGCTGCTATCAATGGCCCCACGCTTCGCCATGCCGAAATTCCATTGCTGTCTGACATCGTTTTGGCGGCA
Source organism: Limnohabitans sp. MMS-10A-178 (assembly GCF_003063375.1). Taxonomy (GTDB): domain Bacteria; phylum Pseudomonadota; class Gammaproteobacteria; order Burkholderiales; family Burkholderiaceae_C; genus Limnohabitans_A. Next base: position 209,418 of record NZ_NERY01000003.1, on the reverse strand, counting down.
GACACAGCCACCTTTCAAGACTCAGCCCATTTTTGGGGTGGCCTGGTACCCGGTGACGGCGTGCATGTTGTGTTTCCCCACTTGATGGGCACCAACCGAGGCCGATATTTTCTTTTGACGGGTCAAACTATCAATGCGCAAGAAGCCAAAGATGTAGGCTTGGTCAATGAAGTGTTGCCTTTGGATCAATTGTTGCCCAGGGCATGGGAGCTGGCGCGTTATATCAAACTGCGTAGCCCTCTCCTACGGCGCTATTCACGCGTTTTGGCTACTCAAGAATTGAAAAAGAAAATTCTTGACATGCATGGCTACGGTCTTGCGCTTGAAGGATTGGCTGCCACGCACAATTCGAACTCAAGCAGTCACAAATAAGCTACGTCATTTGCTTATTCATTTGCTTTCCCTTTTTTTATAACCAAAGGCTTTCTTTCATGCGTCTTCTCACATTCACTCTGAATCATTCAGAGCCCTTGATTGGTATCCGTACCAACGAAAAAATTCTCAACTTGAAAGAAGCAGCCAAAATTGCTGGCGAAATCGGCATGCCCTCCAACATGAAGTCCTTGCTTGCCGCTGGCACTGAAGGCATGGCACGCGTTCGACATTTAAATTCAAAAGCATTGAGCGATGCGACGACATTTCAATCTGCATGGCTTGACAAAGCGTCTATTACCTATTTGCCACCTATTGTTGATGCAGACAAATTTTTGTGTGTTGGAAAAAACTATCGGAAGCACTTAGAAGAGCTGCAACAAACCAATTTGATCAAAGAAATTCCCCAAGAACCCACAGGATTCATCAAATTGAATTCTTGCTTGGTGGGCCATGAGGCGCATGTTAAAAAGCCTGATGGCATTGTGCGCCTCGACTACGAGCCAGAGCTTGTGTTTGTGATGGGCAAACGTGCTTTGGGAGTCAAAAAAGCGGATGCATTCAACTACATTGCCGGCGTCACCATTTTGAATGACCTCACTTGCAGAGATCTTCAGCAGCGCGAAGTTGCCTCAGGCTCAAGATTTTGGACTGCCAAAAATATCCCAGGCTTTGGCCCTCTTGGTCCAGAAATTATCACAATGGACGAAATACCCGATCCCTACAATTTGTGGATGACATGCTCTGTGAATGGTGAAGAGCGCATGCGAGTGAACACCAGTGACCAAATTTGGAAACTGCCCGACATTGTGGAACACTTCTCACAATACATTCCCATTGAGGCAGGCGATATGTTTTCTACAGGGGCTCCCGGCGGTGTTGCCGTTGGCAAACCCAATGCAGCTGCGCTCTTTTTAAAGCCTGGCGATGTTGTTGAATGTGCCATCGAAGGCATTGCCACTTTGAGCACAACCATTGTCTAAAGTATTTATTCACCCATTACCCAAAAGAGACCTCCTATGAAATTGTCAAATCACATTGGCTCATCAAGCACTCGCAATTTGCTTAAAACAATCGGTATCTTTGTTCTCGGCGGCACTATGTCGCTTTGCCAATTGGCCAACGCGCAAACATTTCCAAGTAAGCCAGTCACCATCGTTGTGCCATTCACACCAGGGGGTGGTGCTGACAATTTGGCGCGCATCTTAGTACCAAGACTTAACTCACTTTGGGGCCAAAGTGTCATTGTGGAATACAGGGCTGGTGCAAGCGGTCAAATTGGCGCAGACTATGTATCGAAAGCCAATCCAGATGGTTACACACTGATGATGGCAACCACGGCTGTCATCAATGACAAAAATGTTTCGAAATTTGTGGGCATTTCTTTGGTATCGGCCGACGCCTATGTATTGGTGGTCCATCCAAGTCTGCCAGTTAAAAATGCAGCTGACCTCATTGCCTATGCCAAAGCAAATCCCAAAAAACTAACCTTCGGATCGTCGGGCATTGGAGCGGCCTCGCATCTGTCTGGCGAACTCTTTAAAGCACGAGCCGGCATTGACATGCTTCACGTGCCTTACAAAGGAACGGGCCCCGCATTGAACGACCTATTGGCCAATCACATTCAATTGATGTTTGCGCCAACTCAAACTGCGATGTCACAAATTCAAAATGGAAGAGTCAAAGCCATTGGGGTGACAGGCCTCAAACCTATCGAAGCTTTGCCAAACGTTCCACCAGTCAACACCTCGGGATTGAGTGGCTATGACGCTATTGGGTGGTTTGGTTTATTGGCGCATGCCAATACCCCGCCTGACATTGTCAAAAAATTACACGACGACATTCAGAAAGTCATGAGCATGCCGGAGGTTCGCAAGGCTATGAATGAAAAAGGTGCAGAGCCAGGCAATTTGACACCAGTTGAATTCAACAAATTCATTCAACAGGAACAAACCAAATGGACCAAGTTGATCAAGGACGCCAACATCACCATTGAGTAACATGATCGAAGAAAACATTGATATTCAAACGCCAAATGGTGCCATGAACACCTTTGTGGTGTTTCCTGAAGAGAATGGCCCCCATCCAGTGGTCTTTTTCTACATGGATGCTCCTGGCAAGCGAGAAGAGCTTCATGACATGGCTCGTCGCTTGGCCAGCGTTGGCTACTTTGTAGTGCTGCCCAATTTGTATTACCGCCGCAGTCGAGATTTCTATCTCAAAGAGCGAACCCCAGAAGCCATGGATGTGATGTTTGCGCACATGGCCTCGCTCAATGCGCAAACTAGCCAAATTGACACGCAAGCCATGCTGAAATTTGTCGACAACCACGCCATGGCGGATCAATCTCGCGTTGGTGCAGTGGGCTACTGCATGAGTGGTCCCATTGTGATGTGGATTGCAGCGCAATTTCCCAATCGATTCAAGAGCATTGCGTCTATTCATGGCGCCAACATGGTCACAAACGAGCCCGATTCACCCCACCTGATGGCACCCCAAATTAAATGCGAAAGTTATTTCGCGTGCGCAGAAATTGACAAATGGGCACCCCCTGCCGACATTCAAAAACTAGAACTTGCTTTGAAGCAGGCCAATACCAACTACCGCATTGAGTGGTACCCAAAAGTTGAGCATGGCTTTGTTTTCCCCCAAAGGGCTGGCATGTACAACGCCAAGGCCGCAGAAAGACATTGGGAACGTCTTTTTAATTTATTTGAACGAACACTGAAGCTTAGTGCCTGACGAGATCAATCAATCAGATATTGGTTGATTCACATCAAGTCAATTTGAATACAAGCCTGTTTAATGGGACCTCTTCCCATTCATTGGCCTGACATTTTGACTTCACAAGGCACCTGTGAAAACCAACCATCAAATTGGCTTATTGGCGTTGATCAAGCGTTCAAGGCCCCTAAATTTGCTCACTGGCCCCATCATTTACAGCATGGTGTTACCCATTGCGCTGCTAGATGCCTGCGTGTCTTTTTACCAATTTAGCTGTTTTCCAATTTATGGCATTCCAAAAATTTCAAGAAGCCAGTTCATCATCTTTGATCGCCAAGAACTCAAGTATCTCGATTGGATTTCAAAATTTCATTGCACGTATTGCGCTTACGGCGTTGGGGTGATTGGCTTTGCCCATGCCGTCATTGCGGCCACTGAAGCCTATTTCTGCCCTATCAAGCATCGAGGGAAAAAACAAAAAGATCTGCAGCATCAATGGCGCAAACTTGCGTTTGATCAAAATGAAAATTTTGATTTCAATGCACAACTTCGAGAAATCAGAGATGAGATGACCGAATCAAAGAAACAACCATGAGCTATTTTTTATCTTGGGTTAAAAATCTTTATGGTGTGTTCTTTGTTTTTTTGACTCTACTTGCCAGCCCACTTTGCCATGCAAGCGATGGCTTCTATAGCGAAATGAGTCACGCTATCGGCGGCGCTGCCATGGCGTCCTACATCACCTACAAATATTCAGATTCTGAGCACTGCTCTTGGATTGGCTTTGGATTGAGCACAGCCATCGGTGTTGTTGCGCAAAATTATGAGATTTCAAAATCAGGCAATCGTTCCAGCCAACAACTTGATATGGTTGCACACGCTTTGGGATCAGCATTGGGAGCGTGGTACACCGATAAGTATGTGTTGGTGCCACTGGTTCAAAAAAACTACATTGGCCTGACCCTTCATATCCCAGTCAACTAGCGTTTGGCTAAATAATTGGGGGCAAATAATTGGGGTCAGATCAACATTAATTTTCTGTAATTCACAGAGAACTTTGAGCCAAAAAAATTAATGTTGATCTGACCCCAATTATTTTTGACCCCAATTAGTTAGCTGTCCAACCAAAGAATTTGTAGATCTCTTGCTCTTGCGCCTGTGCGTCGGCCTCGCCCAGCGCTATCAGCTCTTGGGTATAAGCCGATTCAAACAGCAAATAACTCACCAACGCATTGCCTTGCCCCAGGCCCATGCTAGGATTAGCACCCAAGGTGCGCAACAAACTTTTGACCGTTTTGGGCAGCGCATCTGCATGCTTCTCAGCGATGGCATCCAAACGCTGAGAGGGGGCAATGAGAAGCAATTGAATCGGCCTTAAGTGAGTTGCTTGTCTTTTTTCTTCTGGGATGAGTTCTAGCGTTTGATTGATGCGCTGCATGCGCTCCACATCCACAGCCAGTGAGTCCAAAAAGATGCTGGACAAAGCATGGCCTGCAATGTGCGCCAAAGAGGGGTAAGTAGGCTGATCAGTACTTTTCTTTGGCGGCTCAAGCATTCGGCCAGCTCCTATTACCAAAATTTTGCTGGCACCCAAATGAATGGCGGGAGAGATTGGGGCGGTTTGCCGCATGGCGCCATCTCCAAAATAAGCAGTCCCTTGTGGACCATTCAAGCGCATGGCTGGAAAAATAAAGGGGATGGCCGAGCTGGCCAAAAGATGTTCATTGGATAAATTGCAGTGCTGTGCCAAACGCTGATTGCGAATCCAAGGCGTGACGGGATGGCGACTGTCGTAAAAGGTCACGTGTTCGCCCGTGCTGTAACTCGACGCCGTAATGGCCAACGCACGCAAATGACCTTGTTCCAAGTGAGCAGGCAAGCGTTCAAAGTGAATGTGCTGCGCTAACAGTTCACTCAAAGGATCGTTGTTTAGAAGCGATTTGGGCCGAAGTTTTTTCTGCGCGATGAGCCAACCTAAAGACAGCAACGAGAGCCATCTTGCTCCCGAACGAATCATGCCTAAAACGTCAGACCGATAGACCTGTTCAACTTTAAAGTTTTTCCAAATATGGACCAAGTCATCGAGCGCTGCGTCAAAGCGGTCTGCGTTACTGGCCAAGAAGGCGGCATTGATAGCGCCTGCAGATGTGCCTGAAATAACGGGGAAAGGGTTGACATCAGGGGCCCCAGCTTCGCGTCGCATGCGACTGATGGCAGCCAATACGCCAACTTGATAAGCAGCACGGGCGCCGCCGCCCGAAAGAATAAGTCCCGTAGTTTGAAGCATGGGCACGATGCTATGTGAGATTGAACCCTTGCAAATCAGGGAACACCCGCGTTTCTAGATACATCTTATGTTGTTCAGCACTTACCTAGCCGTGATGCATTTGCTCAAGAGATAATGGCCAAACCATGTGTATCAATTTCACCCCTACTCGAAAAGCTGCCTGGGTCAAGATGAACTTTGGCATTGAGTTGCCATCAACGGAGTACCCGTTGGAGGCCTATCCAGGCTATGTGGCGCCCATCGTAGTGAAGAGCCACCAATCTGGCCGAACAGCCTGTGGGTTGGCAAGATTTGGCCTCATTCCTTCTTGGGCCAAAGAAGACAAGATCAGCCGATACACCTACAACGCCAGAAGTGAAACCGTGAGCGGCAAGCCAAGCTACAAAAAATCTTGGAAACAGCGAAGATATGCCATCGCGCTGCTCGACAATTTTTACGAGCCAAGCTATGCATCTGGCAAAGCTGAGCGTTGGAAAATAGAGCTGGCAAGCCATGAGCCTTTTGGCATTGCGAGTTTGTGGGATACCTGGACCGACCCAAGCAGTGGCGAACTTGTGACCAGCTTCACCATGCTCACTGTCAATGCAGACCATCACCCCGTCATGAAGCAATTTCACAGACCGGGTGACGAAAAGCGAACACCCGTGATTTTGAGTGAGAGTCAATTTCATCAGTGGCTTGGTGCTGACGAAAAACAAGCCATGGCCATGATGCGTGGAGACTCTATGCCCGAGCTCATTAGTCAAAGAAGTTAAACTACCCTCTTCCGATATTCATCCCGATGTTTATCCCGCCTTTAACAAATACTGTTGACCATCTGAGTCACCAATTACCGAGCTCAAACATGAACAAACGCCACTTGCTCAGCGCCATTGCCATAGCCGCCACGACCTTGCTCATGAATGGTGTTGCCAGCGCTCAAGATTTCCCTCCCAAGCGGCCCGTCACCCTGTTCGTTGGCTTTGCTCCAGGCGGTGCAGCCGATGCAGCGGCCCGCTTGATCGCCAAAAAACTCACTGAAAATATGGGTCAAAACGTCATAGTGGAAAACAGGGCAGGTGCTGGCGGCAACATCGTGCACCAGCAAGTGGCCAATGGTGTGGCCGATGGCACCGTTATTTTGCTGGGTTCTATTGGCCCCATGACCATTGCCCCGCACATGATGAAAGTGGGCTACGAGCCCTTCAAAGACTTGGCCCCCATCTCAGGCGGCGTGAACTTTCCCAACATGCTGGTCGTCAACAAAGAGTCGGGCATCAAAAATCTGGCCGACTTCGTTGCAATGGCCAAAAAAGCGCCCGATGCGGTTTCTTTTGCTTCAACCGGTGCTGGTTCAGCCTCGCACCTCACGGGTGAGCTGTTTGCCATTCGCACCAACACAGACATGCTGCACGTGCCTTACAAGGGCGGCGCTCCTGCCATGCAAGACCTGCTGGCCAATCGCTTCACGGGTTATTTCTCTGCACCGCCCACTTCCATTCCGCACGTAGAGTCGGGCAAATTGGTGGCCATTGCCACAACGGGCCTAACCAGGCCAAGCTACCTGTCGAATGTGCCCACTGTGGCTGAGTCTGGCTATCCCGGCTTTGAAGCGCTCAATTGGTATGCCTTCCTTGCCTCAGCCAAAGTGCCATCAGCCATTTTGGACAAGTGGAACGCAGAAATTGTGAAAGTCCTCAACGATCAAAGCACCAAAGATGCACTGACCAAGTTGGGGCTGTCCGGCGCTCCCTCCACCCGTGCTGAGCTCACAACGTTCATGCAGAAAGAATCGGAAAAATGGGGCAAGCTGGTGCGTGAAAGAAAAATTTCAGCCGACTAAAGCAAGCAGCAGTAAGCTGGCATCCCAGTCAGCAAACTGCTGAGTTCCTAATTAGCGGAACCCAACACGGTCCAACATCTGTTGGACCTTGATTTGGTTCATGCCCACAGCACTCACTGGCAACACTTCACTTTTGAAGTTGCCGCCCGACATGGCTTTCAAAGCAGGATTGTCAAAGCTCATGCCTTTGGCTGCAGGCCATTCATTGTTGCCATTGGCAAAATGATTTTGTGCCGATGCACTGGCCAAATATTCCAAAAACTTCAAAGCATTGCCCTGATTTTTTGAATTTTTGGCAATGGCCCCGCCAGCAATGTTCAGATGCGTCCCCCAGCTTGATTGGTTAGGGAACACCACACCTACTTTTTCAATCAAGGCTTTGTCGGCAGCATTTGTTGAACGCATCAGACGCGCCAAATAGTAGGTGTTGGTGACGGCCACAGCGCACTCTCCCGAGGCCACGCCTTTAATTTGATCCGTGTCGCCACCAGCTGGATTTCTGGCCATGTTGTTGACCAACCCCTTCAACCAAACCTCCGTTTGTTGAGGGCCAATGTGCTCCGTCATAGCACCAAACAGGCTGAGGTTGTAAGGGTGAGAGCCCGAGCGAATGCAGAGCTTGCCTTTGAACTTTGGGTCAGCCAATTTTTCGTAAGCATCTACATCCGATTTTTGAACTTTGAGCTTGTCATACACAATGACTCGGGCTCGTGTGGACAATCCAAACCAAGCTATGCCGCCATTGTCTGATCGCTTGGCTCGCAGGTTTTCGGGTATGGCCTCTTCCAGCAATTTAGATTTGACAGGCAAAAACAAGCCCTGCACTTCAGCACGCCACAAACGTGCCGCATCGACCAACAATATGACATCGGCCGGCGACGCTGAACCCTCAGCGCTCAATCGGGACAAGATACCCGCATCATCGGAATCAACCCGGTTTACTTTGATGCCGGTGCTTTTGGTGAAGTCGGCATACAAGGCCTCATCGGTGGGGTAATGCCGAGCTGAATAGACATTGATGGAAGCTGCAGCTGTTTGCGCTTGTGCAATCTGGCTGCCTAAGGCACCAATGGCCATCAAGCAAAACCTGACAAGTTTGAATATTTTTTGACTCATTTTGAAAAGATTTAACTTCCGAATGAGCCGATTCTACATCAAATAAGAATGATTCGCATTTGCAAAAGAGTCATGATGGCCTAAAAGTTCTTTATGAGTGGACAGTTGGTACGGATTGCCGCTCAAAAGTCACCACGTGATCAACTTCAGCCCGAATGCCAATCCACTCACCCACCGTGTGGTCGTGATGGCTGGGGACGTGGGCCATGACGGTTTCACCCGATCGCAAACGCAGGGTGTACAAAAACTCTGACCCTCTAAAGGCTTTTCTCAAAATTTCGGCTTTCACAGGTGCTGCATCGTCATGAACGATGTCATCCGCTCTAAGCAACACATCACAAGCTTGAGCCTCCTCGCCCGTTTGACTTGAAACAAGATCGGCGTCAACCAGGTCGCCTAAAACAGTTTGCACATGAATGTGCCCTTGGTTTAAAGAGCGAGTGCCTTCAATGAATACGCCGTGACCAATGAACTCAGCCACAAACCGTGAAGCAGGACGGTGATACAGGTGATAGGCATCGTCCCATTGGTGCAGATGCCCCTGCTCGATCACGCCAATGACATCGCCAATGGCAAAGGCCTCCATTTGGTCGTGGGTCACAAACAGTGCGGTGGCGTTGGCTGCCTTCAAAATTTGACGAATTTCGATGGCCAAACGCTCGCGCAAATCGACATCAAGATTGGAAAAGGGCTCGTCTAACAGTAAGAGCTCGGGTTTGGGTGCCAAGGCTCTGGCCAAAGCAACGCGCTGCTGCTGACCACCCGAGAGTTCGTGGGGAAATCGGTCTTGAACATCATCCAAGCCCACCAAGTGTAGTACTTCGGCAATGCGCTTCGCTTTGTCTGAAGCTGCCTGTCCGTGCAGGCCAAATGCAATGTTGCCTGCCACTGAAAGATGGGGAAACAAGGCGTAGTCTTGAAAGACCATGCCCATTCGACGTTTTTCAGGGGGGGCCGTAGTACCTGGCTGGCTCACAACCCGATCGGACAACTGAACGCGACCCGCAGAAACAGGCTCCAAACCCGCAATGGCTCTGAGCAAACTGGTTTTGCCGCAACCCGATGGCCCAATGAGCACACCAATTTGCCCCGCTTGCAACTGCAGCGACACGCCATTCACTGCAGGCTTGGAACTGCCCGAATAGCAAACATCAACATTGGAAACAGTGAGATACATCATTTGCATTGTAAGGACAGATCAAAACCCTTTGATTTGAAGTCAGTTGTGGCTCCTTACAATGCAGGGGTTGCGGCGTTTGCAAAACCCTTACCGCCTTAAAACCTTTATTCAATTGTTCAGACAAATGCACGCTTTCCGAATTCGTTCGGTTGTTTTTATTTTCACAGCCCTCCTAATCAGCTTGCCAATTTTGGCCCTGCTGAGTTCATGGCTTGAGTGGAATGCCGCGTCTGGCCAGGTATTGAGCGAGCTTGCTCAAACCGTTTTGCCCGATTACATGCTCACCAGCCTGCTGTTGTGCGTTGGCGTTGCGGTGGGCGTAACCGTCTTAGGCTTGAGCGCTGCGGCCGCTGTCACTTTGTTCAAGTTTCCAGGCCAGAAGTTTTTCGAATGGGCTTTGTTGTTGCCCATGGCCATGCCTGCTTATGTGGTGGCATATGCCTACACCGATTTCTTTCAATTCAGTGGATTGCTTCAAACGTTCATTCGATCTACATGGTCTCTAGAAGGCCGTGTGTTTCCCGAAATCAGAAGTTTGGGCGGCGCTGTTTTTGTGTTCTCGCTCACGCTTTATCCGTATGTTTATTTGTTGGCCAGAACCGCACTGAGTGAACGCGCGGCCAATCTTATGGAAGCTGCGCGCATGCTGGGCGCCCCACTCCATAGACGCATTGCTGAAGTGGCTTTGCCATTGGCAAGACCTGCTGTTGCCGCGGGAGTAGCGCTTGCGCTCATGGAAACATTGGCAGATTTTGGCGTGTCGAGCTATTTTGGTATTCAAACCTTCACAGCTGGTGTTTACAAAGCTTGGCTCATCATGGACAACCGCATTGCAGCTGCGCAACTGGCCACCCTTCTGCTGGCCATGGTGCTGCTGCTGCTTCATCTGGAAAAGCAAGCCCAAGCACGAATGCGGTTTACAGCCAGCAACACCAATGCTGCAAGTTCTCGCGAAGCTCAACCCGCCAATCTCAGCCAAGCCAAGGGACTGGCACTCACCGCTTGGTGCGGCATGTTGGTCTTTTTGGGATTTGCCTTGCCCATCTTGCTCATGCTCAAGCCCTTGCTGGTGTCTGACATGCTCATTCCATGGGGGCGGTTTTTTGAATGGTCTTTCAACAGCCTTCGTTTGGGTGCCATCACTGCTTTCTTGGCGGTTGGCTTCTCCTTGCTCATCGCCTTTAGCTTGCGCAGCCAGGCCGACTTCTTTGCGCGTTTCATTTCTCAACTGGTGGGATTGGGCTACGCCATTCCCGGCGCAGTGGTCGTGGTTGGCTTGCTGCTGCCGGTCACTTGGCTTCAAAAGCAGTGGCCCGATTCGCCAGTGGGTTTCTGGATCACAGCATCTGTGTTGGGTCTCATTTGGGCTTACTTGGTGCGTTTTTGCGCGGTTGCCTTGCAATCGATTCAAAGTGGTTATGCCCGTATTCCCACCAGCCTCGATGACTCAGCGCGCACCCTAGGGGTCACGGGCATGGCTTTGTTGAGCAGTGTTCATGCACCCCTTCTAAAGCGCTCTGTTTTTGCTGCTGCCCTGCTGGTTTTTGTGGATGTGATGAAAGAGCTGCCAGCCACTTTGGTGCTTCGGCCCTTCGATACCGATACCTTGGCTGTGGTGGCTTTTCAATTGGCCCGAGACGAAAGACTGGGCGAAGCAGCCCTGCCCAGTCTGGCTTTGGTGGCGGTGGGTTTGATACCCGTGCTTCTGTTGAGCCGAGCGATGCGGCAAAAAACATCTCACGCCTAATGCGTGTATCCATATTCCCGCATGATTGACTTGGCTTTAGGACTTTTAAAAAATTTCATCAAAGCCAAGGCCGCTGCATTGCCTTGCCCTGGTAAAAGCAAAATGGCATCTTGTTGAATGGGCGAGTACAAATTGGCAGGCACCACCCAAGCCGAGCCGCGAGTCAGTTGACCTTGTTCAAAAACCTGCGACATGGCCACAAAGCCAACTTGAGCGTTTTCAGTTTGGACAAATTGAAACACTTGGTTGATGTTTTCCCCTTGTACAAACTTGGGTCGCAGCTCATTGAAAAGACCCAGTTTGTTCAGGGTCTCTACGGCCGCGGCTCCGTAGGGTGCCAGTTTGGGATTGGCAATGGCCAATTTTTGGAATTTTCCAAGTTTCAAAATATCGCCTTGCTGATCGACCAAATCGGGCTGTCTGCTCCAAAGCACCAATTGGCCAGTGGCATAGGTAAAGCGAGTTCCGGGCACACCGAGCGCCTCTTTTTCCAGTTTGGATGGCGTTTCTCGGTCGGCTGACAAAAGGATGTGAAAGGGCCCGCCATTTTTAATTTGGGCATAAAACCCACCCGTAGAACCCAATGAAATCTTGACTTTGTGCCCTGTCTCCGCTTCAAAGCTTTGCACAATTTTGCGCATGGGCAATGTGAAATTAGAGGCCACGGCCACTGTGGTCTCTGCCGCCAGCACAGACACATGCCCGCATAGGAAAATGCCCGCACATAACGTGTGGAGCATAAGGATATGAAGAAACGATCGTTGTAATAAACTCGTCATGTCTGAAATAATACCCCCCTCAACTTCATTCACTGAGCAAATCTTTCATTTGTTCACATGCCAATTACCATGAAAAATGCTATTGCCTTGGCTTTAAGCCTTTTGTGTGCTGTCGCTTCAGCCAATGCACAAACTCAATCACCAGACCCCTTGCAAGTTCGCAGTTGGGCCGCTGGCTGCTCTGGTTGCCATGGCACCGATGGCCGCGCTGAGCCCGGCATGATTTCCTTGGCAGGCACCAACAAAGACGATCTTGTGAAGAAAATGCTGGACTATAAAACGGGCCGAGTAAGCGCCACCGTGATGCACCAACTCGCAAAAGGCTATAGCGATGCCCAAATTGTGGCCATCGCTGGCTACTTTGCAGCACAAAAAAAATAAGGAGCAGTCATGAAACGTCGTCAATTTATTCAAGGTGCTGGCACAGGCTCAGCACTGGGCGCCCTAGGCTTGATGTCTGGTTGCGCCTCTATCGGCTATGGCAATAAAGCCAAAGTGGTGGTGGTCGGTGGTGGCTATGGCGGTGCAACAGCCGCCAAATACGTGCGCATGTGGTCCAACTATGGCATTGACGTGACGCTCATTGAGCCCAACCCTAGCTTCATTTCTTGCCCCATTTCAAATCTTGTCATTGGCGGCAGCAAAACCATGGCCGACGTCACCATGAGCTATGACAATTTGGTCAAACGCCATGGCGTTAAATTGGTCAAAGACTTTGTCACTCAAATTGACCCAGAAAAGCGCCTGGTGAAATTAGCGGGCGGTTCTGAAATTTCCTACGACCGTCTCATTCTGTCGCCTGGCGTAGACTTCATGATGGAAACCTTGCCAGGCATGAGCAAGACAGGCGCGCAAGACAAAGTGTTGCATGCTTGGAAAGCTGGTGCTCAAACGGTGGCATTGCGCAAGCAACTTGAAGCCATGCCAGATGGTGGCGTTTATGCCATTTCAATTCCATTGGCCCCCTACCGCTGCCCCCCTGGCCCCTACGAGCGTGCTTGCCAAGTGGCCAGCTATTTCAGCAAGGCCAAACCCAAAAGCAAGGTTCTCATTTTTGATGCCAACGACGACGTCTTATCGAAAGGCGCATTGTTCAAAAAAGCATGGTCTGATCGATACAAAGGCATCATTGAGTACCAAGGCAAGCACAATGCCATCGATGTCGATGCGGCAACCAACACGCTGAAGTTTGAATTTCAAAACGATGTCAAAGCCGCTGTTTTGAACGTCATTCCACCAATGCGCGCGGGTGACATTGCTGTCAAAACTGGCTTGGCCACCTCCAACAAACGCTGGTGCGAAGTTGACTTTCTCACATTTGAAAGCAAAGCTGCCAAAAACATTCACGTTTTAGGCGATGCCATTCAAATTGCCCCAGCCATGCCCAAATCAGGCCACATGGCCAACCAGCATGGCAAAACATGTGCTGCGGCAGTGGTGGCCTTGTTGTCTGGCAAAGAGCCCAATTCATTGCCCATCTACAACAACACTTGCTACAGTTTCGTGAGTGCCACGGATGTGGTTCACGTTGCCAGCGTTCATACCTACGACGCTGAAAAGAAAACCATGTTGACCGTGCCAGGATCAGGTGGCGTATCGAGTGAGGCAAGTGCGCTCGAAGGCGTCTATGCCATGGCTTGGGCTCGCAACATTTGGGCCGACAGCCTGGCCTAAAGCGTCTGTTGTATGAAACTTCCCATTTTGATGGCCTTGGCCCTGCTCGCAATTCAATTCAGCATGGGCTCTGCATGGGCCAGCACTGAAATTGCCAAAAAGAATGCTTGCATGTCTTGTCACAACAATGAAAGAAAGTTGGTAGGCCCTGCCTTCAAAGATGTTGCAAAAAGATATGCAGGTGTTCCTGATGCACCCAAAAAATTAGCATTGAGCATCAAAGCAGGTGGGGCTGGCAAATGGGGCCCCGTTCCCATGCCCCCACCAACTTCTTTGAGTGACGCTGATGCCAACAAGCTGGCCGTTTGGATTCTTGAAGGTGCCAAATGAAAACAAGCTTAAACCACAACACCCACCGCAGAGATTCTTTAAAGCAGATCGCCTGCGTTGCAGGATTGCTTGCTGGCGTTGGCTATTCGTCGCTTGCTGAAGCCGCCTACAACAAGGCTGCGTTTGATTCCAAATCTGTCAATGAAGCCATTAAGTTTCAAGGCGCCGGCAACATCTCAGAAAGCAAAGATGTTCTGCTCAATGCACCAGACTATTCTGAAAATGGCGCCGCGGTTGCATTGAGCGTCAGCACGGCTTTAGCGGGTGTGCGCAAAATACTGATATTGGTAGAAAAAAATCCTGCAAGCTTGGCTGCTTCATTTGAAGTCAGCGAATCGATTGAAGCCAACTTTTCAACTCGCATCAAAATGAGCCAAACGTCTGACGTCTATGCAGTTGCGGTCATGGCAGACGGTCGTGCTTTGTTCTCCAAAAAAGAAGTCAAAGTAACCGTTGGCAGTTGTGGAAGCTAAACACATGGCAGAACCTACACGCATTCGCGCACAAGCTCAGGCAGGCAAAACCACTGTTCGAGTTCTGATGAGTCACGAAATGGAATCTGGCCACCGCAAAGATGGCTCGGGAAAAACCGTTCCCAGTTGGTTCATTCAAGAAGTGACTATTTCACTCAATGGCAAAGTCATCTTGGACATCGATTTTGGCCCTTCTGTGTCCAAAAATCCTTATTTGCAATTTGTCATCAAAGGCGGCAAAGCGGGCGATAAGCTGTCCCTTTCTTGGAAAGACAACAAAGGCCAGACTCGCACCGACGAAGCCAGCGTGACATAGAAATTCAGTGGCTGCCTGCATCGGCAACCATGTGTCTGTCTTGGCGCTCTCGCAAATTCTGCTTGTCGACTGACCTGTCACCACCCAGTGGCAAATTTTCATGGGCCAGGCACCTTGGGCGTCCTCTTGCGCCGCTGGCCAAGTAATCTTTCAACAAAGATTCACGAATCAAGCTTACGTCAAACAATCGCTTGGTCGTTAGATATGTGAACACGACATCGACCAAAGCTTCGGGTGTGAGGCCATAGGTTTTTTGAGTTTGTTGCCACAAATCATCGGCGAATGCCATGAAGGCCCAAAATGGCGAATGATGGGGCGCATACGGCTGCAACAAAAAAGGCAGTGTGAGTTTGAATCGACCTGAATTGGCCACCAAATCCCAATACTTGGCCAATCTGGTAAATCGTTTTAGCGTCTCCGTGTCAATGTCATTGTTTTCTTGAATGACATAGGGCGGCAGTTTGTCATAGACCATGCCAAAGGCTTGTGTGTGTCTTGCAATGGGCGTTCCTCTGAGGCGCTTCAAGATACCCAATTGAATTTCTTGCGGCCCAATACTCAACAGGCGATCAAAGCCTTCGGCAAAGCTTTGCAGTGTTTCGCCAGGCAATCCAAAAATCAAATCCGTGTGCAAATGAGCGTTTGACTCCGTCAGAAGCCAGCGTAAATTGGCCTCTGTTTTGGCATTGTCTTGACGGCGTGAAATACGCTGCTGAACTTCTTCGTTGAAAGACTGAATACCCACTTCAAACTGCAAAACCCCTGGGGGAAATTGCAAGATCAAGGCCTTGAGACGATCGGGTAAATGGTCGGGCACCACTTCAAAGTGAACCAATAATCCTTGCGAGGAAGCCTGCTGAAGACGATCCAGAAAAAATTGCAGAATTTGTGCAGATGCTTCAATTTTCAAATTGAAGGTGCGATCGACAAACTTGAAATTTCGAGCACCGCGTTGGTACAAGATATCCAGTTCTTTCAAAAAGGGATGCAAGTCAAAAGCCCAAGCGGTTTTGTCCAAGGCGCTCAAACAAAACTCGCATTTAAAGGGACATCCTCTTGAGGCTTCTACATACAGCACTCTGTGGGCCAAATCTGCGTCTGAAAATTCGCGGTAAGGCAGCTCAATGTCGCTCAAAGGGGGTTGCTCGCCCTGAATCATTTTCATCAAAGGCATGGGGCCTTCGATCAAAGCAAGACACAGCTTTGGAAAACTGACGTCGCCCCAACCAGAAATGACGAAGTCTGACAATTGCACAATTTCTTGCGACTCGGTTTCATGACTGACTTCAGGCCCTCCCAAAACAATTTTCAGCTCAGGTCTTTGGCTCTTGAGTGCTCGCACCAATTCAGTAGTTTGAGTCACATTCCAAATGTACACACCAAAGCCAATGATTTGCACTTGGCCTGGCTGCTTTGGGCCGAGTTGCTCGAGCAGTTCGTGCACCATGTCTGGCGTTTTTCGAGCCAATGTAAATTCAGTGACGACGGTGCGCTGGGCCAATTGGGGGCTCCCGTGTCGCGCCATGTTGGCCATGAGGTAGCGCAATCCCAATGAAGCGTGAATGTACTTCGCATTCAAAGTACACAGAATGATGGCGGGTGCAGACGTCACAATTTGGGGCATGCCGCCATTATCTTATGGCTATAAACTTCAATTTCACCTTGGTTTCTTGCCCCTCAAGGCTTGAAGTGCAATAGCAGATAAAAGAGTATGATTTTCAGGCAGTGAACTGATCCGCGTCAGGGCAAGACTTACTTACACACCATGCACAACGACATCCAAGCGCTTCGAGCCATTTTGAAATCTGCCAAAACCATCGCTGTGGTAGGCCTGTCCGCTCAGTGGAATCGGCCTAGCTATTTTGCAGCCAAGTACATGCAAGAGCATGGTTACAAAATTATCCCGGTCAACCCTCGGTATGCAGGTCTGGGGCAATTTCCTGCAGAAGATATTTTGGGACAAAAGTGCTATGCCAGCCTGCTCGACATTCCTGAGTCTGTCGACATGGTCGATGTTTTTCGCAAAACCGAAGATGTTTTGCCAATTGCCCAAGAAGCTCTGCAAATTGGCGCTTCCTGCTTATGGCAACAGCTTGGCGTAGAAAATCAAGAAGCCAGCAATTTGTTTCTAAGTCAAGGCAGGCGATCAGTGACAAACCGCTGCGTCAAAATTGAACATGCCCGAATTTTTGGCGGACTCAACTGGGTTGGGGTCAATACCGGCATCATCTCTGCAAAACGTCCCATCAATTGAGCCTAAGCATGAGCGACCACAAATTTCGCCCCGAAACAATGGCCATTCACGCTGGACAAATTCCAGATGCTGCCACAGGCGCACGCGCTTTGCCCATTTACCAAACCAGCAGCTTTGTTTTTGACAGTGCCGACCATGCCGCCTCTTTGTTCAATCTGCAAACCTTTGGCAATGTCTACTCCAGACTGAGCAACCCCACGGTGGCCGTGCTGGAAGAGCGTGTTGCTGCGCTTGAAGGCGGCAGAGCGGGCGTAGCTTCTGCATCAGGCATGGCTGCCGAATCGATGGCCCTCATGACCATTTTGCAATCGGGCGATCATGTGGTGGCAGCCAGTGCTTTGTATGGGGGCTCTGTTACTTTACTGGCTGTTAGCTTGGCCAAGTTTGGCATTCAAACCACCTTTGTAGACGCCAGCAAGCCCGAAGCCTTTGCCGCTGCCATTCAGCCCAACACACGCGCTATTTATGCAGAAAGCTTGGGCAATCCGAGCATGTTGGTTCTAGACATTGCAGCCATTGCCGATGTGGCCCATGCACATGGCTTGCCACTCATCATTGACAACACGGTGCCGAGTCCGTTTTTGTGCAATCCGATTGCATTTGGCGCTGATGTGGTGGTGCACTCGGCTACCAAGTATTTGGCAGGCCATGGCACCACCTTGGGCGGCGTCGTTGTAGAAAGCGGCAAGTTCCCTTGGGACAATGGCAAGTTTCCAGGCATGACCGAGCCCTCACCGGGCTACCATGGTGTGAAGTTTTACGAAACCTTTGGCGACTTTGGTTTCACCATGCGCTGCCGCATGGAGTGCCTCAGGGTCTATGGTGCATCCCTCAGCCCCATGAATGCTTGGCAAATTTTGCAGGGGGTTGAAACCCTCCCCTTGCGCATGGAAAGGCATTGCAGTAACGCTTTGGCTGTGGCGCAATTTTTGCAAAATGATCCACGTGTGGCTTGGGTCAATTACCCAGGTTTATCAGACCACCCACAACATGCCTTGGTCCAAAAACAAATGCGCGGCGCATCGGGTTTGCTTGCATTTGGGGTTAAAGGTGGCTTGGAGCAAGGCGTGAAGTTCATTGAAGCTGCGCGCTTCATGAGCCATCTGGTAAACATTGGTGATACTCGAACACTCATTAGCCATCCCGCTAGCACCACCCACCGCCAACTCAATACAGAACAACAATTGGCCGCTGGCGTGGGACCCGACATGATTCGAATTTCGGTTGGCTTAGAGCACATTGATGATATTTTGTGGGACATCGATCAAGCCTTGAATACAGCCAGCCAAACGTCAGTTCATGGAGTTTCCAAATGACCAACATTTTTGATCAAGACCTAGATCCAAATTCAGCCAATTTCACTGCACTTTCGCCAGTGAGTTTTGTGGAGCGAAGTGCTGAAATTTTTGGTGATCTCTGTGCCGTTGTCCATGGCGCCAGAAAATACACATGGGCTCAAACACGAGACAGATCTGCAAGGCTTGCTGCTGCACTTCAATCACTGGGCGTTAAACGCGGCACCACGGTCAGCGCCATGTTGCCCAACATCCCAGAGATGGTAGAAATTCACTATGCAGTGCCTGCCCTCAATGCAGTGCTCAACCCTCTCAATACCCGCCTTGATGCCGCCCTCATTGCATGGCAGCTCAACC
The DNA here is from genome assembly GCF_003063375.1 of Limnohabitans sp. MMS-10A-178. GTDB lineage: Bacteria > Pseudomonadota > Gammaproteobacteria > Burkholderiales > Burkholderiaceae_C > Limnohabitans_A. The sequence goes on along the minus strand of NZ_NERY01000003.1, from coordinate 190,692 downwards.
ACTGCGAGTGCGCTGTGCTCATTACAGATCGCGAGTTTGCCACTGTAATGGCCAAAGCCTTGGACATTTTAAAAACCCAATTTGGCCGCTCCATTGTGGTGGTCGACGTTTGCGACTCTGAATACACAGGTCCTGGTGAACAGCTGGGTCAATTTGAATATGAGGCATGGCTGGCATCGCACGAACCATTGTCCAAATTAGAAGGTCCTCAAAACGAGTGGGATGCCATTGCCGTCAGTTACACCAGCGGCACCACGGGCGACCCCAAAGGTGTTGTCACGCACCACCGCGGCGCTTACTTAAACGCTGTGAGCAATGTGGCCACTTGGACCATGCCGCACTTTCCCATCTATTTGTGGACCCTGCCCATGTTTCATTGCAACGGCTGGTGCTTTCCTTGGACAGTGGCCATGCAGGCTGGCACACATGTGTGCTTGCGCCGAGTTGAAGCCAAACCTATCTTAGATGCCATGCGCGATCACGGCGTCAATCACTACTGCGCGGCGCCCATTGTTCACAGCCTGATCTACAACGCCCCCGAAAGCATGCGGGCTGGCATTGACCAGCAAGTTAGGGGCATGGTGGCAGGCGCAGCACCACCCGCCGCCATGATTGAAGGCATGGCCAAAATTGGATTTGATATCACGCATGTTTATGGCCTCACAGAGGTCTATGGCCCCGCTAGTGTGGCAGTCAAACGCGAGTCTTGGGCGGGCGAAAGCTTGTCTGAACAAACCCGCTTGAACGGCAGACAGGGCGTGCGGTATGTGCTGCAAGAAGGCATGACCGTCATGGACCCGGCAACCATGCAGGAATGTCCAGCCGATGGCGCCACCATGGGTGAGATCATGTTCAAGGGCAACATTGTGATGAAGGGTTATTTGAAAAACCCACGCGCCACACAAGAAGCATTTGCAGAGGGTTGGTTTCACACCGGCGACTTGGCCGTCATGGAACCCGACCGCTACGTGAAAATCAAAGACAGAAGCAAAGACATCATCATCTCGGGCGGTGAAAACATCAGCTCCCTCGAAGTAGAAGACGCGCTCTATCGCCACCCTTCTGTCTTGGCGTGTGCAGTGGTTGCCAAGCCAGACCCCAAGTGGGGCGAGTCACCCTTGGCATTTGTGGAACTCAAATCGGGCGCTTCCGTGTCGCAGGCAGACCTGATTGCGCATTGCAAAAACTTGTTGGCCAGCTACAAAGTGCCCAAAGAAATTCGCTTTGAGGAAATTCCAAAAACCTCTACAGGCAAAATACAAAAATTCCAATTGCGTGAACGCGCCAAACTTGTCAACTGAATTGAAAAGGTCCACCCAATGACAACACCAGACGCTCCCTTGATTCTCAGGCACGACGACGATCGAGGCGTGTGCACCCTCACCCTCAATCGGCCAGCCGCTTTCAATGCATTGAGTGAAGAACTGCTCACTGCCCTGCAAACAGAACTCGATCATTTATCGCAAAACCAGAAGCTCCGAGTTCTCGTAATTGCTGCGGCAGGCAAAGCCTTTTGTGCGGGGCATGACCTTCGACAAATGCGCGCCGAGCCCTCTATGGATTACTACCAGAAGCTCTTCTCACAGTGCGGTCAAATGATGATGAGCATCCAAAAACTGCAAGTGCCCGTCATTGCCAAGGTGCAAGGCATTGCCACTGCTGCGGGTTGCCAACTGGTTGCTCAATGTGATTTGGCGGTAGCTTCTTCGGAAGCCAAGTTTGCTGTCAGCGGTGTCAATTTGGGATTGTTTTGCGCAACGCCCAGTGTTGCCTTGTCGCGCAACTTATCGCGCAAAGCCGCATTTGAAATGCTGGTCACCGGCGACTTCTTAAGTGCTCAAGATGCTTTGAAGCAAGGCTTGATCAACCAAATAGCCGAGCCAGATCAGCTCGATGCTTGTGTAGAGGCCTTGCTTGTCAAGATTCTTTCAAAGCCCCAAGTTGCCTTAGCCATGGGCAAAGAGTTGTTTTACATGCAACTCGAAACTGGCATCGAAAAAGCCTACGAATACGCATCCCAAACCATGGCGTGCAACATGATGGACAACGCTGCCCTAGAAGGTGTGCAAGCTTTCATCGAAAAACGAAAGCCCAATTGGCCATCAAATAATTGATTTTTGTCTGATCAAGCTGACCATCAGCCATTGGCTGACACGTCTAGGAAGACACGCCCATTCTCAATTTTGACGGGCCAGGCTTTGGCTGGCTCTGTTGCGGGACCGCAGGCTATGGAGCCATCACGCACGTCAAACATGGCCTGGTGAAAGGGACACTCTACAAAGTTGCCTTCCACAAAACCATCACACAGCTTGGCATTGCCATGGCTACATTCATTGTTGATGGCGAACACGCCATCGTCTACTTTGAACACAGCGATATCCAAGTTGAGGGGGGTTACTGCAATACCAGCACCCTCAAACAAATCGGCCTCAGCCGCTACGTCAATCCAGTTGCTCATGATTAGATGGTTTCAAAGAAGGGGAAGTTGCAAACTCAAGCGGTAAATTTTAGCTTTCGTCCTTGGACCAAAATGTCTTTCCTTTGCGCCATTTTCACAATACAAAATTTCATCCCATTTTTTATGAAATCAGGACTTTCATCAGGGTGTCAGGGGCAACTTTTAAGATCTAATACGGGTTGAACCAATTTCTCATGCAGTTATAAAAAAAGAGGACGCAAATGGCTAAGCAAAAATCCAAAATCATTTATACCCTGACCGACGAAGCGCCATATCTGGCTACCGCGGCCTTTTTACCAGTCATTCAGACCTTCACTCAGCCCGCGGACATTGAAGTTGAAACCAGTGACATCTCTGTGGCTGGTCGCATTTTGGGCGAATTCCCAGACTACCTCACCCCCCAGCAAAAAGTACCCGACAACCTCTCAGACTTGGGCAAGCGCACTCTACTTCCAGAAACCAACATCATCAAGCTGCCCAACATCAGCGCGCCGGTCTACCAGTTGGTCAGTGCCATCAAAGAACTGCAGTCCAAGGGATACCACATTCCCGATTACCCAGAAGACCCCAAAACCGATGCTGAAAAAGCCATCCGCGCTCGCTACTCCAAATGTTTAGGTAGCGCTGTCAATCCCGTTTTGCGTGAAGGCAACTCCGATCGCCGTGCACCCTTGGCTGTGAAGAACTACGCCAGAAAAAATCCGCACAGCATGGGCGAATGGAGCATGGCTTCACGCACTCACGTGGCGCACATGAAACATGGCGACTTTTATCATGGCGAAAAATCCATGACGATGGACAAGGCCTGTGAGGTCCGCATGGAGCTCACCACCACATCGGGCAAAACCGTGGTTTTGAAACCCAAAGTTACCTTGCAGGCTGGCGAGATCGTTGACAGCATGTTCATGAGCAAGAAAGCACTTTGTGAGTTTTACGAAGAGCAGATGGAAGATGCTCGCAAATCTGGTGTGATGTTCTCTTTGCACGTCAAAGCCACCATGATGAAGGTCTCGCACCCCATTGTGTTTGGTCATGCTGTTCGCATTTTCTACAAAGAGGCATTCAAAAAGCACGGAAAGTTGTTTGATGAGTTGGGTGTCAATGTCAACAATGGCATGGTCAATCTGTATGAAAAGATTGAGTCTTTGCCGCACTCTTTGCACGACGAAATCATCCGTGATTTGCATGCTTGCCACGAGCATCGCCCCGACTTGGCCATGGTGGACTCCGCCAAAGGCATTACCAACTTACATGCACCCAATGACGTAATTGTCGATGCCTCCATGCCAGCCATGATTCGCATTGGCGGCAAAATGTGGGGCGCAGACGGCAAACCCAAAGACACCAAAGCGGTTATTCCTGAATCAACCTTTGCCCGCATCTACCAAGAAGTCATCAACTTCTGCAAGACCAATGGCAACTTCGATCCACGCACCATGGGTACTGTGCCCAACGTTGGTTTGATGGCGCAACAGGCAGAAGAGTACGGCTCACACGACAAAACATTTGAAATTTCAGAAGATGGCGTCGCCAACATTGTGGACAATGCCACTGGCGAAGTCTTGTTGTCGCAAAACGTCGAAACTGGCGATATCTGGCGCATGTGCCAAGTTAAAGATGCACCTATTCGCGACTGGGTCAAGTTGGCCGTCACCCGTGCACGCAACTCTGGCATGACCACCCTTTTCTGGCTTGACCCCTACCGCCCTCACGAAGCGGAGATGATCAAAAAAGTCGAAAAGTATTTGAAAGAGCACGACACCAAGGGCTTGGACATTCAAATCATGTCGCAAGTTCGTGCGATGCGTTATACGCTTGAGCGTGTGGTTCGCGGTTTGGACACCATCTCCGTCACCGGCAATATTCTGCGTGACTACCTAACCGACTTGTTCCCCATCATGGAGCTGGGTACCAGCGCCAAAATGTTGTCCATCGTGCCACTTATGGCTGGTGGCGGCATGTATGAAACAGGCGCAGGCGGCTCAGCACCCAAGCACGTCAAACAATTGGTTGAAGAAAATCACCTGCGTTGGGACTCACTGGGTGAATTCTTGGCCTTGGCCGTTTCCCTCGAAGATTTGGGCATCAAAACTGGCAACAGCAAGGCCAAAGTTCTGGCTAAAACATTGGATGCCGCCACTGGCAGTTTGTTGGCCAACAACAAAAACCCATCTTCCAAAACTGGCGAACTGGACAACCGTGGCAGTCAGTTCTATTTGGCGATGTACTGGGCCCAGGAACTGGCAGCACAAACCGAAGACAAAGAACTGCAGGCTAAGTTCGCAGGTTTGGCCAAATCATTGACAGACAATGAACAGAAAATTGTGGATGAGTTGAAAGCGGTACAAGGTAAGCCAGTTGACATTGGTGGCTACTACAAGCCTTCAGAAGACTTGGTGCAAAAGGTCATGCGTCCAAGCGCCACCTTCAATGCCATTTTGAATGCTGCACAGGCATAAATCGGCAAGCTAGCTGTCGAAAAAAGCCGCATCCTTCGGGATGCGGCTTTTTCTTTTCCACTATTCAAACAGGTCTGTTTGATTGGCAGGCGCTTTAGAAGACCGCCCCGATGACTTTTTGGACTTCTGCACTGTTCCGTCTTTTTTCACCGGCGACAACTCCAAGAGCGCGGGCGTCTTTTGAAGATTGTCCGCCACATTTTTCCTTGAGGAATCTGGCATCTTGCTGGTTAAATCTGCGGGCCACCTCTTCAAGCGCTTGAGTTCACCTCGGTTCATGCAGCGGTAAAGCGCCAACAACTCTTGAGTAGACTCAGTCTCGAGTGCCACATAGTCTTTGCCAAGGTATTGAATCTCCCTGCCTTGGATGGCCAACTGAGCTTCGCTGTTTTTGAGATCCGTTCTAAAAAAGGCTGTAATCGCTCGCAAAATGATCTTGTTCATATTTAATATAGTTGAGCAACCTAAGGTTAATAAACAGTAAGTTTGATAACCATCTGTTTTTTAACGATAGGTTATCTAACCAGCGCTATTCTAAACCTCAGCAAGCTTTTGAACTCATTCAAACAGTTTGGGATACCTCAGGATGCGCCAGCAGCTGTAGGTAGCCAATGCTGAAATACCCAGCGTGATCCAGATCACAAGTGCATAGCTTTGAGTGACATCAAACACTTGACCGGCCAAAACCGGGCCAAGCAAATTGCCCAAGGCGGCGCCGGTGTAAAGCGTGCCAATGACGGCTGACACAGCTCGCCCACCAAACAAATCCATGCAGATGGCAGGCAGAAGCGACACGATGCTGCCATAACTGAGCCCAAACCACAGCGCAAAAAGGGCAAAAATTGACCACTCTTCAGCGCCAGCCCATATTAAATAAGACATCCCCATGAGGCATTGCATGAGCATGAGTGTTTTAACCCGGCCCAATCGATCGGCTAGCCAACCGATGGCAAATCGGCCCACCAAACTGCCGATGCCAATCAAGCCCACCAAACCCACAGCCTGTGCATCTGCCACACCAGCATCCCTGGCGGCTGCCGAAATGTGTGCAAATGGGATGAACATGACCGGCGCGCCCAACAAGGTGCCGACATAAAGCCAACGGAAAGATGCTGTTTTCAAAGCCTCGGGCAAACTCAAGCCCGAGAGTTGGCCGCCTTGCTGACCTGGCACCGATGGCGCTCTTTCTAATAAAAAGCCCGCCGTCAAACCGATTAAAAGCACGCCCACAGACATCATTTGCAACGCACTTCGCCAATCAACCTCATTGAGCAAGTAGCTCACAAGCACTGGCAATATCAGCGTTCCGGCACCCACACCCGAACTGGCAATACCAGAGGCCAAGCCACGACGCTTGGTGAACCAAGGCTGAACCGAAGCAATGGAAGGCGTGTACACAAAGGCAATGCCAAGACCAACCAGCAGGCCATAGCTCAAATACACGGTGGTTAAATTTTGGGCCAGGCTGGTTAAAAACAAGCCAAGGGCCATGAAGCCCATGCCGGCCATGCAAACTAGTCGTGGCCCCCACCGATCGGCCAACATACCGCCGAGGGCGCCCAACACAAAGTAGACCAAACCGCAAAGCCCGAAGATCCAAGACACATCGGCTCTTTGCGCAGAGAATTCCTTGGCAAAATTTTCAAAAAATGCTGCAAATGAATAAGACACGCCAAAGATGACGGCCAAACAGACAAAGGTTGCCCAGACAACCACCCAAGCTTTGCGGGATTCCATGCGCCTTCAAGCTCGGTAAAAGTTAGCGACAGAGCGGGATAGAGAGTTGGATGGCATGCAATGTCTTTCTGAGTTCAAACAGCTTGCGGTCTAGTTTAGTATTTTTTCAAAAGTGTCTGAATTTTTCTCTACAGTCTGCCGCGAAGACCTTCAAGTCAATTGATGCACTGCCTACAATCATCATGTCTCCGATTTAGAAAGCACATCGCATGAGTTCACCCATTACCCCAAGGCTTCCTGGCATCCGATTTGTGCACTCCCCAGGCCCCACGCATGTGCCCGATGAAGTCATGCATGCCATGCAAAGGCCCATGACGGATTTGGCCGATCCTCGTGTTGCCGCACTCATTGCAGCCTGCGAAACAGGCATGAAGGACTTGCTGAACTCCCCGGCCTCTGACGTGTTCTTTTACGCCAGCAACGGCCATGGCGTGTGGGAGGCTGCATCAGCCAATTTGGGATCAGACCAGCACAGCTTGTTGATTGCTGGATCTGGCCACTTCTCTGACCAGTGGGCCATTCAGACCACCGCCTTAGGACTACCCGTTATCAGAACACCGCACACCGAAGGTCAGCCAATTGATATTGCGGCCATCGAAGCAGCACTCCGCGAAGACACCCAGCATCACATTGCGGCCGTCATGGTGGTTCACACTGACACGGCCAGTGGCATCACCAGCGATCTTCAAGCCATTCGCAAAGTCATCAACAGCACAGGTCATCCAGCGCTGTATGTGGTGGATGTGGTGGCCTCTTTGGGAGCCGCTCCCTTTGACATGGATGCTCTGGGTGCAGATGTGTGTCTGGGCAGCTCCCAAAAAGGTTTGATGATGCCCCCTGGCCTTGGCTTTGTAGCGGTCAATGCCAAAGCATTTGCTTGGTCTAAGGCGCATGCCAAACCCCGCTTCTATTGGAGCTGGTTAGAGCGAAAAACCGACATCCAATCTGCCAAGTTTTGTGGCACGCCACCTTTGGCCCATCTTGCCGGTTTGGAGGTTTCTTTGGGCCTGCTCAAAGCTGAGGGCTTGCCTGCGGTTTTTGCAAGGCACCAGCGCCTGGGCGGCGCCGTGAGAGCAGCAGTCAATTGCTGGGCCACGGCTGGCAGCATCAAGCTTCACTGCCAAGACCCCAATGGCTTTTCCTCGTCAGTGACAGCCATCGAGGTTGTCGCGGGCATTGACCCTGAGGCATTGCGTGTAGTGGCCCGTGAAAAATTTCAAGTTGCTATGGCTGGTGGCTTAGGGCCTTTGGCGGGCCGTGTCTTTCGCATTGGCCACCTAGGCGACATGAATGAACCCATGATCTTGGGCGCACTGGCCGGCATTGAGGCTGCCATGACAGTTCAAAAAATTCCATACGGACCCAATGGCATGGCGGCTGCCATTGCTTATTTGGCAGAACACACGCCCTAAAACGCTGAACCTAAATCACTCAACCTAAATCGCTCACCCAGAAAGTCGCCCTCACTCATTCATCGTGAGGGGGAATTTCCAATGCCTGATACAAAGGCAAGATGTCTGCGCGAATACGCTGAAAGTAATAGGCATAAACAAGCGCAGCCACCAAACCTATAGTGCCAAACAGCGCCAAGGCGGATGGACTACCAATGTGGTCAGCCAACCAGCCAGAGCAAAGTGACCCCACGGGCGACATGCCAAGGAAAGACATGACATACAAGGCTGCCACGCGCCCCCGCAATTCATCGGGCACGATGCTTTGAAGCACGGTGTTGGTCGAGGCAGCTGTGACCATCATGCCAAGGGCCGATACAAACAACAAAGGAAGCGCCAACCAAAAGCTCTCAGCGAAAGAAAAGGCGACCAGCATCAGCCCCGCCGCGCCAGCATTCCATCCAATGACTTTGAACAAACCTCGGATATTGGTTCGCGACGCCAAGTAGAGCATGCCGCAAACTGCGCCAAGCCCCGCCGAGCTGTACAGCAAACCCAAGGTTCTAGAGTCGCCATGAAACCGCTCACTGGCAAACCAAGGCATGAGTGAGGCGTAAGACTGCAAGCAAAAACTGCTTACGGCCAACAAGAGCAATGCACATCGGCTTGGAAAAAAGCCGTAAGCGTATTCAATTCCCGCCATGAGTTGCCTGAACAGTCCCGCAGAGGCTTGACGGTTGACATGAGGGGCAATTTGACTGGCCCGCAATGCGGAAATGACGGCTAGTCGCATCACACAATTGGTGGCAAAACTCCACACTTCACCAAATGCAGCGGTGATCAAACCACCCAACATCGGCCCAATGAATCTGGCGCCATTCATCACAGTTGAATTGAGCGCAATGGCATTGGTCAGTTCTTGCCGGTTGGGCAAGAGTTTGGAAATAAGAGCCTGCCTGGCGGGTGCATCAAAGGCGTTGCCAAAACCCAGCACCGCATTTCCGACGACGATGTGCCAAGCCTCGATTCGCCCGCTGACCACCAAGGCCAGCATGACTACCGATTGCAGCATGGCCAGGGTGTTGGTTGCAAACAAAACACGCCGCACGTCTAAGCGGTCGAGCAAGACACCAGCAAATGGCGTGATCAACAACATGGGAATCTGCAAACTGAAGGCAGACAAACCCAGAATGAAGGTTGAGCCAGAGAGGCTGTAAACCAACCAACTGGTGGCAATCAGTTGTACCCAGTTGCCAATTTGAGAGGTGCCCTGCCCCATGATAAACAACCGAAAATTCCGGTGCTGAAGCGCACGCAGACTGTTCGGTAGTTTCATGGCTGAATTAAGGCTTGCAAATTTACTTTAAATTGGCGTTCATTTGGGCTTCATTGGGCAGAAAAAGCACAATCAAGGCACCCAAGGCAGCCACCACAGACAAGGCCATCATCAACTGCGTAAAGCCTGCAGCCTTCACTACTGGGCCTAGCATATAGACAGCCATGGAACTAATGCCAAACGAGATGGCAATCCGGGTGCCACTCACCCGAGATCGCATGGCGTCGTCAATATAGCGAACCACCATGGTGTCGCTGAATGGAATGGAGGCAAAGACCATCACCATGTAGAAGATGGCGGCTGCGTACCAAACCCAACCCGTCGTTTGCGAGGCTGCGCCAAAGGCCAGAATTTGCATCAACAAGATTGAAAAAAACAAAGGCTTCACAGGCCATAAGTCGAGCAAACGCCCTACCACCAACTGTGCCAATGACGCTACCGCATAAATGGCGGCAAGCAACATGCCCAAGCGAGAGGGGTCGTTGACCAAGCCATCAAGGCGTTCGGCCAACAACTGCGCATTGCCATTGGTCGTGATGTTGAACAACAAACTGGTGGTGGTGGCGGTGGCCACCATGACCACAAAAGTGCGCCAAGCCAAGTGCTTGGGCAATTGAACCGAACTGGCTTTCTTTTTGGCTGGCGCCCCGGATTCATGCGGGGCCGTCATGGCAAACGCAACACCACAAACAATAGAAACCAAGCCAGGCACCACAAAAGCCACTCGCCAACCCTGCCAAGCCACCAAGAAGCCCGTTGAAAGCGCCGCAAGCGCAATGCCCAAATTGCCTGCGAGTCCATTGACGCCAATGGTAAAACCTGGACGCTCTGACCTCTGAACCAGCATGGGAATGCCCACGGGGTGATAGATGGCTGAAAAAATACCCAAAACCGTGAGCGCCATGCCCATTTGCAAGGGGGTTTGAGTGAATGCAACAGCAATGGCAGACAAACCCATGCCAAAAAAGAACACCAGCATCATTTGCCGACGGCCCCATAAATCTCCCAACCTTCCCGCAGGGATTGAGCCCAGCCCAAACATCAAGAAAGCGCCTACGGTGTAAGGCATCATGTCTTCCCACCGGCCCACCCCAAAATCGAGAGCAATAGCGCTGACAGCCGTGGCAAAAATCAATAGAAACAAATGATCAAGCGCGTGGCCCAAATTCAAAAGAAGAGATGGAATAGCTGGCATGCAAACTGGTTGAAACTGTTTAAAAGTCCAAGGGCGTATTTTTGAATGCCCCTATTAAACCTCGGATTTGAAAAAATTTGTTGTCAGGACAGTTCACAGAATCAAGGGAATATCCTGTGCTCAAAATACCAAAAGTCAAATAGGCTTGGCGTTCAATTTCGATCTTTAGGAGCTCTACATGGCATCATTCAAGTTACGCCCATCCTTCTCATGGGTCTCTTCTTTGGCACTCTCAGTGAGCATGGCGGGTGCTTTGCTTACTGCGCCTGCAGCTTTGGCGCAAGCTTTTCCAAACAAAGCCATTCGCTTGGTTTGTCCCTTCCCCCCAGGCGGTGCTGTTGACATTGCATCTCGCGCCATTGCCCAAGAGTTGTCCAAAAATTTGGGCCAACCTGTGACGGTTGACAACAAACCCGGCGCAGGTGGCAATATCGGCGGCGCCGATGCAGCCCGTGCGGCACCCGATGGCTACACCATCTTCATGACCACCAGCGGTATCCAAGCCATCAACCCAGCGCTGTATGCCAAGATGCCCTTTGACCCTAACAAAGATCTGGCACCTGTTTCGGCCTTGGTTTCCCTAAACAATGTGTTGGTCTTGCACCCATCAGTCAAAGCCAACTCTGTGGCTGAAGTGATTGCTCTGGCCAAAGCTCAGCCGGTCAATTACGCTTCTAGCGGCAGCGGCACCAGCATTCACATGTCGGGCGAAATGTTCAGATCGCTCACCAACATCAACATGACCCACATTCCTTACAAAGGCAGCGCACCAGCGCTAAACGACCTTTTGGGCGGCCAAGTCATGATGATGTTTGACAACATCCCGTCTGCCATTCCTCACATCAAGTCTGGCAAGCTCCGTGCGCTGGCCACCACTGGCGCAAAGCGCGACCCCCTGTTGCCCGACTTGCCCACCCTTGCTGAGGCGGGTGTAGCGGGTTATGAATCTGGCGTGTGGTTTGGCTTGTCAGTGCCCGCCAACACACCTCGTGATGTAGTGATGCGACTCAATGCAGAGGCCATCAAAGGCACCAAGTCACCCGAGTTTGTCAAACGCATGACAGAGCTGGGTTACATCATCATGGGCACCAGCCCAGAAACCATGGCCGAAATGAGCAGAGCCGAAGTGCAACGCTGGGGCCCCATTGTTAAAGCCTCTGGCGCTAAAGCTGATTGATGTCTGATTGATGTTGTTTGCAACTCAAGCGATTCACCTCGCATGAGTTGCAACACGAACTGATGCGCAAAGCAGCTTCTCCACTTCGCATCATCGTGATGGGTGTTTCTGGATCCGGAAAATCAACGCTGGCCGAGGGACTTGCAAAGTCACTTGGCTTGCGCATGAAAGATGGCGATGAACTTCACCTGCCCGAAAGTGTGGCCAAGATGAGTGCCGGCATTGCACTAGAAGATGCCGACCGTTGGCCTTGGTTAGATCGCATTGCCCACTACCTTGCCCATGACGCGCAAAGCCCTGTAGGTACAGCCGGCGCCATCGTGTCATGCTCGGCGCTCAAACGCGTTTACAGAGATCGTATTCGGCAGCAAGCTGGCCCCCTTGTTTTTCTATTTTTAGACGGACAGCCTGAGTTGATCAAGCAACGCATGCAAGATCGCAAGGGCCATTACATGCAGGCTGGGTTGTTAGCCAGTCAATTGCAAACCTTGGAAAGACCCAGTGCTTATGAAACTGATGTCATTGCACTCAGTATCAATCAGGCTGTATCCGATCTTTTGGAAAATGCCATGGCCAAGTTAGTGGCTTACCAAGAAGATACGCTTAGACATACGAGCTAAATTCAAAAATCCAATATGACAGTACTTCAATCATTCCAACTGAAGGGCAAACTGGCCCTGATCACCGGGTCTTCTGCAGGTATCGGCTTTGCACTGGCCCGTGCTCTGGGCGAAGCGGGTGCCCATGTCATTCTCAATGGACGCAACGCTGACAAAGTAGCAGCGGCGGTAGCCACGCTTCAGGGCGAGGGCTTGAAGGTCAGCCAATCTGTTTTTGACGTGACCCATGCTCAAGATGTGGTGTCGGCTGTCAACAGAATAGAAACCGATGTAGGCGCGCTTGAAATTTTGATCAACAACGCCGGTATGCAAATTCGCGGTCCTTTGCATGAGTACAAGGACGAAGATTGGCACACCCTCATGCGCACCAACCTCGACAGTGTTTACTACGTTGGTAAAACTGTGGCGCAAAAAATGATTCCGCGTGGTCGCGGCAAGATCATCAACATCTGCTCTGTGCAAAGTGAGTTGGGTCGCCCCGGCATTGCGCCCTACACCGCCAGTAAAGGCGCGCTCAAAATGTTCACCAAGGGCATGGCCATCGATTGGGGACCCTTTGGCATCAACGTCAATGGCATTGGCCCAGGTTATTTCAAAACTGAATTGAATCAAAAATTGGTAGATGATCCTCAGTTTTCCTCTTGGTTGGTGGGCCGCACCCCCAGCAGACGCTGGGGCGATGTTGCGGATTTAGGCGGTGCTGCTGTCTTTTTGGCCAGCGATGCCTCCAAATTCGTCAATGGCCATATTCTCTATGTTGATGGCGGCGTCACCGCTACACTCTAAGCATTGCAACTCCAAACAAATTCATGCGCGCGCTCATTTGTCACTCAGCAAAAGATTTGAGAATTGAAACCACCGAGCTCCCTCCGATGGGCCCCAATCAGGTTCGGGTGAATGTGGCCTTTGGCGGCATTTGCGGTTCTGATTTGCATTACTACCAACACGGCGGCTTTGGCACCGTCAGAATCAAGCAACCCATGGCACTGGGCCATGAAATTTCTGGTGTGGTGAGCGCCTTGGGTGCCAATGTCAAACACCTTGAAGTGGGCCAACGCATTGCCATTTCGCCATCTCGGCCTTGCGGCACCTGCCGATACTGCCAACTGGGACAACACAACCATTGCCTCAACATGCGATTTTTTGGCAGTGCCATGCCCTTCCCTCATATTCAAGGTGCTTTTGCTGAGCAGCTCATCATTGAGGCCTATCAAGCCCATGCTATTGGCAAGCACTTGAGCCTCTCAGAAGCGGCATTGGCCGAGCCTCTTTCTGTTGGCCTGCATGCCATCCAGCGCGCTGGTGGCGTGTTGGGCAAGCAGGTCTTTGTCACAGGCTGCGGCCCCATTGGATCGCTCCTCATTGGTGCTTTGCGCCGAGCAGGTGCAGCCCGCATTGTGGCAGCCGACATTGCAGACCTGCCCTTAAAGTGCGCCAAAGAGATGGGTGCCGACGAAACCATCAACCTCAAAACCCAGCCTGAGTTGCTCGATAAATACAAAGCAGACAAAGGTCAATTCGAAGCAGTGTTTGAAGCTTCCGGCAGCGAGCCTGCATTGCGAGCGGGCCTGGATGTCATCATGCCGCGCGGCGTGTTGGTTACCGTCGGCATGGGAGGCGACATGAGTTTGCCCATGACCCAATTGGTTGCCAAGGAAGTCGACATGCGAGGCACCTTCCGCTTTCATGCAGAATTTGCCACCGCTGTACAGTTTTTGAATGAAGGTTTGGTCAATGGCAAGCCAGTGATTACTGGCATTCTGCCGATGGACAAAGCCATCGAAGCTTTTGAGTTGGCTTGCGACAAATCGCAATCACTGAAAGTTCAAATCGAATTTGAAGCCGCTTGATGAAAAGTCAAATTGACCATTTGGTGGTGGCTGCGCACAGCTTGCAACAAGGCGTTGAATGGTGTGAAGCCACACTGGGGATCACACCTGCTGCAGGGGGTGAGCATGAAAAATACGGCACACACAATCGGCTTTTCAAAATCGCTACGCCAGCGTTTCCAGTGGCCTATTTCGAAATCATTGCCATCAACCCGGATGCCGTGATCGAGAAAAAACCACCACCTGCGCGTTGGTTTGATTTGGACAGCAAACAACTCCAAGCTGAGTTGGCCAAGTCACCTCGTTTGGTACATTTTGTGGTCAATACAGACAACATTCAAGACGCGCGACATGCCTGGAAAAACCAAGGCATTGACCGCGGACCCATTATTCATGCAAGCCGCAAAACCCCCAAGGGCTTGTTGCAATGGCAAATTACGGTGCGGCCAGACGGCGACAGGTTGTTCAATGGCACTCTGCCAACCCTTATTCAATGGGGCAAGCCTGAAGCGGCAGACCCCATGCAACTGCATCCTCGCAATCATTTGCCCCGTTCTGGTGTGTCCTTGAAATCTTTAACAGTTTCACACCCCAGTGCAAGCAAGATCAAAGCGGCTTATGAGGCCATCATGCTGGGCAACATCGATGTGACGGAGGGTCCAGCCAACATCGTCGCCACATTGCAAACACCCAAAGGTCTGGTCACTTTAGAAAGTTTAGGCATTTGACCATGAGCGTTTTGCCTCAAACCGCCATGTCCAATGGCGCTTCAGACCATCCCATCATCGATGTCTTGATTGTGGGTGCTGGCTTGTCTGGCATTGGTGCTGCCAAACATTTGCAAATGCACAGCTCCCAAAGCAGCTGGTGCATTTTGGAATCAAGGGATGCCATTGGCGGCACATGGGACTTGTTTCGATATCCTGGCATTCGCTCAGATTCCGACATGTACACCCTAGGCTATTCATTCAAACCTTGGATCGATCACAAAGCCATTGCTGATGGCAGCACCATTCGGCAATACATTCAAAAGACGGCCGACGAAAATGGCATCACGCCGCACATTCGCCATGGCCACTCTGTTACTCACGCCTCATGGTCAAGCAGTGAAGCATGCTGGACGCTTACCGCAAACCAAAAAAACAATGACCAGCCCGTGGTCTTGAAAGCCCGATTTCTGTATCTTTGTTGCGGTTATTACAGCTATAAAAATGGCTACCAACCCAATTTTCCAGGACAAGCCAGTTTCAAGGGCGATTGGGTTCACCCTCAATTTTGGCCCGAGAAACTCAACTACGAACAGAAAAAAGTGGTGGTCATCGGCAGTGGCGCAACGGCGGTCACATTGGTGCCAGAAATGGCCAAAAAGGCCGCGCATGTCACCATGCTGCAGCGCTCTCCAACCTATGTCATTTCACTCCCCGCTGAAGATGGCTTCTCACTCACTCTGCAAAAGTTCTTGCCCTCCAAGTTGGCGTATCAAATCACTCGCGCCAAAAATGTGATCTTGGGCATGTTGTCGTATCAACTGGCCCGCAGCCAACCCGAATTTGTCAAACGTTACTTGGTCAAAATCGCTGCCAAGCAATTGCGCTCTGACGAACAAGCTCAGCATTTCTCGCCAGACTACAAACCATGGGATCAAAGGTTGTGCCTGATTCCCGATGGCGACTTGTTCAAACAAATCAGACGCGGCCATGCCAGCGTGGTAACAGATACCATTCAAACCGTGACCGAAAAAGGCCTGCAATTGAGCAGCGGTCAGTTTCTTGAAGCCGACATCATTGTGTCGGCCACAGGTCTGTCTTTGAACATGCTGGGAGATATTCAAGTCACGGTCGATGGGCAGGCTTTCAAACCCTCGCAGGCTATGGCCTACCGCGGCATGTGCTTGTCAGGCTTGCCCAATGCCATCATGACCTTCGGGTACACCAACGCATCTTGGACCCTGAAGGCCGATCTCACGGCTGTTTATGCTTGTCGTCTATTGAACTACATGAGGCAACATGGCTATCGAAAAGTGGTGCCAGTTCGCGATGCTTCTGTTGCAGAACAAGACTATTTGTCGTTCACGTCTGGTTACGTTCAACGTGCCAGCAGCATCTTACCCAAGCAAGGCTCGCGCGCACCCTGGCAAGTGAATCAAAACTACATCAAGGATATTTTCCTGATCAAATATGCCCGTCTGAATGATGGCATCATGCAGTTCAGTTAATTTGCACGTTCACTTCGAGGTTTCGACATGTTGGCTCTCTGGATTTTATTTTTACTCGCCACAAGTGTGATTGGCTTGATCGGATTCGCAGCTTTTTCCAACAAAAAGGCGGAAGATCTCTTGCCCCCTGCCGGTAAGTTTGTTCAATTGGGCGATACGCGTTTGCATTACATCGATCAAGGCCAAGGGCCAGCCATTCTGATGATTCACGGCTTGGCAGGCAATTTGCAAAATTTCACTTATGGCTTGGCAAAACCTTTGGCCGAAACCCACCGTGTGATTTGCGTAGACCGTCCTGCTTGCGGTTATTCCAAACGTGCATCCAATGCCGATGCCAGCCTTGAAGCTCAAGCCGACACCATTGTGAGTTTGCTAGACCATTTGCAAATTGAGTCTGCCGTTTTGGTAGGTCACTCTTTGGGGGGCGCTATATCGTTGGCCGCGGCGCAACGCCATCCTGACAAAATTAAGGCACTGGCACTCATCGCACCCCTCACGCGCTTGCCCGACGAACCCTCACCAGCGTTCAAACCCCTCAAAATTTCATCGCCCACCATGAGAAGCATTCTCGGTTGGACCCTGGCCATTCCTGGCACAATTTTCAGGATGTCAGAGAGTTTGAAATTCATTTTTGGGCCTGAAAGATTTCCCTCTGATTTTGCAATTCGAGGTGGAGGCATCTTGTCACTCAAACCTCAAACCTTCATCAGCGCATCGACAGATTTGCAAAATGCAGAGTGGAGCATGCCGCAAATTGAAGATTCATATGCCAGCATGAAAACACCTGTTCACGTGCTGTTTGCCAAGGAAGATCGCATCCTCGATTGCAAGCTCAATGGTGAAGACTTAAGGACTCGCATTCCTGGGACAAAGGTTACGGTGGTGAGCGGAGGACATATGCTGCCTGTGACTCAAATCGAAGTTTGCAAGCAATTCATTCAAGACGTGGCTGGATAAGACACCGGTTTGGCACCTTGGTGCCACACTTTGTATTTGTGCATCACCACCGCGTAGGCTTCTGAGTTTTCAAATTGAGTCAGCCAGTTTTGCAGAGGCAACCATGCTTGCGCATCAAACCACTCACGGTCTGTTCTGGCAAACTGCCGCACAAAGGGTGCAATTGCCGCATCAACCCAGCACCATTGGGCGCCCATCAATCCGGCCGTCTGGCTTAACCTGGTATTGAGAAGTTCTAGAAACTCTGAGCCCCCTTGCCGGTGAGCCAAGCCATCTGGTAAATCGTAGCGATTTGGGTATTTGTAACGGTCTAAATGCTGCTTGAATTCGCCGTCGCATTGCTGCACCAAGGCCAAGGCCTCTTCATGTTGCGAAGAGCCTGAGGTTGACCATGCGGCCGGATCATTTTGTTGCAATGCCCACTGAACAATGTCTAGGCTCTGCTCAAGCACTTGATCTTTGAGAACCAGTACAGGAACTGTCCCTTTGGGGGATACAGCCAACATGCTTTCTGGTTTTTGAGACAGCGCAATTTCGCGAATTTCACATCGGATGCCACACGACAAGAGCACCAATCGCGCACGCATGGCATAGGGGCAGCGACGGAATGAATACAACACAGGTGCATCAGCAGGCAACAAAGCAGCCATCCTTTCTTGACGTTGAGGCGTACCAATGTGATTGATTTGGCGCGCTTTGGCAATTTCCCATTGTTTTTGTCTTTCGCGAGCACTTTGCTTTTGCTCTTCGCTGGTGTGGGCGTGGCACCTTGGACAACTCACGCCCAACTCAAAGAAAGGCGTTTCTTTGGCACCAGGTGGTAATGGCTCGCGACAGCAGCGGCACAGCTCGTGCTGGCCTGGTTGCAGGCCATGGCCCACACTGACACGTTCGTCAAAAACAAAACACTCACCCTCCCACAAGCTTTTCTCTGGTGGAACAAGCTCTAAATATTTGAGAATACCGCCCTGCAAATGGTAGACGTCTTCAAAGCCATGCTCCAACATCAAGGAGGTGGATTTCTCACAGCGAATACCACCCGTACAAAACATGGCCACGCGTGGCTTGCGACCATTTTGAGCTTCGAGAGATTTGGCTTTTTCAACCCAACTTGGCAATTGTGAAAAGCTTTGAATCTGCGGATCGATGGCACCCTTGAATGTGCCAATTTCAACTTCATAATCGTTGCGTGTATCAATCAGGACCACATCGGGCGATGAAATCAAGTCGTTCCAGTCTTCGGGTTTGACATACTGCCCCACCCGCTTGATCGGGCTGATACCGTCCACCCCCAATGTGACAATTTCTTTTTTCAACCGGACTTTCATGCGGTGAAACGGCGCTTTGAATGTCCAAGATTCTTTGTGCTCGAGATCAGCCAGTTGGCTTGTTTGTCGCAAATAAGCCAACACGGCATGCACGTCTTGTGGCTGGCCTGCAATGGTGCTGTTAATGCCCTCACGCGCCAACAAAATCAAGCCCTTGACGTTGTGAGCTTCGCAAAAGGCCAACAAAGGTGCACGCCGGTCTGCATAGTCTGGCAAATCAACGAACTTGTAAAAAGCAGCCGTGAGGTACTTGGTTTCAGTTCCCGTTTCAGTTTCAGTCTCAATCGAAGTCATGGCTGTATTTTGCCTTGAGTCAAGACATGCGTATAAGCATTAAAGTTGTTTCAACAACTCAGCTGTTTCAAAAATCGGCAGCCCCATGATGCCGGTATATGAGCCCTGAATGGCTGAAATATGACAAGCCGCCAAGCCTTGAATGCCATAGGCGCCAGCTTTCCCAAACGGCTCACCTGTGGCCACATAGGCTTTGATTTCCGAAAGCTTCATAGGTGCAAATCTCACTTTAGAAACAGACACACTCAAAAGTCTGCGGCGGCCTGAGGCCACAGCCACCGCCGTTAAAACGCGGTGCGTTTGACCCGACAAGGTTTTGAGAATGCGCAAGGCGTCCTGTTCATTTTCAGGTTTGCCCAAAATGTTTCGCCCTAATGCCACCGTGGTGTCGGCGCACAACACAGGCGCAAGCGGCAGTTGCCTTTTTTGCATGCGCAGAACGGCCGCTTCCAGTTTCAATTGCGTCACCCTCTTCACGTAGGTGAGAGGCGCTTCACCCGGCATGACGCGTTCCAACAATTCGGTATCCTCATCGGGTGTTGCCAGCAGCAGCTCGTACCGAACACCCATCTGTTCGAGCAACTGCCTGCGTCTAGGGCTTTGCGATGCCAAGTAAACAAAGTCTTTCATGAGCGCTTTATTCTCGGTGATAAGGGTGGTTGGCGTTGATGGACCAAGCACGGTACAACTGTTCTATGAGCAGCACGCGCGCCATCGCGTGGGGCAATGTGAGGTCCGACAAACGAATGCGTTCATGGGCAGCTTCGCGAAAAGCAGGCTCTAGTCCATCGGGGCCGCCAATGATCAACGCCACATCATCGCCGCCAAGTTG
Source organism: Limnohabitans sp. MMS-10A-178 (assembly GCF_003063375.1). GTDB lineage: Bacteria > Pseudomonadota > Gammaproteobacteria > Burkholderiales > Burkholderiaceae_C > Limnohabitans_A. The sequence continues at coordinate 170,864 of NZ_NERY01000003.1, read as the reverse complement.
CCAATCTTTCAAACGCTGGGCCAATGCAGTGGTGCGCAAAGGGGTACCGCGCTCATCCAGCACCACCACGCGTGTGCCGCGCGGAATGACGGCCTCAATGCGTTGACGCTCAGCAGCCACCAAAGTGTCGTATGTTTTGGAACCGCGGGGCTCGGTCTTGACCGCCTTGAGCTCTACTTTCAGTTCAGGGGGGAAACGCTTGGCGTAATCATCCCAAGCAGTTTGCGCCCAATCTGGGACACGCTGTCCCACTGCCACAATCAGCAGCTTCATGGAACTCAGGCCTTGGGCTTGGCCTTGGCGCTAGATTTGACAGCTGGTTTGACAGCTGGTTTGGCCACCGTTTTTGCAGAAGATTTTGGGGCCTTGCTAGCAGTTTTGCTAGCAGTTTTACCGGCCGCTTTGGCAGCAGGCTTACCAGCGGATTTTGCAGGTGCTTTGCGAGTCGGTTTCAAAGCTTCAGAACCCATAGGGCCCACAGGCACTGAATCGCGGCGTGTAGGCGTGCGGCCAGCGCTGACGTTGGCTTTCTTTTTTGCCACTGGCTTGCGCACTGGCTCGGCAGGCTTGGGGGCACCCAACTTAAGGCGAACCGGTTTGTCGCCCCAAATTTCTTCGAGGTTGTAGTAAGAGCGAATGGTGGGCTGCATGATGTGCGCCACAGCACTGCCACAATCGACAATGATCCACTCACCGTTGTCTTCGCCCTCAATGCGAGGCTTGGGATAACCCGCTTCGCGCACCTTGTCGCGCACACTGGCGGCCAAGGCCTTGGTTTGCCGGTTGGAGGTGCCGGAGGCAATGATGACGCGCTCAAAAAGGGCTGACATCTCTTCCGTGTCGAACACCACAATTTCTTGTGCTTTCACATCTTCTAGCGCATCCACAATGACGCGTTGAAGTTTTTGGGTGTCTTTTTTGGCAGAGGTTTCGGTCATCGGTCAGGCAGGTAAAGGTGATGGCGTTGAATATACAGCGCAACGGGCTCAGGGACCAAATTGTCAATGGCTTGCCCTTGGGCCACCCGTTCTCGAACTTGCGTTGCACTGTGTGGCAAATGGGGCAACTTCAGGACTTGGGTGGGAATATCGTGGTTAGGAACGTCTGGCACTGACATGCCAGGCATCTCGCGTTCAGCGACGCAAATTATAGCTCTCTGGGCAATTTCTTCGATTTCGCGCCATGTCCCGAGGGCTTTGCCCTGATCTTCACCAATGAACAAGAAGAATTGCGCCTCGGGTGTTTGCTTTTGGAGCGCTCTGAGGGTGTCGATGGTGTAACTGGGGCCCTGGCGGAGCAATTCAGTCTCATCAATGCTGACTTTGCTCAGATGAGCAAAAGCCAGCCGCGCCATTTCGGCCCTGTGAGCCCCGCTGCTCAAGTCTCTGGGTTTGTGCCATGCGTCTCCCGTTGGGATGACACGCAGCGCATCCAAACCAAATTGAGCAATAGCCGCTTCGGCCATGGCCACATGGGCATTGTGAGGCGGATCAAAAGCCCCCCCCAAGATGCCAATACGCTGTGGCATCAAACCCAATCCCTGGGCTTTAAATACCGAGTGCTCAATTGCGCCTCGGCAGAATCGGGTGCATCTACACGGTTGTAGGACCAGCTCACCAGCGAGGGCATCGACAACAAAATTGATTCGGTGCGGCCACCCGATTGCAAACCAAAATGTGTGCCTCTGTCCCAGACCAAATTGAACTCCACATAGCGGCCTCTGCGGTACAACTGGAAATCTCTTTCACGCTCACCGTAGGGAGTGTCTTTGCGGCGCAAGACCAAAGGCAAATAGGCTTTGAGCAAACCGTTGCCAACGTCTTGCATCATGGCAAAGCCTTTTTCAAATCCGAGTTCTGAAAAGTCATCGTAAAAAATGCCACCTATACCGCGCGCTTCATTGCGGTGCTTTAAAAAGAAATAGTCATCGCACCATTTTTTAAACTTGGGATGCAAGTCAGCGCCATAGGGCTGAACTGCTTCTTTGCAGACTTGGTGAAAATGCACGGCATCTTCTTCAAAGCCATAGTAAGGCGTCAAATCCATGCCACCACCAAACCAAGCCACCGGTGCTTGCCCCTCAGGCTTGGCCACAATCATTCGCACATTCATGTGAACCGTGGGTACGTAAGGGTTGCGCGGGTGAAAAACCAGCGACAAACCCATGGCCTCAAACGGAGCACCCGACAATTCGGGGCGATGTTGAGTGGCAGAGGGAGGCAGCTTGGGTCCTGTGACATGCGAAAAACCACACCCTGCCCTTTCGAACACTGGGCCACCCTCCAAAATTTGAGTGATGCCGTCGCCCTGCAACATCTCACCTTCAGGCTTGCGCCAAGCATCCACCACAAACGCCGTACCGTCTAGGTCGTGTAGGGCCTGAGTGATTCGCGATTGCAGTTGGATTAAAAACTCTCGAACAGTTTGTGCTTGACTAACTTGCATGCTGGGTCTTTCTGTCTGTAGCCTTGTCAGCTGTCATTGAATCCCTGATGGAGACGCTTTGGTGTTGGGGTCTTTGGCGGGCAACGGTCTAATAGGCGCTGCATTGTCGATGTGAAAGCCTTCCACGCCTTCATACATTTTTCTCAAATAAGCGTAATCGGTTTCGACATCTCCGGTGAGTTGAATAAAACCTTCAAATTTGAGCTCTTTCTTTTTGTAATCCAACCTCACCACTCCCAAAGGCAACTTGGATTTGAGCGCAAGTTGGTAGAAACCACTCTTCCAACCCTCGGTGCGTTTTCGCGTACCTTCAGGGGACAAACCCAACCACATGAATTTGTTGGCGCGTTGGTGCTCGGCAAAAACTTCAAGCATTTCGCCCACCACACCCCGCGGAGATGAACGATCAATGGGCACGCCACCGATCCAGCTCACCCAACGACCAAAAAGTGGAACTTTGAACAAGGAGTCTTTGCCCCAGAAGTGCACTGGCAATCCCATGGTCCACTTGCACAACATGGCCGTCATGAAATCCCAATTGCTGGTGTGGGGGTAAACAATGGCCACACCTTGCAACGTCGGAAGCCCCTGAAAATCAACGCGCCACCCAATGAGTTTGAGCACCCACGAGGCCCAGGCCTGGCCTTTGAACTGAACCGGAAAGGGACCTGGAATTAACACAGGCTCAGAAAGTTTTTGATCTACCACGGGGTTCACGATTTGATCGCCCTAAAACCAATATCCCTTCGATACTGTTGCCCATCAAAATGAATGCCTTGGGCCACTTCATAAGCCTTTTGCTGCGCTTGCTTCACGGAATCAGCCAACACTGTGACACAAAGCACGCGCCCACCCGATGTCAATGTTTGCCCGTCTTTGGCTTCGGTGCCTGCATGAAAGACCATGGCATCGAGTTCATCTTTGGGCAAACCAGAAACCACATCACCTTTGCGCGGACTCTCCGGATAGCCTGCGGCAGCCATTACCACACCCAGTGCGGTGCGGCGGTCCCACACCAACTCAACGGCATCTAACTTTTCGCTGGTTGCAGCCAGCATCACTTCCACAAAATCGCTCTTCAAACGCATCATGATGGCTTGCGTTTCGGGGTCTCCCATGCGGCAATTGAACTCCAATGTTTTGGGATAACCTTGGTCGTCAATCATCAAGCCAGCATACAGAAAGCCTGTGTAAGGAATACCATCTTTTTCCATGCCCTTGATGGTAGGCATGATCACTTCGCGCATAGCTCGGGCATGCACTTGAGCGCTGACCACTGGTGCTGGAGAGTAGGCCCCCATGCCGCCGGTGTTGGGGCCTTCATCTTTATCGAGCAATCGTTTGTGATCTTGACTGGTGGCCAAGGCCAGCACATTTTTGCCATCGCACATCACAATGAAGCTAGCCTCTTCGCCCTGCAAAAATTCTTCAATGACCACGCGGGGCAACGCAGCACCGTCTGCACCTGTGTTGTGAACCACGCCCAATGTGTTGTCTAACAACATAAAGTCGATGGCCGCATGCGCCTCTTCAGCGCTCATGGCCACCACCACACCTTTGCCCGCAGCCAAACCATCTGCCTTGACCACAATGGGCGCGCCCATTTTGTCAATGTAGGCATGCGCCAAAGCAGGGTCTGTGAAAGTTTCATAGACCGCTGTGGGTATGCCATGCCGCTTCATGAAAGCTTTTGAAAATGCTTTGGAACTTTCCAATTGCGCAGCGGCTTGTGTGGGTCCAAAGATTCGCATGCCATGCGCTCTGAACACATCGACCACACCTGCTGCCAATGGCGCTTCTGGCCCCACCACCGTGAGATCAATTTTTTCTTGTTGCGCCCACGCCAGCAGCGCATTCACATCCGTGATGGGCACATCTATCAAGTTGGGATCACGCGCTGTACCGCCATTGCCTGGGGCTACAAACACTTTCTGAATGCGTTCAGATTGAGACAACTTCCAGGCCAACGCATGTTCGCGTCCACCTCCACCTACAACCAATACTTTCATCGATCAAACCTTATTCAGAAATGCTTGCGTTGTGAAAAACGTTTTGCACATCGTCTAAATCTTCCAAAACATCTATGAGTTTTTGCATTCTGGCAGCATCGTCAGCCGCCAAGTCAATGCTGTTTTCTGCACGCATGGTCACTTCAGCCATGTCAGCTGTCAAGCCGGCCGCTTCGAGGGCATTTTTAACAGCTTCAAAGTCTGCTGGGGCGGTCAGCACCTCAATGGCGCCTTCTTCATCCGTCACCACATCTTCAGCACCCGCTTCCAGCGCCACCTCCATCACTTTGTCTTCCGACGTGCCAGGCGCAAAAATCAATTGACCACAATGCTTGAACTGAAAAGCCACGGAGCCTTCGGTGCCCATGTTGCCACCATGCTTACTAAAGGCATGGCGTACTTCGGCCACTGTGCGCACGCGGTTGTCTGTCATGGTGTCGACAATGATGGCCGCGCCGCCAATGCCATAGCCTTCGTATCGAATTTCTTCGTAGGTCACGCCTTCTAAGTTACCCGTAGCCTTGTCAATGTTGCGTTTGACGGTGTCAGCCGGCATGTTGGCGGCTTTGGCTTTTTCGATGGCCAAGCGCAAACGGGGGTTGGCCGACGGATCGCCGCCGCCCGTTCTGGCCGCCACCATGATTTCTCGGACCACGCGGGTCCAAATGCGCTGGCGTTTTTCGTCTTGTCTGCCCTTGCGGTGCTGAATATTTGCCCATTTACTGTGGCCAGCCATCTGAAAATCCTTGTTGTTGATTTAATCTACTGGGTGAGATTTTACTTTTCTAGTTGGGGGGACCCTTTTTCATGCCAAATCAACTCTTGATTGCCCGCAATCAAACCACAGATTGCCACATTTTGATGGGGATGGCCAACCGCCATGGCCTGATCACAGGCGCCACAGGCACTGGAAAAACGGTCAGTTTGCAAACTTTGGCCGAAAATTTCTCCAACCAAGGGGTTCCGGTCTTCATGGCCGACGTCAAGGGTGATTTGGTCGGCATTAGCCAAGCCGGTCACCTGAGCGAGAAAATCAAGGGTGTTTTGAAAGAGCGCAGGCTCGATGAGCCCAGTGCCCAAAGCTGCCCCACCACCCTGTGGGACGTGTTTGGCAAACAGGGACACCCTGTCAGGGCCACCATTTCTGACATGGGGCCATTGCTCCTAGGCCGCATGCTGAACCTCAATGAGACCCAAGCAGGTGTCTTGAATTTGGTCTTCAAAATTGCAGATGACCAGGGATTGCTGCTTTTAGACCTCAAAGACCTGCGGGCCATGCTTCAGCATGTGGGCGAAAACGCGAGGCAATTCACCACAGAATATGGCAACGTGAGTGCCGCCAGCGTGGGCGCCATTCAGCGCGGTTTGCTTGAAATTGAAAGCCAAGGCGCTGACAAGTTTTTTGGCGAACCCATGCTCAATATCCAAGACTTTTTACAAACGGATGCCAAGGGAAAAGGCGTGATCAACTTGCTGTGTGCCAGCGAACTCATGAATGCTCCTCGGCTTTATGGCACTTTCTTGCTTTGGCTCTTGTCTGAACTTTTTGAGCAATTGCCAGAAATTGGCGACCCCGAGAAACCAAAGCTTGTCTTTTTCTTTGATGAAGCGCACCTGCTGTTCAATGAAGCACCCAAGGTCCTGATTGAACGGATGGAGTTGTTGGTGCGCCTCATTCGCTCTAAAGGCGTAGGCGTTTATTTCGTCACGCAAAATCCGCTGGATGTACCTGAAACGGTATTGGGCCAATTGGGCAATCGGGTACAGCATGCGCTGAGAGCGTTTACACCACGCGACCAAAAAGCAGTCAAAGCCAGCGCTCAAACCATGCGTGCCAATCCGTCTTTGGACATTGAGAAGGCCATCACAGAATTGGCAGTAGGAGAAGCCTTGGTGAGTTTCCTTGACGAGAAAGGCCGACCTGGCATCACCCAGCAGGCCTTTGTCATGCTGCCAGGTAGCCAACTGGGCCCGATTACGCCCGAGCAGCGCAAAGCCTTGCTCGACAACTCCTTGGTGGCGGGTGTTTATGAAAAAGCCATTGACCGTGAGTCTGCTTACGAGACTCTCAAGGGAGCGCAGCCAACTTCAGCCGCTGGCTCAAATGGCACATCGTCTGCCAACAACAGTTCGGTGCCCTCTTCCAATGAAACAGGCGATAACGGCCTTTTAGGCGGCCTTGGCGACGTTTTATTTGGTCGCACTGGACCTAGGGGTGCCAAACAAGACGGCTTGGCCCAAGCCATGGTCAAGTCAGCGGTTCGAACCATTGGCTCCAGTGTGGGACGAGAAATTGTTCGAGGGGTCTTGGGGGGTATTTTGGGTGGCCGAAGAAGATAGAAAAAAAGCCGGATCAATCCGGCTTTTTTTAAGTTGCCTTAATTGGCTGTGGCCTCTTCAGGCTCGTGCGGTTCCGATTTGGAGTTTCGGCCTTCCTTCTTGGGCAAAGGCTGAATGTCGAGCAACACCTCGTCTTTGTCGTCCAGGTCGACGCTCAAGCGACCGCCATCGATCAAACGACCAAACAGCAACTCGTCGGCCAAAGCCTTCCGAATGGTGTCTTGTATCAAACGCTGCATAGGGCGCGCGCCCATGAGCGGATCGAACCCTTTTTTGGCCAAGAATTTGCGCAACTTGTCGCTGAAAGTAACGTCCACTTTCTTCTCTGACAACTGTGTTTCCAGTTGCAACAAGAACTTGTCGACCACGCGCATGATGATTTGCTCATCCAAAGCTTTGAAGCTGACCATGGCATCCAGCCGGTTGCGGAACTCAGGGGTGAACAAGCGTTTGATGTCGCCCATTTCATCGCCTGCTTGACGCGGGTTGGTGAAGCCAATGGTGGCCTTGTTCATGGTTTCGGCACCGGCATTGGTGGTCATGATGATGATCACGTTGCGGAAGTCGGCTTTGCGGCCGTTGTTGTCCGTCAATGTGCCATGGTCCATCACTTGCAGCAACACATTGAAAATGTCGGGGTGCGCTTTTTCAATTTCATCGAGCAGCAAGACGCAATGTGGCTTCTTGGTAACGGCCTCGGTCAGCAAACCACCTTGGTCAAAGCCTACATAGCCTGGAGGCGCGCCAATGAGGCGACTCACCGCATGACGCTCCATGTACTCGGACATGTCAAAGCGAATGAGTTCGATGCCCATGATGTAGGCCAGCTGCTTGGCGGCTTCTGTTTTACCAACACCGGTTGGGCCACTGAACAAGAATGAGCCAATGGGCTTGTCGGTTTTACCCAAACCAGAACGTGCCATTTTGACAGCAGAAGCTAACACCTCGAGGGCTTTGTCTTGACCAAACACCACACTCTTCAAATCGCGCTCAATGGTTTGCAGTTTGCTGCGATCGTCATTCGACACATTGGCTGGCGGAATGCGCGCAATCTTGGCCACAATATCCTCAATCTCGGTTTTGCCAATGGTCTTCTTGCGCTTAGACGGCGGCAAGATGCGCTGTGCAGCACCGGCTTCGTCAATCACGTCGATGGCTTTGTCGGGCAATTGACGGTCGTTGATGAACTTGGCAGACAACTCGGCAGCAGCTTGCAGCGCCGCATTGGCGTACTTCACGCTGTGGTGTTCTTCGAAGCGCGATTTCAGACCCTTCAAAATATCCACTGTTTCGGCCACAGTGGGCTCAACCACATCAACCTTTTGGAAGCGACGTGACAAGGCGGCGTCTTTTTCGAAGATGCCACGGTATTCCGTGAAGGTGGTGGCGCCAATGCACTTCAATTGGCCGCTAGACAAGGCAGGCTTGAGCAAGTTGGAAGCATCCAAAGTGCCACCAGAAGCGGCACCTGCGCCAATCAAGGTGTGAATTTCGTCGATGAACAAAACGGCATGAGGCTTGTCTTTCAGGGCTTTCAAAACACCTTTCAGACGCTGTTCAAAATCACCGCGGTATTTGGTGCCGGCCAACAATGCACCCATGTCGAGTGAATAGACCACGGCCTCAGCCAAAATTTCTGGCACGCTGCCTTGCGTGATGCGCCATGCCAAACCTTCGGCAATGGCGGTTTTGCCCACACCGGCCTCGCCCACCAACAAGGGATTGTTTTTACGGCGACGGCACAAAATTTGAATGGTGCGCTCAACTTCGTATTCACGACCGATGAGCGGATCGATCTTGCCTTCTTTGGCCATCTGGTTCAGGTTCTGTGTGAACTGCTCCAAAGGAGAGGCTTTTTCATTGCGCTCGCTGCCACCACTGCTTTCTTCGCTTTCGGGTACTGGCGCAGAATCGCTGCCTTTGGAGGCTTCGGGTGGATCGCTCTTGCGAATGCCATGTGCAATGAAGTTCACAACATCCAAACGGGTGATGCCTTGCTGGTGCAAATAGTAAACGGCGTGCGAATCTTTTTCGCCAAAAATGGCTACCAACACATTGGCTCCAGTCACTTCTTTCTTGCCACTGCCAGTCGATTGGACATGCATGATGGCGCGCTGAATGACCCGCTGAAAACCCAAGGTCGGCTGTGTATCAACCTCTTCGGTACCTGCTACTTGAGGTGTGTTGTCCTTGATAAACGACGACAGCGATTGACGCAAATCGTCTACTTGCGCTGAACACGCACGCAATACTTCTGCTGCGCTGGGGTTGTCCAGCAATGCCAACAGCAAATGTTCCACGGTAATGAACTCGTGACGCTGCTGACGCGCCTCAACGAAGGCCATGTGCAAACTGACTTCCAATTCTTGGGCAATCATGTGATTTCCTTAAATGCCTTGCGGAGGTGAAAAATAATAGGTTGGGCAAATTTGTTGAATTTCAACTGCTTTATGCCACATTCTTGCTCGATTTTTGTGCGATTCATGCCACAGGCTCACTCACACACTGAAGTGGGTGACCTGCTTGGTTGGCTGCATCTAGTACCTGGTCCACCTTGGTGGCCGCCACGTCACGGGTGAATACGCCACAAACACCTTTGCCGTCCAAATGAATTTTCAGCATGATTTGAGTGGCGGCTTCGCGGTCCTTGTTAAAAAACTCTTGAAGAACCAAAACAACGAATTCCATGGGAGTGTAGTCGTCGTTCAACATCACTACCTGGTACATCTGAGGCGGCCCGACTTTGGCAGGGCGTCTTTCTAAAACCACAGAATCACTATTTCCTGGTGAACGTCCGGGTTCACCAACAGATCCTGGTGGTTTGGGTAAATTTGGTTTTGGAGGTTTCTCGGTTGCCATGTTTTCATTCTATAGAGGCTAGGCCCTCTTCTGCTTGACTCGCCAGAAAAGTCCTTATGACGCAACGCAGCAATTTATCATCAGTCGGGTAAACCTTGAATTGACAACTCACATATCAGTGAATTAAATGTTCCTTACAGAACAAAACTGATGGAGACAGGCATGCCCAGTGGAACAGTCAAATGGTTCAATGACGCCAAGGGATTTGGGTTTATTCAACCCGATGGTGGCGGGCCAGACGCTTTTGCGCACTTTTCAGCCATCACCATGGAAGGCTTTAAGAGTCTCAAGGAAGGTTCGAGGGTGAGTTTTGAATTGGCTGAGGGCCCCAAAGGCCCAATGGCCATCAACATTCAGGCCGAACAAAGTACCGAACCAAGTTCTTGAAAGCCCATCGAGACTTTAGTACACCCAGAAAAAAGCTCCTGAGAATAAATTCTCAAGAGCTTGATTCAAATTGAATGGTCGGCGTGGCGGGATTCGAACTCGCGACCCCTTGCACCCCATGCAAGTGCGCTACCAGGCTGCGCTACACGCCGACAAGCTTTAAATTATAGCCCGAGAATGCACTCAGTTTGAGAGTAAATCTCGAATATCCATCAATTCACGGCGCAGCGTTGGAAGGCTGCTGGTGACTTGCAGGCTACTGGCTCTTTGTGCACTTTCCATGGCCATAGAAGCTTTTTCAAGCGCTTCAGAAGGTGTGCCATCTTCATCAAAATCATCCAACAACTCATCGTCCAATGAGCCGTTTTCAATGAGGTCTTTTTTCAACCCTTTTTGAGCTTGGGCCAGTTCCTGCATTTTGTTTCGCGCACCGCTGATGGTGAAACCCTGCTCATAAAGCAAATCGCGAATTCTGCGAATCATGAGCACTTCATGGTGCTGGTAGTAGCGGCGATTGCCTCGGCGCTTGATGGGCCGCAGCTGCGTGAATTCCTGCTCCCAATAGCGAAGCACGTGTGGCTTCACACCACAAAGCTCACCAACCTCACCAATGGTGAAGTAGCGCTTGGCTGGAATAGATGGGAGGGAGTTCTCCATTGGAATCACTAACTTGCTGGGGGAATTAACAAGCTTACTCTAAGCATGGGGTCTACGTAAAGACCCATTTAATAAAATTTGATGAATCTAGAAATTCAAATACTGAAAATTAGCCATCAGATTTTTCATCGCCTTGAATCACTGCCTTCAGCTTGTGACTGGCGTGGAAAGTTGCCACGCGTCTGGCCTCGATGGGAATCAATTCTCCAGTGCGTGGATTGCGGCCTGGCCTGGGCGCTTTTTCGCGAATTTGGAAATTTCCAAATCCAGAAATTTTGACATCGGTGCCTTGAACCAATTGTGTGGCGATCAAATCAAAGAATGAGTCGACCATGTCTTTGGACTCGCGCTTGTTCAAACCAATTTGCTCAAACAACAAATCTGCCAAATGCGCTTTGGTCAGCGCAGGCGTTTCGAGACTTTCAACAGAAAAATCCATATCAACTTCCTTTCGCCATTAAGAACGCAAGCGCGCTGACAGTTTCAGAGACAAATGATCCAACACAGCCTTGACTGTGGATTCAATTTGAATCTCTGTCAATGTGGCTTCATCGCTGTACATGCTCAACCTGACAGCCAAACTTTTCTCAATGCCCAGAGTGGCCTGCGGACGAAACACGTCAAACAAGATAGCACTGCGCAACAATCCTGCGGTGGGTGCTTCATAAACTGCAGCCATCAAATCGGCATGTGTGACTTTCTCTGCCACCACCACCGCAATGTCGCGCTCAACCGCTTGAAAGCGTGCCACACCCTGAGCAACCGGGACTTCGCGTTGTAGCACAGCCTCTAAATCGAGCTCGAAAAGGATGGGAGCATGCTGCAAATCCCACGACTGACGCCAGCGGGGATGCAACTCTCCTACATAACCCACTACATGGCCATTCAACTTGACGCTGGCGCAACGACCAGGGTGCATGGCTGGGTGCTCTGCCGCTTCAAACTCAGGCTTGGCAGGCGCCATCAGTGCTTCTATTTCACCTTTGACATCAAAGAAATCAACATGGCGAACTTTGCCGCCCCAAGAGGTTGAGGTCACAGGACCGTATGCCACGGCAGACACACGCATCGGTTGACTCAAACCTTCGACGGTGGTGTCTGTATTTTTGACAGTTGCATCGCGCAAGAACACCCGGCCCAACTCAAAGACACGGACGCGTTCGGCCTTGCGATCGAGATTGAACTTCACCACCTGCAAGAGAGAGCCCAACAAACTGGTCCGCATCACACTCATCTGGCTGGCAATGGGATTCAACAATTTCAGAGGATTGGGGTTGCCCGCCAACTCATGTTCCCAGCGTTCTTCTACAAAACTAAAATTGATGGTTTCTTGGTAACCCAAAGCCGCCAAACTGCGGCGCACCGCAAACGGGCCGCGCTCACTTTCTTTCCTGATCTTGGCAGTGATCGGTGCCAATGGGGGTGTGGTTGGCAGCTGGGTGTAACCCACCATGCGAGCCACTTCCTCAATCAGGTCTTCTTCAATTTCCAAATCGAATCGCCAGCTTGGTGGGTTGACTGTGATCAGTCCTTCCGCCTCGGTCACCTCAAAACCCAAACCGCGCAAAGCGTCGGCACACTGTGTTTGTGACAGCGCCATGCCAATCACTTTGACAGCACGTGCCACTCGGAGTGTGACGGGTTTGCGAACCGGCATGTTGAGCTTTTGATCGTCAACAGGTCCAATTTGCGTGGTGGGCGTGCTGCAAATGTCTATGACCAATTGGGTGATACGCTCAATGTGGTCAACCGTGCTGTCGGGATCTACGCCACGTTCAAAGCGATGTCCGGCATCGGTAGAAAAGTTGTAACGGCGTGAACGACCAGCAATGGCTTTGGGCCACCAGAAAGCAGCTTCAATGTAAATATTCTGAGTGTCATCAGACACTGCAGTGGCGTCACCCCCCATGATGCCTGCCAATGACTCAACTTGGGCATCGTCTGCAATCACACCTACTTTGTCATCGACGGTAACTGTGTTGCCATTGAGCAACTTCAATGATTCTTCAGCACGACCCCAACGAACTTGCAAACCACCATGGATTTTGTCGAGATCGAAAATATGCGAAGGCCGCCCCAATTCAAACATCACATAGTTTGAAATATCGACCAAAGGACTCACACTGCGTTGGCCGCATCGTGCCAAGCGGTCTACCATCCAAGCGGGTGTTTGCGCTTTGGGATTGACGCCCTTCACCACCCTGCCACTGAAGCGACCGCACAAATCGGTAGCTTCCACTTTAACTGCCAATCTGTCTTGAACTTGAGCCTTCAATGCATTGAACACGGGCGCCTTCAAGGGAGTGCTGGTTAATGCAGACACTTCACGAGCAATGCCATACACACTCAAGCAATGCGCCAAATTGGGCGTGAGTTTGAGTGTGAACAACGTGTCGTCTAGCTTCAAATAGGTGCGAATACTTTGGCCCAAGGGCGCGTCCGCTGGCAACTCTAGTAAGCCGCCATGATCGTCAGCAATCTTCAATTCTTTGGCAGAGCACAGCATGCCTTGGCTTTCAACGCCGCGCAACTTGCCCACCTTGATGAGGAAGGGTTTACCGTCTTCGCCAGGTGGCAACTCTGCGCCCACCATGGCGCAAGGAATTCGAATACCAACGCGGGCATTGGGCGCACCACAGACAATATTGAGCAAGCTAGCTTGACCCACATCCACTTGGCAAACGCGCAAGCGGTCTGCATTGGGGTGCTGCTCCGCGCTTTTAATTTCACCAATGACCACATTGGAAAAAGGTGGCGCCACTGGTTGAAGTTCTTCAACTTCAAGACCAGCCATGGTGAGTGTTTCGGCGAGTTGTTCTGTCGTGAGGGGCGGGTTGCAAAACTCACGCAGCCAGGATTCAGGAAATTGCATGGTCTTTAATTATTGAAATTGACTCAAGAAGCGAACGTCACCGTCGAAGAACAAGCGCAAATCATTCACGCCATATCGGAGCATGGTGAGACGGTCGGGGCCCATACCGAAAGCAAAGCCAATGAATTTTTCGGGGTCGAGGCCCATGTTGCGAACCACGTTGGGGTGCACTTGACCAGAGCCCGCCACTTCCAACCAACGACCCGCCAAAGGACCGGTTTGAAATTGAATGTCTATTTCTGCGCTGGGTTCTGTGAATGGGAAGAAGCTAGGGCGGAAGCGCAAGACCAAGTCGTCGCTTTCAAAAAATGTGCGGCAAAAATCTGTGAACACCACCTTCAAATCTTTGAAGCTGACGTTCTCGCCAATCCACAGCCCTTCGCACTGGTGGAACATGGGCGAATGCGTGGCATCGCTGTCGACACGGTAGGTGCGCCCAGGTGCAATGACGCGAATTTCGGGCATGCCCTTCCCTGCTTCCAATTGTGCTTTGTAACGCTTGACGTGTTGTACCGCATGTCGAATTTGCATGGGGCTGGTGTGTGTGCGCAGCAAATGACCGCCTTCAACATAGAAGGTGTCGTGCATGGAGCGTGCGGGGTGATCTTCGGGTGTGTTGAGGGCTGTGAAGTTGAACCAGTCGGTTTCAATTTCGGGGCCCTGTGCCACTTCAAAACCCATCGAGCCAAAAATTTGCTCGATGCGTTCTAAGGTGAGAGACACAGGATGCAGGCCGCCTTGTGTGAGGGGGCGACCTGGTAAGGTGACATCAAAAGCTTCTGCTTTCAGTTGAACAGCCAACTCGGCATCGGCCAAAGCTTGGCGGCGTGCTGTGAGCGCAGCTTCAATGCCCTGCTTGGCAACGTTAACCGCTGCGCCAAAGGTTTTCTTCTCTTCAACGCTCAAAGAAGCCATGCCCTTCATCATTTCGGTGATGCGGCCTGACTTGCCCAAATACAGGGCCTTGGCATTCTCAAGATCGGCGGGGGTTTGGGCTTGCGCAAAACTGCTGCGAGCCGCTTCAACCAAACTGTCCAACTCGGTCATGGTGGCAACTTTAAAAGGAACTTAAATTCAAAATGAAAAAAGGATTGAAGCCTTCGCAAGCCTCAACCCCTTTGATTGACTGCGTGAGTACTTAAGCTGCGGCCAACTTGGCCTTGACTTGGTTCACGATGCCAGCAAAAGCGGCCTTGTCGTGCACGGCGATGTCCGCCAACACTTTACGGTCGATTTCGATAGCAGCCTTTTTCAGGCCGTTGGCAAATTGGCTGTAGGTGAGACCGCATTCACGGGCCGCTGCGTTGATACGCGCGATCCACAACTGACGGAACACACGCTTCTTAGCACGACGGTCACGGTATGCGTACTGACCGGCCTTCATCACCGCTTGTTTAGCGATGCGGAAGACATTACCGCGGCGACCGCGGAAACCTTTGGCCAGGGCCAATACTTTTTTGTGACGGGCTCGTGCCGTAACACCACGTTTTACGCGAGGCATATTTTCTCCTTGTTCGTCAGTGAATTACAGGCCAGCCGATGGCAGCATTTGTGCCATGTGACCCATGTTGGTCTCATGCACGCCTACTGGGCCACGGAGGTGACGTTTGTTCTTGGTTGTCTTCTTCGTCAAGATGTGACGCTTGAAGGCTTGACCGCGTTTAACGGTACCACCAGGACGAACACGGAAGCGCTTTTTGGCGCTACTTTTGGTCTTCATTTTGGGCATTTGACTGCTCCTTATTTTGTGCTCGTGAGGCGTCTGCAAACTCCTTGCAGCCTTGTTGGCCCCGAGCCACTTTTAATCAGCCATTCACTTTCGTGTTTGACTGTGCGAGGTTTTTTCAAACCTCATTTTTTAGAGCTCCCGAAGGAACTCTTCAAACTCACTCTGAAGCTGCCGGAGCGGCTTCGTTGGCTGATTTACCAGCCGGTTTTTTGCGCCCTGGTGCAATCATCATGATCATTTGGCGGCCTTCCAACTTTGGAAACTGCTCAACCACAATCAGATCGCCCAAGTCATCGCGAATACGCTGCAACAGTGCCATGCCCAACTCTTGGTGGGTAATTTCGCGACCGCGAAAACGCAGGGTCACTTTGCACTTGTCACCATCGGCCAAAAAGCGGCGGATGTTGCGCATCTTGATGTTGTAGTCACCGTCATCGGTACCGGGTCGGAATTTGATTTCCTTGATCTCAATGACCGTCTGCTTGGCTTTGGCTTCAGCAGCACGTTTTTGTTCTTGGTATTTGAACTTGCCGTAGTCCATCAAACGACAAACCGGGGGTGTGGCTGTGGCTGCAATTTCAACCAAGTCAACATCCAACTCTCCTGCCATGCGCAATGCATCTGCCAAAGAAACGATTCCGAGGGGTTCGTTCTCGGGTCCGGACAAACGGACCTCAGGGAAAGTGATTTCACGGTTCAGGCGATGCTTACGCTCTTCGCGCTGACGGCGGTCACGAAATTCGGTGGTAGCGATGGTTCAAATCCTTTAATAAAAAACTGCACAAGGCAGCCCAAACCGACGAGCAAGCGTCAAGCTAAAGCAATCGGAAAATACCTTCAAACTTTAGAGTGGATGTCTGATTGGATGAGTTCTATGAACGCATCAACAGACATCACACCGAGGTCTTTGTTACCTCGGGCGCGGACTGCGACAGTACCCGCAGCCTTTTCTTTGTCGCCAGCGACAAGGATGTAAGGCGGCTTCTGCAATGAATGCTCGCGTATTTTATACGTGATTTTCTCGTTTCGGAGGTCTAAATCGACCCTAAGGCCTTGATTTCCCGCCAGTTTTTGCATTTTTTGGGCAATTTCACGACAGTAATCGCCCTGCGCATCGGTAATGTTGCACACCACCACCTGGATTGGGGCCAGCCAAACTGGTAGGGCGCCGGCGTGTTGTTCTATCAAAATTCCAATGAAACGCTCCATGCTGCCCACGATGGCGCGGTGCAACATGACGGGGCGATGACGGTTGCCATCCTCGCCCACATACTCAGCATCTAAGCGCTCAGCCATAGAGAAGTCGACCTGAATGGTGCCGCACTGCCACTGGCGGCCAATGGCGTCTTTAAGGGTGTATTCGATTTTGGGGCCATAAAAAGCGCCGTCACCCGGGGCAATTTCAAAATCGCAGTTCGAGGCACGAAGGCTTTCCATGAGCGCATGCTCAGCTTTGTCCCAAATTTCATCGGAGCCAATGCGCTGCGCAGGTCGAGTGGCCACTTTGTAAATGATGTCGGTAAAGCCAAAATCTTTGTAAACCTTTTGCAAGAGCGTGGTGAAGTTAACGCTTTCAGCCAAGATTTGATCTTCGGTACAAAAGATGTGGCCATCGTCTTGGGTAAAGCCGCGCACACGCATGATGCCGTGCAAGCCGCCTGTAGGCTCGTTGCGGTGGCATTGACCAAACTCACCATAACGCAATGGCAAATCGCGGTAGCTCTTCATGCCTTGCTTGAAAATCAAGATGTGGCCTGGGCAGTTCATGGGCTTCAAAGCGTAGTCGCGCTTTTCAGACTCGGTGGTGAACATGTTGTCACGGTACTTGTCCCAGTGACCTGTTTTCTCCCACAAAGATTTGTCAATGATTTGCGGGCCCTTGACTTCTTGGTAACCGTTGTCTTGGTAGACAGCACGCATGTACTGCTCAACCTTTTGCCAAACCGACCATCCCTTGGGATGCCAGAACACCAAGCCAGGCGCGTGCTCATCAATGTGAAACAGATCGAGTTCACGGCCTAACTTGCGGTGGTCGCGTTTTTCTGCTTCTTCCAATTGGGTGAGGTAGTTTTGCAAATCGTCTTTGCTGGTCCATGCAGTGCCGTAAATGCGTTGCAACATTTCGTTTTTACTGTCGCCCCGCCAGTAAGCACCGGCCACTTTCATGAGTTTGAAATGTTTGAGCTTGCCAGTGCTAGGGACGTGGGGCCCGCGGCACAAATCTTCAAATGCGCCCTCTTTGTACAAACTCACATCTTCGTTGGAAGGAATGCTGCCAATGATTTCGGCTTTGTAGTGTTCACCCAGGCCTTTGAAGTACGTGACAGCTTCATCACGTGGCAAGACGCGACGAACCACAGGCTCGTCTTTGTTGGCCAATTCGGTCATGCGTTTTTCAATGGCCGCCAAATCGTCCAGCGTGAACGGACGGCTGTAGGAGAAATCGTAATAGAAACCGTTTTCGATAACGGGGCCAATGGTGACCTGCGCATCAGGGTACAAATCCTTCACGGCATAGGCCAGCAAGTGGGCCGTTGAGTGACGCACCACTTCCAAGCCGTCTGCGTCTTTGGCAGTGATGATGGCCAGTTGGGCATTGCTTGCCATGGTGAAACTCGTGTCCACCACTTTTCCGTCTACCTTGCCAGCCAAAGCAGCTTTGGCCAAGCCCGCGCCAATGGAGGCGGCAACCTCTGCCACAGTCACGGGACCGGGAAACTCACGCAAAGAACCGTCTGGAAGTGTGATCTGAACCATGTTCGAACTAGAAAAAAAGGAAGGCGCCCTAAAGGCGCCAGACATGAAAAACGCGGCATTGGCCGCGTCTTCAAACGCTCAGGCCAGATTTTACGCTGTGCCTGAGGTGTTTTTCGATCAGTGGAACTGTTCTTCTTCGGTAGAGCCGGTCAAAGCCGTCACGCTTGAGCGGCCACCTTGAATGACGGTGGTCACTTCGTCGAAATAACCGGTACCCACTTCTTGTTGGTGCGAGACGAAAGAGTAGCCGCGATCGCGCGCTGCGAATTCGGGCTCTTGCACCTTTTCCACATAGGCAGACATGCCGCGCTGAACGTAGGCTTGCGCCAAGTCGAACATGTTGTACCACATGGAGTGAATGCCAGCCAATGTGATGAACTGGTATTTGTAGCCCATGGCGCCGAGTTCTTTTTGGAATTTGGCGATGGTGGCATCGTCGAGGTTTTTCTTCCAGTTGAAAGAGGGTGAGCAGTTGTAGGCCAACAATTTACCGGGGTGTTTCTTGTGAACTGCTTCTGCAAATTTGCGAGCAAATTCCAAATCAGGGGTACCCGTTTCACACCAAACCAAATCGGCGTATTCGGCATAGGCCACTGCGCGGCTGATGGCTTGCTCCATGCCTTTCTTGGTTTTATAAAAACCTTCTGCAGTGCGCTCGCCTGTGAGGAAAGGCTTGTCGTTTTCGTCGTAATCGCTGGTGAGCAAGTCAGCCGCTTCTGCATCGGTGCGTGCAATGACCAAAGTGGGAACACCGCAAACGTCAGCAGCCATGCGGGCTGCGATCAGTTTTTGGCATGCCTCAATGGTTGGCACAAGCACTTTGCCGCCCATGTGGCCGCACTTTTTAACGGAAGCCAATTGGTCTTCAAAGTGAACACCGCCAGCGCCGGCGCCAATCATGGCCTTCATCAATTCGAAGGCATTCAACACGCCACCGAAACCGGCCTCAGCGTCGGCCACGATGGGCGCGAAGTAATCTGTGTAATCTTTATCGCCAGGGTTGGTGCCTTTGGACCATTGAATTTCGTCAGCACGGCGGAAGCTGTTGTTGATGCGCTCGACAACCTTGGGCACAGAGTCGACGGGATACAAAGATTGGTCGGGATACATTGACGCGTAGGAGTTGTTGTCGGCAGCCACTTGCCAGCCAGACAAATAAATGGCCTTGATGCCAGCCTTCACTTGTTGCATGGCTTGCCCACCTGTGAGCGCGCCCAAACAATTGACATAGTCTTCGGTGTGAAGCAAGTCCCAGAGCTTTTCTGCACCGCGGCGGGCCAGTGTGTGCTCAATGGGAAATGAGCCGCGCAGGCGCACGACGTCTGCAGCGGAATAGCCTCGCTTGATGCCCTTCCAACGGGGGTTGGTGGCCCAATCTTTTTCAAGAGCGGCAATTTGTTGTTCTCGGCTCAGTTGTTCAACGATATTTTGTGGCATTGCAATTTCCTTCAGTGTGGTTGAGGTTGAGGCCAAATGACTCCATGAAATCATTGGCACTGATGGAAATTCTAAGTCTTATAGAAGACTACAAAAATACTTATGTCTTATATAAGACAAATATTTTTAATATATAAATCATATAGTTACAAACAATATTTCTCATTGAGAAATTTCATCTCTCATATTGAGAAAAATTGATGCAATGCAACAAAGCTAATTTCCGCATAGTGAAATTAAATTTCAACTTCATTCACCGCCAACAGCAAAGTTTCAAAACGGCAAGCGCACGTGTCTGTCAAATTTGAATTCGCCACTAGAGGGATATCTACAACAACAAGGGGAAAAAATCTTCTTCTCCCCTTGGAAACAGCGTGTTTCTCCAGTAGCATGCGCTCAGCCGGATAAATAAGTTTCCGGCTGCGAACCAACTTCCGACTTAAGGAATTTTAAAAATGGCAACTGCAAAAAAGACCCCGGCAAAAAAAGCTGCTCCTGCAAAGAAGGCAGCACCCGCCAAGAAACCCGCAGCTAAAAAAGCTGCTCCTGCTAAGAAGGCTGCTCCAGCTAAAAAAGCTGCTCCAGCTAAAAAAGCTGCTCCAGCCAAGAAAGCTGCTCCAGCTAAAAAGCCAGCAGCAAAAAAAGCCCCCGCTAAAAAGCGCACCCCAAATGCTGCTTTCATGAAGGCTTTGACACCTAGCGCCGCATTGGCTGCTGTGGTGGGTGCAGCTCCACTGCCACGCACAGAAGTCGTGAGCAAGCTGTGGGTCTACATCAAGAAGCACGGCCTGCAAGACAAAGTCAACAAGCGCAACATTAACGCTGATGACAAACTCAAAGCAGTGTTTGGCAAAGCACAAGTCACCATGTTCGAATTGGCTGGCTTGATTGGCAAGCACCTGAAGTAATTCAGTGCTTTTCCAACGAAAAAAGCCGGCTTAGACCGGCTTTTTTCATGCGCTCTCAGCAACTCACTTGTTCTTCAAAGCATTCTGAGTGATGGCTGACAAAGTACCTCGTGTGGTGATAACTTCTGGGTCAAGCATGATCTCAATCAAGGTGCCTTGATTGCGCGCCAATGCTGCAATCAAGGCAGGTTCGAACTCTTCCGTTTTTGAAATTCGAATGCCCTCGTAGCCGTAGGCTTTGGCCAGGTTGGCAAAGTGAGGGTTGTTCAAGTTGGAGCCCATGTTGTGAGTTGGAAAGTCTCTTTCCTGATGCATTCTGATCGTGCCATACATGCCATTGTTCAGAAGCACCACAATTGATTTGGCACCATGCTGCGTAGCCGTGGCCAATTCCTGCCCATTCATCAGAAAATCACCATCGCCTGCAATGGTAAACGCCACCCGCCCCGTGAGCACTGAAGCGGCAACGCCTGCAGGTACACCGTAGCCCATGGCACCCACGGTGGGCGCCAATTGTGTTTTGTAACCCTTGCTCAAGCCATGGTGTTTGTAATAACGGTGAACCCAACTGGCGAAATTTCCCGCGCCGTTGGTGAGCACGGCATCTGCCGGCAAATGACGTTGCAAGGCGACCACCACTTCAGGCATGTTGACAAGACCGTTGGCAGAGTCGGTTGGCAAGCCAGCAAGCGCCTGCGCTTGTGTATTGGCCACGTAGTCGGCATTGGCTTGCTGCGCCCAATCGGTCCAAGGCACGCTTGGGGGCGCCGTCAAGACTTCCAAACTTCTGGCAGCTGCATTCATGGTGGCGCAAATCGCCAAATCGGCGTGGTACACCCGGTTGAGCTCTTCTGCGCTGGCATGGATATGCACCAGCTTTTGCTTGGGCTTGGGAACTTCAAGCAAGGTATAGCCACTGGTGGTCATCTCTCCCAAGCGCGGTCCAATGGCAATGATCAAGTCGCTTTCTTTAATGCGCTGAGCAAGTTTGGGATTGATGCCAATGCCGACGTCACCCGCATAAAGGGGGTGGAAATTGTCAAAGGTGTCTTGAAAGCGAAAAGCATTGCCAACCGGCAACTGCCAATTCTCGGCAAACCTTTGAAGGGCTTGGGCAGACTGAGTGGTCCAAGCTCCGCCACCTGCAATCACAAATGGCTTTTGCGCAGACAGCAACATCTCACGAAGCTGGCGCAAGCTGCCCGGATCGCTCCATGCCTCAACTGGCTCCAATTTCGGCAAAGGCCTGCAGGCCACTTCGTGGGTCAGCATGTCCTCTGGCAAAACCAGCACCACAGGACCCGGACGCCCATTCATGGCAGTGGCAAATGCACGCGCAACATACTCGGGAATGCGCTTGGCATCGTCAATTCTTTCAACGCGTTTGGCCATGCCCTTGGTGCTAGGGCCAAAGAAGGCGCAAAAGTCGACTTCTTGAAAGGCTTCTCGGTCGCGGGTGTCTGAGGCCACATCACCCACAAACAAAACCATGGGGGTTGAGTCTTGAAACGCCGTATGAACGCCAATCGAGGCGTTGGTGGCACCTGGCCCTCGTGTGACAAAACAAACGCCAGGGCGGCCCGTTAAGCGGCCTTGGGCGTCGGCCATGAACGCTGCTCCGCCCTCTTGCCGGCAAGTGACAAATTGAATTTGATCTTGATACTTGTGAAAACCATCCAAGACCGCCAAGTAGCTTTCGCCGGGGACCCCAAACGCATGGGTGACGCCCTGAGCAATGAGGCACTCGACCAAAAGGTGGCCGCCCATTTGGGTAGGTTTGACAACTTCATTGTGATTGACGTTTTGATTGCTCATACAGCCTCTTGGAGTGAAGGCCGCATGATACTTTCAAAGCGCCATGAGAGTCAGCTTGTACGTGCGTCTTTAGTTCATAACCCGATCGAATTTAAAGACGCCCGGCTCCTTGACAGGGTCGACATCGACCGGAATGATCGATTTGGGCAAAAACTTGCCCTCTAACAACATCTTTGACAACGGGTTTTCGATTCTCTGCTGAACGGCGCGCTTGAGGGGCCGGGCACCAAAGACAGGATCAAAACCCACCTTGGCCAACTCGGCCAAAGCGGAGGCTGACACCTCTAAGTGCAGATCCATCTTGGCCAAACGAGCTTCCAAAATTTTCAATTGAATTTTGGCAATCGACTCAATGTGCTTGGCATCCAAACTGTGGAACACCACCGTTTCGTCAATTCGGTTTAAAAATTCGGGCCGAAAGTGGTTCTTGAGCTCTCCCCAAACCGCGTCTTTGATGTCCTCATTGGGCGCACCCACCATGGCTTGTATCAGGTGCGAGCCGATGTTGGAGGTCATCACAATCACGGTATTTTTGAAGTCCACCGTGCGGCCTTGGCCGTCGGTGAGGCGGCCATCGTCCAACACCTGCAAGAGCACATTGAAAACATCGGGATGGGCTTTCTCAACCTCATCCAAAAGCAACACGGAATAAGGCTTGCGGCGAACAGCCTCGGTCAAGTAACCGCCCTCTTCATAACCCACATAGCCCGGGGGCGCACCAATTAAGCGAGCCACCGAATGCTTTTCCATGAACTCACTCATGTCGATGCGAATGAGGTGGTCTTCGCTGTCGAACAAGAAACCCGCAAGTGCTTTGCACAACTCCGTTTTACCCACGCCAGTGGGGCCGAGAAATAAAAACGAACCTGTTGGCCTTTGGGGGTCTGACAACCCAGAACGCGAGCGGCGAATGGCATGCGACACAGCGGCAATGGCTTCATCTTGGCCCACCACCCGCTCGTGCAATTTAACTTCCATTTGAAGCAGTTTTTCGCGTTCACCTTGCATCATTTTGGACACTGGAATACCGGTGGCACGGCTGACCACTTCGGCAATTTCTTCGGCACCCACTTGGGTGCGGAGCAAACGCGGCGCAGAGCCTGCGGCTGGGTTGAGTTCGTTGGCCTGAGTTTCTTTCAAAAGTTTTTCAAGCTCTGGCAACTTACCGTATTGCAACTCAGCCACTTTGTTGAAATCGCCTTTGCGAGTCAGTTCTTCAATTTGTTGGCGCAGGTGGTCGATCTTCTCGCGCACGTTTTGACTGCCCTGAGCTTGCGCTTTTTCAGTCTTCCAAATTTCTTCCAAATCGGCGGCTTCTTTTTTCAAGCTGACGATTTCTTCTTCAATCAGGCTCAAACGTTTTTGCGAAGCTTCATCGGTTTCTTTTTTTACTGCCTCGCGTTCAATTTGGAGTTGAATCAAACGTCTGTCGAGCTTGTCAATCACCTCTGGCTTGGAGTCAATTTCAATTTTGATTTTGGAAGCTGCCTCGTCAATCAAATCAATGGCTTTGTCGGGCAAAAACCGATCGGTGATGTACCGGTGACTGAGCTCAGCCGCGGCCACAATGGCGGGGTCGGTGATGTCAACGCCATGGTGAATTTCATATTTTTCTTGCAATCCGCGCAAGATGGCAATGGTGGCTTCGACACTGGGTTCGCCCACCAAAATCTTTTGAAAACGACGCTCAAGGGCGGCATCTTTTTCAATGTATTTGCGGTATTCATCTAAGGTGGTGGCGCCAACGCAATGCAACTCACCCCGTGCCAAAGCGGGTTTCAGCATGTTTCCCGCATCCATGGCACCTTCGGCTTTGCCTGCGCCCACCATGGTGTGCAGTTCATCAATGAACACAATGGTCTGACCTTCGTCTTTGGCCAATTCACTGAGCACAGACTTGAGACGCTCTTCAAATTCACCTCGAAACTTGGCACCGGCAAGCAAGGAAGCCATGTCCAGTGACAAGACCCGCTTGCCCTTCAATGAATCGGGCACCTCTCCAGCCACAATGCGCTGAGCCAGGCCTTCAACAATGGCCGTCTTGCCCACGCCAGGCTCACCAATGAGGACCGGGTTGTTCTTGGTCCGCCGTTGCAAAACCTGAATGGCGCGTCGAATTTCATCATCTCGACCAATGACGGGGTCGAGCTTGCCCATGCGCGCCCGTTCGGTGAGGTCTAAGCAGTATTTTTTAAGAGACTCGCGCTGCCCCTCAGATTCAGCGCTGTTCACGTTTTGCCCGCCTCGAACAGCATTCACGGCTGTTTCTAGACTTTGACGACTCAGGCCCGCCGCTTTGACGGTTCGAGACAACTCAGACTTGCCATCGGCCAAGGCCAACAAAAAAAGTTCACTGGCAATGAAAGTGTCGCCTCGTTTAAGAGACTCCTTTTCAGCGGCCTGCATCAACTTGACCAATTCGGGACCCACCTGAACTTGTTCTTGCCCTGTAACCTGTGGCAAACGCTCAACTGCTGCATTGGCAGCGGTCATCAAAGAGGTCATGTTGACGCCAGCCCTTTGCAGCAGCGCCTTCGGGCCGTCTTGCTGCTGCAACATGGCCAGCAACACGTGGGCAGGATCGATGTAAGCGTGGTCTTTGCCTAAGGCCAAGGTCTGAGCATCGCCCAGCGCTTCTTGAAACTTCGTGGTGAGTTTGTCAATTCGCATCTGAATCTCCTATTGATCAGGACATGGGGTCGATCTGGCTTTTTTTCAAGAGCAGCAGTCAATTGAGTCTGACAAAGCGTCTCTGGCCCTAAAATGACACAAATGAACATTCACCAAATGTCAGTCCAATACGATGAACGACAAGACCGCTTGTCGCTTCGGGTTAGCAACCAGGACAAGCAAGAATTCAGGCTTTGG
Organism: Limnohabitans sp. MMS-10A-178; assembly: GCF_003063375.1. Taxonomy (GTDB): domain Bacteria; phylum Pseudomonadota; class Gammaproteobacteria; order Burkholderiales; family Burkholderiaceae_C; genus Limnohabitans_A. Next base: position 145,781 of record NZ_NERY01000003.1, on the reverse strand, counting down.
CTCACTCGCGCCATGACCTTGAGGTTGTTGCCACACCTGCAAGCCTCTGTGGTTCGCTTAGAAGCTCGCGATCCTCAAGTGATGGCCACAGACACCACAGCCCAGCAAATGTTGGCCGACTTGAAGCGTGAAAACTTTCTAGCCAAGGCTGATTTTTCCACCCCGTTTGTTTCCGAAAATAGCAAGCTGCCTCTTGGCGAAACCCCCATGTTGGTCACCGATGTGCAACTCAATTTGCACAACAGCGGCAGCCTGAATCTATTGTTTCAAGACAAAAGCGGCGACAGTGCCAGTGGTTCTTCTTGTGAATTCAATTTACAGGCTGCATTGCTGCATGGTTTGTTGCATCTGATTGAGCAATCATTGAAAAAGGCGCAGTGGCAGCAACCCGATTTTTCACAGCGCCCTGAGCAAGTTGAAATGCCTCAATCTGAACGCCCCACCTACAGGCACTGAAAGAATTTTCAGACTCAGCCGCGATTGCGCGATTGAATACCCCAGCGCGACAGTGCTTCATCGTCACTCACACGGGCGTCAACCCATTTGGCACCTTCCGGTGTGGCTTCTTTTTTCCAAAATGGCGCCTGTGTTTTGAGGTAATCCATTAGAAATTCACAGGCCTTGAAGCTTTCGCCTCGGTGCGCAGACGAGACTGCTACCAAAACGATTTGATCGGAAGGTTTCAATTCACCCACACGGTGAATGACATGGGCTTGATAAAAATCAAAGCGTTGATGCGCCTCATCAATCATGGCCTCAATGGCCGACTCCGTCATGCCGGGATAGTGCTCAAGTGCCATAGAAACAATTTCATCGGCAGCGTTGCCCGACAGCAAACGGGTATCTCGCACCGTGCCTACAAAACTGCAAATGGCGCCAACTCGCAAATCGCCAGCACGCAACTGATCCAAGACCTTGGAGACACTGAAGTCTTCGGTTTGGATGACAACACGCGCGGTCATGACTTAGCCGCCCGTGACGGGAGGAAAAAAGGCCAACTCTGCATTCTCTTGAAGCAGCGCATCTTCTTCAACCATGACCTGATTGAGGGCCAATCGAACAGAACGATCGCGGCCCAAGCAGGCATAGGCACCACCTCGGGCTAGCAACTCATCGCGCACTTCGCCGGCATGACTTGCCAATGTGTGCAGGTCTTCTTGCGATTGGCCAATGGCCTCTCGCAGCGACGCAAAGTAACGGACCGTGATTTTCATTGCAACCACTCAGAAAAAGGATAGAAGCGTACCCAGTCGCCAGACTGAATGGGCTTGGATCCAGGGTTGTCAACCACACCATCGCCCCATACCACCGAAGTCAAAACGCCAGAGCTTTGATTGGGGAACAAATCCAAACCGCCCTGCGCATTTCGCTTCACTCGCAAAAATTCTCTGCGTTTGTCGGGCTTGGGCAAATCGAAGTCTGCTCTCATTTGAAGAGGCTCTGATTGAGATGAGCTCTCACCTTGGAGGGCCAACAAGAATGGTCTGACCAAGAGTTGGTAAGTGACAAAACTGGACACAGGATTGCCGGGCAATCCCATGAAAAAAGCCGAATGATTTGAAACCTGAGAATTCAGAAAGCCAAATGCAAACGGCTTGCCTGGCTTCATTGAAATTTGCCACAAGTTCAAACCGCCAAGCGCCTCTACCGCAGGCTTCACATGGTCTTCTTCACCCACGGAAACACCGCCGCTGGTCAGAACCAAATCGTGGTTGGCCGCAGCATCACGGAGCACCTTCAATGTGGCGTCAAATTTGTCTGGCACGATGCCCAAGTCTGTGACTTCGCAACCTGCTCGCACCAACAAGGCACGCAAGAAAAATCGGTTTGAGTTGTAAATTGCGCCAGGTCGCATGTTTTCAGGCAAAACATCGCCAGGCATGACCAATTCATCGCCCGTGGAAAACAAGGCAACGCGAGGTTTTCTCGTTACTTCTAGTTTGTCAGCGCCAATGCTGGCCGCCAAACCCAAAGCTGCCGGATCGAGCCTTGTGCCCTTGGCCAGCACCACCGCACCCTTGGTGACATCTTCACCGCTGCGGCGAATCCACTGGCCTTCTAGAGGCAGAGTGTTGATCAAAACTTCTGGCAAGTTGGCTGAAGAGTTGGAAGCCTCGATGGCCGTCGTATCTTCTTGCATAACCACTGAATTGGCCCCTGCTGGAATAGGCGCCCCCGTGAAAATTCGCGCAGCCTCCCCCTGCCCTAAGGCATGACCATGGTGGCCGGCAGGAATTCTTTGTGTCACCCTTAAGCGCGAGCCGAATTGAGAGATATCTTCAATGCGCAGTGCATAGCCGTCCATAGAAGAATTGTCTTGCGGCGGCACTTGCAACTGCGACACCAGGTCTTGAGCCAAAACACGGCCATCGGCGTCAAAGGTATTGACCCAATCGGTTTGAACCAAGGGTTTCATATCTTTCAAGACCAAGCTCAAGGCTTCGTCTAAAGACATGAGTGGGGGTCGCTTGATGGCCTTGTCAATTGTCATAGGACTCAATCGCAATGCTGCACGATGAACGCCTTGACGGCATCAACCGATTTGGGCATGAGCGTCACCCGCTTGGGCAAGGCTTCAATGCCTTCGAACTTGGCCGGACGATTGGGTTCACGGCCCAAGGCCTCCACCAAAGTAGCTGCAAACTTGATGGGCAAAGCCGTCTCCAGCACCAACATGGGTACGTGGTCTTGAGCCAATGGCACGGCCACTTTCAGGCCATCTGCAGTGTGCGTGTCAATCATGATTTGATTGGTCGCAAAAACTTCCTGAATGGTTTTCAAGCGATCGGCATGGGTGCTCTTGCCGCTTAAGAAACCAAACTGGGATTTGGCTTTCGCAAACAAGGGGTCTTGTCCCAAATTGAATTGGCCCGTTTGATTCAGTTGATCGTGAAATAAATTTTTCACTCGCGCTGCATCACGCTGCAACAGGTCGAACACAAACCGTTCAAAGTTGCTGGCCTTGGAGATGTCCATGGACGGGCTGGATGTTTCGTGAGTATCGGCCGTTCCGCGAACGCGGTAAACACCTGTCTTAAAGAACTCATCGAGCACGTCATTTTCGTTGGTGGCCACCACAAGATGGGCAATGGGCAAGCCCATCATGCGAGCCACATGACCGGCGCACACATTGCCAAAGTTGCCGCTTGGCACACTGAAGCTGACTTTTTGAGTGTTGTCTTGTGTGGCTTGAAAGTAGCCTGCAAAGTAGTACACCACTTGCGCCAGCAAACGGGCCCAGTTGATGGAGTTGACAGTGCCAATTTTGTATTTGCGCTTGAATTCCAAATCGTTGCTCACGGCCTTCACAATGTCTTGACAGTCATCGAACACGCCTTGAATGGCAATGTTGTGAATGTTGGCATCGAGCAGGCTGAACATTTGAGCTTGCTGAAAAGGACTCATGCGGCCCTCAGGGCTGGTCATGAAAACCCTCACCCCTTTTTTGCCACGCATGGCGTATTCAGCGGCGCTGCCCGTGTCGCCTGAGGTGGCGCCCAAAATGTTGAGCTCTTCGTTGCGACGCGTTAGCTCATACTCAAACAGATTGCCAAGCAACTGCATGGCCATGTCTTTGAAGGCCAAGGTAGGGCCATTGGAAAGCGCTTCCAAGTAAACCTGAGCGCCCATTGCTGCCTTGGTTTGAATGGGCTTGATGGGCACAATTTCGGGCGTGCCAAAGACGGCTTCGGTGTATGTTTTCTGGCACAAGGCACGCAAATCGCTGGAAGGAATGTCATCGATGTACAAAGACAAAACTTCGTAAGCCAATGCCGCATAGCCCTGGGTTTTGAAAACTTGGCGCAAATTGCCCAGCTGCGCGGGTGATATCTGCGGATAGGTTTCGGGCAAGTACAAGCCACCATCTGGCGCCAAGCCTTCTAGCAAAATTTCGCAAAACCTTTTGCGATCAGGATGACCGCGGGTGGACAAGTAGCGCATCAGTTCAGCTCTTCTTTGCGAATTTTGGTGATGGGTGCCATCACGGTGGGCAAGGCTTGCATTTGCGCCAGCACGTCGTTCATTGTGCCTTCACGCGTGTCGTGCGTGAGGATGATCACATCTGTTTGGTTCTCACCTGCTTGGCTTACCTGGTCGGCTTCACGCTGCAAAACAGCATCAATGCTGATGTTGGCCTCTGCCAACAAGCCTGTGAGTTTGGCCAGCACGCCAGCCTCATCGGCCACCCTCAGGCGCAGGTAGTAGCTGGTCACAACATCGGTCATGGGCAAGATTTTCAAGCTGCTCATGGCGTCGGGTTGGAAGGCCAAATGAGGCACCCGGTTTAAAGGATCAGCTGTGTGCAAGCGCGTGATGTCCACCAAATCGGCAACCACAGCACTGGCTGTTGGCTCAGAGCCTGCGCCCTTGCCGTAATAAAGCGTGGTGCCCACCGCATCGCCTTGCACCATCACAGCATTCATGGCACCTTCAACGTTGGCAATCAAACGCTGCGTGGGTACCAGGCTGGGGTGAACGCGAAGCTCAACGCCCGCTTCAGTGCGCTTTGTGATGCCGAGCAATTTGATGCGATAGCCCAACTGCTCAGCGTATTTGATGTCGGCAGCACCCAATTTGGTAATGCCTTCAATGTAGGCCTTGTCAAACTGAACGGGAATTCCAAAGGCCAAGGCGCTCATGAGTGTGGCCTTGTGTGCAGCATCTACGCCTTCAATGTCGAAGGTGGGATCGGTCTCTGCATAACCCAAGCGCTGAGCTTCTTTGAGGACCACATCAAAGTCCAAACCTTTGTCGCGCATTTCGGACAGAATGAAATTGGTGGTGCCATTGATGATGCCAGCCACCCATTGAATTCGGTTGGCTGTTAAGCCTTCCCGCAATGCTTTGATGATTGGAATGCCACCAGCCACTGCAGCTTCAAAGGCCACCATCACGCCTTTGGCATGGGCCGCTGCAAAAATTTCGGTGCCATGAACAGCCAACAAAGCCTTGTTGGCAGTAACCACATGCTTGCCTGCTGCAATGGCCTCCATGACCAAGCTTTTGGCAATGCCGTAACCACCAATGAGCTCAACCACAATGTCAATTTCGGGATTGGCAATGATTTGCCGCGCATCACTCACCACTTTGATATGGGGCCCCACCAAAGCTTGCGCTTTGGCCACATCCAAATCGGCCACCATGGTGATTTCAATGCCACGGCCAGCGCGTCGTTGGATTTCTTCTTGATTGCGGCGCAATACATTGAAGGTGCCACTGCCCACAGTACCCATGCCTAACAGGCCAACTTGAATCGGTTTCATTTTTTTCTCACTTAGACCGCTGTACCAAAGCGCTGTCGCGCTTTTTCTAAAAACTTTGCCATCCGACCAATGGCCTCACGCAAATCGTCCAGATGGGGCAAGAACACAATTCTGAAGTGATCAGGTGCCGTCCAATTGAAGCCTGTTCCTTGGACCAACATCACTTTGGTGTCTTGCAACATTTCAAGGAAGAATTGTTGGTCATCTTCGATGGGGTACACCTTAGGATCTAGCCTTGGGAACATGTAAAGGGCCGCGACAGGCTTGACACATGTCACGCCTGGAATGGCGTTGATGAGTTCGTAGGCCAGATCTCGCTGTTTGCGCAATCGGCCGCCTTCATTGACCAATTCGTTGATGCTTTGGTGTCCACCCAGCGCTGTTTGAATAGCCCACTGGCCAGGAACATTGGCACAAAGGCGCATGTTGGACAACATGTTCAAGCCTTCAATGTAATCTTTCGCTGGACGCTTGTCGCCACTGACAATCATCCAACCTGCACGATAGCCGCAGGAGCGGTAACTTTTGGACAATGAGTTGAAAGTGAGTGTCAAAACGTCTTGACTCAAGCTGGCAATGGGCGTGTGCTTGACACCGTCGTACAAAACTTTGTCGTAGACCTCATCTGCAAAAATGACCAAGCTGTGTTTTCTGGCAATGTCAATGATGCCTCGCAGAATGTCGTCGCTGTACAAAGCGCCAGTGGGGTTGTTGGGATTGATGACCACAATGCCCTTGGTCTGCGGCGTGATTTTGGCTTGAATGTCGGCCAAATTTGGCGTCCAGCCCTTAGATTCGTCGCACAAATAGTGCACTGGCATTGCGCCCGACAAACTGGCCGCTGCCGTCCACAGGGGGTAATCGGGGGCTGGCACCAACAGCTCATTGCCATTGTCTAACAAGGCATTGGTGGCCATCACGATCAATTCGCTGGCGCCATTGCCCAAATAAATATCCTCTAAGGTAACGCCCTTGATGCCCTGTTTTTGCGTTTCATGCATCACCGCTTTGCGAGCACCAAAAATGCCCTTGCTGTCTGAATAACCAGCCGAATTGGGCAGGTTACGGATCATGTCTTGTTGAATTTCCTCGGGCGCATCGAAGCCAAACACGGCCAAATTGCCGATGTTGAGCTTGATGATTTTGTGACCCTCTTCCTCCATTTGTCTGGCACGGTCCATGATGGGGCCGCGAATGTCATAACAAACGTTGGCGAGCTTGGCTGATTTTTGGATAGTTTTCAAAATCCCTCCGAGGGGTGTTGTCGCTTGGGAAAACCTATAATTTGACCACAGAACTGGCCATTTTTAAGAAACACCAACGCATGAAACTCCATCCCGATGCCAGCAACGCTTACGCCATTCAAAGTTACAGCGATGAAGGCGTGGTCGTCAACGGAATATCCCAAATCTGCCCCTTGCTTTTATGCTCGGTTCAAGGACCCCAAAAATGGTCTGCCGACAGCTTCGAAAACCTCTCCCAAGCCTCTTTTGACGAACTTCTGCCCTTCGGCCCCGAACTGGTCCTTTTTGGCAGTGGTAAACGCATCCGATTTCCATCCCCCAAACTCATTCAGGGCTTGATTCACAAGCGAATCGGAGTGGAAACCATGGACAACGGCGCCGCCTGCCGTACCTTCAATGTGCTGGCGGGTGAAGGCCGCCATGTGGTTTTGGCCCTAATTCCTCACCAAGACTGAGCCCAACTGACATAACTGATTTAACGCCAATGGAGAAACCCGGCAGGTTTCAGGATAAAATACCCAATTGCCGCCAGACGGGTCTCCTTCCGAGATTGGTCGGTCATGCGGTTCATTTCTGATACGTGAGATTAGTTCTATGGCGATTGTTGTTAACAAACCCCTCCCTGAATTTGAAGCAAACGCAACGGGCGGACTCAAGGTTTCAAACACATCTCACAACGGCAAAATCATGATTTTGTACTTCTACCCGAAGGACAATACACCTGGTTGCACCACTGAGGCCATGCAGTTTCGCGACAAATACAAAGACTTTGCCAAAGCCGGTGCCACTGTTTTTGGCGTCTCTCGTGACAATATGAAGTCACATGACGATTTCAAGGCCAAACTTGAACTTCCTTTTGAACTCATTGCCGATACCGAAGAAAAAATGTGCCATATGTTTGGCGTGGTCAAGAACAAAATCATGTATGGCAAAAAAGTCAAAGGCATAGAGCGCAGCACCTTCCTGATTGGCCCCGATGGCTTGGTCAAAGAAGAATGGCGTGGTTTGAAAGTACCAGGTCACGTTGAAGATGTTTTAAAAGCCGTCAAGGCACTGAAAAAAGCCGCATAATGGCGACATGCCGCTGAATAACAGCCCCATTGCCTATTTAAACAAAGCCGCCTCGGTCTCAAGGCGGCTTTTTCTTTGCGATATCGATTTTATTTTTTCTACTGAGGCCTTGATTTATGCCACTGCCCCCCGCACCAACACAGCGCGCTTCTTTGCTTGCCAACAAAAACATCCCCCGCTCTGAAAAAACTTCAACACCACCCCTAACTTCAGCTCGGCCTCAAGCGCCAGCTAAAAAAACAAACACCAAGAAATCAGCTGCTGAGCAGTCTGGCTATTTGACTGACAACGAGCCCGTGGCAACGCCCACCCACATCTCTACCGACAGCCCAGTGGCCAGCAAGGACACTCGTGTGGCTTTGCCTGTCATCGCTAAAAAACCAAAGCCTGTTAAAAAGCACAACGGTCCCACCAAATTGTTTGTGCTAGACACCAACGTCTTGATGCACGACCCCATGTGTCTGTTCCAATTTGAAGAACACGACATCTACTTGCCCATGATTGTTTTGGAAGAGTTAGACAGTCACAAAAAGGGCATGACAGAGGTGGCTCGAAATGCCAGACAAACCAGCCGCTCGCTCGATGCCTTAGCAGCTGCCCCTGAATCTGACATGCAAAAGGGCCTGCCCCTCAGCGGCACAGGCCACATTGAAGCCAGCGGCAAGCTGTTCTTCCAAACCCAAATCATGGATGTCAGCTTGCCCATGAGCTTGCCGCAAGGCAAAGCCGACAACCAAATTTTGGGCGTGGTGCAAGCCTTGGGCAAACTGCACGCACCGCGTGAGGTGGTGCTGGTGTCCAAAGACATCAACATGCGCGTCAAAGCCAGGGCTTTGGGCATGGCTGCAGAAGACTATCAAAACGACAAAGTTCTGGAAGATGGCGACCTGATGTACTCAGGTGCCCTGGCTTTGCCTTCAGACTTCTGGAATCGCCATGGGAAAGCCATTGAAAGTTGGCAACAAGGCAGCTACACCTTCTACCGTTTTAGCGGTCCCTTGGTCCCAAGTTTGCTAATCAATCAGTTTGTGTTCCTAGAAGCACCTGGCGAACCAAGCTTGTATGCACGCGTGACAGAGATCAGAGGCAAAACAGCCGTATTGAAAACACTCAAAGATTTTGGTCATGCCAAAAATGCAGTGTGGGGTGTGACCACTCGCAATCGCGAACAAAACTTTGCCATGAACATGCTGACCGACCCAGAAATTGACTTTGTCACCTTGGCAGGTACTGCTGGTACTGGCAAGACTCTCATGGCCTTGGCGGCAGGACTCACCCAAGTACTAGACGACCGCCGCTATACCGAAATCATCATGACCCGCGCCACAGTGAGTGTGGGCGAAGACATTGGTTTTCTGCCAGGCACCGAAGAAGAAAAGATGGGTCCTTGGATGGGCGCATTGGACGACAACCTAGAGTTTTTGGCCAAAGGCGATGGTGGCAATGCGGGAGAATGGGGCCGTGCGGCCACCACCGAGTTGATTCGCAGCCGCATCAAAATCAAAAGTATGAACTTCATGCGGGGTCGAACCTTCATGAACAAATACGTGATCATCGATGAAGCTCAAAACCTAACGCCCAAACAGATGAAAACCTTGATCACACGTGCTGGCCCTGGCACCAAGATCATTTGCATGGGCAACTTGGCGCAAATCGATACGCCCTACCTCACCGAAGGCTCTTCGGGCCTGACTTACGCCGTTGATCGCTTCAAAGGCTGGGCACATGGTGGCCACATCACCCTGGCGCGCGGAGAGAGATCGCGTCTGGCAGACTTTGCCAGCGAGGTGCTTTGATTCTCAGCGGGCGATAAGGGGGCGATAAGGGGGCGATAAGCGTTCGATAAGCGTTCGATAAGCGGGCGGCGCCCCCTGATGGACTTCAATAGTCGCCGCTGTCGCTGCCCGATGCCAAGCTCTCAAAGCGAGTGAGTGGTTTCAAGAAGGTTAAGCGAACGGCGCCCGTGGGGCCATTGCGCTGCTTGCCAATGATGATCTCGGCCACGCCTGGGTCTTTGGAGTCTTTGTTGTAATAGTCATCACGGTAAATGAACATGATGATGTCGGCGTCTTGCTCAATGGCACCCGACTCTCGCAAGTCGCTCATCATGGGGCGCTTGTCGGTTCTTTGTTCAACACCGCGATTGAGCTGAGACAAAGCAATGACTGGACATTGCAACTCTTTGGCCAACATTTTGAGGCCCCGAGATATTTCGCCCAACTCAGTGGCCCGGTTGTCGCCATCAGAGCCTGATGAGCCGCTCATGAGTTGCAAATAGTCAACCACAATCAAACCCAACTTGCCACACTTGCGAGCCAAACGGCGCGCGTTGGCACGCAGTTCACTGGTCGTCAGACCCGGTGTTTCATCGATGTGCAATGACACCGTTCGAAGTCTTTCAATGGCGTCTGTGAGGCGTGGCCATTCTTCATCGGAAAGCTTGCCCGTGCGCAAGTGGCCCTGGTCAATTCGGCCAATGGAGCCCACCACACGAACGGCCAATTGAGCAGCCCCCATCTCCATGGAAAACACAGCCACTGGCAATCCTTCATTGAGCGCCACGTGTTCGGCAATGTTGATGGCAAAGGCCGTCTTACCCATGGAAGGTCGCGCAGCGATCACCACCAAGTCACCGGCCTGCAAGCCTGAGGTCATGCGGTCTAGATCGTAGAAACCGGTGGGCACACCCGTGATGTCATTGGGGTTGTCGGCCATCTCTTGCACGCGGTCCATGAGATCGACCACCAAGGTGTCCATCGACTGAAAGCCCTGCTTCATGCGCGAGCCTTCTTCACCGATGTTGAAGATTTTTTGTTCAGCCTCGTCTAAGATTTTTTCGACGGCGCGGCCTTGTGGGCTGAATGCGTTAGTGGCAATTTCGTCGCTGGCCGTGACCAACTTGCGCAGAATTGATCGCTCTCGCACAATTTCAGCATAACGGCGAATGTTGCTGGCGCTGGGCACGTACTGGGCCAAGGAGTTCAAATAAGCCAAGCCACCCATGCCTTCGGATTTGCCTTGGTTTTGCAAATGCTCGTAGACCGTGATCACATCTGCAGGCTTTGACCCATTGATCAAAGCCGCAATGGCTCCGAAGATCAGCTTGTGTTCGTGTCGATAAAAATCGTTGTCAATGAGCAAGTCGCCCATTCGATCCCAGGCCGAATTGTCAAGCAACAAACCTCCCAACACACTCGACTCAGCCTCAATGGAGTGCGGCGGGACGCGCAGCTGCGCAATTTGTTGATCTTGACTAACGGCGCTAAATCCAAGATCGGATTCAGAGAGAGATTGGGGCGAAAAAAGTGCTGACATGGACATTCAATGTGTAGACCCCGATCTTACGCATGACAGGCCATTTGGTCATTGGACAAGCCTGTGGATAAGTCCTTGGTAAGTGCATCAATTCTTGTGCATAAACCAAATAAGGGGCCAGAAACTAAAAAGCCGCTTGTCGCAAACTTCATGCGACAGGCGGCTTTGGGGGAGAGCTTGAAATTAAGCTGTTTCGCCGTAGACAGAAACAGTTACTTCAACCACCACGTCTGTGTGCAAAGCCACAGCCACGGAAGATTCGCTCACCATTTTGATAGGACCGTTGGGCATGCGAATTTGTGACTTAGCCAAGGCGTAGCCTGACTTGTTCAACTCTTCCGCAATGTCGTGGTTGGTGACGGAACCGAACAAACGGCCATCAACGCCAGCTTTCTGAGTGATCTTGACCACTGCGCCAGCCAGTTTTTCACCTTGAGCTTGCGCTTCGGCCAATTTGGCAGCAGCGGCTTTTTCGAGTTCAGCACGGCGTGCTTCAAACTCGGCTTTGTTGGCTTCAGTGGCGCGACGTGCACGACCGCTGGGGATCAAGAAGTTGCGAGCGTAACCGTCTTTCACTTTAACGATTTCACCCAAATTGCCAAGGTTCACAACCTTATCGAGCAGAATGATTTGCATGGTTGTTCTCCTTAAACTTTGTGCTGGTCGCTGTAAGGCAACATGGCCAAGAAGCGAGCGCGCTTGATGGCTGTGTTCAATTGGCGCTGATAAATGGCGCGTGTGCCTGTCAAACGAGCGGGAATGATTTTGCCGTTTTCGGCGATGAAGTCGCGCAATGTGTCGACGTCTTTGTAATCAATCTCTTCCACGCCTGTGACTGTGAAGCGGCAGAAACGCTTGCGCTTGAACAGCAATGACTGGGTGTTGCGCTTGGGGCGCTTGTCTTTGTTGAATTTTTTGAAAGTGGCCATGGGGCCTCCTGAAAATTAAAGTGTCTTGAATTCTTGAATATGCAGAATCACATTTTTTCCGTTTTTGGGTGTGGCCAAAAACCCGCTGAATTTCCAAACGCTGCCAATGGGCTGGGTTTGAATTCGCTCTGCAACAGATCCGATGGCAACAGCTTTCACTGTGGCTTTGACCTGTCTGAGAACTCCCGCTTCTTGCATGCTAGAGCTGTGCTCTAGGACCAAGTCAATGACTGGTAATCCAGCCGGTGTGTATCGAATTGCTTTTTGCTCTGCGATACCAGCGGTTAATTCAAGGTGGTTTTGTTCCGTCACTCCTGTTAACGAATGTGATTAGCCTGCAAACTCGGCTTGTTGGGCTTTGCGAGCTTCTTCGCGCTCGACTTGTTTCATCATGGAAGATGGGCCTGTTTCGGCTTTCTTCTTGAGAACAGTCATGTGGCGCAAAACGGCATCGTTGAACTTGAAGGCGTGTTCGAGTTCGGCCATCACAGCCTGATCAGCTTCAATGTTCACGCACAAGTAGTGGGCTTTGCCCAACTTGTTAATTTGGTAGGCCAACTGGCGGCGACCCCAGTCTTCGACACGGTGAATTTTTCCACCGCCGGCAACAATCATGCCTTTGTAACGCTCCAGCATGGCTGGAACTTGTTCGCTCTGATCCGGATGAATCAGCAAAATGATTTCGTAATGACGCATTGAAACTCCTTTTGGGTTTTTACCTTTGAGGTATTGAAAAAAGCTACCCCCAGCGTCGGACGGGGTGCAGCAAGGCTAAGCCCGCTATTATAGCCTAGGAATTAGAGGCCTGGGAAGGGGTTTTGAGAGGGTGAATCTTGTCCTGCGAGCGATTCGGGGCGGTCTGGCCAAAACAAACTTCCCAAGAAAATAGCCAAAAATCCAACAGGCACTCCCAAAATGCCAGCAGATATGGGCTGGATTCCTAAAAAAAGGCCAGTTTCAGCGGTCCAATCGAGAGCAATTCGAACAGTAGGTGCGTTCAGAATCATGTAGCAAAGCGTGGTGGCCAAGCCCAGCAACATTCCCAAAACAACCCCTTTTCGGCTTGCACCTTTCCAGAAAATTCCCATGATCATGCCCGGGAAGAAGGCAGATGCCGCCAAAGAAAAAGACGCCGAGACCAAGGCCAAAATTTGCGCTGGCTTCCAAGCTGCCACCATGGCGGCACACATGGCCACGGCCAGCAAAGCAAACTTCGACAAAATCACTCGCCCCTCTTCTGTCTCAATGCCGTTTTTGGTACCCAAGCGCATGTCGTGAACAAACGCATTGCTGATTGTCAAAAGAAGGCCGTCAGCTGTAGACAAGGCCGCGGCAAACCCGCCTGCTGCCACCAATCCTGAAATGACGTAAGGCAAGCCTGCCATTTCGGGACTGGCCAGCATGATCATGTCGGCCCCCAACTTAAGCTCGCCAAACTGCAAAACACCATCGCGGTTGACATCGGACACTTCCACCAAAGCACTGTCGACACGCGCCCACTGGGCAAGCCAATGGGGTAATTCTGAAAAAGAACTGCCCACCAAATTATTCATGACCTCAAACTTCACAAGCACCGCCAATGCAGGCGCGCTCAAATACAAGATGGCAATGAACAGCAACGACCAAGCCACAGACAAGCGCGCTTCAGACTCATTTGGGACGGTGTAGAAGCGAGTGAGCAAATGTGGCAAGCCAGCCGTACCGGCCATCAAGCAAAAAATGAGTGCCACAAAATTGATTCTTGAGTGCTGGTAAATTTCTTGCTCTTGGGGGGTGCCATCAGGGTCCCCCTGGAAAGGCTTGCCATGAAGCGGCATGCCCCCTAAAACTTGAGATCGCTCAACATTCTCTTGCAAGGCTTTTTGCCACACCTCTTTGGCCGATGCCGCATTTTTAGGCAATGCTTGCAACTCTCGCCGAACTTGCGCAATGACCGAATACTCGGCATTTTGAAGTTTCAAATCGCGTACTTTTTGCTCTAGGCTTTGCCGCTCTTTGAGCAAGGACTCTTCAACATTTTCAAGTTTGGCGCGCAACGCTTCTGCGCGGCGGGCATACTCTTGGCGGACTGCCAACTCCGACGGATCGGCAATGAGTTTTTGCTCGAGTTCTGCAATTTTAGAAATTTGCGAGCCATACGCCAATGGTGCCCAAGGCGTTCCCAATTGTTTGTAGGCCAGCCACGACACTGGAATTAAAAATGCTATGAGCAAAATGATGTATTGGGCCACTTGAGTCCAAGTGATGGCTCGCATTCCGCCCAAGAAAGAACACAGCAAAACACCACCCAGTCCGAGCAAAATACCGATTTCAAACTGCACACCCGTGAGACGTGACGCAATGAGGCCAATGCCATAAATTTGTGCCACCACATAAGTGAATGAACACAAAATGGCTGCCCAAGCCGCCAACAGCCTTGGCCACCGACCGCCAAAACGTTGACTGAAAAAATCGGGCAAGGTGTACAAGTTCATGGCCCTTAAATGGGGAGCGATGAGCAAAGCCACCAAGCAAAATCCACCTGTCCACCCCATGACATATGCCAAGCCGCCGGCTTGACCGCCAGTGCCCGAAAAGCCTTGTAAATAAAGCGCGCCAGCCAAACTGATAAACGATGCCGCACTCATCCAATCGGCAGCGGTGGCCATGCCGTTGTAAAAAGCCGGGATGCGCCTGCCAGCCACATAATATTCTTCAGCATCTGAAGTGCGCCCCGCGACACCTATCAGGGCATAAATCATGACCGTCGAGAAAAGGAAAATGGGGCCAATCAAATTTCTGGAAAGTCCCTCATGTTCCGCCCACCCCATGACACCCAGCAAAAAAAGCAGCAACACCACGTAAATTAAAACGTTGCGATGTAAGCGCCATTGGTAGGCGGCATACTTTTTCTGGAAGGATGTCTCTGACTTCAATCTGCTTTTCCTAGCTGCATCCAGGTTTCAACCACTGTGTCTGGGTTCAAAGAGATGGAGCTGATGCCCTGTGACATGAGCCAGCGCGCAAAGTCGGGGTGATCGCTGGGCCCTTGACCGCAAATGCCCACATACTTGCCCTGGCTCAGGCAAGCTTGGATGGCTTGGGAAATCAAGGTTTGCACCGCCAAATCGCGCTCGTCAAAATCTGCCGCAAGCAACTCCAAACCAGAGTCTCGGTCTAAGCCCAAAGTGAGTTGCGTCAGGTCGTTAGAGCCGATTGAAAATCCGTCAAAGAACTCTAAAAACTTTTCAGCCAAGATGGCGTTACTAGGCACTTCGCACATCATGATGACTTTCAAGTCGTCTTGGCCACGTTGCAGGCCGTGTTTGGCCAAGAGCTGAGTCACGCGATCGGCCTGTCCCAAGGTGCGCACAAAAGGAACCATTACCTGCACATTGGTGAGGCCCATCTCACCTCGCACTCGCTTGATGGCTTGGCACTCCATGGCAAATGCTTCACCAAAGTCTTGGCTGATATAACGCGCCGCCCCACGAAAGCCCAGCATGGGATTTTCTTCCTCGGGCTCGTAGCGGCTACCGCCAATGAGTTTGCGGTATTCATTGCTCTTAAAGTCTGACAAGCGAACAATGACAGGCTTGGGCCAGAACGCGGCTGCAATGCTGGCCACGCCTTCGGTTACTTTGTCGATGTAAAAAGCCTTGGGTGAAGCGTGCCCACGGGCAACGGATTCCACCGCTTTTTTCAGATCAGCATCGATGTTGGGGTAGTCCAAAATGGCTTTGGGGTGCACACCAATGTTGTTGTTGATGATGAACTCCAAGCGCGCAAGGCCCACACCTTGATTGGGCAGCTGGGCAAAATCAAATGCCAGCTGCGGGTTGCCAACGTTCATCATGATCTTGGTTGCAATATCGGGCATGGTGCCGCGAATAACCTCGGTCACTTCGGTTTCTAGCAAGCCGTCGTAGATGCGACCTGTGTCGCCCTCTGCACAACTGACCGTGACCAGCGTACCGTCTTTCAAAAGCTCGGTGGCATTGCCACAACCCACCACAGCTGGAATGCCCAACTCGCGAGCAATGATGGCCGCGTGGCATGTGCGCCCTCCTCGGTTGGTCACAATGGCGCTAGCGCGCTTCATGACCGGTTCCCAATTGGGATCGGTCATGTCAGTCACCAGCACATCGCCTGGCTGCACTTGGTCCATTTCGGAAATGCTGTGAACCAGACGGACTGGGCCAGTGCCAATTTTTTGGCCAATGGCTCTGCCCTCCGCCAGAACGGTGCCCTTGCCTTTGAGCTTGTAGCGCAATTCGGCTGTGCCCTTAGACTGACTTTTCACAGTCTCTGGGCGGGCTTGCAAAATGTAAAGCAGGCCATCGGTGCCGTCCTTGCCCCATTCAATGTCCATGGGGCGGCCATAGTGCTTTTCAATCACCATGGCATATTGCGCCAGCTGGGTAATGTCGGCATCGGTGAGCGAGTAACGGTTGCGCAACTCCATGGCCACATCAACGGTTTTGACCAGCTTGCCTGAGGCGGCTTTTTCCTCGGGCGTTGAGAAAATCATTTGGATGAGCTTGGAGCCCAAATTGCGCCGTATGACCGCATTTTTGCCAACAGCCAACATGGGCTTGTGCACATAAAACTCGTCGGGGTTGACGGCGCCCTGCACCACCGTTTCGCCCAAGCCATAACTGGAAGTGATGAACACCACTTCTTCAAAACCGGTTTCGGTGTCAATGGTGAACATGACGCCAGCTGCCCCTAAGTCGGAACGCACCATGCGCTGCACACCGGCAGACAAGGCCACTTCTGCGTGCGCAAAACCTTTGTGCACGCGGTAACTGATGGCGCGGTCGTTGTACAAAGAGGCAAACACCTCTTTCATTTTGTGCAAAATGTCTTCAATGCCCACCACGTTCAAGAAGGTTTCTTGTTGACCGGCAAATGAAGCGTCGGGCAAATCTTCGGCGGTGGCTGATGAGCGAACCGCAAAAGATGCTTGCGGATTGCCCGCGCTGAGGACGGCAAACTGATCTCGAATGGCTTTTTCAAGGTCGGCAGGGAAAGGCTGAGCCTCCACCATCTGCCGAATTTCAGCACCCACCACCGACAAAGCTCGAACGTCCTCCACATCCAAAGCATCCAACTTCTGATTGATCCGATCGACCAAGCCATCGTGCTTTAAAAATGCCCGAAAAGCATGCGCGGTGGTGGCAAAACCTGTAGGCACGCGAACACCGTTGGGCAATTGAGAAATCATCTCGCCCAAGCTGGCATTTTTACCGCCCACAGACTCAACATCGGTCATCCGAAGTTGTTCGAAGGGCACGACCAAAGCGTCCTTTGCAAAGAGGTTAGACATAAAAACTCCAAAGTTAAAAAGCGGCACTTTCAGCCCGAACCAACTTCCAGAGTCTTGATTGTTTTTAGACGTGACTTCTGGACGCCAGCAGGCGATAGATAATGAATGAGATTTTAGGACGCAAGTCAGGCAACACAAGGTTAAAATTTCAACAATGCCCAACAGAACCGTTTTTTTCATCTCCGACGGCACCGGAATTACAGCCGAGACCTTTGGCAAGGCCATCTTGGCTCAATTTGAGATGAAAACACGCTACATCCGCCTGCCCTTTGTTGACAGTGCAGACAAAGCGCACCAAGCCGTGCGGCAAATCAATCACACCGCTGAAATTGAGAACATCAAACCCATTGTGTTCACCACCTTGGTGAACATGGAAGTGCTTGACGTGATTCGCGAGGGTTGCAAGGGCATGTTGCTTGACATGTTTAGCACCTTTGTCCACCCTCTGGAAGAAGAGTTAGGCATCAAATCGCATCACCGAGTCGGTCGTTTTTCGGATGTCAGCAAAAGCAAGGACTACCACGATCGCATTGAGGCCATCAACTTCTCACTGGCCCACGACGACGGCCAGTCCAACCGAGATTTGGAGCAGGCAGAAGTGATCTTGGTCGGTGTGAGCCGAAGTGGCAAAACGCCCACCAGCCTTTACTTGGCCATGCAACACGGTTTGAAAGCAGCCAACTACCCCCTCATTCCCGAAGACTTTGAGCGCAAGCAATTGCCCCCAGCCTTGGTGCCCCATCGAAAAAAGATTTTTGGCCTGACCATACATCCCGATCGGCTTTCAGAAATTCGCTCAGAAAGACGCCCCAACTCCAAGTACGCCAGCTTAGAAAACTGCCGACATGAAGTGGCCGAAGCCGAGTCGATGATGCGCCGCTCTAGCATTCGCTGGCTTTCAACCACCACCAAGTCGATTGAGGAAATTGCCACCACCATTCTTCAAGAAATCAAACCTGAGCGTTTGATTTATTGATTAGCGCAATGTATTGGCAAGTTTTTCGGCGCTGCGTTGCGCCACTGCCATGTCACGGGCCTCCACCATCACACGGACCAATGGCTCGGTGCCACTGGGCCTAATTAGAACGCGGCCGGTATCGGCCAACTCAGCTTCCACTTCTTTCAAGGCTTGCGCCAACTGGGGGCTATCTTTCCAATTTTGGTCTTTGGCCAAACGCACATTGATGAGCACCTGAGGAAACAACACCACATCGCTTAACAACTGGGCCATGGTTTTGCCAGTGGCCACACAGGCCTGCAGCACTTGCAAGGCACTGATCAGGCCATCGCCCGTGGTGTGCTTGTCTAGGGCCAATAAGTGGCCAGAGCCCTCGCCGCCCAACAACCAACTGTTCTCTTGCAAAGCCTCTAGAACGTAGCGGTCTCCCACTTTGCTGCGAATGAAAGGGATGTTTTTATTTTTAAGGGCAACTTCTACAGCCATGTTGGTCATGAGTGTGCCCACCACACCCGCAACCACTTCATCGCGCGCGAGTCGGTCGGTAACCATCAAATAGAGCAACTCATCGCCGTTGTACAAACGCCCCGATTTGTCGACCAATTGCAGTCTATCGGCATCGCCATCTAGGGCAACGCCATAGTCGGCTTGATGCGCTTTGACAGCCTCTACCAGGGCTTCAGGGTGGGTTGCACCCACGCCCTTGTTGATGTTCAAGCCATCGGGCGAACAACCTATGGCAATGACATCGGCGCCCAACTCATGAAAAACTTTGGGCGCAATTTGATAGGCAGCACCATGGGCGCCATCCACCACAATCTTCATGCCCTTTAAAGTGAAGTCGTTGCTGAAAGTACTTTTGCAAAATTCAATGTATCGGCCCGCTGCATCGTCTAAGCGCTTGGCCTTACCCAGTTCGGCAGAAGTGACCCAAACTGGTGGCTCGTCCACCAAGGCTTCAACCGATAGTTCCCAAGCATCACTGAGCTTGGTGCCCTTGGCACTGAAAAATTTGATGCCGTTGTCGTCATAGGGGTTGTGGCTTGCACTGATTACCACGCCTAAGGAAGCACGCTGTGCGCGGGTAAGGTAGGCCACTGCTGGCGTTGGCACTGGGCCCAACAAAACCACGTCAACCCCTGCAGAGTTAAAGCCAGATTCCAGCGCACTCTCCAACATGTACCCAGAGATGCGGGTGTCTTTGCCAATTAACACCACCGGGTGGTCTTCTTTTTGTCGCAAAACGCGTCCAACCGCGTGGGCCAATCGCATGACAAAGTCTGGCGTGATGGGCGCTTGCCCGACCGTGCCGCGAATGCCATCGGTTCCAAAGTATTTTCTGGTCATGGTTGTTGTTCTTTTTGGGATCTTCTGAAGATGGCTCGATTTTAATTCTTCAAAGCCTGCCAAACACGCAAGGCCTGCACTGTTTCTTTCACATCGTGAACACGAACCACGGAAGCGCCATTTTGAACGGCAATGAGCGCGGCAGCCACGCTGGCACCCACCCTGTCTTGGGCATCGGGCGCATTTCCTTGGATGGCCGTCATTTTGCCCAAGCTACCCTTGCGAGACCACCCAGCCAGCACAGGAAAGCCCAAGGTCAAAAGCTCAGACTGGCGCTGAAGCAGACTTAAATTTTGGGTCAGTGTTTTGCCAAAGCCCACACCAGGATCCAAAACTATGCGACTGGTTTGCACACCACAATCCATCAAGGCAGAAACTTGCTGCGACAAGAAGTTTTTAATGGGTTCAAGCACATCGCCCGCCATGGGTTGCTCAAGCATGGTTTGGGGGTCTCGGTGCATGTGCATCAAGCAAACTCCACATTGGCCATGTTGGGCTACCACTTGCCTAGACCCAGCTTGCCGCAATGCCCAAATGTCGTTGACGATGTCGACCCCCAAGTCCAATGCGGCTTGCATCACCTCGCTTTTGTAGGTGTCGATCGAGATGGGAACATGCCAAGTGACGGCCTCCCGCAAAAAGGGCAAGACACGGCTCAACTCCTCCTCCAAACTCACTGGTGCCGCTCCTGGACGTGAAGATTCGCCGCCAATGTCCAAAATATCAGCACCCTGCGCCAACAGGGCTTGTGCATTTTCAAGCGCCAAGGACAGCGCACTGTGGCGACCCCCATCGGAAAATGAGTCGGGCGTGAGATTGACGATGGCCATGACCTTGGGTTGAGACAAGTCAATCTTGAAACGGGAAGTTTGCCAAATGGGCTGGGACATGGCTTTGAAAATGAACAACGGGGCCGAAGCCCCGTGTGTGTTTAGTATCAAGCCGCGTTGGGCTCAGGATCTACTTTGACGGCAGGTGGAGCACCCGCATCGTCGCTGCCGGAAGGTGGAATGCGGGGGGTCCAATCTTTGGGTGCTTTGGGTTCGCGGCCGGCCATGATGTCGTCCAACTGCGTGACATCAATGGTTTCCCACTCTAGCAAGGCCTTGGCCATGGCGTGCATCTTGTCGCTGTTTTCTTCAATCAAACGACGCGCCAAGTTGTACTGCTCATCGATGATGCGGCGCACTTCAGAATCAACCTTTTGCATGGTGGACTCAGACATGTTGGTGGTCTTGGTAACAGAACGACCCAAGAACACTTCGCCTTCGTTTTCAGCGTAGACCATGGGGCCCAAGGCCGTGGTCATGCCATAACGCATGACCATGTCGCGGGCAATTTGGGTGGCACGCTCAAAGTCGTTGCTGGCACCCGTGGTCATTTGCTTCATGAACACTTCTTCGGCAATACGGCCACCAAACAACATGCTGATTTGGTTCAACATGTATTCGCTGTCGTAGCTGTAGCGGTCTTTTTCGGGCAGGCTCATGGTGACACCCAAGGCACGGCCGCGAGGAATGATGGTGACCTTGTGAACAGGGTCGCACTTGGGCAAAAGTTTGCCAATGAGGGCGTGGCCCGACTCGTGATAAGCCGTGTTGCGACGCTCTTCTTCGGGCATGACCATGCTCTTGCGCTCTGGGCCCATCAGAATTTTGTCTTTGGCTTTTTCGAAGTCTTGCATTTCCACAACGCGGGCGTTGCGGCGAGCTGCCATGAGGGCAGCTTCGTTGCACAAGTTGGCCAAGTCGGCACCGCTCATGCCAGGTGTACCGCGGGCAATGACGCCGGGGTTCATGTCTTGGCCAATTGGAATTTTGCGCATGTGCACAGCCAAGATTTGTTCGCGGCCGCGAATGTCGGGCAATGTGACATAAACCTGGCGATCGAAACGACCTGGGCGCAACAAAGCGGCATCCAAAATGTCGGGACGGTTGGTGGCAGCCACCACAATCACGCCCAAATTGGTTTCGAAGCCGTCCATCTCGACCAGCATCTGGTTGAGAGTTTGCTCGCGTTCGTCGTTGCCGCCGCCCAAGCCAGCACCGCGCTGGCGGCCTACGGCGTCGATTTCGTCGATGAAAATAATGCAAGGCGCATTTTTCTTGGCGTTCTCGAACATGTCGCGAACACGGGCAGCACCCACACCCACAAACATTTCTACGAAATCAGAACCAGAAATACTGAAGAAAGGCACCTTGGCCTCGCCAGCAATGCTCTTGGCCAGCAATGTTTTACCGGTACCAGGTGGGCCTACCAACAACAAGCCTCTGGGAATTCTGCCGCCAAGTTTTTGGAAACGCTGGGGGTCTTTCAAGAAGTCGACCACCTCTTTCACTTCTTCTTTGGCTTCGTCGCAACCTGCCACATCGGCAAAGGTAACTTGATTGGCGTTTTCGTCAAGCATGCGGGCTTTGCTTTTTCCGAAGCTAAAGGCACCGCCTTTGCCACCGCCCTGCATTTGGCGCATGAAATAAATCCAGACACCTATGAGCAAGAGCATGGGGCCCCAGCTGACCAGCAGGCTCATGAGGAGCGAGCCTTCTTCGCGAGGCTTGACGTCGAACTTCACGCCATTGGCAATGAGGTCGCCCACCAAACCACGATCGAGGTAAGTGGCCGTGGTTCTGATGCGGCGGTCGTCTGTGGTGACAGCCACAATTTCTGTACCGCCCTGACCTTCTTGAATGGTGGCGGTTTTGATGCGGTTGCTTCGGACTTCTTCTAGGAAGTCGGAGTAACCCATAAAGCCAGACCCCACACTTGAGCGGTTGTCAAATTGTTTGAATACAGTGAAAAGCACCATGCCAATCACAAGCCATACGGCAATCTTGGAAAACCAGGGGTTGTTCAAGAAGAGCTCCCATCTAAACGTCTAATTGGTATTCATTCTAGGCTTTTGAAAGCCCATCGGGCTAAAAATTTCTTGACTTGGCCTTAAATCTGCAGGGAAATTTGGTCTCAAGAGCCTTTATCGCAACAGTCAAAGCAAGGCAGGCCTGTTTTTGGGTTCAATTCCAACCAAAAACTGCTCTGAAGATTTGTCGCGCGAAGCTTTGGGCTTGATGGGCTTGACCACCTTGAAAGACTCCTTGAAGAGCTTCACCAACTGGCTGTAGCCGCTGCCATGGAACACCTTGACCACCAAGGCCCCCTGGGGTTTGAGGTGCATCTGGGCAAATTCAACCGCCAATTCAATCAGATGCGAAATACGAGCGGCATCCACAGAATCAATGCCCGACAGGTTGGGCGCCATGTCTGACACCACCACGTCCACAGGGCGATCGCCCACAATGGCTTGAAGTTGGGCCAACACATCTGCTTCCGTGAAGTCGCCTTGAATGAAGTGAACGCCCTCCACGGGCTCCATGGGCAGCAGATCAACAGCCAGAATGGTGCCGTTCAAATCGCCGGCTGCTGCTCCCTGAGGCGATAACCTGCGCCGCACATATTGGCTCCACGCCCCCGGCGCTGAGCCCAAGTCGACCACCAAATTGCCCGGCTTGATGAGACCAAAGGTTTCGTCAATCTCCTTCAATTTGTAGGCAGCCCTCGCCCTGTAGCCCTCTTTTTTGGCCAATTTGACGTAGGGGTCATTGACGTGGTCGTTCAACCACGACTTGTTGACTTTTTTACTTTTGGTTTTTACTTTCATGCTCTTCCGTTCAAGCAGGGATAATAGCGCCATGCCTCAAATTCAATTGACTCCCGCCCAACGCAAGGTTCACAGAGCCGAAGCGCACCACCTCGATCCCGTTGTCATGGTTGGCAACGATGGCCTCACGCCTGCCGTTGTCAAAGAAACCGACGCGGCCCTCAAGGCGCACGGTTTGATCAAAATTCGTGTTCTGGGGGACGACCGCGTTGCCCGCGAAGCCATGTTCAACCAATTGGCCGACGACCTGAGCGCCGCCCCCATTCAGCACATCGGCAAATTGCTGGTGCTTTGGCGCCCTGTGCCTGAAAAGGAAAAAACCGTTTCCGAAGATCGCATGGCCGGACCCCGCGATTTTAAGGTCTTGAAATACAGCAGCCGTGGCGGCCAGCGTCCCGAAGTGAAAACTTTGCGTGTTTTGGGCAACCAGCGCCTCACATCGGGCGGTCAAGTCAAGCGCGCCAAAGTGAAGCAAAAGTCCATTAAGAAACGCAATCAAGCCTAACGGGTTACCGTGAGCATGCAGTCAAGCCAACGTCACATCATTTGCATGAAGTGGGGTACCAAATATGGCCCCGAGTATGTCAATCGCTTGTATGCCATGGTTCGCAGACACCTCACGGGTGAGTTCAACATGGTTTGCCTTACCGACAACAGCGATGGCATTAGGAGCGAAGTTCAGTGCTTGCCTATTCCGCCCTTGGACTTGCCACAAGGCATTCCTGAGCGAGGCTGGACCAAGTTGGCCTCATTTGCGCAAGACCTGCATGGCCTGCGTGGCACCGCTTTGTTCTTGGATGTGGACGTGGTCATTGTGGGCAACATGGATGGCTTCTTTGAAGCCCCTGGCGACTTCATGATCATTCACGATTACAAAAGGCCATGGCGCATCACCGGCAACTCTTCGGTTTATCGATATCAATTGGGCGCGCACCCCGAAGTGTTGGAATATTTTCGCAATAACTTCGATACCATTCGCAAGCAGTTCAGAAACGAACAGGCTTACCTTTCTGACTTTTTACACCGCCAAGGCAAGCTGGCATATTGGCCAGCGGCGTGGTGCCCCAGTTTCAAGTACCACAGCATTCCCGCATGGCCCACCAACTATTGGAATGCGCCACAAATTCCACAAGATGCACGCATTGTGATTTTTCACGGCGAGTGCAATCCACCCGACGCTTTGGCTGGCAAGCGAAATCGAAAATTCAGATTCATCAAACCAGCACTCTGGGTGGCAGAGCACTGGAAAGAATAAAAAAGGCGTTAGATGTAAGAGACCGCCACAATTTCGTAGCGCTTCTCACCACCCGGTGCTTGCACCACTGCCACATCGCCCTCTTCCTTGCCAATGAGTGCGCGCGCAATGGGGCTGCTGATATTGATCAAACCCAACTTGAGATCGGCTTCGTCTTCGCCTACGATTTGGTACTTGACCTGCTCACCGGTGCTTTCCTCTTCCAACTCAACGGTGGTGCCAAACACCACTTTGCCACCCGCATCTACTGAAGCGGGATCGATAACTTGAGCGGCAGAAAGTTTGCCTTCAATTTCTTGAATACGACCTTCTACAAACCCCTGACGGTCTTTGGCCGCATCGTATTCTGCGTTCTCGCTCAAATCGCCTTGGGCGCGAGCTTCAGCGATGGCATTGATCACTGAGGGTCGCTCCACCGTTTTCAATTGGTGAAGTTCGGCCTTCAGCTTTTCAGCACCGCGAAGGGTAATGGGAATGGTTGCCACGTGGGTGTCTCCGAGTTTCTTTTAGGCGGTCAACATGGCATGCATTTCTTGAACAGAAATGACATCCAGTTTGTCCAAATATTTCATACCTTCAACCGCCGCTTCAGCGCCAGCAATTGTAGTGAAGGTGGTCACTCGCGCCAAGAGCGCCGAGGTTCTGATAGCGCGCGAGTCGGCAATGGCATTGCGTCGCTCCTCCACTGTATTGATGACCAAGGCAATTTCATTGTTCTTGATCATGTCCACAATGTGGGGGCGACCCTCAGTGACTTTGTTGATGGCTTGAACGGCCACGCCCTCTGCGGCAATGGCAGCTGCGGTGCCCTTGGTGGCAAACACTTTGAAACCCATGGCCACCAAATCGCGCGCCACTTTCACAGCGCGTGGCTTGTCGCTATTTTTAACGGTCAAGAAGACATTGCCTTCACGGGGTAACTTGGTGCCAGCACCCATTTGACTCTTCACAAAGGCTTCGCCAAAGGTTTTTCCTACGCCCATCACTTCACCGGTGGACTTCATTTCTGGGCCCAAGATGGTGTCAACGCCAGGGAATTTGACAAATGGGAACACCGCTTCTTTCACGCTGAAATATGGGGGTGTCACTTCTTTGGTAATGCCTTGCGATGCCAGGGTTTGTCCGGCCATGCAACGGGCCGCCACTTTGGCCAATTGAATGCCAGTGGCTTTGGATACGTAAGGCACCGTGCGCGAAGCGCGGGGGTTTACTTCGAGCACGTAAATAACGTCCTTGCCGTCGACGTGTTGAATGGCAAACTGCACGTTCATCAAACCGACCACATTGAGAGCACCAGCCATGGCCGCTGATTGACGCTTGAGTTCGTCTACGGTGGCAGCACTCAAGCTGTAAGGGGGCAAGGAGCAAGCTGAGTCGCCACTGTGCACGCCCGCTTGTTCGATGTGCTCCATCACACCACCGATGAAGGTTTTGCCTTCGGGATCGCGCAAACAATCGACATCGCACTCAATGGCATCGTTCAAGAAACGATCGAGCAGCACGGGTGAATCGTTGCTGACCTTGACCGCTTCGCGCATGTAGCGCTCGAGGTCGCGTTGCTCGTGAACAATTTCCATGGCCCGACCACCCAGCACGTAACTGGGGCGAACCACCAAGGGGTAACCCAAGGCAGCGGCTTTTTCCAAAGCTTCGGGCTCTGTGCGGGCTGTGGCGTTGGGCGGCTGACGCAAGCCCAACTCGTGCAACAACTTTTGAAAACGCTCGCGGTCTTCAGCGGCGTCAATCATGTCGGGGCTGGTACCGATGATGGGCACACCAGCGGCTTCCAAACCGAGGGCCAATTTCAAAGGTGTTTGGCCACCGTATTGAACGATCACGCCGGTTGGCTTTTCTTTGTCGACAATTTCGAGCACGTCTTCTAAGGTAAGGGGCTCGAAATACAAACGATCGGAGGTGTCGTAGTCGGTTGAAACCGTTTCGGGGTTGCAGTTGACCATGATGGTTTCGTAACCGTCTTCGCGCATGGCCAAAGCCGCATGCACACAGCAGTAGTCAAACTCAATGCCCTGACCAATTCGGTTCGGGCCGCCACCCAAGACCATGATCTTTTTGTTGGTGGTGGGTTCTGCTTCGCACTCATCTTCATAAGTGGAATACATGTAGGCGGTGTCGGTAGAAAACTCGGCCGCACAAGTGTCCACCCGTTTGTAAACGGGGCGGACATTCATGGCGTGGCGCTGAGCGCGCACTTCGTGCTCTGTTGTTTTGAGCAACTTGGCCAAACGACGGTCTGAGAAACCTTTTTTCTTCAAAGCGCGCAACTCGTCGGCTGTGATGGCTTTGAGGTTGGTGGTTTCGAGTTCAAGTTCAATCTTGACGATGTCTTCAATTTGCACCAAGAACCAGCGGTCAATTTTGGTGAGTTCAAACACTTCATCCACACTCAGTCCCATGGCAAACGCATCGCCCACATACCAAATGCGGTCGGGACCTGGCTCGCCCAGTTCTTTTTCGAGAACTTCGCGGTCTTGTGTTTTTTCGTTCAAGCCATCTACGCCCACTTCCAAACCGCGCAAGGCTTTCTGGAAGGATTCTTGGAAGGTGCGGCCCATGGCCATGACCTCACCCACCGACTTCATCTGAGTAGTGAGACGGCTATCGGCGGTGGGGAATTTTTCGAAGGCAAAGCGTGGAATTTTGGTAACCACATAGTCGATGCTGGGCTCGAAACTGGCCGGTGTAGCACCGCCCGTGATTTCGTTGCGCAACTCATCGAGCGTGTAACCCACAGCCAATTTGGCTGCCACTTTGGCAATGGGAAAACCAGTGGCTTTAGACGCCAACGCAGAAGAACGCGAAACACGCGGGTTCATCTCAATGACCACCATGCGGCCGTCTTGAGGATTGATGGAGAACTGAACGTTAGAGCCACCCGTATCAACACCAATTTCACGCAACACAGCCAAGCTGGCATTGCGCATGATTTGGTATTCTTTGTCGGTGAGGGTTTGTGCTGGCGCCACCGTGATGGAATCGCCGGTGTGCACGCCCATCGGATCTAAGTTTTCGATAGAGCAAACAATGATGCAGTTGTCTGCTTTGTCGCGAACCACTTCCATCTCGTATTCTTTCCAACCAAGCAGTGACTCTTCAATGAGGAGTTCGTTGGTGGGAGACGCTTCCAAGCCGCGCTTGCAAATGGTCTCGAATTCTTCAGGGTTGTAGGCAATACCGCCGCCTGTGCCGCCCAATGTAAAGCTGGGACGAATGACTGTGGGGAAACCCACTGTGCGTTGAACTGCCCACGCTTCGTCCATGCTGTGCGCAATGCCTGAGCGAGCTGAGCCCAGACCAATTTTGGTCATGGCGTCTTTGAACTTCAAGCGGTCTTCGGCTTTGTCAATGGCTTCGGGTGTGGCCCCAATGAGCTCCACTTTGTACTTGTCGAGCACGCCGTGGTGCCACAAATCGAGCGCACAGTTGAGCGCTGTTTGGCCACCCATGGTGGGCAGGATGGCATCGGGGCGTTCTTTGGCAATGATCTTTTCAACCGTTTGCCATGTGATGGGCTCGATGTAGGTGACATCCGCTGTGGCGGGGTCGGTCATGATCGTGGCAGGGTTGCTGTTGATCAAGATGACTTTGTAGCCCTCTTCGCGCAAAGCTTTACAAGCTTGCACGCCGGAGTAGTCGAACTCACAGGCCTGGCCAATGATGATGGGGCCAGCGCCAATGATGAGAATGCTTTTTAGGTCGGAGCGCTTTGGCATGTTATTTGGTCTCCATCAGGTTGATGAAGCGATCGTAGAGATAGGCAATGTCGTGAGGGCCCGGTGAGGCCTCAGGGTGACCCTGGAAACAGAACGCTGGCTTGTCGGTGCGGGCCAAGCCTTGCAAGGTGCCGTCGAACAAAGACACGTGCGTAGCGCGCAAGTTGGCAGGCAAAGATTTTTCGTCCACCGCAAAACCGTGGTTTTGACTGGTGATGGACACACGACCCGAGTCGAGGTCTTTGACTGGGTGGTTGGCACCATGGTGACCAAACTTCATTTTGAAAGTTTTAGCACCGCTGGCCAAGGCCATGATTTGGTGACCCAAGCAAATACCAAATGTTGGAATGCCGGTTTCGATCAATTCTTGGGCGGCTGCAATGGCGTAGTCGCAAGGCTGCGGGTCGCCAGGGCCGTTGGACAAGAAGATGCCATCGGGCTTGTGCTTGAGCACTTCGGCGGCTGGCGTTTTGGCCGGAACCACTGTGACTTTGCAGCCGCGCTCGGCCAGCATGCGCAAAATGTTTTTCTTCACGCCAAAGTCGTAAGCCACCACGTGGAAACGAGGGGCAGTTTGTTGGCCGTAGCCGCTGCCCAGCTTCCATTCGGATTCGGTCCAAGGGTATGCGGCAGAGACAGTGACTTTTTGAGCCAAATCCAAACCCGTCATGGCTGGCGCGGCTTTGGCAGCTTGCACCGCTTGGGCGGTAAGTTCGGGCGTGACAGCTTGACCAGCAGCCAGGGCCACAATGGCGCCGTTTTGGGCGCCATGGGTGCGCAAAAGGCGTGTGAGCTTGCGAGTATCGATGTTGGCAATGGCTACGGTGCCACTGCGTGACAAATAAGCCGACAGCGTTTCGGTTGAGCGGAAATTGCTTGCAACCATGGGCAGATCTTTGATGATCAAGCCAGCGGCGTGGACTTTGTCGGATTCGACATCCTCGGGGTTGACGCCGTAGTTGCCAATGTGCGGATACGTGAGGGTGACGATCTGCTGGCAGTAGCTGGGGTCTGTGAGGATTTCTTGATAGCCAGTGAGAGAGGTGTTGAAAACCACCTCGCCCACTGTGGAGCCTGGGGCTCCAATGGAATTGCCGACAAAGACTGTGCCGTCTGCAAGCGCCAAAATGGCTAAGGGGAAGGTTCCCTGAAGAGACAAAAGCACTGGGTTCTCCGGTATGGTTCGGGTACGCCCCAGCACGCTCAAGCTCTACCTTGAAAGGTTGGCTTTTTGGCTGCTTTTGAAGGGAAATGGCTTGTTGTGAGCGGGTGCGTACAGGTTGATGCGGGAAAGCCTCTCATTATAGCCGCGAGTATTCCCTAACCCGAGCTTGAAGCCGCCGATTTTTTCAGTACTAAAGACCGAGCTGTTCTGAGGCTCAAAGCTTGGCTGTGGCGCTGGCGTGTAGGCAGATGGCAGCAGCAGTGGCTACATTCAAAGATTCCTCACCACCCGGCTGAGCGATGCGAACCTTTTGCTGCACGATGGCCATCAAATCTGGTGAAACGCCCTGCCCTTCGTGGCCCAAGACCCAAGCGCACTTTTGTGGCAACAGGCCCTGCTGAACCAATTCGTGCAAGAAAGGGCCTTCATGGACGTCGGTTCCAAGCAAAGGCACCTGAAGTGATTGCAAATCTTGCAATCTGGCTGCCTCGATCAGGCTTAGACCAAAATGCGCGCCCATTCCAGCGCGCAAAACCTTGGGCGACCACAAACCCGCAGTGCCTTTGATGGCCAGCACTTGCTTGAAACCAAAGGCGGAGGCACTGCGCAAAATGGCGCCCACATTGCCGGCATCTTGCAGCCGGTCTAAAACGACGGTAGCCGCTTGAGGGTCTAAATTGGGCGCCAGAGGGAGCGTCAACAAGAAGCCCATTTTGGCTGGCGACTCAAGCCCACTCAAACCTGCAAACAAATCATCGGGTACTGTCCACACTTCGGAGGCGCATTGCGACCACTCAAATTCAGAAGCTTGCCAAATGGATTCTGAAAAGATAGCCAGTTCGGGCTTCACTCCATGCGCAAGTGCAGCCCGGCAAAGGTGATCTCCCTCTAGCCAAACCAAGCCCAATTTGCGATAAGCCTGTGAGTCTTGCGCCAAACGGCGAATGGATTTAAGCCGAGGGTTGTCTTTGGAGGTAATGAGCTTCATGATTTTTGCAAAGCCAGAATAGCCTGCGTGACTGGCGCAAAGGTTTTGCGATGCAAGGGAGTTGGCCCCAAGGATTGCAACGCCTTCAGGTGAACCGCCGTACCGTAGCCTTTGTGTGAATCAAATCCATAGTCTGGATACTGGCGGTGCATTTCTTCGCACATGCGGTCGCGGTGCACCTTGGCCAAGATAGAGGCTGCCGAAATTTCCTGCACTTTTTCGTCGCCCTTCACGATGGCTTCCGCGCGCACATCCAAGATGGGCAATCGATTGCCGTCCACGTACACCAAGGTAGGCTTCAATCGCAATGACTCCACAGCCCTTTGCATGGCCAGCATCGTTGCTTGCAAAATATTCAGTGAGTCGATCTCTTCAACACTAGCCTCGGCAATTGCAAAACACAAAGCTTTTGCACGTATTTCGTCAAACAAACGGTCGCGTGTTTTGGCGGTCAATTTTTTGGAGTCAGCCAAACCTTTGATGGGTTTGAGATCATCCAATATGACAGCGGCCGCAACCACAGGGCCAGCCAAAGGGCCACGCCCAGCTTCGTCCACGCCGGCCAACAAACCGGGCGCATTCCAGGCCAAGCTCACTTGCTCAGGCTTTGACAAGCGTTTCGATCGCATGGGCGCAAAGACTGGGAGTGTCGCGCAACAAAGACGCGTGCATGGTTTCAAAACGACCCACCAAGGCTTTGGCCTTTTTGGGAGAACGAAGCCAGTTTAGAACGGCTGAAGACATGTTAGACGGCGTGGCTTGGTCTTGCAAAAGTTCTGGCACACAAAATTCTTGCGCCAAGATATTGGGCAAACCCACCCAAGGCTGCAATTTTTTGCGCTTCATCATTTGCCAACTGAGCCAGTTCATGTTGTAAGCAATGACCATGGGTTTTTTAAACAACGCCGCTTCGAGTGTGGCTGTGCCACTGGCAATGAGAGTGACGTCACACGCTGCCAAAGCAGCATGTGATTGGCCCTTCAGCACTTGCACTTGGCTTGCACCAACTTGGTCTCGAATGCTCTCAATTCGGGCCATCATGGAGGGCATGGCGGGCAGCACAAACTGTAAATTGGCTTGTTGTTGACTGAGCAAAAGGGCCGCTTGAAAAAACCGTTCGGCCAAATACGTAATTTCAGACTCACGGCTCCCTGGCAGCAAAGCCACCACGGGCCGGTCTGGGTCTAGCCTCAAGTCGTGACGGGCTTTGAGGGTGTCTACATGCATGGGAATGGCTTGCGCCAAAGGATGCCCCACATACGTGGCAGGAATGCCGTGGGCATGAAGCAAATCGGTTTCAAACGGAAAAATACAAAGCACATGGTCGACGCTTTGCTTGATTTTTTCAATGCGCTCAGCACGCCATGCCCAAATTGAAGGGCACACAAAATGTACGGTGGGAATGCCTGCTTGTTTTAAATCGCGCTCTAAGTCGAGATTGAAATCGGGCGCATCGACACCCACAAATACTTGCGGAGGGTGAGCCAACAATTTCTCTTTAAGCTGTTTGCGAATGCCCACAATTTCTCGGTAGTGGCGCAACACTTCCACATAACCACGCACGGCCAATTTGTCGGAGGGCCACAAGGCGTTGAATCCTTGTGCTTGCATGCGCGGGCCGCCAATGCCATACAAATTGGCGTTTGGCCATTGCCCCCGAATGCCCTGCATCATCAAGCCTGCCAGCAAATCGCCTGAAGTTTCCCCGGCCACCATGGCCATGGAAAAAGCCCCAGCAGGGGCTTTTGGAAGCGCAGAGGCAGCAGCAGTTTGCACCACTTATCTCACAATGCCGCGCTCGGGCGAAGCACCTTGCAAGAAGCCGAGCATCATGTCGACATCGGCTTTGGCTTCAGGGTACTTGTGCGTGAGCAACTCAATTTCAGATTGTGCTTGTGCCAAGGTAAGCTGCTGGCGATACAAGCTTTTGTGCATGGCCTTCACCGCAGATATTCTTTCTGCTGAAAAACCGCGGCGGCGCAAACCTTCAAAGTTCATGGACCGAGCTTGTGCAGGTTGACCTTGCGCCATCACAAATGGCGGCAAATCGGCAAACAGCAAAGAGTTCATGGCCGTGAAACTGTGTGCACCCAAACGGCAAAATTGGTGAACCACTGTGAAGCCGCCCAAGATCACCCAATCGCCCACATGCACATGTCCGGCCAACTGGGTACTGTTGGCAAAAATGGTGTGGTTGCCAACTTGGCAATCGTGTGCCAGATGAACATAGGCCATGATCCAATTGTCATTGCCCACCTGCGTCACACCTTGATCGCCAGGCGAGCCAATATTGAAGGTGCAAAACTCTCGAATGGTGTTGCGATCGCCAATGACCAATTGGCAAGGCTCACCGGCGTATTTCTTGTCTTGGGGCACTGCGCCCAATGAATTGAATTGAAAAATTTTGTTGTCTTTGCCAATGGTGGTGTGTCCCTCAATGACGCAATGGCTGGCCACAGTGGTGCCAGCATCGATGCGAACATGCGGGCCAATGACCGTGTAAGGTCCTACCGTGACGCTGCTATCTAGCTGGGCAGCCGGGTCGACAATGGCAGTTGAATGAATGCGGGTCATAAACTTCTAGCGTTGAAAGACTAGGCAACCTTGCGCATGGTGCACATGAGTTCGGCTTCAACCGCAATCTCATCGCCCACTTTGGCGCGTGCCTTGAATTTGAAAATACCCGACTTCATTCGGTCCAATTCAACTTCCAAAATGAGCTGATCGCCGGGCTCAACAGGCCGCTTAAAGCGCGCGCCATCAATGCCTGCAAAGTAATACACCGTTTTCTCATCTGGCGTCTCGCCCAATGTGTCAAATGCCAACAAGGCGGCGGCTTGGGCCAAGGCTTCTAACATGAGCACACCAGGCATGACGGGTCGGGATGGAAAATGGCCTGTGAAGTAAGGCTCATTGACAGAGACATTTTTCAACGCCTTGATGCGCACGCCTTTTTCAATTTCTAAGACGCGGTCTACCAACAAAATGGGGTAGCGGTGAGGCAGCTGTTTGAGAATTTGGTAAATGTCCATCATGATTTAGGTTCCAGAAAGGGGGGCTGGAGGTGCTGCGTCTCCAGTGCTTTGAGTCGATCACGCAACTTGTGCAATTGCTTCAAGCTGGCTGCGTTTTTTTCCCATGTCGCATTGTCATCGATGGGAAAAAGCCCGGTGTAATGACCCGGCTGAGAAATAGAACGTGTGACCACAGTGGCAGCAGAAATGTGAACGCCATCGGCCAAAGCAAGGTGACCCAACACAATGGCGCCACCGCCCACGGTGCAATGCGCACCAATGCGCGCGCTGCCCGCTACGCCCACACAACCCGCCATGGCGGTGTGCTTGCCAATGTGCACGTTGTGGCCAATTTGAATGAGGTTGTCGAGTTTGACGCCATCTTCAATGATGGTGTCTTGCAAGGCACCCCTGTCAATGCAGGTGTTGGCGCCAATTTCAACATCGTTGCCAATTTTGACAGCACCCAACTGCTCAATCTTTTCCCACTCACCTTGGTGCAGGGCAAAACCAAAACCATCTGCCCCGATCACAACGCCCGAGTGCACGATGCAGCGCTGGCCAATTTCACAAGACTCACCCAAGGTGACTCTGGATTTGAGATGGGTATGAGCCCCCACCTTGGCAAATCGCTCCACCACACACAAAGGGCCAATGATGGCGGTATCGGCAATTTCGGCCTGAGGGTCAATGACGGCGCTTGGGTGAATTCGGGGACCCGTTGCCGCGGCGGTTTGTTTTTTCCAAAATTGGGTGAGCTTGGCGAAGTAGTGATACGGGTCTTCCGTGACGATACAAGCACCCCGTGTGAGCGCCAATTCTTTAAATTGCGGCGTGACAACCACACAAGCAGCGTGTGACTGCAACAAATGGGACTGGTACTTGGGGTGACTGAGAAAACTCAAGTCGCCTGCGCCCGCTGTTTCTAACGGGGACAGTTTTTGAATGGAAGTTTGTGGACTGCCATGAAGGCTGCCGCCTAAAGCCTTAACGATGTCGCCAAGCAGCAGCACAACACGAGTCCGTTGTCTGTATGCCAGCGATTATTTGCCGGCAGAAGAATTGAGAGCCCTGATGACCTTGTCTGTGATGTCGTGCTTGGGATTGAAGTAAACAGCCTCTTGAAAAATCACATCGAATTTTTCGGCTTCGGCCACTTGTCTGACCGCACGGTTGGCACGCTCGATCACTATTTGCTGCTCTTCATTTTTTCGGGTGTTGAGGTCTTCTTGGAATTCGCGGCGCTTGCGCTGAAAATCACGGTCTTGGTCAGTCAACTGCCTTTGACGCAAGTTGCGCTGTGATTCAGACAGCGTGGGCGCTTCTCGCTCAAATCTTTCAGAAGCGGTTTTAAGGTTGTTACCCAAGTCAACCAGTTCTTTTTCACGTTTGGAGAACTCTTGCTCCAATTTGGCTTGTGCAGCCTTGGCCGTGTTGGCCTCGCGGAAAATGCGATCGGTGTTGACAATACCGATTTTCAATTCCTGGGCACTGGCCATCGTGGCAGTGAGAGCCCCGAAAGCCAACAAACAAACTTGAGAGAAATGCAGAAGTGTTTTCATTAGAAGGATGTACCGATTTGGAATTGCAATCTTTGGATTTTATCTGTATCTTGGGTCTTCACAGGGAAAGCATAAGAAAAGCGCAAGGGGCCCATTGGCGAAAGCCAGCTCAGGCCAATGCCCACTGAAGACCGAAGATCGGTCAAACTGATTTTCTGGCTCTCTGCAAAAGCCCGACCTGCGTCGGCAAAGGCGAAAAGTCGCAAAGTTCGGTCATTCCCAGCACCTGGGAAGGGGGCAAGAACTTCTGCGTTAAAAACAACTTTCCTAGC
This sequence comes from Limnohabitans sp. MMS-10A-178, assembly GCF_003063375.1. Taxonomy (GTDB): domain Bacteria; phylum Pseudomonadota; class Gammaproteobacteria; order Burkholderiales; family Burkholderiaceae_C; genus Limnohabitans_A. The sequence continues at coordinate 110,703 of NZ_NERY01000003.1, read as the reverse complement.
CCCCCCCAAAAACAGCGTATTGGCGCTGTTGGATGGGCCCAGAGATGATTGCTGGAAACCTCGAACGCTTCCCAAGCCACCCACAAAGTAGTTTTTAAACAGGGGATAGGGGCGGTTGGACAAGCCCTGGCCGTAACCGATATCGGCATTCAATGCCAATGTAAACTTTTTAGTTAAAGGCGTATAGTGCTGAATTTGATAATTGGTTCGGATATAACGAGAATCACCCGCAAGACTCAAGTCTGAGTTAAAGCGTTGCAATATCCCTTTGGATGGCACCAATGCACTGTCGCGACCGTCTCTGGCCCAGCCGATGGTGAGGGGCAAAGATGTGCTGGTATAGCCAAACTGCTGCATGTACTCCACATAAGCGTTGGGCAAGTTGGTGCCAGGCCGAATGGAGGTTTGCTCCAAATTGGCACCAAAGAACACCCTGTCTACTTCACTGAATGGCACACCGAAACGCATACCTGCGCCAGAACTGACCAAACTGTAGGCATTCAAATCGCCCAAATAGGGTCGTGAGGTGCGGTGAAAAAGATCTATGGTTCGCGAAACACCGTCCTCCGTGAAATAGGGATCGGTTGTACTGATCACAATGGTTCGATTGAAACGGCTGGTGTTGATTTCAGTGGCCAAATAATTGCCCGATCCAAAGGCATTTTCTTGGCGAATACCAAAGTTAAAAGCCACTTTTTCTGTGGAAGAAAATCCGGCACCCGCAGACACGCTGCCGGTGGGTTTCTCGACCACACTGATGATCAGGTCTACCTGATCATTGGTGGCGGGCACTTCTTGGGTCTCAATATTGACTTCTGTGAAGAAACCCAAGCGATCTACGCGGTCACGCGATAGCTTGATTTTGTCACCGTCATACCAGGCCGATTCAAGCTGCCTGAATTCTCGGCGAATCACTTCGTCGCGCGTGCGGTTGTTGCCAGTCACATTGATGCGCCTGACATACGCGCGCCGCGAAGGCTCTGCCACCAACACGAGGCTTACACGGTTGTTGAGCCTGTCAATTTCAGGACGAGCATCAATGCGCGCGAAAGCATAACCAAATTTACCAAAGTAGTCTGAGAAGGCCTTGGTGGTTTCGGCCACTGTCTCTGCGTTGAACGGCTGACCGATGCCTATTTTGACGATGGCCTTGAACTCATCTTCTTTGCCCAGGTAGTTGCCTTCAAGCTTGACATTGGACACCACAAATCGATCACCCTCCGTGACGTTGATAACGATAGAAATGTCTTGCTTGTCGGGGGAGATGGCCACTTGGGTGGAATCGACTCGGAACTCAAGAAAGCCACGGGCAAGGTAAAACGAGCGCAGGATTTCCAAGTCAGCATTGAGTTTGCTTCGAGAATACCGATCAGATTTGGTATACCAACTTAGCCATCCACCGATGTCCAAATTCAACTGGTCTTTGAGCGTTCTTTCGGAAAAGCTTTGGTTGCCATTGATGCGAATTTCTTTGATTTTGGAAGGCCCGCCTTCGGTCACTGTGAAAGTCAAGTTGACTCGATTTCGATCAACGGGTGTGACGGTGGTCTGCACCTCTGCACCATACAAGCTGCGGGTGATGTATTGGCGCTTTAACTCTTGCTCGGCTTTGTCTGCCAAGGCCTTGTCAAATGGTCGCCCCTCGGAAAGGCCCACCTCTTTCAAGGACTTGTTTAAGACGTCTTTGTCAAACTCCTTTAAGCCCACCCACTGAATTTGTGAAATTGAAGGACGCTCTTCAACAATGACCACCAACACATCGCCTTGGGTGTCCAGCCTCACGTCCTTGAACAAGCCCAATGCAAACAATGCGCGAATGGCAGCCGCGCCGGACTCGTCGTTGTAGAAATCGCCAATGCGAAATGGCAACGATGCAAAAACGGTACCAGACTCTACACGTTGGAGACCCTCGACCCGAATGTCTTTCAATTTAAAAGGTTCAACAGCCCATGCAGACAGGCTGACCATGGCAGTTGCAACAAACACAAACAAGTGTTGCAAGCGAAATCGATTGGAAAGAAAGTTCATGCGTTTGATTTAAGTAAAGAGTCTTGTCAAGTCGTTGAAAAACGCCAAGGCCATGATGAAAACCAACAAGACCAAACCGACTTTTTGCAAACCTCGCTGCCAAGCAACGGACACCGGTTTGCCAGTCAAAGACTCCCAAAGATAATACATCAGGTGCCCGCCATCCAACATGGGCAATGGCAGGAGATTGAGCAGCCCCAAGCTGACACTGATCAAAGCCAAAAAAGTGAGGTAAGAAGGCAAGCCTCTTTGTGCCGATTGTCCCGCCTGCTCTGCAATGGTCAAAGGGCCGCTGAGGTGCTTGGAGGAGGCCTCTCCGGTGAGCATTTGCCCAATGAGCTGACCCGTAAGCAACGTAATTTGAGTCACTTGACCATAGCCTTTGGCCAAGCCCTCCCACAGGCCTGCGCTTACCCACTCTGATTCGGAAGTCACACCCACCACGGCGCCAATTCGCCTAACCGCACTAGACTCTGGCTGGCCAGGCTGCACGGTAAGCAAGGGCTTGACTGCCAGAGACAGGCGCTGGCCTTGCCGATCAATTTCCCAAACGGCCGAGCTTTCTGACCTTTTAGACCCTGCAGCAGCTTCAGCAGCTTCAGCCGCATCTGCATCTGATGGCTTCTCGCCCCGAATGAGGGCCCTTAAGTGCTGAGCGTCTCTTACCTCCTGATCGCCCACTTTCAAGACCAAATCGCCAGTCTGGAGGCCCGCCATATCGGCTGCAGCACCCGCCTCCACTTTGCCAATGACTGGCAAAACCTTGGGGTGGCCCCACCAAGCCACCGCACTGAACAACACCACGGCCAACAACAAGTTGGCCAGCGGACCTGCGGCCACGATGGCAGCACGGACCTTCAAACTGCGCTGGTCGAAAGCCAAGGCCAATTGGTCGGCAGGCACCGACGCTTCTCGGCTGTCGAGCATTTGGACAAAACCACCCAAAGGCAATGCACCAATGACAAACTCGGTGTTTTGCCCTTCCCTTGGGTGCTTGGCGCGCCAGCGGTAAATGGCTTTGCCAAAGCCAATTGAAAAAACCAATACCGGCACCTTGAAAGCAACAGCCATTCGGTAGTGGCCATACTCATGCACCGCAATTAAAACGGTGAGGGCAAATAAGAAAGAAAGAAGCGTTAGCACGGTCAAATGTCAAATGCGGCAAGCACGTGCTGCTGCCGATGCAATGGCGCGACTTTGCGCATCCAGCGCAAGCAAGTCAGACAAACTTTGAGGTGCAGGCGGCTGCACTTTGCTCAATGTTTCTGTGTTCACTTGGTGAATTTGATCAAACCTGATTTGCTTGTTCAAAAATGCTTCCACAGCAATTTCGTTGGCGGCATTGAGCACTGCACAGGTGCCCGAGGCAGCACTCAAAGATTGCCAAGCCAATTTGAGGCCGGGAAACCTGTCGGGGTGCCCGTGGTCGTCAATGGCCTCAAAGGTCATGGGCTTGAGATTGTGAAAATCGAGAGTTTGGGCACCCGAGGTAATGCGCTCTGGCCAACTCAATCCATAGGCAATGGGCACTCGCATGTCGGGCGTACCCAACTGTGCCACGATGGAGGTGTCTTTGTACTTCACCATAGAGTGAATCACGCTTTGCGGGTGAATGACCACAGACAATTGGGCTGGTGACACACCAAACAAATAGCGCGCCTCAATGACTTCCAAGGCCTTGTTCATCATGGTGGCGGAATCGACTGAAATTTTGCGGCCCATGACCCAATTGGGGTGCGCACAAGCTTCTTCGGGCGTGACGTTTTTGAGGGTACTCACATCGCGCGTTCTAAAAGGACCGCCCGAAGCCGTCAAAATAATTTGATCAATTCGATCGGCCCATGTGGCTGGGTTTTCGGGCAAAGATTGAAACACGGCCGAATGCTCGCTGTCGATGGGCAAAAGCACAGCGCCGCCTTTTTTGACCGCATTTAAAAAAACCTCACCTCCCACCACCAAGGCCTCTTTGTTGGCCAGCAACAAACGCTTGCCCGCATGGGCCGCAGCCAAACAAGGCGACAAACCTGCCGCACCCACAATGGCCGCCATGACGGCATGCACTTCTTCATGAGCAGACACTTGGTCAAGCGCTTCAGGCCCCCACAGCACCTCTACTGGCAAGCCTTCGGCCTTGATGCGCTGCGCCAGCAAGCGCCCTGCATCTTCCTGCGCCATGACCGCAAATTTGGGTTTGAACTTGGCGCACTGGGCCAAAATTAAGTCGACCTGCTTGGACGCTGTGAGCGCAAACACCTGGAAGCGGTCTAAGTGATTGGACAACACATCCAAAGTGTTGGTGCCAATTGAACCTGTAGAACCCAGAATGGTGATGTTTTGTTTCATAAGGTAAATGACCTGATTAAACTTTTGGCCAATGCATCAGCATCATGGCAATGGGCAAGGCTGGCAGCAGCGCATCGAGTCGATCTAGCACGCCGCCATGACCTGGCAACAGATTGGAGCTGTCTTTGACGCCGGCACTGCGCTTGACCAAAGACTCCACCAAATCGCCCACCACACTCATGGCGGTTAAAAAAATCAAACTCAATGCACCTAAAAAATAACCGTGCGACATCATGTGCGAGAAAAAACTTGTTCCGGGCCACTCGTAATGTTGCTCAAGTTGCATCCAAGCAAAAGCTAACGCAAACACGCCCAACAATCCACCGATGGCCCCTTCCCAACTTTTGCCAGGACTGACGGTGGGAGCCAGTTTTCGGTGAATGATTTTGCCGCCCAAGGCTCTGCCAAAGAAATAGGCAAAAACATCGGCAGCCCAAACCACGCAAAAAATAGACAACAAGAGCTGCACACTGGCGGTGCGGGCCTGCGCCATGGCAAGCCAAGCCAAACTTAGGAGAAGTACACCCAAAACCCATCGCCACTGGCGTGGCCACACTGACCACCCCTGCACGCCGCGCATCAGCATCCAAGCGGTGATGCCCACCCAAGCAGATCCTGCCAAAGACCATAGCCATGTGCTTGTTTGAGTGGTCCAACCTGACCACCAAGCCAAGCAACACAAGGCCGCGCAAGCCAAACCAGAAAAGACAGCTTGAAGGCGGCTCAAGCCGTTCATATTGGCCCACTCCCAAGCCCCTGCAGCGATAAGCAGGATGGACAAAACTAAAAAGGCTTGGGGAGTGTCTGCAAAAAGGGCTGGCAATAAAACAGCCAACAAGGCAAGTGCGGTGATGATCCGTTGCTTGAGCATCAAATCAACCCGTGACCGGTATGCGGGTCGGCCATCAAACGGCCATGATTTCTTGTTCTTTGCCAGCAATCAACTGATCGATTTCGGCAATGTGTTTGTCAGTGACTTTTTGCACTTCAGCCTCTGAACGTTTTTGTTCGTCTTCAGAAGCCAGTTTTTCTTTGACCAATTTTTTGACCGATTCGTTGGCATCGCGGCGCAAATTGCGCACTGCAATTTTGGCGTTCTCGCCTTCGGTGCGAACCAGCTTGGTCATTTCGCGGCGGCGCTCTTCGCTCATGGGGGGCATGGGCACGCGAATGAGATCGCCCATAGAAGCAGGATTCAAACCCAAATCGCTTTCGCGAATGGCTTTTTCAATTTTGGCCGCCATGTTTTTCTCCCATGGCTGGACACTGATGGTGCGCGAGTCAATGAGCGACACATTGGCCACTTGCGACAAAGGCACAGTCGAGCCGTAATAGTCGACTTGAATGGTGTCCAAAATGGCGGGGTTGGCACGGCCAGTGCGAATTTTGGTGAGGTTGTTTTTAAACGCTGCAATGGACTGGTCCATTTTGTTTTGCGTGGTTTTCTTGATGTCTTCTAAGCTCATGAGATTCTCCGGGGCCTAACGATTTAGGATCAGATTCAGGTTCAGTGGCGGGGTCAAGAATTAAACATAGACCAAAGTGCCCTCGTCTTCGCCCATGACCACACGCTTGAATGCGCCATGCTTGAAAATAGAGAACACTTTGACGGGCAGTTTTTGGTCGCGGCACAGCGCAAAAGCCGTGGCGTCCATGATGCCTAAGTTTTCTGAGATGGCTTGATCAAAAGAGATCTTGCTGTAACGCGTGGCATTGGGATCCTTTTTGGGATCGGCGGAATAAACACCGTCTACTTTGGTGGCTTTGAGCACCAACTCGGCACCAATTTCGGCACCCCGCAAAGCAGCGGCCGTGTCGGTGGTGAAGAAGGGATTGCCGGTGCCGGCTGCAAAAATAACCACTTTGCCTTCTTCAAGGTACTGAAGGGCCTTGGGGCGAACATAGGGCTCTACCACTTGTTCAATGGCAATGGCCGACATGACGCGGGCAGTCAGACCCGCTTTGTCCATGGAGTCGGCCAGGGCCAAAGAATTCATGACGGTGGCCAACATGCCCATGTAGTCGGCGGTGGCGCGGTCCATACCGACAGCGCCGCCAGCCACGCCCCTGAAAATGTTGCCGCCGCCAATGACCACGGCCACTTGCACACCCAGACGGGTAACTTCTGCAATTTCTTCCACCATGCGAACAATGGTGGCGCGGTTGATACCGAATTGATCGTCACCCATCAGAGCCTCACCTGACAGCTTGAGCAAAATACGCTTGTGGGCTGGTTTGGCAATGGTCATTCAGGGCTCCTCATAAAGACAGATTGAAGTTTAGCGTTGAATCGCCCTTTCGGGCGACCCTGTTTACCCGGGTTTTAGCCGGCGTTTTGAGCGGCAGCCACTTGCGCAGCCACTTCGGCCGCAAAGTCGTCAACCTTCTTCTCAATGCCCTCACCCACCACGTACAAAGTGAAAGCTTTGACTTGGGTGGCTTCGGCTTTGAGCATTTGCTCAACGGTTTGCTTGTCGTTTTTCACAAAAGTTTGGTTGTTCAAAGACACTTCTTTGAGGTATTTCTGAACAGAACCTTCGATCATCTTGGCGGCGATGTCGGCAGGCTTGCCAGACTCGGCAGCCTTGGCGGTGGCCACTGAACGCTCTTTTTCGATGAGGTCGGCAGGCACGTCGTTGCTGGTCAAGGCCACGGGCTTCATGGCGGCCACGTGCATGGCAACGTCTTTGGCAGCTGTGTCTTTGCCTTCGTATTCAACCAACACTCCAATGCGGGTGCCGTGCAAGTAAGTGGCAATTTGGGCGCCACCGGCCACGCGCTTGAAGCGGCGGAAGCTCATGTTTTCGCCAATTTTGCCAATCAGGCCCTTGCGAACTTCTTCCAATGTAGGACCGAAGCCGTCTTGGCTGTAAGGCAGTTCGCCCAAAGCAGCCACGTCGGCTGGGTTGTTCAAGGCAGCCAACTTGGCAGCGGCATTGGCCAAGGCCAAGAAGCTGTCGTTTTTGGTCACAAAGTCTGTTTCGCAGTTGACTTCGAGCATGGCGCCAGTGTTGCCTTCTGTGTAAGCAACGATCACGCCTTCTGCGGTAACGCGGGAAGCGGCTTTGCCAGCTTTTGTACCCAACTTAACGCGCAGCAACTCTTCTGCTTTGGCCATGTCGCCATCGGCTTCAGTGAGAGCTTTTTTGCATTCCATCATGGGGGCATCGGTTTTAGCGCGCAGTTCAGCGACCATGCTTGCGGTAATAGCCATTTGATTTCTCCGTTTCGTCTTCGAATTAAGGTTCGAACTAATTAAAAATTGATAAAAACTCAGTGCAACTCAGGTTAAAAAAAAGGGGCAAGAAGCCCCTTTTCTCAGGATGAGAGGGCATTAAGCAGAAGCTTCTTGCACTTCAACGAATTCGTCTGCGCCTTCGGCGGCCACAGCATTGACCACGTCTTGAACGGCGTTAGCACGGCCTTCAATGATGGCGTCGGCAATGCCGCGAGCGTACAAGGTAACGGCTTTGGAAGAGTCGTCGTTACCTGGAATGATGTAGTCGATGCCTTCCGGTGAGTGGTTGGAGTCAACCACGCCGATGAGTGGGATGCCCAATTTCTTGGCTTCCAAAATGGCAATCTTGTGGTAACCCACGTCGATCACGAAGATGGCGTCGGGCAATGTGGCCATGTCTTGAATGCCACCGATGTCTTTTTCAAGCTTCTCGATTTCACGTTTGAACATGAGTTGTTCTTTTTTGCTCAAAGAGTCGAGGCCGACTTCTTGCTGAGCCTTCATGTCATTCAAGCGCTTGATGGAAGTCTTGACAGTTTTGAAGTTGGTGAGCATGCCGCCCAACCAGCGTTGGTCAACGTAAGGCACGCCTGCGCGCTGAGCTTCAGCGGCTACGGTTTCACGGGCTTGGCGCTTGGTGCCAACCATGAGGATGTTGCCGCGGTTTGCAGAGAGTTGTTTGACGAACTTCAATGCGTCTTGGAACATCGGCAAAGATTTTTCCAAGTTGATGATGTGAATTTTGTTGCGGTGACCGAAGATGAAGGGGGACATCTTGGGGTTCCAGAAGCGGGTTTGGTGGCCAAAGTGCACACCGGCTTCCAGCATTTCGCGCATAGTAACGGACATATTGTTTCTCCAAAGGTTGGGTCTAAAATCCGGCTCACACATCGGATGTTTGGGATGGGCCTTGGAATGCATCAGGGCTGTTCTCAAACAACCAACACCTTGAAGGAGCCGGTTTGCGATTTACTTGCAGGGAAATTCCTGCTAAGCCTGTCGAGTATAGCATCCCAAATTGCGCTTTTCCCTGCCCAGCCCCCTTCTTCTACACTCTTCTACACTCTTTAATCACCCATCCCCCCCCTACCAACCATGCGCCAAGACCTGATTGCCACCCTGGAAGCACTCGCTCAACAAAAGACCAGCCCATTGGCCGAATGGCAACAAAGCCAAGAATTGGCCAGATCCTCAGCCTGCGACAAGGTATTCATGGCCCTAGAGCCAACAGAGCCGCCTGCGTATTTGAAAGAGCCAAGCTTGCTCAACGCCCCCCTCAAAGGCCTTGCTTTTTCGGTCAAAGACTTGTTTGACGTGGCGGGCAGCCCCACCTTGGCTGGCTCGACGGTTCTCCAAGGCGCGGCTGCTGCCAAGGCCGACTGCTCCGCCGTGGCCCGCTTGAAGCTGGGCGGAGGTGCCTTTTTGGGCCGAACCAATATGGTGGAGTTTGCTTTTTCGGGTATGGGAAACAACCCGCATTACGGCACACCGGCGGCCTGGGACGCCGTTGCAGACAAAGCGGTTTTGAGCAACGGGCAAGGCCATGTGCCTGGTGGCTCCTCTTCCGGCGCGGCTGTTTCGGTGTCCACCGGTGCAGCCTTTATTGGCCTAGGCTCCGACACGGGCGGCTCCATTCGCATCCCTGCAGCCTTGAATGGCATTGTCGGATTTAAAAACACAGCCCGCCTAGTACCAACCCAAGGCGCGTTGCCTTTGTCGACCACCATGGACACCGTTTGCGCCATGACCCGCAGTGTGCGCGACGCCATTTTGACCCATGAGATTTTGGCCAGCAGGAAGGTCTCGCGGTCGTCTCGAACTCTTTCAAGCTACCGTTTGGCCGTTCCAACACAATTGATGCTTGATGGCATGACAGCTGGGGTTCAAAGCGCCTGGGAGCGAAGCCTGTCAAGGCTTTCGAAGGCCGGCGCACAACTGATAGAAATACCCCTCCAAGAGATCAACGAACTGGCTGGGCTCTTGGCGACGGCCAACTTCAGTGCAGCAGAAAGCTACACCTGGCATCGACACTTATTGGCCCAAAGCCAAGCGCAATACGACCCCCGTGTGGCAGCGCGTATCTTGCGAGGTGCCAGCATCATGGCGCATGAATATTTGGATTTACAAGTTGGCAGAACCGCTTGGATTGCCAAAATGCAAGCCCAGTTGAACCAGTACGATGCCGCACTGTCACCCACAGTACCCATCGAAGGCCCCACCCTTGAAAGTGTTGCGCCGGGCGCTGAAAGAGACGAGGTATTTTTCAAAGCCAATGGCTTGCTTCTCCGAAACACCAGCGTGGTCAACATGTTGGACGGTTGCGCTTTGTCTTTGCCAATGCACCATGCGGGTGAATTGCCTACCAGCCTCATGATTTGGCAAGGCCCCATGAAGGACGACCAGATCCTGAACATTTCTTTGGCCATTGAATCGGCATTGAGGCCCGCTTGAAAAAAATCAACTGGCAAGAACCGCTTGCATTGTTCGATGTAGCGCAGACACGCCAGCTTGAAAGCCTGGGTTTGGCACGAGTCAACTCTGGCCCCAGCTTGATGGCGCAAGCTGGTTTGGCAGTGGCCAAATTGGCACTGGCCATCAAACCTTTTGCCCCCTGTTATTGGGTTTTCTGCGGACCAGGCCACAACGGTGGCGATGGTCTGGAAGCAGCCAAGCATTTGCATGAATGGGGGCGTGAAGTGCGCGTGGTGCTTTGGCAGCCTGAATTGAAAAGGCCCGCTGATGCGGCCAAGGCATTGGCATGTGTGAATGCTTTAGGCATTGCGGTGCAAGCCACCTTGCCAGATGAGCTTGATTTAAATGACTTGTGCATTGATGCCATGTTGGGCATTGGGCTGCGGTCGACGGCAACGGCAACCACAACTGAGTCTGCATCGCCCTCGCCCTTCGAAACCCTGATGCAAACTTGGATTGATGGCCTTTACCAGTTAGGCGCAGACGTGTTGGCCGTGGACGTGCCCTCGGGCCTGAATGCCAACACCGGGCAGTTTCAAAATATGTCGAATGGCTTGCACATTCAAGCCAAGCACACGCTGCAGTTGCTAACGGCAAAACCCGGCTGCTTTACCGCGCATGGCAGAGACGCGTGCGGCACACAATGGTTAGAAACTTTGGGGTGCGAAGACCTGCAAAAAAGTGTTACGCCAGCTGCCCAATTGAACGCACCCGCGCGCAAGGTTTCAAAGCCCCTGCACGCCAGCCACAAAGGAAGCTTTGGTGATGTGGCCATTGTGGGCGGCGAATCTGTAGCCTTGCGAGGCATGGGCATGAGCGGCGCTGTCGATTTAGCGGCTTCAGCCGCACTGCATGCTGGTGCAGGTCGTGTGATGGCTTGTTACTTACCATCCGATTCAAATTCTGCTTTGCACACGCCTGTCTTGGCAGAGGTGATGCAACGCAATTTTGCGGCGCTGAATTTAAAGGCAGGCACCATCGTTTGCGGATGTGGCGGCGGCGAGGCAGTGCGCCAAGTTTTGCCCAAAGTGCTTCAAGAAAGTGTGCACTTGATACTGGATGCAGATGCACTCAATGCCATTTCCAAAGATCCATGGCTGCGTGATTTGCTGCGCTTGCGTGCCACCAAAAAATTGTCCACAGTAATCACACCCCACCCTCTAGAAGCTGCAAGACTGCTCAACACCAGCAGCACAGAAGTTCAAAACGACAGACTCTTTGCAGCCCAAACTTTGGCTGAAGATTTGAAGTGCACAGTGGTTCTAAAGGGTTCTGGCACAGTGATTGCCAAAACAGGTCAAACAAGCATCATCAACCCCACAGGCAATGCGGGCTTGGCAACTGGCGGCACAGGCGATGTACTGGCAGGCTTGTTGGGCGCACGCATGGCACAAGGACTGTCAGATTTTGAAGCGGCCTGCGCTGCCGTTTTTGAACACGGCCAAGTGGCCGATGATTGGCGCTTTTCGCGCTTGCCCACCTTGACAGCAGGCAAGCTGGCAGAACTTATCCGCGGCCCGCAAACGGCATCTTGGTAGCCATCACGGTATGGAACATCACGTTGGCTTCTAGCGGCAAGCTGGCCATGTAAACCACAGAAGTACCCACCAAGGCCACATCCATCAAAGGCTCTGCTTTGATTTCAAGGTTGGCTTGAGGCACGCCTTTGGCCATCTTCATGGCCATGGGGGTGGCGGCATTGCCCACATCAATTTGACCCACTGCAATATCGTACTGACGGCCATCTAAAGACGCCGTTTTGGTTAAGCCCGACACTGCATGTTTGGTGGAGGTGTAGGCAATTGAAAACGGACGCGGTGTGGTGGCCGAAATTGAGCCGTTGTTGATGATGCGGCCGCCCATGGGCTTCTGGTCTTTCATCACACGGAAGGCTTCGCGAATGCACAAGAACATACCTGTCAGGTTGGTATCGACCACACCCTTCCACATGTCCAAGCTGAGTTCGGGCAAGGGAATGGCGGGCGTGCTCACGCCTGCATTGTTGAACAGCAAATCGACGCGGCCAAACGTTTTGACGCACTGTGCAAACAAGTTTGCCACAGAGTCTTCTTGGGTGACATCGGTGGGCACCGCCAGCACATTGAAATTGGGGTTGATGGCTTTGGCCTCAGCCACAACTTCTTCCAAATTGGCCACACGTCGGCCTGCCAAAACAACAGACCAGCCAGCGTTCAACAAGGCCAATGCGGTGGCTTTGCCAATGCCTGAACCAGCGCCTGTGACGATGGCAATTTTGGAACTTTGTGTCATGCGAGTTGTCTCCTTAGTAAAAAAGTCAGCCGAATTAACGGCGAGATTTGCGAGCTTGGCTCGATTTTTTCTTACCGGCAGATTTAGGCGGTGCGCCTGCAGGGCCAGATTTGCCATTTCGGCTGGGTAAACCCATGCCGTCCATTTTTCTGGCATTGAAGGGGCGAGACTTGGGTTTGCCTTTAGAGCCATTGGTGCTCTCAGCACCAGACTTAGCCACGCCTTTGTCTCGCAATTGACGCGCACTAAACTCTTCGGCAGGATTGACCAAGCGGAAATCAATTTTGCGGCCATCTAAGTCGACACGGCTAACTTGAATTTGCACGCGCGTGCCAATGGCATAGCGAATACCCGTTCTCTCGCCGCGCAATTCTTGGCGCGCTTCATCGAAGCGGAAATATTCGCCCCCCAACTCGGTGATATGCACCAAGCCTTCGACATACAAAGTATCTAGGGTGACAAAAATTCCGAAGCTGGTGGCTGACGTCACCAAGCCCGAAAACTCTTCGCCTAAATGCTCACGCATGTATTTGCATTTAAGCCATGCTTCTACATCGCGGCTGGCTTCATCGGCGCGACGCTCATTGGCACTGCAATGCAAACCGGCAGCTTCCCAAGCTTGCTGCTCGGCGGGTGACATTTTGATGCGCGGTGCATCGTCCATCTGCGCGCCCGCTTTGTTTTTCTGCAAGCGCTTGGCCAATTTGGCATGCGCTTCGCCAGGCAATGGCAATGCCGGCAGCTGGTATTTTTTGTGCGCCAAGATGGCTTTGATAACGCGGTGCACCAGCAAGTCGGGGTAACGGCGAATGGGGCTGGTGAAGTGCGTGTAAGCCTCATACGCTAAGCCAAAGTGCCCGCTGTTGATGGGCGTGTAAATGGCTTGCTGCATCGAGCGCAGCAACATGGTGTGAATTTGCTGTGCATCGGGCCGCTCTTTGGTGGCCTGTGCTATGTGTTGAAACTCGCTGGGCTTGGGCTCATCACTCACGGTGTAGGGCAAGCCCAATGCCTTGAGGTAATTGCGCAGCAAATCTTTTTTCTCGGGGGTGGGCCCTTCGTGAACGCGGAACAAACCGGGGTGCTTGCTGCTTTGAATAAAGTCGGCGCTGCACACGTTGGCAGCCAACATGGCTTCTTCAATGAGGCGGTGTGCTTCAGTGCGCGTGCGCGGCACAATTTTCTCAATGCGGCCGTTGTCATCGCAAATGATTTGGGTTTCGGTGGTTTCAAAATCGACTGCACCGCGCACTGCGCGCGATGCCAACAACGCTCGGTACACATCGTGCAAGTTGAGCAAATCATTCACACGCGCTTTGCGCTTGATGGCTTCAGGGCCGCGCGTGTTGGCCAAAATAGCGGCCACTTCGGTGTAGGTAAAGCGTGCATGGCTGTACATCACTGCCGGATAAAACTGATAGGCGTGAATGTCGCCTTTGGCAGTGATGAGCATGTCGCACACCATGCACAAGCGCTCTACTTCAGGATTGAGCGAGCACAATCCATTGGAGAGTTTTTCGGGCAGCATGGGAATGACACGGCGCGGAAAGTACACGCTGGTAGCGCGGTCGTAGGCATCGATATCAATGGCGCTGCCGGTTTGAACATAGTTGCTCACATCGGCAATGGCCACCAACAAGCGCCAGCCCTTGGCCTTGCCAATTTTGGCTGGCTCGCAATACACCGCATCGTCAAAATCGCGGGCGTCTTCGCCGTCGATGGTGACCAAGGGTATGTCGGTTAAATCAATTCTGTCTTTGCTATCTTGTGGGCGCACTTTGTCGGGCAACTCGCGCGCCAATTCCAAACATGCAGCAGAAAATTCGTGCGGCACACTGTACTTGCGAACCGCAATGTCAATTTCCATTCCGGGGTCGTCAATTTCGCCCAACACTTCTTTAACGCGGCCCACAGGTTGGCCAAACAATGCAGGCGGTTCGGTGAGTTCAACCACCACCACTTGACCTGGCTTGCCTGCGCCAATGCCCACTTTGGGAATGAGAATGTCTTGGCCGTAGCGCTTGTCTTCTGGGGCCACAATCCAGATGCCACCTTCGTTGAGCAAACGACCAATGATGGGGTGAGCAGGTCGCTCAATGATTTCAACCACGCGGCCTTCGGGCCTGCCTTTGCGATCTTGCCGAACAATGCGAACCTTGACACGATCTTTGTGCAACACCGCGCGCATTTCGTTGGGCGGCAAAAAAATATCACCATCGCCATCGTCACGAATGAGGAAGCCATGACCATCGCGATGGCCTTGCACGCTGCCCTCGATTTCATCGAGAGCGCCGGAGGGTTGGCTAATTTTTTTGATATACAATCCTTTGTTCTTGTCCTGAGAGCCCAGGTGGCGGAATTGGTAGACGCACTAGTTTCAGGTACTAGCGAGTAACTTCGTGGGGGTTCGAGTCCCTTCCTGGGCACCAAGTTTAATCAAAGCTGCACACATGGCAGCTTTTTTTTCGTCAATATTTTTTTCAACTTACACCGGAACTGCAATGAGGTCGTGACCTTCAACGCCTACAATGCGCGCCCGAATCAAGTCACCCGCTTTGTAAGTCTTGCTAACTTTCTCTGGCGGCAATAATCTCACCACGCCATCAATTTCGGGGGCATCGGCATACGTTCGGCCCACGCCACCTTTTTTACCCATGGCAATGGCAGAGTCCACCAAGACCTGCATGCTGGCTCCAATGCGTTGTTGCAAGCGCTGAATAGACACTTCTTCGGCCACAGCCATAAAGCGCGAACGGCGCTCTTCCCTCAAAGCCTCTGGCAGCATGCCGGGCAATTCGTTGGCGGTAGCACCTTTGACAGGGCTGTATGCAAAACAACCTGCTCGATCAATTTGAGCTTCGCGCACAAAGTTGAGCAGGTGTTCAAACTCTTCTTCGGTTTCGCCAGGAAAGCCTGCAATGAAGGTGCTGCGAATAACCAACTGAGGACACATTTCGCGCCACTTTTGAATGCGCTCTAAATTCTTCTCGCCACTGGCGGGCCGCTTCATGCGCTTGAGCACATCGGGGTGGCTGTGCTGCAAAGGCACATCCAAATAAGGCAAGACCAAGCCTGTGGCCATGAGGGGCACAATGTCGTCAACACTGGGGTACGGGTAAACATAGTGCAGGCGCACCCAAGCACCGTGTTTTTGCGCCATTTCGCCCAAAGCTTGAACCAATTCAAGCATGCGCGTTTTGACGGGGCGGCCTTCCCAAAATCCGGTGCGGTACTTCATATCCACGCCATAAGCCGAAGTGTCTTGGCTAATAACCAACAACTCTTTCACGCCGCCTTCAAACAAAGCCTGCGCTTCTTTGAGCACATCGCCAATGGGGCGTGACACCAAATCGCCGCGCATGGAGGGGATGATGCAGAAAGTACAGCGGTGGTTGCAGCCTTCACTGATTTTCAAATAGGCATAGTGGCGGGGGGTGAGTTTGAGGCCCGCCTCACCAAAGGAATTGGGCACCAAATCTAAAAATGGGTCGTGCGGTTTGGGCAAATGCGCATGCACCGCGTCCATCACCTCTTGCGTGGCATGCGGGCCTGTGACGGCCAACACACTGGGGTGCATTTCGCGCACCATGTTGCCGCCGCTGTCGGATTCTTTGGCACCCAAACAGCCGGTCACAATCACCCTGCCATTGACATTCAAGGCTTCAGAGATGGTGTCCAAACTTTCCTTCACGGCATCGTCAATGAAGCCGCAGGTGTTGACGATGACCAGATCGGCACCTTCAAAAGTTTTGGAGGTTTGATAGCCCTCCGCACTGAGCTGTGTGAGGATGAGCTCGGAGTCTGTGAGAGCCTTGGGACAGCCCAAGCTCACAAATCCCACTTTGGGGGCTGCCAATGGGGCGGTTTCAGAGGCGCTGGCTATTTCGTTCATGCCCCTATTGTCCCAGTATTTTGGTCAGCCTGACGGGTGCTCTTGGACTGGCCGCGTCCGAGGTCAAATTCAGGGCTTGAGGCAAAATTTAGGGCTTGATGCCAAATGCGCTGAGAAATTGGGCCGTTTGCTTCTGCATTTGCTCTTGCATTTGGCTCATGATGTTTTGCGACTGGTGCCCCATTTTGGACTGCATGAGCATGAGCGACTGCAGGTTGCTCTCCAAATAAGCCCCCATGTGGCCCTGCATGGCATGACCATAAAACCGAATGATGTTGGCCAAAACCGCCTCGGTAAACATGGGCGCTCCAGACGACTCCTCCTCCAAAATGATTTGAAGGAGCAAGCTGCGCGTGAGGTCTTCACCCGATTTGGCGTCGCGCACCACAAAGGTTTCACCTTGCATGACCAATTGCTTGATTTCACTCAAAGTGACATAACTGGAGGTGGCCGTGTCGTAAAGCCTGCGGTTAGGGTATTTTTTGATCACCCGCTCCGGCTTAGCAGCAGTAGATTCGGCATCAGCCGATGGAGCGGCAGGTTTTCTGGCCATGATTTAGACTCTTCAAAAGATGAACAAGGATCTCACTTCAATGCAGCAACAGACCACAGCATGCTGCACCGCAACAGATTCTAAAGTTTTCAATTCACGCTGTACTACGGGGAGTTACCCTCAACCATGACTCAAATTGATACGCTCATTCAGAATGCCCTGGTGTTTGATGGCTCAGGCGCGGCGCCCGAGCAGCTAGACCTTGCGATTCACCAAGGCAGCATTTTGGCCATTGGCAAAAGCTTGGCATACACCGCCCAGCATGTGGTCGATGCAACGGGGCTTGCACTCATGCCTGGCATCATCGATTCTCACACGCACTTTGATGCTCAAATTACTTGGGACTCGCACGTTAGGCCCTCCCCAGCCTTGGGTGTGACCACTGCCGTCATTGGCAACTGCGGCTTCACCATTGCGCCTTGCCGCCCCAAAGATCGCGAACTCACCATGCGCAACTTGACGCAGGTGGAGGGTATGTCGCTGCAAGTTTTGCAACACGGCATAGACTGGGATTTTGAAACCTTCCCCGAATATTTGTCCATGCTCAAACGCAAGCAATGCGCCATCAATGTGGCGGCCTACATTGGGCACTCGTCGGTGCGCACCTGGGTCATGGGCGACGATGCCAACAAACGCGAGGCCACTGCCGCTGAAATTGAAGAAATGGCCGCCTTGGTGCGCGATGCCATGGCGGCAGGTGCCATTGGCTTTGCCACCAGCACCAGCCCTGCTCACAACGGTGAAGGCGGTTTTCCCATGCCCTCGCGCTTGGCCTCAGACGAAGAAATGATGCAACTCACTATGGCCATGAGCAGCCAAGGAGGCGGCGTTTACATGGTGACCAAAGGTGGCCAAATGCCTGTTGCATTTTTAGAGTCCTTGGCGGCGGCCAGCAATCGACCTGTGATGGTGGCTGCCCTGCTTCACAATTCAACCAACCCGCAAGGGGTGTTCAATGATTTGAAAGCCATTAGCGAAGCCAACGAACGCGGCCGCAAGCTCAAAGGCCAAGTGTCGTGCTGCCCCTTGAGCATGGACTTTACATTTGCATCGGCTTATCCAGTAGAGGGCCTTGTCAACTGGAAGCCTGCATTGGGTTTGCCACACGACGCCCTGAAAGCTTGTTTGGCCAGCACTGAATTTAGAGCCAAAGTCAAAAACGAGCTGTTGCAAACTGCGTCCTTTCGCTTGTTCAACAACGAATGGGAAAAGGTCCATGTGGTGGAAACCTTCAAACCCGAAAACCAGCACTTTGAACAACAAAGCGTGGCCAGCTTGGCCTTGCAAAAAGGCATAGATCCCCTCGACTTTGCGCTCGACTTGGCCTTAGATGAAGATTTGCGCACCGTGTTCACAGCCATGCTGCTCAACAGCGAAACCGAAGCAGTAGCCAAGTTGCTAAATCACCCACACAGCTTGGTGTCCCTGAGTGACGCAGGCGCCCACCTCACATTTTTCAATGACGCAGGTTTTGGTTTGCATCTGCTCGGCTACTGGTCCAGAGAAATGGGCGCCATGAGCATGGCCCAGGCCGTGCACCAACTCACTGCGCAACCTGCCGAAATTTTGGGTTTGAAAAACAGAGGCCTTTTGCGCCAAGGCTACGCCGCCGACCTGCTCTTGTTCGACCCCCAAACCGTGGGACGTGGCCCCAAAAAACGCGTCTTCGATTTGCCCTTGGGCGCCCCCCGCCTGCACACCGATTCCATTGGCGTGCATGGTGTCTGGGTCAACGGCCACCTCACCGCCGATCAAAACGGCATGCGAGAAAACACCTCCCTGGCCGGCCAACTCATCACAGAATTTAACTGAGATCAAACTCCACGCACACTTGTCCTCTTAATTGGGGTCAGATCAACATTAATTTTCCAGCGCTGTTAAGGTTTACTTATGAAAACACGTTTTCTATTAGCTTTGTTCTTCATTTTCTGGAGTCAATCCGCCATGGCCATTGAAGAACCCCGATTTACGTCAATCTTCAAGTCGGGCTCATTTGAAGTTCGCCAGTACGCCCCCATGCTGGTGGCCGAAACCGTGGTGGACGGCGACATGGATGAGGCCTCTACCCGAGGCTTTCGAAAAATTGCCGACTTTATTTTTGGCAACAACCAGTCTGCTCAAACAGGTGGCTCCGCCAAAATAGCCATGACTGCGCCCGTGACGCAAGAGCCACAATTAGAAAAGTCAGAAAAGATTGCAATGACGGCACCCGTCA
This sequence comes from Limnohabitans sp. MMS-10A-178, assembly GCF_003063375.1. Lineage (GTDB taxonomy): Bacteria > Pseudomonadota > Gammaproteobacteria > Burkholderiales > Burkholderiaceae_C > Limnohabitans_A. The sequence goes on along the minus strand of NZ_NERY01000003.1, from coordinate 91,691 downwards.
CCATGGGCGCTGCCAACAACACTACAGACAGCAACATGGCGGGCAGCAACAAATGGCGAATCCATTTTGTCATGCCCTCTAAGTACACCATGGCCAACATTCCACAACCCAAAAATGCCGATGTCAAATTGAGAGAAATTCCGGGCAAGTATTTTGCGCTTTACAACTACACCGGATTTAATACAAAGACGCAAGTGCAAGCCAAAACAGATGAGCTTGTAGCATGGGTTCGCGAAAAGAATTTGAAGGCATTGAGCAGCCCTCAGCTTTCACGCTACGACCCGCCTTGGACCTTGCCCATGTTTCGCCGTAACGAAATCATGATTGAAATTGAAGAGGTCAAATCATTCAATTAAGTCAGCTCGCTCCAAAGCAAGTACAAGCCGCTGAGAACCACCACGCTGGCACCTACCACCACGGCAAAGTCGGGAATTTGACCAAATATGAGCCAACCCCCTACGCTCATGTAAATAATTTGCTGGTACAAAAAAGGACCCAACACCGCAGCGGTGGCATATCGATGTGCAAGGGCCGAAGCTGCATGCCCCAGGCCACCGGTCAATCCTGTTAAAACAATGACGGCCCAAACCACCCAACCGTCGGGGGCTTGCCATTGCCACAAGGCAAATGGCATTAGCAAAACAGTAGGGACCGCTGCTGACGCCAACTGCGTCGAAATAGGATGATCGCTGCTAGCCAATTTGCGCGTCATTAAATTAAAAGCAGCATACAAAAACGCATTGCCAATGCTGAGAAAAATTGCGGGATGAAAACTCTGACTCCCAGGTCGAATGATGATGAGCACACCCGCAAAACCAACACAAATGGCAACCCAGCGTTTGGCATCGAGTTTTTCACCCAATAGCCATGCAGAAATGAGTGCAATGAGGATTGGCACGGAGAACTGAACTGCAGCTGTTTCTGCTAACTGTAGAAATTGCAAGGCAAAAAAGTTAAGCCCCGTCATGAGCGCGAGCATGACACCGCGAAGCAATTGCAATCGTGGATTTTTAATTTTGAACAATTCAGGCCCCATCGAGGGCATGAAAATAGCAGTGGTCAAAATGGTGTGAAACAAAAAACGCAACCAAACCACCTGCAATACTGGGACGGTTTGGACCAGCCACTTGGCACTGGTATCTAGCACCGCAAACATCAGGGTCATTGCCGTCACAAGGGCAATGCCTATCTGACGGTTGCGTGCGGTGTCGCTTAAAAGTTGTGACATGAAGAGAAACTTATTTCACAACCCAAAAGAGGGAGTTTTCATTGGGTTTTGTGTGTCACTGAGGGTAAGAACCAATGTGATTGATTCTACGAGATTCACTATACTGAATCTGTCGTTACGGATGACGTACCCATTTCAAAGACTCAAATGACCCAACCCACCATCGCGCTTTTTACAGGCGACCCTGCCGGCATCGGCCCCGAGCTGGTTCAAAAGCTCCTAAATCACAGCACTGCCCAACAAGCTGCCAAGATCATTTTGATTGGCCAAAAAGACAGTGTGCAAGCTGCTCCCAACGTAAGCTGGCACCAATGGTCTGGCTTCAATGCCCCTGCCTTTCCCAGAGCCACCTATGACGCCAACAACGGCGCCTACATGATTGCCGCATTGGCCGAAGGCGTTTCTCTGGTTCGCGATGGCAAAGCCCACGCCTTTTGTTTTGCACCGCTCAACAAAAGCGCTTTGCGCTTGGGCGGCATGCACCAAGAAGACGAGCTGCGCTGGTTTGCAGAATTTTTAAATTACAAGGGCGTGTGCGGCGAACTCAATGTGCTGCAAGACCTCTGGACTTCCCGCGTCACGTCCCATGTGGCACTGAAAGAAGTGAGCCAGTTGCTCAGCAGCCAAAAAGTGTTTGACTCCATTGAAATGATTGCCAAGGCCCTGAAGGCCTCTGGCAAGTCTCAGCCTCGTCTGGCTGTTTGTGGCCTGAACCCCCACAACGGCGACAACGGCAACTATGGCGATGAAGAAATCAAAATCATTGCGCCAGGTGTACAGATGGCGCAAAAGGCAGGCATCCCCGCCGACGGCCCCTTCCCTGCCGACACAGCCTTTGTGCGCGCCATTCGCAAAGAAGGCGGCTACGACGGCGTGGTCACCATGTACCACGACCAAGGCCAAATTGCCATGAAGCTCATGGGCTTTGAAAAAGGTGTCACGGTGCATGGCGGCTTGCCCATGCCAATCACCACGCCCGCACATGGCACCGCCTACGACATTGCAGGCCAAAACGTGGCCAACCCGCAAGCCATGCTAAACGCCTTCGATTTGGCCTGCCGAATGGGACAACACCACCAACAACAAATCGCTTAAACATACTCAACATTGATACTAAGGAGGAGACCCCATGAAAAAAGTTCTAGCCGTCTTAACGTCTGCCATTTTGTTGGCTGTCAGTGCCCAAGCCCAAACTGCCTATCCCACCAAACCCGTCAAACTCATGGTGGGCGCGGGGGCTGGCGGCGGCACCGACATCATTGCGCGCATGTTGGCCGAAAAAATGACCGAGTCACTCAAGGGCAACTTCATTGTTGAAAACAAGCCAGGCGCATCCAACACCATTGCAGCCGACCTGACCGCCAAAGCCGCCCCCGATGGCCACACCCTGCTGGTGGCCACCAACACGGGTCAAGCCATTGCACCGCACCTGATCAAATTGGCTTTCGATCCCATCAAAGACTTAACGCCCATTGGCTTGGTGGTCACTGTGCCCAATGTGCTGGTGGTGGGTAGCAACGTGCCCGCCAACAACGTCAAGGAGTTGGTTGCGCTCATGAAAGCCAAGCCAGAAGATTTCAAATACGCGTCTTCTGGTGTGGGCAGCACGCAGCACATTGCAGGTGAAGGCTTTGACATTGCCGCAGGCGTCAAAAGCGTGCACGTGCCCTACAAAGGCAGCGCCCAAGCTCACCTAGACATCATTGCTGGCAATGTACAAATCATGTTTGACACCACCTCCTCTGCCATGGGTCAAATTAAAGCTGGCAAGTTCAAGCCATTGGCGGTTACCACACCGCAGCGTTCAGCCGAGTTGCCCAACGTGCCTACCCTGGCCGAAGCCGGCGTTTCAGGATTTGAAATGAGCACCTGGTATGGCGTTTTTGTAACCGCTGGCACACCCCCCGATGTGGTGGCCAGGTTGCAAACCGAGCTGGCACGCATCATCAAACTGCCCGATGTGCAAGCCAGGCTCAAAGGCCTAGGCGGTGAGCCCGGCAACATCAGCCCCGAAGAGTTCAGCCGATTCAACCGCCAAGAATTTGAGCGCTTTGGCAGGCTCATCAAGCAAGCCAACATCAAAATGAATTAACGGTGCAACATACCATCCCCCTCTTCCCCCTTTCTCAGGGCGTATTTCCCGATGGGATGTTGCCGCTTCAAATTTTTGAAGTGCGCTACCTCGACCTGATCAAGCGGTGCCATCAACAGCAATTGCCTTTTGGCATCGCTTGGATAAAACAAGGCAGTGAAGTGCAAGTGCCTGGCGAAGTGCCAGCGCTGCACTCATTGGGTTGCTTGGCGCACATCAGAGAGATGGAGCAAGTTCAGCCCAATTTTTTTCGCATCGTGTGCCAAGGTGGTTTGAGGTTTGAATTGCACGATGTGCAAGCAGGCCCCTTTGGCGTGTGGCAAGGCAGTGTGAGCTACTTGGCGCAAGATGAAGAAGTGGAAGTACCTTCAGCCCTGCAAAGCTTTGCCGACCGGCTTGGCAAAGTGATTGCAAAAGCGCAGCAACAAGGCGTGATCGACAGACTGCCCATCTTCCCGCCCTACCAATTGGATCAGTGCGGCTGGGTGGCCAACCGCTACGCCGAAGCCATGCCCCTCAGCCCGGCCATCAAACTGCAACTGTTGGGCGAGCTCGATCCCTTGAAACGTTTAGAGGCTGTGACCCAATTCAGTGAATAACCTCATTGAATGACTTGCTGATCTCGAATGCGGTGCATGCTCTCAATGTTAACCACCCAAACCAGCCCATCGCCAATTTGGCCGGCAGCTGCCCTGCAGCCAATTGGTTGAGCTGAATTTTGTTTTGCTCCACCATCAGTTGAGCGGTTTGCAAGCGTTCACGTGCTGTGATGATTTCAGCATCGGCTTTGATGATCTCGTAGCGTGCAGCTTCGCCGCTAGCCACCCTCACTCGCACTCGCTCGCGCACTTGCTCTAGCAGCTGCACGTCTTCTGCGCCTGCCTCAAACAAAGCTTGGTGCAAAAGGACTTGGAAAATGCGAAGCCTCGTCTCGCTGATCAATTCATTGCGGGTGAGCCGGAGGAGCTGGTTGCTTTCCTGCTCGGAAATAAATGGGGTCAGATCAACATTAATTTTTTGTGATTCACAGCGATCTATGCGCTTAGTAAATTAATGTTGATCTGACCCCATTTATTTGACCCCAATTAATCGACCCCAATTATTTATTTCACGATAGGCGCAATGCTGCTGAACTGGTCGGTCCAGAGGCGCAAACCGGTTTGGTCTTGGGGGTCGGTGCCAATCTTGCGACCTGCTTCGTCTAAAACATCACGGCTGATTGAGGGGTGGGCTTTAAGGTAAGCCTGGTCGTTTGTCATCACGAAGTGCAAATTGCGGCGAATGTTTCGCACGTCATCAGCCATTTGAAATTTATGGCGGTACGTCATGCCCAACACCTCCGACTGCGCCTTCACAATAGGATACAAATTCAAATACGCATTGGTGATGTTGATGGCAATGTAGCCATCGGGCTTGAGGTGATTGGCGTAAATTTGAAATGCCTCGCGCGTGAGCAAATGAATGGGCACCGAGCCACCCGTGAAGGCATCCAGCACAATGACGTCATACTGCTTGTCCTTGGGCAACTGCGCCATGCGAAGACGTGCATCACCCAACAAGATATTTTGTTCTTTGGCTTTGCACGATTTCAAATTGTCAAACCACTCTTGCGCAAACCGCACGGCTGCTGGATTGATTTCATAAAAATCATAGGCATCGGCCTCACGCGCATAGTTGGCCAAGGTGCCGGCACCCAGTCCAATGAGAGCAACAGACAAATTGGGTTTTTGCTGCATGGCCCACAAAAGCGTGTCGCCAATACCGCTGTCGCGGCCGTAATAGGTGGTGGGCACATGGCGAAGTTTGTCGGACAAAAACTGCTGGCCGTGGGTCACGTTGCCACTGAAGAACACCCTGTCGTTCAATTCTGGCTCAGCCTTGAAAAGCCGCTCCTTGACAGACACCGTGCCATAGAAATTGCGTTCTTGGTCTAACAAAATTTCAGTGCGATCTTCGCTGTCAATATCTCGCCAAGACCACGGGTTCTGCATGGCCACCAACAAAACCACCATGCCTGTGGCTGTAGCCACGCCGCCAAGGCGCATGGCACGCCCAGCCAAACCGGCAAGTGGCAAAGAAGAGCGAAACAAAACATGGCTGGCCAACAAAGCAACCAGCACCAAGGCCATTAACCACTCGTGGTAATCGTCAAAATATTGGGTGGCCACCAGCGTGACAAACAAGCCGCCAAATGCACCGCCTATCGACATGCAAAGATAAAACTCTGTGAGCCAGCGCGTGTCGGTTGGTCGGCGGCGATACAACTCGCCATGGCACAGCATGCACACCACAAACAACAAAGCATAGTGCGACCAACGCACATCATTAACACCGTAGTCCCACTCAAAGCCAAGCCAACGCGGAATGTCACTCATACCCGCAGTGACCAAGAGCAACACCAAAGTGAGCGCGCCAAACAGCCTGGGGCGATACCAGCGCGGGTGATCGAAGGTGAGAATGAAGGTTACCAAGTACAAACCGAGCGTTGAAATCCAAAGCCGGGGCTCGGGCGCAACGTCATGGCTAATTTGATCGGTGGCTGCAATGAACACCAAAGAGGCCAACGCAGGCAGTGCAATCCATGACAAACGCTGCGCCAAGGGCAGCTTGGTTTTGGGACCAAGTTGAACGGCCGCATTGGCAGTTTCTGGTTTGTTTTGCCAAGCGCCCAAAGCCACTGGCAAACACAGCAAGGCAAAGACCCAAAAGCCGATGGTCCACAACTGGCCCATTTGCTGCTGTTCTAGCCAAGGCTCGAGCACATAGGGAAATGAAAGCAGCGCCAAAAACGAGCCCACGTTGGACAAAGCGTACAAACGGAAAACAGATTGCGCGTGCGCCGTGTTGGTAAACCAATGCTGCACCAAGGGGCCTGTGGTTGCCAAACAAAAGTAAGGCAAACCCACACTGAGCCCCAAAATTTGCAAGACCTGAAGCACCGGTAAGTCGGGAGAATCGGGCCGCATATCGACCCCAGGCAGCACCCTAGAGGCCAACAGCGCCGCCAAGATCAACACCGCAACGTGAATGCGCGCCTGGGTTTTGCGAGACGACAAACTGGCCAAGGCGTGCGCATAGAAATATCCCAAACACAACAAGGATTGGAAAAACAGCATGGCCGTTGTCCAAACCGCAGGACTGCCACCAAACCAAGGCAGGATTTGCTTGCTGATGAGCGGTTGAACTTGAAACAACAAAAATGCGCTGGTGAAGATGGTGAGCGCAAAAGGGAGAAAACTCCAAGGATTGGTGGAATTGTTAGTAGAAGAATGGTTCATTGTCCAAGCTCAAGGCCCTTAGAGGAATGGCAAGCATTCTAGTAGTTTCTGAAATCGGGTGGTCTGAAAGCAAAAGCAAGCACCTGTTGAGCATGCGTGGATAGCATCGAATCTCACATCAACAACTTGTCAGTCACCTTGAAAGAACACATGAACGCCATCAAAATTTCGCTTGCAATCGCATCGCTCACATTCTTGGTAGCTTGTGGCGACAACTCAAATTCGGAGCCCCGTCAGGCAGGCCCCATTTCTGGCACAGTCATGGGCCTCAGCATTGGCAATGAACTTGTTTTGCAAAACAACGACGCCAACACAACCCTTTTGTCGGTCAATGGCAACTTTAGTTTCGCCACGCCCGTTTCAGATCAAGAAAGCTATTCAGTCACAGTTCTCACTCAGCCCACAAGCCAAATTTGCACAGTTCTCAATGGCAATGGCACTGGCGCCATGGTCAATCTCAGTATCACTTGCGTCCCTGTGACATACATCCCCAGTTGAATCATAATTGGGGACAAATAAATGGGGTCAAAATAATTGGGGTCAAATAATTGGGGTCAGATCAACATTAATTTACTTGGCGCACAGATCGCTTTGAATCACAAAAAATTAATGTTGATCTGACCCCAATTATTTGACCCCAATTATTCTCATTTACAACAACGTCAATGCAGTGCTCATCAACAAGTTAATTGCCACTTTTTTTCTACTGTTCAGTTGCGCCATCGAAGCAGGCACGCTGCAAGGAAAAGTGGTGGGCGTGGCCGATGGCGACAGTTTGACTATTTTGGACGAGCACAAAATTCGCCTGCAAGGCATTGACGCGCCAGAGAAGGCTCAAGCATTTGGCCAAAAGTCAAAACAGTCTTTGTACCGACTTGCTCACAACAAGCAAGCCACCGTCGAGTTTCAGAAAAAAGACAAAAATGGCAGAACGGTGGGCAAGGTAACTGTCAATGGCACTGACATTTGCCTTGAGCAAATCAAGCTTGGCATGGCTTGGCACTACAAGCAGTTCGAGTCTGAGCAGCCAAAACAAGACCGTATTTATTACCAGCAAGCAGAACTTGCAGCAAAAGCCCAAGCCTTAGGCATCTGGAAAGACCAAAACTCCACACCGCCTTGGGAGTTCAGGAAACAAACAAAATAATTGGGGTCAGATCAATGATCTGACCCCAATTATTGGCAAGGGTTTTTCAAAGTTGGTAGCATACAGGGCTAAAAATACCTTCAGGAGACTCCCCATGACTTCACGTCGACAAGTACTTCAAGGCGCTGCCGCGCTTGGCGTTGCCAGCCTTGCCCCCGCCATTCACGCTCAGCCCAAGCCCGTGCGCATTGGTTATGCCATGGCCCGCACCGGCCCATGGACTGGCGGCGCGCAAGTGAGCCAAGAGCCAAACTACCTTTTGTGGGCAGATCAAGTCAATGCCGCAGGCGGTTTGGATGTCAAAGGCGTGAAGCGCCCCATTGAGCTCATCAGCTCCGACGACCGCAGCGACGTGGAAACCTGCGTTCGCACCTACGAAAAACTCATGGGCTCCGACAAGGTCGACTTGGTCTTGCCACCTTGGGGCAGCAATGCCAACTTTGCGGTGGCCCCCTTGGCCAACCGTTTTGGCTATCCATTTTTAGCCCCCACGGCGCTCAGCAAAAAATTGATCGAGATGAAGCTGCCCTACTTCTTCTTGCTGTTGCAACAACCCCAGCCCATGACCAATGCTTTGGTTGACATGTTCAAGGCCAATGGCGTTAAAACCATCGCCTGTATTTATGTTGACGACTTGTTTGGTTTGGAAAACTACGCAGCCCTCAAAGTTGCGCTCCAAGGCAGTGGCATTCAGATGATTGAAGAGAAAAGCTACCCCAGCGGCGTGAAAGATTTGTCGCCTGTGTTGCGTGCCATCAAGGACAAAAACCCAGACGCATTTGTGGGCTTCACTTACCCACCCGACACCATTTTGGCCAGCCGTCAGGCCAAAGAAGTGGGCTTCAATCCCAAGTTCTTCTACGCTTCTGTAGGCACCGCCTTCCAGCTGTACCGCAACGTCATGACCCCCGCCGGCGCCGAAGGCGTGATGGGCATGGGCTCATGGAACGCCAAAACCAGCCCTGGCGCCAAGGCTTACTTTGATGCACACGTGAAAAAGTTTCCTGGCAAAGAACCCGATCGCTGGGCCAGCGGCCACACATGGGCAGGCTTGGAAATCTTGACTGCTGGTGTGAAGCAAGTGGGTTTAGACCGCAAAGCTTTACGCGACTACATTGCCAACACCAACCACAAAACCATCATTGGCGATGTGAAGTTTTCTGGCAGCGAAAACATTGCCACACCCGGCACTGTGAGCCAATGGCAAAACGGTGAGTTTGAAGTAGTCTGGCCCACCAAGTTGGCCACTGCCAAAATCAATCCCAACAAACCTGCTTGGAAATGATTTGTGTCTGCTACCGCTTGGCTTGAGCTGATCGTCAGCGGGCTCATCACAGGCGGCATTTATGCGTTGGTTGCGCTAGGGCTGAATTTGCAATACGGCCTGATGCGCATTCTGAACATTGCGCATGGCGAATTCTTGATGCTGGGTGCCTACCTCACCTGGATGGTGCAAACCAGCTTCGGAATTTCGCCGCTCCTGATGATTCCCGTTTCTTTTGTGGTCCTCATGGGTCTGGGCTTGGCCATTCATTGGCTGTGCTTTAGGCGCCTCACGGCAACCTCACCCAACATCGACATCTTCGAGGCGCGAGGCTTGATGGTGGCTTTTGGCTTGATGTTCCTCATCCAAAACTTGGTCTCCTCCATTTGGGGCGGCGAGCTTCGGGGCTATGACTACATGGCAGAGCCGGTGGTCATGGGCGGTGCGCAATTTGCTGGCAACAAATTGCTGGTGTTTGCCATGGCCTTGATTTTCAGTTTGGGCTTGATGGTGTTGTTGCGCAAAACTTTGCTGGGCAAAGGTGTGCGTGCACTCATGCAATCTCAAGTGGGTGCGCAATTGGTGGGCATTAACACGCGCACCTTGCACCCCCTCATGTTTGGCATTGGCCTTGGGCTTTCGGGTTTGGCCGGTTGCTTGTTGTCCATGGCCTACACCATCTCGCCTGCCATGGGCGAGCCTTACACGGTCACGGCTTTGATTGTGATTACCCTTGGCGGCTTTGGCAGCATGGGCGGCGCATTGGCTGGCGGCTTGATGCTGGGTGTGATCGAGGCCTTTGGCATGCACTTTACCAATCCCTCACTCAAAGCGCTGCTGTCGTATGTGGTGTTCATTGGCGTGTTGTTGTTGCGTCCTAAAGGCTTGTTTACAAAATGAATTCCAACGCAAACCTTTGGCGAGATGTTTTGGTGCTCTTTGGCCTAACCGGCTGGGCTCTGGCCTTGCCCAGTTATGGCAATGAGTTTGTGGTCTCCATGGCGCTTACGTGCTTGATGTACGTGGCGCTGTCTACCAGCTGGGGCTTTTTTTGCGGCAGCTCGCGCTACTTGTCTTTGGCCACATCGGCATTTTTTGGCTTGGGTGCTTACACCACTGCCATGAACTTAGACACCATGCCGTGGGCCAGTGCCATTGCATTGGGCTCTGGCATTGCTGCAGCCGTAGCCGTTGTGATGGGATTGGCCGTTTTGCATTTGCGCGGCACCTACTTTGCAGTGCTCACATTTGGCATGGCCGAACTGATCAGACACGCCATTAGCTACTACGAAAAATCTGTGCATGGCACCGTGGGCCGTGTGCTATCCACAGTGCCCGAGATGAGCACCATTTATCATACGGTGTTGCTGCTGGCAGTTATTACGGTTGCACTTTCTATTGGCTTGCGCCGCACACGTTTTGGCTTGGCCTTGTTGGGCATTGGCGGCGATGAGCAACGCGCGCAAACCTTGGGCGTGAACACGCGCTGGGTGAAGGTGGCAGGCTTTGCATTTACAGCCGCCGTAGCGGGTGGCGTGGGCGCTGCCATGGCTGTGCGCTGGACCTACATCGACCCGCACACTGCGTTCAATCCGTTCATTGGTTTTCAAACAGTGCTCATTGCACTCATTGGCGGCGCCATGACTTTGTGGGGCCCTCTCATTGCAGCCATTGTGTTCAGTATCTTGGCCGAAACACTGCGTTTGCAAGCACCGCAAATTTACATGATGACTTTGGGTCTCTTGCTCATTTTGAGCGTGTTGTATTTGCCGGGCGGCTTGGCCTCCATGCGTTGGCAAACCTTCAAAGACTGGTACCAAGACATGCGTCAGTGGTACAAGGACACACGCTACGAATGGAGCGGCGACAAAGCACGCGACAAGCAACGCGCCAAGGAGAGACGAATTGTCGGCCTCTGAAAACTATTTGCTTCAAGCGAAAGATGTGACGGTGCGCTTTGGCGGCTTAACTGCTGTTGATGCTGTCAGCATGAACATTGCGGCTGGCGAACTGGTGGGCATCATGGGGCCCAACGGCGCTGGCAAAACCACTTTTTTCAACGCTATCTCAGGCGTCACTCCTCTCACTTCGGGTCAACTCAAAGTAGATGGTCGATCTCTCACAGGCGCATTGCCGCATCAGTTTGCAAAGCGCGGCCTGGCCCGAACTTTTCAAACACCGCGGGTGTTCAGCGACTTGCCCGTGAGCGAGAACATTCGGTTTGGCTTGATGTTTGCCGGACGCAGGCCACGCAAGTATGTGTTTTGGGGCGAAGAAAAAAATGTGCCTTGGGCACTGCGCGACACCGCCAGCATTTTGTCGGTCATTGGTTTGTCAGATTTGGCAAACTTGCCTGCGGGCGCCATTACACCTTCACAGCAACGCGTTTTAGAAATTGGCATGGCCTTGTCTACACGCCCTCGCATTTTGCTTTTAGACGAAGTGGCTGCCGGCCTGACTGAAATTGAAGTGGAAGAAATGGCGCGCCTCATTCGCCGTTTGCGCGATGAGTTAGACCTCTCTGTTATTTGGATTGAGCACGCTGTAAAAGTGTTGCTCAAGCATGTTGAGCGCGTGATAGTGCTCAACCAAGGCAAGATGATTGCCGATGGCAAACCATCGGACGTGGTGCGCAACAAAGAAGTGATTGAAGCTTATTTGGGCGATGAAATGGTGAACGATTCGGAGGGTCTCACATGATGTGGTATCGCCCTCAAGGGTTTGTGTTGGGTGGCTCTGGCAAAGCACAATTGCGCGTGCGCGGATTGAGCGCTGGCTATGGACCGTTTGAAGTCATTCGCCAACTCAACTTCGATGTGCTACCTGGCCTTACTGTTATTTTGGGGCCCAACGGTGCAGGCAAAACCACTTTGCTGCGCGCCTTGTCAGGCCAAATTCCCATGCGCGGCGAGGTGCTGCTAGATGGCGAAGACTTGCCCGAAAAACCACACGAAATAGTGAAAGCCGGCATGGCCTTGGTGCCTGAGGGTCGCCAGCTGTTCCCGCAAATGACCGTGCTTGAAAACCTCGAGCTGGGTGGTTGGCTGCAAAAACCCAACGTCCGCCAAGAGCGCATGGAAATGGTTTTGCAAGACTTTCCCAAACTGCGTGAACGCGCCACCCAATTGGCCGGCACCATGAGCGGTGGCGAACAACAAATGGTGGCCATTGCACGCGCCATGATGTCGGCCCCTCGCCTCCTCATGCTTGACGAACCTTCGCTGGGTTTAGCGCCCCGCATGGTGGATGAATTGCTGGCCATGACCAGACGCATTGCAGACCAAGGCACCACCGTGCTCATGGTGGAGCAAAACGTACGCAAAGCCTTGGCAGTGGCCGACCGCGGCTATGTGATTGAGCGCGGTGCGCTGGTGGCGCATGGCTCATCCAAGTTGCTGGCCCGTTCATCTGTCATTCAAGAAGCCTATTTGGGCGCTGCCGCCAGCGACACACGCACTGCTTCGCAAGCGCTAGAAAAAACTGTGCGTTCAACTTAATTTTTAAAGATCTCTAGGAGACTCTCCATGTCAGATATGTCTATGCTCATCAACGGCCTCAAAGTGAGTGCCGAAAACAACGCCACCTTTGAGCGTCGCAACCCCCTCGATGGCACCGTGGCCACGCGCGCACCTGCGGCCTCCCCTGCCGATGCTATTTTGGCGGTTGAAGCGGCCGCTGAAGCGTTCAAAACTTGGTGCGATGTGGGCCCCAACGAAAGACGCGCATTGCTGTTGAAAGCAGCCGACAAGCTGGAAGCCAAAACACCCGAGTTTGTGAAAGCCGTGCCTGAAGAAACAGGTGCCACAGGCATGTGGGCTGGCTTCAATGTGTTCTTGGCGGCCGGCATGATTCGCGAAGCAGCATCTCTCACTACACAGGTATCGGGCGAGGTTATTCCCTCCGATGTACCTGGCAGTTTGGCCATGGGCATTCTCCAACCCTCTGGTGTTATTTTGGGCATTGCACCTTGGAATGCGCCCATTATTTTGGGCGTGCGAGCCATTGCCACGCCATTGGCCTGCGGCAACACTTTTATTTTGAAGGGCTCTGAAAATTGCCCTAAAACGCATCAGCTGATTGTTGAAGCGTTTCAAGAAGCTGGCTTTCCGCCAGGTGTGGTGAACTACATTACCAACGCACCGGCCGATGCTGCATCGGTGGTGGAGGCCATAGTGGCTCACCCCGCGGTGAGGCGCATTAACTTTACGGGCTCGACCAAAGTGGGCAAACTGCTGGCCCTCACTTGCGCCAAATATTTGAAGCCCGTGATTTTGGAATTGGGCGGCAAAGCGCCCATGGTGATTTTGGATGACGCCGACATTGACGACGCAGTGAACGCCGCCACCTTTGGCAGCTTTGCCAACAGTGGCCAAATTTGCATGAGCACAGAGCGCATTGTGGTGGACGAAAAAATTGCCGATGAGTTTGTGAAGCGCTTTGCCAATAAAGCCAAAAACCTGCCCTTGGGCTACCCCCGCAAACCCGATCCAGTGGTGCTGGGCAGCGTGATTGGCATGAATACCGTGTCGCATTGCAACGATTTGATTGATGACGCCATTTCTAAAGGCGCCAAACTGCTGTGCGGCGGCAAGTCAACCGACACCCTCATGCCTGCCACTTTGCTAGACAACGTGACACCCGCCATGCGCATTTACCGCGAAGAAAGCTTCGCCCCCGTGAAAGCCATTGTGCGTGTGAAGGGTGTGGAGGAAGCCATTGCTTGCGCCAATGACAATGAATATGGTTTGTCATCGTCTGTGTTTGGCCGCGACATAGCGCGCGCCTACAACGTGGCCCGCAAAATTGACTCAGGCATTTGCCACGTCAATGGCCCCACAGTGCACGACGAAGCCCAAATGCCATTCGGTGGCGTAAAAGGCAGCGGCTATGGCCGCTTTGGCGGCAAGGCCGGCATCAACGAGTTCACCGAACTGCGCTGGATCACCATTCAAACTGCACCGCGCCAGTATCCGTTTTAAAAATAAATGGGGTCAAAATAATTGGGGTCAAATAATTGGGGTCAGATCAACATTAATTTACTTAGCGGATAGATCGCTGTGAATCACAAAAAATTAATGTTGATCTGACCCCAATTAAATTATTGACACTATATTTGTACAGTTTTAGTGTTAATATAAAGGCATGTCCAAAACATTCAGTCTTGATGAACTCTGCACCCTCACCGACTTGCCCAAGCGCACGGTGAGGTATTACATGCAAATGGGCCTGGTAGACAGGCCCATTGGCGAGACCAGGGCAGCGCATTACCTTACCGCTCACCTAGAGCAGCTTTTAAAAGTCAAACAACTTTCAGACGCTGGCATTTCCTTAGAACGGATTTCAGACATCCAAAACGGGGAAGAGCTGCAAATACCTACCAAACCGAGAAAGCCTGGCGATATTCAAGTTAAGAGCCACATCTATGTGGCCCCTGGCATTGAGTTGCAAATTAGTCCCGAAGAAGCCGACATGAGCCCCGAGCAAATCAGAGCCCTTGTTAAAGCAGTGATGAAAACCATTCAAGAGATCAAGGCCTAACCATGTACGAAGAACAAGAATCCTGCACCCTCACCTGCGACGGCGAAGAAGTAGCCATGAAATCTGTGCACGTGCACGGCAAACTCGATGGCCTGCTTTTGAGAATGAAGGTCAGACAAACCTATACCAACGAAACAAAACAGGCCCTAGAAACCGTCTACACATTTCCGCTGGCATGGGGCGCCACGCTGCTCAGCTTGGCAGTTGAGCTCAACGGCAAGCGCCTAAATGGCACAGTGATAGAAAAGAAACAAGCCGTTAAACAATACGAAAAAGCCATCGACAACGGCGATACACCCATCATGGTAGAGCGCTCTGGGCGCGGTCTGTACACAGCCAACTTGGGCAACCTACTTTCCGGCGAAACAGCTGTGATTGAAATCGAATACGCACAACTTTTAAACTTTGAAGCCGATCGCATTAGGCTCAGTATTCCCACCACCATCGCCCCACGCTATGGCGACCAACACCAACAAGGTGGACTGCAAGCCCACCAAACTACCGCAAGCAATGGCTTGGTGGAATACGGCTTCTTCATGACCTTGGATATTCAAGGCACGGCAGCCAAGGGCATCATTAGCAGTCCTACACACCCCATCAAAACCACCAAAAGTTTTGACGGTGTCAACGTACAACTTGGCAAACAAGCCTACCTAGACCGCGACTTTGTACTCCTCATTGAAGACCTAGAAGGCGAATCATTTTGCATTGCCGGACCCGACTCAGAAGGCAGCAACACCACAGCCATCATTACCAGCTTCTGCCCCAAATTGCCCAAGGCCAAGCCCAGCAAGCTCAGACTCAAAGTGCTGTTAGATTGCTCAGGCTCTATGGCTGGCGACAGCATGGAACAAGCGCGCGTGGCTCTCAAGCACCTCTTCAAGCAACTCAATGAAGACGACTGTTTTGCTTACACTCGATTTGGTAGCCGTATCGATCGCGTCACGAAGCACATGACCATGGCTACCAGCGAGCGCATACAAAGCTTGCTCAGAACCATCGACAAAACAGAAGCCGACTTGGGTGGTACTGAACTGGCCATTGCCATGACCGACGTGTTCAACATGAACACCCAAGAAAAATCGCGCAAGAACCCAGAAATAACCGATTCCTCCGACGTGTTACTCATTACCGATGGCGAGGTTTGGAACATTGAAAACATTTTGGCCTCAGCTCGCATCAGTGGCCACCGTGTCTACACCATAGGCGTGGGCAGCGCGCCCGCCGAAAGCTTGCTCAGAGAACTGGCCAAAGACACCGGCGGCTCATGCGAGTTTGTCACTCCGCGCGAAGACATGCGCAGCGCCGTAGACCGAATGATCACAAGAATGCGCTCGGCACAAGAAGTGCGCTTTGCCATCAAGTGGAATGCCACCGAAGAGAAAAACAAAAATCACGAATGGGCCAGCACCCTGCCCCCACAATTGATTGATGGCGAAACCGTACACCTTTTCGCTAGGCTGCCAGCCAAAACAGAAAAGCCGCCCGTTCTCATTTGCAAAACTTTGTTTAAAGAAATAGAAAAAGAAGTAGAAAAAGAAGTAAGCAGCGCCAAGCCCTTAAGCATTACATGGGACACAGAAGGCATTGTGGCCAGGCTGTGTGCGGCAGCTCAAATTGCAGAGCTGACAGAAGGCAAAGCAGATACCAAGTTGGCCAAGTCATTGGCCATGAAATACCAACTGGTTACCCAACACACCAACCTTTTCTTGCTGCACGAACGTGCTGAAGAAAACAAGGCAGAAGGATTGCCCAAGTTGCAGCAAGTAGCGCAAATGCAAGCGGCTGGATTTGGTGGGTACGGCTCTGTGACCAGAGCAGCACCCGCCATGTTGGTCATGAGAATGAGTAGTCATTCAGAATCATTTGAGATCTCCGACAGCTTGTCCTCACCTAGCTTAGGCGGCGACTACAGCCGCCTCAACACCCCTAGCGTATGGCGCACCAACCGAACACAAGCCGCATCCAAAGTAGACGGCATGGCTTCTGCGGGAATGGACGACATAGAAATTCCAGCTTTCTTGCGAAAGCAAGCTGACGCCAGTGATCAACAAGCGCAAAGCTCAAGCACTTTTTCAGATGCCGCAGAAAACGCAAACTCATCCGATCCGTCCTTGCTCAGTCAGTTGTCTAGCAAGATCAAGGATTTGATCTCACCCAGCACCAAGCCACAAACAAGCGTGCTTAACAATGCGGAACGGCCCAAAAAACCATCGCCATCCGAAGCCACAAAGGTCGACATTGCCATGGCCCTCAACACGGCCGCGCTTCAAGCCTCTTCATTCCGCATCGCTTTGCAGCAAACCCTCAAACTCAATATGCCCAGCAACTATGCAGCCGTCATCATTGACCTGACCAAGGTGACCAAAGACAGTGCCACCAGTTGGGCGCTGTTGTTTGAATGGTTGTTTGGCGACATTGAAGAATCGGATTTGCTAGACAAACACGCCAAGCGCTTGCTAAGAAGTCAGCTAAAGCTGGCCACAGAAGTGATGCATGAAAAAGCACAAACGCTGATAGAGAGCAATCTGGTGATCAACAGCTAATTCGCGCCGGAGAGAATTTAATTGGGGTCAAATAAATGGGGTCAGATCAACATTAATTTTTTGTGATTCAGAGCGATCTATGCGCTGAGTAAATTAATGTTGATCTGACCCCATTTATTTGACCCCAATTATTTCAGGCAACAAAAAAGCACCTAACAAGGTGCTTTTGCGTTTAGAAGAATGTTGGTAGGCGCGATTGGACTCGAACCAACGACCCCCACCATGTCAAGGTGGTGCTCTAACCAGCTGAGCTACGCGCCTACAAATTCAGCCCGAATTGTAGCATCAAAAAACAGTGCAAATTAGCTCTAAAGTAGGCTTAATTGCGCTTAACCAAGCCCACGCCCGAGACCGCTTTCACACTTTGCATGACCTTTTTCAAGAGCGACGCATCGGCCACCTCCACAGTAAAGGTCATCCAGGCAATGCCCTTGACCGACTGGGTTTGAACGCCCACCACGTTCATTTTTTCTTTGGCAAAGACCTCCGATATATCTCGCAACAAGCCCTGGCGGTCTGAGGCCTCTACCGACACTTCTACCGGATACACCAAATGTTGACCCGGCTTTTGCACACCCCAGCGCACCTCAATAACCCGCTCGCCATGCTTGGCCAACAGCGACCGAAAGGTGCGGCAGTCGTCCCGGTGAATGCTCACACCTCTGCCTCGGGTCACAAAACCACTGATGGCATCGGGGGGCGCAGGCCGGCAGCATTTGGACAGCTGCGTGAGCAATGAATCGACACCCACCACCAAGACGCCCGATTGAGATTTGGCTGGCACCACGCGCGATTTTTTGAGCAGCACAAAATCGTCGGGCTGCATGACCGGCTCGGGGGGTCTTAAAAACACCTCGATGTTGCGCAAGGAGTATTCGTCTTTGCCCACAATTTCAAAAAGAGCTTCGGCCGATTTGAATCCCAAATGGGAAGCCAAGTCTTCCAACTTGATGGCAGTTTTGCCTTCGCGTTGCAAAATTTTTTCAACAGCCTCACGCCCCTTGGCAATGCTCTCGTGGGTAATTTGCGCATTGAACCAAGCGCGCACTTTGGCACGCGCTCGGTGGCTTACCAAATAACCCAAATCGGCATTGAGCCAATCGCGCGATGGGCCGCCCTCCTTCACGGTGCTGACCTCTACGGTTTGACCATTTTGCAAAGGTGTGTTCAAAGGAATCATCACGCCATCGGCTTTGGCTCCCCGGCACCTGTGGCCTAAGTTGGTGTGCACGGTGTAGGCAAAGTCGACGGGCGTGGCGCCCTTGGGCAATTCGACAATAGCGGCGTTGGGTGTTAAGACATAGATGCGATCTTCAAACAAAGCTGAAGTGTCTTGCACAGCTTGGTCGGAAGCCTCCGAAGACATCTCGCGCTCCCATGCCAAGAGCTGCCTGAGCACCGCAATTTTGGCGTCGTATTCGCTGTTGGCACTCACGCCCACATAGCCTTTGGCGCCCGCTTCTTTGTAGGCCCAGTGCGCAGCCACACCGTGCTCTGCGTGGTCGTGCATGGCTTGCGTGCGAATTTGTATTTCGATGGGCCGGCCCAAGTCGTCACGAACCACCGTGTGCAAAGACTGATAGCCATTGGATTTGGGCTTGGCAATGTAGTCATCAAACTCAGCGGTAATGGGTGCATAGCGCTCGTGAACCCAACTGAGAGCTTCATAACAGTCGGCCACATTGGAGACAATGATGCGCATGGCGCGAATGTCAAACACCTGAGAAAAATCGAGCGACTTGCCACGCATTTTTTTAACAATGCTGTAGATATTTTTAGGCCTGCCTTGAACCGTGGAAGCAATGTTTTGTGCGGCCAATTCAGTTTGCACTTGATCGCGCAATTGCAGCATGTTCAACTCACGCTCGGCGCGTTTTTCATGCAGCAATTGGGCAATTTTTTTGTATGTGTCGGGCTCTAGATAGCGAAACGACAAGTCTTCTAGTTCCCACTTAATTTCCCAAATGCCCAAGCGATTGGCCAAGGGTGCAAACACTTGCAAAGTCTCTTTGGCCAACACAGCAGGCACTTCTTTTTTGACACTTGCAAAATAGCGCAGCGTTTGCAAACGCGAAGCCAAGCGCAGCGTGATGACGCGCAAATCTTTGCTGAAGGCCAGCAACATTTTTCGCACATTTTCTGTTTGCGAACGAGGGTCGTTTTGCAACTGTGCAGATGCTGCGGCCGCGCGCGACATGCGCTGCACTTCCACCAGCTTGGTGGTTTCTACAGCCAGCAAGGCAAAGTCGTTGCCAAATTTTTTAGCTATGACATCTTGTGGGCGGCTTAGGTGCGAACAGGCATACACCAAGTAGCTAGCGGCTTTCACATCGTGGCCACTGTTCAGGGTGTCTAAGATGGCCACAACAGCATCGGCATGGTCGAGAACATTCTCGCCGGTGTCTAAAGACTCACCGGCCAAAAGGGGCTCAGCAAACGCTCTGGCCCTTGTTAGAACATCGTCCACACTTTCACTCATTGACTTTCACGCATTCACTTTCAAGCATGCAATCCCAAAAACCGCCGCACAATGTCAATCTGATTTTCATGAGTCAAGGTTGGCGCATGACCCACCCCTTCAAGGGTGACCACTTGCACACGCGGGCCCCGCTGCTGCATTTCTTGCACAGCACTCACACTCAAGAGCTCAGACTGTGCGCCATGAATGAGCAACGTGGGGCACTGAATCAAATCGTAAACCTGCCACAACGCAGCCTCACCTGCTAGCGCTTGCTCTTGGGTGATCTTGGCCACAGGCACACCAATGGCAGGGTCGTAATGCAAACTAAATGCACCCTCTTCCACTGAACGAACCATGTGCTTTGACAAAGCCAACCATTCCTCAGGAGTATGCGGCCCAAAGCCTTTGGAAATTTCCAGCATGGCGTTGGCCGCTTCTTGCACCGATTGAAACTTGCCCACTTTGCCCACATAAGTTTTCATGTTCAAAATAGATGCCCACGACACCACAGGACCAATGTCGTTGAGCACCAAGCGATGAACAGGCGTGGGCAATGGTTGCGCTGCCAGCAACATGCCAATCACGCCGCCCATGCTGGTGCCCACCCAATCTAAGCGCTTGATGGGCTGCTGTGCATTGAGGGTTTGCAGCAACACGGCCATGTCGCCTGCATATTGTGCAAATTGATACGCCATGGGATCTTTCAACCATTCGCTTTGGCCACGCCCAGCCACATCGGGGCATATCACCCTGATGGCCGGCAAATTGGCCGTTTTGGCTGAGGCCACCAAGCCTTGGGCCAGCAAATCAAAATCGCGCCCCTGACGGGTCAGGCCGTGCACACACACCACCACGTGGGGTGCACTCGGCTCACCCCACGACCAATAGGCCATGCGGTGCTTGCCTTGCTGGTCGGGGCAAGAAACAAAATCTAGAACAGGATCGGACATATGGTTTTGAAAAGTTAGCTTGTCAGTTGTGGTTTCAAAATTTTGCGCAGGATCATCAGCCCTTCGGGCCATTGACGCGCCATAATTCACTTTTCCACATCGTAATTCATTCGGAGAACCACCATGCTCAAGGGCAAAACAGCACTCGTTACAGGCTCCACCAGTGGCATTGGCTTAGGCATTGCCAAGGCCTTGGCCAAACAGGGTGCCAACATTGTTTTAAATGGCTTTGGCGATCACGCAGGCCCAACGGCCGAGGTGGCTGCTTTGGGCGTGCAGGTGGCCTACCACGGTGCCGACATGAGCAAGCCTGCCGAAATTGAAGCCATGGTGAAGTTTGCCGAAGAAAAGTTTGGCCGTGTCGACATTTTGGTGAATAACGCGGGCATTCAGCATGTAGCTCGGGTTGAAAACTTTCCTATTGAGCGTTGGGACGCCATCATCGCCATTAATTTGTCCAGCGCCTTCCACGCTTCACGCGCAGTGCTGCCAGCTATGCAAAAGGCCAACTGGGGCCGCATTATCAATGTGGCTTCGGTGCACGGCTTGGTGGGCTCTGCAGAAAAGTCGGCT
This sequence comes from Limnohabitans sp. MMS-10A-178, assembly GCF_003063375.1. Lineage (GTDB taxonomy): Bacteria > Pseudomonadota > Gammaproteobacteria > Burkholderiales > Burkholderiaceae_C > Limnohabitans_A. The sequence goes on along the minus strand of NZ_NERY01000003.1, from coordinate 70,614 downwards.
TATGTGGCTGCCAAGCACGGCATTGTGGGCTTGACCAAAGTGACGGCCTTGGAAAACGCGCAGTCGGGCGTCACTTGCAACGCCATTTGCCCAGGCTGGGTGCTCACACCTTTGGTTCAAAAACAAGTGGACGCCAAGGCGGCAGCATTGGGCTTGTCGAATGAAGAAGCCACCAAATTGCTGTTGGGCGAAAAAGAACCTTCGATGCAATTCACCACCCCCGAAGAATTGGGCGACCTGGCGGTGTTTTTATGCTCCGCCACAGGCAACAACATTCGCGGCGTGGCTTGGAACATGGACGGCGGTTGGGCCGCCCAGTAAACCTTCAGGGCTTGTGAATAAGTACCACAGCCCTGGCTTCTATGCTCAGGCCCTCACCCACAGGGCCCATTTTTTCGGCCGTTTTGGCTTTCACATTCACTTGCGACTCGGGCACACCCAAAGCCTTGGCAATGGAAGATCGAATGTCTGAGCGATGCGGTGCCAGTTTGGGCGCTTGCGCAATGATGGTGCAATCGACATTGGCTAGGTGCCAGCCCAGTTGCTTCACGTGTTGATAAGCTTTTTTCAAGAGCAGCACAGAATCTGCGCCTTTGTAAGTGGCATCGGTATCTGGAAAGTGCTGCCCAATGTCGCCCAAACCTGCAGCGCCCAAGAGCGCATCGGTAATAGCGTGCAAAAGCACATCGGCATCTGAGTGGCCTAACAAGCCTTTTTCAAACGGAATTTGAACACCGCCTAACATCAAGGGTCGACCCTCTACCAAGGCATGCGTGTCCCAACCTTCGCCTATTCGAATGTTCATGTTCTGCTCCTTAGCAAATCTTCGGCCAATGCAAAATCGGGGGGATATGTCACCTTGAAATTGTGCGAGCTGCCCACCACCAGCTTGGGCGAAAACCCAGCCAATTCCATGGCGCTCGCTTCGTCGGTGATGCCCTCAAAATTCTCTGCGTGTTTGGCTTGCAAAGCAACATGAAGTTGCCCCGCTCTGAACATTTGTGGGGTTTGCGCCAACCATTTGTCCTGCCTAGGCAAGGTCTGGCTCACGCGGCCGCCTACTGCGGCTTTCAAGGTGTCGGGCAAAGGTAAGGCCAACAGGCCGCCCACCTCATCGTCAACGCATGCGTCAATCAAGCGATTGATTTCCACCGAGGTAATGAGACAGCGCGCGGCATCGTGCACCAAAATCCAATCGTGGGCTTGCACTCCTTGTAAATTGCGCCGTCCCTCTTCAAGCAGCTGGGTTAAGCCATTGAAAACAGATTCAGCCCGCGTGGCACCCCCGCAAGCCAGGCGTTGGAAATGGGCTGGCCACTCTGGCGCTTGAGGCCATGCGTGTGAATCGTTTGGTGAGATCACCACCACCACTTGGCTTAAACGTTCAACAGAACCCAATGCTGACAAGGTGTGCATGACCATGCTTTTTCCGGCGATGGGTTCGTATTGTTTTGGCTGGGCAGTGCCAGCACGCGCTCCCGAACCCGCACACGGCACCAATGCAAAGCAGCGCGACACAGCACCATCAGGGGCCGTGTTGGCGGTGTTTTGTAGACTTGCGTTGGGTGGTGAATTCACGGTGCGTCAAAGTTCGTTGCCAATACGCCAACTATACTATCTGAGTCCATGCAATTACCCGCGCTTAGCTTAGGAAAACGCTTCACCCTGCCCCGTCCCATGGGATCGGCAGACGCTGTGCTATTGGCCCAATTGGCCGAGCGGGAAAAAGCCCAAGGTCGGCTCACTGCAGTGGTTACTGCCGATGCCGCCGACACCCAAAGGCTGATGGACGAGGTGGCCTTTTTTGCCCCCGGCCTGCGATGCGCCATTTTTCCCGACTGGGAAACCCTGCCCTACGACACCTTTTCGCCGCACCAAGATCTAATAAGCGAGCGCTTGGCCACCCTTTGGCGAATTAACCAACGCGATAAATCCGACGGCGCAGATTTGGTTTTTATTCCGGCCACCACCGCTTTGTACCGCTTGGCACCCCCCTCGTTTTTGGCGGGCTACACCTTCCAGTTCAAGACCAAGCAAAAATTGGACGAAGCCAAGCTCAAAGCCCAACTCACTTTGGCCGGCTACAACCATGTGAGCCAAGTGGTTAGCCCTGGTGAATATGCGGTGCGCGGCGGACTGATTGATTTGTTTCCCATGGGCTCTCTGGTGCCCTACCGCGTCGATTTGTTTGACAACGAAATTGACTCCATTCGCACTTTCGACCCAGACACCCAGCGCAGCTTGTACCCTGTGCCAGAGGTTCGCTTGTTACCCGGCCGAGAATTTCCCATGGACGAAGCGGCCAGAGGCAAGTTTCGCAGCCGATGGCGCGAACTGTTAGATGGCGACCCCACCAAAAGCCGAATTTACAAAGACATTGGCAATGGGGTGGCCACCGCTGGCATTGAATATTATTTGCCCCTGTTTTTTGAAGAAACAGCCACTGTATTTGTTTACTTGGGTGCTCGCACCGATGCACCCGCCACCTTGGTACTGCATGGCGATTTAGAGCCGGCCTTTCAGCGTTTTTGGCAAGACACCAAAGACCGTTACCGCTTGGTACAAGGCGACCCTGAGCGGCCCGCTTTGCCGCCAGAAGCCTTGTTTTTGTCGGCTGAACAGTTTTACACCGGCACCAACCAGCATGCGCAGTTGGCTTTAAGGCAAGTGGCAGCAGAAGGCACAGAAAGCAACTCAGACAACACACTGGCCCAAGCCCTGCCCGACCTCACCGTGGTGCGCGGCGCAGAAGAGCCTTTGGCCAAATTGCAAGCACATCTGCGCAACACAGCCCATCGCGTTTTGATATTGGCTGAAAGCAAAGGCCGACGCGAAAGTCTGTTGGACTTTTTGCGAGCCAGCGGCGTCAACCCACCGGCCTTTGATGACTTGAAAGAGTTTCAAGACAGCGATGAAAAAATAGGCATTGCCACCGCGGCTTTGAATTCGGGCTTTCATTGGTTTGAAGCTGGCATCGATTTGGTCACAGAGACTGAGTTGTTTGCAGCGGGCGTTAGTACGCGACGTAGAAAAAAACAAGAGCAAGTCAGTGATGTAGAAGCTCTCATTAAAGATTTGTCTGAGCTCAATGTGGGCGACCCAGTGGTTCACAACGCACATGGCATTGGCCGCTACCGCGGTTTGGTGAACATGGATTTGGGCGAGAAGAACCCCGATGGCACGCCAGCCCTGCAAGAGTTTTTGCACCTGGAATATGCCGACAAAGCCACGCTGTATGTGCCTGTAAGTCAATTGCAACTCATTGGCCGATACACCGGCGTGAGCGCCGACGAAGCGCCCTTGCACCGTTTGGGCAGCGGCCAGTGGGAAAAAGCCAAACGCAAAGCCGCCGAACAAGTGCGCGATTCAGCCGCCGAGTTGTTGAACATTTATGCACGTCGCGCTGCACGCGAAGGTCACCCCTTCCGCTACAGCCCGCAGGACTACGAAGTCTTTGCCAATGACTTTGGCTTCGATGAAACCGCCGATCAAAACGCTGCCATTCATGCAGTCATTCAAGACATGATCAGCCCCCGCCCCATGGACCGATTGGTTTGCGGCGACGTGGGCTTTGGCAAAACCGAGGTGGCTTTGCGTGCGGCGTTTGTGGCTGTCACAGGTGGCAAACAAGTGGCCATCTTGGCCCCCACCACTCTGCTGGCAGAACAACACTTTCAAACCCTCAAAGATCGCTTTTCGAAGTGGCCAGTGAAGGTGGCCGAAGTGTCGCGCTTTCGCTCTACCAAGGAAGTGAATGAGGCCCTCAAAGGCTTGGCCGACGGCACTGTAGACATTGTGGTGGGCACCCACAAACTGCTGAGCGAGTCGACCAAATTTAAAAACCTTGGCTTGCTGGTGATTGACGAAGAGCACCGCTTTGGTGTGCGCCACAAAGAAGCCATGAAAGCCATGCGAGCAGAAGTGGATGTGCTCACACTCACCGCCACACCCATTCCCCGAACTCTGGGCATGGCGCTTGAAGGCATTCGTGATTTGAGCGTCATTGCCACCGCACCGCAGCGCCGCTTGGCCATCAAAACTTTTGTGCGCAACGAAGGCGTGGGCGTGATTCGCGAAGCCGTTTTGCGAGAGTTGAAACGCGGCGGACAGGTTTACTTCTTGCACAACGAAGTAGAGACCATTGAGAACCGCCGGCAAAAGTTAGAAGAAATATTGCCCGAAGCGCGTATTGCAGTGGCCCACGGTCAAATGCCCGAGCGCGATTTGGAAAAAGTGATGCGCGACTTTGTGGCGCAGCGCTACAACATTTTGCTGTGCTCCACCATCATTGAAACCGGCATTGATGTGCCCACCGCCAACACCATTGTGATTTCGCGTGCCGACAAATTTGGCTTGGCGCAGTTGCACCAATTGCGCGGGCGCGTGGGCCGCAGCCATCACCAAGCCTATGCTTATTTGATGGTGCCCGAAATTGACGGTCTGACCAAACAAGCATCACAACGCTTAGATGCCATTCAACAAATGGAAGAATTAGGCAGTGGCTTTTATTTGGCCATGCACGATTTGGAAATTCGCGGTGCTGGCGAAGTGCTGGGCGAAAACCAAAGCGGCAACATGCTGGAAATTGGTTTCCAGCTTTACAACGAGATGCTCAACGAAGCGGTGCGCTGCTTGAAACTAGGAAAAGAGCCCGACTTGCTCAGCCCATTGTCTGCCGCCACCGACATCAATTTGCACGCGCCGGCCCTGCTGCCCAACGACTATTGTGGCGATGTACATTTGCGTTTGTCGTTTTATAAAAAACTGGCAACTGCCAAAACATCCGATCAAATAGATGGCCTGCTAGAAGAAATTGTCGACCGCTTCGGCAAATTGCCTGCGCAAGCCCAAACCTTGATGGACGTGCACCGTTTGCGCGTTCTCAGCGTACCTTATGGCGTGGTGAAGGTGGATGCATCGCCGGGTGTCATTGTGATCAGCTTCAAACCCAACCCGCCCATTGAGCCTCTGCGCATCATTGAGTTGATTCAAAAGAACCGTCACATTCAATTGGCCGGCAACGACAAGCTGCGCATTGAACGTGAGCTGCCCGACCCCAAAGCACGTGCGCAAATGGTGCGCGATATTTTGCGCTCACTAGGTCAACCCAAAGTTGAGAAAGTGGAAGGATAAGAATGAGCCATCCCACATCATTTCAAGGCATGACAGTGAAGGGCTTCACGCCGCCGCTAAGCTTGAGCCACTTCAAGCTCATAGCCTTTGACATGGACTCCACCCTCATTAACATTGAATGCGTGGACGAAATAGCCGATGCTGCTGGCCGCAAAGCCGAAGTGGCCGCCATCACAGAAGCGGCCATGCGCGGCGAAATTACCGATTACAAAGACAGCTTGCGCAGGCGCGTGGCCTTGCTCAAGGGCGTCACGGTGGCACACATGGAAGAGGTCTTGAACCAAAGACTGCAACTCAACCCTGGTGCAGAAAAGTTGGTCAAAGCTTGTCAAGCCGCTGGCATGAAGGTGTTGTTGGTTTCTGGGGGCTTTACCTTTTTCACCGACCATGTGCGCGACCGCTTGGGCATCAACTGGACCCGCTCCAATGTGCTGGAGGTGGTGAATGGCGAATTAACCGGCCGCATGGTAGACCAAGAATGGGGCGACATTTGCGATGGCGAAGAAAAACGCAAAATGCTTTTGCAAACCTGCGCCCTCATGGGCATTGAAGCATCTCAAGCCATTGCCATGGGCGATGGCGCCAACGATTTGCCCATGATGGGTGTGGCCGGTTTGTCGGTGGCCTATCACGCCAAACCCAAGGTGCGTGAACAAGCCATGGTGGCCATTGAAGAAGGCGGGCTAGACCGTTTGCTAGAAGTTTTTTAAGCTTTGCGGTGCACTTGCGGCACCCCTGCTTCCACTTCAAACTTGGCCAGCGTTTCAATTTTTGTGTCTGGCTGACGCACGTCATCTACCACGCGCAATTCGGTTTGAATTTGCTTGGCTGTAAATTCCACCACGCCATAACCTTTGCGCTCACTGTCGGCGAAAATGAAGTGCGGATTTTCGGCCAAGCGCGCTGGCAATTTTGCGTTGCCCGCCGATCGGGCTGTAATGCCTGCACCACAAAACTCAACGCCCACCTTGGCGCTGTTGTCTTTGTAGGCATCGGCCAAGACATGACCCACCCAGTTTTCGTGCACATCACCCCCAATGAGAACTGGGTTTTTGAGGGCATTGCTTTGCATCGATTGCGTCATCTGCTGACGCGCAGCCGAATAGCCATCCCAGCCGTCGTTCCACAAAGTGAGGCCCTCGCCAACTCTAAAATCGCGACGCCCAAAAATAGTTTGCTGCGCCACCACGTTCCAAGTTCGCGCATCTGTTTGGGCTTTGGCAAAGGCTTGGTCTAGCCACACCGATTGCTGGGCACCCAACAAACTTCGTTTGGGGTTGAACCAGTCTTCACACTGATCTGGATTGACAAAACCAGAGCCATAACCATCAGCTCTGTTGCAAACTTGCCTGTCTCGGTATTGCCTGTCGTCTAGCAAATAAATGTTGGCCAATTTGCCGAACGCTACTTGACCGTAAATTCGCAATTCAGCGCCTTGTGCCAAGCCTTGTATCGATTGGGTTAGTGCACTGGCCCGCAGTGGCATGTGCTCGTAAAAGGCTTGATAGGCTTGGGCTCGCTGCGCTGCAAAGTTGAAGCTGATATTGCCACTTTGACCACGCTCTAATCCGGCGTAGTCGTTTGACACTTCGTGATCGTCCCAGGTAATCAGCCAAGGGCACTGCGCGTGCATGGCTTGCAAGCTCTTCTCGCTTCTGTAAAGTGCATACCTTTCGCGGTAATCGGCAAGGCTTCGCACCCATCCACCTGTAGGCAAACGCACAGAATTGACAGCACCGACGTACTCATAAATATAGTCGCCTAAGAACAAAACCAGGTCGAGGTTTTCTTGGCACATGTGATGGTAAGCACTGAAGTAACCATGCTCCCAGCGCTGGCACGAGGCATAGGCCACGCGCAGTTTTTGCACCACCGCTTCGGGGTGTGGCAAGGTGCGCGTGCGACCTGTTGCGCTTTGAGCATCGCCATACTGAAAACGGTAGAAATACCACCGGTCGCTTTGCAGGCCGTCTAGCTCCAAGTGCACCGAATGTGCCAAAGCTGCCAGCGCCACCACTTGGCCTTCGCGCCGATTGACTCTAAAGCCTTCATCGTCTGCCACTTCCCATTTGACCGTGACATCGGCATTGGCAAATTGAGGGTTGCCAGTGCTTGCGTCAGACATGAGACGCGTCCAAAGCACCACGGAGTTGTGCTTGGGTGAGCCACTGGCCACACCCAAAGAAAAAGGATTGTGTTTAAGAGGCGTTTGGGCTGAAGACAAGGAATAGCCGATGGGCGCCACGGCTGCCGTGACCCACTTCAAAATGTCTCGCCTAGAAGCAAGGCCAGAGTTTGGCAGTGGATGCATGTCTGACATGTTCAGTTTGAAGCCAGCCAAGTTTTGAGCAAGGCGTTGAACTGTTCTGGCTTTGAACTCATGACCCAGTGACCTGTGTCAAACCCTTCAACTCTAGAGCCTGGATAGGAATTGATTTTTTCAAGCCATTTTTCAGAGTGAAACATGAAGGGCTTCCGTTTGCCATAGATGTAAAGCATGGGCCGTGCGATGGGCAAAATTTTCAGCGCATTGCACGCAGTAGCCATGCCACCCAAGGCTCCCATCCACTTCATGGCATATGGTGCATTCATTCCAACGTGCATGTCTTCAATGGGGCTGGGGCAGCGCAATGCTTTGGCCATGTAGCGGGTCATTCGGTTGGCCAAAGGGCGGCCCCAAGAACCCCCAACATTGGCCACTTGCCACGCTATGGCCAGCCAAATTTGATAGCTGAACACAGCCCATTTGGCTTTGCCACTCAAAGAAGCCGTGAGCGCTCTGGAATTGTGATCGCCCACATCGACAGCCACCATGCTACTCACGCGCTCAGGATGCGTGGTCGCATATTCGTAACCAAATACACAGCCCCAATCGTGTAGCACCAAGGTGACTGGTTTGTCTGGGCTTACTTGTTCAAGTACCTCATGGATGAAGGCCACCATGTCGCTCAAGGATTTGGGCGGGAGTGGCGTTTTGGAGTCAAACGCCGGCAATGTGAAGCGCACGCATTGGTGGCTTTCTTTCAGTGAATTGACGGTATCGTTCCATAGCGCAAGGGTGTCTGGCCAGCCATGCAACATGAGCAGCGTTTGAGGGCCCTCGCCTTCAATGAGAATGTCAACGCCCTGAATGTTCATGGAGCGGCTCAAACCAAAGCCTGCTTGAGTCGATCGACACCTTCCAAAATTTTGTCTTCACCTACCGTGGCAAAACTGAAACGCAAAGTGCTGTGATCGGGGTTTTGGCAATAGAACGGTGCACCGGGTACAAACGCCACACCTTTGTCGATGGCCAATTTGGCAAAGGCATTGCCGTCTTTCACTTTGCCACCTGCGCCAGTGAGGCTGGCCCACACAAACAAGCCGCCTTGAGGTTGCACAAACGAAATGGCATTGCCCAAATTTTGGCGAAGTGCATCGCACATGGTTTGTGCACGCAGCGCATAAACTTTGCGCACGTTGTCTAAGGTGGCGGGCATGCGACCGGCCTTGAGGTATTGTGCAGCAGTGGCTTGTGCAAAGGTGCTGGTGTGTGCATCGCTAAATTGCTTGCACATGACTGCGCGGCTTAAGAGCTCGGACGGGGCAATCATCCAACCCACTCGCAGGCCCGGGCTGAGCACCTTCGACAAAGAGCCACAGTGAACCAGCCACTCGCGGCTGCCTGGCACTTGCGCGCTCAAGGCCAACAAACTGGGGGGTGGCGCATCTTTGAAATACAAATCGCCATAGGGGTCGTCTTCAACCATGAGGGTTTGGTATTTGACTGCCAGCTCTAGCAACTTTTTGCGGCGCTCTAAACTGAGCAAGGCGCCTGTAGGGTTGCCAAATGTGGGAATGACATACACAAACTTGGGCTTGTGTTCTGCAATGAGTTTTTCAAGCGCCTCTGTGTCTACACCGTGGCCATCGACTGGCGCAGAAATAAGTTGCGCGCCATACAACCTGAAGCCTTGAATGGTGGCCAAAAATGTGGGGCCTTCCACAATGACTTTGTCGCCCGGGCTAATCAAGGTTTTGCCAATGAGGTCGAGTGCTTGCTGGCTGCCTGTGGTCACAATGAGCTGTTCGGGCGTAACGCCCTGCACACCCTTTTGCCCCATGAAATGCGAAAGCTGCTCGCGCAATGGTCCATAGCCTTCAGTGGCGCCATATTGAAGTGCAGCGCCGGGTTCTTGCGACAAGGCCAATGAAGAAGCCTCGCGAATGCCTTCCACATCAAACATGGCGCTGTCGGGAAAGCCGCCGGCAAAGCTGATGATGCCGGGCTTGCCCAGAAGTTTGAACAACTCCCGAATGGCTGAAGTCTCGACATTGTTCAAACGATCGGCAAATTGCAAGGACATGGTGTATCTTCCACAAAACTCAGTTGGTCAATAAAGTCTATTTTGACTTCAATTGAAAAGTCTATCTCGCCATTTTGCTGATATTTTCTCTCATGAACGCTCACAACATCGAACTCTTTTTTCAGACCCTGAAGGAAGCCAACCCCACGCCCACCACCGAGCTGGCCTATACCTCGGTATTTGAACTGCTCACAGCCGTGTTGTTGTCGGCGCAGGCTACCGATGTGAGTGTGAACAAGGCCACCCGCAAGCTCTTTCCAGTGGCCAATACCCCCGCTGCCATTCTGGCCTTGGGGCAAGAGCGGCTTGAAAGCTACCTAAAGACCATTGGCCTGTACCGCAACAAGGCCAGCAACCTCTTGAAAACATGCCAAATACTCGTTGAACAACATGGCGGTCAGGTACCCCGCTCGCGCGAAGCCTTGGAGGCTTTGCCAGGCGTAGGCCGCAAAACAGCCAATGTGGTGTTGAACGTGGCCTTTGGTGAGCCCACCATGGCCGTCGACACGCACATCTTCAGGTTGGGCAACAGGACCGGTTTGGCGCCGGGCAAAAACCCACTGCAAGTAGAGCTCAAACTTTTAAAAAGAATTCCTGCCCAGTACTTGGAAGATGCGCACAATTGGCTCATTTTGCATGGCCGCTATGTGTGTCAAGCGCGCCAACCTTTGTGTGCTCAGTGTTCTGTGTCGGCCTATTGCAGCTTCAAGCAAAAGACCACATGAAACTATTAGCAAACAATTTAGAAAATTATTTTGGCAGGGCCACCCAACGCGTGCCACCATCATCTTGCCAGTCGCGCCATTGCAGTCGATTTTGAAAAACTGCCGACAAGGCTTCATGGGTATCGCTTGAGCTTGGCAGCCCGTCATGCACCAAACTGCCAGCAGACATCACCCACACTCTGTCAGCCTGCAATGCCAAGTTCAGTTCATGCAGCACACTGACCACGGCAGCACCTTGCTCAGTGAGGCATCGCACCCACTCCAACCAATCGGCTTGGTGCGGTACATCCACACCTGCCAAAGGTTCGTCCATCAAATACACATCGGCTTGCACGGCCAGGGCGCGCGCCAGCAACACACGCTGCCGCTCTCCGCCCGAGAGTTGTCCCAAACTGCGAGCGCGCCAATCCCAAGCCTGCACTGTTTTGAGTGCCACCTCCACCACCGCGCGGTCTTGTGCGCTGGGCGATGCCAACCAAGCTTGGTGCGGTAAGCGGCCCAACATGGCCACGTCGTACACCGTGAGGTCGTCTTGCCCCGCTTCTGCTTGCCCCAACCAGGCCAAGGTTTTGGCTCGCTCTCGGCGCTGCCACTGGCCCCAAGGCTTGCCCATCAATTCAACCTGACCACTGGCGGGTGTCAAGCCCGACAAGGCCTTGAGCAAGCTCGACTTGCCAGCCCCATTCGGCCCCACCAGCGCCACCCACTCACCCGAATGCAATTGGAGTGACACTTGATTGACGGCTTTGAATTCGCCATGCAAAACCGAAATGTTGCTGGCTTTCAATGCCGTTTTAGATGAGGCGTTCATGAGCGACCTCCGGCATGTCCAACAGATTTTTTGCTCATGCCGCGCATGAGAAACAGCATGTAGCCGCCACCCAAAATAGCCGTTAGCACACCCACTGGCAATTCCAAGGGAGCCATGAGGCCACGCGCCAACAAGTCAGCACCGCCCAACAACACAGCCCCCATGAGGCACGACAAACTCAAGGTCTTGCCATGCACTGCTTTCACTCTGGCACGCACCAAATGCGGCGCTGCCAAGCCCACAAAAGCAATCAAACCGGTTTGGGCCACAGCCGCCGCCGTGCACAAAGCCAACACCGCCAACATCAGCCAGCGCAAAGACTTCACGGGCAAACCCAAGCTCAGGGCAGTGGACTCCCCCAGAGCCAAACCATCGAGCAAGGGGCTGGCCGCCACAGACACCAACCATGACGCCACCAACACAGCCAACATCAAGCCACAGGCCGACCAACTCACATACGCCGTAGAGCCCAACATGAAAGATTGCACCGAGCCCTGAATTTGCGGAAACATGATGAGAAGCAAAGAAGCCAAGGCACCAAACACCACGCCCACCACCACACCGGCCAACAACAAGCGCAGTGTGTGCTGTACACCCCACGACAAAATCAAAGACAAAGCCACAGCCAACCAAGCGCCCATGAAGGCCATGCCCGTGATGCCCATGCGCATGAACCATGGCGACATATTGAGCTGACTCAGCAACACCATGCCAATAGCCACACCCAAACTGGCACCCGATGCACTGCCCAACAGATACGGATCGGCCAATGGATTTCGAAACAAGCCTTGCGCCAATGCGCCAGCCAATCCTAGCAAGGCACCTGCCAAACAAGCGCCTAGGGTTCTGGGCAAACGAATGTCGGCAATCAAACTGAAATCGGCTTGCAGTTGCATACCCGCAAAGCCGTCACTGCCCACCAATGCCCCCAAACCAATAAGCAGCAACAGCAAGCAACACAGCTGCAGTGCCAAGCGTCCGGCAGAATGATTTTTGCGCGCGTTCATTCTGGGAACATTCTCTTCAAACAAGCCACCATCAAGTCGGCGGCCTCTGGAATGCGCGGGCCTGAGCGCACAATGATGTCAGACTGCGCGGGTGTGAAGGCACAAATTCTTTGTTGTGATATGGCTTCAATGCGTTGCCAACCGGGCCGGTTTTTGAGATCGGTGGCGGTGCGTTCGCCCATGAAAATGATTTGCGGATTGGCCTTCACCACAAATTCTGGATTGATCTGCGGAAACGCCCCCATAGACGGCGTGACCACATTCACCAAGCCCAAGCGTTTGAGGGTTTCACCAATGTACGAAGCCTCTCCCGCCGCAAAATAACCACTACCCGCTTCAAAATAAATGCGCATGCCCTTGGCCTTGACAGGCACACGCAAAGCCGCCGCATCCAATTTTTGTTGAATGCTTTGCCACAAGGCCTGCGCACGATCTTGCGGCTGGGGCAAATGCAAAGCGCCAGCAATGAGTTGAATCACGCGCCGCATGTCTTCTTGATTTTGCGGCTCTAGGGCCACCACCGTGATGCCCATCGATTCCAAGCGCTGCGTGATGCGCGATGAACGCGCCAGCAACACCAAGTCGGGTTTGAGCTTAACCAAGCTTTCTAGCTGCGTGTCGTCAATGCCGCCCAATTGGGGCAATGACTTTACGCGCTCAGGCCAATTGCTATAACGATCGACACCCACCAAGCGCTCGCAAGCTTGCAGTTCACACACAATTTCGCCCAAAGACGGCAACAAGGTGATGATGCGCTGCGGGGCCTTGTCGATTACTACCTTGCGGCCACGATCGTCGGTCAAGCTGAATGGCGAAGGAGCTTGTGGTGTCAATGCGTTTTGTGCCATCGATGTCAGCGGCAACAAGCTGGCCCAAAAGAACCACACGCCCCCCATCAATTTGCAAACAAGACGCAAAGCGCAACGCATCTCAACTCACCTCAGCGCGCAGGCGCCCAACGCAACCCAACAAACACACCCCGCTTGGGCATGTTGTAACCATAAATGGTTTGGTAGTTTTGGTTGGTGGCGTTTTCAAGTCGCAGGTTCAAACGCACATCGCGCGTGAGGGCGCGAGTTGCCGTTAAGTCGAGCAAGGTGTAGGCGGCCAACGCATTGGCATTGTCTGTGCGCGCACCGCTGTAGCGAATTTGAAGGCCTGTATCCCAATTGCCCCAAGTTTGTGTGAGGCCGGCCTGCGCCAGCGTTTTGGCTCGCCGCACCAATGCTTGCTGGGTGATTTCGTTCTGCGGATCTTGCGACGTCATGCTCAAGCGCCACTGCTGCGCACCCCAACCCGGCAATTGCCACTGACCCGCCAGCGCCACTTCCACACCTTGGTTTTTGGCCTTGGCAATGTTGATGCGCGTCCAAAATTGATCGTTGTCAATCAAATCGGTGTATCTGTTTTCAAAGGCCGTGAGCCTAGCATTCCACTTTGCCTGAATGTATTGCAAACCCACTTCCTTGGACCTGGCTTTTTCGGGCTTGAGCAATGGGTTGCCACCCCAGGGGTAGTAAAGGTCATTGAAGGTGGGCGCCATGAAACCGGTAGAGGCACTGGCTTTGACACGCAAGGCTGGCGTTAAAAAATACCCGTAGCCTGCGTACCATGTATTGGCTTCACCAAAATCTGAATACTGATCGCGGCGCACATTCAATTGCCATTGCTGATTGTTCAATTGCGCTTGATAGCCCAAGCGCCAAGAATCCAAAGAACGCTGTGTTGGGTTGTAGGCTGTGTCGCTGGCTATTTTTTGGCGCGTGCTTTCATAACCCGAGGTGAGAGCGTGTTGGGGCCATAAGGTCCAGACGGCACCCACCGATGATGTTTTAGATTGCGAATTGACGAAATAAGGATAGGCCGTAACCGCTGCGTTCAAGTTGTCTTCTTGCTGGCCCAAAGAAAAGTTCCACTGCAATTGCGGAGAGGCTTTGTAGCTTGCATTCAGCAAGGCGTTGCGCAGCACACTTTTGGATTCATCGGCTTGATTGGCAGGACCAAACTGGCTGTCGTATTGCACATCGGCACGGGTTTCTCTGAGCATCAAACCAATGCGACCTGCCTCAAAGACTTGAGAGAAATTGAGGGCATTTGACTGTCGCTTGTAGCCATCGAGGTCGGTGTTGGTATTGGGTCTTTGCTGGGGGTTGATGGCATTGAAGCCTTGGGTTTGAACCCTTTCACTTGAAGCGTTCACACCAAAACCAGACGCCCATGACTGACCTGCACTCACTTGAGCGCTTCTGAAATTGTTGGAACCCAACTGACCATTGGTTTCAAGCCAGGGTCCTTTGCCAGCATCGCTTGAATTTTGGCGGGTGAAAATTTGAATCACGCCGCCCAAAGCCGCACTGCCATACAAGCTCGACACATTGCCCCGAACCACCTCTATGCGCTCAATGCCGTTCAAAGGCAAATGCTCAAAAGCTGCCAAGTTGAAGTTCAAATTGTTCATGGGCAGGCCATCCACCAGCACCAAAGCGTGGCGCGATTCAGCGCCGCGCATGAACAAAGAGGCCACGCCCCCCATGCCACCCGATTGACTGACCTCCATGCCTGCCAAATTTTGCAAAAGTGTGGGAAGGTCTCGGGCTTGAGATCGCTCGATGTCTGCCCGCGTAATAAGAGACACGTCGGGCAACGCATCTTGGGCCCGCTGTAGTACCCGGCTTGCGGTAATGACGGTGTCGGGCAACATAGTTTGAGAAAATGCCAAAGGCTGGATGGCCAAGCTGGCAAGCATGACTTTGCTAGAAAATTTCATGATGACTTCAACAAAAGTGTTCTCACCGCCTTCCCCGACAGTGCATGAACGTACAGCCCTTCTTGCGAAGAACCACCTTGTTGGCCGGTATCCGGGCTAAGCAGAGCAACCTTCATCGCCTTCCCAAGCACCTGTTTCAGGGCGATCAGTGGCATTTGATGAAAGCGGGGCAAAAGCCCGTCTGCTGACCGTTGCGGGGGCAGCGCAGGTCAAGATTACCCCGTAAGGGCTAGCTCTCCTGCTTCCCGTTGAACTGAGGCCTGTGAACCAAGCCTCGAGCACCAACAAGCGACATTGTAAGATGTCAGCTTGCATCAAGCCTACAATGTCTGACATTACAATTCATGTGACATGACGAATCCCACCACCGTCGACCAGATTGCAGACCGCGTTGAGCACCTTTTGCTCAGGCACGAAGAACTGCAAAAGACCAATGCACTGCTGCAGCAGCAAGTGCTGGCCCTGTCTCACGAGCGCGACCTGCTCAAGTCCAAATTGGCGGCGGCCCGCTCCCGTGTAGACGCCCTCATTGAGCGCCTGCCCCAAAACTCCCCCTCTGACGCCGACTCATGAGCAACAAACAACTCGAAGTTCAAATCATGGGCCAAAGCTATCTGTTGGGCTGCCCAGAAGGCGGCGAAACCCGGCTTTTGGCCGCTGTCGACAAAGTTGACCAAGCCATGTGCAAGGTGCGCGATGCCGGCAAAATCAAGGCCCGCGACCGCATTGCGGTTTTGGCTGCCCTCAACTTGGCGTTTGAGCAAACCGATGCTGCCGCCAACTCAGAACCCACCCCTAGCCCAGCCAGCCCTCAAGCTGATTCCCTTAGTGAATCAGACAACGAGCGCCTTGGCCAGTTGCTCAAAAAACTAGATCAGGCCCTGCACCAAGACGGCCAGCTGATCTAAGCCTACAATCGCGCTGTCTGCAGTGCATGCTGGGCTTTATATTTCCTTGAACCAATGCTCTTAGAGCCCGGGCTTGGTACATTGTCTGGTGAGCGTGATCGTCTCGCGTCAGATGAACCCAACGCCAGTCTGCCCTCGCCCACCTGAACCCCGGTTCAGGATGCCGGTCCAGTGGCACTTGCAGACACCTTATATTGACAACAACTCGAATCCGCCGGTAGGAGACCCACATGAAGTGGCTGCGTTATTCACACCAAGGCCATACTGGCTTAGGTCAATTGGTGGGAGACACCCTCCATGTTCACCAAGGCTCTCTGTTTGAAAATCCGCAAGCCACAGGCCAGACATTGCCTTTGTCGGAAGTTCAAATTTTGGCGCCCTGCCAACCCACCAAAGTTTTGGCCCTTTGGAACAACTTCAAAGCAGCAGCAGAAAAGAATGGCTGGAGTGCACCCACTGAGCCGCTTTACTTTCTCAAATCTCCCAACTCCTACTCCCATCACCAGCAAGCGGTGGTTCGGCCTCAACCCGATGTGGGCAGAGTGGTGTACGAGGCCGAGCTGGGCGTTGTGATTGGCAAACGAGGCCGTGACATTCCCCTTGAAGAAGCCGCCAACTATATTTTTGGTTACACCTGCGTTAACGATGTCACGGCAGTTGAACTGCTGCGCTCAGATGCCAGTTTTGAACAATGGACCCGCGCAAAGAATTTTGATGGCTTCACACCTTTCGGCCCTTGGATCGAGACCGACTTAGATTGCAGCCAGGTCATTGTGACCGCCAAAGTGAATGGTCGGGAGCGCCAGAATTACCCCGTTAGCGACATGTTCTTTTCGCCCCAAGAATTGGTGGCCAAACTGTCCAGAGGCATGACCTTGGAAGCAGGCGATGTTATTTCTTGCGGCACTTCCCTGGGTGCCATGCCTTGGCAAAATGATGCCGTCGTCGAAGTGTCCATTGAAGGCATTGGCACACTCACCAACACCATGAAAGAGTCAGCATGAGTTTGAATATCGCCATTGTGGGCGCCGGCGCCATTGGAGGTTACCTGGGCGTGAAGTTGGCCTTGTCGGGCAACAACGTCACTTTCATTGCGCGCGGTGAAAATCTAAAAGCCATTCAAGCCAATGGCATGACGCTCACCATGGAAGACGGCACATCGCTGCACGCCCCTCAAGTCAAGGCTTGCACCATCGACGAAGCCACACCGCACGACTACGTGTTCTTAACCATGAAGTCGCACCAGGTTAGCCCTGTGGCTGAACAAATTGGCCGTCTGTGCCACGACAAAACAGCCGTGGTCACCCTGCAAAACGGCGTGCCTTGGTGGTACTTTTACAACCTGGTGGGCGAGTATCAAGACCGCCAACTCAGCTCCATCGATCCTGGCGGCGCGCAGTGGCAGCACATTGGCCCACAGCGCGTGATTGGCGCTGTGGTCTATCCCGCCGCCGAGTTGGTAGCGCCTGGTGTAGTCAAACTCATTGAAGGCAACCGCTTTACCTTGGGCGAGCCCAGTGGCGAAAAATCAGAACGTGTCACGGCATTGGCGCAGGCCATGATTGCCGCAGGATTTAAAACGCCAGTGTCTACCGACATTCGCAGCGAACTGTGGGTTAAGTTGTGGGGCAACCTCACCTTCAACCCAGTGTCGGCCTTAACGCACGCCACACTCGAAGACATTTGCAACTTTGACCTCACCCGCAACTTAGCGGCCCGCATGATGGCGGAAGCGCAAACTGTGGGCGAAAAGTTGGGCGTTCAATTCAAAATTAGCATCGACAAACGCATTGCAGGCGCACAAGCAGTAGGTGCGCACAAAACCTCCATGCTGCAAGACATTGAACACGGCAAAGCCTTGGAGCTAGAAGCTCTGTTGGGCAGCGTGATAGAGCTAGGCCGAATTTGCAACATCCCCACCCCCACACTCGACTCGGTTTACGCACTAACGCGCTTGCTCGAGCAGAGTGTGTTGAAAAAGGGTAAAGGCCTTAGCCTCGATTGAGCTTTTTAAAGAGGCCCAAGAGAGGCCACACAAGCATGATGAGAGCCAAGCAAGTGATGGAGCCAGCCAAGGGCGTGCTCACAAAGATTTCCAAACTGCCTTTGGAAATAAGCATCGATTGCCTAAAGCTGGTTTCTGCCATGTCGCCCAACACCAAGGCCAAGACCAAAGGTGCCAGAGGATATTTGAGCTTTTTAAAGGCATAGCCCATCAAGCCAAAGACCAGCATCAACACCACATCGAGCATGCTGTTGTGAACCGTGTAGGCACCCACCGCGCAAATCACCACAATGACAGGCGCAATGATAGAGAAGGGAATTCTCAAAATAGCGGCCCACCAAGGCACTGTGGTCAAGACCACAATCAAGCCCACAATATTGCCCAAGTACATCGATGCAATGAGGCCCCAGACAAAATCTTTTTGCTCTGTGAACAACAAGGGGCCGGGTTGCAGCCCCCAGATCAAAAGTCCACCCAACAAAACAGCCGCAGTGGGTGAGCCAGGAATACCCAGCGTGAGCATGGGCAGCAAGGCGCTGGTTCCAGCAGCATGCGCTGCCGTTTCAGGCGCAATCACGCCCTCAATGGCACCTTTGCCAAAGTTCTCGGGTTGCTTAGAAATACGCTTGGCAGTGCCATAACTCATGAACGATGCAGGGGTTGCGCCACCGGGTGTGACGCCCATCCAGCAACCGATCAAACAGGCGCGCACAGATGTGGCCCAGTACTTGGGCAGTTCTTTCCAAGTTTCAATCACATCTTTCAGACTGATGCGCCCCTTCTGCCCTTTGAAGGCCAGGCCCTCTTCCATGGTGAGCAAGATTTCGCCAATGCCAAAGAGGCCAATGACGGCAATCAAAAAGTCAAAGCCTTTGAGCAAACTTTCTTGACCATAGGTCATGCGCAAGGTGCCGGTCACGCTGTCTAAGCCTACAGCGGCCAAAGCAAAACCCAACATCATGGCCAACAAGGTTTTGACGGGTGGCTCTTTGCTCATGCCAATGAAGCTTGCAAATGTGAGCAACTGAACTGCAAAGAACTCGGGAGGTCCAAAGTTAAGTGCAAATTTAGCGACCACAGGGGCCAAAAACGTCACCATGAGAACGGCTACAAAGGCACCCACGAATGAAGAGGTGAAAGCGGCGGTCAAGGCCTGTGCGGCCTTGCCCTTTTGTGCCATGGGGTAGCCATCGAAGGTGGTAGCCACTGACCAAGGCTCGCCTGGAATGTTGAACAAAATTGAAGTGATGGCGCCGCCAAACAAGGCTCCCCAGTAAATGCAAGACAGCATGATGATGGCAGAGGTGGGAGACATGCCAAAGGTGAGCGGCAACAAAATGGCCACGCCATTGGCACCGCCCAAACCAGGCAACACGCCAATGAGCACACCCAGAAAAATACCAATTAGCATGAAGCCAATGTTGGGCAGTGTTAGAGCAACTGCAAAGCCGTGAAACAGGTTGTTAAGTTCATCCATGATCAATAGCCCAACCAAGTTTCAATGAAGGCTTTTGGCAAGGGTAACTTGAACCAAACTTCAAACAAGGAAAACAACACCGCGCTGATGCTGGTGCCCACAGCGATGGATTTGAAGTAACTGTATTTGCCCTGCCACACCATGAAGGCGGCAACGAAAACCAGCGAAGCCAAATAAATGCCCAACACAAAGATGGCAGCTGTGAAAATTGCTGAGGGTACAAGCATGAGCAACATCAAGTTGAACTCATGCTTTTCGGCAAACACTTCTTTGCCATCGTCTTGCTTCCAAGCCCACAAGGTTTGCAAAATAATCCAGGCAGCGCCGCCAAACAAAAGACAGCCGATGTAGAACGGAAAGTAGCCAGGCTCGGGGCCATCTGTGCCCCAAGCGTTACCAACTCGAAGGCTGTCGGTGATGACCAGCAAGCTCACACCCAAAAAGCATGCAGCCACCAACAACTCCATCCACCGCATTTGCAGGTGTGAATCTGTTTTCATGATGAGGAACTTCAGCAGTTTTATTTGGCCAAGAAGCCGGCATCACGCATCAATCGGTAATGTTCCACCTCTGCTTTCAGCAACCAATCTTGAAATTCCTGACCCTTCATGAAAGTGTCTTTGAAGGCGCCGGTCTCCATGAATTCTTTCCACTCAGGCAGCTGGCGTACTTTTTGGAACACATCGGTGTAATAAGCCACTTGCGCAGGCGTGGCTTTGGGCGGCATGAAAATGCCACGCAACATCAAATACTCCACATCGAGGCCTTGCGATTTGCAAGTGGGAATGTCTTTCCACGACTGAGTCGGTGTGATTTTTTTCGGGTAAGGCATGACCTGTGAATCGAATACACACAGCGCCCTTAAAGTTCCGCCCTTCCAATGCGCCACAGCTTCAATGGGGTTGTTCACTGTGGTGTCAACGTGTTTTCCCACCAATTGAACCGCCACATCACCACCGCCTTTGAAAGGGATGTAAGTCATTTTTTTACCAGTGGTTTTTTCAATGGCCACCGTGATGATCTGGTCTTCTTGCTTGGAGCCCGTTCCAGCCATTTTGAATTTGCCAGATTCGCCTTGCTTGACGGCCTTGGTGAGGTCGCCCACCGTTTTGTAGGGCGACTCTGCATTGACCCAAAGCACAAACTCATCGAGTGCCAGCATGGCCACAGGGGTTAGGTCTTTCCAGTTAAAGGGCACACCTGTAGCCAGAGGGGTTGTGAATAAATTTGACAGCGTGATGATGATTTTGTGACCGTCAGGACGAGCGCCTTTGGCATCTAAAAATCCTTCTGCCCCTGCGCCGCCCGATTTGTTAACCACGACCAAGGGTTGGGCCATGAGTTTGTGCTTGGTGATCACACCCTGCAGAAAACGCGCCATTTGATCAGCACCGCCACCTGTGCCGGCTGGCACGATGAACTCAACATTTTTGGTGGGCTCCCAATTGGCTTGGGCATGAGCGCTAAATCCGAACAAGCTACAGACTACCAAGGTAGCTGATTTGAGACTGATTGATAGATATTTTTTCACATTAAACTCCTTGGTAATTAAATAAACTAAAAAGTATCGTAATAGAATGATCCGTAGTTTGTCGAGACCTAAAACCTCTAAATTCAACTTTTATTTCACTACCTGATGAAAACCCTAATAGAACTCCTGGCCGCCGGAAATGCCCAATCAACTTGTTTGAGTGCCGCCAACAGTGCGCCGCTCACCTATTCAGCCCTGCGTCAGCTGAGTCAATACGTTCAGACGGCCTTCAACCAAGTGGGCATTGGCCGCAACGACCGCGTGGCTTTGGTGTTGCCCAACAGCGCAGAAATGGCTTCTAGCTTTGTCACAGTGGCCTGCTGCTGTACTTCAGCGCCCTTGAACCCCAGCTACCGCGCCGATGAGTTTGAGTTTTATTTGAACGACCTCAACGCCAAAGCCTTGGTGGTTGAAAAAGGTTCTAGCAGCCCAGCCGTGGCTGTGGCAGCCAAAATGGGCATTGCGCTCATTGAACTCGAACCCACACCCACTTCGGGCGCTGGTTCTTTCACCTTGAACATGAACGGCCTGGCCCCCAAGGCGGCGCAGCACCCTGGTGATGCACAGCCCGACGATGTGGCTTTGGTATTGCACACCTCGGGCACCACTTCACGCCCCAAAATTGTGCCGCTCACCCATCGCAACGTGAGTGCCTCCGCGCAAAACATTGCAAACAGCACGCGCTTTAGCAGCACCGATCGCGGCTTGAACGTGATGCCGCTTTTTCACATCCATGGCCTCATTGCAGGCATCTTGGCACCCTTGTCGCAAGGCGGCGAAGTCTATTGCACCAGTGGCTTTAATGCTTTGAAGTTCTTCAGCCAGATGGACGAAGTTAAGCCCACTTGGTACACCGCTGTGCCCACCATGCACCAAGCTATTTTGTCGCGCTCGGCCAACAACAAAGAAGTGATTGAAAGAGTGCCCCTGCGTTTCATTCGCTCTTCATCGTCTTCCTTGCCACCGCAAGTTTTGGCAGAACTCGAAGCCACCTTCAAAGCACCCGTCATTGAAGCCTATGGCATGACCGAAGCCGCTCACCAAATGGCTTGCAACCCCCTGCCACCTGGCCAAAGAAAACCTGGCACCGTAGGCTTGGCCGCAGGCCCTGAAATTGCCATCATGAATGCCGACGGCGACCTGCTCCCAACGGGCAGCACCGGCGAAATTGTGATTCGCGGCAGCAACGTTACCCCCGGTTACGAGAACAACGACAAGGCCAACGCAGAAGCGTTTACCAATGGCTGGTTTAGAACCGGCGACCAAGGTGTGCTAGACGCACAAGGCTACGTCAGCATTACAGGCAGGCTGAAAGAAATCATCAACCGCGGCGGCGAAAAAATTAGCCCGCGCGAAGTGGATGAAGTTTTGATGGACCACCCTGCGGTGGCTCAAGTGGTTTGCTTTGGCATTCCACACGACAAATTGGGCGAGGAAGTGGGTGCTGCTGTGGTGCTGCGAGAAGGCATGACAGCCACTGAAAAAGAACTTCGCGAATACACAGCCACCCGCTTGGCCGATTTCAAAGTGCCCCGCAAAGTTTTGCTCATGGACGAAATCCCCAAGGGTGCAACCGGTAAGTTACAACGCATAGGCATGGCGCAAAAGCTCGGACTGGCTTAAGTCCATGGAACTACAAATCTTTTTAGAACTGGGCATTACCGGCACAGTGGTTGGTTTCATGGCGGGCTTGCTGGGCTTGGGCGGCGGCTTGCTCATGGTTCCCGTGTTGAGCTTTATCTTGGGCAATATGGGTGTTGCGGAAGACCTGTCCATCAAAATGGCCATCGTCACCTCCATGTCCACCATTTTGTTCACCTCTATTTCCAGTGTTCGAACACACCACAAACTCGGTGCGGTGCGATGGGATTTGGTAAAAGGTTTGGCGCCTGGCATTGTGCTGGGCAGTGCCTTGGCCAGTCTGTGGATTTTTGTAGCCGTGAAGGGTGCCACCTTGGCCATTATGTTTGGCGTGTTTGTCTCTTACTCTGCCTTCCAAATGTACATGGACAAGAAACCAAAACCCTCGCGCCAAATGCCGGGTTTTGTGGGTCAGTTGGGCATGGGCGGGCTCATAGGCATGCTGTCTGGCTTGGTGGGTGCGGGTGGCGCATTTGTAAGCGTGCCCTTAATGGCCTGGTGCAATGTGGCCATTCACAACGCCATTGGCACCAGTGCTGCTTTGGGCTTTCCCATTGCATTGGCCAATGTCACTGGCTTTGTGATTAGCGGTCTGAACTTAGACAACTTGCCACCTGCTTCGGTGGGCTACATATGGCTGCCCGGCATGATTGTGATTGCTTGTTTCAGCGTTTTCACGGCGCCATTTGGCGCGCGCGCTGCACATAAATTGCCTGTGAAAAAACTCAAGCGGGTGTTCTCATTCTTCTTGGTGTTTTTGGCGGCTTATATGTTCCACAAGGGCATGACCGCTGCATAAAAGCTTGAACACAAGCTTTGCAGCACACACTGCCTTAAACCGCACACCAAGGCGCTTGATTGTGGGCCAAGCCAAGCCACAAGCCCCAGCCCGATGTGAAGGCCAAAGCCAAGCCGGCTAGGCGAATGCCCCAAGTACCATCGCCCAAGGTTTTGAGTTTGAGCATAAGCCAGGGTGCAAAGCCCAAACTCACTCCGCTGCCCAATGCAAAACAAGCCATGGTGAGTGCGCCGTCTAAAGCATTGCCCGTGAGGGCGGCCACATGCAACATGCTCCAAACAGGTCTGAGGGCTGCAGACTCTAACGTGAGCCAGCCCAGTGCTTGCACGCTGAAAGCCGCCACGCCACCCATCAAGCTGTAACCCAGCAAGCGACCTCCTTGAAATGACAGTAGCGCCCTGCTTTGCTGTGTGCCAGCCACTTGGCCCATGCCAGCACATGCAGCGCCGCACATGGCCACGCAATGCGGCCCACCGGCCAATCCCATGACCAAAGCCGTGAGGGCCAAGGAGGTTTGCATTTAAATGATTTTTGAAAAACGAGTTCGGTTGCGATCGGCTTGCAAATATTTGTCAAACACCATGGCCACACCCCTCACAAAAAACCAGCCCATGGGTGTCACGTGCAAGCCCTGCTCGCTTAACTCAAGCAAACCCTGACTTTGCATGCTTTGCAATTGCAGGAGTTCTTCGGAAAAATAGCTTTGAGCATCAATCAGCCATGCTTCATTGAACACATCGAACTGAACATGGCCTTGGCACATGATGGCCATGATCCAAGCGCGGCGTATCTGGTCGTCGCGCGACAGTGCCAAGCCCTTCACAACGGGCAATTGAGCTTGATCGAGCATGTCAACATACTCATCCATGGTCTTGGCGTTTTGGCTATAAGTGCTGCCCATGCGGCCAATAGACGAGACACCTAAGCCAATCAAATCGCAATCGGGTTGGGTGCTGTAGCCTTGAAAATTTCGGTGCAATCGACCTTGCCGTTTGGCCACCGCCAAAGCATCAACAGGCAATGCAAAGTGGTCCATGCCCACGTAAACATAGCCCGCCGCCATGAGGGCATCCATTGACCTAGACAACATGGCAATTTTGCTAGAGGCCACAGGCAGCTCAGCCGCCACTATGCGGCGCTGAGGCTTAAAGCGCTCAGGCAAATGCGCATAGGCATAAAGCGCGATGCGATCGGGGCGCAATGCATTGATTTGTTTCAGGGTGCGATCAAACGATTCTGGGCTTTGTTTGGGCAAGCCATAAATCAAGTCGACATTGACAGATTCAAAACCTATTTTGCGAGCAGAGGCCACCAAGGCAAAGACTTGCTCTACGGGCTGAATGCGGTGCACTGCTTTTTGCACTTCAGGGTCAAAATCTTGTACGCCAAAACTCAGGCGATTGAACCCCAACTCAAACAACAATGCCAAACGTTCAGCATTGACTGTGCGAGGATCGACTTCCACCGAATACTCACCTCCCGCCACAAAATTGAAGTTGCGCTTGAGCATCGACATCAGTGCACTCAATTCGCTGTCGCTTAAAAAAGTGGGCGTACCGCCGCCCAAGTGCAATTGGCTGACCGACTGCCCTGTTCCAATGGTGCTAGTGTAGAGAGCAAGCTCCTTTGCCAGATAGCGCAGATAGGGCACTGCTTTCTCGTGGTGCTTGGTAATGATTTTGTTGCAAGCGCAGTAATAACAAAGCGATTCACAAAACGGAATGTGCACATAAATCGACAAGGGTCGGTTTTTGTGACCTACGCCTTGGGTGCGCAAATCGAGCGCTTGGTGAAGATTTGACTGCGCACAAGCCTCGACAAACCGATCTGCTGTGGGATAAGACGTGTAACGGGGCCCTGGTATGTCAAAACGAGAGAGCAATTCGGGCGTCAAAAAGGACATACGGCATTTTCCAAGGCTGTCAAATTTAGAAGATTTGTCTAATGTGCCTTTTGACGCCCTCCTCAAACTTGACCTATATCAACTTATTGACAATCTAATGGGGGAAAAGTGTTTTATAAAAGCTTGAGGTGAATCAAATGACCTAAGTGGGTATAAGCTCAAGACTTGACTTGTCGCAATGTCAATTTTTCTGAAGTGAGGACGCCATGAAACCTGAAGTCATCAAAGTCGCATGTTCCAACTGCAACTTGCGCGAACTCTGCATGCCCATGGGGCTGTCTGAAAACGATCTAGAACGCCTAGACGACTTGGTGGCCACCCGCCGCAAAATCAAAAAAGGCACCACCCTGTTTAGCAATGGCGAAAAGTTCACATCGCTTTACGCCATTCGCACTGGTTTTTTCAAAACTTGCCTGGCTTCCGAAGATGGCCGAGACCAGGTCACAGGCTTTCAAATGGCCGGCGAAATCATTGGCCTCGATGGCATTGTGAACGACCAACACAGCTGCGATGCCATTGCCCTAGAAGACGCCGAAGTTTGCGTCATGCCCTTCGACCGCATTGAAGAAATATCGCGCGAGGTTACCGCGCTTCAACACCATGTGCACAAAATCATGAGCCGCGAAATTGTGCGTGAGCATGGTGTCATGTTGCTCTTGGGCAGCATGCGTGCCGAGGAGCGCTTGGCCGCCTTCTTACTAAATTTGGTTCAGCGCTTGCACTCGCGTGGTTTCTCGCAGTCCGAGCTGGTATTGCGCATGACACGCGAAGAAATTGGCAGCTACTTGGGGCTCAAACTAGAAACCGTCAGCCGTACATTCTCCAAGTTTGTAGACGATGGCATTGTTGAGGTGAAGCAGCGCCACGTTCGAATTTTGAACGCCGAGGCACTGCAGCAAATGGTCAATGCTCAGCCTCAGTGCCATTGAGTGAAGCTGAGCCCATTGAAAGCAGCGTGGTAAGGCTGCTAGACACAATGGCCAAAGCCCAAAATACAAAAAACTGGAGGTCCAAGTGTTGATGGCTTGATCATTGACTTGACTGAAATCTGACCACTCTTGCGCATGATCTAGCAAAGACCACTGAGCGGACAACACCTCAACATGGGTGGTGAGTGCTTGAGTTGACATGCTTCGAAGATAAGCCATCTGGCCTGCATCAAACTTGATCCAGATCAAGACGCAGAGAATTCAGAGTTTTATGCTGGGCACATCCATTCACAAAAGTAGCACACCATGTACACCAGAATTCTTGTTGCCACCGACGGCTCTCCCTTGAGCAAAAAAGCTGTTGCCAGCGCCATTGGCCTAGCCGCCACTTGCGGTGCTGAGCTCATTGCAGTGAAAGTGGTTCCACGTTATCCCATGTCTTATTTTGAGGGCAGTATTCCTCTCAATGCCAAAGATGTTGCGCGCATTGAAGGTCAGTGGGCCGAAGAAGCGCAAGCCGCTGTGGATGCGGTTCAAAAATCGGCCAGCATCAAGGGTGTCAAAGCCAAGGCTGTAGTGAGCCGCTCCGACATTGTGTCTGATGCCATCATTGCAGCAGCCAAAAAACACAAGGCCGACTTGGTGGTCATGGCCTCACATGGCCGCAAAGGCATCAAGCGTTTGTTGCTGGGCAGTGAGACGCAACAAGTGCTAACCCACTGCCACGTGCCGGTGTTGGTCTTACGCTAAGAACAAATTTTTGTGCTCATCGCGCAATAAATTTTTCTGAACTTTGCCCATGGTTTTTCGTGGGAGCTCTGGCACCACGAAACACTTTTTGGGAATTTTGAAGTTGGCCAATTGCGATTTCAAACTGGCAATGATCTGGTCTGCGCTTAACTGTGCGCCAGCCTTGGCAATGACCACAGCCACACCCACTTCACCAAAGTCGGGATGCGGCACACCCACCAAAGCACTTTCTGCCACACCCGGCATTTCGTTGATGTAGCCTTCAATTTCTGCGGGGTAAACGTTGTAACCGCCACTGATGATCAAATCTTTGCTACGTCCCACAATGGTCACATAGCCGCGCTCATCAAACTTGCCCACATCACCGGTTTTGAAAAACCCATCGGAGGTAAATTCTTCCTTTGTTTTCTCGGGCATGCGCCAGTAGGCCTTAAACACATTGGGCCCTTTGACTTGAATGTTGCCAATTTCGCCCACTGGCAGGCTCCGGCCATCATCGCCTTGCACTCTGAGCTGCACGCCGGGCAAAGGAAAACCAACCGTACCACCACGTCGCTCACTTTGGCCCTTGTGGCGCTTGTCGGCCGCATAGGGGTTAGATGTGAGCATGACGGTTTCACTCATGCCGTAGCGCTCCAAAATGGTGTGCCCCGTGCGCTGCTGCCATTCGGTAAATGTTTCAATGAGCAAGGGTGCCGAGCCTGCCACAAACAAGCGCATGTTGCGCACTGCTTCTTTGTTGAGCGATGGTTCAGAGAGCATGCGCACATACAGCGTGGGCACCCCCATGAAAACCGTGGCCTCAGGCATTTTGGCAATCACCAATTTGGGATCAAACTTGGCAAGCCAAATCATTTTGCTGCCATTGATGAGGGCACCGTGAATGGCCACAAACAAGCCGTGCACATGAAAAATAGGCAATGCATGAATGAGCACATCGCCTTTTTTCCAACCCCAATAAGACTTGAGGGTTTGCGCGTTGCTCAGCATGTTGCCATGCGTGAGCATGGCGCCCTTGCTTCTGCCAGTGGTGCCGCTGGTGTACAAAATAGCGGCCAAATCGTCTTGGTCTTTGACAGCAATTTGGTGCTCATCTTTTTGCTGCGAAGCACGTTCAAGCAAAGTGCCCGTTCTGTCGTCATTCAGGGTGAACACATGCTGAGTGCCCGCCTTGAATGCAATCTTACTCACCCAAGCAAAGTTGGCACCCGAGCAAACCACCACCGCAGGCTCTGCGTTGCCAATGAAGTATTCAATCTCGGCACTTTGGTAGGCTGTGTTCAAGGGCAAGAACACATAGCCTGCTCGCAAGGTGGCCAAATACAGCATCAAGGCTTCCACCGACTTTTCCACTTGCACCGCAATTCGGCTGCCCTTGGGAAGTTTCAAGCCATTAAACAAATTGGCCATCATGGCACTGGCACGGTCTAAATCGCGCCAGCTGTAAACCAAGCCATGATCGGTTTCAACCGCAGCACTGTCGAGCTGAGCGGGGAATGCAGCTCTCAAAGCTGCAAACAAATTTGCTTGGGTCATCTTTAGTCCAGCTTTGCGCCAGAGGCTTTCACCACCTGGCTCCATTTGCGCAATTCAGTTTTGATAAAGGCATCAAATTGAGCGCCTGCCAAGTTAGGAAACTCAGCGCCTTGCGTTGCCCAAATTGCTTTGGCTTCATCGGTTAGGCAGGCTTTGCGCACTTCATCTATCATGCGGCCCTGAGCCTCGGCCGGTGTGCCTTTGGGTGCCCAAATGCCATACCAAGTGCTGACGGTGTAATCGGGCAAGCCCAATTCTGCCGAGCAAGGCACATCGGGAATGGCGGGGTTGCGCTTGGCACCCGAAACCATCAAGGCCTTGATTCTGCCGCCCTTGATGTGCGCAGAAGAAGAACCCAAGCCATCAAACATCATGTCAACGTTGCCCGAAATCAAGTCTTGCAAAGCGGGGCCGGCACCGCGGTAGGGAATGTGCGTGATGAAGGTTTGTGTTTGGAGTTTGAACAACTCACCAGCCAAGTGGTGCGAGGTGCCACTGCCTGCAGAGCCGTAATTCAATCTGCCTGGATTTTTCTTCACAAAATCCAAGAACTCTTTCAAAGTGTTGGCGGTGACTTTTTTGGGATTGACCACCAACACTTGGGGCACAGCAGCCACCAAAATGAGCGGTACCAAATCGCGCTCTAAGTCGTAGTCCAACTTGGGGTACATGCTGGGTGCAATGGTGTGGTGCACAGCGCCCATGAAATAGTTGTAGCCGTCGGGGGTTGACCTTGCGGCCACACCAGCACCCACAGTACCGCCAGCACCGCCCTTGTTGTCAATGATGATTTGCTTGCTGGTGAGCTTGGCAAAGACTGCAGCCAATGGTCTGGCGAAGGCATCTGTACCGCCACCTGCAGGAAACGGCACAATCATGTTGACGGGTTTGCTTGGCCATGTGGCCTGAGCCCAAGCCGGCAAAGCGGCTGCCAAGGATGCACCAGCAGCCCATTGCAAGACCTCACGGCGCTGAAATTGGTTTTTGGAATGTTGCATTTTTGTCTCCTTCATTAATTTTAAAAAACTCAAAAATTGGCGATCAAACTCAAACTCTTCATCCAGCTTGTCTAGGCTTGTTGACCGCCAAGTACAAAAAGATTCCAGCCACAATCATGGGCACGCACAACCACTGCCCCATGCTCAGACCCAAAGACAACAGCCCCAGGTGTGCATCGGGTTCACGGAAAAATTCAGATACAAACCTGAAAAGGCCGTAACCGATCAAAAATACAGCTGACACTTGGCCAAGCGGCCTGTCTTTTCGGGCAAACACCCAAAGTATGACAAACAAGAGCAAGCCTTCCAGCAAAAACTGGTAAAGCTGTGAGGGATGCCGCGCAAAATCGCCCGCCCCTCTAAAAACCATGCCCCAGGGCAGGTCGGGGTCTGCCGGCCGGCCCCAAAGCTCGCCATTGATGAAATTGCCAATGCGACCAGCAGCCAATCCTGTTGGCACGCAGGGCGCTACAAAATCCATCACTTGGAAAAATGGCCGTTGCCGCGTTTTGGCAAACCACCACATGGCCGCCATGACGCCCAACAGGCCTCCATGGAAGCTCATGCCGCCTTGCCAAACATAGGCCACTTCCCAGGGATGCAAGAGGTAGTAAGCCGGTTGATAAAACAAGCAAAAACCAATGCGGCCGCCCAACACCACACCCAGCACGCCTGCAAACAAAATATCCTCCACGTCCCGAACTTGCCAATGGCTTAAGCGTGAAAAAGGCGGATGTTTGAGTCTTTGCGTTGCCAAAAAGAAAAACAGCGCAAAAGCAGCCAAATAGGTCAAGCCGTACCAATGAATGGCGAGCGGGCCCAATTGCAATGCAATGGGGTCAATTTGGGGGTGATTCAACATGAGCCCGATTGTGCCTTGTTGCAGGCCCTTTTGGGCATCGTGAAACCCCTCAGTTTGGACAAGCTTATTCAGGCCCAAACAAGGGTCTGTAGTCTGGGTAGTCACTTAGAATAAAGCCCAATCAGACTAAAAAGCTTGTTTTGAGCCCTAATGCACTCAATTCCCGAATCCCTTAAACCCTTAATCCATCTAAACAACAGACCCACACCATGAGCGACAAAATCATCCCCATTACGCCTGCCACTGCGATCAATCGCCGCAGTGCCAACATCACCCAAGGCAAATCCAGAGCGCCCAACCGCTCCATGTATTACGCCATGGGCTATGAAGAAGGTGATTTTGTCAAACCCATGGTGGGTGTGGCCAACGGTCACAGCACCATCACGCCTTGCAACAGCGGTTTGCAAAAACTGGCCGATGCCGCCGTAGAAGGCATTGAAGAGGCCGGTGGCAACGCCCAAATCTTTGGCACCCCCACCATTTCAGATGGCATGGCCATGGGCACCGAAGGCATGAAATACTCCCTCATCAGCCGTGAAGTTATTTCTGACTGTATTGAAACCTGCGTGCAAGGCCAATGGATGGATGGCGTGCTGGTGGTGGGTGGTTGCGACAAAAACATGCCAGGCGGCATGATGGGCATGCTGCGTGCCAATGTGCCCGCCATTTACGTTTATGGCGGCACCATTTTGCCCGGCAGGTACCAGGGCAGAGACTTGAACATTGTGAGTGTGTTTGAAGCCGTGGGTGAAAACTCAGCTGGCACACTGAGCGACTTCGATTTGAAAGAAATTGAAAAGCGCGCCATTCCTGGCACAGGTTCATGCGGCGGCATGTACACAGCCAACACCATGTCTTCCTCGTTTGAGGCGCTAGGTATGTCGTTGCCCTACTCTTCCACCATGGCCAACCCCCACGATGAAACGAAAAATTCGGCGAAGGCATCCGCCAAGGTTTTGATTGAGGCCATCAAAAACGATTTGAAGCCACGCGACATCGTGACCAAAAAGGCCATCGAAAATGCCGTGGCTGTGATCATGGCCACTGGCGGCTCAACCAATGCTGTGCTGCACTACTTGGCCATTGCTCACACAGCCGGCGTCGATTGGACCATTGACGATTTTGAGCGCATGCGCAAAAAGGTTCCCGTCATTTGCGATTTGAAGCCCAGCGGCAAATATTTGGCGGTTGACTTGCACCGCGCAGGCGGCATTCCACAAGTCATGAAGGTCTTGTTGAAGGCTGGTTTGCTGCACGGCGATTGCATGACCATCACCGGCAAAACCGTGGCCGAAAACTTGAAAGACATTCCAGACACACCGCGTGCAGACCAAGACGTTATTCGCACCATCGACAACCCGATGTACGCAGAAGGTCACTTGGCCATATTGAAAGGCAACTTGTCTCCCGAAGGTGCTGTGGCCAAAATCACGGGCTTGAAGAACCCCGTCATTACCGGACCTGCTCGCGTGTTTGACGACGAGCAATCGGCTTTGCAAGCCATTCTGGACGGCAAGATCAAAGCCGGCGATGTCATGGTTTTGCGCTACCTTGGCCCCAAAGGCGGCCCTGGCATGCCTGAAATGTTGGCTCCCACTGGCGCGCTCATTGGCGCTGGTTTGGGCGAGAGCGTGGGCCTCATTACCGATGGCCGTTTTTCTGGCGGTACTTGGGGCATGGTGGTGGGTCATGTGGCGCCAGAAGCAGCCGCGGGCGGCACCATTGCCTTGGTGCACGAAGGCGACTCTATTACCATCGATGCGCACAAACTGGTTCTGGCATTGAACGTACCCGACGAAGAAATTGCCAAACGCCGTGCTCAGTGGCAGGCGCCTGCTCCGCGTTACACCCGCGGTGTTCAGGCTAAGTTTGTGTTCAATGCTTCTAGCGCCAGCAAGGGCGCTGTACTCGATTTGTTCTGATCTGAAAAGCTCGTTTTGAGCTTTTCAATGTCAGAGACCAATGGCGGCAATGCCCGCCTTGGCAATCTGCGCATCCTCAGGCGACTTAACGCCACTCACGCCCACTGCGCCAATGCACGCGCCATCTTTCAAAATGGGGACGCCGCCTTCCAGCATGCCTTCAATGTAGGGCGCCGACAAGAATGAATATCGTCCTCCATTGATCACATCTTCATAAATTTTGGTTTCACGGCGACCCATGGCTGAAGTTTTGGCCTTGGCTGGCGCAATGTGAGAGGAAATAGGCGGTGCGCCATCCAAGCGTTGGAAATGCAGCAAATGGCCTCCCGCATCCACAATGGCAATGCTCACAGCCCAGTTGTTTTTTTCAGCCTCTGCCTGTGCAGCTGCGGCAATGGTTTGAACGTCTGATAATTCGAGGATCGATTGGGTTTTCATGGTGTCTAAGGTTTCAATGGCTCGGGTTTAAAAACTGACCAAATAGCATACCCCAGTCGGGCTGCCAGATTGGTTTCTAGGTGGCCGCCAAACAAAAGACCCTGAAATCTTTGGCAAATTGGTCTTTTGGCCAGACAAGCTCTACAATTTGCTCACCCGATACAGGGTGAAATATCAGGAGTTCACAAATGAGCGATCTTCAAAACATCGAACAACCCACCTGGGGCGGCACAGTCAGCACGCCCGCTGAACGCAACAAGGTCATGCGCAACACCTATATGCTGCTGGCCTTAAGCCTATTGCCTACCGTTTTGGGGGCTTGGATCGGTGTGTCAACCGGCATCACTCAGTCAATGGGTGGTGGCTTAGGCTTGCTTATTTTCTTTGGCGGCGCCATTGGCTTCATGTTCGCCATTGAGAAAACCAAGCACTCCTCTGCTGGCGTGCTGGTCTTGCTGGCCTTCACCTTCTTCATGGGTCTCATGCTGTCACGCATGATTGCCATGATTTTGGGCTTCAAAAACGGCGCCGACCTCATCATGACGGCCTTCGCTGGCACCGCAGGTGTGTTTACAGTCATGTCCGTCTTGGCCAGTGTCATCAAGCGCGACCTGTCTGGCATGGGCAAGTGGTTGTTTGTGGGCGCATTGGTGCTCATGGTGGGCGGTATCGTCAACATCTTTGTGGGCTCTACCGCCGGCATGATGGCTTTGTCTGTGGCTGCCATTGGCATCTTCAGCGCTTACATGCTGTACGACTTGAAGCAAATTTTGGATGGCGGTGAAACCAACTACATCAGCGCCACCCTCATGCTTTACATGGACCTGTTCAATGTGTTCCAAAGCCTGCTGGCCTTGTTGGGCCTCTGGGGCGGCGAGCGCGACTAAACATTTAGCAGCCCTTTTGAAGGGCTTCACATTCAAGCACCTGAGTTCACTAAGAACTCAGGTGCTTTTTTCATAGCCGCTCAAAAACCGCCATGCTCTCGACGTGAGCGGTGTGTGCAAACATATTAACCACGCCTGCACTTAAGCACCTATACCCCGCCCTGTGAACCAGCAAGCCAGCATCGCGCGCCAGAGTGGCAGGGTTGCAGCTCACATAGACAATTCGCTTGGGAAATAGCCAGGCACCTCTAAGTTCTGTGTTTTCATGCAGCTCTGCCAATGACTTGGCCAAAGCAAAGGCGCCCTCGCGCGGTGGATCGATGAGCCACTTGTCTGCAATGCCATCGGCCATGAGCATCTCTGGCGTCATCTCAAACAAATTGCGGGCAATGAAGGTGGTGGGTGCCAATGGCTTGTTTGGGCCGCGCAAGCTTTGGTTGCGAGCCAAATTTTCTAGCGAGCGAGCGACCAATGTTTCGGAGCCTTCAATGCCCACCACTTCTTTGGCTGTGGTGGCAATGGGCAAAGTGAAGTTGCCCAAGCCACAAAACCAATCGATGACACGTTCGTGTGCTTCAGGCTTGAGCAAGCGCAAAGCCCGCGTGACCAGCACGCGATTGATGTGTGGGTTGACTTGCGTGAAATCGGTAGGCTTGAAAGGCATGTGCACACCAAAGTCTGGCAAGTCGTAGGACAGCTCAGGGCCACCTTCGTCCATGAGCTTGACCGTATCGGGGCCTTTGATTTGCAACCACCACTGCACCGCATGCAACTTTGCAAAAGCGCGCAGTCGATCTTGATCGGCTTGGCTCAAAGGTTCTAAATGGCGCAACACCAGGGCCGTGACAGTATCGCCTTGTGCCAATTCAATTTGCGGAATGGTCTCGCGCGCATCCATGCCAAAAATCAATTCGCGCAGTGACATCAACATGGCGCTGATGTTGGGCGGCAAGACCCTGCAGGTTTTGATATCGGCCACATAGCGGCTTTTGCGCTCGTGAAAACCAATGAGCACTTCGCCCTTTTTGTGCACATAGCGCACCGACATGCGGGCGCGATAGCGATAGCCCCAACTTGGGCCCTCCATGGGGCGCAACAAGTTTTCAGGTTTGACTTTGCCCAAATGCCACAAGTTGTCTTCGAGCACGCGTTGCTTGATGGCCACTTGGGCACTGGCTTCGAGGTGCTGCATTTTGCAACCACCACAGGCACCCGCGTGCAAGCCAAAGTGCGGGCACCCAGGCTTGACGCGCTGCGAAGATTCTCGGTGAACCGCCGTGACCACGCCGGCTTCCCAATTGTTTTTCTTGCGATGCACATTGACTGAGACCAGCTCAAAGGGCAAAGCGCCTTCTACAAAAACCACCTTGCCGTCTGGCTTTCTGGAAATGCCTTGAGCCTCTATGTCGAGTGCATCAATGTGCAGCCAACCTGGTGGTAAATCGGAACGTCCAAAAATAATTTCTTGTGTCTGCTCTTCTCGGGAGGTGTCGCTCTGTTTGCTCATGGCCGGGCGGGTAACAGTTTGGCGGGATCGACTGGTTTGCCTTGCCTGCGAATTTCAAAATGCAACTTCACTCGATCGGCGTCCGTGCTGCCCATCTCGGCGATGCGCTGACCTTTGGTCACTTGTTGGTCTTCTTTGACCAACAGGGCTTGGTTGTGCGCGTAGGCCGTGAGGAAGGTGTTGTTGTGCTTGATGATGACCAAATTGCCATAACCCCTAAGGCCTGAACCTGCATAGACCACTTTGCCATCGGCAGAGGCCAGTACGGGGTCGCCCGCCTTGCCCGCAAAATCGAGACCCTTGTTTTTGGCTTCATCAAAACCGGCCAACACTGGGCCAGGGTGAGGCCATGCGAAAGCCAAGCCCTCATCGTTCACGATGGTTTGAGAGCTTGAAGATGCTGAAGATGCAGGCGATGCTGCCGATGCTGCAGGCACGCTGGCGTTGGCTGAAGGCGGCGTGACTGTTGCTGGCATCTGGCCTTGGGCTACAACAGCTTTGCTGGGCCGGGGGGCCGCTGCTTCTTGCGCAGGCGGCGCAACACGCAGCACCTGATCAACCTCAATGAGATTGGGATTGTCTATGCCGTTCCACCTGGCAATGTCACGCCAAGATTGGCCATGGTCTAAGGCAATTTTGGTGAGCGTATCGCCAGGACGCACGCTGTAGAAACCTGGCTTGCCAGCGTTTTCTGAACCAGGCAAAGAAGAAGCGCCCATGGAAACAGGTGAGCTGGTGGCCACTGGTGCGCTGGCAACCGGCGAGTTGGCCATAGGAGCTTTGGTGGGAGGTGTTTTGGCTGCTTGGGGCTGCGTATTTTGGCTGGAGCGCGATGAGCTAGGAGCCGCCACCCGATCTTCTATGGGAATAGGCCCGCGCGGCCGGCTTGAGCAAGCCGCCAAGACGCAAACTGCCAGCACACAGATGGCTGCCAAGCTCTGACGGTTTTTCAACAATGTCATTCAAAATCCTTCAGGAGATACCCGATTTTAGAGGGACAAAATGAACCGCTTCCAAAACGCTTTGTTTAAACCCTTGGTCTGTTTTGTCAACCACCATTAGCGCTTGCTGGCCATTGGCCGTCACAGTGGGCGCCACCAAGCGACCGCCTAAGGCCAATTGATCTAGCCATGCCTGCGGCAGTGTTTCACCCCCTGCGGCAGAAATAATGGCAGCATAGGGGGCGCCTTTGGGGTAGCCCAGCATGCCATCTCCAAACAGCAAGTGCACATTGGCCAACCGAAAATGACGCAGATTGGCGCGGGCTTTTTCATGCAAGCCCTTGAGGCGCTCAATGCTGTAAACCTCGGTGGCCACATGGCTCAATACGGCGGCCTGGTAGCCACAGCCCGTGCCAATTTCAAGCACACGCCCTAGCTTGCCCTGTGCGCCTTCGCGCAACAACTCAATCATGCGCGCCACCACATTGGGCTTGGAAATGGTTTGCCCCAATCCGATGGGCAAACTGGTGTCTTCGTAGGCCTGATTGACCAAGGCGCTTTCGACAAAGCGATGCCGCTCAACGCTGCCCATGGCTTGAAGCACCATGGGATCTTTCAAACCTTGGGCAGCCAACTTTTGCACCATGCGCAATCGCACCGCACTGGAATCTAGTCCCAAGCCTTGCGGGTTGGAGGAAGCTGGCATTTTTGCCGCAGGTGCTTTTGAAGGCCCATTTAAAGGCGCCTTTAAAGGGGCTTTGGCAGGCGCTTTAATAGGCGCTTTGACAGGCGCAGCCTTCGCTTGGCTATTGAGCTTGACGGGAAAACCAGGGCGCTGCGCCATCAGCCCTCCCAAACTTTGAGCTTGGACAAATTTTGTGTCCAGAAACCCGCATTGTCATGGTCGGTGAGGTCGACCTTCAAAGGTGTGATGGTGACATGGCCATTTTTGGCGGCGTGAAAATCGGTGCCTTCGCCATCGTCCATGGCCTCACCTGCATTGCCAATCCAATACATGGTTTCACCCCGGGGGCTTAGCTGGGTAATGACAGGTTCGGCAGCATGACGTCGGCCAAGGCGACACAACTTGGCGTTTTTCCATTGAGCCTGAGCATTGGGGATGTTGACATTCAACAACCA
Source organism: Limnohabitans sp. MMS-10A-178 (assembly GCF_003063375.1). GTDB lineage: Bacteria > Pseudomonadota > Gammaproteobacteria > Burkholderiales > Burkholderiaceae_C > Limnohabitans_A. The sequence continues at coordinate 33,651 of NZ_NERY01000003.1, read as the reverse complement.
AGGCGATTTGCCAATGAGCTGGGCCTCTGCAAATTGAGCGACCATGTTTTTGGCAAACTCTGCGGCTTGATCTAAATGGGCCCAACCCTTTTCTGTTTGAGAAAAAGCCAGCGCGGGAATGCCAAACAAATAGCCTTCCATAGCAGCACCCACAGTGCCAGAGTACAAGGTGTCATCGCCCATGTTGGCGCCATTGTTGATGCCCGACACCACCAAGTCGGGGCGATATCCCAAAAGGCCCGTAAGGGCGATGTGCACACAGTCGGCGGGTGTGCCGTTGACATAGCGAAAGCCGTTTTCACCGTGCCGCACATACAGGGGGGAATGCAGCGTGAGGGCATTGGACTTGGCGCTGTTGTTGTGCTCGGGCGCAACCACTTCCACTTCGGCCACTTGCTTCAGGGCGTGGTAAAGCGCCACAATGCCCTCAGCGCGGTAGCCATCGTCGTTGGAAATGAGTATTTTCATGGGTGGGTCCTTGGTCTCAATTGTAGGTCGCTACCGAGACATCCCAATGTCTAAATTGCCCTTTATATTCAATCCATTGAATGATTTTTGAGGAGAATTTCTGTGCACGCTTGGCTTTGCGAAAACCCCGTCGGTGTTGATGCTTTAACTTGGAAAGAAATGCCCACACCTGCGCCTCAAGCAGGCCAGGTCTTGATTCGAATTGAGGCCGCCAGTTTGAACTTTCCCGACTTGCTCATTGTTCAAAACAAATACCAAATGAAACCCGACCTGCCCTTCGTGCCAGGCTCGGAATACGCAGGTGTCATTGAGGCCGTGGGCGAAGGTGTGACGCACCTTCAAGTGGGCCAATCGGTGGCCTGTTTGTCGGGCACAGGGGGCTTTGGCACCCACACCCTGGCACCTGCCAAATTGTGCATGCCATTGCCGCCCGGCTTTCCCGCTGTCGATGCGGCAGCCTTCATCATGATCTATGCCACATCGCACCACGCCCTCATCGATCGGGCGGCTTTGAAAGCAGGCGAAACTGTGCTGGTGTTGGGCGCTGCCGGTGGCGTGGGCACGGCGGCCATTCAAATTGCCAAGGCTGCAGGCGCTCGCGTCATTGCAGCCGCCTCCACCGACGAAAAATGCGCCCTGTGCAAATCTTTGGGCGCCGATGAAACCATCAACTACACCACGCAAAACATGCGTGAGGCATTGAAGGCCATGACCGAAGGCAAAGGGCCCGACGTGATTTACGACCCCGTGGGTGGCGACTTTGCCGAGCCAGCGTTCCGCTCCATTGCATGGCGCGGTCGGTACTTGGTGGTTGGCTTTGCTGCAGGCCCTATTCCCGCCCTGCCCTTCAACTTGGCTTTGCTCAAAGGCGCCTCCATTGTGGGCGTATTCTGGGGCGACTTTTCAAGACGCGAGCCCAAAGCCAACGCCGCCATGATGGCCGAGCTGGCCTCTTGGTATGCACAGGGCAAGGTCAAACCCGTCATTGACCGCACCATGCCCATGAGCGAGCTCAAGGCGGCTTATGCGCACATGGGGTCAAGAGGCGTCATGGGCAAGCTGGTGATGGTCAACTGAGCCTTTGCTGTTTCTTTTTAAAAGCAGGGTCGTAGCGCTTGATCCAGTCAAAAAACTCGTGGTACCAAATCACGTTGTTGGCTGGCTTCAAGATCCAATGATTTTCGTCGGGGTACCAAAGTAGGCGCGCATCCACACCCTTGGCTTTGAGGGTGTTGTAGTAAGCCAGGCCTTGAGCGTCTGGCACACGGTAGTCTTTGGCGCCATGAATGACCAGCGTGGGGGTTTGCATGGTGGCGGCATAGGCATGCGGGCTTTGGGCGTGCACCTTCTTGATGTCGTTCCAATACCAGCCGCCCAATTCTTGCGCGTGCCATCCGTAGGCATCGTCGGAGAACATGCCCACCCAGTCAAAGCAGCCTGCATGGCACACATAGGCCTGATAACGGCCTGGCTTCACATGCGCATTCATCCAAGCCACCATGTAACCACCGTAGCTTCCGCCTGTGGCAAACACACGGTCTTTGGCAATCCAAGGTTTTTTGCGCAGCCAATCTGTGCTGGCTTCCATGTCTTGCAACTCCAACTGACCCCATTGGTGCGTGATGGAATCGAGAAACTTCAAACCAAAACCAGAAGAGCCGTGGTAGTTGACATTGGCCACCACGTAGCCTTGGGCTGCAAACACATGGTAGTTCCAACGCCAGTGCCAGACATCGCCTGGGCCGGTATGAGGCCCGCCATGAATGGTGTGCAGCAACGGATACTTTTGGTCCTTGGTAAAACCTGGCGGGAAATGCAACCACACCTGGACATCATCGCCTTGCGCGCCTTTGAACCAATGCTCTTCGGTTTGGCCCAAGGCCACACCCGCCAGCAAATCGTCGTTGAAATGTTCAATGCGTTTGAGTGCTGCCGATTCAATTTGACCCGATTCATCGACTCTCAAAACATGCAGACGACCTGGGTGAACGGCCCGATCGGTCAAGGTGACGAGTTGGCCTGCAGCTTCATCAAAGGCGTGCACTGTGCCGCCTTCAGCGACGATGCTTGGCGTCTGTTTGGCAATGTCAAAACGCCAAACATGCTGACGCCCTTTGTCCTCGGCTTTGCACAACAAGGCCGCGCCATCTTCGCTCCACTTGAGGGGCATTTGTGGCTCACGATCCCACTTGGCGCTGATGGCTTTCCAAGCAGCAGATTTCTGGCCCGCGGCACCTGATGCCTTGAGTTCAAGCAAAGCCAAATGATTGGGCTGTGTATGCTTGATCGCTTGGTGTGAGGCCAAAAATGCCAATTGCTGACCCGTGGGACTGTAGGCAGGACCCGACAAATCCCATGCTTTGTTTTTCACCAGCTCGCGAATAGCCTTTGGCTTAGACCCCTTGAGTTCAATTTCTGCCAAAGCCATGCGGGGGGCTGCATTTTGCGCCCTGTCTGGGTCAAACACAAAAGTGATTTTTTGACCATCTGGCGAAATGTCAAACTCATTGGCACTGGGTTCGCGGCGCGGCAGCTCGTAGTCTGTGCCCTCGAGCAAGTCGACCACTGCGCCCGTTGCAATATCCATGATGCACAAATGCGGCACACGCCCCATGGGCAAGTTGTGATCCCAATGCCGGTAGACCGCATCTTCGGTGGCATAGGCGCTGTCTTTGCGGGCTTTGGTTTCTTTGAGTTTTTCAGCTTGTGCGGAGGTGCCCTTCAACTTGGGCCAAGCCCAAGTGATGAAGGCAATGCGCTTGCCATCGGGAAACCATTTGAAGTCGACCACGCCGGTGGCAACCTCGCCTGCGCGTTTGGCTTCACCACCATCTGGCGGAATGAGGTAGAGCTGGGGCTCGTCGTCCTTCTTGCCATTTTGCTCGCGCTTGGCCACAAATGCCACCCAATCTCCTTGGGGAGAAAACTGTGGGCGACCGTCTTTGTCGCCACATTGCGTGAGTTGTCTTGGCTCTCCGCCTAAAGTGGAGAGCAACCAAATGGCGCTTTGAATGGTGTTTTCCTTGACGGAGGGTTGCGCCACAGCACACACCACCTGCGCCCCATCTGGACTGATGCTTGGAGCACCCAGACGCTGAAGTTGCCACATCAACTCAACGGTGAGTTGCTTGGCTGAAGTTTTGGTTTTGCTTTTGGAGATAGATTTGGATTTGGATTTGGAATCTAGCGCAGCCATTTCTAGGATGTCCTTCATTTCGTTGGTAAAAATTCTTGCTCGACAAGTTGATCAATCGCCTTTGCAAGCTCAAAGTCTTTGCGTGTCAGGCCTTGTGCATCGTGGGTCCACAACTTGATACGAACCTGTGTGTACGAAGAGGTGATTTCGGGGTGGTGGTTTTGGCGGTCAGCCAACTCACTCACTTTGACCAGCATTGCAATGGCAGTTTGATAACTCTCAAACCGCCACACCTTTGAGATGTACAAATCTGAGAAGTTGCAAGTCCATTGATGAAGGTTTTTCAAGCAGTCTTCAACTTGATCTGTGCTGAGTAAATCGTTTGACATTCGATTGGATTTATTTCTTTATTCGGTGCGCTCAAACAGCTCTGGCGCATGGCGTTCAATTTCCATCATGACCGACTTCAACATGGTTCTCCAAAACAAGATGACAGAACCAACTAGCAAAAAGCCCGGAAGACCGGGCTAATTGCTTGAATGAGATGGGGTGGCTGATGGGGCTCGAACCCACGACAACAGGAATCACAATCCTGGACTCTACCAACTGAGCTACAGCCACCGTAGAAGCGGAATTATAGCCGAATCTATTTCGGTATCAGGCCCCCTGCGCCTCAGACTTGGTCTTGGCCGCACTGGGCTTAGGCACCAAAATTTCAGCCTTCAGCTTGGTTTTCAATTGGGCGATGTAGGCCTGAGTTTCTGCAGTGCCCCAAAGTTGCGTAAATTGTTGTTGAGCCTGGGCCATGAGCGCTTTGTTTTCTGGCTCTGGCGGAAAAACCTTGGTCACACGTACCACGGCAAAGCCCTGGGCACCCAAATCAACGCCATTGACTGAGGGCAAATTGTTGGGGTCTGCACGCAATGCAGCATCCACCACTTGGGGCAATTGTCTTTGTGTATTTTCACGAGAAATCACAATGGCATTGGGCAGTGCGTCGGAGCCCGTTTTGGCTTTGAGCGCAGCCAGGCGTTGCTCGCCCTGTGCCTTGGCCAATTCAGCCGCCTTCTCTTGCGTGAAGGCGCGTTTCACAAAGTCCTTCACCTCGGCATAGGGCAATGTGGCGGCAGGTTGGTGCTTAACCACCCGCGCAGAAACCAAAGTGCTAGGGGCTACTTCAATGGCTTCGGTGTTGCGCTGCTTTTGCAAGGAGGCTTCGTTGAACAAGGCTTGCAACAATGCAGGATTGCTCAAGATACCCTTGGCCTGCGCTGGGTTGGCAGGCTGACGCGCCACTTGATTGGCCTTTTGAATGTTGAGCTTGAGCTTCTCGGCCACGGGCTTCAAACTGTCAGATTGTTCGTAAACCATGTTGGAAAAGGTCTCGGCCAATTCTGCGTACTTGCGCTGGGCTTGTTGCTTTTTCAAGTCGGCTTCTAAAGTGGGGCGCAGGGACTCAAAGCTTTGGGCCTTAGGTGCCTTGATGTCGGTGAGTTGGATAATGTGATAGCCAAATTCAGACTCAACCAAATCGCTGATGTCTGATTTTTTCATGCTGAAGGCAGCATCTTCAAATACCTTGACCATGGCACCCCGCGCAAAGAAGTCCAAGTCGCCCCCTCTTACGGCAGAACCTGGATCTTGGGAGTTTTTGCGAGCCACATCTGCAAAGCTGGCAGGTTTGGCCTTGACCACTTTGAGCAACTCTTCAGCCTTGGCACGTGCTGCTTTTTTCTCTGCCTCGGGGGCATCTTTGGCGGCAGTGATCAAAATGTGACTTGCGCGTCGTTCTTCCTTGCTAGACAAACGCTGCAAGTTTTGTTCATAGTAAGTCTTCAGGTCTTGCTCGTTGATGGTGACGGATTGACGCAAAGTTTCAATGTCCAAGACAATGTATTCAATATCGGCCATTTCGGTGGACTGGTATTTGTCTTTGTTTTTGTCGTAAAAGGCTTGCAGATCTGCATCGGAGGCTGAAACTTTGTTTAAAAAATCGGCGGCCGGAAAATTCAGAATTTGAACTTCACGACGCTGCATAAACGCGTTCAAGGCTGTTTGCGTTTGGGCAGTGGTTGCATAAGCTGATGCTTGAACGCCTTGAGTTACTTGTCGGTTAGACAAATCTGCGCGCACTTGCATTTCAAACGTTTCAGGCGTCATGCCCTGAGATGCAGTCAACTGCTTGTAACGCTCCATGTCGAGTTTGCCATCTGCGGTGCGCAATGCCGCAATGGCTGGGCTTTGCTGAAGTTCTTTGGCCAAACGTTGGTCACTGGCAACCAAATGCATTTTTTGTGCTGCGGCGGCAATCACCTTATCGCGAACCATTCGTTCTAGCGTGGCGTATTTGGCTTCAGGGGTGTCAAACAGTTTCACATCGATCGTAGGCATGGAGGCTCGAATGCGGTCAACTTCATTCTTGTGCGCAGCATCCCAATCGGATTGGTTGATTTTTTGACCGTCAACCTTGGCAACCACCATGCCTTTGTCGTCGAAACGACTGTAGCCTTCAAGACCAAACAAAACAAATGAAGGAATGATGAGCAAGAACAACAAGCCCATCATGATCTTCGTGTTATTGCGGACAAAATCAAACATGTGAGAACTCTCTGTGAAGTAACGCGGGCAATGTCTTAAAAACACAAAAGGCGAACAACCTGTTCGCCTTTGCTTGGGGGTGGTGGGTGATGACGGGGTCGAACCGCCGACCTACGCCTTGTAAGGGCGCCGCTCTACCAACTGAGCTAATCACCCCCCCTTAATCAAAGATCAGTTCAAGGCGTCTTTGAGGGCCTTGCCTGGACGGAACTTAGGCACCTTGGCAGATTTAATTTTGATGGCAGCGCCAGTGCGTGGATTGCGGCCAGTGCGAGCAGCGCGCTTGGTGACAGCAAACGTGCCGAAACCAACCAAGGCGACAGTGCCGCCCTTTTTCAATGTGGTGCGAACGGCGCCAATGGTGGCTTCCAATGCGCGGCCTGCAGCTGCTTTAGAGATATCTGCTTGTTTGGCAATGTGCTCAATCAATTCGGTCTTGTTCATACAAAGAGCTTTCGAAAAAATAAACTCACTCAAAAAACGAGTGACTCAACAGAGTTAAAAATTTTTGTTTGAAGTTTAAAAAACTTCTGGGACAAAACATTGTCTCCGCTATGCAATTGTCGACTTCAATTTAAACAGACAGATTGCGCCTGTCAAATGATTTTCAGTCTAGAAACCGCACAGCGAAACGAATTCTAGATCTAAACTGAATCGCTACGGGGCGCATGACGAAAAAATAATTTGAGTTCTATAACTTGATCCCAAAAGTTCTCATAAAACTGCCGCAATGGCTTTGCCAAGGTCTTGCGTATTAGCAGAACCCCCAATATCCGGGGTCCGTGGCGCGCCACTATTTGGTGCTAGTACTTTTTCTATGGCACCCAACACGGCGTCGTGCGCAGGTTTGCAACCTAAGAATTCCAACATCATGGCGCCACACCAAATTTGACCAATGGGGTTGGCGATGTTCTTGCCTGCAATGTCGGGCGCAGAACCATGCACGGGCTCAAACAATGAAGGATATTTTTTATCGGGATTGAGGTTGGCACTGGGCGCAATACCAATGGTGCCGGTACAAGCCGGTCCTAAGTCGCTCAAGATATCGCCAAACAAGTTGCTGGCCACCACCACGTCAAAAAAGTCGGGGCGTTGCACAAAATGCGCCGTCAATATGTCGATGTGAAACTTGTCAAGCTGAATGCCTGGATAATTCTTGGCCATCTCAACAACGCGCTCATCCCAATAAGGCATGGTGATGGCAATGCCGTTAGATTTGGTGGCACTGGTTAAATGTTTTTTGGGTCGCGACTGGGCCAACTCAAAGGCAAATTTCAAAACACGATCGACGCCAATGCGTGACATCACTGTCTCTTGCATCACAATTTCGCGATCGGTACCTTGGTACATGCGGCCGCCAATGCTGGAGTATTCGCCCTCGGTGTTTTCCCGAACAATGTACATGTCAATTTCACCAGGCTGTCTAGGCGAACCATCTTTTCGAACCACTGGCGCAATGATGCCTGGCATGAGTCTGGCGGGGCGCAAATTGATGTATTGATCGAACTCGCGGCGGAACATCAACAAGGATCCCCACAAGGACACGTGATCGGCAATTTTGTCGGGCCAACCCACTGCACCAAAGTAGATGGCATCGTGTCCGCCAATTTGGTCTTTCCAATTGTCGGGCAACATTTGACCGTGCTTTTCAAAGTAGTCCCAACTTGAAAAGTCAAAGTGATCAAATTTCAAATCAAGATTGAATTTGGATGCGGCTGCCTCCATGACGCGCAAGCCCTCTGGCATGACTTCTTTGCCAATACCGTCTCCGGCAATTACTGCAATGCGTTTTTGACTCATCTTTTTCTCCTTCAATTCATTTAGCAGGTCTGAGCACCCAGCTCACACCCCATGCTGTGAGGGCGATGCCCGCCAAAGTGACGGCCGTGATCGGTTCATCAAACAAGAACCAGGCCAGCAGCGCGGTGCACGGCGGCACCAAATACATCAAACTGGTTACGCTGGCAGCCGCGCCCTTTTGAATCAGCATGTACAAAAGCGAGCTGCCGCCCAGCGTCAATCCTAATACAGACCAAGCCATGGCACCCATGCTTTCAAAGTTCCATTGCACCGACTCCGTTTCAAGCCATGCAATGGGCGTGGTGACCAGCAAAGCTGCTATCAATTGCGTTGTATTGGCTGTTCTCACATCGCAGGGCTTGACGAACTTTTTTTGATACAGCGTGCCCAAGGTAATGGACAAAAGCGCCATGACGGCAAAACTCAAATTTAAAAGTGTGACGTGATCGAGCGCGGTGCCCTGCGTGAATTTGTGCCAGACCACCAACAGCAAGCCACAAAAACCCAACACCAAACCCATCCATTGGCGCTGCGTGACTCGGTTTTCTGTGGCATTGCTGCTGGACGACAGCCAAATGGCCGTCAAAACTGGCTGCAGACCCACGATGAGGGCTGACAAGCCAGAGCCCATCCCTGCCTTGACTGCCGCCCAAACACCGCCCAAATAACCTGCGTGCATGAGGATGCCTGTGATTGACAAGTGAAACCATTCCGATCGGCTTTGGGGCCAACGAACGCCCGCAAAACGAATCCAAATGAGAAAACAAGCAATGGACAAGGCATACCGGTACCAGAGAAAGGAAAAAGGCGGTGCGTTTGGCATGCCATATCGCGCAACAATGAAACCAGTGCTCCAGATGAGCACAAACACTGCTGGCATGGCCCGCACCCAAGCATCAGATGAACTTGGGTGACTCATTTCACTCGCGCGCGAATTTCAGGCAGGGCCTTTTGCATGTAATAAATCATGGACCAAATGGTCAAGATGGAGGCAATCCAAATGAGGCCAGTGCCCCACAAATGCGTGTCGATCACGCCAAAAAGTTGGCCGTTGTAAAGCAAGAATGGAATGGCCACCATTTGAACCGTGGTCTTGAGCTTGCCCACAAAATGAACCGCAACACTTTTACTGGCCCCAATTTGGGCCATCCATTCGCGCAATGCAGAAATGGCAATTTCACGGCCAATGATGATCAGGGCCACCAACACATGCACTCTGTGCAAATGGACCAGCATGAGCAATGCCGCGCAAACCAAGAACTTGTCGGCAACGGGGTCTAAAAATGCACCAAAGGAAGAGGTTTGATTGAGCTTGCGAGCCAAATAGCCGTCTAACCAATCGGTGATGGCAAACACCACAAACATGGTGGTTGCCAAAAAGTTTCGTGTCTCGAGTGGCAGGTCGGAGTAGAACACCCACACAATGAAGGGAATCGCGACGATGCGCGTCCAAGTCATGATGGTGGGAATGGTGAAAAACATGGCTCGTATTGTGTCATGCCTTCAAGTCACTTTGCTGACATGGGGCATGAAGCCCTAGTGAAGCGCTTGGTAGATACTTTCTGCAAGCTCTTTAGAAATTCCATCGACCGACATCAAATCTTCAACACTGGCATCTTCCACCCCGCGCACACCGCCAAAGCGCTGCAACAATTTGGCTCGCTTTCTGGGCCCAATGCCCGATATTTCTTCTAAGCGACCACCGCCTACCCGCACTTTGGCGCGTTGCGCGCGCATGCCCGTGATGGCAAATCGGTGAGCTTCGTCTCGAATTTGGGCTACCAGCATGAGAGCGGCAGAGTCTTTGCCCAAATAGATCTTGTCGCGGCCATCTGCAAAAACCAACTCTTCAAGGCCCACCTTGCGGCCCTCGCCCTTTTCAACGCCCACAATCAAAGACAAGTCGAGACCCAAGGTTTCAAAAACCTCTTTGGCCATAGACACCTGTCCTTTGCCGCCATCAATCAGCACCACATCGGGCATTCTCAACTTCAGATCGACTTCGCCCGATTTGATGGCCTCGGCCACCTTGCCGTAGCGCCGCATCAAAACCTGGCGCATGGCCGCGTAATCATCGCCTGGGGTAATGCCTTCAATTTTGTAACGCCGATATTCGCTGTTTTGCATTTTGTGGTTTTGAAAAACCACGCACGAAGCTTGCGTGGCCTCACCGGAGGTGTGTGAAATGTCAAAGCATTCCATGCGCAAAGCATCGATGTCGTCGGGCGCCAAATCGAGTGCATCCACCAGCGCTCGGGTGCGGGCTTGTTGCGAGCCCTCTTCTGCCAACAATCGCGCCAATTGAATGGCTGCATTTTTTTCTGCCATCTCTAACCAGGCTCTTCTTTGTTCGCGCGGGTTGTGGACAGCATTTACTTTGATACCAGACTGTGAGGCTATGGCTTCAAGCACCTTGGCATCGATCTTCTCACTCGTGATGAGAGCCGGGGGCACAGGGATGTTGAGGTAGTGCTGCGCAATGAAGGCTTCCAATATTTTCACTTCCAAAGTGATGGCATCGGTGCTCACGTCATCTTCGAGGGCTTGGTTGAGCATGGCATGGCCGTCTTCCACATGCGAGGGAAAATAAGGCCGATCGCCCAAATGGCGGCCACCTCGCACCATGGCCAAATTGACGCAAGCTCGGCCCCCCTGAACCTTCACGGCCAATATATCGACATCGGTGTCCGTCACAGTATCGACCGACTGCTGATGCAGCACGCGCGACAAGGCCGTCATTTGATTGCGAACCTCTGCGGCCAATTCAAATTCAAGCTTGTCGGCATGCGTCATCATGCGCGACTCCATGGCCTTTAAAACTGCTTGGGTTTCACCGCGCAAAAAAGCCTCTGCCTGCGCCACATCTTGCGCGTATTGCGCCTCTGAAATCACACCCACGCACGGACCCGAACAGCGCTTGATTTGGTACAACAAACAAGGCCGCGTTCGGTTTGAAAAAACAGTGTCTTCGCAGGTGCGAAGCCTGAACACTTTTTGCAAGAGCTGAATGGTTTCCTTCACCGCCCAAGCACTGGGGTAAGGACCAAAGTAACGGTGCTTTTTTTCCACGCCGCCACGGTAGTAGGCAATCCTTGAATAGTCCTCAGCTTTGACCCCCGCTTTGACCTCCGCTTTAACTTCATTGTTGGAAGGGGTAGCGCGCAAGTCTTGGCGCACCGTGCCCGTTCCAGACACCTTGAGGTAGGGGTAGCTTTTGTCATCGCGAAACAAAATATTGAACTTGGGGCTCAATGTTTTGATCAAATTGTTTTCCAGCAGCAAGGCTTCCGCCTCAGACCGCACAACGGTTGTTTGCATTCGCCGGATCTTGCTCACCATGTGACCAATTCGGGTGCCACCATGGTCTTTTTGAAAATAACTGCTCACGCGTTTTTTCAAATTGCGGGCCTTGCCCACATACAAAACCTGGTCTTGCTCATCAAAATAGCGGTAGACCCCCGGCAAACTCGGAAGTGCGGCCACCTCGGCCAACAAAGATTCTGGATGAACACTCGACATGGGCGCTATTGTGTCTCGAAGCGGGCGACAATATCGCGCATGCTATGGGACATTTTTTGCCGCGTCATCGACAACCACGGAGATTTGGGGGTCTGTTGGCGCCTGAGTGCCAACTTGGCCCAGCGCGGGCACCAAGTTCGCCTGTGGGTAGACGATGCCACTGCACTGGCTTGGATGGCGCCCGAGGCCAAGGCCAATTCAAAAGGATCCGCCCTTTATGCCACCCCCACTGGGCAGGTGGTGGTCAGGCCATGGGCTGCGCCTCTTCAGCCGCAAGATGTGGCATCAGACGTTTGGGTTGAAGCCTTTGGCTGCGAGTTGCCCGAGCATTTCTTAACTTGGGCCCAATTGGCTCACCATAACTCAAACGCTTCACACCCAGTCTGGTTGAACCTGGAATATCTCAGCGCAGAGTCTTACGTGGAAAGAAGCCACCGACTGCCCTCCCCCGTCATGAGCGGCCCGCTTAAAGGCCGTACCAAATGGTTTTTTTATCCGGGCTTCACTCACAAAACAGGGGGCTTGATCAGAGAGCCCTGGGTTCAAGAAGAACTTCAATCAAGGGGATCACCAGGCTCGGAAACCGTCAAGTCAAAGCCCTACCCGCAAACAAGTACGCTGTTTTGTTATGAACCAGAAGCTCTGACAGAAGCCATGCAACTGGCATCTTTGAACACCTCGGGGCATCAATGGCAGGTGGCGCACGGACGTGGCGCATTGGCTTTTGAGCATGCGTTGCAACAGTGGCCTGCGCACTTGGATCGGCCCCATTTTCATTACATGCCCCCAGTGCCTCAAACTGAGTTCGACCGTGTTTTGGCGTCAAACGATTTGAATTTTGTACGCGGTGAAGACTCCTTGGTGAGGGCCCTTTGGGCGGGCAAAGCCTTTGTCTGGCAAATCTACCCCCAAGACGATGGTGCTCATGGTCCTAAATTGAATGCTTTTTTAGACTGGCTTTGTGCGCCAGAAAGCCTTCGGCGCTTTCACCTGCGCTGGAACGGCCTCTCGCAAGAGCCTTTGCCCCAAATAGACCTGCCTGCTTGGCATGCCTGCGCCGCCGGTGCCAGGGCGCGTTTGATGCAACAAATGGATTTGGTCAGCCAACTGCTTCAATTCGTGGCAGAAAAGCGCTAAAATTGCGGGCTTTGGGCCAATTTGAGCTTGCGCCCATTCTTTAAATGATCCTGCACCGGATCAACCCCAAAGAATGAAATTCTTGGGACAACCATTGGACACATTATGAAAGTAGCACAAGAAATTCGCGTTGGTAACGTCATCATGCAAGGCAAAGACCCCATGATCGTTTTGCGCACGGAATACAGCCGCGGCGGCCGCGGCGCTGCCACTGTTCGCATGAAGCTCAAGGCTTTGCTGAGCAATATGGGCACCGAGTCTGTGTTCAAGGCCGACGACAAAATGGACCAAGTCATTTTGGACCAAAAAGAGTGCACCTATTCTTACTTTGCCGACCCCATGTATGTGTTCATGGACAATGATTTCAACCAATACGAAGTTGAATCAGAAAACATGGGCGACGCCATGAATTACCTCGAAGACGGCATGGCCGTTGAAGTGGTGTTCTACGACGGCAAGGCCATCTCCGTTGAACTGCCCACCAGCGTCGAGCGCGAAATTACTTGGACTGAGCCCGCCGTCAAAGGCGACACCTCTGGCAAAGTGCTTAAGCCTGCCAAGATTGCCACCGGCTTTGAAGTGCCAGTGCCCTTGTTTGTCAATCAAGGTGACAAGATTGAAATTGACACGCGCACAGGCGAGTATCGCAAGCGTGTTTAAAACCTTGAACTACGGCCTTGGCCGCAGTCCATCAAGACCTCTTCGGAGGTCTTTTTTTTGCTTGAAAAAAGGTCAGATTGCCTCACAATGAACCTATGCAATCTACTCAAAACCTTCATAACAACGAAGACACTGCCGATGCGTACCGCTTGGCATTCAAAGACCCAGAGTTTTTGGTTCGCCCAGAAACTCGAGGCATTCGATTCCAGCTTGAGTTACTCAAACCCGACCTGATTCAAACCGAACATGGCATTGCCAACACGGTGGTGGTGTTTGGCAGTGCGCGGTTCAAAAGCTTTGAGCAAGCGCAAAGTCAACTTGAAAAAGTGCGGCTTGCGCACCCAGACCTGCCCCAAAGCGAAGCCACCCGGCAGGCCCAACAAGACCTCCAAAATGCCCACTTTTACGAAGCAGCCAGAGAATTGGCTTCATTGGTTTCTCATGGCTGCAAGGCTTTGGGCCCATCCGAGCGCTTGACCATTTGCACAGGGGGTGGGCCCGGCATCATGGAAGCTGCCAACCGAGGTGCCTATGAAGCGGGTGCTGTTTCTGTGGCCTTGAACATCTCTTTGCCCCACGAACAAGCGCCCAACCCCTTCATCACGCCGGCCTTGAGTTTTCAGTTTCATTATTTCGCGCTCAGAAAAATGCACTTTGCCATGCGTGCAAAAATTCTGATTGCGTTTCCTGGTGGTTTTGGAACCTTGGATGAATTGTTTGAAATTCTGACCTTGGTGCAAACACGCAAAGTGACAGCCACACCTGTGCTTCTTTATGGCTCAGATTATTGGAAAAAACTCATCGACTTTGAATGGATGCTTGAATCTGGCACCATCTCAAAACAAGACCTAGATTGCTTCAAATATGTCGACTCACCTGAAGAAGCATGGCAAGAAGTCAAAAAGCTATTGCCTTGCTAGGTGTGCTCAGCGGCTTGGCCCTTAGGGCGCAAACGCCACGCTTGAGGGGCACCGCCGGCCACCGCCAAGCCCATCACCCAAAAAATCAATGAGACACCTACCACCGCTCCTGCGGCCCCAAACATCAGAGGCATCAATACGCTGGAGGCATTGATGGTCATGATTCGCAGGCCAAACGCCTCGCCTTGACGGTGCTCGGGGGTAATTTGATGCAGTGTGCTCATCACCATGGGCTGAACCACACCCAAAACCACGCCCAAACAAACGGAGCAAATGCCCATGGCCAAAGCCGAATCGACCAAGGGGTAAATGGCAAAGATCAAGCCTGTGCCAATCATCGCGCCAGTGAGCAAGCGAAACTCTTCAAGGCGCTTGGCAATCCAGGGCAAGATTACCCGTGTCAGGGCCGAAGCCACAGCAAACGATCCCAGAATGGTACCCACCACCGATGCACTGAGCCCGCGTTCGTGTCCTAAAACTGGCACCACAAAAGTGTGCACATCCCAGCAAGAAGCCAGTAGCCAATTGACCAACAGCAAGCGCCGCATCATGGGTTCATGCAACAAATCCCAAACGCGCGAATTGACGTGCTCAGGCAATTGCGGTGCAATGGGTTTCTCTTGAATATTGCGAATCCAAAGCCATGCCAAAAGCGGAAACAGGGTCAGCATGACAAAGGTTGCTCGAAACCCATCGGCATCGGCTGGCATTGCGCCAGCATGGTCAATCATCAATCCCGAAAAAAATGGACCTATGAAGTTAGAAAATGCGGGGCCAATTGCCAACCAACTGAATGTTTCTTTGAGTTGATTGGCATCCGCAGCCATTCGACCAACATGCCGTTGAAGCGCAATGACAGCGACGCCGGTAGCGCCACCTGTGGCGAGTGCTGCAAAGCACAATACTGGGAATGTGGGCCATACAGCGGCCAGTCCTGCGCCAACACAAGCCATGACCACACTGATTTTTACGGGCGGCTTCAAACCATGTCGGTCTGTGAATCGGCCAGCTGGAATGGCCATGAATACTTGCGTGACAGAAAACAGCGCCAGCAAAACACCCACCGCCATGGTGCTGTAACCCTGCTGCAGCGCCAAAAGTGGCGTGGCCAAACGCATGCCCGTCATACAGGCATGCAAAAAAATCTGCCCTGTAATCAGTTTGGCGAGTTCACGATTCACGGGTTGTCGCTATCCGTGGCATCCGCTTCGTTGGGCAACAGTCCAGCCGCTTGTCCTTCTGACAAAGCCTCTACGCCTCGCAAAGCGCGGTGCATCACATTGCTGCGAGTTTGAGCTTTGTCCAAGGTGTTCAAAACCGATTGCGTTTGTTCTTTGACCTTGGCCAACACATCGCCAAACTTGCCAAACTCTGTTTTGACGGCACCCAAAACTTGCCAAACTTCACTCGAGCGTTTTTCGAGTGCCAAGGTTCTGAAGCCCATTTGCAAAGAATTCAACATGGCCATGAGTGTGGTTGGGCCTGCCAGCGTAACACGGTAATCGCGCTGCAAAGACTCTATCAATCCGGGGCGGCGCAGCACCTCTGCATACAAGCCCTCCGTGGGCAAGAACATGATGGCAAAGTCTGTGGTGTAAGGAGGCTCTACATATTTTTCGGTCATTGATTTGGCTTCCAATCGCACACGCGCTTCCAAGGCCTTGCTGCACAACTCGGCTTGAATGACATCGGCACGCGACTGCGCATCTAGCAAGCGCTCGTAGTCTTCATTGGGAAACTTGGCATCAATGGGCAACCAAACGGGCTCACCATCATCTGAGCGGCCAGGCAAACGAATGGCAAAGTCGACTCGATTTTTGCTACCGGGCCGCGTAGCGTGCTGCGTTGCATACTGATCGGGCGCCATCACTTGCTCTAACAAAGAAGCCAGTTGGGCTTCGCCAAACATGCCGCGTGTTTTGACGTTGGTGAGCAAATGTTTGAGGTCACCAACACCTTGCGCCAAGGTGTTCATCTCTCCCAGCCCCTTGTGCACTTGCTCCAAGCGATCTGCCACTTGCTTGAAGCTTTCGCCCAGCCGTGCTTGCAAAGTTGTTTGCAGTTTTTCGTCAACCGTTTGGCGCATTTCGTCGAGCTTGGCGGTGTTACTTTGCTGAAGCTGGGCCAGCTGCGTTTCCAAGGTGCCGCGCATTTCCGACAAGCGGCGTGCGTTGGCCTCTGACAACTGCTGCACCTGCAAAGTGAGCGTATCGGACAAGGTTTTTTGCAGCAGAGCCAGTTGCTGTGCAAACGCATCCATCTGGCTGTTTTGCGTGCGTGTAGCCTCGGCGCTTTGTTGCACCAAACTTTGCTGAAAGGTGCCCAAGGTTTGAATGAGTTCTTGCCGCCCGCCTCTTGCAGATTCGCTGATGGCGTTGCGCAACTCACGCTCTAATCGCTCATTGGCCGCTTGCAAATTGAGGGCCAATTGATTGACTTGATTAAGCTCATCGGCTGCGTCATCACGTTGGCTCGTTTGTTTTCGCCACAAGGCCAAGACCAAGAAAAAAACCAAGACCAACACCAACAAATTGGCCAGCAACAAAACCCATAAAGAAACTGAACTGTCCATCTTGAGCTTAATTGCCCGTCACTTGATTGAGCGGTGTGAGAGCCTTGCCCTTGGTCAAAAATTCAATGAGGTTGTCTGCCGCCAACTTGGCCATGGCCATGCGCGTTTGAATGGTTGCACTGGCAATGTGGGGGGTAAGCACCACGTTGGGTACCGTCAGAAGCGCAGGATTGAGAGCAGGTTCGCCTTCAAACACATCAAGGCCAGCCGCTGCAATCTGTTTGTTCTTCAAGGCCAATGCCAAAGCCGCATCGTCCACAATGCCGCCGCGGGCAATGTTGACCAGTGTGGCAGTAGGCTTCATGCAACTTAACTCTTTGGCGCCAATGGTGTGATGCGATTCAGCGCTGTAAGGCACCACCAGCATGACGTGGTCGGCCGTGCGAAGCAGTTCTTCTTTGGCGACATAGGTGGCCTTGCAAGCCGACTCAAGGTCTGCGCTCAAGCGGCTGCGGTTGTGATAGATCACTCGCATGCCAAACCCATGCGCAGCTCGCTTGGCAATGCCTTGGCCAATTCGGCCCATGCCAATGATGCCAAGCATGCTGCCATGCACTTCGGCGCCTGTAAACATGTCATAGCTCCACTTTGTCCACAAGCCCTTGCGCAAGTAGTGTTCGCTCTCTGTAATGCGTCTGGCTGTGGCCATGAGCAAAGCAAAACCAAAGTCAGCGGTGGTTTCCGTCAACACATCGGGTGCGTTGGTGGCCAGAACGCCCGCCGATGTCATGGCGGCAATGTCAAAGTTGTTGTACCCCACCGCCATGTTGGCCACTATTTTGAGCTGAGGGTTGGCTTGCAAGAGCGCTGCGTCAATGCGCTCACTGCCCGTGGTGAGCGCACCCACCTTGCCTTGCATTTTTTGCTTCAACACATCAGCAGACCACACCTCGTCAGACTGATTGCTTTCAACTTGAAAATGCTGCGACAGCATCTCAAGCACTTCTGGAAAAATAGCACGCGCTACCAAGATAGATTTTTTTGTCATGTTCGAAACCAAATGAACGTCATCACAATGAACAACGGAATTAAAACGCAAATAGACCAAACCATATAGCCAAAGAAACTTGGCATCTTGATGCCGCGATCTTCAGCAATGGCTTTGACCATCAAATTAGGCGCATTGCCAATATAGCTGTTGGCGCCCATGAATACGGCACCTGCCGAAATGGCCGCCAAAGTAGGCGCCAAGGTGGTCATCAAAACCTGCGCATCGCCGCCTGCGGTATTGAAAAACACCAAATAAGTAGGCGCATTGTCGAGGAAAGAACTGAGCAAACCCGTGATCCAAAAATACATCATCACATTGGGCGAACCATCGGGGTTGGTAACGGCCGTCACCACCGCACCAAAAGGGCCATTGACGCCGGCCTTCAACATGGCAATGACTGGGATGATGGTGAGGAAAATACCCGCAAACAATTTGGCAACCTCTTGCATGGGCCCCCAGCCAAATTGATTGTCGGCATGGACTTGTGTGGGCGTTAGCTTGAGAGAGATGAAGATGATGAGCAAAAGTCCTGCATCGCGAACCAAGCCTGGCAAGCCCACTTCAGTGCCTGCCACATTGAAAACCACATCGGTTTTCCAAACACCCGACATCAAGACCAAGGCCACTACACCCGCAAGCAGAGCAAAGTTGACTTTGCCATCAAAGCCAATTTGACGTGAGTCTGGCGTTGGGTCAAACACCTGGACTTCTTCCCGCTTGTGATAGAACCAAGAATCCAAAATAAAAAATATGACCAGCAAAGAACCCATCAAGAAAAGCGATTTTGGGAGAAGATGTTGCAGGGTCCAGAAAAAATCAACGCCCTTTAAAAACCCCAAAAACAAAGGGGGGTCGCCCAAGGGGGTCAATGAACCCCCTGCGTTGGACACGATGAAGATAAAGAAAACAACCACATGAGCCACATGCTTACGGTTGTCGTTGGCCCTAATGAGGGGGCGAATCATGAGCATGGAAGCTCCAGTGGTACCCATGAAGCTGGCCAAGAATGCGCCAATGGCAAGGATGGCGGTGTTCAGTGCTGGGCTACCGTGCAAATTACCGCGAATGAAGATACCGCCAGACACGGTGTACAAAGCAGTCAAAAGCACAATGAACGGAATGTATTCTGCAAACAGCACGTGGATCAAGTTTTCACCTGCCACATTGGCGCCAAACATGACTGCAAAGGGAATGAAAAATGCCAAAGACCAAGCGGCCACCACCTTGCCGTAATGGTGGTGCCAAAAATGCGGCGTTAAAAGTGGCATGAGGGCAATGCACAGCAAAATGCCCGCAAATGGAACACCCCACACAGCAGTGAGCAGAGCACCATCAAAATCGGCAGCCAAAGCGGCGCTTGGAGCGCCCAAAAAACACAAAGTCAGTGCCATCAAGAGCCAGGGCGAGAACACAGATTTCATATCACATCACCTTATTCGATCAATTCAAGCAAACATCAAAAGACACGCCATCAGGTATTGGGCGTGATTTCAAAAACTTGCGCAAGGTATGCCAAATACTTTTCATCGTCGCACATGCCCTTGCCTGGGGAGTCCGACAACTTGGCAACCGGCTGGCCATTACAGCGGGTCATTTTGATCACAATTTGAAGGGGCTCATAGCCCAAATCATTGGTCAAATTGGTCCCAATGCCAAAAGCCAGCATGCAGCGGCCATTGAACTGCCTGAACAGTTCAATGGTTTTGGGTACTGTCAGTCCGTCACTGAAAATGAGTGTTTTGGTCAGTGGATCGACTCGATGCGTGCGGTAGTGCGCAATCATGCGCTCGCCCCACATAAAGGGGTCGCCACTGTCGTGACGGGCACCATCAAACAGCTTGCAAAAATACATGTCAAAGTCGCGCAAAAAGGCATTGAATCCGTACACGTCGCTGAGTGCGATACCCAAGTCGCCGCGGTACTCGCGAGCCCACGATTCAAACGCAAAGACTTGACTGTCACGCAATCGAGGCCCCAAAGCTTGGCAAGCCTGCAGGTATTCATGGGCCATGGTGCCCAAAGGCGTCAAACCAAGGGTGTATGCATAGTAAACATTGCTGGTACCTGCAAACTGGCCTGCTTGACCAAAACCCAAGCGCCCCGTCAGCACCCTTAAAACCTCTTCGTGCCAAGCTCTGGAAAAGCGGCGACGAGTACCGTAGTCGGCAATTTTGAGGGCTCGCAAATCATCCGCTTGCAATTGCTTGATTTTGGTATCGAGCCGCTGCCTGCCTTCGATCAAATCGGGCATGCGCTGGGTATTTCTGAAATAAACCTCATTGACAATGGCCAATACGGGAATTTCAAACAAGATGGTGTGAAGCCAAGGCCCTTGAATGACGATTTCAATTTCACCCGTCAAACTGGGTGTAACTTGGATGTATTTTTCATTGAGCCTGAACAAGCCCAAAAAGTCGACAAAATCACTTTTAACAAACCGCAGGGTGCGCAGGTAAGCCAGTTCGTCCTCTTTGAAATGCAAGCTGCAAAGCGATTTGATTTCGTTGCGAATTTCATCGACATACGGCGCAAGCTCTACGCCGGGGTTGCGACAGCGAAACCGATATTGCACTTGTGCACCCGGAAACTGGTGCAAGACCACCTGCATCATGGTGAACTTGTAGAGGTCGGTATCCAGCAGACTGGTAATGATCATGTCGCAAATTGAGGCATAGAACAGAGGTGGTAGAAGTGTACGTGAAGCGGCTTACTTTCTCAGGCTAGGGATATCAGGATAAACGTGGTGAAAAGTGAGCTAGCCATGCCCGTCCAAGCAACAGAAAAGCAGCTTGTAAGGTCAATGCTGAAGACTGCCACCTGCCAGTGTCAACACCTGGTCGGCCATGTTGGCCAGCGTCTGATTTTGCTCTGCCACCAGCAGCGTCAAGCCCTGTTGCTTGAGACGCTCTAGCGCGCGTGCCATGGCTTGAACCAAGACTGGCGCAATGCCCTCACATGGCTCGTCCAAAATCAACAAATGGGCCTGCGTCATCAAGGTTCGACCCATTGCCAGCATTTGTTGCTCGCCGCCACTCATTTGCGACGCGGGTCGGTTGAGCATGCCCGCCAGTGCCGGAAAGAGGTCCAAAACATCGGTGAGCTGCAGGCCTGCTTGTCCGTTGGGTAAATTGCGCTGCAAACGAGGGATGGCAATTTCCAGGTTTTGCTTCACTGTCAATGCCGAAAAAAGTCGGCGGTCTTCAGGCACATAGCCCAAGCCTTTTTGCGATCTTTCATGAGGCGTCAAAGCATGAAGCGCATCGCCCTGCCAATAGATCTGACCCGTGGATTGCGGCATCAACCCCATGATGGTTTTGAGCAAACTCGATTTGCCTGCGCCATTCAAACCCCGAATCAACAACAAGTTCCCGCTCTTTACGGTCAAGCTGACATTGAACAACACTTGCGCTTGGCCATAATTGGCATTGATATTTTGCAATTCAAGCATGCCCAGCACCGCCATTGAAAGTAAAGGCTTGTCCCAAATATCTCTGCCGAACGACATCGTTGGCAGCAACCTCTTGCGCTGTACCTTGAGCCACCAATTGACCATCAATCAGAACCAAAACCCGATCGGCCACGCCAAACACAGCATCCATATTGTGTTCGGTGTACAAAACTGTAGTGCCCCCGTCGGTCATGCGCTTCACGCGGTCCATCATGTCCAACCTTTCCTCAGGCGAGAGTCCGGCAGCAGGCTCATCCAACAACATCAGGCCCTCACTTGGATTTGGCAAACCCGCCATGGCCATGGCCAACTCCAGACGTTTTTTTCCGCCATAAGAAAGGCGGTCTGCTGGCGAACGCAGCATGTCGGGTCCTAAATCACTCAGCCCAGCCTCCTCAATCCAATGCATGGCTTCGTGCAGCAAACAGTCGCTCAACACATCGCGCATTGAAACCCCCTGTTTTGCCTGCAAAACCAACTGCATGTTTTGCAGAACGGTAAGCGCTTCAAACACTTGCGCCACCTGAAAGGTTCGGGCCACACCCAAGCCTGTTCGCTGCGCCACCGACACTTTTTGCAAATCATGACCACGCCAAAGCACATGCCCGGCGGCGGCATTTTGCTGGCCTGCCAAACAAGCAAAGCAAGTGGATTTGCCAGCACCATTGGGGCCAATGAGTGCCACACACTCACCCGCATTCAACTCAAAATCAATGCCTTTGAGGGCTTGAAAGCCACCGTAGTTTTGCTTAAGGCCTTGAACGCTTAAAACAGGCTTCATAGCGCTCGCCCATCTGTCATTTTTTTGGCTCTGCGAAGACCCAGCATGCCCTCAGGTGCAAAGACCATCAGAAGCATGATGAGAAAACCCAAACTGCCCCGCCAGTATTCAAAGTGACGCCCAATTTCAGACCCTAAGCCCACCAAAAAGACACTGCCAGCAAGTGCGCCCCAGAGGTGATGAATGCCGCCCAACAAAACCACCATCAAGGCATCGACCGAATTCGAAATAGAAGCCGCAGAAGGAAACACCGCGCCTTTGCTGATGGCCCACAAACTGCCCGACAGACCCGCCAAGCAGGCGCTCAAGAGAAATACCCGAAGGTTCAATTGAGCCACATTCAAAGCACTGGCTTGCGCGCGCAAAGGCGCATCGCGCCCCGCCTGCAAGGCTGCACCAAAACTGGAGCGAACCAAACGCGAGAACCCATACAAAGACACAAAGCACAAGAGCACTAGGGCCACTTGAAACTGCCAGCGCGGCATGGCATTGAAAAATTGCAAACCGATCAAACCATTGTCGCCACCAGTGAGTGACACCCACTGGCTGGCACTGGCCCACACCATTTGCGCAAACGCCAGTGACAACATGGCCAAATAAACGCCCGCACTGCGCAATAACAACTGGCCCATCAACAGTGCGGCCACTGTGGCCACCAAACAACCCATCAGGGCGGCCGACAGCGCATTGAACTGCCATTGCAAGTGACTCACAGCTGCAGCATAGGCACCCAGGCCAAAGTAAGCCGCATGACCAAAACTCACCCAGCCCGACAATGCCATCATGCACTGCAAGCTCAATCCAAACAGCATCATGATGAGCACATCTTCCAAGACCCGCTGTGAGTAGTCATTGACCACCAAGAGGCTCAGCGCGCAGCCGGCCAACACCAACCAGCCTGTCCATTTAAAAATGCGATGCGAACTGCCCATGTTAAATGGCATGACCTTCTCGCGAGGTGCTGCACCAGGAAGCTCACCCATCAAGCCTTGAGGCCGAATGGCCAGCACCAAAGCCATGGTGAGAAAAACCAAGACCAAGGTTGCTTGTGGAAAAAAATGAATGCCAAAGGCATGGACACAACCAATCAAGATGGCAGCGTAAAAAGCGCCAGCAATGCTGCCCAAACCGCCCATGACCACCACTACAAAGGTTTCCACCACCATTTGCAAATCCATTTGCAAATGGGCTGGCATTCTGGGCAATTGCAATGCACCCGCCAGGCCAGCCAGACCACAGCCCAAGACCACCACACTCAACATGAGTGGCGCTGGGTTGACGCCCAAGGCATCTAGCATGTCGCGATCTTGGGTTGCAGCTCGCACGCGTTGCCCCCAGCTGGTCCGAGTGAGCAACAAATGCAGCAAGCCCCACACCAGCGGCCCCAAACAGAGGGTCAATATTTGCCATTGCGGAAAAAAGTCTTCGCCCACTTGAACCGCACCCTTCAAGCCCGGAAAGCGCGGCGCAAAAACTTCACCAGGCCCTAGCAACCAAAGCAAGACATCGTGAATGACCAAGCTCAGTCCAAATGTAGCAACCAGTGGATACAGGGGCGGCGAATGACGCAAAGG
Source organism: Limnohabitans sp. MMS-10A-178 (assembly GCF_003063375.1). Lineage (GTDB taxonomy): Bacteria > Pseudomonadota > Gammaproteobacteria > Burkholderiales > Burkholderiaceae_C > Limnohabitans_A. The sequence continues at coordinate 10,047 of NZ_NERY01000003.1, read as the reverse complement.
TCTGAAAAGAAAAACTTCAGTCAAAGCACCAAGCAGTGCTGCAGCAACAGCACCAAGCACCATGGCCAAGAAGTACAAAGCGGCATGCTCAGACCAGCCAGGTTGCCATTGAGTGACCAGGGTGCCCGCCAGCAATGCACCCAGCATGTAAAAACTACCGTGGGCGAAATTGACAATGCGGGTGACGCCAAACACCAGCGTCAAGCCCGCAGCCATGATGAACAAGGTGCTTGCGTGGCTTAGGCCATTCAAGCACTGAATTAGCCAAAAACTCATTCAATCCAATGTGTGAAGGTGCTGGGGTCAATGCGAGTGGTTTTGAAGGTGTTGACCAAGGCTGCCTCATCGGCATAACCCAAAGACATGCCGCAAACCATCATTTCGTTGTCACCGGCGCCAACGTGTTTGTAAATAATTTTTGAGAAATTGTTCCAAGCAGCTTGCGGGCAAGTGTGCAAGCCCCGCGCTCTGGCTGCCACCATCACACTTTGCAAAAACATACCGTAGTCGAGCAAACTGCCGCGGCCCATGACCTTGTCAATGGTGAAAATCAAACCAACTGGCGCACCAAAGAAACGAAAATTTTGCTGCTGCTGCAAATGCATTTTTTCTTTCTCGCCCTTGGCAATGCCGAGCACGCCGTACAAACCAAATCCGCACTCACGGCGACGGTCAATGTAGGGGCTGACCCATTGGCTGGGGTAGTAGTCGTATTCTTCTGCATAGTCTGCCGCCAAAGCAGGGTTGGCCGCCATGGCATTGTGGGCATCGCAAACTTCATTCACCAATTTGTCTTTGGCATTGCCTTGCAACACATACACTTTCCAAGGCTGCGTGTTGGTGCCACTGGGTGCACGCGCGGCCACTTGAAGCAAATCTTCGAGCACCGATTTTTCAACGGGCTTGTTCAAAAAAGCGCGCGCTGAAAAACGGCTCAAGATGGCAGCGTCAACACTGTTGCCGTCGGCCACCTGCGTGCTAACTTGGGATGTACTGAGTTCTTTCATGAGAGGGTCTCCAAAACTTGAATAAATTGAGAGGGCAAGGGCTGAGGTCGTCGCGTGACTTTGTTCACGTAAACATGCACAAAGTGCCCGCGCGCAGCAGTGAGTTCTTCGCCTTGAGCAAACAAACCCACCTCGTAACGAACACTTGAACTGCCCCGATGCGCCACGCGAATGCCCGCTTCGATGGTTTGCGGGAAAGCCAAAGGCGCAAAGTAATTGCACTGCGTTTCCACCACCAGACCAATGGTCTCGCCGTTGTGAATGTCTAGCACGCCTTGCTCTATCAAATGCGCATTGACTGCCGTGTCAAACCAACTGTAGTACACGACATTGTTCACGTGGCCATACACATCGTTGTCCATCCAACGGGTGGTGATGGGGCTAAAGGCACGATAGGCACTTCGCGGCAAAGCTTGTGGCTTTGCTGCGACGGGTTGGGGCTGAGGATCTGCGGTGGTCATAAGCCTCGATTTTGCCAGTGAAGCCAGTGCGCATGTGCCAAACGCCAAGTATTCATTTGCACGGATACGGTCGTTTTTAAATCTCGTCCATAACCACCGCCCATGCAAATGATCATGGGCAGACCATGCGCCTTGGCCCAATCAAATACTTTTTGGTCTCTGGCTTGCATGCCCGCTTCAGTGAGTTTGAGGCGCCCCAGCCGGTCGCCTTCATGCGCATCGGCTCCCGCCAGGTAAATCAAAAACTCAGGCTTGACACGCTGTAGGACCGTCTCAAGCGCACCCTCCAAGGCTTCTATATAGGGCTCATCGGTACAGCCATCGGGCAAGCCCACATCCAAATCACTGTCGACCTTTCTAAAGGGAAAGTTCTTTTCACCGTGCACAGACAGCGTGAAAACACTGGGATCATTGGCAAAAATACTGGCAGTGCCATTTCCCTGATGCACATCCAAATCGACCACCAGCACCTGAAGCGTTCTTTTGGTCAGCCTGAAATGCTCCATTTGGCAGACCCGCGCCGCCACGGCAATGTCGTTGAAAACGCAGAAGCCGCCGCCTTGGCTAGCACTTGCATGGTGTGTTCCGCCAGCCAAATTCCCAGCAATTCCCTCCAAAACTGCCACGCGGGCTGCCGCTATAGAGGCCCCAGCGGAGCGCAATGAGCGCTCGGCCATGGCCGGCGACCAAGGAAATCCTATTTCGCGCAAAGCTTGCGGGCTGAGGGTGCCCTCTTGCACCGCTTTGACGTAGTCAGGGTCGTGAACCAGGGCCAGTTCGCCCAAGGTGGCAGCGGGCGCCTCCAACATGTTGATCCCGGCTAGCTCGGTGGCAACCCTTTCCCGAAGCATGCTGTACTTGGCCATGGGAAAGCGATGCCCCTCTGGCAAAGGCAATACAAAGTGGTCCGAGTAGAAGGCTTTCATGGGCGAATTGTGACGCGTTCAGACCCTTGCCCATTTCTAGAACGCCGACTCTAAAATGCTGCAATGCAACAAAAAGTGCTTGTAATCGGCTCGGGAGTCCCTAAAATTCAACCCATGCTGCACTGCAACAAGATGTTAGGCCTAGCGACAAGCAAAGCCGGTTCAGAGCAGTCACCTTGAGAGTTTTAGAGTTTTAACTTTTTTAAATTAACGGAGAAATCATGATGACCACAGAACAAATCGTTGCATCCCACAAAGCCAATGTCGAAACCCTCTTCGGTTTGACATCCAAAGCCTTCGAAGGCATGGAAAAGTTGGTCGAGTTGAACTTGACAGCCACCAAAGCCGCCTTGAGCGAGTCTGCACAAAGCACCAAAGCTGCTTTGAGCGTGAAAGATGCTCAAGAATTGATGGCTTTGCAAGCCAACCTGTTCCAGCCTTTCGCTGAGAAAACAGCTGCTTACAGCCGTCACCTCTATGACATCGCTTCTGGCACTTCTAACGAATTCACCAAAGCTTTGGAAGCCCAAACAGCAGCTGCTCAAAAGCAGTTTGCCAACTTGGTTGACTCTGCTACTTCTAACGCGCCTGCTGGCACAGAAACAGCAGTTGCCGTGATGAAAAGCGCAGTGAACGCTGCCAACACCGCTTATGAGTCTGTTCAGAAAGCTGTGAAGCAAGCCACTGACATGGCTGAAGCCAACATGGCTGCTGTGACCAACACAGCAGTTGCCACTGCCAAGACTGCTGCTAAAAAGCGTTAATGGTTCAAACCTGAATCAGGCCAAAGTTCATCTGGCTAAGATCAGACAAAAAAGCCGGTTGATAACCGGCTTTTTTTCGTTCAAACAAAGATGTTGATTGAAAGATGTTCATTGTTTCAGAGCATAGCCGCTGAGCACTTCTCTCAATCTTGGCAAAGCTTTGAGCATGGCTTCCCTGCCCGCTTCAATTGATTTGCGTCTGGCCGCAAAGTCGGCACTCTTCACACCCATTAGCGCGGGCTTGACCACCACGTCGGCATCCTTCAACAACACTGTGTTCAAGCTTTTGCCCATGATGTTGAAGGTCTGCATCAAGATTTGAAATGTGTCGGATGCAGGACTGCCTTCAGGGTCAGTGGAGATATCAACCGCAATGACCACATTGGCGCCCATCTCACGCGCCTGCCTCACAGGCACCGGTGAAACCAAGCCACCATCGACATACTCTCTGCTGCCAATTTTGACGGGTTGAAAAACAGCTGGCACAGCACTGGAAGCTCTTACAGCCGAGCCGGTGTTACCTCTTCTAAAAAGCACTGGCTCCCCGCTGTGCAAATCGGTGGCCACAATGCCCAAGGGCATCTTCATTTGCTCAATCAAACGGTTGCCAACTTGGGTGTTGACATAGCGCGCCAAGGCCTCCCCTCTTAAGGCGCCTCGATTCAAAATGGGCATCATCCAGTCTGTAATTTCTGCCTCTTCCATGGTCTCGGCCACGCGCCTCAATTGGGTGCTGTTTTTGCCACTGGCGTACATGGCTGCAACCAAGCTGCCTGCAGATGTGCCCACCACCAAGTCGGGTTGAATACCTGCCTCTTCTAAAACTTGAATGACGCCCACATGCGCAAATCCTCGCGCAGCACCGCCTCCCAAAGCCAAGCCCAAATTGAGAACCTTCAAAGGGGGTGGCTCTGGTGGCACAACAACAGGTGTAACAGGTGTAACAGGTGCAACAGGTGCAACAGTGCCTGACCCCACCGAAGACGTCTCCACAGCCCCAGAGGTTTTGGACGCTTTGCTTACTTCCACTTTGACGCTGGCGCAGCCCGTTAAAACGAGGACAACGATCAAACTCATGCCACACAGACTGATCCTGAGCAGATCTCGCCATACTGGGCTTGACCTCAAGGGCCACAACTTCACTTGCATAATGTTGAATCTAATTTTGAACTAAATGGGTTTTCATGGAACACCTTCAACAAACCACCCTCAAGCGCTGGCCAGCGGTGTTCATTGCGATGGGCGCTTTGTTGGCGGCCTTTTCGGTCATTGCGTCAGCTTATGCTGCGCATGCCAACAGTTTAAACGGCAGTTCACCGCTGATGGTCCAAGCCAGTCTGAATTTGATGCAATTTCATTCAATTGGCCTCATTTTGCTTGGCATCCTGGGACAGTCAAGGCAAAACGAAAAATGCCTGCAGTTTGCAGGCGCATTCTTTTTACTGGGTTGCTTGCTCTTTTCGATCAACATCTTGTTGCGAGCTTGGCACGACATCCAAACTTTCAGAGCCTTGGTACCGTGGGGCGGCACCAGTTTCATCTTAGGATGGCTGGCCTTTGCTTTGGCTTATGTGCGCAAGAGTTCCAAGCCAACGCCCTCAAATGCGCCTGAACTTAAGCCGCCACCGGCGTCCGAATGAGGTGGTCAAAAGCACTGAGGGCCGCTTTCGCACCATCACCCGCAGCAATCACAATTTGCTTGAAAGGCACCGTTGTGCAATCGCCTGCTGCAAACACGCCCGGCACATTGGTATGACCCTTGGCATCCACCACAATTTCACCAAACTTAGACAGCTCGAGGGTGTCCTTTAAAAACTCGGTGTTGGGTATCAAGCCAATTTGAACAAACACACCTTCTAAGGCCACATGGTGTTCTTCGCCAGATACGCGGTCTTTGAAGCGAATGCCATTGACCACACTGCCATCGCCGGTTATTTCAGTGGTTTGCGCGTTGGTGTGAATGGTCACGTTGTTCAAGCTTTTGAGTTTGTTCACCAGCACCGCATCGGCTTTGAGTTGATCGGCAAATTCAATGACCGTGACGTGCGCCACAATGCCTGCCAAGTCAATGGCCGCCTCAATGCCTGAGTTGCCACCGCCAATGACGGCGGTGCGCTTGCCTTTGAACAAAGGACCATCGCAGTGCGGGCAGTAGGCCACACCTTTGTTTTTGTAGGTTTGCTCTCCTGGCACGTTCACGTTGCGCCAGCGTGCACCGGTTGACAAGATCACGGTGCGCGCATTCAACACACCGCCGTTTTCCATCTGAACTTGAATCAGCCCGCCCGACTCTGTGGCAGGAATCACCTTGGCGGCCGTTTGCAAATTCATGATATCGACACCGTAGTGGCGAACTTGGGCTTCCATGGCGGCGCCAAATTTGGGGCCGTCTGTTTCCAGCACAGAAATGTAGTTTTCAATGGCCATGGTGTCATTCACCTGACCGCCAAAACGCTCAGCCGCAATGCCCACTCGAATGCCTTTGCGCGCTGCATAGACAGCTGCCGCAGCGCCAGCAGGACCACCGCCCACAATCAACACATCAAAGTCTTCTTTGGCATTGATCTTGATGGCATCGCGATGGGCTGCACCGGTATCGATTTTGGCCACAATTTCTTCAACGGACATGCGGCCAGAGCCAAACACTTTGCCATTCAAGAACACCATGGGCACGGCCATGATCTCGCGCTCTGTGACTTCTTTTTGGAACGCACCGCCTTCAATGACCACCGTTTTCACTTTGGGATTGAAGATGGCCATGAGCGACAAAGCCTGCACCACATCTGGGCAGTTGTGGCAAGACAAAGACATGTAAACCTCGAAGTTGAAATCGCCATCGAGGGCTTTGATAGCTTCAATGACATCGGCCTCTACTTTGGGCGGGTGACCCCCCGTCCAAAGCAAAGCCAATACCAAGGATGTGAACTCGTGGCCCAAGGGCAATCCTGCAAAGCAAACGCCTTGCTTCTCACCCTCGCGCACTACGAGAAAAGAAGGGCTGCGCTCATCGGTGCCTGAAGTGTCCAGGCTCACCTTGTCTGACAAACCCACAATGGTCTCAAGCAAACTGCGCATCTCAAGGCCAGTCTCGCTTTCGTCCAAAGTGGCAATCAAGCGGATGGGGCTTCTGAGCATACCCAAGTAAGTTTGCAATTGTGATTTGAGGGTGTCGTCTAACATGGTTTTTCTCCCGACGCGGTGCGCCGATTTATTTTTAAAAATTAGATCTTGCCGACCAAATCCAAAGAAGGTGTCAATGTCTTAGCGCCCTCTTTCCACTTGGCTGGGCAAACTTGACCTGGGTTAGCTGCGGTGTATTGAGCAGCAGTGAGCTTGCGCAATGTTTCAGACACGTCACGTGCAATTTCGTTGGAATGCACTTCCATGGTCTTGATGATGCCTTCAGGGTTGATGATGAAGGTACCGCGCAATGCCAAGCCTTCTTCAGGAATGTGCACGCCAAACGCGTTGGTCAAGGTGTGTGTTGGGTCGCCCACCAATGGGAACTTGGCTTTGCCCACTGCAGGAGATGTCTCGTGCCACACTTTGTGTGAGAAGTGCGTGTCGGTGGTGACGATGTAAACCTCGGCACCCGCTTTTTGGAATGCAGGGTAGTTGTCGGCCGCGTCTTCAATTTCGGTGGGGCAGTTGAAGGTGAAAGCGGCAGGCATGAAAATCAGAACAGACCATTTGCCCTTGAGGCTGGCGTCTGAGACTTCAATGAACTTGCCATTGTGGAAAGCTTGTGTTTTGAAGGGCTGAACTTGCGTATTGATGAGAGTCATGGTTTTACCTTGAGGGTGATTAAAGAAAAATGCTTAATGAGAAAACTCATTGAGACCAATGGTAAACCCTTACAGTAAAAACCCTGATTGGTTTTGATTATGAGTCCGATAGTATTAATTTGGTTCACCCATGCATAATTGACGTAACGTCAACCAAATAAGGGATATTCATGGACATCAAAGACAAGGTCTTCATAGTGACTGGCGGTGCATCCGGTCTGGGCGAAGGCACAGCACGCATGTTGGCCGCCCACGGCGGCACCGTGGTGATTGCAGACATGCAGGCAGAAAAAGGCGAAGCCATTGCCAAAGAAATTGGCGGCGCTTTTGTGAAGTGCGATGTAAGCAACGAGGCCGACGGTCAAGCCGTGGTGGCCAAAGCTGTGTCACTGGGCAAATTGGTTGGCTTGGTAAATTGCGCTGGCATTGCCCCTGCTGAAAAAACAGTGGGCAAAAATGGGGCGCACTCACTGGCCGTTTTCAGCAAAACCATCACTGTCAATTTGATCGGCAGTTTCAACATGATTCGCTTGGCTTCAGAAGCCATGTGCAAAAACGAACCGGAAGCAACAGGCGAACGCGGCGTGATGATTTCCACGGCCTCAGTGGCGGCTTACGATGGTCAAATTGGTCAAGCAGCTTATTCAGCCTCCAAAGGCGGCGTGGTGGGCATGACGCTGCCCATTGCGCGCGACTTGGCACGAAATGGCATTCGCAACATGACCATTGCCCCCGGTATTTTTGGCACGCCCATGGTGTTTGGCATGCCTCAAGAAGTGCAAGACGCACTGGCCGCTGCGGTGCCCTTCCCTAGCCGCCTTGGAACCCCCAACGATTACGCCAAATTGGTGAAGCACATCTTGGAAAACGACATGCTCAATGGCGAGGTCATCCGCTTGGACGGCGCCATTCGACTGGCCCCAAAATAAGTCATACTCTGCCTTCCAATTCTGGGAGGGCGTCTATGAATTTTCCAAAATCTCGCAGCAAGCTGATGCTTGCTGCTGTTGTTTTGGCTGGCGCTTTAAGTGCTTGTGCACTCAAGCAAAATTCATATCTTCTGGCCACCCCAGACCAACCCAAAGACCAGGCTGGCCATCAGGCAAAACCGGGATGGGCCACCCAAGGGTTTTCTGTGGCAGCGGCCCACCCATTGGCCACGGATGCTGGCTATCAAGTCCTCAAAGCTGGTGGCTCGGCCATCGATGCGGCCATTGCCGTTCAAATGGTTTTGACTTTGGTTGAGCCTCAGTCGAGTGGCATTGGTGGGGGTGCCTTTGTGCTTCACCACGATGGCAAAAAAGTAGAGGCCTATGATGGTCGAGAAGTTGCGCCCTCTGCCGCTACAGACAAACTCTTTTTGGATACTCAAGGCAAACCTTTGCCCTTCATGGAGGCCGTCTTAAGCGGCCTTTCCGTGGGTGTGCCTGGCACTTTGAGCGTGCTTGAAACCGCCCACAAAGAACATGGCAAGCTGCCATGGGCCACCCTCATGCAACCGGCAATTCAATTGGCGGAGCAAGGCTTCAAAATCAGCCCCCGATTGCACCAAGCCTTGCTTGCCGAAAATGATTTGATCAATGACGCCGTGGCTGCCAGCTACTTCTATGATGCCCAGCGCAAGCCCCATCCAGTGGGCTATGTTCTCAAAAATCCAGAATTGGCGGCCGTCCTGCGCGACATTGCCAATCGGGGTTCCCTGGCCTTAAAGCAAGGGGCTGTGGCACAAGCCTTGGTGCAAAAAGTTCGCCAACATCCCACCAAACCTGGCAGCATGACGCTGCAAGATTTGGCCCAATACAAAGTCATAAAGCGCGAGCCTTTGTGCTTTGACCATGTGGTTCAAACCACAAGCAAAGGCTTTCAGATTTGTGGCTTTCCTCCACCAAGCTCAGGCGCTTTGGCCATTGGACAAATATTGGGCATCTTGAACAACACCCCCGCCGGAAAAATGCCGCTGCAGCAAGGCTTGCCCGCCAGTGAATGGCTGCACTTCTACACCGAGGCCGCTCGCTTGGCATTTGCAGACCGAGCGCAGTTTGTGGGCGATCCCGACTTTGTGAAAGCGCCGAGTGGCAATTGGAAATCCATGTTGCACCCCACCTACCTCCAGCAGCGCAGCCGCCTCATTGGCGAGCAAAGCATGAAGGTGGCAAAAGCAGGCAATCCAGCTGAATTTAAAACTGCCTACGCACCCATGCCTCACCAAGATGAATTCGGCACCAGCCACATCAGTGTGATTGACCAGTACGGCAACTCAGTGGCCATGACTACCACCATAGAAGCGGTATTTGGCTCAAGGCTGATGGTGAATACTGGCCAAGGTCGGCAAGGTGGATTTTTGCTGAACAACGAACTCACAGACTTTAGCTTTGCGCCAAGCGATGCCAAAGGCTTGCCCATCGCCAACCGCGTTGAAGCTGGCAAGCGTCCGCGCTCTTCGATGTCGCCCACACTGGTGTTTGAAAAAGACACCGGCCAACTCAAAATGACGGGTGGCAGCCCTGGTGGTGCCGTCATCATTCACTACACCGGCAAGCTGCTCATTGGCACATTGCAATGGGGCTTGAACACGCAGCAAGCCATCAATTTGCCCAACTTCGGTTCGCTCAACGGACCCACTGTGTTAGAAGAAAAAAGGTTTCCAGAACAAACACTCAAGGCGCTGCAGGCCAGGGGCCACGAGGTTCGTGAAATGCCTTTGCCCAGCGGGCTTCAGGCCATTGAAGTAACACCCAAAGGCTTCTTTGGCGGCGCAGATCCGCGCCGTGAAGGGGTGGTGATGGGCCCCAAGCCTTAGACCATAGGATCTAGGCTTGCGAGCCCCTTTGCTCAATACGCTTGGCCGAGTTGACCCAAGATGGCTGGGTTTTCCAAGGTGCTGATGTCTTGCGTAATTTGCTCGCCTTTGGCCAAGCTGCGAAGCAAGCGGCGCATAATTTTGCCGGAACGTGTTTTGGGCAAGTTCTCGCCAAAGCGAATGTCTTTGGGCTTGGCAATGGGGCCAATTTCTTTGGCAATGTGATCGCGCAATTGTTTGGCAATGGCCTTGCCTTCGTCGCCTGTGGGCAAGGGGCGTTTGAGCACCACAAAAGCACAAATAG
>NZ_NERY01000002.1 GCF_003063375.1 Limnohabitans sp. MMS-10A-178 | reverse complement strand
TTGGTTCAATGACTACAATTCGTATCACCCGCACAGTGCACTTGGCTACTTGCCACCAACGCTGTTCAGGGAGAAAAGATCGGTAACTTAAACATACCGGCGGTACTGGAATACAGGGTCAAGACCAATGTGGCTGCCCCTCTGGGGACGACTCCAACCCTAGTTCTTACCAATAAAGTTTGGCGTGGGTGGGTGGAAGTTAATTGGCGTTTTTAACTTACAGCAATTAGCTGAACGTGGTTAACAATAAGTCAATTGCAATAGACACTAAAAGCAGTCGCCATTAGGCTGACCACGGCCGTATTCCTGAGAGGCTTCGTAGAAATACTTTTGTTGTTCAAACCCAGCCCTGCCGCCAAACACTATCGTCCTGTAACTCACGCCACGCAATGATTTGCGTGGCTTTGGAGAACACTGCTTCAATTTCTACTGATTCAATCGGATCGGTAGGCTGTTCCGGCTGAATTACCCGACTGACCAAAAAGTGCTTTTGTTTGGCAATGGGTTTAACGGCTGTCCACTTGGTCAGCAGCAGTTTTTTTGGGTTCAAAGGGTTCATGCGTGAACGATTTCAGGGCCTGCTTTGCAATTCCCGCGCCACTGCTTGGCCCAAGTCAATCACCGCCATTGCGTAGTAGCTGCTCCAGTTGTAGCGTGTGATGGCGTAGAAGTTTTCCGTGCCGGCCACATAGCTAGGTGGGGCATTGCCATTGAGCAGTTCTATCAAAGCCAAGGGTCCCGTGTGCAGCAACGCATCGCCCTCGATCACCGCACCTTTTGCCAGAAAACTGTTGACGCTGAAAGTTGGCAAGATATCGGGCGCCATCAGGGCATCCATGTTGAGCAGATCACGGTTGAACGAGACGGGGTAATGTGTGGGCATTCCGGTCTGCCATTGAAACGCTTTGAAATAGTTGGCCACAGAACCAATGACATCGGCAGGGTTGTTGAACAAATCAATGTGTTTGTCGCCATCAAAATCAACAGCAAAGTTGACCCAGCTTGAAGGCATGAATTGGGGCAGTCCCATGGCGCCCGCGTAGCTGCCCTTGAACTGAGTGGGTTTGATTTTTTCCTTGGCGGCAATGACCAAAAACTGAGCCAATTCTTTGGAGAAAAAGGCCTGACGCTCCTTGGCCATTGGATGTTCCTTGGGGAAGTCAAAGGTCAGGGTGCTCAAGGCGTCTAAGACTCTAAAATTGCCTGTGTGTTGGCCATAAAAAGTCTCAACACCAATCACGCCCACAATGAGCCATTGCGGCACACCATAGGTTTGCTCGGCTTGTTGGAGGAGGGCTTGGTGACGCTGCCAAAACTGAACGCCTGCTTGAATGCGCTTGGGTTCGATGAAGCGGGCTTGGTAGGCGGCCCAGTTTTTTTGACTGACCTGCGCGGGCGGCAAAATGAGCTTGGGAATGCTGGGAATCAACTTGGCTTGTGCCACTTGGGCTTTAACCCACTGGGGGTCTAGCTGATTTTCTTGAGCCATTCGCTCAGCCCAAGCCATGGCATCAGATCTTTGGGCATAGGAGACTCCCGCAGTTTGAGCAGTCGCCTTGTTTTTTGATTTTGACTTCGATTTTTTGGCGCCTTCAGCAGCCTGAGTACTTGCTGAAAATAAAAGCGCCAAACTGATCAAGATCAAGGACAAATTTCGCATGCCTTGAGTTTAGCCTTTGTAATGGGTACAGGTGTCGTGATAAGCTGGAAACCTCACAATTTTTTCCTTCTCTTTCATCACACACTCATGGGCGCTACTGGTTATTACACGCACTCCGATTGCCGCTTGCACGAAATGGGCGCAGGACATCCCGAGTGCCCTCTGCGTTTAGACGCCATTGAGGATCGCCTGCTTATCACGGGTCTTGATCATGCCCTTGAACGCAGAGAGCCTGCTCCTGCGGCTTTGGCCGACATTGAGTTGGCGCATGACCGGATGTACGTTGCCTCGCTCAGAGGTTTGAGTGAGGCACTGATTGAAGACATGCAAGCCGGTGGGCCTTCGCACACTGCGCTAGACCCAGACACCACCATGAATGTCCATACATGGCAAGCTGCATTGCGCTCGGCGGGTGCTGCCTTGGATGCCACCGATGCCGTGATAGCGGGTGAATTAGAAAATGCTTTCTGCGCCATTCGTCCTCCGGGCCACCATGCCTGCCACGACAAGGCCATGGGTTTTTGTTTTTTCAACAATGTGGCCATCGCTGCCAAATACGCCTTAGAGCGCCACGGCCTTCAACGTGTGGCCATCGTTGACTTTGATGTTCACCATGGCAATGGTACCGAAGACATTGTGGCAGGTGATGATCGAATTTTGATGGTCAGTTTCTATCAGCACCCCTTCTACCCTGAAGGCGGAGCACGCAAGTACGACGCCAATTTGGTCAATTTGCCTGTACCCGCTTACACCAAGGGCATGGACATTCGGGAATTGATCGACACCATGTGGATGCCGCGCTTAGAGGCTCACCGACCTGAACTCATTTTTATCAGTGCAGGATTTGACGCTCACCGGGAAGATGATTTGGGCCAACTGGGCTTGGTCGAGCAAGACTATGTGTGGATGACCCAGCGCATCAAAGACGTTGCGCAAAAACATGCCCATGGCCGCATCGTGAGTTGCTTGGAGGGGGGCTACAACCTCAGTGCTTTGTCCCGAAGTGTTGAAGCGCATCTGCGGGTTTTGGCCAATGTTTGAAAAATATCGAAGGAATCAACTTTGACTTCTGCGCCTATCATGATGCACGACCCCGCGCTTTGGTGGTCTCGCATGAATTCCCAAGAAGCTTTGATAGAGCTGGCTTTGTTTTTGGCTTGCATTGCATTGGCTTGGCTGGTGGTCTGGGGTGTGCGACGCGCCACAAGCCAATGGGAATTGTCTGTTTTATTGGGTAAAAAATTAATCGACGGTGTTTTGTTTCCCGTGCTTTTGCTCGGCATGGTGTTTGTTGTTCGGGCAGTTTGGGCGCGATCACATCCCCTCTGGATTTTTGACTTTCTGGTGCCTGTCTGTTTGTCTTTGGCAGGTATCCGATTGGGCGTGAAAGTGTTGCAGGTCACCTTCAAATCTGCCGCGTGGGTTCGGCCCATCGAAACCAGCTTATCTTGGCTGGCATGGGCCGCTGTGGTTCTTTGGCTTACGGGTTTGCTGCCGCTTGTGCTTGAAGAGTTGGATCAAATTAAATGGAAAATTGGTGCATCTCATCTTTCCGTCAGAACCCTCATTGAAGGCGGGCTAACGGCAGGTTTGGTTATGTTGCTCACTCTGTGGGTGTCGTCGGCCATCGAGGCCAGATTGCTCAAGTCTTCATCTGGCAGTGAGCTTTCTCTTCGCAAAGCAATGAGCAATGCAGTCACGTCCTTGATGTTGTTTGTGGGCTTGATGTTGTCGTTGTCGGCTGTAGGCATTGACCTCACCGCACTTTCTGTATTGGGCGGCGCCATTGGTGTTGGTATTGGTTTTGGTTTGCAAAAGTTGGCCTCCAATTACGTCAGTGGGTTTGTGATCTTGGCTGAGCGCAGCATGCGAATTGGCGACAGTGTCAAAGTGGATGGATTTGAAGGACGCATTTCAGACATCAAAGCACGCTACACCGTCATTCGATCACCCACTGGCCGAGAATCTATCGTGCCCAATGAAATGCTCATTAACAGCCGTGTTGAAAATTTGTCTTTGGCCGATTCGCGCGTGTTGCAGGCCACCCAGGTCACTGTGGCTTATGGCACGGATGTCAATCTGGTCATGCAACTGCTCACACAGGCGTGCGAGGAGCAAGCCAAAGTATTGAAAGACCCACGGCCATTTGTGACGCTCACCAATTTTGCGGCCGATGGCTTGGAGTTTGGCGCCCACTACTGGGTTGATGAACAACAGGCGGGTTTGTTGACCTTGAAGTCAGAAATCAATATCCGAATACTGCAGTTGCTACAAGACAAGGGAATTGAAATTCCATACCCACAGCGCGTGGTTCATACGCTTAGCAGGTCTTAGGAACAGGTCTTAGGAACAGGTCTTGAACAAGCGTTTTACCAACGCATTGATTCAACGCAGTCCACTCATCGATGTAAGTTGGCCTTCAATACCGAGGCACACAAACTGACAGCGGTGTTGGCCTCTTGCATGACGCGGCCCATGGTGATAAAGCCATGAATTTGGCGTTCAAAGCAAACATATTGTGCAGACACACCGGCTTTGGACAAGGCGTCGGCATACATCAAACCTTCGTCGCGCAAAGGATCAAAACCTGCCGTCATGACAAAAGCTGGCGGCAAGTTTTTGTGACTGTTTGCGAACTGAGGTGATGCGCGCCAATCTTTGGCATCTTCGCGACTGCTTAAATAGTTTTCGGTGTAGTAGGCAATTGACTCTTTGGTGAGCATGTAGTCTTTGCCATTGGCATGAAAAGACGGTGTGTCTTGCCACATGATGGTGGCTGGATAAATGAGCAACTGATAAGCAGGTTGAGCAGAAGCTTCTGGATCGTCGCGCAGTCCAATGCAGGCTGCAGCAGACAAATTGCCGCCCGCACTGTCGCCACCAATGGCCAGGCGTTGGGGGTCAAGCCCTAAGCTTTCAGCGTTTGACACAGTCCAATTGAAAGCTGCTAGGGTGTCTTCGTAAGCCGCTGGAAATTTGTGCTCAGGCCCCATGCGGTAATCGACTGAAACCATCACCACTTCAGCTTGAAGGCACAAACTTCTGCACAGCACATCGTGCGTGTCAAGATCGCCAATGGTCCAGCCGCCGCCATGAATGTAGACCAAACCAGGTAAGGCCTTTTGGGTTTGCGCGGCATGCGGGTGATACACCCTCACTGGCACATTCAAGCCATTGGCGGAAGCCACTTTGTTTTCTACTTTGTACACCTCTGGTGCGTCAGGCTGTGTGAAGGTGCGGCGAGACCGGTATGACTCGCGTGCTTCTGTGGGAGAGAGGGTGTTGATGGGTGGAACACCTTTCTCAATCATGAGCTGCATCAGTGCTTGGGCTTGAGGGTCTAGCATGTTCAATCCATCATTGAAGGTAACCAAAGGCTGATGCCTGGGAAGGCCAGCAAAATTCCGAGTGTGATGATCAACACCACAACCATGGGCCAAACGCCTCGAAAGATGGCGCCCAAACCGACTTGGGGCAACAAAGCGTTCAACACAAAAAGATTCATGCCAACAGGAGGCGAAATCAGTCCAATTTGAATGACCATCACAATCAGCACACCAAACCAGACGGGGTCAAATCCCAATTGAACAACGATGGGGAAAAACAGCGGTATGGTAAGCAGGACCATGGTGAGCTCTTCCATCACGGTACCCAACAACACATAAATCAGCATCATGGCAGCAACGATCATGATGGGAGAAAGGCCTAAGCTGGTGATCCAGTCTTTGAGCTCAAATGGCAAGCTGGTGTAGTTGACGAAATTGGCGAAGATCGTGGCTGCAATTAGCAAGGTAAACAGCATGGCCGTGGTTCGAGCTGACTCGACCAAAACCTGCATAAGTACTTTCCAGCTAAGAGCTTTGCGAGCCAGTGCAAACAGAAAAGCGCCTGTGGCACCCATGCCAGCGCCCTCGGTGGCAGTGAAGAAACCACCATAAATACCGCCCAACACCAACACCACCAAAACCAATACGCCCCAAATACCACGCAAAGCTTTGAAGCGTTCGGACCACGTGAATTTTTCACCGGCAGGTGCGTGTTCGGGATCGTGCCAAGTCATTAACACGACAGCTAACATCAAGAGGCAAGCAGTCAAAATGCCCGGCAGAACGCCAGCAGCAAACAATTTGCCGATGTGAGTTTCGGTAATGATGCCGTAAATCACAAGAATGGTGGAGGGAGGGATCATGATGCCCAAAGTGCCACCTGCAGCGATCACGCCGGTAGACATGGCATCGCTATAGCCCAGTTTTTTCATGGAGGGGTAAGCCACTTTGCCCATGGTAGCGGCCGTGGCAATAGATGATCCGCAAATGGCGCCAAATCCTGCGCAAGCCGCAATGGTGGCATGGGCCAGACCGCCTTTGCGGTGCCCAATGAAGGTGTAGGCCGCATGAAAAAGTTCGTGAGCCAAACCAGCACGAGCCACAAAATTGCCCATCAAAATGAACAGTGGAATGACCGATAAGGTGTAGGCAAAACCTGTCTCGTGCACCACTTGCGCGGTGCTGGCCAAGGCTGGCATCCAGCCTCGTGTTAAACCGATACCCACAACGCCAACCAAGCCCATGGAAAAAGCCAAGGGCATGCGCATGAGGGCCAGCACGAAGATGGCCAAGAATCCGAGCAAGGCAGCCGTCATACTGTGCCTCCTTCGGATGCATCTTCATCATTGAACACAAAGGCTTTGACCAGATGCACCATTGCAGCGAGGCCGCACAGAATGCCCATTCCATAAATGAAGGGCGCTTTGGTAATCTTGAGTTGGGCTGTGGTTTCGCCCGTGTTTGCAAACTCGTTACCTGTTTGCCACATCAAATAAGCCAGACCAAAAAGCAAAGCCGCGCACACAATGTGAATGAGGCCTTGTTGAATTTGACGAGCCCATCGGGGCATGAGCCCATCCAAGGAGTCAAACAATACGTGCTCGCCTTTGAGAGAGACCAAAGGCAGTGCCGCAAAAATAACCACAACCATTAGTAATTCGGTCAACTCCAAAGAACCGGTGATGGATTGAGACAAGAATTTTCGGCCTGAGACATCAAAAAAAGTCAGCACCATGATGGCAAACAAGGCGAGACCAGCCAGAGCCCCGCAAAGAATTTCAAGTAATTTTTTCAACTGTTGGCCCATCAAAAAAGCGGTATTTGCAAATAGAGCAAATACCGCTGATGTACTTCATTTCACTGGGGCTTTACCCCAGAAAATCTCAGATCACTTCTGCTTTTGCAGCTTGGCGATCTCAGAGCGGAATTCAGACAATGTACCAGATGGGTCTTTCAAACCTTTGGCTTTGGCTGCTTGCGCCCAGTCGCGCTCGAGCTTGCTGACACGCACAGTGATGCCGCTCACAAAACCGCTATCGGCTTTGATGACTTTGACACCATTTTTTTGCATGTTGGCCAAAGCCTGCTCGTCCACGCGGTCCCAGGCTTTGCCAAAGCGCCTTGCAACGGCTTCACCGGACAACTCATCCACCACTTTTTTGTCTTCTGCAGAAAGGCTGTTGTACTTGGCTGGGTTCATCATGAACACAAAGCTTGTGTTGTAGAGGCCGCCAGGAACCTGCGTAGCGTGCTTGATGATCTTGTCAATTTTGAAGGAGTCTGTGGACTCCGCAGGGAACAAAGTGCCATCCATCACGCCACTAGACAAAAGCTCGAAAGATTC
Source organism: Limnohabitans sp. MMS-10A-178 (assembly GCF_003063375.1). Classification (GTDB taxonomy): domain Bacteria; phylum Pseudomonadota; class Gammaproteobacteria; order Burkholderiales; family Burkholderiaceae_C; genus Limnohabitans_A. The sequence goes on along the minus strand of NZ_NERY01000002.1, from coordinate 581,385 downwards.
AGGCGCAGGCTTAAGCGTGACGTTCATGTCGAGCTGTTTAGAGATCTCATTGACCATGCCACCCCCAATGCGGAACTTGAGACCTTGCAAGTCTTCAACGCGGGTAATGGGTTTTTTGGTGTTGAAAATGATGCCAGGGCCGTGGGTGAAATAGCCCAAAACTTTCACGCCTTGGTGCTCAGCTGTGAACTCTGGGTTCTTGCTGGCAATGCGGTTGAAGGCCACAGACAAGGGCTCAGCGCGGTCACCCAAGAAGGGGAATTCGGCCATTTGCGTGAGAACAAAACGGCCAGGTGTATAGCCATGAACGGTGAAAGACACATCGACCAAGCCATTTCTGACGGCATCGAAAGTGCCAGGTGCTGGGGTAACTGCACGGGGCAGAATGTTGCAACGAACGCGATTGGATGTTTTGCTTGCCAGGTCATCGCACCATTCTTTTTGGGACATTGACAGGCCATGGGTGGGTGGGACCCAGCTTGAGACAGTCAATACCGTTTGCGCTTGTGCCAAGCCGCTGAAGCCGGCGAGGGCCGCTGCAGCCACGGTGATCAAAGTTTTTTTCATCTGAGTGCTCCATTAATTTGGTTACAAAATACAATCGGAAGTTGATTTATAAGCGAAAAAATAATCTTAACCCTGATTCACCTACCGATTGGTCGGTGAATTCCCGATGATGCCAAAAAATGTATCGTCAGTAAGGTTTTGCAAACCGTTCTAAAATGCGAACGACCGTGCTTTTTCGTCGGGCGAGTGGTCCCGGGCATGAAGATTTGATGCACAATTGACGTTTACGTAACGTCAAAGGTGACAGGCCCTTGCCAAGGGCTTAAGTTTTGATATCAATGGAGAGCTTTCATGAAAATTCTGGTTCCCGTGAAGCGGGTTGTCGACTACAACGTGAAGGTGCGTGTCAAATCTGACGGCACAGGCGTAGACATCGCCAATGTCAAAATGAGCATGAACCCCTTTGACGAAATTGCAGTCGAAGAAGCTGTGCGCTTGAAAGAAAAGGGCATCGCCACGGAGGTCATCGCTGTGTCTTGCGGTGTCACGCAATGCCAAGAAACGCTGCGTACGGCCATGGCCATTGGTGCCGATCGCGCCATCTTGGTTGAAACGCCCGCCGATTTGGAGTTGCAACCTTTGGCGGTTGCCAAATTGCTCAAAGCCTTGGTCGACAAAGAACAACCTGGTTTGATCATCTTGGGCAAGCAAGCCATTGACGATGACTGCAACCAAACCGGTCAAATGTTGGCGGCATTGGCAGACTTGCCCCAAGCCACGTTTGCATCCAAAGTAGAAGTGGTTGACGGCAAAGCGCAAGTCACTCGTGAAGTAGATGGTGGTTTGGAAGTATTGTCTTTGTCGATGCCTGCAGTGATCACCACAGACTTGCGTTTGAACGAGCCACGCTACGTGACCTTGCCCAACATCATGAAGGCGAAGAAAAAACAACTCGACACCTTCAAGCCTGAAGACTTGGGCGTCGATGTTTCGCCTCGCATCACAACCTTGAAAGTATCCGAGCCACCCAAGCGCTCTGCAGGCATCAAGGTGCCAGACGTGGCAACGTTGGTCGATAAGTTAAAGAACACAGCGAAGGTAATCTAATCATGGCTTCATTGGTTATTGCAGAACACGACAACGCATCCATCAAAGGTGCAACATTGAACACCGTCACAGCCGCTGTGGCTTGCGGTGGTGATGTGCACGTTTTGGTGGCGGGCCACAACGCTGGTGCCGCAGCCCAAGCAGCTGCACAAATTGCAGGCGTGTCCAAAGTGATTCACGCTGATGCAGAAGGTCTGGCGCATGGCTTGGCTGAAAACGTGGCCACCCAAGTGTTGGCCATTGCTGGCAACTACACACACATCTTGTTCCCTGCAACAGCTGCCGGTAAAAATGTGGCACCTCGCGTTGCTGCCAAATTGGATGTGGCGCAATTGAGCGACGTTACTTTGGTGATTTCAGCCGATACTTTCGAGCGTCCCATTTATGCAGGCAATGCCATTGCCACGGTGCAAAGCAAAGATGCAGTCAAAGTGCTAACAGTTCGCACCACTGGTTTTGATGCAGCAGCGGCCACAGGAGGTTCAGCCAATATAGAAACGGCGGCTGCCACTGCCGACAGCGGCAAGAGCACATTCAAGGGCAGCGAAATTGCCAAGAACGATCGTCCTGAATTGACTGCAGCCAAGGTCATTGTTTCTGGTGGTCGTGCTTTGGGCAGTGCAGAAAAGTTTGCTGAAGTGATCACGCCACTGGCCGATAAGCTGGGTGCCGCCATGGGAGCCAGCCGCGCAGCAGTGGATGCGGGTTATGCCCCTAACGATTGGCAAGTAGGCCAAACCGGCAAGATTGTGGCACCTCAGTTGTATGTGGCCTGCGGTATTTCTGGTGCCATTCAGCACTTGGCTGGTATGAAAGACAGCAAGGTTATTGTGGCCATCAACAAAGACCCCGAAGCGCCTATTTTTAGCGTGGCCGATTATGGTTTGGAAGCCGATTTGTTTGCGGCTGTGCCTGAATTGGTCAACGCTTTGTGATGCGTTTGATTTGAACTTATTTTTGATTTTGAAAGGCATCCTTTGAGGTGCCTTTCTTTTATTCGGAGAATGATATGAGCTACGTTGCCCCCCTGAAAGACATGCTTTTCAACATTGAACACTTGGCCCGAATTGACCAAGTGGCGCAAATGCCAGGTTTTGAAGATGCTGGCATGGAAACAGCGCAAGCGGTGCTCGAAGAATGTGCCAAGTTGAACCAAGACGTGATTGCACCCCTGAACTGGGAAGGCGACAAAAACCCATCGGCGTTTGCCAATGGTGCTGTGAAAACCACTCCAGGATTTAAAGAAGCATTCAAGCAGTACGGCGAAGGCGGCTGGCAAGGTTTACAGCACCCCACCGATTTTGGCGGACAAGGTTTGCCCAAAACCATTGGTGCTGCATGCGGCGAAATGCTCAACTCGGCCAACATGAGTTTTGCATTGTGCCCCTTGCTCACAGATGGTGCCATTGAAGCACTTCTGACGGCGGGCTCTGACGATTTGAAAAACATTTACCTAGAAAAGCTCATCTCTGGTGAGTGGACTGGAACCATGAATTTGACTGAGCCCCAAGCGGGCTCTGATTTGGCACTGGTGCGCACGCGTGCAGAGCCTTTGCCCGATGGCACCTACAAAGTATTTGGCACCAAAATTTACATCACTTATGGTGAGCACGACATGGCCGACAACATCGTGCATTTGGTGTTGGCCCGTGTGCAAGGTGCGCCCGAAGGCGTGAAGGGCATCAGCTTGTTTGTGGTGCCTAAGTTCATGGTGAATGGCGATGGCAGCCTAGGCAATCGCAACGATGTTCACTGTGTGAGCATTGAACACAAAATGGGCATCAAGGCCAGCCCTACAGCCGTGCTGCAATACGGCGACAACGGTGGTGCCATTGGTTTCTTGGTGGGCGAAGAAAACCGCGGCCTCGAGTACATGTTCATCATGATGAATGCTGCGAGATACGCCGTGGGTGTTCAAGGCATTGCCATTGCAGAGCGTTCATATCAAAAGGCCGTTCAGTACGCCAAAGACCGCGTGCAAAGCCGTCCTGTCGATGGCAGCATGAACACTTCTGCTCCCATCATTCACCACCCTGACGTAAAGCGCATGCTCATGACCATGCGCGCCAGCACTGAAGGATGCCGCGCATTGGCCACAGTGGCTGCAGCTGCCTATGATGCGGCCCACCACCACCCCGATGCAGAAGTGCGCAAACAAAATGCACTGTTCTACGAATTCATGGTGCCGCTGGTCAAAGGCTATAGCACCGAGATGAGTTTGGAAGTGACATCACTTGGCATTCAAGTTCATGGGGGCATGGGTTTCATTGAAGAAACCGGCGCTGCCCAGTACTATCGCGATGCCAAAATTTTGACCATTTACGAAGGCACCACAGCCATTCAAGCCAATGACTTGGTGGGCCGCAAAACGGCCCGTGACGGCGGTCAAACTGCCAAGGCATTGGCTGGTCAAGTTGAACAAACTGAAAATGAACTTTTGACCAACGCCCATGCCGACGCACAAGCGGTGGGTCGTCGCTTGAAAGCCGCTCGTTTGGCATTCTTGGATGTGGTTCATTTTGTAGCGGGCAACACCAAAGCCAACCCAAATGATGTTTTTGCAGGTAGCGTGCCTTATTTGATGCTGACGGGCAATTTGATGGCGGGCTGGCAAATGGGTCGTGCCTTGTTGGTGGCTTTGTCGCAAATTGAGCAAGGCAATGACAAAGCGTTCATGGAGGCAAAGATCACCACAGCGCGTTTCTATGCTGATCATTTGCTCAGCCGTGCACCGGGTTTACGCGACAGCATCGTTGAAGGTGCAAAGTGCGTGACAGAGCTGGCGCTAGAAGCTTTCTAAAATCGACAACTGCTTTTTTACATTCAAATCACTGGAGACTTCATGTCGAAATTACCTGCCGTTTTGGCCAATTTACCGTTCCCGGTAATTGCATCGCCCTTGTTCATCATCAGCAATCCCAAGTTGGTCATTGAGCAATGCAAGGCTGGAGTGGTGGGCTCAATGCCTGCTTTGAATGCGCGCCCTGCAGAACAGTTGGAAGAGTGGTTGATTGAAATCACAGAAACTTTGGCGGCTTACAACAAAGCCAATCCCGACAAGCCTGCAGCGCCTTTTGCCATCAATCAAATTGTGCACAAGAGCAATGATCGCTTAGAGCACGACATGGCGATGTGTGTGAAGTACAAAGTGCCCATCATCATTACCTCCTTGGGCGCACGAGAAGACATCAACCAAGCGGCACACAGCTACGGCGGTATTGTTTTGCACGACATCATCAACAACAAATTTGCGAGAAAAGCCATTGAAAAAGGCGCAGATGGTTTGATTGCTGTCGCGGCAGGTGCGGGGGGACATGCTGGTGAAAAAAGTCCCTTTGCATTGATCCAAGAAATTCGCCAGTGGTTTGACGGCCCCATTGCTCTGTCTGGATCAATTGCCAGCGGCGATGCTGTTTTAGCGGCGCAAGCCATGGGAGCAGACTTTGCTTATATTGGCTCTGCCTTCATTGCAACCCATGAGGCCCGTGCTGCCGAAGACTACAAGCAAGCCATTGTCGATTGCAATTCAGATGACATTGTTTACAGCAATTTGTTCACGGGTGTGCATGGCAATTATTTGGCGCCTTCCATCAAAGCGGCTGGATTAGATCCTGCCAACTTGCCCGTGTCTGATCCCTCGGCCATGAACTTTGGTGGTGATGCCAAAAAAGCGTGGAAAGATATTTGGGGCTGTGGTCAGGGCATTGGTGCCATCGATGCTGTGGTCAGTACAGCCGAGCGCGTTGCCAAAATCAAGACAGAGTACGCAGCTGCTCGCGCTAGATTGTCACTTTAATTTCTGCAGCAATTGTTTTGAAGTCTGAGCGTTCGGAATTCATTGACCTCTTGAAGGTTTTGGCTTGCGTGCTCATTGTGTGGCACCACTTGGCACTGTACAGTCCCATGGCTGCCAAGTTGGCAGAATGGCTGCCTCAGCTTGAGGTTTTTTTGCGCTCTTACGCATTGTGGGCGGTACAAGTTTTTTTGGTCATCGGAGGATACTTAACGGCCAAGTCTTTGTCAGCTTCAATGCCTCAGACAAGCGCTGAAATGTGGGCCAAGTTGCTTGCCCGCTATCTGCGATTGGTCATTCCTTTGCTAGCAGCCTTGAGCGTGGCTGTTGCTGTCACAGCGCTGGTTCGACCTTACTTTGATCATTCTTCGCTTTCACAAGAACCAACTGGTTTGCAAGTGATGGCGCATATTTTGTTGCTCCAAGATGTGCTCAGAATGGAAGCATTTTCGGCTGGCGTTTGGTATGTTGCCATTGATTTTCAGCTTTTTGCATTGGCCCTGATTGGCGCATGGCTTGCCCATGCATGGCACCGATTTTCGGGTCGGGGGTCTCTGATTCGCAAGGCCTTGGGCCTTTGGTTGATGCTCACACTGAGTGCCATGTTTGTTTGGAACTTGAACCCCTCAGGTGATATGTGGGGGCTGTATTTTTTTGGTGCTTACGGTTTGGGTTTGTGTGTTGGAGCCTGGCGCCAAGCAGACATGAAAATCAACTTTACAAGTCTTGCTCTTTTGATCATGGTGTTGGGTGCTTTGGCCACAGCCTATCATCCAAGAAGCAGATTGATATTGGCTATCGGCACGGCTGTTTTGTTGTGTTGTTATGAGGCCTATCAAAGCAAACCGATTGAGCGACTCAAATTGAATTGGATTCGACATCTCTCCAGCGCTTCTTACGCTATTTTTCTCATTCACTTCAGCGTCAGTTTGCTTGTCAGTGCGCTGGTTTTCAATGTATGGCCAGAAAATACGGCCATCAATGTGGCTGGCTTGTTTGTTTCATTCGCCCTGTCAATTTGGCTCGGACGTTTACTGTATGAGCAGGTTGAGGTGCCTCATCCAACTTGGAGAAGATACTTTCAGTGGGTTGGCACTTTGATTGCAACCTTCACTGGCGTGATCTTGCTCACTTAGTTGCGGTCAGTTGAGTTTCATTCACTTTGCCTTGAATGTAGGCCAGAGCTGCTTCAACTTGATCAATTAAGATGAGGCAAAGGTCGCCAGCCGATAAGCGCGCCAAAGCAGTATCGATGGCATTGAACTCGCCCTGAATGTCTTGAACGTGGGTTGTGCGTGCTGCACCAGCCAAACCTTCTCGAAGCAGTTGGATGACTTCGCCGTCACTGCGGCCGCGCTGGCAGGCATCTTGGTACAAGATTACTTCGTCAAATGCGGTGCCTAAAATTTGAGTTTGATCTCGAATGTCTTGATCGCGACGATCGCCGGCACCACTGATGACCACCACACGTTTTTGAGCGGGCATGTTGTCTACGGCATGAACCAATGCTTGAATGGCATCGGGGTTGTGGCCGTAGTCGGCAATCAAGGTGGCGCCCTTGTAGTCAAAAACATTGAAGCGCCCGGGCACACCCTGAATGTCGCTGATGAATGTTGACAGGCCTTGTGCAATGGTTTCCCATGGCACATTGACGGCCCAAGCTGCCGCTACAGCAGCGATGACGTTTTCAGTTTGAAAACCAATTTGACCTTGGCGCGTAAGAGGCACATCACTGAGTGGAATGCGGAAAGACTTTTTGCCTTGTTGCGCAACAATGCTGCCATTTTCTGTGTAAACCACGCGCTTGCCTTGCGCTCGGTGAGTGGCCAAAACAGGCTGATGAGGATCGAGTGCAAAGAAGGTGACATTGCCCGGACACATATTGGCCATCATGGCAACTTGAGGGTCGGCAGCATTCAACACGGCCATGCCGTCGGGCGCTACATTCAAAACAATGACGCGCTTTAAAACTGACAGGTCTTCTAAGGTGGTGATGTAGTTAAGGCCTAAGTGGTCGCCAGAACCCATGTTGGTCACGATGGCAACTTGGCAGCGATCGAAGGCCAAGCCTTCGCGCAGCAAGCCGCCACGCGCAGTTTCAAAAACAGCTGCATCGACATCGGGATGCATCAAGACATTGCGAGCACTGCGGGGGCCGCTGCAATCGCCATCGTCAATTTGACGGCCATTGACGTACACACCATCGGTGTTGGTCATGCCAACCCGCAAATGGTTGGCCTTCAGAAGGTGGGCGGTGAGGCGAACAGTGGTTGTTTTGCCATTGGTGCCGGTCACGGCAATGATTGGAATTCGCCCATTGTCGCCGTTGGGGAACATGTGGTCGATCACTGCTTTGCCAACATTGCGGCCTTTGCCAAAAGAGGGGCTGATGTGCATGCGCAAGCCGGGTGCTGCATTGACTTCGACCACGCCACCGTTTTGTTCTTCAAGTGGTTTTAAAACGGATTCGCAAACGACGTCAACACCACAAATGTCAACGCCCACCATTTGAGCTGCGGCCACAACGCGTGCAGCCACCGCAGCGTGCACATCGTCAGTGACATCGGTGGCTGTTCCACCTGTAGACAAATTGGCGTTGTTGCGTAAGATCACGCGCCTGCCTTTTTCTGGCACAGAGTTGGGCTCTAGATCTTGTAACTTTAGTCGGCCAATGGCAATGTCATCGAACTTGATTTTGGTCAGTGATGTGGAATGACCATCGCCACGCCTTGGGTCGGCATTGACTTTGTCAACCAGCTCTTTCACGGTGTGGGTGCCATCGCCCACAACCAAAGGTGGTTCGCGTCTGGCAGCAGCAACCAATTTGTTGCCCACGACCAACAAGCGGTAGTCGCTACCCGGCAGGAATTTTTCTACCAAGACTTCGCCATAGCGAGCGGCTGTTTCGTAAGCCTGATTGAACAAGTCGCGTTCTACGATGTTGACCGTGACGCCTTTGCCCTGATTGCCATCTTGGGGTTTGACCACCACGGGCAGCCCAATGCTTTGAGCAATTTGCCATGCGTCTTCTAAGTCTTTGGCAGGCCTGCCAATGGGAACAGGCACACCGGCAGCCAACAACAAAGACTTTGTGAGATCCTTGTCTTGGGCAATCGATTCAGCAATGGCGCTGGTTGTGTCTGTTTCTGCGGCTTGAATGCGGCGCTGCTTGCTGCCCCAGCCAAACTGAACCATGCTGCCCTCAGTGAGGCGGCGGAAGGGTATGCCTTTCAAAACTGCTGCGTCGACGATAGAGCCCGTGGACGGTCCGAGTCGGACATCTTCATCCAAATCTCGAAGTTCGCTCAGTGCTTGATTCAAATCGTAAGTGGTCTGCTGCTTGACAGCCTGACATAGCTTCTCTGCCCAACTTAGCGCCAATCTGCCCACATCTTCTTCGGTGTATTGAACAACTACTTGGTAGATGCCTTCTTCTTCAGTGGCCGTTGTTCGACTGAAAGTGACCTGACAGCCTGCTTGGTTTTGCAAACTCAGGGTAATTTTTTCGAGGGCATGGGCCATGCTGGCAGGCTCCCCAGGTCTTGAGCCCTCAAGGGGGCCGACGGCTGGGAAAATTCGCCTCAATTGCTTTTCGAACTCATTGCCCGGCATCATGGCCCGCTCGTGGGGCTCGCAGCTCACTATGGCCTCAATGCTGGTTTGGCGACTCCATAAATTGGGGCCCCGCAAAGCTCGAATTCTAGAAACTTCCATGAAACTGTGTCCTGGTTGAAGCGGGGCTTGCAGTCTTGCCTTGACGCTCAGTGAGCGCCAGGACTCTGACCGAAACTTTTGATGCCAGCTCGAATGAGGTCGGTTTGAATGCCCAAGGCCCAAGCACTTGCACAGGCAGCCAACACTTCAGTGCAATTGAGATGTTGGTTTTTGAACAACTTGTCAATGGCGGGCAGCTGGCGGTTTAGGGCTTCTATTTCTTGAGGACCTTGTGCCAATACCAAATGATTTTTACGCCAGAAAACAACTCGGCCGTTCTCACTGCGGTGTTGAACAATTCGCGGATGATCTTCAGAGCTTGCAAAGTAGGTCACTTCGCCATCGCAATACTGAGCCAGATTGGCAACCTCATCGTCTTCCGCATTGAGCACAGCCATACCTTGTGACAACACAACGTCCATTTGCGTACGCACCACATTGGGCATTTGTTCGTCGCTTTGAATGTACAGATCTTCAAGGCCCGCCGCTTTGGGCATGGAGGTGATCACGCCAACTTGGCAACGATCGTAAGGCAGGCCCTCTGCCAACAAGTGTCGAGCCGTGGTTTCAAAGACCGCAGCCTGAACCGACCTGTTAATGAGGAGACGTTGGGCTGGCTCCCACTCCATGCCACTTTGTGCTTGAAGGCAGCGTTGGCCCAAAAACAATCCTTTGGCCGAGGAGAGACCCGTTTGAAGGCCTTGCAAATGCATCAGCCATGCAATGAGGTGGCTGGTGCCGGTGGTGTTCTCTTGTCCAATGATGCCAACCACGGGAATACGAGGCTCTGAATTGTCGTCAAACAAATGCGCTGCAATGGCTTGGCCCACGGGGCGAGGGGAGCCAGAAGCAGGCTTGAGGTGCATGAGAAGACCAGGGCCAGCATTGACTTCAACGATGGCGGCTCCTTGCGCCTTCATGGGCTTGGAAATATCTTGCGCCACCAAATCGACACCTGCAATGTCCAAACCAACGATGCGGGCTGCCAAAGCAGCCATTTCGGCCACATCGGGGTGGACCAAATCAGTGACATCCATGGCCATATTGCCAGTGCGCATGACCAAAACGTGGCGGTCTTTTTCTGGAACGCTTTGACCTGTGAGGCCTTGGCGTTTGAGTTCGAGAACGGCTGTTGTGTGGTCTTTCAGTCGAACAGTATCGAGCGGAAAGTCTTCTTCTTCGCCGCGGCGCGGGTCTGAATTGATTTGGCTTTCGATCAGTTCTTCGACGGTGTGAACGCCATCACCCACGATGCTGGCCACTTCTCCTTTGTTGGCCGCCACAACTTTGCCGCCAACCACCAACAAGCGATGTTCATCACCCAAAATATGCCGTTCAACCAAAACCTCACTGCCTTCGGCTTTAGCCAAAGGGTATGCAGCTTCAATTTCGGTTTGGGTTCGCAGCTCGAGTGATACGCCGCGCCCATGATTGCCATCGACTGGTTTGACGCAAACGGGCAAGCCAATTTCTTTGGCGGCTTCCCAAGCCTCGGCTGGCGAGGAAACAATTCGTCCTTCGGGCACGGGTACGCCACAATTGGCTAGCAAGCTTTTGGTGAGGTCTTTGTCTTTGGAGACGCCCTCAGCAATAGCGCTGGTTTGGTCTGTTTCGGCGGTCCAGATGCGGCGCTGGTTGGCGCCGTAACCCAGTTGAACCAAATTGCCGTCGTTCAGGCGAATGGCGGGGATATTTCGATCTGCAGCCGCATCGACAATGCAGGCGGTACTAGGGCCAATGCACAAACGGTCAACCATTTGGGTGAGGTTGGCAATGACATCCTTGACTGGGAAGGGGCGGTTTTCAATGGCAGCCATGACCAAGTCACGAGCGGCTTGAATGGCAACGCGACTGACGGTTTCGTTGCGAGTGCGAATGACCACCTTGTAAATACCGCGGGGGCCGGCTTCACGGGCTTTGCCAAAACCGGTTTGCATGCCCGCACGGTTTTGCAGTTCCAACGCCACATGCTCCATGATGTGACCAGGCCAAGTGCCTTCGACCAATCGCTGCAAAAACCCGCCTCTTTCGCCCACACTGCATCGGTGTTCAATGAGGCCAGGCAACATTTCTTGCAGGCGCTCGTTGAAGCCGGGGAGCACGTTGGAGGGGCAATCTTCTAAATCGCCGATGTCGATCCAAGCTTCTAGAACGGGGCGGTAAGTCCAAATATTCGGACCCTTCAAGTGGGTTACCCGAATAAATTTGATATCTTTAGAACTCATTTTCGTGCTTTTCACAATTCTGAGCGAAGGCACGGAGCGATTCGTGTCCGGGGATACAATGACTGGCCAGTTGCAGCACTGGCAATGATCGTCTGATAAACAAGGTGCATGGGCTGTGTCCTGGCCGCTTCTTTTGCTGTTTTTGTTTGCCGCCAACACGGGTTGACTCTTGCTGTTTGAAACTTTATGAACTCCAACACCCATCCTCCCATCGATTTGCTGGGATTGCCGTTTTTTTGGCAGAAGGGCTTGTTGTCGCATGTTCACCATGGTGAAAACGTTCTAGCTTGGCTAGAGGTTGACCTGAATGATGAACTGATCTTCAAAAAGACCCTTGTTATTTTGACCGATCAAAGGGTCATCTCTGTGGATGAGGCCCAAAATAGTTGGGATTTTTGGGCCTTGAGCCCCGATTTAACCCTTCGAGTGGTCGATCACGCGGGCGTTGGCACCTTGGCACTTCATCAGGGCGGCTTAAGACTCAAGGCTTGGCGGTTTACCTTGGGGCTTGAAGCGGCGGTTCTGAGATGGAAATTGGGCTTTGAAAATCATCTCACTGGACAGGCTCAGACGGCGTCCTTTTTTGGGCAATCCTTGACTTCCCCCTCTGCCGGTGTAGATGACTGGGCAGAACCAGGGGTTGGCCAAATGCGGCACGTCTTGTGCCCATTTTGCCAAAATGTGGTGGATGCTTTAGAAGAGGAATGTGCTGTTTGCCTCGAAAAGGGCCAGGCGCCAACTTCCACATGGACCTTGCTCAAGCTCTGGCGTTTTGCCAAGCCTTATCAGTGGCAACTCTTGATGGGGTTTTTGCTGACCTTGGCGTCCACTGCGGCCACCTTGGTGCCGCCTTACCTCACCATGCCCCTGATGGATGATGTGCTCATTCCTTATCAAAACGGCAAAGACATAGACACTGTGCTTGTCACATGGTATCTGCTGGGCCTGCTGGCCTCCGCCATCGTTGCTTGGTCCTTGGGTTGGGTGAAGACCTATATTTTGGCGCTGGTTTCAGAGCGAATTGGGGCTGATCTCAGAACGACTACTTACCAGCACTTGCTGAAATTGTCTTTGGAGTATTTCGGCGGGCGTCGAACCGGTGATTTGATCGCTCGAATTGGCAGTGAGACCGATCGAATCAATGTCTTCTTATCGCTTCACTTGCTGGATTTTGCAACCGACGTGTTGATGATCCTGATGACAGCAGTGATCTTGTTTTCAATCAATCCCACCTTGGCGCTGGTAACCTTGTTGCCTTTGCCATTCATCGGCTGGCTGATTCATGTGGTGAGAGAAAGGCTGCGAACGGGCTTCGAAAAGATTGACCGCGTGTGGTCAGAGGTCACCAACGTGTTGACAGACACCATTCCTGGCATTCGCGTGGTTAAGGCTTTTGCGCAAGAAGACCGCGAAGCGCAGCGTTTCATCGATGCCAACAAACACAATTTGACCGTCAATGATCGGCTCAACAGAGTTTGGTCTGTGTTCTCACCCACGGTCACGCTCATGACCGAAATAGGCCTGTTGATTGTTTGGGGTTTTGGCATTTGGTTGGTCTCTAAAGATCAAATCACAGTGGGTGTGTTAACCGCATTCTTGGCCTACATCGGGCGCTTTTACACCCGACTTGATTCCATGAGCCGCATTGTGTCGAGCACTCAAAAAGCAGCCTCTGGTGCCAAGCGAATTTTTGAAATTCTGGACCATGTCTCTAGCGTGCCAGAGCCCCAAAATCCTGTTGCGATGTCCAAGGTAGAGGGTCGCATTACTCTGACAGATGCCAGTTTCAGATACGGCAACCGGGCTGTGATCAAGCACTTGAATCTCGACATCAAACCTGGAGAAATGATTGGTTTGGTAGGGCACAGTGGTTCGGGGAAAAGTACCTTGGTCAATTTGATGTGTCGCTTCTACGATTTGTCGGAAGGCAGCATTGCTTTAGATGGCGTTGATATCAAGCAACTCAAAGTGGCTGACTACCGCAGGCAAATTGGTTTGGTTTTGCAGGAACCTTTCTTGTTCTTTGGCACCATTGCCGACAACATTGCCTACGGCATGCCCGAAGCCACTCGAGACCAAATTGTGGCTGCTGCGAGAGCGGCACACGCGCATGAATTTATTCTGCGCATGCCTCAGGGTTATGACTCTTTGGTGGGAGAGCGTGGACAAGGTTTGTCTGGTGGCGAGCGGCAACGAATTTCAATCGCTCGCGCCTTGCTCATTGATCCGCGCATTTTGATTTTGGATGAGGCCACATCGGCGGTTGATACTGAAACCGAAAAAGAAATTCAAAACGCTTTGGATAATTTGGTTCGCGGCAGAACCACCATTGCCATTGCGCACCGTTTGTCAACCTTGCGCAAAGCAGATCGTTTGGTGGTCATGGACAAAGGCTTGATTGTGGAGGAGGGCACTCACGACGTTTTGATTGATAAACAGGGTGCCTATTGGCGCTTGTACGAAGCCCAGCAAAGGCAGGCAGAAGCTGAAGGCGCTGTTTTGCGGGAGTCGGTGGCATCATGATGACCCAGCTGATGAATTTTCAATTTGACCAAGGGTCCTCGGGTCGGTGGTTTTACGTCAGTGCAGAAGGCCGACAACATGACAATGTTTTGGCTGTCAGATCATTTCCTGTTGCGGCTCCCGAAGAGGGAATTGCCATTGTGGATGTCGATGGCAAAGAGCTGCTTTGGATTTCGCATTTGAATTTGTTGACAGAGGCCTTGCGCGCCAATATTTTGAAGGCCATGGCACAGCGAGAGTTCATGCCTCAAATTTTGAAGTTGTATGGTGTGAGCGGATTTGTGGCGCCCAGTACTTGGGACATTGAAACGGATCGTGGTAGAACCAAACTCTTACTCAAAGGGGAAGAGGACATTCGCCGGCTGTCTGGCACGGTTTTGCTGGTGACGGATGGGCATGGTGTTCAGTTCTTGATTCGTGATTTGGCTCAAATGGATCGACATTCACGAAAGCTGCTAGATCGATTTTTATGAAGCGCCCCGGCAGTCTGCATGCACGTCTAACTTCGATTGATAAACGTCTGTGCTGATATTCATCAGCCCCAGCACTGTGTGAAAGTAATTGTCGTGAGTGAGTGGTGTTTCCGATTTGTTTTTCAAACAAGCAGGCACCAAGCCAGACTGCTTTTCAAAACTTGCCGACAACCATGTGATCCAAGGGACGCGCTTTTGCAAGTCGGGCGCAACATTGTAGGGTAGCCCATGCAAGTACAAATTGTTTTCACCCAAAGATTCGCCATGGTCAGACACATAGAGCATGGCTGGCGCAGCGTTGGCTTCTGATTTTTTGAGCCACTGAATGGCCTGACCTAAGAAATGATCGGTATAAAGAATGGTGTTGTCAAACGAGTTGACAACCTGCTCACGGGAGCATTCATGGAGAGCATTGCTCTTGCATTCTGGTAGAAATTTTTTGAATTGATCGGGCACACGCTTGTAGTAGGCAGGGCCATGACTGCCCATTTGGTGCATGACCACCACAACACCTTTGGCTCTTCGTTCTGCAGGCAGTGCTTGAATTCGTTGGTCAATTTCGTGCAACATTATTTCATCAAAGCACTCTCCGTTTTTGCAGAGTGTGGGGTGTTTCAATGACTTGGTCAGTACTTGTGGCACTCGTTCGCAGACGCCTTTACAGCCCGACTGGTTGTCAAGCCACAATACAGCCAGACCAGCGTGGTGAAGCACATCGATCAGACTTTCGTAATTGTTTTTGCGCGATTCATAAGCCTCTTTGCCCATGTGCGAAAACATACAGGGCACAGAAGTGGCTGTGCTGGTGCCACATGACATGACGCCTTTCAGACTGATGATGTTCTCATTGGACAATTCAGGCGTGGTAGGGCGATCGTAGCCATTGATGCCAAAGTTGCCCATGCGCGCTGTTTCACCTAGAACCAATAACAAAAGGGTGGGCTTGTGTTTGCTGTTGGCTGGATTCAATTGAGCATCGCGGCCCAAGGGCAATAAAGTTGTTTGATTCCTTTGAAAGGGTTTGGCCGCCACCATGCCAATTGCATAGTAGCTGTTTAAAGGGTTGACCAAATAACGCAACTGAGTGTGATTGCGCATGATGGAGGAGAAGTCTTGAAAAATAGCCAATAAAGCGCCAACAATGACCACCAAAGAGATGACAAGTGTGAGGATGTTGCCAAAGATTTGCTGGCCTAAGCGCAAAGGTTTGACGGGTATTTTCCAAAGGACCCAACAGGGCAAAATACCCAAAAGTGCTAGGCTGATCAGCATCCGCCAGTTCATCAAATCCAAAGCTTCTTTGGTATCTGTTTGAACCACATTGGTAATCATGGTGCTGTCGATCACAATGCCGTAGCTCATCATGAAGTAAGCGCCGCTGGCTGCGCTCAAAAAGAACACTGCAATGGCAGGTTTGAGAAGCCATCGCCAGTTCAAGAAACTCAAAATGGCACTGATGGCAGCAGTGATGATGGCGCCAAATCCGATGGCAAAAGCCAGTCCTCTAAAGCCAGTCACTTCGGGCAATTGGTGAACCTGTGACCACAGGGCGATGTTGCCAGCGCTGCTTAGCCACAGACTACTGAGCAAGGCAAGCCAAGCCGGGTGCCATCCTTGTTTTTGCGGGGCAGAAGAATTTGAGCGTTTGAGATTCATGCAGAAAAGATAAAAGCTGGATGTATTTTCTCAGACTTCCTTTGAAGCCAAGGTGTTTGAGAAAGAATTCGCATGCAACATCAGCCTGGCCATAAGGAGCCGTGTTCGGGAACAACGGCACGCATGTGCAGCTCTCTCTCAATGCGCTGGCGCAAAACGTCTGATGCCTCGCGTTCGCCGTGCACCACATAGACTTGAGCCGGTGCTTGCGGCATCTTTTGAAGCCAAGCCAAAAGTTGTTTGCCATCGGCATGGGCAGAGGCTGAGCTAAGTTGGACAATTTCTGCTGCCACAGGCAAGTCTTTGCCATGCAGCCGAACAGAAGACGCGCCACTTGCCAATGTGGCGCCGCGCGTGCCCGGAGCTTGAAAGCCAGTGAGAATGACCATGTTGCGATGGTTACCAACGTGGTTGGCAAGATGGTGCAACACGCGGCCGCCTGTGGCCATGCCGCTGGCCGACAAAATGACCATGGGGCCATGGCGTTTTACCAAAGCTTTAGACTGTTCGGGTGTTTCGATCATGGTGGCCACGTGGTCCATGGCTTGAACTTCGGTGGCATTCAAGCGGTGCTCGCCCATGTGCCGTTTAAACAGGGCGGTGGTGTGAATGGCCATCGGGCTGTCCAAAAAAATAGGCAGGCTGTGAGGAATTTCGCCACGAGATTTGAGTTGTGCAATGCTGTGCAAAATAGCCTGTGCTCGGCCAACTGCAAACACCGGCACAACTGCAACGCCACCTCGAGCCGCTACTCGTTTGAGGGCTTCGCCTAACTCTGCATTCACGTTTTCCTCGGGGTGTGTTCTGTTGCCGTAAGTTGATTCAATCAACACCGTATCAGCTTGCGGCGGCGCGTCGGGTGGATTCATGAGGCTGTCATCGGGCCGTCCAAGATCACCTGAAAACAGAATGCGCCGACCACCCACTTCCAACAACAAACTGGTAGCACCCAAGATGTGGCCCGCACTGCTGAATTGGGCCTTCCAGCCTGGCATGGGTTGAAACCATTCACGGAGTTTCTCAACATGAAACTGTTGCAGGCAATACTTGGCGTCTTGCTGGGTGTAAAGCGGTAAGGCTGGACTGTGTTTGGAGTAGCCATGCTTGTTTGCGAAATAGGCATCTTCCTCTTGGATGTGCCCACTGTCGGGTAACAAGATGCCGCACAGGTCGCGTGTGCCTGAGGTGCTGTGAACTTTGCCTTGAAAGCCGTTGCGAGCTAAAAGTGGCAAGTAGCCACTGTGATCCAAATGGGCATGCGTCAAGATCACAGCGCCAATGTCTTTTGGCGGTGTGGGGCAGGGATCCCAGTTTCTAAGGCGCAATTGTTTGAAGCCTTGAAACAAACCGCAATCGACCAGCAGTTTTTTGCCGTCGTACTCGACACAGTATTTGGAGCCGGTCACCGTGTCGGCACCGCCTAAGAAACGAATGTTGAGTGTCATGCGTCCATGTTAGGCCGATGACCCAACATTGACTTGACATAGATCAAGACTAAGCTTTTAACTTAAGCGCCGAACAAACCTTTGAGTTTGTCGGTCCAGCTGTTGCCTGTGGGCATGTGCTTGGCGCCGCCTTTTTGCAAAGACTCTTCGAATTCCTTGAGCAGCTTGCGTTGGTGCTCTGTGAGTTTGACGGGCGTCTCAACTGTGATGTGACAGTACAAGTCGCCAGGATAGCTGGAGCGTACGCCCTTGATGCCTTTGCCACGCAAACGGAATTGCTTGCCAGTTTGTGTGCCTTCAGGAATGTCGATGGCTGCCTTGCCGCTGAGAGTGGGTACATCGATTTCACCGCCCAGAGCGGCTTTGCTGAAGCCGATGGGCACAGAGCAATGCAAGTCATCGCCATCGCGCTCAAAAATGTCGTGTTTCTTGAGGCGAATCTCAATGTACAAATCGCCGGGCGGGCCGCCATTGGTGCCGGGTTCACCGTTGCCGGTGCTGCGAATGCGCATGCCGTCGTCAATGCCTGCAGGTATTTTGACTTCGAGCGTTTTTTGCTTTTTGAGTTTGCCTTGGCCACTGCACGAAGGGCAGGGGTCAGAAATAATTTTGCCGGAGCCACGGCAGTGTGGGCAGGTTTGCTGCACACTGAAAAATCCTTGGCGCATTTGCACGGTGCCCGAACCTTGGCAAGTACCGCAGGTTTTGGCGCTGGTACCTTTCTTGGCGCCGGAGCCATCACAGGGGTCGCATTCTTCCCAGCCCGGAATTCGAATTTGCGCGTCTTTACCGGCAGCTGCTTCTTCCAAAGTGACTTCCATGGCGTAGCTCAAATCGCCGCCTCGGAACACTTGACGACCACCCCTGCCACCGCCACCGCGTTGTTGGCCAAAGATATCACCAAAAATGTCGCCGAAGGCTTCACCAAAACCGCCGAAGCCTTCAGCACCACCTGGGCCACCGCGCATATTGGGGTCAACACCTGCATGGCCATATTGGTCGTAGGCGGCACGTTTTTGCGCATCCGACAACATCTCGTAGGCCTCTTTGACCTCCTTGAATTTGCCCTCTGCTTCTTTGGCGTCGTCACCCTGATGGCGGTCAGGGTGGAACTTCATGGCCAATTTGCGATACGCCTTTTTAATCTCTTCATCAGAGGCGTTCTTGGCTACACCCAATACTTCGTAAAAGTCTCTTTTGGCCATCGTATATTGCTACTGTTTTTAACAAGAACGCCGCGAAAGCGATTCCCTGAGGAAATACGCTGACGCGGCGGCTTGGGCTATTGCCCTTGAGAAAAAGGCTTAGCCTTTTTTAACTTCTTTCACTTCTGCATCGACCACATTGTCGTCTGCTGGTTTGGCATCGGCACCAGGACCACCTGGGCCACCGGTTGCACCACCGGCAGCCGCTTCTTTGGCTTGCATGTCGGCGTACATTTTCTCGCCCAGTTTCTGGCTGACGTTCATGAGTGTTTCGGTTTTGGCTGTGATGGCGTCTTTGTCATCGCCATTCAAAGCCTCTTCCAATTCTTTGACTGCAGCTTCGATTTTTGTTTTCTCGTCGGCTTCAATCTTGTCGCCATATTCGGTCAAGCTTTTCTTCACGCTGTGTACAGTGGCTTCGCCTGAGTTTTTGGCTTGAACAATTTCGAGTTTCTTCTTGTCGTCTTCGGCATTCAACTCGGCGTCTTTCACCATCTGTTGAATTTCTGCTTCAGACAAACCAGAGTTGGCCTTGATGGTGATTTTGTTTTCTTTGCCAGTGCCTTTGTCTTTGGCGCCAACGTGCAAGATACCGTTGGCGTCGATGTCAAAGGACACTTCGATTTGCGGGGTGCCACGCGCAGCAGGTGGAATACCTTCGAGGTTGAACTCACCCAGCAACTTATTGCCACTGGCCATCTCGCGCTCACCTTGGTAAACCTTGATGGTCACGGCGGGTTGGTTGTCCTCGGCAGTGGAGTAGGTTTGTGCAAACTTAGTAGGAATGGTGGTGTTCTTGGTGATCATTTTGGTCATCACACCGCCCAGGGTTTCAATACCCAAGGACAAAGGTGTCACGTCCAACAACAACACGTCTTTGCGATCGCCCGACAACACTTGACCTTGAATGGCAGCACCCACGGCCACAGCTTCATCAGGGTTCACATCTTTGCGTGGCTCTTTGCCAAAGAATTCTTTGACCTTGTCTTGCACTTTGGGCATGCGAGTCATGCCGCCCACTAAAATGATGTCGTCGATATCAGACACACTCACGCCAGCATCTTTGATGGCCATGCGGCAAGGTGCAATGGTGCGCTCGATCAACTCGTCAACCAGGCTTTCGAGCTTGGCGCGGCTGAGCTTGATGTTCAGGTGCTTAGGACCTGTGGCATCGGCTGTGATGTAGGGCAGGTTGATGTCGGTGCCAGCTGAGCTGGACAATTCGATTTTGGCTTTTTCAGCGGCTTCTTTCAAGCGCTGCAAAGCCAACACATCTTTGGACAAATCAACGCCGCTTTCTTTCTTGAACTCGGTGATGATGAAGTCGATGATGCGTTGGTCAAAGTCTTCGCCGCCCAAGAAGGTGTCGCCGTTGGTGGACAAGACTTCGAACTGCTTTTCGCCATCGACGTCGGCAATTTCAATGATGGACACGTCAAAGGTACCGCCGCCCAAGTCATAAACCGCAATTTTGCGATCGCCTTTTTCGGTTTTGTCCAAGCCGAAAGCCAGTGCAGCAGCAGTAGGTTCGTTGATGATGCGCTTCACATCCAAGCCAGCAATACGGCCAGCGTCTTTGGTGGCTTGACGTTGCGCGTCGTTGAAGTAAGCAGGCACCGTGATAACCGCTTCGGTCACTTCTTCGCCGAGGTAGTCTTCGGCCGTTTTCTTCATCTTGCGCAAAACCTCAGCGCTAATTTGTGGCGGTGCCAATTTGTTGCCACGCACTTCCACCCATGCATCGCCGTTGTCGGCTTTGGCAATGGTGTAGGGCATCAGGTCGATGTCTTTTTGAACTTCTTTTTCGGCAAATTTGCGACCAATCAGGCGCTTCACGGCGTACAGGGTGTTGCGGGGGTTGGTGACCGCTTGACGCTTGGCGGACGCGCCGACCAAAATTTCACCGTCTTCCTGGTACGCAATGATGGAGGGAGTGGTGCGCGCGCCTTCGGCGTTCTCAATCACCTTGGTGGTGTTGCCTTCCATGATGGCCACACACGAGTTGGTGGTGCCCAAGTCAATGCCAATGATTCTTCCCATGTTCTTCTCCGGTAATCTAAAAAAATGCTTGAATAGTTAAGAAGTAGGGGCATTTAGGGCAATTTCAAGACTAAATAGGCTGAAATTGCTTCTTTTTTGCCCTCTTTTGCCCGAAAACAGGCAGTTTTCTACTTCTAAGCGTACTTATTTGGGTGCAGTCACTGTGACCAATGCAGGTCGCAACACCCGCTCTGCAATCAGGTAACCCTTTTGCAAAACAGTCACCACCGTGTTGGGGTCTTGTTCAGCAGGGACCACGCTAATGGCTTGGTGGTGGTGGGGGTCAAACTTGGTGCCAGCAGCAGGGTTGATTTCAACCACTTTATTGCGCTCTAGGGCACTTTTCAATTGACGAAGCGTGGCTTCTGCGCCTTCGCGAATTTGTTCTGGCGTGACGTTTTGAATGGCCAAACCAGCCTCCAAACTGTCAAGCACAGGCAGCAGGCTGTCGGCAAAACCTTCCACTGCAAACTTGCGTGCTTTGGAGATTTCTTCGTCGGCGCGGCGTCGGGCATTTTGCACATCGGCTTGGGCGCGGAGATATTGATCGGCCAATGTGGCGTTTTGCGCCTTCACGTTGACAAGTTCTGCTTGTGCATCGCTGAGAGGGTCTGAGCTTGCAGGCGCAGCTTGAGCATGCGTGTCATGACCCATGGCCGCTGCTGCTGCTGCCAAGGCTTCGGCCGCAGGCATGACATTGGGGGCTTCAGGGTTTTGGCCTTGATTTGAGGTGTTTTGTGAGCTGGAATCAGACATGAAATGCATCCGCAATAAATGACAACGCCCCAAACTTGGGGGCGTTTTGAAAGATTTCAAGACCTTTCAGCGCTTGCGCTAACAGGTCTTGGTGGCCATCAAGACAGGTCGAGTAACTCGACGTCAAACTTCAGAGTGGCGTTAGGAGGAATGACACCGCCAGCGCCGCGAGAACCGTAGCCTAGCTCGGCAGGGATGATCAGGGTGCGCGCGCCACCGATTTTCATGCCGGCCACGCCTTCATCCCAACCCCGAATGACCATGCCAGCACCCAAACTAAATTGGAAGGGGTCGCGGCGGTCTTTGCTGGAATCAAACTTGGCGCCTTGTTCGCCGTCTTTGTAGAGCCAGCCCGTGTAATGCACGGTTACTGTTTGGCCTTTGGTGGCTTCGGCGCCGTCGCCGACCACGGTGTCTTCGTATTGCAGGCCTGTGGCTGTGGTAATCATGATGAGTCCTAGAAATTAGTCATAGAAAGGCCGGTACAAGACCGGCCGTTGGCTGAATTATGCCAGTGGATGGCTTCTTGCTTAGTTCTTGACCTCAATGCGATGAACGTTTGGCCAAGTCTTGCATCAGTGCTCGAATGCCATAAGTCCAAGCTGGGGCTTGGTCCGATGTGGTCACGCGGTTAAACAGGGTGCCCAATTGGGGCGTTGTGATGGCCACGGTATCGCCCACCAAATGGGTGAATCCTTGGCCAGGGCCGTGCCTGTCTTGGGTGGGAGCAAACATGGTGCCCAAAAACAGTACCAATCCATCAGGGTATTGGTGGCAGGGGCCGATGGCCTGCGCTGCCAAATCCAGGGGGTCTCGGCTAATTTGGCTAAGGGAACTGCTGCCTTGCATCACGAAGCCTTCAGGTCCATGCACCGCCATGCTGAGGTCGGTATTTCGAACGCTGTCGATGGTGTATTGGCCATCAAACAAGCGGATGAAGGGGCCAATGGCGCAGCTGGCGTTGTTGTCTTTGGCTTTGCCTAACAACAAGGCACTGCGGCCTTCAAAGTCGCGCAGGTTGACGTCGTTGCCCAATGCGGCGCCCACAACGTGGCCTTTGGAATTGATCACCAACACAATTTCGGGCTCGGGGTTGTTCCAAGAACTGCCGGGGTGCAAACCCACATCAAAACCCGAACCCACTGCGCTCATGGCTTGTGATTTTGTGAAAATTTCGGCATCGGGGCCAATCCCCACTTCAAGATACTGAGACCATACACCCTGAGCCAACAAAACTTCTTTGAGTTTCATGGCTTGCGCTGAGCCCGGTTTGACATTGCGCAAATTCTCGCCCATGACATCTACCACGGCCTTGCGAACGCTCTCGGCTTTGGCCGCATCGCCGCGAGCCTGCTCTTCAATCACGCGCTCAAGCATGCTGGCCACAAAGGTCACGCCAGCTGCCTTGATGGCTTGCAAGTCAGTGGGAGCAAGGAACCACGCTTGTTGCGCGTTGCGATGCAAAGGGTCAGTGTTGGTCCACAGGGCTTGGGTTGACCAAGTTTTGCCTTGGTGATTTTTCACTTTGATGGACACATCTTCGAGCTCCATCAAGTCGCTGCTGGTCAGAGCCAAATTAGACAAGTCGGTGGTTTCTGTGGCGCCCACTTTGACAAGGTAAGGGCCTTCATCGGGTACCCAAATGCGGCCAATCAAAACAGCGTTGGGAGCATCTTGAGGCAGAGTTTCTGCCAATGAAGGAAAGCTTGAATGTGACAAGGCCAGGTCTCCCAATGTGTGTCTCTGGGGTCAAGAAAAACGATGCCCTTAGAGGTAAATTTTTTGCAGCAAGCTCACCAAGGTTTGTACTTGATTTGGTGTGAGTTTAGAGCCAATTTTCATTTCTAGCTCGGAGGCTGTGGCCTCTGCTTTTTCCATGAGTTCTAAGCCCTTGTCAGTGGGGTGCAGGCCCATGGCGCGACCATCATGGGGGTGAGGCAGGCGTTCAATCAAGCCTCTTGATTCCAAGGATTGCACCAAGCCTACCAAATTGGGCGGCAAAATATTCAAGGCAGCACAGAGCTGTCGCGAAGTGACACCTGGGTTGTGAACCACCACCGACATCACAGAGAAGTCAACTGGCTTTAAGTCATAAACCGCCATGCGTTCTAGAAATTGTGCAATCACGGCCAATGCTGCACGGCGTGCGTTATAACCAATGAGGGTTTCCAGATAGCTGGTGTCGACTGTTTCGACAGAAGGAGCGAGAGATTTCAGGCTGTTTGGCATTGTGTCTGAATGATATGACAACGCATGGCAAATTCTGGCAAAACCCATTGACTGAATGCCTTTGAAGGTGCGTGCCAACGGTCTTTCACATTGGGCGTGTTTGGGCTAAGTTGAGCATCAATGCGCTGCCAAGCCCATTGCAAAAGAACCAAGGCCAAGGCACGCAAAAAATCATCGGCCACCTGGTGGCCAAGGCTGTGGTTTTGTTGAGAGGCTCGCAGAATTTGTTGTGTCAGTGTGCGAAGTTGCGTTGCCTCAGCTGTTTCAGTGTTGGAGTCTGTCATCAAGTCATCCAGCAGCTGATACAAACTTTGACCGCCATCGGGAATGATTTTTCGGACCAACAAATCAATGGCCTGAATTTCATTGGTGCCTTCATAAATCATGGCAACGCGTGCATCGCGAACAATTTGCTCAATGCCCCATTCGCGCACATAGCCATGGCCGCCAAACACTTGCAAACAATCGCTGCCGCCGTGAAAAGCTTGGTGGGTGAATGCGGCTTTCATGACCGGCGTCACCAGTGCACACCAACGCTGTGACTTGGCTGCAGTGTCTTTGTCGGCGTGTTTGATGCGGTCTAACTCTATGGCTGTTTGATAAGCCAGCACACGGCCGCCATCCACCCATGCTCGCTGCGTATCCAAGATGCGCTTGATGGCGGGGTGTTCAATGATGAAGTCGGCTTCGGCTGCAGATTTTGCTTTGACTTCTTTGCCAGCTGGCGCTCGCATCTGGCGGCGTTCTTTGGCATAGGCATCGGCTTTTTGCCAAGCGGCATCGAGAAGGCCAATGCCTTGCATGGCCACATGCAAACGCGCGGCATTCATCATCACAAACATGGCGTTCAAGCCTTTGCCCGGTTCGCCAATGATCTCTGCCTGTGCATCGTCAAATCGCATGACGCAAGTGGGGCTGCCGTGCAAGCCCATCTTTTCTTCAATGCGGTCGCAATGCACAGCACTGCGATCGCCATTGGGATAAAACTTAGGGACTAAAAAGAGAGACAAACCTTTCGGTCCAGGTGGTGCGTCGGGCAAGCGTGCCAATACCAAATGCACGATGTTGTCGGTGAGGTCGTGCTCGCCGCCAGAGATGAAAATTTTG
Source organism: Limnohabitans sp. MMS-10A-178 (assembly GCF_003063375.1). Classification (GTDB taxonomy): domain Bacteria; phylum Pseudomonadota; class Gammaproteobacteria; order Burkholderiales; family Burkholderiaceae_C; genus Limnohabitans_A. The sequence continues at coordinate 556,605 of NZ_NERY01000002.1, read as the reverse complement.
GTGCCGTTCAATGCATAGCGGCCATCTGTTTGCGGTGTGGCCTTGGTACGCGACAAGCCCAAGTCGCTGCCGGCATGGGGCTCGGTCAAGCACATGGTGGCCAACCATTCGCCGGTGCCCACTTTGCTCAGGTAAGTTTCTTTGAGTGAGGGGCTGGCGTAATGCTTGATGCACTCGTAAGCGCCATGCAGCAAACCGGGCGCCATGGTCCAACCATGGTTGGCGGCCGACAGCATTTCGTAAAGCATGATCTCCAAGGCAGTGGGTAAACCTTGGCCACCATCTGCCGTGTCAGCCGAAAGTGCTGGCCAACCCGCTTGCCAAAACATTTGATAAGCCGACTTAAACCCCGGGGGCATAGTCACTTTGCCGTCTTGCCATTGGGCGCCAATTTCGTCGCCGTCGCGGTTCAAGGGTGCAACAACCTCGCCTACAAACTTACCGGCTTCATCCAAGACTTGCTGAACCAAATCATCGTCTAAATCTTCAAACACTTGAAGTGATTTGAGTTGATCTGGCGCATTCAAGACATTGGACAAAACAAATTGCATGTCTTGGATGTTGGGTTGGTAATGGCTCATGGCAATTCGGCAAATGATGGTGAGACCCAAGAGCTTTGTGAGCTCTTGAGTTGATCGGCAATGGTGCCGCCTAACGGAATCAATCCCACCACGGTCAAGGCGTCTTGCACAGCTTTGTCTTTGAGCGCTGCATTGATTGCTGTACCGATTGTGGGTTGCAAAAAATCGCGACGATTGGTCATGCTGGTCTTCTTGGCTTGGTTAAAAAACTGAAAATGGATTTAAAAAAGAAATCAGCGAATTAGCTACACAGCGCTTTGATGTCTGCGGGAACTGGAATAGCTTTAATGCGATCAGGGTCTTCTGGGTGCTTGATGCAGAAGGCTCGCACTTCGGTGCCTTCGCACAGCACGGTATCACCGCGCATCACCACGTGTTTGTGGATGAAGGTTTTGTCGCGCCACTCTTGCACACTGGTATGAACTTGAAGTGTTTCACCGTAGGTGGCCGGACGAGCAAACTTGGTATTGATTTCCAGCAGCGGTGTGCCAATGATGCCGGTGGTTTTGACCAATTCGCGCCAAGGTTGAACGCCGCATTTCACAAAAAAGTTTAGGGATGAAGCGTCCATCCACTTGGAGAAGTTGGGGAAGAACACGATGCCTGCAGGGTCGCAGTCACCGAACATCACTTGCACTTCATAAACGACTGTTTTGCTCATTGAAAACTTTCTTGCGATCAACGCGGCGCCATGCGCAGCGCACCGTCTAAGCGAATCACTTCGCCGTTCATGTGGCCATTGCTCACAATGTGCGCAGCCAATTGCGCAAACTCTTCAGGCTTGCCAAGGCGTGAAGGGAAGGGGATGCTGGCAGCCAAAGAGGCTTGTACGGGCTCTGGCAATGTTTTTAACAAAGGCGTTGCAAAAATGCCGGGAGCGATGGTGCACACGCGAATACCGTGTTGTGCCAAGTCACGCGCCATGGGCAAGGTCATTCCAGCCACACCCGCTTTGGAAGCGCTGTAGGCTTGTTGTCCTACTTGGCCATCAAACGCAGCCACCGAAGCTGTGAACACCATGGCGCCGCGCTCGCCGTCTGCCATGGGATCGAGCTTGGCGCAGGCTGCTGCAAACACACGTGCGGCGTTGTAGGTGCCAATCAAATTGACGTTGACCACTTTGGCAAAGTCTTCCAAAGGTGCTGGGTTGCCATCTTTGCCCACAATGCGTTTGGCAGTTCCGATGCCTGCTATTTGCATCAAGATGCGCGCGCCGCCATGAACTTTGGCTGCTTCGGCTACAGCGTATTCCATGCTGGCGGCGTTGGTCACATCACACTGAATGGCGATGCCGCCAATGTCGGCTGCTACTTTTTGAGCATTCTCGAGATTCAAGTCGAGAACGGCTACTTTGGCGCCGAGTCGAGCCAATTCGCGGGCGGTTGCTTCGCCCAAGCCAGAGCCACCGCCGGTGACCAAAGCGCTCATGCCTTGAATGTTCATGATGTCCTCTTGATAAATGATGTTGTCTGAAAAGAATGGCTTTAGGTGTTGGGGTTCTCAATTAGCAAGGCAATGCCTTGGCCGCCGCCCACACAAGCACTGGAAATGCCATATCGTTTGCCACTGCGCGCCAATTCACGCGCCAAGGTGATGGTGAGACGAACACCCGTTGCGGCCAGTGGATGACCCAAAGCAATCGCGCCGCCGTTGACGTTGAGCAAGCTCATGTCTAAACCCAACTCACGGCCTACCGCCAGAGTTTGTGCGCCTTGGGCTTCGTTGATTTCAAAGCGGCTGATGTCTGACAACTTCAAGCCAGTGCGCGCCAACAACAGGCGAATGGCAGGCGCAGGGCCAATGCCCATGATTTCGGGGGGCACGCCAGCCACAGCAGCAGCCACCACGCGGGCCAAAGGCTTTTTGCCGTTGGCTTTTGCATAAGCTCCCGAGGTGACCACGCAAGCGGCAGCTGCATCGACCAATGCGGAACTGTTGCCACCAGTCTGAACTCCGCCTTCGTAGACGGTGCGCAATTTAGCCAACACTTCTGCAGGGGAAATGCGGGGATGTGTGTCTTGTGTCACTTCAGTGATCTTTCCCTGCAACTTGATGCCGCGAGGTTTGTAGCCGTCGAGTTCAAATTTCTCAGTGGTGACGGGCACAATTTCACCAGCCAAGAAACCAGATTGTTGTGCCGCGACAGCTTTGGCAAATGACTCTGAGGCAAAAGCATCCACTTCTTCGCGAGTAATGCTGTATTTCTTGGCCAAGTTTTCGGCCGTTTGAATCATGTTGATGCCAGCCGCTGGATCTTTCAGCGCCTCCCACATGTAGTCTTTGAAACCAACGGGCGAGCCCAATTTGAAACCTGTGCGGTGGTCAAACGCTGCTATTGGGTTGCGCGTCATGCTTTCAGTGCCCACCACCAACGCAGCTTCTGCTGCGCCCGATTGGATGTGCTCGCCCGCTTGGCGGAACAATTCAAAGCCAGTACCGCAAATGCGTTGCGCCATGAGTGCAGGCACTTCAACAGGCACGCCTGCATACAGGCCAATGTGACGTGGCAAGAAGAACTGATCAAAGTCGCCAGGGGCCATGTTGCCCGTGAGCACTGAGCCAATGTCCTTGGCAGGAACATCGGCACGCTTTAAGGCTTCGCGTGCTGCTTTGATGCCCATGTCGGTGGGAGAAATGTGACCCAAAGCGCCACAGTAATCGACCATTGGCGTGCGAACGCCTTCGTGCATCCATACATCTTCAAAGGCATTGAAAAATCCAGCTTGGCTCATGATGTTTCTTTCTGAATTTCAAAATTAGAGCGTGGGCTTCAAGATGAAGTGCAAACGCTCTTCATGCAAGGCGGCCACAGTATCTGAGCGGTGTGACAACACGGCGCGTTGGTTGATGGAGCCTTTGTCAGTAATCTCTCCTTTGTCGATGGTGGGCGGCTCTGACAACAAGCACATGCGTGCAATGCGATTGGCACTGCCGGTGGCCGTTTTGGCCAGTTCATTGAGCACCTTTTGGAAATGCGCCAATACAGGTTCGCTGCTCAACACATCGGCCAAAGGTGCATCGGCTGCCATGCCGCTCAGTGCGCGCACTGCAGGCGTTGGGAATACCATGGCGCCTACTTCTTTCAAGTTGATGCCTGTTAGCACCACGTCTTGAATAAAAGGCGCACCCGCTGCAATGATCTTGGCGCGCAATGGACCGACACTCACAAAGGTACCGGTGGCTAACTTGAAATCTTCCGCTATGCGGCCGTCAAATTTCAAGCCCAAGTGCACATCGGTTTCATCAATCCACTTGACCGCATCACCAGTGCAAAAGAAGCCTTCATCATCAAAGGATGCTTTGGTTTCTTCCTCATTTCGCCAGTAGCCAGGCGTGATGTTGGGACCGCGGTAACGCACTTCAGTTTTGCCACCCATGTCGACAAGCTTGAGCTCCAAACCGGGTGTGGGGACGCCCAAGTCGCCAGCGTTGACGTAGGGGTTGGTGACGAAAATACCAAAGGGGCCAGACTCGGTCATGCCAAGGCCTGTTCCCATCACAATCCGTTCGCCAATTTCGCGCTCTTGAGATTCATACAAGCTGTCCCAAATGGGTTGTGCCAATGCGGCACCTGCATAGAAGAACATTTGCACGCGTGACAACAAAGTTTTGCGCAGCAAGTCGTCTGTTTTCATGGCCATTGCAATGGCTTCAAACCCAGTGGGTACATTGAAATAAACCGTGGGGGCAATTTCGCGCAGGTTGCGCAATGTCTCGTGCATGAGAGCCGGCGTGGGCTTGCCGTCGTCGATGTACATCGTGCCGCCATGAAACACCACCATGCCAAAGTTGTGATTGCCGCCAAAGGTGTGATTCCAGGGCAACCAGTCCACCAGCACCAGGGGTGCTTCGGCCAAGATGGGCATCGACTGTGCCATCTGTTGTTGGTTAGCACACCACAAACGCTGTGTGTTGATGACCGCTTTGGGCAGCTTGGTGGAGCCACTGGTAAACAAAAATTTCGCAATGGTGTCAGGGCCAGTGGCTGCCATGGCGGCATCCACTTGGGTTGTGGCTGGCGTGCTGCACAAGTCTTCAAATGAGGTGACCTGTTTGCCTTCTACGCCACCTTCATTCATCACAATTTCCATGTCGCTGGAAACTGTGGCTGCAATGGCTTTGGCATAACGTGCGTCGCTGGCAAACACCAAACCTGGCGTTACAGTTCTCAGCACATGTTTGAGTTTGTCGTAGTCTTGGCTGATCAAAGAGTAGGGCGGTGAGGTGGGTACAAAAGGAACACCAGCCACCAGACAACCTAGAGCCAACAAGGCATGCTCTAAACTGTTTTCGCTCAAGATCACCACGGGGCGTTCTGCATTCAGGCCGCGGTTGAGAAGGCCCTGTGCAATGTTGCGTGCGGTATGCCATGCCTCTGCGTAGGTCACATGGCGCCAATCACCCAAGCTGCCATCGGCCAATTTAACGCGTCGTGCAAACAGAGTTTGTGTGGGCTTGATGTGTGCCCAGTGTTGAAGACGGTCTGTGAGGCGATCTGGGAAAGCCTGCAAATCTTGATCTGCTTTGAGGTAGTGCGTACCGGGTACACCATCTCTTAAGGTGACGCGTGTCACGCCAAAACGCAGGGGTCTAAATTGAGGTGCGCTCATTTGTATCTCTCAGTAGGGGGTGGCGATGTATTTTTCTTTAATGGCTGATTAGCTCTTTTGAACTTTGGCAGCCTTGCCTTCCAAGAAAGCCTTCACGCGCGCTTTGGCCTCGGGAGCCGCTTGCGCGATAGAGGAGATGAGGGCTTCTGTGAGGAAGCCATGATCGGCAGGCTGCTCGGCAATGCGAGGCAGCGCGTGCATCAAGGCGTAGTTGGTCAGGGGTGCGTTGGTGGCAATTCGTTGAGCCAGGTCCAAAGCCTTCTCTAAAGCAGTACCGGTTGGAACGTGGTACTGAGCTAGGCCAATGCGCTCGCCATCTACCGCGTTGTAAACACGGCCTGTCAACATCATGTCGGTCATGCGTGCCACGCCAATCAGTTTAGGGATGCGAACAGAACCGCCACCGCCGACAAAAATACCGCGCGTGCCTTCAGGCAAAGCATAGAAGGTGCTGTCGTCTGCCACGCGAATGTGGCAAGCACTGGCCAACTCCAACCCGCCGCCCACCACTGCGCCATGAAGTGCTGCTACGACAGGCACCCGGCCCAGCTGAACCGCATCCAAAGCTACGTGCCAGCTGCGTGAGTGGTGCAGGCCTTGACCAGCGTCGCGCTCTTTGAGTTCAGACAAGTCCAAACCAGCACAGAAATGATCGCCTTCGCCATAGACAACTGCTGCCTTGGCTTCCTCGGGCAGGTTTTGGAACACATCGCGCAAGGCTTCTACCAAACCATCGTTGAGAGCGTTGCGTTTTGAGGGGCGGCTCAAACGCACCATGGCTACTGCCCCATTCATTTCAAAGTGAATGCCTTGAGTCTGAGCGCGTTGCAACAAAGGATGTAAATTTTGAGTCATGATGGAGGGTCTAAAACAGCCTTGCTTGAATGAAAAGGCTGGTTTAAAAGGTTATTATTAATAACTATATTGTCTTTCCATGTGGAACTAAAAAACACAGGGTTTTCCCTTATTTTTGAAAGTTTTTATGAAGCACCAAGACCTGATTGCCATTGATATTCACACCCATGCTGAGGTGAGTTGTTGGAACCCTTTTGACAACTATGGCGAGGAATACGATCGCGCGGCGGATAAGTTTTTTGGCAGTGATCGTCGTCCCACCATTGACGAAACAGTGGCTTATTACCGCGAGCGAAAAATTGGCTTGGTGATGTTCACTGTCGATAGCGAATCTCAATTGGGGCGTCGGCGCATTCCCAACGAAGAAATTGCCAAAGCAGCCCGTGACAACAGCGACATGATGATTGCCTTTGGCAGCATCGACCCTCACAAAGGCAAAATGGGCGCGCGCGAAGCCGAACGACTCATCAAGGAAGAGGGCATCAAGGGCTTCAAGTTTCACCCAACTGTTCAGGGCTATCACCCCTACGACAAAATGGCTTGGCCCATTTATGAGGTGATCAACGAACACAAATTACCCGCTATTTTTCACACGGGTCACAGCGGTATTGGATCCGGCATGCGCTGCGGTGGCGGTTTGCGTTTGGAGTACAGCAACCCCATGCACCTTGACGATGTGGCCATCGATTTTCCCGACATGCAAATTGTGATGGCACATCCCAGTTTTCCTTGGCAAGATGAAGCCCTCAGTGTGGCAACGCACAAGCCCAATGTCTGGATAGATTTGTCGGGCTGGAGCCCCAAGTACTTTCCCAAACAATTGATTCAGTATGCCAATACCTTGCTAAAGGATAGGGTCTTGTTTGGCAGCGACTATCCCCTCATCACACCTGAGAGGTGGATGAGAGATTTTGAAGTAGCAGGTTTCAAACCCGAGGTGATGCCCGGTATTTTGAAAGACAACGCCGTACGTTTACTCGGTTTGAAATAAGTTATTTCAAGGTAATAGAAGTTCTGACAGTGCCTGCCCTTGCGGCATGCGCTGTCAAGTTGAGTACGGTGCCTGCTGGTGCTTCCACAATCCATTCGTTCAAAGCCCGATCGCCAGTGATATTTTTGTTGGGTAAAAAAGCTTGAAGCGAATTGCTGGCAGCGTGGCCTTCTAACTGGGGGCCTTCCATGCGCGGTTTGCCCATTCGAAGTGTTGCCCCTTCAGGCAGACCAATTTCAAAGGTGCAAGGCCTTGCTGTTTTCCTCTCGAGTGCGCGCTTGGTGACATAGCTCGGTAAGTAGCCTGCATTGCCCACTGCCATTTGAATGCGCCACTGGCCATTTCCTAAACTTTCTGCCTTGGTGTGCAGCAATTCCAATTTGGGCAAAGTGAGTGCGATCTGATTCAACCACGCTGGAAACCTTGCTGCCTCACGCTCGCGCAGATGCGCAGGTGGATTGCGCCAGTAGTTCATTCGATCCCAGCCGCCCAATTCCACTGCACCTAAGTCGGGGTGTTGGTAAGGATACCAGTCGACGTGCGCATTGCCGCCACACACTTCATCACTCCATTTAAGCAACTTGATATCGTCTTCGGGTGGATGGTCACGGTACCAATGAATCCAGTCGTAATCTGTGATGCCGGCTTCTTTGTTTGGCGCCCAAATTTCAATGGTCCAAAACAAGGCACCCAGGTGTTCGTAGACCCAGTCTTGCGTACCGGTAATGATTTCTTTGGGATGGTATTTGAAGTCATGAAAGGTACTGACAGCCGGATAGCCTGTGAGCTTGGCGCCAAGGTCTGACATGCGCTTGATCATCCACAAGTCTTCAGGCGTCATGTCGTCGTCGCTTTGCGTGCCCATAGGTCGCAAAATAACGCCCGAGTGGGTGTGAAAACTCACTGCAGCACCAATGTTGGGGTGCTTCGCAATGAAGTCCACCATGGCGCGCACTTCAGGTTCGCTGGTGGGGTAGGGGCCTGCGCCAACTTGTTCGTGTTCTTGACGCCAATAAGCAGGGAAATTACGGTTCAGATCTAGGCCTTCAATGTCTCGGTTGGGCTTGATGTTGACGCCATCGAAATGCTGCAAACTGCCCTCGGGCATGACGCGGTAATACTGGCCGCCAAACTCGCCAGGCAATCTGGGTGTGAGTAAGCGAGGTTCATCGGGGTTAACTTTCCAACCGCCGTGCGGATCGGGAATGCGCATCATCAAAATGCGGCCATCGCCGTCCATGTCTTCTATGGTCAGACCATCTACATGGGGCTCGTCCCATGGATAGGGGCGGGTAGATGAACGAATGTGTCTGGGCTTGTCTGCCAAGGCCAGTTCTGCACCATCTGGGTTCAAGCGAGGCACCAAGTAGATGGCGCGCGTGTTGAGCAACTCGGTCACGCCGGCATCTATTCCGTCTTTGCTCAAAAGATGGTGCAACCAATAAAGGCAAGCCGTACTGGCGGTCAGCTCTGCCGCGTGAATATTGCCATCCACCCAAAAAGCTGGTTTGTCTTGGTCAGCGCCGCTTGCCTTGCGAGTCAAAACAAGCACCCAAATGGGGCGATCTTCATGGCTCCTTCCCAACTCTCTCAGCTCTACCAGGTCAGGACGCGCAGTGGCAAAAGCATGCAGAAGTTCTGTGAGTTCGTGATGTTTATAGAAACGATCGAAGTCGGGGCGTGGGAGTGTCATCTGATGGTTCTTATCGGACATAGCTGAGGACATGGTGAATTGAGGGTGGATGAGGGTAGATCAGGGTGGAGACTAGATTAAGTCCTCAGCATAACAAGGCTTTCGGGTGTTGAAATGAATTCGCACACTTTTTATCCCTTGAATGTACGAGGGGCTTATCAGGGAAAAACCTAGGCAATCAGTCCCGAATAAGACGGATATTGATTTCAATTCTCTTCACAATCCGTCATCAGTTCTAACCACAACTGGCCCCTTGCATGTTTTTGGTGAAAGGGGCGAGTTCAACCCACGAAAGTTTGGCATGTCAAAACCTGCATTGATTCTTGAGAAAGTCCTGGCGCACGAGAAAAATCGCCCAGATTTTGTGTACATGACGCAACCCATTGGGAATGGCCAGGTCATAGATTACACATGGCGCGAAACCCTCAAGCAAGCGCGTTCTATGGCGGCTTACATCAAAGCTCAAAACCTGGAGCCAGGTGCCCGGGTGGCCATTCTGTCCAAAAATTGCGCACACTTCATCATGGCAGAGCTTGCTATTTGGATGTCTGGTTGCACCACGGTGGCCATTTTTCCAACCGAGTTGGGTGCGACCGTTCGATACGTTTTAGATCACAGCGAAGCCAGTCTGCTGTTTGTCGGTAAATTGGATACATGGGCCGAACAAGCGCCTTCTGTGCCGGCCTCTTTGCCTTGCATTGCATTCCCCTTGGCACCTGCCAATCAATTTGCAAAGTGGGATGACATCGTTGCAAAAACAGCGCCCTTGCAGGGAGACATCGCGCGGGCACCTCAAGATTTGGCCATGATCATGTACACCTCTGGCTCAACAGGCCAACCCAAAGGTGTGATGCACAACTTTGAGCGTATCTCCGTTACTGCGGAGTTAATGAGTCAATCTATTATGGACAGCGCTGGTGATTTGAAAGATTACCGAATCTTGTCTTATTTGCCTTTAGCGCACGTTTTTGAGCGAGCTTGGGTGGAGTCAGCCAGTTTGACTCATGGAGATACGCATGTGTTTTTTGCAGAATCCTTAGACACATTCATCCAAGACTTAAACCGTGCACGGCCCACGTTCTTCATTTCTGTACCGCGCTTGTGGCTCAAGTTTCAGCAAGGTGTTTTCAGCAAAATGCCGCCAGCCAAGTTGGATTTGTTGCTGAGCATCCCAATTGTCAAAGGTTTGGTTAAAAAGAAAATTCTCCAAGGCCTTGGCTTGGATCAAGTGGTGTCAGCGGGCAGTGGTTCTGCACCCTTGCCAGCAGAACTCATCGTCTGGTATCGCAAGTTAGGCTTGAACCTCTTGGAAGGCTACGGCATGACAGAGGATTTTGCCTGGTCGCACAACTGCACCAATGAAATCAATGAGCCAGGCAGTGTGGGCATCCCCGCAAATGGCGTACAAGCTCGTATCAGCTCTGAAGGCGAAATTCAGTTGAAATCACCAGGACAAATGGTGGGTTATTACAAACGGCCCGATTTGGATGCTGAAGCTTTTACAGAAGATGGCTTTTTCAAGACAGGCGATCAAGGTCAACAGCGCGCGGATGGCCTGTTGAAAATTACCGGACGGTTGAAGGAGATTTTTAAAACCTCCAAGGGTAAATATGTGGCGCCTGCACCCATTGAAAACAAACTCAATGTGCATCCCATGATTGAGATGAGTATTGTCTCAGGCGTCTCTCAGTCGGCTCCCTACGCCATGGTGGTGCTGGCGGAAGACATTCGTCCGAAAGTCAAAGACGCTGAAGTCAGGGCTCAAGTTGAACAAGCGCTTAGCGATTGGCTGGTTAAGGTGAATGCAGATTTGGCAGACTACGAAAAGCTTCGCATGCTGGTGATTGCCAATGAGGCTTGGTCTATCGAGAACGGCTACCTTACGCCCACTATGAAAATCAAACGCAGCCGCATTGAATCGTCTGTTGAAAGCAAAGTGCCCAGCTGGTACGAAAAGTCCGGCAGTGTGTTTTGGGCTTGATGGATGAATCACTCAATTTCAAACACCAACCGAGTCTTGGCACACACAGGTGCCAAGTATCCTATCTTGCAAGCGCCCATGGGTTGGATTGCGCGCACTCAATTGGCTTCCGCTGTCTCTAGAGCGGGAGGGCTTGGCATCATTGAAACTTCTTCAGGCGAAACAGAAAATTGCCAAGCTGAAATTCTAAAAATGCGCGAATTGAATTTGCCATTTGGTGTCAATTTGCCCATTCGGTTTTTAAAAGACGATGCCATGCTGAAATTTGTGTGTGCATCGGGTGTGAAATTTGTCACCACTTCCGCTGGCAGCCCAGCCAAATTCATTCAACCTTTGAAGGATGCAGGCATCACGGTTTACCATGCAGTGCCCACCGTGGATGCTGCCATGAAATGCGTCGATGCAGGGATTGATGGCCTCGTGGTTGAAGGCTCCGAAGGCGGCGGTTTTAAAAACCCCGAAGACGTATCAACGCTGGTTTTGTTGCAAGCCATTCGGGCCAAGGTTGACGTGCCCTTGATTGCAGCTGGCGGCATCTGTGATGGCAGAGGCATGGCCGCTGCTTTTGCATTGGGCGCTGAAGCAATTCAAATGGGAACACGCTTCGTCAGTTGCGCGGAGAGTCCTGTCCATGACAATTTTAAAAATGCCATTGTCAATTCAAAAGAAACAGGCACTTGGATGCTCAACACCAAATCGACTCCGTGCATACGAGCCCTCAAATCGGAACGAACACAGGCCATCCATGAACAAGGGATCATGTCGTTTGACGACATGAAAGGTATCTTGAATGTTTATTTCAAAGGCGACATGGAAGCAGCGCCAGCATTGGCTGGGCAGTCTGCGGGCCTTATTGATTCGGTGAAAACTGCCAAGGCAATCATCGACGATACCGTGGCAGAGTTTATGGCCATTTCAAGCCAGATGGGCCGAATGGCTCACAACAACCATTTCGCTTTCAACTGATTTTCAAAATCTCAAACATCGTCCTTGATGGTGTTGCGCAAGATACCCACTGCATCAACTTCAATTTCGACAACATCACCTGGCTTCATGAAGAGTTGGGGGGTTCTCTTATTTCCCACTCCGCCAGGCGTACCACTCACAATCACATCGCCGGGTTCTAGTGGAATGAATGTTGAGATGTAAGCGATTTGACGCGGAATACTGTGAATCATCATGTCGGTCGTGGCACGCTGCAATTCAACCCCATTCAGTCGAGTGCTGAGTGTCATTGTTTGACCGGGTTTGATCTCATCGGCAGTGACCATCCAAGGACCAAAGCCACCCGTACGCCAGAAATTTTTACCTGCAGTCCACTGGGTGGTGAAATTTTGCCAATCGCGCACTGAACCATCGTTGTAGCAAGAATAGCCAGCAATGTGATTCCATGCGTCAGCCTCGGAAATACGGCGTCCGCCTTCACCAATGATGATGGCAATCTCGCCTTCATAGTCAAGGCGATGTGATTCTGGCGGGCGCATGATGTCTTGGCCATGGCCTACTTGCGAAGAATTAACGCGCGAGAAAATAGCGGGTTTTTCGGTGAGATCGCGGCCAGTTTCTTTGACATGATCGTGATAGTTCAAACCCACGCACATGATTTTTTCTGGATTCGGAATGACCGGCAACAAGGACAGATCTTCAAAAATCAAATCAGGTGTGTGTTGACGCAATGCCTCTGCTGCTTTGTCTAGCATTTTTTTTGCAATCAATGTTTTTAGATCGGGCGCTTCAGCACCCAAAATGGGCGTGAGGTTTAAAACTTTATTGCCGTGAACTGCGCCATAGCATGCGGTGTGATTGAGCAAGAAGCTAATAAGTCTCATGGAACAATTTCCTGGTTGGGGATAAAACCGATATTGTGCTTGTTTTGAAGCTCACGGTGGCGGCAATCGGAGTTTCATTCGCGGCCTTATGAAAACCATTCATACTGCAAAGTGCTAACCCCGCGCCAAGCGATGCCGTATAAAATCAAGGACAAGAATGATCATGCTGGATTTCAGGTGAAGTCACTTTGAAGGAGATGGGATGTTTCTCAAAAATGAATGGTACGTAGCCTGCCGAGCTGAAGAAATTACCGACAAGCCTTTGGGCAGAAAAATATGCAATGAGTCCATGGTTTTTTTCAGAGGACTCGAAAATCGTGTGTCGGCGGTCGAAGATTTTTGTCCGCACAGAGGTGCCCCTTTGTCATTAGGCCGTGTTTGCAATGGGCATTTGGTCTGTGGCTATCACGGCCTCACCATGGGATGCGATGGTCATACCGTCAGCATGCCTGGGCACAATGTCCGCGGATTTGAACCGGTCAAAAGTTTCCCTGTCATTGAGCGGTATGGCTTTGTATGGGTTTGGCCCGGAGACCCTGCCAAAGCCAACATCGACAAATTGCCAGTCTTTGAATGGTTTGAAAATCCAGCTTGGGCATACGGGGGAGGGCACTATCACATCGCCTGCGACTATCGCCTGATGATCGACAACTTGATGGACCTTACACACGAAACCTATGTGCATGCCACCAGCATTGGGCAAACTGAAATTGACGAAACCCCCAGCCGCACCATCACGGAAGGCAACACAGTGGTTACCAGTCGATTCATGGAGGGTATCAAAGCGCCTCCTTTTTGGCAGATGGCCATGCGGGCCAATGACTTGCCTGACGATGCCAAAGTAGACCGCTGGCAAATTTGCCGTTTTTCGCCTCCCAGTCATGTGATGATTGAAGTGGGGGTGGCACTGGCGGGCAAGGGTGGCTACGACGCCGATCCCAAAGACAAAGCCTATAGCGTGGTGGTTGACTTCATCACACCTGAGACAGATACCAGCATCCATTATTTTTGGGGAATGGTTAGACAATTCAAACCACAAGATCAAGCGCTCACAGCGCGCATTCAAGAAGGTCAGGGAAAAATTTTCAGCGAAGACCTGGAAATGCTGGAGCGTCAACAGAAAAATATATTGGCAAACCCTGAACGGAAACTCAAAGTATTGTCAATCGACGCTGGGGGTGTGATGTCGCGTCGGGTGATTGATCGGTTATTGGCATTGGAAAAGGAAGCGTGAAATGAAACAACCATCTTTGTGGGTCAAATGGGTATGGGCAATGTTGCTGTTTGTGGGGTCTTGCAGTGCATTCAGCCAAGCTGCATATCCCAACAAACCCATCAAAATTGTGGTGCCCTTTGGAGCGGGCGGAGTGGCCGACCTCACTGCGCGCACAGTTGGGCAAAAACTGGGTGAAAATTTAGGTCAAAGCATTGTCATTGAAAACAAGCCTGGCGCAGGCGGTGTCGTGGCCACGGATGCTGTGGCCAAATCTGCCCCCGATGGTTACACCTTGCTTTTGATGTCGAATGCCACCGCTGTGAGCGCGGGGCTTTTCAAAACGCTGCCCTACGACGCTGAAAAAGATTTAACACCCTTGTCGGTGCTGGGTACTTTTGACATTGCCATTGTGGTACCGCAAGAATCTAAGTTCACCAGTTTGCAAGACCTGCTTAACTTTGCCAAAGCCAATCCTGGCAAGTTGAATATTGGCAGTATCAATGTCGGCAGTACACAGCACCTGGCTGCTGAACTGTTCAAAGCCACGGCTGGCATCGATGCGCAGGTTGTGCCGTTCAACGGCACACCCGCTGTGCTTACCGCTTTGCGCGGTGGTCAGGTCGATTTGGCTGTTGAAATCTTGGCGCCAGTGTTGCCACAAATCAGAGGTCAAGCATTGCGTGCTTTGGCTGTTACAGGCGATAAGCGCGCAGCATCATTGCCGCAAGTACCCACAGCCAAAGAAGCAGGAATTAGAAATCTGTATGCCGCTTCTTGGAATGCACTTGCGGTACCCTCCAAAACACCGCGCGACGTTGTCCAAAAATTGAATCAAGAAATTCAAAATGTTTTGAATTCGCCTGATGTTCGCAAAAAACTATTGGACATGAATGTCGACCCTCAGCCTGGTAGCCTTCAGCAGGCTGCCGATTTGTTAAGCAGTGAGACCAAGCGTTGGGGTGAAGTCATTCAGCGTGCAGGCATTCCCAAACAGTGAGTCATACGGTTTAGTTCTGGCTTCAAGCCTACACAGACTCTAACAAACGCATTGCAGTTTCGCGAATTAAGTGAAGCGTTGCTTGCTGAGTGAGTGTGCTGGGTCTTTGTGAACTCACCACGCAACTCAACTCAATACTGAGTTGGGGGTTTGAAATGGGTCGTGTTGAAAAGGCGGATGGGTTGATTGAGCGCATCACCGCATTGCGCGACAAAATGGCGCAACCTGCACCATCTGCTACCAAATCTAAGATGGCCGTCACCCCATCAATTTCCAAGGCAATGCGTGGTCGGGTGCCTAGGGCGGCCATTTCTGATTCCACGTGCATCCGGATGGCATTGGGTCGGCTTGGAATGACCAAGGGCAGTTTGGCAACATCTTTTAAATGGACGGGTGGTGGCGGTGGGTCTTCTTGAAGACCGGGCGGCCGTCTTTGAACCAGCCACAACTCTTCTCGCACCAGATGCGAAATCTCCAATCCTGCAGTGGCTTTCATGTTGTAGAGCAGGGCAATGTCAAGCCTGCCGTTCAACAGGCTTTCTTGCATGGCCGTGGTCAAGCCTTCGCTGATAGACAACTGTGCTTCAGGCATTTTTTCTCTAAACGCGCGTGTCAGTGGCACTGTCAAAACCCTTGCCACGCTGGGCGGAAGTCCCAGTGCAACTCGGCCGCTCAAGCCGCTGCGAGCTCGGGCTAGGTCTTCTTGGGCACGTTCAACTTGATGCAAGATGCCTCGGCCATGCTCTAAAAGCAGCAAGCCCGCTTCGGTGGGGCTGGCGCCGCGTCCATTGCGTTTGAGTAAATTTTGTCGCAACTCAACTTCCAGCAATCTAATTTGGCGACTCAAAGCAGGTTGTGCCACATTGAGCGCAATGGCTGCTCGGGTAAAGCTTCCCATTTCGGCCACGCGCACAAAATATTCAATTTGCTTGAGATCCATCCTTTAATTTTGCCATAACAGGGCTTTGCTTATGCATAATTGTTATATCTGGTAGTGGCTGTAGTAGCTAGTTCAAAGTAGCACTCAATTAGAAAATAAGCCAGCCTCAAAACTTTATTCATTTGATTCAGACCATGAAACCTTCTTCTCAAACTGCGGTTCCATGCATGTTAATGCGGGGTGGCACGTCTAAGGGCCCGTTTTACAAAGCAGACGATTTGCCATCAGACACCGCTCTGAGAGACAAAGTGTTGTTGGCGGCCATGGGGTCGCCAGACAAAAGGCAAATCGATGGTTTGGGCGGCGCACACCCGCTCACCAGCAAAGTGGGCATCGTGAGCCAAAGTTCTGTGCCTGGCGTTGCACTTGATTTTTTGTTTGCTCAGCTCCAGCCCGACAAAGACACGGTCGATACCACGCCCAACTGCGGCAATATGTTGGCGGCTGTGGTGCCATTTGCGCTTGAAACGGGCATGGTCAAAGCGCAGGGAGATCAATCGACCTATCGAGTGTTGACTTTGAACACCAACATGCAGTGCGACATTACCGTCGATACCAGGGGCGGTTTGGTGCAATACGAAGGCAATGCTCGCATTGATGGTGCACCGGGCACTTCAGCGCCAGTTGTCATTAATTTCTTGGACACTGCAGGTTCGGTTTGTTCTGGGCTGTTGCCAACGGGTAAGGTCAAAGACACCTTGACCGTGACTGGCCAAGGTTTCACTCCCTTCACTTTGGATGTCACATGCATTGACAACGGCATGCCCTTGGTCATTTTCAAGGCTTCTGATGTTGGCCGAACCGGCTATGAGTCGGTAGCCGAGATGAATGCCGATACAGATTTGAAAACCAAGATTGAAGCATTGCGAATCCAGGTGTCCTTGCTCATGGGCTTGGGCGATGTAAGCCAAAAGAACTATCCCAAAATGACGCTCATAGCGCCGCCGCAAAACGGTGGCGCCTTGAGCACACGCAGCTTCATTCCTCATGTGTGTCACGACGCCATTGGTGTTCTGGCTGCCGTCACGGTAGGTACTGCATGCGTGCTCGAGGGTTCTGTGTGCGATGGCATAGCCGTCATGCCAGAAGGCGCTACCAAAAACGTTTCGGTGGAACACCCCACTGGCGAGTTCAGTGTTGCTTTGCAAACAGAGCCTGCGCCTCATTTACCCGGCGGTCAGCATGTCAAACAGGCAGCGCTCTTGAGAACAGCTCGATTGCTCATGCGAGGCGAGGCCATGGTGCCTGCGTCCTTGTGGACTCCAGCAGTTGCATAAACTTATCAATTCATTTTTCCATTGGATATCTTCATGAGTCAGCAAAACCCCTTGATCATTGATTGTCATGGCCACTTCACCACAGCCCCTAAGGCTCTAGAAAGCTGGCGACTTGCGCAGATTGCCAACTTGAATACGCCTGAGCTGGGTCCTAAAGTGGCCGACCTCAAAATCAGTGACGACGAGTTGCGCGAGTCGATTGAGACCAACCAATTGCGTTTGATGAAGGAGCGCGGATCTGATTTGACCTTGTTCAGTCCTCGTGCAAGTTTCATGGCGCATCACATTGGCGATTTCAATACATCCTCAACATGGGCTGCCATTTGCAATGAACTTTGCTACCGAGTGAACCAGCTGTTTCCAGACCACTTTGTACCGGTCGCCATGTTGCCGCAATCGCCTGGGGTTGACCCAGCCACCTGTATTCCAGAGTTGGAGCGCTGCGTGAAGGACTATGGCAATGTGGGCATCAATCTCAACCCAGACCCCTCTGGCGGCCATTGGACATCGCCACCTTTGAGTGACAAACACTGGTACCCTATTTACGAAAAAATGGTGGAATACAACATTCCAGCCATGATTCACGTGAGTACCAGCTGCAACAGCTGTTTTCACACCACCGGCGCACACTATTTGAACGCAGACACCACCGCATTTATGCAGTGCTTGACGTCTGACTTGTTCAAAGAATTTCCCACCCTTAAATTTCTGATTCCCCATGGCGGCGGTGCGGTGCCATACCACTGGGGTCGCTTTCGCGGTTTGGCGCAAGAATTGAAAAAACCGCTATTGCAAGAACATTTGCTCAACAACATTTACTTTGATACCTGTGTCTATCACCAGCCAGGCATTGACCTGTTGACCAAAGTGATACCTGTTGAGAACATTTTGTTTGCGTCTGAAATGATTGGTGCTGTGCGAGGCATTGATCCAGAAACTGGCCACTACTATGACGACACCAAGCGCTACATTGAATCTTCGAGCATCTTGAATGCAGAACAGCGTTACAAAATTTATGAAGGCAACACGCGTCATGTGTTCCCAAGACTGGATGCACATTTGAAGGCCAAGGGACTTTGAGCACCTAACAGCCAAAGACATTTCACTCACTATTTAGAAATTGGAATGAACATGACAGAACTCGGAATTGTGAAACGCAACATCACTCGCGCAGACAAAACTGCAGTAGATAAGCTCGGCCGCTTTGGCTCGGCCACAGTGCATGAAGCCATGGGGCGTGTGGGCCTGATGCAGAGGTACATGCGTCCAATTTACAGCGGGGCCCCCGTCTCTGGAACGGCCGTGACAGTGCTTTTGCACCCCGGCGACAATTGGATGTTGCACGTTGTGGCTGAGCAAATTCAACCCGGCGATATCGTGGTGGCTGCTCTCAGTGCAGACAATTGCGACGGCTTTTTTGGCGATTTATTGGCAACCTCTTTCATGGCGCGTGGTGCCAAAGCCTTGGTGATTGACGCAGGCGTTCGCGATGTGCGTGAACTCACTGCAATGGGCTTTCCAGTATGGAGCAAGGGCATCAGTGCCAAAGGTACTATCAAAGCAACACTCGGCTCAGTGAATATTCCAGTGGTGTGCGCAGGGGTTCATGTGAACCCTGGCGATGCCATTGTGGCTGACGACGATGGTGTGGTGGTGGTGCCTGCAACATGGGCACAAAAGGTGGCTGACGCGGCTGAAGCCCGCGAAGCCAATGAAGGTGAGAAACGCGCCAAATTGGCTGCAGGCATTTTGGGACTCGACATGTACAACATGCGCGAGCCATTGGCCAAAGCGGGCTTGAAGTACATCGATTGATGGCTTCGCTATATTTTTACAAATAAACAGTGTCAAAGATGGAATTTCAAAAAACCCCTGGCTGGCTTGATTGGTACGCCAACCCCAGCAAACCCAAGTTCAAACTTCCCGCAGGCGCGGTAGATGCACATTGCCACGTGTTTGGCCCTGGTGCAGAGTTTCCTTATGCGGCTGAACGCAAGTACACGCCTTGCGATGCATCCAAGCAACAACTCTATGCACTGCGCGATCACTTGGGTTTTTCGCGCAACATTGTGGTGGGCGCTACTTGCCATGGCACAGACAACAGCGCCACAGTGGACGCATTGCGCCATTCAAACGGCAAGGCTCGTGGCATTGCAACGGTCAAGCGCAGTGTCACAGATGAAGAATTGCAAGCCATGCATGAGGCTGGTATTCGCGGCGTGCGCTTTAATTTCATCAAGCGCCTGGTTGACTTCACGCCCAAAGAAGAACTCATGGAAATTGCAAGCCGCATTGGCAAGCTAGGCTGGCATGTGGTCATTTATTTCGAAGCTGTCGATTTGCCTGAACTGTGGGACTTCTTCACAGGTCTTCCCACCGTGGTGGTGGTCGATCACATGGGCACGCCCGATGTGAAACTGCCTGTCGATGGGCCTCAATTTCAATTGTTTTTAAAGTTCATGCGCGAGCACCCCCATGTTTGGTGCAAAGTGACATGCCCAGAGCGCTTGTCTGCCACGGGTGCACCTGCCTTGAATGGTGAGCAAAATGCTTACCGAGATGTGGTGCCATTTGCCAAAGCCATTGTGGAAGAATTTCCAGACCGTGTGCTTTGGGGAACCGACTGGCCGCATCCCAATTTGAAAAAGCACATGCCCGACGATGGTCTCTTGGTTGACTTTATTCCGCACATTGCCACCACGCCAGCGTTGCAGCAAAAATTATTGGTCGACAATCCCATGCGCCTTTACTGGCCAGAGGAGAAAATTTAATGGCCCTGGACAAACCTTACCTTGATGTACCTGGCACCATCATTTTCGATGCTGATCAAAGTCGAAAAGGATATTGGCTTAACCAGTTTTGCATGTCACTCATGAAAGCTGATAATCGTGAGCGATTCAAAGCCAACGAACGTGCCTATTTGGACGAGTGGGACATGACCGAAGAGCAAAAACTGGCCGTGTTGGCCCGTGATCTGAACTGGTGCATGCGCACTGGGGGCAACATTTACTTCTTGGCCAAAATTGGCGCAACAGATGGCAAGAGTTTTCAACAAATGGCGGGCTCTATGACCGGAATGACAGAGGAGGAGTATCGCAACATGATGATCAATGGCGGGCGCTCTGTCGAAGGCAACCGCTTTGTGGGAGAGAACGGTGATGCTCAAGCACAAAATCAACCTCAAGGCGCTGCCGGTAAGAAAGTCAACTGATCATGGCCAAAATCACAGCCTCCGTCTTCACATCGCATGTTCCGGCCATTGGCGCCGCATTGGATTTGGGTAAAACCCAAGAACCCTATTGGCAACCGCTTTTTGCTGGTTACCAATATGGCAAACAATGGATGCAAGAAAACAAGCCAGATGTTATTTTCTTGGTCTTCAACGATCACGCTACCGCATTCAGCTTGGACTTCATTCCAACCTTCGCCATAGGCACGGCAGAAAAGTTTCAGCCAGCCGATGAGGGTTGGGGCCCCCGTCCTGTGCCTGTGGTCAAAGGGCATCCCGAATTGGCTTCGCACATTGCACAGTCTGTGATCCAACAAGACTTTGACCTCACCATCGTCAATAAAATGGACGTCGATCATGGCCTCACAGTGCCTTTGTCGCTAATGTGTGGCCAGCCTCCCGCTGAAAAATTTGAATGGCCTTGTCCGGTCATTCCTTTTGCAGTCAATGTGGTGCAGTACCCTGTTCCCAGTGGCCAGCGTTGCTTCAACTTAGGCAAAGCCATTCGCAAAGCCATCGAAAGTTATGACGAAGACATCAATGTTCACATTTGGGGCACGGGCGGCATGAGCCACCAACTTCAGGGTGCGCGTGCGGGCCTCATCAACAAAGAATTTGACAAAGCGTTTCTAGACAAACTGATCAACGATCCTCAAGCCGCGGCCGACATACCGCACATGGACTATGTCCGAGAAGCTGGCAGTGAGGGCATTGAATTGGTAATGTGGCTCATTGCCCGCGGGGCCATGAACGATGTTGCAGGGGGCAAGGCACCCACGCTCAAACACCGTTTCTATCATGTGCCCGCTTCAAATACAGCAGTGGGCCATGTCATCTTAGAAAATTAAATGGGTAAGAAGGAAAAATAATATGTCGAAAACAATCAAAGTTGCCTTGGCAGGTGCTGGTGCATTTGGTATTAAGCACTTGGATGGCATCAAGAACATCGATGGCGTTGAAGTGGTCTCCCTGGTTGGTCGTGAATTGGAAAAAACCAAGGAAGTTGCCACCAAGTACGGCATTGGTCATGTCACCACGGATCTGGCTGCCAGCCTGGCATTGCCAGAAGTCGATGCCGTGATTTTGTGCACGCCAACCCAGATGCACGCGTCTCAAACCATCGCTTGTTTGAATGCAGGAAAGCACGTTCAGGTAGAAATCCCTTTGGCAGACAGCTGGAAGGATGCGGAGGAAGTGGTTCGCTTGGCCAAACAAGCTGGGAGAGTGGCCATGTGCGGCCACACACGACGTTTCAATCCAAGCCATCAGTGGGTGAACCACAAAATCAAAGCAGGCGAATTCAACATTCAACAAATGGATGTTCAAACTTACTTCTTTCGCCGCACCAATATGAACGCTTTGGGCCAAGCACGCAGTTGGACAGACCATCTGCTGTGGCACCATGCAGCCCATACAGTCGATCTATTTGCATACCAAGCGGGTAGCCCCATTGTCAAAGCCAATGCGGTTCAGGGGCCTATTCACCCCACATTGGGCATCGCCATGGACATGAGCATTCAGTTGCAAGCTGCCAATGGCGCCATTTGTACTCTGAGCTTGTCATTCAACAACGACGGTCCATTGGGTACTTACTTCCGCTACATTGGTGACACAGGCACTTACCTGGCCCGTTACGACGATTTGTACACAGGCAAAGAAGAGCAAATTGACGTTTCTAAAGTGGATGTTTCAATGAACGGCATAGAGTTGCAAGATCGAGAGTTCTTTGCAGCCATCAAAGAAGGCCGAGAACCCAATGCCAGTGTGGCTCAAGTTCTACCGTGCTACAAAGTTTTGCATCAATTAGAGTTGCAGCTCAACGCTGCTTGAAACCAATCGGCACCCAGACACTTTCGGCTCAAACTTCACACCTGCTCACATCATGAAAAACAGAAAACTCGGACCCTTCCAAGTCAGTGAAATTGGGTTAGGCTGTATGAATTTAAGCCACGCCTATGGCGCCCCCGTTTCAGAAGCTCAAGCAGAACGGGTATTGCTTTCAGCTCTAGACGCTGGGGTCACCTTATTCGATACTGCTGCGCTCTACGGCTTTGGCACCAACGAAAGCTTGGTGGGAAAATTTCTCAAGTCGCACCGCCAAAAGTTCACCCTGGCCAGCAAATGCGGCATGGCGGGTGTCGATCTGAATGGCGATGGCAAATTGGTGCGTGTCATCGATGGTCGGCCCGAAACCATTCGAAAGACTTGTGAAGATGCCCTCAAACGACTGCAAACCGATGTGATCGATTTGTATTACTTACACCGTTGGGACAAAAAAGTGCCCATTGAAGACAGCGTGGGTGCGCTCAGTGATTTGGTGCGTCAAGGCAAAATTCAAAGCATCGGTTTGTCGGAGGTTTCTGCCGGTACTTTGCGCAAAGCGCATGCGGTGCATCCCATCGCAGCGGTACAAACTGAATACTCTTTGTGGACGCGCAATCCAGAAATCGCAGTGCTACAGGCATGCGAACAACTGGGCACCACCTTTGTGGCTTTCAGTCCAGTGGCCAGAGGCTTTTTGTGCGGTCCTTTGGACATGGCCACATTGGATGCGAAAGACATCCGAAAAGGCATGCCGCGATTTACACCCGAGAATTACGCCGCCAATTTCAAATTGTTTGCGCCTTACCAGAACTTGGCCAATGAGGCGGGTTGTTCGCCAGCGCAGCTGGCTTTGGCTTGGCTGTTGCACAAGGCACCGCACATCATTCCTATTCCTGGCACCACCAGTGTGCCGCACCTGCTAGATAATTTAGGTGCCTCTGATATTCGGCTGAGTGATTCAATCATCACTCAATTAAACGCCTTGATCAATGAGAAAACTGTTCAAGGCAATCGCTACAGTGCCCAATCCAACGCCGAAGTCGATACCGAAGTTTTTGAGTAACTAGCGACGAAGGGAAGGCCCATCGATGGGCAAGCCTTGCGATCTTGATTTCAAAAACAATTCCAAGCGTCTGAGTTCGATGCTGCCTGGGGCAGGGACTTCAGCTTGAACACCAGAAAAACATGCGCGCAGGCGTCTGTCAATTGAGCCCATGCTTTGCCAACTCATTTTGAAAATAGGAAATCCAGTAGGGTGCCCGGGTGAAACAATGTCTGCGCGCATTTGTTTGCCAATATTCAGATCATGACAGTGCGTGCAAGCCAGGTTCATGGCACCTTTGCGCGTGGTAAACAACTGGGCACCCGCATTCAATTCGGTTTGCCATTGTTGTGCATGATTTGGCGGCGCACTCACCTTAAACGGCAGGCCTTGACTGCTCTTGTGAAGCAATGCGCTGAGTGCCAAGACGTCAGGGTTTTCCAAGCCTCTGAGTGGGCGACTGGTTCTCTCAGAACATGAAACGATTTGATCTTCCAAGTTAACCAGTCGATTCAAACGCGCAGACCATTTGGGATGCTGTGGGGCCGCTAACTTGAGTGTCTGCACATCGCCATGGCATTGATAGCAAGATTGTTTGTCTGGTGCGCTGCCCCATAAATTGCGCCCTTGGTCTAACCACAGGCTGACTGGATTCAGACTGGCATCGCTT
The DNA here is from genome assembly GCF_003063375.1 of Limnohabitans sp. MMS-10A-178. Classification (GTDB taxonomy): domain Bacteria; phylum Pseudomonadota; class Gammaproteobacteria; order Burkholderiales; family Burkholderiaceae_C; genus Limnohabitans_A. The sequence goes on along the minus strand of NZ_NERY01000002.1, from coordinate 532,870 downwards.
TGCATGGATTTGAGTGAGGGACTCAAAAAATGATTGCCACTGAGTTGATGCTCTGAAGAGGTAGTGGCCCATGCGTTCTGAGCCCAAAACGCCCAAAATGCCCAAAACGTAAAAAGCCCGCAAGCAGAAAGCCCGCAAGCAGAAAGCATTAGGCAATGCTTGAAGGCAATTGCTTTGGTACGTAAGACAAAGGTCATGACCATTCAGTGATCTATCGCCATGTTTGCAGCAAATCAACCACGTGTTTGATTTCTTCTGCCGTTAAAACTTTGCGTGTGGGATTGACTTTCACCAAACCTTGATGGTTGCCATAAGGTGGCATGAGCGTGTCGGGCTTGATGGTTCTGGCATCACTCACCCAGCGCACCAAATCGTCTCGGCTCCATTTGGCACCCACTCCCTTTAGGTTGGGGCCAAAATTGCTTGTGAGCCCAGATAGGCCGGGCAAGTCGTGACAAGCAATGCAATTGCCTTTTTGTGGGTTGGTCATGTATTCATAGGCCCAGGGCGAACGCGATGCCTGTTCGGCTGAAGCTGTTGAACTTAGCCCCCATACAAATAGGCATACATAAATGAAGCTCGAATAAAGCAATTTCATATTGAGAATTGTGGCTTGATTGATCAAATCAAGGGTTTACCCGTAATGCTATAGGCCGATTTGAATTGATAAAACATGCATAATATTTCCAGTCCAAGCGGTCGGCTAATTGATTTTGACAACCAAACTGCTTGTTTTTGTAATTAATGCAGTTCCTTGAGGGCACCCCCATGACAACCATTCTCCAAAGTTTTGTCTCAGGCCGTTGGATCGGATCGCAAGCCGCACAACCCCTTCACAGTGCCATCAACGGCAAAGAAGTCGCTTTCTCCCACGCTGAAAGCCTAGATTTTGAGGAGGCTCTGCAATATGGTCGCACTACGGGCTTACAAGGCATGCTGGCTCTGGACTTTCAGCAACGTGCCTCTGCGCTCAGGGCATTGGCCAAGTATTTGGTAGAACGCAAAGAAGAGCTGTATGCCATCTCCGCCCACACTGGCGCCACGCGCGTTGACTCTTGGGTCGACATTGAGGGCGGTACGGGCACTTTGTTTGCCTATGCCGGTATGGCCGCCAGTGAATTGCCCAGTGGCAATTTGATTCACGAAGGGCCGGTGGCCTCTCTGGGTAAGAAAAATACTTTCGCTGGAACTCATATTTTGGTTCCCCGAGGAGGTGTGGCAGTTCACATCAATGCCTTCAATTTTCCAGTTTGGGGCTTGTTGGAAAAATTTGCACCTACTTTCTTGGCTGGTATGCCTTGCATCGGCAAGCCCGCTACGGCCACCAGCTACCTGACCGAGGCCTTGGTTCGAATGATCGACCAATCTGGCATCTTGCCAAAGGGCGCTTTGCAGTTGGTCATTGGAAGCACCGGTGATTTGCTTGATCGCTTGGATGTGGCCGACGTGGTCACTTTCACCGGCTCTGCAGACACTGCTGCCAAGCTGCGGGTGAATCCCAATGTGGTTCGCAACAGCATTCCATTCAATGCCGAAGCCGACTCTCTGAATTGCGCTATCTTGGCTGATGACGTCACACCTGACGATGAAGAGTTTGATTTGTTCGTCAAGGAAGTAGTGCGAGAAATGACCGTCAAAGCCGGGCAAAAATGCACCGCCATTCGACGCGCCATTGTGCCGCGCAAACACTTGGACGCTGTAGCTGAAAAAATCAAAGCCCGTCTAGCCAAAGTGGTGGTGGGCGACCCCTCTGTAGAAGGCGTGAAGATGGGCGCCTTGGCCTCTAAGTCGCAGCAGTCAGACGTTGCTGAGCGAGTGGCCATGCTGCGTCAAAGCGCTGAAATGGTATTTGGCGGTGACGCCCATTTCAATTTGGTAGGCGAGGGCGTGGTCAATGGCGCTTTCTTCCAACCGACTTTGCTTCTGTGCCAAAAGCCCATGAGCACCGACAGCATTCACGACATTGAAGCCTTTGGACCTGTGAGCACTCTCATGCCCTATGACGGCATGGAGGAGGCCATGGCCTTGGCCAAGCGCGGAAAGGGCAGCTTGGTAGGCTCTTTGATGACCAAGACGCCAGCCGTGGCAGCGCAAGTGGTACCTCGTTTGGCGGCCAACCACGGCCGTCTTCACGTGCTCGACAGAGAGTCTGCTGGAGAATCAACGGGCCATGGTTCACCATTGCCATCCCTTAAGCACGGAGGCCCTGGTCGCGCCGGTGGTGGCGAAGAGTTGGGGGGTATTCGCGCAGTGACGCACATGATGCAACGTGCTGCAGTTCAAGGATCTCCCACCATGTTAACGGCCATCACGCGCGAATACGCTCGCGGTGCCAAAGTAATTGAAACTGGCACGCATCCCTTCAAGCGTTACTTTGAAGAATTGCAAATTGGCGAATCCTTGCTGACAGCCACCAAGATCATTGGTGAGGAAGACGTCAAAGCATTTGGCGACCTCACAGGCGATATGTTCTACATGCACTTTGACGACGCAGCCGCCAAAGCTTCCGCATTTGGCAAACGCATCGCCCACGGCTATTTGGTTTTGTCTGATGCAGCAGGCTTGTTTGTGGTGGCCGAACCGGGGCCTGTCTTGGCCAACTACGGCTTAGACACCCTGCGTTTTGTCAAGCCTGTGGGCTTGGGTGACAGTATTCAAGTACGCCTCACTTGCAAACGTAAAATTGACCGCAACAAAAAAGACGCCAACGGGCAAGGGCAGGGGGTTGTAGCTTGGGACGTGGAAGTGACCAACCAAGACAAAGAATTGGTTGCCAGCTACGACATTTTGACTTTGGTTGCCAAAAAGGGATGAGTTGCGAATTCTGTTAATTCCCCTAAAAAAACTAGGCCTAAATTGAAGCCGAATTTAAATAAAAGCTCACATGAATTCTAATTCTGTGATCGTTGGGGAGTAGCTCAATTTCTTCGTGCTCAGTTCAGCCGTCAGGCGCACGAAGAGATCAACAAATCGTCATTACGGAGTTTTACTTCCGGTTTGTTGGGCATATAACTGATTCATAACAAGCAAAGCAAGACCTTCGATCTCTCGTGTTGCCGTTGTCGTTTTTTTTGACGCGGCAGCTTGTTCGGATCGTTATTGAAGGTCTTTCATGGAATTGTTTTCAGCCCCGTGGTGGTCAGCATTGCTGGCCATCATTCTCATTGATTTGGTTTTAGCTGGCGACAACGCCATTGTGATCGCGCTGGCAGCGCGTAACCTCCCCCCAGAACATCAAAACAAAGCCATCATTTGGGGCACTGTGGGTGCCATTGTGGTTCGCTCTGCCATGACAGTTGGTGTTGTCTGGCTACTTAAAATTCCAGGTCTCATGTTGGTGGGTGGTCTTGGCCTGCTTTGGATTGCCTACAAGCTCATCGCTGACACCTCGGATGGCGAACACGAAGGCCCTAGCGCCACCACTTTTTGGGGCGCCATGAAAACAATCATTGTGGCCGACGCACTGATGGGTGTCGACAATGTATTGGGCGTAGCCGGAGCCGCCAATGGCGACTTTACGCTGGTGGTCCTTGGCCTGCTTATCAGCATTCCAATTGTTGTTTTCGGTAGCAAATTGGTTTTGCGCTTGGTAGAAAGATTTCCCGTGATCATTCAATTGGGTGCTGCCGTGTTGGCTTTCACAGCTGCTCAGATGGTCATCAACGAAAAGTTGCTAGACCCTGTGTTCGACGGTGGTGAGACGATTAACCTCATAGCCCGCATCGCTACTTACAGTGTGGCCATAGTCGGTGTTCTAGGACTTGGCTGGTGGACGAGCAAACGTCAGGAGAAAGAGACACCTGAGACGCCATCCGCTTGAAGTTTTGGAACAAGGAGACAAGAAAATGGAAACATTCATTGTTTACATCGACGACAAGCAATATGCACTCCAACAAATCGTTCCAATGCTGCCAGCCAGTGGGTCACAAGCTACCGAAGCAAATTGGATTTTGATTGGGTGTCCGCCCAGGTTGAATCGCCATACTGGGCGATGGCTCACGCGAACAGCCCAAAACAAATGGCGTCAAGAATGGACCCGTGAAAATACGGAAGCACTTGTTCACTTGCTAGATGCTGTGGGTCACAAAGTTTCTGTGAGAACAGTTCAAGGCCCCCTCGCTGAGTTCACCAAGCAAATTAAGGGTGAAGTTGGTTTGGCAAGAGTGGTTGATGTACGCCGTCCAAAATTGTCAGTCAACTTGGACTCCGTCACCCCAGAGCAAGCGCAAGAAAAGTCCAACTTGAGTTTGCCAGGCGGTGTGTTGGCAATGAGTGCAGCCATTGTGATGGCCAGCGAATAAATCGACTCGCTTTACAAAAAAACCTTCTAGTCAAACAACTAGAAGGCTTTTTTTATGGATGAACGAACGATTGATTGATTGTTCCTTCGTTCGTTCTTTTGTATATTGGATGGCTTGAGCCGTCAATTTACATCGTGTCGATGAAACTGCGCAGCTTGTCGCTACGGCTAGGATGCTTCAACTTGCGAAGTGCTTTGGCTTCAATTTGGCGAATGCGTTCACGCGTGACATCAAACTGCTTGCCCACTTCTTCCAGGGTGTGGTCGGTTGACATTTCAATGCCAAAACGCATGCGCAGCACTTTGGCTTCGCGCGGTGTGAGACTGTCCAAAATATCTTTGACCACATCGCGCAAACCGGCTTGCATGGCTGCATCGATAGGCGCTGTGTTGGCGCTGTCTTCAATGAAGTCGCCCAAGTGGCTGTCATCGTCGTCACCGATAGGTGTTTCCATGGAGATTGGCTCTTTGGCAATCTTCATGATCTTGCGAATCTTGTCTTCTGGAATTTCCATTTTTTCTGCCAAGATGCTGGCATCGGGCTCAAAGCCAAATTCCTGCAAATGCTGGCGCGAAATACGATTCATCTTGTTGATCGTTTCGATCATGTGAACCGGAATTCGGATGGTGCGAGCCTGGTCTGCAATAGAGCGAGTAATGGCTTGGCGAATCCACCATGTGGCATAAGTGGAGAACTTATAACCACGACGGTATTCAAACTTATCGACCGCCTTCATCAAACCAATATTGCCTTCTTGAATCAAATCGAGGAACTGCAAACCGCGGTTGGTGTATTTTTTGGCAATGGAAATGACCAAACGCAAGTTGGCCTCGATCATTTCCTTTTTGGCATGGCGAGAAGCGCGCTCACCTGCATTCATGCGCTTGTTGATGTCTTTGAGTTCATCCAAAGGCACCACCACGCGAGTTTGCAAATCGGTGAGTTTCTGCTGCAAGTCTTGGACTGGCGGGATGTTTCGACCCATCACCGCACTCCAAGGTTTGCCTGCGGCAGATTGTTTTTCAATCCACTTTAAATCAAGCAAATGAGAGGCAATGCGCTGGTTGTTTTTATCACGGCCACTGAACTCAGCAATGAACTGATCTTGGGGGTAACCGCATTTGTCGACGATGATGCGGCGCAGTTCACGTTCCTTCTTGCGCACATCGTCAACATGACCTCGCACCATGTCGCAAAGCTTCTCAATGGTCTTGGCCGTGAAACGGATGGTCATCAATTCTTCGGACAATTCCTTCTGTGCCTTGAAGTAAGCGGGAGTGCCCCAGCCTTCTTTGGCAGAGATTTTGTGAACTTTTTCGAAGAGTTCTGTGATGCGATCAAAGCGCTCTAGGGCTTGATTTTTGAGTTCTTCCAACTTCTTGGTGAGTGCTTTGGAGCCACCTTTGCCATCGTCATCGTCAGACTCATCAAATTCGTCGAAGTCTTCTTCGGCCACATAGTCGTCGGCCTCATTGATGTTCGAGAAGCCATCGACAACCGTGGAAATGACCACTTTGCCTTCGCGAATTTCGCCAGCAAGACGCAGAATTTCAGCAATGGTGGCAGGCGAGGCGCTGATGGCCGTCATCATGTCCATCAAGCCGCCTTCAATGCGCTTGGCGATTTCAATTTCACCTTCACGGGTGAGCAATTCAACGGTGCCCATTTCGCGCATGTACATGCGAACAGGATCAGTGGTGCGACCAAATTCGCTGTCAACCGTGGACAGCGCAGCTTCAGCGGCTTCTTCGGCTTCTTCTTCTGTAGAGCCTGTGGGCGCGTTGTCAGTAATGATCAGGGTTTCAGCATCAGGCGTTTGCTCATATACCGCTACACCCAAATCATTGAGAGTGGCAATTACCACTTCCAAGGTTTCAGCGTCGACCAACTTGTCAGGCAAGTGGTCAGAGATTTCGCCGTGGGTGAGGTAACCACGCGTTTTGCCCAATTTGATCAGCGCTTTGAGGCGTTGACGGCGCTTGGCCATGTCCTCTTCAGACAAAACAGTTTCGTCCAAACCAAACTCTTTCATCAAGGCGCGCTCTTTGGCCTTGCTGATTTTCATGCGAAGGGGTTTGACCTTCTCTGTTGACTCGGCAACAGGCTCACCCACCAAGTCGTCTTCGATGTCGCTCAAATCTTCCTCAATGGGGGCCGCATCTGCTTTCGGTTTACGGCCACGCTTGGCACCAGATGGTTTGAGATCTGATTCAGGTGCACTTGTTTTGGCTGGTTTGACCGCTGCAGCTTTGTCGTCTGTAGGCGTTTTGTCTTCTTGCTTGGATGGCTTTTTGTCGCTTGCTTTGGCAATGACTTTAGGATTGCCTTTTACGTTTTCTTTCGCATTAGCTTTTACGTTAGCTTTTGGCGCTTCCGGTTTTGCGACCTTGATGGGAGATTTAGCAGGCGCTTTGACGGCGATTGGTTTTTTAGATGCAGGCACTGAACTGGCTTTCTTGGCCGGTGTGACTGCCTTGGCTACGGGTTTGGCAACTGATTTAGAAACTGGTTTGACAACTGGTTTAGCGGCAGTCTTGACCACTGCTTTAGGAGCGGCTTTGATGGGCGATTTGGCAGTTGGTTTGGCCGGTGTTTTGGCAGGTGATTTGACTGGAGCTTTGGCTTTCACCGGACTTGTTTTGGTTGTTGCTTTGGAAACTGGCTTTGAAGCCGGTTTTTGAGCTAATTTTGGAGCTGTTTTAGATGCTGATTTAGAAACTTGCTTAGACACAGGTTTGCTGGCAGGCTTGGCAGTTGGCTTTGCAACAGGCTTAACAGGTTTTTTTGCGCCAGACGTGGCTTGTGTTTTAACGGGCTTCTTCGGCTTTTGAGCGGGCATGATGGACCTCAATACTTCAAACTGAATGGAAACAAACGCTGCGCCACAAACTTCTGGCGCGAGAGGAAATGCAAACAAGCACCTGAGGTCAGGTGGCTAAATTGCAAGGTCTTGTAAGCAAGATGTGTGGGCGAACATTTGGAATGCAGTCCTTGCGGTAGTTGGGCCTTTCCCATGGAGGGAGGTGCGCTGTGGCGGTGGCCGGGTCCGGAGGTGCTGCTGTCGCTCTTGCTTGGAAAAGTGGATTATACCGAAATAGGGTTCAAAAACAACTAATTTTGAGCGTTCATGAGGGTTCTACGCCGCTGATGGATTTCTCGCCACTTTTGAAAAGCCTCTGGGCTTTGCAAACTTTCAGCATTCTGCAGGGCGACAGTTTCCAACTCTTTGAGTTGGTCAATGAGCATCAGGTTAAGAAGTAGCCGCAGTTCTTTGTGGGCCTCCCCAGGCTCCATTTCGATTTGTCCTTCTGGTTGGCTAGGGGCATGGGACTCCATGAGCTTGTCAGCCAAGCTGGAAAAACTTAAATGTTGCAATTCAGCTTTTAAAGTTCCCCAAGCGAGAGGGCCATGATCCAGAAATTGACTTTCAACCCACCGCATGATGTCGCCATGCTGGCCGGGTAAATGGGACAGCAATGAGTGGTCTTCAGCAGATAAACCGTCCCACAGGGCCATGTTGGTGAGAATGAGTCTGACCGCATGGTCTGCTCTGCTTGCAGGCTGGACTCTGGGTCCTAGATCGGATGCTTGAAGAGCATCTGTACGGCTGAGCAGCCGCCATTTGCCATTGGAATCTTTCTGCCAAGTTTTACCGTCGGGGCGAGCACGCGAGGATTTTTGATAGGCCTGGCTTTTAGGTGGTTCAAAGGGCGAGGGCATGCCCTCTGGATCATAGGCTGAATGGGATCCTTGGCTGGCCATCAATGGCGATGTCATTGAACCGTTTGCTTGCCCGGTGGACGCCGTACCTCGGGGCTTACTGCGGGTTGCAGAAGCTTCTGCTTGTTGAAGCCAAAGCCCAGCCAGCTCTGCCGCATCAAGCTGAATCAATTGCGCCAATTCTGAGAGAAGTTGACGCTTGAGAGCGCCATCTGGGAGGGCGCGCCAGAGAGGGCTGGCGTTGCTAGAAAGACGTGCTCGTCCTTCGGCTGAATTCAAATCGCATCCTTCTGATGCAACTTCAATTAAAAACTTAGACAGAGGCGTGGCATTGGTGACGGCAACAGAGAAGGCCTCTGAGCCTTTTTCTCGGATGAAACTGTCGGGGTCATGTTCTTGAGGCAAGAACAAAAATTTTATGCTTCGAACATCGGTTGCGTATATCAGAGCGCCATCGAGGGCTTTTCGAGCGGCTCTTCGGCCAGCCGCGTCACCATCAAAACCAAAGACGACGGAATCAGTAAAACGAAATAGCTTTTGAACATGGTCTGGCGTGCAAGCGGTGCCAAGCGTTGCAACTGCATTGGGGAAGCCCCATTGCGCCAAAGCCACTACATCCATGTAGCCCTCAGTGACCAAGACATAGCCTGCGCTGTGAATGCTGTCGCGCGCTTCAAACAAACCATAAAGCTCGCGTCCTTTGTGAAAGACAGGCGTTTCAGGAGAGTTTAAGTATTTGGGGGTGCCGTCCCCCATCACACGCCCACCAAAGCCAATGCACTCACCTTTGATGTTTCGAATTGGAAACATCACCCGGTCCCTGAACCGATCGTATCGTTTGCCATCTTCTTCGTTGACAATCACCAAACCACTTTCAGCCAAAAGTGGGTCATCGTAGTTGGGAAATACGCTGGCCAAACTGCGCCAGCCTTCAGGCGAGTAACCCAAGCCAAATCGTTTGGCAATTTGCCCTGACAAGCCACGCCCCTTCAAATAAGCCACTGCATTGGGCGCAATTTTGAGTTGTTGTTGATAAGCGCTGGCCGCTTTTTCCAACATGTCGCTCATACTGGTTTGCTTTTGTTTTTGCGCAGCAGCCTTTGCTTTGTCTTGCGGTGAGAGATCGTCTTCGGGAACCGTCATGCCCGTTTGTTGAGCCAAATCTTTCACGGCTTCAATGAAGGTCATGCCCGCATGGTCCATGAGAAAGCCAAGGGCATTGCCATTTTTGCCACAGCCAAAGCAATGGAAAAACTGTTTGGTGGGGCTGACTGTAAAGCTGGGTGATTTTTCGCCGTGAAAGGGGCAAAGCCCCATCAAGTTGGCGCCACCTTTTTTCAATTGGACATAGCGGCCAACAACTTCCACCACATCAACGCGGGAGAGAAGTTCTTGAATAAAAGACTGAGGAATGGCCACGTCCGTATTTTGGCCCAAGTTAGGGCTTCAATGGACAAAAAAGTCAATCAATCGTCAGAGTATGGACCCCAAAAGTCCCCGCTTTTTTGTCTGCAAAATAATGTTGCAAAGTTTCTTGAACGGTTCTGAAAGCCAATTCGCTCCATGGAATTTCATCTTCGGCAAACATTCTGGCTTCTTGAGTTTCAAATCCTGGTTCGAAGATTTCGTTGTCTAGTTCCGCCAAGAAATACAGATGAACTTGGCCGACCCGGGGCACACTCATGACTGTGAAAAGTGGGCCTATTTTGAATTGTGCCCCAGCCTCTTCGGATGTTTCGCGCGCAGCGCCCTGCGAAGTGGTTTCGCCCAACTCCATGAAGCCAGCAGGCAATGTCCATTTGCCTTTTCGAGGCTCAATATTGCGCTTGCATAGCAAAACTTTGTGGCCTAGGTAAGGGACTGTGCCAACGACATTGAGGGGGTTTTCGTAATGCACCAATTGGCACTCGGTGCAAATGGCGCGCTGTTTGGTGTCGCCATCATCGGGAAGTCGATATAAAACCGCCGAGCCACAGGCTCGGCAGTGTTTGATCAATTGGCGTTGATAGCTCAAGCCTTTTTCGCAGGAGCTTTGGCGGCTGGCGCTTTGGAATGCTTTTCGATCAGTGAACGTGCTGTGTCTAGCAATTTGCGACCGTCATAGCCGCGTTTGTTCATGTCTTCAAGCCATTCAATTTCCAGCGCGCGTGACTTGCGACGGAACTCTTGTGCTTCAACCGGGCCCACTGTGAAAATGGTGTTGTTGCGGTCGCTGGCTGTTTTGCGCCCAGGCACATCGCCTTCTTGCTGAACCTTGCCAAGCCAACCCGATGTTTCGATGCCACTGTTGTCATCGATGATTTTTTTCAAATCGGGTGGCAGTGAGTTGTACTTGGCTTTGTTCATCGTCATCACAAAGGTGGTGGTGTACAAGCAACCACCGGCAGGGTCAAATTCTGCATGGAACTTGGTGAGTTCGTTGACCTTCACAGCAGGCACAACCTCCCAAGGAATGACGGCACCGTTGATGGTTCCTTTGGACAAGGCATCTGGAATGCCAGGCAATGGCATGCCGACGGGGATAGCACCCAATGCACCCATCAATTTTGTAACTTGTCGAGTAGGGGCGCGCATTTTCAAGCCCTTCAAGTCAGCCACACTTCTGACGGGTTTGTCGACAGTGTGAATAGCGCCTGGGCCGTGAACATGCAGAGCAATTAATTGGGTTTCTTTGAATTCATCGGGTGCCATGGTTTGCACATATTCCCAGTAGGCCTTGGATGCGGCTTCTGCATTGGTCATCATGAATGGCAGTTCAAACACTTCAACCCTTGGGAATCGGCCCGCTGTGTTGCCAGGCAAAGTCCAAACGATGTCGACCACACCATCACGGGCTTGGTCATACAACTGAACAGGCGTACCGCCAAGCTGCATGGCAGGATAGGCTTCGAATTTGATTCGGCCACCTGAGTCTTTTTCCACTTTGTTCATCCATGCTTTGTGCATGTTGAGCCACACGTTGGACTGTGGGGCCATGAAGGTGTGAAACTTCAAGGTGACGGTTTGTTGGGCGAAACCAGTGAGGGCTGGCGCTGCAATGGCGGCTGCAGCACCTGACTTTAAAAGTGAGCGACGTTTGATCATGAATGTCTCCGAAAGGTGATGATTGGATATTAACGGATCAAAGCCCCAAATTGAGGCTTCCATTTAGGCAACGTATTGAATCAACCACAGGGAAATCCCGGGGAAGAAGAGCAGCAGGATGGTTCGAATGGTGTCGCTGATGAGGAAAGGCATGACGCCCTTGTAACTTTCAGAGATCGGCACATCCTTGGCCATGCTGTTGACCACATACACATTCAATCCGACAGGGGGGGCTAACATGCCAAATCCCACGGTCATGAGCACCATGATGCCAAACCAAATGGCGGTGGGTTCTTTGGCCATGCCAAAGTCAAGACCCATGATCAAGGGGAAGAAAATAGGAATGGTCAGCAAAATCATGCTGAGTTCATCCATCACGGCACCAAGAATCACATAAAACAACAATATGGCACTCACAATCATGAGTGGAGCAAGCCCCCAGCTGCTCACCACGTTGGCAAGTTGGTTGGGCACTTGCGTGAGTGCGAGTGATGAATTCATGACGTCAGCGCCAATGAAAATCATGAAAATCATGGCCGAGCTTTCAGCGGTTGCATAAAAGCTTTTCTTGAATTTTTCCCAATTGATTTCACGTTTCAGCAAGGCTGCAATGAAGGTTGAAGCCGCTCCTACGCCAGCGCCTTCTGTCGGTGTGAAAAATCCGCCGTAAATGCCGCCAAAGACAATGATAAAAATGGTAGCGATGGGGGCTATGCCAGCCAAGGCTGCCAATGAGAATTTTTCAATGTCGTCATCTACCTCGGGCGCTTGACCGGGCACCAATCGAACATAGATGGCGATGGCCACCATGTAGCCCAGCATGGCAATGATGCCAGGCACCATGGCGGCGGCAAACAGTTTGGCAATGTTCTGCTCCGTCAAAATGGCATAAATTACCAAAGGTACCGAGGGGGGAATCAAGATGCCCAAAGTACCGCCTGCAGCCAAGGTACCTGTAGACAGGCGACCCGAGTAGCCATGGCGCTTCATTTCTGGCAATGCCACACCCGTGATGGTGGCTGCAGTAGCAACCGAGGAACCGCAAATAGAGCCAAATGCTGCACTGGCCAAAACGGCCGCCATGGCCAGACCACCTTTGAAGCGTCCCATGACGCTGGCGGCAAATTGAAACAAAGCCTTGCTGATACCGCCTTGGGTTGCAAAATGGCCCATCAGGATGAACAAAGGAATGACTGACAGGTCATAACTTGCAAATCGAGCAAATGCCAAATTGTTGAGAAAGTTGGAATAGGGTCCCCAGCCAGTTTGCATGAGATAACCCAAAGTTCCCGCTGCAAACATAGAGACCGCAATGGGAACTCTGATGGCCATGAGCACCAACATGGCGCCAAAAATAATCAAGCAAAGGGTGATGGCGCTCATGCTGATGCCTCATCTGTGCGGGTGAATTTTTCACCCATCAAGGCTTGAGTTAAAGCAATGGCTGCACTGAGTGCCAATGGGGGTGTCATGGCTGCATAAACAATCCACTCAGGAAATCCCAACATCATGGAGCCCGATTGCGTCGTCCATGCGTTCATTCCGCCTAAATAGGTTCGCCAAGCGAGCAAGGCAAAAACTGCAGCCATGAAAAGTGAACCTAATCTGTCCAATTGTTCAATGGTGGCTTGACTTGCCTTGGCTGTGAAAAAGTCCACAACGATGTTGGCCTTCTTGAATTGGCAAAGGGGCATGAACAGTGCAATGGCGGCACCAGTGGCAACACCGGTCAGCTCAAAATCGCCCACGATGGTTGAACCGTTGGTATTGCGACCGATGAGGCTGTAACAAGTCATCAAAGTAATGAAAGTCAGCAAAGCGCCTGCCAAGATGCTGCAGAATTTGGCCAGTAGCTCGAGGATTTTCAATCTTTACCTTTCAGACAACCGGGCACAGAGCCCGGTCGATTTCTTTTGATATCAGGTTTTATTTTGCAGGGTCAACTTTGACCGTCAAGGTGCCCAAGCCTGCAACGCGACCAACCAATGTATCGCCAGCCACTACGGCGGCAACACCTTCGGGTGTACCTGTGTAAATCAAATCACCGGGCTGCAACTCCCAAGCGGCCGACAAGTGCTCGATGGTTTCTGCCACGTTCCAGATGAGCTTGGCAACGGTGCTGGTTTGACGCACTGTGCCGTTAACCAGCAAATCAATTTCTGCATGATTCACGTCGCCGGCTTTGGCTTTCGGTGTGATGGGGCCAATGGGTGCTGAGTGATCAAACGCTTTGCCAATGCACCATGGACGGCCTTGTTTTTTCATGTCATTTTGCAAGTCACGGCGTGTCATGTCCAAGCCGACTGCGTAGCCAAAAATATGCTTCTCTGCATCCGCCGCTTTGATGTTTCGACCACCTGTGCCGATGGCGACAACCAATTCAATTTCGTGGTGAAAGTTTTGGGTCAAGCTGGGGTAAGGCATGTGGCCTGTCTCGCCTTCATTCACAACCACCAGGGTGTCTGTGGGTTTCAAAAAGAAGAAGGGGGGTTCTCTGCCTGTGAAACCCATTTCTTTGGCGTGTTCTTCGTAATTGCGACCTACGCAGTAGATGCGGCGAGCTGGAAAGCGTTCAGCCTGTCCCAAAACTGGAACCGAAACTACGGGAGCTGGGGCGAAAACAAAACTCATAAATACCTTTCATGCAAATAAAAAGAGAACGCCAAAACCGATTTTCATAAGTATACTTATTATTGGACGATTTTGTCATCAACCCCGAATCATATTGCATGGAGAAGAGTTTTGATTTTGCGAAAGCGCCAGGTCACTTGGTGCGTCGTGCGCAACAAATTGCGGTGTCCTTGTTCATGGCGGAATTGGCGGCGGAGGATGTCACGCCAGTTCAATTTGCCATTCTGAATGCTGTGATGGACACGCCGGGCATTGATCAAATTACGTTGTCCGGCCGAGTGGCATTTGATGCAGCAACTTCCGGCTCTGTCATCGGGCGTTTGGAAACCAAGGGGTGGATCAAACGAGAGCAGGACAAACAAGACCGCAGGCGTAAACTTTTGTGGCTAACGCCCTCGGGTCAAGAGGCTACCTTGCTCATGAAAACTGCTGTGCAGCGGGTGCAAGATACTTTACTTAAGCCACTGAATCATGATGAAGCCCTGCAGCTCGTGGGCTTGCTCTCTAAACTGGTGGCCGGTCATGAATCGCAGCTGAAACAGGCCGAGGGGGGCGATGTTGACCCCTCAGACCGATCCTAGCCCTGACTCGCAATTTGTTTATTTAGCTTTTGTACGTGAGTACAAAATGTTCCACCACGGGAGGGCCTGCGAAAAATGGTCCCACAATGGCGCGCCACTCTGTAAAAGCAGCTGACTCTCTAAATCCGATGGTGTGATCTTCTAATGTGTCCCAGAAAATTTGCAGAATAAATCGGTCTGGGCTTTCGATACCTTTGTTCACTTTGGCGCCTTGAAAACCCTTGGCTTTTGAGATGACGGTTTGAATTCCGCGCGCAATGGCTTCTTCGAAGGCTACTTCCTGGCCAGGTTTAACGCGAATGTCTGCTAATTCAAGAATCATGATGTTCCTAGGTTGATGTGAATAAATTTGATCGTGGAGTGCCACTTGAAATGGAACTTGGAATTTTTAACTGAAGCAACATTGTGGCAAAAAAATGCAGGGATCAAAGACGGCGCTGTTTGGCAACCCATAAAACCAGCGCAATGAAGGCGAGGCTAACCACGCACAGTGCAAAACTGGCGGCTGCCCAAAAAGTACTCACTTCAGCTCGAGCAGTCAGAGGCCCAATGCCTTCATAGGCCCAGACAAAAGCTCCCCAAAGCCCCACACCCCACAGCATGATGCTGTAGATGATGAGAGGCAGCAAAGTCATGCGGTAACACCTCAAAATAAAGGCACAAACCGCTTGCAACGCATCCATCAAGTGATAAAGGGCTACCCACCCCAGCACAACTGACGCAGCCAATGAGACCGCAGTGTCAACTGAAAACCAGCCCGCCAAGGTTTCTTTGCTCAAGGCCAGAACTGTGCTGAACAGCAAGGCGAGGACCAATGTCAATTTCAAACCCGTATGGGCAGCCTTCTCGGCTTGAGCAGGGTCATTGGCGCCAATCCAAAAGCCAACTCGAGCACTGCAAGCAATGCCAAGGGCAAGCGGAATCATGTAGAGCAAAGTAGCAATGCTGGTTGCAATTTGGTGGCTGGCCGATGCCACCACACCTTGTCTAGAAATAAAGAGAGCCATCATGGTAAACGCAGTAACCTCTACCAACACGGACAGGGCGGCCGGTACGCCCAAGCGCAAAAACTCTTTAAGCACTTTCCAATTGGGGGCCTCCAATGGCTGCCATATTTTGTATTCTTGGTAAACCTTGTGAGAGCGCAAGAAATAAATACCCATCAGCATCAGCCACGTATTGACAATCAGGGTGGCCCAAGCGCAGCCCACAACGCCTTGCGCTTCTAGCCCCCAGCCTCCCAAAGTTAAGTAAATTGAAAGAGGTATTTTGAGACCCAATGCTGCAATTTGAAGGACCGTGACCCAAAGCGGCATGCCCAAGCTTTGGTTCAGCGTTGAGTACATCCGAAAAAGCAGTGACGGCCCCACAGCAAGCGCCAAAACATAAAGGTAATCTCGCACATCGTCTTGCAGAGTTTCAGGAACACCTGTTGCGTTCAGCCATGGATCTGGAAACAACAGCGCCAGAGTGCCAAAGATACTCACGCCAAGGCACAAGTACAAAGCTTGCCGAACCGATTTGCCAAGCGCTGCATGTGCGCCGGCCCCACGCAACTCTGCCCAAACGGGCAGCAGGGCTGTAATCAAACCATTCAAAGACACATAAATGCTGATGTAAATGGCAGATCCCACAGACAAAGCGGCAAGCGCAGATGCGCTGTATCGACCCGCAACCAAGGTGTCAACAACGCCAAATGCCATCACTGCCAATTGCCCCACCAATACCGTACCGGCGTGACGAAGGATGGTGCGCGCTTCAAACATACCGCTAAGTAACTTCAGGGCTTAGCGGAGGTCGTGGGCGCTACGGCGCGAAACAAAACGATGTCTTCGTTGTTGTCAGATGGGCGTCGGACGGTGGCGTGGCGTGTCCACAAACCGACGTTGACCTCTTGGGACAGAGAGGTCAGTGCTTGAGTATCAACAATCAGCCAAGCACACTGCTTTGAATCAGTGCTTAACTGATTTGAGGGCCTCACAACCGGTTGCAATTTGAAATTGCCGTGAAACTCGAAGGCTGCACCTTGTGCCTTGGTCAGCCCATAGTAATGGACGCACTCGGAGTCTCCCATCATGCTTCTGACCTGGTAAACCAAAGGCGCATAACTTCTCCCAAAGTCCAATACAGGTAACCAAAGGGTCATGATCAACAACCAGCACAAGGTGGCGCCACTGGCGGGCAACACCATGCTTTTCCAAAGAGCTGCGCGGTTTCTGCCTGCACGCCATTTCACAAGGCCTGCCCATCCTAGTGTTGCCAAGCCAGCAATGACAAAAGTAGTTAATGAAAACTGTGCAACAAAGCCAGGCGCCAGTCTGCCGACATTGATTGCTGGCTGGGCTGGAAAGCCTGTTTGCAAGGACAGCCAGACAGTCCAGACAATCAGGGCTCCAAAACTGAAGAAGAGCAGCGTGAACCAATCAATGAACGCGCTCATGCTGCGTTTGAAAGTGGGCAAGGCAAAGGCAGCCAATGTGGCCAATGCAGGCAAGGCCAAGAGCAGTGCACGATCGCTGATACCGGAAAACCAAGTGCTTGCGATGGCGACACCCAAGAACCAGAGTGGCAATGACAAATGGGGGTTGGCTGAAATGTTTTTCAGCTGATAGCGCCAGCGCCAAAGCGTCCAGAGTGCCAAGGGCCAAGCGGGCCAAGTGAACCACAAAAGCAATCTGGCCAAAGACTTGATTTCAAAGAAATGAGGAAACTCCACACGCCATTGCCACAATTCCAGCTTGCTGGCGATGGCGGCCGTGGACAAACAAAAAATCAAGATCCAAGCAACGTCGACACGCCTGACTTGCAATGAATGCGGTTTTCGAGTGTCAAGTGCCATCACAATGGCACCACCAGCGCCCAACAACATGGCCAGTAATGGTGAGCCAGAAAGTCCCAAGCCTAAAATGCCACTAGCCGCACCAAAGAGCGCAGGGATTCTTTTGCGGGCCAAGTTGGCCAAAGCAAAGAAGAGAAGGGCAGAAAAGGCAAGTTGTGCAAGCGGTGGTGCGGCTTCATGTGAAAGCCTGGCCAAGCCCAAGCAAGCAATCAAGGCCAGCAAGCCACCATCTGCCATGGCCCTTGCATAGTCTGCAGGTTGAGCTTCTCCGCCAAAGGCAAAGCTGACCGGTTGTGCAGCAGGCGAACGAGCCAAGGCGTAGACCGCATACCAAGTGGCTGCCAATGTGAGACCCAACAAGGCCATGAAGGGCAAGCGAGCAGCAGCGTCCAATGCAAAACCGGAGGGTGCCAATTGGATGGCCCATGCACCCAGCCAATAGGGCAAAAGAGCAGCATCTAAATCGGCTTGTCCAAGGAGCGTCGGTTTGAGCCACGAAATGTCTTCGGGGCCAATGGACAGTGCCAAATTTCGCATGAACCCAAAGGCTTCCATGTCTTCGGCTTTCCATGGAGTTCGGCCAACGAAGCCCGATAACACATAGGCTAAGCAAAGTGTCCACAAAACCCAGCGCGGCAAACGTCGAACGGCATCTTGTGCCACGATGGCTGGGTTGGAAGATGTATCTGATGAGTAGGAATTCACAATTCAGACAATAGCAGAGTCGGTATCAACATCACAAGTCCATGCCAGCGGGGTGTGGGCATGCAAAAAAACAAGGGCAGGCCGGTTGCCCGGGCTGCCCTTTGTGAGTCACAAAATGACGTAATTTGAAATTACTTCGTGACAGATGTTTTGCCGAAACGGTTGCGGAATTTCTCAACGCGACCGCCCATGTTGTCGACAGATTTTTGGGTGCCTGTGTAGAAGGGATGTGATTCGCTGGAGGTATCTAACTTGAACAAGGGCAACTCGCGGCCGTCGTCCATTTTCACCATTTCTTTGGCATTGACGCAAGAACGTGTGACGAACTTGAAGCCGTTAGACAAGTCCAAGAAGCAAACTTCTCGGTAATTGGGGTGAATGCCTTCTTTCATGATCTTTTCCTTGGGTTCAGATGCGACAGCCGCCCTCGGACCATCCGGGGTACTTTTCGCGAAACACGAGATTATGGCATGAAATCAATGACTTGCACGCCGGATTGGGTCTGCAAAAGCTACTTTTTAGCCGCCTCGACGCATCATGTCGAAGAATTCGACGTTGCTCTTCGTGGCTTTCATACTCTTAAGAACCATTTCCATGGCCTCAATTTCATCCATGTTGTACATGAATTGGCGCAAGATGCGCGTTTTTTGCAGCACCTCTGGCTGGAGCAACAACTCTTCGCGGCGCGTACCACTGCGGTTCAAGTTGATGGCTGGGAACACACGCTTTTCGTACAAACGGCGCTCCAAATGAATTTCGCAATTGCCTGTGCCTTTGAACTCTTCAAAGATCACCTCGTCCATGCGGCTGCCAGTATCGACCAAAGCGGTTGCAATGATGGTCAAGCTGCCGCCTTCTTCTACATTGCGAGCCGCGCCGAAGAAACGCTTGGGGCGTTGGAGCGCATTGGCATCGACACCACCCGTTAAGACCTTGCCAGAGCTTGGCACCACATTGTTGTAAGCGCGAGCTAAGCGGGTAATGGAGTCGAGCAAGATGACCACATCTTTTTTCAATTCAACCAAACGCTTGGCGCGTTCAATGACCATTTCAGCCACGTGCACGTGGCGTGCAGCCGGCTCGTCAAAGGTAGAAGCAATGACTTCGCCGCGCACAGTACGCTGCATTTCGGTTACCTCCTCAGGACGCTCATCAACCAGCAGTACCATGAGGTGAACGTCGGGGTTGTTGGCCGTGATGGCGTGCGCTATGTGCTGCATCATCACAGTTTTGCCTGACTTAGGTTGAGCCACGATCAATGCGCGCTGACCTTTGCCAATCGGGGCAATGATGTCGATCACGCGGCTGGTGATGTTCTCATCGGCCTTGATGTCGCGCTCTAAACGCATCTGAATGTTGGGGAACAAGGGCGTCAAGTTCTCAAACATGATCTTGTGCTTGTTGTTCTCTGGCAAGTCGCCATTGACCTTGTCAAGCTTGGTGAGGGCAAAGTAACGTTCGCCGTCTTTGGGGATGCGAACTTCGCCTTCAATCATGTCGCCGGTGTGCAAGTTGAATCGGCGCACTTGGCTGGGGCTGATGTAGATGTCGTCGGTACTGGCTGTGTAGCTGGTGTCGGGGCTGCGCAAGAAACCAAAACCGTCGGGCAAGATTTCTAAAACACCATCGGCAAACACTTGTTCGCCAGCGCGGGCGCGCTTTTTGATGATGGCAAACATCAGCTCTTGTTTGCGCATGCGGCCCGTGTTTTCAATTTCAAGCGCATCTGCTTGCTTGAGGACTTCAGACACGTGGAGTGCCTTGAGTTCGTTTAAATGCATGGATTTACCTGCGTAAAGCAACCCTGATGGGTTGAAGTCAATAAAATCTGGGGGAGGAGTAAGCCGAAATTTCAAACGTCTAGTAACCAAAGCCTGAAATGTGCACCAGAGATAAGCTTGGTGCTGATGGCTTTTTAAAGTTGCTATCTTGAAACTGTGCTGAAACCCTTGTGGGGCTCAGCGGTTTGAATTATGACAGGAATTTTTGAGGTGGCGCAAGTCGATTTTCATTCATTGAAATGAATTGTTGACAAATCGCCACCTCTTTAAGCTAGTTTCCGAGCGCGCTGGCCTCAGACTCAGGCCAACTGTTGGTCAATGAAGGCGGTGAGTTGAGATTTGCTCATCGCGCCCACTTTGGTTGCAGCCAACTGTCCGTCTTTGAACACCATGAGTGTGGGAATGCCACGAATACCAAATTTAGCTGGAATATCGCGGTTTTCATCAACATTCATTTTGGTAATTTGCAATTTGCCAGCGTAGCCCGTTGCTACTTCGTCCAAAATGGGTGCAATCATTTTGCAAGGCCCGCACCATTCGGCCCAAAAGTCGACGATGACTGGCTTGTCGGCTTTGAGCACATCGTTGTCAAAAGTGGCGTCGGTTGTGTGTTTGATCAAATCGCTGGCCATGGCCTTTTCCTTAGAGAGATTGAAATTACTGCTAGGTTCTGTTTGTAAACTTCCCGTATTTTGACAGAAACACGCAAAGCCGCTCTGATGGCAGGGCCTCCCCTTACTTTTTGACACCATGAACTACATCCCCAACGAGTCCCCAAAGCCACAGAGCGTGCCTGTGGCGGTCGTTGGTGGCGGCCCAGCAGGACTCATGGCGGCACAGGTCTTGTCCAGTCTTGGCTATTCCGTGCACCTGTTTGATGCCATGCCCTCGGTCGGTCGGAAGTTTTTGTTGGCTGGCCGCGGCGGTCTCAACCTCACGCACGCAGAGGCTTTTGAACACTTTGTGCATCGATATGGCGAGCAAGAAACGCAGCTAAAACCAATTTTGAGTGAATGGGGTGCAGATCAACTGCGCTCTTGGGCGTTGGCCTTGGGCATTGACACCTTCGTGGGCACTTCTGGCCGAGTTTTCCCCTTGGAAATGAAAGCCGCGCCATTGTTAAGGGCTTGGTTGTCTCGTTTGCGTCATCCTGCAAGTGCCAAGCCTGTCGAATTTCACATGCGCCATCGCCTCATCGGGCTTAAGGCCTGTTCTGGCGCCAAGCTCGATCAAACCCAAGTTGAATTGACCTTTGAAGTTCGGGGTCTGTCATCCACACAGGTAGAGACGCGGCAATGGACGGCACAGTCTGTTGTTTTGGCCCTGGGAGGAGGTAGTTGGTCCCGCCTTGGATCAGATGGCGCTTGGGTGCCCTGGCTGCAAGCTGCTGGCATTCCGGTGAACCCACTCCAGCCCTCTAATTGTGGATTTCATGTGGCCGGAAGAGAGGGACTTGGATGGACGCCCTTTTTCATTTCCCGTTTTGCGGGCAAACCCCTGAAATCAGTGGCTATGGAGTGGACGGCACCTTTGGGACAGATTTCAAGGCAGCAAGGTGAGTTTGTGGCTAGCTCTTACGGTGTAGAGGGGAGCCTGATTTATGCCGCCTCAGCAGACTTGCGCAAATCTATTCAAGCTCAGGGCAGTGCAGAATTTAAATTGGATTTGCTGCCCGATTGGCCGCTGGACAAAGTGGTTCAAGCGGTTTCGCACCCGAGGGGATCTCGAAGTTTGTCCTCGCATTTAAAGGGGCGCTTGGGCATTGAGGGCATCAAGATGGCGCTCTTGAACGAGCTTTTACCGCCTGAAGTATTGCGAAATTCGGCGCAACTGGCTTTGGCCATCAAGGGCTTAAGCATCAAGCTCACTGCCGCTAGGCCCATGGATGAAGCCATCAGCACGGCTGGCGGCGTGGCTTGGGATGGTTTGGATGAGGGGCTGCAAACCAAAGTAATGCCCGGCGTGTATGTGGCAGGGGAAATGCTGGATTGGGAGGCCCCAACTGGGGGCTATTTGCTGACGGCTTGCATGGCCACTGGCTACAAAGCAGCGCTGTCTGTCCATGCTGAAATAAAAGGTGACGAGCCTTGACCCCGGCACTGGCTCTGCGGTTAGAGCTGCTTGGTTCCCCACCTGACTCGGTTGGCCGCTTTACCATGCGGGAAGGCCCGTCGGGGGCTATTGTAAGACACCCTTAGAATCTCAACATGTCTTATCTTGTTCTGGCTCGCAAATACCGACCCCGCAACTTCACTGAAATGGTGGGGCAGGAGCATGTTGTGCAAGCCCTGACCAATGCCCTTGTGCAACAAAGGTTGCACCATGCGTATTTGTTTACTGGCACTCGAGGGGTTGGCAAAACCACTGTCTCTCGCATTTTGGCCAAATCAATCAATTGCCAAGGAGTCGATGGGCAAGGTGGCATCACGGCTGAGCCCTGCGGTGTCTGCCAGGCATGCCAGGATATTGATTCAGGTCGGTTTGTCGATTACACAGAACTAGACGCAGCATCCAATCGTGGTGTTGATGAAGTGCAAAGTTTGCTCGAGCAAGCGGTCTACAAGCCTGTTCAAGGCCGTTTCAAAGTCTTCATGATTGACGAGGTTCACATGTTGACCAACACGGCATTCAATGCCATGTTGAAGACCTTGGAAGAGCCGCCCGAATACCTCAAGTTTGTTTTGGCCACCACCGACCCGCAAAAAGTGCCAGTCACGGTTTTGTCGCGTTGCTTGCAATTTAATTTGCGGCCAATGGCGCCAGAAACGGTCTTTGAACATTTGACGCAGGTCTTGGCGCAAGAGAATTTGCCTGCTGAGCCAATGGCTCTCAAGTTGCTATCACGCGCTGCCAGGGGCTCGATGCGAGATGCGTTGAGCCTTACCGATCAAGCCATTGCATTTGGCAGTGGTCAGTTGCAAGAGGCAACAGTTCGGTTGATGTTGGGCAGTGTGGATCGAAGCCATGTGATGGGCCTGATAGATGCGCTGTCAAGGGCAGATGGCGCAAGCGTGGTGGCCATTTCAGAGGGCTTGCGGCTGAATGGGTTGTCGGCGGCGTCGGCCTTGGAAGACATGTCGGTGGTGTTGCAACGCATGGCAGTTTTGCAAGCCGTTCCAAGTGCAGCTGCCGAATCAGACGATCCTGACCATCACGAAATGTTGCGTTTGTCTCAGGCCATGCCTGCCGATGAAACGCAATTGCTCTACAGCTTGTGTTTGCACGGCCGCACAGAATTGGGCTTGGCACCCGATGAATATGCCGCGCTCACCATGGTCCTGCTCAGGTTGTTGGCATTCAAGCCTCAAGCACCAAAAGTTCAACAAGCCTTGGCGCCTGTGGCTCAAAAAAAAACTCTAACGACAGCTCCAGTTAGGCCCATTGAAGCGACGGCACCCTCTGTGGTGCCAAGTGCAACACCGGTGCAGATTCGCAATCTGCCAATTCGTGAAGCCACTGAACCCTCAGAAAGAACAATGCCCAAGGTGTTGGCCATTACGGAAGAGGGTCATTTTTGGGCTCAAACAGTTGGCCAGCTGGTAGCCAATGAAGCTGTGACAGCTTTGGCGCGTGAGTTGGCATTGCAATCCCAATTGATTGCCCGCGACACCGATCAATGGCATTTGCGAATTGAAAGCGAATCTTTGAACCAAGGCACTGCTCGTGAACGCCTGCAAGCTGCCTTGAATGCTCAGGGTTTTGCAGTCAAGTTGGCGGTCGAAATTGGCAAGGTGACCGATTCACCCGCTCAGCGGAATGCCGCTGCCTTGGCAGAAAAGCAAAAAGCAGCAGAAAATTTGATTCAATCAGATCCCTTGGTTCAAGACATGATTCAAAATTTTGGCGCCAAAATAGTGCCAGGCACAATCAGGCTTATCTCCTAAATTTCACTGAAGGAAAATTGATGTTCAACAAAGGTCAACTCGCCGGCTTGATGAAGCAAGCACAGGCCATGCAAGACAACTTGAAAAAAGCGCAAGATGAATTGGCTTTTGTCGAGGTGGAAGGCTCCTCTGGCAGTGGTATGGTCAAAGTTTTAATGACTTGTAAACATGCGGTCAAGCGCGTCACGATCGATCCCTCATTGTTGGCGGACGACAAGGACATGCTGGAAGATTTGGTAGCCGCAGCTTTCAATGACGCTGTGCGTCTAGCTGAGGAAGTTTCGCAACAGAAAATGGGCAAACTGACGGCTGGTTTGCCTCCAGGCATGAAGCTGCCTTTTTAAGTGTTCTCAACGCCATGCAAAAATCCAACGCCCACGCTTTAGATGCGTTGATACAAGCGCTGCGAGTTTTGCCGGGGGTGGGCGCAAAGTCTGCATCCCGCATGGCGTTTCACCTGATGCAGCATGAGCGATCAGCTGCAATTGTGCTGGCCAAAGCCTTAGAGCATGCCTGCGCCAATGTTCAACATTGCGCCACGTGTCACACCTTGACAGAGTCTGACGTGTGCAACATGTGCGCCGATCCAGAGCGTGATCGTTCGCAATTGTGTGTTGTGGAAACACCCGCTGACCAAGCCGCCATTGAGCGTACTTCGACATTCAAAGGCCTGTACTTTGTCCTTATGGGAAAACTGAGCCCCCTAGATGGTTTGGGCCCTAAGGATTTGGGCTTTGCCAAGTTGTCAGAGCGCTGCAACGATGGCTTGGTGCAAGAAGTCATTCTGGCCACCAATTTCACTGGCGAAGGCGAGGCGACAGCCCACGTCATTGCTGAAATGTTGAAAAAACGGGGTTTGCGAGTCACACGCTTGGCCAGGGGCGTGCCAGCTGGCAGTGAGCTTGAATATGTCGATTTGGGCACCATCGCCCATGCCTTGGTCGATCGTCGCTAAAAACCAAGCATGAGCACTGCTTTTTTATTGGTGTTCAACATTACGTAATTACCCGCTTGGGATGTTTCCCAATGTGCTGATATCGATACCTTTGTATGCTGAACCCATCTTTCATGGGTACTAACAAAGGGGTCTTGGCGTGGTTGAGAGGTTGCGACGGCGTGAGTTTTCAGCAATGGGCTTAGGCATGGCCATGGCTGGTGCAAGTTTGTCGCCAGCTTTCTCATATGCCGCCTCATCCCCTCAAAAGGTCACTATTGCATTGGCTGCCAAGAGCAGCCTTTATCACTTGCCCTTGGTCTTGGCAGATCAGCTTGGCATGTTCAAAACAGAGAATTTGCAAATTGAATGGCTTGAATGTGATTCAGGCCTTCAAGCTGTGCAGACGGCACTCAATGGACAAGCCGATGTGATTTCGGGTGCGTTTGAACATACCCTTGATTTGCAGGCTCGTGGCTTGAATTACCGAGCCTTTGTTTTGCAAGGCCGAACGCCACAAATGAGCGTCGGCTTGGTCTCTCGAAAGGCCATTGCCATGAAGTCATTGGCCGATTTGAAATCTGTGCGCTTGGGCATTTCTTCCTTGGGATCTGCGACGCATTGGCAGGCATTGCACTGGATGTACAAGGCCAATTTGTCGGCTGACAATTTTCAATTTGTGGAGCTGGGCGCCAATACATCCAACGTGATGGAAGCCATCAGATCTAGCGCAGTAGACGCTCTGTGCTTCGTCGATCCCGTCATGCATTACTTAGAACAAAAAAATGAGTTGCGGCTTTTGTCAGACACCCGAACATTTATCAGCTCACAAAGGCTGTTTGGTGGATCAATGCTGTCAGCATGTTTGATTGGCAAGGCCGAGTTTTTACAAAAACGCCCAGATGTAGCACTGATATTGACATTGGGTGTGGTGCGAGCGCTTCAATGGCTCAAAACAGCCGGACCCTCCGATATTCTCAAACTGGTACCTTCGGTCAACTGGATGGGCGATCGCGCCATCTATTTAGGTGCCTTGGACAAGGTGCGAGACAGCTACAGCTTGGACGGCGTGTTCTCTGCAGATGCCTTGCAAAATACTTGGCGAGTGAGAGCCAGCAGGGTGACAAGCGATCGCGCCAATTGGACCACCCTAGGACAATCCTTTACCAATGAATTTGCATTGATTGCCAAACGCAAATTCAGTGCATGAGGGTCTAGTTTTTAGGACTGGTTTTTTCTTTGGACTTGGCAGCACTCGGAGAAGGTGCTGGGGCTTTCTTGCCTTGTTGGGTGCCTTGTTGGGTGCCTTGTTTCGTGACCTGTTTTGTGCCTTGCTTCGTCACCTGTTTGGTGCCAGCTTTTTTGCCAGTTTGTTTGCTTCCTCGAGAGCTGGCCGTGGTGGGTACCAAAATAGCAATCGATTGTCCGGGTTTGAGTGCCACAGGCATTTTGAGTTTGTTCCATGCCGCAATGCTGCTAGGCGTTACATCGTGTCTGCTGGCCAATGATGCAAGCGTGTCTCCCTTTTGAACCTTCACCATGATTCGGCGCAACACAATTTCAGGCGCAAAGGCAATTTGAGCATTGTCTGCCAAATGCTCTGTGACATCTGCGTCAAGAGCACCTTGCCTAGAAACTAACAAGGTCGAGCCCTGTTTGACTTGCATGCCTTTTGGAATTTGGTTGACTGCTCGCAAATCGTTTTCTGACATATTCACCAGCTTGCCGGCTTCGGAAACTTTCATGGTTTTTGGCACCGACCAAGCGGTCCAACTTGCCAGGGGCTTTTGTGCATGTTCTTCTAATCTGCGCAGAAAGCGATCGGCATTGTCCCAGGGAAGCAAAATTTCAGGTGTGCCCGCAGCCAAGATAACTGGGCGGCTCATGGAGGGGTTCAATGCTTTGAAGTCTTCCATGCTCACGCCTGCAAAGTTGGCAGCCAACTTGACATCGATGTCCCTGGTGATGTTGACAGATTTAAAGTAGGGGTGGTTTTGAATGAGAGGCAGACGTGCGTTGAAATTTTGCGGTTGTGCAATGATATTTTTAACGGCTTGCAACTTGGGCACGTAGTAGCGTGTCTCGTTGGGCATTTTCAGATCGGTGTAACTCACTCCCAAGCCCGCAGCTTTGTTCTTTGCAATGGCCCGACCGACGCTGCCTTCCCCCCAGTTGTAAGCCGCCAAAGCCAAGTGCCAATCGCCAAACATGTTGTAGAGCTTTTGCAGGTAGTCAAGCGCAGCGCGAGTTGACTCAATCACACCGCGTCGTTCATCTCTAAATACATTTTGTTTCAAGTCAAAGTATTTGCCCGTAGCGGGCATGAACTGCCACATGCCCGCCGCCTTGGCAGAGGAGACGGCTTCCGGGTTGAAAGCTGATTCAATGAATGGCAACAGAGCCAACTCGGTGGGCATGTTTCTGCGCTCGAGTTCCTCGACAATGTGAAACAAATACCTTCGCGAGCGCTCGGTCATCCGAACCATGTAGTCAGGTCTTGCGGCATACCAAACTTCACGATCTTTCACCAAATCAGTTTCCAAATCAGGCATTGCAAAACCTTGGCGGATGCGAACCCATATGTCGGCGGGTGGTTCTGGGCTGACCTCTAATCTGGGTTGAATTGGAGCCGGGCTAACAAGCGCATTGGCCTTAGAGGTATCGGCTTTGGTGACATTGGCCGTTGTCACGGGTGGCGTTAAATTGGGAGATGGGGTAGCCGCTAGCACAGGAGGCTCAGTGACAAGATCCGCTGCTTTCTCAATGGGAGGATTTATGGCCCCCAGGTTGGCGCATCCAGCAACCCACAAAGCAATGCACAGACTGAGGGGAAGCTTGAGGGTGTTGACCCATGAGAAGTGATTCATTTGTACTCGTTTTTCCAGATTCGCAATTGTGCAAAAATTTCAGCTTCTTTGTCAGTGCCTGGCGGGGCCATTTTTTTCACGGCATTGATCACCGATGGCTTACGCGTTCGCAGAAAAGGGTTGATTTGCAATTCATTGCCTAGCTCGGCAGGCAATGTAGGTAAGTTTTGAGCCCTGAGTTGTTGGCACTTGCTGATGTAGTCTTTTAAAACAAGGTTGTCAGGCTCTACAGCATTGGCAAATTTCAAATTGCTCAAAGTGTATTCATGTGCACAGCAGACCCGTGTTTTGCTGGGTAGCGCAGCCAGCTTGTCCATCGATTGCAACATTTGTTCTGCTGTGCCCTCAAACAAGCGGCCGCAACCACCTGAGAAGAGGGTGTCGCCACAAAAAAGCAAGGGGGCTTGATTGTCGGGCTCAGCATAATAGGCTATGTGCCCAGCCGTGTGCCCGGGAACATCGATTGTGCGAAAGTTCAGGCCGTGCCAGCTCAAAGAGCTGCCTTGTGCCATGGCCTGATATTCAAATCCAAGTTTTTCCTTGGCGGGGCCATAAACCTTGGCACTCCATTCGCGTTGTAGGTCGCTCACGCCGCCGGTGTGGTCGCCATGGTGGTGCGTGACTAAAATGCAGTCGAGCCGGTGATTGTTCTCTTTCAACCAATGGTTGACTGGGGTCGATTCACCTGGATCAACAACCAAGGCCATGCCTTGGTGTTGCAATAGCCAAATGTAATTGTCGGAGAATGCTGGTAGCGGTAAAAGGTTCATGAATCCCCCTATTATAGAAACCAACTCTGTGGTGCAAAACTGGCGTCAATGGCTCAGCACGCCCGCGGGTTCTTTTTTGTTGAACTGGGAGCAGACCCAATTGGATGATTTGGTGTCTGATATCTTTGGATATCACGCGCTTCAGTTTGGCATGCCTGAGCTAAATGGTCTCAAGAACAATCGCATGCCGCACCAGTGGCTTGCTCTTTCAGAAACTGAGGACATTCCAGAGACGCTCAACTACCAATTTGCTGCTCACAGCATTGCGCTGCCATTTCAAGCGGACAGCATGGACTTGCTGGTGATGCCGCACAGCCTCGAATTGAGCTTGGATGCCCATGCCAGCTTGAGGGAAGCCGAACGCGTCCTGATGCCCGAGGGACATTTGATCATGACGGGTTTGAACCCAGCCAGCCTTTGGGGATGGAGGCACAAGCGTTCCCAGTGGTACCAACGCTGGGGGTTTGAAGGTTTAAATGCGCCACCCTGTGAGGAGCTGATTGGTTATTGGCGATTGCGGGATTGGCTGCGATTGTTGGGTTTTGAAGTCAAAGTTAGCAGGTTTGGTTGTTGGAGGCCCGCACTTGAGAAATCCAAATGGTTTGAACGTTGGTCATTCATGGACAAATTGGGCGCTCGATGGTGGCCTATTTTGGGCGGTGCCTATGTCATTGTGGCCGTGAAAAAGGTCCAAGGTGGTCGCATATTGGGTGCCACCTGGAAGAACCGTGTGCCTCAAGGCAAGGCTGCCGTGACTCTGGCCCGTCGTCAAAATCAAATTCAAGGCGACTCTGTCGCCCAACGAAAGAGTGAAATTGAACCACGTTGAAATTCACACCGATGGTGCCTGTAAGGGCAATCCGGGGCCAGGAGGGTGGGGGGCTTTATTGCGTTCTGCTGAGCATGTCAGAGAAATATGCGGGGGTGAGCTAGACACCACCAACAACCGGATGGAGTTGACAGCGGTGATTGAAGCCTTGCTCGCATTGAAGCGTCCCTGTAAGGTCACTTTGTATTTGGACAGTGAGTACGTTCGCAAGGGCATCACGGAGTGGATTCATGGCTGGAAAGCCAAGGGTTGGCGAACTGCCTCGAAACAAGCCGTTAAGAACGCCGACCTTTGGCAAAAATTAGACCATTTGGTAGCTAGTTCAGGGCATCAAATTGAATGGCGGTGGGTTAAAGGACATGCGGGTGACCCAGGCAATGAGAGGGCCGATGCGCTTGCAAACAAAGGTGTAGATCAAGCCCTTGGCAGGGCTTAACTCCTGACAATTGACCAAATTTCTTTTGCAGTTTGTAAAGTTAGTGTAAGGCAAGAGTTTTTGTCATAAGTCTTGAGGTTTTGCCACTTCATAAGATTCTCAGTAACTGTTACATTTCCAAGCTGTTTTGGGTACTGTTCGGAATCATTGATGTCATTCAAAAAACCTTATCTTGCAATTGCGATCATTGGTGTGGTTGCTGCTTCAGGCGCTGCTTGGTGGCTCCAAAATAAACCTACACCTTCAGGTGTAGAGCTTTTAGCAAAAGCAGGAAATACTCCAAACAGTCCTACCCAAGCCGCAGGTTCTGGGGCGCCTGCCACCTCAGCACCTGGCCCTGGCGGTCCTGGCGGTCCAGCAAGGCCGGCGGCCGTAGAGGTTGCCAAAGTTGAATCGGCCCTGTTGGTTGACGAGACCCAGTCTGTTGGCAGCTTGCGTTCATTTCAAGGTGTGATGCTGCGTCCTGAAGTAGGAGGGCGTGTCAGTCAAGTCTTGTTCAAGGATGGTCAAAAGGTGAAAAAAGGGCAGGTATTGGTCCAATTTGACGATCAATTGCCAGCTGCACAAGTGGCTCAAGCCAAAGCTGAATTGTCCATTGCCCAAGCCAACCACACTCGCAATCAAGAACTGGTTGCCCAAAATTTCATCAGCAAACGCTCACTGGACGAATCAGATGCGGCACTTCAGGTGGCACAGGCCAAATTGGCCTTGGCACAGGCCACCTTGCAACGTTTGAAAGTGTTGGCCCCCTTTGATGGCACTGCAGGTTTGCGACAAATTAACGTGGGTGATTATTTGAAAGACGGCACCGACATGGTCAATGTGGAAGACATTGAAGCGGTCTTGTTGGATTTCCGTTTGCCAGAGCGTTTCCAAAACAAAATCAAGCCTGGTCAAAAAGCACAAGTGACCATGGATGCCGTACCAGGCCGCAAATTCACGGCCATCATCCAAGCCATTGACCCCTTGATTGATGCCAATGGTCGCTCGGTGGGAATTCGCGGCTGTATTGACAATCGACAAATGCAATTGCGCCCTGGTATGTTTGCCAGAGTGAATGCTGTATTTGGCGAGCGCGCTGATGCACTGGTCATTCCCGAAGAAGCCATCGTGCCACAGGGTGGCCGCTCAACCGTCATTCGAATTGTGCCTGGTGCCAACAAAGATGAACTCGTCTCAGAAAGAGTGACTGTCAAAATTGGAATTCGCCAGCCAGGCAAAGTTGAAATTCTTGAAGGTTTGTCTATCGGTGATTCCGTGGTTATCGCAGGACAGCAGCGCTTGCAAAAAGATGGCAGCATCGTACGCTTGGTAGACACTTCAAAAGCTCAGGGTGGCCCTGCCGGCGGACCGCCCGGCGCTAGGCCAGGGGGTGCGCCCAATGCGGCGCCCAATTCAGCACCCAATGCAGGACCCCAAGGAGGTGCTAGACCCGCACAAGGCAAAGGCCCTCAGGCCCAAGCACCCGCAGGTGAGAATCCATGCACGCGAGGTATGAATGCAGCTCGCTGAAACATCCATACGGCGGCCCGTTTTTGCCACTGTTCTATCCCTGCTGATTCTTCTGATCGGCTCGGTCAGTTTCAACCGACTTTCGCTTCGCGAATATCCGAAAATTGATGAACCTACCGTAACCGTCAGCGTCAGATACCCTGGCGCTTCGGCTGAGGTTATAGAGTCGCAGGTGACCAAACCCTTGGAAGATTCCATTGCAGGCATTGATGCTGTCGATGTCATCACTTCCATCAGCCGTGCAGATCAGTCCCAAATCACCGTCAAGTTTCGTTTGGAAAAAGATGCTGACACGGCGGCTGCTGAAGTGCGCGATCGAACTTCGCGAATTCGCGGTCGGCTGCCTCAGGCCATCGAAGAGCCTGTAATTGCCAAAGTGGAGGCTGATGCCTTTCCTGTGATTTGGTTGGCATTTTAGAGTGAAACCTTGTCGCCGCTGCAAATCAATGATTTGATCAATCGGGTGGTGAAGCCCCGCCTTCAAACAGTGACGGGCGTGGCAGATGTCCGAATTTTTGGTGAACGCAAATATGCCATGCGCGTCTGGCTAGATGCTGAGCGAATGGCGGCATTCAGGCTCACTTCTCAGGATGTGGAGGACGCAATTCGACGCAGCAATTTGGAATTGCCAGCAGGTCGCATTGAATCGAATTTGCGAGAGTTCAGCGTAACATCTCAAACTGACCTGATCAGGCCTGGGCAGTTTGGCGACATCACCATTCGCAACGTGAATGGATTTCCCATCAAAATTCGAGATGTTGCCAAAGTCGAAGAGGGCACGGCCGATGATCGAAGTCGAGTACGTTTGAATGGAGTACCTTCCATCTCGGCAGGCGTGATCCGCCAAGCTACGGCCAACCCCTTGGAATTGTCCAAAGGTGTTAGGGAGATGATGCCGCGCTTGCAGCAAGATTTGCCGGCCGATTTGACCATCAATGTGGCCAATGACAACTCTGTTTTTATCGACAGATCTATCAAGAGCGTGTTTAAAACCATTGCCGAAGCTGTCGTTTTGGTGGCTCTGGTGATCTTTGTTTTCTTGCGGACTTTCCGCGCTTCCATCATCCCGATCATCACCATTCCTGTGAGCTTGATTGGCACCTTTGCCATGATGGCATTGGCCGGTTTTACCATCAACACTCTGACTTTGTTGGCGCTGGTTTTGGCCATCGGTTTGGTCGTGGACGATGCCATTGTGATGTTAGAAAACATTTATCGGCACATTGAAGAAGGCATGGATCCTTTCTCGGCATCCATCAAAGGGGCCAAGGAAATTGGCTTTGCCATTGTGGCCATGTCGCTTACGCTGGTAGCTGTTTTTGCGCCTCTGGCTTTCACTCCGGGAAGAACAGGCAAGCTGTTCAGTGAGTTTGCTTTGGCGCTGGCTGGCGCAGTGTTGGTATCGGGCTTTGTGGCTTTGACTTTGTCGCCCATGATGAGTTCTTTGTTGCTCAAACACAATCCCAATCCAAATCGTTTCGATCGTTTTATGGAGACCATGCTCAATGGTTTGTCCAATGGGTACGAGAAACTTTTGCGATTTGTCCTTCGAAAAGCGCGTTGGTTGGTGGTGCTTGTCATGGCCTCTTGTGGTGTTGGCATTGCCTTGGTGTATCCCACCATGAAGCAAGAACTGTCACCCTTAGAAGATCGTGGCACTATTTTGGCCACTGTGACGGCCCCCGACGGTTCAACCCTGGATTACACCGACAAATACGCCAAAATGCTAGAGAGGATTGGCAGCTCTTACCCTGAATTTGACAGAATCTTTGCCAATCTGGGCAATCCTACCGTGGCCCAGGGCAGCGTCATTTACCGCGCGGTCGATTGGGACGAGCGCAAACGAACCACGCCGGAAATTGCGCGTGAGATGCAGGGCAAATTCAGCGGCATCCCAGGTGTCAATGCGTTCCCCATTACCCCGCCATCGCTGGGGCAAGGCTTCAGGGAGCGTCCAGTCAATTTTGTGATTCAAACGTCTGACAGCTATCAAAACTTGAATGCTGTCACGCGCCAAATGCTGGACGAGATTGCCAAAAACCCTGGCTTCATTGCCCCCGATGTTGATTTGCGTTTGAACAAACCCGAACTGCGTATCGATATCGATCGAATCAAGGCTACAGAGTTGGGTGTCAGTGTGGATGTGGTGGCCAGAGCCATTGAAACCATGCTGGGCGGGCGCAATGTGACACGTTACAAGCGTGATGCCGAACAATACGACGTCATTGTTCAAACTCAGTCAACAGGGCGCAATACGCCTGAAGACATTGACAACATTTACGTTCGCGGTCGCAACGACACCGTGATCCCTCTGAGTGCTTTGGTCAAAGTGCGAGAGAGCGTTTCGCCGCGCGAATTGAATCACTTTGGGCAGCGTCGCTCAGTAACCATCACAGCCAACTTGGCGCCCGACTATGCCTTGGGTGAAGCCTTGAACTTTTTAGACAAAACTGCTGCGGGCATTCTCAAGTCGGGCTATACCACTGAGCTCAATGGCACCTCGCGAGAATTTAGAAATTCTCAGGGTGCTTTGGTCATCGTTTTTGTGCTGGCCTTGTTCTTTATCTTTTTGGTGCTGGCCGCTCAATTTGAAAGTTTCATTGACCCCTTGGTGATCATGTTGTCGGTTCCTTTGTCGATGTTTGGAGCCCTCATCACATTGAAGTTAACGGGCGGAACACTCAACGTTTACTCGCAAATTGGTTTAATTACCTTGGTTGGCTTGATTACGAAACACGGCATTTTGATTGTTGAATTTACCAATCAATTGCGAGAGCAAGGTATGGATACTTTCGACGCCATTGTGAAAGCCTCCAGCCAGCGTTTGCGTCCTATTTTGATGACCACCGGCGCCATGGTGCTGGGTGCATTGCCATTGGCCTTGGCCACAGGCGCAGGCGCAGAGAGTCGCATTCAAATCGGCTGGGTGATTGTGGGAGGCATGACTTTTGGAACCTTGCTGACAGTCTTTGTGGTGCCTACCATGTACTCTTTGTTTGCACGCAAAAAGGTCCCTGGTCCTAACAAAAATGATGTGTCAGGTGAACCCCCAGAGTCAGCACACGCACATTGACCTTTGACAAGAAAAAAATAGCTCCCTAGGGCGCTATTTTTTTTGAGGTCCTGCTTAAAACATCAAAACGTCAACCCAATCACCCACTTGGGCAGTGCTTTGTTGGTGAGACAAAACAATCAGTGCATTGGCCTGCACCATGGAACTCAAAACACCAGAGCCCTGATTGCCAGTGGTCACCACTTCGAGTTCACCATTGACATTGCGCGACACAATGCCTCTTTGGTATTCGGTTCGACCTGGTTTTTTTCTCAAGACCTCAAGCGTTTTAGCTCTCAACATGGGTGAAGGGCCAGCGCTGGTGCCCATCATTTTCAGCAAGGCTGGTTTGACGAACGCCAGAAATGTGACCATGACGGCCACTGGGTTGCCAGGCAAGCCAAACAAAATAGCAGACCTGTTGCCCTTTTGAATGCGTCCCACCGCCATGGGACGACCTGGGCGCATGGCAATTTTCCAAAACACCACATCGCCCAATTTTT
Organism: Limnohabitans sp. MMS-10A-178; assembly: GCF_003063375.1. Classification (GTDB taxonomy): domain Bacteria; phylum Pseudomonadota; class Gammaproteobacteria; order Burkholderiales; family Burkholderiaceae_C; genus Limnohabitans_A. Next base: position 498,441 of record NZ_NERY01000002.1, on the reverse strand, counting down.
TCATCATGGCTTTGGTGAAGTCGGCTTCGCCCACGCTCACACCGCCGCTGGTAATAATGGCGTCGGCTTTTTCTGCAGCTTGATTGAATGCTTGTTCCAACAAGATGGGATCGTCTTTGACCACACCCATGTCTACCATCTCGCAACCCAATGATTGCAACATGCCATGCACGGTATATCGATTGCTGTCGTAGACAGCACCTTCTCTGGGAGGTTCACCCAAACTTAAAATTTCATCGCCCGTAGAAAAGTAGGCTACGCGCAAGCGCCGAAACACCGACACGGTCGGAACACCTAGACTCGCTAGAAGTCCGGCAGCCGCTGGCGTAATCAAGCCGCCCTTGCTGAGGGCCGCTTTGCCTTGCATGATGTCCTCGCCGCACAACCTGCGGTTGTCGCCAACTTGAAGCAGACCCGCTGGTATTTCAATGGCATCTTCGGCAGTCATCTTGCAAAGCTCTTGAGGCACCACCGTGTTCAAGCCTTGAGGCATGATGGCGCCCGTCATGATCTTCACGCATTCGCCTTCATGGACCTCGCCTTGCCAAGCTTTACCGGCCAAAGCAGTGCCAACGACTTTGAGCGACAAGGCTTGCGTCTTGTTCAATGCAGTGCCGTCAAAGGCATATCCGTCCATTGCAGAGTTGTCATGGGGAGGCACATTGATTGGGCTGATGACGTCTTGCGATGTGACTCTGCCCAGTGCTGCGAAGATATCAACCGATTCCGAGTCTTGAACAGGTTCAAGCAATAGATCCAAAAACTTCAAGACTTCGCTGACTGGCAACGCTTGAGGGTCATAGGCTTCTAGTTTGGCCGCAATGTCAGCCAGTGACGGTGAGTGTGTCATTTGGATTGTTCTAAGCGGTGCAATTCATCCAGGGTGTTGGCATTGAAGAAAGCTCTTGGATCGACATCGTCGGTATCAAAGGGCACCAGCACTGTTGTGTGCTGAGCTGTCCACGCATCAATTTTTCGGCCCCCCGATTGCATGAACTTCACAAGGCTTTCCAACAAACTCACTCGCATCAAGCAAAAGACAGGTTGCGCTCTAACACTGCCGTCTTCCTCTTTGGCAGCGGCCACTGCGATCTCGGCATCTTCAGCGATTAAAGTGTCCAGCAAGCGTTGCGTTAAATTCAATGGGAACAAAGGACTGTCGCAGGGAACGGTGAGAAGCAAGTCTGTTTCGCAACGCTCCAGTCCCGTTAAAAACCCAGCAAGCGGTCCGGCAAAGTTATCGGTGCTGTCGGGCCAGACCTGAACGCCAAAAGACTCGTAGGCCGACAAATTTCGGTTGGCAATAATCATCATCTCAGACACAGTCACTGCGTCTTGCATTTGCAGTCGCATGAGGGTGTGGAGGGTGAGTGGCGTCCCATTGAAGTTTTGCAATCCTTTGTCGACGCCGCCCATTCGAGCACCGCGGCCACCAGCCAAAATCAAACCTGTGATGCTGAGATCGTTCATAAATAAAAGTGTTTCTTAGCTTGCAACTCAGTCAGCCACCGATGTAACTCATCTCGACTTTGCGTTTGGTGCTGCTGGGTGCTGCGTCATTGTCCGTCATGGGCTCCGAGACGCGCAATTCGGAGTATCTGTCATCTCTTTGTGCCCAAATGGCCGCAATGGCTTGCGTCAAAGCCTTGGGGTCTGTTGCACTTCGGACCAGTGGTTTGAGGTCGTAGCCTTGCGTGGCAAACAAACACAAATAAAGCTGACCTTCCGTGGTTAAGCGTGCGCGATTGCAATCGCTGCAAAAGGCCTTGGTGACGCTGCTGATGAAACCAATTTCACCCAAGGCTTCTTCGTGCTTGCCATGTTCATTCAGATAGCCCCAGCGTTCGGCTGTTTCGCCGGCTTGGCTGGCTTTCAGCGGCATGAGTGACATTTCGGCTTGCAAAAGCTTCAGGATGTCGGAACTGGGCATGACCTCGTTCATACGCCAACCATTGGTTGCACCCACATCCATGTACTCAATGAAACGAAGTGCAATGCCTTTGCCTTTGAAATACCGCGCCATGGGCAATATTTCTTGTTCGTTGGTACCCCGCTTGACCACCATGTTGACTTTGATGGGGCCAAGCCCGGCTGCTTTGGCGGCTTCGATGCCTTCAAGCACATCACTGACTGGGAAGTCCACGTCGTTCATGCGTTTAAAAATGGTGTCGTCTAGACCGTCCAAGCTTACCGTGACCCGTTTCAGACCGGCATCCTTAAGTGCTTGAGCTTTGCGAGCCAGCAACGAGCCGTTGGTGGTAAGCGTAATGTCCAGTGGATGGCCATCAAGCGTTTTCAAGGCGGCTAATTGCCCAATCAATATTTCTAAATTTTTGCGCAGCAAGGGTTCGCCACCCGTGAGGCGAATCTTTTCAACGCCCAGCTCAATGAAGCTCTGCGCAGTGCGTGTGATTTCCTCAAAGCTGAGCAATGCGCTGTGCGGCAAATACACGTAGTCATTGTTGAAAATTTCTTTGGGCATGCAATAACTGCAACGGAAATTGCATCGGTCCGTCACGCTGATTCGCAAATCGCGCAATGGCCGGTTTCTTTGATCGCGAAGGGCTTGACCTGATTGCCAAGCGTCAGCAGGTAAGATTTCTGGAACAGGCAAATTTCCGAGTGGCTGACTGATGATGGGAATGACGCGTTCAGACACAAGGAGCCCCAGCTACGGAATGGTTGTGAATCAAGTTGAGTTGCATGCCTGTATTTTGCGCGTAAAAAAGCCCGATCATGTTGCCATGACCGGGCTTTGTGTTGCTAAAGGCTTGGTTTAGCCGTGGAATTGCATCATCAAAGGCACAATGAGCAGGGCCACAATGTTGATGATCTTGATCAAGGGGTTGATGGCGGGGCCTGCTGTGTCTTTGTAGGGGTCACCCACGGTGTCGCCGGTCACAGCGGCTTTGTGCGCCTCTGAGCCTTTGCCGCCGTGATGACCGTCTTCGATGTATTTCTTGGCATTGTCCCAAGCACCGCCGCCGGTACACATGGAAATAGCCACAAACAAGCCGGTCACAATGGTTCCCATGAGCAGGCCGCCCAAGGCTTTGGGGCCCAGAACCAGGCCCACCACTACGGGTACCACCACTGGCAGCAAGCTGGGGATAACCATTTCTTTGATGGCCGCAGTGGTCAGCATGTCAACAGCACGGCCGTATTCTGGCTTGGCAGTGCCTTCCATGATGCCCTTGATTTCGCTGAACTGACGGCGAACTTCAACCACCACCGCGCCCGCTGCACGGCCTACAGCCTCCATGGCCATGGCGCCAAACAAGTAAGGTATGAGGCCACCAATGAATAAGCCCACAATGACCATGGGGTCGGACAAGTCAAAGGAAATGGCTTTGCCATAAGTTTCAAGTTTGTGGGTGTAGTCGGCAAACAAGACCAAGGAAGCCAAACCTGCAGAGCCAATGGCATAGCCTTTGGTCACAGCTTTGGTGGTATTGCCCACAGCGTCCAAGGGGTCTGTGATGTCGCGCACACTGCTGGGCAGTTCTGCCATTTCGGCAATACCGCCAGCGTTGTCGGTGATAGGGCCATATGCGTCCAAAGCCACCACAATGCCGGCCATGGAAAGCATGGACATGGCCGCCACGGCAATGCCGTACAAACCAGCCAGGTTGTAAGACGCCAAAATGGCCATGCACACAAAAATCACGGGCCAAGCTGTGGAGCGCATTGAAACGCCCAAGCCGGCAATGATGTTGGTGCCGTGGCCAGTTGTAGATGCCTGTGCAATGTGCTGAACAGGGCTGTATTGGGTGCCTGTGTAAAACTCAGTGATCCACACCAAGGCGGCTGTCAAAACCAAGCCGACGGCGCAAGCACCGAACAACTTCATTTGGCTGCCGGTGGCCGAAATGGCGTTGTCCGGCATGATCCAGATGGTGACGAAGTAGAAAGCGATGAGTGACAAAACGCCTGCAATGGCCAAACCTTTGTACAAGGCGGGCATCACGTTGGTCATGCCAGGTGAGGCTTTGACAAAGAAGCAACCAATGATGGAGGCCAAAATGGACACTGCGCCCAGGGCGAGGGGGTACATCACGGCATTGCCAGGCGCGCCAGCAATGAGAAGTGAGCCCAAGACCATTGTGGCAATCAAGGTGACTGCGTAGGTTTCAAACAAGTCAGCGGCCATGCCGGCACAATCGCCCACGTTATCGCCCACGTTGTCGGCAATCACGGCGGGGTTGCGAGGGTCATCCTCTGGAATGCCAGCTTCCACCTTACCGACCAAGTCTGCACCCACGTCTGCACCCTTGGTAAAGATGCCACCGCCCAAACGGGCGAAGATGGAAATGAGGGAGGAGCCAAAGGCAAAGCCAATGAGGGGATTCAAGATGGCAGACAACTTAAGGTCGGGAGTGTGGTTGCCATTGCCAGCCAAGAACCAGTAAAAGCCTGTCACACCCAACAGACCCAAGCCCACCACCAGCATGCCGGTAATGGCGCCGCCACGGAAGGCAACGTCGAGGGCAGGGCCAATGCCCTTGGTAGCCGCTTGCGCGGTGCGCACATTGGCTCGAACCGAAATGTTCATGCCAATGAAGCCGCAGGCGCCAGATAAAACGGCACCAATGACGAAGCCAATGGCTGTCAAGCTGTCTAAGAACACACCCATGAGGATGGCCAAGACGACGCCTACGATGGCAATGGTTTTGTATTGTCTGGCCAGATAAGCCGCAGCACCTGCTTGAATGGCGGCTGCAATTTCTTGCATCCGGGCATTGCCAGGGTCTTGGGCCAAAATCCAACCGCGTGCCCAAACGCCATAAATTACGGCGATGAGCCCGCAAACGAGCGCCAAAATCAACGCTGAGTTGCCTGTCATAAATCAATCTCCTTAGTTTTTTACTGCTAGGAGGAGGTGCAACGCTTGAGGTACACCTCCCTGCGTTGCTTCCTCGCCTCCAGAAGGAGTTGATTGGCCAACTAAAGCATTAAAAGGGCAATGTTTGGAAGAAGCAAGCCCTGTGAAAGTAAAATCGGGGTTAATCCTAAGCTTCTTAGGTTTACTTCAACTTTTTATATTTCTGAAAAATGTCCCTAGACAACGTTACCCCCGGCAGCAAAGTTCCCGAACAATTCAACGTCATCATCGAAATTCCGATGAACGCCGACCCTGTGAAATACGAGGTTGACAAAGCCACTGGCGCCATCTTTGTCGACCGCTTTATGAGCACCGCCATGCACTACCCAACCAACTATGGTTATGTGCCCAAAACCATCAGTGGTGATGGCGATCCGGTTGATGTGTTGGTCATTACCCCTGTGCCTCTGATCCCGGGTGTTGTGGTGCCTTGCCGTCCCATTGGTATTTTGAAAATGCTTGACGAGGCTGGCGAAGATGGAAAAATTTTGGCTGTCCCCACCGACAAAATTTTGTCAATCTACACCCAATGGCAAAAGCCTGAAGATTTGAACCCCTTGCGTTTGAAAACCATTGCGCACTTCTTTGAGCACTACAAAGATCTGGAAGTGGGCAAGTGGGTCAAGATTTTGGGTTGGGAAGGCCCAGAGTCGGCCAAGAAAGAAATCTTGGATGGCATTGCAAACTACCAAAAAGCCAACGCCTAAGCCTAATTCAGCCCAGACCGATCACTTCAGCTTCAGAGGTGATCGGGCTTCCAAGTTTTCTAAGTAGGCTTGCACGCCGTGGCCTTCTTTTTCTAAATACCTTTCGACGGCATCGGCAAAACCTGGGTGCGCAAGCCAGTGCGCGCTGTTGGCCTTGACGGGTAAAAGTGCTCTGGCCATTTTGTGCTCACCTTGAGCGCCCCCTTCAAAGCGAACAACGCCTTGGCGAATGCACCACTCTATAGGTTGATAATAGCAAGCCTCAAAATGAAGGCAATCGACACGCTCTAATGCCCCCCAGTAGCGTCCGTAGGCCACTTGGTTGAACAGTCCAATCAAGCTACATGCAATGCGTTGCCCGTCTTTTTCAGCAATGAACAGAACCCAGTTTTGTGCCATATGGTCTTGCATGCCTTGAAAAAATTCTCGGCTGAGATAGGGGGCATTGCCATGTTCAAAATAGGTTTGTGAATAACATTTGTAAAAAAAGTCCCAATCGGTGCTTTGAATTTGCGCGCCTTCAAAAGCCTTGAAAGTCACGCCGGCCTCGCTCACTTTCCTTCTTTCTTGCTTTATTTTTTTGCGTTTTTCCTGGTTCATGGCCCCCAGAAAATGCTCAAAATCCGTGTACGAATCGTTGTGCCAGTGAAACTGCACCGTGTGCCGGCTGAGCCAGCCTGCTGCCTCAGTGGCCTTGACCTCTTCATTGGACAAAAACAGCACATGCAAAGATGACCAGCCTTCTTGCTGGGCCAACTCAACCATGGCCGACAAGAGGGCAGATTGGCTGGCAGGAGAGTCCGCCAACAAGCGGGAGCCTGGCACAGGGGTGAACGGCACAGCAGCAACGGCCTTGGGGTAGTAGTTCAAACCGTGCCTTTGGTAGGCGTCTGCCCAAGCCCAATCGAATACATATTCCCCGTAAGAATGAGGCTTGATGTAAAGCGCCGCAGCGCCAGCCAAGCGACCACCCCCCGTGCCTTTGGTGCCAAGCGCTGAATGTCTCAAGGTCAGTAGGCAAAGTTTCCAACCTGATTTGGCGGAGGCTGATCCGCTGTCTTCCATGGCGCAGAGGTAAGCATGGGACATGAAGGGGGTCGCCTCGGTTTGTTGACCCAATAAAGAATCCCAATCCTTCGCAGAAACATCGTGCATCGAATTGAGCACCTCAATGACATAATTGTTGGAATTGAATTCCTTCACCTGTATGACCCTTCAAATTTGTATTGCCCAACTTAACTTCGTCGTCGGCGACATGTCGGGCAACGCTCGCAAAATCATCGACGCTGCTCGCAAGGCATATGGCCAAGGCGCAAGGCTGGTTCTCACCCCCGAGTTGGCCATTTGTGGCTATGCGGCCGAAGACCTGTTGCTTCGTCCAGCGTTTATCGATGCCTGCGATGATGCCTTGAAAACAGTGGCCCGAGAGTTGGCTGGGTTAAAAGGTTTGCATGTGGTGGTGGGGCATCCCGATGGCGGCGGCATTCAAAGCCGAAGTGTGTCCGTCTCAAAACGGTTCAACCGTGCCAGTGTTCTGTGCGAAGGGCAGGTCGTTGCGTCATATGCCAAGCAAGAGTTGCCCAATTACCAAGTTTTTGACGAGCGGCGGTACTTCACTCCTGGAAGCGAGTCTTGTGTTTTTGAGCTTTCAGGCGTCAAGATGGGATTGCTCATTTGTGAGGACGCTTGGTTTGAGAGACCTGCCCAAAAAGCCAAGGAGGCTGGCGCGCAGCTGTTGCTTGTTCTGAATGCCTCCCCGTTTCATGTGGGCAAAGGGCTTGAGCGCGAAGTTCAAATGGGGCAACGCGTTCAAAATTGTGGCCTGCCATTGGTTTATGCGCATTTGGTTGGCGGTCAAGATGAAGTTATCTTTGAAGGCCGATCATTTGCTTTGAACGCCAAAGCCGACGTTGTTGCGCGCGCGCCAGCCTTCCAAGAATGCATGCCAACGATTACCGTTGATTCGACCGCTGTAGAGGGCCAATTGAATATCACTGGCACGATGGCCAGCGGCGGTGGTTCTTGGCAAGAAGACTTGTGGCATGCCTTGGTGTTGGGCATTCGCGATTACTTGGGCAAGAACGGATTCCCTGGCGCTCTGTTAGGACTTTCAGGCGGAATCGACTCTGCCTTGGTGCTGGCATTGGCGGTGGATGCCCTGGGTGCAGACAAAATTCATGCGGTCATGATGCCATCTCAATACACTGCAGACATCAGCTGGATAGACTCGCGCGAAATGGTCAAGCGACTGGGTGTGCGATACGACGAGATTGCCATTGCGCCCTTGTTTGAGGGTTTTAAATTGGCTTTGGCAGATCAATTCAAAGGCTTGGCAGAAGACACCACCGAAGAAAACATTCAGGCGCGTGTGCGTGGTACTTTGCTCATGGCCATGTCCAACAAAACGGGTGCCATTGTGCTCACCACGGGCAATAAGAGCGAAATGGCCACGGGCTATTGCACCCTGTATGGCGACATGGCGGGTGGCTTTGCCGTGATCAAAGATGTGGTCAAAACACAGGTGTTTCAGTTGGCCGAATGGCGCAACCACAATGACCCCTATGGCACAGGAAAAAATCCTATTCCAGAGAGAATCATCACACGGCCGCCCAGTGCGGAGTTGCGCGCCGATCAAAAAGACCAAGACAGCCTGCCGCCTTACGAAGTCTTAGACGCCATCGTGCAAAGGTACATGGAAAATGATGAGGGAATTCAGGCATTGGTGGCCGATGGTTTTGACCAGGCTGACGTCGAGAAAGTCACTCGTCTCATCAAGCTCAACGAGTACAAACGCCGGCAATCTCCTGTGGGAATTCGTGTCACACACCGCAGTTTTGGCAAAGATTGGCGTTATCCTATTACCAATCGATTTCGAGCTTAACTTTTCCCGACTGGACCTTAATCATGAAACAAATCACAGCCATCATCAAACCATTCAAACTGGAAGAAGTGCGTGAGGCACTGGCTGAATGTGGTGTCACTGGACTCACTGTGACGGAAGTCAAGGGATTTGGTCGCCAAAAGGGTCACACAGAGTTGTATCGGGGTGCCGAATATGTGGTCGACTTTTTGCCCAAGGTGAAAGTTGAAGTGGCCGTGAAAGATGGCGATGTGGAACGCTGTGTGGATGCCATTGTGAAAGCGGCACGCACCGGCAAAATTGGCGATGGCAAAATTTTTGTTACCTCCGTTGAAAAGGTCATTCGCATTCGCACCGGCGAGCTAGACGACGACGCGGTCTAAGCTTTAAATGGCCTGACTCAGGAAGGGCGTTGGCATGCCTGCAGCTTGTATCAAGCGGGGCAACAACTGATGGGCATCAGAATCTGACTGAATGAGGTCCATTTGCCATGTGTCCATAAATCGCTGCTTAACAACGCTGTTGAGGAACGTCAATAAGGGGTCGTAGTAGCCGTTCAAGTTTAAGAGGCCAATGGGCTTGTTGTGATAGCCCAACTGACGCCAAGTCCATACTTCAAAGAATTCTTCGAAGGTGCCAATACCGCCTGGCAAAGCGAGAAAGGCATCTGCGCGTTCAGCCATCATGCTTTTGCGCTCGTGCATGTTTTCAACCACATGCAGTTCGGTGCAACCGTTGTGAGCCCATTCCTTTTCTACCAAGGCGCGAGGAATAACCCCCACCACCCGGCCACCCGCCGCTAGCGTAGCGTCTGCCACAACGCCCATCAGGCCATTTCTGCCACCGCCATAGACCAGTTGCCCGCCGTGCTGGGCTATCCATTGCCCCACTTGAACAGCAGACTCTGTGAAGGCAGGTTCATCGCCAGGTTTAGAGCCGCAGTAAACGCAAAGTGAAAAATTAGGATCAGGCATGGATGTAGTTCCAAATGGCTGTACCCCAAATTCCCAGACAGAGAAGAAGGCTGAGAAGCACAGCAGCACTTCCCATATCCTTGGCGCGTTTGGACAAAGCATGCCATTCTGTGCCAATGCGGTCGATGGCTGTTTCAATGCCGGTATTGAGCAACTCAACCACCATGACCAAAATAACGGAGCCACACAATAGGGCTACTTCTACCCAAGTCTGCCCTAGCCAAAAGGCAGCCGGAATGAGGAAAATGGCAAGTAAAGCTTCTTGACGAAACGCTGTCTCTCCCCAGCCTGCTTTGAGTCCTGCTAGGGAGTAGCCACCCGCGTGGAAAATTCTGGACAGTCCCTTTCGGGCCTTTTGGGGATTCACATTGTCAGTGGTCATGGCGCGAAGGTGGCGGTGGATTTCAGGGTTTCTTTTGAACATCCACCAGCTGCGTACCGGCCCAGACGTCATGCCAATATTGTCGACGTATTTGAAAACGACTAGAAAGAGCCCACACAAAGACCCAGACCAAAATGAGCAAGCCCACCGCAGCGGGTGGGAGTTTGAAGGGGTAAGCCAAGACGATGGGGGGCAAAAACCAAACCCAGCTCAGAACATACCGCCAGAGCGCGCGCGCTTGAGTGAGGGGCTGGCCTTTGGCATCCACCACGCGAATGTGCCAAGTTTTCATAGCCAGTGTTTGACCCTTGGACCACAACCAAGTGAAATAAATGCCAAAGATTAGAAACAAGAATGCTTGAAGTCCGTGTCGATTGTCTAGGGCGTGCTTGGTTTGGCTGAGCGTGCCAAACAAGTAGCCAGCCACAAAGACCACCCCAAACAACAACATGCCTTCATAAAACCAACAAGCCATCCGCCTTCTCAAGGAAGGGGTGGTTAAAGGGTTTGAGCTTTCCGATGGAACTTTAGCTTGCTCATCTTGCTGGATGGGTACTTCGCTCAACTCAGGTGCCCTCGGGTGCGACCACTGTGGTTGGCAGCAATGTTTTTTTGTCGATCACAATGATGGGCACGGATTTGTTGGCACTCTCTGTAGGTGGTGATTTACCCTGCAAAGGAATGACTTTTTGAGGCGAGGGGGCCTGTGAGGCTGTGGCTGCACCTTGAATTTTGGTGGTTTGCTGAGCTGCCAGTTTTTTTCGGTCGTCTTGGCTGAGGGCTTGGTAGGCCTCCCACTGGCTTTTCTTTTGATCAGACCCAAGGGTCTTGGTTTCGTTGAAACTGAGACGTGCTTGGGCTCTTTGTTGGGGGCTGAGCGCAGCCCAATCGGCCATTCTGTTGTGTAGCGTTGCTTGTTCGCGTGGCGATAAATTGTCAAAATTGTTTGACATGACCAACCATTTGTTCCTTTGGGCGAGGCTAATTTGAGCCCAATGGGGCGCAAGGGGCGCAAGAGCCTTTTTTTGCGATTGCGTTAAATTTTGCCAATGTGAATTTGCCACTTTGGTCGAGCTGTTTGGGTCTGTTTGCGGGGGTGCGTTTTGCGCAAACGCAAGCCCTCCAACCCACACTAAGGAAGCAATGAAAACAGCAGCAAAAGCGCGCGAAAGCATCAATCGGAGCCTTTGGGGTCAGCTGGGTTGGACTTGAGAAAGATTAAAAAACCAGGGTCTGTATACGCGCTGGGAGGAAGGTCGTCTGTGAGCAGTTCGGCATCAAGTTGGGCAATTTCGTTGGCGCGAAACTCATTTTGAAAAACGTGAATGGTGGCCAAACCAAAAAGCAAAGCGATTAGTGGCAGTACTGAGGCGAGGCGACTCCACAAGTTCAAACCTTCATCGAGATTGCCAATGCTGGTGCCGATGGCAGGGGCCAACTGGGGAGCGAGGACGCGCAAAGGCTCAGGCTTTCGCATTGCAACGGCTTGCATTCTGGCCACCCGCAAGCGCTCGCTGATGTCGTGAGGCAGATCGATAGCGTGTTCGTTGAGCTGGCGTGCAATAGCCTGACCCACCTGGTCAACACGATGTAGGTTTGAAATGGCGTTCGATTTCATTTGTTAAATCCTTTGGCGCGAAGTGCTTTACTCAGCGCTTGAACAGCCCGAGAACAGTGAGTTTTGACACTGCCTTCAGTGCAGCCCATGGCAACTGCCGTCTCAGAAAGGTTCATTTCCTCCCAATAACGCAGCAGGAAGGCTTCTCGTTGACGTGGCGGCAATTCTTGTATTTCTGCCTCAATTTGATGAAAAATTTGTTTCCGTTGTGTTAAATCTTCCGCACTTTCACCCAGACCTGGCTCGCTCAGCCCCCCTAAATTCTCCAAAAAGTCCAAATCTTCACCTTCGGCATCCGTGCCAAAGTCGCTCATGTTTGAAAACAGGGCGTTGCGGGTTTTTTGGCGGCGAAACCAATCGAGTGTGGTGTTGGACAAGATTCGCTGAAAGAGCATGGGCAGCTCTGTTGCCGGCTTGTCACCGTAGTGGGTGGCCAGCTTGATCATGCTGTCTTGCACAATGTCCAAGGCAGATTCCTCATTGCGCACGTGATACAGCGTGCGTTTGAAGGCTCGCTTCTCCGTGGTTTTGAGGAAATCAGAAAGTTCTTGTTCGGTGGCCAAAGTTAGAAACCAATTTCGGCACTCATTTTGTGCGAACTGGATTATGGCATTCTGACCCCCTATAATGCTTGGTTGCAATTGAAAAAACGCAAACGGATCACCATCCGGCCAAAGTGCTCACATGCGCAGGCTCATGTTGGTGGTCTTAAGTTCTGATGCAACTTCACAAGAGTCCTGCAAAAGAGCACCCAAGGTTTTTCGTTAGAGAAATTCACAAAGGTTGAATATGGAAATCTCCAAAGCTGAAATGGCCAATGCGGCCCATGCTGCCGCTGCAGCCTCGTCGTCTCCCGCCGAATTGCGGGGAGGCGAAATCCTCGTCAAAGCCCTCCAAGCCGAGAACGTCAGGTACATCTGGGGTTACCCAGGCGGTGCAGTGTTGCACATCTACGACGCCTTCTTCAAACAAGACACTATTCAGCACGTGCTGGTTCGCCACGAGCAAGCTGCCGTGCACGCAGCCGACGGCTATGCAAGGGCCACTGGCGATGTCGGTGTTGCCATGGTCACGTCCGGGCCTGGCCTGACCAATGCCGTAACGGGAATTGCCACTGCCTACATGGACAGCATTCCCATGGTCATCATCAGCGGGCAAGTTCCCACTGCGGCCATTGGCCTAGATGCTTTTCAAGAGTGCGACACCGTAGGCATTACCCGTCCTATTGTCAAACACAACTTTTTGGTCAAAGATGCCCGCGACATGGCCATGATCATGAAGAAGGCCTTTCACATTGCCCGCAGTGGCCGCCCCGGTCCTGTCGTGGTCGATGTTCCAAAAGACGTATCTTTCAACAAGGTGCCTTATCACGGCTATCCTGAATCCGTTGAAATGCGCTCCTACAACCCAGTGCGCAAGGGCCACAGTGGCCAAATTCGCAAAGCCCTCCAATTGCTGATGGCTGCCAAGCGTCCCTACATTTACACGGGTGGTGGCGTTCTTTTGAGCAATGCTTCAGCAGAATTGCGCCAGTTGGTCAACATGCTGGGCTACCCCGTCACCAACACGCTCATGGGTCTTGGCGCATTTCCTGCCACCGACCCCAAATTTCTGGGCATGCTGGGAATGCACGGCACGTGGGAAGCCAACAACGCCATGCAACACTGCGATGTATTGTTGGCCGTGGGCGCACGCTTTGACGACCGCGTCATTGGCAACCCCAAACACTTTGCGCAAAACGAGCGAAAGATTATTCACATCGACATCGACCCCTCCAGCATTTCAAAGCGAGTGAAAGTTGATGTGCCTATCGTGGGTGATGTCAAAGACGTCCTCATTGAACTGATCGCCATGATCAAAGAGTCAGGCCTCAAACCCGACAACCATTCGCTGGGCGCTTGGTGGTCTACCATCGATGGATGGCGTCAACGCAACTGTATGAAATACGACAGTGAAAACACCGAGGTCATCAAGCCCCAAAAAGTCATCCAAACTTTGTACGACATGACCAAAGATGCCGATGCTTACGTCACATCAGATGTCGGCCAGCACCAAATGTGGGCAGCCCAATACTACAAGTTTGACGAACCCCGTCGCTGGATCAACTCTGGCGGTTTGGGCACCATGGGTGTGGGCATTCCTTATGCCATGGGCATCAAGTTGGCCAAGCCGGAGTCTGAAGTGTTTTGCGTCACGGGCGAAGGCTCTGTGCAAATGTGCATTCAAGAACTTTCTACCTGTTTGCAGTACAACACGCCCATCAAAATTTTGTCCTTGAACAACCGCTATTTGGGCATGGTTCGACAGTGGCAAGAAATTGAATACTCGGGTCGTTACAGCCACAGCTACATGGATGCCTTGCCCGACTTCGTTAAGCTGGCCGAGGCTTATGGCCACGTGGGCATGCTCATTGAACGACCTGAAGACGTTGAGCCAGCATTGCGCGAAGCTCGCAAGCTCAAAGATCGCACAGTGTTCATGGACTTCCGCACCGATCCCACAGAAAACGTGTTCCCAATGGTTCAAGCAGGCAAGGGCATTACAGAAATGTTGCTCAGCCCTGAAGACCTTTGATCCCCTTTTGAATTAACTAAAGAAGAATCTATTGACCGCCAAGCCTGCACATTACCGTGTGCAGGGGAGGGCGGCGAGAAGAGGAATCGCACATGAAACACATCATCGCAGTTTTACTTGAAAACGAACCCGGCGCATTGTCACGGGTGGTCGGCCTGTTCTCCGCTCGTGGCTACAACATTGAGTCTCTCAGTGTGGCCCCTACCGAAGATCCCAGCCTGTCCCGAATGACCATTCAAACCGCTGGTTCAGACGACGTCATTGAACAAATTACCAAGCACCTGAACCGCCTCATTGAAGTGGTCAAAGTGGTTGACCTCACTGAAGGGGCCTACACCGAGCGCGAGCTGATGCTGGTCAAGGTTCGCGCAGTGGGCAAAGAACGTGAAGAGATGAAGCGGATGGCCGATATCTTCCGGGGTCGTGTGATTGATGTCACCGACAAAAGCTACACCGTGGAGCTAACGGGCGACCAAGCCAAAAACGATGCATTTTTGGAAGCACTCGACCGCAGCGCCATTCTTGAAACAGTCCGTACTGGTGCCTGTGGCATTGGCCGGGGTGAGCGCATCTTGCGCGCCTAAAACCCATTTTGAATAATTTTTGAAGGAGAGAACCCATGAAAGTGTTTTACGACAAAGACTGTGACCTCAGCGTCATCAAAGGCAAAACAGTAGCCATCATTGGCTACGGCTCACAAGGCCACGCACACGCACAAAACTTGAACGACAGTGGCGTGAAAGTGGTTGTGGGTTTGCGCAAAAACGGCGCCAGCTGGCCCAAAGTTGAAAAAGCCGGCCTCAATGTCATGGAAGTGGCGGATGCAGTGAAATCTGCAGACGTGGTCATGATCTTGTTGCCCGACGAGCAAATCGCCGACGTGTACCGCAACGATGTAGAACCCAATATCAAAAAGGGTGCTTCTTTGGCATTCGCGCACGGCTTCAACGTGCACTACAACCAAGTGGTCCCCCGTGAAGACCTCGACGTTTGGATGGTGGCGCCTAAGGCTCCTGGCCACACCGTTCGCAACACCTACACCCAAGGCGGCGGCGTGCCCCACCTGGTGGCAGTGCACCAAGACAAGAGCGGCAAAGCAAGTGCATTGGCACTGAGCTACGCCATGGCCAACGGCGGCGGCAAGGCCGGCATCATTGAAACCAATTTCAAAGAAGAAACAGAAACCGACTTGTTCGGCGAACAAGCTGTTTTGTGCGGCGGCGCCGTCGAACTCATCAAGATGGGTTATGAAACATTGGTGGAAGCCGGTTATGCCCCCGAAATGGCTTACTTTGAGTGCTTGCATGAGCTCAAGCTCATTGTTGACCTTATTTATGAAGGCGGTATCGGCAACATGAACTACTCCATCTCTAACAATGCAGAGTATGGTGAGTACGTTACAGGCCCCGAGGTGATCAACGAGCAGTCACGCGAAGCCATGCGCAATGCGTTGAAGCGCATTCAAACAGGAGAGTACGCCAAGATGTTCATTTTGGAAGGTCGTACCAACTATCCAAGCATGACTGCACGTCGTCGTTTGACATCTGAGCACTCTATTGAAGTGGTCGGCGCTCAATTGAGGTCTATGATGCCTTGGATTGCCAAAAACAAATTGGTGGACAAAACACGTAACTGATCAGGTCACTTATTTTGTTTGCCGCTTAACCTGAAAGAACTGTCGCATGCACGATGGCACTGAAAACCCCGACGACGCCGATCAGGCGGGTCAAGTTCGTAAACCCCGCAAGGGCATTTACGTGCTTCCCAACCTGTTCACGTTGGCAGCCCTGTTCGGTGGCTTTTATGCCATCGTGATGGCCATGAATGGCCGCTTCGACATGGCTGCCATTGGGGTTTTTTGCGCCATGGTGCTCGACAGTCTCGATGGCCGAGTGGCCCGCATGACCAACACACAAAGTGCCTTTGGAGAACAAATGGACTCTTTGTCCGACATGGTCTCCTTTGGCGCTGCGCCTGCGCTCATTGCTTATGAGTGGTCCCTCAAAGGTTTGGGCCGTTGGGGTTGGATTGCTGCTTTCGTTTACTGCGCATGCGCAGCTTTGCGTTTGGCGCGTTTTAACGTCAACACCGCCGTTGTTGATAAAAGATTTTTTCAGGGGCTGCCATCACCAGCAGCCGCTGCGCTGGTGATGGGCTTCATTGCCATCATGTCCGATGCAGAAGTGGCACCCGCCAGCATGGCCTGGCCCATGTTTGTGGTGGCCTTGTTTTCTGGCCTCACCATGGTTACCAACGCGCCTTTTTACAGTTTCAAAGATGTCAGCATGAAGCAAAGCGTGCCCTTTGCGGTCATTGTGCTCATTGCTTTGGGCATTGCAGCCGTCAACATTCACCCGCCCATGGTCTTGTTTGGCTTGTTCGTGATGTATGGCTTAAGCGGCTACGCCCTCTATGCATGGCGCCGTTTCAAAGGTGAACCTACCAGCGTGATCAGCACGTCGACAGAAGACCCTGATGAACGCGGCCTTCATCAATGATGAAGTTTTGCCAAAGTTGTGATACAGTATTTCCATGAAAACGAATTTGCTAGCTCTACTGCTGACGCCCCACGGGCGGGATGTATAGCGCACGCTGTTCAATTTCCCAAGAAGCCCGTATGCCAAACGCAGCGGGCTTTTTTTATTTCAGAATTGTTTTTGAAGTTTTCAAACCAGGAGTGAAAAATGGCTGATAAATTGATTATTTTTGACACGACATTGCGTGATGGTGAGCAATCGCCTGGCGCATCCATGACCCGTGACGAAAAACTGCGCATTGCGCGTCAATTAGAGCGATTGCGCGTTGACGTCATTGAGGCGGGTTTTGCAGCCAGCTCCAATGGCGACTTTGAAGCGGTCCAAGCCATCGCCAATACCATCAAAGACTCCACCATCTGCTCTTTGTCACGCGCCAATGACCGTGATATTTCTAGAGCTGCCGAAGCTTTGAAAGGCGCCAACAGTGGCCGCATTCACACCTTCATTGCCACATCACCTTTGCACATGGAAAAGAAACTGCGCATGACGCCCGATCAGGTGTTTGAGCAGGCGAAACAATCTGTGCGTTTTGCACGCAATTTGGTGGCCGATGTCGAATTTAGCCCAGAAGATGGCTACCGCAGTGACATGGATTTTTTGTGCAAAGTGCTTGAAGCCGTAATTGCAGAAGGAGCCAGCACCATCAATGTGCCAGATACCGTGGGTTATGCGGTGCCTGAGTTGTACGGTCAATTCATCAAGACTTTGCGCGAACGAATTCCCAACTCTGACAAAGCCATTTGGTCTGTCCATTGCCACAACGACTTAGGCATGGCGGTGGCCAACAGTTTGGCGGGCGTTAAGTTGGGCGGTGCACGTCAAGTTGAATGCACCATCAATGGCTTGGGCGAGCGCGCAGGCAACTGCTCTTTAGAAGAGATCGTCATGGCGGTGAAAACACGCAAAGACTATTTTGGACTTGAGATGAACATCGACCCGATCCACATCGTGGCGGCCAGCCGCATGGTGAGTCAAACCACGGGTTTTGTGGTGCAGCCCAACAAAGCGGTGGTGGGCGCCAATGCCTTTGCACACGCTTCAGGTATTCACCAAGATGGCGTGCTCAAAGCGCGCGACACCTACGAGATCATGCGCGCTGAAGATGTGGGTTGGTCTGCCAACAAAATTGTGTTGGGCAAATTGAGTGGCCGCAATGCCTTTAAGCAACGCATGCAAGAACTTGGCGTGGTGCTTGAAAGCGAATCAGAGTTGAATGCAGCTTTTGCGCGATTCAAAGAATTGGCCGATCGCAAAAGCGAAATTTTTGACGAAGACATCTTGGCTTTGGTGAGCGATGAAAGCGTTAGCCAGGATAAAGAGCAATATGCTTATGTCTCTTTGTCGCAACACAGCGAAACGGGCGAACGGCCTCAAGCTTCCGTTGTTTTCACGATTCAAGGCAAAGAAGTCCATGGCAAGTCGGACGGCAACGGGCCTGTTGATGCATCTTTGAAAGCCATTGAATCCATCGTAGAAAGCGGTGCTGAAATGGTGCTTTATTCTGTTAATGCCATCAGTGGATCGACCGAAAGCCAAGGTGAAGTCACGGTTCGCTTGCAAAACAGTGGTCGTGTGGTGAACGGCGTTGGCTCAGATCCTGACATCATTGTGGCTTCCGCCAAGGCCTATTTGAGTGCCTTGAATAAGTTGCAAAGCAAAGCTGACAGAGTGGCTGCGCAAGGTTAAGGGAGTTTGTCAGAAGGCTTCAGAATGTCTTCAAGAAGGTCGCGCAAGGTGTTGATCTTGCGCGACTTTTTTTATTTATGTACACTACGTCAAGTTTCTATTACACTCGCCAAATTGCCACTGACTTTGGCCAAAGAAAGTATTGTTTTGACGTCTCTTCATAGCTTTTTTTCACATCGTGCCATCGGCTTATGCATTTCATTGTGTTTGCTGGTTCCAATGTCTTTTTCAACACAAGCCGCTGAAAACGACAAGCCCCGAAAGCCTGCGAATTCTTCAAAATCAACTGGTAATGCAAAACCAGCCGGTAATGGAAAAACAGCCGGTAGCAGCAAATCAGCAGCCAATACCAAACCCGCAGGTCAAGCTAAAGCTGCTGGAAATGCTAAAAATAGCGCTAAAGCCACCAACAACACTCGCAAAGTCGTTAATGCCAAGGCACAAAGCACCAGAGTTTCACATGGCCATTTAGCGGGCTTGCAACAGGGCAATGACGATCTCGATTTGCGCTCTAGTGTGGCGCTGGTCATTGACCAAGACACCCATGAAGTTCTGATTCGCAAAAACGACAATGCCGTTTTGCCCATTGCGTCCTTAACCAAGCTCATGACTGCCTTGGTCATCAGTGATGCCAATTTGTCGCACAACGACATGATCACCATCACTCAAGAAGATGTTGACACGGAAAAGGGCAGCACCTCGCGTTTGGCAGTGGGCTCTGTATTGAGCCGAGGTGATTTAATGCATTTGGCTTTGATGTCCAGTGAAAACCGTGCAGCCCATGCATTGGGTCGCACCTACCCTGGCGGTTTGTCTTCGTTTGTCAAAGCCATGAATGAGCGTGCCAAAGGGCTTGGCATGCTGTCATCTCATTTTGTGGAGCCCACGGGCTTGTCAAGTCGCAATCAGTCCAACGCCAACGATTTGGCTGTGTTGGTAAGTGCCACTTACAACGTGCCTTTGTTGCGCGAGCTCTCCACCTCACACGGCCGAGAAGTGGCCGTGGGTCGTCGAACCCTTCAGTACAACACCACCAATCGCCTTGTCAAAAGTCCTAACTGGGACATCGGTTTGCAAAAAACGGGCTACATCTCCGAAGCAGGTCAGTGCCTGGTCATGCAAACCAAGGTTGCGGGTCGTCAATTGATCATGGTTTTTCTAGACTCGGCCGGTAAGTTGAGCCGCATTGCAGATGCAGAGAGAGTTAGACGTTGGGTGGAAAATCAGAATGCCCGAACCGAAGTGGCGATGGTCAAAAATGCCGGTTAAATCTTGCTAGCGGCCAAAAAGAAAACCCGTCATTGACGGGTTTTTTTTCATTCTTTGTAGCCCAGCGCTTGGGAGATAGCTTCAGCGGTAGATTGAAGCTTGGTCAACCAAGCTTCATCCAATCGATCGGCCGGGGCTGATATAGAAAGCCCAGCCAAAAGTTTGCCTTGATCGTCGTAGATGCCTGCTGCAATGCAACGAACGCCCAATTCCAACTCTTCGTTGTCGCGTGCAATGCCATATTGCCTCACTTTGGAAAGCTCTCGCTCTAAGATGGGCAATTGTGTGATGCTATTTTTGGTATGACCGTTCAAGCCGGTGCGAGTGGCATAGCTTCGAACTTTCATGGGCTCATCGACTGACAAAAACAACTTGCCCACAGAGGTTAGGTGAAGCGGTGCACGGCCACCAATGGCTCTGACCACTTGCATGCCCGAGCGCTCGCTGTAGGCACGTTCAATGTAAACAATTTCATCGCCTTGGCGCATACTCAAGTTGACTGGCTGTTGAATGAGTTTGTGCAAATCACGCATGGGAGCCAGAGCGGCGTCTCTCACATTGAGGCGTGCCTTCACCATATTGCCCAACTCTAACAAACGCATTCCCAGACGGTAGCTACCCGGTTCTGGTCGATCGACAAATCGGCCAATGGTGAGGTCGTTCAAAATGCGATGTGCTGTGGAGGGGTGAAGCCCAGTTTTTTCGCTGATTTCTTTCAACGAAATGGCATCCTCCCTTGAAGCCAAGACATCCATCAGCGAAAAGAGCCGTTCGATCACTTGGATGGTGGGCGCGACAGGCTGATGTGCTTCAGCTTTTCTCATGGGACTCAACCTCGGTCAATTTCAAAGCAAAAAAGTCTTCCATTCAGAGCCACTGGTAAGACATTGCGAAATTTTATTTTACAAGATGAAATTGCGTTTGGGTAGATCTGAGCTGTCAGATCTCAGAACTCAGCGCAAGCTGAGGTGAGCTTTCCATTCGCCATGCTGAAGACTCTCGCATGGCTTGAAACGTTCTTTGTATTGCATTTTGGGACTGGCACCAATCCAATACCCCATGTACACGTAAGCCAGCCCCAGTTCTTTGGCTTGCTGAATTTGCCACAGTACGCCGTAGGTTCCAAAGCTGGCATGGGCCTCTGGTGCATAAAAGGTGTAAACAGCAGAAAGTCCATCGTTCAGCATATCGACAATGCTGACCATTTTGAGCTCGCCTAAATGGCCATTGACGCTGGGCTCTCTGAATTCGACAAGTCTTGAATTGACGCGGCTTTGCAACAAAAACTGTTTGTACTGTTCAACGCTGTCGTGGTCCATCCCCCCGCCAGCATGTCGGCTGTTTTGATACCTCAAATAAAGGTCGTAATGCTCAGATTCAAATCCTAGGCGAGAGACCCTGGCGACCAAATGCTTGTGTTTTTGGTAAGCACGGCTTTGACTTTTGTTGGGTTTGAACTCTTGGCACAAAACGCGCAGAGGTACACAGGCCTGACAGCCATCACAGTAGGGACGGTATGTAAAGAGCCCGCTTCTTCGAAAGCCACGCGCCACCAAGTCTGAGTAAACATCGTTTTGAATCAAATGACTGGGTGTTGCGACTTGTGATCGTGCTTCGCGGCCCTCCAAATAGCTGCACGGGTAGGCCGCGGTGGCATAAAACTGCAGGGTGCTGAAAGGAAGATCTTTGAGGTGCGTCATGGGGCAACTGTCCGCCAAAGATCCCAGTCTATTTGGGCATTTTTCCAATCAGGGCTTGCCTGCGTGAGGGCTGGAACACTGAGTTCTAAAAACGCAGACCTTGTCATTTCTTGTGCTCCCATCGATGCCAAGTGGGCCGTGTTTTGTTGGCAGTCAATGGCTTGAATACCCTCATGTTGGCAGACATGAACCAGGGCTGCCAGTGCCATTTTGGAACCATCGCTCAGGGTGCTGAACATCGACTCACCAAAAACTGCTTTGCCAATGCAGACAAAATAAAGTCCAGCCACCAACTTGCCATCCAGCCATGTCTCAGCGCTGTGTGCAAATCCTGCGCGATGCAAGGCTTGATAGGCTTTCACCATGTCAGGCACGATCCAGGTCCCATTTTGTCCTTCCCTGGGGCTTTTTGCGCAAGCCTCAATAACCTCATCAAAGGCCCGATCAAAGCACAGTTCAAAATTAGGCTGTGCCGCATATCGACTGAGTGTTTTGCGAAGCGAACGGTGCAACTTAAAGTTGCGAATTTGGAGCACCATTCTGGGGTCTGGGCTCCACCACAGGACGGGTTGGTTGGGGTTGTACCAAGGAAAAACCCCCTTGGAGTAGGCCTCAAGCAGGCGATCGACCCCTAAGTCTGCACCTGCGGCCAATAAACCGGGAGCGTCAGTGTCTGTGCCCCAAGCGTTTTCAACCGAGGGGAGTGGGTTATGGCTTTCAATCCATGGGAGATGAGTTTGCAGGGTGTCGGCCGACATGTTTCCAGTTTATGCTAATGCCTATGAAACTTTACAACTACTTCCGTTCCTCCGCTTCATTTCGCGTCAGAATTGCACTGCATTTGAAGGGCTTGCCCTTCGAATATATCCCAGTCCACATTGCCAAGGGTGAGCACAAGCAAGCGGCCTACAGCAGCGTCGCCGCAGACAATTTGGTGCCCAACCTGGTAGTAGATGGTGAGCACCTTAGCCAATCCATGGCCATCATTGAGTACCTTGATGAGACACACCCAGAGCCCGCACTTCTTCCAAGCGATGCGTTGGGCAGGGCACGTGTTCGCGCCTTAGCGCAATCCATTGCCTGCGAAATTCACCCGATTAATAACTTGCGTGTTTTGAAGTACTTGAGTGGCACACTCGGTTTGGACGAGGAACAAAAAAATACTTGGTATCGCCACTGGGTGAGGGACGGCCTAGAAGCTTTTGAGCGTCAGTTGGCTCAGGGTCCGAAGTCAACTTATTGTTTTGGTCATACCCCAACATTGGCCGATTGCTGCTTGGTTCCGCAAATCTTCAATGGCAAAAGGTTTGCTGTCAGCTTTGATGGCTTGCCTCTCACGATGGCTGCATTTGATGCATGCATGAAATTGGAAGCCTTCCAAAAGGCGCAGCCTTCTGCTTGCCCTGACGCCGAGTAATGACTTGATCGGATTTTCCCCAGATTGGCCTGCCCCTTCGTTCGTGAGGGCGCTCATGACCACTCGCCAAGGTGGGGTGTCTCCCCAGCCTTGGGACAGCCTCAATTTGGGTCTGTTTTCTGGCGACAGCTCCGAAAATGTTTTGAACAACCGTGGCTTGGTACAAAGTGCCATGGGTGTGCCGGCGGTGTATCTCAGGCAGGTGCACGGTGTGAAAGGCCTTGGCATTGACCACCAGACGCCGCCTGGGCTAGAGGCCGATGTGGCCTGGACCACGCATAACGGTGTTGCATGCTGCGTCATGGCAGCAGATTGCTTGCCCATTTTGGTATGTCATCCAAAGTTCAAGTGGGTTGCAGCTGCCCATGCTGGCTGGCGAGGGCTGGCAGGATTGGCTGGTCAGGGTGTGGTGGAAACACTGTCAGAGGGTGCAAAAGAACAAGGACTGCGTGCTGCCGATTGCATCGCGTGGCTGGGCCCATGTATTGGACCTACAGCCTTCGAAGTGGGCGAGGATGTGGTTCAAGCCTTCCTCACCCATCTGAATTCTCCCAAAGAAAAAAAGGCTTTAGAGAATTTGTTCGTGGCCAAAGGTCATGGCAAGTATTGGGCCGATTTGGCAGGCCTAGCCCGCTGGCGCCTAAAAGCAGCGGGCTTTGAAGTCATTTGCGGCAACGACAGCTCACTGTCTTGGTGCACCTATCGCCAAGAAACTCAATACCACTCGCACCGTCGTGATGCCTTGCTCAAGGGCGGCGCAGGGCGAATGGCCGCTTACATCTGGATTACAGCTTAGGTTCTGGTGGCTGAGGCAAGGCAGCCTCTGTTTTGGAATCATTTTGGGGTTTGTTCGCCTCAAAAGCTTCACGTTCACGTGCTAATCTGTTCCGCTTGCGACGGGGTGCATCCATGATGTAAATAATTATTGATGTTGGAAGGATCCCGTAAAGAATGAAGGTCACAATGCCTCCTAGTACAGTGCCATTGGTGTTCGTGGCTTCAGCCACGCTCATCATGAGAGCAACATAAATCCAAGCAATTGCAACGATGTACATGAGTGTCGATATTCAAAATAAGGGGGGATCAGCACATGACAAATTCAAACAATGAATTTTGGTCACGCGCCAGCGAAGAGTTTCAGCAGAACCTGGCCAAAAGCTGGGGTCAGGCCATGCAAACTTTTCAAACCATGGATCTGGGTGGCATTGTGCCTCCTGCCGAAAATGCTGTCCCACAAATTTCTTTTTCTCAGGAAAAGTTGAAGGAATTACAGGCCACTTATTTAGAAGAAGCCACCGCGCTTTGGAATCATGGCCTTGAGTCCAAACACGATATCAAAGATCGCCGATTTTCCAGTGATGCATGGACAGGAAATCCGATGGCGGCTTTCACAGCCGGAGCCTATTTGCTCAATGCCAAAACCCTAATGGGTTTGGCAGAGGCCGTAGAGGCCGACGAACACACACACAACAAAATCAAGTTTGCTGTAGAGCAGTGGGTTGCAGCTTCAGCACCCAGCAACTTCTTGGCATTCAATGCAGAAGCGCAAAAGAAAGCGATTGAAACCAAAGGTGAAAGCCTGGCCAAAGGTATTCAAAACTTGTTGCACGACATGCAGCAAGGGCACGTGTCCATGACAGACGAGAGCAAGTTTGTGGTTGGAGAAAATGTGGCCACCACTGAGGGTGCTGTGGTCTTTGAAAATGAATTTTTTCAACTGATTGAGTACAAGCCTCTGACCGCCAAGGTTTATGAAAAACCATTTTTGTTGGTACCCCCTTGCATCAACAAGTTTTACATTCTTGATTTGCAACCCAACAACTCCTTTATTCGCTACGCCGTCAGCCAAGGGCACCGAACATTTGTGGTCAGCTGGCGCAATCCCGATGAAAGCATGGCGCAAAAGTCTTGGGATGACTACATTGAAAATGCTGCCATCAAAGCCATCAGCCAAGTTCAAGATATCACAGGTGCCAAGCAAATCAATGCCCTGGGTTTTTGCGTTGGCGGTACTATTTTGAGCAATGCCTTGGCAGTTTTGGCAGCTCGCGGAAAAAAGCCTGTAGCCAGTGCCACCTTCCTCACCACCCTGATCGACTTTACCGATACGGGCGTGCTCGATGTGTTCATCGACGAAAACTTTGTCAAGTTTCGCGAAATGCAAATGGGGCAGGGTGGTCTGCTCAAAGGTCAAGACTTGGCATCGACCTTCAGTTTCTTGCGCCCCAACGATTTGGTTTGGAACTATGTGGTGGGCAATTACCTCAAAGGTGAATCGCCCCCACCATTTGACTTGCTCTACTGGAACAGCGATTCCACCAACTTGCCAGGCCCCTTTTATGCTTGGTATTTGCGCAACACCTATTTGGAAAACAAATTTGTGAGTCCTGGTGCTGTCACTGTGTGCGGCGAGGCCATTGATCTGGGCAAGGTCAATATGCCTGTTTACATTTATGGCTCGCGCGAAGACCACATCGTGCCCATTGGTGGTGCTTATGCATCCACTCAGCACCTTCCTGGTAAGAAGCGATTTGTCATGGGTGCATCGGGCCATATTGCCGGCGTGATCAATCCGCCAGAAGCCAAGAAGCGCAGCCACTGGTTGCGCGAGGACGGCAAATTTCCCGCCACTGCCAATGAGTGGATTGCTGGTGCCAAAGAATTGCCTGGTAGCTGGTGGACCGATTGGTCGGATTGGTTGAAGTCACATGCAGGCAAACAAATTGCTGCACCCAAACACTATGGTAAAGATGCCAAATTCAAAACCATTGAAGCTGCGCCAGGCCGCTATGTGAAGGCGCGTGCCTAATTTCAACAATTTAAATTGCGTTTAACAAAGGAAGACAAATGGAAGATATCGTCATTGTTTCAGCAGCTCGCACTGCTGTGGGTAAGTTTGGTGGCTCATTGGCCAAAGTTTCAGCCCCCGAATTGGGCAGCATTGCCATTCGCGAAGCCATAGCGCGTGCTGGTTTGAGCATGGATCAAATTGGCGAAATCATCATGGGCCAAGTTTTGGCAGCTGGTTCAGGCCAAAACCCTGCTCGACAAGCCATGATGAAGGCGGGTGTGGCCAAAGAAACGCCTGCACTCACCATCAACGCTGTTTGCGGTTCTGGTTTGAAAGCGGTCATGTTGGCTGCGCAAGCTGTGGCTTGGGGCGACAGTGAAATTGTGGTGGCAGGTGGCCAAGAAAATATGAGCGCATCGCCCCACGTGGTGATGGGCTCTCGCGATGGCCAGCGCATGGGCAACTGGAACATGGTCGACTCCATGATTGTGGATGGCTTGTGGGATGTTTACAACCAGTATCACATGGGCATCACTGCCGAGAATGTGGCTAAAGCGCACAACATTTCTCGCGACATGCAAGATGCTTTGGCACTCGGCAGCCAACAAAAAGCCAGCGCTGCGCAAGACTCAGGCAAATTCAAAGACGAAATTGTCGATGTGCTCATTCCACAGCGCAAAGGCGATCCTTTGGTGTTCAACACCGATGAGTTCATCAACAAGAAAACCAATGCAGAAGCTTTGGCTGGTTTGCGTCCCGCCTTTGACAAAGCCGGCTCTGTGACTGCGGGCAACGCCTCAGGCATCAATGACGGTGCGGCTGCTGTGGTGGTCATGTCTGCTAAGAAGGCAGCTGCCTTGGGTTTGACGCCCTTGGCTCGCATTGCTTCTTTTGGCACCAGCGGTTTGGATCCAGCCACCATGGGCATGGGCCCCGTGCCCGCATCACAAAAAGCTTTGCAGCGCGCAGGTTGGAAAGCCAGCGATGTCGATTTGTTTGAGTTGAATGAGGCTTTTGCCGCACAAGCTTGTGCAGTCAACAAAGCCTTGGACATCGATCCTGCACGCGTCAATGTGAACGGTGGCGCCATTGCCATTGGTCATCCCATTGGTGCGTCAGGCTGCCGTATTTTGGTCACCTTGCTGCATGAAATGCAGCGCCGCGATGCCAAGAAAGGCTTGGCCGCACTTTGCATCGGCGGCGGTATGGGCGTGTCCTTGGCGCTCGAGCGTTAATATTTTCAGACAGTCAAAATTTTCAACATAGGAGACAACATCATGAGTCAAAAAGTAGCATACGTCACAGGAGGTATGGGCGGCATTGGTACCGCTATTTGCCAGCGTCTTCACAAGGAGGGTTTCAAGGTGATTGCCGGTTGCGGCCCAACACGCGATTTCACCAAGTGGCTCGACGAGCAAAAAGCTTTGGGTTTCACGTTCTATGCTTCCGTGGGCAATGTGGGCGATTGGAACTCAACAGTGGAAGCCTTTACCAAGGCCAAGGCGGAGCACGGCACCATCGACCTGTTGGTCAACAACGCTGGCATTACCAAAGACCGCATGTTTTTGAAAATGTCACGCGAAGATTGGGACGCTGTGATTGAGACCAACCTCAATTCCATGTTCAACGTTACCAAGCAAGTGGTGGCCGACATGGTAGAAAAAGGCTGGGGCCGAATTGTGAATATTTCCTCTGTGAACGGAGCAAAAGGTCAAGCCGGTCAAACCAACTACTCTGCAGCCAAAGCTGGCATGCATGGTTTCTCCATGGCATTGGCTCAAGAGTTGGCCACCAAAGGCGTGACTGTGAACACTGTCAGCCCTGGCTACATTGGTACCGACATGGTCAAAGCCATTCGCCCTGATGTGCTCGAAAAAATTGTGGCCACTGTACCTGTCAAGCGCTTGGGTGAGCCCAGCGAAATTGCTTCCATCATTGCTTGGTTGGCGTCTGAAGAAGGTGGCTATGCCACTGGTGCAGACTTCTCCGTCAATGGCGGTTTGCACATGGGCTAATTGCCTTTTGAGGCATTGGGTCCATACTCAGAGAACCCCGCTTCGGCGGGGTTTTTCATGGGCCATTCTAAAAATCAAATCCCATTTGTTTGGCGTGAGAGCTTTGCTCGATGGCTGTTTTTTTAGATGAGCGAAACCCCTGACGTGAAGCATGCTTGTCAATCACAGCCTTCTTCCCCGCCTTAACCTCAGGGTCACGACGTCTCTCATGAACGCGATGTTTGGCAGTTTTGGTTGCAGCCGCAAGTTCAACCAAGGGCGGCACAATTTGTGGCATTTGAGTTGCATCTGTTAACTCGCGTTGAGGCATCATCCAAGGCTCAAACAGCCAAGTATCAGGAACGCTACGCATGGCAGGAAGCCAGCGCCTGACGAACTTGCCTTGTGGATCGTGATCTTGGGCTTGCTTGATGGGGTTGTACACCCGAGTGGTGTTGATGCCCGTAGTGCCAGATTGCATTTGCAATTGACTCCAATGAATGCCAGGTTCATAGTCCAAAAATTGCGTTGCAAGCCATTCACCGACGGGCCGCCAATGGAGCCAAAGAGGATAGGCTGCAACAGAAACCAACATGGCCCGCATGCGGAAATTCAGCCATCCGGTTTCACGCAACATGACCACGCAGGCATCCACCATTGGCCAGCCTGTTTGTGCCGCTTTCAATGCTTCAAAGTGCGCCTGATTGAACTCATTTTCACGAAGCATGTCATAGCCTCTGTGCATGTTGTTCCACTCAATTCTGGGTTCACTTTCGAGTTTTTGAATGAAGTGACAATGCCAATAGAGTCGGCTTAAAAATGCTGTTAAGCCCGCTTTGTGTCGGCTGGCTTGCGGTGGCAAGGAGGCCAATTGCGCTCGAGTGTGCTGCACCACTTCTCGCATACTGATGCAACCCCAAGACAAGTAAGCGGAAAGCCTTGAGCACGCATCTGGCGCAGACAATGGCGAAGAAATGCCGCCACGATAGCCAATACTGCGAGCATTGATAAAACTATCGAGGGTTGCCTTGGCCAAGGGTCGTCCGCCACGTTGCCGTCTTGGCGGATTGTGTTTCAAGTGGGGTGGTGCTTGCATGACCATGGCAGCGTGGGGTGGCGCTTGCCAGAACCGCAATTTCACTGCCGTACAGATGGGAGCCGACATATGCCGCTCCCATGCGCTTTGCCACAGATTGCGATCCTTCAGACCTCGCACAACGCCAAATTGAGGGAACTCATGCCAAGTCACTGCTTGTGACTGACACCACGAAGCTACTTTCAAATCGCGTGCATAGGTAAAGGCATTGCCAGTTTCTTCATGCGAATAAAGATTTGCAAAGGGTGCGTCTTGCCAAATTTGTTGCAGGACATCGGGCAGCTCGCCCGTGAAGATTTCAATGCAACCGCCCTGAGCTCTCAAGTGCCTGTCCAAAGCCTGTAATGACTCCCTGACAAACTCAAAATGTTGAAGAGCTGAATCGGGCTGCAGCCAAAGATCGGGCTCGATGACATAGATGCATCGCACAGGGCCCTTTCGAGACGCTTGCGCCAAAGCGGCATGATCCTCCCAGCGCAAGTCGCGTTTGAACCAAACCAGTTCGTAGCTCATGTGAGGATCTTGCTAAAGGGAGCGCAATTACTTTGACAACGCTCGCAAATCGATGCCTTCGTGTTTGGCCACCATTTCAAGTGCAGATTCAAATAGTGCCCTGGCAGAACCTGAGACCGTACTGAGGTAGGAATGAAGGTGCGCGTCTTCTGTTGATTTGTTCAAGCAATCTCGGCTGTACTGTTCAAAGCTTGCAAGTTGCGTGATGATTTCTGCAACATGACGCGGACATTCACACAAGATATCACTCGATATGCCCGCAACGCGCATGAGTTCAATATCGTCGTACTTCCTAGCAGGAATAACGGTACCTGATGGCAAATGAGCTGCGCTTGATTGGGTATCTACAACTCGCAGAGAGTTGATGAGGTCGGCTAAGTCTGAATCGCTGATAGGTTCCCGTCGAACAATCATTCCGCTGCGTTTCATCGAATCAATGACGGGTTCTTGTCCGTAGTTGTAGAGAACAATGACTTGCAAGCTGTTGTTTAACTTTGCCAAGCGATGAATGTCAACCTGAACTGCTGCATCCAAAGAGTTAGTGTGAATGAGCAAAATTTGTGTTTTTGTTTGAAAGGTCGCTGCGAGCGCTTCAGTCAGGTTGCTAAAGATGTCGGTGATGCGAATCGCTTGATTGTTAAAACTCAATGTGAATTTTTTGGATTCAATTCTTGCGGCAAGAGTCAGTCCAATGACCGCCACAGAAGCAGACTGTCCCTGAAGTCCTGTTCTGGCTTTTCTTTGATTTGTTTCTTGTTGTTGTTGCAGTAATTTGTTCAGGTCGGTGGTGGAAAGATTTGCAATATTGCTGATGCCATGACCTTGTTCTGTGAGTCGTTTTAGCAAGGTGGCCTTCAAAACATCGTCGTCTGTGAACAGGCGATGCTTACTTTCGGTTTTTTGAGGCTGAAAAGTTTGATACCGCTGTTCCCAAACGCGCAGGGTAGGGGTTGGAACACCGCTAAGGCTTGAAACAGCCCCAATCTTATGCAGATTGCTTAATTTTTTGTGATCCATATTTGTTTTTGAATTGATTTTGAGTAGATTTATTGAATTATTTCACATAATTGAGTAATTTTAAAGTTATGCATGATAAATTCCGTTTGTCTTGAATAGGAGTTCAAATGATCAGTAAACGTGCTTCCCTGGGTTTAAAAGTCATTGCGCACATCGCCAGCACCCCAAGCCACAGAACCACTACGGCGGACTCCCTCGCTACTGCTACAGGTGTTTCTTTGTCTTACATCGAAGGCATTTTGAAAGATGCCAGAGAGTTAGGTTTAGTGCAGGCAACTCGTGGGCCTGGTGGTGGCTACAAACTGGTTGCATCCTTGCATGACCTCTCAGTCTGGGACGTCATCAGTGGCTTTGGTTTTTCCAATGCGTGCACCCACAAAACCCAATCTTCACCGGAGTGGCTTTTAACCAATCTGGTTTCTGAACAGGCGCATCAGTTTGAAAAAGAATTTCTTCAAAATTACCTGCTTGTCGATTTATTGAGTGAAATGCCTGAATCGGCTTCTTCAAAGCCAAGCAAGTCTATGGCCATGAACTTCAAACCACTGCCTGCAGCACTGATACCTGTAGCCCCCAACTCTGTTTTTAACCTGTCGAATTTTTTAAATTTACAAGCTGCTTAGAAATCACTTTTTACAAAACAATTTGCTTGGTTGGCATTGCACCTAAAATGACCCAAGTCTCGGATACATATTGATTTTTAACTCCTAACAGCGAATTTCTCGACATGAACAAACTCCTTTCATCCTTTGTGTGCGCCCTTACTTTGGCCATTTCAGCCATGACGCACGTACAAGCTCAGACCACCTTCAGGGTGACTACCATTCCCGAGGAAGCGGCTACCGAGCAGATTCGCAAGTTCACCCCGCTTGCCACTTACTTGGAAAAGCAACTGGGCATGAAGGTTCAATTCACCCCAGTGACCGACTACCCCGCTGCCGTGGAGTCGCTGGTTAACAAAAAAGTCGACCTGGTTTGGTTTGGTGGCTTTACTTTTGTTCAGGCCAGCATTCGTTCCGGTGGCAAAATTGTGCCTTTGGCGCAGCGCGAGGAAGACACCAAGTTTCAGTCGGTGTTCATTGCCAAAACCAACTCTGGTATCAAGAGTTTGGCAGACATGAAGGGCAAGCAGATATCTTTCGGCTCCCAAAGCAGCACCTCTGGCCATCTCATGCCAAGAAGCTTTTTGTTGCAAGCCAACATCGATCCTGAAAAAGATTTCAAGCGCGTTGCTTACAGCGGTGCGCATGATGCCACCATTGCTTCCGTGGTGAGTGGCAAAGTTGATGCGGCTGCGCTAGACATTACAGTTTGGCAAAAATTTGTGACCGAAAACAAGGTCAACACTCAAGATGTGAATGTGTTTTTCACCACACCAAGCTACTTCAATTACAACTGGTCTGTGCATGCTGACATGCCCATTCAACAACGCGAAAAAATCAAGGCGGCCTTGCTCGCACTGAACCCTGCCAACCCAGAGCATGCCGAAATACTGAAGCTCAATCGCGCCACCCGCTATGTGTCTACCTCGCCTGAAAATTACAAAGGTTTAGAGTCTGCTGCTCGCAGCGCGGGCTTACTCCAATAAACGGGTATTTCACCCGTGAACATTGAGCTTCAGGGCCTTCAGGCTCGCCACCCATCTGCAGCGGCCAATGCACCTCCGGCTTTGCAAGGGATAAGCCTTCAACTCAGCGCCGGTGAGCAGGTGGCCATCATCGGCCCCTCTGGTGCCGGCAAAACTAGCTTGCTGCAAGTGCTTTCTTGTGCGCAGCAACCCACCGGTGGTGAATTGCTTTTGGGGGGGCAATCACCCTGGCGTTTGTCAAGCCATGAGCTTCGTCTCTTGCGCGGTCGATTGTTTCTAGCGCCTCAAGTGCCGCCCTTGCCACCGCGTCAACGAGTTGTGACCTCGGTTTTAGCAGGTCGATTGCCAGCCATGAGCTTGGCTGCCAGCTTGCGCTCGCTGTTTTATCCAGCAGACATTCCAGCAGCCTACGAAGCTCTCAGCCACTTTGACCTGAGTGACAAGTTGTTCGACAGGGTAGACCGCCTTTCTGGTGGAGAGCGGCAACGTGTTGGATTGGCCCGTGCTTTGCTATCGCCCGCCAGTTTGTGGTTGATTGACGAGCCTTTGTCTGCGCTTGATCCAATGCGCGCTCGCATCGCCATGACGGCATTGGTGAGGCTTGCGCGTGAGCGACAAATCACCATGGTTGCCACCTTGCATCAGGTCGACATGGCCCTGACACACTTCGATCGCATCATTGGTTTGCTTAAAGGCCAGATGGTTTTTGATTTGCCATCTGCAGAGGTTACCCGAGAACGGCTTGCAAACTTGTATGAACAGCAAGAGCAAGATGACGAACAGGCGCAAGAGTTTGGGCGCGATGCCCTACTGGCTGAGTCTGATCAAAACTCGCTTGTGCCTGCGCCTGTCGTGATGCACTGCCGCTAAGACCAGCAGGTTTTTTTACTGGCCTGTGAATATGTCTGCTACCAACTTGCCCCAAGCCAATCTAGCAATAGCAGGCAAGCTTCGCGATCCAGATTTTTCCTCAAGAATTTTTTGGCTGACTTTTGCCCTGTTGCTTCTCTGGCCACTGGGTGTGGCCACCGAATTTCGCCCATGGGTGTTGTGGGAGCCTGAAAATCTAAAAGTAAGTCGCGATTTTTTGGCCAGCTTTTGGCCCTTGGTCTACAACGCTGAATTCATGCAAATGGTTGTCAAAGAAACTTGGCGTACTGTTGCCATGGCAACCGCAGGCGTCACTCTGGCTTTGATGTTGGCTATACCCATGAGCTTGATGGCGACTCGTGTGTTGTCGCTGTCTGCGTTGACGGGTCGAATGGATCGCTGGCCGGCTGTGCTGCGCTGGTGCGTGCGCGCCACTTTGATCTTGTTGCGCAGCATTCCTGAACTAGTATGGGCACTGGTCTTTGTGCGCGTTGTAGGCCTAGGTCCAACGGCGGGTGTTCTTGCCATTGCACTCACATATGGCGGCATGCTTGGAAAAGTTTATGCCGAAATCTTGGAAAGTGGCGAGAGCCATGCCACCCACACCCTGATGCGCAACGGCAGTGGACGTCTGCAAGCCTTTGTTTACGCCTTGCTTCCCACTCATGCTGCCGAGTTGGCTTCCTACACGGTGTACCGTTGGGAATGCGCTATTCGGTCATCGGTCGTATTGGGTTTTGTGGGTGCAGGAGGATTGGGTCAGCAGTTAGACAATTCAATGAAGATGTTCAATGGCGGCGAAGTTGCCACTTTGCTCCTGATTTTCATTGTGCTGGTGGCATTGGCCGACAGTGTGAGTGCCTGGCTGAGGAGGGCTTTGTCGTGAAACCCAAGACCTCAGTCGAGCTTTTGTCAAAATCCTTTTACCGAGAGGCGGCCAACCCACCCTACAAACTGCCGCCACCCTTGTTCAATGCCAGATGCAGAGCTTGCTGGTTCAGCGTCGCTTTGCTGCTGCTGGTTGTTGCAAGCTTTGTGTCTTTGAATCTAGATTGGGCGGCCTTTGCTTCACTAGAGGCTGGCCGCAGCATGTACCGGTTTATGGCGGAGTTTTTTCCGCCCGACCTATCGCCTAAGTTTGTCAATAAGGTTGTGTTGGCAGCATGGGAAACACTGGCCATGTCAGCGCTTGGCACCATCATGGCTGCAGTTTTGGGCTTGGCCTTAGCTGTGCCCGCAAGCCGAATCTCTCAACAAGACTCAGCTTGGCTGCGCAGCCCCACCCATTGGCTGCTGAACGCCTTGCGAGCCATTCCCGAATTGGTTTGGGCGGCACTCTTGTTAATTTCTGCAGGCCTAGGACCCATGGCAGGCACCCTGGCTCTGGCCCTTCACACAAGCGGTGTGTTGGGACGGCTGTTTGCAGAGGCTATGGAAAACATACCCACCGGTCCTGGTGATGCGTTACGCACGCAAGGGGTGGGGCCGTTGCGCGTATTTGCTTACGCCACTTTGCCACAGGTCTTGCCGCAGTTAATGAGTTATACCTTGTACCGCTGGGAAAACAACATTCGAGCTGCCGCCGTTTTGGGGGTTGTGGGTGCTGGCGGCTTGGGACAGATGTTGTCATTCAATATGGGTTTGTTTCTCATGAACAAGACCGCGACAATTTTGGGTGCAATGCTGCTCATGGTGGCATGTGTCGATGCGCTGAGCTTTGGTCTGAGGCGATGGCTAAACCGTTAATCCAACACATTCAAAGAGAGACTGATGCAATTCAAAGAGCCCCTGTTTTTTGACATACACAAAGAAAACAAAGATGCCAATGTTCAAGAACTGAGCCAAGGCTTGCTTTGCCCTCAGGCCACCTTGTCCCCCAAGTACTTTTACGATGAGATGGGTTCGGTCTTGTTTGACGCAATTACCTTGCTGCCTGAATACTACCCAACCCGAACCGAGTTGCAGATTTTCACGCAACAAGCGCACGACATTCATGCGCAATTTCCCAAGCAGGCCACATGGGTTGACCTTGGTTCCGGCAATTGCGAGAAAGCAGTTAATTTGTTTTCTCACTCCATGCCCTCAACTTATATTGCGGTTGATATTTCTGTTGACTATCTCTCTAACCACTTAAAAGATTTACAGGCCAAATACCCTGAAGTCGATGTGGTCGGTGTGGGCATGGATTTTTCAAATTCCCTTCAATTTCCAGAAAAACTTCAACAACAACTGACGCAAGAGCCGCTGCTAGCTTTGTACCTTGGTTCCAGTTTGGGAAACTTCAATCCCACAGAGGCTTTGTATTTTTTGGAAAGAGTTGCCGTTCTTTGCAAAAAAGGTCAGCCGGGTTCAGGACTCATCATTGGCATTGACTTGGTGAAAGACACTGGCTCACTAGAGCGAGCCTATGCAGATGACTTAGGCGTCACTGCTGCCTTTAATTTGAACGTGCTCAGAAGAGCCAATCAATTGTTGGGTTCAGATTTTGATGTGCGCGATTGGCAGCACATTGCACTTTTTAATGTGCAAGAGTCGCGCATCGAAATGCATTTGCAAGCCAAACGAAATCTAACTGTTCAGTGGCATGGCCAGCAACGCTTTTTCAAACAAGGCGAAACCATCCACACTGAAAATTCTTACAAATGGTCGATTGACAATTTCACGGCTCAATTGCACAAGTCGGGATTTACAAGCGTTCAGCATTGGACAGATCAAAAGTCGCAATACGCTTTGTTTTGGGCCAGTTAGCCAGAAGGACTTTGATCGATATCGATCAAAGAGCGCAGGTTCTAAAGCCTGAATAAATATCGTCGCGTTCTGGCGTAAAGAAATTTCGATAATTGACATGCCGCAAGAACGAGTGAGTGGTATGAGAGGCGCCTCTTAATACTTTGTGTGTTCCAAACCAAGGCTCTGAATACTCGGTGTAGGGGTGTGCCACAAAGCCGTCATAGGGTGTGAATGTGTCTTGAGTCCATTCCCAAACGTCACCCCACTGAAAGCCTTCGATTGTTTTGGCCGCGCAATCCCACTCTGCTTCTGTAGGTAAACGGCACTGGGCCCAAGCACAGTAAGCTTGAACATCGTGCCACGACAGGTGCACTGCTGGTGTATGCTTGTTCAAAGGCAGCCACTTACCAAAAACCTCTGTTTCAAAATCAGTGTTTGTTTTTCGAATGTATTTTGGAAGCCTATACCCCGTGGCATTGGTAAATTCTAAATACTGCGACCAATTGACAGGCTGCAATGCAATATCAAAGGCTTGAATCGTGCAACTCTTTTCTTTCAATTCGTTGTCAAAGCAAAATGAATTTTCATTCACATCAAGATTTGAAATCTGAGAACCTAGCTTCCAAACTTGTGATGGCACGTGTGCAGTGTTTTCATTCGATTGACTTTGTTGTGGGCTTATTTGTGTTGTTTGAAGCTTCTCATGATGTTCAGCCCTTTGCTGCCAATGTGCTTTGAAGGGCAGACCCAATGATTGCGCCATATAGGCACTTGCCTCTAAATGCATGGCCTCATGCTGCAGCACCAGCCAATAGAAATAAAGCGCGGGGCTGTTGTCATTTTCTTGTTGCAAAAGGACAAGTGTTTGAGCCAAAGTCTCATTGGCGTATGCAATGCATTGTTGTGGCGTTAAGAGCTTTAAATCCCAGCGCGTTGCGTGAGCAACCTTGGCACTGTCGAACCACACATCGGCTTCGGAGAGAATCGATGCGTTGCGAGCCAGCGAAACATCGCAGGCTAGACCTTTGGAGCGTTGTAAATTGCGACCAATCCAATATTCTTGAAACCATGCCACATGCCCTAATTCCCAGACCGGCGGATTGAGCCCTGCTTTGTGGGGGACGGTGAGCATGTTATTGCTCAAATAGCAATCAAATGAGTTGAGTGTCTGCTCACGAAGGTGTGCAAGAGCCTTTGACAGTGTCAGGATATTTACATGACGCATTGATTGCTTTTGTCCTTTTCGATATGCTTGGTTGGTGAATATGAAACAAGCTACTCGTCCGAAGTTACTTCAAAAAAAGATGCTTAAATCAGAAGTTACTCGCCCCCAATCTGCCAAACAAACCGTTGTCATTGTAAGTCCAGCCCTTGCCAGTGCCAACAACGGTAACTGGCAAACAGCCAAGCGTTATCGCCAGCTGTTGAGTTCGAATTTTCGGGTTCGCCTTCTTAGTGAGTGGGACGGCTCAAAACTAGACACGGTTTTAATTGCATTGCATGCGCGTCGCAGTCATTCATCGATTGCAGCTTGGCATGCAATGCATGGCTCCCAAGGTTTGGTGGTGGTGCTAACGGGTACTGATTTGTACCGCGATATCAAGCACGACGAAAATGCTCAACAATCCCTCCAGTTTGCCTCACGGCTGATCGTGTTGCAGTCCATGGGGCTGCAGGAATTGCCGGAGTCACTCCAGGCCAAAACATCGGTGGTTCTGCAGTCAACCACATCCCGTTTGACCTTGGCTAAAACAAGGCGTACTACAAGAGTTGTGATGGTGGGCCATCTGCGTGAGGAAAAATCGCCGCGCACTTTGTTTGAAGCTGCAGCACTGTTAGCGAAGCATCGGGATATTCAAATTCAGCACATTGGTGCCGCGCACGATCAAGCGTTGGCAAATATGGCTGAAAAAACCGCATCCCTTTACCCCCAATATCAGTTTAAAGGTGCCTTAAGCTACCCCCAAACTCGCCATCAAATTCAGCTTGCCCACGTGCTAGTTCATACCAGCGTGATGGAGGGTGGGGCGCACGTGATCATGGAAGCTATTTGCAGTGGGGTTCCTGTTATTGCATCGCGCATAGCTGGAAATGTGGGGATGCTTGGCGAAGACTATGCAGGGTTGTTTCCAGTGGGGGACGCCACGGCCCTTGCCAACATGCTTGTTCGTTTTCGCCAAGACGCCCATTTTGCAAGTTTGTTAAAAGCCCAATGCGCTCAGCGCGCGCCTTTATTTTCAGCTGAGCACGAACGCAAAGCCTTGCTTACAATTGTAGAAAGCGCCATTGCGGCGCGTCTTTTGGCTTGAGTCTTTGGGGCTTCAAGCGACCCCTATTTTTTGCATCAAGGAAATTCCATGAATCAGTCTGAACCCCGGTTGACCTCACTCTCGCATGGCGGCGGCTGTGGTTGCAAAATTGCCCCTGCAGTTTTGTCCGAAATTCTCAAAGGCACACTCCAAATGCCGATTCCACCAGAATTGATGGTCGGTATTGCCACTGCAGATGACGCGGCTGTTTACAAGCTCAACGATCATCAAGCCTTGATTGCAACCACTGACTTCTTCATGCCCATCGTAGATGATCCTTATGATTTTGGGCGTATTGCGGCTACCAATGCCATTAGCGATGTTTATGCCATGGGTGGAAAGCCCATCTTGGCATTGGCTTTGGTAGGAATGCCAATCAATGTATTGTCAACAGAAACCATTGGAAAAATTCTGGCAGGCGGTGCTTCGGTCTGCAACACAGCAGGTATTCCTATTGCCGGCGGTCATACCATTGATTCAGTTGAGCCCATCTATGGTTTGGTTGTACTGGGATTGGTTCACCCTGATCGCGTTAAACGAAACGATGGCGCTCGCGTTGGCGATGTCATGGTGCTAGGCAAGCCTATTGGTGTGGGTGTTTTGTCAGCTGCGCTTAAAAAAGAAGTTCTCGATGCCGCCGGCTATGAGTCTATGATTTCAAACACCACCAAGCTCAACACGCCTGGTCCTGAGTTGGCTGAATTAAAAGGCGTACACGCACTCACAGACGTCACAGGGTTTGGTTTGGCTGGTCATGCCCTGGAAATTGCGCGAGGTGCCAAGCTCACGGCCTACATCAAATGGGCTGATGTGCCTTTGTTGCCCAATGTGCCTGTTTTGTTTAAAGATGGCAATGTGACTGGCGCGTCAGGTCGAAACTGGGATGGCTATGGCAAGGAGATTAGCCTTGACAGTGGCTTACCGGCCGAATGCCAAGCTCTTTTGTCCGACCCTCAAACAAGCGGTGGCTTGTTGGTCACTTGTTCGCCAGATACAGTGCCTGAGGTTCTGGCTATTTTTAACCGGCATGGCTTCCATGACGCTGCCGTTGTGGGGCATATTGGTGAAGCGCAAAATTCACGCTTGATTGTCAACGCCTGAATTTGCTGAGCCATGCAGGGCGAGGGCTAATTCGTCAAACGCTAAGTCGGCTGCAATGGCCAGCAGCCCCACCATCATGGCACCTTGTAGAACATAAGCTGTATTAAAGCCAGACAGACCAATGATGATGGGCAAGCCAAGTGTTTTGGCGCCCACAGTGGATGCAATGGCGGCAGTGCCTATGTTCACGACAACGGAGGTTCGCACACCAGCCAGCCAAAGTGGAAGGGCCAATGGCATCTGAACTTCAGTCAATATTTGCCGTGGCGTCATGCCCATCGCGCGCGCTGAATCTAGCACGGAAGGTGGCACTGAAGCCAGTCCTGCCATAGTAGCCTGAAGCACTGGCAGAACACCAAAAATTGACAAGGCAATGAGCGCAGGAAGCTCGCCAAAACCAACAGCTGGAACCGCCACTGCCAACACTGCCACGGGCGGAAAAGTTTGACCCATACCGGCCAGCATTTCCATCGCCGGTTTGAAGGCGAGCCCCGTTTTGCTCGTGGTGGCCAGTGCTGCTACTGTTGCAATGATCACAGCAATAGAACTCGACACCAACACCAGCCCAATGTGCTGCCACATTAACACTGACATTGGCTCTTGCAAATAAACCGGACGCGCTAGGTCGGGAAATAAAGCTGCAAACAGCGGCTGAGAATAAGGCAAACCATAAGCCAGCAGCAAAAGTGCGCCCAAGCTCAAGCTCAAGCCCAGCCGCTTAGCACCTCGGCCAGGCGCTTGAGCTGGATAAGCGAGCAACTCAGACATGATTGTTCTCTAGCAAATCGGCGGCCCGCACCTGCCCCAGCAGTGTGCCGTCTTCTTTCAGTACGCACAGCGCAGACACATGAAGTGTTGCCATACACGAAATGGCTTCTCTGAGTGTGGCTGAATGGGCGATGACGTGAGTGGGTGGCGTGCCTTCAATCGGTATGACATAGGGAGCAATGGACCGAAATGAAAGTTGTTGCAGCCCCAAATCTGCGCGCCCCAAGAAATTGACAACAAAGTCGTTGGCAGGTTGCTGCAGCAATTCAAGGGGTGTGCCTAGCTGCACGATACGCCCTTGATTCAGCAGCGCGATGCGTGTTGCCAGCAACATAGCTTCATCGATGTCGTGGGTGACAAACAGGATGGTTTTACCGGTTGATTGCTGAATCTGTTGGAGCGCCACTTGCAAGGCGGCTCGCGTTACTGGGTCGAGAGCGCCAAAGGGCTCGTCCATGAGAAGCACATCTGGATCGGCGGCCAGTGCTCGCGCTACGCCGACCCGTTGCTGCTGTCCGCCCGAGAGTTGGTGCGGATAGCGATTGGCGTATTGCGTGGGATCCATTGCTAGCAATGTTAGTAACTCATTGACACGCGCTTCCACACGTTGGGAATCCCATTCCAAAAGCTTGGGTACAGTGGCAATATTCTGAGCAACAGTTCTGTGTGGAAATAAACCCACTGACTGAATAGCATATCCCATGCGACGCCG
Organism: Limnohabitans sp. MMS-10A-178; assembly: GCF_003063375.1. GTDB lineage: Bacteria > Pseudomonadota > Gammaproteobacteria > Burkholderiales > Burkholderiaceae_C > Limnohabitans_A. Next base: position 458,346 of record NZ_NERY01000002.1, on the reverse strand, counting down.
CAGGTCTTGCACGTTAAAGCTATTGACTTCTTGGCCCTGGAAAAAAATTTGGCCTTCATCATGGCTGACCATGCGGTTGATCATTTTGAGAATAGTCGATTTGCCAGAACCTGAGGGTCCCAGCAGTACCAGTAGTTCGCCCTTTTGGATCTCTAAATTGAAGTCTGCAATGGCTGCTTGTGCACCATAAGACTTGCGAATATTTTGAAACTTGATGATCATGGGCTTGTCCAGAATAAGGAACCCAGCAATTTAAATGCAGTGTCTGCCAACATGGCCAGAAGCACGATGGGGATCACACCCAGTATGACCAGTTCGTTGGCAGCACTAAAGAGCCCGTCAAACATAATTTGACCCAAACCACCAGCACCCACGAGAGCAGAGACTGCCGCTAGGCCTGTGGTTTGTACCACTGCAGTTCGCAATCCTATGAAAAGTGCAGGCAGTGCCAGTGGCAACTCTACTTCCCACAATATCTGGCGCGATGACATGCCCATAGCGCGGGCCGCATTAACAGCCTCTGCAGGAACTTGCTCTAAACCAGCCAGCGCCGAGCGAGCAATGGGCAGCAAGGCATACATCAGCAAGGCGAGCACTGCCGGCGCAATGCCAACACCGCCAATGCCTGCGCGGCTTAAAGCTGGCCATTGCAAAGCTATCCAAGCCAATGGTGCCATGAGCAGGCCAAACAGGGCAATAGATGGAATGGTTTGAAGCACATTGAGAACTGGAAAAATTGCTTGACGCAATTCTCTATTCTTGGACATGCGCCAGGCCAGCAGCAAACCAATGACCAAGGCTGGTGCGACGGCCAGCATCACAATTTGAAGATGACGCAAAATGGCAGGCCCAAAAACATCGCTGTGATTGGCATATTCCTGCGCGATAGACAAGTTCAAACCCTGACTCAATGAAAGTAATAGCGGCAGCAATAGCGCAATTTGTAAAAGCAGGCGCGGGAGTGTTGTTAATTGAAGTCGATCCGCGGCATCAATGCCAATCAACCAGGCCAAAGCCCCCAGCGCCCAGAATCCAGCGCCCAATGCTGTGCGAGCAAAAGAATTTTGGGTTTCAATTGCGTTGTTGGCAATGTGGCCTGCTAGCAACCACAAGCAGGCAAGGGCAGCGGCCATTGCCAAAAAAACCAAAACTTGAGTGATGCGCTTTCTGGGTTGCAAAGCTGCCACGCTCAGCAGAGTGAATAGGGCCAAAAGCAGCGGAACGATCAGTTGACCATTGAGATGCAACAAGGCATCACTTAAAAAAACAGGCTCGCCAGACACAAGTCGATTTGGCGCAACTCGCACAAAGGGCAAGCCGTACGCGGCACCAAGTGCTAGTAGCAAATAGAGCGCCAGCACCGGATTGCAGCGATGGACAAGCGAGAGTCCCATTGCGATGCTTATTTCAGAAATCCCTTGCTTTGGAGATGGCCGGTTGCCACTTTGCGTGGATCTTGGCCTTCCAGTTGAATGCGTGCATTCAGCATTTGCAGGGTGGTTGTATCGAGGGATTTGAAGATGGGAGCCAAAATGGTGGCAATAGCGGGATAACGCTTGAGAACTTCCTCACGCACCAACGGTGCTGGGGCATACACGGGCTGCACACCTTTTGGGTCTTCCATAACGATAAGACCTAAAGCAGCCAAGGATCCGTCGGTACCGTAAGCCATGGCTGCGTTCACCCCTGATGTTTTTTCTGCGGCAGCTTTGATTGTGGTTGCTGTGTCACCGCCTGCCAAAACAAGCGCTTGGTCAGCACGCAGTTTAAATGCGTAGGCAGCCTGGAATGAAGGCATGGCGTCTGTTCGCTCCATGAACTCAGCCGATGCAGCCAATTTAAATGTACCGCCCTTGGTGATGTGGCGTCCTAAGTCTTCCATGGTGCGAAGTTGGTTGGCAGTAGCGAGGTCTTTGCGCACAGCGATTGCCCAGGTGTTGTTGGCATTGGCAGGTTCAAGCCATACGATTTTATTTTTTTCAAAATCGATTTTTTTGGCCAATTCGTAGCCTGCTCTCAAGCTCTTCCACGCTTGATTTTTTTCAGCACCCAGCATGAAAGCACCGTTGCCTGTGTATTCGGGGTAGAGATCAATCTCACCCGAAAGAAGGGCGGTGCGAACAATCTTGGTGTTGCCAAGCGATAACTTGTTTTCAGTTTTGATGCCGTTGGCTTCAAGCGCAAGCACAATGATGTTGCCAAGTAACTTGCCTTCGGTATCTATCTTTGACCCCACACGCACAGGTCCCTGGGCATGGGCTGAACAGAAGGCAAGCAGGCCTATTCCGCATATCAGCAAAGCGCGGCGTATGAGGTTCAAGGGCAGAGACATATTGAGGTACCTTACAAGACAAGTCTCGTAAAATACCACAATGGCTTCGCTCAAGTTAAATGTAGCCTTGAGCGCTTGCTTAAGCGTTTTTGCCAGTGCCTACCATTTGCATGGCCGAAGCGATGAGTCCTGATACCTCTGTCATATTGCTTGGCACGATGAGCGTGGTTTTGGAGTCTTGAGCCACTTTGCCATAGGCGAGAACAGCTTGCTCGGCCACTTTTAGTTGTACAGCTTGTTCGCCGCCAGGCTTTTGAATGGCGGCCGCAATGCGCTCAATGGCTTGCGCGGTGGCTTCTGCCACAGCCATGATGGAAGCGGCATCGCCCTCTGCTTTGTTAATGACAGCCTGTTTTTCACCCTCTGAGCGCGCTATGAAGGCTTCACGTTCACCCGTGGCAATGTTGATTTGTTCTTGTCGACGACCTTCAGACGCGGCAATAAGGGCTCGCTTTTCGCGTTCTGCTGTAATTTGCGATTGCATGGCATGCAAAATTTCGGCAGGCGGTGTGAGGTCTTTGATTTCGTAGCGCAATACTTTGACGCCCCAGTTGAGGGCTGCTTCATCAATGGCGGCAACTACTTGCGCATTGATGATATCGCGCTCTTCAAAGGTTTTGTCGAGCTCAAGTTTGCCAATCACGCTACGCAAACTGGTTTGAGCCAACTGCGTGACTGCAATGATGTAGTTGGAAGAGCCATAGCTGGCAAGCTTTGGATCGGTGACTTGGAAATACAAAATACCATCGACTTGCAATTGCGTGTTGTCGCGCGTGATGCAAACCTGACTGGGAACGTCGAGTGGAATTTCTTTGAGGCTGTGCTTTTGGATGACTTTGTCTATGAAAGGCACCACAAAATTAAGACCAGGTGTGAGGCTAGCGTGGTACTTGCCCAATCGCTCGACCACCCATGCGTTTTGCTGTGGCACGACCTTGACTGTTTTGATGATAAACAAGACCGCAATGGCCAAGAGGACGATTGCAATTTCCATGATTTTTCTTTCTAAGTAGCTGACGTTGACTTAACTTTTGTGCAGCACCAAAGTGTTGCCTTGAATATTTTGAATTTGGTAAACACCCAGTTCTTGCGGAACTCCCTCTGCACAAATAGCCGTCCAGTTGGCGCCCCTGTGCTTTACTTGTGCGGTTCCGTTGCTGAGCCATTCATGCACTTCCACGGTTTCACCCACATCTAAGTGCTGAGCAGGAATTTCTTCTGGATGAGACTTCAATTTTTGCAAGGAATAAATGCGCCACAAAATAACGGCCAGTCCACCGACCACCGACCCTGTGATCAGTTGTGTTGTGAAACCTAACTGAGCGTGGGCAGCGATGGCACCTGCTGCGGCGCCAATGGCGAGCATAAGCAAGTAGAAAGTGCCAGTCATAAGCTCTATGCCAACAAGCGAGCCTGCAATGAGCCACCAAATAGTTGATTCGTTCATAACTGAGATGTCCCTTTAACTAAAGTATCTCTATTGTCTCATCGTGCCACGAATTGGCGGCCAATTTGTAGATTCCGCTCGTTTGAAAGGGATTGCAAGCTTCTTCTGAATGCTTGTTGTTTAACTGCCGTTTTGATGGAAGCATTCTTTTTTTAATTATCATTAGCGTGTGAATGAAAAATTATTGATCAACTTTAGCCCTTGGCGCCTGTCTGTAGCGCCCATGATGGACTGGACCGATCGCCATTGCCGATTTTTCCACCGTCTGCTGTCGCAAAACACATTGCTTTACACCGAAATGGTCACCACCGGTGCAATCCGTCACGGCAGTGTTGAGCGCCATTTGCGCTTTAATGCCGAGGAGCATCCTGTGGCTTTGCAGTTGGGCGGCAGCGACGCCGCCGACTTGGCCTTTGCCGCCAAGCTGGGTGAGCAGTGGGGCTACAACGAAATCAATTTGAACTGCGGCTGCCCCAGCGACCGTGTGCAGCGCGGCGCTTTTGGTGCTTGTCTCATGAACGAGCCACAGTTGGTGGCCGATGGCGTGAAGGCCATGGTCGATGTGGTCTCGGTGCCAGTCACCGTGAAGCACCGCATTGGCATTGACCAAATTGAAAGCTACGATTTTGTTCGTGACTTTGTGGGTACAGTGAAAGAAGCAGGCTGCAGTGTGTTCATTGTGCATGCGCGCAATGCGTGGTTGCAGGGTTTGTCGCCCAAACAGAATCGCGAAATTCCACCTCTGCGATATGAGTTGGCCTACCAATTGAAAAAAGATTTTCCTGCTCTCACCATTGCCATCAATGGTGGCATCACCACCAATGATCAAATCGAAGCGCACTTGAATGAGGTTGATGGCGTCATGCTGGGTCGTGAGGCTTATTACAACCCTTGGCTCTTATCCACATGGGATGAGCAATTCTTTAAAGCGCCTGCATCAGTCATCACGCGAGAAGCGGTGGAAGAGGCCATGGTGACATACATGGAGCGGGCTTTCAAAGAAGATGCATGTCCTTGGTATGCCATAGCACGCCATATGCTGGGTCTTTACCATGGGCAAAGAGGCGGGCGCTTGTGGCGTCAGGTTTGGAGCAATCACAAGCTCAAACCTATGCCGCCTCGAGAAGTGATGGCCATAGCGCGAGTGGCGTTGGCCAAGGGCGCAGAGGTGCCCGCTTAGGGTGAAGTACTGGCAGCCGTTAGACCATTGGCAAAATGCTCACGCATGCGCGCTGAAGTGGCCAAGGGGTCTTTGGCCAACAAAGCGGCCATGATGGCTTGATGTTCTTGAAGCGACTCCGTAATTCGCCCTGTTTTAAACAGCGAGTTGTGCCTGTTGAGCTTCATCACTTTGCGCAAATCGGCAACCATTTGATCGCGCCATTTGTTTTGCGAGAGCTCTAGCAAACACATGTGAAACGCTTCGTTCACTTCAAAAAACTTGTCGTGTTTTTCTTTGCCTGGCTTGCCTGCAGCTTCTAATTCAGAATGAAGTGATTGAAGTTTCTTAAAGTCTGCAGGGGAAGCAGTTTGGGCTACCACTGCGGCTGCATCGCTTTCTAATAGGCTAAGCAAGTGATAAACATCGCGCAGATCTTTTTCAGAAACTTCTGTGACGTAGGCGCCGCGTCGAACCTTCATGGTGATCAAGCCTTCAGCCGCCAAAACCTTCAAGGCTTCCCTCAAAGGGGTGCGGCTGATGCCGTAGGCCTTGGCAATTTGCAGCTCATCAATCCAGCTGCCGGGCTCTAGTTCTCCACTGAAAATGCGCTGCCGAATGAGTTCGGCAACTTCTTCATAAAGCGCACGGGGCGCCAAGGATGGGACGGCTACAAGAACGGACATGGTGGATAAAACGTTGAAATTGGCCTAAAGTGGGCGTTTTGCCGATTGTAAGGCAGGTACAATATTTTGCATCAATAATTATGAATCATATTCAGGATTTGTCGAAATGACCCAGGCCAAGAACGAGTTCAAGAACGCCCAACTAGAAGATTGGATGCGCGCCGCACAAAAGTCTGCGCCCGGTGGCAACGTCGAAGCCCTCAACTGGAAAACGCCTGATGGCATTTCGGTCAAGCCTTTGTACACGGCAGAAGATACAGCGGCTTTGCCATATGCCAACACCTTACCAGGCTTCGAGCCTTTCTTGCGTGGCCCTCAAGCCACCATGTACTCGGTGCGCCCTTGGACCATTCGCCAGTACGCCGGGTTTTCTTCTGCAGAAGAGTCCAATGCTTTCTATCGCAAGGCTTTAGCAGCCGGCGGTCAAGGTGTGTCAGTGGCGTTCGATTTGGCCACTCACCGCGGCTACGACTCAGACCATCCTCGTGTCACTGGCGATGTGGGTAAGGCTGGCGTGGCCATCGACTCAGTTGAAGACATGAAAATTTTGTTCGACCAGATTCCCCTCGACAAGGTGTCTGTGTCCATGACCATGAACGGCGCGGTATTGCCCGTGCTGGCAGGCTACGTGGTAGCCGCCGAAGAGCAGGGCGTGAGTCAAGACAAATTGTCTGGAACCATTCAGAACGACATTCTGAAAGAGTTCATGGTGCGCAACACCTACATTTACCCACCCGAGCCGTCGATGAAAATCATTGGCGACATTATTGAGTACACGGCTAAGAATATGCCGAAGTTCAACTCAATTTCCATTTCGGGTTATCACATGCAAGAGGCCGGTGCCAATCAGGCCCTTGAGATGGCCTTTACGCTGGCAGACGGCAAAGAGTATGTGAAAACTGCCATTGCTAAAGGCATGGACGTTGACGACTTTGCAGGCCGCTTGTCCTTCTTCTGGGCGGTGGGCATGAATTTCTATTTGGAAATTGCCAAGATGCGCGCGGCGCGTTTGCTCTGGTGCCGCATCATGAAGGGTTTCGATGCCAAGAACCCCAAAAGCCTTATGCTGCGCACGCACAGCCAAACGTCTGGCTGGTCGCTCACCGAGCAAGACCCCTACAACAATGTGGTGCGCACCACCATTGAAGCCATGGCTGCTGTGTTTGGCGGTACGCAATCGTTGCACACCAACAGCTTTGACGAAGCCATTGCTTTGCCCACAGAATTTAGCTCTCGTATTGCCCGCAACACGCAGCTAATCATTCAAGAAGAGACCCACATTACCAACGTGATTGACCCATGGGCTGGCAGCTACATGATGGAATCGCTCACACAAGAAATGGCCGACAAAGCTTGGGCCATCATTGAAGAAGTGGAAGCCATGGGCGGCATGACCAAGGCTGTAGACAGCGGTTGGGCCAAGCTCAAAATTGAAGCAGCCGCCGCAGAAAAACAAGCACGCATTGACTCTGGCAAAGACGTCATTGTGGGCGTCAATAAATACAAGCTGGCCAAAGAAGATCCCATCGACATCTTGGCCATCGACAACGTCAAAGTGCGTGATGGTCAAATTGATCGCTTGAAGAAAATTAGAGCCACACGCGACAGCGCCAAGGTGCAAGCTGCATTAGATGCACTCACCGCGTCAGCTGAAAGTGGTCAAGGCAATTTGCTCGACCTCAGCATTCAAGCCATTCGATTGCGCGCCACGGTGGGTGAAGTATCCGATGCGCTCGAGAAAGTTTTTGGGCGCCACCGCGCCGATACGCAAAAGGTGACTGGTGTGTACGCTGCTGCCTACGACTCAGCCGAAGGCTGGGACCAACTGAAAAAAGAGATCAACGAATTTGCCGATGCCAAGGGCCGCCGTCCACGCGTCATGATCAGCAAGTTGGGTCAAGACGGTCACGACCGCGGCGCCAAAGTGGTGGCTACCGCGTTTGCCGATTTGGGCTTTGACGTCGACATGGGCCCCTTGTTCCAAACACCCGAAGAGTGCGCCCGACAAGCCATTGAAAACGACGTGCACGCAGTGGGCGTTTCTACCTTGGCTGCAGGCCACAAAACTTTGGTGCCTGCCATCATTGAAGAACTGAAAAAGCAGGGTGCAGACGACATCATCGTGTTTGTGGGTGGTGTCATTCCCCGCCAAGACTACGACTTTTTGTACGAAGCGGGCGTGAAGGGCATCTACGGCCCTGGCACTCCCATTCCAGCCAGCGCCAAAGATGTTTTGGAGCAAATTAAAAAGGCTTTAGGTTGAGGCCTCAAGACCTGATTCAAGGTGTCTTGCAGGGTCAGCCTGCGGTACAACGCCGCGCCATGGCCAAGTCCATCACCTTGCTCGAGTCCACGCTGCCTGCAGATCGTTTGCTGGCGGATGAATTGCTCACCAGCTTGTTGCCGCATTCTGGCAAGTCATTTCGCCTCGGTATCAGTGGTGTACCTGGCGTGGGTAAGTCAACCTTCATTGAAGCCCTGGGCTTGTTTTTAATAGCGCAAGGTCACCGTGTGGCGGTGTTGGCCATCGATCCTTCGTCCACTGTTTCTGGAGGCTCCATCTTGGGCGACAAAACCCGCATGGAGCAACTCAGCGTTCACGAGAAAGCCTATATCCGCCCCAGCCCTTCCAGTGGCACTTTGGGCGGTGTGGCTGAAAAAACCCGCGAAGCCATGTTGGTGTGCGAGGCCGCAGGTTATGACGTGGTCATTGTGGAAACTGTGGGGGTAGGGCAGAGCGAAACCGCAGTGGCCAATATGACAGACATGTTTGTACTCATGCAATTGCCAAATGCCGGTGACGATTTGCAGGCCATCAAAAAAGGTGTGATGGAATTGGCCGACTTAGTGGTCATCAACAAAGCCGACATTGACGCCTCAGCAGCTACTCGCGCTGAAGCTCAAATTACCAGCGCCTTGCGTTTACTGGGCATGCACGGTCATCCAGACCATGCGCATTTTGATGAAGAAATTTGGCATCCAGAAGTGATTCAAATTAGCGCACTTTTGAATCAAGGCGTTGACAGCTTTTGGCACCGCATATTGAAATTCAAACGACTCCAACTTGCCAATCAAAAGTTTGAGCGGCGCAGGCAAGGTCAAGCCCAATCTTGGATGTGGGAACGCATCGATGCTGGCTTGAAACAGAATTTCAGATCACAGGCCAATGTTCAGGCACTGTTGCCTGAGCTTTCACAGGCGGTGATTTCAGGCAAAGTGCCTGCATCCACTGCGGCAAGACAACTCCTGGCCGCTTATCAAGCGACTGGTTTTCCTCAAAATTGACACATCCTGAACAGAAGAGAAGAAAGTTAATCATGCAAGACATCATTGAACAACTTGAAGAAAAGCGGGCTGCAGCACGCATGGGCGGTGGACAAAAGCGCATTGATGCTCAACACGCCAAAGGCAAGCTCACAGCACGTGAGCGCCTAGAGGTGTTGATAGACGAAGGTACCTTTGAAGAGTGGGACATGTTTGTTGAGCACCGCTGCACAGACTTTGGCATGCAAGACAACAAAATACCAGGTGACGGCGTAGTCACTGGCTACGGCATGATCAATGGCCGATTGGTGTTTGTGTACAGCCAAGACTTCACGGTGTTTGGTGGCGCCTTGTCTGAATCGCACGCAGAGAAGATTTGCAAAATCATGGACCAAGCCATGAAGGTGGGCGCTCCCGTTATTGGCCTCAACGATTCAGGCGGTGCGCGAATTCAAGAGGGCGTGGCATCTTTGGGCGGCTATGCAGAAGTGTTTCAGCGCAATGCAATGGCCAGTGGTGTGATTCCACAAATCAGCATGATTATGGGTCCATCGGCCGGTGGTGCGGTGTATTCGCCTGCCATGACCGACTTTATTTTCATGGTGAAAGACAGCTCTTACATGTTCGTCACGGGCCCTGAAGTGGTTAAGACCGTAACCCACGAAGAAGTTACAGCTGAAGAATTGGGTGGTGCCTTTACGCACACCACCAAGAGCGGTGTGGCCGACATGGCGTTTGAAAACGACGTCGAAGCCTTGCTCATGCTGCGCCGTTTGTACAACTACTTGCCCTTGAACAACCGCGAAAAAGCGCCTGTTCGCGCCAGTGGTGACCCTACAGACCGTCAAGACAATAGCTTGGACACACTGGTGCCCTTGAATGCCAACCAAGCCTACGATATGAAAGAGCTCATCTTAAAAACCGTTGACGACGGTGACTTCTTTGAGCTGCAACCCGACTACGCTAAAAACATTCTCATTGGTTTTGCGCGTATGGCAGGCCAGACCGTTGGCATTGTTGCCAACCAACCTTTGGTGTTGGCTGGATGTTTGGACATCAAGAGCTCCATTAAAGCCGCACGCTTTGTGCGCTTCTGCGATGCCTTCAGCATTCCAGTGATTACCTTTGTAGATGTGCCTGGCTTCATGCCCGGTACTTCGCAAGAATATGGCGGCATCATCAAGCATGGTGCCAAGTTGCTCTACGCATACGCAGAGTGCACTGTGCCAAAAATCACGGTCATCACGCGCAAAGCCTATGGCGGTGCCTACGACGTGATGGCCTCCAAGCATTTGCGCGGCGATGTGAATTTCGCTTGGCCCAATGCTGAAATTGCCGTGATGGGCGCCAAAGGCGCTGTGGAGATTATTTTCCGCGAAGACAAAAACGATCCTGTGAAGTTGGCTGCGCGTGAAGCCGAATACAAAGACCGTTTTGCCAATCCCTTTGTAGCAGGTGCGCGCGGCTTCATTGATGACGTGATTCAGCCGCACGAAACACGCAAGCGCATTTGCCGCTCACTGGTGATGTTGAAAGACAAGAAAGTTGAAAACCCATGGCGCAAGCACGGCAACATTCCACTCTAAGTGGCTTGACCGATATCGCTTGAACCTCATACGCCATTAGGAGAAATACATGTTTACCAAAATTTTGATTGCCAACCGCGGTGAAATTGCATGCCGCGTGATTGCAACGGCCAAGAAGATGGGCATTGCCACAGTTGCCGTTTATTCCGAAGCCGACAAAGAAGCACGTCATGTGATGCTGGCCGATGAGGCCGTGTTGTTAGGCCCAGCCCCATCGCGTGAGTCTTACTTGGTAGCCGACAAAATCATTGCAGCTGCCAAAGCCACAGGCGCACAAGCGATTCACCCCGGCTATGGTTTTCTGTCTGAAAACGAAGCGTTTTCTAAACGCTGCGAAGATGAAGGCATTGCCTTTATTGGCCCCCGTCACTTCTCTATTGCCGCCATGGGCGACAAAATTGCTTCTAAGAAGTTGGCCAACGAAGCCAAGGTCAATACCATTCCAGGTTACAACGAAGCCATTGACACGGCTGAACAAGCCGTTGAAATTGCCAAAGGCATTGGCTACCCCGTCATGATCAAAGCTTCCGCAGGTGGGGGTGGCAAAGGTTTGCGCGTGGCCTTCAACGACAAAGAAGCCTTTGAAGGTTTCACTTCGTGCCGCAACGAAGCGCGCAACTCTTTTGGCGATGACCGCGTGTTCATTGAAAAGTTTGTAGAAGAACCCCGTCACATTGAAATTCAGGTGTTGGGTGACAGTCATGGCAACGTGATTTATTTGAACGAGCGCGAGTGCTCAATTCAGCGCCGTCACCAAAAAGTGATTGAAGAAGCGCCTTCACCCTTCATCAGCGATGCCACTCGCATTGCCATGGGCGAGCAAGCAGTGGCTTTGGCAAAAGCCGTGAAATACCAATCTGCAGGGACTGTGGAGTTTGTGGTGGGCAAAGACCAGAGCTTCTACTTTCTTGAGATGAACACCCGCTTGCAAGTGGAACACCCCGTGACAGAAGCCATCACAGGCATTGACTTGGTGGAGATGATGATCCGTGTGGCCAATGGCGAAAAACTGCCCATGACCCAAGCCGATGTGAAGCGCAACGGCTGGGCCATTGAGTGCCGCATCAATGCAGAAGATCCTTTCCGCAACTTCTTGCCTTCCACAGGCCGCTTGGTGCGCTTTCAAACGCCTGTGCAAACCATGTTCCAGTCAAACACCCAAGACCTGTTGGGCGTTCGAGTGGACACGGGTGTACAAGAGGGCGGCGAAATCCCCATGTACTACGACTCCATGATTGCCAAACTAATTGTTCATGGCACTGACCGCAACGAGGCCATTGCCAAAATGCGCGAAGCTCTCAACGGATTCATCATTCGCGGCATCAGCTCCAACACTCCCTTCCAAGCAGCTTTGTTGGCACATCCCAAGTTTGTGGCTGGCGATTTCAACACAGGCTTCATTGCAGAAAACTATGCTCATGGTTTCCGCGCTGAAGACGTGCCTCACAACGACCCCGATTTCTTGGTTGCTTTGGCAGCATTTGTGCGTCGCAAATCACGCGAGCGTGCAGCCAACCTCAGCGGTCAATTACCTGGCTATGACGTTCAAATTGGTCATGACTACAGCGTGATTGTGTTGGGCGCCAAAGGCGACAACCGCTACATCGGAGTGCACGTTGATGAGTTTCGTGGTCAGAGCGGCAAAGCCATTATCAAGGTGGGTGAGAACCACTACATTATTGAAAGCCGTTCGCGCTTGAACGATGTGCGAATCAGTGGCACTGTCAATGGCAAGCCATTTACGGCTCAGGTTGAGCGTGGCACGCCTAAGAATCCATTGGCTTTGCAAGTTCAACACAATGGTACCCGCATTGAAGCGCTTGTGGTTTCGCCGCGCATGGCTGAATTGCATCAAATGATGCCCTTCAAAACACCGCCAGACATGAGCCGTTTTGTGTTGTCGCCCATGCCAGGTTTGCTGGTCAATGTGGCTGTTGCGCCTGGTCAGAAAGTTCAAGCTGGGGAGCGTGTGGCTGTGATTGAAGCCATGAAGATGGAAAACATTTTGTTTGCAGCGCACGACGGCGTGGTTAAAAAAGTCATGGCTTCACAAGGCGAGTCATTGACGGTAGACCAAGTGATTGTGGAGTTTGAAGCATGAAAGCCACACAACGTCCTTTCAAAGTCTTAGGCATTCAACAAATAGCCATTGGTGGTACCGACAAAGTCAAGTTGCAAAAACTCTGGGTTGACTTGTTCGGTTTGGAAATGACAGGCACCTACAAAAGCGATCGTGAAAATGTTGATGAAGACATTTGTGCCATTGGCTCGGGTCCTTTCAAAGTAGAGGTCGATTTGATGCAACCTCTTGACATTGAAAAGAAGCCTGCGGTGCACACAACACCACTGAACCATGTCGGTCTGTGGGTCGACAAATTGCCAGAGGCCGTGGAATGGTTAGGGCAACAAGGTGTTCGTTTTGCGCCTGGCGGCATTCGCAAAGGCGCTGCAGGGTTTGACATTTGCTTTATTCACCCTAAGGGCAACGAGGAGTTGCCCATTGGTGGCGAGGGCGTTTTAATTGAGTTGGTTCAAGCGCCAGAGGAAGTGACTAAAGCATTTGCGGCATTGGCAGCGCAGTACGCCTAAGCACGCAACTTACTTCACTTGCCGAGCTTTGGCTTTTGCCAAAGCCGCTTCAATAATGGCTCGCTTGCGAGCCATTTCTGTTTCTGCGTTTTCGTTTGCATAGGTATGAGTTTCTAGGTCCGCCAGTTTCATGGCGGCTTTGGCTTCAAGCCTGCGTGCATGCTCGCGTTCTTCATGCACCAACCTAATTTGTCGAGACTCGTAGCGTTGGCGAGCTTGAGCTGCCAGTTCTGTAGACCACGCATTCCAACCAGTTTTGTTGCCCGAGACAGGCACCATCTCAATGCAATCGACAGGACATACGGGTAAGCACAGATCGCAACCTGTGCAAGCCGATTCAATCACGGTGTGCATGACCTTGTGACTGCCCAAAATAGCGTCTGTAGGGCAGGCCTTGATGCACAGCGTACAGCCAATGCACCAAGCTTCGTCTATGACGGCCACAGTCATGGGGCCTTCTTGGCCATGTTCAACATTCAGAGGCACAACGGGCTGACCCGTGAGCTCTGCCAAGATGGCTACGCCTTCGGCGCCACCCGGTGGACATTGATTGATGGGAACTTGGTCTGATGCAATGGCCTGCGCGTAGGCCTTGCAATCTGGATAGCCACACCGAGTGCACTGCGTTTGAGGCAGCGCATCTAGGATGCGGTTAGCCAGCGTGCTCACTTTTGACGAGCGGGCGCTTTTTTGGCAACTACTTTGGCTGTTTTCTTGGCTGGTGCTTTTTTAGCGGCGCTGGTACCGTTGTGCGCCAAAATGAATTTGACCACTTCGGGGTACACCACATCGCGCCAACGGCGACCACTGAAAATACCATAGTGACCGGCACCTGGCACTTCCAAGTGCTGGCGGTTTTTGGGTGCAATGCTGCTGCACAAACCATGAGCTGCTGCTGTTTGACCAGAACCAGAAATATCGTCTAACTCACCTTCAACGGTGAGCAAAGCGGTGGTCTTGATGTCTTGTGGGCGGACCAGCTCTTGTTTGCCTTTGACGCTTTTTACATCCCATGTGCCATTCACCAATTTGTAGTCTTGGAAAACGGTCTTGATGGTTTCTAAGTAATAGTCGGCATCCATGTCGAGCACTGCGTTGTACTCGTCGTAGAACTTGCGGTGCGCTTCAGTGCTAGCGTCATCGCCTTTGATCAGATCTTTGAAGTAATCGTAATGGCTTGAGGCATGGCGATCGGGGTTCATGGCCACAAACCCGGTGTGCTGCAAGAAACCAGGATAAACGCGGCGGCCAGCACCTGGGAAGTTGCCGGGCACTTTGTAAATCACATTGTTTTCAAACCACTCAAAGCTTTTGTTCATGGCCAAATTGTTGACAGCTGTTGGCGATTTGCGCGCATCAATGGGGCCGCCCATCATGGTCATCGTCAAAGGTGTGGTTTCCCCGCGTGATGCCATGAGTGACACAGCAGCCAACACGGGTACCGTGGGCTGGCAGACGCTAATCACATGACAGTTGCCGTACTTACTTTGCAAATGTCGAATGAACTCTTGAACATAGTTCACATAATCATCAAGGTGAAACTCACCCTCAGTTAAGGGCACCAAACGAGCGTTTTTCCAATCGGTGATGTAAACCTTGTGATCTTTCAACATGGTCTTCACGGTGTCACGCAGCAGAGTGGCGTAGTGGCCCGACAAAGGCGCCACAATGAGCACAGCGGGCTGACCCTTCAGCCCAGTCAAAGTTGCAGCATCGTCGCTAAAGCGTTTAAATCTGCGCAACTCGCAGAATGGTTTGTCAATTTCAATGCGCTCATGAATGGCGACATCGACATTGCCAACTTGCACAGTGTGAATGCCAAACTCGGGCTTGACATAATCTTTGCCCAAGCGGTGCATCAGTTCATAGCCTGCCGACATGCGGTGAGCCAATTGCGATTGGCCGAAGGGGTTCAGCGGATTGCTGTACATCTTGGCGGCGGTATGGGCCAAGTCTGCAAAGGGCTCCATGAAAGAGCGTTGAGTTTCGTAGATTTGGTAAAGCATGGCTTGAAACCCCTTAGTTTATTGCACTGCAGCAATATAGCAGTTGTGGTGCAAGAAAAGTGGAGTCGCACACCTAATTAAATTCACATAAGTGACACTAACTCCGTATACCGTGTAATTAAATTTAGACAACCTTGGCAATGGACTGGCAAACATAATCAATGTTTTTGCTGTTCAAAGCGGCCACGCACATGCGGCCTGTGTCGGTGCCATAGACGCCAAATTCAGAGCGCAAACGCACCATTTGGTCTTTGTTCAAACCAGAGTAGCTGAACATGCCAATTTGGGTGGTAATGAAGCTCATGTCTTGCTTCACGCCAGCGGCAATTAGTCCATCGACCAAAGTTTGTCGCATGGCCTTGATGCGAACTCGCATTTCTCCCAATTCTTTTTCCCAGGTTGCACGCCACTCGGGGTTTGCCAAAACAGCGGCCACCACCGCGCCGCCGTGGATTGGTGGGTTGGAATAGTTGGTGCGAATGACAATTTTGAGCTGGCTGAGAACGCGACCACATTCTTCTTTGTCGGCGCAAACAACCGACAAAGCGCCGACGCGTTCGCCATACAAGCTGAAGCTCTTTGAAAAAGAGGTGGATACAAAGAAGTTGAGGCCCGCAGCCACAAACTTGCCAACCACTGCACCGTCTTCGGCAATGCCGTGGCCAAAGCCTTGATAGGCCATGTCAAGAAATGCGGTGAGGTTTTTGGCCTTGATCACCGCTATCACCCGATCCCATTGGGCAGAGGAGATGTCGTAGCCCGTGGGGTTGTGGCAGCACGCGTGCAGTACCACAATGGTGCCTGCAGCCGCGGCGTTCAGGCTGGCCAACATGCCATCAAAGTTGACGCCGCGTTTTTCAGCGTCGTAGTAGGCATAGCTTTCGACTTGAAAACCAGCGCTGCTGAACAAGGCGCGATGGTTTTCCCAGCTGGGGTCTGAAATCATGACTTTGGCGTTGGGGCTGACCTTTTTCAAAAAGTCTGCGCCAATTTTGAGGCCGCCTGTACCGCCAATGCCTTGCACTGTGGCCACGCGGCCAGAACTAACGGGCTCGCTGTCGGCACCGAAAACCAAACTTTTTACGGCTGCGTCGTAGGCGGCTATGCCATCGATGGGCAAATAGCCGCGGGCACTGGGTTTGTCCATCATGGCTTTTTCGGCCGCTTGCACGCACTGAAGTAGCGGGAGTTTGCCGTTGTCGTCGAAATAAACACCCACGCCCAGGTTCACTTTGTTGGGGTTGGTGTCGGCTGCAAATTGTTCGTTTAAACCCAAAATAGGGTCGCGGGGGGCCATTTCGACGGCGGTAAACAGAGACATGAAAAAAAGTCCTTGTAGGGTGTTGCGAAAAACTGTTGCTAACTGGCAGAAAACCAAAACCTAGGTTAGGCTTTAGGGTTCCCCCTAATTTTAACGGCTCTTTCCCCCATTTTTGCCGCCAATTGACACATCTCAAGAAGTTCCATGGCCGTATTACCCGTCACCCCTGAAGTTGTCCTCGAAGCGGTTCCATTTGTTGCACCAGAAGGGCAGTTTGTGCAATACGAAGGCTCTCCCTTCGAGCTGTACCAGCCCTATCCGCCAGCAGGTGATCAACCTACGGCCATTGAAGGCTTGTTGGAAGGCTTGAACGATGGCGAAGTGTTTCAAACCTTGCTAGGTGTGACGGGGTCTGGCAAGACCTTCACGATGGCCAACGTCATTGCTCAAATGGGCAAGCCTGCCATTGTGTTTGCACCCAATAAAACATTGGCCGCACAGTTGTACTCAGAGTTCAGGGAATTCTTTCCCAAAAATGCGGTGGAGTATTTCGTCAGCTACTACGACTACTACCAGCCTGAGGCTTATGTGCCGCAGCGCGATTTGTTCATTGAAAAAGATTCCGCCATCAACGAGCACATTGAGCAAATGCGTTTGTCTTGCACCAAGAGTTTGATGGAGCGTCGCGACGTGGTCATTGTGGCCACTGTGTCGGCCATTTACGGCATTGGCGAGCCCGAAAGTTATCACCGCATGATCATGACTTTGCGCACGGGCGATAAGGTAGGTCAGCGCGATGTGATCTCCCAACTCATTCGCATGCAGTACCAGCGCAATGACCAAGATTTCAGCCGTGGAAAGTTTCGAGTTCGGGGTGACACCATCGATGTGTTTCCAGCAGAACACTCTGAATTGGCAGTGCGCATTGAGTTGTTTGACGACGAAGTTGAAAGCCTTCAGTTGTTCGACCCACTGACCGGTCGCATTCGCCAAAAGATTCCCCGCTTCACAGTCTATCCCTCCAGCCATTACGTCACGCCGCGCGACAAAGTGTTGGCCGCTGTCGAAACCATCAAAATTGAATTGGCCGAACGTCTCAAAGAATTGGTGGGCATGGGTAAATTGGTGGAGGCTCAGCGTTTGGAGCAGCGCACCCGATTCGATTTGGAAATGCTCAGCGAAGTAGGGCACTGCAAAGGCATTGAAAACTACACGCGGCATTTGTCTGGCGCAGAACCTGGTGCGGCCCCAAGTACATTGACCGACTACATGCCTCTTGATGCCATCATGTTTTTGGACGAGAGCCACCAAATGATTGGCCAGCTCAATGCCATGTACAACGGAGACCGGGCTCGCAAAACCACCTTGGTGGAATATGGTTTTCGATTGCCCAGTGCGCTTGACAATCGGCCCCTTAAGTTTGAAGAATTTGAAACCAAAATGCGACAGTGCATTTTTGTGTCTGCCACGCCAGCCAATTACGAAATCACACATGCAGGCAAAGTGGTAGAGCAATTGGTCAGGCCCACAGGCTTGGTCGATCCCGAAGTTGAGGTGCGACCGGCCATCCACCAAGTGGACGATGTGCTGCAAGAAATTCGCATACGCGTAGACAAACACGAACGGGTGCTGATCACGACGCTCACCAAACGCATGGCGGAGCAACTCACCGATTACCTGTCGGACAACGGCGTCAAGGTGCGTTATTTGCACTCCGATGTGGACACTGTTGAGCGCGTCGAAATTTTGCGCGACTTGCGACTTGGCGCATTCGATGTTTTAGTGGGTATCAATTTGCTTCGCGAAGGTTTGGACATTCCCGAGGTTTCTTTGGTGGCCATTTTGGATGCTGACAAAGAAGGCTTCTTGCGTTCAGAGCGCAGCCTGATTCAAACCATTGGCCGTGCGGCCCGAAACCTCCATGGCAGAGCCATTTTGTATGCCGACCGCATGACCGACTCCATGACCAAGGCCATTGGTGAAACTGAGCGCCGACGCACCAAGCAGGTGGCTCACAACTTGGCCATGGGCATCACGCCGCGCAGCATCGTGAAAGAGGTTCGCGACTTGATTGACGGTGTCTATAGTGAAAAGGCTGGCAAAGAGGCCGAACGTTTGGAATTGGCCGCGGTGCAGCGCGCGAAGGTGGAGGAGATGAGCGAGAAGGACATCTCTAAGG
The DNA here is from genome assembly GCF_003063375.1 of Limnohabitans sp. MMS-10A-178. Lineage (GTDB taxonomy): Bacteria > Pseudomonadota > Gammaproteobacteria > Burkholderiales > Burkholderiaceae_C > Limnohabitans_A. The sequence continues at coordinate 439,837 of NZ_NERY01000002.1, read as the reverse complement.
CCATCAAGCAACTGGAAAAGCAAATGATGGAACACGCCAAAAACCTCGATTTCGAAAAGGCCGCACAGGTTCGAGACCAGCTCCAGATGCTCAAGGCCCAAGCCTTTGGGGCACCAGGCACCGACAACGTGGTGGTCTTGAAGGCTTAAGCGGATAAAGACCTTCATTTTGTAATCCGACTAATCCGCTCAAGTTCTGCTATAGTCGAGCAAATTAGTCAACAACCTAGGAAAAAGCCATGCGCCTTACCACCAAAGGTCGATTTGCAGTGACCGCCATGATCGACTTGGCCCTGCGACAGCATTCAGGCCCAGTCACCTTGGCAGCCATTAGCCAAAGGCAAGAAATTTCCTTGTCCTACCTTGAGCAACTGTTTGGCAAACTGCGTCGCCATCAGTTGGTAGAGTCCACCCGCGGCCCTGGTGGTGGCTACACATTGGCCAAAAAAGCCTCCGACATTACAGTGGCCGACATTATTTTGTCGGTAGACGAGCCCATCGACGCCACCCATTGTGGCGGCAAAGAAAATTGTCATGGCAGCACTGGCCGTTGCATGACCCACGACCTGTGGTCTGCTCTGAATTCCCGCATGGTTGAGTTTTTGGACTCTGTCAATTTACAGAAATTGGTCGACGACCAATTGGCAGCAGGCCACACCATTGAAGACAAGCCAGCCATCAAGCGTGCCATTTCTGCCATGCCTGTGGTTCAACCCATCCGCGTCAACGGCCCCAATTCGGTATTTGCTTTGGGCAATACTTTTGCAAAATCTTGAGAAGTTTTCAAGCATGAACTCCACACCTCATTTCCCCATTTATCTCGACTACAGCGCCACCAACCCGTGTGATCCGCGCGTGGTCGACGCCATGATTCCTTGGTTGCGCGAGCACTTTGGCAATCCCGCTTCTCGCAGCCACGCTTGGGGCTGGGAAGCCGAAGAGGCTGTTGAAAAAGCCCGCCAAGATGTGGCCGACCTCATCGGTGCCGACCCCCGCGAAATTGTCTGGACCAGCGGTGCCACCGAATCCAACAACTTGGCCTTGAAGGGCGCTGCTCAGTTTTACAAAACTCGCGGCAAGCACCTTATTACGGTCAAGACCGAGCACAAAGCCGTGCTTGACACCATGCGCGAGCTTGAGCGCCAAGGCTTTGAAGTCACTTACCTTGACGTTCAAGACGACGGCTTGCTCAACCTCGATGTGTTCAAGGCAGCCTTGCGCCCCGACACCATTTTGGTTAGCGTGATGTTTGTCAACAACGAAATTGGTGTAATTCAAGACATTCCTGCCATTGGCGCCATCTGCCGCGAAAAGGGTATCGTTTTTCACGTCGATGCCGCGCAAGCCACTGGCAAATTGCCAATCGACCTCAACACGTTGCCAGTCGATTTGATGAGCTTGGCTTCACACAAAACCTACGGCCCCAAAGGCATTGGCGCTTTGTATGTGCGCCGCAAACCGCGCATTCGCCTTGAATCGCAAATGCACGGCGGTGGCCACGAGCGCGGCATGCGCTCTGGCACCTTGCCTACGCACCAATGTGTGGGCATGGGCGAAGCCTTCCGCATTGCTCGACTCGAAATGGATCAAGATATTGCCAAGGCCAAGGCCTTGCAGGAGCGCCTCATCAATGGACTCAAAGATGTTGAGCAAGTGTTCTTGAATGGTCACCCCTCCAAGCGCGTGCCCCACAACATCAACATGAGCTTCAACTATGTTGAAGGCGAGTCGCTCATCATGGGCATCAAAGGTTTGGCTGTGTCTTCTGGCTCTGCCTGTACCTCTGCCAGCTTAGAGCCCAGCTATGTGTTGCGCGCCTTGGGCCGCAGCGACGAATTGGCGCACAGCAGCTTGCGCATGACCGTGGGCCGTTGGACCACCGAAGCCGAAATTGACTTCGCCATCGAAACCATCAAAGCCAATGTGGCAAAACTGCGCGAACTCAGCCCTTTGTGGGAAATGTACAAAGACGGCGTCGACCTCAGCACCATTCAGTGGGCTGCGCACTGAGTTTTTCACCAACAGAATAAGGAAGTTAAATCATGGCTTACAGCGAAAAAGTTGTTGATCATTACGAAAACCCCCGCAACGTGGGCTCTTTTGAAAAGGGCGATGAAGATGTGGGCACCGGCATGGTGGGCGCGCCCGCCTGCGGCGATGTCATGAAATTGCAAATCAAGGTCAACCCCGTTACAGGCGTGATTGAAGATGCGCGTTTTAAAACCTATGGCTGTGGTTCTGCCATTGCTTCCAGCTCACTGGTCACCGAGTGGGTGAAGGGAAAAACATTAGACCAAGCAGCCGCTTTGAAAAACAGCGAAATTGCCGAAGAGTTGGCCTTGCCACCCGTCAAAATTCACTGCTCTATCTTGGCCGAAGACGCCATCAAAGCCGCTGTCGAAGACTACAAGAAAAAACACGCAACTGCTTAATGCAGCGTTTGCCGGAACTCAACAATGGCCATCTCTTTAACTGAAGCAGCAGCGCGGCACGTGTCGCGCTACATCACCAAACGCGGCAAAGGCGTGGGTGTGCGCTTAGGCGTCAAAACCACGGGCTGCTCTGGTTTGGCCTACAAGCTTGAATACGTAGACGAAGTGGCCCCCGAAGACGTGGTCTTTGAAGACCATGGCGTGAAGGTGCTCATTGATCCCAAAAGCTTGGCCTACATCGATGGCACCCAACTCGATTTTGTGCGCGAAGGTTTGAACGAAGGTTTCCGTTTCAACAACCCCAATGAGCGCGATCGCTGCGGCTGTGGCGAATCGTTCCGCGTGTGATCTCTCTGCAGGCGTCAGACTTCGAGCTGTTTGGCTTGCCTACGGCCTTTGAGCTAGACCGCTCGCAAATAGACCTTCAGTGGAAGTCATTGCAGCGCGAAGCCCATCCCGATCGATTTGCTTCTGAAGGTGCTGCTGCTCAGCGCATTGCCATGCAATGGTCTGTGCGCATCAATGAAGCCTACAACCGACTCAAAGACCCTTTAAAACGTGCCGCTTACTTGTGTGAGTTAAACGGCGCCGCTGTCAACGCTGAAAACAACACAAACATGCCGCCTGCGTTTTTGATGCAGCAAATGGAGTGGCGTGAAGCGCTAGACGATTGCAAAGCACTCAAAGCGAATGACGCCAAAGATAAGGCTTTGGAAAAGCTGTTGGACGAGGTGGATGCGTCGCATGCGCAAGCTTTGAAGCAAATTGCCAAGTTGATTGATGTCGAACACAATTTTCCCGCAGCGGTAGGTCAGGTTAGAGCGCTCATGTTCATTGAAAAATTTGCACAAGAAGTGCAACACCAACTCGACGCCTCTAGTTAAAAACAAATTCGCAATGGCTCTTTTACAAATTTCAGAACCTGGTCAAGCACCAGACCCTCATCAACGGCGCATTGCCGTAGGCATCGATCTTGGCACCACACACTCCTTGGTAGCATCTGTGCGCAATGGCGTAGCCGAATGTTTGCCCGATGACAAAGGCCAAGTGATCTTGCCATCTGTGGTTCGTTATTTGCCCGGACAAGGCCGTCAAATTGGCCAAGAAGCTGTGGCCAATGCCGCGCAAGATCCTGAAAACACATTGGCCTCTGTCAAGCGATTCATGGGTCGCAGCTTGTCTGACATAGCGCATCCCGAAAAACTGCCCTACAAGTTTGCGCAGCCAGAAGGCGCCAGCGCCAAAGGCATGTTGTCAATTCAAACTGTGCAAGGCAATAAGTCGCCTGTTGAAGTCAGTGCCGAAATTTTGGCTACTCTGCGTTATCGTGCCGAAGACACCTTCAACGATGACCTTCATGGCGCAGTGATAACCGTACCCGCCTACTTTGATGATGCACAGCGCCAAGCCACCAAAGATGCAGCCCAAATGGCTGGTATCAATGTGTTGCGACTTATCAATGAACCCACAGCAGCCGCTATTGCCTATGGCTTGGACAACGCCAGCGAAGGCATTTATGCGGTGTTTGATTTGGGCGGCGGTACCTTTGATATTTCTATCTTGCGTTTAACGCGTGGCGTATTTGAAGTAATGGCCACCGGAGGCGACTCAGCTTTAGGTGGTGACGACTACGATCACGCACTGGCAGACGCAGCCTTGGCATCCATGGGTTTGTCTGACATACAAGCTGGCCTCAGTGCTGAAGACAAAACCCGATTGAAAGCGGCAGCACGTGCAGCCAAAGAGGCTTTGACCAATTCACCTGACGTTTCTTTGGTATGGACACATGCATCACAAAGCCACGAAGTGAAACTCACACGTGTTCAATTCAACGAAGCAACTTCGGCACTCACTGCAAGATGCATGTCTGCTGTTAAGAAGGCATTGCGCGATGCCAAAATCAAAGCTGAAGACATTCAAGGCGTGGTCATGGTGGGCGGCTCTACGCGCATGCCGCAAGTGCAAGAAGCGGTAGCCGCCTTTTTCGGCAAGCCACCGCTTAACAATCTGAACCCCGACGAAGTAGTGGCCTTGGGCGCTGCCATTCAAGCCAATCAATTGGCTGGCAACGACTCGGCTGGCGATTTGCTCTTGCTCGATGTCATACCTTTGTCCTTGGGCATTGAAACCATGGGCGGTTTGGTGGAGCGCATCATCCCGCGCAACCAAACCATTCCCACGGCCATGGCCCAAGACTTCACCACTTACCAAGACGGTCAAACTGCGTTGGCATTGCACGTGTTGCAAGGCGAGCGCGATTTGGTGGTGGACTGCCGAAGCTTGGCCCGTTTTGAATTGCGGGGCATTCCGCCAATGGCAGCAGGCGCAGCACGCATTCGCGTGACATTTACGGTGGATGCAGATGGTTTGCTGAGCGTTGCTGCCAAAGAGCAAATCAGTGGCGTCGAGGCCAAAATTGATGTGAAACCTTCTTATGGCTTGAGCGATGATCAAATTGCCAAAATGCTGCAAGACAGTTTTACAACCGCCGAAGTGGACATGAAGGCAAGGGCACTGGTTGAGGCTAGAGTGGATGGCGATCGCATGTTGCTGGCCACCCAGAGTGCACTCCATGCAGATGGTCAATTGCTCAGTGCTGCTGATCGTGCGCAAATTGATTCACTCATGTTGGCTTTGCGCCAAACAGTCGACTCATCGCAAGATGCGCAGGCGGTAGAAGATGCCACACAAGCCTTGGCACAAGCCACCGAAGCCTTTGCGGCCGAACGCATGAATCACAGCATTCAAAAAGCATTGTCTGGCCAAAACATCCAGAGCCTTTAAGCTCACTGCTTTCTAAAGAAATACAAAATGCCCGTTATCAAAATATTGCCCCACGCCGAATACTGCCCAGAGGGCGCTCAAATTTCTGCACCTTCTGGCACCAGCATTTGTGAAGCCTTGCTTGACAACAAAATCAACATTGAACACGCCTGCGACATGAGCTGCGCCTGCACCACTTGCCACGTCATTGTGCGTGAAGGCTTGAGCAGCTTGAACGAAGCTGAAGAAACAGAAGAAGACTTGCTCGACCGCGCCTGGGGCTTAGAACCCAACTCACGTTTGAGCTGCCAAGCATTTATGGGCAAGCAAGACGTGGTGATCGAAATTCCAAAGTACACCATCAACCACGCTAAAGAGAACCATTGAAAGCCATCGCGGCTTGATTGCGTTTACAGTTAGCTTATGCGCCAATTATTTCTAGACACCGAAACCACAGGCCTCTCTGCTGAAGGCGGAGACCGCGTCATTGAGTTGGGTTGTGTTGAGCTGGTCAACCGCAAGCTCACCGGCAACAATTTGCATTTCTACTTCAACCCTGGGCGCGATAGCCACGAAGACGCCCTCAAGGTTCATGGCATTAGCAACGAATTTTTGCGTGATAAGCCCAAGTTCAAGGATGTGGTTCAAGAAATTTTGGACTATGTCGATGGTGCCGAAATCATCATTCACAATGCCGCTTTCGACGTTGGTTTTTTAAATAAAGAACTTGAGCTGGCAGGGCAGAAGCCCTTCACCCAGTATGTCGAAAGCGTGGTCGACACCTTGGTCATGGCCAAGCAAATGTACCCCGGCAAGCGCAACAGCCTCGATGCCCTTTGCGACCGACTTGGGGTAGACAACTCTGGTCGTACTTTGCACGGCGCCTTGCTCGATGCTGAGTTGCTGGCCGATGTCTATATCAACCTCACGCGTGGCCAGGAAGCATTGCTCATCGATGCAGGCGGCGACGAAGGGCAGAAGGGTGCAGAAGAGTCAGTTGACCTGAGTGGCTTTGAATTGCCTGTGATTCAGGCCAATGCCCAAGAGCATGCTGCGCACCAAGAACAATTGGCCCAATTGGACAAGGCCAGCGGTGGAAAGACCATTTGGCGGCAGGCCGCGCCTGTTTGAACCCCTAAAATCCTTGAAATTAGCCAATTTTCCATGGCATAATTTAAGGCTACGCTAAAACAGCGATAGGGCGATTAGCTCAGGGGTAGAGCACTGCATTCACACTGCAGGGGTCAGAAGTTCGAAACTTCTATCGCCCACCACCAAACTAAATCTTGAAGACTATCAATACCTTAGGTAGTTTTCAGGATTTCAATTCTATAAAATTTAGATATGCTTCCCTCGGAAGCATTTTTTTCGTCTCAAATTTTCTTGATTCTTCAGTTCGGCTTTGAGGGGAAAATAGAATATCTTTGTCTTATGAAAATGAATATGCTCACGCTACGTGAGCAACATAAAAGTTAATATTTAGAAATACATTTTTTCGGTTGTTAAGGGTAGCGTCAAAACGAATCGAGTTCCTTGGTTCACGCGAGTTGTGAAACTGATACTGCCCTGGTGTGAATCGATGATGGTTTTTGAAAGCCACAGTCCTATGCCCATGCCGCTTTCTTTGTTTGTGCGAAGCAATTCAAAAACGACCGCTTCAATTTCTGGAGAAATTCCAACTCCGTTGTCTGCTACCGACATCACAATGCGATCGTTTTCCAATTTTGTTTGAACAGTGATATTTTTCACACCCTCAAACTTGGTTGGAAATGCCTCTATGGCATTTGTCATGAGATTCAACAAAACTTGCTGCAACTGAGACTTGTCACCTGTGAATTTCAAGGCCCTAGAGTCCAATTGAAGTTGGACTTCAATTCCTTGTTTATCCAAGGTGGGTTGGGTAAGTAGCAGTACGTCGTTGACCAGTTCATTGAAGTCAAATACCGAAACCGTTTTTCGCCCATTGCCAAACATATTGCGCAATGTAGAGATGATGGTTGCGGCTCGGTGATTGGCTTTGCGCAAGCCTGTCATTGCTTTGTCAATTCTGGGGTCTTGATCCAGTTTGGAATCGTGGTCGTTCAAAACTAATTCAATCATGCCGGCATTCGTTTGAATAACGCTTAGCGGTTGATTAAGCTCATGGGCCAAACTGGCCACCAAGGCGCCCATGCCTGCTGTTTTATTGAACAAGGTCAGTTGCCTGATAATTTCTTCTCGCTCCTCAAGCAGTTGCTTCATAACCAAACTGGTTCGTTGCGCCTCATCTGCGCGTTCGTTTGTTAATGTCAATTCATGCGCCAGAGCTAATTTTTTCTGTTCAGCTATCTCTAAAAAGATACGCAAAAAAGCAACGTTACATAGTGTGATGGTGATGAATTGACCGACCACCATAATGGCCTGATGCCAACTCGGTTGGTAGAGCTCATCGATCGAGCCACCAAGCGCTACACCGATGGCGCGCATTGCCAAACTAAAACTCAGAATCAAGCCACCCCACATCAGCAAATTGGCGCCTAGTGATTTACGTTTTCGATGAAGCTGAAGGCCCATGCGAAAGTAGTCAAAGCAAAGCACAGCATAAAAAGCATTGAACAAAACCAATGCCTCCCAATCAGCCTTCAAAACGGCGATGAGATAGACAAACAATAAGAAATAGGCGACAGATACAAGGCCATAAACCCAGTAGACACGATTTTGTGGTTCCGGCAATAAGTACATGCGCAAAGCCACCATCCGGCCCCCGTTGCCAGCCAGCATTAGCAGCTGCGCTACATACATAAACAAGAATTCAGAAACCAAACCTCGCATAGACAGTAAGACCACTGCCATGCCGCTTAAAATGCCCGATGCACACCACAATTTGACCTGAAAGCTTCTGTACTCTTGCAGAGCCAGCCAGATGGCCCCGTGCAAGATCAAGTACACGAAGCAAGTCATGAAAATGGTGGTCTGAGTATCTAGATGCATTGCATACAAAATATTTGGTTGTTTGTATTGAACACTAGAAAGATGTTTGTGCAACGTAGCACAAACGAGTGCTTAACCACTTGAAGCGTCTTTGTTTTTGATTAAATACAGGGGTGGTTTCTGTGAGGTATTGGCGTCTGTTTTGCTACCAAGCATCAAGTCCGATAAATTGATACCAAGTTTCTTGGCGTACAAACGAGCAAACCAAATAAAAGGATTTGAATGTTTTTGAAAATATACTTCACTTCCACTTTCAACAGCTTCAATTTGTTGAACTCGTGTCCCCATTTTTTTGCACAGATCTTCTATAGAAAGACCCTGTCTGATTCTTTCTAGTTTTAAAAGTCGACCTACTTCAAGCGGAATATTAGGATCCTTTATTGGCGGATGTGTCATTTCTAGGCATTTAGACTAATGGTCACATTGCCAATATTCCATGGATTCAACTTGTTGCCTATCCCTAATTGGGGATGTCGGGATCTGTAATACCGCTAAATTACTCAATTGACAGCCAATTCTTAGGCTTTTCAAGCCAGTTGTTCATGAGCCACAATGTGATGTGACAAAGCAGATCAAACCATGACAACCAAAGGCCATGTTTTTTTAGTTGACGATGACCAAGACGTTCGATTGTCAGTAGCTGATGTATTGATTCATCTGGGCTATGGCGTCAGTGACTTTGACAGTGCCGCTTCTTTTCTGCAGCAAGCACTGCGTTGCTCGCCTGCAGTCTTAGTATTGGATATGCGGATGCCAAAAATGACGGGTTTGGATTTGCAAAAAGTATTGATTGAAAAAGACTGGCCCATTCCAATCATTTACATGAGTGGCGACAGTCAGAGTCAAGAAATCATCGATGCGATGAAGCTGGGTGCGGTTGATTTTTTATGGAAGCCAATTACCCATACCCAAATGATACAAGTTGTAAACAAAGGTTTGAAATTGGATGGTCAGCGTCATGAAGATCAATTGCGCTTAAAGCGTGTGGCAGCTCTTCAACAAAGTTTGAGCGCTAAAGAGCAGGAAATTTTGTCACTGATGCTATTGGGGCATGGCAACAAAGCAATTGGAATTGAAAAAAATGTGATGGCTGATACAGTTAAAAAACATCGCGCCCGCATCATGGCGAAGATGGAAGTCAACTCGTTGGCAGAATTGTTGTTACTTTGTAAAGACTTCATTCCGACTTACGGTGATGATCAAATAACACCGCAAATAAAAAAGTGAAATGAAAAATCTAAAACACGTTGAGTCACCGTGTAAAAAACTCCATACACATTGCGTCCATGGCTTTTTAAACCAATAGCATTTCCATCTGCTCAAAAAGTCAGCAGTGTAAAGAGTCTTTACGCTTGACCTTAAAAAAGTACAAATTTTAAAAATTAAGTAGTTCTAAAGTAATCTTAAAAAAATAATTTAAAAAGGATGAGTAAAAGCAAAAGCAATTTACTCAATCCAATTCAACGTAGTTCTTATTACTCAATGGTGATCAATACCCTGGCTGAAATCAATCAGTCGATCAGCTTTCCGTCAGTCCGAAATGGATAGGGTCCGGGGAAACTGCCGATGACTGCAGTGTGGGTGACCAATCTCTGACCGTCCCACCAGTGCAGTTGGTATCCTGGTGGCTCTAAAACAAAGTTGTCGGGTCCATCCGCGCTCAAGTCGAGCGCTATTTGGTGCGCAGAGCTAGGGCAGGTCGATGCTAAGCTTCCTCCAAAGCGCACCTGTATTGAACGATGCAGGTGACCGCATGCCAGTCGCTCAACTTGGGAGTGGCGTGATATCACAGCTTCGAGTGCGTCCGCACCTTCTAGCCCCAATATATCCATATGGCCCAAGCCGGTTCGAAATGGTGGATGGTGCATTACCACCAAGGTCGGTGTATCGGGCTTTTCAGCAAGTGTGCTGTCTAACCATTGCAAGCGCTCATCGCACAAGCGGCCGCCACCTTGGCCGGGAATGAGTGTGTCTAATGCAATGATCCGAACTGGGTAATCATCTATCGCGTACTGGATAAACGGCGACCATTGGTACAAGTATTCATGGTCCGGAAATGCTCTGCGTAAAGCGTCGCGTTCATCATGATTTCCAGGGATCAGGTACATTGGCATGGTGAGCGGCTTTAGCAAAGTTGCGAGCAGTGCGTACTCGTCATCTCGTCCATAGTCCACTAAATCGCCAGTTAGCAGGACCACATCGGGGCGTTGCTTCAATTGCATCACTGAGTCAACACAATGCTCCAGCATGGTTGCAGTATCCACCATGCCGTAAGCGTGCTTTCGCCCAGCTTTTATGTGCGTGTCGGTGATCTGGCAAAAAAGCATTTCAACTCTCCAGGCTAACTAGGGATTGTGGATTTAGAGTGAACTCAATGGTCTCGCCCTTTGCGAAATTTCGCCGCTCAAATACACGCGCTATAAAAAGATCTTGCGCACCAGCGTCGAGCACCAAGCGGACATGATCACCCAAAAAGAATGCGGAGACCACTTGGGCGCTGAAATTACCGCAGCCTGTCTCAGTCAGCTTAAGGTCCTCTGGTCGAAACATCAGACCTGCGGCTGGTGCAGGTCCGGTCCAGTTCACTTGACCTCCGGGAAACACTAGCAAGTCATTCTCTATTCGGCCAAAAAGACGGTTCATTGTTCCAATAAAGTCAGCCACAAACGCATTGGCTGGTGCTCGATAAATTTCCTCAGGGGTGCCAATCTGGGCAATGCGCCCTTTGTCCATCACGGCTATGCGATCACCCAGTGCCATTGCTTCACCTTGATCGTGGGTAACGTAAACAGCGGTGATCCCCAGGGAGCGCAAAAGACGGTCGATCTCAACCCGAAGGCTTTCGCGCAACTTGGCATCTAGCGCTGTCAAGGGTTCATCAAGCAGCAAAACCCGTGGGCGAGGTGCAATTGCGCGGGCAAGTGCCACTCGTTGACGTTGTCCCCCAGACAATTGGTCTATGCGCCGTTTCGCTAAATCTGAAATATGCATCATCTCTAGAGATTCGCGTACCCGTTTTGATCGTTCATCAAAAGGTACTTTACGCACTCGCAGTCCGTATGCAACATTTTCTTCAACACTCATATTAGGGAAAAGCGCATAGCTTTGGAAGACCATACCCACATTACGCCGTTCAATGGGAACCGCAGTAACATCCTCGTCGCCAAACCACACTTTGCCACCCTCATCAGGCTCATCAAGGCCAGCAACTAGCCGTAAAGTTGTAGTTTTGCCGCACCCGGATGGCCCTAAAAAGACCACTGTTTCGCCTGCTTGAATGGTGAGGTCTGTTGCTTCGAGTGCGCGTGTACCGTCTTCATAGGTGCGTGCGCATTGCTCCAGACGAATGCTGACCTTGCCTGCTGTGTTCATATTCGCTTTCTTTGGCTGATGGCGTTTGATGCCCATTGCAGGGCAATCAACAGCGGAACGATAATGACGAAAAACACCAATGTGTAAGCGCTGCCCACTTCTAGCCGAAGTGATGCGTATGTGTCTGCCAAGCCAACAGGCAGCGTTTGTGTCAGTGGTGTGTGCAACAAAAGCGTCATGTTGAACTCACCCAAGGAAAGCGTCACCACCATCAATGAACCAGCAATAATTCCAGACCTGCAATTGGGCAAAATAATGCCAAAGAAACGTTGGACAAAGTTTGCGCCTAAACTTCGCGCGCCTTCCTCTAGCGTTTTTAAATCGATCGATGACATCACGGCAAGAACTGAGCGAACCATGAAGGGAAGTGTGAACAACACGTGGCCTACGAGTATAAAAAACCAGCTGGTGCGAAAGCCACCCGAGCTACCATAGGTCACTATCAACGCAAGTGCTGTCGCTATGCCAGGTACTGCAACTGGCATGACCAGTAATTCTTCAATAGCTCGGGTAAAAGCGTTTTGGCGTTTGGCCAACACATAAGCTGCAGGAATGCCCAACAGCAAAGTACAGACCAGACATGCTAAGGCGAGATGCAGAGACAAAAAGATTGGACCTCTGTAATCGGTCAATACTTTTTCAACCCATTGAGTGGTCAGACCGCCAGACACGCCTGTCATGTAATTCAGTGTCACGCCAGCTGTCATTGACATGAACACCGGTACGATTAAAAACGCGCACACCGCTAATGTGAACGCAAGCTGCGCCCAGAACAATGGTAATCGACGTTGTTTTTTGACTGGAACTTGCACGAAACTTATCCAGAAGCGGCGACTGAGGAACCACTCAGCGAACGGGCAAATGCGAGTGCTGCCCAGGTGATTCCGCCAAGAACAAATGACAAAGCAGCTGCCATGGCGACATTGGCCTGGAGCGTGAACTCGGTGTAGATGACCATGGGCACAACATTAATCCGTGTAGCCAGTGTGAAGGCTGTACCAAAAGCCCCCATCGATGTTGCAAAACAGATGGCCCCTGCAGCGAGAAAAGCTGGTTTAAGCGCAGGTAATATGACGTCTCTGACGACCATGAAAGAATTAGCGCCTAGTGAACGCGCAGCTTCTTCTAATCGTGGGTCTAGCTTTTCAGCAGCCGCCATCACAGTCAGGATGGTTCGGGGAATCGAAAAATAAACATAGCCCATAAACAGGCCAGCCATTGAATATGCAAAAACCAATCGCTCACCGAAAAGCAGATCGGTGATGTCGGGCACTAACCCTTGTCGACCAGCGAGCATGATCACCATAAAACCGATCACAACACCTGGAAATGCCAAAGGTAGAGTCAGCATTGCAGTCAGTAAGGTGCGGCCGCGAAAGCGGTTGCGTTCCAAGAATACGCCTGCTATGCCAGATACTAGAAGCGTGAAAATAGTAACGGTAACCGACAATGCAATCGTCGCGCTGAAACTTTTCAGGTATCGAGTCTCGGTAAAAACGGCAAGGTAAGCTGACCAACCAAGCTTACCGCTGCCGCCGATGACCACAAGTTGGGCCAAAGGCAGCAGGAAAAAGGCCGCAAACAAAATTGCGACGGGTGTCATCAGTGCGGCAAGCTGGATACGCTCCCGCATCACTTGCGAAGTAATCAGCCCACTTCCTTTTGGTAGCGGTCAGCGATGACCTTGGCTGCAGATGCGAGTTTAAAAACATCCACAGCTTGTGTGCGCTTGTACTCCGAATCTGGCAAAAAGCGCGAGCGTGCTTCGGCTGACATGGCAGAAGCAAATACGGGGCGCAGGTAGGCGTTGGCCCAGTGGCGCTGACCTTCATCCGAAAGTACAAAATCAAGTACCTTGCGGCCGTTATCAGCATTTGGCCCCTTATTGACCAAGCCCATGATGTAAGGCAATGAAACAGTTCCTTCTGATGGAATCACAAACTGAACTGGCGCTTTGTCAGTGTGTTGGCCCCGATAGGCGTTGAAGTCGTAATCCAATAAAATTGGAATCTCACCAGAAATGACACGCGCATAAGAGGTCTGCGTTGGCACGATGGGAGAGTTGGCCTGCAGGTTCTTGAAGAAACGGATGGCTGGATCAAAATTCTCGTAATTGCCGCCCAAAGCCAAATTAACTGCAACGACACCTACTTGACCAACCGCAGCGCTAGCTGGATTCAAGTAACCGATCATGCCCTTGTAAGTAGGGTTGGTGAGGTCTTGCCATGAGCGCGGCACTGGCTTGCCACGCAATGCGGCGGTGTTCACGAACAAACCCAAGGTACCAGAATGGATGGTGAACCAGAAACCATCTTTGTCTTTAAAACCATCTGGAATCTCATTCCAACGCTGAGGTTTGTAAGGGGTGAGCACACCAGCTTCACGCGCTTGTGGTCCAAATTGACCACCAAGGTAGGTAATGTCGGCTACAGGATTGTTCTTTTCTGCAATCAATGCGGCCATCGATTGGCCAGAATTTTTGTTATCGGGAGGAACTGAAATATTGAGTTTTTGGTTAACCAGTTTCAGCATGCCTCCCCAATCTGCCCATTCAGTAGGACAGTTGTAGCAGAGTGCTCGAGCAGTCTGAGCGAAGGCGCTTAAAGATACGGGTAGTGCAGCGGCGGCACCAAGTGCGGCTGAACTCTGAATGAGGCGGCGACGATCCATTTAATTCTCCTAAGTGTGTCAACTAAATTAACATTTGTAGGCTACCGAAATTAAATGACAAAGGCATGACTTGACACGGACTCAAGTACTGCATGATTGGTGTAGCAGGGCTTTGGAAGAGGTAGATCACAGGTAGCTTTTAAAGCGGATCACGCCCTTACGCGAATACAAGTACCATAAGATGTTTTCCGAAAGAAATGAGCAGTAATTTAATTGCATATCCATACTACTTCTATACTACTTTGAGTTACCAGAAAGCAGTTAACTCAATGTAATCATTGAGAAAAGTAGTGGTCTAAAGGAGTCTTCACACTGCAGGGGTCGCAAGTTCGAAACTTGCATCGCCCACCATTTGGTGGTTTTCTATATACAAATCAACGCCTGATAGGGTTCCCTTCACGCTGTTCTTAGGTTTTCTAAGGCAGTGCTCTTGGAAACTTTCATGCGTAAATTCAATTCTCCCGTCAATCTTAAAGCTGCAGCTGATTCATTCGTATCAGAGGCATTCATTGACGTCACGTTAACAGAACTTGTTAGCGCTCATTCAATTGCCAGACCTCTGCTTGCATTGCACTTCAGGTTCAAGAAAGAGGGTGTCCGATTTTTTGTGTAAACGAAGTTAAGGGTCTTAGATGAGTTGCCCGTTCCTCAATCTAAAGTTGCACTCAAGCCAAGGGCACCGGGGTGGGTTTGCCATTTGCGTCAATGGCCACATATGTCAAACGTGCTTCTGTCACCTTAATGAATTCGCCTTGGTTGGAAAAGCGCTCTGCAAATACTTCCACTTGAACGGTTATGGATGTTTTTCCCACACGAGTGATCTTTGAAAAGAACGACAGTAAGTCACCTACTTTGACGGGTTGCTTGAAAATAAATTCATTGACCGCCACGGTGGCCATGCGACCGCGAACTCGCCTGGCAGGCAACACCGCACCCGCCAAGTCAACCTGCGCCATGACCCAGCCGCCAAAAATGTCGCCATTGGCGTTACAGTCGGCGGGCATAGGAATGACCTTGAGTACCAGTTCTTGATCTGTGGGTAAAGCTACTTTTTCTGGAGGATTCATGAGAGGGCTTTGGGTAATTTTTTTTGTATTTTGAGCTTTTGGTAAAACAAACCGAGACTTTCCATTTTTAGCACTTCTATCTTGTAACGAATTGTTCAGGAGTTCATATTTAAATTGAAAGCTGTTTCAAAATAGGTAAGTTCATAATTGATTGAGTAGGTTTGCAGCATCTTTGACCGTCATGGCCAATCCAACACCTTTTAGGCGTGCCAGGTTATTCATTTCGGTCACGATGCCGTGCTCATACCCATCTTGCGCATCCCCAATCCTGGCAGACATGTGCGAGTAGCAAGCACAAGGCACTCCATGAGCCTCCAAAATACTAAGTGCTACTTTGCCCGCGTCTTCTTTTCCACCGCCCGCATCATTGAAGAAAACACAACTAGGTTTTCGCTTAAGCGCAATTACAAACTCTGCAGAAGAGCGACCTCCATGTGAGCCTGATATTACAACTGCATTAGTGTGCGAATTGCTAATGTGAGCAATTGAGTTAAGTAAGAACATTTGTGACCAGCCCCAACTTGAATCAATCAAATTCTCGCGACCCAAAATACACATCCTTCAGGACCGTACTTTTCCTTATGCTTGACCATAGCCGGAATGCTAAAAGAGTCTCCTGGATACAAGTGCTGGGTTTTGCCTTCAGTTGTCAACCAAAACTCACCTTCAATGACGATCGCATCGGCTGTAAATTCGTGATGGTGTATTTCATTTTCGGTGTTAGGGTCCCAACGCCGCTCTAGGACTTCTTTGTAGCCTTGTTCCAGCTTTTCAGCTTTGAAATCTTCGAATCGAAATTGCCTAATTTGCTCCATGATTACCTCCTGAAGGAAGACATAACTTGATAAACATCCAGGCTTTGATCAAAAAACTTATGCTCAGTACCTGACAACTGACGAAAAATCAATGACTAGGACAAGGCGAAAATACTTGGATAAATCTCCATAAAGTCTGAGTAGGTAACGTATATTTTTTTTCATACGTTGTCAATGATTGAAGAGTCAACTTTTGAGCGTCATCTCGCTAAAAATCCAGTCTAGCGGTCATGAGATTGGCTAGATTCTTGCTGAGGGTTCAGCAGAATAGCTTTCGATTAGCAAAAAGACTATGCTGACGATCCGTGAGCAACCCGTTCACTTTCAAGGGAGTTATATGACTCTTTGCCCAATTGCCTTAATGGCTACTTGCAACAAATGTCCTGCGGTTGGAATTTGTCCTCTGAAAGAAGTGCTGGGCGATCACAAGCCAGAGAACCCGGCATCGGCTGCAAATGATCCGTCAGTAAAAGATAAAACAGCAAACTTATAGGCTCAATCACTCATCATCATTTTTATTTGATGATGACCACCAAAACACTGCAAGGCGAGTGCTCAATCAAAGCTTTTGGAATTGAGCCAGCCCACCAACGCTCCAACCAATTGTCACGATGCTGATGGCCTAGCATGATTAAGTCTGCGCCAATGGTATGCGCGTATTCAACGATCTTATCAACGGCATCACCTTTGAGTAATTTTCCAGAAGCCTCAATCCCAGCCGTATTGAGTTGTTCAACACCTTCGTTGAGAATTTTCATACGCCGTTCTTCTTCTATTTTGTTTTCAGGCTCGCTGTAGTAAGAAGTTTCATGGCCCATTGAAATTGTTTCATAAGGAACCACTGAGAGCAGATGAACCTTGGCGTGTTCCCACTGCGAGAGGTCTTTGCAATTGAGCAATGCCTGCTAACTTTCAAGCGATCCGTCATAGGCCAAAACAATATTTTGATACATCTGATTTCTCCTTGGAAAAACTCATGCACAATTTCTAAATGAGGCGATTATCTAAACTATTCTGAACGCCAGGAATGCAAGAAGTTATGGGGCATTCCCTTGCTAACTTTCTACCCAGCGATATAACTTTGTAATTGATCGATCATGGATTTCTGATATGCAATCATTTCGCGAACCACATCACCAATTGAAATTAATCCCATCACTTGTGTGTCATTGACGATGGGCAAGTGCCGGATGTGATTGTCCGTCATGATTTGCATGCATTGGTCAATCGAGTGATTTGTATTGATGGTGATGAGCTTAGAGGTCATCACCTCGCTCACCTTGGCATCATTGCTACTTTTGCCCTTGAGGACAACTTTTCGTGCGTAGTCGCGCTCAGAGAAAATGCCCACCAGCTTTTGCTCTTTCAAAACCATCAACGCCCCAATGTTGTGAAGCGCCATAACTTCAAGGGCTTGCCTGATGGTGTCATCCGGACTGACTGAGTAAATGGCTCGCTGACTGTGGTCTAAGAATTGGCTGATGGTTTTCATGGCGAAATCCTTTGGCACGTAATTGACCTCAGCTCAATGTATATGGATTTTGAACACGTGCAACATATGAATTCCCTTGGTTTACTGTCACCGTAGACTTAGATCAAGTTGTCGTAACTCTCGATACGCCATATACATTGAGGGTAGTTTCAACTCCAACAGTTCATATTTCTATGATCAAAGAGTCAGCAGCGTAAAGACTCTTTACGCTGGACCTCCTAAAAGTACAAATATTTGAAAATTATTAGTACCTAAGAATTTGATTTTTATTGCGCTTCAAAATAGGTTTGTCGATAGCTAGCTTATTCATAGTGAGTCCACATTCTTAAGATGCGGACTGTTCTTTCTTTACGAAAGATTTCATAAACTAAGCGATGTTGAATATTAATTCTGCGTGAGTAAGTCCCCTTTAGGTCACCAACTAACTTCTCATAAGGCGGTGGATTTTGGAGAGGGTCTACTTCTAAAATATCCAGTAATGTCTGTGCTTTATCTTTAAGGCCTGCAGCAGATAGTTTTTTAGCATCCTTGATAGCGTATTTGGAATAGGCTAAATTCCAAACTACCATTTCAACGCCTTTTTACTTTTAGCAATAGGCTCAGCCATAGCTTCTTTAATTGACTCACGCATTCCAGGAGTTGCCAATAGATACAAAGTTTCTTGGATAGCGCTCCAATCTTCTTCGGAAACCAAAACGGCATTTGCCCGCTTACCAGAAATGACTACTGGCCTGTGTGTTTCTGCTGTTTGATCTATCAAGCGATAAAGGCCAGCTCGTGCTTGGCTTGCGGTTACTGTGTTCATGATTTCATTCCTTCTCAAGATAGTACGTAAAAGCGTACGATTTTGTCAAGTCATTATCTAACTCGGCCGAATGTAGTTGCTCAAAAAGTTAGCCGTAATTTAATTTCATAACCATACTACTTCTATACTACTTTGAGTTACCAGAAAATAGCTAACTCAATGAATTCATTGGGGAAAGTAGTGCTACAAAGGAGTCTTCACACTGCAGGGGTCGCAAGTTCGAAACTTGCATCGCCCACCAAAAACTCAAAGCGCTTGCTCGTCTTTCTTCAGCAAGTGGCAGACGATGTGGTTAAGCGCTTCTTTGGCCGCTTGTAGGGCTTGCCTAGTGGTTGTCATCCGGACGTAAGCGCGTGTGAGAGAAATAAGGGTACTTGCGAAAATTGAGAGATTTAGGAATGTAAGCAGTATGGCGACGGGCACTATCTATTACACTTCCCTCAAAAAAACGTTGACAAAAAGGATCTATCCTGAAATCAGATATCGAAATTGCCCAAGCTGCAACACCTCACCCTATCTACAAGATTGCTGCGGATCTCGGAATCCCAGACAGCGCGTTAGAACCTTTTGGTCGGACCAAAGCCAAAATTTCTCTGAACTTTATTGATACTTTGGGTAATCGTCCAGACGGTAAATTGATTCTGGTTACAGCGATCAGTCCAACACCTGCCGGCGAAGGTAAGACAACCACCACAGTGGGTTTGGGAGACGCGCTGAACCACATTGGAAAACGTGCGGTGATTTGCCTGCGCGAGCCCTCCTTGGGACCTGTATTTGGCATGAAGGGCGGCGCCGCAGGCGGCGGTCAAGCCCAGGTCATTCCAATGGAGGACATCAACCTGCACTTTACGGGTGACTTCAATGCCATCGCGCTTGCCAACAATTTGTTGGCGGCGATGATTGACAACCACATTCACCATGGCAATGAGCTTGGTTTTGATGTGCGCCGTATCACTTGGAAGCGGGTCATGGACATGAACGACCGTGCCTTGAGAGAAATTACAGCCTCTTTGGGTGGCCCAGGCAATGGATTTCCGCGCCAAGATGGCTTTGACATTGTGGTGGCCTCAGAGGTCATGGCCATATTTTGCTTGGCCACATCCATCAATGACTTGAAGGAACGATTGGGTAATATTGTGTGTGGCTACACAAGGGATCAAGAGCCAATTCTTGCAAGGCAATTGAAATCGCATGGTGCAATGGCAGCTTTGCTCAAAGACGCCTTAGCACCCAATTTGGTACAAACACTTGAGCATTCTCCAGCCCTCATTCATGGCGGCCCCTTTGCCAACATTGCGCACGGATGCAACTCTGTCTTGGCAACCAAAACTGCATTGAAGTTGGCCGATTATGTTGTCACTGAAGCCGGGTTTGGTGCTGATTTAGGCGCAGAGAAATTTGTCGACATCAAGTGCCGCAAGGCGGGCCTGCAACCGGCTGCTGCTGTCTTGGTTGCAACTATCCGCGCTTTGAAATTTCATGGTGGTGTCGATGTGAAGGCGCTAGGCCAAGAGAACTTGGAAGCACTTGAAACGGGTATTGCCAACATCGAGCGGCATGTCAATAACATTAGAAACCATTACGGCCTTGCCTGTGTGGTGGCCATCAATCACCGCACCGAAGATACAGATGCTGAAGTTAAGTTGTTGATGGACAAACTGGCCCATAAGGGCGTGAAAGTTATTCTGGCACGACATTGGGCTGAGGGTGGCAAGGGCGCAACGGAACTGGCCCATGAAGTGGTTCGCCTTTGCGAGTTGCCTAGCACTTTTAAGTATGTCTACCAAGACAGCGAGCCTTTGTGGGACAAGATGAAAGCCATTGCTACAAAGATCTACGGTGCATCAGACATCACCGCCGATGCTAAAGTACTTGGACAAATCAAGAAACTACAAGAGTCATACGGAAACTACCCCGTGTGTGTTGCAAAGACGCAGTACTCTTTCTCGACAGACCCTGCTTTGCGTGGTGCGCCATCAGGCCATGTGGTGAACATTCGCGAAGTTCGATTGGCTGCAGGAGCGCAGTTCGTTGTCATGGTTTGCGGCGATATCATGACAATGCCAGGCTTGCCCAAGGTGCCTTCGGCATGTGCCATTGACGTAGGTCCTGATGGCAAGATTATTGGGCTTTTTTGACCTGATATTGTCAGCCTTCGTGAACCGCGTCAAAGCGCTCCATGCAAGAGTAAATTGAACACACCAAACTGAAGTTTAGTTGCACTTCATTAGAGCTTCATCTGAGTGGGCAACCAGGTCACGATGCCGGGAACAAAGTAAATCAGCAACACCGCTCCCATCATCAGGAAGAACATGGGCATGGACACACGGGCGATGTAGGTCAGTTGCTTGCCCGTCATGCCCTGGAGCACAAACAGGTTGAAGCCCACCGGTGGCGTGATTTGCGCCATCTCGACGACTAAGACGATGAAAATACCAAACCAGATTGGGTCAATGCCCGCTTTTTGAACCGTTGGCATGAGCACGCCCATGGTCAGTACCACCATAGAGATGCCGTCTAAAAAGCAACCCAAGATGATGAAAAACACCATCAAGGCCATGACGAGCGCAAAGGGACTAAGACCCAAGCCACCAATCCACTCAGCCAAGTGGCGCGGCAGGCCGATGTAGCCCATGGACAAGGTCAAGAACGCAGCACCCGCCAATATTAGCGCAATCATGCAGTACAGGCGCGTGGCCCCCATCAGGGCTTCTTTGAAAACCGACCAGCTCATTGAGCCTTGCAGGCTGGACAAGACCAAAGAGCCCACCACGCCCACAGCGGCAGCTTCGGTGGCGGTTGCAAAGCCGGTGTAAATGGAACCCAACACCGCCGCAATGAGCAAGACCACGGGTATCAGGCTACTGGATGCCTGTATTTTTTGCATGAAGCTCATGGGTGCGTCACGTGGTGGTATTTGGTCTGGATGACGCAGCGCCCACACAACGATGTAGCCCGAAAAAAGCCCTGCCAGCATCAAGCCGGGCAAGACCCCGGCAATGAACAGTTGGGCGATCGACACATCGGCCGCAACGCCGTAGACGATCATGATAATGGACGGCGGTATGAGCAGGCCCAGCGTACCAGAACCCGACAAGGTGCCAATCACAATGTCGTCGGGATAGCCGCGCCTTTGCAGCTCCGGCAGGGTCATTTTGCCGATGGTGGCGCAGGTGGCCGCACTCGATCCAGACACCGCCGCAAAAATGGCGCAACCCACCACATTGGTGTGCAACAAGCGACCGGGCAAAGCCTGCATCCAAGGCGCGAGGCCTTTGAACATGTCTTGGCTCAGACGAGTGCGAAACAAAATCTCGCCCATCCAGATGAAAAGAGGCAATGCCGTGAGAGTCCAGCTTGATGCTGATCCCCAGATGGTCATGGCCATAGCGTCACCGGCGGGTCTGGCAGAAAACATTTGCATGCCCACCCAGGCCACGCCAGAGAGCGTCAGGCCAATCCAAACCCCACTGCCCAAAATCAAAAACAAACTCAGGACCAAAAGTCCTGTGATCATCATGTCATTCATGGCTGGTCATTCGTTGCGCAGCGATTCGTTGCTATCTGGGGCTTGGCGTTGACCTCGGATCTCCAAGATCAACTCGTCTACAAAGGCCAATGCAAAGATCACTGTACCCAGCGCCATGACCAATTGTGGAATCCACAGCGGCGTTGCATCGTTGCCGGTCGAGATATCGTGAAACTCGATCGATTGCCACACCAGGCGGCAACTGTAAAAAGCAAACAACCCAGCCAGCAGGCTAGCCAGCACTAGACTAAAAATTTCCATGCCTTGACGTGCGCGCCCCTTGAACAAGCCCAGTACCAAGGTGACGCGAATGTGTTCACCCCGCTTCAAGGTATGGGCCAGCGCCAGAAATCCAGCACCTGCCATGAGGTAGCCTGCATAAGCATCGGTGCCGGGCACATGCACATGAAACTGGCGACTCAAGATAGACAGCAACACCATGCACAGCAGGCCGCACATGCTCAGCGCCGCCAAAGCGGCGGTGCTGGCATAAATGGCGTTCAGCAGTTTTCTCATCAACTCAACGATTGAAAGCGTCGACGATGGACTTGCCTTCAGCACCGGACTTTTCAAGCCACTCTTTCATGATGGTGTCGCCAACTTTTTTCATGTCGGCTTTGAGTTGCGCTGAAGGTGGTGCCACCGTCATGCCATTGGCCTTGAGGATTTCCAGTGTGCTGGTGTTGACCTTGCGCGATTCGTTCCATCCACGTCTTTCCGCCTCAGCAGCGGCCTTCAGGACAGCTTCTTGGGTGGGCTTGTCCAGTCCATCAAAGGCTTTTTTATTGGCAATCACAGCATTTTTAGGAAGCCATGCCTGAACGTCATAATAAAACTTGAGGTGTTCAAACAACTTGCTGTCGACACCCGTTGCACCCGAGGTCATGGTGGACTCAACCACAC
The DNA here is from genome assembly GCF_003063375.1 of Limnohabitans sp. MMS-10A-178. GTDB lineage: Bacteria > Pseudomonadota > Gammaproteobacteria > Burkholderiales > Burkholderiaceae_C > Limnohabitans_A. The sequence goes on along the minus strand of NZ_NERY01000002.1, from coordinate 417,020 downwards.
CTGTGGCCAGTGCCTGCGAAAACTCGGCAGCTTGCACGGTCACGGGCTGGGCGCCTATCAGCTCAGCAATGCGGGCAGTGGTAGGGCTGTAAGCACGCCACTTGATGCCCTTCAAGTCGGCTACGCTGTTGAGCGGTTTTTTGCTGTAAATGCCCTGGGGTGGCCAAGCCACAGAATACAAAAGCAGCATGCCTTGTTCGGCCAGCTTCTTCTCCAGCAGCGGCTTTTGCGCTTTGTAGAGCTTCATGGACTCGTCGTAGCTGTCTGCCAAAAAGGGCAGGCCGTCAGCGCCAAAGGGTTGCCATTCGTTTTGGAAATTCACCAGCAAAATTTCGCCCAATTGGGCTTGGCCACCTTGTACAGCGCGCTTGATTTCAGGGGCCTTGAACAAAGAAGCGTTGGCGTGCACCGTGATTTTGAGCTTGCCTGCAGTGGCTTTGTCGACATCTGCAGCAAACTGGGTCATGTTGACGGTGTGGAAGTTGGTGGCCGGGTAGGCGGCAGGCAAGTCCCATTTGGTTTGGGCAGATGCCCAGCCGGAAAAAGCGAATAAGCCAGCCAGCATGCTGAGGTGAAGGGTGCGACGTTGCATGAAAACTCCTGTGAAGTTGTGGTGTGTACGACAAGAGGGCGGTGCCTGTCTTACATTAACCAGTTTAAGACAAAAATGGTATTTAATTGATAAGGGTTTTTCTTCATCGATCAATCTGAAAGATTTTCATGCTGAACACAAGACGCCACTTTCTAGCCAAATTTTTGTCTGCAACGCCTCTGAGTTTGAGTCTTCAAGCGATGGGGCAAGTTCAGGCAGTGCGCAGATCAGTGGTCGACCAAAATTGGGTTGATCCAACACGCCAGCGAAACGTTTCTGTGCGCATAAGATGGCCAGACGAGAATCGATTGACTGGGCCTTGGCCAGTTGTGATTTTTTCCCATGGGCTTGGCGGTACACGCGAAGGTGGATCGGTGTGGGGCGAAGCCTGGGTGGATGCTGGATTTGTGGTCGTTCACGTGCAACACACGGGAAGTGATTTCAACGCGGTACGCGGCGTTACTAGAACATTTACCGACCAACGCGCCTTAAGAACTCTTGCGTCGCCTGAGCAATTGATGGCGCGCTTGCTGGATGTGAGTTTCGTACTCAATGAGATTGAAAAGCGTCATTCAGCCAAACAAGATCTATGGCATCTGGCCAGGCCTGCGCAAGTGGGTCTTGCTGGCCACTCATTTGGTGCGCATACAACGATGGGTATGGCAGGACAGCGTTATCCGGGTTTTGAGGGAATCTCAGAGCCCCGTCTTGCCTCGTTCATTGCTTTCTCACCAACTGTACCCATGGTGGGCAGTGCTCAACGTGCATTTGAAAGATTGACTCGTCCATTGCTTTCAATTACTGGAACGCGAGACAGCGATGTAGTGGGCGTAGGGGCAACACCTGAAAAGCGAAAGGCTGTTTTTGCAGCACTGCCATCGGGAGACAAGGCTCACCTTGTTCTAATGGATGCAGATCACATGACGTTTGCCGGTCAAGTTGGAAGTGCTGCCGAAATAGTACCCCGCGAATCTATTACGAGGGAATTGCAGGCAGCACATCATGCGAGTGTGGCGGCCATTACCACTGACTGGTGGCGCGCCACATTGCAGGGCGATTTACAAGCTCGCTCAAGCTTAGAGGCCCCAAAGACCTTGGGTGTTGGTGATCTTTGGCAGGTCAAAAAATAGCGTGAAAGTTAGCTTATTTAAAGTGAGTCCACATTCTTAAGATGCGAACTGTTTTTACATAAAAAAGTAAAAATAAACAATCATCTGCATTCTGCGCAAGCCGTCTGCTCGACCTATTTGCCGCCCAGAACCATCGTAAATGCGTTCGCCATCAATGCGTCCCATTTGATAGCCTGAGCCACTGTAAAGTCTTTCGCCATCAATACGGCCAATTTGACTTCCTGAAGAGTTGTATACGCGCTGGCCATCAATACGACCTAGCTGTCGTCCAGAGCCGTCGTATATGGTTGAGCCATCAACTCGTCCAATCTGATGGCCTGATCCGTCGTAATAACGTTCACCATCCACGCGACCCACCTGACGCCCACTGCCGTCATACATGCGCTGAGCATAAGCAGATGATGCACTGAGCAGGGCAATTAGCAGGAGCGTAAAAAGGCGTTTCATTGATTGATGTAGTTAATGCGTATCTAGAAGGCTATTTCAGACCAGCACGCCAAGCGCGAAGAAAATCCTGCACTTCATCGTTTGGGCGATGCGGCTCTTTCCAATACTCACTGCAGTCTGACTTGCGCCCGAGCAATTTCATGTTGACCAACTCACGACGCAACGTCGCTTGGTCGCCAAAGGTGTGAAAACCATTGATGATGGCGTTAACTTCCTTCTCTGTGTATTTTTGATTCGCTTCGAACTTGGTCCACAAAGCCCACATGGTCATTTGCTGAACCGATAGCTTGTTGGGAAGTCGAACCAGCCGACCGGCATCATCAAACTGAAAAAGTGCCTTGCGCACAGTAGCCGACATCGACGCCAGATTTACCGCCTCTACAGCTTCATTATTCTCGGAAGCGATGAATGTTTTGGAGAAAGCCGAAGCATCAGGTGTAGAAAGGGGAACAAGCAGTCGTGTCATGTACATTCCTCGTGCGCCTGAGTTAAGTGTTAACCCTGCAAGAATTGTAGCAATCTAAAAATGCTGCGTATTCCCAATATGCGGATGCTGCGCCTCCCAATCCCGTTTGCTGACTTACATGCTGGTTAAGTTTGGCTAAGGCTACTAGAATTTAGATCTAATTGATCAATTGAACACAAAATGGCATTTCACAATATGCGTCAAAATCCTAGAAGTATTCAGTTGTTTGTTGCTGCTTATGAAGAGCAGTCTTTTACTCTTGCTGCTCAAAGAGAGCACGCAACTCAATCTGGCGTCTCTCAGCATGTGAGTGACCTAGAGGACTCTTTGGGGGTGAAATTATTTTCTAGGTCAATAGGCGCTGTTCAACCGACACCTGCTGGCACAGCTTATTACTCAGCCTGCGTTGAGTTTTTAAAAGCTCATGAAATGACACTGAGGGCGATAGAGCCATTTAAGGGAAGTCGTCAAGGTGAAATTAAAGTTGGCATGACGCCTGTGATGACAAGAGCGGTATTGGCGCCGGCATATGCCAGATTTACCAAGGAAAACCCGAATGTCACCGTGCGAATTATTGACTCTTACTTTGGTGAGCTAACAGACAGGGTTCGGTCTGGAGAATTAACTTTTGCCATTGTGCCTTCCTCGATTGGATCAAAAGGTGTTCGCACTAGTTTTTTTGCAAGCGCCCCCGAGATGCTTGTTTCAGGACGAATGAGCTCCTTTCAGCACTGCAAACCAGTAAAGTTGGCTGATCTGCCGCCCCTTAATTTGGCCATTCCCGGTCAAAGCAATGCACGCCGCAAATTGATTGATGCATACATCACTTCCAATGGCGTAGGCATCAAGAGTTTTGCTGAATTCGACACAATGGCTGGCACCATGGATCTTGTTTCTAGAGGCGAGTGGGCCACTATTTTGCCGATGATGATGATTGCCAATGACATAGACACAGGAAAATACAACATCAGTCCAATTGAGGATCCACCCTTGATACTGGAAACATTCGTCATTGAGCCTGCGCGTAAATCGATGTCAGATGTGGCCTTAGATTTTTTGGAGTGCGTTAAAGAGGAGTTTGCTTTTTCAATTGCAAAAGCGACGCAACTTTTAAAGCAAGGTAGGCATTAAGTTAAGTGATTGCATGCATCATTTCTAATAATTTGAACCGCATTTAATTCAGTTATACGATTCCCTTCAATACAACTCAAGGCTTTTGAGTGAGGAGGGCAATCAGCATGGAATGTTTTTTCAAGTCGGAAAAAGGACTGATTAGCAGAAGAAAACTAAACACGATGGCCGTGTTGAGTGCTTTGATGCCAGCCTCTTCAATGGCCCAAGCTGAGTACCCCAGTCGGCCTGTCAAGATTATTTCACCATTCCCTGCAGGCGCGTTTACAGACGGAATTGCACGTGCCTACACCAAAGAACTTCAGGACAGGCTTGGTCAACCATTTATTCTGGACCATAAACCTGGGGCAAGTACCAATATTGCAACTTCTTTTGTGTCCTCTGCACCCGCAGATGGACACACATTGTTAATTTCAACTTTAGCTTCACACTCCCTGAATAAATGGAGCTATAAAAATTTAAATTACGATGTAGAAAAGATGATGTCTGTCGGCATGATGGGTGTGAATGCCTTTTATGTGGTGGTACGCAGTGACTCACCCTTTAATTCTCTGCAAGATCTCATCAAAGCAGCTAAAGAAAGTCCAAATGGATTGGCTTATGGATCTCATGGTGAAGGGGGCGCCAACCATGTGGTCACAGAACTTTTTAGAACTCAAGCAGGCATTGGTAAGTTAATACATGTTCCCTATAAAGGCGGCGAATCACACCGCGATTTAATTGCTGGCCGTCTCGATTTTATGATCGATGGTGCAGCCATCAACCAGGTCATAGGTGGGCGATTAAAAGCATTGGCTGTTGCATACCCTAAGCGTTGGCCAACTCAAGAAAAAATTCCTACGATGGCTGAGTCTGGGTACCCTGAAGTAACGATTGCCACTTACTTTGGTTTGTCTGCTCCAGCCGGAACGCCTGTTGCTATTTTGGAAAAGTTGAATTCGCACATGCGTGAAATTGCAAGAGATGCGGATTTTCAAAAGCGCATGTTGGCAATGAACGTACAAGCTCTTCCTATGACAAGACAAGAAACGGATGGCTTTATAAAACTTCAGACCGATAAATGGAAACCAATTCTGAAGTCACTCAACATTTCATTTGAATAAAAGCGGATTAAAAGTTATGAACCTCGTATCGTGCTCGCTCAATGCTTTCAAATTGATTATTTGGCCCGCATTGATGGCATTGATGATTTTCAGTGGTGTTGCGCAAGCTCAAGCTCAAGCCGAATACCCTAACCGACCAGTCAAAATTGTTATTCCTTTTCCAGTAGGAGGGCTGTCTGATAGTTTGGCAAGGCTTTATGCCAAAGAACTCTCCGATCGTTTAGGTCAGCCATTCATCGTAGAGTCAAGACCAGGCGCATCTACAAATATTGGTGCTGCCTATGTTGCCTCTGCCCCCAATGACGGCTACACGCTTCTAGTGACAACCATTGCAACCAATGCATTGAACAAATGGTCCAATCGCCCACTCAGTTTTGATCCACATGGTTTCTCAGAAATTGGGATGCTGGGCGTCAACACTCTGTACGTCATGGTAGGGGCGAATTCTCCTTACCGAAGTGTGCAAGACATTGTCAAAGCAGCCAAAGAAAATCCACAAGGATTGTCTTATGGTTCTTTCGGCATTGGTACACCCAATCACATGTTGGCTGAAATGTTCAAACAGTCTGCTGGCATTCAGAAGTTAACTCACGTGCCTTACAAAGGTGCTAGCGATTCAAGCGTTGACTTGATGGCAGGGCGCATCGACTTCATGATTGATGGTGCCACCATCAACCTCGCAAACAGTGGAAAGTTAAGAGCATTGGCAGTGACATTTCCGAAGAGATGGCCAACCCAACCAGGAGTTCCTACCATGGCGGAAGTGGGCTATCCAGATGTAACCATCTCTACATACTTTGGCCTTGCGGCACCACCCAATACCCCGCCAGCAATTGTGGAGCGATTGAATGCAGCGCTTCGAGCAATTTCATCAACACCAGACATTGAGAAAAGACTGCTGGCATTGAATGTGATGCCTATGTCTGTGAGCCGACAAGAAGCTACAAGTTTTATGAGGCAGCAGTCAGAAAAATGGGGACCTCTGTTTAAATCTTTAGAGCTGCAAGATAAATGAATTGACCACTAGAAATCTCATGAATCATCAAATTAAAACCAATGAGTGGAAAACTCTTAAACCTTTTCCTGAGCCAACTTGGGAACTAGAGGGCGTAGAGTGTCATGGAAAAATCTATCTGATTGGTGGAATTACCAATGGCTGGGCTGCGAAAACTGGGTGGACGCCCAATCGTTTTGTCTATGAATACAACCCTCAAAACGATGAATGGACGCGCAAGGCATCCATCCCATTGCCATTGCACCATATGGCAGTGACTGAACTCGATGGTTTGATCTATGGTTTTGGTGGTTATAGAACGCCCGAAGAAGGCCCCGATGATTGGCAACCTGTTGCACACGCTTGGACTTACGATCCACTTTCGGATGTTTGGACCGAATTGCCTTCACTGCCTGAAGCAAGAGGCGCATCTGCGGCGTCAGTTTTAAACGGGAAAATCTACATTGCTGGGGGCTCATTTGCATGCAGACGAAAGGGCCAGAAGGCTCATCAATTGGCTCCCCATACAAGCAGCGCAAAGGTATTTGTTTTTGATCCTCAATCAAAAACTTATTCTGAAGCAGCCCCCATGTTGACAGCACGCAATCACCATTTGTTAGAAACGCTAAATGGCAAACTCTACGCACTTGGGGGCAGGGTGGGGTCTAGCAATGCATTTACTTCAAGTAACAAAATTGACTTGGTTGAAGAATATGACCCGGCGGATGACACGTGGTGGCCAAAATCTCGAATGTTAGCGCCACATGGTGGCATGCTTTCGTGCATTCATGATGGTGCAATTTATGTATCGGGTGGAGATGCATTGCGCATGATTGAAAAATACGATGTGCAAAATGATCGTTGGACCATTGCGGCCGAATTGCCTAGACCACGCCTAGGTGGTTCTGGTGGTTGCATAGACGGCAAGATGTATGTCATTACCGGGCATGTGCGAACAGAAAATGGAAGTCAGCCTGTGTCTGACAACATTGTTCTTGAACTAGCTTGATTTCATTGAAGGTGACTCCAATCAAACTGGGGGCAACTTTTAGGCAAGTCTTCAATTTTTCGTGCCTGAATGTTTTTAAATCTCTCCTTAACGCCGGCATCTTCCAGACGATTAGGTAAGATGTAAAAGTCACCAGTTTCTAAACCTTGCATCAATATTTCAGCCATTTCTGCAGGCTCAAGGCCAGCCGCCATTCGCGTTTGAACAGTATTTTGATACGTGCTCATGAAGTTTATTGATTGAAATGATTTATCTTGATTGGTTAAATTTGGAATGTTATCTGGCTGGGTATTTACAGGCCTAATTCGATTTGAATTTGAGTTTAAATTTGTATTGACTGCGCCTGGGCATAAAACTGAAACTGCCAATTTACTGTTCATTTGTTTAAGTTGCACATAAAGCGCTTCTGTCAAAGCAAGCACTGTGTGTTTGCTGGTGGAGTACAAGCTTGTTCCAAACGTTAAGCCCGCCTTTGATGCGGTGTTAATGATGTGTCCTTCTTGTCCATGCGCCAACATCAGTGGTGTAAAAACACGAATGCCATGAATCACGCCCCAAACGTTGATATCAAGCACCCATTTCCAATCGGAAATACTGGCTTCCCATAAACTTTTGTCATCAGCTGCGCCGCCACCTATACCTGCATTATTGAAAAGTATATGGATATTGCCGAATTTGCTTTGTGTGAATTCTGCAAGTTCACGAACAGAGGACTCACTCGTGACATCTGTTACTTTTCCTTCTACTGGGTGGCCTTCAAACTTCAGCCGACTCACTTGTTTTTCAATTGAATCAGCATCAATGTCAGCAATAACGACTTTCATGCCTGCTTTTAAAAATCGCTCAGCTGCTGCCAACCCAATACCGCTTGCCGCGCCTGTGATGACTGCAGTTTTACCCATTAAATTGATTGTCACTGAACTTAATCTAATGAAATATTGAGAGACTTCACAATGGGAGCCCACTTCACCGTCAGCCCTTTTATAAACTCTGCAGTTTCTTGCTTGGTCATGGGTTTCGAAACCATATTTCCTTGAAGTACTACTTTTTTGACTTCGGGCTCTGTCAGTGCACTCATGAGTGCACTGCTAAGTTTGTCGACAATGTGAGCTGGTGTTTTGGCGGGCGCATGGATTCCGCCAAATGCTGTCAAGGTCACTTCTGGATAACCTAGCTCCGCCATCGTTGGCAAATTGGGAAGGGTTGGCCACCTTTCTGGATACGCAACTGCCAATGCCCGCAGGCGGCCTTGTTCAACAAGCCTGATTGCACCGGCGTCCCACATAAAGTCAATTCGACCTCCGATCAGGTCGGTGCTAGATTCATTGAGTCCCTTGTAAGCAACGTGAACCAATTCCTTAATGCCTGCTTTATTTCTGAATAATTCACCCACTAAATGATTAGGACCTCCAATGGCATGCGTTCCATAACTTAAGCCTGTAGGTGCTGCCTTCGCTGCTTTAACCAAATCTTCTACAGATTTAAAGGGTGAATCATTTCTGACAATCAAATAACTAGAGACTTGTCCTATCAATCCAATGGGTACAAGGCTGTCTGGATCGTAGGTTAAATTTTTGTGCAAGAGTTTGTTGAGAACATTCGATCCAATTGTGCTGAAGAAAAGCGTGTAGCCATCGGGGGGGGCCTGTGCAACGAGTGCAGCTCCAATATTGGTTGAAGCGCCTGGTTTGAAATCAATGATAAAAGGTTGCCCTAATTTGTCGGACATTGATTTTAAGACGGCTCTTGTCGTCACCTCAGCGCCAGGTCCAAATGGAAATACAAGTCTAATTGGTTTATTTGGATAGTCTGATTGAGCCAACGATGTGTTGATTGCACCAGGTAGAAGTGCTGAAGTTAAAAGAAAATCTCTCTTTGTTAGCTTTGAATTAAAAACTTTCATGATGTTGAAATCCTTTTAAAAAATTTCTTGCCTATTTGCTTAAAGACTCTTTGAAAAATGCTTTCATATGATTCACAACAACCTGAAAAATTTCAGGGTTGCGAGGCTCATACACATCGACATGGTTTGCGTTTGGAATAATCACTAACTTCTTGGGCTCATGAGCTTTGGCATAAAAGCTCTTTGCTTCAAAGACAGAAACAATGGTGTCGCGCTCTGTATGTATAAACATCAGGGGACGTGGCGTAATGCGATCTAGATAATTTTCTGGCGCAAAATCCTGCAAGTGGTCATAGTTTTCCAAGGGATAACCCTCGGGATACTTTTCGGCAACTTTGTACATCGTGACAATCGAGTCTGCTTCTGCTCGGCCTGATGGAACCAATTCATCGTATGGCACACGCCTAGATTGACCGGTCATCACTCTTTCAATGCGATCAATTTTCATCATGTCTTCCCAGTCAAGGCGCTGAGAGTAGGTTCGCTTGTCTTTTGCACTTCTTCCGCAGTCGGCAGATGATCCAACTGAAACAGCACATCGAATGTTTTCGTCGTGAGCTGTTGCCATCATGCCAACAGTGCCGCCAAAGCTTGTTCCGTATAAGCCAATGCGGTTGGCGTCTACATCAGGTCTTTGGCGCAAATAAATCATGGCACTTAAAACATCGGTCACCTGATCCCAAGGTTTATTTTTAAGCCTGATACCTTCACTTTCGCCAAATCCCCGATGATGAAAATCCAAGGTGTTGAAACCTGCTGCAGAAAGTTCGCGAACATAGCCTGGCATGTAAATTTCTTTGCGTCCGGTGTACCCGTGCAAACAGACAATAGTTGGCATAGCTTGCCCGTCCTGCGCCCCAGCAGCCCTGGTGAATTGACCGCTTATTTTCAATCCATCACTGTAGAAGTGAATTTCTTCATGTTTCGGTTGGTAAGTTTTGTCTGACATGACTGTCCCCTAGATGAATGGCGGGAATTTATGAAGTTCATCCTAAGATCAAGATTTACCCATTGCAAATCATTAGATTTGATGGTCTCAATCAGAAAGCATGATCCATTCATTTATTTCAAATGAAGATTGAAAAAATCAATCATGTGCCCTACAACCACTTTGAAGACTTCAGGGTTACGTGGTTCATAAACATCAACATGGTTTGCATTGGGAATAATGATCAGTTTTTTGGGCTCTTTTGCCTTCTCATAAAAGTGCTTTGATTCTGAAACTGCAACCATGGTGTCTTTTTCTGTATGCACAAAAAGAACGGGTCTAGGTGAAATTCGATCAACATATTGTTCAGGTGAAAACCCAGCTGCATGATCGGAATTTTCAATGGGGTAGCCTTCAGGGTATTTCTCATCGACCTTGTACATGGTCGAAATAGAGTCGCGCTCGGCGCGACCAGAAGGTGCTAACTCACCATAAGGAATGCGGCGTGATTTTCCAGTCATTACTCGCTCGATGCGATCAATCTTCTTGACCTCCTCCCAATCGAGTCTGTCGGAGTAGGTTCTGAGGTTGTAGGAGTTTCTTAGACCATCGGCAAATGACCCTACAGCCACAGCACAACGAATCGTTTCATCCAATGCGGTGGCCGCCATGCCGGTCGACCCACCATAGCTGGTTCCATAAAGTCCTATGCGGTCGGGATCGACATCAGGTCTTTGTCGCAAATAGATGACGGCGCTGTGAATGTCGGTGACTTGATCCCATGGCTTGCAGCGCAATCTGACGCCTTCGCTGTCTCCGTATCCACGGTGGTAAAACTCTAAGGCATTAAAGCCTGCAGCCGTCAACTCGCGTATGTAGCCTGGCATATAGATTTCTTTGCGACCGGTATAGCCATGAATGCAAACGATAGTAGGACTACGGCTTCCTGGTTTGGCGCCTAAAGCTGGCGTAAAGTGACCGGCTATTTTTAGACCATCTGCATAAAAATGAATAGCTTCTTGTTTGGGATGGCTTGTAGTCATGGCATTGATCCAAGTTGTTTTAGAAGATAAACATGCTAAGCAAGCGCTCGATTGAGTACAAATTATTTGATGTGATTTTGTGTATCAAGAATTTTGATGTGGTTCCTTGAGCCTGTTGCTTATCAGGTTCACTAATGTTCAGCATCAGTGAAGATAATTGGCTAATTTGAGTAATTCTTTTTAGGATGGAAACCTAAATCCAATTTAACGATCCAAAAAATGCCAATGCGGCCAACGAATTCCAGCAATGCAGAAAGCAGAGAATTGCTAAGCGTGAGTGCAACATTTCATTTTGAAAACTGTGTCCTGGATGCTGCAACCCAGACCACTCGAGGTGCTCAATTAGCCGGTGGCTTAATTTCCTTGGGCTTGCGCGAAGGTGATGTCTTGGCGGTTTTGTTGCGAAATTCCGAGTTGTTTGTTGACGTCATCCATGCTTGCCGTCAAACTGGGATCAGCTTTTGCCCAATCAACTGGCACTTTACTGCAGACGAGGTCAGTGTGCTGCTGTTGGACAGCGGCGCGAAAGCTTTGTTGGCGCATGGTGACCTTTTGGATGGCATCAGTCATGTAGTGCCACAAAGTGTTGCAGTATTGTCAGTTGGCCAAAGTCTTTCCCCAACTTCTCTGCCCTACGAAACTTGGTTAACTGCTCAGCCTGCTTACAGCGGCCCTCTGGTGTCGCCTGGCGGTCATATGGTTTACACCTCCGGAACGACTGGTCGGCCCAAGGGCGTTGTACGCGACCGTATCCCTGTAGCAGAAATTCAAGCGCGCCTAGTTCGAACCAAGCAATTGGTTGAACTGGCACTCGGAATTTCTTCCGGTTGCCGCTCCCTAGTGCCTGCACCGCTTTACCACAGTGGACCTAGTACTTTCCTTCAGAACTCCCTTCGACTTGCTGAATGTGTGGTGCTCATGCCGCACTTTGATGCGGAGCAACTGCTGGCCCTCATTGAGCGCTATCGCATTGATGTCGTGTATTTGGTACCCATCATGTACGTGAGGCTACTGCGTCTACCTGAAGTAGTGCGCAAGCGATACGACATCTCCTCTTTGCGTTTCGTGGCATCCACTGGTTCTCCTTGCGCCCCCGATGTGAAGCGATCAATGATCGAGTGGTTTGGCCCCATCATCAATGAAACCTACGCTTCAAGTGAGGCGGGCATGATCACTTCCATTAGCTCGGCTGAAGCTCTTCAGCGCCCGGGCAGTGCAGGCCGCCCAGTGTTGGATGCCAAAGTTCGTATCTTGAGCGAAGCGGGTGAACGGCTTCCTACGGGTGAGGTTGGTCTAGTTTATGTGCGGCAACCCATTTATCCTGACTTCACTTACCGACACAACGAGGCTGCGCGGCGCGCCATTGAACGCGATGGACTGATTTGTTTGGGCGACATGGGATACCTAGACGAGGATGGCTATCTTTATTTGTGTGATCGTGCATCAGACATGGTTATCTCTGGCGGCGTCAATATCTATCCTGCTGAAATAGAACACCGCTTGCTTTCATGTCCTGGTGTTGCTGATTGCGCTGTATTCGGTGTTCCAGATCCTGAGTTTGGTGAACGTTTGCATGCTGTCGTAGAGCCACTTCCAGGTGCTGCCCCCACTTTGGTAGATATGCAAGCATGGTTGCAGGCTGGGCTCGCAGCATTCAAGGTACCCCGAAGCTTTGACTTAGCGCCGTTGCCACGCGACGACTCCGGAAAAATCGCCAAGCGGCGTCTTCGCGACCAACATTGGCAAGGTCAATCACGGCGAGTTTGAGCTTTCAGTCCATGCAAGCAAATACAAACTACCCATTAAAGAAGGCAAAAAATGGACTTAAATTACTCTCAAGAAGAGACAAAGTTTCGAGAAGAAGTTCATCACTGGCTCAAATTCAATTTACCTGAAGATATTCGCCAAAAAGTGGTTAGCTATCAAGAACTGACCAAAGAAGACTACCAGCGTTGGCACAAGATTTTGGCGGCCAAGGGTTGGTCAGTGCCGCATTGGCCGGTGGAGTGGGGCGGTACAGGTTGGGACATGACCCAACGCTATATTTACGACGAAGAATTCGCATTGGCAGGCGCGCCCAGATTGCCGCCCTTTGGTCCAGCCATGTGTGCCCCCGTGCTCTTGAAGTTTGGCACGTCTGCCCAAAAAGAACAGTACTTGCCTCGCATCCGGGAGGGTGATGACTTTTGGGTGCAAGGATATTCTGAGCCAGGTGCTGGCTCTGATTTGGCGGCAGTTAAAACACGCGCTGAACGGGTTGGCGATCACTACGTGATCAATGGCCAAAAGATTTGGACCACAATGGGTCAACACGGGGACTGGATTTTTTGTCTGGTTCGCACAGACCCACTTGCCGAAAAGCGTCAAGAAGGCATCAGCTTCATCTTGATGAACATGGAAACGCCTGGCATCACTGTTCGTCCTTTGATTTTGATGGATGGCGGACACGAAGTGAATGAGATTTTTTTCGACAACGTCAAAGTACCTGTTCAGAATTTAGTTTACGAGGAAAACAAAGGATGGACTGTTGCCAAGTATTTGCTTGGTCATGAGCGAATGGGGTCCGGAAGTGTTGGCGCTAGCAGACGAGAGCTAGCTGCTTTGCGGGCATTGGCACAGCGTGAACTGAAAAACGGCAAGCCACTCATTGAAGATTTGCGTTTTAAAGACAAGATATCTCGCGTAGAGATTGAACTTGATGCACTGGAAATTACTTCAATGCGATTTTTAGATCAGATGCGACGAACAGGCCAAGCGCCAGGCGCTGATGTGTCGATGCTTAAGATTCGTGGCACCGAGATTCAGCAAATGATTACCGAGTTGGCTATGCAGGCTGCCGGCCCCCATGCGCAACCCTTTAAGTCTGTATCGCATGGATCGATTGACTCCTTCACATCGCGTTTGGCACCGCGCTACTTTAATTTTCGCAAGGCCAGCATTTATGCCGGATCGAATGAAATTCAGCGCAACATCATTGCAAAGATGAGCTTGGGCTTGTGAGGAAAATCGATGAACTTTGAACTCACACCAGAACAGAAACAATTGGCTGATTCTGTTAGCAGGTATCTCAGCAATGAATACAATTTTGAAAAGCGCAAAGCCATCATCAATTCTGAATCTGGGGTGAGTGATACTGTTTGGCAAAATTTTGCCGATATGGGGTTGACAGCCATGGCCATCGCAGAAGCCGACAATGGTTTTGGTGGTGGCGCAATGGACTTGATGGCGGTCATGGAAGCCATGGGCGAGGCGCTGGTTGTCGAGCCCTTCTTAGACAATGTCGGGTTGGCAGGGCGTCTTGTATCTCGCATGGGGTCTGATGCACAGCGTGCAAAGTTATTGCCAGGTTTGATCGATGGTTCCGAAAGACTGGCGTTTGCCTACTTGGAGCAAGGACATCGCTATCAATTGGCACCTCAGCTTACTGTTGCCAAATCCAGCGCAGGAGCTTGGGTTCTCAATGGTCGAAAGTGTCTTGTCACTGGGGCTGCTGCGGCTCGTCACTTGCTTGTTTCTGCGCTTACTCCCCAAGGCGTTACTCTCTTTATTGTCGACACCAAGGCAGCGGGCGTTGAATTGAATCCGAGTCGCACTGTAGACGGATTTCGGGTAGCTGATGTTGCATTTTCAAATGTCACATTGCATTCAGATGCGATGCTGGGTGGCGATGGCGCTGCAATGCCCTTCATAGAAGAGGCCACAGACTTTGCTACAGCCTTGTTGTGTGCAGAAGCGGTTGGCGCGATGAAAAGCGCCAACGACGCCACGCTAGATTACATGAAACAGCGCAAGCAGTTTGGTGTGCCGATTGCATCATTTCAAGCTTTGCAGCACCGAATGGTAGAGATGTACATCACAACCGAACAAGCTCGTTCAATGGCCATCTTGGCCGCCAGCAAAGTGGATGACACGACTAACTCTAAAGAACGCGCAAGAGTTGTTTCTGCGGCAAAGATCAAAATTGCAGATGCTTCGCGCCTAGTTAGCCAGGAGTCTGTGCAATTGCACGGTGGTATGGGAATGACTGAAGAGCTCAAGGTGTCGCACACCTTTCGCCGCTTAACGATGATTGCGCAGCAATTTGGGGATGCAGATCACCATTTGGAACGATACGCTGACCTGACTTGAAATTTAGACGAAGACAATATGGAAAAAAATCACTCTCTCTTTTCAAATCTGCGCTTGCCTGTAATTTGCTCGCCCATGTTCATTATCAGCCAACCGCCTTTGGTCATTGAGCAATGCAAGGCGGGTGTGGTGGGCTCAATGCCAGCGCTCAATGCAAGGCCTGCTGAACTTCTTAAAGATTGGCTTGAAGAAATTACATTGACACTGGCTGCGCACAATCGCGACTTTCCAAGTCAGCCTGCAGCGCCATTTGCCATCAATCAAATTGTGCACAAAAGTAACGATCGTTTGGCGCAAGACATGGAGATCATTGCGCATTTCAAAGTGCCCTTGGTCATTACATCTTTAGGCGCACGCGAGGAAGTCAATGAAGCAGTTCATGCCTATGGCGGCATGGTCATGCACGACATCATCAACAATACCTTTGCCAAGAAAGCCATCGACAAAGGAGCCGACGGCTTGATTGCCGTTGCAGCTGGTGCGGGTGGGCATGCGGGTACCAAGAGTCCATTTGCGCTGATGCAAGAGCTGCGCCAGTGGTTCGATGGGCCCATAGCCCTAAGTGGTTCCATTGCCAATGGCAATTCAATTTTGGCAGCTCAAGCAATGGGCGCCGATTTTGCCTACATGGGGTCTGCATTCATTGCAACCGAGGAGGCCCGAGCCAGTGACGTCTACAAGCAGGCAATCATTGATGGAACATCAGACGATGTGGTGTATTCCAATTTTTTCACTGGCGTCTATGGCAACTATTTAAAAGCCAGTATTCGAAATGCTGGTCTCGATCCAGAAAATTTGCCTGTCAATGAAGAAAAAACAATGAATTTTTCTTCAGGCCAAGCTGGTAAACCCAAGGTTTGGAAAGATATTTGGGGGAGCGGGCAGGGCATTGGTGCCATCAGTCAAGTATTGAGCACCAAGCAATTTGTTAGCAAGTTGCATGGTGAATATGTTGCGGCACGCAGGCGGCTTGGCTATGAAGTTGGTAACACTTGAAGTGGTCAGAAAAATCTGAACTTGGAAAATCGTTCCTTTTCTTGGTGCATCTGGAACGCGATTTGTTAAAGCAATAGGGCGCTCGATGGGGGCGAGATTAGTTTACTGAGTGAACACTGAAGATTACTCACTTGCAGCTAGCATTTGAAAGATCACGGGCTAGCAGGCGTTGCTGCAGATGCTGGTAGCCCAAACACCCGATCAAAGCACCATGTAAAGACGAATGTGTAGACCAAAAAGAAAATGTTCAAGCCAAGGTTGAGTGCAAAGGAGTGAAGATAACTGATCTCTAGCCACCATGCTGCAGCTGGCAGGAGTACAGCCAAAAAGCCAACTTCAAAGCCCACTGCGTGAAGAACACGCCGTCCAAAGCCGCGGCCACGCGTTGTTCTTTTTGCTTCCCATCGCTCAAAAAGGGCGTTGTATGCAAAGTTCCAACTTACCGCAAACAGAGATCCGAACACAGCCAGGGCACCTGCACGCTCGAGGCTGCTGTCACTGAAGCTAAAAAAGCCAAGCGTGCCGAATAAGAAAGCAAAGGCCTCGTAACTTGCAACGTAAGTGATCTTACGTTTTGTGCCTTGCAGGTTCATATGGGGCTAGGCAATTTGATTTGATTGTTAATGAAAGATTGGCTCATCAGGATGGCGTGTTGAGAATGGGGCTGCCTGTTTTAATCAGTTCATCCAGAATGAAAAAAGCATCTTTGCTAGAAGCTGTATAGGGGTCAAATTCGGGATGTGCCATTTGAACCAAAGGATCATCTTTAGACAAATAGACAAGCGTCATAGACCATTGGCCAAACTGCCTTTGCGAAATTTCTTCCATTGAAAGCAGTTGAACATTGTGGTGATTCCGATCTGCCATTATTTTTGAATAAAGCAAATTGACTTTAGAACGCTCGCCTTCTAAGACTTGCATCCACAAGCCAGAGCCCTGACACAAAACACCCGTGATATCTTGTTGCTTGTTATTGGCATCAGATTTTTCCAAAATGAGTGTGGTCATGGTGGTGGTAACAGGCCCCACTGGCTGGCTGACATACAAGAGGCGTACAAGCATGAGGGTTTCCTTTGGGACATCTTTCAGTAGGGAAACAGCTTATCTCATTAAAGTGAAAAATGATCGATTTAAAGAATAGATTAGGGATGCTCTAAATAGATAGATGTTTCGTGAGTTTTATTCGCGTCTTCCAATTGGCTTTTTAAGAATGAGGGTGCTAGAATTTTTTTGCGAACATATCGTTTTGCATCAGCTGTAAAGCCTGATCAGTGTTTAACTATGAGGAATCTGCCAATGAAATCGCAAACCACAAGTTCGATCCGTATGCTGGCCGTCGCCTTGACTGCGGCGGTACTTACCGCTCCGGCCACCCTTTTGGCGCAGTCCGATTACCCCAACAAGCCCATACGCCTGATCGTTCCGTTCCCAGCCGGAGGTTCAACAGACATTGTGGGCCGAGTTGTAGCGCAGAAGCTTTCAGAACGGCTGGGCCAGCAAGTTATTGTCGACAACCGAGGCGGAGCAGGCGGCACAATTGGCGCTGATGTTGCAGCCAAGGCAACACCTGACGGCTATACCATCAGCATCGGCACCACCAGCACCCATGCGGTTGCGCCGGCAGCTTACTCAAAGCTTGGCTACAACCCCATCAGAGACTTCGCACCGGTGTCCTTGGTTGCCATCACACCTTATCTGCTTGTGGTCAATCCACAGGTTAAGGCCAACAACCTGAAGGAACTTGTCGAGCTTGCCAAAGCAAACCCTGGCAAACTGAACTATGCCTCTGCTGGCAATGGCTCTACCACTCACTTGGCCATGGAGATGCTGAAAGATGTTGGGCAAGCCAACTTGCAGCATGTGCCCTACAAAGGCAATGCCCAGGCTGACTTGGCCTTGCTCGCCAATGAGGTTCAAAGCGTGTTTGGCTCAATGCCTGCGCTTTTGCAGCACACCAAGGCCGGTAAACTGCGGCCGCTCGCAGTAGGTAGTACCCAGCGCTCTCCCGCATTGCCCGATGTACCTACAGTAGCTGAGTCTGGCTATCCCGGATTTGAAGTTAGCCTGTGGCTCGGCGTATTTGCACCCGCTGGCACACCCCGTCCTATCATTGATCGACTCCACAGGGAACTTGCGGCTATTGTGCCAACAGCCGACTTCAAGCAAGCCATGGAACGCAACGGTGCCGACCCCATCAGCAACAATCCCGAGCAGTTTGCCAAATTGATTGCTGAAGAGGCTTCGCGTTACACCAAAGTCGTCAAGACCATTGGTCTCAAGCTCGACTGATTGGCAATCCAACGCTCATGAACACGCAGGAACAGGCTAGCAATACAGTTAGGGCCATGACAGGCCCTGAGAAAATCATTGCAAAAGCCTGTGGCCTGCCTAGCGTAGCGCCAGGTGATTTTGTGTTTCCCATCCCTAACATGGTGATGGTGCATGACAATGTTTTACCCAGTATCAAAAAAGCCCTCGACAGCATCGGTATTGATCAACTGGCCAACCCCGAGAAGGTCGTTTTGGTCACGGACCATGAGGTTTTGTATGGTAGCCCACGGGCTGCACTTTATGGTGCCACCAATCGACAAGCTGCAAAAGCTTGGAAGGTCGGTCATTTTTTTGATGTTGGGCGAGGTGGCCACGGGCATATTTTTCCCATGGAAATGGGGCTTGTCAGCCCTGGTCATTTTGTATTTGACAATGACCGTCACTGCACCAATGTTGGCGCTTTAGGCGCTGTAGGTTTTCGTGTTGGGCTTGAAATTTCGCGAGTCCTGGCCACCGGAACCAATTGGATCATGGTGCCACATTCCTTGCAACTTACCTTAAAAGGCAAGTTGCCACCCTATGTTCATGCTAGAGATCTAGGCACCCATATTGGCCGACTGATCAAGCTTGGCACAATTCCGTTTGATTTAGATTACAAAATCCTTGAGTTTGCAGGAGACCTTGATCAATTTAGCCTGGCTGCTCGGGTGGCGCTTTGCAGTACACCCACTGAGCTTGGCGCATACGGTGTTTTCTTCCCGCCTTCAAAAGCGGTTTTGGAGCATGCCAGCAGCGTTGCAAAATCACCTTTTAAAGCTGAATATTCCGATCCATCTGCGCACTATCAAATGCGGGCTGAAATAGATCTGGATAATTTGGAGCCACTGGTTTCCTTGCCAGGTGGTATTCAAAATGCGGTGCCCATTTCAGAGGTGGCAGGACAGCCAATAGACCATGCTTTTATCGGTTCATGTGGCTCTTCAATGTATGAGGATATCGCTGCTGCTGCCGAAGTTTTGCGCTCTCGAAAAGTTTCCTCGGGTGTCCGGCTCTTTGTTGTCCCTGGTTCTGAAGAAACATTGAAAAGACTTGCTGCTACTGATCTCATGCAAGTTTTTGTCGAAGCGGGCGCAGTGGTTTTGCCCCCAGGCTGCGGGCCCTGCAATGATGCAGTTGTAGGTCCTTTGCATTCAGGAGAGGTTTCTATCTCTACTGCCACCAACAACAACCACGGCCGCTTTGGTGCTAAAGATGCTAAGCTGTATCTTGGAAATCCTTTGACAGTTGCGGCCTCTTCTGTGGCGGGTTCAATCATTGACCCACGCCATCTTTAATTACCAATGCTAGGAGTCATTCCATGTTTCTTCGGTTTATCGTCGCCTTGTTTTGTTTGCTGAGCTTTTCTGCTCAAGCTCAATACCCCGATCGTCCCATCCGCATCATCGTGCCATTTCCGGCTGGCGATGGTTTAGACATACAAGCCAGAACCATTGGTCAAAAGCTTTCTGAACGCCTGGGCCAACCCGTCATCATTGACAACAAGCCTGGTGCAGGAACTCTCATTGGCGTTGAAGCGGCAGCCAAGTCGCCCGGTGACGGCTACACCATTTTGCTGGTGACCACCACTTACGCAATCAACCCCGCTTTGCGCGATAAAGTGCCTTACGACCCTATCAAAGATTTTGTGCCACTCATCCAAACTACGGCCATTCCGCTGGTCGTGGTTTCTTCCAATGGCTTTGCTCCCAAAAACTTTACGGAAGTAATGGCCTTGGCCAAGCAAAAACCTGGTGAAGTCACTATGGGCAATTCAGGCATGGGTACTGCTGCGCACATTGGCATGGAATTGTTGAACAGCGCCGCAGGCATCAAGTTCACCCATGTGCCCTACAAAGGCATACCCCCAGCCATGACAGACCTCATCAGTGGACGCCTGCAACTTTTGTGCACTTCGCCTGCACAAGTGATGAGCACCATTCGCGATGGAAAGATCAAAGCGGTATTCGTAACAAGCGCTAAGCGCATGGCCCAACTGCCCAATGTACCGACCATTCAAGAGTCTGGTGTACCTGGTTTTGATGTCAACGCTTGGGTAGGTTTGATGATGCCAGCAGGCACACCAGATGCCATTGTGCAGCGTTTGAACAAGGAAATTGCAGCCATCATCACTAGCCCAGAAATCAAAACACGTTTGAGCAATGACGGCTCTGAAGTTGTTGCGAGCACGCCAGAAGCTTTTGCGGGTCATATTCGCCGCGAACTTGACAAATGGGGCACCGTCATTCGCAATGCCGGTATCAAGGCAGAATAATCTTGCAAGAGTTTGCTTGGTCAATGAGGGGGCGCTGTTGGCATTTTGGCCATGACATCCCCCACATGGGTGGCGTTGTGCCCATGCGCATCGTCTCAGAAATGCGCACAGATCCCAAATACATTGTTGAGCATTTGTTTGAGGGTGTCATTCCTGACTTTCACAAACTTTGCCGTCCTGGCGATCTTGTCGTAACCGGTCGCAACTTTGGCATGGGCGCCAAGATGCAAGGCTATATTGCGATGAAAGCTTTGGGTCTTGGTCTTGTATGCGAATCCATGTCTTTTTTGGCCTATCGAGAAGCCATTGGTATTGGATTGCCTGTCCTAACGGGATGCAAGGAAATTTCAAGCGCCTGCCAGCAAGGTGACGAGCTGAGTGTTGATTTTCAAACTGGCGTGTGTTCCAACATCACCCAGAAGCGTGAATACCAATTTGAACCCGTACCCTTGGCTTTGCAAGATGTCTTATCTAGTGGTGGCACCACAGCTTGGCTGAATCAATGGTGGCAGCAAAAGAAAGCCAATTTACAAAACGCATGATGGAGAAACTATGAATGCCATAGAAGAGCGACTCAAGGCAATGGGCTATTCATTGCCGCCAGCTTTTGTGTTTCCCAAAAAGAATCGGCGTGGCTGTGTTCGAGTCGACAACATGCTGTATCTGTCAGGGCACGGCTTAGATTTGCCCTTGCTTGAAGGCGTGAGGCAAACGGGACGCTTTGGTGAAAACATCACTGAAGCCGAAGGCTATGCAACGGCACGTGCGGTGATGTTGACCATACTGGCTACGGTCAAAGCTGAAGTCGGCTCCTTAGACCGTGTTAAACAGATTGTTCGTATATTTGGTATGTGCAATGCAAGCCCTCAATTTACGGCCATGCCGCAAGTGATTGATGGTGCCTCCGACCTGCTCTTTGAACTATTTGGTCCTGAAGCGGGTTGCCACGCCCGTTCTGCCGTTGGCATGTCGACATTGCCCCGCGGCATGGCCGTGGAAATCAATGGAGAGATTGAAGTCTGGCCAGAATAAATAAACAGCATTATTTGGCTGTCAGCGTTTTCACGACTTTTTTCGTTAAATTGTCATATATTTCTATTAGAGTTGAATTATGGAAGAGAAATTCGTCATCAAAGCGCTGGCTGCTTTGGCACAGATCAACCGACTTCAAATTTTCAGGGTGTTGGTTGTGAGGGGCAGTGAGGGTATGACGCCGGCACTAATTGCTGAGCAATTGGGTATGCCTGCAAACACACTTTCATTTCATTTGAAAGAGCTGATGAATGCCGACCTGATTTCTCAGGAACGTAGCGGCCGCAATCTGATTTATCGAGCTCAGTTCGATCGCATGAATGCGGTCCTTGCGTTTCTATCCCAAAACTGTTGCCAAGGGGAGTCTTGCGAAGTGAACTCAGAGGCAATTTGTAAAACCTGTTAACCACAAGGAAACTAAAGAGACTGATACAAAACCCTTGAACGTACTTTTTCTTTGTACTCACAACTCTGCTCGAAGCATTTTGGCTGAGGCAATGCTCAACCATTTGAGTCATGGAAAATTCAAAGCCTATTCAGCTGGTAGTAGCCCTAGAGAAAATCAAAAACCCAACCCTTTGGCCATTGTGACTTTGCAAAATGCGGGTATTTCAACAGAAGGTTTGAGCAGCAAAAGCTGGGATGTTTTTGCAGAACCCAACGCGCCTCAAATGGACTTGGTCATCACTGTTTGCGATAACGCTGCTGGTGAAGTTTGCCCCTATTGGCCAGGTCAGCCCGCTACAGCGCATTGGGGCTATGCCGATCCTTCAGAAGGGACTGGCAGTGATACAGAAAAGTTAGAAGCTTTCAAGCAAACGCTGTATCAAATCAAAAGACGTCTTGAAATTTTCACGAACTTGCCATCTTCCAGTCTAAACAAAATAGCCTTAGAACATACGGCACGAGAGCTTGCTGACAAATGATTCACTGGAAAAGGTATCTCTCTGAGTTTGTGGGAACAGCAGCACTGTTTTGCACCGTCATTGGCTCTGGCATCATGGCCGAGCAATTGGCGGGTGGCAATGTGGCTGTGGCGCTTTTAGCAAATACGCTTGCCACAGTCTTCGCCCTCTACGTATTGATAGAAACACTCGGCCCCGTGAGCGGCGCTCATTTCAATCCTGTGGTGTCACTCGTGATGGCTTATCGCAAAGACTTAGCGCGGCATCATTTATTTGGCTATGTGCTAGCTCAACTTGCGGGTGCTGCTGTGGGCGCTTGGGTTGCTCATGCTATGTTTGAATTGGAAATACTACAGTGGTCCACAAAAGTCAGAACGGGCCCATCTCAGTGGCTGGCTGAGGCAGTTGCAACTGCTGGATTACTTTTTGTAATTTTGCGTTCCCCTGAAGGCAAGGCTTCTTCTTTGGTGGCTTGCTACATTGGTGCCGCCTATTGGTTCACGGCAAGTACTTCTTTTGCCAATCCTGCAGCGGCTTTTGGTCGGATGTTTACAGATACATTTGCGGGTATTTCACCCGCAGATGTTCCTGCATTTATCGTGGCTCAGATTGTGGGCGGATTCATTGGGTTGATGCTTCATTCTTTATTGAACTCAGAGCATCAACGCAGTCACTGAGAATGAATATGGCATTCCTTTCTAAGACTACTGAAAAACTGAGCAATTTGGATGAAAGTTGTTTCAAGGTCCCTCAGCAATCTTTGTTAGTTTCGCAACAGCCCTCAACCCATCCACCAAGAATTTTGATGTTGTATGGTTCTTTGCGTGAGCGTTCCTACAGCAAGTTATTGACGCTAGAAGCTGCAAGATTGCTGGAGGCAATGGGTGCAGAGGTGAAAGTGTTTGATCCTTTGCATCTACCCCAACCTGATGCTGCTCCTGATTCTCATCCCAAGGTGAAAGAGTTGCGTGATTTAGCTGCGTGGTCTGAAGGTATGGTTTGGAGTTCGCCAGAACGTCATGGCGCTATGACTGGCATCATGAAAAGTCAAATTGACTGGATTCCTTTGTCAGTTGGTGCAGTCCGTCCTACGCAGGGAAAAACTTTGGCTTTGATGCAAGTCAGTGGAGGGTCGCAATCATTCAATGCGGTCAATCAAATGCGAATCCTAGGCCGATGGATGAGGATGCTCACGATTCCTAACCAAAGCTCGGTGGCCAAAGCTTTTTTAGAGTTCGAAGAAGATGGTCGTATGAAGTCATCAGCTTATTACGACAGAGTAGTGGATGTCATGGAAGAATTATTGAAGTTCACACTTTTGACTCGCGATATCGCATCGCATTTAGTCGATCGATACAGTGAACGCAAAGAGCCGGCTTGAACTGCCGACTCATCAAGTTTGATTGGCTGCCTGCTCCAGAGTTTTCTCTCTGGCACGCAAAATTAGCAAGGCCAAAACACCGCTCGCAATGAGCCACATGGAAACATGGATGGCTTTTTGAGAGATGGCATAGGTAATGCTTGAGTAGGTGAGCCAGGCACAGACTGCGCAAAAAATCAAAGGCAGTATGGGGTAAAGCGGTACCTTGAAAGGGCGAGTAGCTTGGGCATCTTTTTGCCTTAGCCAAATCACTGACAGCCCAACCATGAACAAGAAGCCCCAGAAAACAGGCGCGGTAAATTCAACCATGGCAGAAAAGCCGTCGGCCTCTTGAGTGCCCAAAGCAATCAGGCCGATGCTGATGATGGCTTGCATCAGCAAGGCTGGTTTGGGGCTGCCAATGTCCATTTGCCATTGGCCTAATTTGCGCAAAGCTTTCCAGTCAGTGCCAACAGCAAAGTTTGTTCGAGCGCCAACAAACATGGTGGCGTTGATGCTGGTTAGAGCGGCGATGGCCACGAATAAACCTAAAGATTTTTGTGCGAAAGGACCGAAGGCAATACCCAACAAGTCGCCTGCTGCAGTTTTGCTTTGGCTTAAGCCACTCAAGCCAAGGCCCAATAGCAAGGCCGTGTTGACCAAAAGATAAATGACTGTGAGGGTGACCATGCTGGCCAAGATAACCCAGACCATGGTGCGTGGTCCGCCCTTTAATTCTGCCGAAATGTAGGCCGACTCATTCCAGCCGCCAAAGGTTAGCAAAACGAAAACCAGGCACAGGCCCCACTGTGCAGGCGCAGGCGCTTGGGCAAACCATTGGATGGCGCCAGAAGAGGGCGCATCGACCCAAAATCCTGCCACAACCACTGCCAACAAGCCAACAATTTCAGTCACGGTTAACCAAGTTTGCATTCTCGAAGATGCGTGAATGCCGGCAAGGTTGACGGCGGTTAAGAAAACCACAATGAGCAGTGCCCAGATAGCACTTGAGTAAGCGCCTAGGTTCACCAAAGTGCTCATGTAATCGCCAAAAACAAAGGCCAGCAGAGCAATAGAGCCTGTGTTGATGATCGTGGCGCGAGACCAACCGTAAATGAAAGAAATGTTGCGGCCAAATGCCCTGTGCAGGAAGTGATAGTCACCCCCTGCATTGGGGTAAGTTGTGCAGAGTTCTGCATAACACAGCGCGCCCACAATGGAGATCAGAGCGCCAGCGAGCCACAAAACCAGTGCCCAACCTGCATCTCCGCTAATGCCTGCAACCAGCGAGGGGGTTTTGAAAATGCCGGCGCCAATCACGATGCCCACAATGAGCGCTATGGCTGAAAGAGGGTGTAGCAGACGGAGCAACTTGTCAGGGGCAGAGCTATCAGGATTCATCTGGATCATCCAACAAAGCAGAGTGGTTCAAATTGGTATCAAGGGCGCGTGATTTCTACGGGCGTGTGCATGTAATCGGAAACGACATTGCCAGTTAAGCGACGGCCATCAACTCGGCCAGAAAAGGCATGCACTTTGCGGTCAGGTGTGATGAATTGAAATTTCACTTCATCTCCGCGCAATCTGGCACCAAGCATGGCAAAAGTTTGGCCACCACGCGTGAGGGTACCGCCAATGTTTTGAAATGATTGACTCATATTCAAGCGAATGGGGCCGCCGTCCATGCCATTCATAACCCAAGCTCCTTCAACTTGCGCAGGAACAACCCAAAAATACCCCACTGAATGTCTGTATGACATGGTTTCATCGGGCTCCCAATCACCCATGGTAAATGCGTGTGAGACGATACGGGTACCAGGCTTCATCTTGAGCAAGGTGGGGCGAAGCTTCATGTTGAGATGTGGCATGAGGTAAAGAGTTACCACAGTGGCTGAGCTGAAGTCTTCTTGAAAGATGTCGCCCGTGATAATTCTCACTTTGTCGTTCAAACCAGCTTCTGCCACTTTGCGCCGAGCAAATTGCGCCATGTCGGGGTTGAATTCAATGCCCACCGATTGCGCGTTGTATTTGCGTGCAGCGGTGATGGCGATGATGCCATCGCCCGCACCTAAATCAAACACTTTGTCTTGATGAGTGACATTGGCTGCGGTGAGCATTTTGTCGATCAGTCCTTCTGGCGTGGGGATCCATATCACGTCCTTGCCAGCTTGACCTTGCACGGGCGCGTAGGTCGGTGCTGCGGGCGTGGTTGAGTAGGCGAAATTCATCCCACTGATCAGCAGTGCGGACAATAAAATACGAGACAACTTCATGATCAACTCCTTATTTGACTTATCAGATTGGGTTTAAAGGCTACTGAAAATTTCAGCTCATTGTAAAAAACCGTTAGGTTAATCTTTCTTTGATGACATTTCTTATCAAAGTTAAATTTTTATTCCTTCATCAGTAAATACCCTTGAATCCAACATACCACTTCTTAGGTGTGTAATTTGTGCAAAAAATCTGGCATCAAATTAGAATGTACTGGTTAATTTTTTCTTAGATTTTTAGAAAGCAAAAAACTCTGACTTTATGGGGCTCATCATGAATTTTGCCGCTCAGCGCCCACATGGATTAAGTTCGTGATTTCAAATTTCCAACAAACCTTCAAGCCATTGTTGTTTGAGGCCATTGGAAAAGGGCTTCAAAACATGACGGGTGCTTCTTCCTCATTAGAGGAATTCAAAATACCCGTTGGCGACCCTGGTCTCTTTGGTCCACAGTCGGTTGTTTGGAAAGTCCATGCCAATTTTTCTGCCATGATGGTGGGTGGCTTGTCTTCTTTGATGATTCAGGCCCTTCATCCAAGGGCCTTGGCGGCTGTCTGGGATCACTCCAACTTTAGACACCAGCTTAAGGCCAGGCTAGGCCGCACGGCCATGTTTGTTGCAGCAACTACCTACGGCGGCGTCGATCTTGCCAACCAACATATTCAGCGTGTAAATTCAATTCATGCCAATATTCGAGGCATTGATTTAAATGGACAGCCTTATTGCGCCAACGATCCTCATCTCATTCGATGGGTTCATCTGGTTGAGACCATTTCCTTTTTAACAGCCTATCAACACCTTAGTTTGCTTCCATTGTCTACGGCAGAATGCGACCGCTACATCGTAGAGATGAACAAAGTGGGTGAAATGTTGGGTGCAACAAATTTACCCATTACTTTCAACGATGCTAAGAATGCAATGAAGCAATATGAGTTTGAGTTGGTTTTTGATCATCGAACGCGTGAAACCCTTCAATCGATTGAGTCTTATTCTGTTGAGTTCACAGAAAAACCCTTCTTTGATTTAATTTTGAGGGCTTCGTTTGACATCATTCCAAGTTGGTTAATGCAAAAATTGGAAAAAAAATCGGATGTGTGTTTGCTCATTCAAGCCCGCAGGCTATCCTTGCAAGTCGCTTCCCAACCGGTTCAGTGGATGCTCAACGAACAGGGCGTGAGTGCGGTGGCCAGATCACGAGTTAACCAATATAAAAGGAATGAATAAGATGGTCCGTAAAGTATTCATTACAGGTGCTACAAGCGGCATCGGCGAGGCCATTGCAAAAGCCTTTCAAGCTGAAGGCGCACAAGTTGTGGCCACAGGCGCCACTCTTTCGGAAGTTGAAACTGCCCGCCAAAAATCCGCCAATTCCGGTATTGATTTTCGGGTTCTCGATGTTCGCGATCTTTCTGCAGTTCAATTGATGGTAAGTTCATTGTCAGAGCTTGATGTGGTGGTCAATTGCGCAGGTGTGATTCAACGCGCACTTGAATTAGGACCAGAAGCTTTTGCCCGCACAGTCGATATCAACCTCAACGGCACAATGCGTGTTTGTGCTGCAGCTCGCGAGGGGCTCAAAGCTCGCCGCGGATGTATTGTCAACACTGCATCCATGCTCAGTTTTTTTGGTGGAGGTTTGGTACCAGGCTATAGTGCTAGCAAAGGTGGCGTGGCCCAATTGACCAAATCTTTGGCCATTGCCTATGCCGACGATGGCATACGCGTCAACGCTGTAGCTCCCGGATGGATTGCCACACCACTCACCCAAGCTTTGCAAGACGACCCCCTGCGCGCTGCACCCATCTTGGCTAGAACGCCCATGAAGCGCTGGGGTACACCCGCCGATGTGGCTGGCCCTGTGTTGTTTTTGGCCAGCCCACAAGCTCAATTTGTCACAGGTGTGGTTTTGCCTGTAGACGGTGGATATCTAATTTCTTAAATAAGAAAGACTTGAACAATGACACCTATTACACAACATCCAGGTATCAGAGCCGAAATTGCCGTAACTGCCATTCCCGAGGACGAGCGAGTTTGGGTACCGCAAGCGCCTGATGTTTGGTTCAGACCCTTGCTTATGAACACAGTCACAGGAAGTTGGTGCAACTTGTTGCGCGTGCGCAAGTCTGGCGTGCTGTCTCGCCACATTCACCCTTCTTGGGTGACGGGCTATGTCATCAAGGGTGCTTGGCGATATTTAGAACACGACTGGGTTGCCAAGGCTGGATCGTTTGTCTATGAGCCGCCTGGTGAAATTCACACGCTGGTGGTCGACGAAGTGGTGGGTGAACCAGAAATGATCACCCAATTCAATATTCATGGCGCCATGATTTACCTTGACGACCAAGGCCAAACCACAGGCTACGAAGATGTATTTACCAAAATTGAGATGTGCCGCAAACACTATGCAGCCGTTGGCCTAGGGGCTGAATACATCGATCAATTCATTCGATAAAAAATGGGGCCTAAGGCCCCATTCTTTTTTTTGCTTTAAACCTTAGGGTTTGAAAACATACCCTGGCGCAATCATCACATTGGCAGGGATGGGTGGCAAATCAGAAAACAACTTGGGGTTTTCTTTCATGACCTTGAGCATGTGCTTTGGTTCAATGTGTTTGTTCACATCAAAACTTGCTTTGAGGATACCCAAGCGATTCAAACGATCTTGAGCAGCCCACAAAGCCTTGTAGTTGTTCATAGACAAGCGTCGATCAGCTTGCTGAATGTTGAACTGCATGGCGGCTTCTGCAACATCTTGTCTCAGACCTGGAATCCAGCGAGTTGCAACTTGAGCTGCAGCTTTGGGATTGGCCCGCATCCATTGATCAGCTTCGGACACAGCTGCAAGAAACTTTTCAATGGTGGCGCCATTCTTTTCAACCCAGGGCCTCAAAGCGACATTGAAACCGACATAAGAAATGACATCGCCGCCGCGAATGACTTCAAAAGCGCCAGGCACATCTTTCAAGGCAATGATGGGCACTGGATCCCAGCATGCGAATGCATCAATGCCTTTTGCAAGCAATGCCACTGTCATGTCGGGTGGTGGCGTGTTGACAAGTGTGACGTCAGCGGGCGTTAAACCTGCTTTTTCGAGCAGACCCAAAACATAAAGGTGGTTGATCGTGCCGAAAGAGGCCGCAATCTTTTTGCCTTTGAGTGTCTTGAGATCGCCCTTGACGATGCCAGACGCAGAACCAGCGATCAAGGAAATGGTAGCGTCGCCGCCCAATTTGTGAGCACTGCCGCTGTAATTGCCCAAAGCGACCAAATCAATTCCACGCAATACAGCGCCAATCATGGGTACGCCAACTTGCAGCAAGTCATTTTCACCAGCTTGCAAAGAGTTGAGCGCGTCTACGCCCGTTGCATAGGGGCGAGCGATGGTGACATCTAAGCCCCATTTTTCAAAAAAGCCACGTTCGAGTGCAATCGGCAATCCGATTTGATCGACGCCAGCCACCATGCCAGCCTTCACCTTGATGAGATTTTGTCCTATGGTTAGCCCTGGTGCTAACAAGCAAAGACACAGCAAAAATTTCCGAAGTAACATTCTCAGTCTCCTTTTAGTGGTTCTATCCGCTTTACCCAAAAAGGGCGCGCAAGGCTTGATAAATCATCCCGCTTCACCCCACGAACTTCAATTGAAGTATCTTCCGTACCCGAAACTCGGCCAAACTGCTGCATCGCCATGACATGAAAGCGATCAGGCGTAAAAGGCAAAACAACTTGAACATTCACTTTGTTTTTGCCATCTCGCAGACTTGCATCCACTTTGCCTGATGCAGCAAGCTCCAAGTAGATTTGCCAAGCAGCAAACAAAAACAGGCTGACAATGACAATCCTGCCGCGGCTTGACTGCCAAATTGAATGCCAAAGCTTCATGCTGAACGCACCTTGCTAAGCACTTGAGCGCTCAAGCCCTTGAATGTGTCGTCTTCGATCAATTGATCCCAAACACGAGGACGCTGCAATTGAATAGGCATGTCTTCAAGGACGCGCCCTTTGCTGAGAACCACAACGCGGTCTGCCAAAAAAACTGACTCCGGGACATCGTGAGTAATGAAAAGGATGGTTGGACGCCGCGCTTGCCAAATTTTGGTCAGCTCCTCTTGCAGTGTCATGCGTGTTTGAGCATCCACACTGGCAAAGGGCTCGTCCATCAAAAGCACGTCTGGGTTGTTTGCCAATGCACGTACCACACCTACACGTTGCTGCATGCCGCCCGAAAGTTCATTGGGATACTTTTGCGCCACATGTTCTAAACCGACGAGAGATAAAAACTCAAGTGCTATTTGATCGCATTCTTTTTTGGGTAGGCCTTTCATGCGCGGACCAAAGCCTACGTTTTCGCCAACTGTTTTCCAAGGGAACAAGGCAAAAGATTGGAACACGACACCTCGGTCTGCACCGGGCCCTTTGATGGGCTTGTCGTCGATGTTGATAGATCCGCCAGAAATTGGCAGAAAGCCTGCAATCATGTTCAGCAATGTGGTTTTGCCGCAGCCCGATGGACCCACAATGGAAATAAATTCACCTTGATTGACCTTCAAGGAGATGTCGTGCACGGCAGTAACGTTGGCGCCGGCGTAAGGATCAAAATACGTTTTGGAAACGTTTTGAATTGTCAAATTTTTCATTGAGTAACCAGACCCCATCTTTTTCCTGTTGCACGCTCAATTGGTGCAAGAACCCAGCTGTCGACCAAATACCAAAGTGTGCCCAAGACAACCATGCCAAGCAGAATTTCCACCACCGAACCGGCGCGGCGTGCATCAAACATCATGAATCCGATGCCGCTAGTGCCTACGATAATTTCAGTCGCGATCAGAGCACGCCATCCGTAACCCAAGCCATTTCTCAGACCCGTCATGATGTTAGGAAGGGCGCCTGGCAAAACAACCTCCCACACCACTCTGAGTTTGGAAGCGCCCAAACTGAGTGCGGCACGGTGAAGGTCTGTGGATACCGATCGCACACCCAGGGATGTGTTCAACACAATTGGAAAGAGAACGGTGTAAACAATGATCAAAGTCATGGTGGTCAAGCTAAAGCCAAACCAAACCAACAAGATGGGAAGCCAAGCAATGTCGCCGATGGCTTGAAAGAACAACAAAACTGGCCATACCGCCTCCCTCACTCGATCGCTCAAGCCGATTAGGAGACCCAAGGGAATGCCTATTGCAACGCCCACGGCAGCGCCAACCGCCAAACGCACTACGCTGTCTTCTAAGTATTGAGTTAAAACGCCTTTGTAGGTGAGGGTGCCAAAGGCGTTGATGACATCCATGGGGCCAGGCAGAAAAGCACGTGGAAACACCTCGTATTCGGTCACTAGGGCCCATGCCATTACCAGCGGAATAAAAGGCAAGATGGTTTGAACAATGGGAAAATTAGCTACAAGCCGCAGATAAAAAGACCATGCTTTTAAAAAAATCATCATGCTCTCCTCACCATACCCCAGCGCTCAATGGTGGCGCGCTCTACGGGTGCCAGAATGAGTCGATCAATGGCAAGCCAGATAAGGCCAATGATGATCATGCCTAAAACGATGACTTCTGTTTTGTAGAAATCACGAGCCAAAAACAACATGTAGCCAAGCCCAACATTGGTGGCAATCATTTCAGCGGCTATCAAGCCCCGCCAAGCAAAGCCCAGTCCAGTTCGAATGCCGGTGACGATGTTGGGCAAAGCACCTGGCAAAATAACTTGTGTCAGAAGTGTCCAACCATTGGCGCCCAAAGATGCAGCAGCATTTCTCAATGGCATGGGAATGCTGGCAACACCCAGAAGTGTGTTGTAAGTTACAACAAAAAATACCGCATTGAAAATAACAAAGGTAATGGCGCCAAAGCCATAGCCAAACCACAGGGTGGCAATTGGGATCCAGGCAATACCGGCCAAGACAGAAAAAAATCTAAACAAGGGCGATAGGAAATCTGAAACGATGGGGTTGAGTCCCATGGCCACCCCCAAAGGGATACTGACCACAATGGCAATGAGTGTGCCAACTGCGACTCGCCCCAAGCTTGCCGCGATGTGTTTAACAAGACTTCCATCGTTGACGGCTTCGAGGCCAGCTTTGAAAACGGATTCTATGCTTGGAAAAACACGCGCATTCACTTGAAAAAATTGAATGGAAAATTCCCAAATCAATAACAACACTAGCAGTGGTATTGCAAACTTAAAAGCTGAATACAAGCGGTGTGACATTCAAACCATTCCTACATAACTACCGTTTCATGGTACTCACATTGGCTTCAGAGTAGATTGGGGTATTCACTTAAGCTTGGCGATTCAATCAATATCAAGTTGATAAAAAAAGGAGCCAATGGCTCCTTTTTATTTTTAAATGTTGAAATCTGAATCAACAATGCAGATCAAAAAAATCCGATCTTCAGATTATTTCTTCAGCGAATGTCACCAGCAAGACTGGCTAGAGTGTCTGCAGGAATTTCAATGTGAGCAGGGTAGTTGGTGTGATCACAACCTATTTTTGCTACAGCACCAGCTTTTAAAGCTTGGCACATGGCGGGTGCAAATTCAAAGCGCACAAAGTGAACGGCTGATGTTTTCTCGTCATTTTCACGATCGAGATCTTCGTCGGCAATGGCATAGACCCTGGGATGACCTTCAATTTCAATGAACATGCGGTCTTCAATACCGATGAGTCTTGACAGTTCGCGTTTTCTTTCGATGATGTCGGTGTACTCGAGCATCATGGTGGCTTTCCAGTTGGTGCCGTCTGGTACCAATGGCGCATAGGCTTCTATTTCATCTTGAATGCCTTCTTCTTCAAAGACTTTTTCAATGCGCAACATTTCTTGAATTTGGTAGCGAATGGTGGTCTCGCTTTCAAATTGCAATGACAAGTGCTCGCCCAAGCGAATGCTTCTCAGTTTACGGTGTGCAATGACATCGGCCTTGTTGGCTTTGCGCCATTTGGTATAGGCTTCCAATGTCATTAAATTTTCTGCGGTGATGTTTCCAGTCAATTGCATGATTGTTCCTTTTTATTTCAAACCGTATGCTTTGCGCACCAGTGTGAGAGGGTGATTCAGTTCGGGTGCCCCTAAGTTGTTGACTTCAAAACCTTGTGCAATGTGATGGCCACCCAATGGACAATCTGAACTGATGAAGTCGGGCTTGCTGCCATCTTTCATGGTGGCCATGGCCTTGAAAACTGGCTTGCCAATTTTCATGGCAGTTTCGTGTGATGCTTTTTTAACGCCATAAGTGCCGGCATGGCCAGAGCATCTTTCAATCGTGTTGATTTCTGTATCAGGAATCATTTTCAGCATTTCTTCGGTTTTACGTCCAATATTTTGAACGCGACCGTGACATGGAATTTGATAGCTCACGTTGCCCAGTGCTTGCGGAAATTCAGTTTTGAGCAAGCCATCGCGTTTGCGAGCCATGAAATATTCAAACGGATCCCACATGTTGTCTTTCACCAATTGGGTATCTGCACAATCGGGAAACATGAGCGGAATTTCTTGTTTGAACATCAATGCACAACTGGGTACTGCGGCCATGATGGCAAAACCGTCTTTGGCGTACTGCGCCAAAACAGGAATGTTGGCTTCTTTAGATTCTTTGACCGAATCGAGATCACCCAGTTCGAGTTTGGGCATGCCACAGCATTTTTCTTTATCAACAATGACATAGGGAATGTCGTTGTGATTCAGAATTTTGAGAAGGTCGTGCCCAATGCCGGGCTCGTTGTAGTTGATGTAGCAAGTTGAATAAATGGCAACTTTGCCTGGTGTTTTCTCACCATCGACAACCTTCATGCTGGTTGACTCTTCTGCGCTTGATCTGAACTTTCGTGTTGCCAAAGAAGGCAGCCAGGCATTTTGGTCAACGCCCAAAGTAGACTCCATGACGCCGCGAGCCGCTTTGCTCTTGTTGATGGCATTGACTGCTTGAACCACAATGGGAATGCCAGCCAGTGAACCATGAACATCCGTAGAGGCAAGGAGCTTTTCTGCAGTGCCCACTTCGCCTTTCTTGAACTTGATGGCCTTAGCGCGCAGCATGGTGTGAGGAAAATCGAGGTTCCATTCATGAGGCGGTGTGTAGGGGCACTTGGTCATGTAGCAAAGGTCGCACATGAAGCACTGATCGACTACTTTCCAGTAATCTTTTTTGTCGACGCCGTCGACTTCCATGGTCGAGCTCTCGTCGACCAAATCGAACAGTGTGGGGAAAGAGCCGCACAAGCTGACACAGCGGCGGCAGCCGTGGCAGATGTCAAAAATTCTTTCTAGTTCGTTGAAGCAAGATTCTTCGTTGTAAAAATCTGCGCCTTGCCAATCTAGTGGATGGCGTGTGGGGGCTTCAAGATTGCCTTCTTTGGCCATGCTACTTCCTCATTCAATTGTTAATTTCACAAAAAGCCTTTACCAAGCTGTTTGTGAAATTACTGCACCCAAGGGTGCAGTAACTCAGCACATCAAATCACTCGACCAATTCGGTCAATGCTTTTTGATAGCGGTTGGCGTGTGAACGCTCTGCCTTGGCGAGTGTTTCAAACCAGTCAGCAATTTCATCGAAGCCTTCATCGCGAGCTGTTTTGGCCATGCCAGGGTACATGTCGGTGTACTCGTGGGTTTCGCCAGCAACAGCAGATTCCAGGTTTTGGCGTGTTGTGCCAATGGGCATGCCAGTAGCTGGATCGCCAGATTGCTCTAAAAATTCCAGATGGCCGTGTGCATGACCGGTCTCGCCTTCAGCGGTAGAGCGGAAAAGCGCTGCCACATCGTTTTGACCTTCAACGTCAGCTTTGTTTGCGAAATACAAATAACGACGGTTGGCCTGTGATTCGCCTGCGAAGGCGTCTTTCAGGCATTGTTCCGTGCGCGAGCCTTTGAGTGCTGCCATGGTTAATCTCCTTGAGTTAGAAACAATTGCTTTGACCGATTTGTCAAAGACTCTCGAACTTTATAGGGCTGCCGCTTTGACGTCTAATTGAGATATTCAATGGCCTTCATTAAAGCTGGCTATAGACTTAGGGTTTGTACCAATGCTTGGTCGCTTTTTTCTTGACTCTTGGTATTCGGAAATTACCCTTCCAAAATCTGTTCTTTTTGACTTCCAGATAATGACATTATCAAAAAGATCAAAATCAAACATGAAAACTGCTCCCATTCCTCAAGCTGTACTGGGCAACTACGATGGCTCAAGTTGGAGTTGGCATCTCAAGCGCAACATTTCAATATCACCATCTCAGTTGGCTTTGATATTCTGCGCTTTGGGTCTTGTTTCTTTGATCATTGGCTTTGCTTTTTATTGGGTAGGCGCATCGCTCATACTGCCTTTTTCTCTGGTTGAAATAGCGGTATTGCTGGTAGCCTATATTTACAACGCCATTCATGCCAACGACTACGAAACCCTCACGCTAAATGGCAATGTCATTCAAGTTGAGAGCAAAATTGGATTGAAGCTGAACCACATGCAGTTTGTGAGTTCCTTAACCCGATTAGACACACTGGATCACATGAATCAATTGATTCAACTCAAGCAAGGTCAAAAAGACACTTACTTTGGCCGATATGTGCATGCCAATTTGAGGCCTTTGCTTGCCAAGCAAATTTCTTCGCGCTTGCTTTCAAATCACAGTTATTGAGGCTTGAAAGCATGAATCGCTTGGGGTAGTCAAAACAATGTTGATCTGACCCCAATTAACTTGACCCCAATTGATTTTTAGGTACCGATGATGCCGCCGTCTTGTTTGCGGATGACAACAGTCGCGGAGCGGGGGCGGCCTGTGGGTTTTTGCTCTGGCCAGTTAGAAATAGCGCGCGGGTTGGCGGGGTTGTTAAGCTCGCTAGGCGTTTCACCTGGATGCTGAATGTTGACGAACATGGTTCTACCGTCAGGGGTTTCTGTTACTCCTGTCACTTCGCTACCTGCTGGGCCCACCAGGAAGCGGCGAACCTCACCAGTTAGTACATCGGCTGCAAGCATCATGTTGTTGCCAAAGTTTTTGAGATCGCCTTTGCCCATGGCAGAGGTGGACATGTCGGTTTGAATCCACATCAGGCCGCGGCCATCCACCCACAAGCCATCGGGGCAAGAGAACATGTCGCCCTTGATGTTGCCTTTGGCTTCTGGACGAGCCAATGAAGGATCGCCAGCCATGATGAAGTGATTCCATGCAAAAGTGGTGGCGTGGAAATCGACATCTTCTTTCCAGCGAATGATGTTGCCTTGGGTGTTGTTGGCGCGGGGGTTGGCCGCATCGACGCCAGGTTGATTACTGCGACCTCGGTCGCTGTTGTTGGTGAGTGTGGCGTAAACCCAGCCTTGTTTGTCGATGTCAATCCACTCAGGGCGGTCCATTTTGGTGGCGCCCAAAAGGTCGCTGGCTTGGCGTGCTTTGATAAGCACTTCGGCCTGATCGGCAAAACCATTGGCTGAAGTCAAAGGACCTTGTCCGTGTGTGAGGGCAATCCATTGGCCTTTGCCATCTTCATTGAACTTGGCTACATACAAAGTGCCATGGTCAAGCAGTGTGGCGTTGGCTGCAGCACCACCAGGTTTGATGGCATCGCGGCTGACAAATTTGTAGATGTATTCCAAGCGAGCATCTTCACCCATGTAAACAACGGCTCGTTTGTCTTTGGTGACTGCAATGGTGGCGCCTTCGTGTGCGCCACGGCCCATGGCTGTGCGCTTCATGGGCGTAGCGTTGGGATTCTGAGGATCAATTTCAACGATCCAGCCGAATCGGTTGGGTTCGTTGGGGTTTTGAACGGCATCAAAACGTGCATCATGCTCGTGCCAACGGTAACGTACACCACCTTTTCTCAAGCCCCAACGACGCTCGTGTTCGGACATTTTGTCGCCACCACTGAAGTAAAAGATGAAGTTTTCTTCGGAGGTGAGGTAAGTGCCCCATGGCGTGATGCCACTTGCGCAATTGTTCAAGGTACCCAAAACCACTTTGCCAGATGGATCGGCAGCAGTTTTCATGAGCGCGTGACCGGCAGCAGGGCCGCTTAGTTCAATTCGTGTATTGGCCGTAATGCGGCGGGCATACTTGGAGGGGTTGACCACCTCCCACTTGCCGCCTTTCTCTTGAACTTCAACCACAGACACGCCGTGGGCAGCTTGTGATTTGCGCACTTTCTCGGCGCTCCAGTTGGCCATGCCATCTTTGAACAACAAGCCGTGGTCCACGTACTCGTGGTTCATGGCCAGCAAGCCACGCCTAGATCCATCAAGGGCATAAAAATGAATGCCGTCGTGGTGCATTCCCAATTGTGTTTCTTGCTCGGAAGCAGAGTTGCTGGCGTCGTCTTTGAATGGATTATTTTGGCCCACAATTCCCACTGGATCGCCCCAAGGCGCAATGACGTGAGCAATATAGCCCTCAGGAACTGTGATGCTGTCGGCAGTAGAAATAGCCACGCTTTTGAAACCAATTTTGGCAGCGGCTACCTTGCCCATGGATGCGCAGCCTGTGAGGGCAGCAGCAGCGCCCACAGCGCTAAGTGGCGCCAAAAAGCTGCTGGCCAATGCGCCCAAGCCACCTCGCAGCACTTGGCGGCGCGAAGTGTCTGACACGTCATGAATGCTGGGGTTGGAAGAGCGGTTGCTGTCTTCCATCAAAGAAAAGTCTTTTGCCATGGTGTTGATTTCGGTGAGGGATGGTTTATAAGGTTGTAGCTAATATCTTTTTATGCCATTTTGTTGACAATTGTGTGACAAAACCAGAAACCTTAGCCTAGTAAGATTTTTTAGATGAAAACAATTCAACAACCTGGATCTTGGCCGTCTCCTTTGTCGGCCAGCTTGTTAGCCCATGCTGGCAGCAGCATCATGTGGTCTCAGCCAGTGGGACAAGATTTATGGTGGGATGAGGTGAGGCCCAGTGAGGGCGGACGGACTCTCGTGGTCAGTCGGGAGCATGGCGATATTTTGAAAGCGCCATGGAGTGCCAAAAGTCAGGTGCACGAATATGGTGGTATCAGTTGGTTGGGCTTTGTTCAAAATGGCCTGCCCATGCTGGCTTTTGTAAACAAGGTAAACCAGCGCATTTACATCACTGAACCCATGGGCGAGCCTATTCCTTTCAGCCCTGAACCTCCTATTGGCCAAAGCCATCGCTACATCGACATGATTGCCGTGGGGGAAGAAATTTGGTGCATTAGGGAAGTGCACGCCGAGTCTAAAGTTCAAAGAGATTTGGTTGCGGTGGGCCCAAGTGGTTTGCGAAGCCTAGACTCTTCCTCTCATTTCTATGCCCATCCAAGGCTTTCAGCCGATGGTCGTTATTTGGCCTGGGTAGCTTGGGAACATCCACAAATGCCTTGGGATGGTACCGAGGTGCGTGTGGCCGATGTAGAAAATGGCAACTTGCACAATGTCCGTGTGTTGGCAGGCAATACAAATACTTCTAGCTTGTCACCTGAATGGGGTCCCAACAATCAACTCTATTTCATCAGTGATGCAAGTGGCTGGTGGAATCTTTGGCAAGCAGATTTGACAGGGCCATTGCACCACCTCATTGAAGAAAAAAGTGAATGGGGCTTCCCGCTTTGGCAGTTGGGAATGAGGGCATTGTCTGTGCTTGAAGACGGACAGATATTGTCTGTGCATGGCCCTGTGGATGCTCGAAAAGTGGTGCGGGTCAATCCCCAGACTGGCAAGATGCAAGACTTGCATTGCGACTTGACCGATTTCAAACCATCTCTCAGCGCGTCAGGTCGCATGGCTTATGCCGTAGGTTCTAGTGCTCATGTGGTTTCGCAGCTCATTGAAATTGATTTGCGCAGCTGGCGAGTTGCTTCGGTGGTCACTTCAATCAATGCGCCTATCGATGCAGCATTTTTTCCCAAGCCGCATGAAATTAAAGCAGTGCGGAAAGATGGTCGTGAGGTTTTTGCCATTTTGCACGCAGCGCATCATCCTCAATATGAGCCTTCAGAAAAGCCACCTCTCATGGTGGTTGTACATGGTGGGCCTACAGCCAATTCAACGGCCACTTTGTCGATGAAGTATGCCTACTTCACCACACGCGGAATTTCGGTTGTCGATGTGAACTATGGGGGTTCTACAGGCTA
This sequence comes from Limnohabitans sp. MMS-10A-178, assembly GCF_003063375.1. GTDB lineage: Bacteria > Pseudomonadota > Gammaproteobacteria > Burkholderiales > Burkholderiaceae_C > Limnohabitans_A. Next base: position 377,934 of record NZ_NERY01000002.1, on the reverse strand, counting down.
TGGCCGTGAATATCGCAATTTACTTCGGGGGCAGTGGGGTGTGGTGGATTGTGAAGATGTATTGGCCGTAGTCGACTCACTCATTGCGCAGGGTGTTTGCGCGCACAACAAGGTTCTCATTCGGGGCGGCAGTGCAGGGGGCTTTACAGCGTTGAATGCATTGGTCAGCAGCCAAAAATTTGCTGCAGGTGCTTCTTACTATGGCGTAGCAGACTGCACCACACTGGCCACCGATACTCACGATTTTGAATCTAGGTATTTAGACACCATGATTGGCGCTTACCCCGCCGCAAAAGCTTTGTACGTTGAACGCTCTCCCTTGACGCACTTGAGCCAACTAAGTTCGCCATTGGTTATTTTCCAAGGGTTGGAAGACAAAGTGGTTCCGCCTTCGCAATCTGAAGCCGTTCGGGATGCCTGTTTGGCCAACGGTCTGAAGCATGCCTATGTGGCCTATGAAGGTGAGGGGCATGGGTTTAGGCAGGCCAGCACCATCGTGTCTTCGCTTGAAACAGAACTCAGGTTTTATGGCGAAGTTTTGGGATTTGTGCCGCAGGTTTAAGTAGCTTGCCTTAAATCACTAGATTGATTGCGATGTTGAAATGATCAAATCTATTCAATTTCGGTTACCCCAACCACAAAGTAGTCTGTATCACCAAAGCAGGTGGTGGGCAGGCCTTTGTGTTGCTCGTAATTGAGGGTGACTCGCTTGCCTGCGGCTGCACTGACTTTTTGAGCGACTGCTTCATCGCGCACTGTAAAAAGAAACTTTTCTGGCGCAGCACCTGGCATGGCCACCAAAGAAAGTTCGCCTTCCCAAGTTTTGCAAATCCAGCCTTTGTTGGACACTTTTTGCAAAAAGCCGGCACGCTCACCGGTTGAATAGCTCCAGTTGAGCGCAATGTAGATGTAAAGGGCAAACAGGGCAATGCCGCCTGTCACGATGAACACGAGGGTTCTTAAAATCTTGGGTGCTTTGGAGGGGGTCATGATCCTATTTTAGAGCAGGCTGTTCTGAATGCTGCAATTTGGCAATTAAAAATAGGTTCAACCGAAATTTGTGTAAAGTGTTGGCAAGAAAATAATGTTGATCTGACCCCAATTAAATATATGACTCATGTGGATGTTCAAGCTCGGTTGAAGGCTTTGCGCGTTGAAATGGAGAAGCATCAGTTCGATGCTTGGGTGTTGCCGTCTTCAGACCCGCACAATTCAGAATACATGCCTTCGCGCTGGAAGGTGCGGCAGTTTATGTCGGGTTTTACAGCTTCGGTATCTACCATGGTGGTTTTAAAAGATGCTGCTTATGTTTGGGCCGATGGTCGATATTGGCTTCAAGCGGAGCAAGAGCTGTCAGGTACCGATATTCAAATTGTGTACTTAGGGCGTCCCGATGTCTTGCCTTGGAATCAATGGTTGGCCGAGCATCTGCCTGAAGGCGCTCGGCTGGGCTTTTATGGGGCTACCATGATGGTCAAGGCTGTGGCCGATATTGAAGAAAAATTGAAATCCAAACGTATCAGTGTTCAGACAGAGCATGACTTGGTCGATGCCGTTTGGGTCGATCGACCTGGTTTTCCAATGGCACATGTGTTTGCGCATGCCATGGCCTATGCAGGTGAAAGTGCGCAAGACAAACTCAATCGGGTACGAGAACAAATGCGCAAGTTGGACGCGCAAGTGCATGTTTTAAACGCGCTAGACGACATTGGCTATTTACTCAATCTTCGCGGCACTGATGTACCCACATCGCCTTACTTCCATGCTTATTTGGTGGTGGCACAGCAGAGTGCCTTTCTGTATGCACACCTCCCACGTTTTTCTGCCGACCTGGTACAAAGTTTGAAAGAGCAGGGCGTAGAGTTAAAACCTTACGACATCTTTTTTGACGACTTGAAGGCTTTGGCTGGACAAGCAGTGTTGGTTGATCCAGCGCAAAGCAATTTGCTCACATTCAAGCTACTTCGCAGTTTCAATTGTCGATTGATTGAAAAACGGGCCCCCTCGATTGCCATGAAGGCAGTTAAAAACTCAATTGAATTGGACAATTGGAAAAACTGTTTTGTTCGCGATGGCATTGCCATGGTCCGATTTTTGAATTGGTTCTACAAGCATGTTGGCGCGGGCAACTTGACTGAACGAATGGTTTCCGACCAGATTGATGGCGAGCGAGCCAAGTTGAATTTATTTCGGGGCCTGAGTTTCACAACCATTCCAGCCTATGGCCCCAATGCGGCCATGATGCACTATGGTTTGAAAGATGGCACAGAGACACCTGTTAAGCCTGAAGGCTTCTTTTTGCTCGATTCAGGAGGGCAGTATGACGATGGCACCACAGACATCACGCGCACCTTTGTTTGTGGCCCATGTACCGATGAACAGATGCGCCATTACACCTTGGTGTTGAAAGGCATGTTGCGACTTTCCGCTGCTATATTCATGCAAGGTACGCGTGGTTTGCAATTGGACATTTTGGCCCGCCAGGCTTTGTGGAATGAAGGTGTCAATTACTCCTGTGGCACCGGGCATGGCGTAGGCTATTTCAACAATGTGCATGAAGGCCCGCACAGCATTGGTGTGGGTTTGATAGACCAAGCCATTGAGCCTGGAATGGTGGTGACCAACGAACCTGGTGTTTACTTATCGGGTCGTTATGGCATACGCATCGAAAATATTTTGCTTTGCAAAGAACACTGCGCCACTGAGCACGGTAAGTTTTACCAGTTTGAACCTTTGACCTTGTGCCCCATTGACACGCGTGTGGTTCAAAAAGACTTATTGGGTGTTGAAGAAACGGCTTTTTTGAATGCTTATCACGCGAGGGTGTTTGAAAAACTGAGCCCCCATTTGCAAGGCGAAGATTTACAATTTTTGGAACACGCTTGTCGGGCCATTTAGCGACAGAGTTACGGCATCTGCTTTTTCAGTAGCGGACGCATGGCCCAAATGCCCAGCAGAGGGCCCAATCCCAACCATGGCAGAAGGGTGGACAAGTCATGCCAAGTGGCCAGGCTGGTAAACAGCTCAATGCTCACAATTGAAATACCAAAGCCAATGCAGTTGGTCAGGGTCAGTACGCTGCCTACGGCATGAGGCGGCGCATTGCTTGCTGTGAGGGTTGAAAACTGTGGTGAATCGCCTGCAACAGTTACGCCCCAAATGAGGAGCCAAGCCATCATCCATTCCAGCGACGCAGACATGAACCAGGGGGCTAGCAAACAACACAGACCACTCATGCCCAATTGAAGGGTGGCCACTTTGGCGCTGCCCCACCGTTTGGCCCCCAAGCCACCCAAAATGCAGCCCAATGCGCCAACGCCAATGACCGAGAATGCCGCAATTGAAAGCTGCGTCCCTTCAAAGCGAGTGGCCAAGATGAGGGGCGCCAACACCCACAAAGTGTAGAGCTCCCACATGTGACCAAAATAGCCCAGTACCGATGATCTCACGCGCCAATCTGTCCACAAACTGGCCAAGGCTTGCCATTGCAGTTGTTTGACTTGCATTGATTTTTGCGGAGGCTCTGGAATGAGCGCAAATAGCATGAGACCGCCTGCTGCAGCCAAACCAGCCACGCTCAACATGACAGTTGACCAAGGCAACTGGCTAGACAAGGCGCGAATGCCATGGGCACTGGCCGAGCCCAAAACCAATGCCCCAACCAACCAACCCAATGCAACGCCAAGTCCTTTGGGGAACCACTGCGAGGCTATCTTCATTCCCACGGGGTAGATGCCAGCGAGGAAGAATCCGGTGGTGGCACGCCACATTAAAAGTGCCAAAAAATCGTCTACATGGGCAAGAGCCCCCAATGTGCAAAGCGATCCCGCCAATGAGCACAGGAGAAAAACCCGCCTAGAAGAAAATCGGTCTGCAATGGCCAGCACTGCAAACACCAAGGTGCCAGCAATAAAACCCAATTGCAAAGCACTGGTCAGCCTGCCAACATCCGATGCGGGCCAACCCATTTGGATTTGCAGATCGGGCATGACGGCATTGACGGCAAACCACAAGGAAGTGCCAGCAAATTGCGCCAAAACAATGATGGGCAAAACATGCCGTGGTGTTTGTTTCATTGAGATACTTGAACCCAATTATTTGATCTGCGCCATAATTTGCATATCAACATGAAAAAAACTGAACTTTCACAATTTCAAATATGGGGCATTTTGGGTGGTGCGGCCATTATGCTCAGTTTGGCCATGGGGATGCGGCAGAGTTTTGGCTTGTTGCAGCCGCACATGATTCGCGACATCGGCATTACTGCGGCAGATTTTTCAATGGCGGTGGCCTTACAAAATATTGTCTGGGGCGCAACGCAGCCCGTGGTTGGCATTTGGGCAGATAAATATGGCACCCGGCCTGTGGCGCTTGTGGGTGTTTTAATTTACATCCTTGGCCTGCTATTTTTGACATTTGCCGATGCGGCTTGGATGGTCACGCTAGGCATTGGCTTTTGCGTGGGCATTGCCTTGTCATGTACAGCATCCAACATTGCCATGAATATCACTGCACGAACAGTAAGTCCCCTTAAGCGGGGCGCTGCCATGGGTGCGGTTTCTGCCATTGGCTCTTTGGGCTTGACCATCGCTTCCCCCATGGCGCAGTCCCTCATTGGCAATTTCAATTGGCAGATGGCTGCCATTGGATTTTTGGGTTTGGCTTGCGTCATGTTGCCAGCTGCCTTTTGGGGCTCCAAGGCCGATCAAATTGAGCCAGAGGCGGTGGTTGGCAAGCCTCAATCGGCCACTGATGCCATCACTGAAGCTTTGGGCCACAAAGGTTATCGGGTTCTAGCCATTGCGTTTTTTGTGTGTGGCTTGCAGTTGGTGTTTATCACCACCCATTTGCCTGCTTACCTGGATATTTGCGGCATGGACCCTACGGTGGGCAGCAACACCTTGGCCTTAGTGGGTTTGTTCAATGTGATTGGGTCATATTTGTTTGGCTGGCTTGGCGATCGTTATTCCAAACGCATGCTGCTGGGCAGTATTTACATGCTCAGGTCATTGGCCTTGTTCATGTTTTTTTCCTTCCCGCCTTCGCCCACCACTACTCTGATTTTTGGCGCAGTATTGGGCACACTTTGGCTGGGCGTGGTGCCCTTGGTGTCAGGACTCATCGTGCACCTGTTTGGCTTGCGCTTCATGGCCACCCTGTCTGGCATTGCCTTCATGAGCCATCAGGTGGGCTCGTTTTTAGGGGCATGGGGCGGTGGCTATATCTTCAACCTGTTTGGCAACTACGATCTGGCTTGGAAACTGGCCGTGGCCATTGGCCTGGCTGCAGGCCTGTTCCAAATGACCATGAACACCCAGCCTTCAGAAAGAATCAGAAACCAATTGGCCACCTAACAATTGGGGTCCAACAATTGGGGTCAGATCAACATTAATTGACCCCAATGCTCAATCAGCGTACCCAGGATTGGTGCGATCTAGGATGCGCATCATGGCCTCAAAGTAGAGCCGTTCGCGATCACCGCGAGGATGGCGGTCTGCGCCCGAAGGCGTGAGAACGCGTTGGATCACATCGTCGCTCAATATGTTGAGTGCTTTTCCTGTACTCATGGCCAAAACTTGGGTTTGACACGCTTTTTCCAGTTTGTACAAGCGGCGGTAAGCTTGTGCAACTGTATCGCCCACAGACACAACACCATGGTTCTTCATGAACAACACAGTTTTGTCGCCCATTAAATGGGCCAAGCGCTCACCCTCTTCGATGGAGGAGGAGAGGCCGGTATAAGTATCGTCGTAGGCAATGCGACCATGGAAGAATGCCGCCGTTTGGGTGGCCGGTAAAAGGCGATTGTCTTGGAGCATGTTGAGGGCAGTTGCCCAGGGCTGATGCGTGTGCAACACCACTTTAGCGCCCGTTAGGCGATGCAGTGGTGCATGAATACTTTGTGCGGAGAGTTCTACAACACCGCGCCCTTCTAGGGTTTGTCCGGCCTCATTGAAGATCATCATGTCACTGGCCTTGGCTTCCGACCAATGCAAGCCAAACGGCAACACAAAATACTGATCGGTTCGACCTGGGACGCAGACCGTGAAGTGGTTGTCAATGCCTTCATCAAAGCCATCTAAGACGGCCATGCGCAATGAAGCTGCCAAATGAATCTTGACTTGTTGAACGGCGTCTTGAGTGCTTGTTGTGTGCAGGGTGTGAACTGACATAAAACTTCAAATTGGAAGGTTAAAGTTCAATGAGGTTACCCCAAGCTGATTAGAATTCAAGCGGCGTAACCCTTATCTGTGCAACCCTTGTGACAATTTGTCTTCCCCTTCAACCCAGTACTTTGTCAAATCTGCCAAGGTCATCGGGTGTTTATATTTTCAAAGGGAAGGGTACCTTGCCTCTTTATATCGGAAAAAGTGTAGACATTAGAAGCAGGGTCATGGCCCACATGAGGGCTGAGGACGAGCGCGAAATGATGTCGCAGACATTGCAGGTTGATTGCATCGAAACTGCCGGTGAAATTGGTGCACTTATGCTTGAGTCGCACATGATCAAGAGTTTGAATCCCATTTTCAATGTGCGTCTCAGGCGATTGAGAAAGCTGTGTACGCTTCAAGTCGATGAGGTGGGTGGTGGTTTGATGCCCATCATTGTGAGTGGTTCAGATTTGGGACTTGGTCAAGTAGATGGACTGTATGGACTTTTCAGCTCCGTGCATTCTGCGCAAAGTAAGTTGCGCGAGCTGAGTGATCAGCATCGTCTGTGTTTGGGTCTCATCGGACTCGAGAAAATCAGCAAACGGGGTTGCTTTGGACTACAAGTCAAAACATGCTTAGGGGCTTGCGTAGGATTGGAGCCACGTGAGCAGCACGATCAGCGCTTGATGACCGCTTTGGCAGATTTGAAGGTTCATGCATGGCCTTTTCCTGGCGCCATTGATTTAGTCGAGCAGAACGACAGTTGGATACAGCGACATCGAATTCAAGATTGGCGCTATTTGAGCACCTCGTGTTCAAAAGCGGGCAACCTGAAGGTTAGCGTTCAACAAAGCTTTGACTTGGACACCTACAAAATCTTGGTCAAACCCATCATGCTAGGAACTGCTCGCATGGAGTTGGTGGGTGTCTAGAAGTATCGGACAATAGAGCTCTGTACTTTTTTAGTGTCAATTTTTGAGCGCCATGGCAATTCAATGGTTTCCCGGTCACATGCACCTCACCCGAAAGGCGATTGAGGAACGCATCAAAGACATTGACGTGGTCATTGAAATGCTCGATGCCCGACTGCCTGGCTCCAGTGCCAACCCCATGTTGGCTCAGCTCATTCAAGGCAAACCAGGCTTGAAGGTGCTTAGCAAACAAGATTTGGCAGATCCAGCACGCACTTCTTTGTGGTTGGCACATTACAACGCCTTGCCCAATGTCAAAGCCATTGGACTTGATACCAGCATGGTGTCTCCGGCCAAGGCCTTGATTGAGGCCTGTCATCAGTTGGCACCCAACCGAGGCGGCATGGCCAAACCCATGCGTGTTCTTATTTGTGGTATTCCCAATGTGGGTAAGTCAACCTTGATCAATACGCTGAAGGGCAAAAAAGCAGCCAAAACAGGTGATGAAGCTGGCGTGACCAAGCTGGAGCAGCGCATTACATTGGCCGATGATTTTTATTTGTATGACACGCCTGGTGTGCTTTGGCCTCGAATCATTGTTGAGAAAAGCGGCTACAACTTAGCGGCCAGTGGCGCTATTGGGGTCAATGCCTTTGACGATGAAGAGGTGGCACTCGAATTGCTGCATTACTTGATTGTCAACTATCCATCGGCTTTGACAACTCGCTACAAAATTCAAAATGTAGCTGAGCACAGCGATGAAACCATGCTGGAAGCCATTGCTCGATTTCGGGGCGCCATTCAAAGTGGTGGCCGAGTAAACACCACCAAAGCTGCTGAAATTGTGATTCACGATTTCAGATCAGCAGCCTTGGGCCGTCTGACTTTAGAGACGCCCACAGAATTCTCTGAATGGCTGGCTTCGGGCATGAAAGCAGACGCTGAGAAAACGCTGCGCAAGGAAGCGCTTCAAAAAGAAAAGAAATCTGCTCGCAAAGCCAAGATCAAGAACTGACCAAGCGCCATTTCTTGGCTCAAGGCTTTATCAAGAGTACGGGCACTTTGGAGGCACCAGCCACACGTTGCGCAACCGACCCCAACACTGTGTCAGCCCACCCAGAGCGCCCTTTGGTGCCCATGATGATCATGTCAAATCCACCTGCTTTGGCTTCTTTGAGAATTTGCTCGCTAGGGTGGCCAAATTTGATGGCCATATCGTGGGCCACATCGGCTTTGTCTAAAAATCGAACGGACCAAGCCAGATTGGTGTCGGCACCTTCGCGAAGATAGTCATCCACTGCACCTTTGGGTGTGAATTTTTTAAACATTTTGAGTGCAGAGTTGTCTTGGACAGTGATCACCGTGATGTGATTTTCGCCCTTCATGTTTTTGAACAGGGCGGCTGCATACTTGACAGCACTTTCGGAGGCTTTAGAGCCGTCTACCGCAATAAGGTATTTCATATCAATCCTTCAAAGTGAAGAATTGATACTAGGCTTTTAGCAAATGTGTGCCTTGATGCAAATCAAGCTTTATTTCTCTAGCTTGATACCTGTCTCTTGAACAATGTTGTTCCAACGAGATTGAATGCGTTTTTGCCAAGCTTGAGTTTCTTCGAGATTCATATCGAAGTAGATGCCACCAACCGCTTTAACCCTGTCCATGACGTCTGGTTGGTTAGCTGCTTTGAGGATGGCAGCGTTGAGCCTTCGCTGCACATCAATGGGTGTGCCAGTGGGCACCGCATAGACGGTGTAGCTTTGAAGTTCAAGATCTTTCAAGCCTTGCTCTGCCATGGTGGGTACGTTAGGTAGCAAGGGCAAGCGATTAGCACCAAACACACCCAAGGGAACGAGCTTGCCAGTGGCAATGAATGGGGCTACTTCGCTGTAAAAAGCTGAAACCAATTGAACTTGTCCTGAGGCTGCATCGGTCATTGCTGGCACATTGGCCTTGTAAGGTACATATTGAATTTTGGTGCCAGTTCGAACAGAAAATGCTGCGCAAACAAAATGTCCAACGGTGGCAGTGCCACTGCCACCGCAATCTAAAGTGGTGTTTTTGGCTTTGACATAGGCCAGCAACTCAGCCACATTTTTGACGCCTAACTGTGCATTGACCATCAAAATTGGGTAGCCTGCAATGGTGAGACCCACAGCGGAAAAGTCTTTGTTGGCATCGTAGCGAACAGGAACGCCGAGCTGTCCAATTAAGCCCATTTCATTTTGGCTGCCCATGAACAGCGTATGACCATCGGGATCCGCTTTGGCACCAGCCTCGGCTGCAATGGCCCCTGAGGCGCCAGGCCTGTTCTCAACCATGATAGCTTGACCTAGCTCTGCTTGAAGATGCGGCGCATGGCGTCTGGCGTAAATGTCAACCACACCGCCAGGTGCCGCCGAAGTGATGAGCTTGATAGGTTTTGTAGGCCAAGCTTGAGCTTGGGCAGAGCAAGTCAGTGTCAGACCCAGAAAAAGAGAAAGTAGGCTGCTTGAAACTGTTTTTTGCATCTGACTTCCTCTGTTTTTCATTTATTCTTTGACCGACCCCGTCATGCCTGAAACGTAATACTCAACAAAGAATGAGTATACGAAAGCAACAGGCAGTGAGCCTAGAAGCGCACCCGCCATGAGTGCGCCCCAATGGTATACGTCACCCTCCACCAATTCTGTGACCACACCCACAGGCACGGTTTTAACTTCGCTAGACGAGACAAAGGTGAGGGCGTAGATGAACTCATTCCACGACAAAGTGAACGCAAAGATGCCAGCAGAAATGAGGCCAGGAACCGACAAGGGCAAAATGATTTTGACCAAAATTTCCATACGGTTGGCACCGTCAATCATGGCGCATTCTTCCAGTTCAAAGGGAATGGACCGGAAGTAGCCCATGAGCAGCCAAGTACAAAAAGGAATCAAAAAAGTGGGGTAGGTGAGGATGAGCGCCAAGCGGGTGTCAAACAATCCCAGCTGAAATACCACCGATGCCAATGGAATGAACAAGATGGAAGGCGGCACCAGATAGGCCAAGAAAATGGCAAGACCGGTGTGTTTTGCGCCTTTGAAGCGCAAACGCTCAATGGCGTAGGCCGCTAAAACCGAAGCAAACAGCGAGAAGAATGTGGCCGTAACAGAAACCACCACGGTGTTCCACATCCATTGTGGGTAAGCCGTACGGAACAACAATTTTTCAATGTGTGCCAATGTTGGTGCAACAATCCAAAATGGATTGCCATCACGCGAGAGCAATTCGTTGTCTGGTTTGAACGCGGTGATGCCCATCCAGTAAAACGGAAAGAGCAACACGAACAAAAAAATCAAAAGCGGTAAGTAGGTTTTGAAAATTTTGTTTGCATTGGTGTCCAAATAGGACATGCCAACATTGTCTTGTGTGTCTTTGCTCATTTGTCGCTGCCGCCTTGTTGCCATGTGCGGCGTTGTAATCCGAAATAACTGAAGAGAATGGCTGCCAACAAGAACGGCACCATTGCAATGGCAATGGCTGCGCCTTCACCCAGAGCACCGCCAGGAATAGCCCGCTGAAAGGAGAGGGTGGCCATGAGGTGCGTGGCGTTGAGTGGGCCGCCTCGTGTGAGCACATAAATGAGTTGGAAGTCTGTGAACGTGAAGAGCACAGAGAAGGTCATGGTGACCGCAATGATGGGGGTGAGCAATGGCAGGGTAACGTGCCAAAACTGCTGCCAAGGCGTTGCGCCATCGATGGCGGAGGCCTCATAGTAAGACGGCGAAATGGTTTGCAAGCCAGCCAACAGGGTAATGGCCACAAAGGGGACACCGCGCCATACGTTGGCCGCTAAGGTGGAAAAACGAGCATTCCAGGGTGATCCCAAAAAGTCGATGTAGGTGTCGATCCAGCCCATTTTGACCAGGGCCCAACTGATGATGGAAAACTGCGAATCAAAAATCCACCAAAAAGCAATGGCAGAAAGAGCGGTGGGCACAATGTAGGGCAGCAGAATAACTGCCCTGAAAAACGATTTGAATGCCAGATTTTTATTCAGCAACAAGGCGAGCCACAAACCCAAGAAAAACTTGAACGCACTGGCCACCGTGGTGTAGAACATGGTGTTGAACAACGCTAACTGAGTGACGCTGTCACCCAGTAGGAAGATGTAGTTTTCTAAACCGATCCATTGGCCACCCCGGCCAATTTTGGTATCGGTAAAGCCAAGCCAAACACCCAAGCCAAGAGGGTATGTCAGAAACAGCAGCAGCAAGAGTGCTGCGGGCATCATAAAGATCAAGCCGAGCACATTGCGGCTGTTCTGAACTCTCTCAAGCAAGGGTGTCATGGGTTCTTTTCAGTTGATAAAAAGATCAAACTTTGTAGTAACGCTCAGCACGTTTCTGTGCGCGTTCTGCAGCTTCTTTCGGTGTTTTAGAACCGCTAGCAGCTTCAGCCACCATGTTGACCACAATGAAGTCGGCACCGGCGCCAGCTGAGGCATAACCCAGCTTGCCTGCGTAGCCTGCTGGACGCATGTTTTTCACGCAATCGCGGTAGGCTGTGTGCTTTGGATCGGAGGTCCAGATGGCAGACTTGGTGTAGAAGTCCAAAGGAGGGGCAATATAGCCACCAGCGGCTGTGAGCCACGGATCGAATTGCTCTTTTTCCATCATGAAGCGCAAGAACTCTTTGGCTGCATTCGGGAACTTGGTGTACTTCATGACCATCTGGTTGAAGAACAAGTGTGACTCGGTAGGCGTGCCAACAGGGCCAACGGGATAAGCTGCGTGGTGAACGTCAGCATTCAATGCGCGCACTTTTTCATCGGTAGATGTTTTGGTGGCGTAGTAAATGGAGATGCCGTTGTTGGTAACGCTGACCTGTCCATCCAAGAACGCTTTGTTGTTGTTGGGGTCGAGCCATGACAAGGTGCCAGGTGGGAATGTGGCGTACATTTCTTTGGCGTATTCCAAAGCCTTGATGGTCTCGGGGCTGTCAATGACCACTTTGTTGCTGGCATCTACCAATTTGCCGCCAAAGGCCCAAATGAGCCAGTTGCACCACAAGCCATCACCTGTGGCATTGCCAAGCGCAAAGCCACCCGGAGTGCCTTTTTCTTTGAGGGCTTTGAGCATTCTGAGGAAACCATCGGTGTCCTTAGGGAATGAGTCAAAACCTGCTGCTTTTAAGTGGCTTTGACGATAAACCATCATGGCACCTGCAGCACCAAGTGGAACGCCAATCCATTTTTTGCCATCGGGTTTTAAATACGCATGGCATGAAGGGTAGAAGCCACCATATTTTTTGCCCAAGTACTCACACAGATCTGTGACGTCGAGCAATTTCTCTGGGTACAAATTGGCATCGTCGTTGGTGGACAAAATGATGTCGGGTCCGGCGCCTGTATTGGCAGCTACCGCAGCCTTGGGTCGAACGTCTTCCCAGCCTTCGTTGTCTACACGTACTTCAACGCCAGTGGCTGCTGTAAATTTCTTGACGTTGGCCATGTAGGCGTCAATGTCGCCTTGCACAAATCGGCTCCAACGCAAAACACGCAGTTTGGCGCCTTTTTCTGGCTTGAAGGCCATGTTTTGAGCCTGGACTGCTGGGCTAACCGCCATAGCGCCCAAGCCAAGGGTGGTTGAAGCTGCCGCAGCACCGGCTGAGCTTTCGAGGAAGTCGCGACGATTCAGTTTTGTCATGATAAGTCTCCTGTTTTGAGTGGGTTAGCGACGAGAAAAATGGTTAAAAAATTTCAAATATTAGGCGGCTAACCTGTTGCCCGATGCTGCGTCAAAAACGTGTGAGCGCGACATGTCAGGTTGAAGGTTGATGGTGCTGCCTAATTGAAATTCGTGACGTTCGCGGAAAACCGCAGAGAACTCAACACCTTCGTGCTTGCAGGCAACAAAGGTGTCCATGCCGGTGGGTTCTAAAACAGAAACATGGGCTGAGATGCCACCGCTGCTCACCAAGGTGAGGTGTTCTGGGCGAGTGCCAAAAATAACGGGCTGTCCATTTTGTCCTTGAACGGGACTTAGCAGGTCTAGCTTTAGGCCGTCGTTCAATTCAACTTGACATTGCCCACCGCTGACCAACAATTTGCCAGGTAAAAAATTCATGGCGGGTGAACCAATGAAGCCTGCTACAAACTGGTTGGCGGGCATGTCGTACAGGTCGAGTGGGGAACCCTTTTGTTCAATACGGCCATCTCGCATGACCACAATTTGATCGCCCATGGTCATGGCTTCAATTTGGTCGTGTGTGACGTAGATAGATGTGGTTTTCAAACGCTGGTGCAACTCTTTGATTTCGCTGCGCATGGCAACGCGTAACTTGGCGTCGAGGTTGGAGAGGGGTTCGTCAAACAAAAAGACTTGGGGGTCGCGAACAATGGCACGGCCCATGGCCACACGCTGACGCTGACCGCCCGATAGTTGACGAGGGTAGCGATCGAGCAGGGAGCCAAGCGCCAAAATATCGGCAGCGCGGGCCACCTTGGTGTCGATTTCGGCTTGCGGTTTTTTGGCCAAGGTGAGTGAGAAGGCCATGTTCTCGCCAACAGTCATGTGGGGGTACAGCGCATAGTTTTGAAATACCATGGCGATATCGCGCTCTTTGGGGGGAAGGTTGTTAACTTCGCGGCTACCAATGTTGATTTGGCCGCTGTTAATTTCTTCAAGCCCAGCAATCATTCGCAGCAAGGTTGACTTGCCACAGCCAGAAGGGCCAACCAATACGGTGAAAGAGCCGTCCTCAATTTCAATGTCAACACCGTGAAGGATGGGAACATCGCCAAAATTCTTTTTGACGGATCGGATCGATACACTGGCCATTAGAAAATCCCTGCTAAAACAGGCCTGCATTGACTAGGCAGGCTCAAACTACTTGATCTGAAAATCAGTATCACACTGTTGGCTTAGGTTTCTTATCCAAAGATACCCTAATTGGTCAGACCAAATTTTGGAATGTAAACCACCCTCAAATGGGAGAGAATTGCATATAACAACGGTTTTATCAAATTGAAAAGAATATGAGCGACAAAAACTCACGCCCCGAATTGCCAGACCATCTGTCGATTGACGCCAAAAGCCCCTTTTACAACGCAGCCATCTTCGAATTCGAAATTGGCATTCGTTTCAATGGCAAGGAAAGAAAGGATGTGGAGGAATACTGCATCAGTGAGTCATGGATCAAAGTGCCAGCCGGCAAGGCCCTCGACCGCAAAGGTAACCCTCTTTTGATGAAACTCAAGGGCAAGGTTGAAGCCTTTTACCGATAAACAATCAAGGAATTTCTCATGCGCATCCCCGACTGGACCCCAGAGCAACTGAGCCAACCCAAAGAGTTGGTTGACGCCATTTTGGCCCGCAGAGGCGGGGAACTGCTGAACATCGACAAAGCGCTGTTGTGGAGCTATCCCGTTGCATCTGGTTGGAATGTCTACATGCGCAATGTCAGAACGGGATTGTCTGCTTCTCGCAAATTGTGCGAGCTTGGCATTTGCACAGTAGCTCTCCTAACAGGTGCGCACTATGAGTACCACCACCATGCCCCCGACTACCTCAAAGCAGGTGGCACGCAAGCTGAGTTGGATGGCTTAAATAGAGCGATAGCCAATGCGCCAGACAAGGGTGTGCAAGACGAAGCCTTAGACCCCATGTCCAGGTGGGTGGTGCAGTATGCGGCCCAGATGACCTTGAACGTGAAAGTTGACGCTGGGTTGTTCAAGCAACTGCAAACCCAATTAAACACCACAGAAATTGTTGAGCTGACCACCGCCATCGCGGCTTACAACATGGTGGCCAGACTGCTGGTGGCGCTTGAAGTTTCACCCGAAGAATAAGTCTTTGAAGGGGCCGTTCAGGCCGCTTCGCTGAGACTCATTTCAATCGGGCTTGATGCCATTGTCTCGAACCACTTTGGACCATGTGTCAAGTTGCTTGTCAATGAAGGCCCTGGCTTTCTCGACACTGCCGCCCGAGAGTTCAATGCCCTGAGCGCTGAGTTTTTGAGCCACTTCAGGATTTTGCAACACCTTGTTCAATTCGTCGTTCATGCGCTTGACGATATCTGGCGGCGTTTTGCTGGAGGCCAACAAAGCCCACCAAGCAGGCGCTTCAAATCCAGGAAATCCTGCCTCGGCAATGGTTGGAATTTCAGGAAATTCTGGTACCCGTTTCAAGGATGTAACAGCCAAGGGACGAATGCGTTTGTTATCAATGTGGGGCTTGCTCAAAAACACAGTGCCCATGGCCAAGGGTACGTGACCCGCAACAGCATCGGTCATGAGCGGGCCACCGCCTTTGTAGGGAATGTGGTTGAACTCTAAGTTGGCATTTTTACCCAGCAAGGCCATGGCCAAGTGACCTAAGCTGCCATTGCCAATGGTGCCGAAGGAAACATTCTTTTTGGCTTTTGCAGCAGCCACCACGTCGGCAAAAGTTTTGTATTCATTGCCCACGTTGGAGGTCAAAACCATGGCCGATGTGCCCACCAAAATCAAAGGCACCAAGTCTCTTTTGCTGTCGTAAGGCATATTGGGCATCAAGCTTTGATTGACGCCATGGGTGTCAAACACGACTGCAAACGTATAACCATCGGCGGGTGCGGACACCACGGAAGCAGTGCCAATGACGCCTGAAGCGCCGCCTCTGTTTTCCACAATGACACTCTGTCCAAGTTGCTGCGACAAGACGGGTGCAATGATGCGAGAAACCTGATCGACAGAGCCGCCAGGTGGAAACACTGCAACCAATTTGATGGGCTGCTTGGTGGGCCAGGCTTGGGCAAAAGCCAACACCGGCATGATGCTAGCAATAAGCAATAGGCGCTTGAGTTTGTAATTCAGTGTGCGGGATAAATTGTGAGTGAGCTTCATTTGGAATTTCCTTTGCAACGATGCTAGTGCTTCATGGCAAGCAGCTGATAAGTATTAACCCTATACGCGGGTTGTGGATCGAACAGCACTTCGTCAACTTTTGCCTAAAATGAAAACAGATGACAAATTCTTCAACGCCAGCGCAATTGAATTGGCGTGATTCATTTCGCGTTAAAAGCTTCAGATACCAGTGGCCCGCTGATCTTGCCACCTCTTGGGCTTTTGAAATGGAGACCATCCTCTTGGGTTGGTACATCTTGTCGGCCTCTGGGTCTGTCTTGATGCTGGTGTTTTATGGTGCACTGCAATATCTAGGTTCTTTGGTAGCCCCCATTTTTGGTGTGGTGTGTGATCGCATGGGCTACAGGAGAATGCTTTGGTCCACAAGAGCCATTTACGCACTGATGGCTTTTGTCATCATGTTGCTTTCCTATTTTGAAGCCTTGACACCCGAGAAGGTGCTCATTTTGTCGGCCGTTGTGGGCATGATCAGGCCCTCGGACCAGATGATGCGCAATGCCTTGATCGCAAAAACATTGCCGCCAGAACAACTCATGGCTGCGCTTGGAATTTCCAGAATGACCTCAGATTCGGCCAGGATTGCTGGCGCATTGGCGGGCGCGGGTATTGTGGCTTTTCTGGGAATGACGTCTGCTTATCTGGTCGTTACTTTCTTGTATTTCATTAGCTTTTGGCTTTCAAGAGGTGTTGACAATGTTCAACCCGCGCCAAGTTCTGTGGCTTTGGCCAGCCCGCTGCAAGACTTGAAATCAGCGTTCACCTATGTTTGGCACAAGCCGATTCTCATGGGTGCGATGGCCGTGGCGTTTTTGGTGAACTTGTTGGCGTTTCCCTTTTCATTGGGTTTGTTGCCTTATGCTGCCAAAAATATCTTCCTTACCAGCCAGACGGGGCTTGGTTTTTTGGGGGCTAGTTTTGCGTTTGGTGGCTTGCTGGCTTCTCTCACTTTGAGCTCCCACAAATTCAAGCTGCGCGCGTCTCAAACCATGATCGTCGCCTCAAGTGCCTGGTTCCTGTTGGATTTTGTGTTTGCGTTCACCCAAAATTTGTATTTCGGTATGTTCATTTTGATGCTGGCCGGTTTTGTGCAAAGTCTGTGCATGACACCTCTGGCCGCGGTCATGTTGCGCGCCACTGAGCCCGCTTTTCATGGCCGGGTCATGGGCATGCGCATGTTGGCCATTTGGGGCTTGCCCATTGGTTTATTGATCAGCGGCCCCTTGGTTGAAAGTATTGGTTATGTGGCTACGGCCGGGCTTTACTCAGCCCTCGGTTTGATACTGACATTGGCGCTAACTGTTTACTGGCGACGCGCATTGTGGGACCGACATTCGGTGGCAAACAATGCGCTTTAATTTGAGCAATAAGCTGTGGAGTCAAAATTGAAATTACTCATCACTGGTTTTGAACCCTTTGGGGGTGAAACAGAAAATCCCTCTTGGGAGGTTGCGCGGCTTCTGCATGGCATGCTGGGAGAATCTGATCTCCAAGTTGCAATGGGTGCTAAGAGTTAAGTCACCAATTCAGTTGGGGTACAAGAAAATAAGGCAATAAGGCAATAAGGCAACTACGCAACCAGGCCATACTTTTGTGTCAGACGATTTTTGGCACTTGGCAAAAAGTTGATACGCGATGCATCGCCTTGAAGTGTTTTGACCAACAGGGGGTCCATCACTCGAAACCAAAGTGGTGGCAAGTAGGCTAAGAAAAACATCCCAAAATAACCAGACGGCAACCGAGGGAGTTGGGGGAAATCTCTGAGCGATTGATAGCTTCGACCGGGATAGGCGTGGTGGTCGGAGTGACGCTGAAGTTGAAACAGCACCAAGTTAGAAACCAAGTGATTGCTGTTCCAAGAATGATGCGGTTGACAGCTTTCATAGCTGCCTTGGGCTGTTTTCAATCGTTGAATGCCGTAGTGCTCGACATAGTTGGCCGACGTTAGTTGAAAGGCGCCCCACAAGACCAAGGGCACCAAAACCATGACCATCTCGATGCCATAAAAACCAATTAGGGTGCCGTGGACCAAAATGCTGAGGCAAAGAGCCTGAAGGATTTCATTTTCAAAGTGCCAACTCGATTTGTTTTGACGATGCAGTCGATCAGATTCCAGTTGCCATGCCCTGAACGCGCCACCCGGAATTTCTCTGCAAGCAAATTGATAAATATTCTCACCCATTTTGGAAGAAGCAGGATCTTCGGGGGTGCTGACATGCCGGTGATGGCCGCGGTTGTGTTCAATGGAGAAGTGACCGTAAACGCCCAGGGCTGTATTGAACAGCGCAATTTTTCGGGGTATTTTTTGAAGTTTGTGGCCAAGTTCGTGGCTGACATTCAAACCAAATCCTAAAACGGAACCGGTGGTAATAACGGTGGCAATCCATTCCATGGCGCTCAATGAGAATGAGCATAGGAAAATGCAATTGAAAATAACTGATACCCACAAAACAGGAATGGTGGCGTACGTGATCCAACGGTAATAGGGATCGGCTTCTAATGCCGCAATACTAGACTCAGGGGGATTGCTGGTGTCTTCGCCAATTAAAAAATCCAACAGGGGTACCAAACCGTAGAAAAAAACCAATGGAAAAAACAAGATCCAGGTGCCAACACCGAACACAGAAACTGCCAGAGTGCCAACCATTGAGATGGCAGGTCCAATCACTGAAAGCAACCAGGCCCATCGCTTTCGATCGACATAAGGCTGGCTTTGCTGCGGATGATGTTGGACAGCTGGGTTCAAGAAGGTCGTACCGTGTTGCAGATTGACCCAAGTATGGCGCTTGCCCGTGAAATGAACAGGGTATTACCCCTAGGCGCTTGCATTTGATTCACTTATAAACAGCTGAAGGCGGTCTGTTTTCGCCGAGAAATCCAGGGTGATTGTGTTGAATCAGCAAGAATTTGATTATGTGATTGTGGGTGCCGGCTCAGCAGGCTGTTGTGTTGCCGGCAGACTGTCTGAAGATTTGAACACATCGGTGTGCTTGCTTGAGGCAGGTGGCCCAGACGATTCTGTGTTTGTCAAAGCCCCCCTCGGATTTGCTGCCACATCTTCTTTGAAGATCAACAGTTGGGGCTATGAGACCGTGCCTCAAACAGGCTTCAACGGCAGAAAAGGTTTTCAACCCCGCGGCAAAGTGATGGGCGGCAGCTCTTCTGTCAATGCCATGGTTTACACACGCGGCAATCCGCTTGACTATGACAACTGGTCTGCACTTGGCAACCAGGGCTGGTCCTACCAAGAGGTGTTGCCCTATTTCAAAAAATCGGAACACAACGAGTGCTTTGGTGAAAACGCTTACCGCGGCGTCAATGGGCCCGTCAATGTTTGCTATTTGAGAAGTCCCAGCCCTCTCAATCAAGCTTTTATTCAGGCTTGCAATGAGCAGGGCATTCCTTTCAATCCAGATTACAACGGCGCGCAACAATTTGGTGTTTCGCCTGCTCAAGTTACTCAAAAAAATGGAGAGCGTTGGAATGCAGCACGTGCTTACCTAGACCCGCACCGCCATCAAGCCAACCTGCACGTTATTTCGCAAGCGCATGCCTCGCAAATCATGTTTGAAGGCAAGCGCGCCATTGGCGTGAAGTACTTCGTCAATGGCGTGACACACGAAGTTCGTGCGCGCAAAGAAGTTGTTGTGTCTGGGGGTGCTTTTGGTTCCCCCCAGTTGCTCATGCTGTCTGGCGTGGGGCCTGCAGACCATCTAAAAGACTTGGGCATTCCTTTGGTACATGAATTGCCAGGGGTTGGACAAAATTTACAAGACCACATCACCACGGTCTTGATTTACAAAACTTCGAAAATCAATGAGGCCATGGGCTTTTCATTGAAGGGCGCTGTGAACTTGGTCAAGTCCATCCTAGAGTGGCGATCCAAGCGCACAGGATGGATCACTTCCAACGTGTCAGAAACACAAGGCTTTGTGTCTACCGAGGGAAACACAGCGTATCCGAATATTCAATTGGCGCTTTGCACGGGCATTGTCGATGACCACGCGCGCAAAATGCATCTTGGACATGGCTATACCTTGCATGTCACCCTCATGCGCCCCAAGAGCCGTGGTACTGTTACTTTGGCGAGTCGCAATCCCATGGACAAGCCCCTCATTGACCCGGCGTTTTTCAAGCACCCTGATGATATTGAGACCCTTGTGACGGCCACACAATTGGGACTGAGGGTCATGGCATCGCCCGGTTTAAATGCCTATCGGGGTGAGATGTTGTACGAGGTTGATCACAACCAACCTGGCCAAATTCGAGATTTTTTAAAAGACCATTCGGATACGGAGTACCACCCAGTCGGCACTTGCAAAATGGGACCTGTGCAAGATCCTCTGGCTGTGGTGGACGCCGAACTTCGCGTGCATGGATTGTCATCATTGCGAGTCATTGACGCTTCAGTAATGCCCCAGCTGGTGACAGGCAACACCAATGCGCCCACCTTCATGATTGCAGAAAAGGCGGTTGACCTTATGCGGGGCTAGAAAAGCGTGGTGTGCTTTTCAATTTGAAGAGCACGCTAGCGCATAAACTTGAAGTCACAACCAAGGCCAAAAAGCCTGCTTGGTATGTGCCAAACAAGGAAGACAGCATGCCGAAAATAGGCGCGCCAATGACCGCTCCCAAAAATGTGAATGTCAAGGTGCCACCTGTGGCGACGCCGGCTTGGCCTTCGGGTGCTTGACGTGCTACCTCCGCCAAATAAACACCATTCCATCCAATGGCAGATGCTCCAAAGACCACTAGCGTGATCCAAATTGCCCAAAGTGGCAATTGGGGCAGGAGCAGGGCTGTAACCAGCGCACTCAAGGCCATGAGGCATGCCAGCAGCATGAGCGTTTTTTGCGCCCCTAGCCATCGATCCGAAATGACGCCCCATGCAATGCGACCGCCAATGCCCCCAATTTGAGTGACTGACAGCAAGAGCCCCGCGCTGACCATGCCGTAGCTGAGATCTTCGTGCAAATAGGTGACCAAGTAAGTGGTCAGTGAGAGTTGCACCATTGAAAACATGAAGGAGCAAGCGGCCATGGTGGCCAAAGTGCGATGACCCAACACCATGCGAATTGGCCTTGTCAGAGTGCCTAGTTCGAAAGGCAAGCCCGCTTGTCTTTGATCATCCAAAGATGGGCGCAAGGGCTGGGACAAAGCGGCAAAAATCAAGCAGGCCAAGGCAACTGCAATCAGACTCAGTTGCCAATTGATGTTGAGCATGAGTGTGGGAATGACGGCACCCGCCATCATGGCGCCCAAGGGAACGCCAGATTGTTTGATAGAAAAAACCAAAGCCATTTGGGAAGGCTTGGTGGTTCGAGCCAGAATTTGGGAGCTGGCAGGGGTGATGGGGCCGTAACCTAAACCAATCAAAAGAGCGCCTATTGCAATCACTGGCAATGAGGGCACTGCACACAAGCTCAAACCCAAGGCACAAAACAACAAGCCCAGTTGGCTGACGCGGATGGGTCCGAGGCGGTTCACCGTTGTGCCAGAAGTGAGGCTTCCAAACATCGCACCCGCATAGGTGAGTGATATGTAAATGCCCACCAAGGTGGGTGAAACGTCCAAAGATTTGGCAGCGATGGGAGCCATCACAGGCAAACTGAGCAACGCCATTGCCACCATGGCCTGAATAAACAGCGTTGCAATCAGTGGGAGCCAGTTTGACATGGGTCAATCCTAACCGCAGGCTGTGCAGATGAATGGTTTAAAATCTGAGGCTGTTTAAAAAAATTGGAAACCTCATCATGGATTTGCTTCAAGCCCTCAATTGGCGCTATGCCACCAAAAAAATGGACCCCACCAAGGCTGTCCCTGAAGCGAAAGTACAACGCATTTTGGAAGCCATTCGCATGACCGCTACATCAAGTGGTTTGCAGCCCTACGAAATCATTCTGGTCACCAACAAAGATGTTCGCACCAAAATTCAAGCGGCGGCCAACAACCAAGCCCAAATTACAGAGGGCTCACACCTTCTGGTGTTTGCCGCTTGGAACGACTACACCGCCGAGCGCATCAACATGATGTTTGACTACAACAATGAAGTCCGTGGCTTTGTGAACGAAGGTGCTGAGGCCTATCGTCAAATGTTGCTCAAGAACTATCCAGCCAAAGGACCTGAGGTCAATTTCCAGCATGCTGCCAAGCAGTCTTACATTGCTTTGGGAACCGCGCTCATTGCAGCGGCTGAGCAAGAGGTTGATGCCACACCCATGGAAGGCTTTAATCCAAAAGCTGTCGACGAAATTTTGGATTTGGCATCTCGTGGTCTGCGCAGCACTGTGTTGTTGCCACTGGGCTATCGGGAAGCCGATAAAGATTGGTTGGTCAACATGAAGAAGGTGCGCCGTACCACCGAAAACTTCATCACTGAAGTTAAATAAGACTTACTTTGAAGTAGGGCTCTGGCACTCAGTGTCAGAGCCTTTTTTATTGCGCGAGCTTTATTCAACATGCACACTAATTTTGGCAGCGGCGGCGCGTGCTCGTTGCAAGGCGTGATCGCCTTGGGCCAGAGCAACAGCCATGCGCCGAAATGGACGCGTGGTGGGCTTGCCAAAAATTCTGACATCAACGCCTGGTTCTTGCAAGGCGGCTGATACGCCAGAGAAGCTCGGATTTTTGCCTTCCCGGTCGGCCAACACCACAGCGCTAGCTCCTTCATGCGCTTGAATGAAGGGTATGGGAAGGCCCAAAATAGCCCTTGCATGCAAATCAAATTCACTTAAGTTTTGGCTAATCAAGGTCACCATGCCGGTGTCGTGAGGGCGCGGGCTTAGCTCACTGAAAATGACCTCTTTAGCCGTGACAAAAAATTCCACGCCGAACAAGCCAGCACCGCCTAAATCGGCTGTGACTTTCTCAGCCATTGCTTGCGCTGCTTGCAAATAATCGGGTGCCATGGCTTGAGGCTGCCAACTGTATTGATAGTCACCTCGTTCTTGCACGTGGCCGATGGGTGGGCAGAATAAAGTTGGCCCAGAGCGTTGGCGAATGGTGAGCAGGGTGATTTCAAATTCAAAGTTGATGAATTCTTCGACAATGACTTTCTTGCGGTCACCGCGCATGCCTGCGCAGGCATATTCCCAGCTGGCTTGAATGTCAGCTTCGCTTTTGGCAACGCTTTGACCCTTGCCAGAAGAGCTCATGACGGGTTTGATCACCACCGGAAAGCCGATGGCCTTGGCTTGCGACAACAAGGCTTCACTTGACTCGGCATAGTTGAACTTGGCTGTGCGAACTCCAAGCCCAACCGCAACATCGCGAATGCGGTCGCGGTTCATGGTGAGATTTGCGGCGCGGGCGCTGGGAATGACTTCAAAGCCTTCTTTTTCGACATCCAGCAAAACTTCTGTTCGGATGGCTTCAATTTCAGGAACGATCAAGTCTGGCTTGTGCTTGGCAATAGCCGCGCGCAAAGGCACTTCATCGAGCATGCTGAAAATTTCGCATTCATCGGCCACTTGCATGGCCGGTGCTTGGGCATAACTGTCACAGGCAATGACATAACAACCTAGACGCTTTGCGCTGATGACGAATTCTTTGCCAAGCTCGCCTGAGCCTAAAAGTAGTATTTTTTTCATGAAGTTATTGAATTAATCAAATGACTTCAGTAATAATACGCCACATGACTAACGCAACAAGCCACAAATTCATTGCACGCCTGGTGCTGGTGTGGTTTGCGCTTTTCATAGGCGTGGCCATTGCATCTCCCATTCTGAACCCCACTGAAACCCAAATGGTTTGTTCCAGTGCGGGTGGCATGAAAATGGTGGCTGCAGGCAATGAGGATGCCAACGACACGCTGTCTTCCAACATGGACTGTCCTTTGTGCGCACCGGTGGGTGTGCCAGTGCAAACCAGCTCTGACGGTTTTGATCACCTCAGCCCATTGGCTTTTTCTCTTCATCCCATTGCCGCTGCACTGATTGCATCGCGCACTGCGCCGCCACTGCCATCGCGTGGTCCCCCTTCCGTCTGATTTTTCACGTACTGTTTTTCTGCAGACCTGTTGGTTTGCATTGAAAACAAACAAGTTCAGTGTTTATTTCATAGAGTGTGGCCCTAGAAGCCATCTCACAGACGGAGAATTCTCATGAAGCGTTTTAAATTGTCGATGTTCTTGTCCTTGACCTTGGCCACTTTTGCCGCATCAGCTCAAGTGACTGTATCTGAACCCTGGGTTCGCGCCACTCTGCCGCAGCAAAAAGCCACGGGTGCATTTATGAAGTTGCAATCTGCGCAAGATGCCAAGTTGATCAGTGCCAAGTCCCCAGCGGCTGGTATTGTCGAAGTTCACGAGATGGCCATGGAAGGCGGCGTCATGAAAATGCGTGCTGTTGATGGTTTGGCCTTGCCCATGGGCAAAGCGGTTGAACTCAAGCCTGGCGGCTATCACGTCATGTTGATGGATCTCAAGTCACAAGTAAAAGATGGCGACGCAGTGCCCCTGACGCTCACATTTGAGACCAAGGATGGCAAACGCCAGACTCTTGAAGTCAAAGCACCTGCTCGCAACATGAACGCGCCCGCTCATGCGCCGGCTCACACGCCTCATGGCGGTCACTCGGGCATGAAGCACTGAACCCACGACCCTGGTCGTCTTCATGGTCAGGCGGGTGATTTGCCTGCCTCAGCCATGCTTCCTCCATTTTTTAAGTCAATTTTGGGCGGGCTTGAATTAGCGCCGTCTGGAGTTTGCTTAAGTACCTGCGAACAAATGACATGACTTTTCAATACAACAAACTTGCGTGGGCCTGCACGGCCTATCTGCTGGGCTGTACTCCTTTACTGTCCCAAGCTCAAACACAAACACAAAGCGCCAAAAACTCAACAACGGCCATCGACACCATCGTGGTGTCGGGCTCTCGATCGGCTTCCAAACTTTCTGAAACAGCCGCATCCATCGGCGTGGTCAATCGTGCCCAGTGGGATGAGGAAAAAGCAAAATCAGTTGGGGAGATCATCAATCGAATTCCAGGAGTGTTTTGGAACGACTTGGGCAATGAGCAGCACAGCATGTCCATCCGCCAGCCGATCAGCACCAATGCGGTTTATCAATACTTGGAAGACGGTATTCCCATTCGTCCCCTGGGCGTTTTCAATCACAACGCTTTGAATGAAAACAACATGAACGCTGCTTCAGCCATCGAGGTGGTGAAGGGGGCTGCGTCGTCACTTTATGGCAGCAATGCCGTGGGCGGCGCTATCAATTTCTTAACTCAACGTGCGTCGAAAACGCCTACAGGCTATTTGGGTATGCGCATTGATGACAAGGATGGCTTTGCCCGTGTTGATTCCGGTGCCAGCAATAGCTGGGGTGATTTGGGTTTGCGTTTCTCTCACTACAGCTCGCAACGGCAAAGTCAAAACTGGCAAGAATACAGCGGCGGGAGCAAGGACTCGTTTTCATTGCGGGCAGACTACAACTTGTCTGCCACTTCTTGGATGCGTGCCTCGTTTATCAAGACAAATTTAGATACGGAAACGCCAGGCAGCTTGTTTGAAACAGACTACCGCAACAGCATCGGAAAAAGTTTGAATACCTTCACTTGGCGCAAAGACGTTGCCTCACGCGCCAATGTGGCCTGGGAAGGTGAAACCACAAAAGGTGGCTTGACCACTGTGACGGCGTTTACTCGCAAAAATGACCACGGTCAATTGCCCAATTACACCATCACTGGCTGTGCGGGAACAGTCTGCAGAGGCACCTTGAACAACAACCATGTTGAGTCATTGGGTTTGGATGTGAAACATGAGCAAAAGTTGAATTGGAGCAAAGCCAAATTGGTTTCTGGATTGACCATCGATCGCAGTCAAAACGATTATGTGTCTGACAATCTGGCCATCACGCGCGATGTTGCAACTGGTCGATACATGTCTTACGCGCTCAACAGCGTGAGGAATCCATCTGGCGTTCGCAATTACAGCGCCGACATCGCTAACAACGCAGCTTTTGCGCAATTTGAATTTGCACCCATGGACAATTTGCGAATTGTGGGTGGTGGTCGTTACGACAGTATTTCTTACGATTTCAAAAATAACTTAACACCTGGTAGCAACTATGGTGCAGCCAACGAGGTGAGAAGCTTCAGCCGTTTCACCCCTAAGCTGGGCGGTACTTTTGCACTGAATGCGCGCAACAGTTTTTACGGCAACCTCAGCCAAGGTTTCACGCCACCCGAGGTGAGTCAGTTGTATGCCAGAACTAGCGTGCCCGATTTAAAACCCTCGGTCTACGACAACACCGAGTTGGGCTGGCGTGCTGCTTTGCTCGATGGCAGTGTGAAGCTTGACTCCGCTATTTACAGGCTGGATGGCAAAGACACCATCGTGAGCTATACCCCTGCTGTGGGTGACAGTGTCAACAAAAATGCGGGTCAAACACGCAGTGAAGGCCTAGAAGTTGCATTGAGCCAAGAGGGGAAAAGATTGGATTGGCGCTTCGGTGCTACTTGGTCTCAACACACCTACCTAAGCTATAAGGTGAGTGATAGAGTGGGTGCGATAGAAGACTACTCTGGCAAAACCATGAGGCAGGCGCCATCTCATGCGATCAATGCAGCGATAGCCTACAAGTTTGCGCCTGGCTCACGCATTGCACTGAACATGATCAAGCAGGGCAGTTATTGGATGAACGATGCCAACACGGTGAAGTACGAAGGGCATACCTTGTTCAACGTCCATGCAAGTCAGAAGTTGCAAGGCGGTTGGGAGGTCTGGGGGCAAGTTCGCAACCTGACCAACCAGCGCTACTCAGATAGCGCTTCAAGCTCTTACAGAGGCACGGGTACTTACTCGCCCAATACGCAAAACACCTACCAACTGGGTGCACCGCGCAGTGTCATGCTTGGCTTGAGCAAGTCTTTTGGCGCTTGATGTGGCTTTACATATTGAATGTCTTGGTGTGTCTTTGAATTGAAAGGAATTTCAATGCGATTTTTGAACAAAACATGGGTCAATGGGATGGCCGTCGGGCTGCTGTTGCTGGGAATATGCACAGCGCTAAATGCAAATGCGCAGAGTGCCAATGTGCATAATGCCAATTCGCATAACAAACCCATGAAACATGCCAAGCGCATTCAACTGGCTACAGGGGCTGCCTTGGCACCCGATGGCAGATTGTGGGTGGTGGGCCTGAATGATCGGGGCCAAATGTTCTTGCAGTCTTCGCCAGCGCAAGCCTTGGGGCAATGGTCAGCGCCTGTGATATTGAACACACAGCAAGATGAAATTGCTGCAGACGGAGAGTCTAGACCCAAAATGGCCTTTGGCCCTAACGGCTGGGCTGTTGTGACCTATACGCAGCCGCTGCCAAAGCCCTATACCGGTTTTGTTCGAATGCTTCGCAGTGCAGACGGCGGTCAAAGCTTCTCTGCACCTTTCACAGTGCACCAAGACCGGCAAGAAATTACGCATCGTTTCGAATCTATTCTTTTTGATGCCCAAGGCAATTTGCACACGCTCTGGATTGACAAGCGCGACTTACCGCCAAAAGGAGTGGGCCCCAAATACATTGGTGCGGCCGTATATGGCAACGTTTCTAAAGACGGTGGTGCCACATTTGGCCCTGATTACAAGCTGGCAGATCATTCTTGTGAATGCTGCCGCATTGCCATGAGCAATACGGCAGATGGAAAAGTAGCTGCGGTTTGGCGCCATGTGTTTGGTGAGCAAACTCGTGATCATGGTTTTGCTTTGTTGCCGGTAGCGTCTTCAACTGTTTCGTCAACTGCGCAAGGTCAAACCAAAATCCCAGTCAGAAGTACCTTTGACAATTGGCAAATCAATGCGTGTCCTCACCACGGACCTGGCCTGGCTTCGAACACCTCGCAAACAGGATTTTACATGGTCTGGTTTGGTATTCGCAAACAAGACGGGCAAGACGTGGCGGGTGTGAGATACGCACGCTTGAGTGCCACAGGCGAGCCACTGTTGAATACGCTTAAAGCCATACCTGACCCCAGAGCAGAGCATGCAGATGTTCTCTCATACAAGCAACGCGTGGTTGTGGCCTGGCGATCTAGCGATGGCAGTACAAGCACCCTCAAGGCTTGGATATCGGAAGACGAAGGCCAGAGTTTCAGCGTGAAAGTTTTGGGTCAAACTCAGGGCCCCAATGACCATCCTCGCTTGGTTCAGCGTGCAGAAAAAATGCTGGTGGTGTGGCGTGATACCAAGGAGATCAAAGTTTATGATGTTTCTCAATAATCTTCCACGCAACATGGACACGTCACAACTCAAACGGATTCTCATGTTCAAGCGCTATCTCTGCTTTGCTTTGTTGTTGCCTCTGTTTGTGGTCCAAAATTTGAAAGCTCAAGATCACAAGCATGACCCCAAACACAACACAGTCAATGGTCAAAGCGTTAGCGCTCGAAAGCTAAGTTCAACTGAGACCTTCCACGAAAAATCTTGGGCCCAGCTGCTGAAATCTGGACCTAGGCCAGCCGCCTATTTGTTTACCACGACGTATTGCAGCACTTGCCCTGCAGCCTTTGATGTCCTTCACCATGCGGTGAAAGAAAAAGGACAGGCTGTTCCATTGATGGCCGTCATGATGGATGCCAGTGGTGCCAAAGCATTGAGGCATGCCAGCCACTTCAAGGGAATTACCAAGATGTATGCCTTCGATGGCTTCGAACCAGAGATCAGACAGTCGGTTGACCCTGCTTGGCCCAATGTCACGCCTTATGTGGTGATGATTGATGCCAAAGGCAATGCGCAGAAAGTCATTGGCCCACCATCGCCTGAAATGCTCAAGCGGTGGCTTCCTTAATAGGCGCTTCTTTGATGGGCAAATTGATGAGGGCCGCCAAGGCAGACAAACCAATGTCTGCCCACCACATCCACTGGTAGTCATTGTTGGCCTCGAACACCAGACCGCCCAAGTAAGCACCTAAAAATCCGCCAATTTGGTGTGACAGCAATGTGAGGCCAAACAAAGTGGCCAAGTATCGAATGCCAAAAAGTTTACCAACCAATGCAGCCGTTGGGGGCACCGTGGCCAGCCAAGTTAAGCCTAGACCCACTGCAAAAGCATAGAAAGTCCATTCTGTTTTGGGTGCCACCAAATAGAGGGCAATGAGCACAGCGCGCGAGCCGTACATGAAAGCCAGCACGTATTTGCTTCGGTACAAATTGACGCACGAACCTGCCAACAAGCTGCCCACAATGTTGGCTAGACCAATGAGGGCCAACGACCAACTGGCCACGCTAGGGGAGAGCCCACACAAGCCCACTTCAGTGGGCAAATGCGTGACCAAAAAAGCAATGTGAAAGCCGCAGGTAAAAAATCCGAGGTGCAACAGCAAGTAACTGGGGTTGCGCATGGCATCCGAGACGGCTCTTTTCAAGCCACCCTCTGGATCGGGCGCTTTGCTGGGGGCGTGGGTGTCATTGGTGAGTTTGTTCAACAGAGGAATGGCCAATAAGGCCACCGCTGCCATGGACCACATGGTGCCCATCCAGCCCACCCATTGAATGAGTTTGCCAATGATGGGCGCAAAGACAAATTGTCCAAAAGAACCACCAGCATTGATGATGCCTGATGCCGTACCACGTGATGTTGCCGGCATGCGCTGTGCTGCAGCGCCAAGCAAAACGGAAAAGCTACATGCTCCTGAACCTATGGCAGTAAGTAAACCCATGGTGAGAATGAGGCCCATTTGGCTGGTCACAAAAGGTGTGACGGCGGTGCCCACCACCAAGATGAGCAAGCCATACAACAAGACAGGCCGTGGCCCGTATTTATCGGCAAAGGCACCGGCAACAGGTTGAACCGCTCCCCACACAAATTGACCAATGGCCATAGCCAAGCTGATACTCACAATGCCCAAGCCAGTATCGGTGTTGAGGGGGCCGACATAGAGGCCCATAGATTGGCGCGTGCCCATGGTAATCATGAGAATGGTAGAGGCCATGAGCGTCGTCATCCAAACACCTGGATGATTCATGCTGGAAAAGAGTTTCATGTTTTGTTTAAAAATTGAAGCAGGTCTATTGAAAATTGATCAGGCATTTCAAAGTAGGGCAGAGCACCACTTTCATAGACGGTGAAGCACCAGTTTTGTGAATTGGCATAGCGTTGTTTGCCACGGTAATCGACAAAATCACCACGCGTCCCATGGCTCATCCAAACTTTTTGCGTTAATTTATCGTAGATGTTGGTAATGTCTGCGCTGAAGAGTTGGGCCGACAAAAAGCTCAGGGGTGCATGTTGCGCGCCAGGTTGTCGCGTGGTCCAAACGGCATAGCGATACATTTCTTCGTCAATGTTGTCTGAGCCCCAAGTTTTCTTTAAAAAATACCGAATCACTTTGGGCCGAGTGAGTAAATTGAAAATTGACAGGCCCCAGCCTGGACCCTGAAGCAATTTCCAAAGCCAGTTGAGCCCATAAGTTTTTCCTTCTTGAGCTTGTCTGAGTTTTAAGCCAGTGAAACCTGTTGGACTGACCAACGAGAGGGTTTGAAAATGTGTGGGTTGCTCAGCTGCCGCGCGTGCTAAGAACTCGCATGACAAAGAAACAGCTAACGCATCGATGGCTTGGGGGCCGTGAACGGCTTGGATGTGTTTAACCAAGTCGTGAATGGCGTCGGTCATGAGGCGCGGTGTGTACAAGCGATCGGCGCGTTCTGAATTGCCATAACCTGGAAGGTCGATGGCATAGACCGTTCTGTGCTGGCTTAAAGATTCGAAAACAGGCCTGACCTCAGCAGCGCTGGCGGCGGCATTGATGGTGTGTACCAAAATGAGAGGGCGACCTTGCCCTTTAACGTAAGCGCAAAGATGACCAGTGCCACTGGCAATGGTTTGGAGTTGCCCATTTAAAGCAAGATTCAATGCGTACTTTCATGACCTAATAAAAACTCATTTTCGCACATTGAATGCAAATGCTGGCGGCTAGCTTATGAACCACTCATTCGAGCTTTGTTAGGCCGCCAAAGAAAATAGCGTCAGCACAAGCTAATGCGCTGACGCCATAGAAGCAAAGATTACTTTTTAGCGCCGTCTTTGGCCGCTTCTTTGGCTACTTTTTCAGCCTTCTTGGCATCGGTCTTGGCCTCTGGTTTGACTTCTGTTTTTGCCACAGCTTTGGCGTCGGCTTTGGCTTCAGCTTTGACAGGTGCAGCAGCTGTAGCTACTGCAGGTGTGGTGGCTGGAGTGGAGGCAAATGCAGCTGCTGAGAAAGCGCCAATGATCAAGGTAGCGAGAAGTTTAGTCATGATGTTTCCTTCATGTTGTTTGAAAACTCCACCGATCGGGAGTGATCATTCAACGGCAGGGGAGACACACTTGTTGACCGAAATATTTAATTATTTATGTCAACTTTAGGGCAACACTGGCGTTAATGTTGCCCTATGTAACTGCTCAATTTAGTCCAGTTTAACGCCAGCACTTTTCACAAGTTTGACCCAAAATTTAGAGTCTTCATTTAAAAAACTTGCGAATTGTTCTGGTGATTTTGATACATCTACATCAGTGCCTTCGCGCGCCAATGCCGCTTTCACGCTGGGTTGTGCCATGGCGAATTGAGCAGCATCAAAAATCTTTTTCACAACGGCTGGGGGTGTTCCATTGGGCAAGAAAATGCCATACCAAAACTCAATGGCATAGTCGGGAAAACCTGCTTCAGCAGAACCTGGTATGCCAGGAACCAAACCAGACCTTTCTTTGGTGCTCACACCCAAACCCTTGAGTCGACCAGCCTGAATCATGGGCAACACAGAGGGTGGCGTGCCAAAGGTTACTTGTGTATCGCCAGCCACCACCGATTGAACGGCAGGTGCACCACCTCGAAATGGAATGTGCGTCATTTCAATGCCTGCAATTTGAGCAAACAAGGCGGCACCCAAATGGGGTGCTGAACCGTTGCCTGAGGTGGCGTAATTGATGGTGCCGGGTGCCTTCTTCGCTTTGGCCACCAGCTCAGTCAAGCTGTTTAAACCCGCATTGGGGTTGGCTGCAACGACCAAGGGCGAAGTAGTGATTTTCGTAACAGGAAATAAGTCTTTGGGTGTATATCCCAGCTTGGCGTTGAGGGCAGGATTGACTGAAATGCTGCTAGGACTTGCAATCAATATGGTGTAACCATCGGGCGTTGCTTTTGAAACTGCTTCAGCAGCAATGCTGGAGCCAGCGCCTGCTTTGTTCTCCACAATAATGGATTGACCCAGTGACTTGCCCATGGCATCGCTGATGTTGCGAGCCACATAGTCAGCGGCACCGCCGGGCGCAAAACCCACCACCATCTTGACTGGTTTGTTGGGGTAGTTTGCAGGCGTTTGGGCATGGGCCAACGAGCCAATGCTCAAAGCAGAGGAACACAAAATAGACAAAAGGTATTGAGTTTTCATGAGATCACTTTCAAAACAATTTTTCCAACGTGAGAGTTACTTTCCATTCGAGCTTTGGCGCCTTCCAAGTCTTTGAATTCAAAGACTGAATCGATGCACGCGTGAATTTTGCCTTCTGCAAATGCAGGCAAGATGTCTTTGATGAATCCTTGCACAGGTTCAGCTCGCTGATCGGGCGAGCGCATTTTGTTGGAGACACCAAACAGGGTGAGTCTCTTGGCATGAAGAGCTTCAATGTCCAAAGGTGCATGCAAGACACCGTCAACATACCCGACTGTGCCTAATCGCCCTTGAAAAGAAAGACACTTGAAGCTTTCTTCAAAAACAGAGCCACCGACTGTGTTCACAACCAATTGAACGCCTTTGCCCTCAGTGGTGCTCATGACAGTTGCGTAAAAGTCGGCAGATCGTGAGCAAATGCCCAAGTCCAAACCAAGTGGCTTCAATTGATTGAGTTTGGTTTGCGAACCTGAAGTACCAATGACTTTGGCACCAAGTACTTTGCCCATTTGCAATGAGGCAACGCCCACGCCAGAAGATACGCCATTGATGAGCAGCCAATCGTTCGATTTGAGTTTGCCTTGTTGCACCAACAGGTCATAGGTGACCAAAAATGTAATGGGAATGCTGGCGGCTTGTTCCCACGAAAGCGAATCTGGTACAGCCATCATTTCTTGGACGTTCATGAGTGCGTATTCGGAGAAGCTTGCACCGCAACGAGCCATGACCCGATCGCCCACTTTGAAGGAGGACATTGAATTGACTTTGTCGCCCACAGCCACGATTTCGCCCGCAGCTTCCATGCCGATGGCCTTGGCCCCTTGGCTGCCATGAAGACCGTGGCCTTTGATGAACTCACCTCGGTTCAAGCCTGCAGCATGAACCTTGACCAAGGCTTGAGTAGGCCCCGCAACAGGCATGGGAGCGTCGCGCAATTCGATGGGGTTTGGCACATCGTCGATGTGCATCCAGTAGGATTTCATTTTCAGATGCCTTTGAAAATAGGTTTGCGTTTTTCCATGAAGGCTTTTCGACCCTCGGCGTAATCGGCAGATTCAAAACAGTTGCGAATGAGTTGTTGACAAAGCGCCATGTCCAATTCTGGAGAAGGTTTCAGAATTTCTTTGGTAATGGCTTTGGCGGCTGCGATGGTGATTGGCGCATTGGCAGCCAAGGCCGAGGTGTATTCGGACAACAACGCTGGCAATTTTTCTGTTTCACACACCCGACTGATCAAGCCCAATTGAAGAGCTTCTTGGGCGTCTAATCGCCTTGCCGTGAAAAACAGATCTTTGGCCGCGCCCGGGCCGATTAAATCCACCAAATTCTTCATGGCGGAATAGCGATAGCCTAGGCCAAGTTTGGCCGCTGGCACTGAAAAAACAGCATCACTGGCCGCAATGCGCATATCGCAACTGATGGCCACATTGACGCCTCCGCCAATGCAATAACCTCGGATACAAGCCAGTGTGGGTTTTGGAAAATTGTAAATACTCATGAGAGCTGTTTCGGCCATCTGCTCGTAGCGGGTGACGGCTTCTTTGGCCGCTCTCATGTCTTCAAACTGAGAAATGTCTGCGCCTGAAACAAAGGCTTTTTCGCCTGCTCCTGAAAAAACAACCAAGCGCACACGCATGTCTTGTTCAGCCTGCGATAAAAGCACTGGAACAGCCTCCCACATGTCGACCGACAAAGCGTTGTGCCGCGCCACATTGTTGAATCGAATGTGCAGGGTGGTTTGATCTAACCATGTTTCAACACGGTCGGTGGGGGAAAGATAGACAAAGTCGCTCATCAATAAACTCCAGTCGATTTGAGGCGCGGTAAGTCCTCAGCTTGCACGCCAATTTCTTTGAGTATTTCTTCTGTGTGCTCACCACGTCGTGGTGCGGCGCGTGCAATGCTGCTGGGTGTTCGTTCAAGCTGCACCGGCTGCCCAACCATGCGCTGAGGTCCTTGGTGGACTGACACCACATCTTTGACCATGTTCAGATGTTTAATTTGAGGTTCTTCAAACACTTGGTCCATGCTGTTGATCAAACCGCAAGCCACGCCTCCTTCGTTCAGCTTTTCGATCCAATAGGAACAATCTTTTTTCGCCAAGCGCTCATTGATTTCTTGATTCAATGCGTCTCGGTTCACGGAACGACTGGGCTTGTCGTGATAACGCGGATCTGTGACCCACTGAGGCGCTTCCAAAATGTCGCAAAAACGTTCCCAAATTTTTGAGCCAAAGACTGCGATGTTCATGTAGCCGTCGCGCGCTTTGTAGACGCCAGTGGGAATGCTGGTGGGATGAAAGTTGCCGGCTTGGGTGGCTACTTCTTGGTCAATGAGCCATCTGGAAGTTTGAAAGTCCATCATGTAAACCATGGACTCCAACAAAGATGTGTGAAGCCATTGTCCTTGGCCTGACTTTTCTCGCTCAAGCAAAGCGACCAAAATGCCTTGGGCTGCAAAGATGCCTGCACACAAGTCGGCAATAGGGATGCCAACGCGCATAGGGCCTTGCTCTGCCATTCCTGTGACAGACATCAAGCCGCCCATGCCTTGTGCAATCTGATCGAACCCTGGCCTGTTGGCCAAAGGACCAGTTTGTCCAAAGCCCGAAATGCTGGCATAGACCAATCCAGGATTGCTGACTTTCAAACTCTCATAGTCAATGCCCAAACGAAACTTCACATCGGGCCTGAAGTTTTCAACCACCACATCGGCTTGGTCGATGAGCTTTTTCAGCAGTTGAATAC
Source organism: Limnohabitans sp. MMS-10A-178 (assembly GCF_003063375.1). Classification (GTDB taxonomy): domain Bacteria; phylum Pseudomonadota; class Gammaproteobacteria; order Burkholderiales; family Burkholderiaceae_C; genus Limnohabitans_A. The sequence goes on along the minus strand of NZ_NERY01000002.1, from coordinate 342,896 downwards.
CTTCTGGCTCTTTCAAGTTGAGGGTGATCGAGCGCTTGTTTCTGTGGGTGTATTGGTAGTCAGAACCCTCTTGGCCGCCCAAAGTATCGTCGCCGCGCATGTGCTCTGGCATTTGAACTTGAACGACATCGGCGCCCCAGTCGGCCAATTGGCGGCATGCTGTGGGGCCAGCTCTGACTTGTGTGAGGTCAATCACTCGAAATCTGGACAGAGCAGAGGAGGCTGGTTGGTGTGGCATTTTGAAGAATTTTCAATGAATCAGGCGAGATTATCCGAAGAAATGCTTGAGAAAATCTCTCGCCTACTTGTTAGGAGAAATGCCGATAGCTTGAATTTGCTGGTGCATGGAACAGGTCATGAACCAAGAATTTCTTGCGCCATCAAAGTAAGGCATTCATGTGTTCTGTTTTTTGCATGAAGTGTTTGAGCACTTTGTATGTGTTCAAAGTTTCGCTTCATCGAAGCAAAATAGCTTGGATCGTAGTGCAGTGTGAGAAGATCTTTGACCACCAAATCAATTTGATCATTTTGAATTTGATTTTGCCAAGCCTCAACAACTTGCTTGCCGCGAATAGGCACCAGTGCATCTAGACGCCTAGAGAAAAGCTCAGGATCTTTGACAAAAAAATCGTAGTCTTCTAGCAAGAGCTTAACCCGTTCCTCGTCCGAGAGCTCAAGTTGATAGCACTTTCCCGAACGGATAGCCAAGATCAAAGACTCAGGGATGGCCAAATTTCCGACTTTCCGACTTTCCGATTCGACATAAACAGGCTTTGAGCTGTCCATTTGTCGCAAGGCGTCCCATAGGAGAGTGTCAAAGTTTTTCTGGCTAGGCTGGGGCTCACCTGGAATGAATCCAAGCACTGAACTGCGGTGATTGGCAAGGCCCTCTAAATCCAAAACCTGCGCTCCTTGAGCTTTCAAGCAATGTAAGAGCCTTGTTTTTCCAGAGCCTGTGGGGCCGCAAATGACGCGCCAGCGAAGGCGCTCAGCCAGGGGCGGGATGGCATTGATCAACTCACTCCGAAAGGCTTTGTAGCCGCCTTCGATGAGGGTTACCTTGAAGCCAATTTGTCCCAAGATGAGTGCCAAAGAGCCGCTGCGTTTTCCACCGCGCCAGCAGTAGACCAAGGGTTGCCAGTCTTTGGGCATTTCAATGACATGCTTTTGAATGTGCTTTGCAATATTGGCGGCCACCAAGCCTGCGCCTTTTTTCTTGGCCTCGAAAGGGCCTACTTGTTTGTAAAGTGTGCCAATGACAATGCGTTCTTCGTTGTTCAAAGAAGGCCAATTGACTGACCCTGGCAAATGATCTAGGGCATATTCATCTTCACTTCTGGCGTCAATGATGGCACTGTAGCCACCAGATTGGCCCATGGGAATGGACATCCGCTCCATGGCTTCTTTGGCGCTCACTGGATTCACACTCACAAAAGACCCTTCGTGCTGATTTTCAGGCCTTGTAAAAGGTTGGTGAGTTGGGGAGTGGTGAGCAATGGCGTGGTCATGTAGTGGTCAGCGCTCTTTGCGCGAAAGATCTCATAGAAAGTGTTGTCTGGCTTGATTATGGCAAACCCGACTTGGAGAAGTTTTGATTTCTAGGAACAATGTGAATGTTTTAAATTTTTAAAGGTTGGCCATGACTGATCGCAGATCCGCAATTTTGAAAATGACGCTATTGAGTTTGGGTATGTCTTTCACAGCACAAGCCATTGCGCAAGACAAATTTCCTTCTAGACCGGTCACTGTAGTGGTGCCTCAAGCGGCTGGTGGTGCCAATGACGCCATTGCTCGCGTCATTGCGCAAAAGCTATCGGAACTATGGGGTCAAACGGTGCTGGTTGAAAATCGGCCAGGTGCAGGCGGCAATGTTGGCACAGCATTTGCCGCCAAAGCCAAAAATGACGGTTACACCCTGTTGGTGAACGCAGACAGCGCGCAAGTGATCAATCCTTCTTTGTACGCCAAAACTGGATTCGATCCCATTAAAGATTTTGACCCCATCGCACCCTTGGCCAAAGCAGGTTATGTTTTGGTGGCCAACCCCAGTGTGCCAGCCAACAATGTGGCTGAGCTCATTGCCTTGGCCAAATCGAAGCCTGGTTCTTTGTCCATCGCCTCTGCAGGCAACGGCACATTGAACCATCTGATTGGTGAAATGCTCCAAAAGGCTACCGATATTCAGCTGCAGCACATTCCTTACAAAGCCGCCGCCGCAGCCGCCACCGATGTTGCGGGTGGGCAGGTTCCTTTGTCGGTTCAAAGCATGCCATCCTCCATTGCCTTGATTCGATCTGGCAAGCTCAAAGTATTGGGTGTTGTGAATGAAAAACGCCTTGCGGCCTTGCCAGATTCGCCCACCATTGGAGAGACCGTGCCTGGTTTTGGTGCAACCCCTTGGTATGGCATGTTTGCCCCAACTGGCACACCGAAAAACATTTTGGTTCAAATTCAGAATGATTTGGCCAAGGTGCTAGATGCCAAGGAAGTTCAAGATCGTTTGGCGACCTTAGGTTGCGAGCCCTTCAAAGGCACATCCGATCAGCTTGCACAAATTGTGAGAACTGATTTGGTGCGTTGGGCCAAAATTGTGAAAGATTCTGGCGCCAAGATCGACTGATTTTGATTAAACCCCGCCGTGTGGATGGGTGGGGTCAATCCACAGCACCTGCTCAGGTTTTTCGATAGGCTCAATGTCGAGGTTGACCGAGACTGCCTGTCCGTCACTCCTGCACAGCACGCATTCCAATACTTCTGTAGGGCTGGCGTTGATTTCTTGATGAGGCACAAAGGGTGGCACATAAATGAAATCGCCGGGGCCTGCTTCGGCAGTGAACTCCAAACGATCACCCCATCGCATGCGGGCGCGTCCCTTGATCACATAAATCACGCTTTCTAGTGGGCCATGATTGTGAGCACCCGTTTTGGCATTGGCTGAATGGTGACGGTGCCAGCCCAGAGCTTTTCTGCGCCAACCCTGGCAAAGTTGATTGCCGCTTTTCTGTCCATGCCTGGGGTAGAGGGAACATTCCCGTCCAATTGATTGCCAGGCACCACACGCACGCCGTCGTGTTTCCATGCAGCTGTTTCTGCTTTGTCTGAGTCTGAATGATGATGGTTTGTCATGGCAACTACCTGTTATTTAACATATTGTTTGTCAACTATAGGTTTTTAAGCAATATGTTGTTTGAATTGAAATGGTTTTGGTGTGAAATCTGTGCCTATTTTGCTTCAGCCATTGCATGTTTGTACAGTTTTATCGCACCAAGATAGGCATTTTGGGTTAGTCTGACATTTTCTAAAAACATCTTGAAAATGACCAGACAAGCTGCCATCGATCGAGCGTCCGAAGAATTTGACAATGGTTCCTTTCGTTCAACTCTTCAGAAAAGAATTTCTAGGCCCACGGAGAGCCAAAATCCAGCCAGATCTGCCGAACTTCTGGCTTATTTAACTGAGGAACTCCAGCCCGCTTTGCTAGACATGGGTTTTGAGTGTCGCCTCATTGAACACCCAAAAGCAAAAGCGCCATTTTTGTATGCCGAGCGCTTGGAAGACCAAGCTTTGCCAACCGTTTTGGGCTATGGCCATGGTGATGTCATTCGCGGGCTAGAGTCTGAATGGCGAGAAGGTGTTTCACCTTGGACCTTGACTGATTTAGAAGGGCGCTGGTATGGCCGTGGCATTGCAGATAACAAGGGCCAGCATTCTGTTAATTTAAAGGCGATGGCCTGCGTGCTGGCTGAGCGGGGTTGCTTGGGCTTCAATGCCAAATTCATCATTGAAATGGGCGAAGAAACAGGTTCTCCCGGTTTGAGAGACGTCTGCGCGGAGTATGCAGATTTACTTAAAGCAGACTTGTTGGTGGCGTCCGATGGGCCTCGGCTTAGAGCAGACCGACCCACTATCTTCTTGGGATCGCGCGGTTGTATCAATTTTGACCTCAGCATCGATGCCAGATCGGGTGCTCATCACTCGGGCAATTGGGGCGGACTGATCTCCAACCCAGGCATCCAACTGGCCCATGCCATAGCCTGTTTGGTCACAGACCATGGTGAGATCTTGGTGCCCGAATGGAAGCCAAAGTCATTGCCCGATGCGGTGAGGCGCGTATTGGCTGACTGCGAAGTCGATGGCGGCGCCAATGGCCCTCAAATTGAGCCTGATTGGGGGCAACCAGGCCTGAGTCCAGCCGAGCGCGTCTTTGGCTGGTGTTCGTTCGAAGTGTTGGCCTTCAAAACTGGCAACCCTGACAATCCTGTGAACGCCATTCCGCCCAGAGCCAAAGCCACGTGCCAGTTGCGGTTTGTGGTGGGCATCGACAGCACAGACATATTGGATGCTTTGCGCAGGCATTTAGACCAGCATGGTTTTTCTTATGTGCAAATTACGGCAGCGCGCGATGAAATTTTCAAAGCAACACGCATTGACCCAGACGATGCTTGGGTGACATGGGCCGCCAATTCATTACAACAGACCACCCACAAAACGCCTGCTATTTTGCCTAATTTAGGGGGCTCCTTGCCAAACGATATCTTCACAGAGGTGTTGGGCTTGAAGACCATTTGGGTGCCCCATTCGTATCCTGGCTGCTCTCAACATGCTCCCAATGAGCACCTTCCTCCGGAGCTTTTGAAAGAAGCTCTCCAGGTCATGACTGGTCTTTATTGGGATTTGGGTGCAGGCAACACCCCTCATGCCAATTAAACTGGTGGAATGGTTTCAAACTAGAGTTTCAAAGGACACACCATGAACGCTCGTTACGATTGTTTTTGTAAATTGACAGATCTGCTTGATGCCCAAGAGTCCTTGAGTGAAGCCAGGCGCCATTTGCACAGATACCCTGAACTTTCATTTCAAGAAAAATCAACGGCACAGTGGGTGGCTGACAAGCTCCAGGCTTGGGGTTATGACGTCACTCGCAATGTTGGCGGCCATGGCTTGGTGGCCACTTTAAAAAATGGTGAGGGCAAAGGGATTGCATTGCGTGCAGACATGGACGCGCTCCCCATACAGGAGGAGACGCAAAAGCCCTATGCCAGTGAACACACCGGCACCATGCATGCTTGTGGTCACGATGGCCACACGACCATGTTGTTGGGCGCTGCTCAGCAATTGGCCAAAACGCGTCAATTCAAGGGCACCGTGCACTTGGTTTTTCAACCGGCAGAAGAGGCCGGTAAAAACAGTGGCGCACAACAAATGATTGCCGACGGCTTGTTTGAACGTTTCCCTTGTGATGCTATTTTTGGCCTTCACAACCATCCAGGCGTAGACGTTGGCACTTTCATGTTTGGCACAGGCCCTTTCATGTCTGCCTCCGATACCTGCAAAATCAAAGTCAAGGGCAAGGGTGGGCATGCCGCCCGTCCGCACCAGACGGTCGACCCTGTTGTCATCATGGGCAGCTTGATCATGGCCATGCAATCCGTGGTGTCTCGCAACATTGATCCCCTGCAAACCGCCGTGGTCACCATTGGCACCGCCCATGCGGGCAGTGTGTCCAATGTCATTCCCGATTCAGCCAGTTTGTCACTCAGCATTCGCTCTTTCAGTCCCGAGGTGCGTGAATTGTTAGAGCAGAGAATTACAAGCTTGGTGCGCTCGCAGGTGGAGTCCTATGGCGGTGACGTTGAAATCATTTATGAGCGCGGTTATCCAGTTGTGATTAACTCGGTTCCCGAAACTGAATTTGCGCGTCAAGTGGCCATTGAATTGGTTGGGGAAGAGAAGGTGGTTTTCCCATTTGGACCCGTCACGGGCAGCGAAGATTTTGCTTATTACTTGATGCACAAACCAGGTTGTTTTTTAAGGCTAGGCAATGGTCGCGACAGCGCTTTGTTGCACAACCCCAAATACGATTTCAACGATCAAAACTTGTCCTACGGCGCTGCCTACTGGACTCGGCTTGTAGAGCGCTTTTTAGAAGAAGCTTGAAAAAAATTCTCATTTATCACTGACCCATCGGAGACCCCATGACCCTGTCTATGTTCCAAGCAAGCGTGCCCCGCTTGATCAATGGATTGACCAACTTATCTAACATTTTGGGCAAGGCCCAAGCGCATGCAGAAGCCAAAAAAATTGACCCCACCGTCTTTGCTTCGATGCGTCTTTACCCTGATATGTTTCCCTTGAGCCGTCAGGTTCAAATTGCGTGTGATGTGAGCAAGGGTCTGGTGGCCAGGCTTGCGGGGGTTGAGATTCCTAACCACGAGGACACTGAAAAAGACTTGAAAGACCTGCAAGCTCGAATTGCCAAAACCATTGCTTTCTTGGAAACCTTTAAGCCGGAGCAAATTGATGGCACCGAAGACAAGGACATTGTGGTGAAGCGCGGCGATAAAGAAGCCCATTACAAAGGCATGCAGTATTTACTGGGCCATGGCTTGCCCAATTTGCATTTCCACACCACCACCACTTACAGCATGCTAAGGGCGAGTGGCGTAGAACTGGGCAAGTCCGATTACTTGGGAAAAATCTAAGGCTTGCTTAGTCAGCGCTTTGGCATAAACGATTCAGTCGTCTAAGCCCGACATGCCAATTCGGTGTGCCAAGGGCTTGGGGCCTGCAATGCGGTACATCACTTGTCCTGGCCAAGACAAATAGCCGTCGAGCCTGCGAGAGAACAAGACGCCATCGGTTTGGCTTTTGTAGGTGGTTCGTGCTTTGGGTCCATTGGGGTTGGCTGGGTCGATGACGTCGCATATGGCTTGTCCTTTTTTGACCTTGGCACCAGGTTTGACATGAAACACGAGAAAACCTGTACCGCTGCTGTATCCCACGTCCATGCCGCTAATAGGGGAGGCAGGCGTTTTCATTTTGGACAGTGGTGCGGCTTTGCCTTCCAGTACCCCTTGCCTTACCAGCCAGCGATAGAGATTTTTAGCATCAGATTGGCCAAGTGCATCACTCACATCGTGCTGACTGCGCATTTCCAAGGTAACCGACATGCAAGCTTGGGGAATTTGGGCGTGTGGAAACTTGTTTTGGAGTCGGGCCCATAACGAGCTATTGACACCTGAAAAGGTGAGGGTGCTGGGGTAGGGGTCGTTGTAAAGGGTGGCCTCAACGCCCAAATCGGCTGCCAAAGCAGCCAAAGCACCTTGATTGCCCAGGGGGCCTGTGGGGCCCTTCAGCCAGTCGTTCTTCGCTGTAAACAAGTGCAGCGCCGCATAAATGTCGCAATGCAAGTCGAGAACATAGTCGGCATCTGTGCTGAGCTTTTGCATTTCAACGCGCAAGGTCTGAAGCTCATTCACGGGCTTCATCTCGTTCAGGGCTTGCAATGCGGCCTTTCGAATCATCTTCACATTGGCTTCAGGATGGGTGCCAATTTTTTTCCATACTTTTTCTGCAACAGGTTCTGACAAATCAATCCAGTTTCGATTGAAGTTTTCAAGACTGAGGTGGTTGTATCTACCGGCATGCGAGTTGCCGACCAACTGGGACTGGCCAATGGGGTTGACGGTGGGCACCAAAACAATTTCACCCTTGATCAAGCCTTTTTTGTCTGCTTCGGCCAACATGGGCATCAAATGGTGCAAGGCCATGGTGCCAGGCATTTCATTGGCATGAATGGCAGCTTGCATGTACACCTTGGGGCGAGCTCCAGCCTTGCCAAAGCTCAGCACGGTAACGGTGCGATTGGTGCCGGGCGTCATGCTTGGCAAATTGATAACTTTCTTTTTGATGGCCATTTTTGAACCTTGACTTGATGCGAAAGAATTTAGTTTATGCCGATTTCATCTAAATCAAAACCCTAATACGCAATTGATGAAATAGAGTTAGTGTGTTACCTATCTTTATTTTTCATTTTTCTGAGGAGAAGTTCATGAACGAAATTGATATCAACAGCCTGATTGACAAAGTTCGCGGCCAAGAAATGACTCGCCAACAATTCATTCGGCGGATGGTGGGTGTTGGTCTCAGCGTTCCGATGGCGGCTCAAATGCTCCTCACATCAGGCTTAGCCCAAGCTCAAACAAGTTCTAGCTACAAGCCAACCAAACGTGGAGGTGGTGGTGCCTTGAAACTATTGTGGTGGCAAGGTGCCACCCTGTTGCAACCCCACTTTGCCAGCGGAACCAAAGATCAAGAGGGATCGCGTATTTTTTACGAACCTCTGGCCGCCTGGGATCACGAGGGCAACATGGTGCCTATTTTGGCGGCTGAGGTGCCAAACTCCTCCAATGGCGGTGTATCTCGCGATGGCAAAACCATCACTTGGAAGCTCAAAAGAAACGTGCTCTGGCACGACGGCAGACCTTTCACAGCAGATGATGTGGTGTTTACCGCTGCCTATGCGGCCGACCCCGCAACATCCGCTTACACCAAGGGCTCTTACAGCGATGTCAAGGTTAGCAAAGTAGACAGTCATACGGTGAGAGTTGAGTTTCAAAAAGCCTCACCGTTTTGGGCCGATCCCTTGGTCAGCGCGGCGGGAATGATCATTCCTAAGCATATTTTTGAGTCTTTCAAAGGCGCAACTTCGCGCGATGCACCTGCCAATCTGCGGCCTGTGGGCACGGGTCCTTATAAGTTCACCGACTTCAAACCAGGTGACATGTTGCGGGGTGTAATCAACAACGACTACCACGAACCCAATCGTCCCTACTTTGACAGCATTGAAATGAAGGGCGGCGGCGATGCGGTTTCGGCTGCCCGTGCTGTCTTGCAAACGGGTGAATACGACTATGCATGGAATTTGCAAGTAGAAGATGAGTTGTTGTTGCGCTTAGAGCAAGGTGGCAGAGGACGCACCAGCATCACGCCTGGCGGCAACATTGAATTTATCCAATTGAACATGGCTGACCCATGGACAGAAATTGAAGGAGAGCGTGCACACCCCAGCTCTAAACACCCCATTTTGTCTGACAAAGCTGTGCGAGAGGCCATCAGCTTGGTGGTCGATCGGGCGGGTGTTCAAAAGTTCATTTATGGCCGCACTGGCATCGCTACATCCAACTTTCTGAACAACCCAAAACGCTTTGTATCTCCCAATACAAAATTTGAATTCAATCCTGACAAGGCAGCCCAAGTTTTGGAAGCAGCAGGTTGGAGAAGAGGCTCTGATGGCATTCGCGAAAAGGGTGGTCGAAAACTAAAGTTGGTGTTCCAAACCTCCATCAATGGACCTCGCCAAAAAACACAACAAATTATCAAGCAAGCCGCTCAAAAGGCCGGCATTGACATGGAGTTGAAGTCGGTTCCTGCTTCGGTGTATTTCTCATCGGATCCAGCCAACCCCGACACTTACACCAAGTTTTTTGCTGATATTCAGATGTTCACGACCACCATGCCACAGCCTGATCCCGAAGTGTTCATGAACCAGTACCAGAGCTCACAATTTGCGACCAAGGCCAATAAGTGGTTAGGTCGCAATTCAACTCGCTACAACAACCCCGAATATGACAAAGTGTATTTGGCTGCTCAATCTGAAATGGACCCCGTCAAGCGCGCGGCCATGTTCATCAGAATGAACGACATGCCTGTCAATGACATTGCCATCATTCCTTTGGTCTATCGACCCAGAACAGCCGGTATTGTCAACAACTTGGTTGCACCGCTGTCAGGTTGGGACAACGACTTGTGGCTATTGAAAGACTGGTACAAAACCACTTAATTCAGACGCTATGTTTCGTTATATTTTGCGGCGATTGATGATCGCTGTGCCCAGTTTGCTGGGCATCAGTTTGGTGTTGTTCACGGTTTTGGCCATGGCGCCAGGCGATCCATTTTCGGAATTGGTGTCCAACCCCAACATCCCACCCGAAGTGGCTTTGGCCCTGCGTCAGAAGTTTGGCTTGGATGACCCGCTTATGGTTCGCTATTGGAATTGGCTCACAGCCATGCTTCAAGGCGATTGGGGGTATTCTTTCATCAGCCGGATCAATGTCGAAACGCTCATCATGCAGCGTATTCCCGTTACCTTGCTGGTCATTGGGTCTTCACAGTTGCTGGCTTTGTGCATTGCCATTCCGGTAGGCGTTTATGCGGCAACTCGTCCATATTCCATCTTTGACCAAATTGCCAGTACCTTGGCCTTCATTGGTTTTTCACTGCCAACGTTTTTCACGGGTATTTTGCTCATTCTGTTTTTCAGTATCCATTTGGACTGGTTGCCTTTTGTTTACCGAGCCGATATTCCAGAAACAGGATGGCGATTTTTCTGGGAACATTTCAAGCAAATGATCATGCCTGTTGTGGTTTTGGGCATGTTCCAAGCTGGCGCTTGGACCCGGTATGTGAGGTCTGCTGTGTTGGACGTGATTCGTTTGGATTACGTCACCACAGCGCGCTCCAAAGGCTTGTCCGAAAAAGTGGTCATCACAAAGCATGTGCTTCGCAACGCTTTGATTCCGGTGGTCACTTTGGTTGCGTTGCAAATGCCAGCCATCTTTGGTGGCGCCATTGTCACAGAGCAAATTTTCCGAGTGCCTGGTATTGGCTCTCTGATTATCAGTTCCATGTTGGCCAACGACACGCCTGTCGTCATGGCCGTCACGTTTGTGTTTTCCACGTTGGTGATCGCGTGCAATCTTTTGGCAGATATTTTGTATGGCTGGCTCGACCCTCGCATCTCCTACAACTGAAGGCAAGTTGCCTGCGGTTGCTTCATCCAATCACTCGCCTGGGCGAGAGGCTTGGCGACGTTTTAAGCGTCACAAATTGGCAGTTTTTTGCAGTGTTATCCTTGGTTTCATTGTTCTGGCGGTTTTGCTGGGACCTTGGATATGGCGTGTTCCTATCAATGAAATTGACTTCAATGCGCGAATGCAGGGACCATCATGGGCCCATCCACTGGGTACCGATGATTTAGGTCAAGATTTGCTGGCTCGCATGCTTTACGGCGGGCGTATTTCTCTGGCTGTTGGTTTGGCCGCCATGCTCATTGCCATCAGTGTGGGGGTTGTGGTGGGAGCTGTAGCGGGCATGTCCAAGGGGCCCGTTGACGCATTTCTCATGTGGGTCACTGACCTTTTCTTGTCTTTGCCACAACTGCCACTGTTGCTGCTGATTTTTTACCTTTTCAACGACACGCTCAAAAAAATGATCGGACCCGAAGCGGGTGTGTTTGTTTTGGTGGTTGCGGTGATTGGGGGCTTGCGTTGGATGCCTGTGGCCCGCTTGGTTCGTGCTCAGTTTTTAACGCTGCGCGAAAAAGAATTTGTGGAGGCTGCGCGCGCGCTGGGAGCGAGCCCTTGGCGCCAAGTTACAGTGCATATTTTGCCCAACGCCATGGGGCCTGTGATTGTGGCCGCCACCATCGACGTTGCTGCGGCCATCATTGCAGAGTCCACTTTGTCCTTTTTGGGGCTTGGCTTCCCGCCCGATATCCCAACTTGGGGCCGTATTTTGTTTGATGCCAAAGATCACATGGACGTGGCAGTCCATTGGGCGCTTTTCCCTGGTGCACTGATCTTCATCACGGTGCTCACCATCAATTACATCGGTGACGGTTTGCGTGATGCCTATGATCCACGCCGTGTGCTTTAAAGAGATTTCTGAATGAGCAACCCCCTGTTGAGAGTTCGTGACCTGCAAGTTCATTTCGATACCGATGCAGGTGTGTTGCATGCTGTCGATGGTGTTAATTTTCACATCGATCGCAGCGAAACCTTGGGCGTCGTGGGTGAGTCAGGCTGCGGAAAAAGCGTCACGGCCATGACCATCATGAAACTTTTGGCAATGCCACCCGGACGCATTGCCAAGGGGCAAATATGGTTTGAAGAGCAAGACTTGGTGCAAGCGGATGCGCAAACCATGCGCAATTTGCGGGCAAAAGAAATCGCCATGATTTTCCAAGAACCCATGACTTCGCTCAACCCTGTCTTGAGTGTTGGCGAGCAAATTGCAGAATCGCTGCGATTGCATGAAGGCCTGACCCCCAAACAAGCGCTGGTCAAAGCCATTGAAATGCTGCGCATGGTGAATATTCCAAAACCAGACCAGCGGGTGAACGACTATCCACATCAATTTTCTGGTGGTATGCGCCAACGCGTGATGATTGCCATGGCCTTGGCTTGCAAGCCCAAATTGCTCATTGCTGATGAGCCTACCACCGCATTGGATGTGACCATTCAAGCGCAAATTCTGGATTTGTTAAACGATTTGAAATCTCAAATGGGCATGTCCATCATGCTTATCACACACGCCATGGGGGTGGTTGCCGAAACAGCTCAGCGTGTGGTGGTGATGTATGCCGGACGTGTTGTTGAGGAAGCCAGTGTTGAAAAATTGTTTGCAACACCCGCACACCCTTATACAAAAGGGCTAATTCGATCTATTCCTCGAATTGACTTTGACAGTGATCACAAGCAGCGTCTTGAAGCGATTCCTGGGTCAGTTCCCAAATTGATCAATCCCCCCATAGGTTGCCGTTTTGCACCACGTTGCCAATACGCCAGCGATCGTTGTTCGCAAGAAATGCCCGAACTGCGTGAAATTTCGGCGGGCCATTCAGTGGCTTGTCACTTCTCTCTCTAAATCACATGACCGATACGCCTTCAATGACCGCCAGTTCTGCACCGCTTTTAGAAGTTAAAGGACTGACCAAGTACTTTCCCATCAAGGGCGGTATCTTCGGTAGAGAAGTAGACCGGCTGCATGCTGTCGACGGTGTCAGCTTTAACATTGCGGCGGGTGAAACGCTGGGCATGGTGGGGGAATCTGGCTGCGGTAAATCGACCACAGGGCGGTGCATACTTCGACTGATTGAGCCCAGCTCGGGAGAAGTGCATTTTCAAGGTCAAAACGTTTCCACCATGGGGTCAGATGCCTTGCGCGAAGTGCGTCGAGACATGCAGATTATTTTTCAAGATCCGTATGCGTCCTTGAATCCGCGCATGACCGTAGAGGCCATTATTGGCGAAGCCCTGACCATTCACAAACTCACGCCTTCTCCTGAAAGTTATCGCGCACGCATTGTCGATTTGTTGGAAACCGTTGGCCTGAATGCCGATCACATGAAGCGTTTCCCCCATGAGTTTTCTGGCGGACAACGACAGCGAATTGGCATAGCACGCGCGCTGGCTGTATCGCCCAAACTCATTGTGTGTGATGAACCCGTTTCGGCACTCGATGTTTCCATTCAGGCACAGGTAATCAACTTGCTGGAAGACTTGCAAGCCAAGATGGGCTTGACCTATTTGTTCATTGCACACGATTTGTCGGTGGTTGAGCACATCAGCAATCGGGTGGCGGTAATGTACCTGGGCCGAGTTGTTGAAATTGCGCCATCGCGTCAGCTTTACACTCAGCCTAAGCACCCCTATACAGAAGCTTTGTTGTCTGCAGTTCCTATTCCAGACCCTAAGGCCAAGAAAAAACGCATTGTGCTCACGGGCGATGTGCCCAATCCAGTCAATCGGCCAAGTGGTTGTCACTTTCATCCCCGTTGTCCGAAGGCAATGGACAGATGTCGTACAGAAGAACCTGTTTTGAAATTGGTGGGCGATCAGCACCAAGCTGCCTGTCATTTAAACGATTGAATTTTGACGCATGTTGCGTCTCTCTCTGAAGGAATAATTGCGATGTTAAATTGGATTGATGAGCGGATACCTTTGCGCTATGCGGCATTTTTTGTGGTGGTTGCGCTTTGGGTTGTATCTGCTTTGCAGTTGGTGGTGGGGCAGGTCAGCCTTATTTGGGTTCTTCTTTTGTCAGCACTGGTCATTTTGGGGGTGCATGACCTTCAGCAAACCAAGCATGCAATATTGCGCAATTACCCCATCATTGGTCACTTGCGTTTTTTACTGGAATTCATTCGGCCAGAACTTCGTCAGTATTTTATTGAGGGCGATAGTGAAGCTGTGCCATTTTCAAGGTCGCAGCGATCCTTGGTCTACGCCAGAGCCAAGGGCGATTCTGACAAAAGACCTTTCGGCACGCAGTTGGATGTTCGAGCAGTGGGTTATGAGTGGCTAACTCACTCCATGAGTCCATCTGAGATCGAATCGCACGACTTTAAGGTGGCAGTTGGTGGCTCACAATGCGAGCAGCCTTACCAGATTAGTTTGTTCAATGTGTCTGCCATGAGTTTCGGCGCCTTGAGTGCCAACGCCATCATGGCTTTGAACAAAGGCGCGAAAAAAGGTGGTTTTGCACACGATACCGGCGAGGGTTCAATTTCAAGATATCACCGTGAACATGGTGGCGACTTGATTTGGGAAATTGGTTCAGGCTATTTTGGATGCCGCAACGATGATGGCACTTTCAGTGCCGAGCGTTTTGTTCAAAATGCCTTGTCGCCGCAAGTCAAAATGATTGAAATCAAATTGAGCCAAGGTGCCAAGCCTGGCCACGGGGGTGTCTTACCCGGACCCAAGGTGACACCTGAGATTGCAGAGGCGAGGGGCGTGCCAGTGGGCGTCGATTGCGTATCACCTGCATCACACAGCAGTTTTTCCACGCCCACTGAACTTTTGCAATTTATACAAAAGTTAAGAGAACTCTGTGGCGGCAAGCCCGTTGGCTTCAAGTTGTGTGTGGGCCATCCTTGGGAGTGGTTTGGAATTGCCAAGGCCATGCAGAAAACCGAAATCTATCCCGACTTTATTGTGGTGGATGGTTCTGAGGGTGGCACCGGTGCTGCCCCAGTAGAGTTCACCGACCACATGGGAATGCCCATGCTGGAAGGTTTGCGCTTGGTTCACAATACATTGGTGGGCTTGAAATTGCGCAAACAAATTCGCTTAGGTGCCAGTGGCAAAATTATCAGCGGATTTGATGTGATGCGCACCTTGGCACTGGGCGCAGACTGGTGCAACAGTGCAAGGGGTTTTATGTTTGCATTGGGTTGTATTCAAGCCCAAACATGCCACACAGGCAATTGTCCTACGGGTGTGACCACACAAGATCCAAAGCGTCAAATTGCCTTGGTTGTTCCAAGCAAAGCCGATCGTGTGTTTAATTTCCACCATCAGACTCTAGAGTCTGTCAAAGAGATGCTTCAAGCGACCGGATTGCAGTCTCCTTCAGAATTGCGCTTGCACCACATCATGCGCCGAGTGAGTGAGCATGAAATTCAGAACTTATCCGACCTGATGCAAAGTGTGCCAGGCGGTGCTTTGCTTGAATCTCAAAGCCTTGAAGGCTTGTTTGCCAAATACTGGGAAGCTTCTAGCCCCGACAGTTTTCAGTTAACGACATAACTCTGGCCAGCACCCAGCGCAATCTACAACACTGCATTGGACAGCACCCATGCCTCTAGTCCTTTGGCTTGATCAATGTCAAAGAGCTAGAAATTTCATTGCTGTATATTGAAGTTGATGCTCATTTTTCCATGATCACGATGCCTGCAGTTCGTTAAGTCAATCCACTTGAAAGATACTGTGATTTACAAATTCAAATCCAAAGTGACAGGCGACCTCATCATGCTGGAGCCCGATGCCAAAAGGCTTCTTCACATCATGGGCAAAGCTGATCAAACCAAAGGTATTTTGCTTGCAGCCCAAATTGCCGATGCCATGGCTGCCATTGAAAAGGCAGTTGCTTATGAAGAGATGGAGGGCATCCAAGATCCCAAGCAAGTGAGCTTGCGACAAAGAAGCTTGCCTATGATGAAAATGCTAAAGAAGTGCCACGATCAATCTGAGGACGTGGTTTGGGGCGTCTAGGCTTGGTATCTCTACATGCTTATCGCTCACTTGCTAAACATGGGTCCTGTGAGCTTGAAGCCAGCTTGAATGTTTCTTTTTGCAAACCACGCTAGGTTCATTTCCAAAACAAATCGAACGGGCTTTGTAGAGCAGTGTGAATCATCGCTCATCGGTTTCATGTCAACCAAATTGACAATGGTGCCATCGTCTGCCACAAAAGCTGCAGTCAGTGGCAACAGGGTATTGCGCATCCAAAAACATTGCACCGAGGGTTGCTCAAAGATAAAAAGCATGCCCTCGTTTTGTGGCATTTCTTTGCGCCACATGAGACCAATTTGGCGTTGTTCAAAGTTTTGGGCCAACTGAACTTGAATGAGGTGCATGCCTGCGCTCAGGCTGGCTCTTTGTAGGTTCATTTGGGGGCTACCCTGTGGGGTACCTTGTGCACTAACTTGTGTGCTTGCAGCAAAGTACATCACAGCAACAAATAGGCAGCCTAAAGTCTTTTTGAGGATGGCAAGCAAATGGCCGAATTGAATGAATCGAAGATGGGTCATAAGGAAGCTGAGCTGAACCAAGGGTGTGGTCAATTGTGACTTATTTTGTCCTAGAATGAATCAACGGAGATTTTGTCCATGTACCAACACATTCAAGTTCCAACGCAAGGCGCCAAAATCACGGTCAATGTAGACAATTCATTGAATGTGCCTCTGAACCCCATCATCCCTTTCATCGAAGGCGATGGCACTGGGGTAGACACCACGCCCGTCATGATCAAGGTGGTCAATGCAGCGGTCAAGCATGCCTATCAAGGGGCGCGTGAAATTCAATGGATGGAAGTTTTTGCCGGTCAAAAAGCCACTCAGTTTTACGGTCCTGATGTGTATTTGCCATTGGAAACATTGGCGGCTCTCAAAGAGTTTGTGGTGTCAATCAAAGGCCCCCTGAGTGCGCCTTCCTCGGGCCACATTCGATCTCTGAATGTTGCAATCAGGCAAGAGCTTGATTTGTTTGCTTGCGTCAGACCCCTGCGGTATTTCAAAGGCGTTCCATCGCCAGTTCGGGAGCCTGAAAAAACCAATGTCACTTTATTCCGTGAAAATTCTGAAGATATCTACGCGGGCATTGAATACGCTGCGCACAGTGACGCAGCTCAAAAGTTGATTGCTTTTTTAACCACCGAATTGGGTGTCAAAAGCATCAGATTCCCAGAATCTTCCGGTATTGGCATCAAGCCGGTTTCCAGTGAAGGCACTCAGCGCTTGATGCGCAAGGCCATTCAATATGCCATTGATCACGACAAACCCAGTGTCACTATTGTTCACAAGGGGGGCATCATGAGGTACACAGAAGGTGCTTTTCGTGATTGGGCTTTCCAATTGGCAGAAACTGAATTTTCAGCTCAACGCATCGATGGCGGTCCTTGGTGCCTTGTTCAGAATCCTAAAACGGGTCAGAGCATCACCATCAAAGACATGGCCATGGATGCTTTCTTACAACAAATTTTGATGCGTCCCCAAGAGTTTTCGGTGGTGGCCACTTTGAATCTCAATGGTGACTACATCTCTGATGCTGTGTCCGCTCAAGTGGGGGGCATCGGAATTGCCCCTGGCGCCAACATGTCTGATACTGTGGCTTGCTTTGAGGCCACCGTTGATGCTTTCTCAAAGTTTGCTGGCAAAGACTATGTCAACCCTGGCTCAGAAATTTTGTCTGCAGAAATGATGCTCAGGTACATGGGTTGGACTGAGGCTGCCGACCTCATTGTTCACGCCATGGAAGCTGCCATTCAGAGTAAAAAAGTAACCCACGACTTTGCAAAGCTCATGGATGGCGCCTCTCAAGTGAGTTGCTCTGGATTTGGTCAGGTGATCATTGATGAAATGTCGGCCTAGTAGCCTCTGTTGCAAAGCCTGACCGTCATGTATGAAGAGAATCAAAGCTTTGTCGCCGATTCGTTCATGGCTTTGTATGTCAAACCTGGCCACTACAAGCCCAGCTTGCCACGCACTGAGCTTTTACAAAGATACGAATTGTGCGAAGACTTGGCCACCATGTTGCAAGACACCGTCAGTGCCCAGCAATTTCAGCTTGGGATTACCGAAGACGATGCTTTGAATACATGCTGGCAAGGCCTGTTGGCGCAGCCAGAATTGGTTCAGCCCCCCGAGGCGTTTTGGGTTGTTTGTCGGCTGGCAGAACTCTTATCTTGGCCTATTCCTGAGCAACAATGGAATTCTCCATGACACCCCTTGGAGGAGCCGCCCTTCACTAAAACTCATGCCAAAGCAAGAAATCGTGAGCTTAGTTAAGATCGGGGTATGAGAAAACTTCCACCATTGAACGCTGTCAGGGCATTTGAGGCAGCTGCGCGTCACATCAGCTTTACCAAAGCCGCCAAAGAACTTTTTGTCACCCACGGCGCTGTTAGCAAACAAGTTGCAAGTCTAGAAACGTGGTTGGGAACGGCACTTTTTAATCGAGCGCAATCGCAGTTAAGTTTGACGGATGCTGGCAAGACCTTCTTGGCTGCAGTCACGCCGGCATTGGATCGAATTGCCATCACTTCCATGCAATTGTTGGAGCACACCGAGCCAACAGCCTTGCGAATCAGTGCGCCCCCCACCTTCACCATGAGGTGGTTAATTCCTAGAATTTCGGCTTTTCAGAGAAAGCGCGGGGGTGTTGAAGTCAAATTAACAACTTCAACTGCGCCCGTTAATTTTGAAGATCGCATTTACGATGTTGCCATCCGGGGCTCTAACCAACCTATCCCTGGCATGCTTTCTGTACCTTTCATGACAGAGACCATCGTACCTGTCTGCCATCCAGATTTGATGGAAAACGGTCAATTGGATTATCCCAAGCTGCTCGCAAACCACACCCTGATCAGCTACGACACAGAGCCAATGGCCTGGTCAGAGTGGTTGTCTATGGCATCACAGCCCGATCTGCGCATCTTTCATTCCTTGCAGTTTGAGCAAATGTATTTTGCGCTGCAAGCAGCAGCAGAGGGCCTGGGCGTTGTGCTTGTCCCCTTGTTTTTGGTAGTCGATGACATCATTGCTGGTCGCATGTGTGCTCCATTTGGATTGCTGGGAGCTAGGCAACGCCGCTATTACGCCAATGCGTCTCTCAGTACCCACGAAAGTCCCATCATTGCTGGTTTTTGTGAATGGCTCTTGAAAGAGGGCCAAGATACTGAACAATCGATTGATCAGTGGTCTTCGGCCATGGGCTGGACGCCTTCCATGCCTTCATAGTTTTGAATGCACAGACCACCACCCCCCTTTGAATGAGTATTGCCTTTTATGCAACAAGATATCCTAATTAATTGGTCACCTCAAGAAACACGTGTTGCGGTCGTGGAGCAGGGCGCTGTCCAAGAGTTGCATGTCGAGCGATCGTTGGAGCGAGGCTTGGTTGGCAATGTTTATTTGGGTAAGGTGGCACGTGTTCTTCCCGGTATGCAGTCTGCGTTCATAGACATTGGGCTTGAACGTGCGGCCTTCTTGCACGTGGCCGATGTGTGGCAACGACAGCCTGAAGGAGAGCCCCCCCAATTGGCCCGCAGCAGCCAAGCCTTGGTACCGATTGAAAAACAAGTTTTTGAAGGGCAATCCTTGATGGTTCAAGTGGTGAAGGATCCCATCGGCACCAAAGGGGCTAGGCTTTCAACACAAATCAGCATTGCAGGGCGACATCTTGTTTTCTTGCCACAAGATGATCACATTGGCGTCTCACAAAAAATTCCTTCAGAGCAACGTGACGCACTGAGGGAGCGCTTGCAAAATTTGGTGGGACAGCAGGGAGGTGGTTTTATTCTTCGAACCAATGCTGAAGATTCTTCTGATTCAGAATTGGGAGAAGACATCTCCTACTTGCGCAAAACTTGGGCGCGTATCAAAGATGCTTCAGTGCGCTTATCCGTGAAGTCATTGCTCCATCAAGACCTCACCTTGTTGCAGCGGGTTTTGCGCGATTTGGTGGGTGAAGGTACACAAACTATTCGCATTGATTCCAAAGAACAGTTTGAACTTTTGTCAGCTTTCGCCAAAGAATTCATGCCAGATGCTGCCACCCGTTTGCAACTTTACAAAGGTGAAAGGCCCATCTTCGATCTTTACGCCATCGACGAAGAAGTGGCCAAGGCCTTAGGACGGCGTGTTGATCTCAAGTCGGGCGGCTACCTTATCATTGATCAAACAGAAGCTCTCACCACTGTAGACGTCAATACAGGAGGGTATGTGGGTGCGCGCAACTTCGACGACACAATTTTTAAAACAAACTTAGAAGCGGCCCATGCCATTGCAAGGCAATTGAGATTGCGCAACCTTGGTGGCATCATCATTGTTGACTTCATTGACATGAGCCGTGAAGAACATCAAAACGCTGTTTTAGAAGAATTTAAAAAACAACTGGGTCGAGATCGTGTGAAAACCATGGCGGGTGGATTCTCCCAACTTGGCTTGTTAGAGATGACAAGAAAACGCACCAGAGAGTCTTTGTCTCACATGCTGTGTGAGCCTTGCCCTAGTTGCGAGGGCAAGGGCATTGTCAAAACCACCCGCACGGTGGTCTATGACATTTTGCGAGAAATTTTGCGCGAAGCCAGGCAGTTCAATCCTCGAGAATTTAGGGTTGTGGCTGCGCCTGCCGTGATTGAACTTTTGCTAGATGAAGAGAGTCAGCATTTGGCTGCTTTGTCAGACTTTATTGCAAAGCCTGTGTCGCTTCAAAGTGAAGCTGCCATGGGTCAAGAGCAATACGACATTGTATTGCTCTGATTCAACCAGTTTGACCTTTGGCGTGAAGCCGCGAATAAGTGCCGCCTGCTTTCAGAAGATCTTCGTGGCGGCCTTGCTCCACAATTTCGCCTTGCGACATCACAATTACTCTGTCAGCATGTTCAATGGTGGAAAGTCTGTGAGCAATGATCAGGGTTGTGCGTCCCTTCATGAGGTTTTGTAGAGCTTCTTGAACCCAACGCTCCGACTCATTGTCTAGCGCAGAAGTGGCTTCATCCAAAATCAAGATAGGTGCGTTTTTATATAGCGCACGGGCAATGGCCAACCTTTGTCGTTGTCCGCCTGAGAGTTCGCTGGCGTTGTGGCCAAGAAGGGTGTCAATGCCGAGTGGAAGCTTGTCTACATGCTCTGACAGGTTGGCAGCCAGCAAGCAGTCTGAAACTTTGGCTCGGTCGATGGTTTGACCCAATGCCACATTGGCTGCAACCGTGTCATTCAACATGATGACATCCTGGCTAACCATTGCAAATTGTTTTCGCAACTCACCGAGTGGCCAATCTTGAACAGGTATTCCATGCAAACGCACTTGCCCAGCACTGGCCTGTACAAAGCGGGGGAGCAAGTTGACCAAGGTGGTTTTGCCTGAGCCGCTGGTGCCAACGAAGGCCACGGTTTCCCCTGCCTGAATGTTGAGGTTTAAATTTTTCAAAGCTGGTGAAGCATCAGAGGCATAGCGAACATCGATGTTTTCAAATTCAATTGTGTGGCCAACAGAGCTCTGTTGATGGCCATCGGTTTTTTCACCATGCTGACGCGTGGAAGAGCCCTCCGTTTCAATTTGAACTTCTTCCAATAAACGCAAGCCTCTCTCAAGTGCAGCCAAACCTCTGGTTATGGGGGTTGCAATGTCTGCCAAACGTTTGATGGGCGAGACAAGCATCAGCATGGCTGCAATAAAGGCGACGAACCCTCCCACCGTGGCGCCTTGCATTCCCGTTCTGCTTTGAATCAAGGCGACTACCAAAACGGTGGACAAGGCTATGGCCGCCATCAGTTGGGTGAGAGGCGACATGGCAGCTGAGGCGATGGTTGACTTCAGCGCCAAACCTCTAAGTCGACGGCTCAAAGCCTGAAAACGCGAGATTTGGTTGTCTTGCGCGTCATGCAAGCGAACGACACGATGGGCCAAGACGTTTTCTTCAACAACGTATGCCAAATCGTCCGTGGCTTTTTGGCTGTCCTTGGTCAGTGTGTAAAGTCTTTTCGAAAGATATTTCATGATCCAGGCAGTGCCTGGAACCACAATAAAAACGAGCATGGTGAGTTTCCAGTTCAGAAACATCAAATACCCGATCAGAGCAATAAGCGTAAAGCCGTCTCTGGATAAACCTAAAAGCGCAGAAATGAGTTGCGTCGCCCCTGTTTGAACTTCATAAACCAAAGTGTTGGACAAAGAGCTTGCAGATTGTTGACTGAAGATGGACATCTCCGCCTTGATCAAGCGCTTGAAAAGTGCCTCTCGAAGCGCTTGCATGCCGTCGTTGGCAATGCGCGCTAAGGCATATTGGGAAACGAAAAAAGCCAGGCCCCGCACAAGAAAAATACCAATGACTGCAGCAGGAACGACCCAAAGCGGAAGGCTGTTTTCAGCAAAACCCTTGTCGAGGAGGGGCTTAAAGAGGGCTGGAATCAGAGGCTCCGTGGCCGCTGCCACCACGGTAGCCAATATGGCAAGCGCCCAAACGCCTCGTTGTTGGCCGAAGTAGGGCCAAAGACGGCGCATCCGTTTCAGGTAGCTTAAGTCCTGTGGCTTGCTGTCGTGGGCTGTTTGTGTCATTGAAATGATTTTACTGCGTGTCAAAATGCTAAATTAGCGGTGTACAGACCAATATTTCATATGAAGCACATCTCATTTTTGACCTTTTTCTTCCCTGCGAAGTGGTATTTGAGCGCCTCCTTGCTCTGTCTTTCCTTGATTTCCAACTTGGCTTGGGCTCAGTTCAAAGTGGAAGTTTCAGGCGTTGGTTTGACGCAAGTGCCCATCGCCATAGCTTCTTTCAAGGGCGAAGAGTCTGCACCGCAAAAAACATCAGTCATCTTGTCTGCCGATTTAGAGCGAAGTGGGCAGTTTAGAGTGGTGCCCAATTTGGGCTTGTCCATGGACGAACTTTCTCGCCCAGACCACGCCATGTTGCGCCAAAGAAGTGCCGATGCCTTGGTGGCTGGAAGTTCAACCCGCTTGGCTGACGGCCGTTATGAAATTCGCGCTAGGTTGTGGGACGTGGTGTCGGGGCAAGCGCGAGGAGATTACCGAGAAACTGTGGCTGCGGCAGATCTGCGTTTGTCGGCACACCGCTTAGCCGATTGGGTTTATGAAAGGCTCACGGGCGAGAAGGGCGTCTTTGCCACTCGCATTGCCTACATCACCAAAACATCCAACAAATACACCCTTTGGATTGCTGACTCCGATGGTGAGAACGCACAAATGGCACTCACCAGTGCTGAGCCCATCATTTCGCCTTCTTGGTCACCCAATGGAACTCAACTGGCCTACGTTTCCTTTGAATCCCGAAAACCAGTAATTTATGTGCACGAGTTGGCAACTGGCAAGCGCAAAGTGATGGCCAATTTCAGAGGTTCAAACAGTGCGCCAGCTTGGGCGCCCGACAGCAACTCGCTGTTGGCCACATTGAGCCGCGATGGTGGTTCACAGTTGTACCAAATTGATGTAGCTTCAGGTGAGGCCAAGCGCTTAACTCAAAACCCAGGTATCGACACGGAACCCAGCTATTCGAAGGATGGTTCTAAAATCTATTTTGTCTCTGACCGGGGTGGCAGTCCACAAATTTACCGAATGAATGTTAACGGTACAGGAGCAGAAAGAGTCACATTCACCGGAAGTTACAATATCTCACCTGCACTTAGCCCAGATGGGCGGTGGTTAACGTACATCTCACGCGTTGGGGGGCAGTTCAAAGTTCAAGTCTTGAATTTGAGCACCGGCCAGGCAAACGCCATCACTGAAACTTCAGCCGATGAGCGCCCTAGCTTTGCACCCAATAGCAAGTTGATCGTTTATGCCACGGTGCTGCAAGGCCGAGAGGCACTCATGACAAGTACATTGGACGGCAAAATCAAAGCCAGATTGGCCGGTCAAGGTGGCGACATTCGTGAGCCTGCTTGGGGCCCTTACCGATAATTTATTGAATTTGGAGTTTTCATGATCAAACGTAGTCTTTGGATTCTGGCGACAGCTGCCTTTCTCACCGCCTGTTCTTCTGGTGTGAAGCTAAACGATATTCCAGTCGAGGACAAAAATGCTTCTGCTGCCTCTTCTCCTGCTGCAGATACCAATGCAGCTCCTTCACCTGTCCCTACCGCAGCCCAAAGCAGTGTGGCAACGGTTGTGGGTGGAAAGGCTGGATCACAAGGTGTAGCACCTGCTGGCGTCAATGTGGTTTACTTTGATTACGACAGCTTCACTTTGTTGCCTGAAGCTCGTGCTGTCCTGGAGCGCAATGCCGCTCATCTACAGGCCAATAAGCAATTCAAAGTTCAACTCGAAGGCCATACCGATGAACGCGGAGGTCGCGAGTACAACTTGGCTCTGGGCCAAAAACGTGCTGAGACCGTCCGACGTGCTTTAACGTTGTTGGGCGTCAGTGACTCTCAGCTTGAGGCTGTGAGCTTTGGCAAAGAAAAACCTGCAGCTCAGGGCGCTGACGAAGCTTCTTTTGCAAAAAACAGACGTGTTGAAATTAAATACTAATCTTAATTACTAATCGGTTTGCACCATGAGCTCATTCGCCAGTCAGTCCATATTCAAATTGACGTTGGTCCTTGCACTGTCAAGTTTGAGCTTTGTAACCAACGCTGCCTTGTTTGGAGATGATGAGGCGCGCAGAGCAATTTTAGATTTGAGGCAAAGGTTAGAGGCTACCCAGAAAAAGCTGGATGCTACTCAGCAGAAGCTCGACGCTACTCAGCAGAGGCTGGAGACGACTCAGCAGTCAGTCAAATCGCAATCTGATGACAATGCCATCCTAAGGCGCTCTTTGCTTGAACTTCAAAATCAAATTGACAGTTTGAAAAGCGATCAAGCAGTGATGCGCGGTTCATTTGAGCAGTTTTTAAAAGATCTGTCGGAAGTCCAAGTCAAGCAGAAAGACGTCTTGCAAACTGTAGATTCTCGACTGAGCAAGTTTGAACCCATCAAAGTTACTCTAGATGGTCTAGAGTTTCAGGCAGATCCTGCAGAGAAAAATCAATTTGATGGGGCATTGACTGTTTTCCGAACAGGCGACTTTGCTGCCGCTCAAAATAGCTTGTCGGCTTTCTTGCTTAAGTACCCTTCAAGTGGCTTTGCACCATCTGCATTGTTTTGGTTGGGCAATGCGCAATACGCCACCAAAGACTACAAAGAGTCCATTGCCAATTTCCGCAAGCTTCTCAGCATAGCGCCTCAGCACGCGCGCGCGCCAGAAGCCATGCTGGCTATCTCCAACAACTGGGTAGAACTGAAAGATTTGAAGGCGGCCAAAAAAGCCATGGAAGACCTGGTGAAGCTTCATCCAGCCAGTGAAGCCGCTCAAACTGCCAAACAGCGCCTGACTCGTTTCAAGTAAACCGATATGAACGAGCTTCAACTGGCACAGTTGCAGTGGACGGTTCTGGCCGCGACTGCTTTGGTATCACTTTTTCTGGGTGTTCTGTTGCATCGCTCACACTTCTGCACCATGGGTGCCGTCAGTGACATGGTGGTGATGGAAAATTTTGACCGCTTGCGTCAATGGGCCCTGGCTTTGGCAGTTGCTGTCTTGGGTTTTGCTTGCATGACCTATGCGGGCCTGATCAATCCGCTCCAATCGATGTACGCCACCAAAGATTTGTTATGGCTCTCTACTTTGCTCGGGGGCTTGCTATTTGGCTGGGGCATGGTGTGGGCTTCAGGCTGTGGCTCCAAGTCTCTGGTGAGGCTGGGCGCAGGCAATTTGAAATCCTTGTTTGTTTTGCTTGTCATGGGCCTTGTAGCGCTTTCGGCCATGAAAGGTGTATTGGCCGTTGCGAGAGTTCAATACATTGATGTCTTCAAAATTCAATTACCCCAAGGCCTTTTCTTGGGAGAGTGGTTCAGCCGTTACTTCAACATGAGCTTGCAAACGGGTAGTTTGTGGGCTGCGTGTTTGGTGTCTTTCATTTTGCTTTTCTGGGTTGTGAAAGACAAAAGCTTCTTAACTCTCCATCACCTGTCAACGGGTATTGGGGTCGGACTTGTGATTTGTGCCGTTTGGTTCATCTCTGGCGTGCTGGGTCACGGCATGGAGCACCCTGAAACATTAGAAGAGTTTTTTCTGGCTACATCTAGCCGAAAAATGGAAGCACTCAGTTTCACCAGCCCAGTTGCGCAAGCCATTGATGCCTTGGCTTACTTCAGTGATGGCACCAAGCGATGGACCATTGGACTTGTCAGTGTCATGGGTGTTTGCGCAGGTGCTTGGCTCAGTGCTTGGCAACAAGGCACACTGAGGCTTGAAGGGTTTACCAATGTGGCAGACATGCGCAGACATTTGGTGGGTGCAAGCCTCATGGGCCTGGGCGCAGTGCTGGCCATGGGCTGTTCGATTGGTCAAGGCTTGAGTGGGTTTTCGACGCTCAGCATTGCCAGCTTCATAGCCACTTTGGCCATTATTGCGGGCGCCTACGCTGCTTTGCAATACGACATGCGGCAAGCTTGATTAAGCCGCCAATTTCTCGATCGAAATTTGTGAATCAAGCATCCTTATCGAGTCGACGGTTTGGTGGGATGGCCAGACTGTATGGTGTCAAAGGGGCAACTCAAATTGCCAGTGCGCATGTCGTGATTGCAGGCATTGGAGGGGTTGGCTCGTGGACTGCAGAAGCTTTGGCCAGATGCGGCGTTGGTGAAATCACTTTGATCGACTTGGATCACATTGCTGAATCCAATATCAACCGTCAAATTCATGCCTTAGAGAGCACGCTGGGTCAAGCCAAGGTGCTCGCCATGAAGGACCGAATCGCTCAGATCAATCCTGATTGTCATGTGCATTTGGTGGACAACTTTGTCACGCCTGAAAATTGGTTGCAACTTGTGACTGACGCCAACTGCGTTCCGCCGCATTTTGCGAAAGTCAGCGCAGTGATTGATGCTTGTGATCAAGTGAGAGCCAAAGTTGCCATGGCAGACTGGGCCATTCGTCAGAATGTTTTTTTTGTGAGCTTGGGCGCAGCCGGCGGCAAAAGAGAAGCACACCGTGTGGAGCAAGCTGACCTTTCGCAAGTGACCCATGATCCCTTGTTAGCGCAGCTGCGCTACAGGCTCAGAAAAGAAAAGGGCGCCCCCAAAGATGGCAAAAAGATGGGTGTGCATTGTGTGTTCAGTCGTGAGAATGTGGCGCCTCCCGATGCTTCCTGCATGATAGAAGGTGATGTACTTGGGGATGTGCAAGGCGACGGCTCACTCAATTGCCATGGGTACGGTTCGGTCGTGACCGTGACCGCTACTTTTGGCTTGGTAGCTGCCTCAATGGTGGTAAATTTTCTTGCAACTGGCTTGGCAAAGCCAAAAAAATGACGCTATAATTTAAGGCTTGAGTAGATGGGTCGGTAGCTCAGTCGGTAGAGCAGCGGACTTTTAATCCGTTGGTCGCGAGTTCGAATCTCGCCCGACCCACCAAATACTCAAACCCTTTCAAAACCCTGCATCGCCAGCCGATGTAGGGTTTTTTCTTGGGCTAATTAAACTCAGCATCAAACTCAGCAAGCAGACAGTTCAAGCCGATCCTGTCTCTAGGTCTAGCTTTTCAAGTGCCTCCGACCAGGACAGCCATTGAGCTTCCAATTCTTCCAATGCCACATTCACTGATTTGAGTTGTTTTCCTGTTTCTGCAATTTCGGTTGGCGACAGAGGCGAGGCTAGTTTGTTCTCAAGGCTCAGCTTTTGTGCTTCTAGTTGAGCCATTTTTTGATCAGCTTGCTCTATCGATTTTTTCAAAGGTTTTTTCAATGCCGACTTTTGTTGGCGTTGCAAAGCATCTTCTTTTTTTTGTTCGGGTGTTCGATTGACTTGCTTGCTGGTGTTATTGACGGGTGCCAAAGGTTTTGCAAGCACTTCGATTGCAGGGCTGCTTGGAAAAATTGTCTGAATCTGTGAATCTTTTTGTGAGTCGCTGGCCTTGGCCTCTTCCCGAAGTCGTTTTGATTCTTCAAGCAAGTAGCGTTGGTAATCATCCAGGTCGCCATCGAAGGGTTTAATCTCACCCCGTCCCACCAGCCAAAATTCGTCGCATACTGCGCGCAAAAGCGCTCGATCGTGGCTCACCAGCATGACGGTGCCTTCGAACTCATTGAGCGCCATTGAGAGAGCTTCACGCGTGGCTAAATCCAAGTGGTTGGTAGGTTCGTCAAGCAACAACAAGTTGGGCCGTTGCCAAACAATCATGGCCAAGACCAGCCTGGCTTTTTCGCCACCGCTCATGGAGCCGACACTTTGCTTGACCATGTCGCCGGTGAAGTTGAAGGTGCCTAAAAAATTTCGGAAATCTTGTTCGCGGCCAGACTGGCCTGGCGTGGGCCCGAGTTCTTTGACCAATCGAATCATGTGCTCTAGCGGGTTGTCTGCCGGATGAAGAACGTCAAGTTCTTGCTGTGCAAAGTAACCAATGTTCAAGCCTTTGCCTTCTGTGAGTTCACCCGACAATGCTTTGATACTTCTTGCAATGGTTTTGACCAAGGTCGATTTACCTTGTCCATTGGCACCCAAAATACCAATGCGCTGGCCAGCCAATACCGACTTGTTAACTTGCCGCACAATGATTTTTTCTTCGCCATCTACTTTATAGCCCAGATTGGCTTCGCTGATGGCCAGCATCGGGTTGGGTAAATTGACGGGCTCTTTGAATTCGAAGGTGAAGTCTGCATCGGCAAGCACGGGTGCAATTTTTTCCATGCGCTCTAGCGCTTTCACACGGCTCTGAGCTTGTTTGGCTTTACTGGCTTTGGCTTTGAAGCGGTCGATGAATTTTTGCAAATGAGCAATCTTGTCTTGTTGCTTAGAGAAAGAGGCCTGTTGCAATTCAAGTTGTTGTGCTCTTAGGGTTTCAAACGAACTGTAGTTGCCACCATATCGATTGAGCTTGGCGTGCTCAATGTGCAAAGTGACATCTGTGACTGCGTCCAGAAATTCTCGATCGTGACTGATCACAATCATGGTGCCTACATAGCGCTTTAGCCAAGCTTCAAGCCAAACCAAAGCGTCTAAGTCCAAGTGGTTGGTGGGTTCATCCAGAATTAACAAATCGGATGGGCACATGAGAGCGCGAGCCAACTGCAGACGCATGCGCCAGCCACCTGAGAAGCTGTTGACTGGCTGATCTAACTCGGCTGTTTTGAACCCAAGACCTAAAATGAGAGATTGAGCACGAGGTACCGCGTCGTGCTCGCCAGCATCGGCCAAGTCGACGTGTGCATGAGCCATTGCCATGCCATCTTCTGCCAGCTCGGCAGCGTGAAGTATGGCCCTCAATTCTGCCAATCGAGTATCACCACCGAGCACAAAGTCTGTGGCACTTTCTTCTGTCTCCGGCATGTTTTGTGACACTTGGGCTAAGCGCCATTGCTTTGGCATGGAGAAGTCGCCGCTGTCTTCATGCAGCGTGCCATTGAATAGAGCGAAGAGGGTCGATTTGCCAGCGCCATTGCGGCCCACCAAGCCTACTTTTTCACCAGGATTCAAAGTGACGGAAGCAGCATCGAGCAACACTTTGGCGCTTCGGCGCAAGGTGACATTTTTGAGTTGAATCATGAAAGGGTTTTAAACTTAAGAAGTGCTTCTTTGGTAAGCAATAAGACTTGATCTTCGCCAGCACTGGTGTCTAACCAGACCGCTTCAAGTCGGGGAAAAGCGGCTTCAAAGTGTTCTCGTTCGTTGCCAATTTCCAGAACCAAGATAGCTTGATCGTTCATGTGAACTGGCAGATCAATGAGCATTTCTTGAATGAAATCCATGCCATCTGATCCACCCGCCAAAGCCAGGGAAGGCTCTGCCAGAAATTCTTCTGGCAGCTTTTGCATGCTGGCCTCACACACATAGGGCGGATTGCAAATGATGCAATCAAACTTCTGGCTTAGGTTTTTCAGGCCATCACTTTCAACCAGCTGAATGCGATCGGTAAGTTGATGTTTTTCGACATTGATTTTGGCAACATCCAATGCATCTTTTGAGATGTCTGCTGCCGTGACCTGAATGTCTGGGTAGGCCATGGCGCACAAAATAGCCAGGCTGCCATTGCCAGTGCAGAGGTCTAAAAATGAATGCGAACTTTCAGAAAGCCAGCCATCAAATGCACCATCGGCAATGAGCTCGGCGATGAAACTGCGCGGCACAATGCTTCGTTCATCGACATAAAATGAAATCCCTTGGAGCCAGGCTTCTTGGGTGAGGTAGGCTGCAGGTTTGCGAGTTTGAATGCGCTTTGCAATGAGCGCTTGGCATGCTTGAACGTTTGCCAATGAAAGGTTGACAACATCTAGCTTAGGCTGCCAGGCCAAAACCTGTGCTTGGAGCTGCTGAAGATCTTCGGTGAGGTCAAGGTCTAATGGCAGTTGAAGTTGCCACAAAACAAGCCATGTAGCTTCGTCTATGGCAGTCAATGTGCCTTGGCCGAAGGCAATTTGCGCTTGTTCCAGTTGGTCAGCGCTGGTTTGTATGAGTTGTTTCAAATCCATTGCGAAGAAGCCTTAAGGCGCGTGACCCTTGTCCAGTGCGCAGGCTTGGTTCAAATTCAGCAAGACTGATTTGTAGATGTTCTTCAATGGCTCGATATCGGCCAGAGCGACATGCTCATCAATTTTGTGAATGGTGGCATTGGGCGGGCCCAATTCGATCACTTGAGGACAAGTTTGGGCAATGAACCGGCCATCGCTGGTACCTCCCGTGGTAGACAGTTCTGTTTGAAGACCCGTCACAGTATGGATGGCATCTTGCACCGCTTTCACCAAGGTGCCTGGTGTTGTGAGAAAGGGCAGTCCACCCAGTGTCCAATCGATTTCAAATTTCAAATGGTGCTTGAGCAAAACATCTGTGAGCCTCTTTTTCAAAGTGGCTTCTGTCGACTCGGTGCAAAAACGGAAGTTGAAGTCAATAGTCATTTCGCCTGGAATGACGTTGGTAGCGCCCGTTCCAGCATGGACATTGCTAATTTGCCAACTTGTAGGAGGGAAAAATTCATTGCCTTCATCCCACACCATGCTGGCCAATTCGGCCAACGCGGGAGCTGCACGGTGAACCGGGTTATCGGCCAATTGTGGGTAGGCGATATGACCTTGTATGCCTTTCACAAGCAACTTGCCACTGAGCGAGCCTCGGCGGCCATTTTTGATCATGTCGCCAGTTTGTTTGACGGAAGTGGGTTCGCCAACGATGCAGTAGTCGGGCATATCCCCGCGTTCGTGAAGAATTTTGCAAATGCGCACGGTGCCATCCAGCGCGGGACCTTCCTCATCGCTGGTGAGCAAAAAGGCAATGCCCAGAGCAGGGTTGGGACATTCTTGATAAAACTCTTGGGTGGCGACCACCATGGCAGCCAGCGAGGTTTTCATGTCACTTGCGCCGCGTCCAAACAATTTGCCATCGCGGTGAGTGGGTGTAAAGGGGTCGCTGGTCCATTGCTGTAGTGGGCCCGTGGGCACAACGTCAACGTGACCTGCAAAAGCCAATGTTTGACCCGAAGTGCCCGATTTTTTGGCCCAAAGATTGCGAACCCGAAAGTTGTCGGGTCCTAAATCAATTACTTCACACTGAAACCCCAGAGGTTCAAGCTGAGCATTGATCAATGCCGTACAGCCGCCATCCTCGGGAGTGACCGAGGGCCTTGAGATCAGTTGCTCTGCCAGCCTGAGTGTGGCGCTCATGATGACCTTCCCGAACGAATGAAGCGAGCAATGCGCTGTGCAGCTTCCAAGCACTCGGAGGTCTCGGCTACCAAGGCCATTCGAACGCGGCCTTGTCCGGGATTGGCCCCGTTCATGGTTCGTCCGATAAAGCTACCTGGCAATACAGTGACGTGCTCCTTGGCATACAGTTCGCGCGCAAAATCGGTATCGCTGTTATGCCATGCGGCTGGAACACCCGCCCACAAATAAAAGCTGGCATCTGGCAATTTGACATCCATCACTTCGCTCAGAACGGGCGTGACTTGTGCAAATTTAGTGCGGTACAAATTGCGGTTTTCAATGACATGGGCTTCATCGTTCCAAGCTGCAATGCTGGCAGCTTGAACCACGCCACTCATGGCGCAACCATGGTAGGTGCGGTACAGCAAAAAGTCTTTGATGATGGCGGCATCGCCGGCCACAAAACCGCTTCGCAAGCCAGGCACGTTGCTGCGCTTTGACAAACTGGTAAATGCAATCAAGCGTTTGAAATCTTTGTAACCTAAAAGAGAAGCGGCTTCTAGCCCACCGAGAGGCGGCTCATCTCTGAAATAAATTTCGCTGTAGCACTCGTCGGAAGCAATCACAAAGCCGTATTTTTCGCTCAGTTCAAACAGTGTTTGCCACTCTGTCAGGGGCATGATTTTTCCGGTGGGGTTGCCCGGTGAGCAGACAAACACAAGCTGTGTTTTTTGCCAAATATCATCAGGTACGGCTTTCCAGTCGGCCGTAAAGTCGTTTTCTGGGGCATTGGCTACGTAGTAAGGCTCAGCCCCTCCCAAAAGGGCGGCGCCTTCATAAATTTGATAAAAAGGATTGGGGCTGACCACGCGAGCGCCAGCTTGGCTTGGGTCTAGGACGGCTTGGGCGAGGGAAAACAGGGCTTCCCTCGATCCATTGACCGGCAAAATTTGCGTAGCGGCTGCAATTTCAATTCGATAACGGCGCTTGAGCCACTCAGCGCAGGCCTCCCTCATGCGCAATTCGCCCGCTGTGGCTGGATATCCAGACAGTGCTGTATCGAGAGACTTTTCTAGCGCTCTTTTGATGAATTCAGGGGTGGCGTGTTTGGGTTCGCCAATGCCTAGGCTGATGTGGGCGCGGTCAGTTGGAGGTGTTACACCAGCAAACAATTGACGCAGGCGCTCGAAAGGGTAGGGTTGGAGGGTGGCCAGTAGGGGGTTCATCCCCCAATTATCCGGGATTGTGATGTCAATTTTGCTCTCAATTTCAAGTGATTTCTGGCCTGATGGGCTCATCGGGTCGGTTAACATGGCATCTTTGGGCACAAGGTGTGCCCCTCGACCCTATTTCTGATTGCTGTGCGCCTCAATTCCATCAAATTATCTGGATTCAAATCCTTTGCAGAACCCACCAATTTTGTGTTGCCTGGGCAATTGGTCGGTGTCGTCGGACCTAACGGTTGTGGTAAATCCAACATCATGGATGCCTGTCGCTGGGTTTTAGGCGAGTCAAAAGCCTCGGAATTACGGGGCGAGTCCATGCAAGACGTGATCTTCAATGGCACCAACACCCGAAAAGCGGCAAGCCGAGCCAGCGTTGAATTGGTATTTGACAATTCTGACCATCGCGCTGGCGGTCAATGGGGCCAGTTTGCAGAAATTGCAGTCAAGCGTGTTTTAACGCGCGATGGCAATAGCAGTTATTTCATCAACAACCAGCCCGTTCGCCGACGGGATGTTCAAGACGTTTTCTTAGGCACAGGACTTGGTCCGCGCGCATACGCCATCATTGGTCAGGGCACCATCAGTCGAATCATTGAATCAAGGCCCGAAGAGTTGCGTCTGTTTCTCGAAGAGGCTGCTGGTGTTTCCAAATACAAAGAGCGTCGACGCGAAACAGAAAACCGGCTCTCTGACACGCGAGAAAATTTAACGCGGGTTGAAGACATTCTGCGTGAACTCAACGCCAACTTAGATAAATTGGAAAAGCAGGCTGAAGTGGCTCAGCGCTTCAACGATTTAAAAGCAGACAGTACGTTGAAGCAGCAACAGCTTTGGTTTTTTAAGCGTGCTGATGCTGAGTCCGACCAGGTCAAAATCAAAGCCGATGTTGACAAAGCGATGCTCGATTTAGAAGCTCGAATTGCTGATCTTCGCCACGTAGAAGCAGAGCTCGAGACAGTTCGTCAAGCGCATTACACGGCTGGCGATCAGGTCAATCAAGCACAAGGTCTTTTGTACGAAGCCAGTGCCGAAGTTGGCCGACTTGAGGCGGAAATTCGCTTCGTGGTGGAAGGACGTCAGCGTGCCGAGCAGCGTTTGACCCAATTGCAAGCGCAAACTGCCGACTGGTCAGACCGACAAGTTCAAGCACAAGCCGAACTTGAGTCCTTGGCAGAACAAGCATTGCAAGCTGAAGATCAGACTATCACGCTGGCGGCCCAGGTAGAAGATCAAGCGCAAGCATTGCCAGAATTGGAAGAAGCTTTGCGTCAAGCGCAAGCCAAAGCCAATGAACAACGCAGTAGCGTGGTGCAAGTTCAGCAGCAAATTCAAGTTCTAGCAGCCGATCAACGCAACATTGAAGACCAAACACGCCAACTCACTCTCAGGCGCGAACGCCTGGTGGCTGATCGAAATGCCTTGGATGCTCCCGATGAGCTAAAACTCGCCCAATTGAAAGAGCAACTGGCTCAAGCAGACGCCTTGGCCAAAGAGAGCCATGCTCGACTAGAAGAGTTGGAGTTGCAGACCCCCTTGCTTGATCAAGAGCGCCGCGACCAACAACAGGCAGTGAACGATGAATCTGCCAAGTTGGCTGACCTCACTGCCAAAATTGAAGCGCTTAAATCCCTCCAAGAAAAAGTGAAAACCGATGGCAAGCTCAAGCCTTGGCTTACCAAGCATGGATTAGAAGGGCTTCAGGGTTTGTGGAGCAAGATTCACATGGAGCCCGGCTGGGAAAATGCCATGGAGTCGGCACTTCGGGAGCGCTTGTCCTCTCTTGAAGTCTCTCGCTTAGACATGGTGAAGTCTTTTGCGCTTGACTCGCCTCCCGCCAAACTTTCGTTTTATTCCCCCCCTAATGCAAGTCAATCGACTGCCCGCAAAGGCTTGCCAGCAGCGTGTCGTCCACTTTCTGACTTGCTCAGACTTTCTGATGCGGGCCTCTCGGCCTTATTGACAGATTGGTTGCAGGGGTACTTTACGGCGCCGTCGCTAGACGATGCCATGGCTTGGCGTGACCAACTTCAGGGCTCCGAGTGTTTGGTGGTTCAAGCAGGGCACGCCATCGGAAAGCACAGCGTCAGTTTCTACGCGCCCGATTCAGAACAAGCAGGCTTGTTGGCTCGTGCCCAAGACATCGAAAACTTTGAAAAACAGTTGCGTGCCCAAACCCTCATTGCGGAAGAGACTCGAACGGCTTCAGTGCGCGCAGAAGCCGCTTATTCCGATGCGGCACAGCGATTGGTCTCTGTGCGCCAAGAAGCATCAGAGACTCAATCCAAAGCGCATGAGCTTCAAGTAGAAACTCTTCGCCTCTCACAATGGGCTGAACAAACTCGCGCACGCACCGAGCAAATTGCCAGTGACATGTCTGAAGTTGACCTGAGCTTGGAAGATTTGCAAGAGCGTCGAATGACGGCTGAAGGTCGCTTTGAAGAACTCGATATGCAATTGGCGGACAGCCAAGAAAGGCATGCTCAATTGGATGAGCGTGTGATAGAGTCTGAGCGAAAATTGTCTGAGTGTCGTGAACAACAACGCAGCTTAGAGCGATTGGTGCAAGAAGCTACTTTTTCCCAGCGCAGTCTTGACGCCAGACGATCAGAATTGCAGCGTGGACTTGAAACTGCCAGCCAGCAAATTCAAAGCATTGCACAAGAGCAAGAACGTGCTCGAGAAGAGTTGTCGCGCCTTACCGATGCTGCGGCCCAAGCGGGTTTGCAAAATGCACTGGCCATCAAACTCGAGCGTGAAAAGGTATTGGGCGTCAAGCGCAGCGAATACGATGATCTGACTTCACGTTTGCGCGCCAGTGATGAACGCCGTATGAGTTTTGAGCGTGAGCTTGACCCTCTGCGTCAAAAAATTACGGAGCTGCAACTCAAAGAGCAAGCTTCGCGCTTGGGCCTTGAGCAATACACGCAGCTGTTGGTAGACGCAGAGGCCGATCTAGAGTTGCTGGCTAAGTCCATTGAAGATGGCAATGTGCGACTAACAGGCCTGCAATCTGAAATTGATCGACTCAATCGGGAGATTGCTGCCCTAGGTGCGGTTAATTTGGCGGCTTTGGATGAACTTACTGTTGCGCGTGAGCGCAAAATTTTCCTAGATTCTCAAACTGCTGACTTGACCGAAGCCATGACCACACTGGAAGACGCAATCAAGAAAATTGATGCAGAAACCAGAGATCTTTTAGGTGGAACATTCAAAATTGTGAACGAGCATTTCGGCCGCATGTTCCCCGAATTGTTTGGCGGTGGCAACGCACGCTTGGTCATGACGGGTGATGAAATTCTGGATTCTGGAGTTCAGGTTATGGCCCAGCCGCCAGGCAAAAAGAACCAAACCATTCACCTTTTGTCGGGTGGCGAAAAAGCACTGACTGCCATTGCCTTGGTTTTTGCCATTTTCCAGCTCAACCCCGCACCATTCTGTTTGTTGGATGAGGTGGATGCCCCCCTTGATGACAGCAACACCGAGCGTTATGCCAAGTTGGTCAAGAGCATGGGCAAGGAAACCCAATTTTTGTTCATCAGTCACAACAAGATCGCCATGGAAATGGCCGAACAATTGATCGGTGTGACGATGCAAGAGCAGGGTGTCTCTCGCATTGTGGCGGTTGACATGGAGGCCGCAGTGTCTATGGCCGAGTTGACCTGATTGAACTGATTTTTTTAAACACTCCTTAAACACCCCGTTTTCATCTCAACCATGAACTCATTGCAAAACAGTCTGTTAATCGTAGGTGGTTTGACTTTGGTGGGCGTTGTTTTGTACAACATTTGGACTGCACGCCAAAATTCACCACGACAAGCTGCACCTGATTTGTCGGGTGCTGGTCTTGACCAAGGGCTAGATGCTTCACTCGCAGAACGCAAAGGCCCCCAAGATCCTTCCTTTTTGGAAGATGCTATCGACATTCTTCCTACACCTGAAAAGAAACCGCCACTTGACGCACTCATTGACGTCATTGCCGCCATTGAGGTGGATGCTCAGGTTTCTGGCGATGCAGCTTTGGCTGCTTTGCCGGCTACACGCCGTGTTGGCACCAAGCCTTTTGCAGTGGAAGGCCTGAATGACACAACGGGTGAATGGGAAATGCCTGTTGCAGGTCGTCGGTATCACGCATTTCAAGCCGGCGTTCAGTTGGCCAATCGTGTTGGCCCTTTGAATGAAATTGAGTACTCAGAATTCGTGATCAAAGCCCAAGCCTTTGCCGATTCTGTGGGGGGGGCGCCAGAGTTTCCAGAGATGTTGGAAGAAGTTGCTCGCGCTCGAGAGCTCGATCAATTTGCCAGCGCTCATGATGCGCAATTGAGTTTTACCGTTTGTGCCACTTCAGCAGCCTGGAGTCCTGGGTATATTCAACAACATGCAGCTCGGTTGGGATTTGTTGCTGGGGTTATTCCGGGTCGAATGGTTTTGGCTGCGGCAGTGCAAGGATTGCCGCCCATCTTGTCTCTTTCGTTTGACACGCAAGCGGCGATGGCCGATGACCCTGCTTTGTCAGCCATTCGTGAATTCACATTAAGTCTAGATGTACCTCAGGTGCCCCGCGAAGAGCAAGCGTTTGCGCGCTTGCGTGAAGCTGCCCGCATCTTGGGCAAGGAAATGGATGGCGTGATTACCGATGGTGCGGGTCATGCCTTGAGCGAGTCCGACTTGAACGCCATCGCCCTCGATTTAGAACAACTCTATGATGCACTAGACCAGCGCGAATTGTCAGCCGGATCGCCTCAAGCACGTCGTTTATTTTCGTAATTGAGTTTAGCTTGTCACAGTGAACTTAGATTTGTTTTCAGATTCGCCAGAAGACAAGCCGAAAGCGCTTAACGCTTTCGAACTTGCCAGTCAAAAAGCTTCTGAGCTTCGCCAAATATTGCATCGATACGCGTATGCCTATTACACATTGGATGCGCCAGAAGTTCCAGACGCAGAATACGATCGACTGTTTCGACAACTCCAAGAAATAGAGCATCAGCATCCCACCTTGGCCACGGCTGATTCTCCCACTCAAAGGGTTGGCGGCGCAGTGTTACCTGAATTCACCTCGGTACGACATCAAGTTCCGATGTTGAGCATTCGAACTGAAACCGACACTGGCGCCTCTGGTGCAATTGCTTTTGATGCGCGAGTTAGAAAAGAATTGGGTCTGACAGAAGATGCGCCCCAGGTCAGCTATGTGGCTGAACTCAAGTTTGATGGCCTGGCCATGAGCTTGCGCTACGAAAAGGGTGTTTTGGTTCAAGCGGCTACAAGGGGTGACGGTGAGCAGGGCGAAGATGTGACTCACAACATCCGAACCATTGGTCAAATTCCATTGCTACTGCCATCAGATGTTCCTGTCGTGCTGGAAGTTCGCGGCGAAGTCTATATGCGACGCGACGACTTCGACACGCTCAATCAAAGGCAGCTCCAAAAGATTGCTGATGGCATTAAGGGTGAGAAAACCTTTGTCAATCCTCGCAATGCTGCAGCGGGCGCTGTCAGGCAGCTCGATTCCAATATTGCGGCTCAGCGGCCCTTGAGTTTTTTTGCTTATGGTTTAGGCGAGGTGGCGGGTTGGCCTGTAGGTCATCCGCCGTTTCAGAATCACTATGCCTTTTTGCAAACCCTCAAAGCTTGGGGCTTTCCCGTGGCCATTCAAACCAAGTGTGTCTTGGGTGCATCTGGCCTCGTTGCGTTTCACCAAGAAATTGCTCAGCAACGTGATGCTTTGCCCTACGACATTGATGGCGTTGTCTACAAAGTCAATGAACTGGCGCTGCAAGAAAAGCTGGGATTTGTCACCCGAGAGCCGCGTTGGGCGGTGGCCCACAAATATCCCGCACAGGAAGAACTAACCACTGTGCTGGACATTGATGTGCAAGTGGGCCGGACAGGCAAGTTAACACCCGTAGCTAAATTGGCGCCTGTTTTTGTGGGCGGCGTCACGGTGACCAATGCCACCCTTCACAACGAAGACGAGGCGCGCCGCAAAGATGTTCGCATTGGGGATACCGTCATTGTGCGACGTGCTGGCGATGTGATTCCGGAGGTGGTTGGGGTGATCATTGAGAAGCGCCAATTGGGCACTGAAATTTTCACCATGCCCCATATCTGTCCTGTGTGCGCAAGCCCTGCTGTGAGAGATGAGGACGAGGCCGATTACCGGTGTACGGGTGGTTTATTTTGTGGGGCTCAACGCAAGCAAGCCTTCTTGCATTTCGCCCAAAGAAGAGCCGTTGAAGTCGATGGCTTGGGTGAGAAACTGATTGATCAATTGGTCGATGCAGGCGTGATTCGCACTTTGCCTGATTTGTACAAATTAGGTTTAACTGCTTTGGTTCAACTCGACCGCATGGCGGAAAAATCTGCGCTCAATATTTTGAAAGCCTTGGAAGCCTCCAAGGAAACGAGCTTGCCAAGATTTATTTATGGTCTTGGCATCCGACACGTGGGTGAAGCTACTGCCAAAGAATTTGCGCGGCACTTTGGAACGCTAGATGCTTTGATGAATGCTTCGCTGGAGGAGCTGTTGCAAGTTGCCGATGTGGGGCCCATTGTGGCGCAAAGCGTCTTGACCTTTTTTGCTCAGGCGCACCACCAAGAAATTGTGGCTCAGCTCAGGGCTTGCGGTGTTAGGTGGCCTGAAGGGCCGCCTGCAGAAAGAGCGTCTTTGCCTTTGGCAGGAAAAACCATTGTGCTAACTGGCACATTGCCAAACTTAGGACGCGATGAGGCCAAAGCCATGTTGGAAGCTGCGGGTGCCAAAGTCGCTGGCTCAGTTAGCCAAAAAACAAGCTATGTGGTTGCGGGTTCTGAAGCGGGAAGCAAGCTAGAGAAAGCCATGGCTTTAGGGGTTCCAGTTTTGGATGAGCCTGGCCTTTTGGCATTGTTAAAGGGAGATTCAAATGACAGTCCGTGAAATATTGAAGATGGGCGATGAACGTCTGTTGCGTCAGGCGAAGCCGGTCACGGCATTCAACACGCCAGAATTGATTCAAGGTATAGCCGACATGAAAGAGACCATGATTGCAGCCAGTGGTGCTGGGCTGGCTGCACCACAAATTGGCTGGGATATTCAATTGGTTATTTTTGGTACGGGCCAGGTCATTTCTCGCTACCCCGATGCGGCGCCTATTCCTTTCACCATCTTAATCAACCCGGTTATCACCCCTATTGGGGAAGAGCTTCAGCATGATTGGGAAGGGTGCCTCTCTGTGCCGGGTTTGCGGGCTGTTGTACCTCGATGGCAGCACATCCAATACACG
Organism: Limnohabitans sp. MMS-10A-178; assembly: GCF_003063375.1. Classification (GTDB taxonomy): domain Bacteria; phylum Pseudomonadota; class Gammaproteobacteria; order Burkholderiales; family Burkholderiaceae_C; genus Limnohabitans_A. The sequence continues at coordinate 303,156 of NZ_NERY01000002.1, read as the reverse complement.
GGTTTTGATGAGCAGGGGCAGCGCATTGAAAGAACGGCAAGTGGCTTCCATGCCAAAGTTGTACAGCATGAGTGCGATCACTTGATCGGTATTTTGTACCCACAGCGTGTTCGTGATTTCACCAAGTTTGGATTCAATTCTGTTTTGTTTCCCAATCTGGCGCCCGAAGCAGACGATTAAAGTTTGGCCAGTCTTTCGATGGCCGCTTGAAGCGTACTGTCTTTCTTGGCAAAACAAAACCGAATGACATTTTGGTCAAATGCGTCGCCATAAAACGCCGACATGGGTATGGCTGCCACGCCAATTTCACGGGTTAACCATTTGCAAAATTCAGCTTCGCCCAAGTCCTTCTCAGGTACCGAGAGGCTAGAGATGTCGGCGCATTGGAAGTAGGTTCCTTCGCCCGGCAATAGCTTGAATTTGGTGGCTGACAGGCCTTGCCTAAAGAAGTCTCGTTTGCGTTGATAAAACTTGGGTAAATCCAAATATGGCTTTGGATCTGACATGTAGCGCGCCAAACCAAACTGAACTGGCGTGTTCACTGTAAACACATTGAACTGGTGGACTTTGCGAAATTCAGTGGTCATGGAAGCGGGCGCAGCAACGGTGCCAACTTTCCAGCCCGTCACATGGTAACTTTTGCCAAAACTTGAAACCACAAACGCGCGTTGTGCCAGTCCTGGGTAGGAGCTTGCACTGTGATGCTGAAGAGGTTCATAGACCATGTGCTCATACACTTCATCGCTGATGAGCAAGATGTTGGTGGGGGTCAAAATTTCTTGCAACTTCAACATGTCCTCATGGCGCCAAACCATGCCACTCGGGTTGTGTGGAGAGTTGATCAAAATGGCGCGAGTCTTTGAAGAAATAGCGGCTTGAATTTTGTCAAAATCTGGCTTGAACGTGCCGGGCGTCAATGGCACGCGTACCACCACACCACCCGCCATTTCTACATTGGGCACATAGCAATCGTAGCAAGGCTCCAACACAATCACTTCATCACCCGGATGAACCACGGCCAGCATGATAGTGATCAAAGCTTGGGTGGCGCCGGCTGTGATGGTGATTTCGGTTTGAGCATCGTAGTGATATCCATACAGTGACTCAATTTTTTTTGAAACAGCTTCGCGCAAAGGCATGGCGCCAGGCATGAGCGGGTATTGGTTCAGCCCGTCTTGCATGGCCTGGGTTACCGCGTTCACCAAGGCTGGGTCGCATTCAAAATCTGGGAAACCTTGCCCAAGATTGACAGCGCCTGCTTCGGCAGCCAATCCAGACATGACGGTGAAAATGGTGGTCCCCATGTTGGGGTGTTTGGAAATAAGCTGTGGCGTCATGGAGGGGCTATCTTCAAATTTCATAATCATTGACATGACCCGTCATTGCTTTGGCCACCAAAGCTGCAGTTAATCTGTCGCTCAACAATTCAGCAAATTGATAGACAAAGTTTCTGAGATAGGCTCCTCGTTTGAAAGCAACTCTTGCTACGTTCTTTCCCAATAAATCACCCAAAGGGCGCGCAATCAAATCGCCCACAGGGTCATCTTTCATGGCCATTTCGGCCACAATGCCAACGCCCAAGCCCAACCGAACATAGGTTTTGATCACATCAGAATCAATGGCCTCAAGTGCAATTCGAGGGTGCAAATTTTTACTTGCAAACGCGATGTCAATTTTTGTCCGGCCCGTGAAGGATGGGTGGTAAGTGATTAAAGGTTCTTTGGCAATGTCTTCTAAATGAAGGTGTTTTTTGTGAACCAAAGGATGGTCTTTCGGAAGTACCAACATGTGCTGCCATTCATAACATGGCAGTGTGACCAGGTCTTCATAATTGGCCAATGATTCTGTAGCCATGCCAATCTCAGCTGTATCGTCTAAAAGCATTTTGGCCACTTGATCGGGCGATCCCTGATGCAAGCTGATGTTGACCTGCGGATACAGTTCGCGCAATTTGGCAACTGGCAGTGGCAACACGTACCTTGCTTGAGTATGGGTGGTAGCGATCGACAAAGTGCCGTTGTTTTGTTCACTGTATTGGTCCCCAATTTTTTTGAGATTTCCAATTTCCCGCATGATGACTTCAATGCTTTTCAGAACGTGTTGACCGGGCTCTGTGATTCGTTTGAGTCGCTTGCCGTGTCGTGCGAAGATATCAATGCCCAGTTCTTGTTCCAGCTCAATGATGGCTTTGGACACTCCTGGTTGTGAAGTGTGCAGTGCTTTGGCCGCTTCCGTCAGATTCAAATTCCGACGCGCCGCTTCTTGTACAAATCTAAATTGATGAAGGTTCATATCAATAAGCCCTGTAAGTTTGGGTTTATTATGCCTTACAGATCTAAAGAGGGTGGCGATGGATCAGTTTCTAACCCATGTCAGATGGTCGGCGTCAGTTCACTCGCAAAGCAATAGCCGCCATAGATTGGATGAGTTCAGGCTCTTCGCCAACGGCCTGCCTTAACTCAAAAGACACATGGGGATACAGACCCTTCAGGTCTTGAACCAGTTGGGGCAAATCTTCCCTCGCATGTTTACCCACCCCCAGAAACATGGGAACAATGCGAATGTTGCCAATTCCATGAGAGACCAATTGTGAAACGGTGGAAGGCAAATTGGGGTCGGATAACTCCAGATAAGCGCAAGCTACTTCTGTTTGGGGCGAGAGTTGTTTCATTCGATGTGCCACAGCCTCAATAGGACGCCGCCAAAGCGGGTCACGGGAGCCATGCGCAAACAAAATGACGGCTTGTTGGTTAGCACTAGTGGCCATGAATTGCTTTTCCTTATTGACGCAAAACAAGCCACCCAAAAGTAGCCAGTGAGATCAAGCTGTAAATCAGGGCGGGGGCAGCAGCCGTGAGCCAAGGTTGCCAGTTTTGCAGGTTACCCATGTAACCAAAAACGTTGTTCAGTAGGTAAAAACTGATACCCGCCATCACGCCACCAAAGACATAGCCTGCAATGTTGCCAGAACGAAAATGGAGGTATGCAAAAGGCAATGCCAAGGACAACATGACCAGGCAACTCAAAGGATAGAAAACTTTGCGCCAGAATTGAATTTCATAACGTTGTGCATTCTGACCATTGTCAGCCAAGTGGCGCATGTATTGAAACAAGTCGATAGTCTTCATGCGATCAGGCCTCAACAAGGCCGCAGAGATCATTTCTGAAGTGATTTCCGTTTGCCAAGACCATTGCGGCAAATTCAAGGTGTCAATCCGCGACCCTTTATTTTTATCCTCGATAAAAATTCTGCGATCAACTGTTTGTAAAAGCCAAGTCCCATCCACCATGATTTGCGCTTTGGGTGCCGAGGTCATGGCTTTGAGTCGCCCTTCATTGTCAAACTCATGGATGCGAACGTTCTCCGGTTGACCTTCGCTGCTTAAAGATCTGACATTGACAGCAAATCTTGAGTCGGCTTGTTTTTCTCGCAACCAAGCACCCGTCTGTCCAACAGTAATTTGACCTTGGTAATGGGCTTTCAACAATTGCGCTTGTTTGTCCGTCCAAGGTGAGATGTAGTCACCAAAAATGAATGTGACAAATACGAAAACCAAGCCCAATTGAAAGAGAGTTTGAAGAGCACGCCAAGGTCCTAAGCCACCCGTTCGCAAGATGGTGAATTCAGAGTTTTGTGCAAAGCGTGCCATCACAAAAATAGAGCCAATGAGCACGGAGATGGGTAGCAATTCGTAAAAATGGCTTGGCATCAGCAGTGCCACATACATCAATGCATGCTGAATTTGATAGCCCTGATATGTGTTGCGACTCAAGTTTTGAAGCTGGTCAACCAAGTCAAAAAAAACAAACAGTGCTAAAAATCCAAGAACTACAAAGCTCACAGCTCGAATGATTTCACCGTGAATGAGCCGACGAATGGTTTTCATGTTGAAACCTTTGCAATTCGACGAAAGGGCAAATACCAAAGATGGCGCCAAGACAAATTGAAATGTCTTAAAAGCAGCCATGCCATGGCTAAGCAAAACGCGCCGCCATGCAAGCCGATCATCAAAGTCGTAAATTCGGTTTTACCTGTGCCAATCCAGTTTTGTCCAACATTGACCATGTTGTAGTAAGAGATGAAACAAAACAAGGCAACCGCTAGGTGGTAACTTTTGCCAATTCGGGGGTTCACACTGGCAACTGCCAGACCCAAGATGAGTAGATTGAATGCTGCAATGGGTAAGCCCACTCGCCACGACAACTCACCCAGATGAATTGCTGTGGGGTCTTTAATTAGGCCTAGCGTACTCACAGTGCGAATGTGAACGTCATACGCGGCTATTTTTGAAGTTGGGTCAATTAACAATTGATAGTCTTGGAAACCAGTCACTCGAACTTCGCCGGTTTGGTGGTTGAGCAACATTTGCTGCCCAGACTTCAAACTTAAAAAACGTTCACCTTTTTGAATTTCAATTTGGCCTTGCTGCGCAGTGGTCACCGACTCTATAGCGCCATCTACACTGGACACAAAGACATTGCGACCTGTTTGATTGTTGGGGCTGTCTTTGTCAATGAAAAAAACCCGCTTGCCGCCAGACGATTCTTGAAACTGTCCAGGTGCAACGCGTTCAATGTCATTTCGCTGTTCGTACCGATTTTTGAGTTCTTGAATTTGCTTGTTGCTCCATGGCCATACAAAAAAGGCCAGCAAAGCGATGGACAGAAAGATGGGGCTGGCAAACTTGAGAAGTGGCTTGGCAAAAGAAGTGAGGCCTTTGCCGCTTGAAAACCAAATGACCATCTCACTGTCTGCATACATCCGAGATAATGTCGAGACCACTGCAATGAACAAGCTCAGTGCCAGAATGGTGGTGAGGTGACCGATGACGGTCAAACCCATCACCAGCATCACTTCTGAGGGATTGACTGACCCCTTGCTGGCTTGGCCCAAAGTTCGGATCAAAATGATGGTCATCACAATTGTGGCCAAAACCACAACGGTGGCACCAAAACTTCGGGCCAATTCTTTTTGTATGGAAGAATGGAATAACATTGTCGCGTTAGAAAACCTCAATTATGAACTTCGAATTAAAAGCACTCAGCCTGGCCGCTGCCAGCAAACTCCGCACGGACACCCTGATTGTCCTCATTTCTGATCAATTTCAAGCCGGTCAAGACCCGCTTTCAGCATTGATTTCAAAAGCCATCAAGGCCAAGGACTTTTCATCGAAGTCGGGTCAAATGCTTCAGGCCTATGCCAGCCCTGGCATTTCTGCCTCCAAAGTTATTTTTTTAGGCATTTCAAAGGGCACTCCTCAAGACATCAAATCGGGTCTCAACGCCCTGATTCCAAGCTTGAAGGCAAGCGAAACGCAAGCATTGTGCCTTGTGTCAACCGACTCTGGCAACGCTCAGCGCATACAAAGCTTGCTTGTTTCTTTGGCCGATGGCACCTATGTGTACGGCACAACCCAATCTAAACCCGTTTCGCGCAGTTTGCGCCAAGTCACTTTGGCCTTGCCAAGCGTCACAGCTGCGTTGGAAACTGCATTTAAAACCACGGTAGCCATGATCCGAGGCATCGAGTTGGCCAAGGAGTGGGCCAACCGACCCGCCAACCATGCAACTCCTAGCATGCTTGGCAAAGCCGCCCAGGCCCTTGCCAAATCTGCTGCTATCAGCTGTGAGGTTTTGGGCCCTAAGGATGTGGCCAAATTGGGAATGGGCTCTTTCATGTCCGTTGCCCAGGGCTCGGCCGAACCTCTCCGGTTCATTGTTTTGAAATACCAAGGCGGCGCAAAAACCGATGCGCCAACCGTGTTGGTCGGTAAGGGAATTACCTTTGATACAGGTGGTATTTCTCTCAAGCCTGCGCCTGAAATGGACGAGATGAAATACGACATGGGTGGTGCTGCAAGTGTTTTAGGCGTGTTCCATTCATTGAGTCAAATCAAGCCTAAGATCAATGTCGTGGGACTGATTCCTGCATGTGAAAACATGCCAGATGGATTGGCCGTTAAGCCTGGCGATGTGGTCACCAGCATGAGCGGTCAAACGATTGAAATTTTGAACACCGATGCAGAGGGCCGCTTGATTTTGTGCGATGCCTTAACTTACGCTGAACGCTTCAAACCCAAAGCTGTAATTGACATTGCCACCCTCACTGGGGCTTGTGTCATTGCATTGGGAGCTGTTCGTTCTGGCATGTTTGCAACCGAAGACGATTTGGCCCATCGCTTGCAGCAAGCCGGAGACGATGCCAACGATCTTTGCTGGCGTCTGCCCTTGGACGATGCCTATTCAGAGGCCCTGAAGAGTAATTTTGCAGATGTGGCCAATGTCGGCGGACGAGCCGGCGGCGCCATTACCGCTGCCAAGTTTCTTCATCGCTTTGCCAAAAAATACCCATGGGCGCATTTGGACATTGCCGGCACCGCCTGGAAAGGTGGCGCAGCCAAAGGTGCAACAGGTCGTCCCGTCGGATTGTTGTTGCATTACTTGCTTTCGCAAGCTTCAACGGCCACCAAATCACCTAAGTGATGGGCATCCCCCGAGGCCTGCCAGCCACCTATGACGCAAGTTGATTTTCATTTCAATGCGCCTGAAAAGCTGCCCTACGTTTGTCGTTTGTTGCGAAAGGCAACGGGTCAGGGCCGCAAAGTAGGCGTTTTGGCAGACCAAGACACTTGCCACCTGTTGAGCCAGGCCTTGTGGAATTTGAATCCCACTGATTTTGTGAGTCATTGCTCTGTCAGAGACTCAACCCATCTGTTGGCGCATTCCAGCGTCATTTTTTCATCAGATTGGGCCGTTTTAACCCAGCAATCTCAAATCGACGTGTATCTCAACATGAACGATTTGGCGCCTGAAAACCTAACAGGGGTGAATCGATTGATTGAGGTGGTAGGTCCAGAGGAGCGGGACAAAGCAAGTGCAAGGCAACGCTGGAAACAATATGCTCAACTGGGTTTTCAAATCAATCGATTCGATTTGGCCGCTGCGGGCCAGAATCAAGCAGCCTGACTTTTAGGCTATTGCGCCGTAGGGCTATTTAATCTGATCAGAATTTGCGTTATCGTTACGACTTGCTTGTTGGAAGCAAAATTTATTTTTTTCGGAGCTATTTATGAAAATGTCTTCTTTTAAGATGCCTCTTACAGCGGTTGCAATAGCTGCAGTTGCTTTGACTCTCGTTGCCTGTGGCAAAAAAGATGGTGGCGTTCAAGTCATCAAAATTGGTCACGTTGGCCCCACCAGTGGTGCCATTGCCCACTTGGGTAAAGACAACGAAAATGGCGCGAAAATGGCCATTGAAGAATTGAACGCGGCTGGCATCAAAATTGGCGACAAGCCAGTCAAATTCGAACTTCTTGCTGAAGACGATGCAGCTGATCCTAAGCAAGGCACGGCTGCTGCCCAAAAACTGGTTGATGCCAAAGTCAATGGCGTGATCGGCCACCTCAATTCAGGCACTACCATTCCAGCATCTCAGTTGTACAACGCTGCTGGTATTCCCCAAATTTCTCCCTCTGCCACCAACCCCAAGTACACCCGTCAAGGCTATGCAGGCGCTTTCCGCGTTGTGGCTGACGATGTGCACTTAGGCGGAACATTGGGCAAATACGCCGTCGAAACACTCAAGGGCAAAAGCATTGCAGTGATTGATGATCGCACGGCTTATGGCCAAGGTGTGGCGGAAGAGTTTGAAAAAGCAGTGAAAGCTGCAGGCGGCAATTTGGTCGGTCATGAGTTCACCACCGACAAGGCCTCTGACTTCAATGCCATCTTGACCACACTCAAGGGCAAGAAGCCCGACATCATTTTCTTCGGTGGCATGGATGCCGTTGCAGGTCCCATGCTCAAGCAAATGAAACAACTCGGCATCAACGCCAAGTTCATGGGTGGTGACGGCATTTGCACCGCTGAATTGGCCAAGTTGGCTGCTGAAGGCATGTCAGACGAAAACGTCTATTGCGCTGAAGCTGGTGGTGTTGAAGGCGAGCAAAAGGCCGGTATGGATAAATTCCGTGCCGACTTCAAAACCAAATACAACGCTGAAGTTCAAGTTTATGCACCCTATGTCTATGACGCAGTCAAAGTCATGGCTCAAGCCATGGTTACAGCTGGTTCAGCAGATCCTGCCAAGTACTTGCCAGCTTTGAAGTCCATCAACTACAAAGGTGTGACAGGCAATATTGCATTTGACGAAAAAGGCGACATCAAAAATGGCGCTCTGACTTTGTTCACTTACAAAGGCGGTAAGCGCGAGCAAATCGCAGTGGTGCGTTAATCACTCAAGCTCAAAAAAACCCCGCTTTGGCGGGGTTTTTTGATGGGCGCTAATCAGATTTAGACGCTGAGCCCGCGTTTGGTGAGCAAAGGTGACACAGTAGGCTCCCTGCCTCTAAACGCAACATAAGCCGACATTGGGTCTTGGCAATTGCCAGCCGAATAAATGTGCTCGTATAGCTTTTGGGCGGGTTCTTTGGCAAACAGATCGCCTGCTTCTAAGAAGGCATCAAACCCATCTGCATCCAACACCTCCGCCCACATGTAAACGTAGTAAGCAGAAGCGTAGCCGTTGGACGAAAACAAGTGGGAAAAATGCGGCAGTCTGTGCCGCATGCCAATGGCCGGAGGCATTTGGATGGCACTCAGTGATTGGTCTTCGAATTTTTGGAAATCCAAGTTGTCTAAGTCGGTGTTTTCGTGCAAGGCCAAATCGACCAAAGCACAAGACACATATTCAACGGTTGCAAAGCCTTGGTTGAAGGTTTGTGCAGCCAGGATTTTTTCAATCAGCTCGTTTGGCATGGGCTGCCCAGTTTCGGCATGCAAGGCAAACTCTTTCAAAATTTGCGGTTGCATCAACCAGTTTTCATAAACCTGAGAAGGGAACTCTACAAAGTCACGAAGTACGCTGGTGCCTGATAGGCGAGGGTACTTTACTCTGGACAACAAGCCGTGCAAACCATGGCCAAATTCGTGGAACAGGGTTCGGGCATCGTCCAAGCTCAAAAGTGTGGGCTTTCCAAGTTCGCCCTGGGAAAAATTGTTGTTGTTCACCACAATGGGGCGCACTTCTTGCGTCAAGTTCATGGGGTCGCGATAGGTGCTCATCCATGCGCCAGATCGTTTGCTACTGCGCGCAAAGTTGTCACTCAAAAACAAGCCGACGTGCTTTCCTTCGCTATCGGTCACATCCCAGCCTGTCACAGACTCATGGTATTTGGCGATGTTGGTCACTTGCTTGAACTGAACGCCAAACAAGCGGCTTGCCACGGCAAACATGGCTTCCATGAGTTTGTGAAGTTGCAAATAAGGTTTGATTTCTGCCTCATTCAAATCGAATTTCTCTTTTCGAACTCGCTCGGTCCAGTAGTGCCAGTCCCATGCGGCCAAATCAGAAAGGCCGGAAAGTTTTTTCAGGTCTTGTCCTTCCTGAATGGCTTTCAACCTGGCAGGACTCCAGACGCGCATGAGCAAATCTCTGGCTTTGGCTGGGCTGCCAGCCATGGTGTCTGCCAATGCATAGTCTGAGAAGTTTTGGTAACCCAGAAGGCGCGCTTGGGCCAAACGGATTTTCAAAATTTCGTGCATGACCAAGTGATTGTTGTGAGGGCCTGCGTTTTCACCGCGCTTGCACCAAGCCTTCCACATGATTTCACGCAGGTCGCGTCGCTCGGAAAAAGTCATGAACGGAGTCAGGGACGATCTGGACAGCGTGAAGGCATGGGCATTGGTTTGCGTCAGGCCACGGTCTCGAGCCTGTTGCTTGGCAGCGCTTATGACAAAATCTGGCAGCCCTGCAAGCTCTTCTTCTGTGGACAAAACCATGCAAAAAAGGGCTTCATCGGCCAACACGTTTTGAGAAAACTGAGTGAAGCAGCTTGCCAGTTTTTCTGCATAAGCTGCAAATGTTTGCCGATCTTGGTCCTTGAGTTTGGCGCCTGCACGAACAAAATCTAGGTGGTACCTTTCAATCAAGCGAACACTGACCGAATCTAAACCGAGAAGCTGTCTATTTTGGTGCAGCTTTTCAATCCTTTGAAAAAGCGCTTCGTTCAGAAACAAGGCTGCATTGTGTGCGGCAAGTTTGGGGGCAATGTCACGCTCAATGCTTTGGATATCTTGAGAAGTATGGGATGCGCTGAGGTTAAAAAATACGGAAGTGGTTTGATTCAGCAGGGCGCCACTTGCTTCAAGCGCTAGCAAAGTGTTTTCAAAAGTAGGCTCTTCCGCTCGATTGGCAATCTCTTGAATTTCAGTTTGATGCTTTGCCAATGCAATGTTGAAGGCTTCAGGAAAATGATTGGCTTGGATGCTTTCAAAGGGAGGCATCTCAAAGGGGGTTAGCCAAGTTTGCAACAATGGATTCGTCATGGTTCACTCAAAAATAAATAACGTTGAATATTTCACTTTTAGGTTTAACTTGCAATCAAGGCATGCGTGTAAGTAATAACCCTTCATGGCGTCGATTTGTCAAGATTTTGCATCAAGTTAGATTATTCTCCACCCTTTGGTTTCAAGTGAAATTTGTACCTGTACTGACAGAGGAAAAATGTGCATCTAGTTGTTGGTTCAATAATGACGTCTAGCTCCCTTGCTCGGCTAAAGCTCTCAAGCTTGGCTTTTCAGACCTTGATAGCTAGTCTGCTGATAGGCTTGTCGGTTTCGATGGCCTTGGCCGGTCCAAACCCTAAAGCAAATCCTGCCGACCCAGACAAGGTTTTGAAGGTGGCTTTTCCCGTGCCTGAAACAGGGTTTGATCCTGTTCGGGTGAATGACTTGTATTCCAACACCATCACGGGTGTTATTTTTCAGTCGCTTCTGACTTACGACTGGATGGCCATGCCTACCCGTCTGGTGCCAAATGCTGCAGAGTCGATGCCGGTGGTGTCGGATGACCAAACAACTTTCACATTCAAAGTGAAAAAAGGTTTGTATTTCACACCCGATGATGCTTTCAAAGGACAGCGGCGCGAACTCACGGCACAAGATTTTGTGTATACCTTGTTGCGGCATGCCGATCCCAAAAATCGGAGCCCCCAAGTTTCAGACTTTGACGACAAGATTTTGGGATTTGCCGAGTCACGCAAAAAGGCCGTGGCTTCTGGACGATTTGATTACGATCAGAAACACCCTGGTATGTATGCGACTGATCGCTACACGCTGGTCATTAAATTGATCCAGCCCGACCGCAATTTTTTAACGCTGCTTACAAACCCATTTTCGGGCGCTATGGCCCGCGAGGTCGTAGAGAAGTATGGCTTTGAGGGCATCATGGCCAACCCCGTTGGAACTGGGCCTTACATACTTGAGAAGTGGGTTCGTGGTTCCAAAATTATTCTCAAAGCCAATCCTGAATTTCCAGGATTTGTTTGGGACTTTCAAGCCCCCCCTAACAACCCTGTCGAAATTCGCATCGCCAATCAAATGCAAGGCAGAAAAATGCCTCAAATTGGGCGTGTTGAAGTGAGCATCATTGAAGAGCCTCAATCGATGTGGCTGGCTTTCAGCGGCAAGGAGATTGATGCGGTAGCGGTACCACCTTCTTTCATTGAGAAGGCACTCACCCCCAAAAACGATTTGCTTCAGTCATGGGTAGCGCAAGGCGTGAACATGTACCGCAGTGTTGAGCCCGACATTCGTTACCAATTCTTCAACATGAGGGATCCGGTGATTGGGGGCTACACACCCGAAAAAATTGCGCTCCGCCGCGCCATCATCATGGGCTTTGATGTTGATGAAGAAATTCGAGTGATTCGAAAAGGGCAAGCCGTCAAGGCGCAGCAAATGGTTTCGCCTGTTGTGGCGGGACATGACCCCAACTACAAAAGCATTGTGAAGTTCAGCCCATTGTCTGCCAATGCCTTGCTAGATCAATTTGGCTACAAGAAGGATGCCAAGGGTTATCGAAACATGCCCGACGGCAAACCGCTGGTTTTCACCATTTACTCTTCTACATCGTCCATCGATCGTGAGAGGGATGAGCTTTGGAAAAAATCGATGGACCGCTTGGGTATTCGGCTCAAGGTCAAAAAAGACAAGTTTCCTGAAATGCTCAAGCAGGGTAAGCAATGCGCCATTCCCTCTTGGTCGCTGGGTTGGACGCGTTCTTCTGAAGCAGAATTTGTGATGAAGTTGCTTTACTCAAAAACCATTGGGCAAAACAATTACGCTTGTTTTGAAAGTGCCGAGTACGACGCCTATTTTGAGCAACTCAAACGACTGCCAGATGGTCCTGAACGCACGCGCGTTTTGCACAATATGTACCGCTTGATGGAACTCAACGGGGTTTTGGGCTTGAGCTCAACAGGTATTGCTACACGCCTGAGCCATCAGCGTTTAGAAGGTTTTCGCAAGCACCCTCTCATTTTGGGTGATTGGATTTACTATGACATTCAAAAACCATAAGGGGCATTGAAGCATGAGTGCCTATATTCTTCGCCGCATATGGCAAATGATTCCCACGATGGCTGGGGTGATTTTGTTGGTATTTTTTCTGTTCAATTGGATCGGTGGCGACCCTGCCTATGTGTTAGCCGGCCTGTTTTCAAATCAAGAGCAAATTGACAGTATCCGTGCTGAATTGGGACTGGATCAACCACTTGTTGTTCAGTTGTGGATTTTTGTCAAACAAGTGGCCACCTTTGACTTTGGCAACAGTTGGACAACGGGGGAGTCGGTTGCAGATATTTTTGCAACGCGTTTGCCCGCTTCCTTGACCTTGATGGCGCCCTTGCTGGTGATTGAAACGCTCGTTGCTTTGGTTTTGGCTGTGGGCCTTGCTTGGGTGAGAGGATCGTCAATTGATCGTGGCACCATGGTGGTGTTCACAGCGCTGATGTCTGTCAGTATTTTGGTCTTCATCATCTTGGGTCAATACGTGTTGGCTTATCGTCTGGGTTGGTTTCCAGTTCAAGGTTGGAGTGACGACTACTGGAAAAACATCAGCACCTATGCACCGCTGCCCATCTTGCTCGGTTTGTTGGTGAGCATTGCCCCCAATACGCGCCTGTTCAGAAGCTTCGTGCTAGATGAAGTAGATCAGGACTACGTACGCACCGCACGTGCCAAAGGACTGTCTGAGCCCCGCGTGATGTTTGTGCATGTGTTGCGTAACGCGCTCATTCCGGTCATTACATTTGTTATTTCCAATTTGCCAGGTTTGTTGTTAGGTGCCTTTTTGTTGGAAAGATTCTTTGGCATTCCGGGTGTTGGCCGTGAAATTATTTTGGCCGTTGAGCGAAGTGATTTTCCTGTGATCAAGGCCGTGACGGTCTATGTGGCCATTGCCACCATGATTTTCAATTTGATTGGTGATGTTTTGTACCGCCTCACCGATCCTCGTGTGCAATTGCGCTGAGACCAGTCTTTCGTTTTATATATATGCAAAGTCAATCAACTGTCGTAACCAATGTGAGTGAAGGTGCTTGGGCGCTGGCCTGGCGTCGCTTCAAATCTGACCGTGTGGGCGTTTGGAGCGGTATCACAGTCATCCTCAGCTTGGCCTTGGTTTTAAGCACTCTTCTGGGGTCCTTGGCTTCCGATTGGGAAAAGGAAGTGGCCATCAGCCATGCACCACCTTCATGGGCCATGGGCGGCATTCAGGGTGAAGATGCATCTGCCAGTACGCCTGAGGTTGTGTTCTACGAACCCACCCCCACTGACGTGGTCGACCCCATTGCTGCCCAATGGGAGTTGGCGCAAAAAGCAGTTAAGCCTGCTGGCGAAAAAGTCAATGCCCTCGCAACGAACCTGCCCATGGGATCTGACAAGTGGGGCCGGGATGTTTTGGCGAAAACCATCAAAGGTGCAGAAACCAGTATTTTGGTCGGGTTGGCCGCCGCCCTGATGGCCACACTGCTGGGCTCGGTGTTAGGGGCTGTGTCGGGTTGGTACGGGGGTATCGTCGACGACTTGAGCAATTGGCTCTACAACGTCTTTCACTCCATTCCTGGCATCTTGCTTATCTTGGCCATTGCTGCAGTTCTCAACACCAAAGGGACCATGGCCGTGGTGCTCATTTTGGGCACCACAGGTTGGACAGGAACCTATCGGCTGATGCGAGGTGAATACCTCAAGCACCGCAACAGAGATTATGTCCGTGCTGCGGATGCCATTGGCGCTTCTAACAACAGACGCATGTTTGTGCACATCTTGCCCAATGTCAGCCACGTCATTTTGGTTCAGTTTTCCTTGCTCACGGTAGCCTGTATCAAGGCTGAGGTCATCTTGTCCTTCTTAGGATTCGGTGTGCCAGTCGATGGAGTTTCTTGGGGCACGATGCTCACAGAAGCCCAAAATGATTTGTTGGTTGGCAAATGGTGGCAACTGCTTTCCGCCACGGTGGCCATGTCCATTTTTGTGACCGGCCTGTCTCTTCTTACAGACTCATTGAGGGATGCCTTAGATCCCAAAGTGATTCACTGAGCTTTATCGATTGTTTTTCTCATGGCGACACGCAGACCACCCCCCCCCATCGCTCAAATTTCTGACAATTTGTTGGAAGTGAAGAACCTCACAGTCGATTTCATCAGTGCTTCTAAAGCACCGGTTCGAGCGGTTGAAGAGGTTTCATTTGTGATTCCCCGAGAACGAACTGTTGCATTGGTAGGAGAGTCTGGCAGCGGCAAGTCTGTCAGTGCTTTGGCCATCATGGGCTTATTGCCTTCTCAGAATGCCAAAGTCGCCTTGCATTCTTCCATTGAGTACGACAACCGATCCTTGTTGAATCTCTCAAGGTCTGAATGGCAGTTGATCCGGGGTTCCCGCATTGCCATGATTTTTCAAGATCCCATGACTTCCCTGAATCCGGTTTACACCGTTGGCTTTCAGTTGGCAGAGATGTTGAAAATTCACAAAAACATACCCAACAGAGAAGCCGGGCAGAGGGCGTGTGAACTTCTCGAAGAAGTGGGCATTCCAGAGCCCCGCAAACGAGTCAATGCTTATCCACACGAACTTTCAGGAGGGCAGCAGCAAAGGGTCATGATTGCCATGGCACTGGCTTGCGAGCCCGAATTGCTGATTGCAGACGAACCCACCACGGCCTTGGATGTGACGGTTCAACGCCAAATTTTGTTGCTTCTCGCAGAATTGCGCGAAAGACGCCGAATGGCTATGCTGTTCATTACCCATGATCTTGGGTTGGTTAGTGAAGTGGCCGATCAAGCTGTGGTCATGCGCAAGGGTACCGTGCGCGAGGCGGGTCCGGTTAGAACACTTTTTACTCAACCGCAAGATCCGTATACCAAGGCACTTTTGAGCTGCCGTCCTAGCGTAGAGCGTCAGGGTCAAAGGCTCCTGACCATTGACGATTGGATGTCGGCCAACAACTCAGAGGCCGTAGCGTCTTCTGTTGCCCCACGAACGATTGAACCTATTTCCGTTGTCAAATCTTCTGAATCAGACAAGCCCTTGTTGGAAGTTCAGGGCCTGCGCAAAGTTTTCAAACGCTCGGGACCTTGGTTTCAGAGTGACGACTTTGTGGCCGTTGAAAATGTCAGCTTCCAATTAAAGCGTGGACAAACAGTTGGACTGGTGGGCGAGTCTGGTTCTGGTAAAACCACGGTCGGCCTTTGCTTGCTGAGACTCCATGAGGCCACGGCCGGCAAGGTTCTGTATGAGGGCAAAAACTTGCTTGAAATGAGCAATACAGAGTTTGCCTCTTACAAACGCAGATTGCAGATTGTTTTTCAAAATCCGTATGCATCTTTGAATCCGCGATTCACAGTGGGTGAAATTTTGAGCGAACCCATGCAGCTTCACGGGATTGGTCAGAACAGCGCAGACTGGGAGAAAAAATCTTTGTCATTGCTCGATAAAGTGGGTATGCCGTCTTCAGCTCTCAAACGCTATCCATTTGAATTTTCTGGTGGCCAACGCCAACGCATTGCCATTGCCCGGTCTTTGAGTTTGTCGCCCGAGGTGGTGGTGTTGGATGAGGCTGTTTCTGCTTTGGATGTTTCGGTTCAAGCCCAAGTACTCAACTTGCTGAAAGATCTTCAAAAAGATTTGGGATTGAGCTATTTGTTCATCTCACACGATTTGGAAGTGGTGAGATACATGTCCGACTCTTTGCTGGTGATGAACAAAGGCCAAGTGGTGGAGCAGGGGGATGCTGCAAGTATTTACCAGCAACCTCAGCATGCTTATACGCAAACCTTGTTGGCCGCTGTTCCGAGGGTTCAAGAGTCGTTCGTTTGATTCACTGTTGGCAGTTGTTTGATCGATCTCAAACGGGGTCTGGCATAGGCAATGGTGGCAACCAGCAAGGTTCCAACGCCTGCACATATCAAGGAGCTGCGCATGCCAACATGCTCGGCCATCCAACCTCCCAAAATGGCTCCTGGCCCAGCAGGCAAGGTAATGAGCCATCGCATGGTGGTTGTCATTCTGCCTAGAAGTTCTGTGGGCGTGTAAGACTGCCTCAATGATAAGAAATTGACGAACAGCAAAGTGGCTCCCCAACTAAAGCAAAGCAGCATCCACGAAAAGAGAATAATGCTTGGCAAATACCCTTCAAGCAAGAGAAGGCTTAACCATCCGATCGAAGTGATGACAATGCCAAGAATCAGTGCTGGCCCTAAACCAATGCGTTTTGAAATAGGCGGCCCCGCCATGCCACCCATGATGGAGCCCAAGCCCATGGCCACAAAACTCAAAGCCACCAATGCCTCATCGAGGCCCAGATCTTTGACCGCAAAAATGATTTGAACAGACAGCGCCATTTGTGCAAAGAATTGCCAAGCCCCTACAACCACGGCCATTTCAATCAGCATGTTGTGAGAGCGCACAAAATTGAGACCCTTCATCAGTTCTGCTTTGAACGAACGGTCCTTCCAAGTCGATCGAGGCGGCACTTGTTCATGGATCCGAATCCCTTTGAGCATGGCCACTGAACCAATTAGCAGAATGGCGTCCATGACCAGCGCCAAAGGGGCGCCAAATACTTTGATCAAAATACCCGCTAAACCGGGCCCCATCACTTCAGCCATAGAACCTGCAATGGCGTTTTGGGAATAGGCTTCCACCAATTTGTCGCGTCCCACCAGCTGGGTCAACACCAGTTGTGAGGCCGAGCCAGCAATGGTGTAAACAGCACCAATGGCAAAGCAAACGGCATACATCCAACCCATGGTGAGCAAATCAAAGGCCCATGCCAGTGGAATGGTCAGTAAAGAGAGCCCCATGACAAATTCGCCAGCAATGTAGACAGGTAGCTTTTGCATGCGATCTAGCAAAACACCACCAGGCAAAGACAAAAGCACAAAGGGTGCAATTTCCATGGCAGTGAGCAGGCCCATCTGAGTGGGCGAAGCATCTAGCAAAAAGACCGCGGTGAGAGGGAGGGCAAGGAGCGTAATTTGTCCTCCCAAATTACTGAACAAAATTGAAAACCACATCCGCCTGTAGCCAGGAATTTTGAACAAGGGGCTTTGGAAAATATTCATTCGCTTAACAAGTACTTACTGCAAGGGGCAGGTCAATTCAGTTTTAATGCCTCAAAAAAGAAAACCCCACTAAAACGTTGTTCTAGCAGGGTTTCAAATGTGGCGGAGCAGGCGGGATTCGAACCCGCGGTGGGGATAAACCCACACACGCTTTCCAGGCGTGCGACTTAAACCACTCATCCACCGCTCCGAAGCTGGCCATTCTATCAGAGGATCATGTGGAAAATGACGGTGCAAGCGTACCTTGGTATTCGAAATTAGAACGGCAAAGGCCTTTAAATTCTTTACACTTATGGTTTAAACAATGAATTGGGCGCTTCATGAAATTCCGTTTTCCGATTGTCATCATTGACGAAGATTACCGTTCTGAAAACACATCAGGTTTGGGAATTCGCGCCTTAGCGCAAGCCATCGAAACCGAAGGGTTTGAGGTGTTGGGGGTTACCAGTTATGGCGACCTGTCGCAATTTGCGCAGCAACAATCACGCGCCAGTGCCTTCATCTTATCGATTGACGATGAAGAGTTCAGCCCCGGACCAGACCTCGATCCTGCAGTTTTAAGCTTGCGGGCCTTCATCGAGGAAGTTCGACGCAAGAACGCAGATGTGCCTATTTACATTTACGGTGAAACCAAAACGTCTCGCCATATTCCCAATGACATCTTGCGAGAACTGCACGGCTTCATTCACATGTTTGAAGATACGCCAGAATTTGTATCGCGCCACATCATTCGCGAAGCCAAGAGTTATTTAGAAGGTCTTCAACCGCCGTTTTTCAAAGCTTTGCTTGACTACGCAGAAGACGGATCGTACTCATGGCATTGCCCAGGTCACTCTGGTGGCGTGGCGTTTTTGAAGAGCCCTGTGGGTCAGATGTATCACCAGTTTTATGGTGAAAACATGTTGCGTGCCGACGTTTGCAATGCCGTGGAGGAGCTGGGTCAATTGCTTGACCACAATGGCGCCATTGGCGAAAGCGAACGCAATGCCGCCCGCATTTTCAATGCAGACCACTGTTTCTTTGTCACCAACGGCACCAGCACTTCCAACAAAATGGTTTGGCACCACACAGTTGCTCCTGGCGATGTGGTGGTGGTCGATCGCAATTGCCACAAGTCAATTTTGCACGCCATCATCATGACGGGTGCCATTCCTGTTTTCTTGAAGCCAACGCGCAATCATTACGGCATCATTGGCCCCATTCCTCAAAGCGAATTTGAGGTGGCCAATATTCAGTCCAAAATCAAGGCCAACCCTTTGCTCATGGGGGTGGACGCCAAGAAGGTCAAGCCCAGAGTCATGACCCTGACGCAATCGACTTACGATGGCGTGTTGTACAACACCGAAACCATCAAGGGCATGCTTGATGGCTATGTGGAAAACTTGCACTTTGATGAAGCCTGGCTGCCACATGCGGCCTTCCATCCTTTCTATGGCACCTACCATGCCATGGGCAAGAAGCGCCCACGCCCAAAAAACTCGGTGGTGTATGCCACACAGTCCATTCACAAGTTGTTGGCTGGCATCAGCCAAGCCAGTCATGTGCTCATTCAAGATTCGCAAAACACCAAGTTGGACCGCCATTTGTTCAACGAGGCCTACCTCATGCATACCAGCACTAGCCCGCAGTACAGCATCATTGCCAGTTGCGACGTGGCTGCGGCCATGATGGAGCCACCCGGTGGTACTGCCTTGGTAGAGGAGAGTATTGCCGAGGCCCTAGACTTCCGCCGCGCCATGCGCAAGGTAGACGACGAATACGGCAAAGACTGGTGGTTCAAAGTATGGGGCCCGGAGAATTTGGTTGACGAGGGTATTGGCCGCGCTGAAGACTGGATCATTCGCAGTGACTCTCGCAAGAAGGGCAGCAAGTGGCACGGTTTCGGGCAAATGGCCGATGGCTTCAACATGCTCGACCCCATCAAGGCAACCATTGTCACGCCAGGCTTGAATTTGGATGGCAAGTTTGACAAAACAGGTATACCGGCCTCAATCCTCACCAAGTTCCTCACGGAGCATGGCGTGGTGGTGGAAAAAACAGGTCTTTACAGCTTCTTCATCATGTTCACCATCGGCATTACCAAAGGCCGTTGGAATTCATTGTTAACCGCGTTGCAGCAGTTTAAAGACGACTACGATCGCAACCAGCCCATGTGGCGCATCATGCCGGAGTTCTGCCAAAAGCAGCCCAAGTATGAGCGCATGGGCCTGCGTGATTTGTGCCAGCATATTCACACCTTGTATGCCAAATATGACATTGCACGTTTGACCACGGAAATGTATTTGTCAGACTTGACGCCTGCCATGACGCCCGCCGATGCCTACGCTCAAATTGCGCGTCGCAAAACAGAGCGTGTGTCAATCGATGAGCTAGAAGGACGCATTACGGTTGGGTTGGTCACGCCTTACCCACCTGGTATTCCATTGTTGGTACCTGGCGAGGTTTTCAACAAGAAAATTGTCGACTACCTGAAGTTCTCTCGAGAATTCAATTTGCAATGCCCAGGCTTTGAAACCGACATCCATGGTTTGGTGGAAGATATTGGCGAAGACGGTATCAAGCGGTATTTTGCCGACTGTGTTGCCGTTTAAACACGTATCTTTTTGCAATGGGCGTTGGGGACCTACTCGATGCCGCCAACGACATGGCTAAATCCGCCATCGACATAAATAATTTCAGCTGAAATGCCAGCTGAAAGTGGGCTCATTAAAAATGCCGCTGTATTTCCAACATCCTCGATGGTTACATTCCTTCGAATGGGAGATGTTGCGGCAACAGCACTCAAAATTTTGCCGAAATCTTTAATGCCAGAAGCCGCGAGGGTTTTAATGGGGCCCGCACTGATGCCGTTGACCCTGATTTTTTTAGGTCCTAAGGAGTTTGCCAAGTACCTGACAGAGGCTTCAAGCGAGGCCTTTGCAAGACCCATGGTGTTGTAGTTGGGTACGACCTTCAGAGAGCCCAAGTAGGTGAGGGTTAAGAGGGCGGCATCTTCTCTCAAGTAGGGCAGAGCCGCTTTGGCCATGGCTGGAAAACTGTAGGCACTGATGTCATGCGCAATCTTAAAACCTTCACGACTTAAGCCTTCAATGAAATCGCCTGCAATGGCCTCTTTGGGTGCGTAGCCGATGCTGTGCACAAAACCATCAAATTGCGGCCAGTGTTGCGACAAGTCTTGAAACAACTTGTTGATCTGTTCATCGTTCCCAACATCACAATCAAAAATGAGTTTTGAATTGAAGTCTGCAGCAAATTCAGTGATGCGATCTTTGAATCGATCACCCACATAGCTGAAGGCCAACTCAGCGCCTTGTTCATGACACGATTTGGCAATGCCATATGCGATGGACCTGTTAGAAAGAACACCTGTGATCAATATTTTTTTGCCGGATAGAAAGCTCATTTTGGTTCTTGTCAAGTTGCGATATCGAGTATTTTGACACGATACACGCCTAAATTTGGGCACAATAAGCGCTTGTTTAAAAGGGTTGAACGTTGAACTTCGATAAAAGTCATTTCCGGAAAATTGGGGCCGGCTTGTTGGTGGCTGCTTTGCTTTCAGGCTGCAACGGTGTTACCAACGAGCCCGTCCCCAAGGCCTTGTTGGCTGAAAATGCCTTGTTCACCTCCTATCAAGAATCGCCCAAATATTTAGATTCCACGTCTTCGTACAGCAACAACGAAACGCCATGGACCTATGCGGTTTATGAACCGCCGCTCAAATACCACTATTTGAAGCGCCCCTACGAGTTGGAAACTCGAACCCTGACACAAATGCCATCGGTCAAATACCTGAGCCAAAATGGCCGAGAACTTTCTGGTCAATCACCTGCAGATCAAATAGCCGAGAGCGTGTTTGAGCTCAAAATTCAGCCAGGCATCATGTACCAGCCCCATCCGGCCTTTGCCAAAACAGCCGATGGTCAACACCGTTATTTGGCGCTGAAAGATTCAGAAATTGAAGGCAAGCGGCGGCCATATGATTTTGAACACATGGGCACCCGCGAACTGTTGGCAGAGGACTATGCCTACGCCATCAAGCGACTGGCCACCCCCAGAGTCAAGTCGCCTTCTTTTGGTTTTTTGTCTGAAAAAATTGTGGGCCTGGCCGATTACGGAAAACACATCAAAAAAGTCAATGAGCAACTCAAGCAGGGCAAGTCTGCGCGTGAAGTAGGCCCCTTAGGCCATTTGCCTTGGCTTGACTTTCGTGAGCACGCGCTTTCTGGCGTTGAAGTGGTTGATGCCCACACTTTGAAAATTCGGGTGGTGGGCAAGTATCCCCAATTTAAATATTGGCTGGCCATGACTTTTTTCGCGCCTATTCCTTGGGAGGTTGACGCGTTTTATTCGCAAGATGGCATGTCTCGTCGCAACCTCAATCCAGACACATGGCCGGTGGGTAGTGGCCCCTATATGCTTACGGAATACATTCCCAACTCGCGCATGGAGTTGGTTCGAAATCCCAACTACAGAGGTGTTCCTTACCCTTGTGAGGGTGCGCCTGGCGATCAAGAAAAAGGCTTGTTAAAGGATTGTGGCAAGAAGACACCTTTTGTCGACAAAGTGGTTTCTGTGATCGAAAAGGAATCTACTGCCTTGGCAACCAAATTCATCCAAGGCTATTACGACATGCCGCAATTCGAGCGGGGTGAACCCGGCATTGGATATCAAGTTTCAATTCAAGATGGTACTGGTCGAGCCAAAGAATTGCTTGAGCGGAAAATTCAATTGCCCAGCACCATTCAAGTGGGCTTTTGGCACTTTGGCTTTAACTGGTTAGACCCTGTCGTGGGGCTTGGTAAAACGCCTGAAGAAAAAATTAGAAACAAAAAACTTCGACAAGCTTTGGCCATTGCGTTTGACTTTGAAGAATATGTCTCTATTTTTGAAGACGATCGCGCCCAAGTGAACCACAGCGTGGTGGTGCCTGGTTTATTTGGCAACAATTTGTCGCAACCCAACCCTGTCATTTACGACAAATTACCCGATGGCAAATACAAGCGCAAATCGATTGAGGCTGCCAAGAAGTTAATGGTTGAAGCGGGTTACCCCAATGGCCGCGATGCCAAGACGGGCCAGCCACTTGTTTTGAACTACGACACTCAAGGCGTTGGCCCGGGTTACAAGGCCAGACTCGATTGGGTGTCTAAGCAATTTGCCAAGCTCAATATTCAAATTGAGATAAGAAATACCGACTACAACCGCTTTCAGGACAAGATGCGCAAAGGCTCCGCTCAGTTCTATTTTTGGGGTTGGTTGGCTGACTATCCCGATCCAGAAAACTTTTTGTTCTTGCTCTATGGCCCCAACTCAAAGGTCAAGTTTGATGGCGAGAACTCAAGCAACTATGCCAATGCAGAATACGACAAATTGTTTGACCGCATGAAAGACTTAGACGACACGCCAGAACGTGCCGCCATGATTGCCAAAATGATTGAGATCACCCAAGACGAGTTGCCCATGTTGTATGGTTGGTCGGAGGAGTTTGGTGGTGCTTATCACCAATGGGTGAGCAACGGCAAGCCCTCCAACATCATTCGCGACTCCTTGCCCTATCTGCGCATTGACACACAACTTCGAAGCAACAAAATCAAAGAGTGGAACCAAGGCATTTGGTGGCCTGTGGCTATCTTGCCATTGTTGCTTTTGGCAGTGGCTTGGCCAGCATGGCAAGCATGGCGCCGTCGTCAATCACAACGCGCTGTTCAAGCCACTTCACAATCACAAAGGAGGCTGTGATGTTCAGTTTCTTAACTCGTAAATTGGCCTATGGTTTTGCCATTTTGATTGGCATCAATTTGCTCACCTTTGTGCTGTTCTTCAAGGTGAATACACCCGATGACATGGCTCGCATGCAATTGGGTGGCAAGCGTGTCACCCCCGATGCCATCGAGAAGTGGAAGGCCGAGCGTGGCTATGACAGACCTTTGTTCTTCAATGAAAAAGAGCAGGGTATTTCTAAGCTCACCAACACCTTGTTTTTAGACAGCTCCTTGCGCATGTTTGCCTTTGACTTTGGTCGTGCCGACAGTGGCCGCGACATTGCCTCTGAAATTGTTCGGCGCGCAGGGCCTTCCCTGGCACTTGCGCTGCCAACCTTTGTGGTGGGCTTGGGTATTTCAATCGTCCTGGCTTTGGGGCTTGCGTTTTTTAGAGGCACCTATCTGGACTTTTGGGGAACGGTGTTGTGTGTGGTGTTCATGTCGATCTCCTCACTTTTTTTCATCGTGATTGGGCAGTTCATGTTCTCGCGTGTTTTGCAACTGATGCCTGTGTCAGGCTTCGCTCCAGGATTGGATGCTTGGCGCTTTTTGATTTTGCCCATAGCCGTAGGCATTTTGGCTCGCTTGGGCGGCGAGGTGAGGTTTAACCGCACCTTGTTCATGGAAGAAATTGGCAAAGACTATGTTCGCACCGCACGTTCAAAAGGCTTGTCGGAGGCCAGGGTGATGCTGAGTCATGTGCTTCGCAATGCGCTCATCCCTATTTTGAGCGCATCGGTAGCGGTCATTCCCTTGTTGTTCATGGGTAGCCTCATTACCGAATCATTCTTTGCCATTCCCGGATTGGGTAGCTATTTGATTGAAGCCATCTCGGGACAAGACTTTGCCATTGTTCGCGCCATGGTGTTCATTGGTTCTTTCTTGTACATCCTTGGTTTGATTTTGACCGACATCAGCTACACCTTGGCCGATCCACGCATTCGTTTGCAGTAAGCGCACCATGCAACCTGTATTTTTATTAACTGATTTGTTTGTCTATGGCATTTTGCTGTTTGTGCTTTGGTACATCTGGCACGTGCGTTCAGATCGCAACCTCAGATCCAATTGGCGCTTGGCCATGCAACGGCCTGTGGCCATGGTCAGCAGCATGGTGTTGGGCTTCTTCCTGGTTGTAGCCCTCACAGACTCCGTTCACTTTCGGGAAGCGCTTCCATCGGCGGCTGGTCAGGCCACTCAATATTCAACTGAAGCCAGCTCGGTGTTAGACAAAGTGCTAGAGCCTTTGGCAAAAGCTCGTGAGCGCAGTTATTCAGAGCCTTTGTCTGCTGTTGGATTCAGAAAAGAAACTTTTGAGCGCGATGGCGTGTCGGTTCGTGACTACCCAAGACTGAATTTTGGGGGGCAACATTTGACCGATCCAACGCAACAGTTGTCTGCCGATATATCAAGCAAAACATGGTCTTCTTTGGGATTGAGCTTCACCATCATTTCTTTGACGCTGTTCTTGGGCTTAAGCTGGGCCACAGTTCGAACCCGCCAAACTTTCTCTGTGGTTTGGGAAAGGTTTCGGAAAGGTCAAACCGCGTGGCCTTGGCGCTCAATGGCCATTACTTTTGCTGTGATGGTTTTGTGCATCACATGGGTTGCAGTGTTGTCTCAGGGATATCACGTTTTTGGCACCGACCGCACTGGCAATTCCGTGTTGGTCTTTGCACTTAAAAGCGTTCGAACAGCGCTTGTCATTGGTGGCCTCACTACCTTGGTGGTATTGCCACTGGCATTGTTATTGGGTGTCATGGCTGGCTATTTGCGCGGTTGGGTGGATGAGGTTATTCAGTACATCTACACCTTGTTGGCTTCCATTCCCGATGTGCTCTTGATTGCAGCTTCCGTGTTGTTGTTGCAAGTATTCATTGATAAAAACCAAGGGGTATTTGAAACTGCTTTAGAACGCGCTGATGCACGTTTGTTTTTCCTTTGCCTCATTTTGGGAATTACCTCCTTCACAGGGCTGTGCCGATTGGTGCGAGGCGAAACCTTGAAACTGCGTGAGCTTGAATACATTCAATCTGCACGTGCATTTGGTGTCTCAACGCCACGTGTTTTATGGCGCCACATCGTGCCCAATTTGATGCACTTGGTTTTGATCAACACAGTCATGCAGTTTTCCAGTTTTGTTTTGGCTGAAGCCGTGCTGTCCTATGTGGGTGTGGGTGTAGATCCTAAAACTGCCAGCTTTGGTGTGATGATCAATACGGCGCGTGCTGAACTGTCGCAATCGCCCTTGGTTTGGTGGTCTTTAACCACCGCCTTTGGGTTCATGTTCCTCATTGTGCTCAGTGCCAATTTGTTGGCAGATGCTGTGCGTGATGCCTTTGACCCGCGAACCCGCTTGCGCAGCGTTACGCCTGTGTCTGCCAACTCAAAAGCTGGCACTGAAGGAGCTGCAGCATGAATGCTCAATTGAATGTGCAAAATTTGGTGGTTGACCTGCAAACTGAGGTGGGTATGGCCCGCGCAGTAGATGCACTCAATCTCACCTTGAGCAAGGGCCAAACCTTCGCATTGGTGGGAGAGTCGGGTTGCGGTAAATCCATGACAGCTTTGTCCTTGCTTCGACTGTTGCCCGACAACGCAGTGATTCAAAGTGGCCAAGTTCAGTTGAGCGACGTCGATGTTTTTCAGCTCAGTGAAAACCAAATGCGAAGCATTCGAGGGCGTCGCATTTCTATCATTTTTCAAGAGCCTTCCAGCAGCTTAAACCCTGTGATGACGGTGGGCGATCAAATTTTGGAAGTCATCTCACAGCACACCCCATTGAAGGGTGAGCAAGCTCGTGCGCGGGCAGTCGAGTGGTTCACCAAGGTTGGCTTGCCAGAGCCTGAACGCCGCATGGGCAGCTATCCCTTTGAAATGTCTGGAGGTCAGTTGCAACGGGTCATGATTGCCATTGCCTTGGCAGCCGAGCCCGATTTGCTCATTGCTGATGAACCCACCACGGCTTTGGACGTAACCATTCAAGCCCAGATACTCGATTTGCTCAAAAGTCTTCAGCAAGAGCGAGGCATGGCCATGTTGTTGATCACGCACGATTTGGCTGTGGTGAGTGGCATGGCAGACCAAGTGGCTTTGATGTATGCCGGACAAATTGTAGAAGTGGCATCAGCGGCTGACTTCTTTATCAGGCCCTCACACCCCTATGCCAAGTTGTTGTTACAAGCTTTACCGGGTGAAGATTTGCGAGGCAGGCAGCTCGCTGCCATCCAAGGCACTGTGCCTCCACTAACGCAAGCATTCAAGGGTTGCAGATTTGCGCCGCGCTGTCCTTATGAAACTGAAGCTTGCACCGACAAAGCGGTGGTCATGTCGCCTTTGTCCGATACACACCATGTGCGATGTGTTCGCCTTCAGGATGCTAGCTTGCAGTTCTTGAGCTTGCCGCCTTTGCTTGACCGCGCACAAGCCTTATCTAACGACCACTCAGCCCTTCTTTCTGTCAAAGACTTGTCTGTTGCATATTCCCTTGGCGGCGGTATTTTTGGCAGCAAAAAAACCTTCCAAGCAGTGAACAATGTGAGCTTTGAGATTCAGAAGGGCCAAACTTTGGCACTGGTAGGGGAATCTGGTTGTGGCAAAACGACCATTGGCAAAGCGCTGCTTCAACTGCTTACGCCACAAACCCAAATTGGCGGCCAAGCTTTTCTGAATGGCAAAGACTTGTTCACCTTAACGGGCCAAGAGTTGCAAGAATCTCGCCGCCAACTGCAAATCATTTTCCAAAACCCCTTTGGTTCATTGAACCCTCGCATGCGTGTTTTAGAGATTCTGGAAGAGGGCATGAAGAGTCTGCACCCCGACTGGTCGGCAGATCAAAGACGCGCTGATTTGAAAACCCTGATGGAACAGGTCGGGTTGAGGTCAGATGCTTTGGACCGCTATCCTCACGAGTTTTCGGGTGGTCAGCGCCAGAGAATTGCCATTGCGCGTGCGCTGGCTGTTAAGCCCAAACTGATTGTGTGTGATGAGCCTACTTCAGCACTCGATGTGTCTGTTCAGGCCCAGATTTTGAATTTATTGCGAGAGTTGCAGGATTCCTTGGGGGTCAGCTATCTTTTTGTAACGCACAACATTGGTGTGGTGGCCTATTTGGCCGACAAAGTGGCTGTCATGCATGCTGGAAAAATTGTTGAAATGGGAGATGCTTCTCAAATTTTGAACAATCCTCAAGATTCGTATACAAAAACCTTGCTTTCAGCGGTCCCCAAACTCAATCAGGCCTTGGTTTAAATGGCACTTTTTCCCAACAAATCCTTTCCAAATCAAGTATTTATAGATTAGAATGCGAGCTTCACGACCAAACGGGCGGGTTTTCACCGCCCGTTTTTTTTGGTCGATCGATTAATGAGCAGGGTTCGTACTAGGTACTTTTAGGTATATCAAGCGTGGCATTGCAGCAGATTGTTGAAGAAACCGTAGCCGGTTTGGGCTATGAACTGGTAGAGATTGAACGCTCTGCCGGGGGTCTCTTGCGCATCACCATCGACAACCCCTGGCAAGAAGGCATTGATCGGTTTGAAATTCCTTTCGTGACAGTGGAAGACTGTGAAAAGGTCAATCGCCAGTTGATGTTTGCTTTGGAGGTCGACGGTGTTGAATATCGCCGCCTTGAAGTGTCATCGCCTGGCATTGATCGTCCGTTAAAAAACGAACGCGACTTTGCGCGTTTTGAAGGAGAGCTCATTGACATCACGCTCAAGGCCCCCATGGGAGAGGCCGCAGCAGGTTTGGTCAATGCCACTCGCAAGAAATTTCGAGGTACGTTGGAAAAAGCAGAGACCGGTGAAGGCTGGCAAATTGTTTGGTCCGACGCGCCAGAGCCAAAACCAGGCGCACGTGTGAGTAAAAAACGTCCGCCTGTGCCACTTCAGGCACTTGGCTTTGGGTTAGACGAATTAAGAGAGGCGCGACTTGCGCCTGTGGTTGATTTCAAGGGCCGCAAGCCCAAAACAGACTTAGGAGAGTAATCACATGAACCGCGAATTGTTGATGTTGGTCGAAGCCATCTCACGTGAAAAGAATGTTGAACGTGACATCGTGTTTGGAGCCGTTGAATCCGCATTGGCCCAAGCCACTAAAAAGCTCTATGAAGGTGATGTTGACATTCGTGTTGCCATCGATCGCGACAGCGGCAACTATGAAACTTTCCGTCGTTGGCACGTGGTGCCAGATGAGGCGGGTCTGCAATTGCCCGATCAAGAAATTTTGTTGTTTGAAGCACTCGAGCAAATTCCTGACATTGAAGTCGATGAGTACATCGAAGAAGGTGTTGAGTCATTGCCCATTGGCCGCATTGGCGCCATGGCTGCCAAGCAAGTCATTTTGCAAAAAATTCGGGATGCCGAGCGCGAAATGTTGCTCAACGAATTCATGGCACGCGGTGAAAAAATCTTGGTGGGTACCGTCAAGCGCATGGACAAGGGCGACATCATTGTGGAGTCTGGCCGTGTAGAGGGCCGTCTGCGCCGCAGCGAAATGATCCCCAAAGAGAATCTTCGAAATGGCGACCGCGTGCGCGCCATGATCATGGAAGTCGACCTCACTTTGCGCGGTGCGCCCATTATTTTGTCGCGTTCTGCACCTGAGTTCATGATTGAACTTTTCCGTCAAGAAGTGCCCGAGATTGAGCAAGGCTTGTTGGAAATTAAGTCTTGCGCACGCGACCCAGGTTCACGCGCCAAGATTGCCGTGTTATCGCACGACAAACGTGTTGACCCTATTGGCACCTGTGTGGGTGTTCGCGGTACGCGCGTCAATGGTGTGACCACCGAGTTGGCTGGTGAACGTGTTGATATCGTGCTTTGGAGCGAAGACCCTGCCCAGTTCGTCATTGGCGCTTTGGCTCCTGCCAACGTTCAATCGATTGTGGTGGATGAAGAAAAGCATGCCATGGATGTGGTGGTTGACGAAGAAAACTTGGCCATTGCCATTGGCCGTGGTGGACAAAACGTTCGCCTGGCTTCCGACCTCACAGGCTGGAAGATCAACATCATGGATGCTGCTGAGTCTGCTCAAAAACAAGCCGAAGAAACCACTGGCATTCGTGCCTTGTTCATGGAAAAACTCGATGTCGATCAAGAAATTGCCGACATTCTGATTGAAGAAGGCTTCACCAGCTTGGAAGAAGTGGCTTATGTGCCCATTCAAGAAATGCTTGAAATTGAAAGCTTCGACGAAGACACGGTCAATGAATTGCGAACACGCGCCAAAGACGCCTTGCTCACCATTGAAATCGCTCGGGAAGAGAGCGTTGAAGACGTGTCACAAGACTTGCGCGACCTCTCAGGTTTGACGCCTGAGTTAATTGCCAAATTAGTCGAAGCAGGTATTCATACGCGCGACGACTTGGCCGATTTGGCCACCGACGAACTCACCGACATCACCGGACAAACCGATGCTGAAGCCACCGCCCTGATCATGACAGCCCGTGAACATTGGTTCACTGGTCAGGCCTAATCTCAAAGGAGGCTAGAACCCCATATGTCCAGTAACACTGTCGCAGAGTTCGCAAACGAACTCAAAAAATCACCCGATACGCTGATTGAGCAATTGCGCTCAGCCGGTGTTGAAAAAACTGCAGCGTCAGATCCGCTGACGGAGTCTGACAAGCAAAAGCTTTTAAGCTATTTGCAAACTAGCCACGGCACAGCCACAGCTGAACGTAAAAAAATTACTTTGGTGAAAAAATCCACCAGTGAAATTAAGCAAGCGGATGCCACTGGCAAAGCTCGCACCATTCAGGTTGAGGTTCGGAAAAAACGCACCTTCATCAAACGCGATGATGAATTAGACGCCACTTCTGCACCCGTTGCAGAAGAGCCTGCTGCACCTCTCATTGACCATGCTGAGTTGGCACGTCGCGAAGAAGAAGCAAGAAGTCAAGCAGAGCTTTTGCGCCGTCAAGAAGAGGCATTGGCTGAAAAACGCCGCGAACGTGAAGCCAAAGCATCAGAAGCTGCCAATTTGGCGCAAACTGAACAAGCACCTGCAAAATCTGCTGAAGAAATTACAAGTCAGGCTGCCGCTGTGCGCTCGGCCAAAGCGGCCGCTGCTCAGCAAGAAGCCGACAGCATCAATGCCGCTTCAAAGCCAGTAGATCCCTCTATTGCTCAGTCAGCAGAAGCAGAACGAGTCAATGCTGAAAACGCAGTCAAGGCTGAGAAAGTGGCTCAAAAAAGAGCTGCAGAAGTTCAAGCTGAACAAGATGCTCAGGCCATTGTTGAAGATGAAGCTGCTCGTGAGCTCGATTTAAACAAGCGCCGAAACAAGGCTTTGGCAGAAGCCGAAGCCATTCGCGCCATGATGAGTGGCCCGGCCAAAAAAGCCCCTCCCAAAGAGTTGCCAAAGGCAGATTCCAAAGCGGCCAAGGGCACATTGCACAAACCAGCGCAAGTGCCTGGTGCTGTTTCCAAGAAAGCGCCTTTGGTTTCAGAGCCCAAAGAGACAGCACCTAGTGGCAACAAGGAAGTTAAGTCTGCCAAGTTGTCTTCCAGCTGGGCTGGCGATCCAGCCACCAAAAAGAAAGCCATTCCCACGCGTGGTGACACCAGTGGTGGTGTTGGCCGTAACAACTGGCGCGGGGGTCCCAAAAACCGTCGTGGCAACGAACGCGACCGTGAAGATCAAGTGCAAGCAGCGCCGGCTGAAGCGCGTGTCATTGAAGTCCATGTGCCTGAAACCATTACCGTAGCCGAGTTGGCTCACAAAATGGCCATCAAGGCATCTGAAGTGATCAAGCAGTTGATGAAATTGGGCCAAATGGTCACCATCAACCAGCCCTTGGATCAAGACACCGCCATGATTTTGGTTGAAGAACTGGGTCACAAAGCGGTCATTGCAGCGCTCGACGATCCAGAAGCCTTTACCGACGAAGAAGTCTCACTCAGTGATGCGCCATTGTTGCCGCGTGCACCTGTGGTCACAGTCATGGGACACGTTGACCACGGTAAAACTTCATTGCTTGACTACATTCGCCGGGCCAAAGTGGCCTCGGGCGAAGCGGGTGGCATTACACAGCACATTGGCGCTTATCACGTAGAAACAGCGCGTGGCATGGTGTCCTTCTTAGATACCCCAGGTCACGAGGCCTTCACCGCCATGCGAGCTCGTGGTGCGCAAGCTACCGACATTGTGATCTTGGTGGTCGCCGCCGATGACGGCGTGATGCCGCAAACAAAAGAAGCCATCAAACACGCCAAAGCAGCTGGTGTGCCCATTGTTGTTGCCATCAATAAAATTGACAAACCCGATGCCAACCTCGATCGCGTCAAGGGTGAATTGGTAGCAGAAGAGGTGGTACCTGAAGAATTTGGTGGCGATTCCCCATTCGTGGGTGTGTCTGCCAAAACCGGTGCCGGTATTGATGAATTGCTAGAACAAGTGTTGTTGCAAGCAGAGGTGCTCGAACTCAGGGCGCCTGTTACAGCTGCGGCCAAGGGCTTGGTCATTGAAGCGCGTTTGGACAAAGGTCGTGGTCCTGTGGCCACCATTTTGGTTCAGTCGGGTACTCTGTCTACAGGCGATGTGGTGTTGGCGGGCCAAACATTTGGCCGTGTTCGCGCCATGTTGGACGAAAACGGCAAGCCCATTAAAACTGCGGGTCCTTCTATCCCTGTTGAAATTCAGGGTCTCACCGAAGTACCGCAGGCGGGTGACGAATTCATGGTGCTTGGCGACGAACGCCGCGCCCGTGAAATTGCCACTTACCGTGCTGGTAAGTTCCGTAATACCAAGTTGGCCAAACAACAAGCCGCCAAGTTGGAAAACATGTTTACAGACATGAATGCTGGCGAAGTTAAAACTTTGCCCATCATTGTCAAAGCAGACGTGCAAGGTTCGCAAGAAGCTTTGGCTGCCTCATTGCTCAAGCTGTCTACCGACGAGATCAAGGTTCAATTGGTCTACGCCGCAGTCGGCGGTATCAGCGAGTCCGACATCAATTTGGCCATTGCGTCCAAAGCGGTGGTCATTGGCTTTAACGTTCGTGCCGATGCAGGTGCGCGCAAACAAGCCGAAGGCAATGGCGTCAGCATTCATTACTACAACATCATTTATGACGCTGTAGACGAATTGAAAGCAGCCATGTCTGGCATGTTGGCACCCGAGCAGAAGGAAGAAGTCATTGGTATGGCCGAAATTCGCACTGTGTTCGTGGCCTCCAAAATTGGTACCGTTGCGGGTTGTATGGTCACCAACGGCCAAGTTACGCGTTCTTCCAAGTTCCGTTTGCTGCGCGACAACGTGGTCATTTACACCGGCGACATCGACTCCCTCAAACGCCTCAAAGACGACGTTCGCGAAGTCAAAGAAGGTTTCGAGTGCGGTATCAAACTCAAAAACTACAACGACATTGCAGTGGGCGACCAACTGGAATTCTTTGAAGTTAAAGAGATTGCACGTTCGTTGTAATTTTCTAAAGAACTGCCACACACATCCACATGGCCCGCAAACCTACCAGCTCAGCCCATCGCGGTTTCCGCGTTGCCGACCAGATCCAGCGCGATCTGTCGGAGCTGATTGCGCGCGAGCTTAAAGATCCTCGTGTGGGCATGGTCACCTTGAACGCAGTAGAAGTCACACCCGACTACGCCCACGCCAAGGTGTTCTTTAGTTTGATTACGGGCAAACCAGAAGAGGCCACCATCGGTTTAAATGCCGCAGCTGGCTTTCTTCGCAATGGCTTGTTCAAGCGTTTGCAAATTCACACTGTTCCCACGCTTCACTTCATTTTTGATCGCACCACCGAGCGCGCATCCGACATGAATGCCTTGATCTCCAAGGCTGTTGCGTCACGTTCTAAAGACGAGGCCTAACATGAACGCGCCACGCACCAGGGTGCAACGGCGCCCTGTGCATGGGGTGCTGTTGTTAGACAAACCATACGGTATGTCGAGTAACAATGCTTTGCAAAAAGCCAAGTGGCTTTTGCGCGCCGAAAAAGCAGGCCACACCGGTACCCTTGATCCATTGGCCACAGGGGTCTTGCCTTTGTGCTTTGGCGCTGCAACCAAGTTCAGTCAATTGCACTTGGATGCCGACAAGTCTTACGAAGCTGTTGTGGTTTTGGGAGTTCAAACCAGCACGGGTGATTTAGAAGGTGAAGTAGTAGCTGAGAAGCCTGTTCACTTTTCAGCCGAGCAGTTGCAGCAAGTTCAAGCAAAATTTACGGGCCCTGTTGACCAAATTCCGCCCATGTACAGCGCCTTGAAAAAGGACGGCAAAGCTCTGTATGACTATGCACGTGCCGGCATTGAAGTGGAGCGTGAAGCGCGACACATCGTGATTCACAATTTGGCTCTTGAAGAAATCGAGCCGCACAACAATCAACGTCGGCTCAAAATCACGGTTACCTGCAGCAAGGGCACCTACATCCGCACCTTGTGCGAAGACATTGCCATTGCCCTTGGTACTTGCGGGCACCTGAGCGCACTGCGCAGAATTCAAACCGGCCCATTTACAGAAGCCGAATGCCTCAGCATTCAAGACTTAGAAGCTTTGCCTGAAGCAGAGCGTGAAATGAAATTGTTGGCCATCGATGCTTTGCTCGACGGTCATACCCCTGTCACCTTGCCCCCAGATGATGCGGGCAGATTCTTAAGCGGCGTGCGACGTCGAGGCGAATGGCCCGACAACTTGCATGTGGCTGTGTACGGCAATTCACCGCGCGCGCTCTTGGGCACTGCGCACGTGAAAGCTGGTGAACTTATTCCGGGGCGCTTGTTAAGCCCCCTAGAGATTCAATCAATTTTGGAGAAGGCCTTAGCATGACTAGACAAATTCGTAACATCGCGATCATCGCCCACGTTGACCACGGTAAAACTACCATGGTTGACCAACTGCTTCGTCAGTCCGGCACATTTGCCGAACACGAAAAAGTGGTCGACACCGTCATGGACAACAACGCCATTGAGCGCGAGCGCGGCATTACCATCTTGGCCAAAAACTGTGCTGTGAGCTGGGAAGGTACCCACATCAACATCGTTGACACCCCAGGCCACGCCGACTTTGGCGGTGAGGTGGAGCGCGCTTTGTCCATGGTGGACGGTGTGGTTTTGCTCATTGACGCGCAAGAAGGCCCCATGCCCCAAACGCGTTTTGTGACCAAGAAGGCTTTGGCTTTGGGCCTTAAACCGATTGTTGTGGTTAATAAAGTAGACAAGCCAGGTGCGAACCCAGACAAAGTGGTCAATCAGGCTTTCGACTTGTTCGACAAGTTGGGCGCGACTGACGAGCAGCTCGACTTTCCCGTTGTGTATGCTTCTGGTATCAATGGTTGGACCTCCATGGAAGAAGGCGCACCCGGTGAGCAGTGGGGCCCCGACATGTCAGCTCTTTTCAACACGGTGCTCAAGCATGTTCCCCCGCAGGCTGGTGATCCCAATGCCCCATTGCAATTGCAAATTTCAGCGCTCGACTTTTCAACCTTCGTTGGCCGCATTGGCGTTGGTCGTATCAGCCAAGGCACTATCAAACCCATGATGGATGTCATGGTCATGGAGGGCCCAGATGGATCGTCCATCAAGGGCCGCGTGAACCAAGTTTTGACATTCCGTGGCTTGGATCGAGTTCAAGTGACTGAAGCAGGCCCTGGTGACATTGTGCTCATCAACGGCATTGCCGACTTGAACATTGGCGTGACGGTCACTGACCCAATCAATCCAGCACCCTTGCCCATGCTCAAAATTGACGAGCCCACATTGACCATGAACTTCTGCGTGAACACCAGCCCCTTGGCTGGCCGTGAAGGCAAGTACGTCACCAGCCGTCAAATTTGGGATCGTCTGCAAAAAGAACTTCAACACAACGTGGCTTTGCGTGTGAAAGAAACTGACGAAGAAGGTATCTTTGACGTGGCAGGTCGTGGTGAATTGCACCTCACCATCTTGTTGGAAAATATGCGCCGTGAAGGCTACGAATTGGCTGTGTCAAAGCCCCGCGTGGTTTACCGCGATGTCAATGGCGAGCGTCATGAGCCCATCGAATTGGTTACAGCCGACATTGAAGAAACCCATCAAGGCGGCGTGATGCAAGCTTTGGGTGAGCGCAAAGGCGAATTGGTCAACATGGAGCCCGATGGCCGCGGCCGTGTGCGTTTGGAATATCGCATTCCTGCACGTGGTTTGATTGGTTTCACCAATGAATTCTTGAACTTGACACGTGGCTCTGGCTTGATTTCAAACATCTTTGACAGCTACGAACCGCACAAAGGTGAAATTGGTGGCCGCAAAAATGGCGTGCTGATTTCTATGGACGACGGTGAAATTTTCACCTACGCCTTGGGCAAGTTGGACGACCGTGGCCGCATGTTTGTGAAAGCCAACGACCCTGTGTACGAAGGCATGATTGTGGGCATCCACAGCCGTGACAACGACTTGGTGGTGAATGCCACACGTACCAAGCAGCTCACCAACTTCCGTGTGT
Organism: Limnohabitans sp. MMS-10A-178; assembly: GCF_003063375.1. Lineage (GTDB taxonomy): Bacteria > Pseudomonadota > Gammaproteobacteria > Burkholderiales > Burkholderiaceae_C > Limnohabitans_A. Next base: position 267,551 of record NZ_NERY01000002.1, on the reverse strand, counting down.
CTGGCAAAGAAGATGCCATCAAAATCACACCGCCCATTGACCTCACACTGGAATACGGTGTGGAGTTCATTGACGATGACGAGTTGGTGGAAATCACGCCTAAGAGCGTTCGTCTGCGCAAGCGCTTCTTGAAAGAGCATGAGCGCAAGAAGGCTGGTCGCGCTTAAGTCATAACCCTTCAAAGACGCACACTGTGCTCACACTCAAACACGGTCACGCAGTTGCCTTGATGGTGCTGGTGACTGCGATGTGGTCAATTGCAGGGGTAGTGTCCCGTCACCTTGAGCAGGCGAGGGGGTTTGAAATTACTTTCTGGCGAAGTGCCTTCACAGTTTTGGGCTTGATTGTCATCCTTACCGCATGGCAAGGTTGGCGGGTATGGACAAGGTTGCCATGGCGCAATGGCTACTTTTGGCTATCGGGATTGTGTTGGAGCATCATGTTCACAGCCTTCATGATGGCTTTGACTCTTACAGCAGTTGCCAATGTGCTGATCACATTGGCCTGCGGGCCGCTGCTCACAGCACTAGGCGCTTGGCTATTTACCTCTCAAAGATTGCCACTTCGAACCTGGCTTGCCATTGGCGTTGCAGGTGCTGGGATTGCCATGATGTTTGTCAGTCAATTGCAACTAGGCGATCCCAACTTTCTTTTAGGCGTTGGCATTGCACTTTGCGTTCCTTTGGCGGGCGCCACACAATGGAACCTCACGCACCAAAGTCAAAGGTCGGGCGTTTCGATCGATTTAGTGCCTTCTGTTTTGTTGGGTGCGCTCATTTCATCGCTCATGACTTTGCCAATGGCATGGCCATTACAAGCCAGTACCCACGACATCAGTTTATTGGCTTTGTTGGGCATTGTGCAATTGGCTATTCCATGTACTTTGTCAGTGATTTGTGCCAGAGTTCTCAAGGCGCCTGAGATTTCCTTGCTGGCATTGTTGGAAGTTATTTTTGGCATTGCTTTGGCGTGGTGGGGCGCCAATGAAGAACCTCAGCTCAGCGTTTTAATCGGTGGCAGCATGGTCATTGCTGCCTTGTTTGGCAATGAATGGTTTGGATGGAGACAACGCAATGTCTGATAAAAATATCAACAGTGCAGGCACAGGCTCTGAAGATTTGGTTCTTCAAGAGGTGGTTGGCAGAGTGGGGTGCATCACATTGAATCGACCCAAGGCCTTGAATGCACTCACGCTCGACATGGTGCGTCTGCTCACGACGGCATTGCTTGATTTTCAAAACAACCCTCAAGTGTTGGCCGTCTTGGTTAGGGGGCAAGGCAAGGAAGGCCCGTTCGGACATTTTTGTGCTGGCGGAGACATTCGGTTTTTTCACCAAGCTGCATTGGCAGGTGACAGCAGCTTGGGCGACTTCTTCACCGAAGAATACGCATTGAATCATTTGATTCACACTTATTCCAAGCCCTACATCGCTTTCATGGATGGCGTGGTTATGGGTGGCGGCATGGGCATCAGTCAAGGCGCGAGTGTTCGCATCGTGACCGAGAAGACGCAAATGGCCATGCCAGAAACACACATTGGTCTTTTTCCCGATGTGGGTGGTGGCTATTTCTTGAGCAGATGCCCTGGTTACGTGGGTGAATATTTAGGTCTCACGGGCCAAAAAATCAGTGGTCATCAAGCCATCTTGGCTGGCCTTGCCGATGGTTTGATCGAAACACAAAGGCTACCGCTCATCTGGAAAACACTCCTGAGCACGCCCTTTGAAAGCGGTGAAGCTGTTGAGCGCTGGCTGCAAAGTCAATTTACCAAGTTTGAACCTTCTCAGTTTCCCGACAAAGCGGCTATCGACAAATGTTTTTCTTTGGCCAGTCCGCTGGAAATTAGCTTAGCCCTTGAACAAGACAATTCCACTTGGGCAGCCCAAGCCTTAGCCAGTTTGAACAAGGCTTCGCCCTTGATGGTGCATGTGGTTCTGGCGCAAATTCGCAAAGCCCGAAGCATGGGCTTGGCGGATGATCTTCGCATGGAAAGAGATCTTGTTCACCATTGTTTCCACCTCAGAGCGAAGAGCGAAACGGTGGAAGGCATTCGAGCCTTGGCCATTGACAAGGACCATCATCCCAAATGGTCGCATGCGCACCTTTCTGAGGTGGCACAAGATGAATGGCCTTTGTTCTTTCAAAGTCCGTGGACACCCGAGACCCACCCGCTTCGACACCTGGTTTAAGGACTGATTAGCGATTGCGGCTTTTCATGGCGCGCTCTACCTCGCGTTTGCCTTCACGGTCTTTGATGGTATCTCGCTTGTCGTGCTCGGCTTTGCCTTTAGCCAAAGCTACTTCGCATTTGATAAACCCAGTTTTCCAATGCAAATTGATGGGCACCAAGGTGAATCCTTTTTGTTCCACCTTGCTGGTGAGTCGATCAATTTCGTCGCGTTTTAAAAGCAGTTTGCGTGTGCGAGCCGCTTCTGGGTTGACGTGGGTGGAAGCCGTTTTAAGGGGGTTGATCAAACACCCAATGATGAACATCTCTTTGTTTCGAATGACCACGTAGCCGTCGGTCAATTGAACTTTGCCTTCGCGCACAGCCTTAACTTCCCAACCTTCCAACACCATGCCGCACTCATGCCTTTCTTCAAAAAAGTAGTCAAACGCTGCTTTTTTGTTTTCGGCAATGAGCCCTGATTTACCAGGCCCTTTGTTTTTGGAAGGGGATGTAGCCATCTGAATGGGGTGAGTAAGGTGTTTGCCCTGATTGAATTTGCAAGAGAGGTCTCTGAGAAATTACAATCAGCAGAACAAGTCTTATTGTATGAAGAAACTCCTCAAATCTGTTCTCATCTGGTACACCCCAGAGGAAATGTTTCGGCTTGTCACGGATGTTGACCAGTATGTGAACTTTTTACCTTGGTGCAACCATTCCAAAGTGCTGCAATTCAATGAGCAAGGCATGGATGCAGAGGTAGGAATTGGCGTGGCGGGTGTCAGTCAAATCTTTGTGACTCACAACACACACATCCTGAATCACGAAATTCACATGAAGTTGGTCCAGGGTCCATTTTCGAATTTAGATGGTAAGTGGACCTTCGACCCTGTAGGCGACAATTCTCAACGTGCTTGCAAAGTCACCTTGTCGCTTGAATATGGTTTTTCAAGTGCCGCATTGGCAGCAGTCGTGGGGCCAGTTTTTGACAAAATTGCAGCCAGCTTGGTGGATGCATTTGTCAAACGCGCAGAACAGGTTTATGGCACTGAAAGCGCTTGATGCAAATTGTGTGTGTTTTTAGTCCTGGGCCAAGGCAAATAGTTGAGGTCCATCTCAATTTGGCGGAGAGTGCCAGTGTCGGTGCAGCCATTGAAATTTTTAAAACACGCCCTGAACTTCAAGCTCATCTCAAAGCCCTCGAGCTTGCACTGCAGCAAAAAAGAAACCATGGAGTTTGGGGCCGTTGGGTCAACCCAACCGATGCACTCAAGCCTGGCGATCGTTTAGAAATCTACCGTCCCCTGTTGGTAGACCCCAAATTTGCCAGAAAACAGCGCTTCAAGGGTCAAGGCAAAGGCCGAACAGGGCTTTTTGCACGTCGGCGAGTTGGCTCTGTGGCAGGTTATTGACAAGGGTACAATCGTTTTTTTGGAGCCATACCCTATGCGCCTGCTCGGTAAAGCACTCACCTTCGACGATGTGTTGTTGGTGCCAGCCTACTCTCAAGTTCTGCCCAAGGACACTTCGCTTTCTACCCAATTCACACGAAAACTTCGTTTGAATCTGCCCTTGGTCTCTGCGGCCATGGACACCGTCACAGAATCGCGTTTGGCCATTGCCATTGCCCAAGAAGGTGGGATTGGCATTGTTCACAAAAATCTCACTGCGCAAGAGCAAGCGGCTCAAGTTGCCAAAGTCAAACGCTACGAATCCGGTGTTTTACGGGACCCAGTCGTCATCACCCCCGATACCAAAGTGCGACAAGTGATGGCTTTGTCTGAAGAGTTGGGTGTTTCTGGCTTTCCAGTCTGCGAGGGTGGCAAAGTGGTGGGCATTGTCACGGGCCGCGACATGCGTTTTGAAACGCGTTATGACCAGCCCGTCAGTGAAATCATGACCACGCGCGAGCGTTTGATTACGGTCCCCGAAGGCACCACGCCCGAAGAAGCCAAAGCGCTTTTGAACAAATACAAATTAGAACGCTTGTTGGTGGTCAATGAGGCCTTTGAACTCAAAGGCTTGATTACGGTCAAGGACATTACCAAGCAATTGAATTTTCCCTTGGCTGCGCGTGATTCTGCAGGCCGATTGTTGGTGGGTGCCGCAGTGGGTGTGGGCGAGGGCACTGAAGCGCGTGTTGAAGCATTGGTCAAAGCCGGCGTAGATGCCATTGTGGTTGACACGGCGCACGGTCACAGCCAAGGTGTGATTGAGCGCGTGAGATGGGTGAAGAAAAACTACCCTTACATCGAAGTCATTGGCGGCAACATTGCTACTGGTGCTGCAGCGCTGGCCTTGGTTGAAGCTGGTGCCGATGCTGTCAAAGTTGGCATTGGCCCTGGGTCCATTTGCACCACCCGCATTGTGGCTGGTGTGGGTGTGCCTCAAGTGATGGCTATTGACAATGTGGCTACGGCACTTCAAGGCACTGGCGTGCCTCTCATCGCCGACGGCGGCATTCGCTACAGCGGTGACATTGCCAAAGCCATTGCTGCAGGCGCCAGCACCGTGATGATGGGCGGCATGTTTGCAGGCACTGAAGAAGCGCCTGGCGAAGTTATTTTGTACCAAGGTCGCAGCTACAAAAGCTACCGTGGCATGGGCAGCATTGGCGCGATGCAGCAGGGCAGTGCAGACAGATACTTTCAAGAATCGAGCACGGGCAACCCCAACGCAGACAAATTGGTGCCAGAGGGCATTGAAGGCCGCGTTCCCTATAAAGGCTCCGTGGTGGCCATTTTGTTCCAGATGGCTGGCGGCTTGAGAGCCAGCATGGGCTACTGCGGTTGCCCCACCATTGAAGACATGCGCAACAAAGCCGAGTTTGTAGAAATTACCTCTGCAGGCATTCGCGAGAGCCATGTGCACGATGTGCAAATTACCAAAGAAGCACCCAACTACCGCGCTGATTGATTCAGTGCTTGGCTTCATCTGACACTATTTTTTTGATACTGACCGTTCCATGCAGCACTCCAAAATTCTGATCCTCGACTTTGGCTCACAAGTGACGCAACTCATTGCGCGCCGCGTTCGAGAAGCCCATGTGTTTTGTGAAGTGCATCCATGCGATGTCACCAGCGACTGGGTTCGTGATTACGCCAAAGACGGCAACCTTAAAGGCATTATTTTGTCGGGTTCACACGCCAGCGTTTACGAAGTAGACGATCGCGCACCTGATGCTGTGTTTGAATTGGGAATACCTGTTCTGGGTATTTGCTATGGCATGCAAACCATGGCTGAGCAGTTGGGCGGCAAAGTAGAAGCTGGTCAGACCCGTGAATTTGGCTATGCTGAAGTGCGAGCGCATGGTCATACAGAACTACTTAAGGGCATTGAAGACTTTGCCACGCCAGAAGGTCACGGCATGCTCAAGGTGTGGATGAGCCATGGCGACAAGGTTACTCAACTGCCTGCAGGATTCAAAGTGATGGCCTCTACGCCAGCTTGTCCTATTGCGGGCATGGCCGATGAAGCGCGACGATTTTATGCGGTGCAGTTTCACCCAGAAGTGACGCACACCATTCAAGGCCAAGCGCTTTTGAATCGATTTGTTCTGGACATTTGCAAAGCAAGCCCCGATTGGATCATGGGCAATTACATCGAAGAAGCCGTTGCCAAAATTCGCGAACAAGTTGGCGATGAAGAAGTCATTTTGGGCTTGTCTGGTGGTGTCGATTCTTCTGTGGCAGCGGCCCTCATTCACCGCGCCATTGGCGATCAGCTTACTTGTGTATTTGTAGACCATGGGCTTTTGCGTTTGAACGAAGGCGATATGGTCATGGAAATGTTCGAGGGCAAATTGCATGCGCGCGTTATTCGCGTCAATGCCAGCGATTTGTTTTTAGGCAAGTTGGCCGGTGTCAGTGAACCTGAACAAAAACGCAAAATCATTGGTGGCTTGTTTGTTGATGTGTTCAAAGACGAAGCGGCCAAATTGAAAGCGGGCACTGGCGGTCACAAGGGCGCAAGTTTCTTGGCGCAGGGCACCATTTACCCAGACGTCATTGAATCGGGGGGTGCCAAAAGTAAGAAAGCTGTCACCATCAAAAGCCACCACAACGTGGGCGGTTTGCCAGAGCAATTGGGTTTGAAATTGTTAGAGCCATTGCGCGAACTCTTTAAAGATGAAGTGCGCGAACTTGGTGTTGCTCTAGGCTTGCCACGCGAGATGGTTTATCGCCACCCCTTCCCAGGCCCCGGTTTGGGCGTGCGCATTTTGGGCGAAGTGAAAAAAGAATATGCAGATTTGCTGCGACGCGCCGATGCCATCTTCATCGAAGAATTGCGCAACTTCACCGACGACAAAGGCAAGTCATGGTACGACCTCACTAGCCAAGCCTTCACGGTGTTTTTACCGGTGAAGAGCGTTGGTGTGATGGGCGATGGCCGCACTTACGATTATGTGGTGGCATTGCGCGCCGTTCAGACCTCCGACTTTATGACAGCCGATTGGGCAGAATTGCCTTATGCCTTGCTGAAGAAAGTTTCGGGTCGCATCATCAATGAAGTGCGCGGTATCAACCGAGTAACCTATGACGTGAGCAGCAAACCGCCCGCCACCATTGAGTGGGAATAAGGCCTCAACCTTATTGAGTGCATTGGTAACTGCTTGCCTGCTCTTTGTCGCCTGATTTGTATCGAGCCACCAAAGGATAGGGGCACAAGGGTCGTGTTCGGTTGCTTGGCCACGTGCTTGGCACATCGGCATTGGCACCGCCCACATTGCCCGGACCTCTTGAGGCAGCCAAAATGCTTTCGGGTGCTTTGCCCAGCTCTACCCAATCGACCAACGCACTCAACGCATCGAACTGGTCTGTAGCGGGTCCGCCTCGAGAGTGCCCCATACCCGGCACTGGGAAAAATCTAGCAAAACGGTTGGCCTTACCGCCATGGTGAGCGTCAAGTGCCTGATACCACGCAGCGGTATCGTCAATGGAGAAAATGGGGTCGGACGTACCATGAACCACAATGATCTTGCCGCCTCTGTTGCGAAGTTCATTCAACTGTGTGGCATTGGGAGGTGACATCAATGCTAGGCCACTTTCCTTATTAAGAGCGTCTGTTGCAAAGATTTTGGGAGCCTCGCGCTCGAAGTCAAAGCTGAGCGCATAGGCCGCTGCTCTTGACGTGTCGGTCGCCATGCTTAAGTCGGGGTTGGGAGGGGTAGAGAAAATGTAGCCCACAGAAACGGGGTTGCGTGCGGTGCGAACCGAATTGCGAAATTTCCACTCTCCCCAGCCTGGATGTGCAATACCAGGATCAAACGGAAAGCCCGCATAAAAGAGTTCTCCATTGGCACGCTTTACTGGTGCGTAAACAGCAGAAATGACACTCTTCTGTGCATCGGTTAGGCAAGAGCCATCCCTTTGTCCTTGACAACTCGGTACATCCCGATGGATGTCAAAAGCTTTGCGGCAAGCTTGAGCGTCTTGTACCAAGCCATCTACGGCGCCATCTAAAGCATCGCAATGAGCGAGGATGGCATTGGCAATCAGCCGACGTTCCACCATGGGAAGTGCAGACTCGTAGTCAGGTAGCCCATTGCTCGTTTTGCTGGTAGCCACGGAGTCCCAGCGCTTGACATGCGATAGATTGGCCACGGAGGCCCTGGGCAGATAAATGCCAGGTGCGTTGGCAAGAATTCCGTCGTAATCTTTGGCGTAGCGCGAAGCTGCCACCAAAGCATGACGGCCGCCGTTGGAGGTGCCACCAATGTAGGAGCGATCGGGGCCTTTGCCATAAGCTGCTTGAATCAGCGCTTTGGCCATAGGGGTCAGTGATCCGACAGCTTGGTAACCGTAGTCCAGTCGGGCTTGAGGATCCCGTCCGAAGAGAGGGTTTTGAGCGGCAGTATGTCCGGCATCGGAGCTGATAATGGCAAAGCCATGCTGCAAGCCGTTGCGTAAAAGGCCGCCGCTGCCCATGGAAGAGCCACCGTCTGCAGTTACAACGTTGCCGTCGGTTCCGCCATTGCCTTGGAATAGAAATCGACCGCTCCAATCTCGTGGCAGACGCATTTCAAAACCAATGGCATAGGTTTGACCATCTACAGGACTGATGCGCTGATTCATATGTCCAGAGACTTGGCAGTGTTCAGCTAAGGGTTGACCCGCATTTTTGAGAACGCCAGAGGCTACTTCGCGGGCAGCCGTTATTTTGGTGTTGCTGAAGCTAAAGCTCAGCAAACTGCTGCATTGGACAAGGGCAGCGCCCTTGGCGGGGGAAAGTTGTGGGGGCGCATCGCTTAAGCCAATGGAACTACAACCAGCAAGTGCCATGATTGCGATGGCAGTCAAAGAGCTTTTCAGTAACATGAATTGTCTCCTGTTCTTTTAGGGAAACACGAGCTTACAAATTGGTTAAATTTGCATGCCAAAAAAGATCGCTCTTTACTTCTAAGTGGGAGAAATATAACACTTACCCTAATTAAATTAAATTTTGTTGACTTTATTAAAAGTGGTGTATTAAAGTAACAAAGTAGCTAATTTTATCAAATTGACACATTTAACTTTGGCTATTCATTTCAACAACATTTAGGAGTTCGAACAGTGCGAATGCTAAAAAAGACAAAAATCACCACGGCCTGCATGTTAGCCCTAGGAGCATTGATTGCACCCAGCGCTTTCGCTCAGCAAGCCGCTTCTACAGACAACCAACTTGTGATCACTGGTTCGCGCCTGAAGACTGCAGCAACTGAAGGTGCCTCACCAGTCACCATCATTGACCGAACAGCCATTGAGGCAAGCGGTCAAATTTCTGTGGCTGAGCTGCTTCGCGATTCAAACTTCTCATCCTTTGGCAATACAAAGCCCCAGTCTGGTAACTCTGCTCAAGCCTTGTCAGACATTGACCTGCGCGGTCTGGGTTCCAACCGTACTTTGGTTCTGGTAGACGGTCGTCGTATTTCTAAAGCTCCTTATACTGGTTCAGTACAAGACTTGAACCAAATTCCTTTGGCTGCGGTTGAGCGAATTGAAATCCTGAGTGATGGCGCATCTGCTATCTATGGAACGGACGCTATCGGCGGCGTGGTTAACGTGATCACTCGCAAAAACTTCAACGGCGTTCAATTTAACTACGGCAGCGGCAATCCATCAGTCGTTGGTGGTGACACAAGAGAAATGTCGCTCTTAATGGGTACATCTGGTTCCCTTGGTCGTTTGTTCGCTGGCGCTTCATTGAACAAGCGCGAAATGATTTTTACCCGTAATCAAATTGGTGGCGATGTAAAAGGCGTTTCTAGTTTCGGTAATAACTACGCGAAATTGAACGCCAGTGGCACTGGTGCTACTGGCGCATTTGCGGCAGTTCCTGGTTTTGGATGTACTCAAGGAGACTTTTGGAATACTGCCCCAGGTACGGCCACTAACCTGTGCTCCTTCAATTTCAACGCTTCCGCTGCAAACGAAGCTGCCATCGGAAACAAGTCTCTCTTCGTCAACGGCGAATTCAACGTCAATGACGATTGGACTATTTATTCATCCGTTAGCGCAAGCAACATCGATAGTTTTGGTCGCTATGCAGCCACCCCAGTAAACGCTATTCTTTCCCCTACCAGTCCTGCATACCTTGCAATTACAGGCGCTACACCCGGTTTGGCAGCTGCAAGTCCTAATGGTCTTGCCCTTCGCCACCGTATGGCGGCTGCTGGCTCACGTGATACCAGCACCGACTCTCTTGTAAGTTCATTCATGGGTGGTACCAGAGGTACCATTTTTGGTGATGTCAATGTTGACGCAGGCTTCAGATCTGAAAAGTACAAATATCTAGAGCTGGGAAGAGGCTACATTGTTCGCCCGCTGCTTGAGCAATCTCTCAACAAGGTGGGTGGCTACAACATCATGGATCCATTCGGTAACTCCGCCGATATTCTGAACTCAATTAAGGCAACCCTCGCACGCGAAAGTATCTGGGATTCACAAGAAACTTTTGCCACTGTCTCTAAGCCACTGGCTAAGATTGATGGCCGCAATGTAATGGCATTGGTGGGTTTTGAAGCCCGCAGAGAGAAATTCTCTGATCAATACGATCCACAGTCAGAAGCTGGCATTATTGAAGGCTCCGCTGGTAACTCAAGTGCAGGATCTCGTGATTCGGTCTCTTCTTTCTTCGAAGTTTCCTTGCCCGTGCTGAAGAATCTTGAAATGAACGTTGCAGCCCGCAGAGACACCTACAAAAATGGCCCTGGCGGAAACGCTACTGCAGATTCTCCCAAGATTTCTGCTCGCTGGCAGCCAATGCCCACATTGACAGTTCGTGGATCTGTCTCTGAGGGATTCCGTGTGCCGACGCTTGATATTTTGACCCAGAAGCCTTCTTTCTCTGCGGATTCAATCACTGACGACGCTACCTGCATGTCCTACGGTTATACGCTCACGCAGTGTAACAACTGGGGCGGCAAAGCAGGTGTTAAGCCTCAAATTCAGGTAGACGGCACAGTCATTGCAAACGGTCTTCTTGGCCCCGAGACTTCTAAACAGAAGTCATTTGGTGTGATCTTTAAGCCAGTCAATTGGATTAGCCTGACTGCAGATGCTTACAATATCGGCATCGAAAACCGTATTGCCTCTTTGTCTGCACAGACTGTGATCAATCGGAGACTGAACCCCACCTTAGGTCCTCTGCCACCATCTTTTGCAGTCAATCGCGACCCAGCTACTGGCGCTATTACCTCACTTGTAAGGGGCTCAGTGAATGAGGGTACTGTTGACACCAACGGTTATGACCTCACTGCTAGAACCGACTTCAAACTGGGTGACATGGGTCGCTTGCAGAACCTGCTTCAGTACAGCAACGTTAATTCGTACACAATTAATGATGGTGAAAATCTGATTGGTTATCAGGGCAATCCTGGCACACGCTGGAGCTTGTCCAACATGTGGACTTACCAACGCGTTCAAACTGCTTTGTCATTCAATCACATCGCAGCCCAGAACTTGGGTGCAGCAAGCACACACACCAAAGCTTACATGACGACCAATCTGAGCGTCACTTACCGCCACCCCACCAAGACCACAGTCTCGGTTGGCGTGCGTAACCTTGAAGGCAAGTTGCCACAGCTCATCACTTATGATGGCCGTCCTTGGAACTTCAGCTTGTATGATGCTCTCGGCCGTCAGGTGTACTTCCGCCTTACACAGGCGCTATAAGGATCAAGTCGTTTCTTGAACTTACGGGGGACCCTCTGGGTCCCCCTTTTTCATTCGAAGCTGGTTTTTTGCATTTTTTGTTTCCCTTGGAGACCTCGATGGTTGATGAAGTTCGCCAGAGCTTAAATTCTGTGCTTGCCCAGACGGATGGCTGGCAAAAGTCGTTGAAACATATTGTTCAATCCTCTCGTGAATCAGGCCCCGATCGCTTAGAGGTGATTGATCAGTTCTTATCGCTTGAGGGGTCTGGACCAGGTCTTTCCTATCTGGCAATGGCCCACGCAACATGGATGGCTAATTCTGAACAAGCTACCTCTGCTCTTAATAGTTGGAATAGAGCAGCTAGAAATCGTGCCGATATGCTTGATGCAGAAGCAATGGCAATTTTGGGGTTTGGCGATGAACAGCTTTTTCGAGCCATGTCTACCAAAATGCGAGATTTGAGGACAAAATACCTCAAGCAATCTATTAACAAAAGCTCTAATAATATTGAATCTAAAGAATATTTTCGAATCAATCGAGCCTTGAGTGGTTACTTGGGAGAGGCCAATGTTTTCTCGTCCTTTGCCACTCAACAGCCCAAAGTGATTTACATCCCCGGACTGGATACGGGTGGATTTCTAGACGCTCAAAGCCATCCGATCGTGCCAACGCTGAAAAGCGCTTTTCTTGACATTCAGGCTGAATTCGATGAACTGATGAATGACCAACAGGTCTTAAAGCCTTTCATGGGACATACTGGCCAAAACGATTTGAAGACTTATGTTTCGGGCAACGAAAAAGCATCATGGGACGCATTTTTCTTTTACCGTCATGGAACTCGTTTTGAGGCGGCCCAGCAGAAATGTCCAAACACCTCCAAGGTATTGGAATCTATCGACCTTTGTCGCATTGATGGCCAGTCGCCAGAAATTTGTTTTTCCGTGCTGCAACCTGGCTCCCGTATTGAGCCGCACTTTGGGGTGACCAATGCCCGCGTGGTTGTGCACTTGCCCTTGCGAGTTCCAGATGGTTGCTATTTGGAGTTGACCAATGTGGGGCGCCATTATTGGAAAGAGGGCGAACCCTTGGTATTTGATGACACCTTTGAACACAGCGCCTTGAACCCTTCTGACAAGCGGCGAGGCATCTTATTGATGGATGCTTGGCATCCCAACCTCAGCATGGTGGAGAGAGAGGTTTTTTCCAACTTAATCAAAGCGATTTCATCCATTGAACGCGATCAATTTTTACCTGCGGAGCCTGAAAATGTCTGATTTAAAAAGCTCTGAAGTCACAAGCACTGATCCTTGGTCTCAACTCTGGAGTCAGACCGTGCTTCCCTCTTGGAATCTTCTGGGCTCTGATCCCGCTGCAGTTGCATTGCGCGAGCACTGGTTTGAGCAGAAGTCTTGGATATTTGAAAGCTCGAATATTGTTGACATTGGCAGTGGGCCTGCTGTGCTTTCCAGACTTTTTGCCTCAATAGACAGTGAGCACCAAAGGCCTGCATCTGCCACTCAATGGTTGTGTGTGGACCAAGCCCAAATTCCTTCAACTTCTGTCAGTGACCTTCCTTTTGTGACAGGCAAATTCGGTGTGCCATGGGAGAACTTGTCTGCTTCGGAGCACCATGCAAACGCCATTGTCAGCAACTTTGGCCTGGAATATGTGAGCCATGAACACATCGCACAAGGCTGCGCCTCCTGGCTAGAAAAGGGGGGGAGGTTACATGCGGTTGTGCATGTCCAAGGATCGGTGATTGATCGACAGTCAGCGCTTGGTTTATCTGATCTCAACCTCATTCTCGATGAACTGGGCTTTCCCGAGCTAGTATCTGCTTTGCTGAAATCGAAGGTAACTGCCCCTGCAGATCCGGTCGCTCGAATGATGCATGGCGTTGAGGTTCGTGATGCCTTTAATCAATCCGTCAATCGAATGAAGACGGTTCTTGATGAGCGCAGCGATGCTCAGAGTGTCTTGCTTAACTGGCTTGTGATATCCCGAGACATGGTGCAAGCTGTATCGGAGGAAACACTAGGCGCCGCCCAAGAACACCTAAAGACACTTCGCGTTTTGTACGAAGCCGAAAGGTCGCGGCTGACGGCCATGAGGTCTTGCGCGCTGGATCAATCAGGCATAGATGCCATTGCGCATGAGCTCACTTTGAATGGGTTTGATCCTATCCATGTAAGCCTTCTTGAGTGCTCTTTGGGTACTGTGGCATGGACATTGGATGCTCACAAGCTTGTTAAATCAATTTGACACTTGACTTTTTGATGTAGCATTTATACTATCTACATAGATTTTACTTATTCAGCCCAGTGAAGTCGTTTTTGCCGTATTCACTGGACGTATTTTTTTTGAAGGAGCAGGCTCGATGAAGTATGACCATGTTGCGCAAAAGGCGCGAATTGCATTGACAGTTGCTTTGGGGATTTTTTCTCTTTATCCCTTGGGACACTTGCAGGCACAGACATCCCCCACAGCTACCACAGCTACCACGGCCCTTCCTGCGATTGAAGAATTTGTCAGGCGTCCTCAGTACACCGAAATGCTTGCGTCACCCAGTGGGCGCTATTTGGCAACAACTAGGGCAATTTCGGGGCGCCTTAATCTGGTCATCATCGACCTTGAAAAGCGCAGCTCGTCTGGGATCACAAATTTCAATGACATTGATGTCGGCCAAGTCAGGTGGGTGGGTGACGAGCGCTTGGTTTTCTCTGCCATCGAAATCAACAAACCTTCTGGCCAAGAAGCCCCCAATGCCGGCGGACTGTTCACAGTGTCTAGGGAGGGCAAAGACTTTCGCCAACTTGCCAATACTGCCGCACAGCTCAGAAGAAACGAAACTGGTGGCTTTGTGGCACTGCGTTACCAAGCCTCCATCCCCGGCACAACTGATGAAATTATTGCAGCCGGCGCAATTGGAACCGATGACTCGTTTGAGCTTTACCGTCTAAACCTCCTAACTGGCCGTTACCGACTATTGACCGCCGGTAGGCCTGCCAACGGCATCTCGCGCTGGATCTTAGACTCCAAAAATGCGCCATTGGTTGCAGTGGCTTCGGGCCGCGGTAGCAGTAACTTGATACACACTTACTATCGAGCTAATGTTGAATCTCCATGGAAGGAGATCAATCGCTTTGACGCTACCAAGCCGCCAGCTTTTGTGCCTCTGGCCATTGAGCCTGACGGCAAGACCCTCTTGATCTCGTCCAACGAAGGTCGAGCCAACATGGCAATCTTCAGGTACGACCCCGAAAAGCAGCAAATTCTTGAATTGGTCGCAGAACATCCCCAGTACGATCTTGGTGCTTCGCCTCAGGGTGAACCCCTTTCAAGCCTCATTCGAGACCCAGTCAGTGGACGACTGATTGGCATCAGGATTGATGCCGACACACTTCAGACGGTCTGGCTGGATGAGGAAGCTGCAAAGATGCAAGCTTCAGTGGATGCGTCATTGCCAGGAAGAACCAACCTCATTTCGGCGCCCAGAAAACGCTTGGTGGTGTCCTCTTTCTCGGACCGTTCACCTGGAAAGTTCTATCTTTTTGACTCTGAAGCAAAACGCTTGGAAGAAATTGGACCCTCACGCCCATGGCTAGAAGGAAAACTTGCAGCAGTTCGCCCCTTCCGCCTCAAAACCAGAGATGGCTTGGAAATACCTTCTTTTTACGTATTGCCACCCAATTACAAGCAAGGTGACAAACTCGCCACTATCTTCCACATTCATGGAGGCCCATTTGCAAGGGATGTGGTTTCCGGTGGCCGATTTGGGTCTTCTTTTGGTGTCTTAGAAGCTCAAGTGTTGGCCTCAAGGGGTTATGCGGTGGTTCTACCCAACTTTCGAATCACACCTGAACTCGGCTCTTCCATCTACTACGCAGGCTTTGGAACTTACGGTCGGCAAATGCTCGATGACCACGAAGACGCTGTGACTTGGGCCGTTGCGCAAGGCTTTGCCGATCCAAAAAGATTGTGCATCTCGGGTGCCAGTTACGGTGGTTACGCAGCTTTGCAAGCCTTGGTTAGGCCAAGCAATCCTTTTAGTTGCGCCATCTCAGGTCTGCCTGTTACAGATTTACCTTTTCAGCATACCAATGCGGACTATTCTGCGAGCCAGTCTGCAAGGGCATACTGGTTGCGGGTGATCGGAGTCAATTCCATTGATGATCCCATTGCAAAAAGCATATCTCCCATCCATCATGCCGACAAGATCAAGGTGCCAGTTTTCATGTATGTGGGAGAGCGAGATACACGCACACCGCCTTCGCAGGCAGTCCGAATGGCTGACGCACTGCGAGCCTCCGGAAATCCCGTCAAGGAATATTTCGTGGGCAAGGGGGAGGGACACGGATACGGTGTCACCGCCAACAATATCCGCTTGTTTGAGGGCATGCTTCAGTTTTTGGAAACTGCGCTACCAAAATGAAGCGCATTGCTTAAAAGAATGAGCCTAATTAACTTGCGAAAAATAAGCTGACGTTTATCATCGC
Organism: Limnohabitans sp. MMS-10A-178; assembly: GCF_003063375.1. Taxonomy (GTDB): domain Bacteria; phylum Pseudomonadota; class Gammaproteobacteria; order Burkholderiales; family Burkholderiaceae_C; genus Limnohabitans_A. Next base: position 251,754 of record NZ_NERY01000002.1, on the reverse strand, counting down.
AACTTATGAAATCTCATTCTTTTAAAGCCCTCTTTTTATCTGCCTCATGCATTTTTAGCACCTTGTGCCTTCATGCAGGGGCGCAAGATAAATCTGCAGTGGTGCAATCCGAGAAACACGCTTTTCGAATTTCCACTTTGGTATCGGGTCTTGAGAACCCATGGTCTGTTGCCTTTTTGCCAGACGGTCGATTTTTGATCACTGAAAGGGCCGGGCGCTTGCGTTTGGTGAGTTCTGATTTCAAGTTAGACCCCAAACCCATTGATGGTTTGCCAGAAGTAATTTCTCACGGCCAAGGCGGCTTGTTCGACGTGGTTTTGCATCCTCAGTATGCGCAAAACGGTTGGATCTATTGGGCTTATAACGCGCCAGGACCGGGTGGCTGGGGCACAGCACTGGCCAGGGGCAAGCTTCAAGGTCAGCGCATGACAGACGTCCAAGTGATTTTTAGCATGCAGCCCAAAACGCGTTCTGGGTTTCATTTCGGTGGACGAATTGTTTTCGATCAATCAGGTTTTGTGTATCTCACCTTAGGTGATCGTGGCGACAAAGACCGAGCCCAAAAATTTGACGACCACGCTGGCTCTGTCATTCGCTTGCACGATGATGGGCGTGTGCCTGACAACAATCCCTTTGTCAAAAGGGCAGGGGCATTGCCTGAAAAATGGACACTAGGCAATCGCAACATGCAAGGTGCGGCCTTGCACCCTCAAACTGGCGAACTCTGGACGCATGAACACGGGCCTCAAGGTGGTGATGAGGTCAACGTGATGCGCTCGGGCTTGAATTATGGCTGGCCCGTGATCACGCATGGCGTGAACTATGGTCTGGGTACCAAAATTGGTGAGGGTCAGGAAAAGCAAGGTATGGTGCAAGCAGTGAAGGTGTGGGTGCCGTCCATTGCGCCATCGGGCATGGCTTTTGTCAGTGGTTCTCAGTTCCCCCAGTGGCAGGGCAGTTTGCTGGTGGGCGCCTTGCGCGGTCAGATGCTGGTTCGGCTAAGCCTCGATGGGGAAAAGGTTGTGAGCGAAGAACGTCTGTTCCAAGGTCGGCCTGGACGCATTCGGGATGTGCGCATGGGGCCCGATGGCCTGGTCTATTTGTTGACAGATGACGTACAGGGCGCTTTGCTCAGAATTGAGCCAGCCAAGCCCTGAGAGTTCTAACTTGAATCACTCTGATTGAATCACATGAATGGCTTTCAACTCAAACCTGGTTTGCCTTCTCAACTTGCCTTGGTAATTTGTTTGCTTCTGAGCCTATGGGGTTGCGCTCAAAAACCTTTAGCGCCCCAAACCGCGTCATTGCCCTTGAGTTCTATTCAGATTCAAGGCGCAGCAGCAGAATGGCGAGCCATCAACCGACTTACCTATGGTCCTTCTCCAGCATTGTTGGCTGATCTCAAATCCAATGGACAGCCCAAAAATTGGGCCTTGGCTCAATTGGACGCAGCGCGCAAAGCCAGCTTAGAAGCCCCCAAGCTTCCACCCGACTTGGCATCCATTAACGACCCACTGCCAACGATCTTTGATGGCGCACGAAAAGAACGCGAAGCTCGCGCTTCAGTACCAGCCGGAACTCGCATCAATGAATTCGTGGCCAACGAAAAACGCTTTCATTTTCAAGAAGAGCCTGACCCACTTTTTTACAATCGCACCCAAGTTAACAAGGCCATTGCTTGGCGCTTGGCCAGTTGCAGCAATGACGATGTCGAACAGCCACTCCTGGCAAGGATGACTGAGTTTTGGTTTAACCATTTCAACATCTACCAACAAAAGGGTCCTGTCCGACCCTTTGCAGGGCACTATGCCATTCATGTGGCCCGTGCCCATGCATTGGGTAAATTTGAAGATTTAGTGTTGGCCAGCGCCAAGCACCCCGCCATGTTGTACTACTTAGACCAGTGGCTGAGTGTGAGTCCGCAATCTGTCAGAGCTGGACAAAATAGTCGGGGTTTGAACGAAAACTACGCCCGTGAATTGATGGAGCTCCACACATTGGGCGTGCAGGGTGGCTATACCCAAAACGATGTTCGTGAACTTGCTCGAATTTTTACGGGTTGGACTATCTCGCCACGATCTGACAGCGGTTTTCAATTTGTCATGCGCCTACATGAATCTGGCAATAAATCACTGATGGGTCAGAGCATTCCAAGTTCTGCGGCATCGATAGGTATGACAGAAGGAGAGCAAGCCATTCGTTTCTTGGCCAATCATCCTGCAACTGCCCAACGCGTTTCTCGCAGACTTGCAGAATATTTTGTTGCTGACTCGCCACCTCAGGACTTGATTGATTTGATGGAAAAAACGTTTTTAGCAAGCGGCGGAGACATTTATCAAGTGATGAAAGTGATGCTTAACCACGCAGCTTTTTGGGATCCAGAGAACAAGCTGTATAGAACGCCTTATGACTTTGCTTGTGCCAGTTTGCGTGTCTTGAATGTGCCGCAAGATCGCTTTAAGTGGTTGCAAGCCTTTGGCTATTCGGCTGTTGCGGGACATGCCATTCAAAATTGGCAAACACCCGATGGCTATTCTTTCAATGCCAATACCTGGTTCACACCTGAGGCTTTAACTCGTCGCATTGACTTTGCACTCAACATTTCGAGGAACGCAGGCGAGAGAAGCGATTTGTACCCCTACTTGGGAGACAACACCAAGAAAGCTGTCATGAATCAAGCGCCCCAACAAAGAATGGGCTTTGTGCTGGGCAGTTCTGAAATGGTTTTTAAATAAGCAACTTGAAAGCAGCTCACATGAGAATCAATCGCCGCCAAGCTATTTTTCAGACTCTCAGAATGGGCGCATTTTCATTGCCAGCCATTTCTGCCATTCCTGCTTTGGCTGACGCACCCTCTCAATCGGGTCGAATGGTTCTTGTGTTTTTGCGGGGCGCTTACGATGGTTTGTCGATGTTGGTTCCGCATGGCGATGCCAGGTATTACCAATTGCGTCCCAGCATTGCCATTCCCAAACCAGATGGCACGCTCAAAACAGCTTTAACCCTAGACGACACTTTTGGTCTTCACCCTGCTTGCGCTGGTTTGCTACCCCTTTGGCAGCAAGGTGTCTTAGCTGCAATTCCCTGCGCAGGTTCTCCCGATACAAGCCGATCTCATTTTGATGCTCAGTACCATTGGGAAACGGGCAAGCCAGGTTCTAGTTCTCCTTCTGCTGGATGGCTGAACGTTTTGTCAGGCATGGTTGGCGATGGAATGGGCCTGCATGCATTGGGTGTGGGGGAAAGCAGTCCTCGTATTTTGTCGGGTCCTGCGCCGGTGCAATTGGTAGGAAACGGTTTGTCAGCAACAAGGCCAGGTACGCTAGCGGAAACCAAAACACGAGAGGCAGTGCTGCAGTTGTACGCAGGGCACGAGAAGATGGCCAGTGCCATGTTGGAGGGAGCCAATAGCCGAATGTCAACGGCAAACATGCTCAAAGCGCCCAACATGGCATCAAGCAATGAGCAGCAAGCTGCCAACAATGGTGCGGGATCGCCTCAGGGCTTGGCTTTGGATGCCAAACACCTTGGCATCTTGATGCAACAAAATCGTCACCTTCGCATTGGATTCTTGTCTTCGGGCGGCTGGGACACGCACATCAATCAAGGCGGAGCAACCGGCTTATTGGCCAACAATTTAACCAATCTCAGCAACACACTCATTCAGTTGCGATCGGCCTACAATGAGCCCAACGACGTGGTTATTGTGGCGAGCGAATTTGGCCGAACTTGTGCTGAAAACGGTTCACGGGGTACCGACCACGGTCATGGCAATGTGATGTGGTTATTGGGAAATCGAGTTCAGGGAGGAAGGTGGCACGGGCGATGGGATGGTTTGGCCCAAAACCAACTCAATGAAGGCAGAGACTTGCCCGTTCACCACGACTTCAGAGCCGTATTTGCGCAAACCCTTGTGGCCAGTTTGGGACTGTCTAAAACAGACATACCGCAAGTATTTCCTGGCTACAAGTGGGACCAGAAGCTCGATGAAATATTCAAGATTTAGTAGCTTATTTTATTGAAAATAGCACCACAATCCATAACACTTGCCTGAAAACCACTCGATGGCAATATCTAGTAATACTGTGAAAAGAAAAAATGGCATTCCAAAATACACAGCGGCCCAAAATCCAGCCAACCATGTGGGCCGAGGCTCTTTGAGCCTGTAGCCCATCACAGTTTGGGCGCGTCGTTTTTCAAGGAATTTTTTGAGCATGCTGTTGCGCTTAACGTCAGTCTTCCTAAAGGTACGCCAATGATAGTGCATTGGGACGGGCACGATCTTGCGCAATGGGATGCTGTCCATCAAACTGCAGCGGGCGCCTTGCAGCAGGCCTGGGACTATGGCTCGAGTTTGAAATTGTTAGGAGTACCTGTTCTCAGGGCGCGAGTATTGGATGAAGGTCAGCAAGTTGCTCAAGCGCAGTTCATTGTTAGAAAATGGGGCAAATTTGGGGCAGTAGCACTGTGTACGCGAGGTCCTATTTGGTCCAAAACCCTCACGCCCGAAAACGAATCCTTGGTTTACAAGGCCTTGAAAAAAACACTGCCGCTCAAAGGCATTCGCTTCATGGCCATCACGCCTGAAGTGGCCGAAGGTCAAGCGCACGGTTTGCATCCTATGCGAAGAATCATGTCTGGTATGTCTACCGTCATGCTGGACATTAGCCTGCCAATGTCTGACATCAGAGCACAACTCGAAGGCCGTTGGCGAACCAGTTTGGTTGGTGCCGAAGCCAGTGAAATGAAGGTGCACCGTGTAGGCACCAATGAAGGCCAATACAGGTGGCTGCTTGACACCGAGAAGCAGCAAAGAGTGGACAAACAGCTTGAAGGTTTGCCCATTCCATTTTTCGACATGTATGTTCAATCTCGCAAGCAACCCGCCAAAAATATTCTGACGCTCCGAAGCGACTTAGGCCGAGATCGCATTGCAGCCATGATGTTTCTAATTCATGGGAAAGCAGCTACCTATCAAGTGGGCTGGACCTCTGATCAGGGGCGTGAGTTGAATGCGCACCATCTGATTTTGTGGCGCGCCATTGAGGAGTTGCGCGAAAGGGGTATCCGGGTTTTGGACTTGGGGGGCGTGAATACCATACGAAGCGCAGGTGTTGCCCGATTTAAGATGCGAACCGGTGGCAAAATTCTGACCTTGGCTGGCACTTATATTTGAATTTGGAAACTTGAATTTTCAATGTACTTACCTAAACAATTCAATTTTCCTGAACATGCCAGAAACATCATTCGGGAGAACCCTTTTGCCAGTTTGATCTCCAATGACGATCAAGGCTTTCCTTTTGTCACCCACATTCCCATCAAATTAATTCCGCATGCAAGCGATCCCAAGCAAGACACGCTGCTGGGCCATGTTGCAAAAGGCAATCCGCACACCAGTTTTTTGCGCAGTCGTCCCTTTGTACTTCTGACATTCATGGGGCCACAAGCCTATATGTCGCCGGCGGTGTATCCCGACTTGGTCAGGGTGCCTACCTGGAGTTATGTGGCCGTTCATGTCAAGGCGGAAGTCAGAATTTTGGAAGGTGAAGAGGCCAAGGACGCCATTTTGAAACAGCTCATTGCCGACCATGAACCGCCCTATGCCCATCAATGGCGAGGCCTTCCAGAATCTTATACGCAGCCTATGTTGAATGCCATTGTGGCGTTTGAGATGAAGGTGCAAGACATACAGACCAAGGTCAAACTCAATCAACATCGACCAGAATCACATGCTGCCATGCATGACGCCTATGAAGCTGGCAACGAATCGGAAAAAGCTTTGGCGCTTTGGATGCGGCGGCTTGGAATGGCTGCATGAGCCAAGATGTTCAATGGATGCAGGCCGCTTTGGAACTTGCCAAGCAAGCAGGGGAGGAGGGCGAAGTTCCCGTTGGTGCGGTGGTTGTGAAAGATGGAAAAATTGTTGGCCGAGGAAAAAATGGTCCGGTTGCTGGCAATGATCCCACAGCACATGCAGAGCTTTTGGCTTTGCGCGATGCCGCCCAAGCGCTTGGCAATTACCGCCTTGAAAACTGCACCCTCTACGTCACCCTTGAACCTTGCACCATGTGTTCAGGCGCCATTGTGAATTCACGCATTGCTCGCTTGGTCTATGGTGCATCCGAGCCCAGAACAGGCGCTGCAGGGTCCGTGGTAGACATCTTTTCAAATACTTCTCTGAACCACCACACCTCAGTAGAGGGAGGAATTTTGGCTGAAGAATCACGCCAACTCTTGCAAGATTTTTTCATGCCCAAGCGAGTCAATCAGAACCCATTGCGTGAAGACGCGTTGAGACCCAGGGACGATTGGTTTGCGGGCATTCCCAATTACCCATGGTCAGCCAATTACATGGCCGATTTGCCATCCTTGAATGGCTTGCGCCTGCACTATTTAGACGAAGGCAGCACACCAGACAATGCCAAGCAGATCACCTACTTGTGTTTGCACGGAAACCCTGCTTGGAGTTACTTGTACCGCAAAATGATCCCGGTTTTTACGGCACATGGTCATCGTGTGGTGGCGCCCGACCTCATTGGTTTTGGCAAAAGCGATAAGTTCAAAAAAACCCAGCAACACAGCTTTGAGTTTCACAGACAAGTCTTGCTTGATTTCATTGAGCGATTGAATTTGCAACGCGTGGTACTGGTTGTACAAGACTGGGGCGGCATTTTGGGCCTCACTTTGCCAATGGCCATGGCCCATCGATTTATGGGCTTGCTGGTAATGAACACAACTTTGGCAACCGGAACTCAGCCTTTGTCAGTTGGCTTTTTGAGTTGGCGAGCTTGGTGCCAATCCAACCCAGACTTTGATGTTGCCAAACTCTTTGCGCGAGGCAACAAGCACATGTCTGTAGAAGAAACACAAGCCTACAACAGCCCCTTCAAAGATCGCGGACATCGAGCTGCTCTCCATGCCTTTCCGCCCATGGTGCCTGAGCATGAAAACAGCGCAGGTGCAGACATCTCCAGACAAGCCCTGCATTTTTGGCGAGAGCGCTGGGATGGCCAATCAATGATGGCCATCGGGCTTCAAGATCCAGTGCTTGGCCAATCTGTGATGGACGACTTGCGTCAAAACATTCGAAATTGTCCACCCCCTATGCTGTTGCCGCATGCCGGACATTTTGTCCAAGAGCATGGTCAAATCATTGCTGAATCTGCTGTTCAGCATTTCAAACTAAGTTCCTCATGAGTCACATTTATATTTTTTCACCTTCCAGCGCCGTTCGCGACAAGGCAGCATTCAAAAGAGGGCTCAAGCGATTACGAGCTCAAGGCCATGAAGTTGAAATTGACGCCGATGCCTTAAGCAGTCACATGCGGTTTGCAGGTGATGACGACACTCGCTTGAAAGCCATTGAGAGAGCCTGCGCCAGTGGTGCCAACATTGCCATGATCTCAAGAGGTGGCTATGGCTTGACACGTTTGTTAACCCAATTGCCTTTCAAAAGCATTGCCAAAGCCGTTGACAAGGGAACTCAATTTGTGGGCTTGAGTGACTTCACCGCTTTTCAATTAGCGGTATATGCCAAAACTCAGCGAATAACTTGGCAAGGTCCCGCGCTTGGCGAAGACTTTGGCCCTGAAAGTGAGCCCGATGAAATCATGCAAGCCTGCTTTGATGATTTGTGTTTGGAGCAAGGGGAGGGCACAGGTTGGCGCATGCCTTCAACGCCCTCATCGCCCATGCTACCTTCTGTGAAAGTCAATGACGCTGTTTTGTGGGGTGGCAATTTAGCGGTTCTGACATCTCTCTTGGGCACCCCTTACCTCCCGATGGTCAAAGGTGGCGTTTTATTTTTAGAAGATGTGGGTGAGCACCCTTACAAAATTGAACGCATGCTGACGCAATTGTTCAATGCTGGCGTGTTGAAGCAGCAAAAAGCAATTGTGTTCGGTCAATTCACTTCCTACAAATTGGTCACGCACGACAAAGGCTTCAAGCTTCACACCGTGATAGAGCGGCTGCGGTCTCAGCTCAAAACACCCGTTTTAACAGGTCTGCCTTTTGGCCATGTTGCCACCAAAGTGATTTTGCCCATCGGTGCCAAAGTTGACCTCGCCACAGACGGTCGAGATGCCTTTTTAGTGTGGGGCCATGTGTAATGGCAAAGAAAAAAATTAGCTGGGTCCGTTGGTTTCTGATTGCCGTTTTGGCACTTGTGTTGCTCGCCTTAACTGGATTGGGCGCGTTTCAGGTTTATTTGCTTCGATCCATGGCGCCGCTTTCAGGCAGCCAACAATTGCCCCTCTTAAATTCTGGCGTTGAAATCAAGCGAGATGCCTCCGATGTCACCCACATTCATGCCTCCAATCCCATGGATGCGTGGCGAGCAATCGGCTATGTTCATGCGCAGGAGCGGGGTTGGCAATTGGCTTTCAACCGCCAAGTGATGCACGGAGAATTGTCCGAATGGCTTGGTGCGACTACATTAGAAACAGACAAATTGATGCGTACTTTGGGCATCATGAAAGCCGCACAAGCTCAGTTTGACAAGTTGCCAGTTCATGTGCAAAAGGCGCTTGAAGCTTATGCGGAAGGTGTGCAGGCGGGCTATGCCAGCGAGCAGTGGCGGGCACCTGAGTTTGTCATCTTGGGTATCAATCCAACAAAGTCATTGAAGCCTTGGACGGCGGTCGACAGCGTGGGCTGGGCACTCATGATGGCGCTTGATTTGGGTGGCAACTGGGGCAATGAGTTTGCACGGCTCATGGCGGCACAAACCTTGACAACCGAGGACCTCTGGAAGCTGATGCCCCCATATCCTGGTGAATCGCGCGGCTCCAAAGTGGATATTGCTGCGCTCTACCAAAACTTGGATGTTTATAAAAAAGAGACATCTCCACAAAGCAAAGCTAATGCGAATCAACAACTTTTAGCTTCAAGTACCTTGGATGTGGGCGTGCTGGAAGGCAAGGGCAGTAACAATTGGGTTGTTCCGGGCAGCAATACGCGCTCTGGTATGCCACTGCTTGCCAATGATCCACATTTGGGCTTGAGCGCACCTGCGGTTTGGTACTTTGCAGGTTTGCATGCACCAGCCGGACAATTTGCCGATGGCCAAGCGCATCCAGCTTTGGATGTGGTGGGTGCCACTTTGCCTGGTTTGCCTTTTGTGGTTTTAGGTCGAACCAGCAAGGCTGCATGGGGCTTTACAAACACCGCACCAGATGTTCAAGACTTGTACTTGGAAGCTTTGGAAGGCAAGGACAGTTATCGCACGCCAACTGGTGTGCAGGCTTTTGAAATTCGAGACGAAGTGATCAAAGTGAAGGGGCAGGAGAACGTCACGATCAAGGTTCGCTCGACACGGCACGGCCCCGTTATTTCCGATGTACAACCTGCCTACGCTCAGTTTTTGAACAAAGACAAATACGCTATTTCATTGCGCTGGACCGCTTTGGACGCTGATAACCAAACCGTGGTGGCAGGCATGGAGGCCAACTTAGCAAGTTCTGTAGCCGAGTTGCGTCAGGCCTTTTCCAAAAATCACTCGCCCATGCAAAGTGTGGTGATGGCAGACACACAAGGAAATGTTTTGTTCAAAGCTGCGGGCAAAGTGCCTGTGCGTTCAGCTGCTCACGATTTGCAAGGCATGGTGCCTGCGCCTGGTTGGATGAGTCAATACGATTGGCAGTCTTGGATTCCATATGAGCAAACGCCGGAGGTGTCACAAGCTGACATTGAAAAACGCGGATGGCATGCTACCGCCAACCAAAAAATTCTGCCACCAGGCTACGCTCAATTTTTAACCAATGACTGGACAGGACCAGAGAGATTTGACCGTATTGCTCAATTGATGAGTGCTGGATCCAAGTTTGATGCCAATCAAATGAAGAGTATGCAAGCCGACGTTCACTCACTGGCGGCTGTTCGTTTGATCCCATATTTACAAAGCTTGAAGTCAGATCATGCCAAGGCACCTGAGGCACTGCCTTTGTTGAAGTCTTTCAAAGGCGACATGACGGCAGATTCAGCAGGCGCATTGATCTATGCCGTTTGGATTGATGAAGTTACAAGAGCCATCTTGATTCCAAAATTGGGAGAAACTCGATTTAAGGCCTTGTTTGGAAAGCGAGCATTTCGCCCAGCCATTGAGGGTGTGCTGGCTTCGCAAGATAAATCTTGGTGTGGTGAAGCGGGTTGCCAAGCTTTGATGAACAAGTCGCTTGACTCTGCTTTAGACAAAATTGTGGTAATGCAGGGCTCTGACGTAGCTGAATGGACATGGGGCCGTGCTCATCCGGCCCTCAGTACACACAAACCTTTTGGCAATGTCAAAGCATTGGCGCCATTTTTTGATGTTTCAGTACCGAGTGCCGGAGACAACTTCACGGTCAATGTGGGTCAATATTGGACTAGCAGTAGCACTGTGCCTTTTGCAAGTCGGCATGCTGCGTCTTTAAGAGCGGTTTATGACTTGGCTAATTTGGATGAGTCTGGCTTCATTTACCAGACCGGTCAAAGTGGCCATCCTTTTTCGCCTCGTTACAAAGACATGAAAGACGAATGGGGACAGGTTAAGTATCGACCTTTGAGAATGGGAACTACTGGGCCGACTCAAATACTGCAACTTGTTCCATGATCATTTGCTAGGTGGGGTGGTTTTTTTCAAGCTATGTTTTGCCACACAGACTTTACTTAACATAATATACATCGTGTAAAGTTAATAATGACTCTTGAATCTACTTTGTTCGATTTGAATCACTGTTGGCCAACTTCATGGCTGTTTCCAATAACTTGATGGCTTCAGGACGTTTCCCTTGTATCGCAAAGTCAAGCGCAGTCAAGCCCAATTGATTCTTGACCTCGAAATCAGCACCTTCATTCAGCAACAATTGCACTGACTTGGCGTTGCCGTATCGTGCAGCCATCATCAAAGGCGTGCTCCCATTGGGCGATTCGGCATCAATGTAGGCACTTTCATCTAGAAGCAATTGAATAATTTCGACATGGCCGCCTGTAGCCGCGTAATGCAATGGCGTCCAGCCCGTATGATTGATGTCTGCTTGCCGGCTGACCAGCAACTTTGCCAGCTGCGTGTAGCCCCTCAAACTCACCAACATCAAGGCAGTCTCACTGTGCGCATTGCGAACATTCAATTGCGTCTTTGGATGTTTGGCAATCAATTCAAAAGTTTTGAGTGAGTCGTGAATAAGGCACAACAGAATGGCCGGTTCTGCGTTCAAACTCACCGTATTGGGGTCAAAACCTCGGGTCAATAAGTTAGAAACTACTTTAACTTCATCGTTTCGAATGGCCTTGAAAAAGTCTTCGTAAGAACCTGCAGTTGCAGGAAATAAAAATGAAATAAAAGTATATAAAACAACATATTTTAATACTTTATTAAAGTATATTATGAGGTTAAGGATGGGCCTAAACATGGGCGTGGATCTTTGAAAAAAGACGGTCAAAATTGAGGCTCGTAAGTTCACCCATTTGCTCTGGTGTCATGCCCCTTAACTCAGCCAAAATTTTGGCCACATAGGGTACATACGAGGGATTATTGGTCTTGCCGCGGTATGGAACGGGAGCCAAATAAGGGCTATCGGTTTCAATCAATAGACGATCGAGCGGAACCCAAGCCGCCACATCTCTCAAATCTTGAGCGGTTTTGAAGGTCAAAATGCCTGAAAAAGAGATGTAGAAGCCCAAATCCAATGCAGCCTTAGCCACAGCCTGTGTTTCTGTGAAGCAGTGAAAAACGCCGCCAGCGCTGTTTGAATCCCCTACTTCGCCCTCCTCCTTCAAGATTCTGATGGTGTCATCTGAAGAGGAGCGCGTGTGAATGACCAAGGGCAGCTGCGCTTGTTGTGCTGCACGGATATGAGTTCTAAAACGATCTCTTTGCCAATCCATATCGTCAATGGTACGGCCGCCTTTGCGCTCTTCCATTTGGTAATAGTCGAGCCCAGTTTCACCAACCGCAATGACCCGTGGCAGCTTGGCTTTGATAAGCAAGTCTTGAACGCTGGGCTCATAGATATCTTCATTGTCTGGGTGAACACCAACGGTGCTCCAGAAATTGTTGTGTGACATGGCCAAGTTGTGAACTTGGTCAAATTCTTCCATGGTGGTGCAAATGCAAAGTGCACGGCTCACTTGAGCCTCCAACATACTTTTGCGAATTTCTGGCAGTTGGGAAACCAGTTCTGGAAATGAAAGGTGGCAATGTGAATCGGTGTACATACTAGGATGGGCTGTTCATGATTTCACGTGCTTCAGAGCACAAAGCCTCAAGCATGAGACCCGCATTGAAAGGGTGTTCAGACGTTTTTGCAGCTTGCGCAAGCCGTTTGAACCAAGCGCTTAGCTTCGCAGAAGATATCTTGAGTTTGGGTAAATCTGCCTCATTGAAGTACCGCAAAGGCGCTTGGGTTTGTTGCATCATCAAATCATGACAAAGTTTTTGCAATGCATCGATCACTTCTGATGGGGGAAAGTCTGCACAAAATGAAGCATCTCCCGAAAGCATGGCGCGTGGAAATTGCGACCACCATTTCACTGACTGACCTAAATTTTGTTGCCTCAGAACTTCATCGGGCCGCCCGCCCGCTGCTTTCAGCATCGTGATCGAATCTTCATTTGAAATACCCTGCGACTCAAGCCATGTGAGTGCTTCGGATGTCGAGGGCCAAATCATGGTGTGAATCAAACAACGACTGCGAATGGTGGGCAACAACTGATGTGCAGATTCTGTGGCCAAGACAAACTTCACATCACCTGGGGGTTCTTCTAAAGTTTTGAGCAGTGCATTGGCCGTGACATGGTTCATGCGCTCAGCTGGAAATACCAAGACTGCTTTGCCTCGCCCGCGCGCATTGGTTCTTTGCGAAAACTCGATGGCATCTCGCATGGCATCGATCCGAATTTCTTTGCTGGGTTTTCGGCTTTTATTGTCTATTTCTGATTGTGCCTTTTCGCTGAGAGGCCATCCCAACTCCAACAAAATGGTTTCTGGCATCAGCACAAACAAGTCTGCATGCGTGTGCACGCTGAGGGCGTGACAACTGCCGCATTGACCGCACGCACCCTGGATCAAAGCGTTTGGAGATTCGCACAGCCAAGCGCTGACCATGGCTGAAGCCAATGCATATTGCCCAAGTCCAGACGGCCCTTGCAAAAGCCAAGCATGCCCTTGCTGCGACAGCAGGGATAAATTTTGTTGGCGTAGCCAAGGTGCCAATGCATTCATTTAGAGTATGCCAATTCAATGGCTCTGACAACATCAAGCCACACCATTTCACGGCTTTGATCGGCTGCAATCTGAGCAAATCTGGTGGGTGATTCTTGCATTCTTTTGGCATAGCCATAACGCACAGATTCAAAGAAGGATTGCGGCTGCGATTCAAATTTATCAGGCACGCGGGCTGTGCTTAAGCGTTGAGCAGCCACTGCAGGTGGCAAGTCAAACCAAATGGTGAGATCGGGTTGGCGCAAGTTTGTGTTTGGTACTTTCTGTACCATTTGCTCCAAGTTTTGAAGAACCTGCCAATCGAATCCGCGGCCGCCCCCTTGGTAGGCAAATGTGGCATCGGTAAATCGATCACAAAGAACCACTTCACCACGGGCCAAGGCGGGTTCTATCACCTGAACCAAGTGCTCTCTTCGGGCCGCAAACATGATCAATGCTTCTGTGAGTGAATCCATAGATTCGTGCAAAGCAAGTTCTCTCAACTTTTCAGCCAAAGGGGTTCCGCCAGGCTCACGCGTCAAAGTGACCACATGACCACGGCTTTTGAACCACTGAGCCAAGCCTTCTATGTGAGTGGACTTGCCAGCGCCATCAATGCCTTCAAAACTGATAAACCAAGATCGACTCATAAATCATTGACCCTCTTTGGACAGACCACGCTGATACTTATTCACAGCTTGATTGTGCTCGTTCAGTGACAAGCTGAAGTAGCTCGATCCATCACCCTTGGCTACAAAATAAAGGGCATTGGATTTAGCGGGTTCGAGAGCCGCCTTCAAAGCAGCTTTGCCAGGCATGGCAATGGGTGTGGGCGGCAAGCCTGAACGGGTGTAAGTGTTGTAGGGTGTGTCGGTGCGCAAATCGATGCGGCGCAAATTGCCATCGAAGGCATCGCCCAATCCATAAATGACTGTAGGGTCGGTTTGCAGTCGCATGCCCATTTTGAGCCGATTGTGAAACACAGCAGAGATCAGGGGCCGGTCGCTGGCACGTCCCGTTTCTTTCTCAACAATGCTTGCCAGAATGAGTAAATCTTCGGAGCTTGTTAACGCTAGTGGTGAGGATTTTTTAGACCACACTTCAGCCAATTGACGGTCCATTGCTTTCAATGCGCGTTTCATGACCGCAATGTCGGTGGATCCTTTGGAATAAGTGTAGGTATCGGGATAAAAGCGCCCTTCCGGGTGGACATTGGGTCGTCCTAAAAGGCTCATGATTTCGGCGTCAGTCATGCCTTGGGTTGTGAGCTTGAGAGTGTCTGCTTTGCTCAAGGCCTGTTTAAATTGCTTGAAGGTCCAGCCTTCCACCAAGGTCAGGCTGCGCAAACTTTCTTCACCTCGAACCAGCATGTTCAATACCGTTCTGGGCGACATGGCTGCCGTGATTTCATAACTGCCGGCCTTGATGGCGCGGTCTTGTCCTGAAAGACGAAACCACAAACTGAGCAATTGGGGAGAAACATCGGCTCCAGCATTTGCAATGGCCTGAGCAACTCCTTTGGGCGTGGTGCCCAGCTCGATGGACAGATCGGCGACTTGTCCTGATGTCATATCTGTCGACAAAGGTGCATTGGGTTTGAAGCCCATGGGCATGTGCAGCCAAGCAAGGGAGGCCGCCATCAAGACCAGGGCGAGCAAGCTTGTAAGCGTCAGAAAAGTTCTCCACGAACTGTTTTTTCGTGAAGATTTTGACTTTTTAGCTTTGGAGGCAGAGCGGCTCAAACCTTGAATCCTTTGGGTTTCTCAGAGGAGATCATAATTCAGGGATGGAACTCCTTGAACCTCAACTGAATTTCTCTCCCTCTGGCGTGATCGAGCCCTCAGATTGGGGCCTCATTTTGGCCGAAGGGCCCGATGCAGGCTCTTTTTTACAAGGGCAGCTCACAAACGATGTTTTGCTTCTGCCGGTTGGTCAAAGCCGCTTTTCTGGCTATTGCTCAGCCAAAGGCAGACTTTTAGCCAGCTTCATCGCTTTAAAGCTAAGCTCAGAAAAGTATTTGATGGTCTGCCATCAAAATTTGATCGCCGCCACTGTCAAGCGTTTGTCAATGTTTGTGTTGCGTGCCAAAGTCAAGCTAACAGACGCCTCTTCTGATTTTCAAACTTTGGCTTATTTAGGGCAAGCAGCCACTGACGTCAGCCCTGCATTGCATGCCGCACCACCTTGGCATGTTAGCCAACAAGCTGAATCCTATTTCATCCAACTGCACCCCGCTAAGTCGGCATCAGGATCACTGGCTCGCGTTTTGCAAATCAGCCCAAACAATACCTCCAACGCCACGCCGTTGAAGCCTGAGTCTGTGAAGCCTATTTCAATTCAAGATTGGCAAATGGCAGAGGTACTTTCTGGCATCAGCATGGTCCAATCTCAAACATCTGAAGCGTTTGTGCCGCAAATGTTGAACTACGAGTCTGTGGAGGGCGTGAGCTTCAAGAAGGGTTGTTATCCTGGGCAGGAGGTGGTGGCCAGAAGTCAATTCAGGGGCACACTGAAACGCAGAGCCTTTATAGTTTCATGCAATGAGCCCATGCAAGTGGGTCAAGAAGTATTTTCTTCAGACGATGCAGAGCAAGCTTGCGGCATGATCTCAAGTGCCGCTAAGTTGGAGCTAGAAGGAAGCCAGCAGGCCCAATGGTGGGGCATTGCTTCATTGCAACTCAGTGCCATGCAAAACCCCCTTCATCTAGGACAAGCAGGAGGGGCCGCCATGCAGCCTTATGCTCTGCCCTACCCTTTGCTTGAGGACATTTAAGTCAATTGGCGCGTCATTTCAATGTGATCAATGCCGGCATCGTCAAAGATGTCGCCATGCGCCTTGAATCCCAATCGGCGGTAAAAGCCTTCTGCACTGCATTGGGCGTGCAAGATGACTGTTTTATCGCCGCGTTTTCTGGCCACTTCAATGAGTGATTCAACCACCTTCTGACCAAGATGGCCACCGCGCAATGGTTTTGAAACAGCCATGCGGCCAATTTGAGCCACTTGGGGTTGAGGCTGAAGCAAACGCCCTGTAGCCACGGCCTGGCCTAGCTTGTTGACAACAACTGCGTGCAATGCCGTGGCGTCTAGCTCATCCCATTCAAGCTCGGGCGGGATTTCTTGCTCTTTGACAAATACTTCGGTGCGCAAGGGCGAGGCCAAAGATTGCAACTCAGCCCAAGATCCGGTTTTGAGATCGACCACAGATTCTCCAGCTTCAAAAATGAGCAAGATGTGACGTAAGGCTTCAGGAATTGGCTTGGAGGTTTGTGTTTGAGGGTCTGCAAACACATAAATCAATTCGCCACTGATGAGTAATTTGTCGCCCCGAAAAATTCCAGCCTGAAAAACCATGGAAGAATTTCCCAGCTTGCTGCACTTCATTCCAACACTCAAGTCATCGTCCATGAGCGCTGAGGCATGGTATTCCAAGGTGGCTTTTTTAACGTACAACTCACCACCCAATATATGGAAAGCTGTTTCGTAGGGCAACGCAATACGCCCCCAATATGCCGTGACGGCTGTATCGATGTAAGTCAAGTAATGGCCATTGAAAACAATTTTTTGCATGTCTATCTCGGCCCATCTCACGCGCAGACGATGGAAAAAACGGAAATCACTTCGTTTCATGGCGATGTCTTTCTCAGAAGTATTTGGCAAATTAGATGCTATCACTGAAGGCTTTTTTCAAAGCCAATCCGGCATCATGGTGTGCTTGTTTGGCCTCGGGAATGGCTCGCCCCATATTGATAAAACCGTGAACCACACCGTGGTAAATCTCTAGGTTGACAGGGACACCGGCCATGCGGAGCAAATCTGCATAGGCAATGCCTTCGTCGACCAAGGGGTCACATTCTGCCAAGCCAATCCAAGCAGGAGCAAGGCCGTCGTGACGCTCGGCCAACATGGGTGCAAAACGCCAGTCGTCTCTGTCTGTGCTGTCAATGTAATGGTCAAAAAACCAATCAACAGTTGCCTTGTCGAGCATAAATCCGTTGTCGTAAGTGTGATGTGATTCGGTTTCTTGGCGCGCAGCAGTACCGGGATAAAAGAGCAGCTGAAGAGAAAGGGGCAAGCCCGTATCGCGAGCATGAATGGCACACACCGCGGCCAATGTGCCACCAGCGCTATCACCACCTACAGCCAAAGCGTTGGACCGAAGTCCCAAGGCTTTGGCAGATTGAGAAATCCACTGAAGGGCGTCCCACGCATCGTTGGTGGCAGTTGGAAAACGGTGCTCTGGCGCCAACCGATAGTCGACTGAAATTACAGCACAGTGCGCAATGCGCGACAACTCTCGGCAAAGTACGTTGTGCGTTTGAATACTGCCAATCGTGAAACCGCCGCCATGGTAAAAAACCAATGTCGGTAGAAGGATGCTGTCTGATTTGGCCTTGGGCGCAAACAGTCTGGCCTTGATCAAATGGCCGTCGCGCATGGGAATGTGCAGTTCTTCTACTCTGGCTATTTGGGGTTCAGGCAAGTCCAAAATACTGGCAGACACCTCATAAAACAAACGAGCTTGTTGCGCCGTTAACAAATACATGGGTGGACGACCTGCTCGATGAATATTGCGCAGAACCAAACGCATGGCATCTGTGAGCCGGCTGTGAGGATTGGGATGAGTACTCATGGAGTTTTTTTATCGCCAATGTGACTGACTGAGGGTTGTAGAGGCTGACTTCCTGTGCGACTTGCATTAGAGTGAAGCATCATCGTAACGCATCCATTCAAGTCATCATGGCCTTTATCAATTACGTCACCCAAATTCAAATCGATTTCGGCGCCATTCAGCTTTTGAAACAAGAATGTGAAAGGGTTGGCATTCACAAGCCCCTGATCATCACCGACCAAGGGGTCAAGGCTGCAGGTGTTTTGCAAAAGGCTCTGGATGCGCTTGAAGGCGTTAAGGTAACCGTGTTTGATCAAACACCCTCCAATCCAACAGAAGCGGCAGTCAGAGCAGCCAGCGCTGTTTACAAAGCCAATGGCTGCGATGGTTTGATTGCAGTGGGTGGTGGCTCTTCCATTGACTGCGCCAAATGTGCCTCGATAGCTGTCAGCCACGAAGGCCCTCTCAAAAACTTTGCCACCATTGAAGGTGGATCGCTCAAAATTACCGACCGAGTGGCTCCCATCATTGCAGTTCCCACCACCAGTGGCACGGGCAGCGAAGTTGCACGCGGTGCCATTTTGATTGTGGATGATGGTCGCAAGCTGGGATTCCACTCCTGGTTCATTGTGCCCAAGGCCGCCATCTGCGATCCAGAGCTCACCTTTGGACTGCCCCCCATGCTCACAGCCGCCACCGGCATGGATGCCATTGCGCATTGCATGGAAACTTTCATGGCTGCTGCCTTCAATCCACCAGCCGATGGCATTGGTTTGGATGGCTTGCAACGCGCTTGGGCGCACATTGAACGGGCTACCAAAAATGGCCAAGACAAAGAAGCCAGAATGCACCTCATGAGCGCCTCCATGCAAGGCGCCATGGCATTTCAAAAGGGCTTGGGATGTGTCCACTCTTTAAGCCACAGCTTGGGCGGCGTGAATCCCCGCTTGCACCATGGCACCTTGAACGCCATGTTTTTACCTTCCGTAGTGCAGTTCAATGCCAGCGCCGAGTCTATGCAAAAGGAAAATCGCTTGAACCGCATGGCACAGGTCATGGGACTTAGTTCGGGATCTGATATTCCACAAGCCATTCAAGAGATGAATGCTCGCCTGGGATTGCCATCTGGCTTGCAAGCGATGGGCGTGACCGAGTCCTTGTTTGACGCGGTCATTCATGGTGCCATGGCCGACCACTGCCACAAAACCAACCCCCGCATAGCCACACCTGAAGACTACAGAGAAATGCTAACCACTTCCATGTGATCAGAGGTCTTGCACCACTGACATGTGAGGTTGGTTCAGCCATTGCGCCAATTCGTCTGCCAGTTGCTCGCTGGCAGATGTAGCAGCTTTCCAAACCTTGACCCTTGCTTGCAGATCTTGGCCATAGGTTGAAAAGTCATTTCGGTCGGGCAATTTGCCATTGGGCAATGTTTTGATCCACTCGGGGTTCGGAGCCAAAACCACGGTATTGCTTAAAAATGGGGTGGCTTTGTGGCGCCATTTCAATGTTTTGTCTAGCCAGCCTGGCACCACAGATTTTTGGAAATGGGGATACAACACCAGCCCCCTGTGTTGCTCAGGGTGAGCGCTGTTTTGCCAGTCTAGGTGCAAGTGGTAATCGGTGATGCCACCATCCCAATAAGCACCACTCGGAGCACCTTCGATATTGTGCACCGCCTTCAATACAAATGGAATAGCGCAACTGGCTTGCAACGCATCCATGAAATTGTTGGGTGTCAGTGTCAGGTGCCTGCTAGCGTAATCTTGTGTGCCAAATGGCAAATGCCCAGCAGAAGAAAAAACCACTCGCTCTAGCGATGCACCCATGGCTTTGCGATGAATAACGTTGCTCAAGAAAGCTACGCCATAACCCAAAGGACTCCACAATGGATGCTCGCGCTTGAGCAGGCCTTTGCCGCGAGACGTTAGTACATGCAGCCGGTATCTGGGATGTGTAAGCAAAGATTCAATCGAGCCACCATAAAACAAATCCAAATTGTCTCGGAAGGCATCACTGACTTGTTGAGCACTCGGAAACTTTTGACCTGGTTTTAACTCGTAATGCTGATGAATGTAATCGTGCTCTAAGCGAAGCAGTCCTGCAAGGCTGTTTGGCATACAAGCCGTGGCCATTCGCCAAGCGCCTATGGAGGCACCTACCAAATCGATGGTTTGTTGGCTGTTGGGCAACCATTCATGGAACAAAAATCTGTCGATCGGCCCGAGTATCAAACCCTTGGGGCCTCCCGCTGCTGCGGGAATAACCCCAACATCCGATGCGCTCAAGCCCTGCCTTGCTAAATGCTGCTTGGCCTGCGGACCCGCGTAAATACAAAGAGCTTTCATGTCAGCATGAGTTTTGATGATTGAAAGAATGGAGGCGCATTAAGATTTATTTTGCAACTTGGCAAAAGCCGATGCCATGGCGCTTTGGCCTAAATTGCCAGCCTGGTTGGAAGCCTGCTTAGAAGCCTGCGAATGATGGTTTTGATGGCCTTGGCGCGGCCCACCTTCAAATTTATTTTCACGGCTACGCTGGGCACCAGAAGGTGCTGCGTCGCTGAGTTTCATGGTGAGGCCTATGCGTTTGCGAGCCACATCGACTTCAGTCACTTTAACTTTGACGATGTCGCCCGTCTTCACCACTTCACGTGCATCGGTGATGAACTTGTTGCTGAGTTGACTCACGTGAACCAAACCATCTTGGTGAACGCCTAAATCGACAAAGGCACCAAAGGCCGCCACGTTGCTGACAGTGCCTTCCAAAATCATGCCTTCTTTTAAATCTCTAATGTCGTCCACACCGTCGTTAAAACGCGCCACTTTGAAATCTGGGCGGGGATCACGACCCGGTTTTTCCAACTCCACCAAAATATCTTTGACGGTAATGACACCAAACTTTTCGTTGGCAAACAATTCGGGACGCAGGGTTTTGAGCATGTCTGCACGCCCCATGACATTCTCAACAGGCTGAGCTACCTTCGCCATAATGGCTTCCACCACAGGGTAGGTTTCTGGGTGAACACCTGTCATGTCCAGAGGATTGTCACCACCGCGAATGCGCAAAAAGCCCGCGCTTTGCTCAAACGTCTTGGCACCCAGTCCTGTTACTTTCAGCAAGTCTTGGCGGTTTTTAAATGCCCCATTGGCTTCACGCCAACGGACCACAGATTTAGCGACACCCCCCGACAGACCAGACACGCGTGAGAGCAAGGGCACGCTGGCTGTGTTCAAGTCAACACCCACAGCGTTCACGCAATCTTCCACCACGGCTTCCAAAGTGCGTGCCAATTCTGTTTGATTCACATCATGCTGGTACTGACCTACACCAATCGATTTGGGGTCGATCTTGACCAACTCAGCCAAGGGGTCTTGCAAGCGGCGTGCAATGCTGGCTGCACCGCGCAAGCTCACATCGACATCTGGCATTTCTTGGCTGGCAAATTCGCTGGCGGAATACACCGAAGCGCCCGCCTCGCTAACCACCACTTTTTGAATTTCAGGCTTGTCTGGTGTTGTGAGTTGCTTGATGAGATCGGCAGCCAGTTTGTCGGTTTCACGGCTGGCGGTGCCATTGCCAATGGCGATCAAATTGACCCCGTGTTTTTGACAAAGTTTGTTCAATGTGTGCAATGAGCCATCCCAGTCACGGCGAGGTTCATGAGGATAAACAGTTGATGTTTCAACCAACTTACCCGTCTCATCCACCACAGCCACTTTGACACCGGTGCGAATACCTGGGTCCAAGCCCAACACCACACGAGGGCCTGCAGGAGCAGCCAGCAACAAATCGCGCAGGTTGTCTGCAAAAACTTTGATGGCCACTTTTTCGGCTTCTTCACGAAGTCGTGCAAAAAGGTCTCGCTCTAAAGACAAGCTGAGCTTGACGCGCCATGTCCATAAAACAGTTTTGCGAATGAGGTCGTCAGAGGGCCTTGCGTTGTGTGACCAACGAAGGTGTAGCGCAATGCGACCTTCAGCCAAAGCACTGGCAGCGTGGGCTGCTGCTGTGGCCGTTAAGGGTGCAGCCGAAGAACTGAGCGCTTCAGGTTCAGGCAAAGAAAGCTTGGCGTCTAGCAATTCCAAAGTACGACCCCGAAACACGGCCAAAGCTCTGTGCGAAGGAACGCGGCCAATGGGTTCGCTGTAATCAAAATAGTCCCTGAACTTGGCGACTTCGGCTTGGTTTTCGTCTTTGCCAGAGGCCAAATGGCTGGTGAACAAACCTTCTTTCCAAAGCCATTCACGCAGGGCTTGAATGAGAGAGGCATCTTCGGCCCAACGCTCAGACAAAATATCGCGGACACCATCTAGCACTGCGCCCACGGTTGAAAAATCAGCGCCTTCAATGGCATCTGCTGGCTTCAAATAGGCTTGCGCTTCGTCTTGTGGATTGAGCGAAGGATTGGCCCACAAAGCATCTGCCAAAGGCTCTATGCCGGCCTCTTTGGCAATCATGCCCTTGGTGCGGCGCTTGGGCTTAAATGGCAGGTACAAATCTTCCAAGTCTTGCTTGGTGGCGGCTTGGTCTATGGCCATTTGAAGCTCGGGGGTGAGCTTGCCCTGATCGGCAATGTTTTTGAGGATGGTGGCACGGCGATCTTCCATCTCACGCAAGTAGCCCAAACGATATTCAAGTTCACGCAACTGAATATCGTCCAAGCCGCCGGTCACTTCTTTGCGGTAACGGGCAATGAATGGCACCGTGGCGCCGCCATCTAACAAACTCACAGCCGCCTGAACTTGCTCAGGACGGATTTTGATTTCAACGGCCAATTGGCCCAATATTTTCTGCATCTCGTTGGCTAACTTTTATAGATTTCTATACCAAAGCCAATGAGTTTGCCACACTCTGGTGGCCACTTTTAAGTGCGCAGTTCGGCTTTGAGTTTTTCGCCAATATCAGGTCTTGCAGCAAATGGATTGGGTGGATTTTGCTGTTGAACAATGGCTTCCATGCGGGTTTGGACATTGCCCAATGCCTGCGGATGGCTGTAGATGTAGAACTGGTCGTTGGCAATGGACTCAAACACCATTTCAGCCATTTGTGCAGCCGACACCTTGCCGCTGCTTACCGCCTTGTCGCTCATGGCTTGGCCAATCAATTGGCTCTTGGTGGCTTTTTGGTGGGGCAAGTTGGCTGGACGATTGCGATGACTTTGGCTAATGCCAGTGGGCACAAAGTAAGGGCACAAAACGCTTGCACTGACTTGGTCAGTTACCAATTTCAAATCTTGGTACAAGGTTTCTGTAAGCGCTACCACCGCATGTTTGCTGACGTTGTACACGCCCATATTGGGGGCGGTGAGCAAACCGGCCATGCTGGCGGTGTTCACAATATGACCTTCATAGCCAGGGTCTTTTTTGGCAGCATCCAACATCATGGGCGTGAACAAGCGAACGCCGTGCACCACACCCCATACATTGACGCCCATGACCCATTGCCAATCGGCCACGGTGTTTTCCCAGATCAAACCCCCAGACCCAACGCCAGCGTTGTTAAAGACAAAGTGAGGTGCACCAAAGTTTGTTTGGACATCTTTAGCCAATGCTTCCATTTGGTCTGCATTGGAAACGTCTACGCGTTTGGCAAATACCTTGACACCTGTGGCCTTGATTTCAGCTTCTGCTTTGTCGAGCGCATCCTGCTGCACATCGACCAGCACCACATTCATTTTCAGTCTAGCTGCAATGCGAGCGCACTCTAATCCGAAGCCAGAGCCACCGCCAGTTAAGACAGCTGTTTTGTTTTCAAAATTGCGAATCATGATTTGACCTTCTTCAAAATAAATCCGTTACGGGGAAAGTGAACATGAACCGTACCTGCTCGTTCATCCTCGCGGCGCAATGTGAGTCGTGTTTTGGTAGCCGCCACCAAAATGCCTGGCGTGGGTTCTAAGCCAAAATTATCGGCAGTGATTGTGACTTCAGACCCCAGGGGAATGCCATGGTCGTCTACAAATGCAAGTTGAGAAACATCTGCGGGTGTTGCGTTATTGGCCACTTCAAGGGCTTGTTCCGATTTCATCTTTTCTGGATGGCCATGCCCGATGGCTTTCATGCGCAGCATCCAATCTTTCAGCAAAGGCGTGGCGTCTAAAATACCTGCCACACTGGGTGTTTTTTCTAGCGTGAACCACATGGGGTGATAGGCTGAAAAATCGGCAATGCTGGGAAAATCTCCCATCAAGTAGGGGTGCTCTGTGAGCATGTCTGACAAGCGGCGAAGTTGGCTTTTGTAGGTGCT
Organism: Limnohabitans sp. MMS-10A-178; assembly: GCF_003063375.1. Lineage (GTDB taxonomy): Bacteria > Pseudomonadota > Gammaproteobacteria > Burkholderiales > Burkholderiaceae_C > Limnohabitans_A. The sequence continues at coordinate 227,710 of NZ_NERY01000002.1, read as the reverse complement.
CGTGCCCTCGCCCAATGACATTCTTGAAGCACCGCCGCGCATGGCAGCTCGGTCGGCCACAAACGCTTGCATAACTGCTTCGGGTGCCCCTGCAAACACATCCGCTGAACCTGATGGCTGGAAGTTATAAGTCATGGCTGCCGGAAAAACTTGGCTGTCGGCCCATTGCGCCACAATTCTGGAGGCGCCATTGACCGGTGATGGATAGAGACTGGGCGCAGGTGCCTGTTTTTCCAAAATATCAGCGATCAAAGCGGTGTCGCAATAAATATCAGCACCTATTTGTAAAACAGGCGTGCGTCGGTAACCCCCTGTCAAAGCCGTGAGGTCTGGTTTAGGCATGATCAAGGGAATGATCACACTTTGCCAAGCCAACTTCTTGTAACCCAAAATTAACCTAATTTTTTCAGCAAACGGAGAGGATGGGTAATGATGAAGAATCAATTGGCTCATGGCTTTGCTTTCTTGATGGCTAAGGGCTTAAATTAACTTCACAAGTTGCTTGCCAAAGTTTTGACCCTTTAGCAAACCAAGGAATGCTTCGGGTGCAGCCGCCAAGCCTTGCGCAATGGTTTGACGTGGGTTGAATTTGCCACTGGCAATCAATTCAGCCAGCTCGGCCAAAGCTTCTGGCCAAACTTCCATGTGCTCGCTCACGATAAAGCCTTCGATGGTCATGCGGCTCTTCAAGATCAAGGTGGGATTGGTCATAGGCAAAGGCTCACCGTTGTAGCCCGCAATCATGCCGCACACTGCAATGCGAGAGAAATCATTGGCGCGCAACATCACGGCATCTAGCACCATGCCGCCTACATTTTCAAAATGGCCGTCTATGCCATTGGGGCAAGCCTCTCTGAGGGCTTTAGACAAGGAGATGTAGTCGGTATGTTCTTTGTAATCAACGCACGCATCAAAGCCCAGTTCATTGACTACGTAATCGCATTTGGCTTTGCCGCCAGCAATCCCCACCACGCGGAAACCTCGTGCTTTGGCCAAAGCGCCAAACGCACTGCCCACTGCGCCACTGGCTGCACTGACTGTGACTGTTGCGCCAGGTTTGGCTTGAATGATTTTGACCAAGCCATACCAAGCTGTCACCCCAGGCATGCCCACTGCACCCAAGTAATGGCTGATAGAAATTTTTTCGGCATTCACATGCTTCAAAGCGCCCGCGACACCGGCGTTGATCACACTGTATTCTTGCCAGCCCCCCATGCACAGCACCGTTTGACCTACTGTGAACTTGGCGTGCTTGCTATCGACTACTTCGCCCACGGTACCGCCAATCATGGCTTCACCCAAGGGCTGAGGTTGTGCGTAATTTTTCCCTGCGTTCATGCGACCCCGCATGTAGGGGTCCAAGCTCAGGTAATGGTGTTTCACCAAAACTTGACCTTCTTGAAGCGCTGGTGTTTCGGCCGTGATCAATTTGAAGTTAGAGGCGCTGGCCTCCCCTTCGGGGCGATTGTCTAAAACGACGATGTGATTGGTAGGCATAGATGTCTCTTGGTTAGATAGATTTAATCGGTTGAAATGGGAGATGTCACAGAGGGTGTTCGTTTCACATATTTGAAAGTGCCGGTAGCGTGTGCACACAACTGACCGGCAGCGTCATAGACCTTGCCATCAGTGAAAGCCATGGTTTTGGTGCGATGAAGCAACAAGCCTTTGGCGACCAAATGCTCATGCCCAGTGGTTTTAGCAGGCCGCATGAAACTTGTTTTCATTTCTATGGTGACCACACCCATGTCTTGTTCCACACTTCGAGCGGCTGTGGCCATTACCACGTCAAGCAAAGTCATCACAGCACCGCCATGGGTGATGTCAAATGAATTGTGGTGTTCAGGGCGGGGGCTGTAATGCAACTCAGATGTGCCATTCTCAAACTTCTCCAAAGTGAAGCCAAGGTTGGCCACAAATGGAATGTGAACGCCAAATGGAATGCTCATGAAAATGCTTATCCGCCAATGATGGCACTCACGCCACCGTCTACAGCCAACCATTGGCCAGTAATGTGTTTACCGGCTTCGCTGGCGTACAACAAGGTCAAGCCTTTCAAATCTTCGTCATCGCCCAGGCGGCGCAAGGGTGCATGGCTGGCCATGCGGTCTACGCCCATTTTCTCGAGCAAGCCGTAAGTCATTTTGCTGGGGAAGAAGCCAGGGCAAATGGCATTCACAGTAATGCCATGCTGCCCCCACTCACCTGCCAGCGCTTTGGTGAAATTGACCACTGCGCCTTTAGAGGTGTTGTAAGCGATGGTTTGCATCTCGGGCGGGTTTCCAGCCAAACCAGCAATAGAAGCCACATTCAAGATGCGTCCACGGCCATTGGGAATCATGGACAAGTTAGCTACTTCTTGAGCCAAGATGAAATAGCCACGCACATTGAGGTTCATCACTTTGTCCCAAGCCGATACTGGATGAACTTCTGCAGCCGCACCCCAAGTGGCGCCGGCATTATTGATCAAGATGTCGATGCGACCCATTTTTTTGACGGTGTCTTGGGCCAAGCGTCTGATGTCTTCCTCTTTGCCGCAATCTGCTGCAATGAAGTCGGCTTCAATGCCAGCAGCCTTGAGCTCGGCAACAGCTTCTTGCAAATCATCCGCCTTGCGCGAGCTCAACATCAAGCGCGCACCAGCTTCGCCGAGGGCATGCGCCATTTGCAATCCAAGACCTCGCGAGCCACCGGTGATCAATGCAGTTTGGCCCGTTAAATCGAAAAGTTGTTTGACCGTACGTGTCATGTTCAATCCTTTGTAAAAAAATTAGTTCCAAAAATCCATGCACTGTCGCTGAGCAACAATGGCTTTAATGAAGGGCTTGATGGCCATATGGTCGGGGTGATTTTGATAAGCACTCAAGGCCGCTTCATCTTTGAAAACAGAATTCAAGATGACATCGCAGGTGCAATCGAGGCCATCGGTCTTGAGGCCCACCTCAAAATGTTCAATGCCTGGCACCAAGCTTGAACAACTCATTAGCACATCACGCGCTTTCTGCATGTTTTGTTCTTTGGTCTGACCTTCAGCTTCGTCCTTCAAAGTCCACATCACGATGTGACGCAAACCTTTAGGCTCGCTCTTCATGTTAATCATCAGAAGGCCTCTTCAGACAAGTTGGCACACGTCATGTCACGATTGCCAACAACATTGAGCCAAGCATCAATCTTGGGCAATTCATAACGATAGAAATATTGAGCCGCAGCTTGTCGGCCTGTTTGTTTTGGGTTAGCTTCACCACGGCATGATGCGCTCACATCCAACCAAATCCAAGCCAAGACCAAATGACCGAAGGCTTGCAAATAAGGTACTGCATTGGCCAAGGCTTCTTGAGGTTGTCCGGTAGACCAGGCCATTTGAGTGGCTTGTGTTACTTTTTGAAGTGCAGCAGTCAATGCTTTTGCGTCATTGACCAAATCGGGAGAAGCTTGTGCTTTTTGCGCAGTCGCCAACATGCGGGCTGCCAACAGTTTCACGCCCCTACCCTCCTCCATCAACACTTTGCGACCCAGCAAGTCCATGCCTTGGATGCCATGGGTTCCTTCGTGAATCATGTTCAAGCGGTTGTCACGCCAATACTGCTCAACAGGGAAATCGCGGGTGTAGCCATAACCACCATGGATCTGAATGGCCAAACTGTTGGCTTCAAGGCACCATTCGCTGGGCCAGCTCTTTGCAATGGGAGTTAAGACCTCCAACAACAGGCGAGCTTCATCTGCGCTCTCAGCAGACCCTGTGTGTTGTTCGTCAACCAATTTGGCGCAATACAGTTCCAGGGCTAAGGCACCTTCGCAATAAGACTTTTGGGCCAGCAACATGCGTTTGATGTCGGCATGTTCAATGATGCGAACTTGGGATTGCGCAGCGTCTTTCACCACCTTCTGCGTGCCACCTGCTACAGGTCGACCTTGTGGACGGTTTTTGGCGTACTCCAAGCTGGCTTCATAACCTGCCATGCCCAACATGGTGGCTGCCAAGCCCACGCCAATGCGAGCTTCGTTCATCATATGAAACATATAACCCAAACCGCGACCAGGTTCGCCCACCAAGTAAGCAACTGCTCCCGAGCCATCAGAATCTGAGTTGTCAGTTGAAACTCTGAACTTGCCCTCACCGAAGTTCAGCAGCGTGTTGGTAGTGCCACGCCATCCGCACTTGTGGTTGAGACCTGCTGAAGCCACATCGTTGCGAACGCCCGTTAGTTGGCCTTCAGTATTAACCATTTTCTTTGGCACGATAAACAAGGAGATACCTTTAACGCCAGGTATCAATTTGCCATCAGCCCCTGGGATTTTGGCCAAGACCAAATGGATGATGTTTTCAGTGAGTTCGTGTTCCCCGGCCGAGATCCACATTTTGTTGCCTTTGAGGCGATAGCGCATTCCCAAAGGGTCTTGCTGATACGCAGCACCATCCGGTGTGGCGCGGGTCATGACGTCACTCAAAGACGAGCCCGCTTGGGGCTCAGACAAGCACATGGTGCCTGACCAACGACCCGAAAACTCATTGAGCGCGAACACCTTCTTTTGTAATTCCGACCCGTGCGCCATGAGCAAATTGGCATTGCCCACGGTCAACAAGCCTGAGCCCATGCTGACCGAAGCCATGGCAAAGAATGTGTTGGCAGCCGCCTCAACGGTGTAAGGCAATTGCATGCCACCAATTTCATAATCTTGCGCCGCGCTCAACATACCGGATTCGGCATAGGCTTTTTGTGCGTCATGTGTTGCTTGAGGCAAGATCACTTTTTCACCATCAAAGCGGGGCTCTTCGATATCTACCAAGCGATTGAACGGCGCGTACTTTTCGCGGGCAATGCGCTCGCAAGTATCTAGCACGGCATCAAATGTTTCTTGGCTGTGATCTGCAAAACGCGCGCGTTGTTGCAACTGGTTAACGTCTAACCATTCGTACAACAAAAAATTCAGAGTAGTCCGAAGGCTCATGGCAAATAGATCTCAATGAAAATGAAAACGGGCGGCCTGCATGGGTAGCGGGTCGCCCGTGGATGCTTAGCGCAAACGCTTAGAGCACTTCAAAAATGCCGCAAGCACCCATGCCACCGCCAATGCACATGGTGACTGCCACCCGCTTGGCACCGCGGCGTTTGCCTTCGATCAAAGCGTGCCCTGTGAGGCGCTGACCGCTTACACCGTAAGGGTGACCCACGGCAATGGCACCGCCATTGACATTCAGGCGATCGGGAGGAATGCCCAAGGTATCGCGGCAGTACAAAACTTGAACAGCGAAGGCTTCGTTCAACTCCCACAAATCGATGTCGGAAACCTTCAAGCCTAAACGTGCCAATGCTTTGGGTACAGCGTAAACAGGTCCAATGCCCATTTCGTCAGGCTCACAACCTGCAACGGCAAAGCCCAGGAAGCGGCCCAGTGGCTTCAGACCGCGTTGCTCAGCTAATTTCTCGTCCATCAAAACGCAAGCACCTGCGCCGTCTGAAAACTGGCTGGCATTGCCAGCCGAAATCAAGCCACCAGGTAAAGCAGAGCGCAAACCGGAGATGGCTTCGACAGTGGTGCCTTCACGCAAACCTTCGTCGACGCTGACCGTCACTTGCTTGGTCATCATGCCCATGACTTTGTCAATCACGCCAGCAGACACGGTGATGGGTGCAATTTCGTCATTGAACAAACCAGCGGCTTGGGCGGCACATGCCTTTTGTTGGCTGGCAGCGCCATACTCGTCCATGCGATCGCGCCCAATCTTGTAACGCTTGGCCACTTGTTCGGCAGTTTGCAACATATTCCAGTAAATCTCTGGCTTCATCTTGGCCAAGGCCAAATCTTGCAACATGTGCTGGTTGGCTTCTTGTTGAACACAAGAAATGCTTTCGACACCACCAGCCACATAAACCTGACCTTCGCCAGCAATAATGCGTTGCGCTGCCAAAGCAATGGTCTGCAAACCAGATGAGCAGAAACGATTCACGGTCATGCCAGACACAGAAATGGGCAAGCCAGCCTTCAATGCAATTTGGCGAGCAATGTTGGCGCCGGTAGCGCCTTCTGGTGTAGCGCAACCCATGATGACGTCTTCAACTTCGGCGGCGTCGATGCCCGCACGTTGAACCGCGTGCTGAACGGCATGGCCACCCAAGGTAGCGCCATGGGTCATGTTGAAGGCACCCTTCCAGCTCTTGGCCAGAGGTGTGCGTGCGGTGGAAACAATGACGGCGTTGGTCATATGGAATACCTCTGATCAGTTGAATGTTTTGCCATCTGCCACCAAACGGGCAAGCAGCGGTGCGGGTTGCCAAAAAGCGGCATCGTCGCGTGGGTTTTTAGCGAAGCGCTTCATGGCTTCGGCCACGTTGAACAAACCAACTTGGTCGGCGTACAACATGGGGCCGCCACGGAAGATGGGGAAGCCATAACCGGTGAGGTAGACCATGTCGATGTCGGAGGCCTTGCTGGCAATGCCCTCTTCCAAAATGTGCGCAGCTTCATTGACCAATGAGAAAACCAAACGCTGAACAATTTCTTCGTCAGAAATTTTGCGAGGTGTGATGCCTTCTGCGGCACGGTGCTTTTCAATCATCTCAACCACCAAAGCACTTGGGATGGCATCGCGTTTGCCAGCTTGATAGTCGTACCAGCCAGCGTTTGTCTTCTGACCAAAGCGGCCCATCTCGCACAAGAGGTCGGCTGTTTTGCTGTACTTCATGCCAGGGCGCTCAACGTTGCGACGCTTGCGAATAGCCCAACCAATGTCGTTGCCAGCCAAATCGCCCATGCGGAACGGGCCCATGGCAAAACCAAATTTCTCAACGGCTTTATCAACTTGTGCTGGGGTGCAACCTTCCTCAATGAGGAAGCCTGCTTGACGGCTGTATTGTTCAATCATGCGATTGCCAATAAAGCCATCGCAAACACCAGAGACCACAGATGTTTTCTTGATCTTTTTACCCAATGCCATGACAGTGGCCAAAACTTCTTTGCTGGTTTTGGCGCCACGAATCACTTCCAACAGTTTCATCACGTTGGCAGGGCTGAAGAAGTGCATGCCCACCACGTCTTCTGGACGCTTGGTGAAGGATGCAATTTGGTTGACGTCCAAAGTGGATGTGTTGGAGGCCAAGATGGCACCAGGCTTCATCACTTCGTCGAGTTTCTTGAAGACGGCTTCTTTCACACCCATCTCTTCGAACACGGCTTCAATGACCAAGTCGGCGCTGCCAATGTCGTCATAGCTCAAAGTGGTGGTGAGCAAAGCCATACGCTGTTCGTATTTGTCTTGCTTCAACTTACCCTTCTTCACTTGGGCTTCGTAGTTCTTGCGAATGGTGGCTACGCCACGATCCAGGGCTTCTTGCTTCATTTCCAACATCTTGACGGGAATCCCGGCGTTCAAGAAGTTCATGGAAATGCCGCCACCCATGGTGCCAGCACCAATGACGGCCACAGACGCAATGTTGCGCTTGGGTGTGTCGCTTGGCACATCAGGAATTTTGGAAGCCGCACGATCGGCCATGAAAATATGACGCAAGGCACGGCACTCAGGTGTCCACATAAGGTTGGTGAAAATCTCGCGCTCAAAGACCATGCCGTCTTCAAATTTTTTCTTGGTCGCAGCTTCAACTGCATCGACACACTTTGGAGGTGCCGGGTAGTTTTTTGCCATGCCTTTGACCATGTTGCGAGCAAACTGGAAGTAAGCGTCGCCTTGAGGATGCTTGCAGGGCAAATTGCGAACCAAGGGCAATGCAGAACCGTCTGCGTGCTGAGCAGCCAATTCTTTGGCGTATGCCATGGCTTCAGCAGCCAAAGATTCAGCCGATGTGGCCATTCGATCGAACAACTTTTGACCTGGCAACATGGCCAGCATTTCGCTGTTGATGGGTTCGCCGCTGACAATCATGTTGAGGGCTGGCTCAACGCCCAACACACGCGGCAAACGCTGTGTACCACCAGCACCGGGAATTAAGCCAAGCTTGACTTCGGGCAAAGCCACTTTGCAACCTGGCGCAGCCATGCGATAGTGACAACCCAATGCCAATTCCAAACCACCGCCCATGGCGACTGAGTGAACAGCTGCCAAAACTGGTTTAGCTGAATTTTCGCAAGCGCGAATAACACTTAAAAGATTGGGTTCTTGGATGGCTTTGGGTGATCCAAATTCATTGATGTCGGCACCGCCCGAAAAGGCATTGCCGGCACCTGTGATGATGATCGATTTGACAGCTGCGTCGCTGTTGGCTTGGGTCAAGCCGTTGGTGATGCCAACGCGGGTTGCAAGCCCGAGCCCATTGACAGGCGGGTTGCTCATGGTGATCACGGCCACATCGCCAATGACTTTGTATTCAGCGGTCATGCTGCTTTCCTCTCAGGTGGTAGCTGTCTCTAAAAAAGAACGGGCGTTCTATTTTTCACGATTCTAGGGGGTTTCAAACTGGGTGGAAAGAGATTATGTCGCTCAAGAGACCCTTGTAGAAGGCCTCAGAAGGCCTCAAAAGGACTCTAAACCTCTAACCACTCCTTGCGAATGTAGGTATTCTCGGTCAACTCTGTGGGTGTTCCTTCGAACACGATACTTCCGTGCCCCATCACTAGGGCTCGATCGGAAATCTTCATGGCGATGGTGAGTTTTTGTTCAATGAGCAAGACCGATACGCCGCGTTCTTTCAGCTTCTGGAGGTATTGCCCCACTAGCACCACAATCTTGGGCGCCAAACCCTCTGTTGGCTCATCAATGATGATGAGATCGGGATCGCCCATGAGAGTTCTGCAAAGGGTGAGCATTTGTTGCTCGCCACCAGACAAAACCCCAGCCTCTGTGTGCTGCCTTTCCAAAAGTCTTGGGAACATTTGATACATGTCTTCAAAAGTCCAGCGAGCACCCTTGCCCTTGCCTTTTTGACCCAAGAGTAAATTTTGATGAACCGTTAATTTGGGAAAAATATCCCGGTTTTCGGGGACATAGCCCAAACCAAGGTGAGCAATTTCGAAGGCTTTTTTACCCACAATTTGCTTGTCTTTCCATTTGATATCGCCCTGGCAATCAACCAAACCCATAATGGCTTTGGCCGTGGTCGATCTGCCTGAACCATTGCGACCAAGCAAGGCCACAATTTCGCCAGCTTTGACATTGAAACTCACGCCATGAAGCACATGACTTTTGCCATAAAAAGCATGCAGGTTGTCGATGGTTAACATGTCAATGGGCTCCCGCTTGATCTTCATCCGAGTGTGCGCCCAAGTAGGCCTCTTGAACTCTGGCGTTCGATCGAACTGCCTCTGGTGTGTCGTAAGCAATGACTTCGCCATAAACAACCACAGCAATTTTGTCTGCCAAGCCAAACACAACACCCATGTCGTGCTCCACTGTGAGCAAGGTTTTGCCAACCGTCACTTCTTTGATCAGATTGATAAAACGTGAGGTTTCGCTTTTGCTCATACCCGCTGTAGGTTCATCCAACAGAATCACATTGGCGCCACCAGCAATCGTGATGCCAATTTCAAGTGCGCGTTGCTCAGCATAGGTCAAATTCATGGCCAGCAAATCACGTTTTTTATCAAGGCGAATCATGGCCATGTATTTCTCGGCCAACTCATTGGCGTCCTTGAGCCCCGATAAAAATTTGAGAAATGTGTACTTGTAGCCAAGGCTCCAGAGCACTGCACACCGGAGATTTTCAAAAACACTGAGCTTGGGGAAAATGTTGGTAATTTGAAAACTGCGAGACAAGCCCATCCGATTGATTTCGTAGGGGGCTTTGTGATCAATGCGTTGGCCATTCAGAAGGATTTCACCACTGGTGGGTCCAAAGCGACCGCTGATGAGGTTGAACAAGGTGGACTTGCCGGCACCATTGGGGCCAATGATGGCAACACGCTCACCAGCGTTCACTGCTAAATTGGCACCGCGAATGATTTCAGTTTTACCGAAATTTTTTCGGAGATCTTTGAGTTCTAGCGCATATGACATCACGCTGTCTCCCGACGTTTAATTTCTTTTTCAATTTCGACTTGGATGTCACCCCACTCAATGAGGAAATGACGCCGAACCACTTCAAACAAACCCAATCCAGTGAGCATGATGAAGATAGATCCAACCCAGCTGTCTACGCCCTTGGCATTCAGGGTGGTGCCCATGAACTTCAAGGTATCGCCCAAGGCAGAATTGAGTTGCAAGTGGTAAACCATTTCAATCATGGCACCTGCACCAATGAGTGCAACGAAGCCCGTGACAAACAAAGCCAAATAACTAACCCAAATTTGTTTGAGTTTGCCAAACGCAGCCACACGCAAGTTCATCATGATGAGGCTGGCAATGCCGCCAGGTGCATACATGACCATGAACAAGAACAACAAGCCCAAGTAAAGTAGCCAAGCTTTGGTGAGTTCAGACAAAAGCACAAAGGCTAAAACCATCAGGATGCCACCAATGATGGGTCCAAAGAAGAACGTTGCGCCGCCTAAGAACGTGAACAACAAATAGCCGCCAGAGCGCCCTGCTCCAACCACTTCTGAAGTCACAATTTCAAAGTTGAGTGCGCCTAAGCCGCCAGAAATGCCTGCAAAAAAACCGGCAATGATGAAGGCAAAGTAGCGCACACGCTGCGTGTTGTAACCAATGAATTCAACCCTTTCCGGGTTGTCGCGCACCGCGTTCAAAATTCTGCCCAAGGGAGTTTGGGTGAATGCATACATGAGTGCCACACAAATGAAGGTGTAGATGGCAATCAAATAATAGACTTGGATTTGAGGGCCAAAAGTGATACCCCAAACCGTTTGCCCTGCAACTCGATTGCCCGAGATGCCTGCTTCGCCACCAAAAAATTCGGAGAACATGAGTGACATGGCAAACACCAACTCAGCTACCCCCAGCGTGATCATGGCAAAAGGCGTACCCGATTTTTTGGTGGTCACGTAGCCCAACAAAACTGCAAAGCCAATTCCTGCAAAGCCGCCAACCAATGGCAATAAACTCACTGGAATGCTGGATGTGCCAGCTGTGATTGCGTTCAGAGCATGGATGGCCACAAAAGAACCTAAGCCCGTATAAACAGCATGACCAAAGCTCAGCATGCCGCCTTGCCCCAACAGAATGTTGTAGGACAAACAGGCAATGATGGCAATGCCCATTTGGGCCAGCATGGTGCCCGACAAATTGCTGGTGAAAATGAGCGGTGCAAAAATCAAGACGATGGCAAACAGGCTCCAAATAACCCATCGGCCAACGTTGTATGGTTTAAATTGATAAGTTTTCATGATTTCAACCTTCCCTTGTTCCTAAAAGCCCTTTAGGACGGAAAATCAGAATCAAGACCAAAAACAAGTACGGCAGGATGGGCGCCACTTGTGAAACTGTCAATTTCAAAACTGAATTGTTGGCAAGTGCATCTGAAAGTTGGAAACCGAGGTCTTTGGCGACACTTACAAAAGAGTAATCAAAGGCGATAGCAAATGTTTGAATGACGCCTATGAGAACAGACGCCAAAAATGCGCCAGACAAAGAACCCATACCGCCAACCACCACCACCACAAAAATAACAGAACCCACAGTGGCTGCCATGGCAGGTTCTGTGACGAAAGTACTGCCGCCAATAACGCCCGCCAAACCAGCCAAGCCAGTGCCTGCACCAAACACCATCATGAAAACACGAGGCACGTTGTGCCCCAATGCTTCTACTGTTTCTGGGTGCGTCAAGGCAGCCTGAATGACCAAGCCAATGCGTGTTTTGGTGAGCAAGAGCCACAAAGACAACAACATCAACAAAGCCACAAACATCATGAATGCTCGTGTAGCAGGAAACGGTGAACAAACAATTCGAATGGCATCGTCAACAGACTTGCACATTTCAGCGGGTGCTGCTCCCCAAACCATGTTCAAGCCTTGGGTCGTGTGGTTGATGAGTGTGAATGCAGAGCCTTTGAGCAATTCTGGCGGCACAAATTCCACCGCGGTACGGCCCCAAACGAGTTGGACCAATTCATAAACAATATAGGACAAACCAAAGGTGACCAAGAGCTCGGGGACATGGCCAAACTTGTGTACTTTACGCAGCGTAAGCCGCTCAAAAATAACTCCGCAAGCACCCACCAAAATGGGAGCAATGATCAATGCGGGCCAAAAACCAATTATTTTGGTTAGCGTGAAACCAAAATAAGCGCCAATCATGTAAAACGACGCATGGGCAAAATTCAAGACGCCCATCATGCTGAAAATCAGCGTCAGCCCAGAACTGAGCATAAATAGCAACAACCCGTAGCTCAAACCATTGAGCATGGAGATGATGAAGAACTCCATAAAAAAACCTTCTGCCTGAAGTGACAAGTCAAAAAAACAAGAAGGGCCCGACCCCCAGAGGAGCGGGCCCTACTAAAGACTCACTCAAATTAGCCTGGACGCTTCATCTGGCAGCTTGTGGGCGTGCTAGAAATGTAGGATGGGAACTCTTTAACAGGGATCAAAGTCATGCCAGTGTTTTCAACACTGTAGTTGTACTTTTTATCAACCTTGCTCCAAACCGTGAGATACAAAGGCTGCTGCAACTGGTGGTCAGATTTGCGCATTTGCACTTCACCGTTGAAGATGCTCTTGGTGGTCAAGCCTTCCATGGCTGCTGCCACTTTGGCAGGCTCTGTTGACTTGGCCTTGGCCATGGCATCACCCAAAACGGCAAAGATGCTGTGGACAGAACCTGTGTAGAAGTCGTCATTGAATTTGGCTTTGAACTCGTCTTGCCATTTGTCCATCTGGCCGCCCATTTTGTAGTGGCCATAGGCAATTTGGAAGACACGACCTTCACCGGATTTGCCCAAAGCGGTAGGTGTACCTGTAACGCCAGTGTAGTAAGTGTAGAAATTGCCGGTGTAACCACCTTCATTGGCAGCCTTGACCAACAAGGCCAAATCGGAGCCCCAGTTGCCGGTGACCACAGAGTCTGCACCAGACGCCTTGATTTTTGCAATGTAAGGCGCGAAATCGCGAACTTGGGCCAATGGGTGCAAGTCTTCACCGACGATTTGAATGTCGGGGCGCTTGCGAGAAATGCCTTCTTTAAAGAACTTGGCAACTTGGTGGCCGTGAGAATAGTTTTGATTCAGCAAGAACACCTTTTTGGTTTCGGGGCGGTCTTTCATGAATGTGGTGAGCGCTTCCATTTTCATGGAAGTGTCTGCATCAAAACGGAAGTGCCAATAGTTGCACTTGCTGTTTGTGAAATCTGGATCAACAGCAGAGTGATTCAAGAAAATAATTTCTTTACCAGGATTGCGTTCGTTGTGTTTGCTCACAGCTTCAATCAAAGCACCCGCAACACCTGAACCGTTGCCTTGTGTGATATAGCGAATACCTTGGTCGGTAGCGGCCTTCAAAACGTTCAAGCTTTCTGCTGGGCTGAGTTTGTTGTCAAAACCAACCACTTCAAATTTGACGCCAGCTGGGTTGATCTTGCTGTACTTTTCTGCAAAAAATTGAAAACTCTTGAGTTGGTTATTGCCAACTGGGGCCATGAGACCGGATAGTGGATCGATCCAAGCAATCTTGACTGTTTCGCCCTTTTGAGCAAAAGCACCAAAAGCCGACAAGGCCAATGAGGCCACAACAATAGAACGCACTGCGAATTTCATATTTAGCTCCAACAGTTATGAAAAAATGTAACGGTGTCAGCGTAACTGTTTTGCGAGAAATGACGGTCGGGGTTTGCCCTATGACGTATCGCACAAGCGACTGATAACAAACTTTTTACTGAGTAAAAACCCCCAGAAAATACACCAGCTCAGACAATTGGGAGCTTGTATTCAGCCAACTGCTCTCGCAACTTGGTTTTGAGCATTTTCCCTGTGGCGCCTAAGGGAATAGCATCGACAAAAATAACATCGTCAGGTATTTGCCACTTGGCTGTTTTACCTTCGTAAAATTTCAACAGCTCAAGCGATGTAATTTCGGCGCCTGGTTTTTTCACCACACACACCACAGGCCGTTCATCCCACTTTGGATGTGGCATGCCAATGCAAGCCGCCATCATGACATTGGGGTGCGCCATGGCAATGTTTTCAATGTCAATCGAGCTGATCCATTCACCGCCCGACTTGATAACGTCTTTGCTGCGATCAGTGATTTGCATAAAGCCATCTTCATCGATGGTGGCCACATCGCCTGTTGGAAACCATCCATCCACCAAGGGAGATTCACCCTCTTGTTTGAAATACTCTCGAATAATCCAAGGACCTTTCACCAATAAATCGCCGTAGGTTTTGCCATCGTGGGGCAAGGCTTCGCCTGCATCGTTCACAATTTTCATGTCGACGCCAAAGATGCAACGTCCCTGCTTGAGACGCAACTTCATTTGTGCTTCGGCGGGTAAATTCAAGTGCTTGTTTTTCAAAGTGCACAAGGTGCCCAAAGGACTCATTTCAGTCATGCCCCAGGCATGCAAAACATCAACACCATAAGATTCGCGGAAAGCATCAATCATGGCGGGCGGGCAAGCTGATCCGCCAATCACTGTGCGCTTTAAGGATGAAAACTTCAAAGCATTCGGCTTCATGTGACTTAAAAGCATTTGCCAAACAGTAGGAACACCTGCCGCAAATGTCACTCCTTCCGCCTCGATCAATTCATAGACAGACTTGCCGTCTAGTGCAGGGCCAGGAAACACCAGCTTGGCGCCCGTCATGGCCGCACTGTAAGGAATGCCCCAAGCATTGACATGAAACATGGGAACGACAGGCAAAATTGCATCTTTCGCAGAGATACACATCACATCTGGCAAAGCAGCCGCGTAGGCATGCAGCATGGTAGAGCGATGGCTGTACAAAGCAGCTTTGGGGTTGCCTGTGGTGCCACTGGTGTAACACATACTAGAAGCTGTGTTTTCATCCAATTCCGGCCAAACATACTGGTTTGAATGAACTTCGATGAGCGATTCATAACTGATCAAATTGGGTATGCCAGTGTCCTTGGGCAATTTGTCTACGCCGCACATGGCCACCCAATGTTGTATGGTGGTGCATCTGGCATGAACCGCTTGCACCAAAGGCAAGAACGTCATGTCGAAAAAAAGAACTTGGTCTTCAGCGTGATTGGCAATCCAAACCACTTGGTCAGGATGCAACCTCGGATTTAAAGTGTGCAAAACACGGCCTGATCCACTCACACCAAAATAAAGCTCTAGGTGTCTGTAACCATTCCAAGCCAAGGTGGCAACGCGTTGGCCTTGCTCAAGACCAAGTGCATCTAGCGCATTGGCCATTTGACGCGATCGGCTGGCAACATCAGACCATGTGTAGCGATGAAGATCACCCTCCACACGCTTAGAAACAACCTCGCCATCACCATGGTGCCTATTGGCAAACTCAATCAAAGAAGAAATCAGCAATGAATGCTGTTGCATCAGTCCAAACATAGACACCTCAATCAATTAACTGCGACAAACCGCTTTTTAGCACGACTGGTCAGTGCCAAGCCCTTAACCTGTGTCACCACGGGTTCATCGAAACCCGTAGACAATGCAGTTTATGACATGGATTAATCGATTCACAGCATTGGGGCCAGCCTTCTCTGCCCAGGTCTTACCCACTCCTGTGCCACAGCCTAGTTGGGTGTGCCGCAACTTCCAACTTAGCCACAGCTTAGGCTTGCCCCCCGATTGGCTCGAAAATCCAGAGGGGTTGGCTGTTTTCAGTGGCAATGGCCTGTGGGAAGGCATGCAAGCCCAAGCCAGTGTTTACAGTGGGCACCAGTTTGGCCATTGGGCTGGTCAATTGGGGGACGGGCGCGCATTGTGTTTGGGTGAGTATGAAGGCCCTCAAGGCGCCGTAGAAATCCAACTCAAAGGGGCCGGAAAAACGCCGTTTTCTAGAATGGGCGATGGCCGGGCCGTTTTGCGCTCAAGCATTCGGGAATTCCTTTGCAGTGAGGCCATGGCTGGGCTTGGCATCCCCACCACCAGGGCGCTTTGCATCACAAGTTCTCCCAAGCCGGTGTTGCGAGAGGAACTAGAAACTGCATCCATCGTGACTCGAACCGCTCCAAGTTTCATTCGGTTTGGTCATTTCGAACACTTTGCCAATGAGCCAGCACCTTCAGGACCAGCGCACTTGAGGCAATTGGCAGACTTCGTCATTCAACATTATTTCAAGGACGAAAATTTTTCTACGTCCAATCCCTATGCAGGGTTACTTGCGCACGTCACTTCTCGCACTGCCAAGTTAATTGCTCAATGGCAATCGGTTGGTTTCTGCCATGGTGTGATGAATACCGACAACATGAGTATTTTGGGCTTGACGCTTGACTACGGCCCCTTCCAATTTTTGGATGGCTTCAACCCTCAGCATATCTGCAACCACTCGGACCATCAGGGGAGGTATGCCTATGGAAGGCAAGCCCAAGTGGCTTACTGGAATTTATTTTGTCTTGGCCAAGCATTGATGCCGCTCATTGACGATCAAGATCTGGCAGTCAAGGCACTTGAAACCTACAAGAAAGTTTTCTCAGAAAATTGGAGTCAGTGCTTTCTTGGGAAATTGGGTTTGCAGGTGCAAGAGGATGAAGCAGCTGCGCTAGAAGACCAGACGCTGCTCAATGATGGATTAGAAATGCTGGCCAAGGAACAAGTTGACTTTTCTATTTTCTGGCGAAAATTAAGCCATGCTGCATCCAAAACAGAGGCTTCCAGCCTTGAATGGCAAGCGGTCGCAGATATGTTCATTGATCAATCGGCCTGGGTAGGTTGGCGCGACCGTTATTTGTCTCGACTGCAAAGCAAGCCCTCCGAAGCAGCGGTGAAGAAGATGCTTTCTATCAACCCCAAATATGTGCTGCGCAATCATTTGGCAGAGGCGGCTATTCAAAAGTCAAAGTTAGGTGATCATTCGGAAGTCGAAACCTTATTCAAATTGCTGCAATCGCCCTTTGATGAACAAATGCACTTTGACCACTATGCCAACTTGCCACCCGACTGGGCTGCCCAAATTGAAATCAGCTGTTCTTCCTAAGCCAATATCTACTTTTCGTCTATTTTTCACCTTGACTAACGTTAGACTTTCAACATGTCTCAAACCAAATTACCGCAAACAGATGCCGAATGGCGTGCTTGGTTAATTGCCAAGAATGCAGAGCCACTGGCTTTTGAAGTCACCCGGCGTGCCGCCACAGAACGCCCTTATTCTGGCAAATACGAAACCCACTGGGAGCATGGCCAGTACAACTGCGTCTGCTGTGATGCAAAGCTGTTTGATTCAGCCACCAAATTCGACGCTGGTTGTGGATGGCCCTCTTTTTACCAGGCGGCTGAGCCCGATGCCATTGCCCAAAAAGTAGACCGCAGTCATGGCATGGTGCGAGTTGAAAGTGTTTGCGCTCAATGTGGTGCTCACTTGGGCCATGTGTTTGAGGATGGCCCAGCGCCAACGGGTCTGAGGTACTGTATGAATTCTGCTTCTTTGAATTTTCAGAAAAGCTAAGATGAAAATTGCGCTCGACCTTTTTCCCATACTGCTCTTTTTTGCGGCCTACAAATTCGCCAGCATTTATGAAGCCACTGCTGTGCTCATGGCCGCCACCGTGGTGCAAAGCCTTTTGATGTATCGACTTGATGGCAAATTGGCCACTCTTCAAAAGGTCACCTTGGCTTTGATATTGGTCTTTGGCACCCTCACCCTGGTTTTGCACGATGATCGTTTTATCAAATTCAAACCAACTCTTCTTTACGGTTGCATGGCCTTGGGTTTGTTTGTTGCTCAATATCTGTTCAAGAAAAACTTCTTAAAAACAATGTTGGGCAGTCAGGTCAACCTGCCAGATGCCAATTGGCAAACTTTGAGCACGGCATGGATCCTTTATTGCATTTTCATGTCAGCCTTGAATGCTTACGTGGCCCACTATTTCAGCACTGAAGACTGGGTGAATTTCAAAATATGGGGTTACATTTTCCCTTTGATCTTCATTGTCGGAACGGGTTTTTACATTGCCAAGCACGTGCCGCCTGCCGAGAATGCTGCCAATGATGAATCTGTCAAATGAGCGCACCGCATGTCTGATCAAAACACCCTCCCCCCCAATACCTCTTGGCAACCCCTCATGGTGGCAACTTTGCAAAGATGCTTTGAGCCCAGCTTTTTAGAAGTCATCGACGAAAGTGCGCAGCACGCCGGCCATGCTGGTGCCAATGATTTGGGCCTAAACAGCCATTACCGGGTGGTCATTGCCTCCGCTCATTTTGAAAAGCTCAATCGCGTCCAGCGTCACCGCCTTGTGTATGATTCGCTCCAAGAATTCTTGGACAATGGGCTTCACGCTCTGGCGATAGAATTTCGATCTAACTAAATTTAATTGCAATCTGAGGAATCTGATGAAACTTTCGAAATTGGCCTTGAGCTTGGTCGCAGCACTGAGCTTGTCTGCAATGGCACAAAATTTGGCAGTTGTGAACGGCAAGCCCGTTCCTAGCTCTCGCGTAGAAGCCCTCAAACAACAAGTTGAGCGCTCTGGCCGACCAGTCACGCCAGAAATCTTGGCACAAATCAAAGAAGAACTCATTGCCCGTGAAATCTTCATGCAAGAAGCTCGCAAGCGCGGCCTTGAAGCCAGCGAAGACTACAAAACGCAACTCGAATTGGCGCGCCAAAGCCTGTTAATTCGCGAGCTGTTTGCCAACTTCCAAAAGAAGAACCCTGTCACAGATGCAGAAATCAAAGCTGAATACGACAAATTTGTAGCTGCCAATGGTGGCAAAGAGTACCGTGCTCGCCATATCTTGGTCGAAAAAGAAGACGAAGCCAAAGCTCTCATTGCCGATCTGAAAAAAGGTGGCAAGTTTGAAGACTTGGCTAAAAAAGCATCCAAGGATCCAGGTTCAGGCGCCAATGGCGGTGATTTAGATTGGGCCAGTGCAGCCAGCTACGTACCTGAGTTTGCCAGTGCCTTGGTCAAACTTGAAAAAGGTCAATTGACCGATGTGCCGGTGAAAAGTCAATTCGGCTTTCACGTCATTCGGGTAGACGATACTCGTGAAGCACAATTGCCCAAATTGGAAGAGGTCAAGCCCCAAATTAGCCAGCAATTGACGCAAACCAAATTGGGTAAATTCCAAGAAGATTTGCGCGCCAAAGCCAAGGTGAAATAAGTCCAAGTTCTTATTTACTTGAGCCAACGGCGTGCGTTTTGCCACATTCTGAGCCATGGGCTGAAGTCAGACACATTCCCTGACGTGAAGCTCATCTGAACATTCCGAAAAACCCGCTCAGGGTGTGGCATCATGGCTGTGAAGCGGCCATCGGTGCTTGTAACTGCTGTAAGTCCACCCACACTGCCGTTGGGATTGGCCGGATAAGTTTCTGTGGCCAAGCCTGCATTGTCGACAAAGCGCATGGCACTGATCACTTTTTGCGCAGAACCCCGATACTTGAAATTGGCAAATCCTTCACCGTGTGCAACTGCAATGGGCATGCGGCTTCCAGCCATGCCTTCAAAGAAAAGGCTTGGCGATGGCAAGACCTCAACCATCGAAAGCCTGGCCTCAAACCGCTCACTTTGGTTGGTGGTAAAGCGTGGCCAATGCTGTGCGCCAGGAATGATGTCTGCCAATTCTGCAAACATCTGGCAACCATTGCAAACACCTAAACCAAAGGTGTCTGTGCGAGCAAAATAGGCTTTGAATTCATCGGCCAACAACGGGTTGAAGGTGACGCTTCTTGCCCAGCCAATACCAGCACCCAAAGTGTCGCCGTATGAGAAACCACCACAGGCGACAAGGCCTTGAAAATCTTTCAGGCTCACACGTCCCGTTTGCAAATCCGTCATGTGAACATCATGTGACTCAAAGCCTGCCTGACTGAAAGCGTAAGCCATTTCAACGTGCGAATTAACACCTTGTTCACGCAGAATGGCCACTCGTGGTTGGGCCAAATTTAGATAAGGCGCAGCCACGTTGTCTTCGGGGTTGAAAGACAAGGCAAGGTGCAGGCCAGGATTGTCGTAGCGACCAACACCAGCATGCTCCATGTCTGCACAGCTTGAGTTATCGCGCTGTTGGCAAATTTTCCAACTGACGCTGTCCCAAACTTGGTGCAAGTCTTCCAACTTGGCTGTGAAAATTTCTTGGGTGTCGCGCCAAATGCTCAATGACCCCACGCCTTTGTCAATGGCGGAATGAGCAGGTCGAGTTTTACCCACCACATGGCTGTGCTTTGAAAGACCATGAGCACGCAAGAGTTGCATTACTTCTGCACGATCTTCGGTGGCGATTTGAATCACAACGCCAAGCTCTTCATTGAAAAGCGCTTTGAGCGTTAACTCTTCACGCCGGGCGCTAATTTGCTGGGCCCAATTTTTGGCATCGCCATATTCAGCACGGCTGTCTGAAATGCCATCGCCTTCAGTGACCAAAAGGTCGAGGTTTAGAGCAACCCCCACTTGGCCCGCAAAACACATCTCAGCCACAGTGCTTAACAAGCCGCCATCACTTCGATCGTGGTAAGCCAAAATTTTGCATTGTTGGCGGAGTAAGTTAATAACCTTGACCAAATTGACCAAGTTTTCAGGCTTCTCCAAATCAGGCACCTGATCGCCTGATTGGTTCAAAACCTGACTCAAAATACTGGCACCCATGCGGTTTTGACCATTGCTCAAATCGATCAAAATCAAGGAGGAATCGGTCACACTGGCATTCAACTGAGGTGTCAAAGTACCGCGCACATCTGGCAAGCTGGCAAATGCACTCACCACCAAACTCACTGGTGAAGTTATCTTGTGTGACTCACCGTTTTCGGTCCACTGTGTTTTCATCGACAGGCTGTCTTTGCCCACGGGAATAGAAATACCCAAGGCAGGACACAACTCAAGCCCCACTGCCTTGACGGTTTCATAGAGCGCGGCGTCTTCGCCTGGTTCGCCGCAAGCAGCCATCCAGTTAGCACTGAGTTTGACGCGGTCTAGCTCAATGGGCGCAGCCAATAAATTGGTAATGGCCTCAGCCACCGCCATACGGCCTGACGCTGCGGCATCGATGCTGGCCAAAGGCGTACGCTCTCCCATGCTCATGGCCTCGCCTTGAAAGCCCTTATAGTCGGCCAAAGTAACGGCACAATCGGCCACCGGAACTTGCCATGGGCCCACCATTTGATCGCGATGCGTCAAGCCACCTACCGAGCGATCACCGATGGTGATCAAAAATCGTTTAGAGGCCACCGTGGGATGACTGAGAACGTTTACAACAGCATCTTGCAGATTGACACCCGTCAGATTGATGGGCTGGGTGGTGCGCCTTACTGAAGTAACCTGGCGATGCATTTTGGGTGGCTTCCCCAACAACACATTCATCGGCATATCGACCGGACTTTTCAACTTTTCATCGAGCGCTTGTTCGTCAGTTAAGACCAGTTGACGTTCTTCTGTGGCTACTCCCACCACGGCAAATGGGCAGCGCTCACGGTTGCAAAAAGACTTGAACAAATCAAGCGACTCTGGCGCAATGGCCAAGACATATCGCTCTTGGCTTTCGTTGGACCAAATTTCTTTAGGTGACAAGCCAGAAGCCTCAAGCGGCACGGCGCGCAAATCAAAGCGCGCACCCCGTCCTGCATCGTTGGTGAGTTCGGGGAAAGCATTGGACAAACCACCCG
The DNA here is from genome assembly GCF_003063375.1 of Limnohabitans sp. MMS-10A-178. GTDB lineage: Bacteria > Pseudomonadota > Gammaproteobacteria > Burkholderiales > Burkholderiaceae_C > Limnohabitans_A. Next base: position 206,119 of record NZ_NERY01000002.1, on the reverse strand, counting down.
CGCCCACATCGTGAATAGCCAAAATGGGATTGGCCTGCCCCATGACCCAACAATGGTTGATCACCTCTTGAGCGCGCCGCTCAATTTCAGGGTTGCCCCGCTGCACAGAATCAAAGTCCAAATTGGCCGCGTTGGTTCCTGAAGCCATTGAACTGGCAGCGCTGCCTCCCATGCCAATGAGCATGCCTGGCCCGCCCAACTGAACCAAAAGCGTGCCAGCAGGAAATTGAATTTTTTGGGTTTGAGTGTCGTCAATCACACCTAAACCACCCGCGATCATGATGGGCTTGTGATAGCCGCGCACTACACCGTCAACCACCTGCTCGTATTCCCGAAAGTAGCCCAATAAATTAGGACGGCCGAATTCGTTGTTGAATGCCGCACCTCCCAAAGGCCCTTCTGTCATGATTTGCAAAGGACTGGCAATGTGCTCTGGTTTTCCATGTGGGCTATCCCACAATTTTGAAACCGAGAAGCCTGTCAATCCAGCCTTGGGCTTAGAGCCTCGGCCTGTGGCGCCCTCGTCCCGAATCTCACCACCTGCGCCTGTGGAGGCGCCAGGATAAGGCGAGATGGCCGTGGGATGATTGTGAGTTTCGACCTTCATCAAAACATGGTGCAGGGCGTTTTCTTTTTGGTAAGCGCCCCCTTGCTTGGCCGCAAAACGTTCAACTTGGTGACCCACCATGATGGAAGCGTTGTCGGAGTAAGCCACCACGGTATGTTGCGGGTTTTGCTGATGTGTGTGTCGAATCATGCCAAACAAGCTGTGGGCTTGGGCCTCACCATCAATGGTGAATTGGGCATTGAAAATTTTGTGTCGGCAGTGCTCGCTGTTGGCCTGTGCAAACATCATCAGCTCAACGTCGCTGGGGTTTCTGCCAAGCTGTTGAAAAGAACTTAAAAGATAATCAATTTCATCCTCTGCCAATGCCAAACCAAACTCTTGATTGGCTTTGACCAGTGCGCCCCTGCCTCCCTGCAACACATCAACATGCAAAAGTGCTTGGGCTTGCAATTCAGTGAAGAGGGCCAATGCATCATCGCGTTGGGCGAGAACCGACTCGGTCATCCTGTCATGCAGCAAGTCTGACAATTTCAGTCGTGTGTCTACTGACACAGACTTTGCTACCTTGGCATTTTTAAACTGCAGTGAATAGACCAGCAAACGCTCGATGCGCTTAACTTTCAAACCACAGTTGTGCGCAATGTCAGTGGCCTTGGATGCCCAAGGCGATACGGTACCTAACCGGGGAGACACATAAATGGGAATGCAAGCTTGCACCTCTATTGACGAATCTATTTCAAATGGCTCACCATAAGTGAGTAGCTGTTTTAAGACATTTTGATGAGTCAGGTCCAGCGTTTCTGGGCTTGCGACCAAGTGCAAATACTGCCCAGTGAGACCCTTGATATCAGGGCAATGAGCCTGCAACCTCGGAAGCAATTGCTGAATGCGAAATTCACTGAGGGCGTTACCGCCTTCCAAGATAAGAGTATGCAGGGTCACTGGCTGGCCTTGAGGGCAATGTGAAAAGTGTCTCAAATGCCGCTGACTGGGGCACTGAACGAGCCTTTATTTTACCCGCTGCAGGCGCCCTATTCTGCAAAATTGTCTTCAAGATGGGATAATCCCATTCCATGACAATCACCCTCAAAGACGCCGACGGCGCCAACGGCATGCGTGTGGCAGGACGCCTTGCATCCGAAGTACTCGATTATCTAACACCCTTTGTCAAACCGGGTGTCAGTACCAATGAGCTTGACAAACTGGCCCACGACTTCATGGTCCAAGTCCAGGGCACCATTCCTGCACCCTTGAACTATCAGCCACCAGGCTACGCGCCCTATCCCAAGTCTATTTGCACCTCTGTCAATCACCAGGTCTGCCATGGCATTCCGAATGAAAAACTGCTTAAAAAGGGCGATATCGTCAACATCGACATCACCGTGATCAAAGACGGTTGGCATGGCGATACCAGTCGCATGTTCATCGTGGGAGACGCCTCCATCGCTGCAAAGCGGCTTTGTGCCGTCACCTACGAAGCCATGTGGCATGGCATTGAACAGGTTAAGCCCGGCGCGCGACTTGGCGATATAGGTTGGGCCATTCAAAAGTTTGCTGAAAACTTAGGCTTTTCCATTGTTCGCGAGTTTTGTGGCCATGGCATTGGTCGTGTTTTCCATGAAGAGCCTCAGGTTTTACATTATGGAAAGCCAGGCACCTTGGACGAACTCAAGGCAGGCATGACCTTCACCATTGAGCCCATGATCAACGCTGGCAAACGCGATATCAAGGAAATGGGCGATGGGTGGACCATTGTGACCAAAGACAGAAGTCTTTCGGCCCAGTGGGAACACACCATTTTGGTCACTGAGACAGGCTATGAGGTACTCACCTTGTCTGCAGGAAGCCCTCCCACCCCTGAGTTTGTCAAAGGCTAATGGCATGACTGACGTGTCGGTATTGAGAGACAAATACCGCCAGGAAAAGCAGGCTCTGTGGGCGAGTATTTCGGACAGCGCGGCCAACGGTCGACGACTCAAGCCCACCTTGGTCCGACTTGCCAAATTGGCTGACAAACTTCTAATTGATCTTTGGTACAAAGCAGGTTTTGAGCAAGGTGAAGCGCTAATAGCAGTGGGAGGCTACGGCCGCGGTGAATTGTTTCCGTCCTCGGATGTCGATGTTTTGGTCATGCTGCCCGATAGTGTCATTGCAGAAGATTCTCCAGAGCTCAAAACCAAATTGGAAATTTTCATAGGCAGTTGCTGGGACAGTGGCCTTGAAATTGGCTCGAGTGTCAGAACACTCAGCGATTGCATTGAAGAGTCAGAAAAAGACATCACAGTCAAAACATCCTTGCTCGAAAGCAGGCTCATCACAGGCAATCAAAAACTGTACAAGCAGTTTCAAAAGCGATATCAGGATGCCATGGATCCCCATGCGTTCTTCGTTGCAAAAACGCTTGAATTGAACCAGCGACACAATAAGTTTGAAAACACACCCTACTCACTGGAGCCCAATTGCAAAGAGTCTCCGGGTGGCTTGCGAGATCTTCAAATCATTTTGTGGGTTTCAAGAGCTGCAGGGCTTGGTAGAACTTGGGATGATTTGGCCGCCAAGGGCTTGGCAACACCCCTTGAGATCAAACAAATCAAACGCAATGAAGCTGTTCTAAGCCTCATTCGCGCTCGACTTCATTTGCTCGCCAAGCGACGGGAAGACCGGCTGGTTTTCGATTTACAGCACGCATTGGCAGAAACATTTGGCTACAAAGCCAAAAGCACGCCTGACGGCAAACACAAGCAAAGGGCCAGTGAAGTTTTAATGCGGCAGTATTACTGGGCCGCTAAAGCTGTGACCCAGTTGAACCAAATTTTATTGCTGAACATTGAAGAGTATTTGCAGGCTCAAAGAGGCGATCTTCAAATTGAGTTGCGCAAACTCAATGCAAATTTTTATGAAAAAAATGGTCTTTTAGAGCTGGCCCAAGACGACCTGTATCAAAAACACCCTCACGCCATTTTGGAAACCTTTTTGCTGTACCAGCAGACGCAAGGTGTGAAGGGGCTCTCAGCCAAAACACTTCGAGCCCTTTACAACGTTAGAGGGGTGATGGATGCCAAATTCAGACGAGATCCTGTCAATAGAGCCACTTTTCTGAAGATTCTTCAAGAGAGTCAGGGCATCACGCATTCATTGCGTTTGATGAATCAAACCTCTGTGTTGGGCCGATACCTGTGGGTGTTTCGAAACATTGTGGGCCAAATGCAGCACGATCTGTTTCACGTCTACACCGTCGATCAACACATCCTGATGGTTTTGCGAAACGTCCGTCGATTCTTCATTGCAGATCATGCACATGAATATCCTTTTTGTTCACAACTGGCGGCGGGCTGGGACAAGCCCTACATCCTTTTCACCGCCGCTTTGTTTCATGACATTGCCAAAGGCCGCGGTGGTGATCACTCCCAACTAGGGGTTCTTGAAGTCAAGCGGTTTTGCAGACAACACTGCATCGAAACCAAGGATGCGCAACTCATCGCATTTTTAGTGCGTGAGCATTTGACCATGAGTCATGTTGCGCAAAAAGAAGACCTATCGGACCCCGATGTCATTGCCGCATTTGCCAAGCGGGTTGGCAATGAGCGTCAACTCACTGCATTGTATTTGCTCACGGTTGCCGACATTCGAGGCACGAGTCCCAAGGTTTGGAATGCTTGGAAAGGCAAACTCCTTGAAGACCTGTACAAGTTCACTTTGCGCATGCTGGGTGGCCGGGCACCCGATGCCAATGCAGAGGTTGAATCTAGAAAACGCGATGCCTTGGTTGAACTGGCAAGACACTCAGAACCACACGACGGTCAAAAAGCATTGTGGGACACCTTGGACATTGGCTATTTCATGCGACACGACGCCAGCGAAATTGCATGGCATGCCAGACAGCTTTCTAGATACGTTTCCAAAGCAGATCGGCCTTCTGTGGCCACAATGACGCGAAAAAGCATTGTGAGAGCCCGCATTTCACCCATCGGTGAAGGACTGCAGGTATTGGTCTATGCTGAAGATCAAACCGATTTGTTTGCTCGAATTTGCGGCTATTTTGATCAAGCCGGTTTCAGTATTTTGGACGCCAAAATTCACACCGCCAAGAACGGTTATGCCTTAGACACTTTTCAAGTGGTGACCTCACTGCTACCAGAACACTATCGGGAACTCATGACCATGGTGGAGTCAGGTTTGAGTGTGACCATCGATCAAAAAGGTGAATTGCCGCCACCCACAAAAGGACGGGTTTCTCGGCGCGTCAAAAACTTTCCCATTGCACCTCGCATCAGTTTGCATCCCGATGAAAAAGCCCAAAGCTGGTTGCTGGCCATTTCGGCCAGCGACAAAATGGGATTGCTCTACAGCGTGGCCACAGTGCTGGCCAAACACAGCATCAGCCTCAAGTTAGCCAAGATCAGTACGCTTGGGGAAAGGGTTGAAGACAGCTTCTTGATTGAGGGCTCAGCGCTGCAACACAACCGTGAGCAAATCGAAATTGAGACCGAGTTGTTGCAGGTCTTGCAATCCTAAATGCAACTGAGCGGATGCGTTGATGCGCTGATCTGCTGCTCAGCCTTTAGCTTTTTTTGCGCGGTGGCAGGCCTGTGTGTTGAGTGAGAACGGTGCCTCTTTTGGGCGTTGAACTCGGCGTGCTATTTTTGCGGCGCGCGCTCTGATAATCGTCTGACAAAGGCTGCCAAGTAGGAATCAAGTGGTGCTTGCCATTGCCAATGAGGTCGGCTCGGCCCATGGCTTTCAGCGCATCGCGAAGCAGCGGCCAATGCTTGGCATCGTGATAGCGCAGAAAAGCTTTGTGCAATCTGCGGCGTTTTTCACCCTTGACCACATCGACCTTTTCACTCTCGCGGGTAATTTTGCGCAATGGGTTTTTGGTGGTGTGGTACATGGCCGTGGCCGTGGCCATCGGACTGGGATAAAAGGTTTGAACCTGATCGGCGCGAAATCCATTTTTCTTCAGCCAAATGGCCAAGTTCATCATGTCTTCGTCGCTGGTACCAGGATGGGCTGCAATGAAATAAGGCACCAAAAACTGCTTCTTGCCAGCTTCGGCGCTGAACTTATCGAACATGCTCTTGAACTTGTCGTAGCTGCCAATGCCAGGCTTCATCATTTTTGTGAGAGGACCAGATTCCGTGTGCTCTGGCGCTATTTTCAAATAGCCCCCCACATGGTGCGTGACCAACTCTTTCACATACTCTGGGCTTTGAACCGCCAAGTCATATCGGAGGCCAGAGCCAATCAAAATCTTTTTGATGCCCTTCAAACTTCGCGCTTTGCGGTACATCTGAATGAGTGGGCCGTGGTCAGTGGTGAGGTTGCTGCAAATGCCAGGAAACACGCAGCTTGGTTTGCGGCAGGCAGCTTCAATTTCGGGTGTTTTGCAACCCAGGCGGTACATGTTGGCTGTGGGCCCGCCTAAATCTGAAATGACCCCTGTGAAACCCTTTACCTTGTCGCGGATGTCTTCAATTTCACGCAACACAGAAGCTTCGCTGCGGCTTTGAATAATTCGCCCTTCGTGCTCAGTGATAGAGCAGAACGTGCACCCGCCAAAACAACCCCTCATGATATTGACTGAAAAGCGAATCATCTCCCAGGCAGGAATTTTGGTGGCGCCATCGTGCGAGCCATTTTCGTCGGCATACGTGGGATGAGGACTGCGCGCATAAGGCAAGTCAAAAACAGCATCCATTTCGGCTGTGGTGAGCGGAATGGGGGGCGGCGTGATCCAAACATCTCTGGCCGTATGACCTTCGCCGTGCGCTTGAACCAAACTACGCGCGTTGCCAGGGTTGGTTTCTAAATGCAAGACCCGGTTGGCATGCGCATACAAAACGGGGTCAGATTTGACTTGCTCATAACTGGGCAGTCGAATGACACTTTTGTCTCGGGGAGGTACTTTGTGCAAACCTTTGCCCGTCATGGCAGGCAACTGCGGATTGGGCACAAAGGTCAGCGGTTTGACGGCCGCATTTTGTTGGTCGGCAACTGACTGGGCTTCATCTTCGCGGGCACATGTGGCACCGTTCTCACGTGCCTGTTCCGAAATCATGAGGTAAGGATTGACGTGGGCTTCTACGTGCCCAGGTGTATCGACTGAAGAAGAATCGATTTCAAACCAGCCTTCAGGCGTTTGCCGTCGCACAAAAGCAGTACCGCGAACATCAATGATGTCGTGCACAGGCTCGCGAGCAGCCAATCTGTGAGCAATTTCAACCACGGCACGTTCGGCATTGCCGTAGAGCAACAAATCGCATTTGCTGTCGACCACAATGGATCGACGCACCTTGTCTGACCAATAGTCATAGTGGGCAATTCGGCGCAATGAGCCTTCAATACCACCCAACACAATGGGTACATCGGGAAAGGCCTCTCGACAGCGCTGACTGTAAACAATGGCAGCTCGATCGGGGCGCTTGCCACCCACATCGCCGGGTGTGTAGGCATCGTCAGAGCGAATTTTGCGATCAGCCGTGTAACGGTTGATCATGGAATCCATGTTGCCTGCTGTAACGCCCCAAAACAAATTGGGCTTGCCTAGAGCGCGAAAAGGATCGGCACTTTGCCAGTCGGGTTGGGCAATGATGCCCACTCGAAAACCTTGAGCCTCCAACATTCGACCAATGACAGCCATGCCAAAGCTAGGATGATCAACATAGGCATCGCCCGTGACCAATACGATGTCACAGCTGTCCCAACCCAATTGAGTCATTTCGGCACGGCTCATGGGCAAAAATGGGGCTGTGCCAAAGCGCGCCGCCCAAAACTTGCGATAGCTGTTGAGGGGCTTGGCGTTGCGCGGAAAAAAGGAGACGTCAACCAGAGCGTTCATGGGTCGGAAATAGAAAAATGCTGTAGTTTAGGGCCTCAGATCGAACATATCAGACAGAGGGTCTTTCTAATTGGATAATCTTGGCATGTCTTCTTTGACCCCTGAACTCAATCGCCCGAAATCCAAAACGGAATTGTTTGTCGTTTTCACCCTTCTAGCGCTTCAAGGCTTTGGCGGGGTGCTGGCCATCGTGCAACATGAATTTGTGGACCGTCGAAAATGGATGACCAAAGCTCAATTTGTTGAAGATTGGTCAGTGGCTCAAGTGATGCCTGGCCCCAATGTGGCCAACCTTTGCTTGATGATTGGGGGCAAATACTTTGGCCTCCCAGGCGCCATGGCAGCCTTAGCAGGCCTTTTATTGGCCCCACTCATGATTGTCCTTGCGCTGGCTATTTTGTTTGGAGGAATAGCTGACAGCCCTTCGGCTCAAGGCGCTCTCAAGGGTATGGGAGCTGTTTCGGCTGGCTTGATCATGGCCACTGGACTCAAGCTCAGCACCACACTGCCCCAAAACCCCATGGGAATGAAGACGGCTATCTTGTTCGCGGTTCTCTCGTTTGTATGCGTTGGAATTTTCAGATTTCCCCTAATTTGGGCATTGCTGGGCTTAGGCGTCGTGTCTTGCTTTATCACTTATCACGCTTTGAAACAATTGCAAACAAAACTTGATGCTATGTCAAACCAGTCGTCAAAGAGCGAGTCAAACAGTAAGGGCCCCGGAACATGACCATCTCGCTAAGCCCGCAAGACTGGCTTGATTTTTTTGTACATTTTGCCTCCCTATCCCTGCTTGGAATTGGCGGTGCTATCACCACCGCTCCCGACATGCATCGTTATTTGGTCGATGAAAAGAATTGGCTTACTGACGCCACTTTTTCTTCAAGCATTGCCTTGGCTCAATCTGCGCCGGGCCCGAATGTCCTCTTTGTGGCCTTGATGGGGTGGCATATCGGCCTTAATGCTGGAGGCGGCTTTGGCGCAGGAGCGAGCGCATGGGGGCTCGGACTGATGGGTGTCACACTGAGTATGTTGGGCATCTTGCTGCCCTCCTCGGTGCTGACCTACAAAGCCACCAGATGGGCACATCAGAATAGAAACCTTTTATCGGTTCGCGCCTTTAAATCTGGCATGGCCCCCATTGTGATTGGCCTTCTTGTGTCAGCTGGTTGGATTTTGTCAGTGGCGCAAAACGACTACGCCAAGAATTGGAAGCTGTGGTTGGTCACTGTCATTGCCACCCTGGTCGTGACGCGAACTTCCATTCACTTGCTGTGGTTAATTGCTGCGGGTGGTTTGGTGGGCGCTACAGGAATTTTGTAGGTAAATTAGTTGAAAAAGCGGAGCTTAAAAGGCGCTTAAACGGCAGTTAACCGGTGCCCAAGCGTTGCCTGACAGCCTCAAACAAGCAGACACCGCTTGCAACAGAAACGTTCAAGCTTTCGACAGCGCCTTGCATGGGAATGCTGACCAACTCATCACAGGTTTTGCGAGTGAGCTGCCTCATGCCCGGACCTTCTGCACCCAAAACCAGTGCAACTGGTCCTTTTAAATCAGCTTGGTAAATATGACGAGGTGCATCGCCACTGGTTCCAATGGTCCAAATAGATCGTTCCTTCAACTCGCCTAAGGTTCGAGCCAAATTTGTCACCATGAAATAGGGCACCGTTTCAGCGGCACCACTGGCCACTTTGGCCACTGTGGCATTGATGCCCGCAGCATGATCTTTGGGTGCTATCACGGCATGTGCCCCTGCCCCATCGGCTACTCGCAGGCAAGCACCCAAATTGTGCGGATCGGTAACGCCATCCAACACCAACAACAAGGGCGGCCCTTGAACTTGATCTAACAAATCATCCAAAGAGTGAGCCTGCGGCAAAGCTTCAACACGAGCAGCAACGCCTTGATGGCCATGGCTACCCGCCAGCTTGGCAAGACGCATGCTATCGGCCTCGATGAGCCTTACACCCGCCTCTTGAGCTCGTTCTATGAACTGTCTCATTCGGGCATCGCGCCGGGTGGTTTCAAAGTAGATTTCAACGATGGATTGAGGCGCTGTTTTTAAGCGAACGCCGACCGCATGAAAACCGAAAAGAATTTTGGGAGAAGACATGCTCCCATTATCCTTTGCTTATGAGCTGTCCAGCTTGTAGTGTGAGTGTTCTGTCGCAGCGTGCTGCCAATTTTTGATCATGGGTGACCAAAATAAGGGTGGTGCCGCGTGCATGGTTCATAGACAGCATCAAATCCATGATGCTTTCTCCCGTTTGAGCATCCAAACTTCCCGTAGGTTCATCCGCAAGAAGCAACTGGGGCTGCACCACAAAAGCACGCGCAAGGGCCACGCGTTGTTGCTCTCCACCACTGAGCACCTTGGGGAAATGCTTTAAACGCTCTGCCAAGCCAACTTGCAACAAGATTTCCTTCGCCAATTTGGCAGCATCTTTGATGCCAGACAATTCCAAAGGCAACATGACGTTTTCAAGCGCTGTCAAATGGCCCATCAGCTGAAAATTTTGAAATACAAAACCCAGCTTTTGTCCACGCCAGGCAGCCCTTTGGTCTTCTGTCATCTCAAAAATCTGTTGGCCCGCTAAGCTCACATGCCCTTCCGATGGCGTGTCTAAACCCGCCATGATGGACAACAAGGTGCTCTTGCCTGAGCCTGATGCGCCCAAAATAGCGACAGATTCCCCAGCATTCACGGTGAAATCAATATCACGCAAAATAGCCAATGGCGAACCTACATCACCGACCACCTTACTCACGTGACTGACTGAAATCATAGTTTCTGACATGTACCAACTTTCTTTGCTTCGTCAACACTTTAACTCCCTTGTGGTGGGCTTGTTCTGTGCGGGTTTTTGTTCTATTTTGTTTGCCTCTGAAAACCAGCCAACTGTCAGAGCATCTCAAGGCGTCAATTCTGGAAAAGTGGTGCTTATTGTGGGCGACTCACTGAGTGCTGAATATGGTCTCGCAAGAGGAACAGGCTGGGTCAATCTCATGAGCCAGCAAGCTGCCAAAGAATCGGTCAAGGTCAAAATTGTCAATGCCAGCATCAGCGGCGATACCAGCTCGGGTGGCCTTAGCAGATTGCCTCAATTGCTCAGCGTACACAAACCCCAATTGTTGGTGGTTGAGCTGGGTGGCAACGATGCGCTGCGCGGACTGAGCATGAACATGACCCAGCAAAACCTGATTGCCATGGCCCGGGAAGGCAAGAAGTCGGGCGCGAAAGTTCTCGTTGTTGGCATGCAAGTTCCACCCAATTACGGTGCTAACTACACCCAACAAATGGCACAAACGTATCAAAAGGTGTCTCAGGAAACAGGCGCTGAGCTGAACAACCAATTTTTAAAAGGCGTTGCAGACGATCCAGATCCCTTGAGGTGGTTTCAGTCTGATCGGATTCACCCCAATGAGGGCGCTCAAAGCCTCATGATGAAAAACATTTGGCCGCAAGTGAAGAAAATGTTGGCATCACCAAAGTAAAACAGCTTGATGGTTCAAGCCTGAATTTCAATTGGCGGGTGGAGTTTCTGAAGCTGGGGCAGATTCATTGTCGGGCAGGTCTGAATCATCTGCAAAGCCTTCGGGCGAATCCGTTTTTCTTTCAGCCTTGGCTTTTAACTTATCTTCTTTTTTACGTTTCTTCGCCAATTCTTTTTGACGTTTTTCGTAGCCGTAATTAGGTGTAGCCAAGGTATTTCTTTCTATGCAATGTCATCCACTGTATCAGCTTGCCAATCAATCAGACAAAGACCCTCAAAAATTCAAGCACTGCTTGGCTCCTTGGCTCAAATCCAAGATGAGATCTTGAGGATCTTCAAAGCCAGTCGAAAACCGCACCAAATGGCCCTGATGCAAATGTGAGGGCCAGTGCGAGCGCATGTTTTCAATCTTGTAGGGAACCACTAAACTGAAGGGCCCACCCCAGCTGTAACCCAATTTAAAAAGTTTCAAGCTGTCACAAAAGGCATCTACCTGTGTTTGTGTGAAGGACGGGTGAAGCATCACACTGAACAACCCTGCTGCATGTCCTTGGTCTCCATTTGGTGCGCACAAGGCTTGCCAATGTGAGTGGCCCGGTGAGCCTTCAATGGCCGGATGAAGAACCTGCACACAGGCTTTTTGATCTTTCCACCAGCTGGCAAGTTGTCTGGCACAACGGTCTTGTGAGGCATACCTCAAGGCAATAGTTGGCAAAGATCGCAAAATGCTTTCGACATCATTGGGCCCTACACAGATGCCCAAACGCATCATGGTCATTTTGAGTTTCAAGGCCAATGCATCGTCGCAAGTCATGACGCTGCCCATGAGCACATCGCCGCCGCCACTGGGGTACTTTGTTAAGGCGTGGGCTGTGAGGCCAACAGACAAGCTGCCATTTCCCAACAAGTCAAAAGGCTTGAAGGCCAAGCCAGCGCCCCATGTGTTGTCCAAAGCTGTCAATATCTGGCGAGACTGGCAGATCTTCACCAGCTCTATCAAGTCAGGGAACTCCATACTGACTGAGCCCGGAGCCTCTAGCCATACAAGTTGGGTGTTGGATTGAATTTTGGACGCGAGATCTTGTGGATCCATGGCATCGTAGTAAGTGTGCGAAATACCAAATGAAGTTAGCTCGCCTTCTGCCAAAGTTTTGTTGGGACCGTAGGAGTTGTCTGGCAACAAGACGTGATCACCCGTTTTCAAAACCGCAAAGGAGGCCACTGCCAAAGCCGACAAACCACTGGGCGTTAGAACGCAGTGTTTGCCGCCTTCAAGGGTGCAAAGTCGCTCTTCAAGCGTGAAGCTGGTGGGGGTTCCATGTGTGCCATAGGTGTAGGCCGACTTGTCTTTCCACTCCCGCTGGCGCATGGCGGCCACATTGGGAAAGAAAACCGTAGAGGCTTTGAAGGTACCCGGCTGAGGCGAGTCAAACTCAGCCGGAGGCGTATAGCCGTGGTGTATCAGATCGGTAGAAATGTGGGAATTTTTCTTGGAAGTCATCCCACAATACTACCTTCAGACCTTCCACTTTTCCATCAATTTTTCAGGATTTAAGCTGTCATACCCTTCGAAGGGTTGGTGAATCCAGGGATTGGTGGGCAAGTAATCAACGGAGTAATCGGGCTGAAATCCTGACAAACCTTTTGTCCAAATGACAGCCGTTCGAAGTTCAGTGATGGGTTTGTAATTGGTTTTCAACATGTTAACGACGGCATTCAAGGTATGACCCGAATCAGCCAAATCGTCTACCAACAACACACGGCCGGCAATTTCGCCTTTGGGCGTCGTAATGAAACGCGCAATGTCCAAGTGACCTTGAACCGTTCCGGCATCGGCGCGGTAAGAGCTGGTGGACATGATGGCCAAAGGCTTGTCAAAGATGCGTGACAGGATATCACCAGGGCGCATACCACCTCGTGCCAAACACAGAATGGTGTCGAATTCCCAGCCAGATTGATGAACCTTGATGGCCAACTTTTCAATCAAATTGTGGTACTCGTCGTAACTCACATACAGGTGTTTGCCGTCTTCTGTCAGCATGCATTTTCTCCAAAGGTTAAGTCAGTTCACAAAAATTGTTCTGGCGTTGTTGAATCAGTCAAAGGGGCGCCAAGAAAGGATGGTGCATCAAAATGGTGTGGTCGCGATCGGGGCTGGTTGAGACCATGTGAATGGGTACGCCGGTAACATGTTCAATGCGTTGCAAATACAAACGCGCATTGACAGGCAATTTGTCAAATTGCGTCACACCAACGGTGCTGTCCGTCCAGCCCTCAATGCTTTCATAAATGGGTTTGCAGCGCGAAATGTCATCGGCTCCCATGGGCAGAATGTCGACCACTTCGCCGTCCAACTCATAGCCTGTGCAAAGCTTCAATTCATGAAGTCCATCTAGCACGTCGAGCTTGGTAATGCACAAGCCAGACAAGCCATTCACCTGGGCGCTGCGTTTGAGCAAGGCGGCATCAAACCAACCACAGCGTCGGCTGCGACCAGTGGTGACACCCTTCTCAGCCCCCACGGTGCTCATGTGCCAACCGGGAGTACCTTCTTTTTCCCATTCCAACTCTGTAGGAAAAGGGCCGCCGCCAACACGGGTGCAATAGGCCTTGGTAATGCCCAGCACATAGTGCAGCATGCCAGGACCAACGCCCGAACCTGCAGCAGCATTGCCCGCCACACAGTTGCTTGAAGTGACATAAGGATAGGTGCCGTGATCCACGTCCAACAAGGTTCCTTGAGCGCCTTCAAACAACAAGTTGGCGCCCAAGCGGTGCGCATCATTCAATTCGCGCGACACGTCGGCCATCATGGGCTTCAAGAGCGCGGCATGAACCATGGCTTCTTCGTAAACCACATCAAACTGCACTTCGCCGTTTTTGACATAAGGCTTGAGGGCATCGCCAAAGGTGAACTTTTCAGAACCCAAATAAGTTTTCAAGACATGGTTGTGCAAATCCAAAAGCTCTTTGAGTTTGTGTGCAAAGCGCTCAGGGTATTTCAGGTCTTGCACCCGCAAAGCGCGGCGGGCAATTTTGTCTTCATAGGCAGGACCAATGCCCCTGCCAGTGGTGCCAATTTTTTCTGTTCCCCCTTGCTCACGGGCGGCCTCTCGCGCCACGTCGAGTACAGCATGAAAAGGCAAGATCAAGGGGCAAGCTTCACTGATGCGCAGGCGCGAACGCACCTCAACACCCGCTTTTTCAAGACCCGCAATTTCTTCAAAGAGTTTGCCAGGCGACAACACCACGCCATTGCCGATGTAGCACTTGACTCCCGGGCGCATGATGCCGCTGGGGATGAGGTGAAGCGCTGTTTTGACGCCATTGATAACCAAGGTATGACCCGCATTGTGCCCCCCTTGGAATCGCACAACGCCTTGTGCGCTCTCGGTTAGCCAATCGACCAGTTTGCCTTTGCCCTCGTCACCCCACTGGGTTCCAACAACGACAACGTTACGTCCTTTGATCATGTTCATTTTGTTTTGTTTTCAATGGCTTTTACAACCCACTGCCCCGCGACCTCTAACAGTTCGCGATCACATTGGAATTCATCAATTTCACTTTCATGTCCGGGCAAGCTGCACACAACGGTTTCGCCGTGTACACGCAATTGTGCTATGGCTGAGCGCAGATCAACTCGCGTTCCCCAAGGAGCACGAATGGCCAGCTTCAGGCTCAGTTGTGGCACAACGCCTACCCACTGCTTCAGGTCAAGGCTAAAGCCCACAGCAGGCCGATCTCGGCCAATTTCATGCCCAAACACAGCGCCAACACCGTCGTAGCGTCCACCTCGAACCACTGCGTCACTGGCACCTTTGGCGTAGATGGCAAAGCGCAAACCGCTGTAATAAGCATAGCCACGGGCATCTGCCAAATCAAATTGGAAATTGACTTGAGGCAATTGCTCGCTTAACCATTTCAATTGCTCAATAGCAAGTTTGATTTGAGGTTTAGGGGGTAGTTTTTGCAGCGCAAGGTCTAAAACAGAATTGTCACCGTACAGGTCAATCAGATGGAACAGGCCCGCTTTGATATCTGCGGGAAAGTTGTGAGTTAGATCAGCCAAAGAATAAGCGTTTTTGCTGGCCAATGCCGCATAAACATCGCCACGCATCTCATCAGTCAGGGCGATACCCTCCAACAAGCTGCTCACAATTCTGGCATCTGCAAGGTCAACCAAAACTTCACCCATCTGAGCTGCCTGCAAACAATCAAGCGCCAGTTGCAAAACTTCAAGATCTGCCTCAAGGCCCGCATGACCAAAAATTTCAGCACCCAGTTGCAAAGGCTCGCGTGTGGCGTGAGGCCTGTCTGGTTGCGTATGGAGAACGGGCCCACAATAACAAAGGCGAGTCACGCCCTTGCGGTTTAACAAGTGGGCATCGATTCGGGCCACTTGGGGGGTTGTATCGGCCCTTAAGCCCATCAATCGGCCAGATATTTGATCGACCAATTTGAAGGTTTGAAGATCAAGGGCTTTGCCTGTCCCTGTTAACAAGGACTCGATGTGCTCGAGCAGAGGGGGCGACACCAACTCAAAGCCATAGCTGCGAGAAGTGTCTAAAAGCAATCTTCGGAGTTCTTCGATGTGCCTGGCTTCGGAGGGCAAGACATCAGCGATGTGATCCGGCAGGACCCAAGCGGACATGGCAATCAGGGAGGCTGTTAAAACAGGGATTTTACCGGCTCAAACAGGCTCTAAATGAACCACATCAAAAGAAAGACGCCCAACAAAACGATTGAAAGTCCAAAAAATCGAATTTGTCCATCTTCCAACTGCAAAAGCTGGGTGAACATTTCGCGCCATTTAGGTGGGGAAATGAGGGGCAAAAGCCCCTCCAGAATCAGAACCAGCGCAATGGCAACCAGAACAGCAGACCAAAAAGTCACTTACTTCTTGACAGATTGGGCTGGTTGAACAGGCTGAGCAGCCGAAGGCGCTGCGTTACCACGCATCGTTCGGAAGAAATCAGAGCCGCTTGGATCTAACACCATGACGTCGCTCTTCTTGGCAAAGCTGGCTTTGTAAGCGTCGAGGCTTCGGTAAAACTGAGCAAACTGGGGGTCACGGCCAAAAGACTCGTTGTAAATTTTGGCAGCTTGAGAATCGCCCTGCCCTTTGATTTTTTGGGCGTCGCGGTAAGCGTTGGCAATGGTGACCTCCCGCTGACGATCGGCATCGGCCCTGATTTTTTCACCCTCAGCAGCACCTGTAGAGCGAAGTTCATTGGCAACGCGCTTGCGCTCAGCTTCCATTCGGCGATAAACCGATTCGGTGATGGCATCTACGTAGTCTGCACGGGTAATGCGAACATCGACCACATCGACACCCCAAGGCTTGTCACCACGAACCTTCTCAAGAACTTCGCGCTTGACGTCGTTCATCAGCACATCACGGCTCAAGGAAAGCAAATCTTTCACTGTGCGTTTGTTGATTTCTTCTTGAAAAGCGTTTCGGACCACTCGGTTCAATTGGTTAGCACCCGATTTTTCATCCAAGCCCACATTGCGGATGTAGGCCAATGGGTCGGTGATGCGCCAACGAACATACCAATCAATCACAACCCGTTGCTTTTCTGCAGTGAGCATTGGCTCGGTGTCTGGGCTGTCGAGAGTCAATAAACGCTTGTCAATGTAAGTAACGTTTTGTAAGGGTGGTGGCAGCTTGATGTTCAAGCCTGGCTCGGTGATCACTTCTTTGATCTGACCCAAAGCATAGACCACACCAAATTGCCGTTGATCGACAACGAACAACATAGAGCTGGCCAATGCCAAAACCAGCAGCAGGGATGAAACCCATATTCCAATACGATTCATTTTGCTGCTTCCTTAACGAATTTCACGGTCACGAGTGCGCTGGCTTTCGCGCGATCGAAGATCCTGTGGGGTACTGCTGGGGGCTGCAGCCGGGGGGGTGGTGCTAGGAGCACCTGCTTGATCAGTGGGCGCTGTACCAGCCAGAGGCGCACCTGTCATCTGCATCAATTTGTCGAGTGGCAAATACATGAGGTTAGAGCCTTGTTTGCTGTCGACCACCACCTTGGTCACGTTGGTGTAGATTTGCTGCATAGCATCCAAGTACATGCGATCACGTGTGACTTGGGGTGCCTTTTGGTACTCGGGCAAGATGGCCTTGAATCGCTGTGAATCACCTTCTGCCTGAGCCACAATTCGCTCGCGATAAGCTTGTGATTCTTCTTTCAAACGCGAGGCCGCACCCACCGCACGGGGGATCACATCGTTGGCGTAAGCTTGTGCTTCATTCTTGGCACGTTCGCGCTCTTGGCCTGCTTTGAGAACATCGTCAAAAGCTGCCTGAACTTGCTCTGGTGGGCGAACTCCGCCTTGTTGCAGGTTGATGCCCACCACTTCGATACCCACTTTGTAGCGGTCCAAAATGTTTTGCATCAGCGCACGAACACGTGGTGCAATTTGATCACGCTCCTCTGCCAGAGCGGAATCCATTTTCATTTTGCCAACAACTTCCCGAACAGCAGTTTCAGCCGCTTGGACAACAGCCTCTGTGGGGTTTTTGCTTTCAAACAAATAAGCGCGTGCATCGTTCAGGCGGTACTGAACGGCAAACTTAATTTCTACAATGTTCTCGTCTTCCGTCAACATGGCGGACTCACGCAGCCCAGTGGCTTTGATGACGTTGTCACGACCAATGTCGACTGATCGAATTTGAGTGACAAAAACCAACTCATGCTTTTGGATGGGATAAGGCAAACGCCAGTTGAAACCAGCACCCACAGTTGACTTGTATTTGCCAAACTGGGTGATCACAGCTTGTTGTCCCTCTTGGACAATAAAGAAACCTGTACCCAGCCAAATCAAAACAAAAGCACCCAAAATGACGCCAACACCCAAGTTTCGAAATACGGGAGGCAAGCCACTGGGCGGTGTGCCATTGGGTTGGCCTCTGTTTGGAGGGCCACCATTTTTACCACCCAAGAACTGGGCAAGTTTGCGATTCAGATCACGCCACAATTCGTCGAGGTCGGGCGGACCAGAAGATTGGTTGGGACGATTCGATCCATTTCCCGAATTGGGTTGTTGAGAATTTGAGGGGTTATTCTGATAGCCATTCGAACCCGGCGTGTTGCCAGGGGAGTTTGCGCCATCTTGGCCATCAGAAGTTGGCTTGTCATCGCCTCGGCCCCAGCGCGGATCGTTCAAATTGAACATGCCGCGAAGGCGCTGTGGCAAAACTGACCAACCAAATACACGGTGTTTGAAGTTCATTCGTTTTTCTACGTTTTATCTGATCAATGCGATTGTGCACAAACAGAGGACTGGTTATGCGAAATCATCTGAATTTTCCCCGAAATTATCAAGGGCAAAGCGCGGATCTGCCGGTGTTTCGGGTTCAGAATGAATTTGACTGACTTCGTCGGCCAACATCTTGCGCAAAACTGACAAACCTTCTCCTGATTGTGCGCTGACAAACAAGCGTTTTAAGGCCTGCCCATCAACTTCGTACAAGTCGAGACGTTCCAAGGGCTGACGTTCTAAAGGCAAATTGTCAATTTTGTTGAAAATGAGCCATTGGGGCACCTCAGAAGCACCAATTTCGTGGAGCACGCGCTTGACTTCAGCCATTTGCTCAGGAAAGTTGGGATTGGATGCATCCACCACATGCAATAACAAATCCGCGTCAACGGCTTCCTGCAAGGTAGCTTGGAAAGCATCAATCAAGCCATGCGGTAAATCCCGAATGAAGCCAACAGTGTCTGAGACCGAGGCGCTGCGTCCAGATTCGCCCAGATAAAGTTGTCGGGTGGTGGTATCCAGAGTTGCAAACAACTGATCGGCCGCATACGCACGGGCCTTGACCAAGGCATTGAACAAGGTTGACTTGCCGGCATTGGTGTACCCCACCAGTGACACATTGAATGAATTTCGGCGGTCTCTTTGCCGTCTTTGAGTCGAGCGCTGTTTTTTGACTTTGGTCAAGCGTTCTTTGGTTCGCTTGATGGCATCGCTGATCATGCGACGGTCAAGCTCAATTTGGGTTTCTCCAGGGCCGCCCCGCGTACCAATGCCACCTCTTTGACGCTCAAGGTGAGACCATCTTCGAACCAACCGTGTGCTGAGGTATTGCAAGCGTGCCAGCTCAACTTGTAATTTGCCATCGTGGCTTCTAGCGCGCTGCGCAAAGATTTCAAGAATAAGCAGGGTCCTGTCGTTGACTGGCAAACCGAGATGACGCTCGAGATTACGCTGTTGAGCGGGGCTCAGTGACTGGTCAAATAAGACTTCCTTGGCGCCTGTTTGCTCGGCCATGAATTTAATTTCATCGGCTTTGCCAGAGCCCACAAATAAAGCGGCATCTGGGGCTTTTCTTTTGCAGGTCATTTTGGCAACAGGTTTCAGTCCCGCTGTCAGAGCCAATTGACTTAACTCATCCAGATCAGCATCAAAATGAGGCAATCCAAAGTCAACACCCACCAGCAAGGCGGGGGTCATGTCAACTAAATCGCTGTTCAAAAGAAAGTTTAAGTCGAAGAATCATCTGCCTCGGCGTCTAAACCAGGCAGGTTGACAGCGCGTCCGGGCACGATCGTAGAAATGGCGTGTTTGTATACCATTTGGGTGACTGTGTTACGCAGCAACACCACATATTGGTCGAAGGATTCTATTTGGCCTTGGAGTTTGATGCCGTTGACCAAGTAAATGGAAACTGGCACATGCTCTCGGCGCAATGCGTTGAGGAAGGGATCTTGCAAAAGTTGCCCTTTGTTGTTCACGATATTCTCCGTGTTCTGAATTGTTTTAAGGGTTTTACCTTAACACATCGGGTGGCCCAAAATGTGTAATCCCCTTTTTAAAACCCTGACAAATCAGTCTGAATCTTTGTCAGCGTAAGGATTTTGTGAGGTTTTCATTTCAATGCGAAGCGGTGTTCCAGACAAATCAAAGGCTTTGCGGAACCGGCCCTCCAAGTATCTTTTGTAGGTTTCGGTCACATGCTCAAGCGAGTTGCCATGGATCACAATGACAGGCGGGTTCATGCCGCCCTGGTGTGCATAACGCAACTTCGGTCTGAACATGCCACCCCGTTGAGGGCTTTGAAATTGAACCGACTCGAGCAGTAAGCGGGTTAAAACGGGGGTGGTCATTTTGACCATGGCCGATTTGTGCGCTTGGGTGATGGAGTTCCAGACAGGGCCTAAGCCTTGTCGTTTTTTGGCTGAGATAGTGTGCAAATTGGCAAACTTCAAGAACGGCAAACGATTTTCAATTGATCGGTGCACCAATTCGCGTTGGTATTCGTCAACTGCATCCCACTTATTAACAGCCAACACCACAGCCCGCCCGCTGTCCAAGATGAAACCCGCAATGTGGGCATCTTGTTCGGTCACGCCCTGAGTGGCATCCAACAACAGCAAAACGACATTGGCAGACTCAATGGCCTGCAATGTTTTAACCACCGAAAATTTTTCAATGGCTTCAAACACTTTGCCCTTACGGCGCAAACCCGCGGTGTCGATCAGTTCAAACTTTTGACCACCTCGTTCAAATGGAACCGTAATCGCATCGCGTGTGGTGCCAGGCATGTCAAAGGCCACCAAGCGTTCCTCGCCCAACCAAGTGTTAATCAAGGTTGACTTGCCCACGTTGGGCCGCCCGGCCACTGCCAACTTGACGACGCTTAAATCTTCTTCGATGTCTGTGTCGTCTTCCGGCAACATGAGAGGGTCTAGGGCCAACTCAACAAGACTGCGCACACCTTGTCCATGTGCTGCCGACACAGGAATGACATCGCCTAAACCGAGTTCGTAAAACTCACTGATTTGAACGCCTTCTCGCATGCCCTCGGCTTTGTTGGCCACCAGCAAGCAAGGTTTGCCAATGCGCCGGAGGTACTTGGCTATATCGTGGTCTTGCGCCGATACGCCCGCCCTGGCATCCACCACAAACACAACCACATCGGCTTCAGCCACTGCTTGTTGGGTTTGTTTGGCCATTTCTTTGTAAATACCGGCACTGGCATCTGGCTCAAAACCACCCGTGTCAATGACGATGTATTCGTATCTTCCCTGGCGACCTTGGCCATAATGGCGGTCGCGCGTAAGCCCCGCAAAGTCAGCAACGATGGCATCGCGAGTTTTGGTGAGTCTATTGAATAAAGTGGACTTGCCCACATTGGGGCGTCCGACCAAGGCCAGTACGGGTTTCAAATCTATCTTTCAGCAGTGCTTTATTCAGCACGCAAGGCTTGAACCAAGCCGCTACGGGTGACAACAACCCAGTTTTGTCCAACACGAACAGGTGTCATTGCGACGCCAGAGGCGTCAACTTGTATGCGGCCCACGATTTGACCGTTGTTGGCATCGAGCCAATGAACCCAGCCCAGCGCGTCGCCAACAATCAACTGACCAGATTGCCAGTTGAGAGCAGTTGGCCCCCGAAATCTCAATACTTCTGATTGCCATGCGACTTGACCACTGCCAGCTTGCCAAGCCACCAGTTTGCCGTCAGATTCTGAACCGAAAACGGCGACTTCATTGGCACTTAAACCAACATGGCCTTGGGCCGCACGTGACCAGAGATTGCTCCCCTTCATTGCGTCGATGCAAGTGACTGATGTCTGGAAAGAACGAGCGCAAACTACATTGTTGACACGCGAAACACCAGACACCAAATCGGTCAAACGTTCAATTTCATTCGTGCCACGAGAGGCTCCCATGTTGACCTCCCATCTCGCAACACCATTGCCAGGATTCATGGCAAGCAATCGGCCTGCGAAACCAACCAAAAGATTGTCTTGAAACGAAGTCAAAATACCCGATTGGTTTAAAACCAAGGGGTCGCCAGACCTCTGCTGACTCCACAACCTCTGACCGCTTGCGCCATCAAATGCCATCACAGTTCGGTTGGCCGTTAAAACAAACACACGTCCACCGGCAACCAATGGAGATGTGAATGAAGCAGCTGGTAGTTTGACTCGCCAAATCACTTTGGCTTGCGACATGGCAATCAATTCATTGGCTTGACTGATCACGGCAAAACGCTCACCGTCACCGCCAATGCCTGCGGCAATGGGTGTGTTCAAGGCGATTCGCCAAGTCTCGGCGCCATTGGCAGGATTGAGCAAACTGACCAAGCCAGAACTTGTGACCAAGGCCAACTGACCTGCGCTGAGGTTGTGACTCAGGTTGGCGCCAAAGGGACTGAGTTGGACAGACCAAACCTTTTGAGCTGTTACCTTCGCATTGAAATCAGCCAGAGCAGTCGGTTTGGGTTTATTGGGTGTGCTTGAACAAGCCACCAAGCCCAAAAGCAAAAAACCAAAGCATGCCTGAATTAAGC
Organism: Limnohabitans sp. MMS-10A-178; assembly: GCF_003063375.1. Lineage (GTDB taxonomy): Bacteria > Pseudomonadota > Gammaproteobacteria > Burkholderiales > Burkholderiaceae_C > Limnohabitans_A. Next base: position 183,900 of record NZ_NERY01000002.1, on the reverse strand, counting down.
GCTTGGTCCATTTGCTACTGAACCCTGCTTGGCTGCTCACTGAATTCATGGCGATGTGCCTTTCTGTGGCTCTGGGTTGACACCCAGCGCATTCAATTTGGCGGTCACCAATCGTCTGTACTCTGGATTGTCTTCAAGCTGTCGCCATGCATCGCTGTAGGCTTTGATGGCATCTTGAGGTTTGTTTTGCACGGCATGAATATCGCCCTGTATGTCGGCGGCCAAACCAGCAAAAGCGGGGTCAAAAGGCTTGCTGAGCGTTTTGAGCGCCTGATCGTAAGACTTGTTTTGGGATTGCAAGTTGGCCAATCGCAAACGCGCCAGCTGTGCGCTTCCAGGATCAGAGGCCTTTTCACTCGCCCACTCAAGGGCGGCAGTGGCTGCCTCGGATTTATCACTCATCTGGAATGACTTGGCAGCCAACAAAGCAGATTGGGCGGCAAATGCGGTGCCAGGAAAACGATCTTTCATGTCATTCCATGCACGTTCGAGCTTGGCGACGTCACCTGACTGTGCTGACTTTTCGACTTCATCAAAAAGTGCAGAGGCCTTGGATGACTGTTGTCTCTGCCAGTATTGATAGCCGTTCCAAGCTGCATAGGAGCCCATCACCGCAATTAAAAGCCAGGTAATGACGTTGCCGTACTTCTTCCAAAAGTGCTTGAGTTCGTCAATTTGCTCTTGTTCTTCGAGGTTGAGTTGTGTTGCCATATTCAATTTTGATTCAATGTGGGAATTGTAGGCTGTGAGCCCATGTTTCCAAGTTGTCTAGAGATTCTGATCTTTGCGCGCCATTGCCATCTCGCAAAGACTTCACTGAAACTTTGTTTTGTGAGAGCTCATCGGCGCCAAAAATGAGGGCGTAGGCTGCGCCGCTGCCATCGGCTTTTTTGAATTGGCTCTTCATGCTGCCCACCCCTTCTCCAGAGCCAGCATGCATCTGAACCTTGATGCCTAAGCCACGCAAAGATCGGAGGTATTTCAAAACCAGGGGCAGAGTGCTTGCGTCCGGCACAATGGCGTAGGCATCGGGCACCGCATCGGGCGGCAGTGCGCCCTGCTCTTCTAGCAAAGCCAGAACTCGCTCGAGTCCTAATGCCCAACCCACGGCGGGCGCGGGCTTGCCGCCCACTTGCTCAATCAAATAATCGTAACGACCGCCGCCGCAGACAGTGCCTTGAGAACCCAATTGATCGGTGATGAACTCAAACACAGTGAGGTTGTAATAATCCATTCCGCGTACCAAACGAGGATTCAGGGTGTAGTGAACACCATTGATGTCCAGAATTTGTCTCAAGGCGTTGAAGTGAGCCAAGGAAACTTCGCCTAAAAAATCCATCAGCTTGGGCGCTGACTCAACCACGTCTTTCATGGCTGGATTTTTGGTGTCTAAAATTCGAAGCGGGTTGGTATACAAACGACGCTTGGCATCTTCATCGAGCAAATCTTGGTGCTTTTCGAAGTGTTGAATCAAGGCTGAACGGTGCGCCAATCTCTCTGGGGGTTGGCCTAGGCTGTTGAGTTCTAAGCGAACATCTTTCAGTCCAATGGCCTGCCATAAATCGTGCGCCAACAAAATGACTTCTGCATCAATTTCAGGCCCTTGAAAACCGAGAACCTCTGCGCCAATTTGATGAAATTGTCGATAGCGGCCCCGCTGAGGACGTTCGTGTCTGAACATGGGACCCATGTAATACAAACGCTTGCCGCCTTCGTAAAGCATGTTGTGCTCAACCACTGCTCGCACAACGCCTGCTGTGCTTTCGGGACGCAGGGTTAGGGCTTCACCATTCAATCGGTCTTCAAAAGAGTACATCTCTTTTTCAACGATGTCGGTTACCTCCCCCAAACCACGCACAAACAAAGCGGTAGGCTCAACGATAGGTGTTCGAATATTTCGATAGGCGTATTGAGCCATCAAGGTGCGGACCTTGCTCTCAAGCCACTCCCATTTGGCAGATTCGCCTGGCAGCACATCGTTCATACCCTTGACAGCAGTTAACTTTTTAAACGCGCTCAATTTAGAAGAATCTTTGGATTGAATGTCGGACATACGAATTAGGTAGTGGCTTTTGAAGTCGCGCCAAAACGATTGTCGATGTATTGCTCGACCAAAACTTGAAACTCTTGGGCAATGTTGTCGCCACGCAAAGTGAGTTTTTTCTCGCCATCAATAAAAACCGGCGCTGCTGGCGCTTCGCCTGTTCCTGGCAAACTGATGCCAATATCGGCATGCTTGCTTTCACCAGGTCCATTGACGATGCATCCCATCACGGCCAATTTTAAATTTTCAACGCCTGGGTAACGGCTGCGCCAGACCGGCATTTGGGCGCGCAGGAAATCATCGATTTGTTTGGCCAGTTCTTGGAAAGTGCTGCTGGTGGTGCGACCACAGCCTGGGCATGCCGTGACGCTGGGCACAAAGATTCGAAGACCCAAGGACTGAAGAATTTCAGAAGCGATCACAACCTCCTGAGTACGAGATTCGCCGGGTTGAGGTGTGAGCGAAACGCGAATGGTGTCTCCTATGCCCTCTTGCAGCAAGATAGACAAGGCAGTGCTGGAGGCCACAGTTCCTTTGGTTCCCATGCCCGCCTCTGTGAGGCCTAAATGCAATGAATAGTCTGTTCGTTTGCTCAATTCGCGGTAAACGGCGATCAAATCTTGAACGCCTGAAACTTTGCAAGACAAGGTAATTTGTTCACGCACCATGCCCATCTCGTGGGCTTTGTTGGCAGAAGTGATGGCAGAAGTAATGAGCGCCTCGTACATAACTTGACGCGACTCCCACGGCGTTGGGCGTTGGCTATTTTGGTCCATGAGTTCGGCCAACAACTCTTGGTCAAGACTACCCCAATTCACGCCAATTCGAATGGGCTTGTCCCAGCGCATGGCCGCTTCAATCATTTGGCCAAATTGAATATCGTGCTTTTCACCTTTGCCCACATTGCCAGGATTGATTCGGTATTTGGATAGCGCTTCAGCACATGCGGGATGGTCGCTCAGCAAGCGGTGACCGTTGTAGTGGAAATCACCAATGAGGGGAACGTCGATGCCCATCTTGTCGAGCTGATCTCGAATGTGGGGGACGGCCTCGGCCGCCTCAGGGGTATTGACTGTGATGCGAACCATTTCCGAGCCTGCCAAGGCCAGTTCTTTGACTTGAATTGCGGTGCCGATGACATCGACTGTGTCGGTGTTGGTCATGGACTGAACCCGAACCGGAGCTTGTCCGCCTACCGTGACAACTCGACTGCCCCAAACCACTCTGGATTGGAGGCTTTTTCGCGCCATCGGCGCTGCTGAAGGAATAGCTTGAGTGATGAGATTAGACGGCATGTGTGGGGATCCTCTCAATTCGAAGAATTTGAAACTGCGCTTGTATTGTTAGTGGAGCTGTTTGGGGCTGGGCTTTCAAAAACCATGGCTTTGGGAGGATCTGCTTGCTGATTCTCGGTGGCCACAGGTTCTTGGGCTGGGGGCATGGTGGGGATGACCTCTGTCACGGCAGCTTTTGGATTTGTTTGCAGGACCTTGAAATGCCATTCAGACGTATAGCCAAAAAGCAAAATGCCAGTAGCCAAAATGAGAAACCACCATTTAGGCCCACCAAAGGCAAGCCCCTTGGAAGAAAGACGGCTTCGATTGGATTGAGGGCCTGATTCGTTGTTCGGGTCGATCAAATGCAATGGCTTTAAACCATTGTTCATTTGAGGCATCAAAGACAAGACAGGTTCGGTGTCAATTTTTAAAATTCGACAAATTTTGGCAGCCAAAGCGCGCGCAAAAACGGGTTCATTCAGTTGATCGTATTGATCAGCTTCGAGTGCTTCAAGCTGCTTGATGCTGACTTTGAGGTTGACAGAAAGGACTGCCAAATGCAGCCCAGACTTTTCTCGAGCGGCTCTCAAAATGCCGCCAGCTGTAGCAGGCATGACTTGCATGGTTGGTACTTGAGGTGTTTGGGACATTGCCGATTCCTGGACAGGCTCAGTCATGACAAGCCTTGTCGGATAAGGCATGGCATTGAGCCAAATTTGAAAATCGAAGTACTAACATCTTGCCCCAAATTTTGTTTTTATAACAGCTTGATTTCGTCGTTCAGCTTGCTGAAATACGACACTATCCGATTGTGCACTCACAGAGGGAAAATCATTCAAATATTCGGCTATTTTCTCAGCTTCTGACGACTTTCCAACTGAATTTTGAAGGCTACAAGGACCAACCCTTAGAAAAACAGCTTGAACGGTGCAAAAAAACACCTAGGGTTCAATTTTGAGTGGACTTGGGATTAGACGGGTGCCAATGAAGTGGAACGGTCCGTTGCTGGGCAATACGACTAGCAACGTCTGTGCGGTCTTTGACGTCACCCGCCAACTGGCCACAGGCCGCATCAATGTCATCACCTCTGGTTTTGCGAACCGTGGTGACAAAACCAGCATCCAATAGAACAGATGCAAATTGCTGCACCGTTGCATCGTCTGACCGCAAGAGGCCAGACTCTTTGAATGGATTAAAGGGAATTAAATTGAATTTGCAACGCAAGCCGTTGGCAGCATGACGGCGTATGAGTTGAACCAACTCTTGAGCATGGGCAACTTGATCGTTCACACCCTTGAGCATGCAATACTCAAAGGTGATGAAGTCTCGCGGTGCTTTGCTCAGGTATAGCGTGCACTCTGCCAACAATTCAGCCAAGGGGTACTTGCGGTTGAGAGGTACCAAATTGTCACGCAAAGGATTGGTTGGCGCATGCAAGGATACTGCCAAAGCAACTGCGCAATCGGCAGAAAGCCTTCTCATCATGGGCACCACACCCGATGTTGAAACTGTAACGCGCCTTCGCGAAAGACCATAGCCATGATCGTCGAGCATGGTTTTCAATGCAGGTACAAGTGCACTGTAGTTTTGGAGTGGCTCACCCATTCCCATCATGACCACATTGGAGATGACACGGTCTGCTTGCTTGAGGTGCTGACGCAGAAAATGCTCAGCAAACCAGAGTTGTGCCAGTATTTCAGCGGTACTTAGGTTGCGGCTAAAGCCTTGGTGCCCAGTGGAACAAAAACGACATCCAACCGCGCATCCAGCTTGCGATGAAACGCACAAAGTACCGCGATCGTCCTCGGGAATGAAGACGGTTTCAACGGCATCTCCGCCGCCTACATCAAACAACCATTTGATGGTGCCATCTTTTGAAAATTGCTGCGAGAGAATTGGCAGTGCAGCAACGTGCGCATGAACCTTTAACTTCTCACGAAGTGATTTGGCGAGGTCTGACATGTCGTCAAAGCTAGACATGCCGCGCTGATGGACCCAACGGAAAAGCTGGGTAGCCCGAAAACGTTTTTCACCCAGACCTTCACAAAAAATGGCCAAACCTTCCTGGTCAAAATCGAGAAGGTTGGCCGTCATGGCGAAAGATTAAAAAGTTTAAGTTGCAAGCTCAGGGCAGGTGCAACTTAAATGAAATTAACGGGCGTAAACGTTCATGCCTGGAAAGAAGAAGCTGATTTCAACGGCAGCAGTTTCTGCGGCGTCTGAGCCATGCACAGCATTGGCATCGATGCTGTCAGCAAAGTCAGCACGGATGGTTCCAGGTGCTGCTTTCTTCGGATCGGTTGCACCCATGAGGTCACGGTTTTTGAGGATCGCGCCTTCGCCTTGCAAGGCTTGAATCATGACAGGGCCAGAAATCATGAACTCGACCAAGTCTTTGAAGAAGGGACGCTCTTTGTGAACAGCATAGAAGGCTTCTGCTTCACCGCGTGAGAGGTGCACCATTTTGGCAGCAACCACTTTGAGACCAGCGGCTTCAAAACGAGCGTAAATTTGTCCGATGACGTTTTTAGCAACGGCGTCAGGCTTGATGATGGAAAGAGTGCGTTCGATGGCCATGGAGAAATTCCTCAGATTTATTTTTAAAAGCCAACTATTCTAACCCGATCTAAGGGTTTCCCCATAGACGAAAAGGAATTGAAATCACCTGCGAAGGTAAGCGAAGGTCAGCGAACTTAGCGGCTACGGCCGCCATTTCTTCGGGGTCCACCAGACCTGCCGCCCGGGCCCTGCTCTTTGCGCTGTCGGCTAAAACTGTCGGCACCAATGTAACCCACAGAAGTTTTCATGGGGTCGGGTTGGGCATTCGAAGCCTTTGGTCCACGAGGCGCAGCCTTGTTGGCGCCAGATTTTTTTGCACCAAAGGCGCGGTTTCTCGGATTTCGAGGGTTTTGATTGCGTCGGTCTTGAGGGCGCTGATCGTGGGGATAACCGGCATCTTCACGAACTTGAGAGGCCTCGGCTTTGTTGGCGGCATGAGTCAAGGCCCGAATATCTGCTTCATCCAATTCCATAAATGTGCTGCGGCGAAGACCATGCGGCAAAACCATTGCACCATAACGAATTCTGATCAGACGGCTGACGGCGTGCCCCACAGCCTCCATCATTCGACGCACCTCTCGATTGCGACCTTCAGAGATGGTCACGCGGTACCAACAATTAGAGCCTTCACCGCCACCATTTTCAATGGAGCCGAATTGCGCCATGCCATCGTCCAGCATGACACCGTCCAATAACTTTTGCTTTTCTTCGTTGCTGAGCGCACCCAAGACCCGCACGGCATATTCACGCTCTAGGCCGAAACGAGGGTGCATTAAGCGATTGGCCAATTCGCCTGAGCTTGTAAAAAGCAACAGGCCTTCTGTATTCAAATCCAAGCGACCCACAGATTGCCATTTGCCATGTTGCAAGCGGGGAAGTTTCCGAAAAACCGTGGGTCTATTTTTGGGGTCGTCATGGGTCACAATTTCGCCAGCAGGCTTGTGATATGCAATGACTCGAGGTGGTGGTGGGTCGATGCGGATTCGAAGCGGTTTGCCATTGATTTTGACTTGATCACCATACTGAATTCGTTGACCAATGTGGGCGGGCTCGTTGTTGACCGAAATGCGACCTTCCAAGATGAGCTGTTCCATTTCCAAGCGAGATCCTAGCCCAGCTTGCGCAAGTACTTTGTGAAGTTTGGGAGACTCTGCCTGCGGGGGTAACACTCTTTTGGTTATCAGGGGAGAGATGACGCCTTCAGCTTCTTGGTCAAAATCTCCAGAAACCACATCCTCAATGGCAATGGGACGCAAAGGATCTTGAGACGGCGTCTCGGATGACTCATTCATGGGTCTTGCCTTCCGACGAATCGGGAGTTTCGGAAATATCGTTTTCATCCAAGGACAATGAAACCTGAGGACTGTCTTCTTGAGGAGAATTTAAGCTAGCCAAGATGGCTGCCTGACCATCGGCGTGGTTTAGCAATGGCAATTGATCGAGTGAGGACAAACCAAGGTCGTCCAAAAAATGGCGCGTGGTGGCATACAAACCTGGACGCCCCACAGATTCACGATGACCAATGACCTCCACCCAGCCTCGGTCTTCAAGTTGCTTCAAGATTTGAGTGTTAATAGTAACGCCGCGAATGTCTTCCATGTCGCCCCGTGTGACGGGTTGGCGGTAAGCAATGATGGCCAAGGTTTCCATCACAGCGCGGGTGTACTTGGGAGGTTTTTCTGGATTGAGCTTATCTAAATAAATTCGCAACTCGGGCCTGCTTTGAAAACGCCAACCCGTGGCCACAGAGACAAGTTCCAAGCCGCGTTCGGCCCATTCAAATTGGAGTTCTTCAAGCAGAACTTTAAGTGTGTCAGCGCCTAAGGCGTCATCGAACAAAACACGCATGTCACGCACAGTGACAGGCTGAGTTGAGCATAACAACGCTGTTTCAAGGACACGCTTGGCTAGCGCCGTATTCATGGTGTCTAACTTCCGGGAAAAATACGCCTGAAGCGCGAACTGAGACGCTGGCACCACTTAAATAATAAGCATGCGGGGGAAAGAACCCACCAATGCGTCCCATCAAATTGGGTTTTAGCCACTCTTTCGAGGAGCAAGGCCTGAGTTTTCAAGCTTTTTCATTGTAACTTAGGGACCAAGCTTGGCGCAAACTCTCAAAATCAGCCGGTAAAGGCGATAGAAAATCCATGGCTTGACCCGTGATGGGGTGATCGAAGGACAAACGTTCTGCATGCAGTGCTTGTCTTGGCATGAGGTTATGAATTGCCCCGCCATACAGCGTGTCGCCAACCAAGGGGAGTTTGAGCCAAGCCATGTGAACCCTTATTTGGTGGGTTCGTCCCGTTTCTAAGATGCAACGCACCAAGCTACCCTGCTCATTTTGGGACAGCACATGAAATTGGGTTTTTGCTACTTTGCCCGAGTGTCTGGTCAAATCAACAACTGCCATCCGAAGTCGGTTGGCAGGGTCACGACCAATGGGCAAATCAACAGTTTTCTGTTTGCTGCTCGTCCAAGGCCTGTCACTCATGGCCACATATTGGCGATGGATGTCTCTGGCCGCAATCTTTTGAACCAACGCATCCATGGCCAAGCGGTTCCTGGCCACAACCATCAATCCGCTGGTGTCTTTGTCAAGTCGGTGAACAATGCCAGCCCTGGGTAAATCTGTAAGCTGAGAATCTAAGCCCAAAAGGCCATTCATCAGTGTTCCAGACCAATTTCCCGGCGCTGGATGGACGACCAAGCCCGCTGGCTTGTCAATCACCCTCAGGTGAGCGTCTTCATAAACCACATGAAGGGGCATCTGTTCGGGCTTGAAGGCTTGGGATTGAGGCGTAGCCCTAAGTTCAATGGTCCAAACTTCTCCTGCTTTCACCTTCTGGGAAGATTTAGCCTGCTTGAGCCCAATATGAGAAACCGCACCATCCTCCAATAGTTGCTGCAAATAACTGCGAGAAAATTCTGGCACACCAGCCACCAACATCCGGTCAAGCCTTTGTCCATGAAGCTCGGGCGGCACAATCAGCTCCCTGACCTCAGCGCTTTTGGCTGACGAAGTTGCATTGAAAGAAGTTTCATCTTGAAACTCGTCTGTCTCGTCTAACTCAGAGTGGCTCGATATAATCAATTTGGTCTTTTTTCCAAGGTTGCCAGATGTTGAACATCAGATTATCGGTGCTTGCGCTAACTCTTTTCAGTTTAGCGGCCACTTTGCTGTCCGGATGCTCTAGCACCCCAACAGATCCTACAGAAGCTTGGACAACAGAGAAGCTTTACAAAGAAGCTCGCGACGAATCGGTTTCTGGCGCGTGGGATCGCGCGTCTAGCCTGTTTGAAAAACTGGAAGGCCGTGCTGCAGGAACGCCATTGGCTCAACAAGCACAAATTGAAAAAGCCTATGCTCAGTACCGATCCAATGAAAAAGTTCAAGCGCTTGCCACCCTGGATCGATTTTTAAAGCTCCATCCGGCCAGTCCAGCCGTTGACTACGCGCTGTACTTAAAAGGCTTGGTCAATTTCAATGAAGACTTGGGCTTGTTTTCCTTCGTGACCAAACAAGATTTGTCTGAGCGCGATCAGAAAGCAGCCAAAGATTCTTATGAATCTTTCAGAGAACTGGTGTCTCGATTTCCTGAATCTAAATATGCTTCCGATGCACGCCAACGCATGACCTATATCGTCAATTCATTGGCAGCTTATGAAGTTCATGTGGCTCGTTACTACCTCAGCCGTGGTGCTCATGTTGCGGCCATCAACCGAGCACAAGTTGCTATCACCGATTATCCAGGTGTACCGGCCAACAAAGAGGCATTGCAAATTTTGGTGAAGTCCTACGAGGCTTTGGGCATGAAGGAGTTGAAAGCAGACTCGCAGCGCGTACTAGAAAAGAACTATCCAGAAACCACAATCACACCCAGCAAAAAACCTAGCGCGTGGTGGAAGTTTTGGTAAGCAATTCAAGGGCAGCTGCAAACTCAATTTCGGTGTTGATTCGTCTCATGGGGGGCAAGCACGCCATGAGACGGCGGCCATAAGCCATACCAGTGAGGCGCGGATCACAGACCACCAAAAAGCCCTGGTCTTTTTCACTTCGAATTAAACGCCCTGCTCCCTGCTTCAAGGCCACGGCTGCTTCCGGAATGCTGTAATCAGAAAAAGAACTCTGGCCGGACAACTCTAGTCTTTGTGAACGAGCTTCAACCAAGGGGTCATTTGGTGGCGGAAACGGCAGCTTGTCAATCACAACCATTTGCAACGCTTCGCCTGGAACATCAAAGCCTTCCCAAAAGGATGCGGATGCAACCAAAACACATCCCAAGCCGCCCTGACTGGTGCCTTCCCTGAATCTTTCCATCAAACGACGTTTGGGTCCTTGCCCTTGCACCAAAATCTCCAATTCACCGCTATGCCCTAAAGAAGCGGTTAAGGATTCGCCTATTTGCCGCATGGCGTTCAAGGTGGTGGTAAGCACCAAGGTTCTGCCACCCAAGGTTCTTGCATGTTTTTCAACCCACTCGGCAACACGGCGTATGTGGCTTGCATCGTTGGGCTTGGGCATGGTTGGCGGCACATAAATAGCCGCCATGTTGGCGTAATCAAAGGGGCTTGCAACTCTGAGTTTGCGTGCATCACCCAATCCACAAGGCTGTGTAAACCAGCGCATTTCATCGTCTTCTCCCAGCGTGGCAGAAGTAAAGACCCAGGACTTTTGAACAGCGGAATCTTGCTCATTTTGAGCTGGTCGGTGCAGCATGTGTGTTTGTACGGCTTTAGAGATATCGAGTGGCGATTCAACCATGCGCATTTGCGCCCCAAGCTCGACCCAACGCACTGACCCATCTGCACAGGGATCTTGAAAATCTTGCAACAAGCGCAATTGCATCGTGACCCGTTCATGCAAACGCACAAAATCAGGGGCCATTTCGCTAACCGTATCAAGTGCAGCCAATGCCGCTTGCAGCGCAATTTGAAGCTGTGCCATGGCAGTCAACCAATCGGCAGTTTCAATGTCATCGGGTACTGGATCGACCCAACGCAAACGGGACCCGGCGCGAACATGCTGCGCAGTAAGACGCAAATCGCGTGCGGCTTTTTCAAGCACATTGCAAATCAAATTCCAATCAACAAGACCCCTAGCCAATTGAATACCCGCGCCCAAAATGTCGCGGGTCAGTTCTAGCAATTGGCTGATACTGAGATGGCGCCCTAAAAAATTGATTCCAATTTCATTCAACTGATGGGCTTCATCAAAGACTACTGTTTGAACCGATGGCAGCAACTCTGCCATACCCGTGTCGCGAACATTCAAATCTGCAAAAAACAAATGGTGATTGATGACCACCACATCGGCTGACATGGCTTCTTTGCGAGCTAAATTGACATGACAAGATTTGAAATTGGGACAGGGCGAGCCCAAGCAGTTGTCACGGGTTGATGTCACAAGCGGGATCACGGGTGAACGGTCGTCCAACCCAGACAACTCCGACAAATCGCCGGTGCGAGTGGATTGTGCCCATGTTTCAATTTTGCTCAGCGCATGCATGTGTATGCGCAATGAAGCATCGTGACTTTGTCTGGCTTGTGACAAGCGCAAGGTACACAAATAACTGCCTCGACCTTTTAACAAGGCAATCCGAATGGGTAACTTCAAGGCATCAATTAACTTTGGAATATCGCGCGAGAAGAGTTGATCCTGAAGAGCTTTGGTAGCGGTAGAGACCAATGCCCTTTGGCCGCTTAACAGAACGGGCACGAGATAAGCATAGGTTTTTCCGACGCCTGTGCCGGCTTCAACCACCAACTCTCCGCCACTTTGGAGAGTTTCGGCTACAGCCATGGCCATTTGCGTTTGACCTGCACGGGCTTTGAATTGGGGGGTTGCTTGCGCAATCACGCCCTCATCAGAAAAAGTAGCAGCGACTGCCTCAAGGAATTGTGTCAAGGAGGCGCCTTGTCATTGCTGCTATCAATGGTCTTGTCAGACAAGCGCTGACGGCGCTCAATCTCTTTGAGTGCTCTTTGCCGTGTATTGAGTTCAATTTCTCGTTGGTCTAAAGGTCTCAAACTTTGGTACTTTTGCTGGCGAACATTGGACAAACAATCATTCACGGCAAACTTCTGCCAACAAGCCTTGGAATTGGTTTGAAATTGATCAAAAACTTTCTTTTTTTCTTCAGCCAGAACCAATCGTTGGGCTTCAATCAAATTTGATTCAGACTGAGAGGGCAAATTTGATGCATCAGCTTGAGCCATGCTGAGCAAGCTGGAACATCCAAAAAACCCCAACAGAAAAACTTTGAACCAAAAAATCATTTTTGAAATTAGGTGATCTGGGTGTCTACCGTACGATGTTCAAGCGCCAAAAATTCAGACGATTGCATTTCATGCAATCTGGATATGGTTCTGGGAAATTCATGTGACAGCGGACCTTCTGTGTAAAGTGCCTCGGGCGCAACTTCAGCTGAAAGAATCAATTTAACACGTCTGTCGTAGAGAACATCGATGAGCCAAGTAAATCGCCTTGCTTCTGATGCCAGCCGAGGAGGCATCATAGGTACATTGCTCAAAAGCACCGTGTGAAACTGTGTGGCAATTTCCAGGTAATCGTTTTGTGACCTAGGGCCACCACAGAGGGATCTGAAGTCGAACCAAACCACGCCGCCAGCTCGCCGTTTGGCTGTAATTTGGCGTGCTTCAATGTTCAAAATAGGATTTTCATCTTGGCCACTGGCCAGCCGATTGAATGCGTCTGTCATTTCAAGGTCAGCAGATTCACCCAATGGACAATGGTAAAGCTTGACCAGTTCAAGGGTGCGACGTCGGTAGTCGGTGCCGTTGTCGACGTTCAATACTTCCATGCGCTGGTTCAGCAACGCAATCGCAGGCAACAAGCGATCGCGGTGCAAGCCATCGGGATACAAATTGTCGGGTTTGAAATTGGACGTGGTGACAAAGCTCACGCCATTTTCAAACAGCGATACCAACAATCGATGCAAGATCATGGCATCGGTAATGTCAGCCACGTGAAATTCATCGAAGCAAATGAGTTGGTAGCGCTTGGCCATGCGTCGCCCCAGTTCATCCAAGGGATTGACTGTGCCTTGCATTAAGGCCAGCTCGCGATGCACTTCGCGCATGAACTCGTGGAAGTGCAAACGTGTTTTATCTTTGACTGGGACCGCGTTGTAAAAGCAGTCCATCAAGAAACTCTTGCCACGACCCACGCCGCCAAACATGTAAACGCCTCGCGGCAGTTCTGGCTTCTTCTTTAAGAATCTGAATGGGCTTTTGATGCTCACTTGATAGCCTGCCCATTCTTGCGCACATCGCTCCAAAGCCTCAACGGCTCGCAATTGAGCGGGGTCAGCCTGATAGCCTCTGTTCAGAAGTTCTTGGTCGTAGGCTGATCGAACGGACATGGGCAAAGCTTAAAAAATGGATCTTTGGAATGAGAAAACCCGGGTCTGGCCCGGGCTTCATAGTGTAACGAGACTTGAAAAACTTAGAAGTTCAAGGTCCGTTTGTCGACAGCCAAAGCAGCTTCTTTGGTTGCTTCGCTCAATGAAGGGTGCGCATGGCAGATTCTGGCAATGTCTTCGGCACTGGCACGGAACTCCATGGCCACCACAGCCTCAGAAATAAGCTCGCTGGCCATGGGACCCACAATGTGGACACCCAAGATTTCGTCGGTTTTGGCATCGGCCAAAAACTTGACCATTCCGGTGGTATCACCCAAGGCACGCGCACGGCCATTGGCCAAGAATGGGAACGTACCCGCTTTATAGGCCACGCCATCGGCCTTGAGTTGCTCCTCGGTGCGGCCCACCCACGCAATTTCGGGGCTGGTGTAAATGACCCAAGGGACGGTGTTGAAGTTGACATGGCCGTGTTGGCCGGCAATGCGCTCGGCCACAGCAACGCCCTCTTCTTCCGCTTTGTGCGCCAACATAGGGCCACGCACCACGTCGCCTACAGCCCATACACCTGGCAAGTTGGTTTTACATTCAGCGTCGACCACAATGGCGCCCCGCTCGTCCAGCTGAAGGCCAACCGATTCAGTGTTCAAACCGATGGTGTTGGGTACACGGCCAATCGACACGATCAATTTATCGGCATCAATGCTTTGGGCTTCACCTTTGGCATTGGTGTAGGCCACTTTGACGCCTTTTTTGCCGCTTTGAATCTCACCGACTTTGACGCCAAGTTCAATTTTCAAACCTTGCTTGTCGAAAGCCTTTTTGGCTTCTTTGGCAATCTGTTGGTCGACCGCACCCAAGAAAGTGGGTAAACCTTCCAAGATAGTGACTTCAGAACCTAAACGGCGCCAAACAGAACCCATTTCTAAACCGATGACGCCAGAACCGATGAGCACCAATTTTTTGGGCACAGCGCCGACCTTCAAGGCGCCGTCGTTGGACAACACATTGACTTCATCAAAGGGCGTGCCTGGCAAAGCACGAGCATTGGAGCCTGTGGCCACAATGATGTTCTTGCCAGTCAAGGTTTCGTTGGCTGCACCCGTGACATTCACTTCATAGCCGCCTTCAACAGCTTTGCTGAATGCAGCGCGTCCGTGGAAGAAGGACACTTTGTTCTTTTTGAACAAGTACAAAACACCGTCGTTGTTTTGCTTCACAACGTTATCTTTGCGGGCAATCATCTTGGCCACATCCATGCTGACACCTTTCATCTCAATGCCATGATCGGCAAAGTGATGATTGGCTTGCTCGAAGTGCTCAGAAGATTGCAGCAATGCTTTGGAAGGAATGCAACCGACGTTGGTGCAGGTGCCGCCCAGAGCGGGACCACCAGAGGCGTTTTTCCACTCATCGACACAGGCGACTTGAAAACCCAATTGGGCTGCGCGAATGGCGGCAATATATCCGCCTGGGCCGCCACCAATGACGACCACATCAAATTGTTTGCTCATGCTAATAGATCCTTAGATGTCAAACAACAAGCGCGATGGATCTTCCAACGCTTCTTTCATGGCCACCAAGCCCAACACAGCTTCACGGCCGTCAATGATGCGGTGATCGTAAGACATGGCGAAATAGTTCATGGGGCGAACCACCACTTGACCGTTTTCAACCATGGCGCGATCTTTGGTAGCGTGCACGCCAAGAATGGCGGACTGAGGTGGGTTAATAATGGGAGTAGACATCATGGAGCCGAAGGTGCCGCCATTGGAGATGGAGAAGGTACCGCCAGTCATGTCTTCAATGCCCAACTTACCGTCTTTGGCTTTGGCGCCAAACTCTGCAATTTTCTTTTCAATGTCGGCAAAGCTCATTTGATCGGCGTTGCGCAAAATAGGCACCACCAAACCGCGGGGTGAACCTACAGCAATACCAATGTCAAAGTAACCGTGGTACACGATGTCGTTGCCATCAACAGAGGCATTGAGCACGGGGTATTTCTTCAAAGCATGCACAGCCGCTTTAACGAAGAAGCTCATGAAGCCCAACTTGATACCGTGTTCTTTTTCGAACTTGTCTTGGAAGCGCTTGCGCATGTCCATGACGGGCGCCATGTTAACTTCGTTGAATGTGGTCAAGATGGCGTTGGTTGATTGCGATTGCAACAAACGCTCGGCTACACGTGCGCGCAAGCGTGTCATGGGCACGCGTTGCTCTGGACGCTCGCCCAAGTTAACAGCAGGTGCTGCAACTTGCGGCAATGATGTTGTAGGCACGCCAGTTGGAATAGACACTTGGGCAACAGGCTTGGCTCCGCCGGCCACGGCAGACAACACATCACCTTTGGTCACACGGCCGTCTTTGCCAGAACCGGATACCGATCCCGCGGCCAAATTGTTGTCGGCCATTAGCTTGGCGGCAGCGGGCATGGCCACGCCAGCCATGCTGGAGTTTTGAGCTGCGGGGGCAGCAGCAGGTGCGCTGGCGGCAGGTGCAACTGCAGTGGCAGGTGCTGCAGCAGCAACTTTGCCGTCTGTATCAATGCGCGCAATGAGTTGCTCAGCAGCCACGGTGCCACCATCGCCCACCAAGATTTCAGACAACACACCTGCTGAAGGCGCAGGCACTTCCAACACCACTTTGTCGGTTTCAATTTCGATCAAGATTTCGTCGGCGGCAACACTGTAGCCCACTTTCTTTTTCCACTGCAACATGGTGGCTTCTGCCACGGACTCAGACAGCTGAGGAACTTTCACTTCTACGATAGCCATTTCAATTCTTTCTAAATAGGTTCAATCGATGTTTGAGTCAGACCTTATTTGGTCAACACAAAGCCTTTAATTTTGCCGAACGCGCCGTCAACCAAGGCTTTTTGTTGCTCTTGGTGGAGGTGTGAGTAACCCACAGCAGGCGATGCAGAAGCGGCACGGCCGGAGTAACCCAAGCGCTGACCTTCTGTCATGTTCTCGTGGATGTAATGCTGAACAAAGAACCATGCGCCTTGGTTTTGTGGCTCGTCTTGCGTCCACACCAATTCGGTTGCATTGGGGTACTTTTTCATTTCGGCAGCAAAGGCCTTGTGAGGGAATGGATACAGTTGCTCAACACGCAAAATAGCGGTGTCGTCGGCACCCAGTTCTTCCCGCTTTTTCACCAAGTCGTAGTAGACCTTGCCTGAACACACCAACACACGTTTGACCTTGTCGGCCTTGAGTGTTTTGTTTTCAGGGATCACCGTTTGGAAGCCACCTTTGGTGAATTCAGACAAAGGTGATGTGGCATCTTTGTTGCGCAGCAAAGACTTCGGTGTGAAGATGATCAATGGCTTGCGCAAATTGCGAACCATTTGACGACGCAACACGTGGAAGATTTGGCTGGCGGTGGTTGGCTGAACAATTTGCATGTTGGTATCGGCCGCCAACTGCATGAAGCGCTCCAAGCGCGCAGAACTGTGCTCTGGGCCCTGTCCTTCGTAGCCGTGTGGCAACATGAGCGTGAGGCCATTCACACGTCCCCACTTCACTTCGCCTGAAGCGATGAACTGATCAATTACCACTTGTGCGCCGTTGGCAAAGTCACCAAATTGAGCTTCCCAAATGACCAAAGTGTTAGGGTCGTTGGAAGCGTAGCCGTATTCAAAACCAAGCACAGCTTCTTCTGACAAAATCGAATCGATCACGACAAAAGGCGCTTGGTTTTCCGCCACATTTTGCAAAGGCACGTAGGTGCCTGTATCCCACTTTTCACGGTTTTGATCGTGAATCACGGCATGACGGTGCGTGAACGTACCGCGACCGCAATCTTCACCCGACAAACGCACTGGGTAGCCACTGGCCACCAAAGAAGCGAAAGCCATGTGTTCGCCCATGCCCCAATCGACTGGCATGTCACCTCGGCCCATGGCCGCACGGTTGTCGTACACGTTTTTAACCAACTGGTGAGGCGTGACAGAGCTAGGCAAAGTCGTGATTTTTTCGGCAATCCGTTTCCACTCCGGCATGGGGATGGCTGTAGATCCAGCATCTGTCCACTTTTGGTTGAGGAAAGGTGCCCAATTGACGGTGAATTGCGTTTTGAAGTTGGTCAAGACCACTTCTTGATCGGTGTGCTTGCCTGCATCCAAGGCGGCGCGGCAAGCCTTGACCATGTCGTCACCCAATGTGTCACCCAGGCCTTGTGATGCCAAGCGATCGGCGTACAACTTACGGGTACCGGGGTGGGCCGCAATTTTCTTGTACATCAAAGGCTGTGTGAGGCTAGGCGTGTCTTGCTCGTTGTGACCCAATTTGCGGAAGCAAATGATGTCAAGCACGACGTCTTTCTTGAACGTCATGCGGTACTCAAGCGCAATTTGCGTGGCCAACACGACGGTCTCTGGATCGTCTGCATTGACGTGCAAAACAGGCGCTTCGACCATCTTCACGATGTCCGTGCAATAGACGGTAGAGCGCATGTCGCGTGGATCGGAGGTGGTGAAACCAATTTGATTGTTGATGATGATGTGCACTGTGCCGCCTGTGGAGTAACCACGGGTTTGAGCCAGAGCCAGTGTTTCTTGGTTGACGCCTTGGCCAGCAAAAGCAGCATCGCCGTGCACCAACACGGGCAACACTTGTTGACCTTGTGGGTCGGCACGGCGGTCCATTCGGGCGCGCACAGAGCCTTCAACCACTGGGTTCACAATTTCAAGGTGTGAAGGGTTAAAAGCCAAAGACAAGTGAACAGGACCGCCACGGGTGCTGATGTCAGAGCTGAAACCTTGGTGATACTTCACATCACCAGCAGGCAAATCTTCGGGGGCGGTGTGATCAAACTCAGCAAACAAATCCTTGGGCAATTTGCCCATGGTGTTGACCAGTACATTCAAACGACCGCGGTGAGCCATGCCAATCACAATTTCTTGGACGCCTTTTTCGCCAGCAGACTGAATGAGTTCATCCATGGCAGCAATGAAAGTCTCGCCGCCTTCCAATGAAAAACGTTTTTGACCTACGTACTTGGTGTGAAGGAAACGCTCCAAGCCTTCGGCTGCTGTTAAGCGGTCGAGAATTTGTTTCTTCTGATCTGAATTGAAGTTGGGTTTGCTGCGAATACTTTCCAGCTTTTGTTGCCACCAGCGCTTTTCAGCTTGCTCGGTGGTGTACATGAATTCAGCGCCCAAAGTGCCGCAATAGGTTGCACGCAATGCATTGAGCAACTCGCGCAATGGCATGGAATTTTTACCAAAGAATGTGTTGCTGGTATCAAACACAGTTTCTTGGTCGGCATCGGTAAAGCCGTAAAAAGCGGGGTCGAGATCTGGAATGTCAGGACGCTCTGTGCGCTTCAATGGGTCGAGATCGGCCCAGCGTTGACCCACGTTGCGATAGGCTGCAATCAGTTGTTGTACAGCGGTGCGCTTACGGCCCATTTCGGCATCGGCACTGGCCATGACGACTTTGGTAACACCTTGTTTGGCACGCTCAGCAAAAGCATTGATGACGGGCAAATGGGGGACATCTTTGGCAGATGAGCCATCGACAGCAGGTACGTGTTGGAGGGCGTCGAAGTATTCGCGCCAACTGTCGGGAACACTGCCAGGGTTGGCCAGATAGTTCTCATACATTTCCTCGACATAAGGCGCATTGCCGCCGAAGAGATACGTGTTGCCTTGGTAGGCGGCGTAGACGGATTTTGTCTCACTCATTTTTCGCTGACCTTCGCTCCCCTTCAGGGAGCATTAGTTGGTTGAAATACCTTCCGCGACACGGCTGAACCGGTTGGCGGATGCGACTGTGGCATGGGAAGGGCCTAGTAACAGGCGAATTATCCCATTGATTTGCTGCGAGCAGCTTATTTATTTGATGCTTTGACCAAATCAGCAATTTGGAGCAACGCGCTGGGATCGTCCATGGTGGTCAGATCTCCAGGGTCTCGGCCCTCACAAACAGCTTGAATGGCGCGGCGCAGCAGCTTCCCGCTGCGAGTTTTGGGCAAAACAGACACAAAGCGAACGCGTGCTGGACGTGCCACAGCCCCCAAAGAGTTGTCGACCACCTTCATGATTTCGCCTTCAAGCTTCAATAAAGCTTGTGGGTCATTCAACAGTGCGCCGTCTTTGAGCACAGCAAAAGCCATGGCCACTTGGCCCTTGAGGTTGTCGGCCACCCCCACCACAGCCACTTCCGCTACCGCAGGATGTCCTGAAATGCTTTCCTCGATTTCACGGGTGCCCAAACGGTGACCGGCCACATTAATGACGTCGTCCGTTCGGCCCAAGATGAAAAAGTAGCCATCTTCGTCTTTGATACCCCAATCAAAGGTGGAATAAACCATCTTCCCTGGTACCGTGGTCCAGTAGGTTTTGACAAACCGATCGTCGTCGCCCCAGACAGTTTGCAAACAACCAGGGGGCAAGGGTCCTTCGATGGCCACCACGCCTTTTTGATGAGGCTGAGTGAGTTCTTCACCCGTTTGATCGTCTAACAATTTGACGTCGTAACCATAAACAGCTTTGCCTGGTGAACCAAACTTGCTCAATGTTTTTTCAATGCCATTGCACACCGTCAAAATGGGCCAACCCGTTTCGGTTTGCCAATAGTTGTCAATGATTGGTTTGCCAAGGCCCTCTGAAATCCACTTGGCGGTTGGTTCGTCCAAGGGTTCGCCTGCCAAAAACAATGCTTTCAGGCTGGATAAATCGTATTTGCTCAGCAACGCAGGATCTTGTTTTTTTAACACCCGGATGGCTGTAGGTGCGCTGAACATGACAGTTACTTTGTACTTCTCAACCAAGCTCCACCAGATGCCGCCATCGGGGCGAGTTGGTAAACCTTCGTAAAGAATGGTGGACATACCGCCTATGAGTGGGCCATAAATGATGTAACTGTGGCCAACCACCCAACCTATGTCGCTGGTGCAGAAGAATGTCTCGCCAGGTTTGCCACAAAAAATATTGGGAATGCTAGAAGCCAAGGCCACCGTGTAACCACCGGTATCACGCTGAACACCTTTTGGTTTACCAGTGGTGCCAGAGGTATACAAGGTGTAGCTTGGATGAGTGGCATCCACCCACTCGCATGGCACCACATCGTGCATGTGTTTTTCACGCAAGCTAGACCAGTACACATCGCGACCTTCGGTGATGGCCATTTTGGCAAGACCCCGATCAACCAACAATACCGAATTTGGTTTATGTGAAGACAAGCGAATGGCTTCGTCCAGCAATGGCTTGTATTCCACGACCTTGCCGCCACGTGAACCTGCATCGGCACTCAAAATGACTTTGGGTGATGCATCTTCAATGCGTGAAGCCAAGGAGCCAGAGGCAAAACCACCAAACACCACAGAGTGAATGGCACCAATTCGAGCACATGCCAGCATGGCAAAGGAAGCCTCTGCAATCATGGGCATGTAAATCAAGACACGATCGCCTTTTTGGACGCCCAATGACAACAAGGACGCGGCCATGCGTTGCACTTCAGCATGCAATTGTTTGTAGGTGTAAGTGCGTTCTTGGTCTGTTTCAGTTGAAACAAAAATGAGCGCTGCTTGATCGCCTCGATCTTTTAAATGGCGATCGATGGCGTTGTGGCACAAATTGGTCTCGCCGCCATTGAACCATTTTGCAAATGGCGGATTGCTGTAGTCGCAAATTTCTTGCGGCGCTTTGTGCCATTCAATTTGTTGGGCTTGTTCTGCCCAGAAAGCATCACGGTCTTGAATAGAACGTTGGTGAAAATCTGAAAATCGACCCATGGTGTCTCCTATCGACGCTGGCAGGGAAATTTATGCAATAAACAGTCTTATTTTGCAATCAATGGCAAGCGAGCCTTGCACTCAACTCGGGTGAATAGATCTCGTCTTCTGAATTTATAATTATTCATGATGGACTTGCTGGAAGCTGACTTTCAATGCAAGAAACCCTATCCCAGTTAAGCCAAGGCCTTGATCCAGGTCTGAACTTGCTTGAAATCTGGATTTTCAGCGGAACGAAGCCATTCAAACAAAACCATTTCAGTGGTTAACAGCTCAGCACCAGCCCCAGCCAACCGATCAAAAGCAGCGTCTCGATCGCGATCAGAACGTGATGCACAAGCATCGGTGACCACCCAAACGTCAAATTCGTCTTCGAGCAAATCCAAAGCAGTCTGAAGCAAGCAAACATGAGCCTCACAACCCGCAATAACCACAGAAGGGCCTGAATCTGGCTCTGGCGGCTTCTGCAAATGACGAGGCAGACTTCTTGCGTTGCCCTTGGGAGCAGCCGGTGCTGGTGGACTTAACCACTCGCCCAAGCCCTCCTCTACAGCACTGAAAGCCATTTTGGCCAGCACCCGTTGGCAATGCTGACGTATCTCTGGAGAAGTTTGGCCCAATCCGGAGGGGTTTTGCTCAGTGGCCCAGACCGGCACATTGAGCAATTTGGCAGTCCGTGCCAGCACCTCTGCACGTTGCCACACAGCCTGGGCATCCTTCATGGCGGGCATGAGCTTCAATTGGTAATCGACCAAAACCAATTGAGAGGATTCAACTTCAAGTAGCATAAAAATAAACCTTGGTACTCAATATTTGTGATTTTCAGGGATATACCCGTCATTTTGGGGTGCCATCTCCGAGAAGTTGGCATTAAACTGCCTTGCTATGCGCTTGATTCTATGTGGACTCGTCTTTTTAACAACGGCAGCCTTGGCCTCGCCCGTTGAGGACGACCTTGAGCGATTGCTTAAGGAGCGTGGTTTGGTCTCCCAAGTGACCGATCAACTCACTCAGCAAATTAGCAACCAACTGAGCGGCCCGCTCCAGTCGGCCCGCAACACCTTTGGCGGTAAAGCCTCCGAGATGGTCATTCAGGCAATGGGCCTTTTGGGCGTGCCTTACAAACTGGGCGGCTCTTCTGAGGAGAAAGGATTTGACTGTAGCGGCTTTGTGCGCCACATGTTTGAAAAATCAGTTGGCTTGGTGTTACCTCGCAGGGCTGAAGAGCAAGCTAGGGTGACTGAGGAGATCAATAAAAGTGAACTCAAGCCCGGCGACTTGGTCTTCTTCAACACCATGAAACGCACGTTTAGCCATGTGGGTATTTATGTTGGAGATGGCAAATTCATTCACGCACCTAGGCCAGGTAAATCTGTGCGTGTTGATGACATGCGAGAAGCCTATTGGCAAAAAAGATTCAACGGTGCAAGAAGAGTCCAGTCGGACAAACTTCATGCTGAGCCCTCGCAAAATTAGGACTTTCATTCGCAAGAAAAAAACCGCCCGAAGGCGGTTTTTTTTCTGAGGAGAAGACTTATTTCTTAGCCGGTGGCAAATCTGTACAGCTGCCATGGGCCACTTCAGCGGCCATGCCAATGCTCTCACCCAGGGTTGGATGGGGATGAATTGTTTTTCCAATGTCTACCGCATCAGCTCCCATTTCGATGGCCAAGGCAATTTCACCAATCATGTCGCCAGCATGTGTACCCACCATGCCGCCGCCCAAGATCTTGCCATGGCCGTGGGCCTCGGGTGAATCATCAAATAACAACTTGGTTACACCTTCATCACGGCCATTGGCAATGGCTCTGCCAGAAGCTGCCCATGGGAACAAGCCCTTCTTAACCTTGATGCCTTGGGCCTTGGCTTGGTCTTCAGTGAGGCCCACCCATGCCACTTCGGGGTCGGTGTAAGCCACACTGGGTATGACCCTCGCATTGAAGGCGCTGGCAGCCAATTCCTTGTTACCTTGAATTTCACCAGCAATCACTTCTGCCGCCACATGTGCTTCGTGCACTGCCTTGTGCGCCAACATGGGCTGACCCACGATGTCGCCAATGGCAAAGATGTGCGGCACGTTGGTGCGCATTTGAATGTCCACCGGAATAAAGCCGCGGTCAGTGACGGCCACACCAGCTTTGTCTGCTGCGATTTTCTTGCCATTGGGCGTGCGACCCACAGCTTGCAAAACCAAGTCATAAACTTGCGGTGCAGGCGCGGCCACACCCTCCTCTGCCGATTCAAATGTGACTTCAATACCAGCCTTGGTCGCCTTGGCGCCAACGGTTTTGGTTTTGAGCATGATTTTGTCAAAACGATGGGCATTCATTTTTTGCCAGATCTTGACCAAATCACGGTCAGCGCCTTGCATCAACCCGTCCATCATTTCCACCACGTCTAGGCGTGCGCCAAGCGTGCTGTAAACGGTACCCATTTCCAAACCAATGATGCCGCCGCCCAAAATGAGCATGCGTTTGGGCACTTCTTTCAAAGCCAATGCGCCAGTGCTGTCTACCACGCGCGGATCGTTTGGCATGAAAGGCAAACGAACTGCTTGACTGCCAGCTGCAATGATGCAGTTCTTGAAAGCCACAACTTTTTTCGTGCCAGTTTTTTCTTGGCCAGTACCCGTGGTTTCCTCAATCACCACATGGTTGGCACTGACAAATTCACCCACGCCGCGCACAGTTGTCACTTTGCGCATCTTGGCCATGGATGCCAAACCGCCCGTTAATTTGCCAATCACTTTTTCTTTGTGCGTACGCAGCTTGGCGATGTCCACTTTGGGGGCACCAAAATCAATACCAAGGTCTGCCATGTGGCTTACTTCATCCATCACAGCAGCCACGTGCAACAGGGCTTTGGAGGGTATGCAACCGACGTTCAAGCAAACGCCGCCCAAGGTGGCATAGCGCTCTGCGATAACCACTTTGAGGCCCAAATCTGCAGCACGGAATGCAGCTGAATAGCCGCCAGGTCCCGCACCCAGTACCAGCAAATCGCACTCAATGTCGACTGTACCGCTGTAGGAAGATGCATTGAAAATGGGGGTGGCAACTGGGTCCTTTGCAGTCTTTGCGGCCGCCTCGACAGCCGGTGCATTGATCGGAGCAGGTACTGATACAGGTGCAGAACTAGCTGCTGCTTCACCATCCAACACGAGCACGACAGACCCTTGTTTAACCTTATCGCCCAACTTCACTTTGAGTTCTTTGACTACGCCAGCTTGTGAGCAAGGAATTTCCATGGAGGCTTTGTCCGACTCCACCGTGATCAAACTCTGCTCAGCCTTCACGGTGTCGCCCACCTTGACCAGCAGTTCAATGACGGCTACTTCGTCGAAGTCGCCAATGTCTGGAACTTTGATATCAACTAATGCCATGCTTCAGCCTCTCAAAGTAGAACACGGCGGAAGTCGCCAAGGATTTGACCCAAATACGCATTGAAGCGTGCCGCAGCGGCACCATCGATCACGCGGTGATCCCATGTCAATGACAAAGGCAACATGAGGCGCGGTACAAATTGTTTGCCATCCCAAACCGGTTCGTGCGTGCTTTTGCAAACACCCAAGATGGCCACTTCAGGTGCGTTGATGATGGGCGTGAAATATTTGCCACCAATACCACCCAAGCTAGAAATAGTGAACGTAGCACCAGTCATCTCTGCAGGGCTCAATTTGCCATCACGGGCCTTCTTGGCCAACTCACCCATTTCTTGGCTGATTTGCAAGATACCTTTTTTGTCGGCGTCTCTAATCACGGGCACCATCAAACCATTGGGTGTGTCAGCTGCAAATCCAATGTGCCAGTAGTTTTTGTAAACCAAGGCATCGCCATCCAGTGAGCTGTTGAACTCTGGATATTTTTTCAGTGCGGCCACGCAAGCTTTGATCAGGAATGCCAACATGGTCACTTTGATGCCAGATTTTTCATTCTCTTTGTTGGTTGAAACACGGAAGGCTTCCAATTCCGTGATGTCGGCATCGTCATGATTGGTCACTGCGGGAATCATGATGGCATTGCGCAACAAATTGGCGCCACTGATTTTTTTGATGCGGCCCATTTCTTTGCGCTCAATGGGACCAAACTTGGCGAAATCAACCTTCGGCCAAGGAATCAAACCAAGTGCGGCACCGTCGCCTCCGGCTGGTGCTTTGGCAGCTTGTGCTTTGGTTTGAGTGGCACCAGCCATGACGGCTTTGGTGAAGGCTTGTACGTCGTCAAAAGAAATACGACCTTTGGGGCCGTTACCCTTAACCTCTTCCAGCGGTACGCCCAATTCACGGGCAAATTTACGAACTGAAGGAGATGCGTGGGGTAATCCCAAAGTGATAGAGCCAGGGTTGTGCGCTGGCGCAGAAATAGAAGCTGTTGCGACGGCAGGGGCAACTGAAGGCGCCGATGCTGCAACTGATGCGGCAGCATTCATAGCTGCAACAGGTGCAGCGGCAGCAACACTGCCTTCCAAAATTGCCAGCAAGTCTCCAATGTTGACCTTGTCGCCAATCTTAACTTTCAGTTCCTTCAAGACACCCGCAGCAGATGATGGAATTTCCATCGCAGCTTTGTCTGATTCCACCGTGATAAGCGACTGCTCTACCTTGATGGCGTCACCCGGCTTCACAAAAATTTCAATGACAGCAACGTCTTTGAAATCTCCAATATCAGGAATGAGAACTTCGACAGGGCCAATGGCCGCAGGCAAGGCAACAACAGTTGCTGCTGCAGTGGCCACAGGGGCAGTTGCAGCTGCAACTTGAACGGCAAGTGCAGCAGTTGGAAGCGCATCAGTTGCACTTGCTAATGAAGCTACGTCGCTGCTGGCCTCCACCATCAACACCACGGAGCCTTGTTTGACTTTATCGCCCAACTTCACGCGGAGTTCTTTCACCACGCCAGCAGTTGAGGAGGGAATTTCCATCGATGCTTTGTCTGATTCAACGGTAATCAAAGACTGCTCGGCCTTCAAGGTGTCACCCACCTTGACCAAAAGCTCTATGACGGCCACTTCATCGAAATCACCGATGTCTGGAACTTTGACTTCTACCAATGCCATGTGTGTCTCCAAATCTTTTTTATCAAGCGTACAAAGGATTGACCTTGTCGGT
Source organism: Limnohabitans sp. MMS-10A-178 (assembly GCF_003063375.1). Lineage (GTDB taxonomy): Bacteria > Pseudomonadota > Gammaproteobacteria > Burkholderiales > Burkholderiaceae_C > Limnohabitans_A. The sequence continues at coordinate 157,791 of NZ_NERY01000002.1, read as the reverse complement.
CTTGATGCCATATTGCTTCAATGCTTCAGCTACTTTGGCAACCGGCACTGCGCCCTCTTCGCTCAAGGCTTTGAGTGCGGCCACAACAATGTAATGGCGATTGATTTCAAAGTGCTCTCGCAATTTGCTGCGGAAGTCGCTGCGACCAAAACCATCGGTACCCAACACTTTGAAGGTGCGACCTTTTGGAATGAAAGAACGAATCTGCTCAGCATAATTTTTCATGTAGTCAGTAGATGCAATGACAGGGCCGCCATGCTTCGCCAACTGCTGTGCCACAAACGGCACACGGGGAGTTTCCAAGGGATGCAACATGTTGAAGCGCTCTGCATCTTGACCATCACGCGTCAATTCGTTGAAGCTTGGGCAGCTCCAAACATCTGCCGCAACACCCCAGTCATTGGCCAGCAACTCTTGCGCTGCCAAGGATTCACGCAGAATAGTGCCCGAGCCCATCAACTGCACGCGTGTTTTGTTTTTGCCGCCTGCTTTGCACAAGTACATGCCCTTGATAATTTGCTCTTCCGTGCCAGCCGTTAGGCCAGGCATGGCGTAGTTCTCATTGAGCAGCGTGAGGTAGTAGAAAACGTTGTCTTGTTTTTCCACCATGCGTTTCAGGCCATGGTGCAAGATCACGCCCACTTCATGTGCGAAGGTGGGGTCGTAGCTGATGCAATTGGGAATGGTGCCTGCCAAAATGTGGCTGTGGCCGTCTTCGTGCTGCAAGCCTTCGCCGTTCAATGTGGTGCGACCTGATGTGCCGCCCAACAAGAACCCGCGCGCCTGCATATCGCCCGCCGCCCAGGCCAAATCGCCAATGCGCTGGAAACCAAACATGGAGTAGTACACATAGAAAGGCACCATGATTCGGTTGCTGGTGGAGTAACTGGTAGCCGCGGCAATCCAGCTCGACATACCGCCCGCTTCGTTAATGCCCTCTTGCAAAATCTGGCCCGCTTTGTCTTCTTTGTAGTACATCACTTGGTCTTTGTCGACCGGCGTGTACTGCTGACCTGCAGGGTTGTAAATGCCAACTTGACGGAACAAACCTTCCATACCGAAAGTACGAGCTTCATCTACCAAGATTGGAACAATGCGCGGTCCCAAGGCTTGGTCACGCAAGAGTTGCGTGAGGAAACGGACGTAAGCTTGTGTGGTCGAAATTTCACGACCATCTGCAGTAGGCTCCATCACAGACTTGAACACATCCAAAGATGGCACCGTGAAGCTTTCGTCTGCCTTGGTACGACGGTGTGGCAAGTAGCCACCCAAGGCTTTTCGACGCTCGTGCAAATATCGCATTTCCGGTGTGTCATCGGCAGGTTTGTAGAAAGGCACATTGGCCAATTCACTGTCGGGCACTGGGATGTTGAAACGGTCGCGCATGTAACGCACGTCTTCGTCCGTCAGTTTTTTGGTTTGGTGAACGTTGTTTTTACCTTCACCTGCTTTGCCCATGCCAAAACCCTTGACGGTTTTAATCAGCAACACTGTAGGTTGGCCTTTGGTATTCACCGCTTGGTGGTAAGCCGCATACACTTTTTGAGGATCGTGACCACCCCGCTTCAAGGACCAAATTTCGTCATCGCTCATGTGCGACACCATCTCTAAAGTGCGAGGGTCGCGACCGAAGAAATGTTTGCGGACGTAAGCGCCATCGTTGGCTTTGAAAGCCTGATAGTCGCCATCCAAGGTGTCCATCATGATCTTGCGAAGAGCACCGTCTTTGTCACGCGCCAACAATTTGTCCCAATCACTGCCCCAGATGAGCTTGATCACGTTCCAGCCAGAACCGCGGAATTCACCTTCCAGTTCCTGAACGATTTTGCCGTTGCCGCGGACGGGACCGTCCAATCGCTGCAAGTTGCAATTGACAACAAAGATCAAGTTGTCCAGGTTTTCGCGGGCAGCCAAGCCAATGGCACCCATCGATTCAACCTCGTCCATTTCACCATCACCACAAAAAACCCAGACTTTGCGGTTTTCTGTATTGGCAATGCCACGCGCATGCAAATACTTCAAAAAGCGCGCTTGGTAAATGGCCATTAAGGGGCCAAGGCCCATGGAAACGGTTGGAAACTGCCAAAACTCAGGCATCAATTTAGGGTGCGGATAGCTAGACAAACCCTTGCCATCCACTTCTTGACGGAAATTCAGCAACTGCTCTTCCGTCAACCGACCTTCAAGGTAAGCGCGTGCATAAACTCCAGGCGATACGTGACCCTGGATATACAAGCAATCGCCACCATGATTTTCACTCTCAGCGTGCCAAAAATGGTTAAAGCCTGCGCCAAACATGTGGGCCAGAGATGCAAAGGAGCCAATGTGGCCGCCAAGGTCACCGCCATCAGCAGGGTTGTGCCGGTTGGCTTTAACCACCATGGCCATAGCGTTCCAGCGCATGTAAGCCCGCAAACGTTCTTCAATTTCGATATTGCCAGGGCAGTGGGCTTCTTGATCAGGTTCAATGGTGTTGACATACCCTGTGTTGGCCGAAAACGGCATATCGATGCTGTTCTGGCGGGCATGTTCTAAAAGCTGCTCCAGCAAAAAGTGGGCGCGCTCGCCACCTTCTTTTTCAATCACGGCGGACAAGGCGTCCATCCACTCGCGAGTTTCAATGGCATCCAAGTCAGAGAGGACGTTATTTGGCTGAACGGCTGACATGTTTGTCTCCTTTGTAGGCCGTGGTTGATCTATTTTTTCAGAATTCTCTCACAAAGTTTGAAAAATTTCAAATGGTGCTTTATTGTTTCATATTGTAAAAATTAACCGAAAGTTTTCCCCTAAACTCTCAACTTATGAAGCCGCAAAACGTATCCAAGGCCATTTTGGCCATCAAGCCTGTGTCTTGGTGGAGACGTTGGTGGAAAAAACAAAATCCAGTTAAACAAGATCGATTTGCCACTTTAGCCCCAATAGCAGCTGTCTTGTTATTTTTTACCGCTATTGCTTTTTCTTTTTGGTATTTGCGAGTCGAAGAAATCGATCGAGAGCAAGAAGCTGTTAAGAGAGACGTTGAATACAGTCAACAGCGCTTAAGGCTCCTTTTACTGGAACGCCAAGAACAAATCATGCGCTTGGCCAGAGACATCTCGAACAAAGATGTCGACCTGAAAGAGTTTTCAAAACGCGCCGAAACGCTGGTCGTTAAAAACCCTGAGTTACAAACATTGGCTTGGGTTGATGAAAGGCGAAAAATTTTGGCCATTCAAACAACGCCGAGTGCTTTGATCAACCAAAAATGGCGTGTGGGTGAAGTCTTAAAGTGGGGCGAGTCTGAAAACAGCTACACACTGGCTCGTGACTTGATGCAGCCCATTTACTCCCAAGAGGATGATGGGAGCCTCTCCATCGGTAACAATTCAATGGGGCAAGAAAATTACGCCAAAAATGTGGTCCTCCAACTTCACACACCCCTGACTAACTCGCAAGGCCGCTTCAATGGCGTGATCATGGCAGAGTACGCGGTAGAAAGCCTTTTGAGATACGGCGTCCCGAGCGAAATTTCTGCGAAGTACGCGGTTTCATTGTTGGACAGTGATGGCAACATCATTGCCGGACAATCGATCCCAAAGCGAATCCGTGTTTGGAGTTTCATGCCAGGGATCTCTGGGCAAAACAATGAATTTGAAGTGCCAGTTTCCCCCGTCGGAAATGGGCTCATTCTGCGAGCACAAGCATGGCGAACGTCACAAGACATAGTGGGAAATGGTTTTTTCTGGATGATTGGCGCACTGAGCTTGCTAACCGCTTGGATGCTCATCGGCAATTGGCGGCACACCCGAAAACGGCAACAAACGCAAAAAGAATTGTTTGCTGAGACCAATTTCAGACGGGCCATGGAAAACTCGATCTTGACCGGGATGCGAGCCTTGGATTTGGAAGGACGCATTACCTATGTGAATTTGGCTTTTTGCCAGATGACGGGATGGCAAGAAAATGAACTGATTGGTGCGGTGGCACCCTACCCCTACTGGCCAGATGAAGACCGCGAATTCTTGATGGCACGCCTAGAAGAGGAACTCAGCGGCAAGCAAACCTCTGGGGGCTTTCAGGTTCGAGTCAAAAGAAAAAACGGCAGCGTTTTTGACGCTCGGCTTTATGTATCACCTCTGATTGATGCCAACGGTCAACAAACTGGTTGGATGACATCCATGACCGACATCACCGAGCCAAACCGTGTGCGTGAGCAGTTGGCGGCCTCTTACGAACGCTTCACCATCGTACTGGAGGCCCTAGACGCGTCTGTGTCTGTGGCACCCCTAGGAAGTGAAGAGCTGTTGTTTGCCAACAAACTTTACCGGCAGTGGTTCAGCAACGACACGCATGGGCATTTGAATTTGGTTGAAAAAGCAGGCATGTTGGACATTCGAACTTCCGAAACGGAAATGGACGACGTAGACGCACTGGCAGGCTTACCCACCGAGAGTCTCACTGTTGCTCCAGCGGAACGGGCTGAAATTTATCTAGAACATTTGGACAAATGGCTCGAAATTCGAACTCGCTACATCAACTGGGCTGACGGCAGACTGGCTCAGCTGGTTATTGCCACAGACATCACCGCTCGCAGACAGGCCGAAGAATTGGCCACGCAGCAAGCCGAACGTGCCCAAAACGCCAGCCGCCTGATTACCATGGGAGAGATGGCCTCTAGCGTGGCCCACGAACTCAACCAACCCTTGACAGCCATTTCAAACTATTGCAACGGCATGCTCTCTCGCATCAAAGGGCAACAGATTGATGAGAAAGACTTGATTTGGGCCTTGGAAAAAACCTCGCATCAAGCGCAAAGAGCTGGCCAAATCATTCACAGAATTCGAACCTTTGTAAAGCGAAGCGAACCAAACCGCACGCCATCAGAGGTGCTGTCCATGGTTAATGAAGCGGTGGAATTGGCAGAAATTGAGCTCCGCAGGCGCAATGTCAGGCTGTCCCACTACGTTGCGGCGCGGCTTCCTCAGCTCAGTGTCGACCCCATCCTGATAGAGCAGGTGCTGATTAACTTGATGAAGAATGCAGCAGAGTCAATTGACAATGCAGAAAGACCTGTCGGAAAACGCCATGTCGAGTTGAGGGTCGTTCCCAAGGTCATCGCCGCCCAAAATACGGTGCATTTTTCAGTGACAGACACTGGAAAAGGCCTACCACCCCAGGTGATGGGAAGACTCTACGAGGCCTTCTTTTCCACCAAAGTGGAGGGCATGGGCATTGGTCTGAACCTCTGCCGAACCATTGTTGAGTCACACCAAGGCAGAATCACTGCCGAGAACCTCTACAATGCCGACGAAGTTGTTGGATGTTGTTTTTCCTTTTGGATACCCGCCACGGCCATTTCGCCACATTGAATTAGCAAATAGAACTGGGAACCCCCATGAGTTTGATACCCAAAAAAGGAACTGTTTACGTTGTGGATGACGACGAGGCCGTTCGCGATTCTCTTCAGTGGCTCCTCGAGGGCAAAGACTACCGTGTCAGATGTTTTGACTCTGCAGAGTCGTTTCTCAGTCGCTACGACCCGCGGGAAGTTGCTTGCTTGATTGTCGACATTCGCATGGGCGGCATGACTGGCCTAGAACTTCAAGACAAGCTGATTGAACGCCGCTCGCCCCTGCCCATCGTGTTTATCACTGGACATGGCGATGTGCCTATGGCCGTCAACACCATGAAAAAAGGTGCGATGGACTTCATTCAAAAGCCCTTCAAAGAAGATGACCTGGTGAGTTTGGTTGAGCGCATGCTCGACAGCGCGCGCGAGTCTTTCTCAGAACATCAAAATGCCGCCAATCGCGACGCACTGTTGGCTAAGCTGACAGGCCGTGAAGCCCAAGTGCTTGAACGAATTGTGGCAGGCCGCTTGAACAAGCAAATAGCTGACGACTTAGGCATCAGCATCAAGACAGTGGAAGCGCATCGCGCCAACATCATGGAAAAGCTCAATGCCAATACTGTGGCAGATTTGCTCAAAATTGCGTTGGGACAGGCTGCGCCCAAGGCCTAGGATCCAATGCCTTTTTAGGCAGATTTTCCCGCCCGTGAACCAACAACTCGCGGGCGTTTTTGTTTAATGACGACTCATTTTGACATTCAAAACCATCACGCCATGACAGCCCAAAAAATTGACGGCAATGCCCTCTCCCAGCAATTGCGCGCAGACGTCACACGCCGCACCATGGCTTTGAAAGTCAAGGGAATCACGCCTGGCTTGGCAGTTATATTGGTTGGTGACAACCCAGCCAGCCAAGTTTATGTGCGCAACAAAGTCAAAGCCTGCCAAGACAGCGGCCTTCATTCTGTTTTAGAAAAGCATCCCGACAGTTTGAGCGAAGCCGCTCTGCTCGAGCGCATTGAAGCGCTGAATGCTGACAAAACCATTCATGGCATTCTGGTTCAGTTGCCATTGCCCTCTCACATCGATGCTCAAAAAGTAATCGAAGCCATTTCTCCAGCCAAGGATGTTGACGGCTTTCACATCGCCAGTGCCGGTGCTCTCATGACCGGGATGCCCGGCTTTTGGCCTTGCACACCTTACGGTTGCATGAAGATGCTGGAAAGCATAGGGTACGACCTCAAAGGAAAACACGCAGTGATCCTTGGCAGAAGCAATATTGTGGGTAAACCCATGGCCCTGATGCTGCTCCAAAAGAACGCCACCGTCACCATCTGCCATAGCGCAACCACCGATTTGAAGGCCATGACTTTGCAAGCAGATGTCATTGTGGCTGCCGTTGGCAAACGCAATGTTTTGACTTCAGACATGGTCAAGCCTGGCGCAGTGGTGATTGATGTGGGCATGAACAGAAACGACGAAGGCAAACTGTGTGGCGATGTCGACTTTGAGGGCGTGTCCCAAGTGGCTGGCTACATCACACCGGTTCCGGGGGGCGTTGGCCCGATGACCATCACCATGCTGCTGGTCAATACCCTTGAAGCTGCTGAGCGCATTTAATTCAACCACCTTTTTACCAGTTGCTTGAAAGTTTTCAACCATGACAATGTCTTCCACCAATCCCCTGCTGCAAACCGCCGAGCTGCCTTTGTTTGACCAAATCAAACCCGAGCATGTCAATGCAGCCGTTGATCAGCTTTTAAGCGCGGCCTCGGACGCTTTAGAGAAAGTCACCCAAGAGGCCTTTCCTGCCGAATGGCAAGCCATAGCCAAGGTGCTTGACGTTTGCACAGAGCGCTTGAGTTCTGCTTGGGGTGCGGTCAGCCACTTGAATAGCGTGGCTGACTCACCCGAATTGCGCGCGGCTTATAACGACGCATTGCCCAAAGTCACCGAATTTTGGACCCGACTAGGCTCTGACGAACGGCTGTATGCCAAGTACAAAGCTGTCAATTCAGCCCAGCTGGACAAGGCGCAACAACAGGCCTTGAAGAACGCACTTCGAAATTTTGTTTTGGGTGGTGCAGAACTTCAAGGGGAAAACAAACAACGGTATGCCGCTATTCAAGAACGCATGGCCGAGCTAAGTCAAAAGTTCAGTGAAAACGCTTTGGATGCCACAGACAGGTTTTCCCTCTTTGTGACCGAAGCAGAGTTGGCAGGCGTACCTGAAGATGTCAAAAACACAGCACGCGCAGCAGCAGAAAAAGAAGGTCAGTCTGGCTACAAGCTCACCTTGAAAATGCCCTGCTACTTGCCAGTGATGCAGTTTGCCGCTAGCAGTGAGTTGCGGCAAAAGCTTTACCAAGCCTACGTCACACGTTCTTCAGATCAAGCTGATGCGCAGTTTGCCGAACTGGACAACGGAAAGCTCATTCAAGAAATTTTGCAACTTCGACAGGAAGAAGCCAAATTGTTGGGCTACCAAAACTTTGCAGAAGTTTCGGTCGCTACCAAGATGGCAGACTCGCCTGCCAAGGTCATCGCTTTTCTTCGAGACCTGTCCATGCGAGCACGGCCTTTTGCAGAAAAAGATTTGCAAGACATGCGGCAATTTGCAGCTGAGCATTTGAATCTACAAAATCCGCAGGCATGGGACTGGCCCTACATTGGTGAGAAACTGAAAGAAGCTCGTTACAGTTTCAGTGAGCAAGAAGTCAAGCAATACTTTACAGCACCCAAAGTTTTGCAGGGCCTGTTCAAAATCATTGAGACCTTGTTTGAAGTCAGCATTCGACCAGACACTGCACCTGTTTGGCATCCTGCAGTGGGCTTTTACCGCATCGAAAGAAACGGTCAATTGGTAGGGCAGTTTTATCTCGACCCACCAGCTCGTGCAGGCAAGCGAGGTGGTGCATGGATGGACGACGTCCGCTCTCGCTGGCTGCGTCCCGACACCGGTCTGCTGCAAACACCCGTTGCGCATTTGGTCTGCAATTTTGCAGAGGGCGTCGATGGAAATCCCCCTTTGCTCACCCACGACGATGTGATCACTCTGTTCCACGAATTTGGTCATGGCCTGCATCACATGCTCACGCAAGTGAATGAGCGGGATGTCTCTGGTATTAGCGGTGTTGAATGGGATGCCGTCGAGTTGCCCAGTCAATTTATGGAAAACTTTTGCTGGGAGTGGCCAGTCATCAAGCACATGACTGCGCATGTCAAAACGGAGCAGTCCTTGCCAAAAGCTTTGTTCGACAAAATGGTGGCCGCGAAAAACTTCCAAAGTGGTTTGCAAACTTTGCGGCAAATTGAGTTTGCCTTGCTCGACATGTTGCTTCACAGCGAACACAATCCACACGACGATTTCATGCCAGTGTTGCACAAAGTGCGCGCAGAAGTGGCGGTCATTCAGCCACCTGAATTCAACCGCATGGCACACACTTTCAGTCACATCTTTGCAGGTGGTTATGCCGCTGGCTACTACAGCTACAAATGGGCAGAAGTTTTGTCGGCAGATGCTTATGAGGCGTTTGAAGAAACTGCTCAGCCTGATGGCTCACCCAACCTAGAAACAGGCCGCCGATATCGACAAGCCATTTTGGAGGCAGGTGGCAGCCGCCCTGCTCTAGATTCTTTCATTGCATTCAGAGGACGCGAGCCCTCTATCAATGCTCTGCTAAAGCATCAGGGCATGTCTGCCAGTTAAATGTGAAATGCTGACGCTTAAAACGTCAGCGTCTTCACGCCTTCAGCGGTTCCAAGCAAACACACTTGGGCTTTTTGGTAGGCAAACACACCCACGGTTACAACCCCTGGCCATTGGCTCACTTGAGCCTCAAACGCCACAGGATCGGTGATCTTCAAGCCCTTCACATCGATGATGTGCTGCCCGTTGTCTGTCACCAAGGCCTTGCCATCCTTCATGCGAACTTGAGCATCACCACCTAGCGCTTCAAACTGCGCCATGATTCGCGTGCTGGACATGGGAATGACTTCGACAGGCAATGGAAATGCACCCAAAACATCCACCAGTTTGGATTCGTCGGCAATGCAAACAAACATTTTGGATTGTGCCGCCACAATTTTTTCGCGCGTGAGAGCAGCGCCGCCCCCCTTGACCATGTGACCCTGTGCATTGATCTCGTCAGCCCCGTCAATGTAAACAGACAACTCAGCCACTTCATTGCTGTCAAAAACTGGAATACCCAGGGCCTTTAACCGTGCCGTTGAAGCTTCTGAACTTGAAACTGCGCCTTTGATTTGGTCTTTGACAGTGGCCAACGCGTCGATGAATTTGTTCACCGTAGAGCCCGTTCCCACGCCCACAATTTGACCGGGCACCACATATTGAAGAGCCGCTTGGCCGACAAGTGCTTTCAGTTCGTCTTGATTCATAGGGTTTATTTGAGACAATGCTTGTATTGAATGAGATTATCCAATGTCCCTGAACCTTTACCCACTGGCCCGCGCATTTTTATTCAAAATGGATCCTGAGGCTGCCCACGACCTCACCTTGAATCAACTGGCCCAAACTCAAAACACCCTCCTCGATATTGCCTACCGTCAACCTTGGGTTGCCGATCCAATTCAGTTGGCAGGCCTCAGTTTCCCCAATCGCGTTGGAATGGCCGCAGGTCTCGACAAAAATGCACGTTGCATCGACGGACTGGGTGCAATGGGCTTTGGTTTTGTCGAGGTGGGTACCGTCACGCCGCTAGCGCAACCAGGCAATGACAAACCTCGCATGTTCAGATTGCCGGAGGCCAAGGCCTTGATCAACAGGCTGGGCTTTAACAACCAAGGGCTTGATGCATTTGTCAGCAATGTCAAGAAGTCTCAGTTTAGAAGCCAAGGCCGCCTTTTGGGTTTGAACATTGGCAAAAATGCAGCCACTCCCATTGAAAGAGCGACGGATGATTACCTCATTGGCTTGAGCGGCGTTTATGAGCATGCCGACTACGTCACGGTCAATATTTCTAGCCCCAACACCAAAAATTTGCGCTCTTTGCAAACCGATGAAGCGCTTGATCAACTCTTGTCAGCCTTGAACGAACGCAAAATGGCCTTGGCAGATAAACATCAAAAGCGTGTCCCCGTATTTCTCAAAATTGCCCCCGATCTTGACGATGATCAAATAGCTGTCATTGCCGCCTCTCTCATCAAACATCAGATGGATGGCGTGATTGCCACCAACACCACACTCTCGCGTGATGCCGTAAAAGGCATGCAGCATGGAGATGAAGCGGGCGGCCTCTCAGGTGCACCCGTGTTAGCGGGTAGCAATCGGGTCATTCGTTTGTTGAGGCAGCACCTCGGAGCCCAATTTCCCATCATTGGCGTGGGCGGAATTCTGAGTGCTTACGATGCTGTGAGCAAAATAGAAGCTGGAGCCGATGTGGTTCAAATTTACACAGGCCTCATTTACAAAGGCCCCGCTTTGGTTCATGAAGTGGCCAAGGCCCTTCGGCAGTTGTCCCAACATTGAAAAGCCAAGAACTTTCTAAGCTTTGTCTTGCAAGGCCTGAGACACTTCGCGGGCAATGGCCAAAGAGCTCGTCAAGCCTGGCGACTCAATGCCAAGCAAATGCACCAGGCCCCTTACACCGTGGTTTGCAGGCCCCATGATGCAAAAGTCAGCTGCCATTTCTTGGGGTGAATTGATTTTGGGACGAATGCCTGAGTAGGAAGGCATCAGCGCTCCGTCCTTCAAGCCTGGCCAATATTTGCGAACCTCTGCATAAAAGGCGTCGCCACGACTTGGGTCAACATCAAGCTTGTCTGGGGAGTCAACCCACTCCACGTCGGGGCCAAACTTGGCTTGACCTGCCATGTCCAAAGTGAGGTGCACACCTAAACCAGCCGCCTCGGGCACAGGGTAGATCAAGCGAGAAAAAGGCGATCTGCCAGCAAGGCTGAAGTAGTTGCCTTTGGCGTAATAAGCACGCGGCAAATTGGCAAGGTCCATGCCTTCAAACTGGCGCGCCGTGTTGGGGGCAGACAAGCCCGTTGAATTGATCACGTTTTGAGCCAAGATTTCAGTGCCATCTTGCGTGCGAACAATGAACTGCGTTGTGCCTGATGAACGCACAATTTGAGCAGACGAAAAAGCAGAGTTCAGTGCCAAGATACCGCCCGCATTTTCAAAATCACCCAAATAACTCAACATGAGCGCATGGCTATCAATAATGCCCGTACCAGGCGACCACAACGCGGCCTCACACTGCAAGTCAGGCTCCATGGATTGCGCTTCTTGAGCTGTCAGTAGCCTTAACTGATCGGCGCCCAGCACGCCATTGGCATTGGCCTTGGCTTGAATGGACGACAGCTGCTCAAGCTGTTGAACAGAAGTAGCCACAATCAATTTACCGCAGGCTTTGTGAGGAATTTGCCGCTCTTTGCAATAAGCGTAGAGCATGTGCCTTCCTTGCACGCAAAGCTTTGCTTTCAAGGAGCCTGCAGGGTAATAAATTCCGGCATGAATGACTTCACTGTTGCGCGAACTCGTGCCGGTGCCAAACGCATCGGCGGCTTCCAGCAAAACGATCTCTTGGCCTTGAAGCGCCAATTCTCGTGCTACGGCCAATCCCACAACGCCCGCGCCCAACACCACTGTCTGAATTTGATCCATGTTCGCCTTTTGCAGCATGCGTGTTCAAAAAATGCTGACCGTATTATTGCTGACACACGCACGACAGCTCAAATCAATGATGACTGGCAAACTTCATTTTTTCTTTTATCTCGGACATCCCAAGGAGACCCATGAAATTATTCAATTTGGAAAACAAAGTGGCCATCGTGACAGGCGCTAGCAGAGGCATCGGCCGATCCATTGCGTTTCAATTGGCACGCGCAGGTGCCAAAGTGGTGATCTCAAGCCGGAAACTCGATGCCTGCGAGGCGGTTGTGAAAGAAATTCAAGCTGAAGGCGGAACGGCCATGGCCATCAGCGCCAGCATTGCCAACAAAGAACAATTGCAGAATTTGGTGCAAAAAACACGCGAAATTTGGGGCCCCATCGACATCTTGGTTTGCAACGCTGCCAGCAATCCTTACTACGGCCCCATGACCGGCATGAGCGATGAAGTCTTCAACAAAGTCATGCACAACAATGTGCTGTCTAGCACTTGGCTCTGCAGCATGGTCTATCCAGACATGAAAGCCAAGAAAGATGGCGCCATTGTGTTGGTGTCATCGGTGGGCGGTTTGCACGGGTCTGCCGTCATTGGCGCCTACAACATCTCCAAAGCCGCCGACATGCAATTGGCGCGCAATTTGGCTGTGGAGTGGGGCCCAGACAATATTCGAGTGAACTGTATTGCGCCAGGCTTGATTCGCACCGATTTTGCAAAAGCCCTAACAGACGATCCTGTGAAGGCTGGCATGGTTGAAAACGAAACGCCTCTGCGCCGCATTGGCGATCCCGATGACATCGGTGGCATTGCGGTGCTTTTGGCCAGTGCAGCAGGCAAATACATCACAGGCCAAACCATTGTGGCGGATGGTGGCATGATGATTCGCTAAATTGAAATGAGAAGCAAAAAAGCCCAGTGCAATGCGCTGGGCTTTTTTATTGGATGGGACTGAAATCAAAGTGATCTCAGTCCTACTGTCAATTAGGCGAAATTGGCTTCTGCAAATGACCAGTTGACCAATTTGTCGAGGAATGTTTCGACAAACTTAGGACGCAAATTGCGGTAATCGATGTAGTAAGCATGCTCCCAAACATCTACTGTGAGCAAAGCTTTGTCGGCAGTGGTGAGGGGTGTACCAGCTGCGCCCATGTTGACGATGTCAACGCTGCCGTCAGCCTTTTTTACCAACCATGTCCAACCTGAACCAAAGTTGCCCACCGCGCTCTTCACGAAGGCTTCTTTGAATGCGGCATAAGAGCCAAACTTGGCGTTGATAGCCGCTGCCAAAGCACCCGTAGGCTCACCACCGCCATTGGGCTTCATGCAATTCCAAAAGAAGGTGTGGTTCCAAATTTGAGCAGAATTGTTGTAGACGCCGCCGCTGGATTTTTTGATGATTTCTTCCAGAGACATTGATTCAAACTCAGTGCCCTTTTGCAAATTGTTCAAGTTCACAACGTAAGCATTGTGGTGCTTACCATGGTGAAATTCCAGAGTTTCTTGGCTGTAGTGCGGTGCCAATGCGTCGATGGCATAAGGCAGTGCTGGCAGGGTGTGTTCCATGTGTTCCTCTATAAAGTGCGGTGAAAATCTAAAAGACTATTGTAAGTTGAACGCGCCTTCTTGTCTGAAAAAATCTCTCTAAAGGCCCAGCCCATTTGGGGTCGTATCTAGCCAACTTGCGTCAATCAGTGGGTTCACTACTTCACTTGCAATTTAACTTGTCCATCGGCCAGTGTGGCCGTCACCGATTGCTGAGACTCAAAGTCCCTGGCATGAGTCATGGCCACGCCGCTTTCGTCGGTCAGCCATGCATATCCTCGCTCCAACACCAAGTGAGGATCTAAAAGACCCAATCGAGTGCTCAAGTTGATGGCTTTTTGCTGATGACATTGGAAGCTTTTCTGAAGCCCGCGAGGAAGGTTTTCGGAATGCCGAGCAAGAGTTTGTCGGCGCACTTGAACTTGTGTTTTTAGCCCAAATTGAAGCGATTGTCCAAGGCGCATCAGGTGTGCCTTTTGATCATTCAAACGGCCCGATGGACGGCCCAGCCGATTGGCAATCCAATCCAAATTTTGGCTCATCCGGTCTAAATGACTGGTGAGCGCTGTTGAAAAAGCTTCTTGAGTGTGCAAAAGCTGGCCCATCAGCAGATCCCGAGCCGTGGCCACCAATTCTGCCGCCGCTGTGGGCGTGGGCGCACGCAGGTCAGCCACAAAATCGGTCAAAGTGAAATCGGTTTCATGGCCCACGCCCGAAACAATGGGAATGGGACAAGACGCAATGGCTCGAACCAGCGCCTCGTCATTGAAGGCCCACAGATCTTCTATCGAGCCACCCCCTCGAACCATCAAAATAACGTCAATTGCCATTTTTTCGGTCTGAGCTTTGTTTGAAGCGCTGACGGCATTTCCCTGCCAAGCCACCAATTTTTGAAGGCTATGCAACATCTCCAAGGGTGCATTAGCGCCCTGTACTGAAGCCGGTGCCAAAATGACTGGAATGTGAGGCACTCGCCTTTGCAACGCAGAAACCACATCGTGCAATGCGGCCGCACCAAGGGAGGTAATGACGCCAATGGCGCGCGGCTGCATGGGAATGTCACGCTTGCGCGAGGGCTCGAAAAGTCCTTCAGCTTCGAGTTTGGCCTTGAGCTTTAGAAACTGCGCAAACAGGTCGCCCTGACCTGCCCTTTGCATAGTTTCAACCACCAATTGTAAATCTCCACGTGCCTCATAAACACCCAACTTTCCCCGAACCTCCACCAGTTCACCGTCTCTGGGCATGAACCCAATGGCGCTGGCAGCTCTTTTGAACATGGCACAGCGAATTTGCCCGCTCTCGTCCTTGAGGTTGAAATAACAATGACCGCTGGCTGCCCTTGAGAAGCCAGAAATCTCACCTTTCACCGCAACAGGATTGAACCTGGCATTTAAAGTATCTGCAATTGCAAGGCAAAGTGCGCCAACTGACCATATGCGTTGCTCAGAATCTATTCTCGCCATAAAAAAACCTTATTTTTTGCGGTGTTCAGACCTATTTTGTTGGCAAAAGCTTGTGTTTTCTTGCTGAATCAGTCCACAGCCTGAATGATGCTGGCACAGCACCGCCATGATGTGGGTTTGGCAAGCATTGATTCATGTAAGCTATTGATTTATTTAATCAATTTCCTGTTTAAAAAAGAAGCACTGTGAAAAAAGCTAGGATTCATGCGGTTTTCCGCGATTCTGACACCCTGTTCTTCACAAAGTTATCCACAGAAAAGCAGAACAATTCGATCAGCCATAATCAAAACTGAATCCAGAAGTAGAAAGTTTGATTTTGATAAGCATCATACAAGCCGCAGGATGGCCCGTTTGGCCCCTCATTGCCTGTTCCATTTTTGCGCTCGCCATCATTTTGGAGCGCTTTTATGCCCTGCGAACCTCCAAGGTCATTCCGGAACTCGCTTTTCAGCGCGCCATTGAAAGCACACAACAAGGGTTTCCCAGCAACGCCGCCATCCAAGAAATTGCGCAGATGGGCGCTGTGGGTCCTATTTTTGCAACTGGCCTTCAAACCTTGGCACTTTCTCCCAATGCCAGCCATCAAGATGTTCGTGAAAGTATGGAAATGGAAGGTCGAATGGCGGCACAAGGCTTAGAGCGCTATCTCACCGCCTTGGCCACACTGGCTTCCGCCTCTCCCTTGTTAGGTTTATTGGGTACCGTGGTGGGCATGATTGAATTGTTTGGACTTCAAACACCAGGCCAACAACAGCCTACAGAATTGGCGCACGGCATTTCTATTGCGCTTTACAACACGGCCTTAGGCCTGATTGTGGCCATACCCTGTTTAATAGCATGGCGCTTTTTCAAGTCCAAGGTTGACCGTTTGGTGTTGCAAATGGAGTGGGCTTCCGAGAAGTTTGCCAGACACCTTGCCGCCATGCGTGAATAATATCAAGCCAAGAGTGAGCCAAATTGAAATTTAGAAAGAACACCAGCATTGAACCGGACATCAATCTGATTCCATTCATTGATGTGCTCTTGGTTGTCCTCATTTTTTTGATGTTGACCACCACCTGGTCCAAGTTCAATGAAATGAATGTCAGCTTGCCCAGTGCTTCGGCTCAAGCCAATACAGAGCCTTCAACAGCTTGGGTGGTGTCGGTGAGTTCACAAGGCAACTACGCTGTCAATGGCGTCAAGCTTGAAGGGAGAAGTTTGATCGACCTGACTAATGCACTTTCTGAGCTGCGCCAGCTAGACGCTTCTTTGCTCATCAAAGCAGATGGCTCTGCCAGCCATCAATCAGTGGTCAATGTATTGGAAGCTGCTCGAATGAATGGGGTTTCAAAAATTGCATTTGCGACTCAAAAACCATCGCAAACTGCCAAACCCTAATTCACCCACCATGTCCAATTACTTTCAGAATCTTCCGAAGTATTGGCGTACCCGCAGTGCCATCACCTATTTGCTGTGGCCCATCGAACTCCTTTACAGCCTGTTAATCAGACTTCGAAAATTGGCATATGCCTTAGGCCTTTTCAAACAGCACCAAGTCAATGCCACGGTTATCGTGGTGGGCAACGTGGTGGCGGGTGGTGGCGGAAAAACCCCCCTCACCATGGCCCTTGCTCTGCGATTAAAAACCCAAGGGCACAAAGTTGGCGTTGTATCTCGTGGCTATGGGCGAACTCTTTCAGATCTGCAAATTGTTCAGCCAGGAAGCTTGGTGAGCGAGGTCGGCGATGAACCGCTCATGATTTTTCAAAAATGCGGTGTACCCGTGGTGGTGGGCTCTAACCGTGTGGAAGCCGCCCAACATTTGCTGCAACATTTTCCCGAGGTCCGTGTGTTGGTTTGTGACGATGGACTTCAACACATCGCGCTGCAACGTGACATTGAAATTTGTGTGATGGACGCCATGGGCTTGGGCAATGGTCACTTGCTACCGGCTGGTCCGTTGCGAGAACCATGGCCACGGCCCATTGATTTGTTGTTGCACAGCCATCAACGCACCTTGCCAGAAGGCTTTGAATCAAACAGAGAACTCAGCCCCTTTGCATTGACTTCTAAAGGCCAACAAATTCCAACAGAAAGCTTGAAATCCCAAAGAGTCGAAGTGGTATCGGGCATTGCCAAACCTGAAGCTTTTTTGGCCATGCTTGAAAACGCTCAATTCCAAATTGCACATTCAAGCGCACTGCCTGATCACGATGATTTTGCCGCTTGGAATCCAGCGCATCCCGAAATGCCACTTTTGTGTACCGAAAAAGATGCCCTCAAATTGTGGGCGCGACATCCGCAAGCACTTGCCATTCCATTGGTTTTTGAAGCCGAGGATGCTTTTTGGAAAGCCTTTGATCAACTTTTTCAAAGCCGTCACAGGTATCATTGAGACATGGACACGAAATTACTTGAACTTTTGGTTTGCCCAGTCACCAAGGGCCCTCTTGATGTGCAGCGCGACTTGCAAGAAATCTGGTCGCGCAGCGCTAGGTTGGCTTACCCAATTCGAAATGGAATTCCCATCCTGCTTGAAAACGAAGCTCGGACACTCAGCGATGAAGAGTTAGAACAACTCAAACCCCGCACCCCCCTTGTTTAGATTTCTCTTGAATCCTTTTTGATTCTTTTTGACTCATTTTTTTAAGTCAGACATGACGCAATCCTTTACTGTCATTGTTCCTGCCCGCTTAGCCTCTACCCGACTGCCCAACAAACCCTTGGCAGATATCCATGGTTTGCCCATGGTGGTTCGGGTCGCGCAAAGGGCAGCTCTTTCGCATGCTGCACAAGTGGTGGTCGCTGCCGACAGCATCGACATTGTTGATGTCTGTCAGGCCCATGGCATTAGGGCTTTACTCACTCGAAATGATCACCCAAGCGGCAGTGACCGCTTGGCTGAAGCCAGCGCGCTGCTGCAACTTGGACCCAACGACCTGGTGGTGAATGTGCAAGGGGACGAACCCCTTATTAACCCGACGCTCATCAACCAAGTCGCTGCCTTGCTTGAACAACGCCCGAGCGCTAGCATGAGCACGGCAGCCCATGAAATTCATGATCTCTCAGAATTCACCAATTCCAATGTGGTGAAAGTGGTTTTAGACAAAGAGCAATTGGCCCTTTATTTCAGCCGAGCCCCCATTCCTTGGTGGCGCGATGGCTTTGCGCAGGGTATCCAAAGTTTGCCCAAACCTGCACCTCTCAGGCACATAGGCATCTATGCTTACCGCGTTGGGTTTTTACAAAGTTTCCCAAGCATGACGCCCGCCCCCATTGAAAAAGGGGAAGCATTAGAGCAATTGCGGGCCATGTGGCACGGCCACAAAATAGCCGTGCACATCACGCCAGATGCACCCGGGCCCGGCGTTGATACCCCCGAAGACTTAGAGAAAGTGCGTGCCTTGCTCAAACCTTGAAAGTGGCAGAAGGTGGAAGTCAGGTAAAAAAAGGTTTCCCGTGATATTCTCCAAAGACAGCCATCCAAGCCATGGCGAAAGATTAACAACTATTCGGGACATTCATGAGACTCATTCTTTTAGGTGCGCCAGGTGCTGGTAAGGGAACCCAAGCCGCATTCATCTGCCAGAAATTTGCCATTCCTCAAATCTCAACTGGCGATATGTTGCGCGCTGCAGTCAAGGCTGGCACCCCGCTTGGCTTGCAAGCCAAGGCCGTGATGGAATCGGGCGGTTTGGTCAGCGACGACCTCATCATCAACCTCGTCAAAGAGCGCATTGCACAAGCAGACTGCTCCAATGGTTTCTTGTTTGACGGTTTTCCACGCACCATTCCCCAAGCCGATGCCATGAAGGTTGCCGGCGTCAAGTTGGACTATGTCCTTGAAATAGATGTGCCATTTGATGCCATTGTCGAACGCATGAGTGGTCGCCGTTCACATCCTGCATCGGGCCGCACCTACCACGTCAAATTCAATCCGCCCAAAGCCGACGGCAAAGACGACGTCACCGGAGAGCCCTTGGTTCAACGCGAAGATGACAAAGAAGAAACCGTGAAAAAACGCTTGGATGTCTACAGCCAGCAAACACGTCCCTTGGTGGCCTACTACTCTGAATGGGCTCAACGCGAAGCTCAGAGTGCCCCTCAATACCGCGCAATCAGTGGCATGGGCTCTGTCGAAGACATTACACAGCGCGCAATGCAGGCCTTGGGCGCAACTCACTAAGCCAATACGCTAATCGCCGTTTTCAGACTAAATGCAATCAGTGGCTTTGAAGCTGCGACATCATGTCCAGCATCAAGGCCACTCTTGTTTTCACTGGGCTTAAACCGCTCGTGGCATCAAAAATATGGCTTTCAGTAGGTATCACAGAGCCCTGATTGCAACGAGTGCTTAAGCGAATCTGTACGCCTGCTTTTTGCGCGAGCACCAAACTCTGCTTGAGTTTGGTGCTCATTGAACCGTTGCCTGTTCCGGCCACAACCAGCCCCTTGACCCCTGCCTGAACCAAGGCCTCAATGTGCAGTGCTGAAGCATTCACGTGGTTCATCACAATTTCAACCCAGGGCCATTTGCTTGCAGGTGGCAATTGAGAGACTCTCAATTTGTCTGTCATCTTGGGTGAATTGAATGACTCCAGCCATTCAACCCGGTCATTGTGAACTCTCCCCGCCATACCTGTTTCACCAGAGTCAAAAGCGTTCAACCGAGTAGGGTGGACTTTTTGAACATATTGACTGTGGTGAATTTCACCTGCAGCCACCAAGCAAACACCCAACTCATGGGTGGTGGCTGCAAGCAACATGGCATCTCTCAAGTTTTGAGGCCCGTCTGCATCCTTGAAGTTGGCGGGGCGCATGGCACACGTCAGCACGATGGGCTTGGCAGTGCTCAACACATGGGACAAAAAGTAAGCTGTTTCTTCAAGCGTATCTGTGCCGTGGGTAATGACAAGACCCGCCACATTGCTTTGCGACAACCAATGCTCACAGCGTTGCGCCAAATGCATCCAAGTCTCAAAGTCCATGTCCTTGCTGTCAAGCTGAGCCACTTGTTCAGAGTCAAATTGGTAATCAGACAAGGCCTCTGGCCAATGCTTTTGATGGCCGAGCGCCACTTCTAACAAATCGTCAATGCCGCGTTGGGCGGCCTTGTAGGCAAGCCCTTCATTCGCAGAGGCAGACACCCCCGCTATGGTGCCACCTGTGCCTAAAACAACAATTTTTTGATTTTTTGCTTGCATTTCTAAAAAGACTGGTTAAAAATACAGTTACTGGATAAGAAAACAGTGAATTGCAGTTGCCAACATAAGTTCATTCTTCCAAACAGACAGCTCACAAGGAGTGCATCATGATCGATCAACCCAAGCTCACGGCGCGGCAGCAAGAAATTTTGGAACTCATCCAAAAAACCATTGCCGAAACGGGAGCCCCCCCTACCCGAGCTGAAATAGCTCAAGTATTGGGCTTCAAATCAGCCAACGCCGCAGAAGAACACCTTCAGGCCTTGGCCCGAAAAGGTGCTATCGATCTGGTCAGTGGCACTTCCCGGGGTATCCGCCTCAAAGGTTCTTCCCGCGACAACCTGCGCAACTCCAGCGACCTTTTCAGCCTCCCCTTGCCTGGTTTTGCCCAACTGGCATTGCCACTCATCGGCCGAGTTGCAGCAGGTTCCCCTATTCTGGCCCAAGAACACGTCGATCGAACCTACCATGTCGAAAGCCACTTGTTTCAAGAGCAACCCGACTATCTGCTCAGAGTGCGAGGCATGTCCATGCGCGACGCAGGCATCATGGACGGCGACCTGCTAGCCGTCAAAGCCACCAAAGAAGTTCGCAATGGCCAAATTGTGGTTGCGCGCCTTGGCGAGGAAGTAACCGTTAAGCGCCTGCGCCGCCAAGCAGACCGTATCGAGCTTTTGCCCGAAAACCCAGATTACCCCATCATTTTGGTCAACCCTGGCGAGCCCTTCGACATCGAAGGTTTGGCCGTTGGCCTCATTCGCAACACGCTCTTGATGTAAGCAAGCCCACATTAAAGGATCAACATGACATTCGCTCTCTTTGGTATTTCCAGCATTTACAACGGCATCCAAAAATTCATGAGTGCCGCAGCCCATCTCGAGCAACATCCCGCTCAGGCAATACACCTTGGAGCCAATTCAGCCCAAGAAAGCAGGCTGTCCAAACAGTTGGCACTGCGCGTTCTTCGAGTGGCTGAGCACGGCGAGGCTCCCAATTGTGCCGGCCGCATGGTCATTTCAGGTCGCATGGCCGATGTCTGCGCCGAGCTCGACCGCTTGGTCGCTCTCGAAGCCCAAAACAAAGCGCCCTTGCATCACTAAACTAAGATCACTAAACTGAGCTCTCATGGGGGCCTAAATTTCACCTTCACCCCCAATGAAAGCCTTTGGGCAAGGCACAATAGTGCCTATGAACATTGTGATCCTTGACGACTACCAAGATGTCGTCCGAAAACTAGACTGCGCCGCCAAACTCGACGCCTACAACGCAAAGGTCTACACCAACACCGTTAAAGGCTTGGGTCAGTTGTCTGTTCGTCTCAAAGATGCAGATATCTTGGTTCTCGTTCGCGAACGAACTCACCTCAACAGGCAGTTGCTCGAAAAGCTACCGCGCCTCAAACTCATCTCCCAAACAGGTGGTGCTGGCTCCCACATCGACTTAGAAGCCTGTTCTGAAAGAGGCATCGCTGTGGCTCAGGGCACTGGCTCCCCCTATGCGCCTGCAGAATTGACTTGGGCATTGGTCATGGCCGCTGCCCGCCGCATACCCCAGTACATTGGCAATCTTAAACACGGCGCTTGGCAACAATCTGGCTTGAAGTCTGCCTCTATGCCAGCCAATTTTGGTCTAGGAACCGTGCTGCGTGGCCGAACATTTGGAATTTGGGGTTACGGCAAAATTGGCCAACTGGTTGCAGGCTATGCCAAAGCATTTGGCATGCAAGTGGTGGTTTGGGGTAGCGAATCTTCACGCGAAAAAGCTGTGAAAGATGGTTTCATTCCAGCAAGCTCACGCGATGCTTTTTTTGAGCAGTGCGACGTCATCTCCCTTCACATCAGACTCAACGACAGCACCCGAGGTATCGTGAAATTAGAAGACTTGATGCGCATGAAAACAAGCGCCATGATTGTCAACACTTCTAGGGCTGAGTTGATAGAACCCGATGCACTCATTAGCGCATTGAATCGCGGCAGACCCGGCTTGGCAGCCATCGATGTATTTGAACATGAGCCCATCTTGCAAGGCCATGCCTTGCTGCGTCTAGAAAACTGCATTTGCACACCCCACATTGGGTATGTCGAGAAAGACAGCTACGAGCTGTATTTTGGTGCTGCCTTCGACAACGTGGTCAATTTCATCAAGGGAACCCCCACCAACATTGTCAATCCGGGTGCATTGCAAGTAAGGCGCTAAAAATGAACATTGCATTTCAAAAAGTTGCTGTCATTGGTGCAGGGGCCATGGGCCGAGGCATCGCTCAAATTGCAGCTCAAGCAGGTAGCCAAGTATTTCTTTACGACACCCAAGCAGAAGCTAGCCAAAAAGCTTTGGCTGCAGTCCACCAAGTTTGGGATTCATTGCTCGCCAAAGGCCGCTTGGATACTGAAACAGTTGGTAAATACAAAGCCCAACTGCATACCGCCAATCAATTGCAAGATCTCCAAAAATGCAATTTGATTGTGGAAGCCATTGTCGAGCGACTCGATATCAAGAAAAGTTTGTTCATTGAGCTAGAAAACTTGGTTGAAGAAACCACTGTGCTGGTGACCAACACATCTTCACTCTCCGTCACAGCCATCGCTGCAGCTTTAAAGCGCCCTTCACAATTTGCGGGCTACCACTTCTTCAACCCCGTGCCACTCATGAAGGTGGTTGAAGTCATTGCTGGTCTTAAAACCAGCCCCGATGTTTGTGTGCGGCTTACCGAATTTGCCAAGCAAATGGGCCATACGCCTGTGCAAGCCAACGATACACCAGGCTTTATCGTCAACCATGCAGGCCGTGGCTATGGCACAGAAGCCTTGCGCATCGTCTCTGAAGGTGTTGCCGACTTCGCCACCATCGACCGAATATTGAAAGACCAGGTTGGTTTCAAACTCGGCCCTTTCGAGTTGTTCGACCTCACTGCCTTAGATGTGTCGCACCCTGTCATGGAGTCCATCTACAACCAGTACTACCAAGAACCCCGATATCGTCCCAGCGTCATTACGGCTCAACGCTTGGCAGGCGGTGTGGTGGGTAAAAAAGTAGGAGAAGGCTTCTACCAATATCTGGATGGCAAAGCCATTGTGGCGCCAGACCAAGCTGTGCCCGATGTCAAAGAGTTTCCGCCGGTTTGGGTATCGCCGCGGGCATCAAGACGTTTGGAGCTTTTACAACTGCTCAAGGATTTGGGTGCCACCATCGAAACTGGTGCTTCACCCTCACCCCATGCACTCACGCTGGTAGCGCCCTTGGGCTTTGATGTCACAACAGTTGCTGTTGTAGAGCGTCTTGATCCTGCTCGCACCATTGGAATCGATATGTTGTTTGACGATGCAGCAACCAAACGACGAGTCTTGGCCACCAACCCTGCTACACGCTCCGACATGCGAGATGCGGCACACGCCCTCTTTGCCAAGGATGGCAAAGCTGTGAGCGTGGTACGTGACAGTGGTGGCTTCATTACCCAACGCGTGGTGGCCAACATCGTGAACATTGCATCAGACATGTGCCAACAAGGCGTTTGTTCACCCAAAGATCTCGACGTGGCTGTCACTTTGGGCCTAGGTTACCCGGTGGGCCCTCTCGCCCTGGGCGACAAATTGGGCCCGACCAACGTGCTTGAAGTGCTGTTCAATTTGCAAACCGTTTACGGCGATCCACGCTATCGCCCTAGCCCGTGGCTGCGTCGACGTGGCGCCATCGGTTTGTCCCTATTGCACACTGAGGACTAAAGCATGTCAGCCCAACTGCTCAGTACCAGCGAAGGCGCCACGCTCATTCTCACTTTGAGCAACCCTGAACACAGAAACGCACTTGGCCCCGAAATGTATGCTGCAGGTGTAGAAGCACTGAGCGTGGCCGAGAGCAGCACCGACATCAAAAGCGTGGTCATCACAGGGCAAGGTGGCATCTTCAGTGCCGGCGGCAATTTGCAACGTTTGAACCAAAACCGTCAATTGCCCCCCGAGCACCAAGCCCAAAGCATCGAAGGCCTGCACAATTTGATCGAAGCCATTCGCACCTTTCCAAAGCCAGTGATTGCAGCCGTCGAGGGCCCAGCAGCAGGCGCAGGTTTTTCCTTGGCCTTGGCTTGCGATTTGATTGTGGCTGCGCGCAACAGCATTTTTGTCATGGCCTACAGCAACATTGCCTTGTCACCTGATGGCGGTGGAACATGGAGTTTGTCACGCTGTGTTCCTCGCCAGTTGGCCACAGAGTTGTTGATGTTTGGAGAGCGCATTGGCGCCGAACGACTCCACCAATTGGGCGTTGTCAACCTACTGTGTGAGCCTGGTCAAGCCTTGGGTACCGCTTTAAGCAGAGCCAGTTTGTTGAACAACAAAGCGCCCAATGCCCTTGCCAGCATCAAAGAACTTCTCAATGACGCAGACGCAAGCAGTTTGAACCACCAACTGGCGCAGGAGCGAGATCATTTTGTGAAGAACTTGCACCATGTCAATGCTGGCATCGGAATTTCGGCCTTTTTGAACAAAGAAACACCGCGCTACGAATAAGACCGGGTCACTCAAGCGACTTTTTTTACAACCCAGTCACTCAAAAGACAGACTATGGACGAACCCATTCTTACGATGGAGGAAAGAGAGTCCATCAACGCAGGTCGTTGGTTCTCTACCCTCTCCCCATCCCTTCGACACGACATTCTGAGATGCGCATACGTCAAACGACACAAAGACGGCGAACTGATTGCAGCCCGCGGCGAGCCGCCGGAGCAGTGGATTGCGTGCGCCAAAGGGGCTGTGCGCGTCAGTTCCACCTCGGTCTCGGGCAAATTGATCACCCTCACCTACGTCGAGCCTGGCATCTGGTTTGGCGACGTATCGATATTCGACGGCGACAGGCGCACGCACGATGCGTATGCGCACGGCGAGACCACCACGCTCAACGTGGCCAAAGCCGATTTCAAGAAAATTTTGGCGTCCCATGTCGAGTTGTACGACGCCATGTTGCGCTTGCACGCAAGACGTATTCGCCAGCTTTTTGGCTTGGTGGAAGACTTGAACACTTTGCCCCTCAGGGCACGATTGGCCAAACAGCTCAATCACTTGCTGCGCAGCTATGGCGTTCCAAGCCTGTCAGATGCCAGAGCCATTCGCATCAGCCTGCAACTGGCGCAAGAGGAATTGGCGCAGTTGTTGGGCGCATCCAGACAACGCGTCAACCAAGAGCTCAAGCAAATGGAACGCGAGCAAGTTATCAAAATCGAGCCTGGTGGCCTTACCGTTCTCGACAGAGAAGCGCTTCTGAAAATTGTCAATTCAGACAACTGAGCCACTCAGCGCACAATCTCATTACTTTCTTAGATGGCGGTATATCCACATGAGCCAGTTTGATCATTTCGTGGGCACCCGCCCAGTTACAGGTACACACACCTTTGATGTTTCTGCGCTAGAGAGTTGGCTGCTTGCCAACATGACAGGCTTTGAAGGCCCGCTCAGCGTTGAGATGTTCAAAGGAGGCCAATCCAACCCCACCTACAAACTCATCACACCCAAGTGCGCCTATGTCATGCGGGCCAAGCCTGGCCCTGTGGCCAAATTGTTGCCTTCCGCACATGCCATTGAACGTGAATTTACTGTCATGAAAGGCTTGTCCGGTACGGCTGTGCCCGTGGCCCAGATGCATGTTCTGTGCGAAGACGAAGCCATCATCGGTCGTGCTTTTTATGTCATGGAGTTTGTGGCAGGACGTGTCTTGTGGGATCAGTCCTTGCCTGGCATGACCAACACACAACGCGGCGAAATTTACGATGAAATGAATCGCGTCATTGCTGCACTTCACAGCGTGAAGTTTGCCGAGCAAGGTCTGGCCAACTACGGCAAACCAGGAAGCTACATCGAGCGGCAAATTGGCCGTTGGAGCAAACAATATGCTGCCTCACAAACGCAAGTCATCCCAGAGATGGACAGCTTGATCGCTTGGCTGCCAGCCAATATTCCCAGCAGTGCCAAAGATGAAAGCTTGGTCAGCATCGTTCATGGCGATTACCGCTTAGACAACCTCATGTTTCACCCTACCGAGCCCAAAATATTGGCCGTGCTCGACTGGGAACTTTCCACCTTGGGTCATCCGCTGGCTGACTTTAGTTACCACTGCATGGCTTGGCATATCAAGCCTGGCTCGTTTCGGGGCATTGGTGGTTTGGATCACCATGCGCTGGGCATACCCGATGAAGCTGAATACATCAAGCGCTACTGTGAGAGAACAGGCTTTACTACCCCAGAAAAGTTGGCGCTTGATTGGAATTTCTATATGGCCTACAACTTGTTTCGCATTGCCGCCATTTTGCAAGGCATCGCCAAGCGCGTCGTAGACGGAACCGCTTCTAGCGAGCAAGCCAAATCATCAGGCGCTGGCGCCAAACCCATGGCTGAATTGGCGTGGCACTTTGCCAGTCAAGTTCGCTGACCGCCAACACTTCACTGCCCTGCCCTTCACTGCCCTTCAGAATTTTCAAGATCCAACGGGAGAACCTCAATGCAATTCGAATACTCAGACAAAGTCAAAGCAATGCAAGCACGCTTGCTGGACTTCATGGACGAACACATTTACCCCAACGAGGCTCGCTTCTTTCAAGAAATTGCAGACAACCGCGCCAAAGGCAACGCTTGGATTCCTACCAAAATTGTGGAAGAACTCAAGCCAAAAGCAAGGGCTGCAGGCCTTTGGAATTTATTTCTGCCTAAGTCGCCCCGTGCACCCCAAGGCTTGTCCAATTTGGAATATGCACCCTTGTGCGAAATCATGGGGCGCGTTCCTTTTGCGGCTGAAATTTTCAATTGCTCAGCGCCCGACACAGGCAACATGGAAACCTTTGAGCGGTATGCCAGTGAAGAACTCAAAGACCAATGGCTTGAGCCTTTGCTCAGAGGCGAAATTCGTTCCGCATTTTTAATGACTGAGCCCGACGTAGCCTCCTCCGATGCCACCAACATCCAATGCCAAATTGAACGCGATGGCAACGACTACGTCATCAACGGCCGCAAGTGGTGGTCTTCTGGTGCCGGCGATCCACGCTGCGCGGTTTACATCGTGATGGGAAAGACCAATCCAGATGCTGGTCGCCATGAGCAACAGTCCATGATCATTGTGCCGTCCAATACACCTGGCATCAAAGTGGTTCGGGCTTTGTCTGTATTTGGTTATGACGATGCACCACACGGGCACATGGAAGTGGTGTTGAAGAATGTGCGCGTGCCTGCAAGCAATATGCTTTTGGGAGAAGGTCGTGGTTTTGAAATTGCACAAGGCCGCTTAGGCCCAGGACGCATTCACCATTGCATGCGCACCATTGGGGTGGCAGAGCGCGCTCTCGAACTCATGTGCAAACGCCTCAATACACGTGTGGCCTTTGGCCGCGAAGTGGCGCGTCAAACCGTGTGGCAAGAACGCATTGCAGAATCACGCTGCATGATTGAACAAGCCCGCTTGCTCACGCTCAAAGCCGCATACATGATGGACACCGTGGGCAACAAAGTGGCCAAAGCAGAAATTGCAATGATCAAAATTGTGGCGCCTCAAATGGCTTGCCAAATCATTGACTGGGCCATTCAAGCCCATGGCGGCGGCGGTGTATCGCAAGACTTCCCATTGGCCTTCGCCTACGCACACCAGCGCACTTTGCGATTGGCCGACGGGCCCGATGAAGTTCACCGCAATTCCTTGGCAAAACTCGAATTGGCAAAGCATCTGCTCATGCCTGGCGAAGTTGAAATGCCCATCACACGAGGTAGCTGAGTCTGAACTTTTGCTGAACTTTTGCAGAACTTTTTAAGCAATTTTCAAGAATTAGCCCTATCCCGCATTAGAATATGAGGCTTGTCGGAGCGTAGCGCAGTCTGGTAGCGCATCTGGTTTGGGACCAGAGGGTCGAAGGTTCGAATCCTTTCGCTCCGACCATTTTTCTCGAAGGCCCTGCCGTTTTGGTTCTAGGGCCTTTTTTATCTGCCCGTAGCTCAACTGGATAGAGCAACGGCCTTCTAAGCCGTAGGTCGGGGGTTCGAGTCCCTCCGGGCAGGCCACTTAAAAAGTGGACTTTTCTGCAACATTTCACTTAAATTTGCAAAATAAGGGTTTTGCCTAGCTTTTTCGCCTATTGATATGCAACATAATGCATCTCACAAGGAGATTACTCATGACCACTTCAACTTCACGGCGCAAGGTTTTAACAAGCAGTGCTGCACTGGTAGGTGCTGCCAGTTCCACTCTGTTGATACCCGCACAGTCACAAGCACAAACGGGCAAAATTCGCGTTGGCCTCATGTTGCCCTACTCAGGTGCTTTTGCGCCCTTGGGTGTCGCCATTGAAAATGGTGTGCGCATGGCCATCAACGAACAAGGCGGCAAGCTGGGCGGCCGCGAAATTGAATGGTTCAAAGTTGACGATGAATCAGATCCATCTAAAGGCATTGAAAATGCCAACAAACTGGTTCAACGTGACAAAGTAGATGTCCTCATTGGGACCGTACACTCAGGTGTTCAAATGGGCATTCAAAGAGTGGCCCGCGACTCAGGCGTGTTGTCTCTCATTCCCAATGCAGGCGTACATGCAGCCACACGCTCCCTCTGCGCACCCAATGTTTTCCGCACCAGCTTCTCCAATAGCCAACCTACATTGGCCTTGGGTCAAACCATGGTCAATAAAGGCCACAAAAAAGCGGTTTGGATTACTTGGAAATATGCAGCTGGCGACGAAGCCTTTGAGGGTTTCAAAGAAAGCTACACCAAGGCTGGCGGCACCATCATCAAAGAACTGGGCCTGCCCTTCCCTAACGTTGAATTCCAAGCACTGCTTACCGAAATTGCAGCGCTCAAGCCCGATGCAGTAGCCTGCTTCTTTGCGGGTCCTTCAGGTGCCAAGTTCATGAAAGACTTTGCTGCAGCCGGCCTCAAAGGCAAAATTGCTCTCTACGGTTCTGGCTTCCTCACTGAAGGTGTTTTGCAAGCTGCCGGCCCAGCCGCTGATGGCGTCATGACCACACTGCATTACAGCGATTCACTTGACACACCGCGCAACAAAAAATTCCGTTTGGAATACGCCAAGACATTCAAAATGCAACCCGATGTTTATGCTGTTCAAGGGTACGACACTGGCTTGCTGTTAATTCAAGGCGCCAATGCCGTCAAGGGTGATTTGTCCAAGAAACCCGATTTGTACAAAGCCATGCAAGGTGCTGTGATTGACAGCCCACGTGGCAAGTGGACCATGAGCAAAACCCACAACCCTATCCAAGACATGTACTTGCGCGTAGTAGAAAACGGTGAAAACAAAGTCATTGGTGTGGCTGCCAAAGCCTTGGCCGACCCAGGCACTGGCTGCAAAATGGGCTAAGCACCCACCTCCTGCCAAAGCGGCGGATTTTTCCGCCGCTTTTTTTCTGCCTACAAGTTTGCAACAGGCGAGCGAATTGGTTTTTATTCTTTAATCTATGGATTTCGTCAACTTCCTAATCCAGCTTCTGAACAGTGTTCAGTATGGCTTGTTGCTTTTCATGTTGGCTGCTGGCCTCACCTTGATTTTTGGCATCATGGGCGTGGTCAATTTGGCGCACGGTAGTTTTTACATGCTGGGGGCCTACTTGGCTTGGTCTTTGGCTGCACTCACAAACAGCTTCACACTCGCCATCATTTTGGGCACGGTGCTCTCAGTCTTGTTTGGCTTGCTGCTCGAATGGTTGTTGTTCAGGCATTTTTACAAACGCGATCACCTCGATCAAGTGCTACTCACGTTTGGTCTGATCTATATCTTTGAAGAAACACGCTCCATTTTGTGGGGTGACGATGTGCAGGGCGTTACCATTCCAGCGGCATTGAGTGCCTCTATTCCCCTCACAGAAACTCTCTCTTACCCCGTTTATCGCTTGTTCATGTCGGGGGTGTGCTTGCTCTTGGCTTTGGGTCTTTATTTGCTCATCTCCAAAACCCGCTTGGGCATGAAAATTCGCGCAGGCGCTTTCAATCATGAAATGACTGAGGCCTTGGGTGTCAACATCAAACTCATTCACGCATTGGTATTTGCCATGGGCGTAGGCTTGGCCACCATTGCAGGCATGGTGGCGGCACCCGTCTCCAGTGTCTATCCCAACATGGGCTCACAGGTGCTCATCATGTGTTTTGTGGTGGTGGTCATTGGCGGCATTGGCTCGGTCAAAGGCGCGCTCATTGCAGCCATCCTGGTGGGCTTGGTCGACACCTTTGGCAAAGTGTTGTTGCCCCAATTGGCAGGCATGCTGGTTTATGTGTTGATGGCCATTGTTTTACTTTACAAGCCTGAAGGCTTGTTCAAGAACTGAGGGGCAATAAATGAGCGACGCACATGCCCCACTTGAAACGCTGCCGCGCAGTTTGAAAATTTTGCTAGGAACGGCACTCCTTGCATTGGCTGCATTTCCTTTTGTAGGTACCGACTACTACTTGCAAATGGTCACGCGCATGATGATCTTGGCCATCTTTGCCATGAGTCTTGATTTGCTGCAAGGTGTGACGGGCTTGGTCTCTTTGGGTCATGCCGCTTACTTTGGTGTGGCGGGTTATGCATTGGCATTTTTAACACCGCCAGGCGAACCGGTTTCTTTGTGGTGGACATTGCCAGCGGCTGTAGGCATGTCTGCTTTTTTGGCCCTCATCATTGGTTTCTTGGTAGTTCGAACCCATGGCATTTATTTCATCATGGTAACCATGGCATTTGCCCAAATGGTGTTCTATGTTTTCTTTGACAACAAGGCATTGGGCGGTTCAGACGGCATCTACATCAACTTCAAACCCGAAGCAGTATTGTTTGATTTAGAAAACAAAAAAGTTTTTTACTTCTTCACCTTGGCCCTCATGGTGTTGGTTTACGTATTTTTAAGACGTTTGCTATGGAGCCCATTTGGAAGGGCTTTAGCTGGCATCAGAGTGAACGAGCATCGGATGCGTGCTTTGGGATATAGCACCTTCAGCCACAAACTCGCGGCCTTCACCTTGGCAGGCGCGCTAGCGGGTTTGGCTGGCTTTTTGTGGGGTGCGCAATCGGGCTATGTAAACCCAGAACTCATGGGTTTCCACATGAGTGCTCACGTCATCATGATGGTAATTTTGGGCGGCATGGGCAACTTTGCTGGCGCCATCATCGGGGCTTTCTCGTTCGAATATTTACTGCACGTATTCAAAGACTTGCCTTCGATCGGCGCCTTCAATTTGGGCAAACATTGGCAACTTTGGATGGGTCTTTTCATCGTGGCACTCGTGATACTGGCGCCTCGCGGTATTTTGGGCTTATTGGCCAAGTTGCTTACAGGCAAGGAGAAGGGCCATGACTAAAGCCGCATCTTCATCACAAGTACTGTTGCGTGCCAACAAAATCACTAAAAACTTTGGTGGGCTCACGGCTGTCAGTGAAGTTTCTGTCGATTTGTGCAAAGGCCAAATTCATGCGGTCATTGGCCCCAATGGCGCAGGCAAATCAACACTGGCCAATTTGCTCTCCGGAGATTTGCCGCCCACCTCGGGTCATGTCTCTTTGAATGGCCAAGACATTACCGGCTGGACACCCGAAAAAATTTCTCGAAACGGACTGGGTAGAAGTTATCAAAAGACCAACATCTTTAGAAGCTTCAGCGTGTGGGACAACGTCCGCTTGTCTGCCCAATCGCGCAGCCAACCAGGCCCCTTCAACCCAATGGCTTGGCTCACGCAAGCAGGTCTCATGAACGATGTGAATGCTCGTGCAGAGCGCGCCATTGAATTGGCCGGTTTGGAAAATCGACGTCATGCCATGGCAGGTGCTGCCAGCCATGGCGAGCAACGCCAGCTTGAAATAGCCATGACCTTGGCCACCGAGCCACAGGTGCTGCTGCTAGACGAACCCTTGGCGGGCATGGGCCAGGCAGAGGCCGAAAGCATGGTGCAGTTGCTGCTGCGCTTAAAAGTTTCACACGCCATGATGCTGGTCGAGCATGACATGGATGCGGTGTTTGCTTTGGCCGATCAGCTTACCGTGATGTTCAACGGTCAAGTGATTGCAAGCGGTCTGCCTGCAGCAGTGAGAGCCGACGCAAGCGTTCAAGCAGCCTACTTGGGTGAGGATCATTGAGATGAGTGACACATTGATTCAAGTGAAGGACCTCAACAGCTTTTACGGGGCCAGTCACATTCTTCGCAATGTCAATTTTGATGTGAAGCGTGGTGAAACCATCGGCCTCATGGGTCGCAATGGTATGGGCAAAAGTACATTGCTTAAATCCATCATGGGCATCGTGACACCCAGATCTGGCGAAGTGCACATCAAAGGTCAGCGCATGAACAATCGTGCCATCTTTGAAGTAGCACAACAAGGCATCGCCTATGTGCCAGAAGGCCGCGGTATTTTTGCCAATTTGAGTGTGGTTGAAAACCTCAAGATGGCTGCACGCCCAGGCACCCAGGGCCAAAACGATTGGACCTACGACAGAGTGCTCGATACTTTTCCGCGCTTGAAAGAGCGCTTGGGTCATGGCGGCCAACAACTGTCGGGGGGTGAGCAACAAATGCTAACCATTGGCCGCGCCCTGATGACCAACCCGGATGTGTTGATTTTGGATGAAGCCACCGAAGGTTTGGCGCCACTCATTGCCCGAGAAATTTGGCGGATCTGCAGCGTCATCAAAGAAAGCGGCATCAGCAGCGTCATTGTCGACAAGAACTGGAAGCATGTGACAAAAATTACCGATCGCAATGTGATTTTGGTCAAAGGTGAAGTGGTCTTTGAAGGCTCTTCCGACTTGCTTCAATCTCAGCCAGAAATCATGGCCCAGCATCTGGGTGTTTAAACCATCGCTTTGACATTCAACGCCCTTATGTCCAATGACTCCACTTTGCGCGGCGTGCGCGTTGTCAGCTTGGCACTGAATTTACCCGGCCCTGCTGCAATCATGCGTTTGGCACAAATGGGCGCCACCTGCACCAAGGTCAATCCGCCACAAGGCGATCCCATGGCTCACTACACGCCCGAGGGTTACGAAACCCTCCACAAGGGCGTGAAACAAATTTCATGTGATTTGAAAGATCTGAAAGGCCAAAAGGCCCTTCATCGGCTACTCGAAAAAACGGATGTTTTACTCACATCGTTCAGACCCTCTGCCTTGAACAAATTGGGCTTGAGCTGGAAGACCCTGCACCTTCAGTTCCCACAACTCAGCTGCGTGAGCGTAGTGGGCGCGCCAGGGTCACTGGCAGAAATTCCAGGTCACGACTTAACGTATCAAGCAGAAGTTGATTTGGTACCTGGCATGAATTTACCTACCAGCCTGTTTGCAGATATGGGCGGTGCCATGATGGCCAGTGAAGCTGTTTTAAAGGCCACTCTAATTCAACGCAGCTCTGGCAAGGGCAGCTTTCATGAAGTGGCCCTCAGTGATGCTGCTGCGTGGCTGGCCTTACCAAGACAATGGGGCATGACTTTGCCCAAGGGCGCTGTGGGTGGTGCACACGCAGGCTACCAAATTTATGCTTGCAAAAACGGCCGCGTGGCTGTGGCGGCCCTTGAGCCGCACTTTGCCAAGTCATTGTGTGATGCCGCAGGCATTAAGGTGTCAGACCCCAAGTCTTTGTTTGCCAAATCAACTCACGTGGCCATTGCCAGCTTTTTAGCCAGCAAGACACGGCAACAGTTAGACAAGTTGGCGGCAGAGAAAGACATCCCCTTGATGACCTTGCCCAAAGCCAGCTAAATTCACTGAACGATCAGTGGTTGAGCTGCGCCCATGCTTTGTCAAGACGCTTCACACTGACGGGTTGTGGCGTTCGCAGTTCTTGCGCAAAGAAACTCACACGCAGCTCTTCCAATAACCACCGAAACTCCAACATCCTTTCGTCCACGGCACCTTTGCGTTCAGCTACAAGGCGCCAATAGCGTTGATCTTGAGGTTTTAGCTCCAACAACTTAGCTGCATCTCTTGCAGGATCGGCACGCCACTTGTCTAGGCGCAAGACAATGGCCTTCAAGTAGCGTGAGAAATGTTGCAATTGACCCCAAGGAGTGAGTGCCAAGAATCGTTTGGGAACTAGGCGCTGCAACTGCTGTGCACAATCTGCAACAGCTTCGGGCGCATTTTTGGTGTCCTTGATCTTGCGAATAGCCAATGCATACTCGATCAGAATGACGCCGGCCAAACGGGCTACTTCATTGGCAATGAGCGTCAGCCGCCCGCGTCCCTCGTCAATGCGTTTCTTAAAGCTCAATTCATCAGCAGGCAGCGGGTCCATCAAAAAGGCACGGTCTAGGGCCACTTCGATGATTTGCTGGCGCAACTCGTCGGCAGTTCCCAGGGGCATGTAGGCCACAGCCATCTTCTGCAAATCAGGAATGTTCTTTTCCAAATACTTCAAGGCGTCCTTGATCTGCAAAGCGAACAAACGACGCAAACCCTCACGATGCTTTTGCGCAGCCACTTCAGGTTCGTCAAACACTTCAATTTGGACTGCATCGACAAGGTCTACCAAGGCTGGAAAACCAATCAAACTTTGGCCACCCTTCTTGATCTCCATGAGTTCCGGTAAATCTCCAAAGCTCCAAGCTGTGTAACGTTGTTGAGCAACAGAGGAGACTTGGCTTGATTTGGAATTCGCTAAAGCCTGATCTGGCTTGGCATTGACATTAGCATTCACAACAATTGTCTTGGGAGCATCGTGATTAGCGCCGGTCGTCGCTTGAACCTTGAGTTGTGCCAAAGCTTGAAAAGCACCTCGCGCTTGCGAACCCCATTCGGCTTTCAGGGCGCCCAAATTGCGCCCCATCCCCAGTTGTCTGCCATGCTCATCGACCACTCGCAGGTTCATGAACAAGTGCGCGCTCAGCATGTCCAACTTGAAGTCGGCCCGTTTCACATCGAGGCTGGAGATGTCGCGCACTTTTTTCAAAAGCACATCGGTCAATGAACCAGACCCAAAAATTTCAGCTTGGCCCAAGGCCTCTGCCAACTTGCCCGCCGAATCAGGCAAGGGTACAAACCTTGAACGCGGCTTTTGCGGCAAGCTTTTTAGTAGCGCATGAATTTTGTCCTTGAGCAAGCCAGGCACCAGCCACTCACAACGCTCTTCATTCACCTGGTTCAACACAAACAAGGGAACAGTTACCGTCACACCGTCGCGAGCATCGCCTGGCTCATGCAAATATGTGGCTGTGCAATCGGTACCCCCCAAACGAATGGTTTTGGGAAATGCCTGCGTCGTAATGCCCGCCGCTTCGTGGCGCATCAGCTCTTCACGTGTTAGCAAAAGCAGTTGGGGCTGGCGCTGATACTCTTTGCGATACCAGGCTTCTAACAATCGACCAGAGCAGACATCAGCAGGAATTTGTTGATCGTAAAAAGCAAAAATAAGTTCATCGTCAACCAACACATCTTGCCTGCGCGACTTGTGTTCAAGCTCCTCCACTTTGGCAATCATCTTGTGATTGGCCGCCAAGAAGGGCAAATTGGTTTCCCATTGGCCATGAACCAAGGCTTCACGAATAAAAATTTCACGAGCAGATTGCGGGTCGACCTTGCCAAAAGGCACTCGCCTGCCACTGTAAATGACCAAGCCATAAAGTGTGGCTCGCTCAAGCGCAATGACTTCAGCCGATTTCTTTTCCCAATGCGGATCTAAAAGTTGCTTGCGAAGCAAATGGGCACCCACTTGCTCTAGCCAGGAAGCCTCAATATTGGCAATGCCACGGCCAAACAAACGCGTGGTTTCGACCAGCTCAGAGACCACCGTCCAGCGGCCAGGTTTTTTCGACAAATGGGCACCTGGATGGCGATAAAACTTAATGCCACGAGCACCTAAGTAAACCTCCTCATCATCTTGCTTGCAACCTACGTTGCCCAGCAAACCCGCCAACATCGACATGTGAATTTGCTCGTAGCTGGCTGGCTTGGTATTCAACTGCCAACGATGCTCTGCCACCGTGGTGTGAAGTTGAGTGTGGGTATCGCGCCACTCTCTCACACGACGAATGTTGACAAAGTTTTGCCGAAGCAATTGTTCATACTGCCGATTACTGAGCTTGTGCTCTGCCCCAGCAGGTGTTTTACCGCCGCGTGCTTCGCCCAACCACTGCCAGAGTTTCAAGTAGCCGGTGAACTCACTTTTCTCATCGTCAAATTTGACATGCGCCTGATCGGCTTGCGCCTGCGCCTCAAGTGGCCTGTCTCGAACGTCTTGCACTGACAAAGCGCTGGCAATCACCAACACTTCGTCTAAAGCCTGTCTGTCGCGAGCTTCCAAAATCATTCGGCCTACGCGGGGGTCCAAAGGCAACCTGGCCAACTCAACACCAATTCGAGTGAGGTCATTGGCATCGTCAACAGCACCCAACTCAGCCAACAACTGATACCCATCTGTGATGGCACGTTTAGAGGGCGCCTCAATGAATGGGAAATCGTCAACCACACCCAAATGCAAAGACTTCATGCGCAGAATCACACCAGCCAATGAAGAACGCAAGATTTCTGGATCGGTAAAACTTGGACGACCATTGAAATCTTTTTCTTCATACAAGCGGATGCAAATGCCGTTGGCGACGCGGCCGCATCGACCCGCACGCTGGTTGGCCGCAGCTTGGCTAATGGGCTCTACCATCAATTGCTCTACCTTGCTTCGCAAGCTATAACGCTTAACACGTGCAGTGCCCACATCGATCACATACCGAATGCCAGGCACCGTGAGTGACGTTTCAGCCACGTTGGTGGCCAGCACAATGCGTCGGCCTGAGTGTGAATCAAACACCCGCTCTTGGTCTGCCTGCGACAAGCGAGAGAACAGCGGCAGTACTTCAGCGCCTCTTGTGACGGCGCTGTGCGAAAGATGCTTGCGCAAATGGTCTGCTGCTTCTCGAATTTCACGCTCACCTGGCAAGAACACCAGAATATCGCCGGCCGCGTTACCAGACCACAGCTCGTCTACGGCCTCAGCAATGGCATCGTTCAAATCGTGGTCACGCGTTTCTTCAAAGGGACGCCAACGCATTTCAACGGGAAAAGTGCGGCCCGATACCATGATGACGGGAGCTGGCCCTTTGCTTGAAGCAAAGTGCTGAGCAAACCGATCGGCGTCAATGGTGGCAGAAGTGACCACCACTTTGAGGTCGGGTCGGCGGGGCAAAATTTGGCGCAAATAGCCCAGCAAGAAATCAATGTTCAAACTGCGCTCGTGCGCTTCGTCAATGATGAGGGTGTCGTAAGCTTCTAAAAGGGGGTCGTTTTGAGTTTCAGCCAGCAAGATACCGTCTGTCATGAGCTTGACCGATGCGTCTCTAGACAGCCGATCTTGAAATCGCACTTTGTAGCCCACCACGTCGCCCAGTGGCGTTTTGAGCTCTTCGGCAATTCTTTTGGCCACACTGCTGGCCGCAATACGCCTGGGTTGCGTATGACCAATCCACTTGCCTCTTTGGCCTGGCGGCGCATTCAGTCGACCGCGGCCCAAAGTCAGGGCAATTTTGGGCAGCTGTGTGGTTTTGCCCGATCCGGTCTCACCGCAGACAATGATGACCTGATGTTCCGCCATGGCTTTAGCGATTTCGTCGCGCTTTGCCGACACCGGCAAAGACTCTGGGAACTCGATTTTCAAAGGGGTGGCAGACAAAGGCAAAACTTCTGTAAAAATCAGGGATGGCGTAAGGCCTGAATTATCCGCTGTCTTGGCCCTTTTCTAGAGATTCACAAGTTCATGTCCACTGTCTTTAACTTCACCTTCGTACCTTGGTTTCGCTCGGTGGCGCCGTATATTCACATGCACCGCGGCAAAACCTTTGTGGTGGGCATTGCAGGTGAAGCCATTGCGGCGGGCAAACTTCAGCACTTGGCCCAAGATTTGGCCTTAATTCAGAGCATGGGCGTGAAAATTGTGCTGGTTCACGGCTTCAGGCCTCAAGTGAACGAGCAGCTGTTGGCCAAAGGGCATGTGCCCAAATACTCTCAAGGCATCAGAATTACAGACGAAGTGGCACTCGACTGCGCCCAAGAAGCAGCCGGTCAACTGCGCTATGAAATCGAAGCAGCATTCAGTCAAGGCTTGCCCAACACGCCCATGGCTGGCTCAACGGTGCGGGTCATCAGCGGCAACTTCCTCACAGCCAGGCCCGTTGGCATTGTCGATGGCGTCGATTTTCAGCACTCAGGCTTGGTTCGCAAAGTAGATGTGGCCGGCATCACCCAAACACTCAACATGGGTGCCATGGTGTTGCTGTCTCCTTTTGGTTTTTCGCCAACAGGGGAAGCCTTTAACTTGTCGATGGAAGAGGTGGCCACCAGCGTGGCCATTGAACTTCAAGCTGACAAACTGATTTTCTTAACCGAGATTCCTGGTTTGCGCATCAAGCCTGAAGAACCCGAGTCTGAAGACAATCCCATCGACACAGAACTGCCGTTGGCTGCAGCAGAAAGTTTATTGAAGAAACTGCCGCCAGCACTTTTGCCAACAGACATCGCTTTTTACTTGCAACATTGCGTGAAAGCTTGCAAAGAAGGTGTTGAGCGAAGCCATATTTTGCCGTTTGCAGTTGATGGTGCATTGCTTTTAGAGATCTACGTGCACGATGGCATTGGCACCATGGTGATCGATGAAAAACTCGAAGAGTTGCGCGAAGCAACGTCAGATGACGTGGGCGGCATTTTGCAGCTCATTGAGCCCTTTGAAAACGACGGTACTTTGGTCAAGCGCAATCGCACAGAAATTGAGCGTGATGTCGATCACTACACCATCATTGAACACGACGGCGTGATCTTTGCCTGTGCTGCCCTCTACCCCTACGCTGAAGCTCAAACTGCGGAAATGGCAGCGCTCACTGTGTTGCCTCAATCTCAAGGTCAAGGGGATGGTGAAAAAATATTGAAGCGCATCGAACAACGCGCGCGGGCCATGGGTTTGAAAAGTATTTTTGTACTCACCACCCGCACCATGCATTGGTTTATCAAGCGTGGCTTTGTACAAATGGACCCCGACTGGCTGCCAGATGGACGCAAACGCAAATACAACTGGGACAGGCGCAGCCAAGTGCTGGTTAAAAAGCTCAGCTAATTTGCTCAGATGGTGGCGTTGCTCTAAACAAGCCATCGCGCCAACGAAGCAGAAGGATCAGCACAAAGATGCCTGCGAAGGCAACAAAAGACCAGTTGGCAATGGAGCCTCCCAGAAAGCTCCAATCGATCTTGCTGCAATCGCCACTGCCCTTAAAAATCATAGGCACGGCGCGTTGCAGGGGAAAGTTTTCAATCATGCCGTAAAAATCACGACCACATGAAACCACCTCAGGGGGATACCACTGAAGCCATGTTTGTCGCGCAGCCACGAAAGCCCCAAAGCCCGCTGTGAGCAAGGCCATCCACGACATGATTAAAGTGCGCCTAGGCGAATTGGCACCGGCACCCAGCACACACCACACCAAGACGCCAATGAGTGCATAACGCTGAACAATGCACATGGGGCAAGGCTCTAGGCCCAAATGATTTTGCAAATACAAAATACCGAAAGCCAGCATACCTAGACAAGCAAGCGCAACCAAGGCGAGCCAACGGTGAGTGGGGAGGTAGATCAAGAATTAGCTTTCAACAAAAGCTCGTTCTATCACGAACTGACCAGGGATACTGGTATTGCCTTCGACAAAGCCAAGTTTTTCACACAACGCTTTGAGGTCGCGCAACATTTCGGGACTGCCGCAGATCATGACGCGATCTTCTGCAGGATTCAAAGTTGGTATTCCTAGGTCTGAACCGATGGTGCCGTTTTCTAACAACTCCGTCACTCGGCCTTGATGCTCAAACGCCTCCCGAGTGACTGTGGGATAGTACAAAAGTTGCTTGCTAACCATCTCCCCCAAAAACTCATTTTGCGGAAGCTCTTGGGTAATGTAGTCGTGGTAGGCCAGTTCTTTGACTTCGCGCACCCCATGCAACAACACCACTTGCTCAAACCGTTCATAGGTTTCAGGGTCGCGGATGATGCTCATGAAAGGGGCCAGACCGGTGCCCGTGCCAATGAGGTAGAGACGCTTGGCGGGTGTGAGGTAATCAATGAGAAGTGTGCCCGTGGGTTTGCGACCCACCACAATGGTGTCGCCCACTTGGATGTGTTGCAGTTTCGATGTGAGCGGGCCATCTGGCACTTTGATGCTCAAAAACTCGAGGTGTTCTTCATAATTGGCACTGGCAATGCTATAGGCTCTAAGCAAGGGTTTGCCGTTGTCACCTCGAAGGCCAATCATGGTGAAATGACCATTAGAAAAACGCAAAGCCTGATCGCGTGTGGTGGTGAAGCTAAACAAACGGTCCGTCCAGTGATGAACACTGAGAACTTTTTCTTCTAAAAATGCACTCATAAAGCCTAGGGGATTTAAACAAAACAAGCCATTTTCAGACTTATCTGCTGGTATTGGAAATACAATAATTTTATATCCCTATACCTCACTCATCGTAAGAATAATCAAGGAACATCATGGCACGTACAGTCAAATGCATCAAATTAGAAGCAGAAGCCGAGGGTCTGGACTTTCCACCCTATCCCGGTGAATTGGGCAAACGCATTTGGGAAAATGTCAGCAAAGAAGCATGGGCCGCATGGCTCAAGCACCAAACCATGTTGGTCAATGAAAACCGCTTGAACTTGGCAGATGCCCGAGCACGCCAATACTTGGCACGCCAAATGGAAAACCATTTCTTTGGCGCCGGCGCCGACGCAGCCCAAGGTTATGTCCCCCCTCCCAGCGCCTAATTTTCACGCAAGCCATTGGCAAAATAGAGCACCTGAGCAAAGCAATTGGCATGCTTTAGACACTGAATTTGGTGGGGGAGAATCGTTTCTACACACCCTGGATGCGTGGTGCCAAGATCCTAATTCACCCACTCATCTTTTTTACACGGCATTCAGCACTCAGGTCCCACAAAATCTTGACCCTAGGCTGAGGTCTGCCTGCGTGGGTTTACTGCCAGGTGTTCATCGATTTGTCTTTGAACAGGGCCAAATTCAATTGACACTTTGTATTGGGGATACACCCCAAATAGCCAAAGAAATTGACATTGCAAGTCACAGCATCTGCGTTGACCATATCGACACTTGGGGTGTGAAAACCTTAGCAAGACTGTGCAAGCCTGGCACACATCTGCAATGGCACAACGCTTCTTCAGATTGCATGGCCGAGCTCCAGAGCGCTGGTTTTCAAATCGACTCATCCAAACAAAACGCCTGCTACCAACCGCCTTGGCAAGTCAAGTCGGCCATGCGTCAACCCCCAGAGTTGTTCAAGAATGCAATTGTCGTTGGGGCGGGCTTAGCTGGCTCGGCTGTGGCGCACAGCCTTGCTACCCGGGGTTGGAAAGTACAAGTTCTAGATCAAGGTGAGACGTTGGGTGCAGGCGCTTCTGGCTTACCGGCGGGTATTTTGGCAACCCATGTTTCACCCGACAACAATGTGCTGTCTCGCATCACGCGGGATGGTGTGCGAGCAACCATTCAAAGGGCACAAGCGCTACTTGACCATGGCCTAGATTGGAGTTTGTCGAGTTTGCTTGAGCATCGCTATGCCGGCAAACGCGAGTTGCCAAAGGGCCATCGCTGGCCTGAGGCAGGTCACGAATGGAGCACACAAGCCACCACGCCACAAAAACTGGCAGCAGGTCTGACGGAGCAGACCGCAGCGCTATGGCACAACTTGGCTGGTTGGCTTCAGCCCCAAAGCTTGGTGAAAGCCCAGTTAAAGCACCACAACATTGAATTACTCACTGAGCAAAAAGTAGCCCAGCTCCATGCACACAATCAGCAGTGGCAATGCTCAGACGCTCAAGGCAAGCTCATTGCGCAAGCTCCACTGTTGGTATTGGCAAATGCCTATGATGCTCAAGCACTGATCGACAGCATCAAGCCTTCAACGCAAGTTGCGCCCCTCCCTCACCTGCCCGCCACTGCTTTGCGTGGACAAGTGAGCATCGGGCCAATGCGCTTGTTGCCCCCAAACATGCAACAGTCATTGCCGCATTTTCCTGTGAATGGTCATGGGAGTTTGATCTGCCATCAGCAATGTCAAGAACCGTATTGGGTTGTTGGATCTAGCTTTCAGCGCAACGACTTTGATTTGCAAACACGCCATGAAGATCAAGTCTCAAATATGCAGCAATGGGCTGAACTCATGCCTGCTTGGAAAGATGAGATCTTGAATCAAATTGATTTGGAGCAAACTACAGCCTGGGCAGCCATCCGCATGGCACTGCCTGACAGGCTTCCAGCGGTTGGCGCTTTCTCTCACCCCGAACTCAAGGGGCTGACTGTTTGCACTGGGCTCGGGGCCAGAGGCATCAGTTGGTCTGTTTTGT
This sequence comes from Limnohabitans sp. MMS-10A-178, assembly GCF_003063375.1. Classification (GTDB taxonomy): domain Bacteria; phylum Pseudomonadota; class Gammaproteobacteria; order Burkholderiales; family Burkholderiaceae_C; genus Limnohabitans_A. Next base: position 115,326 of record NZ_NERY01000002.1, on the reverse strand, counting down.
GTGGAGAGCTATTGGCTGCACAAGTCAACCATGAGCCCTTGCCCATGGCTGCCTCTTTGGCCAAACTGATGGCTGCTAACCGATTTGGCTGACCTTATTGCTGTGCTGCTGCTGGGCGGCGCGCTTTGACATAAGCATCGGTAGGCTGATAATTTTTGCCATCGGCATAACGCCACTGCGTCATGGTGCCCTGATTGCCACGCAAATCCAACTTGCCCACATACGCACCCATGGTCGACTGTTGATCAATGGCGCGGAACTCGGCAGGGCCAAAGGGTGTGCTGAACTTCAGACCCCGCATGGCCACAATCAATTTTTCATTGTCAGTGCTGCCCGCTTTTTTGATGCCCGCAAAAATAGCTTGCATGGTGGCATAGCCCACCACCGAACCCAGCTTGGGATTCTCTTTGAATTTCTTGTAATAGTTGGCTGCAAAAGAACCATGCTCCTTGGTGTCAATTTGATCCCATGGGTAGCCTGTCACGATCCAACCCTTGGGCGTTTCATCCTTCAGCACCTCTAGGTATTCGGGTTCACCAGACAACATCGACACCACGGGTACTTTTGGGAAAATACCGCGCTGGTTGCCTTCTCGAACCAATTTGGCCAAGTCAGCGCCAAAGGTCACATTGAAAATGGCATCGGGCTTGCTTTGCATGAGTGCGCTCAAGCTGCTACCCGCATCAATTTTTCCAAGTGCGGGCCATTGCTCTCCAACAAATTCCACGTCAGGCCTTTTGGCCTTCAGAAGTTCTTTGAAACTGGCCACGGCACTTTGACCGTACTCATAATTGGGTGCCAAGGTGGCCCAGCGCTTGGCCGGCAATTTGGCAGCCTCTTCTACCAACATGGCGGCTTGCATGTAGGTGCTGGCGCGCAATCTGAAGGTATAGCGATTGCCTTTGTCCCAAACGATGGCATCTGTGAGGGGTTCGCTGGCTACAAATAGGCGCTTGGTTCGCAATGCATGATCGGCCAAGGCCAAACCCACGTTGGACAAGAAACCACCTGCCAAAACATCTACCTTTTCTTGGCTGGTCAACTCAATGGCATGTCGCAATGCGTCTTCTGGCTTACCGGCGTCATCTCGCGCAATCACTTCAACTTTGCGACCCAGCAATCCACCGGAAGCATTGATTTCCTCCACCGCCAATTGCCAGCCTTGCTTGTAAGGTATTGTGAATTGAGGAATGGCTGAATAACTGTTGATTTCACCAATTCGAATGGGGGCCTGCGCTTGCACAGACAAAGCCGATGTGGCGCCCATTGCCACTGCACAAACACCCAATAACCAAGACTTCATTTCGTACTCCTGAAAAGTGAAACTGTATCAGTTAGTCCAATTCCAGTCACTTTGGAGACATTTCCCTACCTCGGCTCGGCTTAATGCTTATGATCAAAAAGCATATATGTCAAACGATTAAGTAGTTTGAAATGGCATAAAGAACCCGTAGAGTTCAACACTTGGTCGGCATTGGCCGCCACCACCACTTTTTTTCCACCCCATGTACCAATACACAGATTTCGACCGCCAGTTTGTCAAACTGCGAGCAGCGCAGCACCGCGACCAACTGGAGCGTTGGCAAAAAGGCCAATTGTCAGATGAAGAATTTCGTCCGCTTCGCCTACAAAACGGCTGGTACGTGCAGCGCTACGCACCCATGCTGCGCGTGGCTGTGCCTTATGGCGAAATTTCCGCCAAACAATTGAGTGTTCTGGCCACCATTGCAAAAGATTTCGACCAACCTGAAGAAACATTGTTTGCCAAAGCCCAAGCGCAACAAGACCTGCTGCCTGGCAAATCACCCAAGCTCATCAAAGGCTACGGCCACTTCACAACTCGCCAAAACGTTCAATTCAACTGGATTCCCCTAGACAAGTCGGCCGACGTCATGGACCTTTTGGCCACAGTGGACATGCACGGCATTCAAACCAGCGGCAATTGCATTCGCAACATCACCACTGACGAATTGGCGGGTGTGGCCGTAGATGAGGTGGTCGACTCCCGGCCCTACGCTGAAATTTTGCGTCAGTGGAGCACCTTGCACCCCGAGTTCGCATTCTTGCCCCGCAAGTTCAAAATTGCCATCACAGGCGCCAAAGAAGACCGGGCCGCCATTGGTTGGCACGATGTCGGCTTGCAGCTTGTTAAAAATACAAATGGTGAAGTTGGCTTCAAGATATGGGTGGGCGGCGGCATGGGCCGTACCCCCATCATCGGCACCTTGGTGCGCGAGTTCTTGCCTTGGCAACAAATCATGAACTACCTCGAAGCCGTAGTGCGCGTCTACAACCGCTGGGGCAGACGCGACAACTTGTACAAAGCGCGCATCAAAATATTGGTGAAGGCTGAAGGTCAGCGTTACATCGATGAGGTGGAGGCTGAATTTGACGATGTGGTCAACAAAGATGGTGGTCCTCACACCATTTCACAGGCTGAATTCGATCGTGTCGCAGCTTGCTTTGTTGAGCCCCCAGCGCCTGCCAATACGGCGGCATCTGATCAGAGCAAGCTACAAGATCCTGCGTTCCAACGCTGGCTGCATCAAAACGTTGCACCGCACAAAAATCCAACTTTGCGGGCAGTTTCTTTGTCTTTCAAACGCTTGGGATTGGCGCCGGGTGATGCCACAGCAGAACAACTTGAGGCCTCGGCGCAATTGGTAGCAAAGTACTCACGGGGCGAAGCACGTGTAACGCATTCACAAAACTTGGTGCTGCCTTGGGTGCCCGAAAGCCAACTGTTTGACCTTTGGCAAGACGCCAAAGCATTGGGCTTGGCAAGCCCCAACATTGGTTTATTGAACGACATGATTGCCTGCCCTGGCGGCGACTACTGTGCCTTGGCCAATGCACGTGCCATTCCGGTTGCTGCTGCTATTTCAGAGCGTTATCAAGACATTGATGAGCTAGACGATTTGGGCCCCATCGACTTGCACATCAGCGGTTGCATCAACTCTTGCGGCCACCACCACAGCGGCCATATTGGCATCTTAGGCGTCGACAAAGACGGCAAAGAGTGGTACCAAGTTACTTTAGGAGGCTCCGATGGTTCAACACTGTCTGGCACAGCAGGTCCGGGCAAAGTGGTGGGACCTTCGTTCTCTGCTGCTGAAGTACCTGGCGTGATAGAGGCCGTGCTCAACAAGTACCTTGAACTGCGCGCACCAACCAACAATGGCCGTGCCGAATACTTCGTCGAGACCTTGCGCCGTGTGGGCCAAGAACCTTTCAAGCTAGAAGCCAATGCAGCGCGTCACACCGACCCTGTCGACCCTGTCACTGCTTGAAACACGGATTCAATGTGATGAAAATTTTATCTTTCCAAGAACATTTAACCGGCACAGACGCCAGCATCATCAGCTTGGCCAATGATGCTGATCCGCGCGCAGTCTCGCTAGATGGGGTTAAGCGCATCGACTTGCACTTTCCCAAATTCACCGATGGCCGCGCTTACAGTCAAGCTTTTTTACTTCGACGCCGCTTGGGTTTCCAAGGTGAAATTCGCGCTACGGGCGATGTCCTCATTGATCAGCTGGTGGCCATGGCACGCACAGGATTTGATGTCGCTGTATTGCGTGAAGGCCTGGATGCTAGCGCTGCCCAACGGCAATTTGATCGCTTTCCCGCCTTTTACCAAGGCTCAGCAGTTGACACACAGCCCTTGTTTGCAAAGGCAGCAGCATGAGCGTGTCATCATTAAGCCGCAGCCCTCAAGGCAATCTCCCAAAAGCCATTGCTTTGCACGCCAATCCTAGTGTCAACTATGCTGAAAAAGTTGAAGAGACATTGGCTCTTCTGAAACAAGCGGTAAGTCAATTCAGCCCTGTGACGCAAGCCTCTAGCTTGGGTGCAGAAGATGTCGTGATCACGCACTTGATCAACCACCATGCATTGAACATTCCTGTGTTTGTGTTGGAAACTGGTGCATTGCATCGCGAAACGCTTGCGCTTTTAGAGCGCACTCAAGCGCATTCGGTAGGAGCCGTGAATGTTTTTCGGCCATCCACAGAAAAAGTCATTGCTTTCGTCAAAACGCATGGCCAAAACGCCATGTACGAAAGTCTAGAACTTCGCAAGGCTTGCTGCCAAGTTCGCAAACTCGAGCCTTTGGCAGAGGCTCTCAAAGGTCAAAGAGCTTGGGTGACAGGTTTGCGCCGCGAACAATCGAGCAACCGCGCTGAAGTGCCGTTAATTGACCGTAGCGACGAAGCCACCAAAGGCCAAATCAAACTCAACCCCTTGGCCAACTGGACATGGGGTGATGTGTGGCAGTACATCGCAGTCAACAAGGTTGACTACAACCCCCTGCACGATCAGTTTTTCCCAAGCATCGGCTGCGCACCTTGCACACGCGCCATCAGTTTGGGCGAGGAGTTTCGCGCTGGCCGCTGGTGGTGGGAAGACGAAGCCGCTAAAGAGTGTGGCTTGCATGCCCAGAAATAAGGCTACGGAAAACATATGAACGCACGCACTGAACCCGAACTGTTGCATCACCTCAGCAACGCCCACCTCGATGCTCTAGAAGAAGAAACTATTTTTATCTTGCGCGAAGTGGCTGCCGCCTTTGAACGTCCCACCTTGCTTTTCTCTGGAGGCAAAGATTCCTTGGTCATGCTCAAGTGTGCCGAAAAAGCCTTTGTCGACAAACAAAAAGGCGGTCGTATTCCTTATCCATTGCTGATGATTGACACCGGTCACAACTTCAAAGAAGTGACCGACTTCCGAGATTTCCGCGCCAAGCAATTGGGCGCCGAACTGATTGTCCGCAGCGTAGAAGATTCCATGAAACGAGGCACTGTGCGCTTGGCACATCCAGGCGAATCTCGCAACGTGCACCAATCGGTTACCTTGCTTGAAGCCATTGATGAATTTAAGTTTGACGCACTCATTGGGGGTGCGCGGCGTGACGAAGAAAAGGCCCGCGCCAAAGAGCGCATTTTTAGTCACCGTGACAGCTTTGGCCAATGGCAACCCAAATCACAGCGCCCCGAGCTGTGGTCCTTGTTCAATACCAAATTGCAACCTGGCGAGCACTTTCGCGTGTTTCCCATCTCCAATTGGACCGAGCTCGATGTGTGGCAATACATTGCCCGCGAGAACATTGCGTTGCCGTCCATCTACTACACGCACAAGCGGGAGGTGGTTGACCGCCGCGGCCTGTTGGTCCCTGTCACAGACCTCACGCCTCCCAAAGATGGCGAGCAGGTTGAAATGAGAGACGTCCGCTTTCGAACCGTTGGCGATATCACCTGCACCTGCCCAGTGGCAAGCACCGCAGCCACCCCAGAAGAAATTGTGATTGAAACATTGGCTGCAGAAGTGAGCGAACGCGGCGCCACGCGCATGGACGACAAGACCTCTGAAGCCTCCATGGAAAAGCGCAAAAAAGACGGATACTTTTAATGACCAACGCACTCAAATTCATCACATGCGGGTCTGTTGACGATGGCAAGAGCACCCTCATTGGCCGTTTGCTGGTAGACACCAAAGCTGTATTGCAAGACCATCTGGCTGGCGTGCAGCGCCAAGGCGAAACCGATTTGGCCTTGCTCACCGATGGCTTGTCGGCTGAACGCGAACAGGGCATTACCATCGATGTGGCCTACCGCTACTTCAGCACCGAAACACGCAAGTTCATCATTGGTGACGCACCAGGACACGAACAATACACCCGCAACATGGTCACAGCCGCTTCCAGTGCCGATGCGGCAGTGGTATTGGTGGATGCCACCAAGCTCGATTGGAAAGATGCCCAACTTTCCTTGTTGCCTCAAACACGCCGTCACAGCTTGCTCTTGAAGTTGCTCCGTGTTCCTTCGGTGGTGTTTGCAATCAACAAACTCGATGCAGTTGATGACGCCGCTTTGGCGTATCGGAACATTCAAGGTGCATTGGCTAAATTTGCCACCGAAGCCGGCATCAAGGTCAATGCATGGGTCCCCATTTATGCGCTCAAAGGCTGGAATGTGGTGGACAGTCAAGATCACTGGTGTGGCTACAGCGGCCCCAATTTGTTGCAAATTTTGGAAACCTTGCCCAGCACCCCTGCTGAGTCCGAAATTGCCTTGAGCTTTCCAGTGCAATGGGTTGAAAAATTCCACGACTCCAACGTCACCTCTCAGGGCCGCCGTGTTTTCTGGGGCAGAGTGGCCACAGGTACCTTGCGTGTAGGCCAAGCGGTCAAAGTTTTCCCAAGTGGACAAACTGCCACAGTGGCGCAGGTGCTATCGGCAACTCGCCAAGACAAATCCAATGTCTCAGGCCAAAGCGCCGGCCTGGTATTAGACCGCGAGGTAGATGTGTCTAGGGGCGATTGGCTTGTTGCCTCTGACTCCAACTTGGAAGGTCAACGTCAAATTGATGGCACTGTGGACTGGATGGACGACGAGCCCTTGGTAGCAGGTCGACTTTATTGGGCCTTGCATGGTCACCGCTGGGTCAAGGCCAAAGTCCAACGCATCTTGCACCGCTTGAACATCCATACTTTGGCCGAAGAGGAGGCTACAGAATTGCCCGCCAATGCCGTGGGTCTCGTCACTTTGGCCTTCCAAGAACCCCTTATGACGCTGCCATTTAACCAATCTCGCATCTTGGGAGCCCTGATTTTGGTTGATACGGCCAGTCATAAGACCTCAGGCGCAGTGTTGGTGAATTGAGACAGACCCTCTTAACTGCCTTAAAATGCCCACTTTCGAACACCTTCCCCATGGTGTTCATTAACGTTCTAGCTATTTCAAACTGTCATGACCCACGTTGTTTCTGAATCCTGTATCCGTTGCAAATACACCGACTGTGTGGATGTCTGCCCAGTTGACTGCTTCCGTGAAGGCCCCAATTTCCTCACCATTGACCCCGACGAGTGCATCGATTGCGCCGTGTGCATTCCCGAATGCCCCGTCAATGCCATCTATGCAGAAGAAGACCTGCCAGCCGACCAAGTTCACATGACCAAGCTCAATGCCGAGTTGGCCTTGCTGCCCACATGGAAAAGCATCACCAAGCGCAAAACGCCCATGCCAGATGCAGACGATTGGAAAGACAAGACAGGCAAACTGAGCGAGTTGATCCGTTGATTCAAACCGAAGCCTTGATCATTGGCGCAGGGCCTGTGGGCCTGTTCCAAGCGTTTCAACTAGGGCTTCAAGACATCCGCTGCCATGTGGTGGATGCGTTGCCGCAGGTGGGCGGCCAATGTGCAGAACTTTATGCCGACAAACCCATCTACGATATTCCTGGTATTCCGCTTTGCACAGGTCAAGAACTGATTGACCAACTGCAAAAGCAAATCAAGCCCTTTTCGCCACAGTTTCATCTTCAAGAATTGGTCAGTCTGCTCAAGCCCACAGAAGATGGCCAGTGGCATGTGCAAACCGACAAAGGCACACAATTCAAAGCAGCCACTGTTTTCATCGCCGCAGGTGTGGGTGCATTCGTTAAGCGCACACTGAGCTTGGCAGGTTTTGAAACACTGTTGGGCAAACACATCTTTCATGAAGCGGCAGACGAGACAAGCTTCAAAGGCAAACACTTGGTGGTGCTGGGCGACAATGATGCCGCACTAGAAGCTTGCACTCGCTGGCGCATGGGGGTCAATGCCGCTGCCAGTGTGACCCTGCTTCACAGGCGCGATCAGTTTCAGGCCGCCCCTCAAGCCATCGAACAGATGCGGCAAGCATGCGCTGACAAGACAATGCGTTTTGTGGCCGGGCAGCCTACAGCCTTGAACCAAACGGGTGACCAACTCACAGGCTTGGAAATTCTCAACGCGCAGGGCGATACAGAAGTTTTGCCTGCAGATGCAATGCTCTTGTGTCTGGGTATCTCACCCAAGCTCGGCCCTATTAGCGATTGGGGTTTGGCTATGGAGCGAAAGCAATTGCCGGTCAACACCGAGACCTATGCCACACAAGCCCACGGCATCTTTGCGGTAGGCGACATCAACACCTACCCTGGTAAAAAGAAACTTATTGTTTGTGGGTTTCATGAAGCAACCTTGGCGGCTTTTGGCGCATCTGCCCTGCTTCGTCCCAACCAAAAAACCCTACTTCAATACACCACAACTTCTACCCAGCTTCACAAGCTCTTGGGTGTGTCGTAGAATTCAACCCGCAACCGCAAACGACACTGCATAAGACAGTTTGTAGCCGCAACCGCTAGGGGTGTTTTAGCTGAAAAGCTAAGACTGAGAAAGTCCCTTTGAACCTGATTGAGGTAATCCTCGCGCAGGGAAGCTTGTCTAAACAACGAGGCAAATACTCAATTGCCAACACACGTTGAATGATCCAGCCGACCTGCCATTTCGTTGAAGGAAAACGCAATGGCACACCATTTGCCAAAATTAACTTGCCACGCGCTGCTGCTTGCCAGTGCCTCTGCTATTGCCCAAAACAACACCGTTTTGATCACCAGCCCTGCAGCACAACAAGTCAGTGGTTTTGAAGGCCTCAGGTTGCGTGAAGCACCGTTCAGCGCCATTAATATAGACAACGCCACTTTGCGCGATTTGGGCGCACAACGCATTTCTGATGCCTTGCGTTTAGATTCCTCGGTAACCGACAGCTACAACTCGCCCGCTTATTGGGACATGCTAAGCGTGCGTGGTTTCATGCTGGACAATCGATACAACTATCGCCGTGAGGGCTTGCCCATCAACGCCGAAACCATGATTCCCTTGGACAACAAAGAGCGCATCGAACTCTTCAAAGGCACCAGCGGCATTCAAGCGGGCACCAGCGCACCAGGTGGTTTGGCCAACTACGTGCTGAAGCGACCACCCAACTCTGGAGAAGTTGGCACTCGAAGCCTCACCTTTAGTTATGGCAATGGCAACAACAGCGCCGTCGCACTCGATCTTGGCGGTCGATTTGGTGAAAACAATGCTGTGGGTTACCGAGTCAATGCTGCCTACGAGGATCTCAATCCCTATGTGCGTAATGCAAAAGGCCATCGCCAGTTGTTGGCATTGGCCATGGACTGGCGCATCAATGCAAACACTCGCCTTGAATGGGAAATGGAAAGCAGCAGCAGGCAACAAATGGGCGTGAATGCGGCAAGCATCACGGGCAACACACTGCCCTCACCTGTTTTGGGACACACCAATTTTTCCAAACAAAGCTGGTCGGTACCTGGCGTCTTTGATGGCCTCACAGGCAGCATGCGCTTGAAGCATCGCTTAGACAACGGTTGGATGTGGACCACCCAACTTGGCGCGCAACGTTTAAAAACAGACGACCGCTTAAGCTACGCCTACGGCTGCTATGCAGAGGGGAATTACGATCGTTTTTGCAGCGACAAAACATTTGACTTGTACGACTATCGCAGTGAAAACGAGCGCCGCATCAACGATGCCTTGAAGACAGAATTGACGGGCCAAGTCAAGCTGGCTGGTATTCAACACGACCTTAGCTTCTCTTGGTTGCGCCAACGACAAATCGACAAGCTCTCTCCTATGCAAGCCTACAACTGGGCTGGCACTGGCAGCTTGATGGGTGTTGGGGAAAGTACCGCTGCACCTGAGCCAACAGAACTGAACACCAACCGCCAGGAGTACTCAACCGAAATCAGCGTCAAAGATCGCGTTCGTGTTCATCCAATGGCCGACCTTTGGTTGGGTCTACGAACAAGCCAGATTCAACGAGACAGCCAACGCACAGATGGCAGCCGAGCGACGCACGACGCGCGCACCTTCACCACGCCCTGGCTTGCCTTCAGCCGCAAACTGCCTTACAACACCACGGGCTATGTCAGCTATGGCCAGGGTGTAGAGGCACAAGTTACCCCCAATCGCAGCCGCTATACCAATGCTGGCGTAGCACTGCCTTCTGCGAAAAGTACTCAGAAAGAATTGGGCTTCAAAGGCGCGCAAGGTGAATGGCTTTGGAACGCCGCTTTGTTTGACATCACACGCCCCGTTTGGGGCGATCAAGGTGCGTGCGAAGAGGCCAACTCATGCACCCGACAATTAGATGGTGTTGCCAACCACAAAGGTGTGGAATTGGGCATGGGCTACCGCAGCAAGCAGTGGAGACTGGACACCGCTGCCACTTGGCTTGATGCAAAACGTGCTGATGCTGTTATCGATCCTGGCCAAAACGGCCAACGTCCCTTGAACGTGCCGTCAATGGTGGTGCGTGCTGCAGCGGAATACCGCTGGACCCAAGTGCCTGGCCTGCGCACCACTGTGCGCTTAAGCCATGAAGGCCAACGCGACTTGATGGAAGGCGGCGCCATGACTTTGCCAGCTTGGACCACCGCAGATTTGGCGGCTCACTACAGCACCAAAGTTGCAGGCAAGAGCATCGACTGGTCGCTGGCGTTGGAAAACGCCACCAATCGGGCTTATTGGAGAGAATCACCTAAGCAGTATGGCCATTACTACTTGTATGCGGGGGCCCCTAGAAACCTGAGACTGACCGTTCGTTTTGTCTATTGATGATTTCAAAGCATCTACAACCCGTTAAACTGGAGTGGTTATCCATGAAACACCAGAACTATGACTGCCATTTCAAAACGACAATTTACTCAACGCTTGGGTTGGACTGCCTTAACAGCAATGTTAATGTCCAAGGGAGCCTTGGCACAGGATTGGCCTAGCAAAGCAATCAACTTAGTTGTTCCATTTCCAGCGGGCGGCTCTAATGACGTTGTAGCTCGATTGGTAGGTGAAAGCGCAAGGAAACGACTTGGGCAAGCAGTTTTGGTAGACAACAAGCCCGGTGCCAACGGTTCATTGGGCGTAGAGACCACGCTTCGCGCAGCCAAAGATCAGCATACTTTTTTGGTAGCTTCTGACTCGGTCTCCTTGCTGCCCTTGTTTCGTACAATGCCCTGGGACTTAACCAAAACATTCACCCCAATTGCTGTTTTGTCGTTTCAGCCCATTGTTGTCGTGACAGCACCCTCATCTGGTCTGAAAACAATCCAAGATTTACAAGCACGCGCCAAAGGCAAACCCGACCAAGTGTCTTACGCCAGTTCCGGTCAAGGCTCTATTCAACATTTGGTTGGAGAATTATTTTCTCAAAACCTTGGTGTTAACTTGCTGCACATTCCATACAAGGGGGGTGGGCAGGCAGTGAATGACGTTATTTCGGGTCAAGTTAATTTGGCTGTTCTAGGTGCTGCCGCTGTGTTGCCGCACATCAAATCAGGAAAACTAATTGCATTGGCAGTGAGCACGAAGCGTCGCTCTAGCATTCTGCCCGATACCCCTACTCTTTCTGAAAGCGGTGCAGGCGACATTGATGTTCCGCAATGGTCTGCACTTTTTGCAGTCGAAGGCACTCCTGCGCCAATCATTTCGCAAATGAGAAAGGTCGTTGAAGAGTCGCTTGCCGAAACAGCCTTAAAACAACAACTGCTTGGACTGGCCATGGAAACAGTGGCCATGACACCAGATTCTTTTCAGCAGCGCATGATTCAAGACCGTGAGCGATGGGCCAAACTCATTAAAGATCGCAAGATCGCCATGGAGTGACCATGACTCGAACTCAGAAACGACCCCATATTGTTCTGGTTCTAGCAGACAACTTAGGTTGGGGCGAACTAGGTTGCTATGGCGGTGGAGCCATGCGTGGAGCCCCTACACCTCGCATCGACGAACTCTCTAAAGAAGGTTTGAAATGTTTGAACTTCAATGTCGAAAGTGATTGCGTCCCTACACGATCTGCGTTAATGACCGGTAGGCATCCTATTCGTACAGGTGCTTTGCAGTCGGTCCCCGCTGGTCTACCACAAGGTATTCACCCCTGGGAAATCACCTTACCTCAGGTACTTCAGGAAGCAGGTTATGCCACTGGTATGTTTGGTAAGTGGCATCTGGGTGATCGTGAAGGCCGTTATCCGCATCAAAGAGGATTTGACGAGTGGTACGGCATACCTCGAACCACCAATGAAACCCTCTTTACTCAATCACCTGGTTTTGACCCGTCTGTAGTTGACGTACCTCAAGTCATGGAGGGCATGAAAGGGCAAGCAGCTAAAAATGTAGCGGAATATGATCTGGCTAAACGTCGCTTGATAGACAGTGAATTGACAGAAAAATCCATTGATTTCATGCGCCGTAATGCCAATGGAGATGCGCCCTTTTTTCTTTATGTACCTCTGACCCATTTGCATTTCCCAACCTTGCCTCATCCAGACTTTGCTGGCAAAAGTGGAGTTGGTGAATTTGCAGACTCCATGATGGAAATGGACCACAGGGTGGGCCAACTAATCGACGCAGTGAAAAACTTAGGTATTTATGAGGATACCTTGTTTATATTCGCAAGTGACAACGGCCCAGAATTCAGACGGCCATGGCGCGGAACTGCTGGTCCTTGGTCGGGCACCTATCACACCGCCATGGAAGGTGGTCTTCGTGTTCCTCTGATTGTGAGATGGCCAGGTCACGTTGAAAAAGCACAAGAGAGTGATGACATCATTCATGTTACCGATCTCTTTTCAACTCTCATTGAGGCGGCTGGTGCAAACTTACCTAGCGATAGGCCAATTGATGGCGTGAGTCAAATGAATTGGTGGACTGGACGAACAGAAAATTCTGCTCGAGAAGGATTTCTCTTCTATATTAAGTCAGAGTTGCGCGCCGTTAAATGGCGTCACTGGAAATTGCATTTTATTTTTGAGAGTGAACCCAACTCGGGAACCAAACACCTTGAAACGCCTTGGCTTTTTAACATCAAACGCGATCCTAAAGAAGAAACTGATGCCGCTATGGAAGACGGATGGGTTCGCGGTCCAATGCGAAAAATGATGATCGCTTTTGAAAAATCTTTAAAGATACATCCCCCTATTCCACCTGGAGCCCCTGACGAATTTAAGCCAAAGTACTGAGACCCTCAATGTTCTCAGCAGTTTTAATCTTTCAACCTAACTAGAAACTACAAAACATGACTCATCAAAAATTCAAGCCTTTACGCTTAGTTTTATCCAGCTTAGTCGCTCTAACTTTGACGGCATGCGTCAACACACCACTTTCCACAGAAGTTGCACCTACAAAGCAAGTTTGCCCTGAGGGTGTTCCTGCTGGCGCAACATGCCTCAGAGGACAAGACTCAGCCACTTCGCATTACCTCATTGTCATGCCAGCCAAATGGACAGGCGTTTTGGTGGTGCATGCGCACGGCGGCCCAAGCCTCGGCACCCCAAAAACAACTCGTGCTGACGAAGACATCAAACGCTGGGCCATTACGGTTCAGGAGGGCCATGCATGGGCTGGCTCCGTATTTCGTCAAGGTGGTTTTGCAGTGACCACTGCAGCAGAAGACACAGAGCGTGTTCGACGCATCTTCATTGATCATGTGGCAAAACCGCGCACAACACTCCTTCACGGTCAATCTTGGGGTGCCATGGTTGCTACGCGCGCAGGCGAAATGTTTCCAAAATCTTGGGATGGCATTCTTTTGACAAGCGGTGTGGTGGCAGGCCCCACCACATACGACTTTAGGCTCGACATTCGTGCCCTTTATCAGCATTTGTGCAACAACCACCCACGTCCTACGGAGCAAGCCTACCCCTTGTCCATTGGACTACCCATAGACAGCAAACTCACTCATGCAGAACTAGCAAAACGTGCCAATGAATGCTTGGGAACGGGTACGCCAGCGGCTCAAAGAACACCTGAACAAGCGCAAAAACTTAAAACAATTGTTGACGTGCTCAAAATGCCCGAAAACTCCGTTTTGAGCCATCTCAATTGGGGTACTTTTTCGCTTCAAGATGTGGTAACTAAAAATGGTGGTGTGAGTCCATTTGGCAACGCTGGTGTTCGTTATGTGGGCTCTTCCGATGATGTCAAATTGAATGCTGCTATTCCACGATTTACAGCAGACCCCAAAGCTGTTGCCAGATTTTCTGCGGATGTCAATCACGAAGGTCGTTTTGTAGTTCCCGTTATCAGTGCCCATGCCATTAACGACGCTACGGTGTTTGTAGAAGGTCAAGATGTGTTGCGCCAAAAAATGAAAGCAGCAGGCAAAGATCACCTGCTGGTTCAAACTTATGTCGATTCTCGGGAGCACAGCTATTGGGGCGACGCTCACTACCCTCCTCTTTTTAACGCTCTGTTGCAGTGGGTAGAAAAAAGACAGAAGCCATCCCCCTCAGACATTGATCAGCAATGCAAGCAGCTCAGCTCACCCAAGCCAGCCGATTGCCGCTTCCTACCCAACTATGCAGTGAAGCCAATTGCGTCCAGAATTCATCCTCGCTAAATCTGGCGATCGAAAAGCTACGCCTTCGGCTCGTGACCCTCTGCATGGCCTCACACTTGAGGCCATTGTTTGCGAGCTAGAGGCTTATTTTGGGTGGGAGGAGCTTGGCCAACGCATACCCGTTAGGTGCTTCACCCATGACCCTAGCGTCAAATCTAGCCTCAAGTTTTTGCGCAAGACCCCCTGGGCCAGAGACAAGGTAGAGGGGCTTTATTTGTTTATGCTGCGGGAGAAAAGACGAAGTGACCCTCATCAGGGTTAAGAACCAAGGCTATCCCAGTTACTTGAAATCAAGCGTTTTTTAATCCTGCGTAAAAAAGCTGCTCACCTTGAATAGTCACAATTTTTTTTGCTACAATGCGAGGCTTAGCTGAACAGCACAGTTGCTTAGTCTTAAAGACTTCTCAATTTTGTGTATTTTTAGCTAACAAACCGAATATTCCTCGATAGCTCAGTCGGTAGAGCGCCGGACTGTTAATCCACAATAAAGCCTTTTCAAGATTTTTGAAGAGGCTTTTTTCGTTTAAAAACAACAAGTTATGTTATGAGATTGAGGCTTTTTGTCAATTACACATATATTGCACAGTTTTATTTACAGGCCTCTCAAGTTAATCATTAATTTACTCTGGACGCTTTGATTTTTAATAATAAAAATTGATTATTCAATTAATTCAAAAATATCAATTAATATGATATTTTTAAATTGAAATTAATATGCAGGAATTTAATCCATCAGAAGATTAATATTAATAACAGCTAGTACTCTGGACGCCCCACTACCGTCCAGCTCTGGACACCTGCACTGTCCCGTTCAAGTCCTTCCAATGCATCGGGTCACCAAATCTCGGTTGCCCAAGCCTGCGGTCTGAAACTAAATTTGTGTCACAAGAACTCATTGCTGCGAATGCTTAGGCTCAGCAACTTTTGAACAAACACATGACACATGAAATCCAAATTGCTCAAAGCACCTTTCTGAGCACGCACATCAAAAAGCGTATTTCAGTTGGCGGTATCGATGTTGACGAAGACTTCGTTAAAGAACTACTGATTAAACATTTGAGACAAGTAGATGCAAATGACCGCCCCACTCTCTCGGACGCTTTTGACATCTACATGGCAGAGAACACATCCGCGCATCGCAGAAAGTTCAAACTCAATGCCAATCAATACTTCAACAGGTTTAGCGCCATGTATGGGGACCTATACCTTGATGAGCTAAAGCACTGGCATATCACCCAATATCGAGACGCCATGCTGGCGCAGGGACTGCATCCAAACAGCGTCCGCAAACACAACAACATCTTGAATGCCATGATCAATATGGCATTCAAACACTTGGACATTGACAGGCTTAGCCCCTTCAGAGGCTTGCAGATACGTGGTGAGGGAGAAAACACAAGGCCAATACCACCCATTACGCCAGAGAAGATTGCCAAGGTCAAAAGCTTCTTGATCTGTCACAACACACCTGCCAGCTTGGTGGGACTGATACAACTCAATACTGGGTTACGGATTTCAGAGCCAACTCTGGCAAGGCTTGAAGACTTGGTGCTTGAACATGAGATTCCGCATCTTTGGGTACGAAAGAACCGACTGACAGATCGCAAAACCAAAGCCAGCATTAGAGCTGTGCCACTAGTTGGCGTATCACTGGATGCAGCTAAAGAGTTACAAGCTAGAGCTTTACATCTCAACTCTCCCTGGCTACTGCCCCAATACGCGAAGGAGTTTGGAGCTTGCTCTTGTTCAGCTATTTTGAACAAGAACCTGCGGCCCTTTGAGTTTCGCAGTCACATGTTTAGGCATGCATTCATCGACAGACTCAAAGCGCGAAATGACATTCCATTGCCATTGGCGGAAAGCATCACTGGGCATGGTCGCGGGCAAACTGACTTCGCGGTTTACGGCAGTGTTGGCTACACGCTCGAGCAAAAGCTACAGGTCATTCAAAAAATAGAGGTCTAATTTTCAAGACATCCAAAGGCACGGGCTATCTCGTGCCTTAATCACGGATACGCCAATGAAGCGCAGTTCACGACCCTGGCAGCTTCGGGCAAGGCATCGCCTCTAAGACCACTTGCCTCAGGCAGTCGCCATTACCGCATTGACTGCGGCGAGATCCTCGGCCAGAACTTCGTCCATAACGCCCAAGAAGCGCGTCACCAGTCTGCTTTCGGGGCGGTGCCGGGGAGCGACCACGTGGCTGGCGAAGACGATGGATGGCTCGAAGCGCCTGATGCACAAGCCGGTGTGATCGGCCGCGATAGCCACTAGCGGATTGACGATGCTTACGCCCAGCCCCAGCCCGACCATCCGACAGATCGTGACCGCATGCGGCGTGTCATAAAGCAGCCTGCGTTTATCGTTGGGTTGAAAGGCCTGATCCACTTTCGCCCGCAACGGATCCGAGGACGCCATCGAGACAAAGCTCATCCCAGTCAGCATTTCAGCTCGGATGACCGTTTTGTGCCGCAATGGATGATCGGCCGGCAGGATGCAAGCGGCCTCGAGGTTGAACGTGCGTTCCACCATGACGTCGGTCGGTTGCGTCAAGATGGCTGCGTCGTCCAGATAAGACACCAGGCCGAAGTCGCAGAAGCGCGATCCCACCCACTGCATCACCATGGAGGTGCTATCGGTGTGTACTGAGATCGGCACATCCGGTGTCAGCGCGTTGAAGCGGGCGATCGTCTTGGGCAGCAGGCTGTAAGACAACGAAGGCACGCTCGCGATGCGCAGCCGGCCATTACCGAACTTACGGATGTTTTCCACCGAAAGCTCCAACCCCTCCAGCCCGACGAACAGCCGCTCCACATCCTGGAACAGCACGTGCGCTTCCAAGGTCGGCACCAGCTTGCCGGGGAGACGGGTGAACAGGGCCAGCCCGGTCTTGTTTTCCAGGCGTGATACAAGTCGGCTGATGTTGGGCTGCGACATGTGCAGCGTGGCTGCCGCGCGGGTCATCGAGCCCGTCCGAATGACGGCGCGAAAGGCCCGAATCTCGTTAAACAGCATCTCGGCGCCGACGGTTGGCAGTTCAGTGGGCATAACCTTCCTCGCTGGTGCGATGGGTCGGGTCGGGGCCTTGCCAGCGACGTGTCACCCCAACCTGCGCAGCTCGCAGGAATTGACCCACAGGCGCAGCGGCCATTACACCGATCGCAGACTCTGCGTGGCCGGCAAAGTCCAGTAGTCTGTCGTCATTGCCCGGCGCGCATGAAAACTGCAAACCAACGGGAAGCCCGGACGCTGGCTCGAGCACCGGCAAACTGATGGCACATAGTCCGAGCACGTTCGCCAGCCGCGTAGGACCCTTGCACAGCTCGGCGGTGTTGAGCAGTGCCTGCGCATCGCCACGTTGGGGCAAAGTCGGGGCAAGATGAAACTTTGTCGGCTGCATCAGCACATCGCATTGGCTAAATATTGATTCCGCTATGCTCATCGTGTCAAGAGATTCGTGGCCCGGCTCGATATTGTTTTCCTGTCGCATGCGGGCGATTCTGCCAGCAACGTCAGGATTGGCAAGCCTGGGCTCGATGTCGAAGCGGCCCTGTCCGTAAACCGAAAAGAACTCGCGTCGTAGGCGATGCTCGTAGAACGCGTCCACCGAAGGTGCGGGAGGCATCGACAGGGGTACGAACTCGGCCCCAAGACGCCTTAGCTGCACCGTCGCCCGGTCGATGGCCTGACGCACCTGAGGGGCACACCTCTCGAATTCATCGAACGCATACCCGATCCGCCATCGGGCAGAGGTCCAAACAGGTGAAACCACAGCGGTCGCAAGTACAGAGCAGATGAGCCGTGTATCTTCAACGGACCGCGCCAGTGTGCCAATGGCGTCGAACGATTCCGACAAAGGCAGCACACCATCGCGGCTCCACAGCGATTGCGTCGGCTTGTAGCCGACCACGCCTGTAAACGCCGCGGGTGACCTCACCGATCCGCCGGTGTCGGTGCCCACAGCGAACCCGCACAGCCCGGCAGCCACCGCTGCGGCCGACCCGTTGGACGACCCACCACAGGCCCGCGCGACTCGGCTGTCCCACGGGTTGCGGGTCGTGCCCCGGAACAGGTTGATGCCGACCCCGCCCATGGCCAGTTCGCACATGGCGGTGATGCCGATGACGATTGCCCCCGCGCGCCGCAACGCTGCGATGAACTCTCCTTCGAACGCGAGTATGTCGGAGACGTCCACCGGCGTGCCGCCACGGCAGTCGGCTCCGTTGACGTAAAAGTTCTCCTTCACAGCGACCGGCACGCCCATCAGCGGGCCCAGGTCGATGCGCTGTTGCAGGAGGCTGTCCAGATGGCTAGCCTGGGCCAGAGCGCTGCTAGAGAGAACCTGAACGTAAGCGCCGAGCGTCGGATTCAGGAGTGCGGCGCGCGCCAAGCAGGCCGACAGAGCCCCGTGAATCGAGACCTGCCCCACGCGCAAGCGGTCGCCGAACCGATGCAGTCCATCGCCGAACGGATCCTCCGGGATGACAAGCCCGGCCGGTGTCTGCGTCATCGTTTACGGCTTGATGTTGTTCGCCTTGATGATCTTCCCCCAGCGCTCGACTTCATCGTTAACATAGCGGTCGAACTCCGCTGCACCTTGGGTGCGCACAGTGAAACCGAAATCTTCAAGCGGCTTTTTGACAGCATCCGAGTGCATCGCTTTGACGATCGCCGCATTGAGCTTGGCGACGACCGCCGGTGGCAGGCCGGCAGGCCCGAAGACGCCGTACCACAGGGCTGCCGAGTAGCCCTTCACGCCCGCTTCGTCGAAGGTCGGCAAGTCAGGAAGCGTGGGCACGCGCTGCTGGGTCGTGACGGCCAGAGCACGAACCTTGCCTCCTTTGATCATGGCGCCCGCTGTTCCCGTGGTGGCGAACGCGAGATCTATCTGGCCGCCGACGACATCCGCCATCTGCGGCGAGCCGCCCTTGTAAGGCACGTGAAGAATGTCGACCTGCGCCATGCTCTTGAATAATTCGCCCGTTAGGTGCGTTGTGGTGCCGATGCCGGTGGAGCCATAGCTGAGCTTACCCGGACTGCGTTTGGCCGCGTTGATCACGTCCTGCAGGCTCTTGAAAGGCCTGTCCAGCGGTGTCAAAAGAACGCCGGGCTCGTCGGCCATGAGGGCCACGTTGGTGAAGGACGTCTTCACTGAGTAAGGCAAGTCGTCCCGTAGCCCTGGGTTAACCGCGTGCGCGGAGGCCGTCACCATCAACGTGTAGCCGTCGGGTTGCGCCCTGGCCACGAAGCTGGTACCGATCACGCCGCCGCCCCCGGCCTTGTTATCTACGATGACAGTCTGATTCAGGGATTTGCCCAGCTCTTGCGCAAGCAGCCTGGCGATGCGGTCGGTTCCCCCTCCAGCGGGGTAGGGAACCACGATTGTGATGGCGCGGCTTGGGAAGTCCGATGCCTGTAATGGCTGGGCCAGCGCGGGGCATGCCGCTGCGGCCCCGGCAACCAGCACGATGCTGAGCAAATTGCGACGCATTTCGATATGATTCATGACAACCTTTCAAAGTGACGAGGGAGGGTGGGATACTGAGCCGATCGTTCGAGCTGATCTTCGGTGTTCAGGTCCTGCGATTTGCGCAGAATCTGTAAGTAGTGCCTTTGGTACTTGAGTCTCATACGCTCGCCAGTTGGCGTAGCCGGTGCTCTGCTGCACTGTTCGCTTTGTCCAGCTTGCAGGCCCAAGCGATGGTCTCCTGTTTGAGCTGGTGAGTCCTTTGTTGAAGCGATGCGATTGAGGCTCGTGTCGTGTCAGGATCGGGCCCACCTTGGGGCCTCGCCCTAACGCAGTTATCCGGGTTCAGCGCTTCTTCCAGACTGCTGCCTTTGATAATCAGGGGATGACCGAGGACTTCTAAGCCGGCCTGCATCACCATGTCGGAGGTAATGCCTGTAGCTGTCAAACCCCGTTCGATGGCCTTTCGAACGACTTGCCCCACGACATGGTGTGCCTGCCGAAAGGACAGTCCGGCGTCGCGTACGAGCAAGTCAGCCACGTCGGTGACGCAGCAGAAGTTCTCTTCGGCCCGTTGCCTCATGAACACAGCTTTCGGCGCCGCGTGCTCAAAGATCAGCCGAAGCAGCTGTGCGGCGTCCACGCATTCTTTGACGCAGGCCTTAAACCCCGTTAGGCTCTCGCGATTGGCATCGCCTGCATGACTGAAGCCGCTGCCCTTGATGGCGGCAGACGCGTTGAAGAGAGCGCCCATCGCGTGTCCGGCTCTGCCCTTGAGGTACTCGAGCACCACCGGGTTCTTCTTCTGCGGCATGATGCTCGAAGTGCTGGCAATCGAGTCGGGAAAGTCGAAGAACCCGAATTCCTGTGAGCCCCAGATGTAGTAGTCCTGCGCGACCCGGCTACTTGTCAGGGAAAAAATGTGCAAGGCCGCGAGGATCTCCAACGAGAAGTCTCGCGACGCGATGGCATCCAGGGTGTTGTTCATCACAAGATCAAAGCCCAGGAGCTTCGCAGTAGCCTGCCGATCGATGGGAAACGTCACTCCCGCAAAGGCCCCGCCACCCATCGGACACTGATTGACGCGCGGATAGCATGCCATCAGGCGATCAATGTCTCGCAGGAACGCGCTGGCCAGAGCATGGAGGTAGAAGCCGTAGGTCATTGGCTGCGCCGGCTGGAGGTGCGTGTAGCCCGGCATCACCGTGGAGGCATGGCGCTGCGCCTGTTCGAGCAAGGTGTCGAGCATGCCGAGCATAGTGTCGATCAGCTGCAGAAGGCTTTCTCGGGCCGCCAATCGCTCGGCTGTCGCCATCATTTCGTTGCGGCTTCGCGCCGTGTGCAGTTTGCCACCAACGAGCTCGCCCACCCGTGCGATTAGGTGAGCCTCGAAATTGAAATATACGTCTTCCTTGCTCGCGTCCATCGGGATTGACGAAGAACCTGACTCGCGAATGGCCAAGAGTTCGGCCGCCAAAGCCCTAGCCGCTGTTTCGTCGATGATCCCGGTGGTATGCAACATCAGCAGGTGCGCAGCGTTCAGCTGGTGCAGGTGGTCCAACGCCGCAGGTACGTCGACGAAACGCTGCGAGTAGATGATCGAACAGACTTCATCAAGCGCCGACTGTACGAGCCTGCCGCTCGCCCGCGGTGTAGATGCGCGGGACGACTGGTTTTGGAGCGGGATCGAGGTATCCATTGATGCAATCTTAGATTGATGGCTTCATGCAGGCTAATTCCAGTCTTTTGGAGACACATCAGGAGTTGATATGGGCGCACCTCGATCGAGATGCTGATTCCGAGTGTGAAAGTAGTGCAGAAGCAAAGTTTGGGATCTCGCACTCCACACCCCAGACTTCAGTAGTTGTAAATCTACACTGGGGAATGCCAAGATTAGATTTGAAAGAGTAAGCAAATGAAAGATCAGACTTTAGACATTAGTGAAAAGTTCGCTGAGCTATCAAAGATCCTAAAAGAGCAATCGGAAGAAATCAAACAGATTAAAAATAACTTAAATGCCCTAATTGAGCAGACAAAGCCAAAGCGGATGGGCGCTTATTTATTTCCTGAATGCGGCTACGAATGGATGTTCGTCCAAATCAAACTGCCTGCTGAAACTTGGATGCGTATCAAAGCAGGAGAGCATGTAAAGGTCGCTGGCAACGGTTGGGTTCCGGAAGAGGGAGTCCAACCAGATCCAAATGATGAACTTTTTTGTTGGGACTCATGGGAATTCAAAGGCGGCATTGGCAAACCAATGTCGGTTTACATGAAGTCTCCACATAACGAATGCGACAGTGAATTTGCATATGAAGGAGTTTTTCGCGAAGAGTTCATTGAGGAGTTCGAGGACGAAAGCATCCTCAAAGTGATAGAAAAAACAAGATAGTTGCTATTAGGATTTCAGCAGCAGTCAGTTATTTATCCGAGATCAGGAATTGAACTAATCTTTACCTTCAAACTTGCACTAACTCTGGACACCTCCTACCCGTCCAGAGCACCGCTATCGTCCAGACCAACTCAAGCGTCCAGACTCTGGACACCCCCTACCTGTCCAGAGCACCCTAAGCGTCAAGATTCTTGACACTATGTTCCCGAGTACGGAGTCGAACTAATCAATACCTTCAAAATTGCATTCACTCTGGACACCCTCTAACCGTCCAGAGCAACTCAAGCGTCCAGACTCTGGACGCTCTGATACCGTCCAGAGCACCTTGACCGTCCAGTTTCTGGACGCTCTGCTTGGTTCTAATTGCGTTGTGTTTTAGCTTACAAAATGATCAAAGCAAATGTTTCCCCCGAGGCATGTTTCCCGAGTGAAACCGAGCCTAAATAACCCCTGGCTAACAAAACCCTAGAGCACTCGAAAAGCTGCATTTTTTTTGCTACAATGCGAGGCTTAGCGAATTTCACAGACGCTCTAAGTCTTAAACACTCTGAATTTCTGTGTACTTTTAAGCTAACAAACCGAATATTCCTCGATAGCTCAGTCGGTAGAGCGCCGGACTGTTAATCCACAATAAAGCCTTTTCAAGAATTTTGAAGAGGATTTTTTTCGTTTAAAAACAAGGAGTTATGGTCGAAACATCAGGCTTTTTGTCAATTACACATATATTGCACAGTTTTATTTACAGGCTTCTCAAGTTAATCATTAATTTACTCTGGACGCTTTCATTTTTAATAATAAAAATTTATTATTCAATTAATTCAAAAATATCAATTCGTATAATATTTTTTAAATACAAATTAATATAAAGGTATTTAATCTATCAGCCGATTAATATTAATAGCCGCTAGTACTTTGGACACCCCACTACCGTCCAGCTCTGGACACTTGCACTGTTGTCTTCAAGTCCTTCCAATGCATCGGGTCACCAAATCTCGGTTGCCCAAGCCTGCGGTCTGAAACTAAATTTGTGTCACAAGAACTCATTGCTGCGATTGCTTAGGCTCAGCAACTTTTGAACAAACACATGACACATGAAATCCAAATTGCTCAAAGCACCTTTCTGAGCACGCACATCAAAAAGCGAATTTCAGTTGGCGGTATCGATGTTGACGAAGACTTCGTTAAAGAACTACTGATTAAACATTTGAGACAAGTAGATGCAAATGACCGCCCCACTCTCTCCGACGCTTTTGACATCTACATGGCAGAGAACACATCCGCACATCGCAGAAAGTTCAAACTCAATGCCAATCAATACTTCAACAGGTTTAGCGCCATGTATGGGGATCTATACCTTGATGAGCTAAAGCATTGGCACATCACTCAATATCGAGACGCTATGCTGGCGCAGGGACTGCATCCAAACAGCATCCGCAAACACAACAACATCTTGAATGCCATGATCAATATGGCATTCAAACACTTGGACATTGACAGGCTTAGCCCCTTCAGAGGCTTGCAGATACGTGGTGAAGGAGAAAACACAAGACCAATACCACCCATCACGCCAGACAAGATTGCCAAGGTCAAAAGCTTCTTGATCCGTCACAACACCCCTGCCAGCTTGGTGGGACTGATACAACTCAATACTGGGTTAAGGATTTCAGAGCCCACTCTGGCAAGGCTTGAAGACTTGGTGCTTGAACACGAGATTCCGCATCTTTGGGTGCGAAAGAATCGACTAACAGATCGAAAAACCAAAGCCAGCATTCGAGCTGTGCCACTCGTTGGCGTATCACTGGATGCAGCCAAAGAGTTGCACGCTAGAGCATTACGCCTTAACTCCCCCTGGCTACTGCCTCAATACGCGAAGGAGTTTGGCGGCTGCTCTTGTTCAGCAATTTTGAACAAGAACATGCGCCCCTTTGAGTTTCGCAGTCACATGTTCAGGCATGCATTCATCGACAGACTCAAAGCGCGAAATGACATTCCCCTGCCGTTAGCAGAAAGCATCACGGGACATGGACGCGGACAAACTGACTTCGCGGTTTACGGCAGCGTTGGCTACACGCTTGAACAAAAGCTACAGGTCATTCTAAAGATTGAGATGTAATTTCTAATTCATCCTGGGGCACGGGCTATCTCGTGCCTTTCGCACTGATGAGGTTTTGAACTGATATAAATAACTACGATCCCATATTCTTCCTGATAGAAAAATAAGATCAGTGAAAAGTGTGACGGTAAAAAATTAAAAAAATTTCTTCAATAGCTTTATTTGGATACCATTCGAGAACATCTAAATAAAATGCTGATCCTCTCTATGACAAATTCTGAACATATTTCTTGGTCTGACCATTGGCTAGTTGGTTTAAAAAAACTAGATGAAGATCATCAAGATTTCGTCAGAATCATTCAGAGTATGCAAGATGCGAATATGGATGAACTTGCAAATCTTCTAGAAAAATTTGAATCAATTGCGAGTTCTCATTTTGATTATGAGAATAAGTTGATGATAGAAACAGAGTTCCCACCTCGCACATGTCATATTGATGAACATAACGCTGTTTTAAAGTCTGTTTCAGAAGTCCGTGCTTTGATCTCTTTGGGGGAAAATAAGATTGTTGAATCTTTGGTGGAGGAGTTAGCGAAATGGTTTCCTGGACATGTTATCCACCTTGACTCCGCTCTTTCGCACTGGATAAGTAAAAAACAATTGGGCGGTAAACCGGTTGTGATTAAGCGCTCTTTGAATCTTCATCACGGCAAATCAGCTTAATCTACAAAAGTGTTCTATTGAGATATTGATTTCTGGTTCATTCAATTACGAACAATCATTTGTCCAGGCTCTTGATACCACCTAATCGTCCAGAGCAGGCTAGCATAAAAAAAGAAACTCAACCTGCTTAGCTTTTGATATACGCAAAATTTCGTCTTGAAGACTGCCTACAAAATTGGGAAATCGCTGATTAAATTACAAGTTGTCAGTTGACCTTTTCCATAAAAGACTCGGCCAACCGAGAAGACAAGGACATAATTATCACCACCGGACAAAGCTAGGATCTGCTTACAAATGCAGATTAATCAATGGGGCAACTTCTCACCTATTTGCGAAAGTTTCCCACTGCGGAGCAATAGACCGGCTTCATCAATTGACAATCCCAGTTGCCGTCTCTTCATTTTCTGAAACACTATAGGACAAAAATGACAAGTTTTCGCATCAACCCCGCATCCTTGAATGGTGAACCCAGCGCCTACTCCAACGGTATCCTAGTGAAGTCATCTGAGGTCACTTTGTATGTCTCAGGCCAAATAGGCGTGGATACAAAAGGCATATGCAGTACTGACTTTGAATCTCAGACGCGCCAAGCATGGCGCAACATTGAAGCCATTCTGAGCGAGGCCGAAATGACGCTCAAAGACATCGTCAAGACCACCATCTTTCTCGTAAACTCAACTGACTACCCTTCATTTGCGAAAGTACGTACAGAGGTGCTGAAAGGCCACAAGCCTGCCTCTACTCTCGTTTACGTATCCGCCTTGGTTAAGCCCGAATGGAAGGTTGAAATCGATGTGATTGCGTCACGCTAATTGAGTAGAACCCGAAACCAAGGAACACATTATCTACATACTCATTGGCGTCCTTCAGCCTCTTTAAATTGCTATTACCAATTTCTAGTGCATTGTTTACAAAGATTACAAAGAGGCCCCTCGGTAATCGTCACCTCTAATTAACATGGCTTTACTTTATTTTTAAAAATTGTTTTTTTATTAGTTTCAAAGTTAACGAATATGCTTCACAAGTTGTTGGTGGTCTTGACCCTGTATTCCAGTACCGCCGGTATGTTTAAGTTACCGATCGCTTCTCCCTGAACAGGCTTGGCGGCAAGTAACCAAGTGCACTGTGCGGGTGATACGAATTGTAGTCATCGAACCAATCTTTCAGTTGGGCCATCACGGTTTTTGAATCAGGCCTGTTAGCCAACTTGGCGTAGTCCCTTTTCAGCGTCTTCACGAAGCTTTCAGCCATGCCGTTACTTTGAGGGCTTGTCACCGGTGTTGTCACAGGCTTTAAGCCTAGTTCCTTGGCAAAGTTTCTTGTCTCAGCAGCTGTGTAGCAGCTGCCGTTATCAGTCAGCCATTCAATCGTTTTGGGCGGCTTGCCGTTTGATCCGAATCGTTTCTCCACAGCTTGCATCATCAAGTCTCCAACCAGTCCTGCATCGATACCTTTGGTGGTTGCTACCCAGCTCATGATTTCTCTGTCGCAGCAGTCCAGTGCAAATGCCACTCTGACTCTCTCCCCGTTGTCGCACGACAGCTCCAATCCGTCTGAGCACCAGCGCGTGTCGCTTTCCTTTACCGCCACTGTGCCTTCGTGCTTTCTGGTGTCTAGAGGTTTCTGACCTTGCCTAAACAGTAGCCAGCCCTCATTGCGCATTACTCGGTAAACCCGCTTATGGTTAATCTGTCGACCGTCGATCTTCAGCCTAGCCCACACTCGCCTGTAACCGTATGTTGCTCGGTCTTTGACCACGCAGGCAATGGCATCCTTGAGGTCTGCGTCGTCAGTTCTAGGTGGTGACTTTCTCAAATCAGCCCATTCAGATGAACGCGTTTTCTTGGTCAATACGTTGCTGCGCGAAATGCTCAACGCCATGCACACCGCCCTTACTGCTCGTCCCCGGGCAATACAGGCGAGCGCACAATCCACTTTTTTGCTTTGGCAAAGTCCACAGCCTCCTTGAGAATCTCGTTCTCCAGAGTCTTGCGGCCAAGCGCACCTTCAAGTTGTTTAATGCGCCTCATGGCCTCTTGAAGTTCAGAGGCTGGGACAACGGTTTCATTGGCACCGACTGCGACCAAAGAACCTTCCAAATAAGCTTTGCGCCACTGAAACAACTGGGCTGCAGTTAATCCATGCTGGCGGGCCACCAAAGACACAGAGCTGCCTGGTTCATTAGTTTGTTTGACGATTTCAAGCTTTTGCTCCGGGGTCCAGCGCCTGCGGCGCTGAACACTGGTGACCACTTCCACCCTGTTAGGTCTTATTGATGACATAGTCATATCCATAGTCGTATTCCTAGTTGTTAGTTTAAGGAATACCGATGGAACTGTCATTCAGGGGGCTAACTCAGTTGGCTTGTCATTCCGACGAGTGTTCTCATTACGACTTTAAAAAATTTTCGATCCTTCATACTTTTGGTGTTTAAAAGTAAGTTTTGGACTTTGATAAGTATTTCAATTTATGAATAATTATTTTTCCCTATAAGCGGGTTTACCCGCAACTGCATTTTGACTTTTACACTTATTGTCTTATTCAGTTGCCCCTTATGCGAAATAATATTTGTTCATTAAATGAAATACTATGAAAAAAACAAATCCAGTTACCCAAATTGAGTGTGAGATAGAGGTGGATTTGGAGGATGTGCAGTTTTCGCACCTTAGCGACCAAGTCTCGGTGGCAGCCGCCCTTGATAAGGCCCTGGACGGGACAGCCCTTTGGGTGTTGCTAGGCCTGTACCGAGCATTTGCGGTGCTTGACCGCGATCAATCCGAAGAAGTGGCCGGCATAGGGTTGTCGCCCCTGCAGTTCAACATACTTACAGTTCTGCAGCGTACTGGCCAGCCCACTACCATGGGCGCACTGGCAGCCATGCTGGTGGTAAAGCCGACAAACCTATCAGGCAATATAAATAGTCTTATCGAACGCGGACTTGTCCAGCGCAAGCTAAACGCGTTGGACCAGCGATGGCTCTTGGCCGCGCTTACGCCGGCGGGCAAGGAATTCCTGGCCAAACACCTACCAAACCACTGGCGTAGGCTGGAGCGGCTGATGTACGGACTTTCCCGCGAGAAGCGAATCCAGCTGGTTAGTTTGCTCAGGGAGCTGCTCGAGTCAATCAATGACGAGCAGGAGCGCGAACGCACCGCAGACAAGAACGAAAAGAAATCCCGCGCTGCCTAAGCTAGACGCAGCAAAATTACTAACCTTGAAGAATTGGAAACATCAATGGCGGAAATTCTCGGATTGGGCCTATCCCACTATCCTCCTTTAGCATCTCCAGACCCGTCAATGGCGGCCATCCTTCGTATGACGCTAGCCGACCCGGGTATTCCGATTAGTGTGAAGTCCCCCGAAAACTGGCCAGCAGCCGCGCAGGCCGAGTGGGGCAGCGACCAAGGCGTGGCAGCTGCTTCTATTCATCGCGCTGCCTTAGTGGAACAGTTCCGAAAGGTTCGAAAGGCACTTGACGATTTCAACCCCGATGTAGTGTTGATCTGGGGCGACGACCAGTACGAGAACTTCAAGGAAGACGTGATCCCGCCCTTCACCGTTTGCGCGTATGACGACATGGACGTCTACCCGTGGCGGCACGCGATCGGATCCTCAATGATGAGCGGCAAGCCCAATGCTTGGGGCGAGAACTTGGACAAGCACTACCGCCTCCGCGGTCGGCGCGATATTGCTAAGCACCTAGTAAGCGGTCTGATCGAAGCTGACTTCGACATAGCCTATGCTTATAAGCCTCTGCATCATGAAAGCCTTGCACATGCTTTCACCAACGCGATCCTTTACTTGGACTATGACCGGGTGGGGTGGGACTATCCCACCATTGCAGTTCCAATCAATTGCTATGGTCGAAAAGTGATCTCAGCTCGAGGATTCATGACTGATTTTGGTAAGCCACTCGATCTGGACCCGCCCGGGCCGTCTCCTAAACGATGCATGGATATGGGTGCCGCCACCGCGCGAATTCTGCGCGATTCGCCTTGGCGTGTGGCCGTTGTGGCATCTTCCAGCTGGTCGCATGCGTTCATGTGTGACAGTACATGGCGTCTGCGACCAGACACCCCGGCCGACCGTAACCTTTACCGCGCATTGGTAGATGGCGATTACGCTTGCTGGCGCAGCGCCCGAACGGAGGACTTCGAGGCCGCGGGTCAGCAGGAACTGCTGAACTGGTGCCCGATGTTAGGGGCGATGGAGGAGTTGGGGGCAAAGCTCGAATGGAGCAATTTCATTGAAACACACATCTTCAACTCAAACAAAGTGTTTGCCGTTTATCAGACAACATGAACAATCCCGTGAGAGCAAAAAAACAAAACTCAGTAAACGTCGAGGCCGAATTATCGTGGGACCGGCTTGTGCTTGCCACGGGCACCCGGCCGATCCGACTGGCGCAACTGGATTCTTTGCCAAGCGAGCATAAGTTGCGAAATTACCCGGTGACGATGCGCGACGGCCAAGTAATGTTATTGAATGCAAATCTAGCAAAGGTACTTAATAAGTGAGCGCCGTTTTACAGAGTGCTGACTGCGATTGCGGCTTAGTCGATGCCCACACCCACTGGGTTCCGCGCCAGTTCCCTGCCTACGTTGGCCAACGCAAAAGTGTAGCCTGGCCTTCTATGGCGCCGGGGGTTGCAGCCTGCGACCGTAACGTGATGCTAGATGGCCGCATCTACCGCACGGTGCCCAACTCAAGCTGGGACAGCAGCCGTCGGCTTCAGGAAATGACGCCCACTGGTGTCACTCATCAAGTGGTATCGCCGATGCCAGAACTTCTGTCTTACTGGCTTGCCGCCGATGACGCCCTTTCGCTCAATTCTTTCATGAATGAGGAGCTAGCTGCAATGGTCAAGGCCGACCCGGCGCACTTCACCGGCTTGGGCGCGGTACCAATGCAAGATGTAGAACTGGCTATCAAAGAGCTAGAGCGCTGCATGGCGCTGGGGCTTGCAGGTGTAGAGGTCGGCAGCAACATCAATGGAAAGCCACTTGGCCACAGCGAACACGAACCTTTCTTTGTTGCAGCCGAATCTCTTGGGGCCGCAATCTTTGTTCATGCCTTGCGACCCGCGGGCTTGGACAGGCTGGTTGGCCCCCCCCTACTTGAGCAAGTCTTGGCCTTTCCTGGTGAAGTCGGTCTCGCCGCCGCCTCGCTTCTCACCTCTGGGACGCTGGCACGCTTGCCGAAGCTGCGTATCGCTTTCAGCCATGGAGGCGGCTCGCTGGCGATGCTACTGCCGCGCCTGCAACACGGCTGGCAGCAATTGCCTCCGATTCGCAAGTTAATGGACCAGTCGCCTAGCGAGCTAGTGCGGAAATTGTTCGTCGACAACCTGGTTTACGACATAGACACAATCCACATCCTGCTGAAAGTCTTCGGCACCTCGCAGGTGCTAGCCGGTACAGACTATCCGTTCCCAATCATGGACCGCGAGCCGGCACAACGTATCGATCAACTGGCGTTGGATGACGCTACTCGCAAAATGCTACGTCAGAATAATGCGCTGCGATGGCTTGGCAAAGAGAGCGCTTGAACCACTTTCACCACCCAAGGAAAATCCTTATGCCCCAAAAATCCGAAGCCATTCATCAGGCAGCAAAAGCGCTGGCGCTAGCAAGAGCCAACCGCAGTCCGATACCGCCAGTATCTATCAGTCATGGAATTGACAGTCTCGATGCTGCTTACTTGGTCGCTGAAATAAACACCCGAATTCGGTTGGAATCCGGCCGCCGTATTGTTGGCCTAAAGGTGGGGTTAACCTCCAAGGCAGTGCAGCAGCAACTGGGTGTAAACCAGCCCGATTTTGGAGTACTTTTCGACGACATGGAGTTTCTCAGCGGGCAGGACGTACCGACCGCTAGGCTGCTGCAGCCGAAGGTGGAGGCCGAGATCGCATTTGTCCTCGGACGGGATGTAACTGGCAGCGCGCCTAGCTACTCAGAGTTTCTATCTTGCTTGAGTTATGCCCTGCCAGCTATCGAGATCGTTGACAGCGCTATTGCTGACTGGAAAATCAGTTTAGTAGACACCGTTGCAGACAATGCCTCATCAGGTCTTTACGTGCTCGGCGACCAACCTATGGCCATAGGCGAGCTATCGCTTGGCGCATTGGGTATGCATATGGAGAAGAACGGACAGCCAGTATCGACCGGCAGCGGCGCGGCCTGCCTCGGCCATCCTTTGCGAGCAGCCTTCTGGCTGGCACGCACCATGGCCGAACGTGGTCAGGGCCTGCGCCAAGGTCAAGTAATCCTGTCTGGCGCACTTGGCCCTATGGTCCCAGTGGCAGCTGGCGATCTGGTTCAGGCTTCAGTAGGGGCCCTGGGCGGCGTTTCATGCCGTTTCATCTGAAAGACATTCCATGAATCGCAAACTAAAAGCGTTCATCGTGGGCAGGGACATTGCATTGGACTGATATCAACATACTGATTCAGGACAGATACATGAAGAATACCGCCATTGTCGCTAAAGAGCCTTCCTCAATAACCTATTATTGCCAGGCACTGTTTGTATGCTGCTCAGCCGAAGTGTGGTAAGGCCCAGCCCGACTCACGATACATCCATACTTGCGAGGCCAACAAAGTCTTCTTGATAATTACTTGTGTCTTTAATTTAAACCGTCGAAGATTTGTATGTCAATTAGGGAATTACTTTTCAGTGGAATTTGACACATTGCGCAAGGCTATATCCCGAGAGCCCGCGAAACCCAACATTGCGCAAGTCAGCCCTGCTATCAGGAACATAGGCGCCATGGCCTGCCATCCACTGCCGCTCGCCAGAGCAGCCGCGCAAGGCGGCCCCGCAAGCGTGCCGATGTTCGACGCTTGGACTACAAGTCCATTCACCGCACCGAGGTTTTGGTGACGAGATGCAATAGCCGGCACAGCGGCATAAATAGAGCCTGGAAGGATGCCACCGAAAAATGAAAACAGGATGCCAAGTCCGATCACAGTAGCAACTGGTGGCATAAGTGCAAAAACTGCGAATCCTGCCGCGGAGAGTGTCACCGAAGACACAAGGACCAACGTAGCAATTGGCACACCTCGCTGCAACAGCCAGCCACCGACAATGTTGCCGGGTACATTCACAATAATCATTAATGCAACCGCCGAACTTACCTGCTCAAGACTAATGCCTTGCTCCAAAAGGTAGGTTGGCATCCAAACCATGAACGACATCCACTGGAAGGTATAAAGGCCAAAAGACGCCGCAAAGCACCATGGAGTAGGCTCGTTCAACCCATGGAGCAATCTGGCGTTGTGCACACCGCCCTTATCGCGTGTGCCAGCGCCGGGGAAATGCTGCCATATAACAACCATCAACACGACCGAGCCAGCCACACCCAACCACCAGCCACCCTGCCAGCCCAAAGCCGGCACTGACCAAGGCGCTATTACCAGCATCAGCGTCATGCCAGTGGCGGTATAGGCACTCCAAATGCCAAGCGCAAGACGCTGAGTATCTGGAGCAACTGACTCGCGAACAAGCACAGGCGCCGCCACGACGATGCACACGAATCCAAGCCCTTCAACAATACGCGACACAAACAGCATCGGCAAGCCGTCACCTGTAACCCCGGTAAGCGCGCCAAAACCTAGCAAAGCCAAGCCTGCCTTCAGCAGCGTGCGGCGACCAAACCGGTCCGCGACTATACCTGTCGCAAGCCCTCCGCAAGCAGCGACCAAATTAAAGATCGAAGCAACCCATCCCATCTGCACCAGCGACGCACCAAAGGCTTCACGCAGTGCCGGAATGGCGGGCGGGAGCTTGCCGATCTGGGTGGCGGCGAATATGCCGCACAGCATCGCCAACGCTGCTCGCGTCCAGGCGGAAGATCCCGTTGACATCAGCCGTCTTCACCAGGACAGAGTTCAGACGAGGGTGCAAGGCGCAATGCATCTCCGACTGCAACGTAAATCGATCCGCCTCGAACTGTAACTCGGTAGGTCTGAATCGGCTGGGTGCAGGGGCTTGCGACCGGCTCGCCAGTGCGGATGTCAAAGCGGCCAAAATGCCACGAACATTCCACCTGGCATCCATCTATGGTTCCTTCCTCCGAAAGTGACGCGTCACCGTGCGAACAACGGTCGTCAGTGACGTAAACCTCACCTTCAATCATATAAATGGCGACGCGGTGCCCGCAAGGCAGCAAGCCACCGGTAATTGCGTCCTTCTCAAGTTCGTCAAGGCGGCAGAGGTAAACAGGTTCGGAGGTCATGAAGAAATTTTCAATTCAATTCAATTCAATTCAATTCAATTCATTGCATTGCGGTCCCGCCATTGATACTTAAGACCTGGCCGGTGATGAAGGCAGCCTCTTCAGAAGCAATATAGCTTACGAACGATGCGATCTCGTCCATTTCGCCAGCGCGGCCCATGGGGATGACTTCGATAAACTTCTTTAAAAGAGCCTCGTTATTTTTCACAAGTTCCACCAACTGGGGGGTGTTGACCGCGCACGGCGCAATGGCGTTGACGGTTATACCGTCATGCACAAATTCGCGCGCCAAGCCGCTGCCAATGGCATGTACTCCGCCTTTCGCAGCGTTGTAGGCGGCGTGGGCATAAAGTCCGCTGCGCACCGAATCTGCTCCCATGTTCACTATGCGGCCATATTGTTGCTTGCGCATGACCGGTAACGCCGCGCGGCAACACCAAATGACCGTCCAAAGGTTTCGATCGATGGTGAGGCGAAGGGATTCAGGCGTCTGCTCAAGGAAAGGGAGAATCACGCCACCACCAGCGTTATTTACCAGTATGTCGAGGCGACCGAAGTTTTCGACTGCCGAGCGGACGGTTTCGATGGCTACAAGCTCCTGCGATAGGTCGCCTGCCACGCCGACGGCATCTCCGCCAATTGACTTTATTAATGCAACCGCTGCGGCCAGGCCTGTTTCATCGGAATCAGCCAAGACCAGCCTCGCACCGTCTGCTGAGAGCCTAGTGGCAACGGCCAGGCCGATGCCGCGGGCGGCGCCGGTAACAACCGCCACGCGGTTCTGATGGGTATGTGCTGTAAATGCCTTCATTTATTACATTCAAAGGATGATGCTAATTCGGCCGTGGGGGCGCAGGGCTTCCATGTCGAGCGTGCAGCGCTTGGATCGAATGCGCAGCGCTCCTTCCCTGCGGACGATGGTGTATTCGCTGCTGCCCACATAGAGATCCACGTTACCGCCCTTGGCGCGGCTTGTGATGAATGCGGCATTGGCCACACAATGATCAGCTGATTGCGAGAAGACGCGAACGTTACTTACTAGGTGCCGCGTCTTCGACCTGGGTTGTTCGGAAAATGCTGTCTTCTTCATTAGCCGCTTGACACGCTCTCCAATTCGAAAGTAGTCGTCAGCGATGTAAAAAAGGTTGCCCTCGGGAGGCGCGTCCTTTGGCAAATCGGTGGCAGGTACGAGGTAACGAGCGTCGTCAGTAAAAAGTGCAAGCCATTCCTCCAGCTTCCAGTCGTCAAGCAGAGCTGCCTCGTTGAACAAAAAGTCTTCGATCTCGGGGCGTGTAAAATTCGTTGTCATGTGACGTGTCTCCTCAATCCTGGTTGTTGCTGTTGCTGAGCATCAGGTTCCACTGAGTCCAGAAGGCGCGCATCTGCACCTCGTCGTCCATAGCAGGAATCTCTCGACCCATGCCCTTGGAAATGTCGTTCCATGCCGCCTCGCGGGCGTTGTCGTAACCCGTCTGGCACTGCTGCAACGCTTCGACGTCATCAGGAGTCGCGAAACCTCCCGGGCCCAGGAACTCGAGGAAGTTCTCGAGTCGGTTCTTGCGTGCCCACTCGTTCTCGCCTATCGGGGCGAGCGCCCATCCGTTTATGTGCTGGTAGTTTGGCGCGAGCGGGTAAAAGGTCCGAATCGTGATAGCCATGATGTCGTTGATGATCAGATTCGGAAAGATCAACAGGTTACGGTTGGTAAGCGCGATGCGCCTTGCCCGCTCTTCCCCAAAGCGTTCGGTAAGGTCTGCTAGCAGGCGGTCGACATCCTGCTTGCCGGTCTCACCCCAGGCCGGAATCGATTGCGCGATCGGGCGACCCCAAGGGGCGGAGTACTGGATCACTGCATGCCCACCCCCTAAGTCGACACCGAAACCTTTCAGGGGCACAGCAGCTAAGGCGCCAGCGGTGCCTTTCAAGTAGTCAAGGTAGCTCGCATGTGTGGTAGCGGCGTGGTAACCATCAATACTATTTTCCACCAACAGCTTCCAGTTGGCCCGGATGCTGTATTCCTGCGTGCCGCCCACCACTTCCATGCCGGCTTCGGAATGGTCAACGACCAGGTCGATATATTCGCGTGCATTACCTAGGTAGTCGAAAAGGGACACAGCTTCTTTGTTGAAGCAGATGAACCAAAAGCCGCGGTATTCTTCTAGGCGCGGCACGCGCGGCAAGTCTACCTCGCCATTTTGATTAATAGACTCACAATATGACTCGACACCCGGCTGGCTCTTGAGTCCGCCGTCGATACCGAAGACCCATCCATGATAAAAGCACTGGAACGACTTGGCGACACCGGCTCTGTCGCGCACAACCGTCGCGCCGCGATGCGGGCAGGTATTTAGGAATGCGTTAACGTTATTTTCCATGTCACGACTAAACACAATATTGCGTCCGCCGACGGTTCGAGTAACGAACTGCCCCAGCTTGGTGACCTCAGATGTGTGGCCAAGGTACAGCCAGCACTTATTAAAAATCACTTCTCGCTCCGCCTCCAGTACTTCCTGGGAGGTGAATGAAACACGCGGAACCTTAAATAGCTTACGCTCTTGATCTACACGTAGCAAAATCTTTTCTTGGAGTAGGCTCATATTTCTCTCTCTTTTTTTGGGTTTGATACAGGCATAGCTAGACGCCCAAGTATTGATTCAACAGGGAATGATCGTTCGCCATCTTTTCGGTAGATCCCTCGGCGACCACTGTGCCTCGCGAGATAAGCGCTACATGGTCGGCAATTGAAAAAACGGTTTCGAGGTTCTGGTCAACGATCACGATTGTCAGCCCGCTTCCACGAAGCGAGCGCAGCACCTTGCGGATCTGTATCACGATAAGAGGCGCTAGCCCTTCGGTGGGCTCGTCGAGAATTAGTAACTGCGGATTAGTCAGCAGCGCGCGACCAATCGCTAGCATTTGCTGTTCGCCGCCCGATAACTGGTCGCCACGGTTGGTGCGGCGCTCGGCCAGCCGCGGAAACACCTCGAACACTCGTTCCAAGGTCCATTCTTCGCCTGACCTTAAAGGTTTGCGCGCAGCCAGAGTCAAACTTTCCAGCACGGTAAGCGAAGGGAATACGCCGCGGTTTTCCGGTACATATGCAACGCCCATAAGCGCTATCTCATGTGTCTGACTATCACTGATGGGCATGCCTTTCAGGCGCACTTCGCCGCGCGTAAGCGGCATCAGGCCGATGAGGCTACGCAGCAGGGTCGTCTTGCCAACACCATTGCGCCCTATTATTCCTAAGTACCGGTCGGGAGAAGCCGTAAGGCTAATTCCGTGCAGTACTGGGATGCGGCCGTAGGAGGCGTAAAGTTCGCTTGCTTCAAGCATGCGCCGGCCCCTTAAAATAGGCTTGCTGCACGCGCTCACTCGCGCGGATCTCAGCCGGGGTACCCTGCTCAAACAAAGCACCACTCTCCAACACGAATACATGGTCTGTCAAACCCTCGATCACCCTTAGGTCGTGCTCAATGACTAGCAGCGTGAGGGAAGATGGTAGTTTGCGCTGCAGCATCCCGACTATGGCGTGTGTCTCTTCCTCGCTCATGCCGGCCGTCGGCTCGTCAAGAAGAAGTACCCGAGGCTCGGTGGCTAAAGCAAGACCCACCTCAAGCTGCCGCAGTTCTCCATATGACAGTTCGGCTGCGCAGGTATCGAGCCGCGCCTGAAGTCCAACCTGCTCTGCAAATTCAATGACGCGGCTCATACCTTCCCGGTCGCGCAGGCGGGGGGTCCATGGATCGAAAAGCCGCCAGCCCCGATAGGACTGAGCCGCCAGGCGAAGGTTGTCAAGCACGGTCAACTCCATGAAGACGCTGGTCTTCTGGAAGCTGCGACCCAGCCCGGCACGCCGGCGCTCGGCCGGGCCTTGCGCGGTAATGTCGATGCCGTCCAGCAGTATGCTGCCGGCAGAGGCCCGCGCAGTACCTGAAAGAAGGTTAAGCAGTGAGGTCTTACCAGCACCGTTCGGACCAAGCACTCCGTAGCGGCGCCCTTGATGCAGGGTGATGGACACGTTATCGATGGCCATGAAACGACCGTAGCGCAAAGTGAGCCCGTTGGTTTGCAGCACAGGGCTCATGACTTCACCCCAGATTGAATTTTTGACACGCTTGCGCGGCGTTCTAGCCAGCGTGTCCGCGAATCAGCTAACAAAGGAACTAGGCCTCGCGGAGCGTAGAGCACGACCCCAACGAACACCAGTCCCAGTACTAGGCGCCAATGGTCGGTGAGCCCGCTTAGGTAGTGAAAAAGCGATAGAAAAATTGCTGCGCCAACCAGCGGCCCATATAAAGCAGTCGCACCGCCCAAGATAACCATCAGGATCACCTCACCGGACGTAGTCCAAAAGAATACAGTAGGATCGACGAAACCAAATAGCGAAGCATGAAGTGCGCCGGCGACGGCTGCCGCGGATCCAGCCATGACGAATCCGGCAAGTTGAAAGGCACGAACGGGGTAGCCTAGCGCGAGCATACGAGCAGGATTCTGGCGAATACCCTCGAAAACAGCGCCCATCTCCGATGCGTCCAGCCTCTTGAGTAGCCAGATAAAACTCACTAAGCAAGCCAGCGCAACGTAAAAGAAGGTTGCCCCGGTGTCTAGGGACAACAGGGATGGAGCATCTTTCCAAAAGGTCGGACGCGGTATCGAAGTCAGGCCGTTGATGCCACCGGACAAGGTTTGAGTCGAAAGAATAAGAACGTACACCAACTGGCACATTGCAATTGTGATCATGACAAATCCAACGCCGCCCAATCTAAGTACGAGCGCTCCGACCAGCAAAGCGATTAGTGCTCCGACCAGCACTGCTACGATTAGAAGTAGGAAAAGATTGTCGGTCATGTAACGTAGTTGAAAAGCAGCAAGATATGCACCGACACCAAAAAACATTCCATGGCCGAAACTGATGAGACCTAGGCGACCGATCAGGATGTTCAAGCTCAGAGCGAAGATGCCCGTGAGAATCAGCTCAATTGCGAACTCGGTCTGCGTGCCACGAGTTACATGCGGTAAAGCAAGAACAAGCAGTGCAAAGATGTAAAACAAGTACCGATTCACGTTGGCCTCGCTACGCCCATCAGGCCCTGTGGCCGGAAAAGCATAAAAAGGATCAGTACGACATAGATCATGGCCGTTGCGAACTCGGCAAGCACGACCTGGCCAAAAACGATCGCGAAGGAAACCAGAAGGCTGGCAAGTAGTGATCCGACTAGCGAACCCATGCCACCCACAACCACGACTACTAATGCCGAGATAAGGATCTCGCTGCCCATGCCGGGATAGGCGGTAAAGAGTGGCACAGCCAGCGCGCCTCCAAGGCCAGCAAGCGCAGCCCCGAGCGAGAACATAAAGGTAAAGAGACGCTTCACGTCGATTCCCAACGCTGCGGCCATCTCACGGTCGTCGACGCTGCCACGCACTTGGGCGCCAAGGTGCGTGCGATTGAACAGCAGTAGCAATGCTCCGACGACGAATACTCCGACAACAACTACGAACGCACGGTATGTCGGCACCTGTATATCGCCTATGGATAGGGTGCCGGCCAGCGAGGGAGGCAATTCGATTATCTGGATTTGCGAGCTCCACAAGATGCGGACCAGTTCGTCAAAACAGAAAACTAGCCCAAAAGTCAGAAGCACCTGCGGGTGCATTCCCTGGCCATAAGTACGCCGTAGTAGCAACCGCTCGAGTATGGCGCCGAGCACTGCTGTCATGAGAGGTGCAAGCACCAGCGCCAGAAAGAAGCTGTCGGTGAGCCGCGCTGCGGTGAGCGCGAAATATGCTCCCGCCATGTACAGCGCTCCGTGTGCGAGATTCACGACATGCATCAGGCCGAAAATCAATGACAGTCCTGAGGAAATCAGGAACAGCAGCACCCCCATTTGCAGGGCGTTTAGTATCTGCTCTGCGATTATGTTCATAGAAAACCTGTGCGTTACAACGCGCATCCCTGGCCCGGATCGCGGACTTGTTCGTAGGTCTTCAGTACCTTGTGCGCCATGCTGCCGTCCGCTTTCTTGACCACCTCCGTGATGTAAACGTTTTGCACCACGTTGCCTGTACGCGCGTCTATGCTTACACGTCCGCGCGGGCTGTCGATCTGCACAGAGGTAAGCGCCTCGCGAACGGCTACTTTGTCCGTCAAGTTACCCTTCATTGCTTCGACTGAAGCCAGTATTAGCTTGGCTGTGTCGTAGCCTTGAACGTGAATCACGTGGGCAACCTTGTTGTACTTTTTGCGGAAAGCAAGTTGGAACGCGTTGTTGCGTGCAGTGTCTATGCTGGCCACATAGTGACCGCTGCCAAGGACACCAAGCGCTGAATCACCCATTGCTCCCCAGAACATCTCGTCTGCCATAAACACCGGCCCGGTAACCTTCATCTTTCCGCTGCGAAGGCCCGATTGCTGGACTTGGTTGACAAAGCGCGGGCCGCCAGTGCCGGGGATAAAGAACCACAATGTTTCAAGACTCGTTGTCTTGGACCGTACATTGGTTATGGTTGGCGCAAAGTCTGAGGTTCCAAGAGCAGGCCATTCTTCAACCGGCGCCTTGCCGCCCTTTTCTTGGAAGCCCTGAGCAAAAGCACCTGCCATCTCCCGACCGGCGTCATAGTTGGATCCGACCGTCAGCGCCGACTTGCCAAGCGTTTCGGCGGCAAACAGGCCCATCGGGTAATTTATTTGCCAGTTAGAAAATGATGTGCGGATTATGTAAGGGCTGCAAGACTTTCCAGTCACTTCATTGTTGCCCGCGTTGGGAACAATCAGAAAAGTCTTACTGCGGTGTATGTCGTCCCGAATCGCCGCGACCACGTGGGATGCGATCGGGCCAACTACGAAGTCGACGTTATCGTCTTTCACGTACTTGCGTACCAGACTCAGGGAGGTCTTTGGATCCTCCTTGTTATCTTCGCTTAGAAGAACGACTTTACGGCCTGCGGCCTGACCGCCAGCTTCCTCAAGTGCAAGATTGAAGCCTTCCATGATGGCCTCTCCATAAAGAGCAAACACTGCGGAAGTGGGCAAAAGCATGGCGATCTTAAGATCCTTGGCCTGAGCGCTAGCGGCGTTTGGTAGGAAAAATGCGGCGGCGATGTTGATAGCGAGTAAGGTTTGCTTCATATTGTCTCCTGTTGGTGTTAATTGAGAATGTGAGTCACTGCGTCGGCTTCAGCCAAGAAATCTTCGACCAGCCGATGGAATCGGCCTGCATGCTCTATCTGGGTCCAGTGGCCACACTGGCCAAAAACATGCAGTTGCGCGCGCGGAATTAGTTCCGCAAGTCGCAACGAAGTGGCTAATGGCAGAACACGATCCTCGCGACCATGGATCACCAAAGTCTGATGAGTAAGGGCAGCGATTTGGTCCTCTGAGCTTGAAAGAGCGTCGACCCACCGCTGGCGTGGTGCCGGAAACATGGCGGAGTAGGCCTCCTGCACTCCAGGACGTGCGCTTGCTTCATAGCGCATGCGAGCCAAACTGTCTGTAAGAAGTGAAGTGTCATAGGCGAATGTGCCCATGATGTCACTCATGTTCTCAACGGAGGGCGTGTAGCCCCAAACGGCATCTAGGGCGGGCGTGAGCTCGAACTTCAAGCCTGCCGCGCCCATAAGGACAAGTCGACGCACGCGCTGCGGTTGCCTGATGGCCAGCGCTAGGGATATGGCTCCACCGAAAGAGTTGCCAACAAGGTCTGCCTGTTTGATGTTTAACGCATCCAAAAAACCGATGGCCTGTCTCACCCAAGCATCCATGCTGTAAGCGCCGTTTTCAAAACTCTCGCTGTATCCAAATCCTGCCATGTCGAGTGCCAACACCCTGCGTCCCTTGGCAAGTTCTGGGATTGCCAGGCGCCAGTTGGCCCAAGCGCTTACTCCAGGCCCGGATCCATGGATCAATACTACTGGCGAGCCACTACCCATGTCGTGGTAATTCGTTTTTGTACCAGCTGCGACGATTGATTTCCCAATTTCTTGCGATGTAATCATATATATTTTTCTATAATTTTGAGAATATTAAATTAATCAAAAATTTATAAAATAGGTACTAACGCGGATAAATATCGAGATTTATTGATTATCTCTCTACTACAATGCAGTGATGGAAAGTCAAAACAACTTCTTTTGGGCAGAACTGGATAGCAGCTCCGAGCCGCGGTCACAGATTGAATCCGCTTATCTACAGCTACGTGAAGCCATCATTGAAGGCCGCCACGCTCCAGGCGAGCGACTTCGGGTGGAGCACCTCAAGGACCAATATAATGTTGGCGCGGGCACTTTGCGTGAAGCGTTGGCCCTGCTTGTATCCGACTCACTTGTAGTGTCGCAGTCACAGAGGGGCTTTCGTGTTGCACCCATGTCGCTGGCCGATATTGAAGACCTCACGCGTACCCGCACAGTCTTGGAATGCGCCGCGTTTCGCGACTCGATGCAACTTGGTGACGATGAATGGGAGGCCCGCGTAGTTAGCGCTTATCACAAGCTTTCGCGTACCGAGGTAAGACTAGCCAAAGATGCGGCTAATGTTTTCGACGAATGGGAAGAGCGCAATCGCGCCTTTCACGAAGCTCTTACTTCTGCATCCCCGTCAACTTGGATCCAGCGCTTTCGCGTCATTCTTTACAGACAGGCTCGCCGCTATCGTCGCCTATCAGCCGTTAGCTCAATTGTCCCGACACAGGTACACGAAGAGCACCGCCAGATATTTGAGGCCGCTATGAGTCGCGACATCGTCAAGGCCGAGAAATTGCTTGCGCAGCACATCCAGCTAGCGCTTACGATAATCAAACAGCGAGGAATTCTGAAATAACGAACGCCGGCAAAGCAAAGGTTTTAATAAAGACCAGTTCTATATTTTTGCACAGGCTGGCGTCTCTCAGTAGGCTCATACTCAATTTCGTAGGCGAAGATCACTGTCGTTTCAAATTGCAAATTAGTAAGAGCGCCTAAGTTCTGCGTAAGTCAGGTAAGAGACTGATTCTTGGGGTGCAGATTTAACTGACCTAGGTCATACATACCGTACCAAAGTGGTGGATCAAAATTTAATAAATTCCTGGAATAGCGTCTTACTCCCTGCATCTCATGCGCAGCGATCAGACTGATTCACTCTGGACACCCCACAACCGTCCAGAGCAAACCAAGCGTCCAGAGTCTGGACGCTTTGATACCGGCCAGAGCACCCTAAGCGTCCAGATTCTGGACACCCCATAACCGTACCGAGCACTTGGACCGTCCAGAGCAGCTGCGCTCCCTTGTGGGCGAGATACGTCAAAGTGCGTTATGAAGTGCGCGTACAAAATTGTGAGAATGCCAAAATAAGCTTGTAAGAAGACAAAAGGAAATATATAACTCCCCCATCCACATATTGGAATTGAAACACTACAAATAGACCGATCACTAGAGAAACGCATGCGCTCCACAACGAAAAAGCGATCTCCGCTAAGTGCTTCTAATGCCAAGAGGCTGGAGGAGTTATGTGTCTGGATTACTGAAAACTTTGATCAAACTCTGGGCTGGACTCAATTGACCAATAAAAGTGGATTTTCTAAAGAGCAGCTAGTTGAACTATTTCAACTGTACAAACAAGTAACTCCAATGGCCTTCATTAGACATGTCAGGCAACAGCATAAAAATAATCTAACAATCAACTTACAGCCTGATCTCTTCGAGAAAATCAAAAATTGAGTCAATTACAGCGACCGTTTAACCCAACTCATGCACAACTGAGATTGATCAAGGAGAAGCAGATGTATCAAAAAATCATTCTGGCCTATGACGGATCTCTTGAAAGTCAGCAGGCGCTTCTAAATTGCAAAGACATCTCGCAATGGGAGCATGCCAAGGTCCATCTACTGTCTGTGGTTCCCTACGACACGATTCCAATTGGTCACGAGACTTCTTACTACACCGAGCAACAAAATCAGGTAGAGGAACTTCGTCGCCGAAAAACGCTCAATGAAGGCGTTGCGCAACTAAACGAAGCTGGATTGGAAGCAATTGGTGAATTGCTGAAAGGCGATGCGGTAGATCAAATCGTGAAATACGCAACTAGCATTGAAGCTGACTTGATCATGCTAGGTCACAAGCGTCATGGCAATTGGCTAGAACGTTGGTGGCGTAGCTC
This sequence comes from Limnohabitans sp. MMS-10A-178, assembly GCF_003063375.1. GTDB lineage: Bacteria > Pseudomonadota > Gammaproteobacteria > Burkholderiales > Burkholderiaceae_C > Limnohabitans_A. The sequence goes on along the minus strand of NZ_NERY01000002.1, from coordinate 72,116 downwards.
TACTCCCAAGGCTTTGATTGAGCACTCGCCTTGCAGTGTTTTGGTGGTCATCATCAAATAAGAATGATGACGAGTTATCTACCCTGTCAGTTTGATGTTTTATCTTTTATAGACGCATCATTTGCAGCTGACGCAGGGTTCTCTGGCTTGTGATCGCCCAGCACTTCTTTCAGAGGACAAATGCCTACAGCAGGACATTTGTTGCAAGTAGCCATTAAGGCAATTGGGCAAAGAGTCATATAACTCCCTTGAAAGTGAACGGGTTGCTTACGGATCGTCAGCATAGTCTCTTTGCTAATCGAAAGCTATTCGATTCAATCCTAAGCAAGACATTAATGCAATCAACTCGAACCGTCCAGACTCTGGACACCCCCCACCTGTCCAGAGTAACCAAGCGTCCAGAGCACACGTACCGTCCAGAGCAAACCAAGCGTCCAGAGTCTGGACGCTCTGATATCGGCCAGAGCACATCGACTGTCCAGATTCTGGACGCCCTGCTTGGTTCTATTTGCGTTGTGTTTTTGCTTGCTAAAAGCTCAATGCAAATCGATCCCCCGAGGCATGTTTTCCAGAGTGAAACCACGCTTCAACAACCCTGTGCCAACAAATCCGATTAGCTCTCGAAAAGCTGCATTTTTTTTGCTACAATGCGAGGCTTAGCGAATTTCACAGACGCTCTAAGTCCTAAAGACTCTGAATTTCTGTGTACTTTTCTGCTAACAAACCGAATATTCCTCGATAGCTCAGTCGGTAGAGCGCCGGACTGTTAATCCGTAGGTCCCTGGTTCGAGCCCAGGTCGAGGAGCCAATACATAAGGGCTAGGACGTGAAAACGTGCTAGCCTTTTCTGTAACACGGTTGTCGCACGGTTTAGCACACAGCTATATGCGAAAAAGTTTGGTTATTTGCAACCATTCTGCTACCCAACTCCCCCACCCACTCGTTTGCTGCTTTGTATGTTTGGTATACAAGTGGCTAAAACACGCTGCTAACGTGCTGCTGCAAGTGCAGCATACGCATACCTACCCCCACACACGCAAGCAGCTGCAGCAGCTGTATAAACACACTGCGTTGCTTCGCAGTTGTATGGCATTCCCCCAATTTTGTAGACACTCTTCATAACGCAATTTGACGTCTCTCGAACTCAAGGGGGCTGAGTTGGTCAAGATGTTTGTGACGCCGAACTGGATTGTAGAAGCCTTCAATGTACTCAAAGACTTCAGACCTGGCCTCCTGTCTTGTTTTGTAAATCCTCTTTTTGATCTTTTCACTCTTCAAGTTACTGAAGAACGATTCGGCCACCGCGTTGTCCCAGCAGTTTCCTCTTCGGCTCATACTGGGACTTAAACGGTTTTCCTTGCACCAGCGGCTGAACTCGTCACTTCCAAACTGTGAGCCCTGGTCCGAGTGGATGATCACCGAGCCCTTAGGCCGGCGGCGCCACACAGCCATCGTCAACGCGTCCAGCACCAGCGTGGTCTCCATGCTGCCTCGCATGCTCCACCCCACCAAAGCCCTTGAGTGCAAGTCCAGCACCACCGCCAAGTAGAGCCACCCTTCATACGTGCGGATGTACGTGATATCGGTCACCCAAACTTGATCCGCCTCGTCTTGCTGGAATTGGCGCTGCAACTGGTTGGGCGAGACCTGCGAGGGCCGACCCACCTTGTAACGTGGCCTTTTGTAGCCACGTACTGACTTGATTTGAGCCATTCGCATGAGCCTGGCCACCCGGTTCTCGCTGCAAGGAACACCAGCCTCCCTCAAATCATAAAAGATTCGGGGGCTGCCGTAGATGCCCATACTCTGGTCGTAGAACTCTTTTATCTGCGCTGTCAGGGCTTGGTTCTCCATTGCTCTTGGCGACAAGGGCTCCAGTAGCCAGGCATAGAAGCCACTGCGGTGGACGTCCAGCACCCGGCACATACCACTGAGAGTGAACTCTGCCCGGTTCTCCTGGATAAACGCGTACTTCACTCTGACTGTTTGGCAAAGTACGCGGCGGCCTTTTTTAGGATGTCGCGCTCCTCTGTGGTGCGCCTGAGTTCAGCCTTTAACCGGTTGAGCTCCGCTTGCATAGACTTCATGTCATCAATGGCAACTGGCTCATTGGTGGCCTTGAACTTCTTGACCCAGGTGTACAGCAGGCCGTCCCCAATTCCTAATCGCTTGGCTACATCGACAACAGAGTGGCCCCTGTCGATAACTTGGCGAACCGCCTCTTCTTTGAACTCAGCTGTGTATTTGGCTTTTTGCATTTGCATTTCTCCCATTCAGATTTTGACAATAATATTTGTCTACTGAATTGGGGGAATGCCAAACTTTTCCAAAAACTTAGTTCGAGCCCCAAGCGTGGCCTCAAACTTTCACCTGCATAATGACTCAGACAATTGCAAATTTGACTGTTTTGGCTGGAAAGTTACATTATGTAACCTTTTGGGTTATTACACGAATTATTACACGTTTATCAAAAATACACGTAAGTCATTGATTTATATTAGTTTTTGAGGAGCCTGGCTTTCTGTTAATCAGGGGTTCAAACAATTAATTTAGATTGATTTCTGATTAACTCTTTTAGAAAGTTGTTCAGCTGATTCTTTGCGTTCGCTATATCGATCAACTAGATACGGTGATACGTCACGAGTCAGAAGCGTGAACTTCACTAACTCTTCCATCACATCCACGACCCTGTCGTAATAAGCTGATGGCTTCATACGGCCATCTTCCTCAAACTCTAGGAACGCTTTGGCAACTGAGCTTTGATTTGGAATCGTAAGCATACGCATCCAGCGCCCTAGGATCCGCATTTGGTTCACAGCATTGAAGGATTGCGAACCGCCGCATACTTCCATCACTGCTAAGGTTTTTCCCTGTGTAGGACGAACAGCGCCTACGGACAAAGGTATCCAGTCAATCTGACTTTTTAAGATGCCTGTCATAGCGCCGTGACGCTCGGGTGAGCACCAAACCATACCCTCAGACCATGCAGCCAAATCACGTAATTCTTCTACCTTTGCATGTGTATCAGGTGCAGCATCGGGTTGCGGCAGACCCAAAGGATCAAACACCCTCACCTCTGCACCCATAGCTTCAAGCAATCCCGCTGCCTCCAGAGTCAATAGCTTGCTGTAAGAGCGCTCGCGCAAAGATCCATACAACATCAAAATCCTTGGCGGATGAGTTGACACCTGTTGCGGCGTTAACAAAGCTTGCTGCGGAAACTCAAAGCAAGCTTCATCCAGATTAGGCAATTTATCAGTGACCTCAGACACGCAAGCCCTTTTCATTGATCACAACTTCACCATCTTCTTTGGTAAATGCACCACGCTGGGGTTCTACAAGGATATCCAGCACGGCTTCAGACGGACGACACAACTTTGTACCAATTGAAGTCACAACGATTGGACGATTGATGAGAATGGGATGAACCATCATCAAGTCCAATAGTTCTTCGTCAGACCATTTTGCGTTTCCCAAATCCAGTTCTTCATACGGCGTGCCCTTTTGACGAAGCACATCCCTTACTGGAATAGACATATCAGAAATCAACTTTTTGAGTTGTTCTTTTGACGGAGGTGTCTCTAAATAAAGAACCACCTCAGGTTCAACGCCTGAGTTGCTAATCAGGGCTAATGTATTGCGAGAAGTGCCGCAATTCGGATTATGAAAAATTTTGACCATAACAACTCTTAATGACTTTGTTGGTGGCCGGACTTCAACAATGAATGAAGAAACAATCCGAGGAATCCGCCAACGATCTGAGCGACAACAAAGGCGGGTACATCTGCTGGTGAAATACCTGCAAATGTATTGGAGAACATGCGACCGAACGCAGCTGCTGGATTTGCAAAAGACGTGCTTGCAGTAAACCAATATGCTGCGCCAATGTAGCAAGCAACTATGGAAGATGCTTTGCCTTCAGGTGAACGCAAGATCACGAATAACAAGCCACAAGTAGCAACTGCTTCAGCAAACCACTGTGCCGGTCCCGTTCTCACTTTGGTAGACCATTGCAAAATTTCAAGTTCAAACATTGCATGAGCCGCCCACGCGCCCAATGCCGCACCTGTGAGCTGAGCAATCACATAACCTATTAAATGATGTCGTGCTAAATCTTTGCGAAACGCCATGACCATCGATACAACTGGATTGAAGTGTGCACCACTGATAGGCCCAATTGTTTCAATCAGCACATACAGAGCAAAGACAGTGGCGAGTGTATTAGCCAGAAGAGCAATTGCTGTGTTTCCACCTGCCAATTGCTCTGCCATGATGCCTGAGCCGATGACAGTACAAAACAAGGCTGCAGTACCAACTAGCTCAGCAAAATATCGCTTCCAACTTATCATTTTTTAAGCAAGGTCTCGTGCTTCAGATCTGACCGATGTTTTTAACTTCGCGGTGCAAAGAAATACGATCCAAACTGGCGATGGGTAAGCTGGTGAAAAGAGAAATGCGACGATTCAAAATCATGAAGACATTGCTAAATGCTTTTTCTTTCTCTTCTGTTGTTCCCTTTACAGAAGCGGGATCTTCAACGCCCCAGTGAGCGGAAAATGGTTGGCCTGGCCAGATTGGGCAAACTTCGCCGGCTGCGTTGTCACAAACTGTCAATACAAAGTCCATGACGGGAGCGTCAGGTACAGCAAATTCATCCCAGCTTTTGCTGCGAAGATTGTCAGTACCAAAATGATTTTTATTAAGCCAATTAATTGCAATGGGATTGACCGATCCAACTGGGTGACTACCGGCGCTATAGGCGCGAAAGCGGTCTGAGCCAAGCGAATTGAGAATGGCTTCAGCCATGATGCTGCGTGCAGAGTTTCCAGTGCACAAAAATAAGACGTTAAGAATTCGATCAGACATGATTTTCCTTTTAAAACTCAATGGTTGGGGTTAAACGCTCAAACTCTTGCTTTTAACTTTCCTTTCGCTTTCGCTTTCGCAATCAGGATCTTGGCAATCAATGGATGGCAATTCAAAGCATGCTTGGCCTTTGCAACATTCGTCAGTTAAAAAAACTAACAAATTTTGCATCCGACTCAGGTTTGCTCTATAGCGCAGGTTTCGTCCTTCACGCTCTTGCGACACAAGTTCGCAATGAAGAAGTTCTTTGAGGTGAAAAGAGAGTGAGTTGGAAGGAACACCCAGCGCTACAGCCATATCACCTGGATACATGCCATCCTGCCCTGCAACAACCAGCAATCGAAATACGTTCAACCGGTTGATTTGCGCTAAAGCGCAAAGTGCCTTGACAACCCACTGTGGGTCTGCTGGCGTTACAACTGTGTTCATGTTGAATCCTTGTTGCTCTCTAGTTGCAACATAGGCTTTACAGGTAACCGCAAAGTTGCCATCCAACATATGGAAAGCATTGCAGCAGATCCGATGAGTGAATAAATCAGACCACCCCACTGAAACAACAAGCCTGACATCAAGGTTCCAAAGAAGCGCCCTAAGGCATTAGCAGCATAGTAAAACCCAACATCCTCAGCTGCTTTTTCTGAACCAGCATAGGCCAATACCAAATAGCTGTGAACTGAGGAATTAACCGCAAATGCAAATCCGAACAACCCAAGACCACCCACAACCCACCACTCAAGATTGGGAACGTCTTGCCAGACAATCACTGCAATGGCAGCAGGGATCAATGCCAAGATCAAGGACCACCAGCGAGCAGCTGGTACTTCGCGCGAGAGGCCGTCTTCACTGCGTTTGACAATATTTGGGGCGAGGGCTTGAACTAATCCATAGCCTATTGTCCAAGTTGCCAAGAATGTACCCACCATGGTGAAGGTCCATCCAACAGAATAAAGAAATACTGGTACTCCGACCACAAACCAAACATCGCGAGCTCCAAAGAGTACAACGCGAGCAGCAGAAAGTGCGTTGAGGCCTTGGTTTTTTGCAAACAATTCTTTGGCCGATTTGGAGGCTTTGCTTTTGCCGATCATGGGAGGCAAACTGCTGATGACGCCGATCAAAACCAAAGCCAGTAATCCAGCCATGGCAATCAACGACCACTGAAATCCGACAGCTTGCAGTAAAACGCCACCAAGGAAAAAACCAAACCCTTTCATGGCATTCTTACTGCCAGTAAACCAAGCGACCCACTTAAACAACTGACCGTTACTTTGGGTTTTGGCTTCAGCCTGCGTAATCTTGATCGCTGACTTGCTGGCAGTTTTAGTTAGATCTTTTGCTACGCCACAAATACCCTGAGAAATGACCACCCATGCGACAGACATGGCCGCAGTCCAAGTCGGATCAAGTTGAGACAAGAGCATGAATCCAATAATCTGAGTCATCAGACCCACAGTGAGCATTCGTGCAATACCAAATCTTGTCGCCAACCAGCCTCCAATCAAATTGGCCAGCACGCCAGCTGCTTCGTAGAGCAAAAATAACAAAGACAACATTAAGGGTGAGTAACCCAGTTTGTAGAAATGAAGAAGCACCAGCATGCGCAGTGCCCCATCAGTGAGTGTGAACCCCCAATAGGCTGCCGTGACGATCATGTAATTACGGACGGCAGGTACTACAACGGGAAGTTGACGGTTGGGTGATTCCATCTTAAAAACCAACTGATTCCATGTAGCACGCCAAATCCACCATACGGCATGCGTAGCCCATCTCGTTGTCATACCAAGCATAGACCTTGAGGAGAGTTCCGTCAGTCACCATGGTCGACAACGCGTCGATGATTGAGCTGCGGGTGTCGCGTGCATAGTCAACACTGACCAAAGGACGTGTTTCGTAACCCAGAATACCGAGCAATGGTCCATTTGCAGCTTTTTCAAAAAGTGCGTTGACTTCCTCTGCCGTAGTCGATCGTTGAAGTTCAAAGACGCAATCTGTCAAAGATGCGTTCAGTACAGGCGCCCGAACCGCATGGCCGTTCAATTTGCCTTTGAGTTCAGGGTAGATCAATGCAATTGCTGTGGCACTGCCTGTTGATGTTGGCGCCAAGCTCACCATAGCGCTGCGCGCGCGGCGCAAATCTTTGTGCGGCGCATCGACTACCAAGTTGGTGTTGGTTGGGTCGTGAATGGTTGTGATCTGACCATGCTTGATGCCTAAGTTTTCATGAATCACTTTGACAACGGGCGCCAAGCAATTGGTTGTACAAGATGCTGCTGTGACGATGAAATCTTTGGTAGGGTTGTACAACTCATGATTGATGCCGACCACAATATTTAGCACTCCGCCAACCTTCACTGGTGCGGCAACAATCACTCGCTTTGCGCCCCGATCTAGGTGGCCTTGAATGGTTTCAGGTGTGAGAAATTTCCCTGTGCATTCAAGTACGAGCTCTACGCCCAATTCACCCCATGGAATTTCGGCAGATGCGCCGAAAGAGGTGAAACGAATACGTTTGTCTTTGATCAGAATGGCCTCATCGCCATCTGCGCGAATGTCTGCTTTCCATTTACCTTGGACTGAATCGAAGGCCAGCAGGTGTGCCGTTGCAGCTGCTCCGCCTTTGAGCTCATTGACATGAACAACATCAAGTCGGTTCAATCCTCGGGGATCATCTTCAGGGCGTTCTGCGGCTCCCATTGCAGCTCTCAAAGCTAAACGACCGATTCGACCCATGCCATTGATGCCGACTTTCATGCTGAACCCTTTACCAATATATGAATGACTATTGAACTATAGAAATAAAGCATGACAAATTTATGACTATGCAGTGGGTTATTTCTCGCGAAAGAAATCAAAATATGGAATTCACTTTGTAACTGTTTTGACACAAATTAAAGTTAATGTAAAAATATTTACTAAGGAAGATTATGAAACTCCGTAAAACCATCGCTTTCGCTACGCTACTCGGCTTGGGTTTTGCCGGCCCAACTTTAGCCTTGGACCCCCGCTTTCAAGACGCAAACAACGACATGGTGGCTGACGCCCCTACAGACCCAAAGCAATGGATTGACCCTTCTACTTTGGTTTTTGCTTACACGCCAGTTGAAGACCCCGCCGTTTACGCACCAGTTTGGGCTCCCTTTTTAGACCACCTGTCAAAAGTAACTGGCAAGAAGGTTCAATTCTTTCCAGTGCAAAGCAACGCTGCGCAATTAGAAGCGATGCGTGCTGGCAGATTGCACGTTTCAGGTTTTAACACTGGCTCAAATCCCATTGCTGTCAATTGCTCTGGCTTTGTGCCCTTTGCCATGATGGCCTCTAAAGACAATCGCTTTGGCTACGAAATGGAGTTCATCACATACCCAGGCAGTGGTATCGAGAAAATTGAAGACATCAAAGGCAAGCGCATGGCCTTCACGGCAGAAACATCCAACTCTGGGTACAAAGCACCATCAGCTTTGATGCGGCAGCAGTTCAAAATGGAAGCTGGCAAGGACTTCACGCCCGTTTTCAGCGGCAAGCACGATAACTCTGTTTTGGGTGTAGCCAACAAAGACTATCCGGCTGCAGCCATTGCCAACTCGGTCAAATTGCGTATGGAAGCTCGCGGTGTTGTCAAGCCCGAGCAGACCAAGGTCATTTACAAATCGCAGTCTTTTCCCACCACTGGTTACGGTCATGTCTACAACCTCAAACCCGAATTGGCTGAAAAAATCAAACAAGCATTCTTCACCTTCAAGTGGGAAGGTACAACAATGGCCGCTGAGTTCAACAAAACCGAACCACCTCAGGAAAAATTCATGCCCATCACTTACAAGCAACATTGGGCTGTTGTGCGCGAAATTGATCAAGCCATGAGCGTCAGTTACGCCTGCAAATAAGCACCCCTAATGCTAGAACTGCATCAGTTAGAAAAACGCTACCCCACAGGCGATCTCGCTTTACAAGGCGTAGCCCTCAAAGTTGGATCCGGTGAGGTGCTTGGCTTAATTGGGCCTTCGGGCGCAGGAAAGTCCACGCTTATTCGTTGCGTCAATCGACTGGTGCAGCCTAGTGCAGGGCGCATCATTCTAGAAGGTCAAGATCTAGGTCAGCTTGACTCAACTGAGTTGCGCTTGGCCAGACGTCACATTGGCATGATTTTCCAAGAATATGCATTGGTTGAGCGCCTGACTGTCATGGAAAACCTGCTTTCGGGCAGACTTGGTTACACAGGATTTTGGGCAAGCTGGTTTAGAAAATTCGACGGTCAAGACATTGAACAAGCTTTCGCTTTGCTAGACCGCGTGGGTTTGGGTGGCATGGAAAACAAGCGTGCCGATGCATTGTCTGGCGGCCAGCGTCAGCGTGTCGGTATTGCTCGTGCGCTAATGCAAAGTCCTAAATTGTTGTTGGTAGACGAGCCTACTGCCAGCCTTGATCCAAAAACTTCGCGCCAAGTCATGCGTTTAATTTTGGAACTTTGTGAAGAACGAGGACTGGCTGCAATTGTTAACATTCATGACGTGGTGCTTGCTACAGAATTTTTGCCACGCATTGTAGGTCTGCGTGCTGGCTGCGTGGTGTTTGATGGGTCAGCCAAAGAGGTCAATCGCGATGTACTGACCAGCATTTATGGCGATGAAGATTGGACCACCATCACACAACGCATGCACGCCAACGAGGTTCCCAACAGCCACTTTAAAAGCTCAGACTTCGCCTCAACTGCGGTATGAGCGACTCAAGCATTCAAGTTGGCCAACGCCCTTTTCGTTCTTGGGCACCACAACCATTCATTGCCAATGTATGGACGCGCTGGGCACTTTATGCAGGCGCTTTGCTTTACATGGTTTTGGCCATTGGTTCTGTCGAAATAAACTGGGCAAGGATGGTGCTTGGCTTGGATCGAGGCTGGGCATTCGTACAAGGCTTTCTTTTTCCTGATTTCTCAAGTCGTTGGGGCGATATCAAGTTAGGGTTTCAGGAAAGCTTGACCATGACTGTCACGTCGACTGCGCTGGGCGTTTTGTTGTCCATTCCAGTGGCTGTGGGCGCTTCGCGCAATTTAGCCCCCGTTTGGATCTACCTTCTGTGCAGAGGCTTTATTGCCTTGTCTCGCACCCTCAATGAAATTATTGTGGCCATTTTTTTAGTGGCCATGTTTGGATTTGGCCCTTTCGCCGGATTTCTAACTTTGACTTTTGCCACTGTTGGCTTTATGGCCAAACTAATGGCAGAAGACATTGAAGAAATTCAAAGCTCGCAGCTCGAAGCACTGCGATCTACTGGCGCTGGCTACATGCAAGTGCTTGACTTTGCAGTTTTATCGCAAGTCATGCCTCGTTTGCTAGGTTTGTCTTTGTACCGGCTAGACATCAATTTTCGTGAATCTGCCGTCATAGGTATTGTTGGCGCAGGTGGCATTGGCGCGACCCTAAACACTGCCATGGACAGGTATGAATTCGATTCCGCTGCAGCAATTTTGTGGGTCATTATTGTGGTTGTGATGCTAGCCGAATATGCCTCGGGCAAGCTCAGAAAGTTGATTCAATGAACGTCTCTAAGCCAACTCGTGTTTGGCGCAAGCGCTCGTCAAAAGTTGACTTGGCTTTGTTCATGCTTTGGGTTTTTCTTTTGTCTTTTGTGACTTGGACCTTTCAGGTCATGACACAAGACACCATCTGGTCATTTGTGACAGATGCACCCGCGCAGTTTCAAGATATTGGCTCACGAATGATGCCACCAGCCTGGGCCTCCGTGCACGAGTTGTGGTGGCCCATGTGGGAGACTCTGAATATTGCTACCTTAGGCACTTTATTAGGCTTGGTCATGGCAATACCCATTGCCTTTTTAGCAGCCCACAACACTTCGCCTAGTGTTGGTTTCGTCCGACCTGTGGCCCTTTTTATCATAGTGGCTTCACGCTCCATCAACTCTTTAATCTGGGCCCTGTTGCTGGTGGCTATTTTAGGGCCCGGTGTTCTGGCCGGTATTCTGGCCATTGCTTTGCGTTCAATAGGCTTTATTGGCAAATTACTTTACGAGGCCATTGAAGAAATTGACAACGACCAGGTTGAAGCCATTGAGGCTACCGGCGCCTCAAGAGCTCAAACAATGGCTTGGGGTGTGGTGCCGCAAGTAGCGCCCAGTTTGGCAGGCATTAGTGTGTTTCGCTGGGACATCAACATACGCGAATCGACCGTGCTTGGATTGGTGGGTGCGGGCGGTATAGGCGTTAAGTTAGAAGGTGCACTGGCTACTTTGGCTTGGCCCAAAGTAACCATGCTGCTTATTTTAATTTTAGTGACCGTAGTTTTCAGTGAGTGGATCACGGCCAAAGTCAGACAGAAACTTATCTGAAATCGATAAAACATAGCCAACCAGCATCCTACGAACTAAAAACCAATCGCACGAGGTATTCCACGGTTTTCAATTCCCGTGCTGCTCAATATGCCCAGTTCTGTATCGGCGCATGGCCTCGAACTTCGGCCCCAACTGATTTAAGCCCCAAGCGTGGCCTCAAACTTTCACCTGCATAATGACTCAGACAATTGCAAATTTGACTGTTTTGGCTGGAAAGTTACATTATGTAACTTTTGGGGTTATTACACGAAATATTACACGTTTATCAAAAATACACGTAAGTCATTGATTTATATGAGTTTTTGAGGAGCCCGGCTTTCTGTTAATCCGTAGGTCCCTGGTTCGAGCCCAGGTCGAGGAGCCAGAACCCCAATAAAAACAACGACTTACGCGTTGTTTTTATTTTTTATGTCAATTACACATATATTGCACATAATATTGGTAGACCATTCACTCTGGACGCTTGTAAAATACACTCATGCGTGTACCCGCCCTACAAACTATCGTTGTCAAGCCCGAACTCATTCGCATTGTTCGTCGCGAGAACAGCCGTAAGTGGCAAGTGCATTACAAGATAGAAGGTGTCAAAACATGGTTTCGCAAAAGCGTCCAGACAACTGACGCAGACAAAGCCATTCAACTTGCTGAGCGCATGTGGATGAAGGCCACCTTCGATCATGAAGAGGGTCGCCCTGTGATCAGCAAGAAGTTTAAACCTGTGGCTGAAGTGGTGCTTCGGCGTTTGAATGAAGAGATTCAGGCAGGCACTGCCCGTCCCATCGCCAAGGACTATGTTTCAGCCATCAACCTGTACTTGATACCCTTCTATGGCAACTACAACGTGGACAGCATTAAGCCTGCCACCGTGAACGAGTTCCACACATGGCGCAAAGCCAAAGTTGGACGTGAACTGTCAGGCAGTGCTCAAAACAATCATAATTCTGCTTTCAACCTTGTGATTGATGAAGCAATTGAGCGGGGGTATATGACAGAGTACAACAGGCCAAGTACCAAAAACACTGGCGTAGAAAGTGATCGCCGCGCTGAATTCAGCCAAGATGAGCTGGAGCTACTGCTGTCTCAGGGCGACAAATTCATTGAAAACTCTCGCACAGACAAAACAACCATGATTCGCCAGGTCTTGGTCAAGGCCTATGTGCCCTTTCTTGCTGCTACTGGCATGCGAGCTGGTACAGAGTCAGAAAACCTAGAGTGGCGTCACATCGATGTGGAAGTTCGTGATGGTCAGCCCATCCTGCACATTCGCTTGCAAAAGGGTAAGTTGGGTGCTCGTAATTTTGTTGCTCACAACAGCTGCTGGCGCATTTTGGAAGTCATGCGGCAGATCAGCCCAGATCTCCGAGATATCCCATTAGAAGAAGTGCTACGTCAACGAGTAGCCAAGAAGCTGTTTCGCTTGGCAGATGGCACTGTGCCTGACAACTGGAACAAGCCATTTAGGCAGTACTTGGAAGACACCAAACTGCTGAACTGCCCTTTTACTGATAAAGAGCGCAGTCTATACAGTCTGCGTCATTACTACGCTACGCAGCGACTGCTGGATGGCATCCCGATTCATGATCTTGCACAGCAGATGGGAACTTCTGTGTTGATGATTGGCAAACATTACAGTCACCTCACACCCCTCATGAAAGCCACTCAGTTTGCTGGCACCTTATCCACAGACGGCAGTGCAGAAACAGCAGAGATCAAGGCCATCATGGCCGCACAAACTGTGAACCATAACATCTTGAGCCTGGTGCAACTGGGCACAGAGATGACCACACCCCTGATTGTGCAAAGCTCCGGCTTGGCAAGAGATTTTGAGCAACGTCTCAAATCTCACACACCCCAACCTCAATAACCCCTAACACCGCCCTAGCCCACCTACGACTGGATATTCAGCATGACTCAATACATCCACGACTACTTTGCTGCCCACGCGCTGCGGGCAATTTCTGGCATGAAAGAAAGTCAACAGGCTCAGAGTTTTTATCGCCGACTGCTGGCGCGACTAGAGCGTGGTGAGGATTTGAGCGCAGAAGTGCCAGAAATTGCACGCGTAGGTAGTGCTGGCGCAGTAGAAGTGGTCAAGCAGGCCATCGCAGAAAACAAGACAAAGTTTGATGCTGTGTGGAATCTACCCAAGTCTGTTCAAGGCATAGGCCGTCAGCAGGTGAGCATGGCGCGCGAGCCCTACGAGATCTTGCCCAGAGTAACGATGGCATTTACTTACACTGGCGCAGCAGGCAAGGTCACTGTGCAGGCTGTCACAGCTGGGGAAAATGTAGCTGTGGAATTTGCCGCCCCCAAAAACAAAATGGCCGCTGCTGCAGCAGTGTCAGAGTTGGAGAAAGCCCTGTCATTTGCACTACTAGCAGCAAAGTAACGCTAATTTAGTTGTCGCGACTTGTGCTAATTTGGCATTTATTTAAATTCAAATAAATCGCAAAACAGCATAGACCTAGGGAATTCCATACATTTGAAATTTCTCAAATTGTATAGAGTCATGAGCATGACCTTTGGAGCGTGATCATGAATAAATCAGAACTGGTAGAGCATATTGCGGACCAATCAGGCTTGTCAAAAGCAGGCGCCACTCGAGCTATCAGCGTTATCTTAAATTCCATCACGAAAAGTTTAAAAAAAGGAGAACCGGTATCCATTGCTGGATTTGGCACTTTTGCTGTGAGAAAGCGCACTCCTCGTATGGGCAGAAATCCAAGAACTGGGGAGCCAGTACAAATTACTTCTGCCAAAGTTCCAATCTTCAAATCTGCTAGTGCTTTAAAAAATAATTTGAATTAACAATAAGAAGTTCATTACAAATTATCAGAAGCTGGCCACCAAGAATGGCATGGCACCAAAGTTGTCTCGTACAGCTTTAGGTTGAGCAGAGATCAAAGCATGTGACTCCAGCCCAGTTTTGGCTTCAAAGCGAGCGACCAATTCTTGGGTGATCATCACACTCACTCGATCTAGCTTTAGGCGTCTAGCACTGCCTTCAGGTGCTTGGATCTTTTGACATTCCAAAGCGTCCAGAAGCTGGACGAGTGCACTTGTGCCAACCGCATGCTGCTGCGCATTCACGCTGCTCCAATAGCCTGCACTCTTGCCCATCATTTTGCTGAGCGAGCGCACTGTGATGTTGGGAAATACCTCAGCCAAGGCCCAATAAAGATCCGTATTGAATTGCATGTGTGTTCCTCAATTGCATAAAGTATTTATGCAACATAAATAAACACATGAACACATATACAGCAATGGTTGCAGCGCAAGTGGGCAACTCAAGTCGACTAATTAAAACTCAGGTTCGTGCCGCGTCTGCGGGTGAAGCCAAGTGGCTGCTTCAAGCCGTCTATGGGTTTCATGCAATTGCATCCTTTCCAACGCAAGAGCGTGAAGTGCTGACAACCGAAGAAGCTGCAACTCAACCTGTCACTCCGGAACAGCAGCGAATTGCCAGCCTCAAAACTGCCAAAGATCGCGCTGGCGATGCGCTCAAAGCAGAGCATGACAGACAGAAAAAACAAAATGCCATGAAGACTTTGAGATCCCTGCCTGTTACGCCATCTAGCTAGCCGCCGCATCCACCGCTGACAACTGAATTGGTTTATCGGTCATAGCTTCGGGGCTGACGTCGACATCTTTCCAAAAATGTCTGTCATACCATTCATCAACTTTATCTTTTGCCAAACAAATAATTGGATAAGTCACTTCATTTAATTCTTGCGCTGACTTAGAAAGCAAATTGCTGTATGCAGATAAGTCCATAAGTTGTGAATCTTCTATCTTGTCAACCTGATGATGCAATCTATTTAAAGAACTTCTACCCTCCATACAAAAGAATGTAATAACTCTGTATGCTTCCAAGAGCTCATGAATATCGCTCAATTCAGAACTAACAAAATCAAATCCACCCAGTAACTGTTTACCGTATTTCAGTATTGCAAATTCCTTAACGCATGCCCCTTGATCTACAACGTAACAGTGCGATATGGAAGTCTTTCTCTTGTGATCATAGAACAGCCCTTCGGCTGGCCTGGATGCCCTAACAGCAAAAAGATTGTCAAACAAATCTGCAACGATAGGGTGTTTTTTTCTAGCTTGAAATAATTTACCTTTTTTCACTGCAAACGTCTTATTTAGCTCTGTACGGGTCAGATTTCGATTTGAGCTGAAAAGAATTAACGTGATCGGTCTTTCCACTGAGTTCGTAGTCTCAACTGATTTGTTGGAATTTTCTATTGCAACTGAATTTTTTGTCATTTTAAAACTCCTTAATTGATTTATTGATAACGATAGCCTTCAAGCTCGGTTTGCTTGATAAACCAGAACTTGTTTTGAGTGCTAGACCGCAGAGCTTGATGAATTTCATCGCGTCTACTAGTGCTCAATTTATTGCGCACAATAAACGCGTCGTGAATCAGTGCGATGGGCTTGATTCCCTGCTGAGCCAGCACATCAATTGCTATCTTCATGAGCTCTGCTTCTGCGTGTTGATACAAGAACGCCACCGCTTTGCTCTTACTGGGCATGACATTTCTTGTGATTAGCGGCCCGTAATACAACATGGGCAGTTCTTCTTTCAT
Organism: Limnohabitans sp. MMS-10A-178; assembly: GCF_003063375.1. Lineage (GTDB taxonomy): Bacteria > Pseudomonadota > Gammaproteobacteria > Burkholderiales > Burkholderiaceae_C > Limnohabitans_A. Next base: position 56,319 of record NZ_NERY01000002.1, on the reverse strand, counting down.
ACCCGCCGCAAGATAATTGTCAAACATTCCTTGTTCGCGAATGAACTGCTGAATTTCATGGCTGTTCAAAAATGCAGCACGCTGAACACCGTTTCGAATAATGCCAACCAAGGCAGGGTTAGTCCAATCTCCGTCTTGAGTACACCACCCTACTCCTTTGGCCCTGGCTCCAAAACTGATTGCGGTCAAAGCGTCTTTGATCAATTTCTCTTGGAAATCCTTAGACAATGTGGTTGATGTTGCGAACATCTCGCGGCGGATAGCTCGCATGAAATCTGCACGATCTTCCAGATAAAGTACGGATGAACGAAACACCTTTTTCCACTCTTTAGTTGGATAAAGTTTGTCTGAAAGTTCTTGTGCAAACGTCATCTTCCAGGTCACTATGCTTGATCTGATGTCGTACTCCCAGCAGTGACCCAGCATGGCTCGGCGCAGTTGCTTGTTGACGTTTTGCACACTCAGGCCTGAGTAGTAGGTACGTCCAAATGCACTGAGCTTTTTGCGTTGTGGAAAGAATCCGCCAGTGTGCCGTGCCACACTCAGAATCACCTGAGCTTGCTCGGTGTATGTGCGAACACGACCGGGCGCGATCATGGTGGCGCCCTTATGCAGCCAAGCGATGTAGGCTTCCAAGGAGGCAATGTCTACTGGTGCTATGTCAAATACCTGCTGCTGAGTTTTCCCCAGATATGAAAAGTAGTCCGGATACAGAGCAGAAAAGACATCACTGTTCCGCTGCACATCAGCACAAAGGACAGAACTCAACTGCTTGGCTGTACTTACGGTTGCTAGAGCCTGCTGAACTGCAGTTGTAGTTTGATCAATACTCACCAATTCCGTGAGCTTGATCATGCTTACACGGCCAGTTAGATTACTGCCCTTTTCAACGGTTTCAATCAAGTCAAGCTGGTTCTCGCCCAGCCACTTGTGCAACCGAACTTTGTCATATCCAATGTGTGGCCCTTTCTGAACCAAAACCGAAACAGGTATTGAATAGCAGTTCAGCAGCCGTTCGTAGTTGGTTTGCCCGCGCAGGATGGCCCTGAACAACAGGTCCTCCAGCAGGGCTTTGTATTTGTCCAGCGCTTTCGCAGCGGCTGTGCGCGGAGTTGGATAACTCTGCTGCAGCGTGGCAAGCACTACAGGATCTATAGTGATGGTCAGCATGTTTGGCCTCTTTTGTGTATTTACAGACACAGGCAATTGCTGGAACTCAAAAAGTTACACTCTTATAGTATTGAAGCTTCGCTTCCAGAAAAACCCCGCATCAATCCCGCATGTGAGAGGGGCGAAGCAAGCCCGACCCCTCTCGACCTCGTGATTTTTTTTCAGTGATTTTTTTGGCCCGATTGACCTGCAACAACAAGTGCGCGGCTGATTGAGCGTCCATAATCTGGACGCTGGTGGTGTGCCAGCGTCCCTGCCCGGTCAAGCCTTTTGCAGCTCCTTAGCGTCATTGGCAACTAATGCGCCAAAGCCAATGCTGTGCTCCAGGCCCTGCACTGCTGCGCTGAGCTCGGGGATAGTCACATCCATGCGCTCGGCAATTGAGGCCAACAGCTGCTGCTCATACGCTTGGTCAAACACATTGCCCTGCACCACGTGATAACGACCCGTTTCTGGGTTGCGCACCGTGACAAAGAACACAAAGTTACCCTTTTCGTACCGGGGATCAGGCTTGGCTTCAGCCTTGGATTTTGGTGTATCTGCCTTGGGATCTCGTGGCACCCAGTCCGTGACCTCACCTGCGTAGGCCAACTCACTTTCAGCTTTGTGTGCCAAGGCCGAATACAGCCGAGTCACCCACTGCGTGCGTGTAGATTTGTCATTGGCTTTGGCATCGGCCATTTGCTTGGCTGTGGCCTGTTCCTCGGCTTCGTGATCAAACACCGTTTCAACCACACCACCTACACCGCCATTTTTAGCCAAAAAGTCTGCAAATCCCGTGACCGGAATATCAAGAGCACGAGCCTTTTCCATAGCAATGGTGTAGTTGTTGCGGGTCTGACGGCTTAGACCCTCGAACACATAACGAACTATCACAGCTTCGGTGGTGGCGTTGCTGGCCACTCCCTGACTGTCGCGGATCTGGATTTTGCGGATCAGCTCATTACGGGTTTCACGCTTTTGGGGTGAACTGTCCACTTGTTGTACGAATCCGTAGTTCTGTTGAAGCATTTCCCAAATTGCACGGTCAGTTCGGTCCAGCACATCCACCCGCAGTTTTTGGTAGGCCTGGGCCAACTGATCGGCAGTGCCCACTGCCCTATCCACGCTGGGGGGCAAGGCTGTGAGGCTGCTGGTGCTGGCCTTGGCTTGGCCAAATTTGGGCCGAAACACGTTACTCACAGCAGGTGCGGCGCCTGTGGGGTTCATCACAGCTGCGAATTCATCCGTCGCAGTGAGTTTGGAAGCGTAAGTTGTAGTCATCAGAAAACTCCTAGTTCATGGTTTAGTGAACACCGCAAGAGGCTCTTGCAGCGATTGCAGCAACGTTTTGTTGTTTGTTGCTGCAATGGAGCGAATTTGAAGGCCTAGTCAAACTTATTGCGCTTATATAAAATAGCCACGTTAGCATTTCGCATAAGGTTTTTCCGATCCGCGATGACCACTAAACACCTGAACATGAGCGAGCAAACTCGCCTAAAACATGGCCGCAGCAATGACGAGCATGAGTATTTCTATCGTTTTTTATTAAATAGTCCTAGTTATCAACTAGCGCATAGGTTTATGACCGGAAAACTGAGATCTACAGATCAAATTGATCGTGTAGTTAGTTGGGATCAAGTTTTAAAAACTTATTCACTTTGTGGAGATATTTTTTCCAAACCTTTCCTAATTTGGTGGGATGAAAAAGGCCGTGATCTTTTCTACAAGAAAAGTGATGACGGAACATTCACAGCAAATGGTCCAATGCCACTTTTAGTAAATAAAATAAATGAACTCACATTGCATGAGGCTTTGAAATTAATTAGATTCAAACCACAATTAGAACAACGTCACGGAAGGAAAATTGAAAACTGGAGTCTTGGTGTTTATTCCGGCATACACAGTATTTGGACAAAACAACTCCAGTTTGGTGATAAAAAAACACCAGAAAATTTAGTACCAAGAAACACTTTAGGAATATTGGTAAGCAAAAAACTTAGGTTTGCTTTACATATATGTGAGCACGCAGCAAGAGGTAAATTTCCGTTAGCAACGCCCTTTAATTCTGGATTAACACTCGATTTTGCAACTTCATACGAAGCCACCAGTCACTACTTTGAATTAAGTACTATAGACAAGAGAGAACGACGAAAACTGGGGCTGCATGTACCAAGACCTAAAAGGTCTAGAGACTCCGCAAACTTTTACCGTGAAAAAAGCAAGATCAAAAGAGCAGTTGATCTAGAGCTAAAAAAAATGAAAATGATGCGATGAATTGAAAAAATACTCATGATTTTCTGAAGTATTCAGGACTTTTGAATACTTAAATAATGGAGCAATTTTTACTTTCAATACTCACTGGGCAGCATGATCACCCAGTGCTCTGAATCCCAACAGGCGTACAGGTCGATGTGGTGCAATGGCAAGTCCGTATATGGTATCGCCTGCCGAGCTAACTCCCCACCATTGCCATCTTCATACACCATAACTGCACTTGTTCGTTTCACAGTGGTCTTGATCACTACAAACCACTCAGCCGTATCGATTTCTGAGAGATGACTTGCAATGGCATCCATCAACCAAAAACAAGCTGCTTGCTCTGCCAAGTAACGTGTGCCATCAGTCAACAAGTGCCTGCGGCTGATTTTGTAGTACTTGCTTGTACCCGTGAATTGACCAAGCTGGCTGCTGTCAAATTGCTTCATCTGTAGTTCCTTTTGCATGACTACAGTGTGTTTAAAGATCATGTTTTGGGCGACCTGAAACCCGATGTGTTGACGGGTTATCCCTTTGATGTGCCGTAGGTATTTGATGTGTATCTACGTTCTATTCATAGATCCGCTGTCGTGGCGCAGATCCCACACGGCTGGTACTGCCCTGCTCTAGTGTTTGCACAGCGTCCAGACTCTGGACACTTGCACCATGCTGTACGGCGCATAAAACAGCTTGTGTGCTGAGATCAACTGGCCCTGCTGCATTGAGTGCTGAACTGTGTGATCTGCGCTTGTAAAGCTTTTGTTCGCCCGTAACCTTCGTTATTCACAGCCCTGCTCCGTTATCCACAAAAAATATATGAAAACTCACATTTATAAAGATTTCGCACAATGGCTGTTGAAATTATTGAAGAATTTTTCAGTGAAAAAGTTATCCACAGCCAATCCAATCCGCCCAGCTCTAGCTCGGTAACCCGCCACTTTGGACGGACTCAGGTTGCTCTGATAAATATGTGAAAACACAATGCAATTAACGCAAACACATGATTTAGGAGAACTTGAATGGCACAAGCGAAAACACTGACAAAAGAAGAGATGACGCGTGTACTGGACTACATCAACACACGCCGCTTCCCGCAACGCAATAGAGCAATGATGTTGCTCACGCACCTAGCTGGTTTAAGAATTGGCGAAGTTGCCTGCCTACGATGGAGCGATGTGATGAACTTAGACGGAACAGTAAAGGATGAGATTCGCTTGCTACCCGACATGACCAAGGGAAGACACGCTCGTACAGTTTTCGTCAACATCAAGCTGCGCGAGGAATTGCAAGCCTACTCAGCTCAAGCAAAATGCGTGGACCGTAGCTACCCATTCTTTGCAAGCCAAAAGAGCGTCAAGGCAGGATTTAGCGCAAACAGTTTGGCTCAAACATTCGCTCTGCTCTACGAGGGTGCTGGACTTGAAGGTGCTAGCAGCCACAGTGGGCGCAGAACGTTTTTAACTAACCTTGCAAACAAGGGTACAGCGATACACATTTTGAAAACACTTGCTGGCCACCGCAGCATCCAAACCACGGCTACCTACCTATACAGCAGCCCAAATCAATTGAAAGCGGCTGTTGAATTAGTATGATCACAACTGGTAAATAAAAAACGCATTCAAGATCGATTTGGATTTAAGATCTTTATTTAATTTGTATATTTACCATACACTGATGCAATGAACTGTGCTTTTTGCCAACTCCCCCCCGCATTTAATGTCAAATTCCTATTTCGCAACACAAATTTTGTCAGTCAGCTTCCGACCCATTGCAGCCGGTCACATCTTTTAAGACGTTGACTTGTTTGTAGCGGTTGCTGCCGGTCGTGTCCCGCAGTCATTTGTGGGCTTTCTGCCAGTAGCGGTCGGTCGATCTTTAACCATCAGGCTCGGCAGCCGGTCAGTTCGGTCATAGGCCAATGACCGCTACCACACATCCTATCCAGTGCTGACGGATAGGATCCATTGATGCATGGGCCAATTTGCACAACAGGCTATGACGCCCAATGAACAGGGAGCCCTGCACATTTTCGATGCAGCGACGTTTTCTTACTGAACTAGCTGGATGTCAGTGACGATCATCTTGCCACCTTCATTGATCACCATAAACTTAATTTTTTCGCCTGGCTTGATGCTGGTCAATAAACTCTTATCTTTAGCAGTAAATACCATTGTCATTCCCGGCATATCCATATGTTTGATTTCGCCGTGTTTGATCGTGACCTTGCCAGTTTCGAGATCAATTTTCTTGACCTCTCCGTCGGTTAAAGACGGCGTCATTTGAGACATGTTCATCTTGCTGTGATCCATGACAGCTTGGGAAAAACTGCTTAAGGGAAGAGCCGCACCAATGGTCAATAGTAAAGTTGCAATTTTGGTTTGATTATTTTTCATATTTTCCTCATGAGTAAGAGTTAAAAACTTTTGATGATCCGTCTTTTTGGATTAGCAAGACTTGATACGCGTCACGCCTTGCGCCGTAGACAGGACCGTCCATTCCAGGAGATCCGATAGGCATCCCCGGAACGGCAAGACCTAACGCTTGTGGTTTTTCTTTGAGTAAACGTTGAATGTCTTCGGCTGGCACATGCCCCTCAATCACATATCCACCGACCAGAGCTGTATGACATGAAGCGAACTTTTGAGGCATACCCAGTCGAGCCCGCGCTGCGTTATTACCTTGATCGTTTACTTTCAAAGAAAAATTATTCTTTTCTAAATGAATAATCCAGTCTTTGCAACAGCCACAGTTAGGGTCTTTCCAGACTTGTATAGCTATAGCGTTTGGGCTGGCTGCAATAGCAATTGAGGACGAGCACATTGAAGCTATTCCCAACAATAGCAACCGCCTCGTTGAATTTTTTGAACTGTTTTTGTCAGTCATTTCAGCAGCCCTTTCCTGTAATGAAATTACTTCTTGCCAACCTTGATCGCGCCCTTCATCCCAGCTTCGTAGTGGCCTGGCATCAAGCAGGCAAAATTTACGGTTCCAGTCTTCGTGAATTGCCAAACAATTTCGCCTTGCTGTCCTGGAGATAGTGTCACTTTGCCAGGTTCGTCATGTTCCATATCTGGGAATTTTTTCATCTGCTCCAGATGCTCGAGCAATTCCTTCTGGGTGCCCAGACTCAATTCGTGCTTGACCTTTCCTTGATTCTTGACAACAAAGCGGACCGTCTCTCCTTGCTTGACCTGAATAGATGAGGGTGTGTAACGCATGTTATCCGTCATATCGACATTGATGGTCTGCGTTACCTTGGAGGCAACACCTGGTTTGCCAATTGCGGTTTCCTCGTCAGCATGGCCATGCCCACCGGCGTGCTTTCCAGCCGCAAAAGCCGACGCTGACAGGGTCAGAGCAACCAAAACAAAGATTTGGCGAGAAGTGATGTACTTGGGTTTCATTCGTTAACTCCGGAAAAAAAATTCAGTGATTGCTATGTGATGAGGGCTTGCGCACCTTGACTTCGGTCGTTTTGGCGGGCATCTGGGCGCGAGGCATGGACTGCCCACCCTCCGCCTTGAAGCGCGCTGGTTCAGTCAACGGCCCGGTGTATTCATGGGCTACCGTGCCTTCGGGATGCTTGTACCAACCCGGGTCCTTGTAGTCCCCCGGCTTTTGATTACGGCGGACCTTCAGAACGCTGAACATGCCACCCATTTCGACCGATCCGAAGGGGCCTTGGCCAGTCATCATCGCAGCGGTGTTGTCAGGGATGGGCATTTCCATCTCAGTCATGTCGGCCATACCACGCTCACCCATGACCATGTAGTCTGGAATCAGGTTATTGATCTTCTTGGCGATGCCACGGTGATCCACACCAATCAATGTCGGAACGTTATGACCCATGGCGTTCATGGTGTGATGGCTTTTGTGACAGTGGAAGGCCCAGTCCCCTTCCTCATCTGCCAGAAACTCGATCTGTCGCATCTGACCGACGGCCACATCGGTCGTCACTTCATGCCAGCGGGTGCTCTTGGGTGTCGGGCCACCGTCCGTACCAGTGACGAGGAACTCATGGCCGTGCAAATGTATGGGGTGGTTCGTCATCGTCAGATTGCCAATGCGAATACGCACCTTGTCGTTCAGGCGAACATTGAGGCTGTCAATGCCTGGAAATATCCGGCTATTCCAGCTCCACAGGTTGAAGTCCAGCATTGTCATGATCTTGGGGGTGTAGCTGCCCGGATCGATGTCATAGGCGTTGAGTAGGAAGCAGAAGTCTCGCTGGACCTCATCAATCAGATCATTCTTGACCTTAGGATGGGTCACCCAAAAGCCCATCATGCCCATGGCCATCTGTGTCATCTCATCAGCATGCGGGTGGTACATGAAGGTGCCAGGCCGGCGCGCGACGAACTCGTAAACAAACGTCTTGCCGGAGGGAATAGCCGGCTGGTTCAGTCCGGCCACACCGTCCATGCCGTTGGGCAGGCGCTGCCCGTGCCAGTGAATGGAGGTATGCTCTGGCAGCTTGTTGGTCACGAAGATCCGTACGCGATCGCCCTCGACCACTTCAATCGTGGGCCCCGGGCTCTGGCCGTTGTAGCCCCAGAGATGGGCTTTAAAGCCAGGGGCCATTTCCCGCACTACTGGTTCGGCGACCAGGTGAAATTCCTTGACGCCTTGATTCATGCGCCATGGCAAAGTCCATCCATTCAGCGTCACCACCGGGTTGTAGGCGCGTCCGCTGTTGGGGACAAGCGGCGCCATGGTGTTAGGGCTGGTCTGTATTACAGGCTCAGGCAGAGCGGCCATCGCCACGCGGCTGACCGCGCTGGCGGCCACGGCACCACCAGCAATCCCGGCGTACTTAAAAAAGTCTCTTCTGGAAGTCATCGTTGTATCTTTCATTCAATGAGGCGCAGCGCCACCGGCTGGCGCACTGGGCATGGCTGCCAGCGGAGTGTTCATCGGTCGCCCGACCAGTGAGGCTTGTAGCGCGGCATCCGCTAGCCAAAACTGCTGCTCGGCTCCGATCGCAGCCATGACCGTAGAGACCTGATCACGTGAGTCCGCCAGCAACTCGAAGATGCCGATGATCATTCCGTTGTAGCGCAGTTGGTTCTCTTCTGAGATCACCTTACGAAGCGGTATCACCTCGTCCCGGTTGTGCCGTGCAATGTCATAAGCCGTGCGATAGGATGAGTAGCTTTCTCGCAAGCTTGAACCCGCCGAGCGGACGGTCGCCTCAAGCTGATTGGCTGCGGCCAAGGTGCGTGCGTTCATGGCATCGCGCTGCATGCCCCCCCAATCAAAGATGGGCAGGCGTACCGCGATTTCATACCCTCGCGCTACGCTGCGCTCACCTGCCACACTGTTCGTGCTGGTGTTGCGCATGGCGGTCAGTTCGATGTCGGTGATGCTGGTGACCATGTTCAAACCCTGGGCTCTGGCGGAAGCATCCAGTGTGCTTTGGGCAAGACGGATGTCGAGGCGGTTACGCGTAGCAAACGTCGCAACGCCCTGCGGATCGAGCGCCTGTTTGGGTAGTTCAGGCAAGCGGTCCGGTAGTTTGAGCATCTGTGCCTGTTGGGCATCCAGACCGAGTACGCGTACGAGCTCTTCGCGGGCAGCCGTTACTTGGTGAGTTGCTGTTGCCAATCGGGTCCCTGCGTCCGCATAGAAGGCCTGCTCACGAGCCCGTGTGAGGCGGTTGAAGTTGCCTATGGCCTGCATCCTGCGAGCCAGTTCGGCACTCGCTGCAGCGCTTTCATACACCTGCTTGGCATACTGAAGCGTCTGTTGCGCAGCCACGGCGCGGACCCATGCCTGGCGCACGCGGGTGACCTGGTCGACCACATCACTCGACAGTCGCAGATGGGCCGCTTCGATGCGACGGTTGGCGATTCCCTGGCGACTAGGCAGTGTCAGGATATCGAGCAGGCCGAAGGAAAGCGCACGGCTCAACTCCAACTCATCACCGGCCACCATGCGCTCCAGGGAGAAGAACGGGTTTGCAATTCTGCCCACCTGTGCCGCATCTGCGGACTCCGCCCAACCTTGAGCCAGCAGCGCCTGGAGCGACGGGCTGTTGACGAGCGCCAGCTGGACCGCCTCGCGCTGACCCAGAATGGTTTGAAGCAGCTTCTGGGCCGCCTGCGCACGCTGTTCGCGCTCATCGGCAGTCCGCGCGAGAGAAATCTGCCCTTCGGCAAAACTCTTGGCCTCCTCGTTCACCCGAGCAACGTTTTGTTCGAGGCTAACAGTGGCGCAACCGGCAAGCGTGGCCAAGGCGATCGCGGATAGCGCCAGTTTCCCTAGCGAGGTGCTTGGGAAGCGCTTCATGGCTTGACTCCCCCATGATGACCAGATTGCGTATCAGGCACGTCAGAGGCATCCTTTAGGACCTCACCTGTCGCGACCTCCTTGGCATAGCTGCGCCAGCCTCCAATACGACCTACCAAGTCGTTGGCTTTGACCCAGGACTGAATGGCCTGGTCGTTGTAGGGGCGGAAGTCACTAAGTGCAGACTTGTACTCAACTTCCACCACCGAAAGATTTTTCACGGGCTCTTTGTTGGCTTGGGCCGCGGCTACACCAGCTAACATGGCACAACTCAGGGCGAGACATGTCTGTGCGAATAATAGTGAACGTCTGACGAGCATGGTTTCCTCAATGTGATCGGTAACATAGACAGGGAGAATTATTAAAATACCAAGTCGTCAGCACGATGTCGAAAAGATTACATATTTGTCATCTCGCCATCGCAATAAATGGAAGTCGTCATACTCAGGTCTGCCAAAGAGGGTCAGTTGCCAATGAAAATTTTGATTGTGGAAGATGAGCCTAAGACCGGGGCATATCTGCGCCAGGGACTGATCGAGGCCGGTTTCGTTGTGGACTTGGCCAGAAATGGGCCCGACGGCCTTCACCTAGCTCTTGGCGGTAACTACGATCTCGCGATCCTGGATGTGATGATGCCGGGCATGAGCGGTTGGGAGGTCCTGCAGGCGATACGTCATGAAGGCCTACAAGTGCCAGCCATGTTTCTCACCGCCCGCGATCAGGTGGAAGATCGCGTGAAGGGGCTTGAATTAGGCGCCGACGATTACCTCGTCAAGCCGTTTTCCTTTGCCGAGCTCTTGGCCCGAGTTCGCACCATTGTGCGCCGCGGTCGTAGTGGCACCGAATCCACGACCTTGCAGGTGGCAGACCTCCAACTTGATCTGCTACGCCGCCGCGTCACCCGAGACGGCAAGCGCCTTAATCTTACCGCCAAGGAGTTTGGATTGCTGGAACTGCTGATGCGTAGGCAGGGAGAAGTCCTGCCCAGGTCGCTGATCGCCTCTCAGGTTTGGGACATGAACTTCGACAGCGACACTAACGTCATCGAGGTGGCCATGAGGCGTCTGCGCGTCAAGATCGATGATGATCACCAGTTCAAGCTGATCCAAACTGTACGCGGCATGGGCTACGTGCTCGAAGCGCCGGAGGGTCGCTAGATGTTTCGCAGGCTGTCACTGACATCCCGCCTCACCATCTTTTTTATAGCGCTGGCCAGTTCGGTCATCCTGGGCTTGGCGCTTCTTTTCATGGTAGAGGCTGATAGGCACTTCGTCGACCTCGATAGCGCCGCCTTGGATGATAAAAAGCACCTGATCGAGGGCATTCTGGCCAGTTCTCGATCCCATGAAGAAGCTCGCAGTCGCCTGAACGAAGCATTGAGCCATCACCACAGCCTTTACGCTCTGGTCAAAGGACCGCAGGGTGAAAAGCTGTACCAGACCAACGGCTACAGCGGCCCCACTACGCAAGCATCATTCATCACGACTGACGACGGTCGCGAGCTTCAGTCTTGGAGGAATGGAGGGCGCGAGTTCCATGAGATGAGCTTTACTGCTGGCATGGTTCAGGGGGCGGCCGGGCCGCTCCAAGTATCAATCGCCGTCGATACGCAGCACCACCAAGAATTCATGAGAGAGCTCCGGCGCAGCATTGCAATCTATGCTGTGCTGGCCATTCTTCTAAGCGGATTCTTAGCTTGGTTCGCGGCTCATCAAGGCATGTCTCCGCTGCGCGCAATGAAACGTCGTGCCGCTGCAGTGACAGGCCAACAGTTGCAAGAGCGCATGCCCGAGGATGCCGTCCCGATTGAAATGGCAGATTTGGCACGGGAGCTCAATGAGATGTTGGGCCGCCTGCAGAACGACTTCCAACAGCTTTCTGATTTTGCGGCGGATTTGGCGCATGAATTTCGCACACCCATCAGCAATCTCCTCACCCAAACACAGGTGACGCTGTCCACCCAACGCGACCTTAAGACATACCAAGATACGCTGGCGTCCAACGCAGAGGAATTGCAGCGTTTGGCTCGGGTGGTGTCAGACATGCTACTCCTCGCAAAGACAGAGCGGGGGGTTGACCTGCCCCATAAGGAGTCTTTCTCGGCAGCACAAGAAGCTCGCGAACTCGTTGAATTTTATGAGGCCGTTGCGGACGAAAAGCGCATCCTGATGAGCGTGGAAGGTGATGGGCGAATCTATGGCGATCGTTTGATGTTCAGACGTGCCGTGAGCAACCTCCTATCCAATGCGCTCAGGCATGCACCAGTCGGCGGTGTCGTGTCTGTCAGGATCGAAAGTTCGTCGCGCGAAATCGGGGTCACTGTCGAGAACACGGGCAAGGAGATCCCCCCGGATGTCCTGCCGAGACTCTTCGACCGCTTCTATCGCGCAGATTCAGCACGCAGGCACCCGGCTTCTGACGGGGCAGGCTTGGGGCTGTCGATTACCAAAGCCATCGTCGAGGCCCATGGCGGTGCGGTCTCGGCTACGTCAGACCGGGAGTGGACACGATTCCGGCTTGTTTTTCCAGAGCGACGGTCGAAGGCTGAAGCAACCGCCTGAACTACTCAATCCACACCTTACCGGCCCGGGCTTAAGGCCGACTCCTACAGTCTTAAAAACTGCCGCGATTTAACTTGGTTGAGTGATAAGCCCGCCTGAGCGTGTGGGCTGGCACCTGATGCGTTCCCAGTTGGACCGTGCAGCTTCACAACCGAAGGAGATTTCAATGCCCCATCAGCAATTTTCGTCGTGCGTCACCACTTGCTACGAGTGTGCGCAGGCATGTAATCACTGCGCAGCGTCTTGCCTTCAGGAGCAAGAGGTAAAGGCAATGGCCAAGTGCATCGCACTGGATATTGATTGCGCGGAAATCTGCGCACTTGCCGCTTCTGTGATGGGACGAGCCAGCGAAACGTCGAAGCAAGTCTGTTCTGCCTGTGCTCAGGTATGCCAAATGTGCGGCGACGAATGTGCCAAACATCAGATGCAGCACTGTCAAGACTGCGCACAAGCCTGCATGCGATGTGCCGATGAATGCCGGAAGATGGCCGAGATGGCTTGATCGCTGCAGGACATTGAGCCATCGGCCCCAGAGATAAAAACGACACTCTTGCAGCACATGTCTGTTGGGGAGCCTTCGTCCGGCGCAAGAGCTTGCTTCTGGCTTTTCAAGCAAGAGAGCACAGAAGCTTGACGCAGATCAAAGAGCAACTGCACTGAGGCACGGATAGTGCAGTTGAAACTCAAGGAGAAACTCATCATGCGAACACGAATTCTTGCTGCCACCACAGTGGCCACAGCTGTCATCTCTGGAATTGCCTTCGCGCAAACACCCAAGGCCGAAGAGGATCATTCGGCACATCACCCAGCCGGCAGCACTGCTGCAGCAAATTCCTCCACGCCTAGCGCAGCACCCAGTCCCGAGGCCATCAACCAGCAGATGAAGGCCATGCAGGACATGCACCAGAAGATGCAGGCCGCCAAGAGCCCGGCCGAGCGGGCCAAACTGATGGACGAGCACATGAAGTTGATGCAGTCCGGCATGGCCATGATGGGCCGGATGGGCGGTGGCCCCGGCGGCTCGGCGCCGGGGGGCATGGGCATGATGCCGCCAACAGCCCAGGCTGGCACGGGCCAAACGCCAGCGGCCAGTGCAGGTGGAGCGTCCGGCATGGCGGGCATGAGCGGGATGATGAACATGCACATGCAGATGGAGCGCCGCATGGCCATGATGGAGCAGATGATGCAGATGATGGTGGACCGCGAGGCGGCCAGGCCCGGCAAGTAACTCGGCAATTAACTCGGCTAGTAACTTGTCACTGACAGGAGGCTTTCATGAACCAATCCCAGCCTGACGGCCCCCCGTCCTTTTGGAAGTCGCCCGCCGGCTTGAGCCTGCTGGTCGCGGCCCTGGTGGGTGGCTACTTTCTACTCACGGAGCACCGGGCTCACCTGTTCGGCGCGCTGCCCTACCTGCTCTTGCTGGCTTGCCCCGTGATGCATCTATTCATGCACAAGGGTCACGGGCACGGGGGTCATGGGGGATCCGGTCAGGGCCACAAAGACCACAAGGAAGGACCTAGCCGTGACCAGCGCGAGCAATGACTATGGGCTGTGGGGGCTGGTGTTCCTCAACGTGGGCGTGTTCGTGGGCTTTGCCTACAGTTTTTTCAAGCCCACCACCTTGCGCGATTGGCGCAGCTTTGGGGCCTACACCGGCTTCATCGTGGCACTGTTCGCCGAGATGTATGGTTTTCCGCTCACGATCTACCTACTTTCGGGTTGGCTGGGCCAACGCTTTCCGGACGTCAACCTCTTTGGACACGAGGCGGGCCACCTCTGGTGGCTGCTCACCGACCAGCAAGGCGACCCGCACGGCGGAGTGATGCATATCCTGAGCTTTGTATTCATCGGGGGCGGCTTCTGGCTGCTATCTAATGCCTGGCACGTGCTCTACCAGGCCCAACGCCGACATGAACTGGCCACAACAGGCCCCTACCGCGTCGTGCGTCACCCTCAGTACATCGGTTTCGTTGCCATCATGGCGGGATTCCTTCTGCAGTGGCCCACGCTGTTGACGCTGGCCATGTTCCCCGTGCTGGTGGTCATGTATGTCCGCCTGGCCATCAGCGAAGAGCGCGACTCTGAAGCAGCGTTTGGTGAGGCTTGGCAGCGCTATGCAGCCATCACGCCCCGATTCATTCCTCGACGCGCCAAGCATGAGAAGTCCGTCATCGACCATCAAGGCCGCTGAGCTCGCCTCCGGCTTGGGCGCCATCGTCTTGGGGGCGGGGCTCGCACTGCTCGTGCCTAAAGTGCTTCAGCGCTTCGCGGTGGCGCTCTTGATCGTGGGCCTGCTGGTGCACGGGGCGGGCATGACCCTCAAGTACAGGCTGGAAAATCGTGCAGGCCCGCCACTGCGGTGGGAACGCGCCCTCTTCTGGCTGTGCTGGGCTTGCCTGATCGGTCTGGCCGGCTGGATGGGGGTACGCCTACTGGCCAGTTAGAGATCGGCCCCGAAGACGTTGAAGCCAGCGAGAAAAACCACAAGGAGAACGGCGTGCAACGTCACCCTGACTTGAAAAGTACTTCCGAGCCGGGCGCTCCTGACCGGCCCCTCATGACGCACCAGGCCAGCACGGTCGCCGCTGGACAGGCCTACACCTGCCCCATGCACCCTGAAGTTCGGCAGCCTGCGCCGGGACAGTGCCCGATCTGCGGCATGAATCTGGAGCTTGAGGGCACCGGCTCCAGTCACATGGCAGACCACCATCACCATGGGCATCACAAAGCAGTGCCTCCATCCAAGCCCGTCAGCGATTCGGTAACCGCTGCGGACCACGACGTCGCGTTCACCTGCCCTATGCATCCCCAGGTGCGGCAGATGGGTCCGGGCAACTGTCCCATCTGTGGCATGGCGCTGGAGCCGGTGATCGCGACAGGGACGTCCGGCGAAAGCGCCGAATTGCGCGACATGACGCGGCGCTTCTGGATCGGCCTGGTGCTGTCCTTGCCCGTGCTGGCGCTGGAGATGGGGGGGCACCTGCTCGACATCAAGCATCTCGTCGGAGCTCAGACTTCCAATCTGATCCAGATGCTGCTGGGAACGCCCGTCGTGCTCTGGGCCGGCTGGCCCTTCTTCGTGCGGGGGTGGGCCTCCATCCAGCATCGCAGCCTCAACATGTTCACGCTCATTGCCATGGGCACGGGTGCGGCCTGGATCTACAGCATGTTCGGCACGCTCGCGCCTGGCTTGTTCCCGGCCGAGTTGCGCGGCCAGGAGGGTGCCGTCGCGATCTACTTTGAGGCCGCTGCCGTGATCACCGTGCTGGTGCTGCTCGGGCAGGTGCTCGAACTCAGGGCGCGGGAGAAAACCTCCGGGGCCATCAAGGCCTTGCTCGACCTGGCACCCAAAACGGCGGTTCGTGTGTCGGCCAGCGGTATCGATGAAACGGTGCCTATCGACACCATCCAGGTGGGCGAACTGCTGCGCGTGCGCCCCGGCGAGAAGGTACCGGTGGATGGTGAACTCACTGAAGGCAAGGGCACGGTGGACGAGTCCATGGTCACGGGCGAGCCCATGCCCGCGGTCAAGGCGCCGGGTTCCAAAGTCACGGCCGGCACTATGAATCAGACCGGCGGCTTCGTGATGCGGGCTGAGAAAGTTGGCGCCGACACCCTGCTCTCGCAGATCGTGCACATGGTGGCCGCCGCCCAGCGCAGCCGCGCCCCCATTCAGCGGATGGCGGACATGGTCTCGGCATGGTTCGTACCGGTCGTGATTGCGGTTGCTCTGCTCACATTTGTCGTGTGGCTGCTGTGGGGGCCGAGTCCGGCATTTTCCTATGCGCTCATCACCTCTGTGGCCGTGCTCATCATCGCCTGCCCCTGCGCACTGGGGCTGGCCACACCCATGTCCATCATGGTCGGCGTGGGCCAAGGTGCCCTGCATGGCGTGCTGATTCGCGACGCTGAGGCTCTGGAGCGCATGGAAAAAGTCGACACGCTGGTGGTCGACAAGACGGGGACGCTGACCGAGGGGCGTCCTCGCGTGGTTCACATCGAGCCCGCGCCCGGGTTCTTGCCCGATGATCTCCTGGTCAAGCTGGCCAGCGTAGAGCGCGCCAGCGAGCATCCGCTGGCCATGGCCGTGGTGGCTGCCGCGCAAGAGCGCCACTTGCCCCTGGTCGAGGTCACCGACTTTGACTCGCCCGTGGGCAAAGGCGTGCTGGGCAAGGTGGGCAACGTGGCTCTGGTATCCGGCGCTGCCAAGTTCCTGGCCGAGCATGGTGTCGATGTGACTCCGCTCCAGGCCGCCGCCGAACTGCAGCGTACCCAAGCGGCCACGGTGATCTTCGTGGCGCTGGACGGTCGGCTCGCCGGCTTTGTGGCCATCGCCGACCCCATCAAGGCCACGACCCCTGCCGCCCTCAGGAGTCTGCGCGAGGCCGGCGTGCGCATCGTCATGCTCACGGGGGATGGCCGCACGACGGCCTTGGCGGTAGCGAAGGAACTTGGGATCGACGAGGTGGTGGCCGAGATCTTCCCCGAGGACAAAGCCAAGATCGTGCAGCGGCTGCGCAGCGAAGGCCGCGTGGTGGCAATGGCCGGTGACGGGGTCAACGACGCGCCAGCCCTGGCTGCCGCCGAGGTGGGCATTGCCATGGGCACCGGGACCGACGTAGCCATGGAAAGCTCGGGAATCACGCTGCTAAAGGGGGACCTTATGGGCATCGTGCGGGCACGCAAGCTCTCGCACGCCACCATGAAGAACATCCGGCAGAACTTGTTTCTGTCCTTCGCCTACAACGTGGCAGGTATCCCAGTGGCGGCCGGCGTGCTCTACCCTTTCTTCGGGCTGCTGCTATCTCCGATCGTAGCGGCTGCAGCTATGGCGCTGTCGTCGGTAAGCGTGATTGCCAACGCGTTAAGACTTCGAGCCGCGAAAGTCGACTGACGCCGCCCGGTTCTAGACCGAGTCATGACGGGGATGAAAGACACCCGAGCGTGGCGGCCACCTTCGAAGCTTGGGATCATCACTACACAGCGAGTAGTTCTCCTGAGATCCCCTCAGGGTGACTTGCGTTTCCCGGAAACCTTGTGGGTTCCATGTACGTGACCATCGTAGGGCGTATCAGTCGCAGGCTCGGCAAGCGATGCCCGCGACAAGCCCGAAAGTACGCCGCACTCATCGACCGCGCCACCGCCTGCACAACTGTTACGCAGGTCGACCAATTGCTTTTGCAGGGATTTCAGTTCCTTGATGCGGACTGCCACGTGCTTGATGTGCTCGTCGACCAAGTTGTTGATGACGGAACAGTCCTTCGGCGGCGAGTCTTTAAATTTCAACAGCGCGCGAATCTCATCCAATGTCATGTCCAACCGTCGGCAATGCCGGATGAATGACAAACGCTCTACATGCTCAGGTCCGTACACGCGGTAGTTACCTTCTGTCCGGGCGGTTTGAGCGAGTAGTTCCTCACGCTCGTAGTACCTGATGGTCTCAACTTGCGTATGAGCTGCCTTGGCGAGATCTCCAATTTTCATGAACACACCTCGGTGAGCGACTTGGCTTTGATTCTCGAGCGATTTTAGCCACTTGACACTGAAGTGGCTACAGGGTTTCTAATACCTCAACGAGGAAGAAATCATGATTACATCTTGCGAAAGCACAAAGCCACAGATCTGCCAGAGTGAAAACTGCTGTTCAGCAGTGGCATGCACGACCATGGCGCAACCTGACCAGGACATGGCACAGATGCACTCAGACCATCCACAGAAAAAGTTCCGTATCTCCAACATGGACTGCGCCTCAGAGGAGTCCGAGATCCGGCGCGCCGTGGATAGCATCCCGGGAATCGAAGCCCTGCGATTCGATCTTGGGGCACGCCTACTCACCATTTCCGCGAGCCAAGCTGCACTGCCAGACGCACTGCAGGCGATTCGAAAAGCGGGCTTTAAGCCTGAGCCCATCGACGAAGACGCCAACACCCCTTCGGTTACGCGTACTGCGGCTGCGACGTTTTTGGACGTATGGGGAAAACTTCTGGCCGCGCTCGGCCTGGCATTGGCAGCAGAGTCGATCGCGTACGCCTTCCCTGCAACGACCTGGCTCAAAGCCCTTGGCATGGGCATGGCATTGGGTGCCATTTTCCTTGCGGGCTTTGGAGTCTACGCAAAGGGGATGGCTGCGCTTCGGCAAGGACGATTGAACATCAACGCCCTCATGTCGGTAGCCGTCACAGGCGCCTTCCTGATCGGTCAGTGGCCCGAGGCAGCCATGGTGATGGCGCTCTACGCCATTGCGGAGGCCATTGAGGCCCGCGCGGTCGATCGTGCGCGAGGCGCTATCAAGAGCCTCTTGGCTCTGTCCCCCGAGCAAGCCGAAGTGCGCCAGGAGAACGGTGGCTGGCTTCGGATTGGCGTCAAATCTGTTGCGCTGAACTCCGTGGTACGTATCGCTCCGGGTGAGCGTGTTCCGCTTGATGGCACCGTACTGGCGGGTCAGAGCGCAGTCGATCAGTCACCTGTGACAGGCGAAAGCCTGCCGGTGGACAAGGGACCTGGTGATGAGGTTTTTGCCGGAACCATCAACCAGGCATCTGCTCTGGAGATCCGGGTCACGTCTGCAGCCTCGGACAGCACGCTCAGCCGGATCATTAAAGCCGTCGAGGAAGCTCAGGCCACCCGCGCACCGACGCAGCGATTCGTTGACCAGTTCGCCGCGATCTACACACCTGCGGTCTTCGCCCTTGCACTGCTGGTTGCCGTCCTGATGCCCTGGGTGGCAGGGCTCACGTGGCTTGAAGCGGTCTACAAGGCTCTGGTCTTGCTGGTGATTGCATGCCCTTGCGCCTTGGTCATCTCCACACCTGTTTCGGTGGTGAGTGGTCTGGCCGCCGGCGCACGCCGGGGCATCTTGATCAAGGGAGGGGTTTACCTGGAGGAGGCCCGAAAGATCAAAGCCGTCGCCCTGGACAAAACCGGCACCATCACCGAAGGGAAGCCCAAATTAGTGGCGTTCGAGCCCATCGCGCCCGACGAGCCTGAGCAACGGGTAGAACTGCTCGCAAAGAGCCTGGCTGCGCGTTCAGACCACCCCGTCTCGAAAGCGATTGCTCAAGGCCTAGCGGTACAAGCCCAAGAAGTCGAAGCATTTGAAGCTGTCGCAGGTCGTGGCGTCCAGGGGGTTATCGATGGCCACCCCTACATCCTGGCCAATCACCGCTGGATCGAAGAGCGCGGCCAGTGTTCTGCGCCATTGGAAGCACGCCTCGCAGTTCATGAAGAGGCAGGACGAACTGTGACCATTTTGGCTAATCGGGACCGGGTGATCGCGCTGTTCGCTGTAGCGGACACGATCAAACCGTCATCTATCGAGGCCATTTCCGAGATGAAGGCGCTGGGGGTCGTTCCCATCATGTTGACCGGTGATAACGCCGCAACGGCGCGCACCGTCGGACACTTGGCAGGCATTTCAGAAATCCGAGGCAACCTGCTGCCTGAGGACAAGCTCAAGGCGATTGAAGAGTTCCAAGGAAAATACGGTGTGACGGCCATGACCGGTGACGGCATCAATGATGCCCCGGCACTTGCAAAGGCGAACATTGGCTTTGCGATGGGCGCTGCGGGCACTCACACAGCTATGGAAGCGGCTGACGTCGTCGTCATGAACGACGACCTGCACCGATTGCCCGAGACGATTCGCCTATCCAAACGGACCCATGTCATTTTGTGGCAGAACATCACCCTGGCTCTGGGCATCAAGGCGGTATTCCTGCTCATGGCCATCTTTGATGACGCGTCTATGTGGATGGCGGTCTTTGCCGACATGGGCGCAAGCTTGTTGGTGGTTTTCAATGGGCTGCGCCTTCTCAAGACCGCCAAGTGATGGCTCTTGGCCGCCACCAGCTCGCCCCATTGACCTCAAAATTCCTGAGGTCAACGACTGGGGAAGTGGCGCCGAAAGCCTGAATCGACTAAACTATTAACTTATGAAAAAGTTCTTGGCAATCTTCTTGCTGGTTCTGTTACCCTTGCAATTTAGCTGGGCAGCAGTGGCTAGCTATTGCCAGCATGAAAGCGGTGTGACCGCCAACCACCCGGGACATCACACCCATGACCATGCGTCAGTTGACCACCAAGAGTCCAGCAAAAACTCACCCCAATCGGCGGGCATGGACCATGACTGTGCCACTTGTCACATGGGTTGTGCCGCTGCCCTGGTCAGCGATCTGAGCAAGACCACATTAGCAGCCTCTGACGATCACCCGCTTCACCTTCAGGTCATTGCTTCTCATATGGCAAGTGAACGTCCTGAACGGCCTCAATGGCCCGTGCTTGCCTGATCGGCGAGCCTCGGGTTTCTTTACCTTTCCCTCTTTTCGAATCCCCTGTGTGCGGATGCACATGACGCTTTGCGCGTTGTGCGTCATCGCCTAGCGACGTGTTGTCGCTGCTCGCTGATCTCCTTGGATGTTTTCACCATTGGAGATGAGCTATGAGTTTGTACAAAAAAAGATCGGCACCGATTCGAATCGCGCTGTCGGTCATGACCCTGAGTGGCTTGGTGCTGACGGCCCAAGCACAAGGCACATCCGCCGCCGCGTTGAGTGGATCGGTGTCCTTGAAAGATGTTTTCGAAACGGCGTGGCAAAGGCAACCCGAGGCGCACGCGCTTCAATCGCGTCGCGATGCCGCCCAGGCCCAGGCCAAAGCCGCGTCGATGCTGTCCCCCGAGCCGCCCTCGCTGGAGATAAGTCAGCGATCAGACCGGATGACAGGCAACAGCGGTGCGCGGGAAGCTGAGGTGGGTATCGCCGTTCCCATCTGGCTACCCGGACAACGCACGGCCAGTACCGATCTGGCGCAAGCTGAAATCTCGTTGGTTGAGCGCAAGCTGCTCGCCTCACAACTGCGGCTCGCCTCTTCCGTCAGGGATGCTTGGTGGGGCTGGTTGCGAGCTCGCGTCGATGCTGAACTGGCGAGCGAACAACTGGCCAATGCACAACGCCTCGCCGCTGATGTTGCCAAACGGACCAACGCGGGTGATCTGGCAAAGTCCGACCAGCATCAAGCCGAAGGCGCTGTCGCTGCGGCCCAAGCGCATGCCGCCCAAGCTCAAGCTGCATCTGCCGCAGCCTTGGCACAAGTGATGGCGCTAACAGGCAGGACGGCACCGGCAGACTTGAAAGTCAACGCGGCGGTGGAGCCAACGCCAGATTCGACCCCACATACGGGTGCGTCAGTGGGGCATCCCTTGTTGGCTGAACTGGAGGATCGCATCACGATGGCCGAGCGGACGGCTCAGCTGATCAGCGCCCAGAGGCGATCCAACCCGGAACTCACGGTGGCCACCACGCGCGGCCGTGGGGCATTTGGAGAACGCTATGGCCAGACTGTGCTGATTGGCATTCGCGTGCCCTTGGGTGCAGGCCCTAGGCATGACGCCCGTCTTGCGACTGCACAAGCCGAAGCGATAGAAGTGCAGTCACAACTGGTCCTCGAGCAGGCGCGCATTCAAGCCGACAAACAAGGCGCTGCTGCTCGTCTGGAGGCCGCACGCACTCAACTTGATGCTGCGCAGCGACGAGCCCAGCTGGCCAACGAGTCCCGCAGCTTTTTTGACAAGTCGTTCAGGCTGGGCGAGTCGGATCTGCCCACCCGCTTGCGCATTGAAGCAGAGGCTGCAGAGGCCGCGAGACAAGCCGCTCGAAGCCGAATTGACCTGGCCTCCGCCATTTCGGCATTGCGGCAGTCCTTGGGCCTGCTGCCTCAGTGATGCTGACACCCCTCAAAAATTCAAGGAACACCATGAAGATCATTCATTCAACAGTCGCCACCTTTATGGCGCTGATATTCACATTACTCAGTCCTATGGCCATTGCCGGTGCGGGTCACGATCACGCGGAAGCTGCGCCAAAAACCCAGGGAACAGCACTGCCGCGTTTCGTCGCGTTTTCAGAGGATCTGGAAATGGTCGGCATTGTCAATGGCAAGCAGCTGACGATTTACCTGGACCGTTTTACAGACAACAGTCCGGTCAATGACGCCCTAATTGACATCGATATTCAAGGCGGCAAATACAAAGCCGAAAAACATGGCGTAGGTGAATACGAAGTCATCCTCAAGGACACGCTCAAACCTGGCGTCATTGCCATCACCGCAACCATTCAGGCCGGTGAACTGAACGACCTGCTGACTGGCGAACTCGATTTGCACGAGGACGAAGATGAACCTGTCAGTGGTTCTTCTTGGAAAGGCATCGCCCTGTGGATCGGCGGGGGGTTAATGGCCCTGATGGCATTAGGCGCGATCGTTCGCTTTCGTCAACAAGCTCGTACGGCCTAAGGAGCCTCAGCATGAAAACAATCAACACTTCAAAAAAACGCCACTGGATGGCACTGGCCACTGCTTTGACCCTTACAGGTGCTGCGCTGCCTACGTACGCGGGCGAAGGCCATGACCACGGCGCTGCGCCTGCGACGGCCAATGCCAATGGTCCACAGCGCATGGCCGATGGCAGCGTGTTTCTGCCCAAACCAGCCCAACGCCAACTGAATGTGCGCACGATGGTGGTGGAAACCGCTGAGCTGCCACGCGCCTTTGAACTCAATGGTCAGGTACTGATGGACCCCAACGCTGGGGGCAAAGTCCAGCCCATCAACGCCGGACGCATAGAACCCGGCCCTAATGGCCTGCCCAACGCAGGGCAAACCGTCAAGAAGGGTCAGGTATTGGCCTACGTCGTCCCTGCGTTCGCCCCCCTGGAGCGGGCCAGCCAGTTGACTCAATTGGCCGAATTTCGCGCTGCCAAAGCGCTTGCCGAAAAGCGTTTGGCACGTTTGCGCGAGTTGTCGGACACGGTGCCGCGCAAGGAAGTGGAAGCCGCAGAGAGTGAGGTGCTCAGCCTGACCGATCGCATGTCGGCCGTCGGTGGCGGCCTCAGCAGCAAAGAAGCACTGGTCGCGCCCGTTTCTGGCGTGATTGCCTCGGCGCATGTCGTGGCAGGCCAAGTGGTGGACACGCGGGAATTGATTTTTGAAATTGTCGACCCGAAGCGGCTGCGCATTGAAGCCTTGGCTTTTGATATCTCAGTGGCCAACAACATCGGCGGTGCCACATTGGCTGTCGGCGACCAGCGCACGCCACTGGTTTTCATGGGTGCAGCGCGCAGTTTGCGAGAGCAAGCTCTGCCGCTGAACTTCCAAGTGCAAAGCCCGGAACTATTAGGCCTGGCCGTTGGACAGCCCGTCAAAGTCTATGTGCAGTCCAAGCAAAAGACACAGGGTATTGCGGTCCCCCAGTCGGCACTGATGAAAAACGCTGCCAATCAGAACGTGGTGTGGGTCAAGTCTGCAGCTGAGCAGTTTGAACCCCGCACGGTGACGTTCGAGCCCCTGGATGGAGCGCGCGTCACGGTGATCTCGGGCTTGAAGTCTGGCGATCGTGTGGCGACCCAAGGTGCCACGCTCATCAATCAAGTCCGGTAAAGGGGTCACGATATGTTCAAGTGGCTTCTCGAAAATAGCCTGACCAACCGGCTTCTGGTGTTGATAGCGGGTGCCGTATTGATGGCTTACGGGGCATTCACATTGTCTCGAACGCCAGTCGATGTCTTTCCCGATCTCAACAAACCTACTGTGACGATCATGACCGAGGCGGGTGGCATGGCGCCTGAAGAGGTCGAGCAACTGATTACCTTTCCTCTGGAGACGGCCATGAATGGCTTGCCTGGGGTCGAATCGGTTCGTTCGACCTCTTCTGCTGGCCTGTCCTTTTTGTATGTCACCTTCAACTGGGACACGGAGATTTTTCGGGCACGCCAACTGGTGTCTGAACGCCTCTCGTCCATGGAAGAAGGTTTGGCTGCCGGGGTAATACCACGGATGGGGCCGATCAGCTCCATCATGGGTGAGATCATGCAGATCGCTATTCCTGTCGATCCGCAGAAGATCTCCCCTATGGCCGTGCGTGAGTACGCCGACTGGGTGCTCCGGCCTCGACTCCTGGCCATCCCCGGCGTCGCACAGATCATCCCCATTGGCGGCGAAGTGCGCCAGTTTCAGGTGCAGCCCAACACAGCGCGCCTGTCGGACTTGGGTATCTCCTTGGACCAGTTGGAGTCGGCGTTGCGCGGGTTTTCGGCCAACACCTCAGGGGGATTTTTGGAGCTCAACGGGCGCGAGTACCTGATTCGAAATCTTGGTCGCACTTCCCGCCTGGAGGACTTGCGCAATCTGGCTATTACCGCCAAGAACGGTCAGCCCATCTTGTTGCGCCAGATCGCTGAGGTCACTTTTGCCGCAGCCATCAAACGTGGGGATGCAGGCTTTGAAGGCAAGCCAGCCGTGATTCTGGGCGTTCAAAAGCAGCCAACCGCTGACACGACCCGTTTGACACAGTCGATTGAAGAAGCGATTGGGGATCTCAAGGCATCCCTTCCTGCGGGTATGGAGGCACCCCGTGTGACCTTCCGACAAGCCAGCTTCATTGAGGCTTCTATCTCGACGCTGCAAGGCAAGTTGATCGGTGCGTCGCTGTTTGTGGCCGCGATCCTTTTCTTCTTCTTGGGTACGGTTCGCCCCACCATCATCGCGCTCACCGCCATCCCAGTGTCCATCTTCATCACGGCACTGGTGTTCAAGTATTTTGGCTTGTCGATCAACACCATGACGCTTGGAGGGCTGGCGATTGCCATTGGCGGACTGGTGGACGATGCCGTGGTGGATGTGGAAAATATCTTGCGGCGCATGAAAGAAGACCGCGCCAAGGACCCAAGCCAGCGCCTGTCGCTGCTCGCGCTCGTGGCCAAGGCGTCCATGGAAGTCCGCTCGGCGATCCTCTATGCGACGGTGATCATCGTGCTGGTCTTCCTTCCGCTTTTTGCTTTGCCGGGCCTGGAAGGCAAGTTGTTTGTGCCGCTGGGCATTGCCTTCATCATCTCGACACTGGCCTCTTTGTTGGTGTCGGTAACGATGACGCCGGTGCTGAGCTACTACCTCTTGCCGGGCATGAAAAACCTGGACCATGGCGACACCAAAGTGCTGGCATGGCTCAAGCAAGGCTACAAAGGCAGTTTGCAAAAAGTGCTGGACAAGCCACGCGTGGCGATAACCAGTGCATGTGTGGCGGTAGTGTTTGCAGCGGCGTCTGTTCCGTTTTTTCCGACCACCTTCTTGCCCCCCTTCAATGAAGGGACGCTGCTGGTCGGGATACGTCTGAACCCGGGCGTGACCTTGACCGAGTCCTCTGACCTGGCACGCCAGGCGGAAGTGCTGGTCAAGCAAGTGCCCGAAGTGCTGCATGTGGGCAGGCGCAGCGGACGTGCTGAACTCGATGAGCATGCCGAAGGCGTTCATGTCAGCGAATTAGACGTGGGCATCAAACCCTCAGGCGAGTTGACGCGCTCGATGGATGAGGTCCGTGCCGACATCCGTGCACGCTTGGTCAACCTGCCTGCTTCGATTGAGGTGGGGCAACCCATCTCACACCGTATCGACCACATGCTGTCGGGCGTGCGCTCCCAAATCGCCATCAAGATTTTTGGCGAAGACCTGGACGTGCTGCGCGGGCAAGCCGATGCGCTGCGCTCACGGCTGTCAGGCATCGAGGGCATAGCTGACCTGCAAATCGAAAAACAAGTTCTTGCGCCCCAGATCAAGGTACGGTTGGACTATGCGGCAGCGGCGCAATACGGCCTGTCTGGCGCGCAAGTGCTTGCCACACTGCAGACCTTGGTGGAAGGTGAACGTGTCACGCAAATCATGGAGGGAGGTCGCCGCTTTGCGTTGGTTGTGCGTTTACCAGAATCCGCACGATCGCTGGAAGGCTTGGGCCAGGTGTTGATCGAAACACCCTCGGGCAGAATTCCGCTGTCCAAAATCGCAACGATTGAAGACGCCGATGGTCCCAACCAAATCAGTCGAGACAACGGCAAGCGGCGTATCGTGATTTCTGCCAACGCTTCGGGCCGCCCATTGTCAGAAGTCGTGGCCGACATACGCAAAGTGACGGCGGATTCTCGATTGCCAGAGGGCTACTTCATCACCCTTGGAGGACAGTTTCAGGCGCAAGAAGAAGCCTCACGCCTGATCTCTTTGCTCTCGGTGGTCTCTGTGGTGTTGATGTTTGTGGTGCTTTACAGCCGCTACAAGTCCGCCGTTTTGTCGGCCTTAATCATGGTGAACATTCCCTTGGCGCTCGTGGGTGCCGTGTTGGGTCTGTGGTTGTCAGGTCAGCCCTTGTCGGTGGCCGCCTTGGTCGGCTTCATTACGCTGGCGGGCATTTCGGTGCGTAACGGCATTTTGAAGGTCAGTCATTACATCAACCTGATGCGCTTTGAAGGAGAGTCCTTCACCAAGCCCATGATCTTGCGCGGTTCGATGGAACGTTTGAGCCCGGTGTTGATGACGGCCTTGGTGACTGCCTTCGCATTGGCACCATTGCTCTTCGAGGCCGAACGCCCCGGCACCGAAATTTTGCACCCGGTCGCCGTGGTGATTTTCTCGGGCTTGATCAGCTCGACGCTGCTCGACACCTTTCTGACGCCTGCCATGTTTTGGCTCTTTGGCCGCAAACCTGCCGAGGCGCTTTTACAAGACAAAGATGCTGAAGCATTCTGACCATTCATTCGTTTCTTCAACCTCAACCAAAACCTCAAAAGGACATCTCATGAAATTTCACACGCTTTTGATCACTTCGTCGCTTTTTCTCAGCGGACTCGCATGGGCAGGGCCACACGATACAGATCACAAACCCATGCAAGGGGGTGTTTTGACCACCGTCAAGGATGTTGACTACGAACTGGTCGCCAAACCTGATGTGCTGCAGTTGTTCGTGCGTGACCATGGCAAACCCGTTGACGTGAGTAAAACGACGGCAAAAGTCACACTGCTTTCTGGCGCTGACAAGCAAGAAGTTGAGTTGAAACCAACAGGCGACAAGCTTGAAGCCAAAGGTAGCTTCAAGGTAGCTCCTGGGACAAAGGTTGTTGCTCAATTCAGTTCAGCTGGGAAAACCACTTCTGCACGTTTTGTTCTGAAATGAGGCGTTTACAACTTACTTGTATTTGCCACAAATGGTGGATCAATTTTGGGAAAATATTATGAAAACTTGGATTACTAAAACAATCGTCGTCTCAGCTTGCGTACTTGGCATCGCAGGTTGCGCTTCACCCGTTGATCGAATGGCTGAGAAGCCATATTGCCATACGCATTCAGGAAGAAATGCTTACTGCACAAAAGATCCTGCACCCAGCATTGCCAAAGATGATGAAGCAAAGTCGTTTGCCTCAGTGCCAGAAGCTCTAACGGTTTACGTCTTGCGTTATAGGGACGACGGACATCATCAGTTGGACATTTCTGTGGATGGTGGCGCAGCGATGGAGACTGTTCCAAACTCCATGATTCGCCTGCGATTAAAAGAGGGGACTCATCAAATCACTTTCAATGTTGGAGGTAAAACGTTTGACCGAACAATTTCAGGTACGAAGGGAGAAGTTCGGTTGTTGGGAATTACGGGTACTGATTATTTTTGGGGCAAATCTTCACATCAGTGGACGAATGACTCAGTGGATCAACTCAAACAGCGCGCACTGCGTTCTCGTTTGATCAAAGACATCACTTTGCTTTGATGCTCCGAGGCCATCCGCCATGACTGATTGTCATTGGCGGGATTGCTTCAACCTGTCTGGACAAGTACCATCTTTACTCCGCAAGACTTTGGATGGTCTTTGTAGCACTTGTTGCTCTGATGTTCTGGAAGCACCTGCCATGCCAAGCTGTCATTGGGAATGGTTCGTTTGGAGAGTTTTGAGCATGACTCTGAGAAGCGGGGGCAGCGCTTATCGCCTAGACACTCGAAAGCACATGCTGAGTCAAAGCGACACGTTGCGCGGTGCAAAATAAATCACAGCCACTCCGGCAAGCACGAGTGATGCGCCTACCAAGTCCCAGCGATCAGGCAACACGCCATCGACTAACCACAGCCACAAGACTGAAATAACGATGTATACCCCACCGTAGGCGGCATACACACGTCCAGCAGGATGTGGATGCAGCGTCAGCAGCCACGCGAACAGGCCCAAACTTGCTGCGGCAACAATCAACCACCATGGAGACGCACTTTTCTTGAGCCATAAGTACGGCAGGTAGCAACCAATAATCTCTGCGCAGGCGGTCAGTGCGTACAGGCTCAATGTTTGGATAGGTGTCATGAATGCGAGTGCCTTTGGTGAACGTCCGGGAAATGTACGTGCTGGTGTTTTTGACTAAAGGACGCATTGGGGGCTGTGGGTCACGCTTGCTACCGGTGGTTACTTGCAACCATTGTGCAGCTTCCACTTTTCCTCATGACCTATCTTTTTAGCAAATTCGGGAACACGACAGCGTTCTTCTTCAGCAGGACTGACTGAGCCGGATGGAACGCTAGGCTCTACGCTTCGAGCTTGCGGGGGTGTAGCAAAAAGAATGGGCGACAAGACAAGCAGCAATCCAACATAGACAGCAGCAATCAAGGCTTGATGCCAAGCCAGCTTCTGTATGGGTTCGCGGTCTTTAATTTCGCAAACATTACCTGGGCAAAGTTGCGCCTTCTCTTTATTAAACAGGTTGTACAACTTACAGCCAACACAAATACCAAATGCTGTCTCAAAGAACAACAGCATCAGACAGATTAGGCAGGTAATCATATTGATGGGGCCGCGCACGTCGTTGAGTACGACGGCATACATCATCAAAGTTGCCAAGGCTAGGCCTATTCCCCAAGCAAAGCGTTTCTGTGGAGCACCCACATATTCAGCGGTTTGGTTGTTGACCATCCATCTCGCCATGATGAGCGTCGGGGCATAGCGGGGGTTAATGATGACTCGAATAAAGAAGTCAATGAAGAAAGCAACGATGACTAATTTAGTTGGCGAGAAGTCACCTTTGAACCATGCGGTAATGAAGGCAATCAGCGCAAACAGGAACATGATTCCTGCAGCACCGCGGGCTTCTCGCTCGTTCAGAACTCGGACGGGGTAGTTGGGATGGTCTTCACCGAATTGGAATAGTTGTGTCATTACTGAATTATCAGTCATTTAATTTTTGCCTTAGGTGACTTGCCCCCTTCAGAAGCAATGGGCAAGGTTAACTTAGATCATCGCCAGCATAAGGACAGCCATCAATACCATACCAACGTCTTCCACGATAGTGACTGTACTCATAGGCAGCTTGAAAACAGTACCCAAGCAAGCACATTGAATTTGAGTTTTATTTGCCACCGCTTTAATCACACCTAAAGCTGAAAAACTCATCAATGCAAGAGTGACCCAGTTGGTGAACAAGGGATTAAAGTTTGAAAGGTAGGCCAGCCCTAAAAACAATTCAAAGAAAGGATAAATCAAACCCCAATTTCGCCACCTGCTTGCCAGCAGGTCATAGCCAGAATACGCGTCGGCAAACGCATTGAGGTCTAGTAACTTGAAAAATGAAAAAACCAAAAAGAAACCTGCCATGAAATAACGCATAATTTCCATAGCTTCCAAACCAGCCATACCAACCAATCCAACTTGTAACAACACACTGGCAATCAAAATGTAAGCGGCAATCAACAACAAAGGTTTGTAGGTCTGCAGCCAGCCGGCTTGACTTGACGCGTGTACTGGTAATTGACCGATGGTCGAACCGGATACCAGTTCGTAGGAGCCAGCCGCCGCCACAATTTTTTTGATAGTGCTTTCATCAGCCGCTGGATCTGTCAGAGTCACTTGCATGGGCGATAGACTGACCTCAACGCTACCGGCCAGCGGTTCAAGGGCTTGGCTTACTTTTTTGACGCAGGCCCCACAGTGCAGTCCCGTAAGGCCATAGGTCACAGTTGAATGTTGTTTCATGATGTACCAACTGATTATTTTCAAAATCTTTAAAAGAATTAACTTTGAAAGAGCATCTTATTTGTGAAGAATTTTTTTGAAAAGTTGAAGTCTTTTATTTTGAATCTTTCAAGAATTGCTTCATTTCAGCAATTTCTTTTTTCTGCATTGTGATAATTTCTTGGGCAAGTTGACGGATCTTTGGATTCTTACCATGTTGTAAAACTACTTCTGCCATTTCAACAGCTCCCTGATGGTGTGGAATCATGGCGGCAAGAAAATCTTTGTCAGCATCTCCTGTGAATTTTATGTCCATGCTCTTGTGCATGTTGTCATTAATTTGCTGATACTTTTTTGTAGATGCCGTTGTGGTTGACTTGCTTGATGCAGAAGCGCTATTTCCTGCGTGCGACCCATGCCCGGCATGTGGATCGGTTACTTTGGCTTGCGCCGAAACTTTGTAGTAGCTAAATGCTAAAAAGAAAATCAAGATAATTTTGTATGAAGCACTTTTCATTTTGATAGATCCTTAAATTATTTGTAACAGTCTAATGGTGATGGAAATACATTGGGCATGAAAAAGCACACTGAAGATACTTGTCAAAAATACCAACAATACGCAAGTATTTAAGTTGTTTAAGTTTCAATCCAAAGCTCACAATTGAAGTCAACTTTTTTACTTAATCGTAAAACGCACGGTCATGCTCTTGCCACCCACATTACTCAGTGCCGCGACCAGCTTGTCACCTTTGCCCAGCTTAACGCCCAAGACACGCAGCGTGTTGTCACCTGCTTCTTTAATGTCTGCTTCAATTTTGTTGCTGCCCTGCAAAACAGTCAGCTTGCCAGTAATGCCTTTAGAGGCCATGGGCTTGTCATGGTCCATCAGATAAATGGTAGCACCATCAGGCTGCGCTACCAACTCAAAGCCAATGTCATTAACCATCTGCACGATGCCGCCATGTAGCGGCTTGGCAGTACCGTGAGCCAGAGCGGTATTAATGCACAGGCAAGAAAGGGCCAAGCTCAATGCTGAAATTAAATACTTCAACTTCATTTTTCATATCCCATTAAAAAACGTGATGCACTTAAAGGCGGCACCATAAAGCCTGTAGAAAAAATCCTCAGAACGCATCTTGCACTGATTTTTTTGATTCATCTTCAGTGCCAGTTTGCTTCAATAACCGATCGGTTGCATCAGCGCCGTAACGCCAAAACAGCAACGGTGTGAGCAAGGTGTCAAGCAGCGTAGAACTGATCAACCCTCCAAAGATAACCACCGCCACAGGATGCAGAATTTCCTTACCAGGCGCATCACTGGCCAGCAGCAGTGGCGTCAAAGCAAAGGCTGCTACCAAAGCCGTCATAAGCACCGGCGTCAGTCGCTCAAGTGAGCCGCGTACGATCATCGCTTGGCTGAAGGTCTCGCCCTCAAATCGGCAGAGGTTGATGTAATGACTGATCTTCAAAATACCATTTCGAGTTGCAATGCCCGCTAAGGTAATGAAGCCCACCATGGTAGCTACCGACAGCGTTACGCCTGCCAGCCACATTGCCACAACGCTTCCGATCAGTGCTAGCGGGATGTTGGCCATGATGATGCCGACCAACACCACCGAGCGATATCGAGAGTAAAGCACTAGAAACATGAGCCCCAGTGAAATCAGGGACAAGCCCAAGATCTGAGCGGCAGCCTGCTCCTGAGCTTGAAATTGACCCTCAAGGTTAATGAAGCTACCAGTGGGCAACTCAGTGGAAGCAATGGCTTGGCGGATGTCGCTAACGATGCGTCCCATATCAGAGCCATCGCTGTTGGCATAGACAACAATTCGCCGACGGCCGTTCTCTCGTCCGATTTGATTAGGGCCATCGGCTTCGGTCACGGTGGCAAAACTTGATACTGGTAAGCGGCCAGCCGGCGTGTCAACCAGCATGCGTGCCAGATCCTGCGGACTGCGCTTGTCGTCAGGAAGTCGCAGTACCAGCTCGTAGCGCCTGGCCCCGTCCACAATTTGTGAACCATGGGCACCATCCGTCAAGGCTTTCAGAATGCGCAGTGCCTCACCAGGCGGCAGACCTGTTTGCGCCAGACGCTGCGGATCAAGACGAACGATGATCTGCGGAATCAGCACCTGCTTCTCCACGGTCAGGTCCACCAAACCGGGAATGGTAGCCAACTTGGCGCGCATCTGTTCAGCCAAACCACGCAGCGTGTCGGTATCGTCGCCATAAATCTTGACCGCGATCTGCGCACGAACGCCCGAGAGTAAATGATCAAGACGGTGCGAGATCGGCTGACCAATGGCAACTTGGGCGGGCAACACAGCAAGTTGGGTGCGAATAAGCGACATCACTTTCTCGCGATCTACTGGCTTGCCATCGCGATGCAAGTCCACGTCGATTTCGGTTGAGTGGACGCCCTCGGCATGTTCGTCGAGTTCAGCTCGTCCGGTACGGCGACCCACTTGACTTACGCCAGGTACCTTGCCAATCAGCTGTTCAGCCACAGCGCCCATGCGATTGGACTCTGCCAGAGAAGTGCCTGGGTTGAACAACAAAGACAGGACCAATGAGCCCTCGTTAAACGCAGGCAAAAATGCGCGAGGAAAAAAGGGCACACTGGCTGCGGCTAAAGCGACAGCCACAACCGCAGACAAAATCAAGCCCCGTGCCCTTGGAAAGGACCAGCTGAGCAGCCTTCGGTCCCAAGCCTTCAGGCGCGTCACGAAGGGGCTGTCACCATGTCCCAGTTGTTTCATCTTTGGAAGCAAGTAACTGCAAAGTACAGGCGTCACTGTCATCGACACCGCCATGGAGGCCAGGATTGAAACGATGTAAGCAATACCAAGCGGCGCGAACAGACGGCCTTCGATGCCTGGTAGCGCAAACAAGGGCACGAACACCAGCACAACGATGACTGAGGCGTAAACAATGCCTGAGCGCACTTCAACGCTGGCCTGCTGAACTACTGTCATAACCGACTGTGGTTTCGCAAGGGCTCGGTTTTCTTTGAGACGACGTAAGATGTTTTCAACATCAACTACGGCATCGTCCACCAACTCACCAATTGCAATCGCCAGCCCACCCAATGTCATGACATTGATCGACTGATCGAGCCAGCGAAACACCAAGGCCGTCACTGCTAGCGACAGTGGAATGGCAACCAAGGAAATCAAGGTGGTGCGGACAGACAGCAAGAACGCAAATAAAACGATGGCCACAATCACCGCACCATCGCGCAGCGCCTCTGTAACGTTGCCAACGGAGGCCTTGATGAAATCGGCCTGTCGGAACAGCACTTCTGGTTTGGCAAGCCCTTTAGGTAGGCCCGCCTGAAGATCAACCAAGGCTTGCTCAATCTGTCGGCTCAGCTTAACCGTATCAGCGGCAGGCTGCTTTTGAACGCTTAGGATCACAGCGGGCTGTCCTTGATAACCAGCATCACCGCGCTTGAGACCAGCAGCGAAGCGAACTTCAGCCACCTGCTGCTGCAGCACGGGCCGACCGTTCTTCCAAGCGACGGCCATGCCCTGCAAATCCTCTAGGCGCTGGGTACGGCCCATGTGACGAATAAGGTATTCCCTGCTGTTCAAATCGATGAAGCCACCCCCAACGTTGCCGGCATACCCGCGCAGTGCCTGCTCTATTTGACTCAGCGAAATACCCAGTTGAGCCATGCGCACCGAGTCTGGCTCTACGCGCAACTGACGCACCTCGCCGCCAATGGGAATGACCTGAGAAACGCCAGCGATGCCGAGTAAGCGAGGCCGCAGTACAAAGTCGGCATACTCTCGGGCCTGCATGGGGTTAGCTGCGCCCTCCCCGCCTTGCAGTGGCAGCGCGATCAGCATGATCTCGCCCATGATGGAAGAGACAGGTCCCATCACCGGCGTAATATCAGCAGGCAGTTGACTTCGCAGCTGTGCTAAACGCTCGGCGACCAATTGCCGATTGCGATAAATGTCAGTCCCCCAATCGAACTCTGCATAAACCACAGACAGGCCAATGCCCGAAGTGGAGCGAACGCGAGTTACACCAGCCATACCGTTGAGCGCTGTCTCGATGGGAAAACTCACCAGTTGCTCAACCTCCTCGGGAGCCATGCCACCTGCCTCGGTCAGCACCGTGACGAGCGGTTTGTTAAGGTCAGGAAACACATCGACAGGCGTGCGCCAAGCGGTCATGGCACCATAGACCATGAGTAAGGCTGCAAAGGCCAAAACAAATAGCCGATTGCGCAAACTGTATTGAACGATCCAATTGAACATGATGATCTGGCTCCGTTCAACGAATCTGCGCAACCAGCGCAGCGCCTTGAACCAACACGCGGTTGTCAGCGGCTAGCCCCTGAGTGACCAACACTGTGACTGCGTCTAGCGGCTGAATCTGAACCGGTTGCGGCATGAAGCGCTCAGCGCCAGTCTTGATCCAGACAATGGGTTCGTTTGACGGGCTGCGCACGACAGCAGACGCCGGCAAAACGATACCCTTTCGCCGCTCCTTGAGCGCCGCGACCAATGTCACAGTTTGACCAACTGCAAGGGGTGCGGCTCCAGCAACTACTGAAACTCGAAAGTTCAGCGGCAAGACGCCGTCACGCAAGGACCGTCCAGCCCCGACCATTTGCAGCTTGACGCCCTCGACCCCTGCCAGATGAGCCGCGCCCAGACGACTGCCGAGCGACACATCAGGTGTGCTGGCCTCCACCATCAGGCGCGCAGGATCAATGATCTCAATCAACACCTCGCGTATATCCACGATCTGACCCGCTTTCACATCGGCACGTGCAATCACACCTGAGACCGGTGCTCGCAGCGGCTCACGCGAATCTAAACTTTCTGCAATGCGCTTTTCACGTTCGGTCAGGGACTGAACATCTATGCGTGCGGCGTCGATGTCCTTGCGAGGTACCGTGCCTTCAAGGGACTCCAACCGGCGTAGGCGCTGCTCTGCAATCTCTCGAGCAGCTTTCAATTCCGCGCGCTGTGATTGTTGAGCTGCTAGGGCAAATGGATCGGCATGATGGCGCACCCAAACCAGAACCTCGCTTTGCTTCACAGCCTGACCCGCCATAGGCAATCCGCGCGGCCCAGGCTCAACGCGACCACCATGGGTAGCCTGCACTTGACCGCTGGCGTTGGGATCTGCAACGATCCTGCCTGGCAACTGGATCGTAGCCGCAGCCTCTGTCTCGGGGGCTAATTGGGTCCGCAGTTCCATGCGCCGCTGTGCGAGCTTGGGGACATTCACGCTGCCATCAGGCATGCGCGCTAGCCCACCCACAGAAGATGAAGGTGCTTGATCCAAGTGTTCGCCATTCGGTCCGTGTGCACCGGGGCCGGCCCAAGCAGAAAGGCAACTGGCCAACGCTAGCGTGGCTACCAGTGTTCCAAAAGAAGAAAGACTTTTCATACTTGACCTCCTAGGGAGAAACGACGCTGACGCTGATTGCGCAGGCGTGCAACTGCAATGCCAAGCAACACCAAACTAGCCAAAGCTCCAAGGGCCCACCACTCCCAATGAAAGTGGTGATCATCAATGGCCAAAGAAGCTGGTACACGCAACACCGCGTCCAAGAGGTCGCTGTCCTTTCCCGCAATCACTGTAATTACAAGCGGGTGTTCACCAGGCGTGGAAAGCTTTTGAAGCATTGCCGGGTCATCGATTGTGTAATCACCGATTTCGGCGCGGAATTTAGCCTGTGCCTTCAGTGCCCCAGACTCAACTTCGACTTGTGCCTGCAACAGAGGCTCGTTCGTCACAAAGCGGTCAATGAAAATGGACAACTCACCTCCCGCAAGCGTGCCAACCAACTCGAAGGTATCTGAATTAGCTTCGATTCGAAGACCGGCTTGCATTGGGTTGTCCGTCTTTGGCGAATCCAGGTGCTCGCCGTTGGGGCCATGTGCACCAGGGCCAGCCCAGGCCAACACGGGCATCACCGCCAACAGGCTGGCAGTCAAGACTGCCCCTATTGATTTGAAAATAAATGGATGAATCATGGAAGTAAGCCCAAAGTTTGTTCAAGGCGAGAAATCGCCGTTTGATAATTGATTTGTTGACGCGCCAAGGCACTCTCGGCGCTAACGGCTGCAGCCAACGCACGCAGCATTTCAGGCAAGGCTGTTTCACCGGCACGGAATGACTTATCAATCAGGCGTGCGCGTTCGGCCAGCAATTGCGCCCGTTCCCGCTCAGCTTGCAGTTGAGCCAGACTCAAGCTCAACTGACTCTGCGCCAATATCACTTCGGCCGTCAGGCGCTGGCGCGTTCGCAACACTTGAGTTTGTGCAACGTCTAGCTCGCCCAGCGCCGCAGCAATGCGTGGTTGCTGGTAGACCTGTCCACCCAAAGGCACCCGAAGTGCCACCACCACACTGCTTTGCAAACCTGCGCCTTGCCCCGGTCGCTCTTGTCGCATGCCAAGTGAAAGTTCTGGCGAATCCGAACGCTGAACTCGTGCTAAATCTGCTCGACGCTGGCCCAAGTCCACCGCTGCGTTAGCGAGAACGAGTTCTGGATGGGTGTCTGGCAATTGCGCTAAGGCAGGGGCAGCCCTCGTTTGCAATTTCAGGGAAGTAACACCAGTGAGCAAGTGCCAGTGAGACTGCTGAACAGCCAAGGCTTGTCGCGCTGCGACTGCTTGCGCTTGTGCCCCAAGCAACTCTGAGCGGGCAGCTAAAGCATCCGATGGTGAGAGGTCACCCGCGCGCACGCGCTTTTCAACATCTTGCGTCAGTTGGCCTAAGTCTTGGACCTGCCGTTCCGCTTGGTGCAATTCGGCCTCAGCCAGATGCAATAAGCCAATTGCTTCACGCAAGCGCCCTGCCAAGCGCAGACGCTCGGCCTGATCTCTGGCATGTGACAAACCCAACTGAGATTGAGTTGCTTGACCTCCAGCGGCACGCTGTCCTGGCCACCAAAGGGGAAACGACAGCCCAAGCTCTGTCTCACGGCTTCCAGAAGGGGTGCCAGCTTTTCCATCGCGCTGTCCCAAGCTGAACGCAGGTTCTGCTGCAAGCCAGTTTTGGTTGACTGCTTGATCAGCCTGCACAATGGCCAAACGACCGCGTGATTCAGAAGCCTCTAATGAACGTTGCCATGCAGCCTCAAGCGCTTGATTGAGCGTTAGCGAAACCTTCTCAGCAGTGAGTGAAACTTGTTTAGTGTCTTGTGCCCGCACTGAAGCGGAAACAGCTAGAGCCATGTAAACCAGCACGCAAGACATCAAAGCGCGGGTTGACTGCCATGGCCCAAACCATGTCAATAAATTCATCATATGTATAGACCATACGCACCAGTTCACATACGCCACAGACGCAGTGAAAAGGGCAAAACCAAAAAACGCACTGCGCAAGTTCAAGCGCAGGCACGGCCGAAGGTCAGGCCATTGGTTTTGGAGGACGTTCTAATCCGTCGGGATGCAACTGACACCTTGGAAGAGCACGCTCTAAAGAAGGTTGATCCGCTCCAGTAAGTCCTGGGCAACAAGCTTGGGGAGAAGGCAAGGCTGGAGAAAACTGACTTGCATCGGACAGAGCATGCAAGGTCGATGCTACAGAGTCATCCTCGTGAAAATCTTCAGCGTGATCATCATGGTGATGGGCAACACCTTGAAAGTGAAGTAAGGCGTGCTGTTCTTCGTTGGCGTGGGCCACAAGCGCATCAAATCCTGCAAAGGCCAGCGACTGCCAGCCCATGCAAAGGATTAGAAAGACTTTGACCAAATGCTTCATAGTTCTCGGAATGTACCAGTAATTTAAAGAAATTCCGCTTTAACGCCTATTACTAAATGGCGCATAGGTTAAATAGATTGGCATACTAAAAAATTCAAGTTTAGAGTGGAAAAACCAGAAGCCAATTCCCCACTCTTTGCTAGGGACAAATTCAGCAGCAAATGTCTTTGTTGTGGGCTGTTGAAATATGATGAAATTTCAACTTTTGGAGACCTCCATGAAACAACTTCTTATTGGTTCACTTGTTATGTTTTTTGCATCCACAGCATCAGCGCATGGTTGCCCTGGTGAGATGCGCACCATCGACGCAAAATTGCCAACTGCGACTTTGCCTGCAGCAGAAATGTCTAAAGTCAAAGCCTTGCGCGCAGAGGGTGAAAAGTTGCACAAGGAAGGCAAGCATACCGAGTCGATGAAAGCGCTGGCGGACGCCAAGAAATTGCTGGGCGTTTGAGAGCACAAATCTTTAACGCCAGCCACGTGGTTCTCGTTCCGGGAGACAAACTCCCGTCATGGGTTTTTGCTGATTTGCGTACCGACCACGCAGGCGAAGTTGGCGCAGTCTGTATTTATCAAGGTGTGCTCCAATTCTCTCGCGACCCGGAGTTGCGCGCCTTCGCTGAGCATCACCTAGCCACCGAGCAAAAGCACCTGCGTCTCATCTCTGGCTGGTTGCCTGCAGCTCAGTACAGTCGCTTACTTTCCCTGTGGCGGCTAGCCGGATTTCTAACCGGCGCCCTCCCCGCGCTGTTCGGCTCAAAGGCAGTTTACGCGACGATCGAGGCAGTCGAGACCTTTGTCAACCACCACTACGAAGATCAGATACGTGCGCTGGACTCGCAGCATGAACTCAGTGATCTGCGTCAGACCTTGCTCGATTGCCAAGCTGACGAAGTAGCTCACCGCGATGAGGTGGCTGCTGCACGGGGTCCAACTCGACCTAATTTGGTGCTTCGTGCCTGGTGTGCCATGGTGGGCACAGGCTCCAAGGCTGCGGTGTCCTTGATCCGCCATATTTGAATTACGTTTGGTGAAGGACATACATACGTTATGCCGAAGCGAATTACAGAATTTCAACCGAGTATCTGGTCTTACAAATTCTTTAAATGAAGTCCCTAGTACCACAACGTATCATCTGCATGACCGAAGAAACCACTGAGTGGTTGTACTTGCTGGGTCAGTCAGCACGCATCGTAGGTATCTCAGGTTACACGGTGCGGCCAAAAATCGCTCGCGCTGAAAAGCCACGTATCAGTGCCTTTACCAGTGCCAAGATCGACAAAATTCTGGCGCTAGAACCTGATTGCGTATTTGGCTTCTCTGATTTACAGGCGGATATTGCAGCCACATTGATACGTCATGGCGTGCAGGTCACTATTTTTAATCAACGCAGTGTGGATGAAATATTCACCATGCTGTACCAAGTGGCTGCCATGGTGGGGGAAGCTGAGCAGGGTTTGCAACGCATAAAAGAGATGCAACTTCATCTGCAAACCATCCAAACTGCAGCCAAATCTTTGGCGCGTCGTCCTCGTGTCTATTTCGAAGAATGGGATGAGCCGCCAATCAGTGCGATACGTTGGGTCTCAGAATTGACGGCGATAGCTGGAGGCGACGATTGCTTTCCTGAGTTAGCTCTGGAGTCACTGGGTAAAAACCGCATCATTGCCGACCCAATGGAGATTGTGAGTAGACAACCAGACATCATCATCGGTTCTTGGTGCGGAAAAAAATTCAATTCTCAACGAGTTGCTACACGTCCTGGTTGGCAAGATGTACCTGCTGTAAAAAACGGACAACTATTTGAAATCAAATCTGCTGACATACTGCAACCAGGTCCTGCTGCTTTGACCGATGGTGTCGATCAATTGCATCGCATCATCCTCCAATGGGCCGCTAAGCATGGATAAGCTCAAATCAATCGATCCATTTTCCGTAGCACAAGAAATCTCTGACTTCTGACATAGCAGCGTCCTCAGCTTGCAAAGCTTGATTTGCTATGTTTAAAAAACGCTGCTCATCAACCTCTATGGAAGCCATCGACCAGTCACTGAAGTCACGTGCCGTAATTGCATTGAATCTCAAAAGAAGAAAATCAGAATGTCGCGGGTCATTTTCGATGACTTTGAAGAGTGAATTGACGTTGGCTGCAGAGCCTTCAAGCACTTGAAGAAACCAACCTGAATGTGAAATCAAAACTCCCGTAATTTCGCGGGTAGGATTGTTACGCAGACATGTGGCCATTAATTTGTCGTATTCAGCACCCTGTATAAGTGAACGGCTTCGATACACCAATTGAATGAGTTGTTGATCAAGGGCTTGTATTGAATCGGTAAAAGAGGAAGTCATTTCTCAAACCTTTCGTGTCAAATCAATCGTGAAGTTAGTTAAACAGATACAGCTTGTCAATTACGTTTTCGAAATATCACGACGTGCTGCCAAGGCAAGGTACTAACCGTTCGCTCCCAATCCAGTGCAAAGACTTCAGCTTCTTTGCGAATTTGCGCTTCGCTCATCTTGTGCAACGGCTTGATGGGGACCTTGGGGTCTTCTGCTTTGTACTCCACAAAAACCATACGACCGCCCGTCTTTAAAGATTTCATCACACTGGTCATGACCTCGTAGGGAAAGGCCAATTCGTGGTACACATCCACCATCACTGCGAGATCCACTGAGCTAGCAGGCAGCTTAACGTCGTCAAATGAACTGAGCCTTGCCTCGATATTTGTTTGCCCTGTGCTTTTGATACTGTTTTCTAGCATACGCACCATCTCTGGCTGCACATCAACCGCCAATATCTTTCCGCCAGGCAAAACGGCTGGTGCCATGCGCCGCGTTAAGTAACCCGTGCCAGCGCCAATGTCTGCAACTACCATTCCGGGCTTCAGCGCAAGTGCTTTGAGTAATAAATCTGTTCGCTCCTCACGCTCACGTTCTTGCCGCTCGAGCCAAGGCGCGCCTTGCCATCCCATCACCCCAGAGATCTCACGGTCCATGTAGCGTTTGCCAATACCGTCTGTACTTGCAGGAGACGCGGTATAGCGCGAACTGATGCTAGCAGTCTGAGCAAGCGTCAAACCTGTTGCCATCGATGCAATCGACAAAATCAAAATTAAACGCAATGATTGAATGGAGATCATTGTTTTACGTGCCTCGCCAATTCGGCGCAGTGGTTTTTCATTAGGATGGGTAAAGTTTGCAAGTTTAGATCAGCCATAAAACCTTTTGGATTCATGGATAGCGAGTTCACCCCTTACATCTACAAGCGCCAAGCCAAGCGTCTAACTTTTTACAGTGCAAAGTGACAGCGCTGAGTGCAAAATCAACGAAATTACTGGCGAAACTGTAATTTACAGTTTTCATCCAATTACACGAAATATTACACGTTTGCTATTTTCTTTTGTAAGTCATTGATTTATATTGACTTTTGAGGAGCCTGGCTTTCTGTTAATCAGAGATTCTCAGGTCAAAACATAGAGCGAGGTGAATGCCTATTTTTTTTCAGTCATGGCACGCTTTGTTTTACGGGCGATGGCTAATCATCAATTTAGCTGTCACCATAGGGTGAAATAATGACACTCCAGCTACCCAATTAACAAACTATAAATGACGCCGAATTTCATTACTAGACGAAACTTTGCGCAATTGTCTGTAGCTGCAGGCTTATTTTCTATTCTTCCGCCCAGCTATAGCAAAAGCAACGTGAACGGAAAATTATTGATCATTGGAGGCGCTGAAGATCGCCTCAATGAACGCGTCATCTTAAAAAAATTCATAGAGTTATCTGGCGGAAATCAAGCCAAACTTAAATTCATTCTTGCAGCCAGCAGTGAGCCTTCATCTGTATGGTCCAGCTATTCAAATGTATTTAAAAATCTTGGCGCAACAAACGTAGAGCCAATTGCGCTGCTATCGAGAGAAGATGCATACAACCCTGATGTGGTATCGAATCTTCTCACTGCAGACGGAATATTCATGACGGGTGGTGACCAGAGTAGATTAATGGCAGAGCTATGGGAAACTCCTGCCTTTCGAGCTATTCATCAAGTTTTTCATTTGAATGGGATTTGCATAGCCGGAACCAGTGCTGGTGCAGCTGTTATGTCACGTCAAATGATCGCACAAGGACAAGCTCCAATCATTACCGAGAAAGATGTTGTTTCATTTGACATAGGCTTGGGGTTAGTCAGCATGGCCATCATTGATCAGCATTTTTCACAGCGCAGACGCCTAACGCGGTTGCTGTCTGCATTAGCTCAAAGGCCCGACTTACTTGGCGTTGGAATTGACGAAAATACAGGACTTGTCATCACAGTCAATGAATCCATAGAAGTCATTGGAGATGGTTCTGTGACTATCTTGGATGGCAGAGAAATGATTTCAAATTACGAGGAAATCGAAGCCCAAGAAAAGCTAGAACTGCTTGGAGTCAAAATGCATTTACTGCCAAGTGGAAGTAGCTATAACGTAAATGCCTATCGAGCAGACGAAAAACGAGTCGCATCACTTTTGAATGCCATCAAATATTTAGTGCTTCCTGGGCCTGCTCGAATTTAAATTCGAACTTTCAAACGCTGGGCTGAACCACGAGCTCATGATTGGGAAGCATTGCCAACAGCTCTTCAAACGATTCGATTTGAGTAATGAACGGCTCATTGCGCAATATGGGAGACTTTGGATCAATGGCAAATGCTCGGTCCGCCAGTTGCATCAACTGAAGGTCATTGATGTTGTCACCAATAACCCACGTCAGATTGATAGCTGGGAGCGTAGGGTCGGTTAAGAAGCAGCGAAGCACGTTGCTTTTACAAACGCCTGAACTCTTATTTTGAGGGTTATAAAAGGCTGGATTAATTCGAATTTCTCCTGCGCAAACATCGTTATCAAATCTGATCGTGTGTGCCATTGCAAAGTCTGCAAATATCCTTCTCCGGACGATTTCAGCTGCTACAAAGTAGCTATCGCTGACCAAGCCAACCATGAACCCACGTCTGCGCATTTGATTGACAAATTCAATCACGCCAGATCGAAGAGTCATGTCATGAGCTACCTGTTCGAACTTCTTCTTGTGAATGTACTGAAAGAGCTTTGCGATTTTATCGCTGCGGGTCGCCGAGTCACCACCGTTGTCATCTAGCATTTGAATCAGCGCTGATTCTTGGCCGATAGCACGTGCAAGTTCTAGGGCATAACGCGATTTGGTGACCGTACCGTCCATGTCGATCAGTAAAAGACGCTGCCTTGCCTTGCGCCGGGTCAGCACATAATCAATACCTGATGCAGCCTGACGTTGAGACTCGTACATGGCAGCAACTTGCTCTACATGCAGACGACCTGCAGTTTTGGCTCGCGCAAAAATAACCCGCCCAACCTCGTTGGCCATCAAACTCAAGTCATGAAGCGGCTGACTATCATGATCAAGAGATCCGATATCGACTTCTGCCAGCTTGGCACTTAAAAGATGGGCGTCTAACAATAGGCCAACATCCACACCATAACCATCCTCGAAACTGAGTGCCTGTAGCAAAGGTTTCCTTGCTGCAATGATGCCCCCCAAAGGCTGCGAAAAATGGGCAACCTCTGGAAAGAAAATTTTCAGCATGGGCTTAGCAGTCAATTCTGTGACGCGACCACCCCCTCGACCAAATTTTGCTTTCACAAAGTCTGCTTCACCACGAAGAATGGGGGCACAAAGGTCAGTGATGATGCCGCTTCGAAGTCCCGTCAAGTCACCATCCAAATACACCAACACATTAGACTGAGCCGGTGCGACGCCATCGTGCATTGAAGCGCCCTTGCCCAACATGCTGCTGATCATCACTTTTGCACCCGCAAGCCGTGCCAGCTCGGCCGTGCCATCTATGGAGCTGTCATCAACCACGATCACTTCTGCTGTAGCTGGGTCAGACAAGGCGAAAGCCACTACTTCAGAGATACGCTTTGCCTCATTAAGTGCGGGTATGACGACTGTTGCATACGCCTTGAGGCTGATTGCAACAGGTTGGAAAATGAGAGTTTCGGTTGTGTTGGACTGATGCTCTGATGAGAAATTGCCAATGAATAAGCGCGCTTTTTCCGCTACCCATCGCAAAATGCTGGACAACCATTTGAATGAATTTGTCATTTAGGACTCCTTAAATTGGGTGCCGCACTACGACAAAGTATCAATGTACGCGAAGTTACTCCGTTTGCTTCAACTTAATAGGAATCAAGCAAAACTCTCAAAAATTTTGACTTTGCTCTGTTTCACAACAATCTGAATGCCATCGCCGCCACAATCGTTGGGGGAATTGCTGCTAACAGCAATTTACCCGCGCTCACAACGCCTTCGTCAAACTTGCCTTTTAGGATCGCGACGCCAGCTGGGTTTGGGGCGTTAGCTATGACAGTAAGCCCCCCGCCAGTCACGGCACCAGCCACAATGGCCACCTTGAACTCATCGCTCAGGCCAGGCACCAAAGAAGCGAGATAGGTCAGTGCTGCGTT
Source organism: Limnohabitans sp. MMS-10A-178 (assembly GCF_003063375.1). Taxonomy (GTDB): domain Bacteria; phylum Pseudomonadota; class Gammaproteobacteria; order Burkholderiales; family Burkholderiaceae_C; genus Limnohabitans_A. Next base: position 12,046 of record NZ_NERY01000002.1, on the reverse strand, counting down.
GTCTGTAATTGCGGTCAACGCAGTGGCACCATAGAAAACTGCGTCGGCGCTTAGTCCCATGAGCAGTGGCTGAAGCCACCAAGACTGCTGACCACCCAGAACCACCAAACCGGCAAGAAAAAACGCGACCAGCAAAGCTTCGCGAAGAATCAGGCGATCTTGATTCACGGCATAGGCACTGGCGAAGCCAATGAAAAATAGCAGTAAGCCCATGAAAACCACAGGGTGGTGTGCGAAAAGGACTATTGCAAGCAAAAAAACCAAGTGAATCGCCACCATGATCGGAGGGACCGTCAAGCGAGCAACGGCGGGCTCACCAAGGCTAAGCAGTTCTCGTCTCATGAAAAGAGTCACAAGGACAGCATTGACAAGGACTGCAATCGCTGCCTTCCAGCCGAAGGTCTGGAGCATGAAACTCAGATCCCATTGCCATGTGGACGCAACCATCAACACAGGCGGTGCGGCAAAAGGAGTCAATGTTCCACCTATGGAAATATTGACGAACAGCACCCCCAAAGTGGCGTACTTCAAGCGCTCGCTTACCCGTGCGGAAAACACAGAGTCACGCAGCATGAGCGCTGCAAGTGTCATGGCCGCAGGCTCTGTGATTAACGAGCCCAGCAACGGTACCACTGACAGCAGGAGAAAGTAATTGACCATTGCCGTAGGCAAAGGTGCTAGGCGTGCAATCTGTTGTACTAGCCCACCGCAAGCTTGCAGGATCGGTCGTGTACCTGCTACCACCATGATGGCAAAAACAAAAAGCGGCTCAGTGAAATTGCGCGAATCGAGGTATTCGAGCGTGTGTACCTTGCCAGCTAAAGTAAACATGGCTATTGCCAGCACCATCGCCCAAAGCCCAAATACCACCTCGACTTCACCAAGTAGGTGCCAGATGCCGGCATGCCGCGGGTTTATGTGTGCCAGATGTTCAAAGTACTTAGTGCTGAAGGTATGCAACACGGACATTGCGAAGATGGCAGCCGCGATCCAGGGCAGGAGGGGGTGGTTCATAAATGGGTCTCCAACGGCCAAAGCCGTGCAGTGAGGCGGCCCGACCTTCACCCAACCTGACACATAAGAATCTATATGCCACCCTGAACAACATTCTAACTTGATTTACAAATTTTCAATGATTAATTCTCTAACTTCATTAGCTGACGCAAATGTCATCTAGACTTATTCTTCAGTTAAGACTTAATCCTTTGTCTACTGATTCGGCGCAATGCCATTCTGGAATTTAGTTTTCTTTCCATCATTATTTTTGCCGCTTTTTAGCTTGATTGGGTTTTTCGGCATTGGCGTATGCCTTCAGTCCAGCTTCACGATCAAGCGGCACGGTGCTTGAAGCGGTGGTACCCATAGGCGGTTGCAAGCTGGGCGGGAAAAATGCCAACTTTTGAGTTTGAGCAAGTTTATGGGTTCGATCTAAATCTAAATCACGCTCGTTCACACCGCCAGGAGTAACGCACACGCCGTTGATGATTTCCAAATCCAACCACCATCGCTTAACGGGATTGCGCATGCCTGCGCCAATTTGATCGTCATAATCAATAAGCGCTCGACGAGCACTAGGAACTCGAATTGAAAGTTCTAAAAGACGAGACGATTCAACCAAGTCTTCTCTGTTGTATGGACAGGTTTTCATACACCGTCCACAGGCCGATCCCTTCATATTGGTTAATCGGTACTTGCCACATTTTTCAACATCAGGTTTCCATATTTCATAACCATTGAACATGACCTTGGGCCCAAATGGAATGGCGTTGCATGGACATTCGCGTGCGCACTTCATGCACATGTTGCAGACCGATTGCAATCCAAAATCGATAGGCTGGTCAAATGCCAAAGGCAAATCGGTGGTGAGTAAAACACTCTTTGATCGTGGCCCAATGAATGGGTTTAAAACCAATTCGCCGATGCGAGAGAGCTCGCCTAAGCCGGCCAATAAAGTAGCTGGAATGTGCAAGATATCTGATTCTGCGTTGGTGTGTGAACGCGAGGAATAGCCCAATCGGCGCAAATGAGCACCCATGACTCCCGCTATGAATGCACCTCGCATATAGCCCCGCATAGATTGCGCACCTGAAATCCAATCATCGCCTGAGGCTCCTTCCATGGTTTCAAATCCTTGGTCAAGCAACATGACAACACAGTGCTTGTGAGTGGGTTCAATCGGCTTTCCTAGCTGCGCTTCATGTGAATAAAACATCCAAGGCTCTGCTTCACATATGCCAACCAAATCAGCGCCTAAAAAATACGCCAAGGCTTTGATGGACTCTGCGTTTCTTTGGGCATCCGACAACGCTCCATTTGTTTCTGCAGGCACAAGCCGCTCGTATGTACCCTGCAATGGCACCATGTTGCGGATCAAGGGCGTCATGGCAAACGCTAAAGGATGTTTTGTGGCAAAGCGCATGCGCTGCACCTTGGCTTTTTCACCTAAATCGCCGGCCAATGCGCGCGTGAATAAATCGGCACGCTTGCTATTGCGAATGATTTCCTCACGCAAGATCAGCGTTGTCGGTTCTGGCACTCGCTTCAATGTTTCCATGGGGTAACGTCCCCAATGCAGAGGGCGCAGTTCGGCTTCCGACTCAGCCCATCCAGGACGAGTGCCGTGTTTGCCCATGTAAGCGCCGGAATCTGGCCAACCCAAAGAGGCATTGGGTGCTATTGGAAGATCAATTTCCAATGGCAAATCGGTGCTGATCGCAGCCAACGCAAAGCCGCAATTTAAAAAAGGCATTTTGAGCAAGCCGTTTTCAGATCTAGCAATGCCAGCGCGTTGCGCCAAAGCTTCTAGGTTTAAAAGTGTATTGCCGGCCACGTGGCCGCGCGCGCCATAACCCAATGCTCGAACATAACCCGCTAGTACAACGGCCACTTCGCTTGCGCGCGCATTTGTTCGGGCTTTGTTACTGCCATGAATCCAAGTGGCACCAGGCTGATCTGATTGAGGCTCGCGGCTGAACTCAATGAGAAAAATCAATACATGGGTGTGTTTAGGCGCGTCTTTAGAAAAATCAGAGTGCTCAATAGCGCACACACCCGCTAGCGTTGCATCTAAAAAATAGGCACTGGCTTTGAGGTTTTTGCTTCGAATGCTTAAATCGTCAGGCAAGGGTGCGCGGGCAATGGCCGTCTCACCATCCAAGTACTGCTCAAAAAGCTTTTGATATGTTGCCAAGGCCTCGTTTAACGAGTGCGGCCCAGCAGGATATTGATCTTTAGATACTGCAGCTTGGATTTCTGGAGCATGGGCATCTCGCGCTAGCAATTCAGTGGGCAAATCTCCCATGTCGAAGTGCCGAGATCGATTTGAAAATAAACGTGTCATGAATTACAACATCATCAAAGAAAAATATGTCCTCTTATACAGTGTCTGTGTATTCACCACGCGCTGGATAATTATTTGCTAAAGCGAAGTCTATCCATTTGTATGAATTGCAAATTGATATTTTGGAATTGTTTCATTAAATACGAGATACTGCAATGCGTTCTAGTTTGACACTCATTCAGTGAGGGCTCATGTTTTCAAAAATTGCTTCCATCGCACTTCCCGTGAAATTTCAGGTGGAGCCCAACAAGGTTGCCTCCACCGTTATCGTTGGACATTTGTTGAGTCTGGCTTTTCTGCCTCTTGGTATTTGGCTGGCATTCGTTTAAATTCTTTTCACCCCTAAGCACAAAGGCATCTGACATGATCAAGTTCTATTTCCACCCCTCCCCCAATCCTTTGAAGATTGCTCTTTACCTTGAAGAGACTGGTGAGCCCTACGAGATCATCCCAGTGGATACGCGCAAAGGCGAACAACACTCAAATGCATTCAAGGCCATCACTCCCAATGCAAAGACGCCTGCCATGCTGGACGATGATGTTCGTGTACTTGACAGCAATGCAATGCTAATTTATTTGTCAGAAAAGATTGGCAAGTTTGTTCCAGCGGACACACCAAAGAACAAAGCTGAAATGTATTCATGGCTTATGTTTGTTGCTACGGGCATTGGTCCTTACTGTGGTCAAGCCGTTCACTTCAAACACTTCGCACCAGAGCCCAAAGAATACGCGGTGAATCGTTATGACTTTGAAGCATGGCGTCATTGGCACCTTATTAATGACCACTTGGCAAATCAGCCTTACATGATGGGTAATGAGTACACCATTGTGGACATGTCGGTTTGGGGCTGGGCTCGCGTTGCGCCCTTTGTGCTAGGTGCTGAAGCATGGGAAAAACTGCCACACGTCAAGCGTTTGCTTGATGAAATCAACGCGCGTCCTGCAGCGCAACGAGCAGAAGCCTTGAAGACGAAGTTTTCTTTCAAAACTGAGATGGATGAAGACGCTCGCAAAAAGCTCTTTCCATCTAACGAGCGCCTTAAAGCTGCAGGGGCTTGAGCAATGAAAATCAAAGCCGTTGTTTTTGATGCCTATGGCACCTTGTTTGATGTTTACTCAATCCAAGTCTTGGCTGAAAGCTTTTATCCAAGTCAAGGTGCTGATATAGCCATTAAGTGGCGCGACAAGCAAATTGAGTACACAAGGTTGATTACGCAGTCAGATCCACACAACGTCTCTGGCAGCCAATACTTCCGCCCATTTTGGGAGCTTACTCGCTTGTCATTGGAGTACACATTGGACCGACTCAAGCTAGACCGTCAATCTGGACAGGTTGAAAAACTGATGCAGCAATACGCTCACCTGACGCCATTTGCTGAAAACTTGGCGGTTCTCCAAAAGATTAAAGCCAAAGGCCTCACGACTGCCATCCTCTCAAATGGCAGTGTGGATATGCTGACTTCAGCAGTCAAGAGTGCTGGTATGGAAGATGTTTTAGACCATGTCATTTCAGTCGATCCGATTCGACTATTTAAGACTTCTCCAGAAAGTTACGCATTGGTTCAAGAAACTATTCCCGTAAAAAAAGATGAAGTGCTTTTTGTATCCAGCAACGCATGGGATGCATTGGGTGCCACTTGGTTTGGATTTACAACGCACTGGGTCAATCGACAAGGTTTGCCTTTTGAAGCTTTGACACCCAAGCCGCATTTTTCTGGCGCTGACCTCAATTCAGTATTGAGCTCATTAAACCTTTGAGCAACCCACGAACTACAAATTGATAACACGAGGCATGACACGGTTTTCAATTCCGGTGCTGCTCAATATGCCCAGTTCTGTGTTCGCGCATGGCGTCGAACTTCGGCCCCAACTGATTTAAGCCCCGCGCCTGGCTTCAAACTTTCACCTGCATAATGACGCAGACAATTGCAAATTTGACTGTTTTGGCTGGAAAGTTACATTATGTAACTTTTGGGGTTATTACACGAAATATTACACGTTTATCAAAAAAACTTATAAGTCGTTGATATATATGGTTTTTTGAGGAGCCTGGCTTTCTGTTAATCAGAGGTTTTGTGGTCAAAGCTTAGGCCAAGTAGTCACCTAAAAAGCATAGCCTTACGCGCTGCTTTTTGCTTTTTAACTCAGAACACTTTGGGACTTATACCTTGCCAACACACTTACTAAACAGAAATCATGAATGTCAATCGATTTAGGGAAATACGGTATCGATTTTTTTGTTTAATTGCCTTCGCTTCTACAATTAATTGCATTGAAAAAAAGCGAGAAATATATGAAAGCAGTATTGTGTACTTTAATCGTGACATTTCCTTTTTTTGTCGAAGCGGCTAACGACACAAGCAAAGGATCAGTGCAGGCAACTAAACCTGCGCTCTCAGTCAATGTTACAAAGCCCACAAAGCTAGAAATCAGCCAGCAAGTCATCGCAAATGGTTCTCTCGCTGCTTGGCAAGAAGCGATCATTAGTGCTGAAGCCAATGGGTTAAAGATCACTGAAGTGCGCGTCAATGTGGGAGACCGCGTCAAGCAAGGTGATGTCATTGCCGTTTTGCAGTCTGACATTGTGCGAGCAGAGCTGGCACAAGTTGAGGGCAGCTTAGCCGAAGCTATCGCCAATGCTTCAGAAGCCCGGGTGCAAACTGATCGAGCGAAATCGCTTCAAGTGCAAGGGTTTTTTAGCAACGCTCAGCTAAGCCAAGCACTTGCCACCGATGCCATTGCTCAGGCACGTGTTCAATCGGCACGCGCTGCAGTTCAATTACAAACCGTTCGACTTTCGCAGACCCAAGTAAAGTCACCCGATGCTGGCGTGATTTCCAATCGACAAGCGACCATTGGTAGCGTTGTCAATTCTGGCACGGAGCTATTTCGACTTATTAGGCAAGGTCGTCTCGAATGGCGTGCAGAAGTCACTGCATCTGATATTGGCCGCATTAAAGTTGGCGCGCAAGTCAAAATTACAGCGGCCAGCGGACAAGTGTTGCAAGGCAAGGTTCGCATGGTAGCCCCTTCAGTGGATGCGCAAACACGCAATGCCTTGGTGTATGTCGACTTGACAGATCAAATTGGATCAGCACGAGCGGGTATGTATGCCAAGGGTGAAATCTTACTCGGCCAAAGCAAGGCCATGACCGTCCCTCAAACCGCTGTCGTTTTACGCGATGGTTTCAGCTACGTCTACACAGTTGGAGCTGATCAAAAAGTGACACAGACCAAAGTTCAAACGGGACGTTTGAGCGGTGACCGACAAGAGATACTCAGCGGTATCAATTCAGATGATCAGGTGGTCGTTAGCGGAGGTGCTTTTCTAAATTCAGGCGATACAGTGCGCGTGGTGAATCAAGCTCCTTTGGCCAAATAAAGGGGACCACTGTGTTGAATGTATCCTCATGGTCGATCCGCAACCCTATTCCAGCGGTCATGCTTTTTGTTCTGCTGACGGTGGCAGGCTTCATAGCCTTTGGTTCAATGAAAGTGCAAAACTTTCCAGATCTTGATCTACCCACTATTACGGTGAATGCCAGCTTGCCCGGCGCAGCCCCCACCCAGCTAGAAACCGATGTGGCCCGCAAGCTTGAAAATGCTTTGGCGCCCTTGCAAGGTTTGAAACACATCACCACCAAAGTACAAGACGGTACCGTGTCCATCACGGCCGAGTTTCGAATGGAAAAGCCCGTGCAAGAAGCAGTGGACGATGTGCGCTCAGCCATCCAAAGTGTTCGCGCCGATTTGCCAGGCGAATTGCGCGATCCCATTGTTCAAAAAATCAACCTCGCTGGCACGCCAGTACTGGCCTACACCCTGCGATCAAACCGCATGGATGACGAGGCCTTGTCTTGGATGGTCGACAAGGAGATTACCCGCAAACTCTTGTCCTTGCGTGGCGTAGGCGCAGTAAACCGAGTCGGCGGAGTCACGCGCGAAGTGCACATTTCGCTTGACATTAACCGCTTGCAGGCGTTGGGTATCACCGCGGCTGAAGTGTCGCGCCAACTCAAACAAATTCAACAAGAAGGCTCTGGTGGGCGAATGGACTTGGGCGTTGGCGAGCAGGCTGTACGCACCTTGGCTACGGTCAAAACCGCACAAGAGGTCGGCCAAATTGAGCTGGCCACATCCCGTGGCGCACGCGTGCGCTTGGACCAAGTAGCCAAGGTCAGCGACACCTTAGCGGCACCTCGTTCTGCTGCCAGTCTGAATGGAACACCCGTGGTAGGTTTTGAGGTGGTCCGCAGCAAAGGTGAAAGCGAAGTGGCCGTGGGACACTTGGTGCGCAAAGCATTAGCAGATTTTCAAATTCAACATCCAGACGTCGAAATCACCGAGTCTTTTGATTTTGTGACGCCTGTTGAAGAAGAATATTCCAGCTCTCTGATCTTGCTGTACGAAGGGGCAATATTGGCAGTGCTGGTGGTCTGGCTGTTTCTGCGTGACCTGCGAGCCACTTTTGTTTCAGCCGTTGCATTGCCCTTGTCGGTCATCCCTGCTTTCATTGGAATGGCGTATTTGGGCTTCTCAATCAATGTGGTCACGCTGCTCGCCTTGTCTTTGGTCATTGGCGTACTGGTAGATGATGCCATTGTGGAAGTAGAAAATATCGTGCGTCACCTGAGGATGGGAAAAACGCCTTACCAAGCGGCCATGGATGCGGCTGATGAAATTGGCTTGGCCGTGATCGCCACCACCTTTACTTTGATCGCCGTATTCTTGCCCACAGCCTTTATGTCAGGCATTCCGGGAAAGTTTTTCAAGCAATTTGGTTGGACAGCTTCGCTTGCAGTTTTTGCCTCGCTGGTAGTGGCACGGGTGCTCACCCCCATGATGGCGGCTTACATGCTCAAGCCCATCGTGACCCCCGAAAAAGAGCCAAGATGGCTGACCCACTACATGGTTTGGGTGGCATGGTGTATGAAGCATCGCGTTGTGACCATGGTCATGGCGACGCTGTTTTTTATTGGCTCCATCATGCTGGTGCCTTTATTGCCGCAAGGCTTTATTCCGCCCGACAACAATTCGCAAACCCAGGTCTATGTTGAGTTGCCCCCAGGATCAACGCTTGAGCAAACCCAGGCCAGCGCCGAGCAAGCTCGAACCCTTTTGGCATCGATAAAAGATGTGCAGAGTGTCTACACCACCATCGGTGGTGGCAGCGCAGGCTCTGACCCATTCGCAGGTAGCGGCGCTGCCGAAGTTAGAAAAGCCACCCTGACCATTCAACTGACCGAGCGCAGTCAACGTCCGCTTAAGCAGCAAATTGAAAACGACATTCGTCAGGCGCTGCAACAGTTGCCTGGCGTGAGAACCAAGGTGGGATTGGGCGGCTCTGGTGAGAAATACGTTTTGGTGCTCACAGGCGATGACCCGCAGGCCTTACAAACTGCAGCCATGGCAGTCGAAAATGACTTGCGCACCGTCAATGGCTTGGGCTCTATTGCGTCTACCGCCAGCCTTGTGCGCCCAGAAATCGCTGTGCGCCCCGACTTTGCAAAGGCTGCTGATTTGGGCGTGACCAGCGCAGCCATCAGCGACACCTTGCGCGTAGCCACCTTGGGTGATTACGACGCGGCCTTGCCCAAGCTCAACTTGTCTCAGCGGCAGGTGCCCATTGTGGTCAGGCTAAGCGACGATGCGCGCAAAGACTTGGGCGTGCTTGAGCGCTTAATCATCCCAGGCAGCAAAGGTCCCGTCATGCTTGGCCAAGTAGCCAGCATAGAGCTTGCAAGCGGGCCAGCGGTGATTGACCGGTACGATCGCCAACGAAATGTCAATTTTGAAATTGAACTCTCTGGTATGCCCTTAGGGGATGTGACGCAGGCGGTTCAAAAGCTACCTTCGTTACAAAGTCTGCCACCGGGCGTGAAAGTGGTTGAGGTGGGAGATGCCGAGGTCATGGGTGAGTTGTTTGCAAGTTTTGGTCTGGCAATGACAATTGGCGTGTTGTGCATATACATCGTACTTGTGCTGCTTTTCAAAGGCTTTTTACACCCGCTTACTATTTTGGCGGCGCTGCCACTTTCTCTGGGTGGCGCGTTTGTTGGCTTATTGATTGCTCAAAAGAGTTTTTCGATGCCATCACTCATTGGCTTGATCATGCTGATGGGTATTGCTACCAAAAACTCCATCTTGCTGGTGGAGTACGCCATTGAAGCGCGGCGTGGCAAACCAGCGGAAGGGAGCAATCCTGCTGTACCCGGCATGAGCCGCTGGGACGCCATGATTGATGCTTGCCACAAACGAGCGCGCCCAATTGTGATGACCACCATTGCCATGGGAGCGGGCATGCTGCCTATTGCTCTAGGTTGGGGAGCGGCCGATACCAGTTTTCGCTCACCCATGGCAATTGCCGTTATTGGTGGACTCATCACCAGCACCGTTCTAAGTTTGCTGGTCATTCCAGTTGTATTCAACTACTTGGATGATCTAGGGCAGTGGGTCACGCGTATTTACGCACGCCTAAAAAAGAATTAGCCAACCTACATGCTTCAAAAGCGCCAATTAGCAACCAACTGTCGTGTAAAACAAGAAAGGATGACCACTACTAGCCAGTAGCACGGTTAACCCGCTGAAAGCAAAACTGATTCAATGGAGCAATCATTTTGATGAAGATTTGATTTTCACGTCTTCTAACTTTTCCAAAAACAAGCGCGAGTCCTAAGGCTAGGCTTCTAACTTTCGGTCTGACACCTTAAGCTGCTGAGTGCAAAATCTACGAAATTGCTGGCGAAACTGTAATTTACAGTTTTCGTTCAATTACACGAAATATTACACGTTTGCCATTTTCAGCTATAAGTCATTGATTTATATGAGTTTTTGAGGAGCCTGGCTTTCTGTTAATCCGTAGGTCCCTGGTTCGAGCCCAGGTCGAGGAGCCAATAAACAAGGGGCTTATAGCCCCTTTTTTATTTTCTGGACTTCTCAGGGCACATACTGGAGACATCTTTTACAGTTTGTACCGGTCACATTTTTAACACTCTGGGTCAAAACGGATTGGGGCCTGACTCCAGAGGGCAACTGACCGTATCGAAGTAATCCACCCATAGCGTTTGAGTACCACTCAAACGTCCAGCTTATCAATGCAACTTGACGGTTGGGTTAGCCTGCTTTGTCAGCATCCTGGCTAGCGTGTAAAGAGCAGTCTTTAAAAACCCATGAATGGTGAGTTCATGAAGCTTGTACAAAGACAAATACATCAGCTTGGCAAAAAAACCTTCGATCATCAAGTTTTTGCCTATGACGCCACCCATCATGTTGCCCACTGTGCTGAACTTTCCAAGAGACACCAATGATCCAAAGTCTTTGTAGTGATATGGCTTGAGTGGTTTTTCAGCAAGCCGTCTTTGAATTTGGCGGTACATGTGGGTTGCTTGTTGATGGGCGGCTTGCGCTCTAGGGGGAACAATTCCTGCGCGTCCGCCCTCTTCATCTGTGCAGGGACAAGCAGCGCAATCACCTAATGCAAAAATATCTGAATCAAGAGTAGATTGCAAAGTACTTTGAACCACAATTTGGTTCAATTTGTTCGTCTCCAAGCCGCCAAAATTCTTCAGAAAATCGGGTGCCTTAACACCGGCGGCCCATACAACCAATTGAGACTCAATCAATTGGCCATCTGACAGGCGAATACCGTTTGGCATTACCTCCATCACCTTGGAGTTTGTAAGGACCTTCACGCCCAATTTGCTAATGAGCTGCTCCGTCGCATGTGAGAGCCTAGGATTTAAAGCAGGCAAGATTCTGTCTGCCGCTTCTATGAGGCTAATTTTTAAATCCTTGTCTGTATCAATACCACTCAAGCCAAAAGCCACCACCTCACGTGTGGTTCTATGCAGCTCAGCGGCTAGTTCTACACCAGTTGCACCAGCGCCAATAATCACGACATGAAGCTGACTTTGATCAATCAGTTCAGATTGATGATGCGCGCGGATACATGCGTTAACCATTTTTGAATGAAACAGCTTGGCATCCGTTTGATTTTCCAACTTAAGAGCATATTCCTTCACGCCTTGCGTTCCAAAATCATTGCTCAGGCTACCAATGCAAATGACCAAAGTGTCATATTCAATTTTTTGCACAGGCGTGACAGGGGCATTTTCGGCATCCAAGTAAGGGGCTAAGTCAATGGTTTTACTCAATCGATCCAAGCCCCTGAGCTCTCCAATCCTGAAAATAAAATGATTCCAGTGGGCATGAGCCATGTAATCAACTTCGTGATCACCAAAATCCATACTGCCTGATGCAATTTCGTGAAGCTTAGGCTTCCAAATATGGGTTCGATTTTTATCGACCAAAGTGACACTGACATCTTTATTTCGTCGATATGCCTTGCCAAGACGCGTCGCAAGCTCAAGACCCCCAGCACCACCGCCCACGATTACAATTTTATGCATCTGAAATTATGTTAAGAAGTCACATGTTCGCGGTGCTCTGAAAGCAAAACGACCATTAAGTATTGGGAAACCAGGCTACGGCCTCAAGATTAGAAAGTGTTGTAACTATAAACTTCTTTCAAATATTCACGATTGCACCCTTTTCGGACTTTAAATAATCATGATCCATTTTGGTCTTGACCCTGTATTCCAGTACCGCCGGTATGTTTAAGTTACCGATCTTTTCTCCCTGAACAGCGTTGGTGGCAAGTAGCCAAGTGCACTGTGCGGGTGATACGAATTGTAGTCATTGAACCAA
>NZ_NERY01000001.1 GCF_003063375.1 Limnohabitans sp. MMS-10A-178 | reverse complement strand
TGTGCAAGAACCAGGCACCATGGGTGTCACGCCAGGCAGTGGCGTGATCATGTGGCCACCCGTTTCAGTTTGCCAGAAGGTGTCTACGATGGGGCAATTGCCGCCGCCCACATGCTTGTGATACCACCACCTGTCAAAGCACTCAAAAAGTCCATTTAAATCATCGGCTTAGTTGAGTTGAAATCGAAAAAATTGAAACTACCCACCAAGAACCCACATTTAGGTCAGAAATTAGGCGGGTAAATTTGAAATTTTTTTAGTGTGCGAGAACAGTTTACCCATCAACTACCCATCACATCTGGTTTGATGTGCAGCCACCGATCGGGAAAATTATCTCTAGCTTTAGACAGAAAAACTCAGCCCCACTTGCAAAAGAGAGGCCGAGCTTTTTTTACTTAGCACTCCAATTTACGCCAGTAGCATCAGCAACCTTTTCAACTGCAGCTAACAAGGTTTCAGAGGATAAATGTGCGTATCTTGTAGTCGTCCTAATCTGACTGTGCCCAAGCGCTTTACTGACTACATACAAGCTGTGGCCTGAATTGACCAGGTTACTTGCAAAGCTATGCCTAAGATCATGAAGACGAACATCCCTAAGCCCTGCCCTCTTTCTAGCCGTGTGCCAACTAGCGTAGATCGAAGCAAAAGGAACCATCGTTTTCAGATTTGGCACTACGTACGGACAACCATCAAACCTCGGAAGTTGATTCAATATGCCTACAACCGTTTCAGACAAATGAATCTTTCGCTGATGACCTGATTTACTCCTAGGAACAATCAAGACACGTCTCTCCATGTCCACATTAGACCAAGTTGCATCAAGGATTTCTCGCTTTCGTGCACCAGTTAAAAGTAACAACGCCACAATGTATTTCAATTGTAAGTTCTCACTTTTATCAATCGCATCCTTCAAACGCTGAGCCTCTTCAGACTTCAAATAACGGTCCTTGATGTTATCCACCTTAAAGAGGGTCACTTTAGTCGTTGGATTTATCTCAGATCCGGGAATCTCGAGCTCCTTTGCATAGTTGAAAATCACACTCAACAAAGTAACAACCATGTTTGAAGTTGCAGCTGCATAACCCTTAGATCTGAGTTCTTGATGCAACTCCATAACTGCAGCAGAGGAAATTTGATCTAAATGCAAGTGTCCAAATCTGGGCATTAAATGGATACGAATTCTGCACAAGTCAGGAGCATAGTTACGTCTATAAGTTGCAATATGGCCAAGGTAATGCTCATTCACAAAGTCACTTAGGGTTGGAACATTCTTTTTAGACTTAGAAGGTTGATTAGGCTCTCCTCTAAGTACAACCTCGGACCTGAGCACTTTGGCTTTTTGCTTCGCTTGTTCAAGGGAAATTGACTTCGCATCGCCAATCTTTACCTGTCGCTGATGACCATAAAGATCACGATATCGGAGGTAAAAAGTTGCTAAACCACTAGATCGAACTTCGAGGATAAAACCTGTAATGCTTGAATCGTAATAGTCAATCTTGCGAGCTGTTGGCAAGGGCGGATTTAAGACAAACTGGGTAGTCAGTTTTACTTTTGGCATGGAAAACTCCTTTCAAGAGTTGTTTAAGAAAAAGCAAGGGACAAAAAAAAGCACCACACGGTTAGGTGTGATGCTTGAGGGGAAACTTTTATTGAGAGCTGTTTTAAGAGCACTCCGAATGAAACTGTGTGTGGCGCTGTGAGTGTCCTTCCAGGGGATCTTTTAAGGTGACACCCTAGAAGCCTCACCCAGTAGGGGTCAAGTCAACTTGCACAAACCTAGCTACTAACAAAGATTTATTTCAAGCGACCGTAAGGGAGCAGGAGCTTCACTTGTGAAGCGTATTTCTTTGCTAACTCTAAATTTTCCCGAAGGGAGGTGGGAGGGGTAGTTTCTTAACTTTCCTTTTTCTTCTTATTTAAAAGTTGCATTTTTTGCCGCCCAACACTTCTTTTTTTCTTCTTTAAAGATTTTGTTTTTTGTTTATTGTGTTTTTGTTTTAGTGCTGATTCCAGCCCCAGCAAGGGGGGAAGTAGGACGGCTTTGCTAACTTTTATTTTTCTCTCTTTTTTTTATTTTTGCTTTTTTGCTCCCCCTCACTTCTTTTTCATTTTTTAGGTTCTTCTTTTTTGTTAAGTGTTTGGTTTTTTGTCGTTGGCTAACGCTAACAGTGCCAACAAAAAGGCCACCCTTTTGAGGCAGCCTTTAGCTTTTAGTTTCGACTGATGCTTAGAAGGGCAGATCCTCCCATTCGTCATTTAACTTCTCTTCCAATTCAGAGCTTTCTTTAGTGTCCAGGTGCTCAAGTGTCGCTTCAAGGGCTTCAAACTGCCTACCTTCAATCAGTGGCACTCTCCACGCCTTAGCCCCAGCTCTAATAGCTATGCTGCCAAAGTACTCCCTCAAAATGGAGCCACATTCACGGCACTCACCATTTGTTGGAGATTTGACTCCCATGTGCTCCAGCAAAGTAGTTGCCGTAAACAAGTGATCCTTGTCAGTTGGAGTTGCCTTAACGTCAACATACTCGTTGATTTTGTCTCGGATCCTGCTTACAGCACGGTACTGCTGATTACATTGTTCAAGCATTTCGTTTTCATCTTCAGTGAGCCACCACTGCTCACCCTTAGCAAAGTCAACTGCCATCTGTGCAAAAAGTTGCTGTGTATCAATTCCGTGCTCAAAATTGATATTTACAACTTCAAGTGTCCACCATCGAGTGTTACCTGTTGGATCGACCAAAAACGCAGACTCATTGACCGTAGCGCAAAAGACTGTTCTTCTCGGAAAATCTGACTCCAAGCGATCATATGGTCGACGCACTCGGTCACGATCGCTAGAAAGGAATCCCTTGATCCTTGCAATATCTTTCTTAAAAGAGCTGTCCAACTCGCCAAGCTCGACCAACCAGTAGGCCACCGCCCCAAGAATTGAATCCTTGTTGTTGGCATCAAGTTGATGGTCGATCTTTACCAATTTCGCTTGAAGCACAGGGTCGTTTACCAGGGATCGAACCCAATTTGTTTTTCCTTTGTTCTGAGCCCCTTGAAGTGTTAAAACACCTCGTGTGTAGAAACCAGAACCCTTCAATGCAGCCGCTGTAGCACTTAACAGCCACTTGTACATCAAAGTTTCTTTTAGCTCGATTGAGTAACCAACAGCAGTTTCAAGCGTACCGTAGTAGGCTTTCAGTCGGTCTACGCCGTCCCATGGACGAGACTCAATCCAATCCTTTGCAGGGTTGTATTGGTTTTCTTCTCCAATTGCAGCCACCATCTCATAGATATGACTTGTGGACATGTTATTCAGCGAGGCAAGACTCAACACTCGAGTGAAAGCAACGTTGTCACTTTTAGCAATAATTGATTTTGCAAGCTCCGATTCGTCGAATTCACTGTCGCCTTTGAAAGATGGGTCCGCAATATTCCTGACCTCAACTTTTTTACTGATGACGTTATAGCAAGCGCTGATGCCATAGGACTTTAGTAAGTGCTGAACATTTTCTAAAGTAAGTTTAGGTTTGTCACTTTTACCATCTGGCTGGTGAGGAAAGCTGCGAAGTTCCAACTTCTGTGGGGTTTTGCACATCGCCCGTAGCCTTCTATATTTCACTAATTTGTTCATGTTATTTACTCCCTTGCCCAACTTTGTGGGCTTATTTAATTTTTTGGTGAATGCACTGCGTAAATTTCAGTGTCTTCACAAACTTAAGTTTTTGGTGTCATACGACCAATTAGTTGAGGTACTGCTCTTCTATTCTTGAGCAGCATGGCTTGGAAATTCTCATGAATAAACATCATGAAGCTTCACCTTGCACTTCCTCCAATTCACCTCCCTTTCTCAAAATTTGTTAACAAAAAAATAAGCTGACTGCCTTTAAGTAAATACAAGGCATACGGCTTGGCCGGTACTGTGAAAAAAGTGGACGTAAAAAGACCGACAACTTGTGTTGACTCGTTGGATATGTAAAGGTCTTAACTGGCCCTTCAACGCGCAATGGCTGAAGTAAGTCTGGTCCGACCCTCATATTGCTATGAGTCTTTTCCTGATCCATTTCTGGTATCAGTCCAAATTTGTCGGCCTTCCTTAGGCCTGTGATGCAGCTTTTGATGGCTCATCACTTGTTGTCACTTCTTGGTGACTTGACTGAAAAATTAAACAACTAACTTTGCAGTACGTTTGAAATGTAACAAAGGGAAAACCCTTGGTCAATACCTCCCTCCTAAAATTTGCAAATCTACAACAATATTCAGATGGAGAAGTTGCCCCAAGGAATTTCTCCCTAGGGGCTAACAGCGTCACTTTTCAGCTCCAATTTTGCAATTTTGAGTCTTCAAGCAGTAATCACCCTCAGTATCACCAGTCCTAGCAACATCAAAATAGTTGCGACCGGGAATGACCAAAGCATCAAAGCAAAGACTCCAAGTACAACGGCCCTCCATGGGTCATTTGCGTAGCATTCTGCAGCCAAGGCCAGAATAAGAAAACTCAATAGACTAATCATTGAGAGCCTCCATTCAGAAGAGCTGCAATCAAGAGATCAGCGGCCAGACTTGAGCTTTCTCCCTTCTGGTGGCGTCTCTTAAAGCTAGACCTCTCTCGCGAGTTTCTCCTTTGAGTGTCAAGTTGCAAAAAAATAAACAGAAGCACCTTGAAGGTTCCAACCATGAGTTTCACAAAGAGATTCATTTCAATTGCCCCTTCAAGTGCTCAGGCACAAACACCTCTAGACCAAATCCATCATCAAGGAGTACATAGACAAGTTCAGTCCAACCTTGATGCTCCTCCTTGCACTCCGGATGCTCAGGAAGCATTAGCAGGTCAGACTCACACTCAACCACCCAGAATTGGACTATTTCGTGGATTTCATAGTCGTCACTTTTGAGCTGATGAAGTCGTTCAATGAAGAGCTTTCGTAAGTTGTGATCAGGCAGGGTTTTACAAGCCAGCTCAATGGCATGGCTACTTGCATAGATTTGCATTTCGATGTTTCCTTATGAGAAAGGTACAGACGTAAAAAAACCCCAAGGCTTTCGCGTTGAGGTTTGACTTTTTGAAGAAGGGTTAATTCTTCAATTTAGATACGTCTGGTTTCTCATTTTTTAATTGATAAACAATCTATACATTTGTCGACATCTTTCATCAATCGGACAAAATTAATGAAAGAGCGACTTGTTTGTGTGGGCTAGCGATACTCGAAATTAAATATCGCCAACCCATAGATCATTTAACGAATTGGGAAAATCCACTGCAATGCTCCATCTGTTGGAGTTGCTGCAAAAAAGTGATTTTCATGATACTGCAACAGTTGAGGTATGGATGACGACAAGACGTCCCAAGTGTATGTTTTAGTTAATGCAAATGATGCTCCAGGCAAAACTCGACCAAAAAATCCATATTGACTTTCTGCACTTGCATTTTTGAAATATAACTTGAGAGTGGCTTCATCAATCGCTACAGCCGTGTTATTTTCTTGTTTGTATGTTGCTGAATACCTCACGTAACCATTACCCAAATCCGTTGTGGTGAATGAGACTAAGGTGACTGTCATACCGTTGGTAGCGACATAACCGATACCCATTACCTTTGGCTGAGTAGCCGTGATAGTGACGGTTGAAGCGGTGCTGTCGGCTTGTCCGTCGTTAACAATAAGTGTGGCAACGTAAGTTCCCGCCAGATCAGCAGTAAACGTTGGTCTTGCCGTTGAGGTCGAGGACAAAGTTGCAGTGCTACCAACAGGCTTAGAAGTTAGCGTCCAACGATATGTCAGTGTGTCACCGTTAGCGTCCGTACTTGCGCTGGCGTCAAGTGTTACGGTCGAACTGGTCGTCACGTTTTGGGCTGTACCTGCATTAGCAACAGGTGCTGCGTTAGCGCGAGTAGCCGTGATAGTGACGGTTGAAGCGGTGCTGTCGGCTTGTCCGTCGTTAACAATAAGTGTGGCAACGTAAGTTCCCGCCAGATCAGCAGTAAACGTTGGTCTTGCCGTTGAGGTCGAGGACAAAGTTGCAGTGCTACCAACAGGCTTAGAAGTTAGCGTCCAACGATATGTCAGTGTGTCACCGTTAGCGTCCGTACTTGCGCTTCCATCGAGTGTGACAACTGTTGCAACCATAAGATTCTGAACGGGTCCAGCATTCGCCAATGGTGCTGTGTTGCTACCGATTGGCTCTGTGGTTGAACTTCCTCCCCCCCCACATCCAGAGAGTATGGACACCGCGATCACTAAAACCCAGCGCTTTAAAACAGACATTTGATGCTCCTCAATTACATAATCTACGTTTTACGTAAAGCATGATACACTCAAATCTTCGAAAATCGAAGAGTGATAATTAAGCACTTTTCCACTTCGATTAATACAAAAGTATTTGCGCACCGACTGCGACAGGCGAGATTACGCATGGGAATTGCTCAAGACAAGTTGGGGGTAATGGTCGGACTTGATGAAGGGGTAGCCAGCGCCCGCATCAGCAGGTACGAGAGCGGAGTTCATGAACCGCCACTAGACACCGCCAAGGGCATAGCACACGCGCTTGGAGTGCCATTAGGCTATCTTTACTGTGATGATGATCTTTTAGCAGACATCATTCTTGCCGCCAGTGAGTTACCAGCAGCGGACCAAGAGAAATTTCTAGAATCGTTGAGAGATCGCCTTGAACAATTGAAAACAAAAAAAGACGACTGCTGATTTTTAGTCCCAATCAGTGAAACTCACATGAAATATTGGCTTAAGTACTAGAAGTATTGACGGCCGGACTCAGCTATCGGGTTGTTGCTTCCAAGGCTTTTCAAAGTGAATCTTTTGGTTGCTTAAAGAAACTCGTCGTTTTAGACTAATCAGCTAATCCACTAACTCAGCAGGACTTAAAACTACCACGGACCTGAGATTAATACTATCTACAACACCACGAACTTTCACTTGCTTCCCAGTGTCAAGTTTCAAGAGTATTTGCTCATCGTTTGAGTTTCTTGCGTTCAAAAAAGCAATCACTGTTAATTTTCCAAATGCATTTGGTTGCGAACTACCAAGCATTTCAGACATAACTCGATACTGCTCGCCATCTTTGGCTACTTCGTAGACTTTAAAACTCCAGGAAACTCTTGAACCAATTATTTTCTGGCTCATCGTTTCACGCTGAAGTTGAGTTTTATTTCCACCAAGAACAAATAGTTCTACTACCTCGGAGAGGGTGACTGGAGAAGCTGGTGCATCGTTCAAATTAATCTGAACCTTTTGATCGGGTTCTGCCATGCCGTCTGACTGTATGGAGCAAGAGGACATTAAAGTGCAAATCAATAGAACAGATGCAAGGAAATATGGCTTGTTCAAAATGTTTACCAAATCGGATATTCACAAAACAACTTCTATCTCAGCTCCAACAGGAATTTTTACGTCTCCATCCCTCAGCCATTTTTGAGCAAACTCTTTGATTGTTTTTTCAGCATCTGAACGTACTATTTGTAAATAGGCCGCAGACTTGGACCTCGTTTCCAATTCGGGCTGAAGGAAAGTTTGCATTTTTTGTTGTGTAGGACCAGACGGAGAAAATACTGTTCCACTATTTTGAATTCGTATTGTTGGCAAATTAACAGTTACTGGTAACTGAGGCTCAAGCCTTGGAACCTTTAATTTGTAACGCAACGGACTTTCACTAATTTTTTCTAGAACCCAATATTCAGATAATGGAATTCTGTATGTGTATTGTGCTTCGACTGAAATTTGAGAATTTGAAGTAGGTAAGAAATTGCACAAGCTGACTGGACATGTCCATGATGTCTGCCAAGCTAGTGATTCTTGTTTAATCAGGGTGGCAACTTGAAGCATGCCCCCTGGGGTTCTAACTACCCTGTATTTGTCCCCAATGAGAATTTGCGATTCAAGTAGTTTGCTTGTTCGATAGCTACCAAAGAAATAGCCTGCTGCAAATACTGCAGCCAAAGTTAAAACTAAACCAAAGATAACTAAACGCCAATTTTTCATTTTCGCAATATGAAGTACTTTTAATATTTAAATCATAAGGGAACAAGCTTCTAGTCCGAAAGTTAAAAAGGCCCACTCTTTTCAGAATGAGCCTTTTCTAGCGCTTAAAGCTTCTTTAAATCAATACGCTTGGCCGAGTTGACCCAAGATGGCTGGGTTTTCCAAGGTGCTGATGTCTTGCGTAATTTGCTCGCCTTTGGCCAAGCTGCGCAGCAAGCGGCGCATGATTTTTCCAGAACGGGTCTTGGGCAAGTTCTCGCCAAATCGAATGTCTTTGGGCTTGGCAATGGGGCCAATTTCTTTGGCAATGTGATCGCGCAATTGTTTGGCAATGGCCTTGCCTTCGTCGCCTGTGGGCAAGGGGCGTTTGAGCACCACAAAAGCACAAATAGCTTCACCAGTGGTTTCATCGGGACGACCCACCACAGCGGCTTCGGCCACCAGTTCAGTGCAGCTCACCAAAGCCGATTCAATTTCCATGGTGCCCATGCGGTGACCCGACACGTTCAATACGTCATCAATGCGGCCGGTAATGGTGAAGTAGCCAGTTTCGGCATCGCGAATGGCACCGTCGCCGGCCAAGTAGTACTTGCCTTGGAAGTCTGCGGGGTAGTAGCTTTTCACAAACCTATCGGGGTCACCCCAGATGGTGCGAATCATGGAAGGCCATGGGCGCTTGACCACCAAAATACCGCCTTGGCCGTTGGGCATGTCTTTGCCCGTTTCGTCCACAATGGCCGCTTGAATGCCTGGGAAAGGCAATGTGCAAGAACCAGGCACCATGGGTGTCACGCCAGGCAGTGGCGTGATCATGTGGCCACCCGTTTCAGTTTGCCAGAAGGTGTCTACGATGGGGCAATTGCCGCCGCCCACATGCTTGTGATACCACTCCCAAGCAGCAGGATTGATGGGCTCGCCCACCGAACCCAGCAAGCGCAAGCTGCTTAAGTTGTAGCTCTTTGGATGCACCGCATCGTTGGCTTCTGCCGCTTTGATCAAAGAACGAATGGCGGTAGGTGCCGTGTAAAAAATAGAGACCTTGTGGTCTTGAATCATTTTCCAAAAACGGCCTGCGTCTGGAAATGTGGGCACACCCTCAAACACAATTTCTGTACCGCCCAGAGCCAAGGGGCCATAGGTGATGTAAGTGTGACCCGTGACCCAACCAATGTCGGCGGTGCACCAGAACACATCGTCTTGTTTCAAGTCGAAGGTCCACTTGGTGGTGAGTGCAGCGTGCAACAAATAGCCGCCCGTAGAGTGTTGAACACCCTTTGGCTTGCCAGTAGAGCCCGATGTGTAAAGCAAAAACAAGGGGTGCTCGGCGCCCACCCACTCGGGCTCACAAGTAGTGGCTTGCTTGGCCACCAACTCGTGCATCCAAGTGTCGCGGCCAGCAATCATGGCCACATCGGCGCCACTGCGCTTGACCACCAGCACGTTTTTGATGCTGTCACAACCACCCAAAGCAATGGCTTCGTCAACAATGGATTTCAAGGGCAACTGCTTGCCACCGCGAATTTGGTGGTCGGCTGTGATAACGGCTTTGGCACCTGTGTCTTCAATGCGATCGCGCAATGATTGGGCAGAGAAACCACCAAAGACCACAGAGTGTGTGGCACCAATGCGGGCACAAGCTTGCATGGCGGCCACGCCATCAATGGACATGGAAATGTAGATAACAACGCGATCGCCTTTTTGAATACCAATCGATTTGAGGCCGTTGGCAATTTGACAGGTTTTGGTGAGCAATTCGCTGTAGGTGATGCGCGTGACTTCACCGCCATCGGCTTCAAAAATCAAGGCCGTTTTGTTGCCCAGGCCCTTTTCAATGTTGCGGTCTAAGCAGTTGTAGGAGGCATTTAGCGTGCCGTCTTCAAACCATTTGAAGAAAGGCGCTTTGGACTCATCCAAAACCTTGGTGAACGGTGTTTTCCAGGAGATGAATTCTTTGGCCAAGCGCGCCCAGTAGCCTTCGTAATCGTTTTCAGCTTCTTTGCACAGGGCTTGGTAAGCTGGCATGCCGGAAATATGGGCATTTTTGACGAAGTCAGCACTGGGCTGATATACGGTGGCGCTCATTATGTCTCTCCTTGGGAACTTGTTCAAATTAGTGGTACCGAATGTCGTGCTTGGCTCTTACAAAGCCCTGACTGACAGTATTCTTTCATATCTTGTTAATTCCGACACATTTCGGCAAATGGACGGCTTTAAAATCACCCAAACTCTCCTAAAGATTAACCATGGCTTCCAACCCCCAACCCCAATCCAATAATGCGGGCCTCCGCCCTCTCCCCAAGCTGATTTTTGCCAGTCGCTGGCTGCAACTCCCCCTGTACCTAGGCCTGATATTGGCGCAAGGCGTTTATGTGTTCCATTTCTGGGTGGAGCTGGTGCACCTTTTGGAGGCCGTTTTTGGCAGCCAAACCGCCCTCCAAGCTTTGATCGATGGCATCGGTTACAAAGTTGATGCGCCCATCACACATTTGAACGAAACCATCATCATGCTGGTGGTCTTGGCACTCATTGACGTGGTCATGATTTCCAACCTGCTCATCATGGTGATAGTGGGTGGTTACGAAACTTTTGTATCGCGCATGGATTTAGAAAACCACCCCGATCAACCAGAATGGTTGAGTCATGTGAATGCATCTGTTTTGAAAGTGAAATTGGGCACGGCCATCATCGGCATCAGTTCCATTCATTTGCTGAAAACGTTCATCAATGCAGCCAACTACACCGAGCAAGTGCTGATGTGGCAAACCATCATTCACGTCACCTTCCTTTTCAGCGCTTTGGCCATTGCCTACACCGACAAGCTGATGTCACACCACAACAATCATTGAAAGTAAGACATGACGACTTTGATCAAAGAAGAAGACCTGATTGAATCGATTGCTGCTTCCTTGCAGTACATCAGCTATTACCATCCCGCCGATTTCATTTCGCATTTAGCAAGCGCCTATCACCGCGAACAAAGTCCTGCGGCCAAAGACGCCCTGGCTCAAATTTTGACCAACAGCAAAATGAGCGCCATTGGACACCGCCCCATGTGCCAAGACACCGGCATCGTCAATGTATTTTTAAAAGTCGGCATGGACGTCAAGTTCGATAACTTCAAGGGCGGCCTGGAAGATGCCATCAATGAAGGCGTGCGCCGCGGCTACAACTATGCAGACAATATGTTGCGTGCATCGATCGTTTCTGATCCCGAATTTGCTCGCAAAAACACACAAGACAATTCACCTGCCGTCATCTTCACCCAACTGGTACCTGGCAACAAGCTAGACATCACCGTGGCGGCCAAAGGGGGTGGCAGCGAAAACAAATCCAAAATGGTCATGCTCAACCCCAGCGACAGCGTTGTCGATTGGGTTTTAAAAACAGTGCCCACCATGGGTGCGGGTTGGTGCCCTCCCGGCATGCTGGGCATTGGCATTGGGGGCACTGCAGAAAAAGCAGTTCTCATGGCCAAAGAAAGTTTGATGGACGACTTGGACATGTACCAATTGCTCGAGAAGTCAAGCAAAGGCGAGAAGCTCACGCAAGTTGAAAACATGCGCTTGGAAATATATGACAAGGTCAATGGCTTGGGCATTGGCGCGCAAGGTTTGGGCGGCCTGACCACCGTGCTCGATGTCAAAATTAAGATGTATCCCACGCACGCTGCCAGCAAACCTGTGGCCATGATTCCAAACTGCGCGGCAACCCGTCACGCACACTTTGTGATGGATGGCTCTGGCCCCGTTTACTTGGACGTGCCATCGCTTGATCTCTGGCCTGATGTGAGCTGGACGCCCAACACAGAAAAGAGCAAGCGCGTCGATTTGAATGCCCTCACGCCTGCCGAAGTGGCCAGCTGGAAGCCCGGCCAAACATTGCTTTTAAACGGCAAGATGCTGACTGGCCGGGATGCGGCTCACAAGCGGATTCAAGACATGCTGGCCAAAGGCGAAAAGTTGCCAGTTGATTTCACCAACCGCATCATTTACTACGTTGGCCCAGTCGATCCTATCAAGGGCGAAGCGGTCGGCCCTGCAGGCCCCACCACCTCCACGCGCATGGACAAATTCACCGAGATGATGCTGGCCCAAACTGGCCTCATTGCCATGGTCGGCAAAGCCGAACGTGGACCTGAAGCCATTGCAGCCATCCAAAAGCACAAGTCTGCCTACCTCATGGCTGTGGGCGGTGCAGCTTACTTGGTGTCAAAAGCCATTAAGCAATCGAAAGTGGTGGGCTTTGCCGACCTCGGCATGGAAGCCATTTACGAGTTTGATGTGGTCGATATGCCAGTTACGGTAGCGGTTGATGCGGGTGGTACCAGCGCTCACATTACGGGCCCAGCTGAATGGCAAAAACGCATTGCCACGGGTGAGTTCAAAGGCATCAAAGTTGGCGCAAATTGAGCCTAACAAGTCAGGCTTCATTGGCGTTTTTGACAGCGGCATTGGGGGCCTGAGTGTGTTGCAAGCCTTGCGTGCAGAAATGCCGCAAGAGCGTTTTGTTTATTGGGCAGACCGCGGCTTTGCACCTTACGGTGAGCGCAGTGACGAGTTTGTGATTGAAAGATCCCATTTCGTCACACAACAATTGTTGGCGCAAGGCTCTTTGAAAGCGCTTGTGGTGGCTTGCAACACTGCCACGGCTGTGGCCATCGAAAGTTTGCGTGCCACATTTCCCAATTTGGCGTTCATTGGTGTAGAACCCGCCCTTAAACCTGCCTTAGCGCAAACACAAACCCTTCGCGTGGGTGTCATGGGCACACAAGGCACCCTGAGCAGCTTGCGTTTTGACAAATTGCTGAGGTCTGTTTTGGCAGATGCCAAACCCAAGACCTGTGAATTTGTGCTGCAGGCCTGTAAAGGCTTGGCACTTGCCATTGAGCAACAAACCGAAAAATCTTTGGAAGACACACAGGCACTGGAAGATTTGTGTGCTCAGCATGTTCAATGCATGGGCAGCTTTGGTTTAGAACCTGGCCAAATTGACACTTTGGTTTTGGGTTGTACCCACTATGTATTTGTGCAAGATATCTTGCGCAAATTGGTTGGACCTGATGTCAACATCATTTCAACTGGCGAAGCCGTGGCCAAACAAACCAAGCGGCTCACAACTCCTACAAGCAGCCACACAGAAACCACCAAGGTTTCAAACCAAATTCAGCTTTGGACCACAGGTTCATTGGAAGCACTTCAGTTGGCTGCAAGTCGCTGGCTTGACCTGCCTGCCCATCACTGTCAGCTCTTTCAAACACCTAGCGCCAAATAATTTAGCTGTTTAATTATGCTGAAGCCCACAAACGCTCGCCACCCGCATCAAGGTGGGTGAGGTACACGCGCAGTTCAAACTCAGATTGTGCGTAGTCTGGGGCCATGTGGTGGCACAGTTTGTAAAAGGCTTTGTCGTGTTCACGCACTTTCAAATGGGCCAGTTCATGAACGGCAATCATTTGCAGAAAGGCCATAGGGGTGTCCTTGAACAAGGCCGCCACTTTGATGTCGCGCTTTGACTTGAGTTTGCTTCCTTGAATGCGCGAGGTGGTGGTGTGCAAGCCCAGTGCGTGTTGAATGATGTGCAGCTTGCTGTCAAAACTGACCTTATTGATGGGCTCAGCTTGCCTTAGAAACTCATTCTTCAAAGCCATGACATAGGCATACAAAGCAGAGTCTGTGCGCATGCCATGTGCCGCGGGGTGGCGCGAGAGCAACCAAGCACTAAGCCCTGGGCCATCAATGATTTTTTGCACCTGCTGCAGCAATGTGTCTGGGTAGGCTTGCAAGTATTTGAAGGATGGGCTCACGAAGGATGCGCTCAGCAATGATGGCCTTAAGACAGGCCTGAAGCTTGACGCTGACCGCGCTGCACATTGACAGGCAACAACAAGAGCCAGCCCACAACAAACAGCAGGGTGGTGCTGGCAATGGCCAAGCGCTGGTTGCCGTCTGTAAGCCAAGTGATCAAGCCATAGCCCAAGGGCCCCACGATACTGGCCAACCGAATGGCAAAGGTCCACAAGCCAAAGAACTCCGCCAATCGATGGGTTGGAATGAGCATTCCCGCCATGGCTCTTCCTGTTGACTGGCTAGAGCCCATGCAAACACCTGCCAAGGCAGCCGCCCACCAAAAGACTTCTTTGCTGCTGGTGAGCGCCGCCATGATGCACGTGATGCTCCAACCCAGCAGGGTTAAGGACAAAGCCAATTTGTGACCGATTTTGTCTTGAGCATAGCCAAACACCAAGGCGCCCACCAAGGCGGCAATGTTGAGGACAAAAATCAGCATCATGGTTTCTTGGGGCTGAAAGCCAATCACTTGTTCAGCATAAATGGCTGCCAAGGTAATGGCCACTGCCACACCCCCTTGGTACGCCACCGCGCATGCCATCAGCTGCATAAAGTCTTTGTAGGCTTTGGCTTCTTGAAATGTTTGGCGCAATTGCTGCCATTGGCTGGCGGCGCGCTCTCTGCTCAATTGAGGCTGCGCGTGCTCTTTCAAGAATACAAATGTGAGCGTGGCTGCAAGGGCATAAATACCCGCGGTAACCCACATGGTGACAGGTACAAATTGCCCCGCTGTTTGTCCCTGCGCTTGGGCCCAAAGCACATAGGCCAAGCAAATGCCCAAGCTGAGCATGCCGCCCAAATACCCCCACGCCCAACCCCAGCCACTGATGCGCCCCATGCCTTCGGGTTTGGCCAACTCAGGAAGGAAAGATGCAGTGAGCGACTCGCCATAAGAGTAGAAGGTATTTGAAATCACGATGCAAATGATTGCCAAAGTGACTTGCCCAGGCCCCACCCAAGACAAAGCCGCAGTGCTGACAACGCAAGCAACTGTGACGAGCATCAGCAGTTTTTTCTTAGCTGCATGGCGATCGGCCCATGCACCCATGGCAGGCATGGTGAACATCACGATGGCATAGGACAAGCTCAGAGCGCTGGTCCAAGCCAATGTGGCCCAATCAGCCTTGTCGGCCACGGCGCCCACAAAGTAAGCCGCAAAAACGGCTGTGATCACCACCGTGGTGTAGCCCGAATTGGCAAAGTCGTACATGGCCCAGCCAAACACTTCTCTGCGTTTGACACCGGGATTGAGCAGGTCGTTGAAGCTCATGAGTGAATAACCCTAGGGTTAAAAAACAGTCGCTGCCTTGTCTGGCGGCTTAGTGCAAGTGCCGAGGTCTGCGACCACCACCATGGCCACCTTGAGGGCCCCCACCATTGCCCCTAGGGGGCTTGCCCAATTCAAGAGAGCTAACCAAGTCGTTAAAGCGTTCTGAAAAGAGTTTATCGATTTCATGGACAACACCGCTCAGCTCAGAGCCATCAAAGTGGCGCTCCATGAGACCGACCACATCTTGAACCAGCAAATCGCGCTGCGCTTGCATGATGGCGGCTGGATCGGGCCCAACAAAGACAACAAAAAAGTCGTCGCGCGATTCGGCGCCGCGGGCTTCTTCATCGTCTTCAAATTCAGTGTCGTAGAAAGTAATTTCAAGCTGTGCACCAGCAGCAGAAACCTCATTGATGTTCATGCACAAGTCGTCAAGCACTTGTCGGAAGTCTTCGTTGCCCCTAACCGTCCAGCAAAGTTGAAGCTTGTGGTCGGCGGCTTCAAAACGGATGCCGAGTTCTTCTTCGTAAAGACTTTGGGCCCCTTCGGTGAGAGATTTGGCGCCTGCATATTTCCATAGAGGTTTGGTGGCCTCTTGCAGGGCTTTGAAGTCGACATCATCTCGCAACGCGACTTCACCATGAACATGAATTTCAAAGGGGGTGCTGAAAGATGTCATGTCTGTCTACTTAAGGTCAGTGGTGCCCCGAGCCGGAATCGAACCGGCACGCCCGTTATTCACGAAAGCGGCGGATTTTAAGTCCGATGTGTCTACCAATTTCACCACCGGGGCTAAAGCTCTATTGTGCCTTTAAGTTGAGCTTTTTGACATTAAAAAGCCCTCGTGCGAGGGCTTTTGTTGAGGCCATAGAAAAAACTTGGCTCTCAATGATCACAAGGGCATTAACCGCCTTTTTTGGCACGCTTGCCAGGGTTTTTCTTGCTGCGTGTGGCAACGCCGCGCTCTAAGCTCACACGCTGACCGCGGCCGCTGGTGGGCAATGTGACGCCAGGCAGTGGCTTCAAAGGGGGGGTGAATTTGCGGTCGGCTTCGGTAACGATCTTATTGCCCATCAGTGGCTCCAGGAAAAAAAGTTCAAGGCGATATTAAGCCACAGATTCGAGGCCTCTCTGGGCCAAGCTTCAAAATTAGCCTTCAATCGGTCGCGCCATCCCGAGCATGGCTAAGAGATTTGAGACTTCTTACCTTGGAACAGGTGATCACAACGGCTTGCACACCAAAGCCAGCAACAACAACCATCAGACTGGTCAGATCGGAACCCATTTCGCCAACAATGCCGCCAAGCAACGCTCCAATTGGCCTTGCGCCAGTGCCTGCAACAATATTGATGGCAGTCACCCTGCCCATCATGCTGTTGGGCGTCACACTTTGGCGCAATGTGGTGGAGGTAATGGTCCAGATGATGGGGCCAAATCCAAACAAGAAGTAAGACAAGGCGGCCATGCCAACATAGGGCGCCCAAAGGCTCAAGGCCATGACAATGGCGGCAAGCACCGAGAAAAAGGGCCCCAACAGAATGGCTACACCAAACGGCATCATTGATACCACGCGTGATGCCAACAGAGAGCCCATGACCATGCCGACGCCATAGCAGGCCAATGTCAGACCAACCTCACTGGGGTTCATGCCAATGGTGCGAATGGCATAGGGCACATAAATGGCTTGAAGAACAAACCATGAGATATTCCACGCCACTGATGTCAACAAAATGGGGCGCATGAGAGAGTTTGACCACACAAAATGTGCACCCTCTTTGATTTCTAGCCAGGGATGGCGATCGGGGCCGGCCTGGCGAATAGGCTCTTGAATTTGACTGAGAAATCCTAGCGCTGCAAGAGACAACATCAAAGAAAGAACAAACGATGTTGACCCACCCAACCAAGCAATCAATGCACCCGCTAGCGCTGGCCCACCTGCAAAGGCCATGCTTCGGGCCAACTCTAGCCGCCCATTGGCTTGCGCCAATTGTTGACTGTCCACCAAAGCGGGAACCAATGAAGGCGCACTCACACTGAAACCAACGGTACCTACAGCCGCTAGAAATCCAACACATGCCAACAAGGGCACACTGATGAGGTTGAGCAACATAGCAGCAATGAGCACCAGTAAGGCGCCCACGCGCAGCCACTCCGACATGAGCATGAGTTTCTTGCGAGACATCCGATCTGCAAGCAAGCCCAAAGGGATGGACAGCAATAAGAATGGCAGTGATTGGACTGCCGCAATGACGCCAATCTCACCCGGCCCTGCTTGCAGCAAAAGGACAGCGACGATGGGGACTGCGGCCAAGGTCAGTTGCTCAGCCGATTGCGCCATCAAATTAGAGAACGCCAGCTTCTGAAATGCAGGCGGCAATGCATTGGAATGTGAACTCATTGGCGCAATACTAACAAGAGATTTGTCTGGTATCTTCAACTTTTCGCATTACACATTTCTCAGTTTTTCAAAAATGCTATGAGCCTTCAATCTGTCAAAGACTTCTTTTCTGCGCGTCATATTGACATAGAAATCATCGAACTTCCCGTGAGCACGGCCACAGTCGCTTTGGCCGCAGAGGCCCATGGGGTTGAACCAGGTCAAATTGCCAAGACACTGGCATTCAAATTGAACGATGGCCGAGTGGTATTGGTGGTTGCCAAAGGTGATGCGCGCATTGACAACAAAAAATTCAAGGACGCATTTGGCAAAGGGAAAATGCTTGGGCTTGATGAAGTTGCAGAAATCACAGGTCATCCAGTGGGTGGCGTTTGTCCGTTTGGTTTGGCGTCGCCACTGCCCGTTTACTTGGATGTTTCTTTGAAAATATACAAAGAGGTCATACCTGCTGCGGGTTCGGTGAACAGCGCTGTTCGGATCAGCCCAGAAAAAATGGCAGACATGACCCAAGCTGAATGGGTGGATGTCTGCCAATCGCAATGAGGCCCTAAATTGATCGGGCCTCAGAAGCTGAAGCACTCAATAAATTTTATTCGCCTTTGTTAGACGAGAAAAAATCGAACACAGCCAAGCTCAGGCCGCCCATCAATATCAATGTGATGTCCAATTGTGGAAGTTTAAAAATGTAGGGCAGCAAAAACGCAGCCATCAATGTGAGGCCGATAAAGCCAGTAAGGCGTTGCCAGGATTTCATGCCATATTCCTTTTGATAAATTCAGAGACCAGCCAGCGCGAGGAGCGCAACAAGCGAGCATCGTTTTGGTAAGAGCCCACCGCTTGCACCCCCAAGGGCAAACCATTGGACAAGGTGAGCAGCGGCAAATTCACGCTGGGCAGTCCAGCAAAGCTCCAGACGGTTTGCATAATTGGATTGCCAGTGGAAGCCAAGCTGTGGGGAGCCGTGCCTAAAGCCGCAGGACACAAAATAGCATCGTAAGTAGCAAAGTACTCGTCAAAGGCATTCATGACGTGGAACATGCGGTCTTTGGCAATAAGGTAGTTGGTACCTGGCATCGTCATGGATTTTTCGACGCGCGCACGCAGCGGTTCACTCAGTAACTCGCGGTGGTGCAACCACTCTTTTTGCAGGCACACGCCAAGCTCAATTTCGTTAACTGTGACCAACCAAGGCGCCACTTGCTTAACAATGTCGGGCAGTTGCACAACTTCAACGTTTTCGCCCATGTGGGCCACGAAAGCCTCGTAGGCCTCGCGAGCTTCAGGCTCGACGTCGTCCCACCATGGGGTTTTGACAAAACAAAACTTGGGTGGCAAGGGCGGCTGAGACACTGCCACATCGTAGAGCCTGCGTGGACTTTGTCGCGCACTGGCGCTGTCGTGGCCGTCGTCACCCGACATGATTTCGGTAAGCTTGGCAATGTCTTCCAAGTTGCGTGCAAACACACCAATTTCGTCCAAAGAGGGCGACTGGTCCAGCACACCCGTGCGTGGCAAAAGACCTCGCGAGGGCTTGAGCGCATACACACCGCAAAACGAAGCCGGGCGAATGACGGAGCCATTGGTTTGAGTGCCCAGCGCCACGGGCACCATGCCCGCTGCCACTGCCGCAGCAGAGCCACTGGAAGAACCACCAGGGGTGTGTGCCAGATTGTGGGGGTTGCAGGTGGGGCCTGGATGCGTGGTGGCAAACTCGGTGGTAACGGTTTTACCGAATATCACGGCGCCTGCGGCACGCAAGCGGGACACCACAGTGGCATCACCTACCGAATAGCGCCCTGCATGAATGGGGCTACCGTATTCAGTCGGGAAATCCATTGTGTCAATGATGTCCTTGACCCCCACCGGTACGCCGTACAAGGGGCCAGGCAAGTGCCCCGCCGCGCGATCACGCTGCAGGTTGTCTGCTTGCAAATCAACCACACGGTCATCGCGGTGTGCAAAGGCGTGGATGGCCTTGTCTGCGCCATCCACAAAACGACCTAGTTTGGCCATGAACTCTGGCACCGTTTCCTGGCCGCTGAGCAGGTGCTCGCGCACCTCCAAAGCGGTCAGATCGGACACATTTTTTGTAGGTTCAGCCATCAGTTCGTCTTGAAGAAGTCGGGGTTGACCACCGACTCGTCGTTGGGGTCGCGTTCCATCTCAACCGACTGGTTGAAGAACTGGTCTGGCAAGTAAGTAACCATGGCTGGGAAGACATAAGTCATGGCCAGTGTGAACAAAATGATGTACACGAAAGGCATGCACCCACTGAAGATGGTGTTCAATTGCAGCGTCTTGGGTGCAACCCCTTTCAGGTAATAGGCCGACATCGCCATGGGCGGTGTCAAGAAAGCGGTTTGCAAGTTCACTGCAATCAAGATGCCAAACAAGATGGGATCGATGTTGTACAAGGGCAGCAAAGGCAGGAAGATGGGCACGAAGATGATGATGATCTCGCTCCACTCCAAAGGCCAGCCCAAGATGAAAATTATGAACTGAGACAAGAGCAAGAACTGCAAAGGCGACAGGTCCAATGCCAGCATGAAGTCCTTGACCAAATGCTCACCGCCCAAATAACCAAAAACCGATGCGAAAGTGGCCGAACCTACAAAAAGGAAACACACCATGGCCGAGGTGCGGGCCGTGAGGTAAACCGACTCGCGCAGCCGCTCCCAAGTGAAGGCGCGGTAGACGATGGCCAAAATAATGCCACCCAAAACGCCCATGGCGGCCGCTTCGCTGGGCGTGGCCAAACCAAACAAAATAGATCCCAATACCGACATGATCAAGACGGCCAAAGGCACAAAAGCCTTCAACACCATGACAATGCTTTCCCAGACGGAGTAATCGTACACATCTTTGGGCTTGGGACACAAAGAGGGATTGAGCGTGGCACGCACGATGATGTAAATGAGGTAAAGAAATGCCAATGTGAAGCCAGGGATGATGGCCGCGGCGTACATCTTGACCACCGATACGCTGGCTGTGGCCGCGTACACAATGAGCAAGATGGAGGGTGGAATCAAAATACCCAAAGTGCCACCTGCAGTAATCACACCACTGGCCAGTTTTTCGTCATAACCGGCTTTAAGCATCGCCGGCAAGGCGATCAGCCCCATCAGGGCCACCACCGCGCCCACAATACCGGTGGCTGTGGCAAAAAGCGTACAAGTAACCAATGCAGCCACGGCCATAGAGCCGGGAACACCTCGTAGGCCAACCTGCAAACTCAAAAACAACCTGTCTAGGATGTTAGCTCGCTCAATGATGTATCCCATAAAGAGAAACAAGGGAATCGATATAAGCACATCGTTGTTCATCACACTGAAGGTGTTTTGTGTGAACAGGTACAAGATGCGGTTGTCCCAGATTAACTGGTCAGGCGTGAAGTAGGCGTAAAAGCCAAAACCCATACCCATGGCCATCATGGTGAAGGCAATGGGGAATCCGAAGAAAATAAAGACAATAAAGAGCCCCAACATTAGGAGGGCGACAAACGGATCACTCATGATTATTCTTTCTCAGCGTGTTGTTGGATCAACACTTGTTCAAGTTCTTCGACATCGGTGCCGCGCGACAACCACTCGCCAGTGCGAATGCATACCAGGCAACGCATGACTTCAGCCGCACCCGCAATGAGAAGCGTAATGCCGGCTACAAAAATGATCGACTTCAGGGGCCAAACTGGCACACCTGCAGGACTGTTCACGCTGGACTCCAAAATACGAATGCTTTCGTAAGCGTATTGACCACCTGTGAACACCATGGCAAAAATGCCAGGAAAGAAAAACAAGAAGTACAAAGCCAAATCTACTTTGGCTTGTGTGCGGTTGGACCAGTTGCGGTAGAAGAAGTCGCCCCGCACGTGCGAGTTGCGTGAGAGGGCATATGCGCCCGACATCATGAACATGGCACCGTACAACATGTAGCTCATGTCAAACGCCCACACGGTGGGGCTGTTGAGCACATAACGCATGAACACCTCGAAGCAGGTGGATGCGGTGAGGATTAACACACACCAAGAAAATGCGTGACCAATTGACTTGTTGAGGATGTCAATCCTTCGAATCCAAAATTCCATTTGATTAACCTATTCATACAAAAAGAAAAGCTGCCGAAACGAATTTCGGCAGCTTTCGGATTTTAAGCCAAGATCAGACTGGCAGCTTGGTCTTCTGTACGTGCTCGTAAGCCATGCGGTAGTTGGCTTCGTTGGTGAAGTGGTAAAAGCCCACGCGACGTGACCAGGCCTTGAACGAATCGTTCACTTCCTTGAACATGTCGACTTCTTTTTCCAGTTTTGCAGTGACAACGTCCCATGCAGCCAATTGGCCTTTGTAGACATCTGCACTGGTGCGAGACACCTGCACCTTGTGCTTGACGATGAGCTCTTGCAAATCCTTTGAGTAGTTTTCGTGGGCCAACGCTGTAGATGCGGTAGATGCAGCTTCAGCAGCGTACTTCAAAATTGCCTTCAAGTCTGCGGGCAAAGCGTTGTACTTGTCTTTGTTGAAAATAATTTCAAAGAATTCTTGGGCTTGGTGGAAGGAACCCATGGAGTAGAACTTGGCCACGTCTTGAGCGCCAAAACGCATGTCGGCGGTGGGGTTGTTGAATTCGAAGGCATCAATCACACCGCGCTGCATGGCGGGCACAATTTCGCCGCCTGGCAATTGAGCAACGGCCATGCCCATTTCCTGCAACATGTCGGCAGCCAAACCAATGGTGCGGTACTTGAAGCCTTTCAAGTCAGACGCCTTTTTAGGTGGCGCCTTTTTGAACCAACCCAGTGGCTGTGATGGCATTGGAAAGGAGAAGAAACCAACCACATTGAGGTTCATCTTGGCAACCAATTTGTCCCAAAGCTGCTGACCACCACCAGCCTGAATCCAGCTCAAACCGATTTCGGGGGTAGCGCCGCTCACAGGGCCTGTGCCAAACAAAGAAGCAGATTTGTTCTTACCGTACCAGTAGCCAGAAACGTGGTGGCCACCGTCGAGCACGCCTTTGCTCACGGCATCGATGATTTCAAATGGCTTAACCACAGCGCCTGCTGGCAGATATTCAATTCTGAGGCGGCCACCGGACATTTCATTAACGCGTGTGACGTATTGCTGCGCCATTTCGCTGAAAATTTCGTTGGTACCCCAAGAACCTTGCATCTTGAAAACGATAGGCGCTTGAGCGACAGCGATGAGTGGCGCGCCCATCAATGGGGCAGCCACGGCAGCTGTTGCAGCCTTGCCAAAGAAACGGCGACGACTGGCCATGGGGCTATCGCTTACTTGAACGTCTTGCTGAACTGTGGTCATTTTGTCTCCTGTTAAACTTTAAATCAAAAAAATTATAGCTCGAAACAATATTATCTATCAGAACAATAACGGGCTTCAAGTGATAACCCTACAAGAAAAAACCCACATGACGCCTGCACTTCAAAAAGCCACTCAATTCACAGAGCAGTGCGAATCGCCCTGGTCTCGTGATACCTCACCACCCTGGGGCATTCACGAAGCCGATCCGCCCCCCTACAACCGCTTGTATGGACCGGTTCATGGTCGTGGCCCTGTGTCTGGCGTTCTGTTTCACAAGAACCAATTGCTCGCAAAGTGGGGCCAAGCGCACAAGGCCGATCTCACCTTCAGTGTGGCCAAAACCTATTTGGCTTTGTTGGCGGGCCTTGCATTTGATCAAGGTCTGATTAGAGACGTTCACACACCGGTGGTTCAACAATGTCCTGGCATTGGCTTTGAGGGAGAGCGCTTATCGCGCATCACATGGCACCACCTTTTGCAGCAAACCAGCGAGTGGGAAGGCACATGCCTTGGCATTCCCGAGCAGGTCGACCGATATCGTTGGTTAACTTACCAAACCGGAGAAGCTGGCGGCACCAAAGGCGACCCCAGACCCTTGGGCGAGCCAGGCTCAAGATTTGAATACAACGACGTTCGCATCAACCAACTGTCTTTGGCCTTGTTGCATTTGTTCAAGCGCCCGCTGCCAGAAGTGTTTGAAGAATTTTTCCGCAAACCTTTGGGTTGCTCAGATGAGTTTCAATGGGTGGGCTACGAACAAGGTTGGACGCAAGTCAATGGCCAACGCATGATGTCAGTTCCGGGCGGCAGCCATTGGGGCGGTGGTATTTCAATTTCAGCCATGGACCAAGCCCTCATTGGCTTGATGCTCATGGGCAATGGCCATTACAAAGGAAAGCAAATACTTTCGGCCAAGTGGATGCACATGATGCAACAACCCTGCGATGTTGCGCCCTACTACGGCTACCTCATTTGGCTCAACAAAGATGGCGCACTGTTCAAAGACGCGCCGCGCAGTTCTTGGTTTGCCATTGGCGCCGGCTCGTCCATCACATGGGTCGACCCCCAGTTGGAGCTGGTGTGTATCCTGCGGTGGATTGATGCCGCCAAAACCAACGACTGCATAGCGCACATCATGCGGGCTTTGTAGTCTTGGGTGGCGCTTTAGTCTTTCATCACCTTGAGACAGAGTGATGCCAGCTCGTCTTGGCAGATCAATTGAATTGCGTTTTCTTTGGCAAATTTAAGGGCCACGCCGGTGGGCAAGCTCAAACTGATACAAGCCGCATAAGAGGCTTCTTCGGCAACTTGCATGGCCTTCAAATCGCGTAAAACCTCCACCCCCAAGGTGGCGGCCTTCCAGCGTTTGCAACTGACCAAGGTAACCCTGCCCTTTTTTTCCAATTGCAAGTCTGCCGAATTTGAGTTCAGAGGTGTTACGGTGAAGCCCTGCTGAACAAAGGCTTGCTCCATGATGGGCAAAAACTGCTTCCACGACATTTTGGCCAATTGGTCTAAAGCCATGGATACGCGTTCAGCTGATGGCTTGTCGCGCTGCCGCCAAGCGGCAATGATGCCCAACACGGCAAAGGGAAGTGAGCTGAGCATCCCAATAGCGCGAAAGGCCTCGGGCAAGAACACGCGCGCTAGCAGCATGAGCACTGCAGCAATTAAAAAGCTATACCACCAAGGCGAGCGCAACAAAATCGCAAACAGCGATTTGTCTGACATTTTAAAATTCATGAATTGAATCGAAGGCTGAAATTCAGCATTTGGCCTTGCTTGCCATCACTGCTTTATTTGGCAAACAAGCTGGCTGGGTTTGCAAAGGCTTTGAACTCCACCGCATTGCCACAGGGGTCCAAGAAAAACATAGTGGCTTGTTCACCCACTTGGCCCTTGAATCGAATGTGGGGTTCAATCACAAACTTGGTTCCTGCCTGTTTCAGTTTCTCTGCAAGCACTTCCCACTGGCCCATTTCCATGACCAAGCCAAAGTGCCTGACAGGCACGTTGTCGCCATCGACGGCGCTCGTATTGTGATGGCCGGCTTCAGAAGGACTTAAGTGCGCCACAATTTGATGGCCATAAAAGTTGAAGTCGACCCACTCATCGCTGGAGCGCCCTTCAGAGCAGCCTAATAAATCGCCATAAAAAGCCCTGGCTTTTGCCAAAGACGTTACGGGAAATGCCAAGTGGAAAGGTTGCATGATGTTCTCTGATCAGATTCAAAAAAACAATTTTGCCTCAAACCTTGAGCACTTGATCAAATGCAACCCAAATTTCAAATGATTTCACGATTGTTTATGATGAGATAAGTCATCAACTTCATTGACAACTCAAGTGACCGCCGCTCCATCACCTTTAGAAAAAGTCAACTGCTGGCAGTGCAAGCATTTCGCTACGAGCTGGGACCCTAAGATGCCCTACTCCTGCAAATTACTTGGGTTCAAATCTCAAGCCTTGCCCTGCATTCAAGTGATGAACACTGATGGCCGCCCCTGCTTAGGGTTTGATCCTAAAAACAATCTTGTTAAACCAAAAACTTAAGGCAATAGCAACTTGACTCAGTCATTCAACGTTCGGGTTTGTACCCCCACCTCTTTCCTTGGTTCTTCCTAGAATTTGAGGATGAACGAACGCCTAACTCAAATTTCTTATTCTGAATTGCCAGATTCAGTTCGGCCCTTGGCTGATGACATTCTCAAAGTTTCCAGTGCCGCACTTGGGGGCCCCTACAACGCATTGCTGCGAAGTCCTGACATGGCAAGGCGCTGTTTTGATTTTCTAGATTACCTTCGATTCAGAACCAGCGTTAACAAGCGCTTGAACGAATTTGCCATTTTGATTCAAGCCAGAATTTCAAATGCGCAATACGAATGGTGGGCTCACGAAACCATTGCCCGAAAAGCCGGTTTGTCTGATGCAGTGATGAAAGATTTGCAACTTTGCAAACGCCCCACCAGCATGCAAGAAGACGAGCGCTTGGTTTACGACTACTGTGTTCAGCTCAGCTTGAATCACAGAGTGCCCGATGCACTTTGGCAAGAAGCCGTAGACAAAATGGGCGAGCAAGCGGTTGTTGATCTCACGGTGCTGTCGGGCACTTATGTGATGGTTTCAATGCTACTAAACGCCACACAGGTTGGCATTCCTGGTGGCGGCGCATGGCCACTGGAAGTGCTTGACCCCATCGAAATCAGACAGCGCCTACTGGGGTAAAAACATTTTTTCATTGAATTCAACAGGACCTTCACCATGAACTCGACATTCAATTCAGCGCGATCTTTTCAAGCCAAGCTTTGCAAGGTAGTGGGTGTATTGCTGCTTGGCGCTGCCAGCTGTGTGTCTGCGCAAGACTTTCCAGCCAAGCCCATTACCATGGTGATGCCCTATGCGGCTGGCGGCCCTGGCGACACCATTACCCGACTGTTTGCAGGCTCGATGCAAAAAATACTGGGCCAACAAATTTTGGTTGACAACACAGCTGGCGCTTCTGGCAGCATTGGAACAGCTAAGGTTGCCAGATCTAGACCAGATGGCTACACCTTGCTCATGATTCATGTGAGCCATGCCACCAACTTGGCCATGTACAAGAATTTAAGTTATCACCCCGTTGATGATTTTGAACCCATTGGCTCGGCCACCAGTGGCCCCATGGTGATTGTGGCGAGAAACGAATTTCCACCCAAAGATTTGAATGAATTTGTGGCCTACCTCAAAACCAATCAAAACAAAGTCAGCCTTGCGCATGCAGGCGTTGGCTCTGCCTCACACTTGTGTGGTTTGATGATGATGAATGTGTTGGGCGTCAAACTTAATGAAATTCCATACAAAGGCACAGGCCCAGCGCTCACTGACTTGATGGGTGGACAGGTCGATATTCTGTGCGATCAAACTTCTGGCACCGTCCCCTCGGTGAAGACCAACAAAATCAAGGCCTATGCTGCAGCCGGCAAAAGCAGACTGCCCTCCTTGCCAGACACTCCTGCCATTGCAGAAGCTGGGGTGAGAGGCTTTGACATCAACATTTCATTTGGCCTCTATGCACCTAAGGGCACACCCAAACCTGTATTGGACAAACTGACCGCTGCTTTGCAAAAGTCTGTTGCCGATCCAGATGTGATCAAACGCTTGGATGGCATGGGTGTATCAGCGGTAAGCGTTGAGCAAGCCACACCAAATGCACTAAGAGCTCATTTGAAAAATGAGATTGAAACCTTGGGCGGCCTGCTGATTAAAGCTGGCGTACAGGCCAATTGAAATTTTTGAAATTTTTGAAATTTCAAAAGGCGTTATGACACCGCTTGACCATTCAAAACCAAGCTCACCTGGGGCGCCAATGACTGACCTAAAGCTGCGTGCAAGTAGCAGGTGCGGGCCGACATTTGCATGAGTCGTTCCATCACCTCATCGGTCTCGTCGGTCTGAACAAACACGTGTGTGTCTAAAGGCTGGGCCTGAGCCACACTTGATTCAATGCGGCAAGGGCTGAGCTGCACCATGCGCAGCGCCCTGACTTTCATGTGATGGTGCTCTACATAACGCAGCAATTGCGTCATGAAACAAAACGCAATGCCAGCATAGGCATGCGCAAGTGCACTTGGGGCTTGGTCGCCCACAAGGCGGTCATCGCTTTGAATGGCGAAGGCAGAGCCGCCCAGCCTATTGGCCCAAGTGACGCTGCGGCCCAAACCATCGGCCAATTCGGAATGACCATGAATAGGAATATCCACACGCCCTGCCTCCCAGCCTGAAGGCGATGTGGGGTTTTTAACTTCAACGGGCTGGGTTTTGCTGACGATGTCTTGCAGCGTATCGGTATTGGCAGAGCTAGCCAGCGGGGTGGGCGCCTGAGACCAAGTTTTGAAAGGGTCATCAACCGTGGCCGTGCTAGAGGCCAATTCGCGCAAGGTTACGCGCCGTCCATTGGCGTACAAAGCAAAGGTGTTGTGCAAAGGCGTGGCCCACGAAGCCAACAGGGGCGAAGCCGCCACCGCCTGCCGCACCAGACCCTGTACCTGCTGAGCAGACGCTGAGCTTTGAGCACGCACCTGAAATCGCGGCGCATAAGCATGCCCCACACCGGTACCTTTGAAGAATGAGCCCTCGAACATGTAGTCGTTTTCCAGACTGCTGCTTAAGCTAGTCAGAGAA
This sequence comes from Limnohabitans sp. MMS-10A-178, assembly GCF_003063375.1. Taxonomy (GTDB): domain Bacteria; phylum Pseudomonadota; class Gammaproteobacteria; order Burkholderiales; family Burkholderiaceae_C; genus Limnohabitans_A. Next base: position 1,790,375 of record NZ_NERY01000001.1, on the reverse strand, counting down.
ATGTCCTGCGCCTGTGCCAGTTGTCTAACGCGTTGCAGCAGATCGGCTTGCAAGCCAGCAGACATGTAGCCCAGCGGAAACGGTGCAAGGTCTGTGCCCTTGAGCGCGGGCCCCTCGTCACTGACCATGCGCCAGCTCGAGCCCGTCTGCCCCTCTTTCACCACAGCTTCTTTCTGATGACCCCCCATGGCGCGCGCATGCGTGATGAACACATCTTGGGCGTCGTGGATGCCCAGCACGCCTGGCCGGTTTTGTCCTGCTTGGGTTTTGAAGCAAAGTGGATAGCCTTGGCCATCAATGGCGTCGGTGCGGTGAATGCTGTCGGCCATGTTCAAACCTCGCCTGTGTACTCACCGCGAGCGGGATAATCTTTCTGAATTGCAAAGTCGACGGCCGCTAGCAAATCGGAAAAGGATGGGCGCGCGAAAGGCATGGTTTGCGTGGATCCATAGTAGAGGGTTTGGTCAGGCTTGATCAGAAAAACACCGGGTTCGCTGAACAAGGCTGGCTCATCCAATCCAATTGAAGTTTTGCCCTTGGATGTGCTGATGTACAAGCCCCATTGCCTGGCCAAGCCAAGACCCAAACCGTAGGCAAACTCAATGAAACGGCCTTGCACCTTGTCTGCCATGGCCTGACCTCGTGTGACCTCATCGCTGCTGATGGCAACGATTCGCACGCCACGTTTTTGAAACTCTTCTCCCAAGCGCTCCAACTCCAACAAATATTTGGCGCAAATGGGGCAATGCAAGCCTCGATAAAAAACCAGCAAATCGAAACGCTCACCAGAATTTTGACCGCTGACATAGCGGCCACCGGTGGTCAAAGCCAAATCAAGAGCAGGCACAGTTTGGCGGGGTATCAATGCGATCGGGTTCATGGTGAGTCCAAAATTAAAAGAAATAACTGGCAGGTTCGGGCCTTGGTTTCTGGCCGACTGATTCATTGCGCCAAACCAAGTCAATGACCTGAGACATGCCTTCTGCAGAAATTTGAGGCATGCCTTGACGTTGCAAATTTTGCAATGCGTTAAGTGCAGAGGGGGCTTCAGCACCTAAATGTTTGAGCGCAATCTCGATGGCTTGTGCTTGATTGCTAGGCTCCAAAAGCCAACGCCAAGCTTCAGCCCAGGCGCTTTGAAATCCCTTTGCCAATAGAGGATGCGACTCAGCCCATTCGCTTCGGGCAGCAACCACGGGGCCGGGGTAACTAGGGAAGGCTTGGCGTGTGGTGGTCAAACGGACAAAGCCATCATTGACCAAGGCTTTGTCCAAGGGTGGATTAATGAAGCTGGCCATCAGTTCACCGCTGCGCAATGCTTGAACGCGTTGCTGACTGTCACCGACTTCTACCAATTGGTAATCGTTGGATGTCCATCCCAAAGAGGACAACAACTGAACCAGCAACAATGCATAACCACTTCGGGCACCATCAACGGCTATTCGATGGCCTTTGAGTTGTTCTATATTTTGAATGGAAGGCGAAGCCACAAGCGCCACATCGGGGGGATGTGACTGAGCGGCCAGCACACACAGCTTGGTGCCATTCAAGCCTGCACGAACCACATGGTCGGGCAGTTGTAACCCAACATCAAATTTTCCCTCGCGCAAGCCTTGCATTTGCACTGTAGAAGCGCCTGTGTGCGTAACACTGCATTGCACACCATGCGCTTCAAAAAAGCCTTGGCTTTCAGCAACAAACAAAGCCCAGACTGGAAAGCCTCCAGAAATATAGGCAAGCCGAAGGGCAGAGTTTGATGAAGGGTTCACAGCTCAGTCCAATTTAGCGCCGCTGGCCTTCATAACTTCACCAAGCGTTGCTGCTTCATCTTGAATGAATTTGTCAAACGCAGCGGGCTTCATTTTGAAAGGCAATGCACCCAGTTTTTCAAAGCGATCACGCACATCCGGCAAGTCGACAATGGCATTGATTTCATCGTTCATTTTGTCCAAGATTGCTTTGGGTGTTTGTGCTGCGGCCAACATGCCAATCCAGAAATTGAATTGACCTTGTGGGTAGCCCTCCTCTGCCATGGTGGGAATATTGGGAAAAGCCACAGCACGTTTTTCGGAGCTTACGGCCAATGGCACCACCTTGCCTTCGCGGATCATGGTCACGCTAGAAATGAGGGGTGCAAACACGTAATCGACGTTGTTACCTGCAATGTCAACCAACATCTGTGGCGTCCCTTTGTAAGGTACGTGGTTACCTTTGAGTTTCAAACCCACTACAAATTTTTCTGCATTGACATGCGCTGCACTGCCAACGCCTGCACTGGCGTAGTTCAAACCGTTTGGCGTAGCTCTTACTTTTTCAACCAACTCTTTGACAGTCTTCACGCCCAATCCTGGCGCTGCCACCAAGGCACTGGGCAAGGTACCCAGCGGACTGACACCAGCCAAGTCTTTCAATTGGTAATTAAGCTTGCTGTACAGAACCGGATTGACCACGTGACCCGTTGAAACCACCACAAACGTATAACCGTCTGGTGTTGACTTGGCAACCGCGGAAGTGCCAATGGTGCCACCTGCACCCACGCGGTTTTCGACCACCACAGTTTGACCAAGACGGGGGCCTAACTTTTCACCGATGACACGCGCCATGATGTCGGTGGCACTGCCTGGTGTAAATGGCACCACAAATGTAATTTGTTTATTTGGCCAAGCTTGCGCTTGAGCGGCAAAAGACGCGCTCAGGGCTATCGCGCCGATGAGTGCTGAAACTTTAAATTGAATGACACTGTTTGATTTTTTCATGATTGTCTCCTCGGAATGGTTGTTTAAAAACTATGACTAAACTTGCTCTTCGCATGCAACTTAACAGTGGCGTTTCCACCGTGAAACTTTATTTGACTCTCAAAGCGAAGTGCCAGTATCACGCCTTTTAAATCAAGGTTTAGTTTTGTGAGATTCAACCACAAAATCTCGGTGAGTTAACCTCCTGAATTAAAGTCCCATCGGTATTCCACAAACTAACAACTAGGAATAAGAATATGGATATGACTTTGTCATGAATAAGACCTACCCGGGTGAAGTAGTCACCAGTCTTCAGCGCCGCAGGCGCTGGACCCCAAAGTGACCTGCCCCCTCCCTGCCGTACCAAAGTGATGGAACAAAGTCCGCTAATTTCGGAGAATAGCGGCTATGAAACAATCCAACTTTGCCGAGCTACATGCTCATACTCCCCTGTTGTCCAACGTTGGACAAAGATTCTTGAATTTTTAGATTACGTCTGCAAAACAGTGATTTGTGTGCTGTCGATCAAGGCTATTGAGCCGATCTTTCACCTGCGTCCAAGCACAGCCTTGAGCTTCAGGGCGGGGCATTTAACGAAAAGCAAATAGGTGATTTTGAAAATTGGCTTTTTACGCCGAAATCTTACGACTTTGTCGTTATGACGACTTGGCCAAAATACCGGGCCACTCCACGCCAGACTTAGCGCACTTTGAAAAACTGATGGGTCAAGTCAAAGTTTTAGCTGAGGCTTAAGATTTAAACAGCCCCAACTTGTTCAGGTCGAATTTGCTGGCGTTGGGCAATACTGTTTTGACGTCGGTAGAACTCACACCAAACCACGTTGCCAGTTCTGCCCCAAGCTGTTCAATGGCGGTAGAAGGCAACAGCCTGCCACTGCCAACTTGTTGGGTGTGGGTCAATCCAATTTCTGGCGCAATGCCAAAATATCGACCCCCATTGACCGCGCCGCCCATCACAAAATGGTGGCTACCCCAGCCATGGTCCGAGCCATCGCCGTTGGAGGCCAGTGTTCGGCCAAAGTCTGATGCCGTGAATGAAGTCACCTGGTTGCTTTTACCCAAGGAAATCATGGCATCGTCAAACTCCTTCATGGCGGAACTCAATTTTTGAAGCAAGGCAGGATGTTGCGTTGGTAAAAAATCGTGCAGATCGAAGCCCCCCATTCCCACCATAAAGACCTGCCGCTTAATACCCAATACGGACTGCTGCTCTATCAGTCTGGCCACCATTTTGAGCTGCGCTGAAAGAGAGTTGGTTGCAGATGTGGGAAACAATGAATTGACAGTGGTGGATGCCGTGGTGCCGATGGCCGAAAGAATACCATCGTAGGTGTCCAGTGCACGTTTGGTAACCGTTGAATAATCGTTGGCCATTGGAATGGCACTTGATTGAGTGATCAATGTTTGCAGCGCATTGGCACATGTTACAGAGCCAAACAAAGATTTGCTCCTAATGGCATTGACGGTGGTGGCGCCCGAGGTGCTCATTTGGTACGAAATTGCATTTTGGCCAGACAAAAACAGGGCATTGCCATTGACCGATATACAGGTTAAAGCAGAGCGCGAGTTGCCGCTCATGAGAAGATCGGCAGCGCGTCCGCCCCAGCCCGTGGCAGCACCTTCTGCTTGATAAGAAGATTGCCAATAAGCCTGCTGATCATTGTGCGAAAACAGCTTGGGTGGCAAGGGCACCGACTTGTTGTTGTATTGGGCCAGTGAAGTGGGTACAAGCAAGGGGCCGATGTTCATCAAGACAGAGGCCCGCTTGTTTTCAAAGACAGACTTCAATGCAGACATTTCTGGATTGAGGGCCATTTGTCGGCCACCACTTAATGGCGTGCTCAATGCGGTAGCGGCCAGTGCATCGCGCGGGATGGCAATGCCATCGTAAATGCTCCCAGCCGTGATGGTGCCTTTGCGGATGTTGAAGTAGGTGCTGTGGGTGCTGAGGTCGTAGGGAATGACGGTGTTGTAGTGGTCGTTGGCACCAAATAAAAACACACACACCAAGGCCTTGTAATCGTTGGCCGATTGGGCTGCCGCATTGGCCATCAGCCCCAGGCTGCTGGCCATGGGCATACCCAATCTTTGCAGCGCAATAACCGCGCTGCTTTTTAATATAGACCGGCGGTTCCAGTGTTGCGGATTGTCAGCAGAGTGGCGCATAAATTCACCTTTGAATGAGGTAGTCTGGGCTGCTCATTAGCATCAGAATGGCAGCGTAAATGCGATTGAGAACACCTACATCTGTAGCGGCCGAAATGCTGCCGACGGCTGAAGAAATGAGGCTTAGATTGGCGTCAGACACATTGCCAGCAGCAAGGCACAGGTTGAGATGTGCCACCAAACTGACCGGGTCTGCTGCCAAGGTTTTTTCATAGCTGTAATCTGCTTTGACATTGCGCGCATTGTTCACGGTGACCGCCATGTAGTTGATATAGCTCACCACGGTGGGTTCTGTCAAAATTTGAAACTCAGGTGCCAGCAAATTTTGCGCGGCCAATTGTGTTTGTGGCGGCATGTACCCGGGCCTGAAAAAATTAAACACGCTGGGTGCACGCAGCGGCATTTGTCCTAGCGTGGTGTCGGTGTCTGTATTACCCAAAGTCCAAGCACCATCAGAGGATGTGGCGTTGAAGGTGTGGCCCCATTGCAAAAGACGCACAACAGGTTCTGTGAGCTTGCCAAAGCTTGGGGGAGGATTGGTTTGCCTGGCTTCCGCATCCGTCAAGATGGCCGACCACACAGCTTTCAAATCGCCTCGAATGTTTTTGCCATTGTTTTCAAAAACCTTCACAACTCTGCCCACATAGGCGGGCGAGGGGTTACTGGTGACCAAGCGCTGAATCAATTGTTTGACCACAAACGGCGCAGTGTTGTTGTGATTAAAAAGGGCGTCCAGCGCTGTCTTGAGACTTGTAATGCCATCTGTGCCAGCAGGAATCACCACGTCTAAAAATCTTTTTTCTTCGGGGCTGTGAAGACTGGCATTCAAGCTCATCGGCAGGCCATGTCGGTAGGCGGTCGCTGCCAATTCAGCTTGTGGGTCTGTGCCGGTGGCATTGTCCCAGCCTGTAAAAACGCGGGCCAAGCCCAGCACATCGTTGTTGTCGTACGTTTCAATGGGCTTGCCCAGTGAATCCAATTTTTGGGTTCCGTCCGAGTTGAGTTCATAAAGGCCAATGGTGAACAACTGCATCACTTCTCGCGCGTAGTTTTCATCGGGCGCTCTGCCCGTGGTGGCATTGAATTTTTGGCTGCCCTTCATGTTGAGATACGTACCCATGGCCGAGGACAAGGTGACACCCTCTAACAAATCGCGATAGTTGCCCAATGCATTTTTTTCAAGAACGTCCCAATAATTGGCCAGTGCAAAGTTGCGCCAGTTTATGGGCAGACCCAAATACGATACAACAAAAAGCTCAGACAAGGCAAACGTTGCGCGTTGGCGCAAGAGATCGGTGGCCCCAAACAATTTGGCCCACATGGCTTGAGACCAACCCCCGTCGCCATTCACATTGGTGCTCACCGCAGCGTCGTTAAATCCCTTGTTAATGAGCCAACGCGTCATGCTCAGACTGGTGGGCGTAGCGGCTTGGCCATTGATCCAGTTTTGTGAACCTGTAGATGCCAAGTCTCGAATTTCTGCCAGAGTTCCGCCCCATGTGGCTTGACGAAGAAAACGAGAAGCGTCTGTTAATTTGGCATTGAGCTCTGCGGGGCTTAGAGAATTTAAGGCCGTGTTTGTAGCGGCGCCAGTGCCACCCCCACATGCTGAGAGCGCAGAGGCACTAGCCAGAACAGTCAGCGCAAGCAGATTGCTGTCTGATATTTCAACTTGTGTTGTTTCGATCATCATCGCGTCCCTGTTCAAATTTGGATAGATACAACAGATTTTGGATTTGATGTTACTAAACTTAATTGGCTAATTGGTGTCAATAAATGGGTCAGATGAACATTAATTTCCAATCAGGGGTGATAAAGACTAAGGGGGGGGGGCTGAACGATTTCTGGTACCCCAGTATGAGGAAGCCCTAAAACTCGAAACCACTTTGTCCAAGGTTGGACAAAGATTCTTGGATTTTTATATTGCGGCTGAAGAACAGTGATTAACCAGTCTGGATAGGACCACCTCGAAAACGGGGGGTGGGGAGTGGGCGGGGTCTTGAGAATACAGAAATCCAGTATGCGTATGGTGCGCGGCATCGTTGAGCTAAAAGGTTGATGCCATTTTCAAGAACTGGTATTCTGTCCTTCCCTTGTCCTTTTAACCCCGGAAGAATACGACTAAAACGCACAAAACAAAAAGCCCCTTGCGGGGCTAAATGTTAATTTCAAAAGAGAAATGATGGAGGCGCGGGCCGGAGTCGAACCGACCTACACGGATTTGCAATCCGGTGCATAACCGCTTTGCTACCGCGCCATTTTTGATGACAAAAAAGGGAAGCTGTTGCTTCCCTTATTTGCTGAACAATGTTGGTTCATAGTTCAATGTTTGGAGCGGGATAAGAGGCTCGAACTCTCGACCTATACCTTGGCAAGGTATCGCTCTACCAACTGAGCTAATCCCGCATTTGCAATCAACTCAGCATTCTATGCCAGTTTGACAGCGTTGGACGGATTGTAGCGCAATTTTTGTGAGAAATTAAAGCCTCTCAAAAATTTTGCTCAATGCTTGATGGCCCCTGCTTTGGGATCGGACTTTGCCTCTGAAACCACCGGTGCTTCTACTGCAGCAAGCTCTTCTTCTGGCAAGGGTTGGGGCATCTTTTCAAGGGCAACTTCAAGAACTTTGTCTAGCCACTTCACAGGCACAATTTCTAGGCCATTTTTGACATTCTCGGGAATGTCTTGCAGGTCTTTCACGTTGTCTTCTGGAATCAAAACCGTCTTGATGCCACCGCGCAAAGCGGCCAGCAGTTTTTCTTTCAAGCCGCCAATGGCTGTCACTTCGCCGCGCAATGTAATTTCGCCCGTCATGGCCACATCGGCCCGCACAGGAATGCCGGTCATGGCCGACACCATGGCCGTGGTCATGGCAGCGCCAGCGCTTGGGCCGTCTTTGGGGGTTGCGCCATCGGGCACGTGAATGTGCAAGTCTTTTTTCTCAAACACGTCGTCTTTGATGCCCAACATGCGAGCACGGCTTCGCACCACAGTGCGAGCAGCCTCTACCGACTCTTTCATCACGTCACCCAAGGAGCCAGTGCGTGTGATCACGCCTTTACCAGGCATGAGGGCGGCCTCGATGGTGAGCAAATCGCCACCCACTTCGGTCCAAGCCAAGCCAACCACTTGGCCCACTTGGTTGGCAGCTTCTGCGCGGCCATAGGTGTACTTTTGTACACCCAAGAAATCGTTCAAGTTGTCGGGGGTGACCAACACAGGCGCTGTCATTTGTTTGAGCAACAAGCTCTTGACCACTTTACGGCAAATTTTAGACAACTCGCGCTCAAGTGAACGCACGCCAGCCTCACGGGTGTAGTAGCGCACCACATCACGCACCGCAGCATCGCTGATATTGAGTTCTTCTGGCTTAACGCCATTGTTTTTCAATTGCTTCGGTAGCAAATACTTAATGGCAATGCTGGTCTTTTCGTCTTCGGTGTAGCCTGACAAACGAATCACTTCCATGCGGTCTAGCAGCGCAGAAGGAATGTTCATGGAGTTGGAGGTGGCCACGAACATGACGTCGCTCAAATCAAAATCTACCTCCACATAGTGATCGCCAAAGGTGTGATTTTGTTCGGGGTCTAACACCTCGAGCAATGCGCTGGAGGGATCGCCGCGAAAGTCGGTGCCCAGCTTGTCAATTTCATCAAGCAAGAACAATGGATTGCGAGTGCCCACCTTGGTGAGGCTTTGCAATACTTTGCCTGGCATGGCGCCAATGTAAGTACGGCGGTGACCCCGAATCTCGGCTTCATCGCGCATACCACCCAAAGCCATGCGCACATATTTGCGGCCAGTGGCTTTTGCAATCGATTGACCCAAAGATGTTTTGCCCACACCTGGAGGTCCAACCAAACACAGAATAGGCGCTTTCACTTTGTCAACGCGCTGCTGCACCGCCAGATATTCCATGATGCGGTCTTTGACTTTTTCAAGACCATAGTGGTCTTCGTTCAACACCACTTCAGCATTGCCCAAGTCGTGTTTGATTTTGGTCTTTTTGCTCCACGGCAAACCAGTCAGCACCTCAATGTAGTTGCGCACCACTGAAGCTTCAGCTGACATGGGTGACATGAGCTTGAGTTTCTTCAATTCAGCATCGGCCTTCTTGCGTGCTTCAGCAGGCATTTTGGCGGCTTTGATTTTCTTTTCAATTTCTTCGATGTCGGCGCCCTCTTCGCCTTCACCGAGTTCTTTTTGAATGGCTTTAACTTGCTCGTTCAAATAAAAATCACGCTGATTTTTTTCCATCTGGCGCTTGACGCGGCCACGGATTTTTTTGTCCACATTGAGAATGTCGACTTCACGCTCGAGTTGGGTAAACAAGTTTTCAAGGCGATCGCGAATGCTGGCCAAGTCGAGCACCACTTGCTTGTTTTCTAACTTCAAGGGCAAGTGAGCGGCAATGGTGTCGGCCAAGCGGCCGGGTTCATCGATGCTGGAAATAGAGGTGAGTATTTCTGGCGGAATCTTTTTATTCAGTTTGACGTATTGGTCAAACTGCTGCATCACAGCACGGCGCAGCGCTTCAATCTCGCTGCTTTGCTCGGCCTTTTCTGCCGCAACTTCCACCGGCAAAACGGTGGCCACAAAATGCGCTTCGCCATCGGTGATGTTTTTCACTTTGGCGCGCTGCTGTCCTTCAACCAACACCTTGACGGTGCCGTCAGGCAGCTTGAGCATTTGCAAGATGGTGGACACGCAGCCCACTTCAAACATGTCGGTAGCCTCAGGCTCGTCTTTGGCGGCCGTTTTTTGCGCCACCAGCATGATGCGGCGATCGGTGAGCATGGCGCTTTCAAGCGCTTTGATGCTTTTGGGGCGACCCACAAAGAGCGGGATGACCATGTGTGGAAAGACCACCACATCGCGCAGCGGCAACATGGGCAGGTCGAGTAATTCGGCGGGCAATGGGGTGTGTCCAGACATGTGATTCCCTAGGTTATTGGGGATAGATGGACCCTGTTTTCCCGATTTCAAGCCTTGAACAAGTAGGGTTTTTCATCGGGGTCAGGGGGTGGGCTGGAGAATATTCAAGCTTGCTTGGCCGACTCTCGGTAGACCAGCAAAGGAGTGTGGTTGTCTTCAATGGTGGATGCATCAACCACCACTTTTTCGACATTGCTTGTATTGGGCAAGTCAAACATGGTGTCGATGAGGGCTTGCTCCAAAATAGAACGCAAACCGCGTGCACCTGTTTTGCGTGCCAAGGCTTTCTTGGCAATGGCGTGCAGGGCTTCGGGTCTGATTTCCAGGTCAACGCCTTCCATGTTAAGCAACTGGCCAAATTGTTTGACCAAGGCGTTTTTGGGTTCCGTCAAAATTTGAACCAAGGCCTCTTCAGTGAGCTCGGTGAGGGTGGCCACCACGGGCATACGACCCACCAATTCGGGGATGAGGCCAAACTTGATTAAATCTTCGGGTTCAACTTCAGTGAAAACTTCGGTCAGAGAGCGTTGCTTTTTGCTTTTGACCACCGCACCAAAACCAATGCCAGAGGCTTCTGTGCGGTTCTCGATGACTTTTTCTAAACCTGCAAACGCACCACCGCAAATGAACAAAATGTTGGTGGTGTCAATTTGCAAGAAGTCTTGATTGGGGTGCTTGCGGCCGCCTTGCGGTGGCACGCTGGCCATGGTGCCTTCAATCAGCTTGAGCAGCGCTTGCTGAACGCCCTCGCCCGACACGTCGCGCGTGATGGAGGGGTTGTCTGATTTGCGGGTGATTTTGTCAATCTCGTCGATGTAGACAATGCCACGTTGGGCGCGATCAACGTCGTAGTTGCAGCTTTGCAGCAACTTGGACACGATGTTTTCAACGTCTTCGCCCACATAGCCAGCCTCTGTGAGTGTGGTGGCATCGGCCATGACGAATGGCACATCGAGCATGCGTGCCAAGGTTTGAGCCAACAACGTTTTGCCAGAGCCTGTGGGGCCAATGAGCAAGATGTTGCTCTTAGCCAATTCGACTTCGTCTTTCTTGGCAACTTCTTTGTGACGCAGGCGCTTGTAGTGGTTGTAAACAGCCACCGCCAAAGTGCGCTTGGCTTTTTCTTGGCCAATGACGTAATTGTCTAAATTGCTTTTGATATCAAGTGGTGTGGGCAGACCAGATTTGGCGTCTTTGGCAATTTCGGTAACAGGCAATTCATCGCGAATGATGTCGTTGCACAAGTCAATGCACTCATCGCAAATGAAGACCGACGGGCCCGCAATGAGCTTCTTCACCTCGTGCTGGCTTTTGCCGCAGAAGGAACAATACAAATTCTTTTCGGTAACTGAGCCTTTTTTATCGGCCATAAACGACGCCCTGTGGTTCTATTTTCCCTATGATAGCGAAAGAAAAACGGCGCTCTCCATGAAAGGGGGCGCCGTCTTCAAAAAACAGGGCAGAAATCTTCATTTCACCCCTGGTTTGTTGCGTCTCAGGGACGTTTTGCAATAACTTGGTCAATTAAACCGTATTCTTTGGCTTCATCGGCCGATAGATAGTAGTCGCGCTCGGTGTCGAGTTGGATCTTTTCCAAAGGCTGGCCGGTGTTTTCAGCCAATATTCTGTTGAGTTGTTCGCGAGTTTTGAGAATTTCACGGGCGTGAATCTCAATTTCGGTGGCTTGACCGCGCGTTCCGCCCAAAGGCTGGTGAATCATGACCTTGGAGTTGGGCAATGAAAAACGCTTGCCCTTGGTGCCAGCGGACAACAAAAATGCGCCCATGCTGGCTGCCATGCCGGTACACAGGGTAGACACATCGGGTTTGATGAAGTTCATGGTGTCGTAGATGGCCATGCCAGCACTGACCGAACCGCCGGGTGAGTTGATGTAGAAAGAGATGTCCTTCTCGGGGTTTTCGCTTTCCAAAAACAACAATTGGGCCACCACCGAGTTGGCGGTGTAGTCATTGACTTCGCCCACCAAGAAGATCACCCGTTCTTTGAGCAAGCGGGAGTAAATGTCGTAGGCGCGCTCACCGCGGCCTGACGTTTCGATCACCATGGGCACATTGCCCAAGGCTTGAATATCGAGTGAATTCATGGTGGTTCCAAACAGATGTTGGTAAATACGAAAAATGCGAGGCGCTTGGCTTAAATCGGCTCTTAAGCCTGTTGACCCATCAACTCGTCAAAGGAGATGGTTTTTTCAGTGACTTTGGCCTTAGACATGATGAAGTCAGCCACGTTGGTCTCAATGACCACTGCTTCAACTTCAGACATGCGCTGGTTGTCACTATAGTACCAACGCACCACATCGTCGGGACGCTCGTAACTAGAAGCCAACTCTTCAATGTGGGCTTTGATTTGCGCTTCAGTGGCGTTCAAGGTGTTGGCCTTGACCAACTCAGCCACCACCAAGCCCAAACGCACACGGCTTTCAGCTTGGGGGCGGAAGATGTCGTCGGGAATGGGGGCTTTGTCGGCGTCTTTGATACCGCGCTGTTTGAGGTCGGCGCGGGCGCCTTCTTTCAAACGCTCAATTTCGCTCTGCACCACTGAATTGGGCAAATCGAGCTCGGCTTTTTCAACCAAAGCGTTCATTGCGGCTTGTTTGTTGCGACCCAACAAACGGAACTTAACTTCGCGCTCGAGGTTTTTGCGGATGTCGGCACGCAGGCCTTCAACAGAAGCGTCTGCAATGCCCAAGGACTTGGCCAAGGCTTCGTTCACTTCGGGCAAATGAGCCGCTTCAATTTTCTTCACGGTGACCAAGAAGTCGGCTGTTTTGCCGGCCACATCTTGACCCTGGTAATCGGCAGGGAATGACAATGGGAAAGTTTTGCTTTCGCCATTTTTCATACCGCGAACAGCCTCTTCAAATTCTTTCAGCATCTGGCCTTCGCCCACCAAGAATTGGAAGTCGGCAGCTTTGCCGCCAGAAAACACTTCACCGTCAATTTTGCCTTCGAAATCGACCGTCACACGATCGCCATCGATGGCCGCTTCAGCAGCTGGGCGCTGCGAGAAAGTGCGGCGTTGCTTGCGCAAAATATCGACCGTTTTGTCAATGGCTTCTTCGGTCACTTCGGCGCTGAGCTTTTCAACCGTAGCAGCACTGAGGTCGCCCAATTTGACTTCGGGATACACCTCGAAGATGGCATCAAAAGCCAACTCACCTTCAGGTGCGCCTTCTTTTTCAGAAATGCGGGGTTGGCCAGCAACGCGCACTTTGGCTTCATTGGCGGCCAAGGCAAATGCCTCGCCCACTTTGTCGTTCATGACTTCGTACTGCACTGAGTAACCATAGCGCTGTGCCACCACGTTCATGGGCACTTTGCCAGGACGGAAACCGTCCATCTTGACGGTGCGTGCCATTTTCTTCAAACGAGCATCAACTTCAGATTGGATGACCGTCACAGGCAGTGACAAGCTGATTTTGCGTTCCAATTTTTCCAATGTTTCTACAGTAACTGCCATGGTCTTCTCTTGTTAGTAAGTGGTGCGCGGGGCGGGACTCGAACCCGCACAGTATTGCTACCGTCAGGACCTAAACCTGGTGCGTCTACCAATTTCGCCACCCGCGCGGGTCCCATCGATATGGGTTGAATCGGTCAACCTTCTATTTTAACCATGGAAGTGAGGACTTCTGGGCTGAAGTCCCCCTTTCCCTCGTCGGGTTTAGACTGATTTAGGTGGGGGCGCAATCTTGAACCAGGCGGCATACATGGCCGGTAAAGCCAACAAAGTGAGGGCTGTTGCCACAATCAATCCCCCCATGATGGCCACGGCCATTGGGCCCCAAAAAACACTTCGCGAGAGTGGAATCATGGCCAAAACAGCCGCAGCAGCGGTCAACACAATGGGCCGCAAGCGCCTGACAGCCGACTCCACAATCGCCTCCCAGGCAGGCACACCAGCAGCCCTGTCTTGCTCAATTTGATCGATCAAAATGACCGAATTTCGTTGAATCATGCCCATCAGGGCAATGACGCCCAGCAAAGCGACAAAGCCAAAGGGCCGATCCAGAACCAGCAAGGCGCCCGCAACGCCGGCGATGCCAAGTGGGCCGGTAATGAACACCAACAAAGCTCGGCTAAAACTTTGGAGCTGAAGCATCAATAGCGTGAAGGTGACAAACAGCATGAGCGGCATACCCGCCGCAATGGAGGCAGAGCCTTTGGAGCTCTCTTCCACTGCACCCGCCACTTCAATGCGGTACTCGCCAGCATCTTTTTCCTGCCATTGGGCTTCTATTTTTTTCAAATCGGGCAGCAACTGCTGAGTTACTGTGGCACCTTGAATACCCTCAATCACATCGGCATTGACCGTGATGGCGTAGCTTCGCCCTTCCCGCCACATCACGCCTGGCTCCCAATTGAACACTGGCTTGGCAATTTGCAACAATGGAATGGACTTTCCAGAAGCGGTGGGAACATAGGCGCCAGCCAAATCGGTAATGGCATCGCGCTCAGACTGGGGCTGTCTGAACACAATGTCAATCAGCTTGTCGCCATCGCGAAATTGGCCAATGGTCGATCCAGATGAAATGGTTCTAGAAGCTTGGGCAATGGATTGGCTGGTAACACCCAAAGCACGCGCCTTGGCTTGATCGACTTCCAAGCGAATGACTTTGACAGACTCATTCCAGTTGTCGTTCACACCGCGCGTGTTGGGGTTGGTGCGCAAAGCTGCCTTCACTTCGTCGGCCTTCAAGCGTAGCGCCAAAGGATCGGCGCCCACCACCCTAAACTGCACCGGGTAAGGCACAGGCGGGCCATTGGGCAAAAGTTTGACGCGCCCTCGAACCTCTGGAAATTCTGCAGCCAACACGGCGGGCAATTTGACTCGCAGCGACTCTCTGTATTTCAAATCTTTGGACACCACAATCAACTGAGAAACATTGGACTGAGGGAAAATTTGATCAAGCGGCAAATAAAAACGTGGCACGCCAGACCCCACCCACGTGCTCACTGAGTTCACACCTTGCTCAGCCATCAAGCGTTTTTCAACGCGCTTGGCCACTTCTTCGCTGGCCACAAAACTAGCACCTTCAGGCAACCACAACTCCACCATGATTTCTGGCCGACTGGAGTCTGGGAAAAATTGTTGTTGAACTTTGCCCATGCCCACAAAGCCCAGCACAAAAATAATCAGGGTGATGGCAATGGTTTTCCATTTATTGAACACGCACCAAGTGACAGCTCTGCGAAAGGCGTTGTAAAAAGGCGTGTCAAACATTTCATGAATAACCGCTTGTTCTGACGCGTTCACATGCGGTGGCGCTTTCAACAACAAGGTGCCCAAGTAAGGCACAAAATAAACCGAAGCCACCCAGCTGATTAACAAGGCAATGACGGTGACAGCGAAGATGGCAAAGGTGTATTCACCTGTGATGGATTTGGCCAAACCAATGGGCAAGAACCCAGCCGCCGTAATCAGGGTGCCCGTTAGCATGGGCATGGCTGTAAGCTCATAGGCAAAGGTGGCTGCACGCACTTTGTCGTAGCCCTCCTCCATTTTTCTCACCATCATTTCAACCGCAATGATGGCATCGTCCACCAACAAGCCCAAGGCAATGATGAGCGAGCCCAATGAAATTTTGTGCAAGCCAATGTTGAAATAATCCATGGCCAAAAACGTCACGGACAACACCAAGGGGATGGTAATGCCCACCACCAAGCCAGGCCGAATGTCTAGCGTCCAGCGGCGCCACAATGGATGGATGCCGGGGCGCTTGTGCAAACCCAAAGACAAGAAACTCACCGCCAACACAATGGCAACGGCTTCGATCAATGTTTTCAAAAACTCGTTGACCGAACTAGACACAGCTTGAGGCTGGTCTTGTACTTGAACCAATTTCACACCAACGGGCAGTGATTTTTCTATGTTGGCAATGCTCACTTTCAGGGCCTTGCCAAGCTCAATGATGTCGCCCCCTTTGGCCATGGACACACCCAAACCAATAACCGGCTCACCGTTGTGCCGCACTTTGACTTGGGGTGGATCGATGTAATCGCGCTTGATGGTTCCCAGATCACCCAATTTAATTTGCTGCCCTGAAAAGCCGCGAATTGGCATTTGCCGGAGTGACTCCAAGTTGTTAAATTGCCCATTGACACGAAGTTGAATAGCATCCTGGGGCAGATTCAAAGTGCCCGCCGATTCAATGGCATTTTGCTGTGCCAATTGGGCAATGACTGCCCCCATGTCAATGCCCATGACCGCCAATTTCTTTTGAGAGATTTCGATGAAAACTTTTTCATCTTGCACACCAAAAAGTTCAACCTTGGCAACATCTTGAACACGCAATATTTTTTGCCTGACATCGTCTGCAAATTTCTTCACTTCTGCTGGTGTGAAGCCATCTGCTTGCAAGGCATAAATCACGCCATACACATCTCCAAAATCATCTATAAAGAAAGGCCCCACCACACCCGTAGGCAAGCTGCCGCGCATGTCACCTATTTTCTTGCGCACTGTGTACCAAACATTGGCCACTTCAGAGGGCTTGGAATAGTCTTTGACTTGAAAAATAATCTGCGATTCGCCAGGTTTGGAGTAGCTGCGAATTTTGTCTGCAAAGGGTACTTCTTGGAGTGTTCGCTCCAGTTTATCGGTTACTTGCTCAGCCACTTGTTGGGCCGTTGCTCCAGGCCAATAGGCTCTTACCACCATCACTCGAAATGTGAAGGGAGGATCTTCGTCTTGGCCCAAATTGAAAAAAGCAAAGACGCCCAACAGCATCAAGACCAGCATCAAATACCGCGTGAGTGCAGGATGATCAAGGGCCCACTTTGACAGGTTAAAACCTGTTTTTGGTTCTGCGCGCATGATTTACTTTGTTGCAGGTGAAGGGGCGGCGGCGGCGTTGTAAACCGTCACTTTTTGGCCAGGTGACAAAACATGTACGCCTGCACTCACAATTTGTTGACCCGGCTTCAACCCAGAAGCAATGACCACCTCATTGCCATCAGCAGTTGCCACCTGAACCACTTGAGAAAGCACGGTGGCAGTTTGAGGGTCATACACCCAGACGCTGGTCTGATTGGCTTCTTGGCGCAAGGCGCTGGTGGGCACTTTGATCACATCTGATAGGCTTCCAGCAAGTTGGGGCGCTTGCACATTCAGGGTGATGCCCAAGGGCAATGACTCCGCTTTGTCTAGCCCTAGCTTGACAGTGAATGTTCGGGTAGCGGGGTCGGCACTCGCACCAATTTCTCGCACCTGGCCTTGAATGGTTTGCGGCGTGTTGCCCACAGTGACCGTCATTTTTTGTCCCAATTTGAGGCGCCCCACCACATGTTCAGGAACTGCAAAAACAGCATCGCGAGGACCATCGTGGGCAAACCTCACTACCGGCTGCCCTGCCGAAACCACCTGCCCTGGCTCAGCCTCAACAGCTGTGACCACACCAGAGACGGTGGCCATCAATTTGGCATACCCTGCTTGATTGGACTGCGCTTGGGCCTGCGCCAGCGCTTGATCCAATGAAGCTTGCGCGGCCTTCAGGGTGGTAGATCGCCTCTCCAATTCGGCTGCGCTGATGAAGTTTTGGGCCAACAGAGCCTCATAACGTTTGAAGTCTGCAGCCGCCAAATCGCGTTGCGAACGTGCTCCTACCACCAAGGCTTGAGCTGCCTGGGCAGCCAGCGCGTAGTCTTGAACATCGACTTCGGCCAACACTTGCCCAGCTTGAACCCGCTGACCAACTTCAGCTTGGCGCACCAAGATCTTGCCGCCCACCCTAAATCCCAATCGACTTTCAGTTCGAGCCCGCACCTCGGCCGCGTACTCCCCTTGCACGTTCAAATCGGATTCACCCACCGTGAACAATTTGACAGATCGAATGGGTTCCGCGGTTTCTTGTTTGGGCGTGCAAGCGGTTAAGCCCCAGCTCAAAAGAAGCAACACCATGGACAAAGAAGAAATGCGGGGAAAAGACTGTGGCATTGGAAAATCCAAATTAATGACTGACTGGTTAGTAATCTAGGGTAATCCATGATGCTTGTCAAGCGAAAATACAAGGATTCATGCCAAGCCATCAAGCCAATTCGAAGGAAGTCCAAGCCCTTCCCGTCACCCACCCTGAAAACTTTCCGGTGGCTTCGATTTTGTGTCCGCCTCACCTTCGGCCCGCCATTGCGGCCATTTATGCCTTCGCCCGTGCGGCCGATGACATTGCCGATGAGGGGCAAGAAAATGCGGCTCAAAGACTAGAGGCCTTGCAGAGTTTCAGACATGAGCTTTTGCATGGGCCAACGCAGCAAGGCCCTCATCCAGAAATCTTTTTGCCTTTGCATCAAGTGATCCAAGATTTCAAATTGCCCATTCAACACTTGAATGATTTGCTCAAGGCATTTGAACAAGATGTCTTGGCCACAGCGCAAAGCAGCCAAGCTAAAACCATCGATGAACTGCTGCAGTATTGTGAGTTGTCAGCCAACCCTGTGGGCCGGCTTTTGCTGCATCTTTATGGCGTGAAAGATGAAACCGCACTGCGCCAAAGTGATGCCATTTGCAGCGCCCTTCAATTGATTAATTTTTGGCAGGACCTGAGTGAAGACATTCCACGAGGCCGGTTTTATGTGCCACAAAATTTACAAGCTTCAATGGATAGAGGCCAACTTGTTCAAGAGCTTTGCCAACATGCCCGCGCGCTCATGATGTCTGGCGCGCCCTTGGTTCATGAGGTGCCCGGACGGGCAGGTTTAGAGCTGAGAGGAGTGGTTCAGGGCGGATTGCGCATTTTAGAAAAAGTTGAAAAACTCGGCCCCTTGGCTTTTCAACATCGGCCTACGCTAAAGGCATGGGACTTACCCGTTCTTTTCTGGAGAGCCACCTGGATGTAAGCCAGAGAGTGGGACAATAAAACACCATGACACCCCAAGAATACGTTCAACAAAAAGCGGCCAACTCTGGCAGCAGTTTTTATTACGCCTTTTTGTTTTTACCCGCCAATCGGCGAGCTGCCATTACTGCTTTCTATGCTTTTTGCCGAGAAGTAGACGACGTGGTAGACGAAATATCAGACCCCAGCGTGGCCCAAAGCACTCTGGCTTGGTGGCAAAACGAAGTGCTTCAATCTTTTGCGGGCAATGCGACCCACCCCGTCATGAAAGCACTGATAGTTCATACCAGCGACTATGGCATTGAAGCTCACCATTTGTTGTCCGTCATTGAAGGCTGCCAAATGGATCTGTCGCAAACACGCTATTTGGATTATGTGGGCTTGCAGCGTTATTGCCATTTGGTGGCAGGCGTGGTGGGCGAGGTGGCCGCTAAAATTTTTGGCCAAACTGACCCTCAAACAACCCAATACGCACACAAATTGGGCTTGGCTTTTCAATTGACCAACATCTTGCGAGATGTAGGTGAAGATGCCATGCGCGGCAGAATTTATTTGCCCATTGATGAGCTCAAACAATTTGATGTCAAAGCACAGGATCTGATGCAGCGGCAGTATTCAGATCGATTTACTGCCCT
This sequence comes from Limnohabitans sp. MMS-10A-178, assembly GCF_003063375.1. Classification (GTDB taxonomy): domain Bacteria; phylum Pseudomonadota; class Gammaproteobacteria; order Burkholderiales; family Burkholderiaceae_C; genus Limnohabitans_A. The sequence continues at coordinate 1,771,033 of NZ_NERY01000001.1, read as the reverse complement.
TATGAAATTCCAAGCTGCACGCGCACACAGTTTGTACGAAGAAGCATTTGCATTGTTGCCGGCCGCCGACAAACGAACTCAAAAACCAGGCCTCATGATGGCCAGCATTTACAGAACATTGTTGCGTGAGATTGAAGCAGACAACTTTCAAGTTTTGCATCAACGTGTTTCGCTCACGCCTCTGCGCAAACTTTGGCTGGCATGGAAAATTCAAGCCCTCGGCCGGCTCTAAGACCCACTGCCACAGTGAATCACAAACACTCTCAAAAAATTGCCATTGTGGGTGCAGGCTGGGCGGGTCTGAGTGCTGCCATTTGCGCCACACAAGCTGGCCATCAAGTTACCTTGTTTGAAGCCAGCCGGCATTGGGGCGGCCGCGCACGCAGCCTTGCCATTCAAGGCAAAAATGATTGGGTGCTAGACAATGGCCAACACATCTTGATTGGCGCCTACCATCAAAGTTTGCGCCTCATGAAGTCTGTCGGTGTTCAAGAAAATCTAGCGCTTTGGCGATTGCCTTTGCAATTGATCAAGCCAGACGGCACTGGCTTGGTTTTAAAAAATCTGCCATTCCCTTTGAATTTGCTTTGGGGCATTGCCACTGCCAAGGGATGGCGCTTGATCGACAAGTTGCGTTTGTTGCAAAAAGCTTTTGAATGGCAACGCAACACATTCTCTTGTGATGCGCACATGAGCGTGGCAGATGTTTGTCAAGGACTCACCCCCACACTCATGCAAGATCTGATTGACCCGCTGTGTGTGGCCGCCCTCAACACCCCATCTGAAGAAGCCAGTGGCCGTGTTTTTTTAAGGGTCATGCAGGATGCACTGTTGGGGCCTGCTGGCAGTGCCGACCTGCTCCTTCCCAAACAAGATTTGGGTCAAATTTTTCCGCACGCAGCCATCGAGTGGCTTCAAAGCAAAGGCGTTGAGTGCCGCTTGGGGGCACGAATTGAAAGCCTGCAATGGCTCGAAAACAGCACCCCATCTTGGCAAGTCGATGGCGCTTTCTTTGACCGAGTGGTGGTAGCCACTACGGCCAGTGAAGCCGCCCGATTGATAGAACCATTCAATGCAACATGGTCTGCTCAAACACAGCAAATTGAATACGAAGCCATTGCCACTGTTTACATTCAAGCACCCGAGCACGTGCAACTGCCTCACCCCATGATGGCCCTGATCTCGAACAAGAAAGCACCTGCACAATTCGTATTCGACAGAGGCTTAATTTGCAAGCATGCCAACACGCCAGGCTTGTTGGCCTTTGTGGCCAGTGCCGTTCGAGAAAGCAAACCAGTGCTTGAAGATCAGGTGATGCAACAGGCCAAAGACTTACTGAAAACCTTGGGGCATGTGGGGCATGTAGGGCATGACGCAGACCAACTTCAGTTGATTCAAACTGTGGTTGAAAAGCGGGCAACGTTTGCCTGTACACCCCATTTAAAAAGACCTTCGGCCACGCCCTACCCCAGCATGAGTGTTTGTGGTGATTACATCGAGGGCCCCTACCCTGCCACTTTGGAAGGCGCAGTGATGTCTGGCATTCAAGCCATTCAAGCCCTCAAAAAATTACCTTGATGCAACAGGCCACGCATCGCACAACGATTTCAAACACTTCACCGTGAACGGCGCGGGGTGTGTGTCATGTGCCCACTGTTTTTCATCACGGTTAACCCAAACTGACTGCATGCCTGCACGCTGTGAAGCCAACACATCCAAATGTGGATCATCGCCAATGTGCAGTACCTCTTCTGGCAATACACCGAGGGCTTGAGCGCCGGCATTAAACATCTTGGCATCGGGTTTGCTCACACCCAAGTTGATAGGGTTGAACGCCGCCATAAAATAATTGCCAAGGCCCACTTTGTGAATGTCGGCGTTGCCATTGGACAAAGCTACCAAGGGATACTTGGACTTCAAAAAGTCAAGGGCTGGCATGGCGTCTTCATAAAAAACGACTTTTTGCCGCGCCTCAAAAAAAACATCGAATGCTGGTTCTGCCAAGTTGGGATCTTCGCCCGCTCTTTGCAACAACACCCGAATAGATTCGCGCCTGAGGGCCGACAAGTCGTTCCCTAAATCGGGACGCAGCCCAGGCATTTCTTCTCTGATTTTCCTTTGATATCCCGGAATGGCGCACAAGGCCACAGTTTGCGGGGCTTTTTGGGCCAGCCAAGCTGCCAAGGTTTCCTCGGCGCGGCCAATGGTTGGCCAAACGGGCCACAAAGTATCGTCCAAATCAAGGGAGATTGCTTTAATTTTTAAAAAATCGATCATGGTGAGAGAGAATAACGCATGGCTTTTCAAAAAGAACCCCCTTTCAAACACGGACAAAGTGCCAAAACAGGTGTGCTTTACTGCAACCTAGGCACACCCGATGAACCCACCGCACCCGCTTTGCGTCGCTACTTGGCTCAATTTTTGGGTGACTCTCGTGTGGTCGAAATTCCCAAAGCGGTTTGGTGGCTCATCTTGCACGGCATTATTTTGCGCATCAGACCCGCCAAATCGGCAGCCAAGTACGCCAGCATTTGGACCCAAGAAGGCTCACCCCTTCGGGTTTGGACAGACAAACAAGCACAGGGCCTTCAAGCCGCGTTGAACGCCAAAGGCCATCATGTTGCAGTGAAGTACGCCATGACCTATGGCTCTCCAAGCATTGGCTCACAAATAGATGCTTTGAAATTGGAAGGTGCAACGCGCATTTTGTTGTTGCCTGCTTACCCACAATACAGTGGCACTACCACGGCACCCGTTTTTGACGCTGTGTATCGCTGGAGTTTGAAAGCACGAAACTTGCCGGAGTTTCGGTTTGTCAATCACTACCATGATGACGCCGGCTACATTGATGCCCTGGCAAAAAGCATCCAAAAAAATTGGGCCCAACATGGCCGCGCAGAAAAATTGGTCATGAGTTTTCATGGCGTACCAGAGCGCACACTTCAATTGGGCGACCCCTACCATTGCGAGTGCTACAAAACAGGTCGTTTGTTGGCTGAAAAATTAGGCCTCACCAGCGAACAGTACATGGTGACATTCCAGTCAAGATTTGGCAAAGCCAAATGGCTCGAGCCCTACACCGAGCCCACACTCATTTCACTGGCCCAAAGCGGCACCCAAAGTGTCGATGTGGTGTGCCCAGGATTTACCGGCGACTGCCTTGAAACTCTGGAAGAAATTAGCATGGAAGGCCGCGAAGCCTTCTTGCATGCGGGTGGAAAAACATTCAACTACATCCCTTGCTTGAATGATGAACCGGTTTGGGTCGATGCCTTGGCTGGCATTGCCTTGCAACACATGCAGGGCTGGCCCACGCAACACTCCCAAGTTGCCAATGCTGAGGCAGCCAACGCAAAGTCCAGAGAAGTGGCCTTGTCTTTGGGTGCAAACGACTAAGCGAGAGTTCTGCCTGGCATTCTTAAATGAATACTAATTAGCGCATAAAATGAAGGCCTTGTTGAGCGCAGATTTGCCTCAAATAGCTGGCTCCTTTATCAGTGAGATAATAAAGTTACTCACAACTGATTGATTTACTGATACATTTTCACAAATACAAAAGAGTACTTAGGCATCTACCGCTATGTATTTTTGTGTTGATAAGCGGCATTCCGCTTTACTCCAACGCAAAAGATCCTGATTTTGGCTTGGCCGCGCAGCCGCAGGTTTTTTCCCATTCCCCCGCTTACCTGCACCTTCTTTGGAAGAAGGTCATCCAACACCATCCCCAAGTTTTGATTCAGGTTCAAAACCTGAAGTCGACAGGCTTTGACATTGAGGTTTCGAAACAAGCCTTCTACCCAACACCGTCCATAACCTTAGAGCGAGCTCAATCGAAAGGTGGCAACGATCCTTCTTATTCAGGAACGCCACAAGTTGCCATTTATCGATTGCAACAGCCCCTGTGGACGGGGGGCCGATTGAGTGCACAGCAAAACAAAGCCGCTGCAAACCAAGAGATCGAAGTCGCCAGATTGCTTGAAGTACAGCAGGGCTTAGCATTGAAGACACTGCAGGCTTGGACAGAGGTTGTCAATTTTCAAAGACAGCAAACAGCGCTTCTGAAAACCAAAAACGAACTAGAAAATTTGCAAGCAAAAATTGAGCGGCGTGCTGAGCAAGGCCTGTCAACACAAAGTGAAGTGAAACTTTCTAGGCTGCGAGTTTCGATGGTCAAACAACTATTGAACCAAACCAAAATGCAAGAAGACTTGGCATGGCTCAGGTTGAAGCAATGGGTACCCGAAGCACAGCCACTCAGCCAAGCAACAGATGCACTTTCAGCCCCTTCAAATGACAGCCAGGCACATCTGCAAAACACCGAGAACATCGACTGGGATGCCCTGAGCACCAGTCAATCCCCGGTGGCATTGCGCTTAAAGAGCCAACTGAAAATTCAAGAGGCAGAGCTTGATGAAAAGCGAGCGGCCTATCAACCTGAAGTTTACTTGCGGGCAGAACACCAACGCGGCAATTACGCTTTCGCCAATGCACAAAACGTCAATCGTTTGTTCATAGGAGTAACAGCCACAACCGGCGCGGGACTGAGCATGCAAAACCAGCTGGCCAGCTTGATGGCCAAACACGATAGCGCTCAGCATGAAATTGCATTGACCCAACGCCTCCTCAGCGAAACAGTTCAATCTGATGTTTTGAACCTCATTGCAAGGCAAAGCAAGGCTGAGGAATTGAAATTGAATTTAGAGTCACTGCAAGACATTCAAACGGCTTGGCTTCGGCAATTTGACAGTGGCCGAAAAACTTGGATTGAAGTAATGAATGCGGCGCAAGAAACCATGCAAAGCCAAATGAGCTTGATCGAGAACGACACTTCTATGCAGTTGAGTTATTGGCGCTTACAAATACTTGCATTTGGCCTTGCACGATGGGAAAGCCCATGAATGCCTTTCTCATGGCTATTCTGCGCTTGGCACAATTGCAACGACAAAGCCTCGACAAAACAGCCCTCCAGATGTGCTTTGCAGACATCAGCTCTCCTCCATTGAGTTTCCAAAAAGTTTTGTCCAAATTCAAAACGCAGATGCAATGGTCATCTGTTCGTTGGATCAGCAACTCTCAGTTAGACCCCTCTCACCTACCTTGTTTGGCTATTTCAAAGCAAGGGGAATGCTTCGTATTAAAAAGCTTCAATGCCCAATCGGAATGGATCATGGAAGGCGCTCAAGGCGCTGAAGGCTCTAAGGGCTCTGAGGGCTCTGAAGGCGAAATAAGCACTAGCAGCTTGCGTGCGTTTGAGTTAGTCAAAATTGATTTTCGAACACCCTTCGACCGCTCGGCCAGTCCAATTTGGCGCTTGATCAAATTTGAGTTTTTACAACACAAACGGCTGTTTCTGGATGCATGCATTGGTGGCTTGATGCTCAATGTGTTGGCATTGGCCATCTCGTTTTACAGCATGCATGTTTATGACAGAGTTGTTCCTACAGGCGCGGTGGCCACACTTTGGGTTTTGAGTTTGGGTGCCCTGGCAGCTGTTCTGTTTGAGTGGCTGACACGTGCCATTCGCTCTGATCTCCATGAAAAAATCATTGCTCAAATTGATCAGCGCCTAGGACGCGAGGTATTTCTTCGCTTTTTGAACATTCGCTTAGACACTTTACCCACCAGTGTGGGCAGTTTGGCAGGGCAGATGAAAGCCTACGAAAGCGTTAGGAGTTTTCTAACCAACTCAGCCACCCAGCTGCTCATCGACGCGCCATTTGCAGTTATTTTCTTTTTCATAGTTGCTGCCATTGCAGGCTGGATTGCATTAATTCCCCTGATTTTTTTGCTCGTGTCACTTTGGATTGGTTTCAAAAGTATTCATGAAGTGGAAGCGCGCAGTCACCAGGCTTCCCTCGCCAGCATGCGCAAAACTGGTTTGTTGGTGGAATCTATCGAAGGCGCTGAAACACTCAAGTCAGGACAAGGCGGCTGGCGTCAATTGAGTATTTGGCAAAACCTTTCAGATGCTGCGCGCTCAGAAGAATTGCGCCTGAAAAATATCAGTGAATCTGCTCAACACAGCATCCAAGCGTTTCAACAAATAGCCTACATTGGCATGGTAGCCGCCGGTGCATTGATGATCAGTCGGGGCGAATTAAGCATGGGGAGCCTCATCGCTTGCACCATTTTGTCGGGTCGTATTTTGCAGCCTGTGGCTGCTTTGCCAGGCCAGTTGATTCACTGGGGCTACTGCAAGTCGGCACTTCAAGGTCTTGACCAAATTTGGCATCTTCCTGACGACCACCAGACGCAACAACCCATTCTCTTGCAATCTGTGCAAGGTGCTTACCACTTCAAAGAAGTGGCCTACAGCTACAACACCCAGACAGCACTTCAAGTGCCACTGCTGCAAATTCAAGATGGCGAAAAAATTGGTGTGTTGGGTCCCATCGGATCTGGAAAAACAACCCTACTTCGCCTTTTAAGTGGCATGTACAAACCACAAAAAGGTGATATCACGCTAGACGGCGTAGCACTGACTTACATTGCAAAACCTCTTTTGTCAGAGCAGCTAGGCTATTTGCAACAAGAGGGCCGCTTGTTTGAAGGCACCCTTCGCGACAACCTGTTGGTGGGCATTTTGGATCCGGGCGATGAAATCTTAAAAGGGGTGTCGCTGCAAACTGGTCTGCACCAAGCCATCATCGCTCGACACCCTTTGGGATTTGATTTGCCCATTTTTGAGGGCGGACAAGGACTGTCGGGAGGCCAACGCCAGTTGGTCAACTTAACCCGTGTTTTTCTGCGACGACCCCGCATCTGGTTGTTGGATGAGCCCACCGCGTCTATGGATCGCAACTTGGCAGACCACGTTACCAAAGCTCTGCAACAAGCGCTGAGGCCCCAAGACACGCTGGTTTTGGTTACGCACAAGCCCGAGATGTTGAGCTTGGTCAATCGATTGGTGGTCATTTCCAATCACCAAATTGTGCTGGATGGCCCCAAAGAGCAAGTGATTCAAAAGCTACAAGCATGACACGCCTTTATTTTTGGGCTCATGCCCGCCAACTCATCACACCCACCCGTCTATTGGCCATGGCCCTTTTGGTTTTTGCGCTTTGGTCCACCCAGTCCGAAATGGATCAAACCGTTCGCAGCTCAGGCCAAGTCATTGCTGTGGCAAGAAATCAAATTATTCAAGCTGCAGATGGCGGCGTGTTGACACAGCTCTTGGTATCTGAGGGCCAAGCTGTTCAAGCCGGTCAAGTTGTTGCCAAATTAGAAAGCACCCGATCGGAGGCTGGGTTTCAAGAAATTCAAGCCAAGCTAACGGCTTTGCAAGCTGCGCGAATGCGTGCTTACGCCGAGTCCAGTGGCGAACTCTTAACATTTGACGAAAAATTTGATGCTCGTGGTCAATTCAAATTGGCTCAAGAACAAATTTACAAGCAAAAAAAGCAAGGCTTGAACGAAGATTTGGCGCTTTTAAATTCGAGCTTGCTGCTTTCAGAAGAAGAACTGCGCATTAGCCAATCTCTCTTCAAGTCTGGCGACTTAAGTCAAATTGAACTGATGAAATCGCAGCGACAGTTGCATGAAAGTCAAGGAAGAATATTGACGCTCAAGAACAAGTATTTGCAAGATGCCAAACTTGAACTGGTGCGCCTAGAAGAAGAAATTTCATCCAATCAATTCAAATTGAATGAGCGCCAAAGTTTGCTAGACCACAGTGTGCTCACCACACCAGTGGCTGGCATTGTGAAAGTCATTCGAATCAATACCGTTGGCGGCGTCTTGCGTGCTGGCGATGAGCTGATGCAAATATCACCAACAGAAAGTGGCCAAGTGATCGAGGCCAAAATCAATCCGAGTGACATTGGTGAGCTCAAAGTTGGCTTGCCAGTCTCTGTCAAGTTGGATGCATTTGATTTCAGTGTGTACGGCATGCTCAATGGCAACCTAAGCCACATCAGCTCAGACACCCTGACGGAGTCTGGATCCAATGGCTCGTTACAAACCTATTACCGAATTCAAGTTGAGTTAGCTCCCATGCCTGTTTCAGATCGGATCAAACCCACCGATTTGAAGCCAGGCATGACAGCCTCTTTGGATATTCGCACTCGCTCTAGGTCAGTATGGCAATACCTGTCCAAGCCCATTCAGAAAGCTTTTTCAGGAGCGCTTCACGAGCGTTAAAAGTCATGAATTTCAATGAGCTACACCTTTACATTTTGATGCCCGATGGCACCGAACGATTTTTGCGACTGGTCAATGCATCTGAGCCTAAAGGAGGCTTTAACTTGGTCAATGCACCTTTGCTGGTGAAAGCAGAGTCTGGTGCGCGGTACAAGTTGTTGAACATCGAAACAGGGGCTCATCAAAAAGGTCAAAAACTTTTAAGACAAAACAAAGACCTGAAAGTTTTATTTGATGACGAAACGGCCATTCAAATACAAGATTACTTTGTAGCCTCACTCACGCCTGTCGAAAACGCACCCGTCTACCGCTTAGAAAACGAGTCGTGTACTGAGGTTCAAGTCATTTCGCACTATCCACCCGAAATATTTGATGTAGCCGAAAGCTTGGTTTGGACTGAAAGTGACTCCGCCTTAGATTGCAAAGTAGCTCTATACAACCCAGGCTCTTTGATAGGCCTCATGCCAAGCGCAACACCTGCTTTGTTAGCCACTGTAGGTTTGGGGGAAATTGCAGCTACAGCCATTGGCATTCCCGTATTTGCCGGGAGCAAAGGCGGCAATGAAACTCCACCTGCTCCTACACCTCCTCTGGCTCCTTCACCACCACCCGCTCCACCTCCAAGCGACACCACCCCTCCCAGCGTTGTCATCACAAGCAATTCTACATCCGTCAAAAGCAATGAGACCCTGGTGATGACATTCACTTTCAGCGAGGATGTTGGTGACTCTTTTGTTTGGGATGGCACGGCAGGTGATATTGTTGTCACAGGCGGCACATTGAGCGCCTTAAGTGGCACAGGCCTTGTGCGCACGGCCACATTCACACCGACTCCAAACCAATCGGGTGTCAGTGCCAGTATTTCGGTGAACGCTGGAACGTATCAAGATGCTGCAGGCAACCTTGGCTTGGCTGCCTCAAGTCCGCCTATCGACATCGATACATTGTCAGCCAGCATTGATGACACAAAAATCACGAATGCAAGAGGGGCATTGCCCGGCTTCAACGACGCAAGCATTCAATGGCTCAATGCAGGTGATGAAATCGATGCCTCAGTCACATTCAATGAACCTGTCTTTTTAAATCTCACTTCGGGCTCTCCCACTTTGGCGCTCACAGTTGGCACTGAAACTGTTCAGGCCAACTATGTTTCTGGTTCAGGCACCAACACCTTGGTTTTTAGCACCACCGTCGCTGCCGGACAAAACGACAGCAACGGCGTGGCCCTGGCACTCAATGCGCTCAGTCTAAATGGCGCCACCCTCAAAGATGCCAGTGGCAACGCAGCCATCATCACTTCTGCATCTGTGGCAGACAACGCCAAGTATTTGGTCGATACCACCCGCCCCACAGTGGCAATCTCCTCTGACGCTGGTACTTTGAATGCGGCGCAAACCGCCATCATTACCTTAACCTTCAGTGAAGACCCTGGTAACTCTTTGACATGGGACGGCAATGTTGGCGACTTGCTTGTGACAGGGGGCACCTTAGGCGCTCTGAGCACCACAGGCAACCCACTGATCCGCACCGCCATCTTGACGCCAGCATTGGGGCTTACTGACGCTACAGCCAATGTGGCCGTGAATTTAAATAGCTACACCGATGCCGCAGGCAACTTGGGCTTAGAAGCAGTGGCTGGCGTGACCGACAAATCGGCCAACATCACTGTCAACACCTCCCCCGCCACATTGTCTTCTGTGGTCATTTCTAGTGCCGACAACATTCAAAATAACTTGCTCAACGCAGGCGATGTGGTTTACATCACAGCCAACTACAACAAGGCGGTCACTTTAGGCACTGGTGCGGGCACGCCCAGCCTGAAACTCAATATTGGCGGCACAGAAGTTGACGCAATGTATGCCTCCGGTTCTGGCACCAACACACTGGTATTTGCCTACACCGTGCTGGCAGCTCAAACCGATGTCAACGGCATTTCTATTGTGGCCAGCAATTTGGCCAGAAATATGAGCAGCCCCACCTTCAACCTCAGCGGTAGAACCCTTACGGACACAGCGGGCAACACAGCGGTCAATGTGTTTAGTGCGGTTGCAGACAACGCAAGCTATTTGGTAGACACCACAGCGCCCACACTGGTGAGTATTGCCTCAAGCCAAAGCACATTCTTGAGCGGTCAAACCGCCACCATCACCTTCACTTTCAGTGAAGACCCTGGGAGCACCTTTACTTGGAATGGCACCACGGGCGATGTGACTTTGGTTGAAGGCACTCTAACAGCCATCATCGGCACAGGCCTTACGCGCACTGCTACGTTTTATCCTACCCAAGGCTTAACGGGAGCAAATGCCAGCATCACCGTTAACAACGGTGTATTTGCAGACCCAGCTGGTAACTTGGGCATCGGCAACACCCTCACGGGTCTGTTGCTCAACACCACGCCCGCCACTCTTGAGACAATGCAACTTTCCAGTGCCGTAGGTTTGCAAAACAACATCCTCAATGCCGGCGATACCGTTAGCGTCACTGCACATTTTTCTGAGGCCCAAACTCTCAACCTCATTGGCGGTAAGCCAACGCTAGCTTTACAGATCGGCAGCACCCAAGTTTTAGCGAGTTATGTGTCTGGTGCAGGCACAGCAGATTTGGTTTTTAGCTACACGATCCTGGCCGGTCAAACAGACATCAACGGCATTGCCATTAACGCCAATGCATTGCAACTCAATGGCAGCACCATCAATGACCCCCATGGCAACACGACAAGCTTGCCAGCCAGTGTTGTCAGCCCAGACAACGCTGGCTACAAAGTAGATACCTCCGCGCCAAGCACCAGCATTGCCAGCAACGTTGCTGCACTCAAAGCTGGTGAGACGGCAAATATCACTTTTACATTTTCTGAAGATCCACGATCTAGCTTTGTTTGGGATGGTAGCTCGGGCGACCTGGTGGTAACGGGAGGAACCTTGGGTGCCATCAGTGGAACAGGACTGACGCGCAATGCAGCTTTCACGCCCACGGCCAATTTAGCCAGTGGCAACGCCAACATTACTGTAACCAGCTCAAGTTACGCAGACAGTGCTGGCAACATAGGCAGTGCGGGAGTCACACCCAGCATTACGATCGACACCCTAGCGCCCACAGTCAGCATTAACAGCAATGTTGCCGCACTCAAAGCAGGTGAAACGGCCAACATCACTTTCACATTTTCTGAGGATCCTGGTAGCAGTTTTGTGTGGGATGGAAGCACTGGCGACCTGGTGGTAACGGGCGGAATCTTGGGTGCCATCAGCGGCACAGGACTGACACGCACTGCCGTGTTCACACCCACTGCCAGTTTAGCCAGTGGCAACGCTAGCATCACTGTGACCAATTTAAGCTACGCAGACAGTGCGGGCAACTCTGGCAGTGCGGGAGTCACTCCCAGCATTTCGATCGACACCTTAGCGCCTACAGTCAGCATTACCAGCAATGTTGCCGCGCTCAAAGCCGGTGAGACAGCTAACATCACCTTCACATTTTCGGAAGATCCAAGCACAAGCTTCGCTTGGAATGGTAGTTCAGGCGACCTGGTGGTAACGGGTGGCTCCTTGGGTGCCATCAGCGGGACAGGACTGACTCGCACTGCAGTATTCACACCCACTGCCAATTTAGCCAGTGGCAATGCCAGCATCACTGTGACCAATTTGAGTTACGCAGACAGCGCCGGCAATACAGGTAGTGCAGGCATTTCTCCAAGCATAGCCATCGACACTCTGAGATCAACCGTCAGGATTACCAGTAACTTAGCTGCGCTCAAAGCCAGTGAAACAGCCAACATCACCTTCACATTTTCAGAAGATCCAGGAACAAGCTTCGCTTGGGACGGAAGCACTGGCGACCTGGTGGTAACGGGTGGCTCCTTGGGCGCCATCAGCGGCACCGGACTAACACGCACTGCAGTATTCACACCTACTGCCAATTTAGCCAGTGGCAACGCCAGCATCACTGTAACCAATTTGAGTTACACAGACAGTGCTGGCAATTCTGGCAGCACAGGCGCCACGCCCAGCATTTCGATTGACACCCTAGCGCCCACAGTCAGCATTACCAGCAATGTTGCCGCACTCAAAGCCGGTGAGACGGCCAATATCACCTTCACATTTTCTGAAGATCCAGGAACAAGCTTCGCGTGGAATGGCAGTTCAGGCGACTTGGTTGTAACCGGAGGTACCTTGGGTACTATCAGCGGCACAGGACTGACTCGCAATGCAGTGTTTACACCCACTGCCAATTTGGCCAGTGGCAACGCCAGCATCACTGTGACCAATTTGAGTTACGCCGACAGTGCGGGTAATTCTGGCAGCGCAGGCACTACACCCAGCATTTCGATCGACACCCTAGCGCCCACAGTCAGCATTGCCAGCAACGTAGCTGCGCTCAAAGCCGGTGAGACGGCCAATATCACCTTCACATTTTCTGAAGATCCAGGATCAAGCTTCGCCTGGGACGGAAGCTCTGGCGACCTGGTAATAATCGGCGGCACCTTGGGTGCCATCAGCGGCACTGGCACCACTCGCACAGCGGTATTCACTCCAACGCCCAATTTGGCCAACAGCACCGCCAACATCACCGTCACAGCCAGCAGCTATCAAGATGCTGCTGGCAACAACGGCAGCACTGGCGTTTCATCTAACATCACCCTCGACACCCTTGCCCCTAGCATTTCTAGTCTTGTCTTTAGCAACGCCACTGGCGCTGTAGCCAGCCCTCTTGATGCAACTGTCAAACTGCTCAATGCGACTGACACTCTGAGTGCCACCGTGACTTTCAACGAAGCGGTCACGCTCAACACCACGGCAGGCTCGCCCACGCTGGCTTTGCTAATTGGCAGTAGCACGGTGCAAGCCACATATGTGTCAGGCTCTGGTACAGCCAATTTGGTGTTCAGCACCACCATTGCTAGCGGGCAAACCGACACCGATGGTGTGGCCATTGCTTTGAATGCGCTCAGCTTGAATGGCGCAACCTTGAAAGACAGCGCAGGCAACACCAGCGTCGTCACGTCCATCGCAGTAGCCAATAATCCGCTCTATTTGGTCGACACCACTGCGCCAAGTGTCAGCATCACCTCCGATGTGGCCACTTTAAAAGCAGGCGAAACTGCAAGCATCACTTTCACCTTTAGCGAAGACCCTGGCAGCAGTTTTGTTTGGGCATCCAATGCAGGTGATGTGGTAGTGAGTGGCGGCACACTGGGCAATATCAGCGGCACAGGTTTAACGCGAACAGCCACCTTCACTCCCAATGTCAATGTGGTATCTGGCACCGCCAGTATCTCGGTCAATGCAGGCACTTACGCAGATGCAGCGGGCAATACGGGCGGTGCCGGCACTACCCCTTTGCTCACCTTTTCCACAACCACCCCAACCGTCAGCCAAGTTGGTCTGAGCAGCGCCACGGGTGCTGTTAGCAACTTGCTCAATGCGGGCGATGTGATTTTGGCCAGAGTGGTTTTCAGCGAAGCCATCGTTTTAAACAGCACTGCAGGATCACCCACCTTGGGCTTGACCATTGGCAGCACCTTGGTTCAAGCCGCTTATGTGTCTGGCAGTGGCACCACCGACTTTGTATTCGGCTACACCATTTTGGCAGGGCAAGACGATGCCAATGGCATTGCCATTCCATCGTCCGCCCTCACCCTCAATGGCAGCACTTTAAAAAGTGTGCCAGGCAACAACTTAGCACTGGGCAATGCCAGCGTGGCCGACAACATTTTGTACCCCGTTGACACCACGGCCCCCACAGTGGTCATCACCTCTTCGGCTGCAAGCCTCATAAAGGGTGAAACCAGTTTGATTTGTTTCACATTTTCAGAAGACCCGGGCACCAGTTTTACCTGGGACGGCAGCGTAGGCGATGTGCTTGTAACAGGCGGCACGCTCAGTGCGCTAACTGGCCTAGGCAACGTGCGCCGCGCTACTTTTACGCCTACCAACAATTTGGCCAGTGGCTCAGCCAGCATTACCGTTTCCGATTCAAGTTACACCGATGTGGCCGGCAACTTGGGCACAGCAGGCACTACGCCCAGCATCAGCATCGACACTTTGGCACCCATCATCAGTAGCGTCCTTTTAAGCGGATCAACGGGCAAGCTCAACAACACACTCAACGCGGGCGACACCTTGAGTGTGACGGCCACGTTTAGCGATGTCATCGTTTTAAACACCGATGGAGGTCAGCCAACCTTCAAATTGACCATTGGCGCAAGCACTGTGTTTGCAGCCTATGTATCGGGCTCAGGCACCAATGCCTTGCTATTTACCACCACCATTGTCAGCGGCCAAACCGACACCGATGGTGTCGCCATTCCAGCGAGTGCACTTCTGTTAAACGGCGCTACCCTCAAAGATGCCAATGGCAATACCAGCAGCATCGGCTTGTTGGCCGTGAGCAGCAATGCTGCATACATGGTGGACACCACGCCCCCCACGGTCACCATCGCATCCGACATTTCCTCTATGACGGTAGGTACCACCGCCAATATCACGTTTACTTTCTCTGAAGATCCAGACACCAGCTTTGCGTGGGATGGCACTTCGGGCGATGTGGTGGTAACTGGCGGTAGCTTGGGTGCCATTAGCGGTACAGGCCTCACGCGCACTGCTGTTTTTACGCCTGCTACAAACCAAGGCAGTGGCACGGCCAGTATTGGCGTTACAAGTAACAGCTATCAAGATAGTGCGGGCAACAATGGCAGTGCAGGTACCACACCTACGCTCAATTTAGACACGTTAGCCCCCACCATTTCAAGCTTAGCTTTGAGTCAATCTTCGGGAGGTGTGGTTAGCGCATCAGACGCCACCATCAACAATTTGAATACTGGCGATACGCTCAGCGCTACCGTTACCTACAGCGATGTGATCACCGTAAACACAAGTGGCGGCACGCCTTATTTGGCACTGATTGTGGGGGGTACAACGGTACAAGCGGCCTATGTTTCAGGTTCGGGTAGCAATGCTTTGGTGTTCACAGCTACAGTGGCCAATGGCCAGAACGACAGCAATGGCGTTGCCATCGGTGCCAACGCACTCAATCTCAATGGCGGGTCCTTGAAAGATGCCTCGGGCAACAACAGCAACATTGCGTCTAATGCAGTAGCTGACAATGCAAAATATTTGGTAGACACCACCCGTCCTACAGCCACAGTGACCAGCAACACCAGTGCTTTGATCTCTGGACAAACGGCCACTATCACCTTCACCTTCAGCGAAGACCCTGGCAGCAGCTTCACTTGGAATGGCACCAGCGGCGACTTAGTCGGAACGGGGGGAACCTTAAGCGCCCTTAGCACCACCGGCAACCCACTAACGCGCACTGCCCTCCTTACACCCGCCTCTGGCGTGAGTGCAGGCACGGCCAATGTGGCCATCGTACTCAACAGCTACACCGATGCCGCAGGCAACATTGGCCTAGAAGCATCGGCAGGCGTCACGGACAAATCGGAAAACATCAGCATCAATACCACCACGACTACAGTTTCTAGCGTGGCCCTGCTCAGCGCCACTGGCATTCAAAATAGTTTGCTCAATCAAGGCGATGTGGTGTCGGTAGCCGTTAACTTTACAGAAGCTGTTTTCTTGAATGCCAACGTAGGCACACCCAGCCTTAACCTCACCATTGGCAACACCGAAGTTAGCGCGCAATATGCCTCTGGCTCTGGCACGGCGCAATTGGTTTTCAACTACACCATCTTGAATGGGCAAACCGATGTCAACGGCATTGCCATCAACACCAACAGCCTGAGTTTGAACGGCAAAGTCTTAACCGATACTGCAGGCAACACACCCACTCTGACCTTTGCCGCCGTTGGCGACAACGCCAACTATTTGGTGGACACAACGGCACCTTCGCTGGTCAGCATTACCAGCAGCAAGGGCGTCTTTTTAAGCGGCGAAACCGCCCTCATTACTTTCACCTTCAGCGAAGATCCGGGCAGCACCTTCACATGGAATGGCAGTGCGGGAGATGTGAGCTTGGTCAACGGCACCTTGTCTGCGCTAGCTGGCACAGGCCTAACCCGTACCGCCACATTTTTGCCTACGCAGGGTTTGTCGGGTGGCAATGCCAGCATCACTGTTAGCAACAATTTGTACACTGATTCGGCTGGTAATTTGGGAAGCGGCAACACACTGGACGGCTTGTTACTCAACACCACGCCTGCCACCTTGATGGACGTTCAAGTTAGCAGCGCCACAGGCGTTCAAAACAACGCCCTGAATGCTGGCGACATAGTGACTGTCACAGCCCATTTTTCTGAAGCACAAACGCTCAACACAACATCGGGCTCGCCCACAGTGGCTTTGCAGATTGGCAGCAGCACCGTGAATGCCACATACGCCTCAGGTGCAGGCACTGCCAATTTGTTGTTCACGTACACCATTCAACCGGGCCAGACCGATGCCAATGGCATTGCCATTGGTGCCAACGCTTTGTCATTGAACGGCAGTACCTTACAAGACCCGCGGACCAACACCACCACCTTGCTTGCCCCTGGCACAGCCGACAACAGCAGCTTCACGGTTGACACCACTGCGCCATTTTTGAGCATCACATCCAATGTGGGCCAGCTTAAATCAGGTGAGACAGCCAACATCACCTTCACCTTCAGCGAAGACCCAGGCAACACCTTTGTTTGGGATGGCACCACCGGCGACATCACGCTTAACAACGGTACCCTGAGCGCTATTTCAGGCACAGGCACCACACGTACGGCGGTGTTCACCCCGACGCCAAGCTTGAATACAGGTACCGCCAGCATTGCTGTGAGTTCTGGGGCTTATCAAGATGCCGCAGGCAACAACGGCAGTGCAGGCGGCACACCCAGCCTAACCATCGATACACTGGCGCCCACCATTTCTACTTTGGCACTCAGTGGCTCAACGGGCATTCTGAATACGTACCTCAATGAAAACGACACCGCCAATGTGAGTGTCACTTTCACAGAGGCAGTTAACTTAAATTTAACTGAGGGCTCACCCACACTGGCATTGCTGGTGGGCAGCAGCACCGTGCAGGCCACTTATGTTTCGGGTGCTGGCAGCAATACGCTGGTGTTTACCACCACCATTGCAGCTGGGCAAAACGATGCCGATGGCATTGCCATTGCACTGAACGCTTTGAGTTTGAATGGTGCGGTGCTGCTAGACGCAGCTGGCAACTCTGCCAGCATAAGTTCTGCCGCAGTCAACAGCAACTCGGTTTACATGGTAGACACCCTTGCACCTTCGGTGTCACTGTCGTTCAATATGGCCAGTCTCAAAGCAGGTGAAACAGCCACGCTCTCCATCACAGCCAACGATAAAACTGGCACCAGCTTCACATGGAATGGCACCGCAGGCGATTTAACCGTTAGCGGCGGTACGCTCAGTGCCATCGGTCCTTTTGTTTTAAGCGGCGCCAACTATGTGAGCACCGCTACCTTCACACCGACGGCGGGCAGTACCACCGCAGGTGTGGTGTCTACAGCCTCAGCGGTCTATACCGATTTGGCCGGCAACCCAGGCCAAGTAGGCAGTAGTGCCAGCGTGTCCATTGACACCAGTGTGCCCACGCTCACCAGCATGAACATCTCGGGTGCAAGCGGCATTTTGAGCAACACCTTGAATGCGGGCGATGTGGTGCAAATCACTGCCACATTCAGTGAGGCGGTGCTTGTGAATACCAGCGGCGGCTCACCCAAAGTTTCATTGAATGTGGGCGGTTCAGGGGATGCTACAGTCTATGTTTCAGGCTCTGGCACAACGGATTTGCTGTTCAACTACACGGTTGTGGCTGGGCAAAATGATGCCAATGGTTTGAGTTATGCGGCCAACGCCTTGGTGCTCAACGGCGGCACCATCAAAGACAGTTCTGGCAACAGCGCTGTTATCACGGCCATTGCACGGGCTGACAATGCAGCCTATAAGGTAGACACCACTGCGCCGACAGTAGCTATTACCAGCAGCAGGACCCAGTTGTTGGTGGGGCAAACAGCCAATATCACCTTTACGTTTTCTGAAGACCCAGGTAGCAGTTTTGTATGGGATGGCAGCGCGGGCGATATCACCCTCAGCAATGGCACTTTGAGCGCCATCAGTGGCACGGGTCTGACACGTACCGCGGTCTTCACGCCAACAGCCAATGTCAACAGTGGCAACGCCACCGTGGTGGTGAATGCGGGCAGTTACACCGATGCAGCAGGCAACACGGGTGCACAAGGTAACACGCCTAGCATGACGCTAGATACGTTGGGAATGAGCGTTTCGAGCGTCTCGTTCCAAAGCGATATGCTTTCCTACAGCGCAGCAGGAACGAGGATTGGTGCTTATGTCTCATTTCTTGAGGCACCAGTGATCGTGACGACAGGTGGCTTACCCACCATTGATTTATTGATTGGCAGCACCGTCGTCAAAGCAACCTACGACCCAAGCTGGCAACAAAATAGCAAGATAATGCTGTTCAGGTACACCATCTTGGCCGGTCAAACCGATACCAACGGCTATGGCATTGTGGCCAACACCTTGACCCTGAACGGTGGCACCATCAAAGATGCATCAGGCAACAGTGCGTCACTCTCCCATTTAGAAAGACTCAATGGCGGCAACATCGTCGACACCACAGCGCCCACACTGATCATCACCAGTAACAAGACCGCCCTCAAATCGGGTGAAACAGCGACGTTCACTTTTACAGCCAGCGAATGGATTCAAAACTTCAATACATTTGGTCTAGGCAGCGACATTGTCATTTCGGGCGGTTCATTGAGCAATTGGGTAACGGTATCCAGTCTTCTGGTCAAAACCGCCACCTTCACGCCGACGGCCAACCAACAACTGGTCAACTCGTCCATCGTTTTGAATGCGGGTGCCATTAAGGACTACGCCGAAAATGCCAGCTTGGTCGCCAGTTCAGCGCCTGCCATTCTCATTGACACCCAAGCCCCCAGTGTCAGCATCAGCATGAGCAACAGCGTGTTGTCTAGTACACGCACCAGCTTGATCACCTTCACATTTTCTGAAGACCCAGGGACATCCTTCAATTGGAATGGAACGACTGGCGATTTGTCCTTTACCGGCGGCAGCATCGGCGCCATCAGTGGCACGGGCCTGACACGCACCGCAACCTTCACGGCACCCACTGCGGCAACGCAAATTTACAACCTCACACTTTCTGTTGTAGCCAATAGCTATACAGATGCATTTGGCAACCTAGGCGTACTGGGTACCAGCCCCAATTACCACATTGAAAACATTGCACCTTTGGCCTCAGGATTTGCTTTATCAGGCTCAGGCGTTGTCAACAATTTCCTCAATGCTGGTGATGTATTGACCATCTCGGTCTACATGAATAAATTCAACATGCAGATGATCACCAGCGGAGGGCTACCCACCTTGGCCTTGACCGTTGGTAGCACCGTGGTGCAAGCCAGTTATGTGAGCATTGACGTCAATGCCTTGACCTTCCAATACACCATTCAGGCTGGGCAAACAGACATTGACGGTATCAGCCTCAATGCCAATGGCATCAGCTACAACGGCGCCATTTTGCAAGACACCTACGGCAACTTGGCGTCCACCATTTACAGCGCGGTGGCCAACAATGCCAATTACAAAGTCGACACCACAGCCCCCACTGTGGCCATCACTTCAAACCGAAGCGTCCTTTTGGCAGGCCAAACTGCCACCATCACTTTCACCTTCAGTGAAGACATGGGCACCAGTTTTAAGTGGGACGGCAGCACCGGTGATGTCAGTGTTTCTGGCGGCACCTTGGGCGCCCTCAGCGGCACAGGTCTCACGCGCACAGCCACCTTCACGCCCACCCCCAACACAGCCAGCGGCACGGCCAGCATCACGGTGGCAGCCAACAGTTTCCAAGACTTGGCAGGCAACAATGGCACTGCAGGTACAACACCGGCCATCAGCATCGACTTGGTGGCGCCGTCTGTGGCCATCACTTCCAACGTGACGTCTGTCAAAGCAGGCAGCACGGCCAACATCACTTTCACGTTCAGCGAAGACCCTGGCACAAGTTTCACTTGGAATGGCACCGCGGGTGATGTCTCGGTTTCCGGCGGCACACTGGGGGCCATCAGTGGCACAGGCCTCACACGCACTGCCGTGTTCACACCCACTGCCAATTTGGCAAGTGGCAACGCCAGCATCACCGTCACGGACCTCAGCTATCAAGACACTGCAGGCAATTTAGGGGCGGCTGGTACCACGCCCAGCCTCAGCATTGACACTGTGGCACCCACCGTCACAGGTCGCGCCAATTCAAACAACCTCGTAGCGGGTCAAACCACACGGGTTTATTTCACTTTCAGTGAAGACCCAGGGACTAGCTTCACGTGGGATGGCAGCGTTGGCGATTTGACTGTGACTGGCGCGGGTACCGTGACTCTCAGCACCGTACCGAGCCAACAAGTGGGCGTGATAAGAGGCTTTGATTTCACACCACCCGCCAACGTCAATGCCGGCACTACCACCGTCTCCGTCAAGAACCTCAGCTATCAAGATGCCGCAGGCAATTTGGGTTCTGCCAGCGGCACAGTCTCGATCAGCTACGACACAGCCGTGCCGACGGTGGTCATTACCTCCAACTTATCAACCGTGGGTATGGGCCAAACCGCCAACATCACCTTCACGTTCAGTGAAGACCCTGGCAGTACCTTTGCGTGGGATGGCACCACTGGCGATGTGGTGGTAACACAAGGCACGCTCAGCGCCATTTCTGGTACAGGCCTCACGCGCACAGC
The DNA here is from genome assembly GCF_003063375.1 of Limnohabitans sp. MMS-10A-178. Classification (GTDB taxonomy): domain Bacteria; phylum Pseudomonadota; class Gammaproteobacteria; order Burkholderiales; family Burkholderiaceae_C; genus Limnohabitans_A. The sequence goes on along the minus strand of NZ_NERY01000001.1, from coordinate 1,750,164 downwards.
GGTGTACACCCCCTTTGCAGACACAGCCTTGGTTGCAGCAAGCATCACCGTGACAGCCGGCAGCTACACCGACACCGCCGGCAATGCGGGCCTTGCAGGCGCCTCCCCCACCCTCAACGTCAACACCTTCAAAAACGCCATCTACTTGGACGACATTGCCAACAACATTGGCGGCTATGCCATTGAAGCTCCCAACACGGGCGCCTACTTTGGCTTTGCGGTGAGTTTGGCTGGTGACGTCAATGGCGACGGCTATGGCGATGTGGTGATGGGTGCTCCACTGAGCAACTTCACAGAAAGCAATGGCACCGTGAGATCTCAAAGCGGCGCAGCCGTTGTTTACCAAGGCGGCCAAAACACCAGCAATGTCCCTACAGGGTACAGCGACACGGGGCAAGTGAATGGTCAGTACATGTACTACAACGTCACCAAAGGTTGGCTGGGATTTTCTGTGGCGGGTGTGGGTGACATGAACAAAGATGGCTTTGCAGATGTGCTAATTGGCATGCCGCAAGATGCCGCCAGCTCAAACCCAGGTGGCGCATTTTTAGTCTATGGCAAAGCCAATAACGCCACGGGCAGCTTGGCCGAATACCAAAAAGACATCGTCGCGCTAGGCGCCACATCAGCCGCCCTCAGCATCACCAGCACCTTTGACACGGCAGGATTTTCTGTCAGCAGTGCGGGCGATGTGAATGGTGATGGTTGGAGTGACATGATCATCAGTGCGCACTTTCAAGTGGTGTCGGGTTTGGCAGGTAACACTGGCAAAACTTATGTGGTTTACGGGAGTGCTGCTTTGTCAGCCCTGCAGACCATTTCGCTAGGCAGTGTGGGCGGCAGTGTGCCAGGCTTTGTGATTTCTGGCTGGCAAGCTGGCGAAGAAAGTGGCACTTCCGTCAGCAGCGCTGGCGACTTTAACGGCGATGGCAAAGCAGACATGCTGGTCAGCGCTTATTTCAATGACACCGCCGGCACCAATGCTGGCATGACCTATGTCGTGTTGGGTAAAAATGGGAACGCTGCAGTTGACCTTGAAGACATCAAGAACAACATCGGTGGCTTTGCTATTCGCGGCGAAAATACCTCCGACTTCAGCGGCGTGTCGGTTAGCAGTGGCGGTGACATCAATGGCGATGGCTTGGGCGACATTATCATTGGCGCCATCATCGGTGGTTCGGCCAACGCCAACCCCTACAGCGGCAAAACCTATGTTGTTTTTGGCAGAAGCACCGCCAATGCCACCATCGACTTAGGTCAAGTAGCCGCGGGTGTAGGCGGTTTTGCCATTGTGTCAAGTACCGACGATGAACAAAGCGGTCACAGTGTGAGCAGTGCAGGTGACATCAATGGCGACGGCTTGGCCGACATTATTTTGGGCGCACCCTTTAAAGCGGAAGGTGGTGGCGCCAATACAGGCCACAGCTTTGTGGTGTATGGCAAGTCAAGCACCACGCAAGTGAATTTAACGGACATTGGCAACAACATTGGCGGCTTTGCCATCGTGGGTCAAGGTGCGCAAGATTTAAGTGGCTACTCGGTAGGAGCTGCTGGGGATGTGAATGGCGACGGCTTGGCCGATTTGATTGTGGGTGCACACGGGTATGACGCAGCTCACAGTGGTGTTCAAACAGGTCGGTCTTACATCATCTTCGGTAGCAAGGCAGGCGCGTTTGCAGCTGGCACTGCGGTGGATAACACTGGCACCAGTGCCAACGACACCCTCACCTCCACTGGCAGTCAAACATTGGCAGGCGGCAGCTTCTCCGCTGGCACTGGCAATGACACGTTTGTGGCCAGCGGTGCCGACGTTTTGTTAGGCGGCATGGGCAAGGACATTTTTACCGTCAACAGCAGCATGATCACCGCACTGCAAAACAACTATGGCGCTGGCGGCAACACCACGCAACTGGCCAAGATCGATGGCGGCGGCGGCATTGATACGCTGCGCATGGGCGGTACTGGCGGACTGGGTTTGGATTTCTCTTTGATCAGCAACACGTCAGTGGGCAACATAGAGGGTGCCAGTCGCATCAACAGCATTGAACGCATTGATTTGCGAACGGATACGGCTGCCAACCAAATCACACTGCGAGTTGCAGATGTTTTGGACATGGCGGGTAGCAATTGGGCGAATTTGAGTACATTGAACACACTTGGCGCAGGTGGTTGGCAAAACGTCAGTACAGGTACATCATTTAGCGCCTCTGGTGTGAATTACCATCAAGTGGCCATCGATGGCACCAGCAACGATCGCGTCAACACCAGTGGCTGGACTCTCCAGAGCGGTAAGGTGCGTGACGCCAATTCAATTGTTTACGACGTTTATTTGGCGACTTCCAATGCCCCAGCCATGATGTTGGTGCAAGAAAACATCGTTCGCTTCAGCGTTCCATGAAGACGCAGCCCACTACAGCGCTGATTCTTCAAAGGACGCTGAATTGGCTTAAGGCGTTGCTCTTTGCATGGAAGCTTTCAAACTCGCATTCAAAGTGTCAAGTGCATCTGCATAGTGCGCACGTGTCGTTTTAGACAAACCGGGTTTGGCATTGGCTTTTTCCAACACGCTGACCAACTGACGTGCGTTTTCACGCATGATGCTGCGGGCATCGGCTGGCCATGGACCTGCGGGCTTCACCAGCACATCGGCCATGCGGCGCAGTTGTTCGCGTTGCAAGTTGCGGCGCATCAAACTGGTCTCTTGACCTGTTTTGGCCTCTGACCAAATGGCATCTTGAATGGTGTCATACACGTCAGACAAACCCAAAGTCTCTTTTGGATCATTCACCTTCATGCCTACTTCAGCCAAGCGAGAGGCTACAGAAGGAGAATAAACATGATCGAGAATGCCTCTTTGCACGCCAGCTACCAAAGCGGCAACAGAGGTCTGCATACTGCCTTCGGCTTCTGTGCGCTCAAATCGATCTGTAGCCAAACGGGCAATAAATTCTGGTTTGAATTTGAAACTGTCTGTACCAAAGAAGTCTTTGGTAATGACGGCCAATGCCTCTCTTTGCTGCGCAGCACTCACAGGCTCAAACACTGCTTTTTTGCTGCCTGCGCGCTCCCGGCGAATGTGCACACCGCCAATGTATTTGGCTGCCAATGGTGCAACGCGATTCAGCTGATTAAAGCCGCTTCGGAAACTCCTTGTGAGGCGTTCATAACTGTCACCCGTGGCCAAGTTCATGTTTTGCAAACGGTCCCACAATTCGCGTGAGAGTTTCATGCGCAGCTTGTAATAAGCCAGAGGGTCTGCACCTAGGTCAAATCGATTGACCAAGGGGTCGACACCGCCCATGCTGCCAAAGCCTGCATCCTCATCGGAGTCGAATTGCAATTCAGGCTGGCTGGCTTTGGCCAAAATTTGTGCCAGTCCTTGAGCCTCTTGGCCTGGTGGAAATTGTTTGTAACCAAACTCAATGGCCCAATAGTCATATGCGCCTAACGTGGACATGACGTACTCGCCCTGCTTCTCACCTTTGGGTGAAATGTTGTAGGGGTTGTAGTCCATGACGGAAGATGTCACGCCATTGATCTTGGTGAAGTTGGGATCTTGAATTTGTTTCAAGTCGTACACCGTAGAGGCTCTGAAATTGTGACGCAGGCCCAAGGTATGGCCCACCTCGTGCATCATGACGTCTTTGACATAAGCCTGCGCTAAGGCATCAGCTTGAGGGCTGTCTAGCTCCATGCCGCGGGCTTCTAGCAAATCTAGGGCGTAATTCAATTCTTGCGCAGAAGAATGTGCGTGGTTGCACATCTCGCCATTTACACCATGGGCACCGTGGGCAGAGTGCGCATGACCCATGTCTTCAATCACAGCCCTACGTGCGCCTCGAGCAAAAACATCCGACATACCAATGTCGGCATCCAAAATTTCGCCGGTGCGGGGGTCGGCTTGAGAAGGGCCAATGGCAAAGCCTACATCAGCGCCCGTGAACCAACGAACTGATGCGTGCTTGGCATCCATGTTGTTGAAGTCGTCTGTGGCCTGTTGTTGCTTCACGACCAGGGCGTTTTTAAAGCCCGCTTTTTCAAATGCTTTGTTCCATTCCAAAACACCTTCAGAAACCGATTTGCGATATTTTTCTGGAATGTTTTTGTCAAGCCAAAAAACGATAGGCTCTTTAGGCTCAGACACAGCAGCAGCGACGTCTTTCTTTTCTAAGCGCCAACGTTTGAGGAAATGCGTTTTTGGTTTGATATTGAGGTCGGTGGTGTAGTCGGTGCGAGCCACTGTAAAGAAACCCACCCGCTCATCGGCAATGCGCGTTTGCATCGGCTCAGGCAGGGGCATGAGGCTGTAATAGAAAGACACAAAAAGACTGCGTGGGTCGGGCGTAGCGCGCGGCGGTGACGTCATGGCCCCAGGACCTGGCATGATGGGCGGCGCAGCAATTCTGGGCACTGAAAAATGCACCTTCACTTCTAAGCCTGTGAGCTTGTCTGTGTTTTTGACAGCAGAGAAAGACGTGTTGCGCGTGTCAACAGCAAAAGGCATTCTGAATGCTGCCTCCAATCGGGTTTGATATCCAGGAATATCTGAAAACAACAAACTGTTGGCCTCAATCAACACCGATTTGGTTTCGGGATGGGGCTGCGTAAGCACAGCTGCGCTGGCTAGCAAACTGTCGGAGAAAGATTCTGAGACAAACTGCGCTTGCGGTGTGCCCTCTTTCGCAAAGAACTGGGTGTTCTTGGCAATCAATTGAATTTGATTGCCTATTTTCTTAAATTCAACCAATCTGGAACTGCCCATTTGGCTGCCATACAAACCGCGCTCACCCACTGAATTGGGGATGTTGTAGGAAAAGAAAAATGGTTTGTTTAATTGGCTGGGCAAAATTTCGAGCCAGATCTTGTCGTCCTTTTGGTGGAGTGTAAAAAACCCGGGTGTAGCCTTGGCATCCCTCAGAAAGTCTTTCATGGGCCTCAATGCGCCTGGGGCAGCGGGAGGGGTTGGCGGCGTAGCAGGTGCGGCGCCTGGTGCAGCCGATGGAGCAGCTGGAGCGGCTGGAGCTGCTGGAGGAGAGTCGGGTGCTGGTGGTGTCTGAGCTTGAACTGCAGTCAAAGCCAAAAGGCCAATGCATGCAACTGTCAGGGTGGTCAATTTGTAGGAGGGTGTTTTGGACCTGGACATGCGGAATTCCCAATAAAATCTTATTTAACAATATTATTCATTCTAAAGACCTGCGTATTCGGGTTATTACTAAGCTGCGTTTACAGCAGGGTCTTTGTCCTTGCGTAATTTCCTAGAACAGGGTTTGCTCGCGCACATGACTGCACTCATTTTGATCAACCCTCATGCGGCTGGGGGTCGGGCACAGCAACTTATCAGCCACGTGCAGGCATGGTGCCATGCACTGCCACCGCAAAATGATTCGCCCCAAATTGTGGTTCCCGACAGCATTGAGAAGGCGCTCGAGCTTCTGTCTCAGTTGCCGCCCAAAACACGCGTTGTGCTTATAGGTGGCGACGGCACCTTGAATCAAATGCTGCCCGGTTTGTTACAAGGCAGACATTCAGTCGGTCTGGTGCCATACGGTAGCGGCAACGATTGCGCACGCGCATGGGGTTTGCATCGCATGACCTGGCAACAAGCATTGGCCTATGCACTTGAAGGTCAAGTTAGCGCCATCGATATAGGTCGTGCTGTGCTAGACCAGAATACAACTACTTTTTTTCATTCAAGTTTAGCGGTTGGCTTTGATGCTTCGGTTGGCAACCGCGCATTGGCAGGGCCTAAATTTCTAAGAGGTCTGCCCCGTTACTTGCTTGCCACTTTGCGTGAGTTGGTCAATTTGAAGAACTGGCCACTGAAAATTGAAATCCATGGTGAACAGGTCTTCGAGGGGCAAAGCTTGCTAGCGTCTTCTCTCAACACCCCAACTTATGGCGGCGGTATGCCCGCCGTACCCCATGCCAACATCAATGACGGTCAACTCAACTTGCTCGTGGGCGGCACGTTCAACCGTTTGCAAACTCTGCTCATGCTGCCACGCCTTTTAATTGGCAAGCATCTGGGTCACCCCCGCATTCAGTGCCATGCTTTTTCAAACGCCACCCTCCACTGCACCACATTGGTACCCGTAGCGGCAGATGGCGAAACACTGGGTTTTGCAACTCGCATCGAAGTTGAGTGCCTCTCTAAGTCCCTTCAAGTTGTGAAGCTTTAAATGGGGTCAGATCAACATTAATTTTTGGTTTCTTTGAGTGGGAACGTTGCAAAGCATGGGTGAGGGGGCTTCCTCATACTGGAGTACCAGAAATCGTCAGCCCCCTCACCCATGCTTTGCAACTTAGTTCAGGTGAACAACTCCACTAAAGCAAAATTGATTGCAGGGTGCAAATCTCTCAAAAAAATTGAATACTGTTCGCAGTCTGTGGGAGGTTGCATTGGACAGGTGACGATTTCTGGTACTCCAGTATGAGGATCCTGCCCAATGCAACCTTCCGCAGCGAGCACAGCAAATTTCAAAGACAAAAAACTACTGCGACCACACCTTCATATTCCCAGTGAACAAACTAAACCCCGCGCCCAACAACACTTTCTCCAAAATATTTCGACTCGGGGTTGCCATGCCTCCACACACCTTTGATACATAAGAAGCATCGTAGTGATCGATTGCATCCAAGCCCATGTTCAACCCCAACAATGGCAACAAATAGCCACCTCCTGTAAGCAACAACAATGAAGGCGTTGCAATGGTCCGCGCCAACTTGATCTCATCATGCAGCGGCGCCAATGCAAACGAACGCTGACAAGCCGGTTCCCTGAATTGCGGCGTACTTGGATTGATGCTTTCGGCCATATTGCGCGTTTGACTTGCACACCCCGTCAGACCCAACAACAAAAGTAGCAAGAAAAATTTGTAACGTCTCACTTGCGTTCCGGTTGAAATCCTGATTCACCCATCTGCCAAAGCATGAATGCTTGGAACTCAGCAGTGCGTTGCATCGCCTGTTCAGCGCTAGATCCCGACCCATGACCGGCTTCATAATCTAAGCGCAGCAACACAGGCTGAGCGCCCTTTTGCGCATTGGCCAATTGCGACGCAAATTTCAAGCTTTGCCAAACATCCACACGGGAATCGTTCACGCCGTGCATCAGCATGGTGGCAGGATAGCGCACGCCCTCTTTCACTGCGTGGTAAGAACTGTTTCGCAAAAGTGCGTGAAACTCAGGCTCCACTTTCACGGTGCCATATTCAGGAATATTGGCCACGCCATTGGCACGCTGCTCAGAACGAACCATGTCCAACACGGGCACAGAAGGTACTGCCACAGCAAACAAATCAGGACGTTCAGTGATGGCGCGGCCTACAAAAATACCTCCCGCACTGCCACCATAAATACCCAACTTTGCCGCACTGGTATAGCCATTGGCAATCAGCCATTCGGCCGCAGCAATACCATCTTTCCAAGTATTGAACTTGGTGGTTTTGTGACCTGCTTCGTGCCACTGACTGCCCAGCGCGCCACCCCCGCGCACGTGTGCATAAACATAAATACCGCCGCGCTCCACCCACGCCATCACACCATTGCTTCGGGCTGGCTCTTCAGTGGTCCCATAAGCACCATAGCCATACAAAATGGTGGGGTTCTTGCCATTTAGAACTGCATCCTTGCGCATGATGATGGAGACCGGCACTCTCACCCCATCGTGGCTGGGCACCATCACTTCACGGGCCACTATTTCGGCCCTTTGCACAGGCTCTACAGGCGGCGCTAAGTTCAAACGAACAAACTGACCGGCATTTGAGTTGCTTGAAGCCGTTGGCGTAAAGACATAGCGACGCAAAGATTGCGTCCAACTGCTCACGGCCACAATCAAATCGGGATGATCAATGCTGCCCACCACAGTGACATTGCCCTCTAAAGGCAAGGACACTTTTTGGACATCTATTTTGTTAGCGCTTGAACTTGAGCTTGAACTCCCCAAACCATTGATAGAAGCCACAGGCAATCGAAGCAATGCCGTGTTCACACCTTCTCTTCGCGTAACAATCAGGCTGTCTTGGCTGACCGTCATGGCGCGCAGCACGCCTTCAGACTCTGGCAACAAAGTTTCAGCAGATTTCAAATCAAGCTGTGTCAATTTGAGTTTCAAAATTTTGAAACGAGGCGCGTCGAGTGCACTGCGCAAGTAGACATTGCCATGCCCCATGTCAACTTCGCGAATATCGGCCGATTGGTTGAAAACCTCGCGCCACTTGGCCTTGCCGTTCATCACGTCGTCCAAGTTGGCCACGTACATGGCCAAGCGCCTGTCAACCCCAAAGTTAACCACCATGCCCGCCAAATCGGTGCCAGGCAGCTCTTGTACATAACCTGTCGCAAAGCTTGGCAGCTTGAGTTCGGCATACATCGAAGCACTGAAGATCAGCTTGTCTGGATTGGTCTGATTCAAATCCAAGTAATAACGCCCAGTGTCTGCAAATCGCTCTGTCGACCGCATAGACTCAAAACCTGGACGCAAACGTGAAAAAAACAAGCCAGATCCATTTTTGCGCCAACTGGCACCCGCAAATCGAACCCGATCGATGGGCGGCAATAGCGACTTGCTCGTTGCCACTTCAATCACATGCATGTGGCCAATTTCAGAACCTGATGCATGCATGCCGTAGGCCAGCAATTTGCCATCGGGTGAAGGATGGAAACTTTGAATGGCATGCGGCCTGCCTTTTTCTTTGGTCACTGCTACTGGATCAACCAAAAGCCGCTCTTCACCAGCCACCCCATCTCGCCAAACCAGCTTCGCTTGAGATTGCCCTTGCTCGCGTTTCAAATAAAACCAGCGCCCCGATTCGGTTCGGGTAATAGCCGAAATCACCGAACCGCCCACTGAGTCTTTCTCCTTCAGAGACGCCAAGATGGAAGCTCTTCCGGGAATTTGCTTCAAAATAGACTCTGTTGCTTCTGCCTGCCCTTTCATCCAATTCACGACCGCAGGATCTTTGACTTGCTCTAGAAATCTATATGGATCATTGACAGCCACACCCCAATAAACATCTTGAACATTTTGTGCTGCCAATGGCGGGGGAACATCAATGCCGGCAAAGTGAAAGGCCTTGTTCGATTGGGCAAAGACAGCAAAAGACAAGCAAAAACCGACAAAACAAAAATTGAACTTTATAAATTTCATTATTTAGTGATTAGATTTGCAATAATTTGCATAATACCTGTTCTGACTATTTTCAAATCCCAAATACTGGCTTGCGAAGCCCTGTTCAGTTGCGAAAATAAGAACTATTTCAATACATTTTTAAAAGTCCCATTCCATGAAAAGCTTATCCATCCATGCCATTAGGCGTGAACCTGTTGGCATGATCCCGCGTCAGCCCGTTACATGGATGGCACTGGCTGCGCTGACAGCGCCAATGAGCGTTTGGGCCCAAGACAGTAGCGTTGGTGGCCAAACTGAAACCACCACTGCCCCACAAACCAGCGTCATCCAACGCGTTGAGATTGTGGGCCGGCAAGGCTCTACCGAACTCAGGCGTGCGGCCAGTGTGGCCAAACAGATTTATGGTCGCGAAGAACTCGATCGTTTTGGAGACACCAACGCGCTCGACGTGATGCGCCGCCTGCCAGGGGTAAATGTCAGCTCGGGTGGCCCCCGCATGCGTGGCCTGGGTGCTGGCTACACTCAAATTCTGATCAATGGCGATCCCGCACCTCAAGGCTTTAACCTTGACCAACTCAGCCCCTCCCAGATTGAGCGCATTGAAGTTCTTCGCGCACCTACAGCAGATCAAAGTGCACAAGCCGTGGCTGGAACGATCAACATCATTTTGAAAGAAGCCCCGCGCAGTTCACAACAAAGCTTGCGCCTTGGTGTTAGCAACGGCCGCGACAGGCCCATGGCCAACATCAACTATTCGATCAGCGAATCGAAAGGTCCTTTCAACATGTCTCTGCCGGTTTCGCTGTTTGAGTGGGACCGCCAGACTCGCACCACCATAGACCGTCAAATGGAAGGCACTGATGGAAAGACTGCCGTTTCTGAACAAATAGGCACTGCCACTTCATGGGGCTGGGGCTACAACATTGCTCCGCGTTTTAACTTCAAGTTCAGCGATGAACAAACCCTCTCCATTGCCACATTTTTCCAAAAAGGCTACTGGAACTTCCGCAACGATTTTCTCAACCGCACCATTTCTGGCAATCCCGTTTTTGACGACAATTCCATCCAAGATGGTTATTGGGAAAATCGACGCGGCAATTTAACTTGGGTCAATCGTTTCAGCCCAGACCAACGCATTGAAATCAAGGCGGGCTTTCAGCAAGGACGCTCTGCTTTTGACTCGCGCAACTTGCGCTCAGGCGCTTTGCAGCTCAACACCGTGGGCAGCAACCAAGACGATGCCATCACGCAGTCTGGCAAGTACAGCCACCTGCTGGGCAGCTCGCACTCATTGACTGCGGGATGGGATCTAGAAAACAGAGATCGTCTGGAACGCCGAACCACCAAGGATGCGGCTGGCAATGCTTTGCTGCCAAGCTTTGAAGGTCAACCCTTTGAAGCGCAAGTGCGCAGACAAGCTTTTTACATTCAAGACGAGTGGGAAATTTCACCCCAGTGGCAACTCTATTTGGGTTTGCGCAATGAGCGCATTATTTCTGAAAGCGCCACTACAGCATCTCCAGTTCGCAATGAAAGCAGTGTGTTGTCGCCGCTGGCCCATGTAACCTACAAGTTCAACCCCAAAAGTCGGGACATGATTCGTGCCAGCTTGACACGAAGCTACAAAGCGCCAGGCCTTAACACATTGCTGGCCAGGCCCCAGATCAACGGGGCATACACCAACACCAACCTTACCAATACGCCGCTGGCCCCCGATCGCATGGGCAACCCTGCCCTCACACCAGAACTCGCAACAGGCATTGACATCGCTTATGAAAATTATTTAACCAATGACGGCATCTTCAGCGTCGGCATATTTCATCGCAACCTCACCAATGTGGTGAGGAATGTGACTGAGTTGCGCACAGTGAACTGGGCCAATGCACCGCGTTGGATCTCGCAGCCACAAAACTTTTCAGACGCCGTTACCAGTGGGCTTGAGTTTGAGTTGCGCGGCCGCGCTTCCGATTTGATGCCCAAATTGCTGGGCACTGCCAAGGCTTTGAATATTCGGACTTCACTGAGCATTTACAACTCAAGCATTGCCGCCCTGAATGGACCCAACAATCGCTTGGATGGCCAACAGCCTTGGTCTGCCAACTTTGGTTTTGATCAACGGATTACGGGTTTGCCTTTGAGCATTGGCGGCAACTTCAACTATACGCCTGGCTATGACACCCGCCAGACTGAAGACCTGGTTCTCAAACGCTCATCAGCTCGAAGCGTCGACGTGTTTGCATTGATGTTCTTGAGTCCCACCATGTCTTTCAGAGCCGCAGCCAGCGCAGGCGTTCAGCAATTTGGCCCACCCAACGGGGTCAACTTCTCGCAGTACGCCAACGGCGATTACCTACGCACTGACCGCTATGCCAAGCCACAGCTGAACCTGTCATTGGACATGCGCCTTTAATCATAGTCCGCCCAAACTAACCCACATAAACGTATTCTCTAACGCCACCAAATTGGCACGCTGCTCATTGTTGGCAGCGCCGCCATGCCCACCCTCTATGTTCTCGAAATAAAGAACATCATGGCCTTGCTCCAACATCCGAGCTGCCATTTTGCGGGCATGCCCAGGATGAACACGGTCATCGCGCGTTGAGGTGGCAAACAGCACCTTGGGGTACTTCACGCCTTTTTTGACATTTTGATAAGGACTGTACTTGCTGATGTAAGCCCACTCATCGGCTTTGTCAGGGTTGCCATACTCAGCCATCCAACTGTTGCCGGCCAATAGCTTGTGATAGCGCTGCATATCGAGCAAGGGCACACTGCACACCACAGCACCAAACAACTCTGGCCTTTGCACCATCACTGCGCCCACCAACAAGCCACCATTGCTACCGCCCATGATGCCTAAGTGCTGTGGCTTGGTAATGCCAGCTTTGATCAAATCTTCGGCCACAGCAGCAAAGTCGTCATAACTTTTTTGCTTGTTCTGCTTCACGGCGCTTTGATGCCAAGAAGGACCGAACTCACCGCCACCGCGTATGTTGGCCACCACAAAAACACCGCCGCGCTGGAGCCATGTGGTGCCCCAACCACCGCTGTAAAAAGGTGTCATTGAAATTTGAAAGCCCCCATAGCCGTACAACACGGTTGGGTTGGTGCCATCGGTTTTTGCGCCTTTGGGATACACCACAAAGTAAGGCACTTTGGTGCCGTCTTTTGATGTGGCAAAGCGTTGTTCCGTGCGCATTCCTGTGTTGTCAAAAAAAGTCGGGTTGCGCTTGAGTAACTCGCGTTCATCGCTGCCAGCCTTGGCCAAGAACAAACTGGCCGGCGTTAAAAAGTCGAGGTACGACATGCTGTAGTGGTTGGCCAGCGGATCATCTTTGACAAAAGGATCGTGCATGCCCGCTGCACCCAATGCGCCCGGAAATGGCGCTTTCACTTCGCGGCGTTGCCATTTGCCACCAAGGAATTGGAGCTCTTCAATGCGGCTGGCAACGTTGTCCATGATGTTGAGCAACACAAAATCGCGCGTAATAGTAGGACCGCCTCGCGACAATGAGCGCGTTGCTGTGGGCTCAAACAACACCTCAAAGTTACGCTCACCTTTCATCAAAGCATCAAATCGAATGGCCAGCAAGCTCCCTGATTTGAATGTATTGTTTGCAACTTTTAAATCACTTTTCAACAACAAAAAAGCCCATTCGCGCCGCCAAGACAATGTTGCGTCGCTGGGCTTGTCAATCTTGACCAGCTTGCCTTCAACCAACAGATTGATCTCGTTGTTGTAAAAGTCTGTTGATCGCCCAAAGGTGATGCGCTCAAATCCGGGCGTTTTGTCAACGGTGGCAAACGCGGCCACATCACTTTCTTTGCCCTCATAAACTAGCTCAGCTTGGGCCAGCGGCGTACCGCGCGTCCAGCGCTTGATGATTCTGGCATAGCCGCTTTGCGTCATGCTGCCAGGTCCAAAATCGGTGCCCACATACAAGGTGTTGATGTCCACCCAATCGAGCTGCGATTTGGCCTCTGGCAAGTTAAAGCCATCTTTCACAAACTCTCGTTTGCCGATGTCAAACTCACGCGATACCTTGGCATCTGCACCGCCACGCGACAAGTAAATCAAACAGCGGTTGTATTCAGGCGCCAAACAGTCTGAGCCGCCCCACACCCAGTTTTCTTTTTCTGCTTTCCCTAGTGCATCGAGGTCTAAGAGCACGTCCCATTTTGACTCGGCTTTGCGATATTCATCCAGCGTGGTGCGACGCCAGATTCCCCGCGGATTCTTGGCATCTCGCCAGTAGTTGTAAAAGTAATCACCCCGACGTGTGATGCCTGGAATTTGATCGCGGTTGTTGAGCACACCGAGTACTTTGGCGCGGTTTTCTGCAAACACCGGCACGGCTTGCAATTGAGCCGTCGAAACTGCATTGCGCTCACGCACCCATGCCAAGGCCTTCTCGCCCTGCACTTCTTCTAGCCATAAATGGGGATCGATGAGCGCTGAATTCACGGGCTGAGCCTTTACAAAAAATGCACACAGAAGAGCGCCCATACCAACGGCAGAACGCAAGCAAAAAATCAAACGTTTGGACATCGCCACAAACTTCTCCAAAAAAATAATTGGGGTCAGATCAACATTAATTTGGTCAATCCGTGAGGGCTGAAGGCAAGGGGGGCTTCCTCATACTGGAGTACCAGAAATCGTTCAGCCCCCCTTGCCTTCAGCCCTCACAGATTGGAAATTAATGTTGATCTGACCCCAATTATTAACTGTTCAAAAAGCCAATGCCCTTTCCTTGGCGAATGACCCCTGCATTCAGCACATCCAGCATGGCAGCAACAGACTTCAGCGTAGGCACAGCTACCCCTGTGAGCTGGGCCATTTCTACAACCACATTCATGATGGCATCAAACTCGATCGGTCGTCCCGCACGAACGTCTTGAAGCATCGAGGGTGTTTGTGCCAAGTTGTGTCGTACACGCTCTAACTCGGCCAGCGGATCAACCTTCAAATCAATGCCAACGCTGCGAGCCACAGCACTTCCTTCGAGCATCATCAAACCCACAATGTCGGCAGCCAATGCGCTTTGAACGATATAGCCTGGCGACGACTGAGTGATTGAGCACAAGGGATTCCAAATCAGGTTCATCATCAATTTCTGCCACTTGGCGCGCCTGATATCTTGCGTCGCTTCTGTGGGTAAACCTGCGCGACTGACCAAATCGGCAATGCTTTGTAGCCGCTTCGAAAGCTGATTGTCAACTTCGCCAATCTGCAGTTTCGGTGGCATGACTTTGGGCAAAAAGATTTTTCCTGGTGCTGTTTGAGTCACAGGCCGGTAGATCACGGCGCCTAGCACTTGACTCAAGGGCATCTCCCGCTGAAGCACGCCATCAGGATCTAGGCAAGACAAACGTGCGCCTTGGTGAGCTGATTCAACGCCATCAAAGTACCACCACGGCAATCCGTTTTGAATCATCACCATCACACCGTCGGGTGCCAGGAGAGAAACGATGGACTTTGCAGCGGCAGCCAGTTGAGTAGACTTGAGTGTGACAAAAATCAGATCAAAGCGTCCACTGGATTCTTCAGCAGAAAGCGCTTTAACTGGCACCTGAACACTTGGCTGACCTTGGTACTCCACAGTCACCCCATTGGCTTGCAAGGCCGCCAACTGCGCACCGCGTGCCAACAGTTGAACGTCCTCTCCGCTGGCGCTGAGCAAAGCACCCAAGTCACTGCCAATGGCGCCCGCGCCATAAATCAAAATTCTCATAAGTTCACACTCTGGTTGTCTGCAGAAGTCGTTTCATCGCTGACCATCGCCCACAGAAATCTGCTCGACACGCAAACCACCTAAGCGCTCATGAACGCGAGGACCGGTAGACATGGCCAGTGCAAAAAGCAACTCATTGGGCCGCGGTGAATCGGACACACTGACCTCGGCGGTATTGAAGTGGCTGCGCACATAGCAGGCCTCGATGTGATGCAGGGGAACATGCAAACGGCTACCCGCCGAGCCCACAAATTTGCTGGCTGGCACAATCGACTTGGCGTTGGTCAAGACGGCCCGCATGGCCCAACCACCCGCCTCATGCCAAGTGGCGCCATGCTCGAGTTCGCCATTGACACCCACAATAGCGCCTTTGCCGTAGGTCTCAATGTTGCTTGCGCCGCCCAAAGCGGCCACCAACTCCGGCACCATTTCATTGGCCAAGTTGCGGCCTTGTTTGACAAACTCGGCCAACTCATTGGCATCGGCAAATCGCCCTGCAAATGGATTGTTGACCACCACGGCAATCACACCAATTTGCAGTGGGGTTTGCGCAGCTTCACCCCCCTCGTGGTAAGTGGTTTCGATATTCAGAATCTTTTTGCGAACTTGGATCAATTTCATAACTCCTCCGTTTAAAAATCAGTGAATCACGCCGATGGCTTTCAAAATACGATCTGGGGTGACGGGCAAATCAGTAACCTGTCCGTTGAGCGGAAACAGCGCGTCGTTGACCGCGTTGACCACCGCCGCAATGGCACCAGTGATTCCCGCTTCGGCCACACCCTTGGCCCCTAGCTCTGAAGATTGGGTAGGGGTGACCACATGGCCCACGCAAATGTCTGGCATTTCGCCAGCCATGGGCGTGAGGTACTCGGCCATGGTGGCGTTCATCAGCTGCCCCTGATCGTCGTACAGACAACCCTCCAACAAAGCCTGACCAATGCCCTGCACTACCGCCCCGCGCAACTGCTCATCTGCCAGCGCAGGGTTAATGACCACGCCGCAATCGTCAACGATCCAGTGCTTGAGCAAGCGCACACAACCTGTGCGAACATCAACCTCAACCCAGCTGGCCTGCACACCATTGGTATAGATGCCGCCATCGTATTCGCGCTGCGCATAAAAGCGGGTCACGGCCAATTGCGGAACAGGGCCTGACTTGAACAAGTCTGGCCGCACATAGGCCGCCTGGCAAAGCTGCGCCAGCGTACCAAGCACTTGGCCGCCCAGCACATCAAGCAGTTGTTTGTCTTGCAAGCGAATGCGATCTTGGGGAACTTCCCACAAAACGCTGGCGCATCGCAGTACCTCTTCTTTGAGCGCCAGGCTGGCTTGCAAAGCTGCCTCGCCGGCCACACCCGTGCCTCTAGACCCCCAGTTGCCACCACCCACCGGTGCAGCAGCTGTGTCACCCAACTGCATGCGAACATCTAACAGGGGCAGGTCTAAGGTGTGAGCCACTATTTGCGTCAGTGCGGTTTCAGTGCCTTGCCCAGTATCGGTGGCGCCACTGCTGCAAAGCACAGTGCCATCTGCTTGGAGTCGAACGGTGCATCCATCGTTGGCAGCAATGGGCGCTCCGCCTCGGCCATACGTGGCAGAGCCATGGTTTGAATTTTCGACAAAGGTGGCAAAGCCAATGCCTTGGTAACGGCCCTCGGCCAATGCTTTTGCCTGCGCTTGGCGCAGCGCAGGATAGTCCATCAAGCTTACCAATTGGCGCAAACAAGCTTCGTGCGACAGTGCTTCTAATTTGGTGCCCGACAGCAGCTCAGCTGGGTAATCTGAATCGGGGCGGTAATTTTGAAAACGAAACTCAACCGGATCTACCTTGAGTTTGCGAGCGGCACATTCCACGGCCATTTCTGTGAGCAGACAAACAATGGGGTGCCCCACACCTCGATACATGCCATAGGGCGTTTTGTTTTGAAAAGCTACGCGCACATGCGCGTGCAAAGCTGCAAATTGATAGGGCGCGCCCAATAGATTAACCACGTGACGCACCTCGTTCACGCTGCCGCGAGGATGCTTGGAATACGCACCAATACCCAGCAACCCATCGACACCAAAGGCTCGAATTTGATGATCTTGGGAGACCGCAATTTCAACCCGCGCGGTGTGCGCTCTGGCGTGAACATCACTGCTGAATGATTCGAGTCGGTCGGCAATAAACTTCACTGGACGGCCCAGCAATCTAGACAACATCACAGCAGCAAACTCGTCGGGATAAGTGTGGATTTTCAAACCAAAACTACCGCCCGTTTCGAGGGCCACCACACGCACCCGATTCTCTGCAAGGCGCAAATGCGTGGCCAACACACTTTGCATCATGTGCGGCACTTGGGTACCCATCCAAACCGTCAATTCTTCGCGGCCACTGTCCCAATCAGCTACCACGCCGCGCGGCTCGAGCGTGACGGCCGTGACACGGGTAGTAGAAATACTCAGAGACAAACTCAAAGCCGATCGGGCTACTTCACCAGCGTAGTCACCACGATCTACACGCGCCTCATAAGCCAAGTTGGCTTTTTCCAACTCTGGGTGAATGGCGGTGGCGTCTTGAGCCAGCGCGGCTTCAGGGTCTACTACCGCCTCAAGTGGCTCCCAGTCTACTTCCACCATGGCAAGCGCATCTTCGGCCAGTGCGCGAGTCTGGGCGGCAATCATGACCACTGGCTCACCCTGCCAACGTACCGTCTCATGGGCCAAGGGCCACTGCGGAGCCGAAACCATGCCTGGCAAGTGATTCAATACGCCTAAAAATGGCTTGCAATGTGCACTCAAGTCGGCGCCGGTGAGCACACTGACAACACCTGGCATGGCACTCGCCACTTTGGTGTCAATTGAGAGAATTCGCGCATGGGCATAGGGGCTTCGCAAAAAGCAAACATGGACCATGCGTGGCAGTTCGATGTCGTCGCAGTAGCGTGCTTGACCTTGCACCAAGCGCTTTGCGCCAACGCGCGGCACTGCAGCGCCTATGCCATCGTGCAAGTGCAAGTGCAAGTGCGAAGAAGGAAGTTCTGCGCTATTCACCACTGGCCTCTCGCAAAGTTTGTGCGGCATCCATCACCGCATTGACAATGGACTCATAGCCCGTGCAACGACAGTAGTTGCCCGATAAATATTCACGCACTTCGTCTCGGCTTGGCTCAAGCTGAGCTTGCAACAACTCCGCTGCCGTGAGCAGCATGCCAGCCGTACAAAAACCGCACTGCATGGCATGGCATCGCACAAAGCTGTCTTGCAGGGCACGCACCACGGGATCGTCAGACAGCCCCTCGATGGTGAACACTTGCGCAGCATCAGCCTGCACTGCCAAGGTGAGGCAACTGCGCACCGCACGGCCATCAACTTGCACGGTGCAGGCACCGCACACCCCATGCTCGCATCCAATGTGCGTGCCTTTAAAGCCCTGCGACTCGCGCAAAAAATCGCCCAAGTGCTGGCGTACCGAGACCTGAGCATGCACGGGCTGCCCGTTGACTTGCAACTTGATGTTCAGCCCTGTATCGGACTGTTGATCACTGATAAAGGTCATGAATGACATCCTCGAGCACTGAGCGCCCAATGTATTTTTTGGCTTGGCTAGAACACCACAAATCTGCCGATGCTTGCATATCGCGTTCGTACACATCAAGCGCCATGGCAATTGCCTGCGAAGCAGAATCTGCAGCTTCGATGGCCTGACAGATGGGTTCGGCCAATACGGGGTAATCGCCCACAGCAAAAAAGCTCAAACCAACATTCGTCAAACGTTGGCCACTTCGCTTGGCCTGACCCGCCAACCCCACCATGGCATAGTCGCCTTTTCGGCGAGCCACTTCTTTGAAACCGGTCTGCAATGCATCCATGCGCGCAAACTCAACAGCCACGATCATCTCGTCGGCTGCGCAGGCGTTGCGAAACATGCCTTGGTAAAAAGTTCGGGCTGGCACACGCCGAGAACCCCTTGACTTACTTTGAAGTATGAAAGTGGCGTCAGCGGCCACGGCACAGGCAGGCAATTCGGAAGCCGGATCACCCAGAGCCAAGCTGCCGCCTATGGTTCCACGGTTTCGAATACCTGGGTGCGCAATCCAGGGAGCTGCTCGGTGCAGCAATGGCAAACTGGCCTTGACCAAAGGCGATGTGATCAGATCGGCATGGCGCGTGAGTGCAGACAGTCGAACCACGTCGGTGGTGCTTTGAGGCGGCTCTGAAATCTCTTGCACACGGTTGATGTCAATCAGCAAAGCGGGTGCACTCAGCCTCAGGGCCAGAGACGGCATCAAGCTCTGCCCTCCCGCCAAAAGTCGCGCGTCTTCACCGTGCTCGCCCAGCAGTTCGAGACAGTGCTCAAGTGATTGAGCCAACACGTATTTAAAGGGAGCCGCCTTCAACTTGGATTCCTATCGACACTGATATGTGAGCGCTTGTGGGTTTGCCCGTAGCGAGAAAACATTGATTGAAACACCTTAATTACTATATAGTAATTTGATTCTGATGTGAACAAGGTTTTTTGCTCATGACCATGACATGGCGCGAGAGTGTTTTGAGAAAGCTAAACCAGCCCGTTGCAGGCATGCCCAAACACGGCGGCCTGTATGCTGGCTTTGTAGAAGCCATCGAGTCTGGCGCGCTCAAGCCCGGACAAAAACTTCCCACAGAAACAGCGCTGGCCGAACAGCTTCCCGTCAGCATTGGCACCATTCAGCGCGCACTCGGCACTCTGGTGAGTGAGGGCTTGGTGGTTCGCCGGCGTGGCGCTGGCAGCTTTGTGGCGCACCCTCAACACTTGCTAGAGCATCCGCTGCACTGCCGTTTTGTGGGGCCACATGGTTTCTTGCCTGTTTACTCTCAACTCATTGGCAGGAAACTCATGAAAGCGCAAGGCCCTTGGTCTGCGCCTTTGAATCAAAACGGGCAAAGTGTTTTGAGAATTGATCGCAAGATTTCAATCAACCGAGAGTTCAATGTTCTGAGCCGAATTTATGTCGACCTGCTGCGGTTCCCTTTGCTCATGACTTGCCCGCCAGCAGAGTTGGCCAGTGCCAACATCAAGCTGCTTTTGGCCAAGCACTACCGAGTTGCCATTTCGCACATTGAGCAGTCGATGACAATGGCGCCATTTAGCGCAGCATTGCAACGCGTTATGGAAGTACAGCCCGATGCCGTCGGCGCCAAAATGGAACTGCTCGCAATAGAAACCGGCGGCATGGCAGTGATGTACCAAGAACTCTATGTTCCTACCAATCCCTATCGGCTGGTGGTGTCAGACAAATTCAGTGCCACTGAAGATGTGTCAACGTCAAAGTCAACCACATCCAAAGCCAAATCAGTTCACCAGTTCAGCAGACTCTAAACCTCAGAGGAGATACGTCATGAAGACATTGAAATTGTTCAGCACATCCCTAGCCGCCCTGTGCGCATTGTTTTTAACCGGGCCAATACAAGCCCAAGCCCAAGCCCACGCCCAAAGCGCAGACGGATACCCCAACAAACCCATTCGCGTGGTAGTTCCCTTTGCAGCTGGCGGCCCTACCGATGTCATTGCTCGAGTGATTGCAACCCACCTCAAAAATTCTTTGGGTCAACCCATCTTGATTGAAAATAGAACGGGTGCGGGCGGCAACATTGCCATCAAGAGCGTGGCCACATCCCCTGCTGACGGCTATACCTTGTTGTTCTCCAGCTCGAACATTGTGTCCAACCCCGCCATGCAAGCGCCATTTGATCCCATCAAAGATTTTGCGCCCATCACCTATGCAGCGGTATCGCCCAACATCATTTACGTGCACCCTTCTTCGCCCATTCAAAATGTTGCCGATTTGGCGGCTCACTTAAAGCAAAAGCGCAACCCCACGACTTATGGCACGCCTGGTGTTGGCACTACGCCGCATATTGCTTGTGAAGGTTTGAAGATGGCTGCCAATGGCGAGGCCATTCATGTTCCCTACCAAGGCGCAGCGCCCGTGGTCAATGCGGTGTTGGGCAACCAGCTCACCTTTGGTTGCTCCGCTTTGCCCCCCACCACATCACACGTGAAAGCTGGCACCCTGCGAGCCATCGCTGTAACCAGCGCCCGCAGAAGCGCCGTGATGCCCAACGTACCTACTCTGGCTGAGTCGGGCTTTCCAGAGGTGGTGGCTGACAACCTGCAAGGCCTCTTAGCCCCAGCCGGCACACCACCCGCCATTATTGACAAGCTGCACAAAGCCGTTGCCGCCATTTTGAGCCAACCCGAGGTGCGCGACCAACTGCAAAACATTGGCTTTGACTTGTACGCCACAACGCCCGCTGAATTTAGCCGCATCATTGCGGTGGAACTCGAGCGCTATACCCAAATCATTCGACGCGCAGGCATCAAAGCCGAATAAGAATAATTGGGGTCAGATCAACATTAATTTAGGCAATCAGTGAGGGCTGAAGGCAAGGGGGCTTCCTCATACTGGAGTACCAGAAATCGTTCAGCCCCCTTGCCTTCAGCCCTCACTGATTGGAAATTAATGTTAATCTGACCCCAATTATTTGAATTCCAATGGAGACCATCATGAAATCTTCCTCTACCCGACGCACGCTGCTTCAAACCACATTGGCCAGCGCCAGCCTTTGTTTGATCAACCTTGTGGCCATGCCAGCTGCAGCTCAAACAACTTGGCCCACCAAACCCGTCAAAGTTGTTGTGCCTGCGCCAGCAGGCAGTTCTTTGGACGTCATTGTGCGCGGCATGAGCGAAACTTTGAGCAAGCGTTGGGGACAGCCTTTGGTGGTTGACAACAAGCCAGGGGCAGGCGGCACCATTGGCATGGACTTGGTTGCCAAAGCTCCTGCAGATGGTTACACACTTGGCATTGGCTTCAATGGCCCCATCGCTTTTGGACCCTTCATGTTCAAGAAAATGCCATACGACCCTGCCAAGGATTTACTGCCCATTGTGCTCACAAGCTCTCAACCCAATGTGTTGGCGGTACCTGCTGCACACCCTGCCAACAATTTGCGAGAGTTTATTGCTTGGTCTAAATCTCAAGGCGACAAAGTGAGCTATGCCTCTGTTGGCCTTGGCAGCTCTTCTCACTTGTCAATGGAATTGCTCAAGGCCTCTGCAGGTTTTGAAGCCACACACGTTCCGTTCAATGGTTCGCCCCCTGCCGCTCTCTCTGTGGCACAAAACGAAACTCAAGCATTGCTGGCTGTAGAACCAGCATTGCTTTCTCTGGTGCAAGGCGGCCGCCTTAAATTGATTGCGGTCACTAGCCAACAACGTTTGCCCACACGCCCCGATTTGCAGACCGTTGCCGAAGCTGGTTTTCCTGGCTTTGATGCCTTGGCTTGGAACGGCATCTTCGCTCCCGCTGGCACACCAGCGGATGTTGTGAACCGATTGAATGCCGACATCAATGCGGCCATGGCTGAGCCTGCATTTAGGCAAAGCATGGTCAAACAAGGCTTGATTGTTGGCGGCGGCACTGCAGCCAGTTTCAAAACATTCATTGACAGCGAAACCCGCAAATGGGGCACCATCATTACCAATACTGGTATCAAACTTGATTAAATAAATTAATCAGGGGTACTGCTTCCAATGCCACCCACCGCCTCAAACAGCGCCCGCAATCGATCGGCTTCCATATTGCGGGTGATGAAAACAATGCGGCTTGTCTGATCCTCACTGGGCCAGCGATCTAGGGTAACTGGTGGATGGAATACATGCCCCACGCCCTGCACCACCACCGGGCTGCCATCGACATTGACAATGCCCTTAACGCGCAGCATGTCCTGACCCCGCAAGGAAATTAGCAACTCCACGGCCGCAGAGAAAGCGGCCCAAGTAAAAGGCTGATCGAAACGCAATGACAGCGTGCGCACCGAAGGGTGATGCCGACCTGGCAGCCGGGCACCCAAGTAGCCGGGCTCCTTGGCAACGCCGTCTTCACCATTGGCAGGTGCATTGTCTTGAAGCTCACCCAAAAATCGCAGCGTGTCGGCACTCGCCCTATTGCTTTGTAGGCCTAAGCCCTTGAGCTCACGCGGGTGCACCTCGCCCATGGGGCAGCTTTGAATATCGGCACGCGGGTTGATGCTGGCAATGTCCTGAGCCAGCGACGACAGCGCCTGAGGCTCAGCCAAGTCGGACTTGGTGATGAACACGCGATCGGCTAGCGCCACCTGCTGTTGAAACTCTGGCTGGCGAGCCATCTGGTCTGGTGCGTTGATGGCGTCGACCAGCGTAACCACGCCGTCGAGGCGATAGTGCGCGCCCAACATGGTGTCGCTCGACAGTGTCTGAATTACGGGGCCCGGGTCGGCTAGGCCCGTGGTCTCGATAATGACTCGGTCAAAATCAGGAATGAGTCCAGCGCGACGCTCGCCAAAGAGCTCGCGCAAGGTGTCTTGCAAATCGGTGCGCACACTGCAACACAGGCAGCCGTTGGCCAGCAAGCTCACGTTCTCGGTAGACATCTTGACCAGGTCGTTGTCTATCCCAATCTCGCCCACCTCATTGATCACCACGGCCACCCGATCCATATCGGGGTGCCGTATGAGTTTACTCACCAGGGTGGTCTTGCCTGCGCCCAGAAAGCCGGTGATCAGGGTGACCGGAATCTTGCTGGCGAGCACATCACGTGCGCCCGCCGTTGCAAAGCCGTCAGACATTCATTTCGAGGATGTAAAGACCACCCGAGAATCGGTCGACGGTGTAAACCAATTTCCGATCGTCTACATAAACGTCGTTGAGCTGCACTGCACCTTGGGGCGAGAGCGCAGGCGCAGCCGGCACGTAATACGCCACTTCCTGCACCTGGTAGGGGTTGGAGGTGTCATACACCCGCACGCCCGCATTGAAGAACGTGCCAATGAACAATGTTTCCGAACGGAAGGAGCAAGAGACGGGCAGATTCTCGTGCAGGTTGTGTGCGCCGAAGCGGCCACCTCGCTTGGCAAAGGTGTCGTAGGGCGGTGCAGGGAAAGTGCCGATAGGCAGTGGGTTGCTGTCTAGGCGCGAGTCGACCACCCACACCAATTTGGGCCAGTCTTTGCCGTCGTCTTGCACGCACTCATCCGAGACGATCCACAAATTGCGTTCGAACAATGGCAGCAGCGTGTGAGTGAAACCATTGAATGGTGGCGAATGGTTCCAGTGCGACACCATCTTGATGTCTGATGGGTTGCTGATGTCCAGAACAATGGCGCCGCCATCGATGTAACCGAGATAGGCACGGTCTGGCCTTTCAGGAAACACGTTGGTGTTGTGCGCACGGAAGCCTGTATCAAACTGAGCCGGCAAGCGTGGGGGCGGTGGCGCGCTGTCGCCTTCGCGGGTGCCCGGATACCACCAACGGCCCTTCTCGAAGGGTTTGGTGGGATCGGAAATATCGATGATGCGGTAGATCTGATCGTCTTTGGGATTGCGCGGCTGAAAGTCGTGCGCACCAGCAGCCATGTGCACCGTTTTGCCATCGACAAACCAGACCGCATGAACACCGCGAGAGTAAGGACCAGAGCAATCAAAGTGAGACAACAACTTGGGCGTCTCAGGCTTGCTGATGTCATAGATATTGATGCCAGCGGGTTTGTCACCCAGCTCCTTGACCTGATTGGCCACCACCATGATGTTGCCCACCACGTCTAGGGAGTTGGATCGCATCTTCATGTGCGGCAACTCAGTCTGGACAATGACCTTGGGATTTTTGGGGTCTGTGACATCAACACCGGTGAAGTTCTTGGGAGCCGATTCATGCGCCAGCCAAAGAATTCGGCGACCGTCGTCGGCCATCTGCATGGCAACGCCCTCGCCCATGCCACCGAAGCCCTGCAGCTCGTTGTGCGAGATCAGCTTCATGTTGAGCGACATGGGCTGGTCGGCCCGGGGCCGCAAGGAAGAGAGTTCGGTTTTGTTCATGAATGTTCCTGGAAAATTGAGCAGTAGAAGGGGTTGCCCCCGTGGTTTTAATCGGCAGTGATGCCCTTGCTTTTCACAAGCTTGCCAAACTTGTCGTACTCGGCACGGACAAACTCGGCAAAGGCAGCTGGCGCGTTGCCACCAGCCGTGGCGCCTTCTTTGGCAAAGCGTTCCTGCACGTCGGGCAAGCGAAGCACCTTGGCAGTTTCGCGGTGGAGCTTGTCGACAACGGCCGCTGGTGTACTAGACGGCACAAACAAGCCAAACCACGAAGTGATTTCAAAATCCTTAAGGCCAGACTCGGCCAGTGTGGGGAGCTCGGGGGCTACGGCCGAACGGGCCGCCGATGTGACGGCCAGCGCTTTGATTCGGCCCGAACGCACTTGCGGCATCACAGCTACCGCTGGGCCAAACATAACCTGAACCTCTCCAGCCAGTAAGGCATTGGTGGCAGGGCCTGCACCGCGGTATGGCACATGGCGAATTTTGGCGCCGGTGGCCATTTCAAACATTTCGCCAGCCAAGTGAGTGGGTGCGCCATTACCCGAAGAACCGTAGTTCAAAGTGTCGGGCTTTGAACGCCCCAGGTTGATTAAGTCTTGCACGCTGTTAACTGGCACGCTGGGGTGCACCACCAGCACGTTGGGAATCTCGGCTACCAGCGTGATCGGTGTCAGATCTTTTCGGGTGTCGTAATTGAGTTTGGCATACATGTGCGGCGCCACCACCACGCTGGTTGATTGACCAATCAAAACCGTGTAGCCATCGCCAGCAGACTTGGCGACCAAATCGGCTGCAATGGTGCCAGAGGCACCCGAGCGGTTTTCAATGACCACTGACTGCCCTAGGGCTTCGGCAAGTTTGGGGCCTACGAGACGGGCAAAGAAATCGGCCGCACCCCCTGGTGCTGCAGGCACGACCAAACGTATAGCTTTGTTCGGATAGTTGGCCTGCGCATGAACAGAGCCCATGGCAGCCAGAAGGGAGAGGGTCGCTAGAAATTTAATGCTGTTCCTGCGGCTCATTGCTTGTCTCCTTGTGAATCTATGTCTTCCAAAGATCATATCATTGCGAAATACAAAACCCGAGTGATGACAGGGTCAGACCAACGCAGTGTGCGCAATGTCAATGCGCCCTTCAGAAAGTCCAGAGCACTTATGAACTGTCAACTTGAAAATAGGGTCTTTACCCAAACGCGTCCTAGAGGGCTTTTGGGTTATCAAACCCTGAGCCCCCATCAAACTCATTCTGGCTTGATGCCAATGGCCTTCACAATACCCGCCCAGCGAGTCCTTTCAGCACGCATGAATCCGTCAAACTCAGCCACACTCATTTTGGCTTCAGGGATCGATCCCAGTGCCAACAATCGCTGCGTCACTTCGGGCTGCCTGAGTACCGCCTCCAGTTCACGGTTAAGGTTTTCCAAAATGGCCGCAG
Source organism: Limnohabitans sp. MMS-10A-178 (assembly GCF_003063375.1). Classification (GTDB taxonomy): domain Bacteria; phylum Pseudomonadota; class Gammaproteobacteria; order Burkholderiales; family Burkholderiaceae_C; genus Limnohabitans_A. Next base: position 1,723,985 of record NZ_NERY01000001.1, on the reverse strand, counting down.
GTGTTCCTGCAGGTGCAAACAGACCGTTCCAACCGGTGTATTCAAAACCAGCAAAGGTTTCGGACAAGGTAGGCACATTGGGCAAGTTGACCGTGCGCTGAGCTGAGCTAACCGCCAAGGCCTTGATCTGACCAGAGCGAATGTAACTTAGGAGTGCTGCCTCAGGTAAACAAATAAAGTTCACACGGCCACCGATCAAATCCTGAATAGCCTCGGGTGCCTTGTTGTAGGGTACATGGGTGTATTTGAAGCCCGCCATGGCGGCGAAAGAATCGGCCAGCATGCCCGAAAAGGTTTTGGGACCTTCCGTGGCAATGGCCTCTTTTTCAGGTTGAGCTTTGGCAAGTGCAATGGCATCGGCCAAGTTGTTGCCTTTGAAAGCTGGACCAGCAGCGATGACAAACGGACTGCGACCAATCAAACGAACAGGGGCAAAGTCTTTCTCTGGATCGTAAGGCAAGGCCTTGAAAGTAAAGACGTTGGTGACCATGGCGGCAGTGGTGGCGTAATAAAAGGTATAGCCGTCGGCCGGAGATCGCATGGCCGCTTGCGCACCAATGACGTTTTGTCCACCAGGTCGGTTTTCCACCACGATGGGCTGACCCAAGCGTCGGCTCAGATTGTCGGCAACAAAACGCGCCAAGATATCTGGTCCTGCTCCTGGAGGCTGCGACAAGATCCACTTGATAGGCCGAGCAGGCCAGGCTTGCGCCAAAGCCACTCCCTGCGTACCAGCGGTCAATGCGGCAGCTGCCGACAACAAAGCTTTATTGAATGATCTTCTTTGCATGTTTGTCTCCTGTTTCATTAAAAAATATGACACCCGTCTAAAACTCTTGCTTTTGAAGGCCCCCGTTCAGAAGAACGGGCTTACCTTCAAATTTTTTCTTTTTCAACTCGATTACTCAGAACCCCAATTTTGGACACTTCGATCTCGACCAGATCGCCCTCTTTCATCCAAACTGGTGGCTTGCGACGTGCACCCACACCACCGGGTGTGCCACTGACAATCACATCGCCAGGTGCCAATGTGGTGAAAGTGGAAACGTATTCGATCAAGCGAGGGATTGGAAAAATCAACATGGCCGTGGTGGCATGCTGCATCACTTGACCGTTCAAACGGGTGGTCAAATTCAACTCCTCACCATCAGCAATTTCGCCTCGCGTGACCAAGACAGGTCCAAAGGCGCCAGTGCCAACAAAGTTTTTTCCGGGTGTGAACTGCGTGGTGTGACGTTGCCAGTCTCGCACCGAGCCATCGTTGTAAGCGCTGTAACCTGCCACATGCTCCCAAGCCTGATCGCGCGCAATTCGTCTGCCGCCTTTACCGATCACCACAGCAATTTCACCCTCGTAGTCAAAGTGATCTGATTCAGGCGGCATGAGCAAGGGTTGCAGGTGGCCTGTTTGTGAATCTGCCACACGCAAAAATACGGTGGGATTTTCTGTCTTATCGCGCTCGGTTTCAACACGATGCTCTTCGTAGTTGTGACCAATGCAAATGATCTTACCGGGGTCGGTAATGACGGGTAAGTATTGGATTTGCGCTAGCGTGCAAGTGTCGGGTTGACCTAGGACTGAAGCACCTAGTTTTTCCAAAACCCCAGCGACCAGGGCGCTTCGTAAAGTTGGATATTGGGCACTGTGCAAAGAGACAACGCCGGTATCGGTAGCCAAGCCCCAAGAGGCTTGATTTTGAAAAGAATAGCTGAGAAATTTCATGGTGGTTTTATGGGTATAGAAGTGAAGTCAATAAGGTCAATCAATCAATAGAAACTCATGGCTTTAACACCATTAGTGCGGCCTGAAGGTCTTGCGCGTTATTGAAAGCGCCGTACACATAGTGGTCTGGTCGCACCAACGCCGCTTGGCAGCCCATGCGCTCAAACCATGAGGCCAACACACCGGAAGACTCTTGAAAACCGGGCGCATTCAGTCTTTGCACTTTCAGGCTCAGACTAGGCTGCGCAGCAGCTGCTGCTTGTTCCCAACTGGTATCGACATCAGATTGGAGCAGCAAGCGCCAGCCACAACCGAGCAAATCGTCCATGCGAACTGGGCTGGCAGCTTGTTCTATCCAGGCTTGTGGAAACAAAGTGCCCACCGCCAAATGCTTGGCTGAGTCCAAACAGCCTCCGACAAGCGCAGGCTGAACGTTTTGCCGCGGTGTGGGCTTTACCTGACCGCCGCATTCAGCAAGCAATCTGGCGTCGCGCTCCCTGGCTTTTTGCAAGTCACGCTGCCCCACCAATTGGCCAATGCCCTTGATGCGTGAAGTCAACTCAGTGACGTGGCCTTTGCGTTCAGTGCAATAGCTGTCGAGCAATGCATCGCTTGCGCGCTCGTGAAGTACATGGGCAAGTTTCCAGCAAAGGTTGGCCGCATCTCGAATACCTTGGCACATGCCTTGACCTAAAAAAGGCGGCTGCTGGTGCGCGGCATCGCCTGCAATAAAAACTCTCTTGTGCCGCCATTCTTTGGCCACGAGTGCGTGAAATTGATAGCTAGCCTGCCGCCACAAAGTGGCCTCATCAGGCTGCAGCCAGCGCGACAAAAGCTTCCAGGTGGCTTCAGGTGTTGCCATCTGTTTCGGATCCTCATTGGGATTAATGGCGATTTCCCAGCGGCGATGATTTTTGGGTCCGATGACATAAGTGCAGGGTCTTTGCGGTTCGCAATATTGCATGCTGACCTTGGGCAGTTTGGCCATGCCTTTCTCGTTCACCTTGACATCGACCACCAGCCAAGGTTCGTCAAAGCCTAGATCTTCCAGTTCAATGCCCACCTGTTTTCGGACAAAACTAGAAGCTCCGTCGCATGCAATCAAGAAGCGCGCTGTCACTTGGCTGCTATGACCTTGTGCATTGGTGACGGTGATTGAGACCGCATCATCGCTTGTCTGCAAAGCAGTCACTTGATGACCCAGCTTGACTTGCACAGAGGGCATGCCACTGACACGTTGGCGCAACACCGCTTCTAGTGCGGGCTGCGTAAAAACCAGGGACGGAGAGAAACCCAGCGGGTATGGCGGCGCCACAGTCGACATGCATTTGATGAGCTGCCCATCAACACCATAAAACTCAGAGTTGGTGAAGGGCTCCATGAAAGGCTCTATGGCTTCAGCAATACCCAGTTGCTGAAACACACGCATGATTTCGTGATCGAGTGCAATAGCGCGTGGCTTGTCATACACCTCGGTCTGTTCATCGCAGACAAAGGTGCGGATGCCTTGCAAACCCAGTAGCCCCGCTGCCACAGCGCCAGTGGGGCCAAATCCAACGACGGCAACATCAAACACTGGTGTCTCCTTCAACGGACAAACACAACAGCACGCTGCGCCTCTTTCAAGCGTGCACTTGGGGGTGGCGAAATACCCCACTGATCGAACCGACCAGGCGGCCAAGTCCAGTCGCTCGGCTGGCCCGTCTGGTAACTGTCATCAATTTGCTCGACCTCGGCGGTGTACTCAATGACGACATCAAAGGGGCCGATGAAATAGTTGAAGGCATTGTCGCCCGGGCCATGTCTGCCTGGGCCCCATTCGATGGGAAAGCCTGCTTCTTGCATGCGTCCACCACCGCGCATGACGGCGTCGATATCTGGCATCAAGAAGGCAATGTGATTCAGGGCGTTGTTGTCGGTATCACCCAGCGCCACGCTGTGATGGTCGTTGTTGCAACGCATAAAAGCCATGATGCGGGTGCGGTCGGACATAGAGAAATCCAAAGCCGTCTCCATGAATTTGCGAGTGTCTTCAACATGGCTGCTGTTGAGCACTACATGAGCCAAGCGCATAGGCATGTCGGGTGCATCGATGGCTTCGAGTTGTTCGTCGTCGTACACCAAACGAAACACACGGCCATCAGGGTCAGCCAAAGTGACTGAATGCCCCCCACCGGGTTCATTCAAAGGCGCAGTCGGTGACAACACATGGCCTCCTGCAGCCGCCGTCCTTTGTGCAGCCAGTGCCAGCGCATCCAAACTGCGCGCTCTTAGCGTGATGTGCAGAATCTGCGCAGCACCCGGCGCATGGTGCAATGCCAGCAGATGGTGGTCGGAACCTGCGCCGCGAAAGTACAAAGCCTTTTCTGTTCGGGCGACCACCAGCAAATGCCAGGTGCGAGTGAAAAATTCTTCAGCCAAAGTAAGGTCTGGAACAGTGAGCGCAACACTGCGCAGCGCAGAAACCAATGAGGAAGCATGGGTCATAAATCGTTATTCAAGAAAGTGAGGGCAAGCCCAAAAATCTCAGACCATTGGTCTTAACCAGTTGCTGCAAAGTGGCAGGGCCTACCAGGCGTTCCGAAGATTCGGCCACCATCTGTGCAATCTGTTCATTGAGGTAGCGCGCCAACTTCATGTCAATTGAGGACCTTCATTAGGAGTCTCCAAAGATTGGAATTAGATCCGAGCTGCCCAGTTTAGAGATCTACAATTAATTCATCCAGACAATTATTTGAATAGGTAGAATTCAGCCGATGAATATTGCAGCCGTCGATTTAAACCTACTTGTGGCCTTTCACGCCATGTTGGAACACCGCAATGTGACCCGCGCTGGCGAAGCCATTGGCCTGAGTCAACCCGCCATGAGTTCGGCCTTGCGTCGTTTGCGGCTCTTGCTAGATGACCCTTTGTTCATTCGTGCCGGATTAGAAATGAAACCAACACCCCACGCCTTGCAGTTAAGCGCGGCTGTGAGGCAGGTTGTTCAAATGGTGCAAAGCGAAATTTTGCAGCCCGCTCAGTTTGAAGCGCGCTCGTCAAATCGAACTTTCACGGTACTGATGCCTGACATTGGCGAAGCTAACTTTTTGCCTCGCATCTTGGCCATGTTGACTCACGAAGCACCTCAATTGAAACTGTGCACCTTGGCTATGCCAAGGCATGCTGCCGCCGATAGTTTGGAATCTGGTACAGCCGACCTGGCCATGGGCTACTTTCCAGATTTGCAGAAGGCGGGCTTTTTTCAGCAGCGCTTGATGCGTTCTTCACATGTGAGTTTGGTCAGAATAAAACATCCTGTGATTGGCGAGCGAATGAGCTTAGACGAATTCATGGCAGCCTCGCATGTGGTCGTCAAGCCGCATGGCCGTGAGCATGTTTTTGAAAAACACCTTTTGCAACAAGGCATCACTAGACGCGTGGTTCTGGAGATATCCAATTTTTTGAGCTTATTGCCCATCATTGAATCGACAGACTTGATTGCAACCGTACCCCAAGACCTGGCCGACTTTTGTGTACAACACGGGCAAGTACGCGCTGTGCCTACGCCAGTTAAAGCGCCAGTGATCGATGTTCAGCTTCATTGGCACCAGCGCCTGCAAAAAGATCCAGGCCATGCTTGGCTGCGCAGCTCTATTCACCGGCTTTTTTCTAAAACTTAAGAATCAATGCGACAAACGTGATTTTTAAGAGCTCTTTTTGTGATGCCTAGATACCAGCCATCAACCCGCGCTAAATCGCCGTAGCAAGCTTTCCAAAGGTCCTGACGCCCAGCGAGATTGCGTTGCTTTTGCAAGCAAATCGAGTGCAATCCAAGTACCCAGAGCCAGCGCCGATACCGCTCCCGCATTGAGCTTGCCGAACAGGCCCAAACCATAGGCGCAGAAAACCAACGACAGCATGAGCGACTCTCCAATATAGCAACTCAGGCTCATCCTACCCGCCGGCCTGAAGATGGCTAGACCCCGCACGCCACCTGCATGCATTGTGGCGAGTACCGATACATAACCCCAGCTGAGTAGCGGCGCTCCAGCGAATCCGAGTGCTATCCCTGCCGTTTCGCGCAGCCCCCAAGAGCCGACCTGTGCGCCAGGACCTACAACGAGCCACGCCGACAGGAATCCGAGACACAGTCCGGTGCTTAGACCCCAGCGCAGACCAGACTGCCAAAGTGGCCTGTGAAGTTCGGGTCGAGCAAAAAGGTTGCGTCTGCCAGCCACTAGGCCGAGTGCAAACGCCGCCAGTACGCCCAAGCCGTTGAGAAAAAAGATCGATGATGATGCCAAGGTCCAGAAAGAAATCCGCGCAGCACTTGCCTCGAAAAAACTGCCCTCTCGCATCGCTTGATTAAACGATTGACTGGCAACAATCCACTCCTCATCAGAAAAAGATCCGGCGGGCTCTGCCATAACTGACATCACTGCCAACGGGAGAGCAGTCAGTAGAAGTACCCAAACAATCCCAGCAAGAACTACTACGCGCATAACCACCCGATCACTCAGACGGCGCATCCAAATTAGAGTGACTCCCAAAACTGCATATAAAAACAAGATGTCACCCACAAAAAGAAGTGCTGCATGCGCAATACCCAATACACCGAGGCCCAGCAGTCGACGCCGGAAACGGCGTACAGAAGTTGCACCTTCCTCTTTGACAATAAAGTGCATGCTGTATCCGAACAAGAAAGCGAACAGCAAATAGAACTTCGCCTGTGCCAACGCTATGACGGCAAATGCTGCTGCGCGGTCATACCAGGCGAGTACCGAGTCTGCAGTGAAACCGTCGGCCGAAATACCGAGGAATGGGGCATTGACAAAGATGATGCCAAGCAGAGCGAAGCCGCGCAGTTCGTCAGCGAACTCCTGACGCGGCATCGGGGCGATAGGCAAGGAGGATGAAGGGGTGACCATGTCAGACTTCAATCAAGTTAAGACCTGCCAGATTTTAATATAATGCGACGAATTACTCCATCCATAATTCTTTGCTGAGGAAAAGCATGGCCAGAACACGGGACGAGGCGTTGCATGCGACGCGCAGACAGGACATCCTCGCAGCTGCTGCCCGCGTCTTCAAAGCCAAGGGCTTTCACCTTGCGCGAACTGAAGACATCTGTGCGGAAGCGGGCCTCAGCGCGGGCACCCTCTTCCGTCACTTTCCCGACAAGCGATCGATGATCGCAGCCATCGCCGATGATGAGTTCGAGCGCCTGCGATCGGAAATCGCGCAACTCTCGACAAAAGAGGGCATTCTCTGGCTGACGCAAATTACAGCGGAAGAACTCGAACAACTCATTGAGCCCAAAGGGTTCGAGCTCGGCACCGACAGTTGGTTGGAACTGGCTCGCGACGGCGAGGGCCGAAAAAGGCTGCTAGCGGTAGACCAAACATTGCGACAAATGATCTCGCGTCAACTCGAGCAGGGAATGGCTGAGGGTTGGATTCGTGAGTCGGTTGACAGCGATGGCACTGCAGCCATTTTGCTGGCGCTGTTTAGCGGTCTTCAACTGGGAAGCGAGGTAGGTTTGGCAGTGAACACGAAGGCCACCGCCTGCGCGATAGCCGATCTGTTTGGTGGCTTGCTTGTTTCCAGAAGCAGCTCAACGAATAGTGAGCCATGAACACTTGTTAATTACAAAACCCGACTAGAAAGAACAATGAAAAAAGTAATTGGCTACTTCCTTTTTGTATTGTCATTCATGTCTTGGGCAGCCATTGCAAGTCTGCCTTTTTTGAATTTATCCATTGAGAAGAGCGCTGCTATCACGACCGCTCTGATTGTTGGTGGCGAGATCGCTTTTGTACTAAGCATCGCATTACTCGGTAAAGAGTTTTTAGGAAAAATCAAAACTTTTTTAAACAGGTTCAATTTTTTTCGAAAAGAAAAATAGAGTTCCTGATTCAACAGCACCCTGGTAGGAACACCCCATTGAAGGGTGACTTTGTAAAAGATCAGGGGAAGCTTTGAAAGAAGTTACTGGCGGGCTAGAAGATACCAGATCGCAAACCGCCTAAATCCCCCAAGGGCAAGCCGATCAAGCTCTTGGGGTCCGGTTCATCATTCTAAATGTTGAGACATCTTCTTTTACCGAAAGTTTTCACTGTGTCATTTCGAATGCGCATTAGAACCATGGCTCGCATGTGGATCATGCTTCCCGCCATCAACCTTCACCATTCCTTCGAATAGCGCAAATTTTTTAACTTGCTCAGTTGGTATGTTTTTTTCTGCAGTCGATATTTTGGCTGCCAAGCGCTTTGCTGAAGCGCTTGACATACCAGTCATGGTAAGTGTATTGGCCTGTGTCAACCCATCTCCTCCACACACTTGGATTGACCACTTATTTTTCTCTCTTTTTAACAAAGCGCGACCACCCCGTTGATCCTGAATCCAGCCTGCAACGGCATAGTCACCTTCAATTGAAATTGGTGAAACCTTCAACGGTGCATCAGGCTTTTCAAACAATGCCTTCATCACATGCTCAATGGATTGAGCATCCGTCATAGCATGAGTTGCCGAGTGATTCGCAGATTTAACTTCTTGTGCAAACAATTGCACACAAGGAAGTGTAAACATTAGAACCAGCAACACAGTTGAGAGTGAATTCTTTTTCATAAGGGTCGACTTTCAATTAGAAGCTTGCTATTACGCCAACTCGGAAATTACGACCGGGCATAGGGTAGCCCGCGTTGTATTGATAGTTGGCATCAAAAAGATTATTGACTGCTGCATATATCTCACCTTTTTTGCCAAGGCTAGCCATCGGGTAAGCAATTCGTGCATTTGCAACAGTCAATGACGCAACTTCATTGGGTGAGAAAGTGCCGCGATCCTGAGTCAAAGAATACATGCTGGTTTGATGTTGCGCGTCGAAGGCTACGCGGTACCCGCTAACCGTGCCTGTCACGCCAGTAGAGACGGCTGTCTTAGGGGCGTATGGGAGGTTACTCAACGATGAGTCGAGCACCGTTACACCGCCAAACATCATCCATTGGCTGTTAATTTCATGCTTGACAGACAACTCGGCACCATTGACCTTGTAGGAAGGGAAGTTATTTGACCAAGTCCCGGAGGCAGGATTTGCAATCGCACCACCATAAAAACCTGTCCAAACATAACGTTTGCTGATTTCATCTTGGAAAACGCTGAAGTCAATATGCGTTTTGGCGCTGACATCCCACTTCAGACCAATTTCAGTGTGCTTATCTTCCGATGGTGACAAACGGTCCCATCCGTTATTTGCAGCAAACGCCATTGGGATGGCACGGGTCAGGGTGTAGGTCTCCGCACCTGGATACAGCAAAGCTTCTGAATAATTGGCATAAATAACCACTGCCTCGGAAATCAAAGAAACACCAGCATTGGGCGCTGCTTTTGATTCATAAAAGTTGCTGTTATAAAACCGCATACCCACTGATGGTTGCATGACCCATCCATTGGCCAAGTCAATTTTGTGATTAACGCCAGCAAATGTTGAGACAACTTTGAATGAAGGCACATCAGCTGAACCAGCTGTACCAAACGCAAACGGTGTGCCTACGGCAGAACCAACGTGAGGGCCGCTAATGGCTCCAGAAACAATTTCCTGATCAACACCAGCAACCACTTGACCGCCTTGCCACGGAGAGAACTCCTCCTTCCAACGGAAACCGGTCATCCTGTAAGAGCTGTTGAAGGTTCCCCAGTTGGCATCGTTGGTCAAATTGTTATGTCCTTGGTTGTCGTAGACCTTGAACTCTCCTTTCCAGTCACCGTGCTGATGCGACACGAACGCAGTCAACATATTTGTCGTCGAATCGTTTTTGCCAATACCATTAGAAAAACTGTAGGGCCCAATCGCTGCATTGGATACGGCAAATCGGTTGTCACCGGGATCACCAACTTTGTTATCGACCGATAGAAAGCTTGCGCCCACGCTCCATGAGCTATCGATCTTTTTGCTGATCCGCCCCATGGCATTACGCAAAGTGCCATCAGAGTTTGGCCTTGCGCCATTGGAGTCAACACTACCAAAGGCAAGAGAAAAATCAACATCATCTTTGCGACCAAGCAAATTGGCCTGTATCACTTTGGTTGAAAAAGAACCGACCGAAGCATTCACATCGCCTTGCACGCCGTCCTGTTTCGCTCGCTTCGTGTGAAGGTTGATAGACGCAAAATTATTGCCACTAGAAAGGTTCTGCGGTCCTTTGTAGATTTCTACGGAGCCGATGCCGCTCAATGGCAATAAATCCATCAACGGGTGGTTCCATATACCCATGTAGACTGGAACACCATCTAAATAGGTTTTGATCTCACTGCCTGGACGACTTGCACCAATGCCGCGAATGTAGACATTACCGCCTTGATCACCGCTGTACGAGCCAACTTCGTTGTAGCGAGAAATCTGCACTCCAGGCGTCATTCGCAAAGCTGCAGCCAGATCCAAAGCACCCAAGTCTTTGATCTGGGCATCGGTAACTTTTGTCGAAAAACCTGAAAAACCATCTATGTTATTGGACTCAATAATTGGGCTTGCGGTAACGATGACTGCGGGAAGCGTCTGCATTGAAACTTGCGCAAAGGCACTGACACTTAACATCAACGTGACAGCTGCAATGGGGGTTAAGTTAAATTTTTTCATTTGATTCTTTCTTAATTAATTTAATATCCAAATGACCTCAGGGGCACTGACCCCAGAAAAGCCTTGTACGTAGCCGATGGCCCAGCAGGCCCATAGCAAAGCTGTAGCTGCAGCCAAAACGATGCCGCGCATTGCTCCGCGAGGAGAGAAATAATTAATCACAGATTTTTCCTTCAAAGATCGCAGGCGAGTTCCTGCAAGAAGCAGGTCGCCAACCAAAAAGGGGCAGCACCTATGTGCTATGCCCGCTTGGAGATCAAAGAGAGGAGTTCGGAGGTCCGCGCGAAGGAAGCGGCGGCGCAGTGACAGACGCAATGTGGGCCGCTGCAATTGGGTGCAGGGCATGCGCCAAGGGGGAGAATTTTTCGAATTGAACGGTCAACGGTGGGGGCGGAGCCGTTACTGAAGCACACAGTGGGCAATCCATGCTAGCCGAGGCTTTGAGCTCCCCGTCATCCCCAGTTATGTCCACCATTTTCATGCCGCCGCTCGCCGTACAGACCATTTGCAAGCTATCAGGCTTGATGACTGTGGCGGCGATGGCAGAACCCAAAAACAGCGCAAACCACACCAACACCAGTTTGGCGATGAGTTTTGAGTTGCGCAGGGTATGCATCGCCCGATTATGACAAAAGTCAACGTGGTCCAAGTCAAAATCGCGAAATTGTTAGGTGCGACTGCTTTTGACAGGCCCACAACACACCGTTTTTAATGGTCGAAATAAAACCTCGCGGGGCATGCACCACCCCCTGCTGAGAAAAAAACCCAGCCAACCGGTATGAACCTATATGAAACCACTGCATATAGGCATCAAGGAGCAAGCCCATGGCTACTAGCTACACCTCGTCTTCGAACCCACGGACTGAAAAAATGGGTGACGTGCTGGACGCCTTGTCCAGCGGCATCGCCAAAACCGCAGCCAACGAACCCAAGTTCGAACCCCAACACCTGGCTCCAGAGGTCCCGGCCGAACCTGCCCGCCAAATCCTGACCGAAATAATGCTCGCCGATCGTTGGGTGTGTTCAGTCGCACGCCTTCAGCGCTGGCGCACCGTCGGCGAAGGGCCGCAGTACTTGAAAATCGTGGGGAAAGTTTTGTACCGGCTCAAAGACATTGAGGCCTATGAAGAAGCCTGTCTGGTCCAGAAGGTGTTCTAGGAGCGCACCCAAGGAGGCCCCGAACGGGTTGTAAATTGTTCGAACGACTTGGAACCAGTTCGAAATAGTCTTGGCGGGGCAGAACATACCTCATCATAAACCGCCTAAGTTTTTGATGGGCAAGCAAATCAAGCACTTGGTGTCCAGTTCATCTTTCTAAATGTTGAGACAGCCGCTTTTTACGTGAATTTCCAGACCCCCCTTTTTTGGTGACGTCGGGGATTCGAACTGCTCCGTCCCGCACTAAGGAACCATAGCGCGAATTTTCTTTCGATAGCCGACAAACATGCGCTCCATCAAATTTCGAACTTCAAGCTTTGCGGTCTCCAGTCTTCCCGACTGATACTTGGGCTTCGGGTCGTACTCCGCAAGGAGCTGAATGGACTCCGCAAAGAAATCTCCCTTCAATCGACCAATGATCTCCAGCCCGAGATCCAGACCTGCTGACACCCCAGCACCTGTCACCAAGTTACCATCCCAGACAACACGCTCATTTACGGGAATCGCACCAAACACCTCTAACTCTTGACGAGAGATCCAATGGCCTGTTGCTCGCTTGCCCTTCAGCAAGCCCGCCTTACCCAAGATGACCGAACCCGTGCAGACCGAAGCAACCAATTTGGCCCTAGACGCGCGGTCTTGAATGAATGCCATCGTCGACATATCATTCATGACATCAAAGATGGCCGACCCTGCACCTGGCACAAAGAAGATGTCGAGATCCTTTGGAATATCGTCATAGGTTGCATTGGGCATGATCGCCATCTGGGTATCGCTCATCACTGGTTCAAGTGTTTTGGAAACCAAATAAATCTGAGCACCCATCAAATTGCCGAACATATACTGGGGACCTACAAAATCCAGAGCCGTGAAGCCCGGATAAAGCAACATGGCAATTTTTTCGTTGCCCCGCCAGTCTGCAGGAATGCCAGACATGTCATGTGTTGAGCTTGAGGATGCAGGGGTAGATTGCATCGACTGTGACTCATGGGCCTTCGCTCCGCTCGCCCTAAACAGGGTGAGCAGAACCGCCGCACTTAAAAAATTACGGCGTTGCTTCATCAAAAGTCCATTCTCAATTTAACGCCCACAGTGCGAGGCAATCCAACTTGTCCTCTTGGCTGTGAAGCTCCATAGTTGTAATAACCTGCATTCAAGAAATACTCTTTGTTCGCGACGTTATCGACAAACGCAGTCAAGGAATAGTCTTTTTCCTTGTAAGTGGCGCGGAGGTTGCCCACCAGATGTCCGTCAACTTTGGTTGTTGCACCGGCGGTTGTATACGCAGAGTAAAAGGAATCTGTGGCAACAACTGTTGCAGCGTAAGTCATACGACCTGTTTTGTACTCTGAACCCACATGCAGATTCCAGTCGGGTCTGTTGCCAAGTGGCTTACCTTCGAGAGCTGGAAATTCTGAATACTTATCAAAGCGAGCATGTGTGTAGCCAAGGCCGCCGAAAACACTGATTGACTTAGTCACAGCTTGCTTGGCTTCAATTTCAAAGCCAGGAATTTCGACTTTGGCAACATTAGCCAAATAACCAGAGCCAGGGTTAGCACCGTATTTTGTTTCTTGATAGTCATTAATTTTTGTCAAGAAAACAGCCGCTGAAAGGTACTGTGACTCTGTGGCATGACGGTAGCCCGCCTCATAGGTCATAGACTTTTCTTTGTGTACAGTTCTTGGGTTCGGCCCCTCTGAGTAATAATTCACAGCGGCCGGTCTCCAACCGGTAGCTACGTGAGCGTACAGGTCTGCGCCATTTGACATGATGTTACTCAGTCCAAGTTTCCAAGTCACTTGATTTGACTGAATCGTAGTCGGCTGAACTATGCCATCCCAAAAGTATGGTGCCTGGGGCGCTGACCGGAAGTCGGACGGCCCATTTTGGCCATACCGCTCTGCTTTTTCGTAACGAACTCCACCAATCATCGACAGCCCATCTTTGTTCATAGGCATACGTGCATTCGCAAACACACTGTTGTTTGTGCCGTTCGATTTAATCAAGTCATAAACGCCTGTGAATCCACCGAAGCTTGAAGTGCTTGCAACATTGTTCACATCGTACTTTTGCTTCATCCAAGAATAACCAAATGTCACGTCTGCATCGTTCGAAGACGTTGGCAATAATCTTACTCGCGTCTCAAAGTACTGATTCGTAATTTTGTCGTCACTCGAAGAAGCATACAAACCTCCTGTACTAGTAGGTGTGTAGTTGAAGTCCACCAGGGACTTACTTTTACTCTCACGATTTGCCGCAACCACGGTGTATTCCACCCCTGAAGTGCGTTTTTTCAAACGCAAAGATTGCGCATCTGTATCCAGGTTTTGGTAGCCTTCAATATTGTTTGCAATTTCAAAATTACCTGTACTCACTCCAGAATAAGTGTTGTAAGTCGCTCGGTTTACTGGTAGGTAGTCTGAGCCCCCGTTATTTCGTTGGCTATGGTGTAAGACAGTTAGCAAAGCTTCTGTGTCAGCGTCTGGCCTCAACACGCCTTGCAGGCGAACTGCATTTTGTTGACGATCACTTCTTTTACCGAGGGTCACGTTTTTGATAAACGATTCACCGCGCTCATCCAGCACAGACACACCGACACTCAAAACATCATTCACAGCACCAGACAAGGAAGCAGTGGCGCGGGTATTTCTAGGTGAGTAAACATCTAAAGAAACACTGCGCTTAGTTTCTTTACCTGGCAAGACAGAGCGAATATCAATCACACCCGCTTGAGCAAAGCCGCCATAAAGTGTGCCTTGAGAACCTTTGAGCACTTCAACTTGCTTAACATCGAACAAAGGTTGTGCATAAGTCATAAAGTCGTGATACGGGACATCGTCGACATATACGGATGCAGATGGATCCATTGATCCTGGTGTGTTACCAACACCGCGAATGGACAAGAAACCTCTTGAGCCAGCGCCATAGCCACTGTCTAACTTTAAGTTAGGTGTGTACTTTGCTAAATCTTCAACTGACCTAACTCGATAGTTTTCAACTTGATCCTTATTGAAGACCGTTACAGAGTTAGGTGTGCCAAGCAATGGTTGATCGGCTTTTGTCGCTGTCACGATGACAGGCTCCAACATCGTTGTTTCTTGGGCAGAAACATGCGAACCTGTCAATGCAGCCAATACCGCTAACGATAGCGGCGTCATTGCAAAACTAATTTTTTAAATTGAATTGACTTTATTTTTCATTTTTCTCTTGAAATGTGTAGAAATTAAAAAAGTCCAAAATTTATTTTCTTAGGGGATGCTTATCGCTATCCCACTTTCGAACGAGGACGACGCAAGGCACCAGCGATTGAACTGGCTGAGTCATGCACCAAGGTCAGAGACTGACCGCTTGGAGAGTTACAGAAGGGAAGTCGGAGGTCCGCGCGAAGGAAGCGGCGGCGCAGTGACAGACGCAATGTGGGCCGCTGCAATTGGGTGCAGGGCATGCGCCAAGGGGGAGAATTTTTCGAATTGAACGGTCAACGGTGGGGGCGGAGCCGTTACTGAAGCACACAGTGGGCAATCCATGCTAGCCGAGGCTTTGAGCTCCCCGTCATCCCCAGTTATGTCCACCATTTTCATGCCGCCGCTCGCCGTACAGACCATTTGCAAGCTATCAGGCTTGATGACTGTGGCGGCGATGGCAGAACCCAAAAACAGCGCAAACCACACCAACACCAGTTTGGCGATGAGTTTTGAGTTGCGCAGGGTATGCATCGCCCGATTATGACAAAAGTCAACGTGGTCCAAGTCAAAATCGCGAAATTGTTAGGTGCGACTGCTTTTGACAGGCCCACAACACACCGTTTTTAATGGTCGAAATAAAACCTCGCGGGGCATGCACCACCCCCTGCTGAGAAAAAAACCCAGCCAACCGGTATGAACCTATATGAAACCACTGCATATAGGCATCAAGGAGCAAGCCCATGGCTACTAGCTACACCTCGTCTTCGAACCCACGGACTGAAAAAATGGGTGACGTGCTGGACGCCTTGTCCAGCGGCATCGCCAAAACCGCAGCCAACGAACCCAAGTTCGAACCCCAACACCTGGCTCCAGAGGTCCCGGCCAAACCTACCCGCCAGCTCCTGACAGAAACAATACTTGCCGATCGTTGGGTGTGTTCAGTCGCACGCCTTCAGCGCTGGCGCACCGTCGGCGAAGGGCCGCAGTACTTGAAAATCGTGGGGAAAGTTTTGTACCGGCTCAAAGACATTGAGGCCTATGAAGAAGCCTGTCTGGTCCAGAAGGTGTTCTAGGAGCGCACCCAAGGAGGCCCCGAACGGGTTGTAAATTGTTCGAACGACTTGGAATCAGTTCGAAATAGTCTTGGCGGCCCAGAACATACGTCATCACAAACTACCTAAGTTTTTAATGGGTAAGCAAATCAAGCACTTGGGGGTCAGTTCATCTTTCTAAAGGTTGAGACAGACACTCGTTGCGTGGGTTTCCAGACCCCTTTTTTTGCAGGGTCGGGGTTCGAACCGACGGCCGATGGAGAATTGAAGATAGGATAACTATTCTTTAAAACACTCTATCGATGTCTATCATGACCATTTTGTTTGCTGCATTTCTACTCGGGCTTGTGTTCAATGCCACCCCAGGCGCTGTTTTTGCTGAGACTGTCCGGCGCGGTGCCACTGGCGGTTTTAAGGCCGCTCTCGCCGTCCAGATTGGGTCACTTGTGGGGGATGCAACATGGGCTGTTCTCGGTTTGATGGGGGTGGGGCTCCTACTTCAGGTCGACGCATTGAAATGGCCTGTAGGCCTTGTTGGCGCAGCCTATTTGATTTGGCTTTCCTGGGACTCTTGGAAGGCAGCTTCCATTGCATTCAGTGTAAATGAAAATCAAGATGAAAAAGCGCGATCGGGATTGAAATCAGGCGTGATTCTTTCACTGACGAACCCGCAAAATCTAGCGTACTGGGCAGCGTTAGGGAGTGCTTTGGGAGCGCTTGGAATAGCTGACCCCAGCATGCAGGACTATGCGACTTTTTTTTCCGGATTCATGATTGCTTCTGTCACCTGGGCAGTTTTCTGCGCAGCTGCAATCGACAGGATCTTCAAGAAGGCTGGTCAGAAATGGGTGGCATTGACATACCGCCTTTGCGCCGTCATGTTCATGCTGCTAGCAGTCAACACCGTCAGAGAGCTGTTTTCACACTCAGGACCATCCGCATTGCATGTGAGCCCACCTGCTATTCAGGGTCCAAACTTAGCTGCCGATTAGCTAGTTCGAAGACCCCTTCCAGCCCAACGCAGGTTCTCGCTTTGACGCAGTCCTAGACAACTCACGTGGAAAGTGGATTGCCAAAAATGAAGTCGATGAGACATGTTATTGGTTACTTCCTTTTTGTATTGTCATTCATAGCTTGGGCAGCAATTTCAATTCTCCCCTTTTTGAATTTATCCATTGAGATGGGAGCGGCCATCACGACTGCTCTTATTGTGGGTGGTGAGATCGCGTTTGTTTTAAGCATCGCATTACTCGGCAAAGAGTTTTTAGGAAAAATCAATAGCTTTTTTAATAAGCTTAATTTTTTCCAAAAAGGAAAGTAAAGATACAGGATGAATGGCATCCAAATACGATCTGACTCTTGGAGTACATATGATTCACAAAGACCGAATGACAGCACGAATGGATGGCGATTTTGTTGTCTTCCTTATAGGTATGCGCATCAACAAGCCATTGGCCGTTCACAAGTATTTGCCTGTGTTGAACGCGATGCCCAAAATGCTCACGGAACTTTATAAAAAACCAGAGTTGGGCTTGATACACCACGAGATGTGGTTTTCTCGAACGATCATTTTGGTTCAATACTGGCGTTCAATGGAGCAACTCATTGATTACGCAAAGAACAAAGATTCGGCTCATTTGCCAGCTTGGCAAGCGTTCAATAAAGCTGTTGGTACGGACGGTATTGTTGGCATATGGCACGAAACCTACAAAGCCAGCCCAGGTACTCATGAGAATGTTTACGTGAACATGCCAGCCTTCGGTCTAGGGAAGGCCGGTCTGCTGGTTGAAGCAAAGGGGCATCTCAAATCAGCATCGGACAGGTTCAAAAGCTGAGAAACCTTGGGACGACTGACGGGATTCTGGCATTCGCAAGAGTATTTTTTGGGCTCATGTTGGTGTGCAGCATCGCAAAAACCGCGTGCAATCGGTACGGTTCAAATTCAGGTTTTGAACGGGCTAAGTCAAGAGGTTTTGAGCAGAAAGCCGTCTCAACAGTTCGATCACCCTTTAAAAGGGTGACTTTCTTCAAGATCGGGGAAAGCTTGAGAAGAAAAAATTCAATCAGATCAACAACTTGCAAACAGGCGTTTGAAGGATTGAAATATTGAAAGAAGTCGCTGGCGGAAACGGAGGGATTCGAACCCTCGATGAGGCTCTACACCCCATACTCCCTTAGCAGGGGAGCACCTTCGGCCACTCGGTCACGTTTCCAGCACTCGAAAATTATATCAGGCTTGGTCTAGGTCAAAGGCCTTGTGCAGGGCGCGAACGGCCAATTCCATGTATTTCTCGTCAATCACCACAGAGGTTTTAATTTCTGAAGTTGAAATCATCTGGATGTTGATGCCCTCTTCGCTCAATGAACGGAACATCTTGCTGGCAATGCCCACATGGCTTCGCATGCCGATGCCCACAATGGAGACCTTGCAAATTTTGGCATCGCCCGTAACTTGCGTGGCGCCCAATGCGGGCATCACTTTTTCCTTCAACAAGTCCATGGTGCGCGCAAAGTCGTTGCGGTGCACCGTGAAGCTGAAGTCGGTTTTTCCGTCTTTGCTGATGTTTTGAATGATCATGTCGACTTCAATGTTGGCATCGGCCACAGCGCCCAAAATTTGATACGCGATGCCTGGCTTGTCGGGCACGCCCACCATAGAAATTTTGGCTTCATCGCGGTTGAAGGCAATGCCGGAGACTACGGCTTGTTCCATTTTTTCGTCTTCCTCAAAAGTGATCAGGGTGCCAGACTTGGCTTCTTCGTGAATGTCGATGTCCCAAGGCGTGAAGCTAGACAACACACGCATTGGCACTTTGTATTTACCCGCAAATTCAACCGAGCGAATTTGCAATACCTTGGAGCCAAGCGATGCCATTTCAAGCATCTCTTCAAAGCTCACCGTTTTCAAGCGGCGCGCTTCGGGCTCTACCCGAGGGTCTGTGGTGTACACGCCATCAACGTCGGTGTAAATCAAGCACTCGTCGGCTTTCATGGCAGCGGCCACAGCCACAGCCGATGTATCAGAGCCACCGCGGCCTAAGGTGGTGATGTTGCCGTCGGGGTCTACCCCTTGAAAGCCAGTCACGATCACCACACGACCCGCTGCCAAATCTTGACGCACGCGAACGTCGTCAATCGATTCAATGCGGGCTTTGGTGAAAGCGCTGTTGGTCTTGATGGGCACTTGCCAGCCCGCGTAGCTCACAGACTGCATGCCCTCAGATTGCAAAGCGATGGCCAACAAAGCAGAAGAGGCTTGCTCGCCCGTAGCGGCCAACATGTCGAGTTCGCGGTCGTAAGCGGTGTCTGTTTTGGCGGGGGCCAATTCTTTGGCCAAGCCCAATAAGCGATTGGTCTCGCCGCTCATGGCGCTGGGCACCACCACCATTTGGTGGCCAGCCCGTGCCCATTTGGCGACGCGTTTGGCCACATTTCGAATGCGCTCTGTAGAGCCCATCGAAGTGCCGCCGTATTTGTGAACGATCAGTGCCATTTTGAAAAGTGAATAAAGGGAAATTTCAGCAAAACCTGTCGATTGTACTCGGGAGAACCCTATATTTAAAGGGTTTATACGCTTAGCTTTCAGCGGTCCAAGTTAAACCAGCACCCTCTCGGCGCACATAGCCTCTGCCCACCTTCAGGTGCAATTGGTGGCCGCGCGTGATGCAAGACGCAATTTGAGACAACAGCTCAGCCAGTTGTGCCGCACTGGGCGTGGTTTGGTGCTGCACTTTCAACCAATGCCGGAGCACCAAAGACTGCCTGGCCGAGCTCAACAGTTGAAGATTTTTGATATTGGGCATGCCATTGTCCATCACGCCTGCCAAATCGACTTGCGCAATGTCGTTCAAAATGTCTTGCGCCTCCGCTGCATGCGATGCGCTGCGCGCAAACGTCTCTCTAAATTGCGGAAAAGCGCGCTCCAATGCTGGCAAAAGTTGCGCGCGAATGCGGTTGCGTGTGAACTGCTCGTCTTGGTTGGTGGGGTCTTCTATCCAACTGACACCGGCTTGAACCAAGCACTCACGCAGCTTGGCGCCTGGCAAACTCAAAAACGGTCGATGCCATTGCAAGCCATCACGAATCCAAAGGCTTGGCATGCAAGCCAAACCTGGCAAACCTGCACCGCGAGACAGCGCCAACAACAAGGTTTCCACTTGATCGTCTGCATGTTGCGCCAAGGCAATGTGCTTCACGCCTTGCAAATCTGGGTGCTGGTGAACAGACTCGCTCATGGCCAAGTAGCGGGCTCGTCTGGCTGCATCTTCGGGACTTTGTCCAGCTTCGTTTCGTGCATTCACTTTGCACACCACCAAGGGCACTTGCCATTGCTCACACAAGGCGCGGCAATGCGCTTCAAACAAATTGGCTGCATCTTGCAAACCATGGTGAATGTGCACAGCCCTCACCTGCCCAGGCCAGCGCTGAACGCAGGCCCACAACAAAGCAGTTGAGTCGGCGCCGCCACTCAGAGCGACGGCCAATGGAAGTTCAGGCTGAAAGCTTGGCGGAAGCAATGCCGCGCCAGCAAGCGCAGAATTATTTGCTGACTTTGGTGTCGGTGAAACGGCCATAGCTTTGCAAACGCTCATAGCGACGCTCGACCAATTCTTTGGGTTTCAAATCGGTCACTTGGCGCCATGCATCGCCCAAAGCACGCTTGAGGAATGCAGCCATTTGCGCATGATCGCGGTGTGCGCCGCCCACGGGCTCGTTCACAATTTTGTCAACCAAATTCAAAGCTTTGAGACGATGCGCGGTGATGCCAAGTGCTTCGGCCGCTTCTTCTGCCTTCTCTGAGGTTTTCCACAAAATGGAAGCACAACCTTCGGGGCTGATGACTGAATACACAGAGTACTGAAGCATGAGCACCGAATCGGCTACCGAAATGGCCAATGCACCACCCGAGCCACCTTCACCAATGATGGTGGTGATGATGGGCACTTCGAGCTGTGCCATCTCAAAGATGTTGCGGCCAATGGCTTCTGACTGGCTGCGCTCTTCAGCATCTATGCCAGGGTAAGCGCCGGGCGTATCGACAAACGTAAAAACGGGCAGCTTGAATTTCTCAGCGGTCTTCATCAGGCGCAAAGCCTTGCGGTAGCCCTCGGGCTTGCTCATGCCAAAGTTGCGCTGGGTACGCTCTTTGGTATCTCGCCCTTTTTGGTGACCCAGCACCATGCAAGGTGAGCCATTGAAACGAGCCAAGCCGCCCACAATGGACAAGTCGTCGGCAAAGTGGCGGTCGCCATGCATTTCCACAAAGTCTGTGAAAATTTCGCGGATGTAGTCGAGGGTGTAAGGACGCTCGGGATGCCGGGCAATTTTGGTAATTTGCCAGGCCGTCAAATCGGAATAAATGTCCTTGGTGAGCTGCTGGCTCTTTTTGGTGAGCTGATCAATTTCTTCAGAAATGTCGACAGCCGACTCACTTTGCACGTAACGAAGTTCTTCAATTTTGCCTTCGAGTTCCGCCACGGGTTGCTCAAAGTCTAAAAATGTACGCTTGGCCAAAATGGGCCTCCTTTATGGAACTCAATACTCAACCGGCAATGGGTCGAGCGACCGCCAAATATACCAAGTTGCAACTGTACTATAGGGTTGCCAAGCTTGAGCCACCTCGCGGGCGTCACTTCGGCTAACTGGCTCGCCTGAAAAATAGTTCTTACTGATGCCATTGATCAAACCCACATCATCGAGGGGCAAGATGTTGGGGCGCATGAGGTGAAAGATCAAAAACATCTCGGCCGTCCACCGGCCAATGCCCCGAATAGCAATAAGTTCGGCAATGATGGCTTCATCGTCCATGTGCTGCCATTCTTTGACGCTGACATTTTTGCCATGGAAGTTCAGCGCCAAATCGACCAAGTACTCCACTTTGCGAGCCGACAAACCAGCCGCGCGCATGTCGTCTATTTTGAGCTTCAAAACACCTGCAGGGGTAATTTTTTTGTTCAGGGCCGCAAATTTATTCCATACAGATTGAGCGGCTTTGACCGAAATTTGCTGCCCCACAATGCTGCGGGCCAAGGTTACAAACGCATCACCGCGAGAGACCAAGCATACGTCGCCAAACTGAGGGATGATTCGCTTCATCACACGGTCTTTTTTAGACAAGTGCGCGCAAGCGGCGGCCCAATATTCGGGAGTCATCAATACGTCGGCTTGGCTCATTGAGCGGCTTCCCAGGTGGTACCTGCGGCAGAGTCTTTGAGCACAATGCCCTGCTCGAGCAATAGCTTGCGAATGCGATCGGCTTCCGCAAAATTCTTGGCTGCCTTGGCGTCGGCACGTGCTTGAATGTGAGCCTGAATGGCTGCTTCGTCCAAGCCTGCGCCAGCTTGCAAATAGGCCACCGGGTCTGTTTGCAGAATACCCAAAACACCACCCAGGGCCTTGAGCAAACCCGCTTGATCGGCTGACTTGCTGCGGTTGACTTCACCCGCCAAATCGAACAGCACCGCCACGGCTTCTGGGGTGCCAAAATCTTCATCCATGGCGGCTTTGAAACGCGCCGCATAGGGATTTGCCCAATCAATGTTGACCTGTGCTGGCGTGGCAGCCTGCAATGCGGTGTAAAGGCGTTTTAAACCACCGCGCGCATCGTTCAAATGCACATCGGAATAATTCAAGGGTGTGCGGTAGTGGCTACGAACTAAGAAAAACCGCACGGTTTCGGCATCAAAGGCTTTGAGCACTTCGCGAATGGTGAAAAAGTTGCCCAAACTTTTGGACATCTTTTCATTGTCAACATTGATGAAACCGTTGTGCATCCAAAAGCGAGCAAAGGTCTCACCTGTGGCACCTTCGCTTTGGGCAATTTCATTTTCGTGATGCGGAAACTGCAAATCGGCACCGCCCGCATGAATGTCAAAACTGTTGCCCAGCATTTGGCAAGCCATGGCCGAGCACTCTATGTGCCAACCAGGTCGGCCTGGGCCAAATGGGCTGTCCCATTTCACTTCGGAGGGCTCAGACTCTTTGGCACTCTTCCACAACACAAAGTCAAGCGGATCGTCTTTGCCATCGAGCACCGCCACACGTTCACCTGCATGCAATTCGTCAAGCGATTTGCCAGACAACTTGCCATAGCCCGGAAACTTGCGAACCGCATAATTCACATCGCCTTGGGGCGTGCGGTAAGCCAAGCCTTTGTCTTCCAATGTACCAATCATGCTTAGCATTTGCGGTACAAATTCGGTGGCGCGTGGTTCGGCAGTAGGACGGGCAATGCCCAATGCATCAAAGTCGGTGTGCATGGCATCGATCATGCGATCGGTGAGAGCGCGAATGGTTTCGCCGTTTTCAACAGCGCGCTTGATGATTTTGTCGTCGATGTCGGTGATGTTGCGAATGTGCGTGACCTTGTAGCCACTGGCTTTGAGCCAGCGCTGAACCACGTCAAAGGCCACATTGGAGCGCGCGTGTCCAACATGACACAAGTCATACACTGTCATGCCGCAAACATACATGCGAACATGGCCAGCTTCTGCGGGAGAGAAATTGGCAACAGCGCGGGTCAGCGTGTTGTAAATGCGCAAGCTCATGAAAAACTGTTTTTCTTGTTCGGGTGCAAAAAGGGGCCGCAGCCCCCTAATTGTTGCAAGGACAGCCTGAAAGAGAGGCCTCCGTTACAATTTGCCTCAGTATAAAGCCCAAATTAGCCGCTGACAAAGCCCCATTCAAATTCGATCGCCATGTTCTTCCACTGGTTTCTACTGAGAGTTTTCACAGTTGCGCTGTTTTTAGGCAGCAGCTTGGCTTGGGCCAATGACACGTTGGAGATTGAAGAACACATTCGCAACAAGCAGTGGACGCAAGCGCAGCAAAAACTGCAGTCTGCCATCAAGCAAAGCACCGCCAAGCCTGGCTCTGCTGTTTCACCGCAGTTGCGCCTCATGAACAGCCAAATCTTGGCCGGACTGGGTCAATCAGACAAAGCCATTGAAGAACTTCAAGCGCTTATTCAAGAGTTTCCCGAATTGCCAGAACCATACAACAATTTAGGGGTTCTGCATGCGGCGCAGGGCAACTACCATGCCGCTACCACCGCCTTCCTCTTGGCCATCCAAGCCAGACCCAATTATAAAATTGCACATCAAAATTTAGGCGACTTGTACACGGCCATGGCCCAGCAAGCCTACGCCAAGGCCAAAGCCGTGCAAGCAGGCCCCGCCCTGCTGCCCTTGCCAGCACCGGCTGCATCCACCACCACCACGACCAACATTCGCGCTGTGCGCTAAAGTCATGAATCCAAACCTAGCTCGCCGAAACTTAGCAGCCTGTTGCAGTGCATTGGCACTCTCTTTGGGCTTGGCCTTGATGCCTTTGCTGGGCCACGCGCAAGAGTCGCCCAAAGTCAAAATTACCACCAACATGGGCGAGATCATGGTGGAGTTATACCCCGACAAAGCGCCCAAAACAGTGGCCAACTTCCTTCAATATGTGAAGGACAAGCACTACAACGGCACCATTTTTCACCGGGTCATTGCCAACTTCATGATTCAAGGTGGCGGCTACGACATCAAGTACAAAGAGCGCCCCACCCGCGCACCTGTTCAGCACGAAGGCCGACAAGCCATGACGGCGGGCCTCAAAAATCAAACCGGTTATTTGGCCATGGCCAGAACCAATGACCCTCAATCAGCCACGGCCCAGTTTTTCATCAACACCGTGGACAACGCTTTTCTAGACCCTACGCCCATCCCCGATGGCGACCCCGTTAAACGCTTTGAATACCGTGGACAGGTCTATGAAAACGTACCACGTGAAAATTTGCTCAACGCCCTACAACTTTTCGGTTATACGGTTTTTGGCAAAGTTACCTCTGGCATGGATGTCGTGGATAAAATTAGAGCCACGCCTACCGGCATGGGTGGTCCTTTTAGAACCGACGTTCCCAAAACCCCTGTAGTCATTCAATCAATCACTTTGGTGCAATAACCATGAGCAATCCTCAAGTCGAACTCCACATCGCCGGCAAAGGCGTCATCCTCATTGAACTCGATGCCGAAAAAGCACCGATCAGCACCGAGAATTTTTTGCAGTACGTCAACAAAGGCCATTACGACAACACCATTTTTCACCGCGTCATTCCTGGCTTCATGATTCAAGGCGGCGGCTTTGAGCCCAACATGCAGCAAAAGCACTCCGATGCAGCCATTCAAAACGAAGGCAACAACGGTTTGAAGAACAACAAATACACCTTGGCCATGGCGCGCACTCAAGCGCCCCACTCTGCCACGGCACAGTTTTTCATCAATACAGCTGACAACGACTTCTTGAACCACACAGCACCCTCCTTGCAAGGCTGGGGCTACGCAGTGTTTGCTCACGTGGTGTCAGGCACTGACATTGTGGATGCCATTGAAGAAGTTAGAACAGGTCGCAATGGTTTCCACGACGACGTGCCACAAGAGCCCGTCATCATTGAAAAGGCTGTGGCGCTTTAATTTTTGCGTCAAACCTGTTCATGAGTGCAACCGTGTTGCCTTTTCAGGTGCTCCAAGCCCCTGAAAATTGGCGCACGGTTGATTTCATTTCAGACTTGCATTTGCAAGATCAAGAGATGGCCACATTTGAAGTGTGGCAAACCTACATGCAAAACACGACTGCAGATGCGGTCTTTATTTTGGGCGATCTGTTTGAAGTGTGGGTGGGCGATGACGCCGTAGCCCATCACGTTTTTCTTCAACAGTGCGCTTCGGTCTTGAAGTCGTGCGCAGCCACAAAACACGTGGCCTTCATGCGAGGCAACCGCGATTTTTTGGTAGGCGCATCATTCCTCGATGAATGCCAAGTTCAGGACTTGCAAGACCCCACGCTCTTGAACTTTGCAGCTCAAAAAATTTTGCTTTCGCACGGCGATGCAGGTTGTTTGGCAGACACCAGTTACCAAGAATTTAGACTCATGGTGCGTCAAGAAACTTGGCAATCCACATTCTTGGCCAAACCCTTGTCAGAGCGCGAGAGCATTGCACGGCAACTTCGGATGCAATCTGAATTGCTCAAGAAAGACCCTCACACCCTCTATGCAGATGTTGATGACGGATGGACTTCGAAGTGGCTGGCACAGACCGAGGCACACAGCTTGGTGCATGGCCATACCCATCGGCCTGATGACCACCGCTTGGGTTCGACCCAAACACGCCATGTGTTGAGCGACTGGGATGCCGCAGCCGAAATGCCGCGCGCAGAAGTGCTGCGCTGGCATTCAACAGGCAAGCATGAACGCATCAGCTTGCTCGATAACTGACTTAACTTCTTTACTTCTTAACTTCTTAACAAGTTTTTCAAAGCATTTTGCAAACGGCGTGCAACCTTGGGGTCGTGCGCAGAAGACAACACTGCTGTGACATCCAAGGCCCACGTTTGCTCGGGGCCGGGTTGGTTTTTGCGAGTGAGCAATTGCAACTGCAGGGCTCGGCGCTCGTTCAAATTCTCGGCAGGTGTGGGCACTTCAGCCGCCATTTCCAAACGCAAAATGGATTCGCCCGCTGAAGCTTTAGGTGCCTGGCCAACGGCTTGCGACCAAGCAGCTCTGGCTGCTGCATTCACATTGCGTCCCAAATCTGGCGCTGAGGGCACCAAATCTGCTTGGCGTTTTTCCCATGCCGTCAATAAATTGGTGAGAGATTCTCCGTGGGCTTGGGCTGCCAACTTGCGGAGCGCCATTTCTGCGTGCTCCATCGCATCGCGTTGCGCTCTGAAGGCGGTGTCGCTCAAACGCGGACCGCGGTCGGGGCGTTCGGATCGATCTGATCGATCACCACGATCACCACGGTCAAAACGAGGTGCGCCTTTGCCATCGCGGCGATCGCCTGGGCCACGACCTGCGGGTGCAGGAACCGACTTCTTTTGACCAGGGCGGTCATCGCCGCGCATGGCCACCAAAGGACGAGCGGGCTTGGGGGGCGCTTCAGACTTTGTGGGTTCAGAAGATTCTGCAACGGCATCAGGTGCAATGATGCCTGTGTTGGCAGGTGATGCAGCTTGATCCTCTGCACTCGCTTGGGCATTAGGTTGGACAGTAGCTTGAGCACTAGCTTGGGCATTAGCTTGAGCATTAGCCTGCCCTTTCAATGCCGCATCCAAGGCCGCCATGGCAGTCTTGATTTTCTGAACATCGCCAGATGCGTTGGCCGCTTTCAATGCATTGGAGGCATCCAAAACAAGCCTGTCGTGCGCCGACATGTTGGCCGAAGGCGCTTGCTCGCGAGCACTTGTCTTGCGGCTAAATGCCTCGTCAATGGGTTTGCGGAAAGCTTCCCACATTTTTTGCTCAATGCGGCGATCCATGGGCACGCTTTGGGCTTCGTTTTGCCAGCTTTGTTGCAAAGCTTTCACAGCATCTACCCGCAACATGGGCGCCGCGCCCAACTGCTCTGCCTCAGCGATCAAAGCTTGGCGGCGTTCGGTGCTGGCTTTTTGAGCCGCTTCCAAGGGAGCTGCAGCAGTCTGCAAAGCCTGCTTCCACAGGGGTTGCAATTCTGCAAATGCCTTCTCACTCAAATGGCCTGCAGAGCGCCAACGGTCGCCAAACTGATGCAGTGAGCGCAGTTGCATGCGCCAATCTGAATTTTGCGCGTTGGCTTCACCCCATGCCTTGACCTCTTCGATCAGAGCGAGGCGTTGAGCACGGTGCTCACTGGCTTCGTTTTTAATCTTATCCAGCCAGGCCTGCACCACTTTGTAGGCTTGGTTGCAAGCTGCATCAAAGCGCTTCCACAAAGCGTGGTTGGGCAGTCCGCCTTGATCGGCTTTTTTCCATTCTTCACGCAATTGACGCAATCCATCTTGCATCTTGCGGCCGCCCACAGTGGGCTCTAGTTGGAACTCTTCAGCTTTTGAAGCCTCTGCTTTTGGCGCATCAGCTTGCACAGGCTCAGGATTGGTCGCTTCTTGGATGGTCGCTTCTTGGCTGGTTTCATCTTGGCTGGATGCTTCAGGCTTGTCGGCTTCGGTTTGGCCTGCCGCTTCAGTTTGATGGGGCGCTTTCAAAGGTACTTTTTTGAACAGCCCTTCCGCCTTCAAGACCAAGGCCAATCGCAATTGATCGGCCACATGGCGTTGCCAGCCTTCTGACTCACCCGCAGCGATCAATGCTTCATGAACCTTCAGGTCCATTTGGGTGTCCATGTTGCGACCGTGCTCTTTGAGGACTTGTTTGAATGCCAACAAGTTGGCTTCGTTATTTTCAGCGGCCAACAAAGTCATGGCACCCGTTACCACTTGATTGGCTGCTTCGCGCAATGCCAAACGCTGAGCGGGATCCATTTTGGTATTGCTCACTTTGGGCGTCTTGGCAGGCTTGGCAGGATTGGCTTGTGCAGTTGTTTCAGCGCTTGTTTCTGCAGCGCCATCTGACGACGTTGCAGCGGCATCTGCCATTTGCTTTGCTGGTGCTGCTTCGGAGTGCCCGGCATAACCAGGTTGGCTAGACTGGCTAGACTGTCCACCCCGAGCCAAGCGAATTTCTTCAGCCCACACGGGCACAGAAGGCATGGGTTCGCTGGCATCGTCACGAGCCGCTTTGGCTTGAAACAGAGCTGCCTCAAAGGCTTCCCAAACACTGCTCAATTGGTGCTGAGAGGCTTCAAGTTGGGGTGGAAATTTCAAATCAACACTGTGCCATGAGGCGTCATGAGTGAGGGCCTGAGCTTGTTGCTGCCAGTTGGCCACATCAGACTGCAGCAAGTCGTTGGCAGCGTCTGCCTCTTTCAAGCTTTTGGTGGACAAGACTTCAATGCGCTGCGCCAACAACACAGCGGTTTCGCGCTGCACCATGACTTGGTGTTGCAAATCTTCTACCGCTTTGATTTTTTCATTCAACTGCAACTTCAGACTGGCAAGGGGTTCACGCGACAAAGGGGCACCCGCTTTGGCGGCATCTCGCTGCCATGCCATGGCATCTGCAATGTTCAGGCGCGAAGCGGTCAGCATGGCGTTGGCACGCTCTGCCCACTCAGCTGCCAGCACGTCTTGTCCGTGTGAGCGCTTGAGCTCGTCTAACTTTTCGCGCAGAACTTTGGCAGCACCTTTGTCGCGGGTCGAGATTTCTTTGTAGACCAACTGCAAATCTTCTTGTGAAGGATGGGTCAAGAGCCATTCGCGTAATTTGGCAGCGCGCTCGCCCGATGTTTGAGCGACAAAAGCGCCTCCCGTCAAGTTGTCTAAAGCTTGAACGTCGGAGGGTTTAGGAGATGAAGGAGTCACAGTCACAACACAAAAAGATAAAGAAGCTATTTTCACCGAGGATGGCCAAGCTCGATATGCCAGAAGCATCTATTTTCGATTATTTTTATAATATCCAGTTCTGCCTCATCAACTTTCACCGTGTCCCAACCCGTTCTTCACGAAACTGCAAGCCAATGGACTGTTCGTCTTTGGCGAGGCATTCAGACGTTTTCAGGCGACATTGCGCGGGGCTTTGTGAACATCTCGCACCACAGTTTTGCGCTCTTGGGGTTGATGGCTTTGATCTTGTGCATGCTAGCTCTGGCTCGACCCGAAGTTCGAACCCTGACCATTCAAAGCGTCCAAGGATGGCTCTTCACACGCCTGCACATCACAGAAGCTGAGGATGAGCAACAGCAAGTGTTGCTCAGAAGTTTTGCGGCCCCCTCAACCGACCTCAACCCCACACAATTGGCCTTGGTTCAAGCTGTGCGAAGCAAGTACCGAATAGCGCCAGAGCCCATGAATGCCTTGATGTTGGAGGTATTTGACCTGACCGATCGGTCGGCACTCGACCCCACACTCATTTTGGCCGTGATTGGTGTGGAGTCCAACTACAACCCCTTCGCCAACAGCTCCTCTGGTGCCAAGGGTCTGATGCAGGTTTTACAAGAAGTGCATTCCGAACAATTTACCCCCTATGGCGGGGCGATGGCCATTTTTGACCCGAAAACCAATCTGCGCATTGGCGTGAAAATTCTCAAGGAATGCATCACTCTAACTGGCAGTGTTGAAGAGGGGCTGCGCCTTTACAAGGCTGGCTCGGAGTCGATTGCCACCGAAAAAGACTACATCACCCGAGTGCTGGTCGAACAAACACGCCTGAGGGATGCGCTTCCTAAGCTGACCCCATAAGTTGACCCCACAAGCCACCTCTTTTATTGAGTCCTTTAAAAACTTTAACCCCCGCCTCGGCTACACTTGAGGCGTACGCAACTGGCGATAGGGGTCTGGTCTTGCTCAATCAGCACACCAAGCCCTGACGTGGAAATGGATGACCCTTGCGTCATCCTCAACCACTGGGAAGCGTGCACCTTGACCAGCGCATGTTGGCGCAAGGTTTCAGCCGTTCGCCTGGGCAGCCCTTGCTAAATTGCGGCTTTTTTGCCTCTTTTAAGCAAGGAACCATCCTTTGAAGGCCTGCCATGTATTCAAGAAATATTCTGATTGAACAAACCGATCCCGAAATTTTTGCTGCCATTCAGGCAGAAAACGCACGCCAAGAGCATCACATTGAGTTGATCGCCAGCGAAAACTATGCATCCCCTGCTGTCTTGGCCGCACAAGGCTCGCAACTCACCAACAAATACGCCGAAGGCTATCCTGGCAAACGCTATTACGGTGGTTGTGAGTTTGTCGATATTGCTGAACAGCTGGCCATTGACCGTATCAAACAAATTTTTGGTGCCGATGCAGCCAACGTGCAGCCCCATTGCGGCGCATCTGCCAACGAAGCCGTGTTCTTGGCTTTCTTGAAGCCCGGCGACACCATCATGGGCATGAGCTTGGCCGAAGGCGGCCACCTCACGCACGGCATGCCCCTCAACATGAGTGGCAAGTGGTTCAATGTGGTCAGCTATGGCCTCGATGCCAATGAAGCCATCGACTACGACGCCATGGAAAAGAAGGCGCACGAATCCAAGCCCAAGCTGATCATTGCCGGCGCATCTGCCTACAGCTTGCACATCGACTTTGCACGCTTTGCCAAGGTGGCCAAAGATGTGGGCGCTATTTTCTTGGTCGACATGGCCCATTACGCTGGCCTCATTGCTGCCGGCGTCTACCCCAACCCAGTGCCCCACGCCGACGTGGTCACATCCACCACCCACAAGAGTTTGCGCGGCCCCCGCGGCGGCATCATATTGATGAAGGCCGAACACGAAAAAGCCATCAACAGCGCCATCTTCCCAGGTCTGCAAGGCGGCCCGCTCATGCACGTCATTGCGGCCAAGGCAGTTGCTTTCAAAGAAGCCATGGCACCTGAGTTCAAAGCCTACCAACAACAAGTGATTAAAAACGCTCAGATCATGGCGGAAACACTCACCCAACGCGGCTTGCGCATTGTGAGTGGCGGCACGCAAAGCCATGTGATGTTGGTCGACCTGCGATCCAAAGGCATTACGGGCAAAGTAGCTGAAGCTGCTTTGGGCCAGGCGCACATGACCATCAACAAAAACTCAATCCCCAACGACCCCGAGAAACCCATGGTCACCAGCGGCGTGCGCATTGGCACCCCCGCCATGACCACCCGTGGCTTCAAGGACGAAGAGGCGCGCATCACAGCCAACCTCATTGCCGATGTGCTCGACAACCCCAACGACCCAGCCAACATTGAAGCCGTGCGCGCCAAAGTTAACGCCCTGACCGCACGTTTCCCTGTTTACAAATGAAGTGTCCCTTCTGCAGCCATACCGACACCCAAGTGGTGGAAACACGTCTGGCTGAAGACGGCGATTTGATTCGCCGCCGCCGTCAATGTGCGGCGTGCGAAAAACGCTTCACGACTTACGAGCGGCCAGAGGTCAATTTTCCGGCCATCGTCAAAAAAGATGGCAGGCGCATTGATTACGAACGCATCAAACTGCGCGCTAGTATGAACTTGGCTTTGCGCAAACGACCCGTGAGCACAGAGCAAGTCGACTCAGCCATTGAGCGCATCGAAGAGAAGTTGCTCAACTTGGCCCAACGCGAAGTGGCTTCCAACAAAATAGGTGAGCTGGTCATGCGCGAGCTTAAAAAGCTCGACAAGGTGGCCTACGTTCGCTTTGCTAGCGTGTACCGAAGCTTTGAAGACATTGACGACTTCAAATTGCTGGTGGATGAAGTGAGCAAGTAAGTTCATTGCATCAAGGGCAGAGCGCCATTTGCCCTTTGTCTAAACGGGATCGACCCACCGCATTGACCACCAACAACCATGCCTCTTCCCCGCTTGCTCCGCGCGCACACAGCGTGATGGTTCCAGCTTGAAACGCACCATTCAAAGTCAAGCTTCGGCCACTGGGCCCAAACGACACATACCTGGCCACTGTGGCATTGCCCGTGGCCGAGACACTGGCGTGCAAGCGCGCTCGCTGTTGCAGCAAGGCCTCACCGTGGTCCCACAATCCATTGCTGTTGACATCTTCAAACACCAGCCAACCTTGATGCCAAGCGGATGCGCCGCCGCTTGCGGCACAAGCTGTGGGCGGTGTTGCTCTTGCGCCTGAATCAAGGGCTGCGGCGCACAGCGTAACGCGCCTTTCACGGCGCAGCGCTTCGGTTCTGGCGCTCAACACGTCACTTAACAATGCTTGCGAAGCCGCTTGCACTTGAGCGCGAACTTGCAATGACTGAAATGAAGAAACTGCCGTGCCACAGAGAATGGCCAAAACCAACAGCACAAAAAGTGTTTCGATCAAACTGAAGCCAAGAACACGCCAAGAATTTGTCATGTCAAGAGTTTTCACTGTTGCAACACCGGGACTCTCACATTGCCTGTCACTTTGAAGCGATTGCAAGTCAATGCCACTGTTTACTTGGTTTGGCATGACATGCTCTGCCCATGAAAGCTGTAAACAATCCGCCATTCCCCTGCTGCAACACCGCAGGCTTTACCCTGATTGAATCGCTTGTGAGCATTGCGCTCATTGGCATTTTGATGGGCATTGCTTTGCCTCAGCTCGAGCTGCAGTGGCAAACAAGCAGACGACAAGACGCTCAAAACTCTCTGCTGCAATTGCATTTGCGCCAATTGCAATGGCGAGGCTTGAACCCCGAATATGCCAGCTCTTTGACGGAGCTCAATTGGCCAAGCTCGCATTCCCTGTCACAGCATTACCTCTTAGATCTCCAAAGCAGCCATTCGCAAGGCTACGTTCTGCACGCCACAGCAGTTGGCACGCAAAGTCGGGACACCGCTTGCAGTTCACTGAGTCTTCACGTTTCAGCCAACGCCCAATTGCTGCGCACCAGCAATGCATCGGTCTTGAGCGATATTGGCGGCTGCTGGAAATGGTGAATCTGTTAGTTGGCATTGCCATTGGTTTGAGTGTGTTGAGTGCTGCCACGTTTTGGGTTAATTTTCAATGGCAACACAGCAAAGAAATTTTGCAAAAGAGTCGCGCGCAACAAGAAAGCAGCGCCCTTATGGACACCCTGGTGCATGATTTACGACGTGCCCATTTTCACAGCAGCAGCTTGGTCAACAATGGCTCGCAAGACGCTCATTGTCCTAGTCAATTTTGTGGCGCACTTGAAGATTTTCAGGTGTCTGAGCAGCAAATACTGTTCAGTGTAGATCGCAATGAAAACGGCATCAAAGAAAACAATGAGTGCAGCGGTTTTCGCTTCTATGCCAATCAAGTTCAAATGAAAACCGCCTGCAAACCTGTGGTTTGGACAGCACTCACCAAGTTTCAAAATTGGCACATTTTGGCGTTTGAAATTCAGCTGCAATGCGATCCTGCCTCACTCAGCCAAGTGGTTAATTTGACCATGGCAATTCGCAAGCAATTGAGCTCCGACACAACTGCCATGACATGGCAACGACAGGTCAGGTTGCGCAATGCAAGCACACGCGCCCGCCACCTTGGGTCATCTTGCCTGAGCGCTGATTCATGACGTCAAATCGTGGCATGGCCACCCTTTGGACAGCCAGTTGTTTGGTCTTCATCACAAGCTTGCTTGCGTGGATGACGCTGCAGTCTGTGATGTCAGAAACCAAGCGAAGCCAGCACCAGCTGCACGCTGCTCAAGCACTCGCCGTCAGTGAGTCGCTTTTAGAAACCAGCATCGCACTCATAGACAGCACCTACTCGGGGCAAGACATGGCCATTGACACAGCCTTTTGGCGCAATGCCTCTCAAAGCCAATGCCCCTCCAAGCATGCCTCGGCACAATGGCAGTGCTTGAAGTGGTCGGCTGAAGGGCTGAGCACATTGGGCAAGGGCATTGCCGCATTGCCCTGGCCAGATTCGGTCGACACCTCCGATTCATTTATGCTGTTTATAAGGGACGTGAAATTGGCGCCGCACAAAATCAAAATTTGGGTTCAAGTGAGCTTGAATGCAGAGCAGACAGGTGCGGGTAGTCGTGCCACGGTTCAGCAAAGTGTTTACATTCCCATCAGCTCACCTTGGGTGGCACCCAATTTAGAAGCAATGTCTCAGTCTCAAACTAACGCCAAGCCATGCGCTCCTGTGGCGTGGGCCAAGTTTTTTGGCAGCACCACGCCCGCTCAACTGAAAGCCATTTCAGAAGCTCAAACTCAAAGTGCTTTGAGCAGCCAAACAAAGCCCAGTCGATCTGTCTATTGGGTCGACAGCCCGCTCAGTTGGACGCAAAGTTTGGGCACCCAAAGCGAGCCTGTGGTTTTGATTTTTTCAAGCCTGGCTTGCGCTGTGCAATGCCCTGAAATTGCCAATCAGGCCGCCATCACTGGCTTGGTTTATTTTCAAAGCGCCAATGCATGCCAGAACCCCGTGCCGCAGCTTTTCGTTCAAGCTGAGGCGGCGCGTTTTGAGTGGCCATCGGGCATTGATGCATCGCGTGTGCAACGGGTTTCTGGCTCTTGGAAAAATGCGGGGCTCTAGGCAAGTTGCTCCGCACGGCTTCACGGTGTTGGAGGCCGTCTTTGCCAGTGCCATTTTGGCCATGGGTCTGTCGGGAGTCTTCCAACTCAGTGTTGTCAGCATGGCCGCCAACCAACATCAAAGAAATTTGGCATTTGCCAGCGGCTTGGCACAAGACCTTGCAGAATGTTGGCAAGTGCGCACCAACATTTGCCTTTCTATGTTTCAAGGCTCCCAACAGGCCGATGCATTGAGCAACGAAGCCGGCGTTCAATTTGAAAGAAGTTGGCTCATCAAAAGCATCTCAACCCAAAGCCAAAACCCCCAGCTGCTACAAACTTTGCAAATTACTGTGAAATGGCCACACCAAGACAAGCCTGACAGCTCTGCCGAATTGCATTGGCACATTCGACGCGCCAGCACCCCTACTTGGGTTGGCCTTTAACTTGTCGTATCCTTGGACTTTTAGGATGGACATTTGATCCTTGGCATTTTTCTTTACCCTCAATGAGCCCCATCACCGTCAGCCCCTTCATGCTGCAAGCCCTAAGCCTGGCAGACAAGGCCCTGCGCATCACTTCACCCAATCCGAGGGTGGGTTGTGTCATTGTGGATGCCCAAGGCCAAATTTTGGGACAGGGACATACGCAACAAGCGGGTGGGCCACATGCCGAAATTGTGGCCTTGCACGATGCAGAAAGTCGCGGCCACCGTGTTGAAGGCGCCACGGCCTATGTCACCCTTGAGCCCTGCTCTCACCATGGCCGCACTGCGCCTTGCTGCGATGCGCTCATCAAGGCCAAACTGGGCAAAGTGGTGGCGGCTCTGGCCGACCCCAACCCCTTGGTTGCAGGCCAAGGCTTTGACCGCTTGAAAGCCGCAGGCATTGACGTTGAAGTGGGCCAGGGTGCAACACTTGCAGAACAACAAAACCCAGGTTTTTTGAGTCGCATGAAGCGACAAAAACCTTGGGTGCGCCTGAAAATAGCGGCCTCCTTGGATGGCCAAACAGCCCTGCAAAACGGCCAAAGCCAGTGGATCACCAGCTCTGAAGCTCGCTCGGACGGTCATGCTTGGCGTGCTCGGGCCTGCGCCATTCTCACGGGCATTGGCACGGTGCTGGAAGACGATCCGCTGCTAGACCTGCGCCTGTGCCCCCACCCAGACCTAACACCCCGCATGCCACATTTGGTCATTGTGGACAGCCAATTGGAAACGCCTCCGTCTGCCAAATTGTTCCAACACAGCCAAGCTGGGGCCAAGACCCCCAGAAAAGTCTGGATTTATGCCGCCAAAGACCACCCTGAAAAAAGGCAAGCTCTCGAGGCGTTGGGCGCTCACGTCACCTTGCTTCCCAACCCTCAAGGCAAAGTGGATCTGCCAGCCCTCATGACAGATCTGGCGCGGCGAGAGGTGAATGAGCTGCACGTCGAGGCGGGTCACAAACTCAATGGGTCGCTCATTCGAGAGGCTTGCGTCGATGAATTTTTGGTTTATTTGGCGCCCAAAATGCTCGGTATGGGCCAAGGCATGGCCCACTGGGGACCACTGCAAGACTTGTCACAAGGCCTGTCGCTGGTCTTCACCGAAACACAGTTAATTGGAAAAGATTTGCGGGTTTTAGCCAGGGTACAGGCCTAAACGGG
The DNA here is from genome assembly GCF_003063375.1 of Limnohabitans sp. MMS-10A-178. Classification (GTDB taxonomy): domain Bacteria; phylum Pseudomonadota; class Gammaproteobacteria; order Burkholderiales; family Burkholderiaceae_C; genus Limnohabitans_A. The sequence continues at coordinate 1,687,817 of NZ_NERY01000001.1, read as the reverse complement.
CCCAATCCCTGCGAAAATACGCTCCATGTTTACCGGAATCATCACCGGCGTGGGGCGTATCGCCGCCCTCCACGACCTGGGCAGCTCTTTAAGCCATGGCAAGCGACTCACTCTCGAGGTGCCCGCGGGCTACCTGGACGACGTCGGCTTGGGCGACAGCATCGCCATCAACGGCGCCTGCATGACCGTCACCTCCTTCGACCTCGCCACGCATCAATTCACCATCGATGTGTCAGCCGAGTCGCTCGACAAAACCTGCGGCCTCACTGAGCTTGGCAAAGTCAACCTAGAAAAAGCTTTGCGCGCCCACGACCGCCTCGGCGGTCACATCGTGTCGGGGCACGTCGATGGCATTGGCCACGTCACGCACTTTGCGCAAGTGGGCGAGAGCTGGGAACTGCGCATTCAAGCGCCTGTTGGCATGGGCAAATACTTGGCCTACAAAGGCTCCATCACCATCAATGGCGTGAGCCTCACAGTGAACAAAGTGGCCGATACGGCCGAAGGCTGCGAGTTCAGCATCAACCTCATTCCGCACACCATCGAGAACACGGCCTTGGGTACTTTGGAAAAAGGCAGCCGCGTGAATTTGGAAATCGACCTGATCGCACGTTATGTGGAGCGCATGCTCAGCAACGATGCGGCCAACCACTCAGTTTCGCCAGCCCTGCAGGCTGGCAAGTCCTCTTGAAAGTTGTGACATGACGACGAATTCTGGCAGTCCCGTGACGCCTGTGCAAATTTCTCCGGTAGAAGACATCGTCGCTGACCTGCGCGCGGGTCGCATTGTCATCATGGTGGACGACGAAGACCGCGAAAACGAAGGCGACTTGCTCATTGCCTCAGACCACATCACAGCAGAGGCCATCAACTTCATGGCCCGCTTTGGTCGAGGCCTCATTTGTCTCACCCTTACCCGCGAGCGTTGCGAACACCTCAAATTGCCACCCATGGCCACCAGCAATGGCACTGTCTACAGCACGGCTTTTACGGTTTCGATTGAAGCGGCCGAAGGCGTAACCACAGGTATTTCAGCCGCCGATCGTGCACTGACTGTCAAGGCGGCTGTGGCTGCCAATGCCACCGCCAAAGACTTGGTTCAACCAGGCCATATTTTTCCATTGCAAGCGGTGGACGGCGGTGTGTTGATGCGCGCAGGCCATACCGAAGCTGGTTGCGATTTGGGCACCATGGCTGGCTGCAGTGCCTCTTCCGTGATTTGCGAAATCATGAAGGACGACGGCACCATGGCGCGCTTGCCCGACCTGCAAATTTTTGCTGCAGAGCACGGCCTCAAAATTGGCACCATAGCCGACCTCATTGCATACCGCAGTCGCACCGAGTCATTGGTGGAAAAAGTAGGCACGCGCATTTTGCAAACTGCCCACGGCGAGTTCACAGCGCATGCTTTCAAAGACAAACCCAGCCAATCTTTGCACTTGGCCTTGGTCAAAGGCAAATGGCAAGCAGATTCAGAAGTGCCTGTTCGCGTGCATGAACCCCTTTCTGTGTTCGATGTTTTAGAAGTGGGTCGCAGCATGCACTCCTGGAGCTTGGAAAACAGTTTGAACTACATCAACAAGCAAGGGCACGGTGTGGCTGTTCTCCTCAATTGTGGAGAAAGCGCAAACCAATTGCTCGCGCAGTTTGAAGGTCGAGCTCGTTCGGCACAAGCGCCCAACAGAAGCAAAATGGATTTGCGCACCTACGGTGTGGGCATTCAAATCGTGCGCGAGTGCGGTGTTCAGAAAATGAAACTCATGGGCCAACCCCGACGCATGCCCAGCATGGCGGGTTATGGCGTTGAAGTGACCGGTTATATCCCTAAGGAATAAATATGCAAGGCGCAGACAAAGGTATTGAACAAGAGTTGGACGGCTTAGGTCTGCACATTGGCATTGTTCAAGCCCGCTTTAACGATGGCATCACCAATGCACTGGCTGTGGCTTGCATTCAGGAACTGGAAGCCTTGGGTGTGCACGACATCGATCATGTGTTGGTGCCAGGCGCCTTGGAAGTCCCCATTGCCTTGCAAGCCATGGCCGAGCGAGGCGAGTACGACGCCTTGATTGCCTTGGGCTGCATCATTCGCGGTGAAACTTATCATTTCGAATTGGTGGCCAATGAATCGGGCGCTGGCGTGAGCCGAATTGCCCTCGACTACAACGTGCCCATTGCCAACGCCATTTTGACCACCGAAAATTTAGAGCAAGCCATTGCCCGACAAACAGAGAAGGGGCGTGATGCTGCTCGTGTTGCCGTCGAAATGGCCATGCTGTTGGAGGACTTGTCTGTGGGTGACGATGAATTGGACGGCGAGGAACTGGCATGAGTGAGTTGCCAGAAAACTCTGCAGCTTTGGGTCAGGCAGTCAAACCCAGCAAAGCTGCAAGCCGAAAACCTGGCAAGTCCGCCAGCAAATCGGCTCGAAGCCGAGCGCGCGAATTTGCGCTTCAAGCACTCTATCAAGTGTTGGTTGGCAAAAATGAGGCCGCAGACATCGATGTGTTCACGCGCGATTTGTCTGGCTTTCACAAAGCCGATTCTGCCCATTACGATGCCTTGCTGTATGGCTGTGCCGAGCAGGCCTCTGAATTGGACAAACTCATTCTCCCCTTGCTCGATCGCAGCATGGCTGAAATTTCACCCATTGAACGCGCCACCATGTGGATTGGTGTTTTTGAGATGAAGCATTGTCTTGATGTGCCATGGCGCGTCAGCCTCAATGAGTGCATTGAGTTGGCCAAAGAATTCGGTGGCACCGATGGTCACAAGTATGTCAACGCAGTGTTGGAGGGCCTAGCACCCCAGCTGCGCCCTCATGAAGTTCAAGCCGACAGGCAAGCCGGTCGCGCCCGCGCATGAAAGCCACCTTCACATTTCCAATTCGAATTTACTGGGAAGACACCGACGCCGGTGGCATTGTTTTCTACGCCAATTACTTGAAATTTTTTGAACGTGCGCGCACCGAGTGGCTTCGATCTTTGGGGGTTGAACAACGATCTTTGAAAGACAAGAGTGGCGGCATGTTTGTGGTGAGCGAAACTCAAATCAAGTATTTCTCTCCTGCACGGCTTGATGATTTGCTTGAGGTCACAGCGCAAACCTCAGAGGCTGGCCGAGCTAGCTTGGTGCTGTTTCAACAAGCTTGGCATTTGGACAATGGTCAGCGTAAACTTTTGGCTGAGGGCACCATCCGAATTGGCTGGGTAGACACCCAAACCATGAAACCCGGCCGCATTCCGGCCCAAATATTGGAAGCACTTCAATGAACCAAGACATGTCCATCATTCAACTTGTGTTGCATGCCAGCTTTGTGGTGCAACTGGTCATGCTAATTCTCATGGCCATCTCCATTGCAAGCTGGGCCGCCATTGTGCGCAAACTCACCGCCATCAAACGCATTCAAACTTTGAACGAAGAGTTTGAACAGCAGTTTTGGTCGGGTACTTCCTTGAATGATTTGTTTGCGGCAGCCGTTCAAAACTCTAAATTGGCTGGCCCCATGGAACGTATTTTTGCCAGTGGCATGCGCGAGTATCAAAAGTTGCGTGAGCGCCGCATTTCCGACCCAGGTACTTTGCTCGATGGCGCCCGCCGTGCCATGCGGGCTAGTTTTCAGCGCGAGATGGATGTGGCCGAAGCTCAATTGTCTTTTTTAGCTTCCGTGGGTTCAGTTTCTCCTTATGTGGGTTTGTTTGGCACCGTGTGGGGCATCATGCACGCCTTCACAGGCTTGGCCAGCATGCAACAAGTAACATTGGCCACCGTCGCGCCCGGCATTGCGGAGGCCCTGGTGGCCACTGCTATTGGCTTGTTTGCGGCCATTCCTGCCGTGGTGGCCTACAACCGTTTCGCCCGCGACATTGATCGTGTGGCCATTAAATTAGAAACCTTCATTGAAGAGTTCTCCAATATTTTGCAAAGAAGTTTGGGGGGTTCTGCGGGCGCAGGATCTTCTGGATCGGGCCTCTCAGCTTCTGGTCACTGATTCTCTAGGGAGCACACTCATGCCTGCTGTTTCCTCTCGCGGTCGTGGACGCCGCACCATCAATGAAATCAACATGGTACCCTTCATCGATGTGATGCTGGTGCTGCTCATTATTTTCATGGTCACAGCGCCCATGATTTCACCCAGCGTGATCGACTTGCCCAGTGTGGGCAAAGCCGCCAAACAGCCCGATCAAGTGATTCAAATTGTGGTTCAGAAAGACGACAGTCTTGAAATGGTGAACGACAGCAAAACACAAAAAACCAAGCTTGAGAATTTGGCCAACTTGGTGCTGCAGGCGCAAACAGGCCAAGCCAATTCTGCGGTGGTGATCAGTGCCGATCGCAATGTGAAATATGAAACCGTGGTGAAGGTAATGGACACCCTTCAACGCGCAGGCATTCAGCGTGTTGGCTTGTCTGTTCAGCTTGCGCCTTGACCTCGCAGGCCTTCTCATGAAGATCACTCACTGCGCATGAACGCCATCGCACACAACGAGTTTGCACCACCACCTGTTGGCGGGTTTGGTCGCTCCTTGTCTTTTGCCTTGTTCATGCACTTGCTACTGCTGGTGGCAATTGCCTTTAGCGTTCAATGGAAAACCGAACCCAACAACTTGTCAGCATCTGCAGAACTATGGTCTGCCGTACCCGTAGAGGCTGCACCCGCAGCCAATGAGCCGGAGCCACCGCCGCCCGAGCCTGTGAAAGCTGTTGAACAGAAACCAGAACCGCCTCCACCACCACCCGCAGCGCCCAAGATCAACGCAGCGGCTGAGCGTGAAGCGGCCGACATTGCACTCAAAAAAGAACTCGAAAAAAAGAAACTAGAAGAGAAAAAAGAAGCTGAGCTGGAAAAGAAAAAGAAACTGGAAAAAGACAAACTCGAAAAAGAAAAATTAGATAAAGAGAAGGCGAAAGAGAAAGAAAAAGAGAGAGAAAAAGAAAAAGCCAAGGAACTCGAGAAGAAGAAAAAAGAAGAAGCACTGAAGAAGGCTGAGGCTGCCGCCAAGGCCAAAGAAGAAGCCAAGAAAGCGGCTGCCGAAGAAAAGCGCACCGAGGCGCTTCGCAACGAAAATCTCAAACGCATGCAAGGCATGGCCGGTGCATCGGGTGATGAAAAGGCCAAAGGCGCAGCCCTGAAATCCTCGGGCCCCTCAGCCAGCTATGCGGGCCGCATTCGTGCACGCATCAAACCCAACATCACTTTCACGGAAGATGTAGCCGGCAACCCCAAAGCCGAAGTTGAAGTTCGCACCTCTACCGATGGCACCATCCTCAGCCGCAAACTCTTGTCTAGCAGTGGCAACAAAGCCTGGGACGAGGCCGTCCTCAAAGCCATCGACAAAACCGCCACCCTCCCCCGCGACGAAGATGGCCGTGTACCGCCGGTTCTAGAGATTAGCTTCCGCCCCAAAGATTAATTGGGGTCAAACAATTGGGGTCAGATCAACATTAATTTTTTGTGATTCACAGCGAACTATGCGCTAAGTAAATTAATGTTGATCTGACCCCAATTGTTTGACTTCAATTAAATTTCGTAAACGATCTCTGCTTTGCCTTGGTCGGCTTGGGCTATCCAGCTGGACAAGGCCGCATCACTTGGGAAAAATTTAGCCTGTTCGCCCAACAGCAGTTCTGCAGAGGCAGCCACATTGTCGGCCTTGCGCTCTAGTTTCAAGCGAACTGGCAAGCCCCTGAGCAACTCGCCCTGCTCTGTGATTTCACGTTGCGGCGGAAAGGCTTTGACGAGTTTGGCCACTTCAGGCGCACGGCCATTTACCGCTACGCGCAAGTACTTGCCGAAGCGACAACGCGCTGAAGGCAAATCCCAGACTTGTTGGATTGCCAAACGATAACCACCTGCAAATCTGTCGACTTGCATCTTGGCCATCACGATGATGAGTTCATCGTCTTTGAAAAGATGACGGTTGGCGTTGATCATGGCCTCGTCGGCCGTGGCTTCCATCATCGCACTTTTGTCGTCTAGCTTAAAGAGGGCCATCTTGCCGCGTTGGCCATTGATAACGCGAAAGTCGCTCACAATGCCGGCCAACAACTGTGGTTCGCGGTTGTCAATCAAATCGTCAATTTTGCGTTTGGCAAACAAGCGAACTTCGCGCTCTACCGCGTCAAACAAATGACCTGACAAGTAAAAACCAAGCGCTGTTTTTTCGTTGGTGAGTTGCTCTTTCACACCCCATGGCAAGACGTCCACCAAATCGGGTTCTTGCGTGCTAGAGCCATGGGCATCGTCGCCCATCATGTCAAACAGGCCACCCTGATTGGCATTGGCGGCTGTGGCCGTAGAGAAATCAAAAGCGCGGTCAATAGAAGCTGCCAAAGACGCGCGATTGCGTTGCAAGGAATCAAACGCGCCCGCCTTGACCAATGCCTCGACAGTTCGTTTGTTCAAGCGACTCCGGTCGACACGCACACAAAAGTCAAACAGGCTGGTGAAGGGGCCGCCCTCCTCACGAGCTTTCACAATGGCATCAATGGCTTGTTGACCCGTGCCCTTGATAGCGCCCAAACCATATCGAATGACTTTGTCAGAAACAGGTTCAAAACGGTGCGTGCCGCGATTGACATCCGGGGGATCGAAGCTCATGCCAAACTTCAAGGCATCTTCAAACAAGACCTTGAGCTTGTCGGTATCGTCCATTTCGATGGTCATGTTGGCGCAGAAAAACTCTGCTGTGAAATGAACTTTCAACCAACCCGTGTGGTACGCCAACAAAGAATAAGCTGCAGCGTGCGATTTGTTGAAACCGTAACCTGCAAACCTTTCCATCAAGTCAAAAACTTCGTCAGCTTTGGCTTCCGACAAGCCATTGACAACTGCACCTTTGCGGAAAATTTCGCGGTGCTCCGCCATTTCTTCCGCTTTTTTCTTACCCATGGCACGGCGCAACAAGTCGGCGCCGCCCAAGCTGTAACCGCCCAAGACCTGTGCAGTTTGCATCACCTGTTCTTGGTACACCATGATGCCGTAGGTTTCGGACAGCACGTTTTCTACCAAAGGGTGAGGATACTCAATTACCTCCCGGCCATGCTTGCGCGCTACGAAACTTGGAATCAAATCCATCGGGCCGGGTCGGTACAAGGCATTTAAGGCAATCAAGTCTTCCAAGCGAGAAGGCCGCGCATCTTTCAACATGCCTTGCATGCCGCGACTTTCAAACTGGAAAACAGACTCGGTACGACCATCTGCAAACAACTTGTAGGTAGCCACATCGTCAAGCGGAATATTCTCAAATGCAAAATTCTCTTGACCCTTGTGGCGCTTCACAATCATCTCGCGCGCCAATTCCAAAATGGTCAAGGTGGCCAGACCTAAGAAGTCAAACTTCACCAGACCAATGGCTTCCACGTCGTCTTTGTCGTACTGACTGACAGCCGATGTGCTGCCAGGTTGTTGGTACAAAGGACAAAAATCGGTAAGCTTGCCAGGCGCAATGAGCACACCGCCGGCGTGCATGCCCACATTGCGGGTCATGCCTTCGAGTTTTTGCGCCAGCGCCAGCAAAGTTTTGACTTCGTCTTCTTTGTCCAGACGCTCGGCCAAAACAGGCTCGACCTTGATGGCGCCATCGATGGTGATGTGCTGGCCAGGTTTATTGGGAATGAGCTTGCTGATGCCATCGCAGAACGTGTAACTCATATCGAGCACACGACCCACGTCGCGAATGGCTGCACGCGCCGCCATGGTGCCAAAGGTGACAATTTGACTCACCGCATCGCGACCGTATTTGTCTTTGACATAGTCAATCACGCGATCGCGATTGGCTTGGCAAAAGTCAATGTCAAAGTCAGGCATGGAAACCCGCTCTGGATTTAAAAATCGCTCAAATAGCAAGTTGTATTGCAGGGGGTCAAGGTCAGTGATTCTCAAAGAATAAGCCACCAAGGAGCCCGCGCCTGAACCTCGACCGGGACCCACTGGACAGCCATTTTTCTTCGCCCAGTTGATGAAATCACCCACGATTAAGAAGTAACCGGGGAAGCCCATTTTCAAAATGGTGTTGATCTCAAATTCCAAACGCTCGGCATAGCGCGGACGCTCGATTTCGCGCTTGGCGGCATCGGGGTACAAGTGCACCAAGCGCTCTTCCAAGCCTTCCACCGACAACAAACGAAAATAATCTGCGATGGGCATGGGTTTGCCATCGGTGAGGGGCGTGGGGTAATTGGGCAATTGCGGTTTGCCCAAGACCAATGACAGGTTACAGCGCTTGGCAATTTCAACCGAGTTGGCCAAGGCACTGGGCACATCGGCAAACAGGGCCTGCATTTCAGCGCTTGTCTTGAAGTATTGATCCTCCGTGAACTTGCGAACACGGCGTTGGTTGCCCAAAATTTCGCCTTCAGAAATACACACGCGTGCTTCGTGCGATTCGTAGTCGTCTTGCTTCAAAAACTGAACGGGATGCGTGGCCACCACGGGCAAGCTCAAGCGCGATGCCAACTTAACGGCCGCCACCACATGCGCATTGTCTTCAGGGCGACCTGCGCGTTGAATTTCCAAATAGAAACGGTGCGTGAAAATGGACGCCAATTGCAAGGCAATTTCGGCGGCACGCGACGTGTCACCCTGCACCAAGGCTTGCCCCACGGGTCCGGCTTGGGCACCAGACAGAAGAATCAAACCTTCAGACAACTCCTGCAGCCACGCCAGCTTGACCACAGCGTTGGTCTTCACCATGTTTTGCGTCCAGGCACGCGCCAGCAATTCAGACAGGTTCAAATAGCCTTGCGAACTTTGCACCAGCAACATGACGCGCGACAAAGCCAGCGGATCGGCACCCAAACCTTCCAAAAAAATCTCTGCGCCCAAAATGGGTTGGACGCCCTTGCCGCGCGCAGCTTTGTAAAACTTGATGGCACCAAACAAATTGCTGAGGTCGGTGATGGCCAAAGCAGGTTGCTGATCGTCTGCCGCCACCTGCACCACATCGTCAATGCGGCAGGTGGAATCGACAATGGAAAACTCGGTGTGAAGGCGCAAATGAACAAACATGGAGCCATTGTAGAAGCTGCTACAGATGTTTTCTACAATACGGGGGTGAACAATATTTTGAATATTTCTTCTTACAAGTTTGTGCCAGTGCCCGATGCGGCAGAACTGCGTCCTTTGTTCTTAGAACGCTGCCAGGCGCGCGACCTGAAAGGCACGATTTTGCTGGCCGAGGAAGGCATTAATTTATTTTTGGCAGGCCCCGCCGAGGCCGTACGAGGTTTTGTGGCTGAACTCCAGACAGATCCAAGGTTTTCCGACATCCACCCCAAAGAAAGTTGGTCGGATAAGGTGCCTTTTAAAAAAATGCTGGTCAAGGTGAAGGGCGAAATCATTCGCATGAACCACCCCACCATTCGACCCGCGGAAGGGCGCGCCCCCGCTGTCACGCCTGCCACGGCCAAAAGATGGCTAGACCAAGGCTTTGACGACAACGGACGCCCCGTGGTCATTTTGGACACCCGCAACGATTACGAAGTGGACGAAGGCACTTTCAAGGGCGCTATCGATTGGCGCCTCACCAAATTCACGGAGTTTCCCGATGCCTTGAGGGCGCACAAAGATGAGCTGCAAGACAAAACTATCATCAGTTTTTGCACAGGCGGCATTCGCTGTGAAAAAGCCGCCATCTTCATGCAACAAAATGGCTTGCCCCACACTTACCAGTTAGAAGGCGGCATTTTGAAATACTTTGAAGAAACCGACGGCTCGCACTACCAGGGCGGCTGCTTCGTGTTCGACGAACGCCGCGCTGTAGATCTGGAATTAGAAACAGTCAAGCCCACCGAAGGGCTTGTTTAAATTAACCGCGCAATTTGGCAGCGATTGCCGCCACACGCGCACCATAAGCTTTGGCAGTGTCCAAGTCGCCTTGTGGAATGTCTTCTGCGGGGCTGGTTGGACCCACTTGCGCCATCACGCCAGAGTTGGAGCCAATGCGATTGGTCGTGCCATCGTTCATGGCTGGCTGACCCACCCAAATCATGCCTTGCTGCATAGACAATGTGATGAAGTATTGCAGGGTCGACAGCTTGTCGCCGCTGGGGCTGGCGGAAATGGTGAAACCACCAGCCACTTTGTCCTTCCAAGCGCCGCTGAACCAACGCTTGGACGATGCATCTGCAAATTTCTTAAACTGCCAAGAAGCCATGCCCATGTAAGTGGGTGAACCAAAGATGATGGCGTCAGCGCCGTCCAATGCAGCCCAATCGGCATCGGAGATATTGCCTTCGGCATCAATGGCGATCAATGCCGCATTGGCGCCTTGCGCCACAAATTGCGCCACGCGCTGTGTGTGACCGTAACCTGAGTGATAAATAACAACTGTTTGAGCCATGAAAATTCTCCTGTAGAAATTAAAAAAATATGTGTAAAAAATTAAGAAGCCAAGTCAAAAACCAAGACCTCGGCATCTTTGCCATGTGTCAGTTCAAGGTTCGATTCCGCCTGTATAAGCGCCGCATCGCCGCCTTTCAAAACTTGTCCATTCACCTGCAACTCACCTCGAATAAGGTGCACATAGGCTTTGCGCGCAGGGTTCAAAGTCAATTCAGCTTGTTCTGAGCCATCCAACAAACCCGCATACAAAGTGGCATCTGCAGAAATTTGCACAGCATTGCCTTCACCTTGGGGCGATGCAACCACTTTCAAGGCACCGCGTTTGGTAGCCGCTGGCACCGTCTTTTGTTCATAACTGGGTGCAATGCCCATGACATTGGGCTCAATCCAAATTTGGAAAAAGTGCGTGCTCTGACCTTCGGCATGGTTGAACTCACTGTGCATCACGCCTTTGCCAGCGCTCATTCGCTGAATATCCCCAGGCGGAATGCCTTTCACATTGCCCATGCTGTCTTTGTGAGCCAAGTTGCCCGACAACACATAGCTGATGATTTCCATGTCCTTGTGACCATGGGTACCAAAGCCGGTGCCAGGCGCAATGCGGTCTTCGTTGATCACGCGCAAATTGCCCCAACCCATGAATGCAGGGTCGTAGTAGCCAGCAAATGAAAAACTGTGAAACGATTTGAGCCAGCCATGGTCGGCATAGCCACGTTCTGCGGAACGGCGAATTTGAATCACAAACATCTCCTACTTAGGTCAACACAATGAAGTAACTTTATATTGCAATCATTTCAATTTCATGCACGAAATTTGACGCTATCATTCAAATTATTTGAATATTCAAAATGTCCAACGCCGCCAGCGACCTTCTCACACCTGATGCCCTCAGTATGCTTCTGGCCATTGAGGCAACAGGCAGTTTTGCCGCGGCTGCCAGGCAACGTGGCCTGGTGCCCAGCGCCCTCACCTACCGGGTCCGACAAATTGAGGATGCCCTCGACGTCTTGTTGTTTGACCGCAGCAGCCGCCAAGCCAAGCCTACAGAAGCCGGCAAAGAGTTGCTGCGCGAGGCCAAACGCTTGCTGCAAGACGTGGATGCTTTGGCCAATCGCGTGAAGCGAGTGGCCACCGGCTGGGAAGCCGTCTTGACAGTGGCCGTCGACAGCATCATTGCCAGGTCGGTGGTGATGGAACTCTGCGAAGGCTTTTTGGCACTCAACCCACCCACCCGCTTGCGCATCCGCTACGAAACGCTTTCGGGGACCTTGGCCGCTCTCAAGTCAGGTCAGGCCGACTTGGCCATTGGTGTTTTTATTTCGCCATCAAGCCACGCCGAGTTGTTGCACGAAACGCTAGGTGAGGTCAGTTTTGTTTATGCCGTAGCGCCTCATCACCCTTTGGCCAATGCCCCCGAGCCCCTAAGCGATGCGGTTCTACAAAAATACCGCGCCGTGGCAGTAGCCGACTCTGTGCCGCGCGGCGAGGGACTCACCATTGGCCTGCTGGGAGGTCAAGACGTTTTCACTGTACCCGACATGCCCAGCAAACTGGAGGCTCAATTGAGAGGTCTGGGGGGTGGATTTTTGCCAGAAAGCTTGGCCCAGCCCTATTTAGAAAGCGGCAGGTTGGTGGCCAAAAAAGTGAGTCGAATACAACGCATCAGCCAAGTTGAATATGCATGGCGTAATCCCCATGGCCAAAGTGTGGGCCATGCATTAAGTTGGTGGCTGTCTCAGTTAAAACAACCGCGAACACAAGAAGCATTGCTCCAACCCCACCATCGCGTGTAGAGTAGCCCTATGAACCAAACCAACACAACAACAAAACCTGTTCAAAAATTTGCCATCATCGGTGCTGGCATGGCAGGCATTGCTTGCGCCAGAACCCTCATGCAAGCTGGCCACCGCGTTACTGTCTTTGAAAAAAGCAGAGGCACCAGCGGCCGCATGTCAACACGCACCTCAGCATTTGGCACCTTTGACCATGGCGCACAGTACTTCACGGTGCGCGACGCCCGATTTGAACAAGCATTGGCTACCACCCCCAACATTTGCAAACCCTGGAGTGCCAATGCGGTCCGCGTTCTCGATGCCATGGGCCGCGTCTTGGAAGCCGCGCGACACTCAGAGGACAAGCACTGGGTAGCCACACCCGGCATGAATGCCTTGGTCAAAGCTTGGGCACAGCCTTTGGTGCAAACCGACAGCATTCACTTTGAATCGAAGGTCTTCAAAATTGAACGCGACACACTGCAGCCATCGCTCTGGCAACTGCACAGCGAAGAGCCCGAAGGTGCTCAATCGGTGTTCAGCGGTTTTGACCAAGTGTTGTTGGCCATTCCCTCAGACCAAGCCATCGACTTGCTGCGCAACTCCAACATCAACATGGAAAAAGCTGCGGCTCTCAACAAAGTTCAAGTCGCCCCTTGCTGGACTCTGATGGTCGCCTTCCCCAATGCTGCGCAGCCTGGGCTCATTACCTTGGGCCCGCAATGGAATGCGGCTCGAAGTGTGCACCACCGCGTGGCATGGTTAGCGCGCGAGTCCTCCAAACCTGGCCGGGGTCACATTGAACGCTGGACCGTTCAAGCCAGTGCAGCTTGGTCACAAGAACATTTGGAAGACGCACCCGAACGCGCTCAAGCCAAATTGCTCAAGGCGTTTTCTGAAATCACTGGCATCCGTGCCACGCCTGCGCACGCAGAAGTGCATCGCTGGCGCTATGCCAAAACATTACAGCCCTTGGGTGCCACGCACATGCTGAGTAAAAAACAAGGCATTGGTTTGTGTGGCGACTGGTGTCTGGGTCACCGTGTTGAAGATGCGTTTATTTCTGGCTTGGAACTGGCGCTGGACGCACTTTAATTTGGGATGAATCGCGGAAGATTTGCACCCTCACCTACGGGTGCTTTGCACGCAGGCTCCTTGGTAGCGGCACTTGCCAGTTGCTTAGATGCAAGCGCTCTCCAAGGCCAATGGTTGGTGCGGATTGAAGATGTCGACGGGCCTCGATGCATTGAAGGTGCAGCCGCCAATATCTTGAACCAGCTTGCTTTGTGCGGCCTGCATGCCTACGGCGAAGTGGTGTTTCAATCGCATCGAACGAGGCTGTATCAGCAAACCTTAGACCAATTGGTGGCCAAGGGTTTGGCTTACCCGTGCGCTTGTACGCGCAAAGAAATTGAAGAACAACAAGCTGCGATGGGCTTGAGTCTAGAAAGACACAAAGCCGCTGTGTATCCTGGCACTTGTCGCAACGGTTTGAACGGCAAAGAGGCCAGGGCCTGGCGCTTTAACGTTTCACAATGGAGTGCACTGCGAGGGAGTGCCCACGTGCATTGGCAGGACAGGCGTCTTGGCCCTCAGTCACAAAACGTCTTAGAAGAAGTCGGTGACTTTGTTTTAAAGCGTGCCGATGGCTTGTGGGCATACCAACTGACCGTGGTGGTCGACGATGCAGCGCAAGGTATCACGCATGTGGTGCGCGGTGAAGACCTAGCGGACAACACGGCCAGGCAGCGCTTGCTCCAAGAAGCGCTAGGTTTGGAGCCACCTCAGTATCTTCACACACCTTTGGTATTGGGTGCCAACGGTGAAAAGTTGTCCAAGCAAAACGGTGCTCAGGCTCTTGATTTAAGTTCCGCCAGTAGCGTTTGGGTGGCCTTGCAGGCGGCCGCAAGCGCACTGGGCTTGAGCAGACTGACACAGCCCGTTGAAAACAATCACATCAGCGTTCAAGCGGCCCTTGCGGCATGGACTCAAGAATGGGCAAAGAAGTACCCAGCTGCCAGCCCTTAAAATCAGCGAATGACTTCTGACGCATCCAACCAAGCACCGGCTACGGTCGCTTTTCCCAAAAACATCAAAAGCTTTGTCAAGCGAGCCGGCCGCACCACCACGGGTCAAGCCAAAGCCTTTGAGGTGTGGGGGCCACAATTTTTATTGACCTATGCGCCAGAGCCCTTGAACATGGCCAAAGCGTTTGCCTTGGATGGAAAAGACGCTGCCCCTGCCCCAGTCATTTTAGAAATTGGCTTTGGCATGGGCGAAGCCACCGCCCACATTGCCAAGGTACGCCCCACTGATCACTTCTTGTGTTGCGAAGTTCACGAACCTGGCGTGGGTGCATTGCTCAAGCGCATTGGCGAACAAGACATTCACAACATCCGCATTTTGCAGCACGATGCGGTGGAAGTGATTGACAACATGTTGCCCTTGGCATCGCTGGATGGTGTGCACATATTTTTTCCAGATCCGTGGCACAAGTCGCGGCACAACAAACGTCGGCTGATTCAAACGCCTCTGATTGCCAAGCTGGCAGCACGCCTCAAGCCTGGCGCATACATTCACTGTGCCACCGATTGGGAACCTTACGCCGTTCAAATTTTGGAAGTACTGCGTGCTGAACCTTTGCTACAAAACACGGCCTCCAACGATCAAGGCGGCTATGCCATCAAACCAGACTACCGCCCGCTGACGAAGTTTGAAAATCGCGGCTTGAAACTGGGACACGGTGTGTGGGATGTCGTCTTCAAGCGCATCTAAGCCTTTGCTGCGCAATGGCGTGAGCCCCAGCAAGGTGGGCGTTCCTGCAAAAACAGACACCACAGCCCTTGAATTTCTAGCGCATCGATTTCCAGCTATTTCACGTGAGGTCTGGCTTCAGCGCTTTCTAGAAGGCAGTGTCTTCAATGCATTGGGTCGCAAGCTGGGCCCAGAGCACTGTCTTCTTGACGAGACCCACTTGCTGTACTTTAGGCATGTGGCTGATGAACCCGCTTTGCCCTTCAAGGCAAACGTGATTTATCGAGATGACTACTTGGTGGTGGCCGACAAGCCGCACTTCATGCCAGTGACACCCGGCGGGAAATATTTGCAGCAAAGTTTATTGGTTCAATTAAAACAAGAATTGAATTTACCGGATCTCTCGCCCTTGCACCGAATTGACCGAGAAACGGCAGGCTTAGTGCTATTCAGTGTTCGGGCGCAAGATCGAAACGCCTATCAAGAACAGTTTAGATTGAGGCAAGTTCAAAAAACCTATGAAGCGATCGCAGATGCGCCAGCGTCCTCAAAGCAGAAACTTCAATTTCCCATCACTTACAGAAGCATGATGGTGACTGACGCGCAGTTTTTCAAGATGCGTGAGTTGGCTGCGACCGAGTGCGATCCATCGAATCCATTTAACAGCGAGACTTGGATTGACTGCGTTGAGTCCCTTGAACCTGATGTCTCTGCCTCATCAGCAAGCAAGCAATCACTGAAGTCTTTGGCCAAGTACATTATGAAGCCGGTCACCGGCCAGCGACATCAATTGCGCGTGCACATGAATGCATTAGGCTTGCCCATCTTGCATGATCAGTTTTATCCAACTGTGAAAAAACTGACCACGGAAGAAGACGATTTCGAGCAGCCCTTGCAGTTGCTCGCTAAATCCATTGCTTTTTTAGATCCACTCACAGGCCAAACTAGAGAATTTAAAAGTGAGTTGAAACTCCAGCATTGATGAATTCGAAATGAAATCCCTCAACTTAGTTTGCGCCAGCCTTGGCAATTGAGAGTTTGGCTCTCTTGGCCAACTCCAACTTGGCAATGGCGTTACGGTGGACCTCATCTGGGCCATCCACCAAGCGAACTGTCCGCTGGTGTGCATAGGCTTCAGCCAGCCAAAAATCTTGGCTGACACCGGCAGCACCAAAGGCCTGAATTGCCCAATCAACTACTTTGCAAGACACGTTGGGCGCAACGACTTTGATCATGGCAATCTCAGCTTTGGCATCTTTGTTGCCAACAGTGTCCATTTTCCAAGCTGCATTGAAAGTCAAAAGTCGTGCTTGATCAATCATGCACCGAGATTCAGCAATACGCTCGTGCCAAACAGATTGTTCAGAAAGTGGCTTTCCAAAAGCGACGCGGCTCTGCAGACGATCGCACATCATTTCCAGTGCGCGCTCTGCTGCGCCAATGGATCGCATGCAATGGTGAATGCGACCTGGGCCTAAGCGGCCTTGTGCAATTTCAAAACCTCGGCCTTCACCCAACAAAACGTTGGAAACCGGCACACGCACATTTTCCAAAAGAACTTCCATGTGGCCATGCGGCGCATCGTCATAGCCCAAAACTGACAAAGGACGAATGACCGTGACACCAGGGGTATCACGCGGTACAAGCACCATCGATTGTTGAGCGTGTCTTGCCGCAGTCACGTCTGTTTTGCCCATGACAATGAAAATTTTGCAACTAGAGCTACCAGCGCCTGACGAGTACCACTTGCGACCATTGATCACATATTCGTCACCTTCGCGGCGAATCGAAGTTTGAATGTTGGTGGCATCAGAAGATGCCACTGCTGGCTCAGTCATCAAAAATGCAGAGCGAATTTTGCCTTCCAGAAGAGGCTCCAGCCAGGCCTTCTTTTGCTCGGCCGTACCATATCGCTCAATGGTTTCCATATTTCCAGTGTCGGGGGCAGAGCAATTAAAGACTTCGCCAGACCATGAAACACGCCCCATGATTTCGCACAATGGCGAATAGTCCAGATTGGAGATACCGCCTTGCCCTTCATAGGGATGGGGCAGAAACATGTTCCAAAGGCCTTGTGATTTGGCAATCACTTTGAGCTCTTCTACCAGCGGCACAGGGCGCCATGGGTTTCCCTCACGACGCATCTCTGCCATTTCATGATGATGTCTCTCTTCGTTGGGGTAGATATAGGTGTCAAAAAACACCTTCAAGCGGTCGACCAAGTCTTGTGATTTTGGGGACAAATCTGCAAACATTCCAATCCTTTTATACGCGCACGAAATTACACGTCAAGCTTGGATTAGACCAACTTCAGAAAAAAATGATATCGCACAAGAGACACCCGAACATTGCCTTCTGCGCCAACCGAATGCACGCGGCCGTTTTTTTTGGCGAAGGCTTTTGGAACTTCTTGGATGTCCAGCCAGTGAAAATTAGGATCAAAAAAAATTATCTTTGACCGTCGTTGACCGAAACTTTGTCTTTGGTAAGGCCACCTAAGCGCGAGTGCACTCGTCGGCTTATGGCCACTTACAAACGCTCAGTCACCCAAACCTGCACACTGGTCAATGCTGCATGGAGGTTCGTCGCATCCGTCCCTCCGGCCATGGCCATGTCGGGCTTGCCGCCGCCCTTGCCGCCCACTTGCTGAGCCACAAAGTTAACCAACTCACCGGCTTTGACTTTGCCTGTGGTGTCAGCCGTGACGCCTGCAGCCAGTTGCACTTTGTTGCCGTCGACAGCCGCCAACACAATGGCGGCGGTTTTCAGTTTGTCTTTCAACTTGTCCATCGTGTCACGCAATGTTTTGGCATCAGCACCTGGTAGCAATGCGGCCAGTACTTTGACACCTTTCACATCGATCGCCTGCGTGATCAGTTCATCACCATGTGAAGAAGCCAATTTGCCTTTGAACGCAGCCATTTCTTTTTCCAAAGTTTTCACTTGGTCCAAGACTTGGGCAATGCGACTATTCAGCTCTGAGGGTGATGCTTTCAAGCTGCCGGCCGCCTTCGAAACAGTCGCTTCTAAAGATTGCAAGTAAGCCAAGGCGTTGCCACCTGTCACCGCTTCAATGCGGCGCACACCCGCAGCCACGCCACTTTCGGCCACCACTTTGAACAAGCCAATGTCGCCGGTGCGATGCACATGAACGCCGCCGCACAATTCACGGCTAGAGCCGATATCGAGCACACGCACGGTCTCGCCATACTTTTCACCAAACAACATCATGGCGCCGGTTTTTTGCGCAGACTCAATGTCCATCACGCGCGCTTGCGTCGCGGGGTTGGCCCAAATTTCTTGATTCACTTTGGCTTCAATGGCCAAGATTTGCTCATCTGTGATGGGAGCGTTGTGTGCAAAGTCAAAACGGGTGCGTTCGGCGTTGACCAGAGAACCTTTTTGTTGCACATGGTCGCCCAATACTTCACGCAAAGCTTTGTGCATCAAGTGGGTAGCGGAATGATTGCGCACGGTAGCGGTCCGCATCTCGGTGTTGACCTGCGCTTGCACAGCGTCACCCACTTTCAAACTGCCCTCTGTCAAAACACCGTGGTGTCCAAACACATCGGCTTTGATTTTCAAAGTGTCTTCCACTTCAAATTTGGCACCAGCCGTTTGCAACAAGCCTTGATCGCCGACTTGGCCGCCTGACTCTGCATAGAAGGGCGTGGTGTCCAGCACCACCACACCGTTTTGACCAGCTTTGAGTTCTGTGGCGGGTGTGCCGTCGACGTACAAGGCCAATACTTTGGCAGTGGCTTGCAGTTCGTCGTAGCCCACAAAGGTGTTACCAGCACCGGTGTATTCCAGGGCGCGGTCCATTTTGAATTTGCCTGCCGCACGCGCTTGGGCTTTTTGGCGTTCCATGGCCGCTGCAAAACCAGCCTCATCCACACTCAAATCGCGCTCGCGGCAAACGTCTGCAGACAAGTCCAATGGGAAGCCATAGGTATCATGCAATTTGAAAGCCACTTCACCGGGCAACACTTTGACACCCCCTTCAAGCGCGGCATCCAAAATTTGCATGCCCACTTCCAGTGTTTCAAAAAAGCGCTCTTCTTCGGCTTTCAAAATGTCGGTGATGCGCTTTTCTTGGGATGCCAAATTAGGATAAGCATCGCCCATCAACTTCACAAGATCAGGCACCAGCTTGTGGAAAAACGGTGTCTTTTTGCCCAGCTTGTAACCATGGCGAATGGCGCGACGCACAATGCGGCGCTGCACGTAGCCTCGGCCTTCGTTGCTGGGCACGACGCCATCGCTCACCAAGAATGCGGTAGCGCGAATGTGATCGGCAATGACGCGCAGTGATTTGTTTTGCAAATCGGCGCAGCCTGTTTCTCGAGCAGCCGCTTTAATCAGTGAATCAAAAATATCAATTTCATAATTGCTGTGCACGTGCTGCAAAATGGCCGCCAAACGCTCAAGGCCCATGCCCGTGTCAACGCAAGGTGCGGGCAAGTTGTTCAAGCTGCCATCGGGCTGCATGTCGAACTGCATGAACACGTTGTTCCAAATTTCAATGTAACGGTCGCCATCTTGCTCGGGGCTACCGGGCGGGCCACCTGCCACTTCGGGGCCGTGGTCGTAAAAAATTTCAGAGCAAGGACCGCATGGGCCGGTGTCGGCCATCATCCAGAAATTGTCGGACATGTAGCGTCCGCCTTTGTTGTCGCCAATGCGCACCACGCGCTCGGGGGGCAGGCCAATCTCTTTGGTCCAGATGTCGTAGGCTTCGTCGTCTTCGATGTAAACGGTGGCCCACAGTTTGTCGGCAGGCAACTTGTAAACTTGTGTGAGCAATTCAAAGGCCCACTTCAAACTGTCGCGCTTGAAATAGTCGCCAAAACTCCAGTTGCCCAACATTTCAAAGAAGGTGTGGTGGCGCGCGGTGTACCCCACGTTTTCCAAATCATTGTGTTTGCCGCCAGCGCGCAAACAGGCTTGAACCGAGGCTGCTCTTACATAACTGCGCTTGTCCGTGCCCAAGAACACATCCTTGAACTGAACCATGCCAGAGTTGGTAAACATCAATGTGGGATCGTTGCCTGGTACCAGGGGGCTGGACGCCACCACGGTATGACCTTTGGACGCAAAAAAGTCGAGAAAGGTTTTGCGAATATCAGCAACAGAAATAACAGGTGTGCTCATGGCAGGGGTATCTTTGTGAAAGCCAAACGGGGCTCAACTTTCCATTATAAGATTGCGGAAAGTGCAAAATAGGCCCAACCAACAACAGATTCCCATCAAGGAGACCCTCATGGACATGAAAACATCACCTTTGGCGCTGCTCAAAGACCCCAGCCTTCTCAAGACAGATGCCCTCATCAATGGCCAATGGGTCAAGGGCTCAAGCCGTTTTGATGTGAGTGACCCAGCAACAGGCATTAAATTGGCCGATGTTGCCAATTTAGGCGCGCCCGAAGCAGAAGCTGCCATTGCAGCCGCCAACGCCGCCCTGCCCGCTTGGCGCGGCAAAACCAGCAAAGAGCGCAGCATCTTGCTTCGCAAATGGTACGACTTGTTGTTGGCCAACGTCGACGATTTAGGCCGCCTCATGACCGCCGAGCAAGGCAAGCCTTATGCGGAAGCCAAAGGTGAAGTGATGTACGGCGCCAGCTTTGTCGAGTGGTATGCCGAGGAAGCCAAACGCGTCAATGGCGAAACCTTGCCCCAGTTTGACAACACACGTCGCCTTATGGTCGTCAAGCAGCCCATTGGTGTTTGTGCGGCAATCACGCCTTGGAATTTCCCCTTGGCCATGATCACGCGCAAAGTAGCCCCCGCTTTGGCGGCTGGCTGCACTGTGGTCATCAAGCCTGCTGAGCTCACACCCCTTACCGCTTTGGCTGCAGCCGAATTGGCCATTCGCGCTGGCATTCCTGCTGGCGTCATTAACATGCTCACCGCCGATTCAGACAACAGCATTGCCGCAGGCAAAGTGTTCTGCTCTAGCGACATCGTTCGCCACATCAGCTTCACGGGCAGCACCGAAGTGGGCCGAATTTTGATGGCGCAATCAGCACCCACCGTGAAGAAACTGTCCCTCGAACTAGGCGGCAATGCTCCTTTCATTGTGTTTGACGATGCCGACATCGACAGCGCCGTTGAAGGCGCCATGGCCAGCAAGTACCGCAACGCCGGCCAGACCTGCGTGTGCGCCAACCGCATCTATGTGCAAGAGTCTGTGTATGACGCATTTGTGCAAAAGTTTGCAGCCAAAGTGAAGGCCTTGAAAGTGGGCAATGGCTTTGAAGACGGTGTGGTGCAAGGCCCGCTCATTGAGCCCGCCGCCATTGACAAAGTCACACGCCACGTGGAAGATGCCAAAGCCAAGGGTGGTGTGGTGTTGGCCGGCGGCAAGGCCTTGAATGGCCAGTTCTTCGAACCCACAGTCATTGGCAATGCCACTTCAGACATGCTGTGCGCACGCGAGGAAACCTTTGGTCCCTTCGCACCTGTGTTCAAGTTCAAAACCGAAAAAGAAGCCATCGATGCCGCCAACAACACAGAGTTTGGTTTGGCCAGTTATTTTTACAGCCGCGATGTTGGCCGAATTTTCCGCGTCAGTGAAGGTTTGGAATACGGCATGGTCGGTATCAATGTGGGCATCATCGCCACCGAGCACGTTCCCTTTGGCGGCGTGAAGCAATCGGGCTTGGGCCGCGAAGGCTCGCGCCACGGCATGGATGAGTACCTTGAAATGAAGTACTTGTGCATGGGCGATATCCTGAAATAAATCCTGCCTACTTGTTTTCAATCTTTTTTAAAATTCAATGGAGCGCAGAATGAAAATTGGCATCGCTGGTATTGGCAAAATGGGCAATGCCATTGGTTCACGTCTGTTGGGCCTGGGTTATTCGGTCACGGTGTGGAATCGATCGGCAGACAAAGCCAGCGCACTACTGAATGCAGGCGCGCAATGGGCCAGTTCTCCCAAATTGTTGGCCGAGTCTGTTGACACCGTCATCACACTGCTTACCAACGAAGCGGCCATCGATGATGTTTATGCAGGCACAGACGGCCTTTTGTCTGGTGCCATCAAACACGTCACCTTCATTGACATGAGCACCGTCAGCCCCACAAAACCGCCTGAGTTGGCTTTGCGAGTGCAAGCGGTTGGTGCCGCCTATTTGGAGTGTCCTGTGGGCGGCAGTATCGGGCCGGCCAAGGAAGGCAAATTGCTGGGATTTGTGGGAGGCGCTGCAGCCGATCTGGCCAAGGTTCAATCTTTGCTCGACCAAATGTGCAAACGGGTTGAACACGTAGGCACCTACGGGGCTGGTTCGACCATGAAGATGGCCGTCAATTTGCCACTCATGGTTTACTGGCAAACCTTGGGCGAGGCGCTGTCTTTAATTGATCACCTTAAACTTGACCCGCAAAGGGTGGTCGACATTTTGTCTGAAAGCTCAGGCGGCCCCAACATGCTGAAGGTGCGCGGCCCCCTGCTGGTACAAGCCTTAGGTCATCAGGGCAATGACACAGTCACGGTGGACGTTGCCACCATGCGCAAAGACATGCGAACCATGCTTGCTTTGGGTCAATCAAACCGCAGAGAGTTGCCTTTGACCAGCATTGCTTTGGAGAAGTTCAACCAAGCCGCTGAATCGGGCCTGGATGGCAAAGACTGCACACAATTGCCAGTGTGGTGGCTTGGCCAAGGCGGTCACTCTAAGTGACGCCTTGGAGGATGAAGCTTAGTTGAAGCTTAGTTAAAGCTGAATTGAAGCTTAGTTGAGATTTAGTCGAGCTTCATCTCACGAATGATGCCTCGGAATTGATCCATCTGCTTGCGCAACATGGCATCTTGCGCAGCAGGTGTTGAGCCCACACCTTCAGCACCCAATTCATTGAGCCGCTTCACCACATCGGGGTGCCTCACTGCCGCAATGATTTCTTTGTTCAAGCGGTCAATGATGTCTTTGGGTGTTTTGGCGGGAGCAAACACACCATTCCAGCCTTCTAATTCCAAATTGGGAAAACCCAACTCTTTCACAGTAGGCACATCGGGCAAACCAGGAATGCGCTTGGAAGCTGTTGTGGCCAAGGCTTTCAAGGTGCCTGCCTTCACTTCTGCCAAGGAAGAAGACAACTGATCACCGCCCACTTGCAACCTGCCTGCCAAAAGCTCTTGCTTCAGAGGCGCAGCACCTTTGAAGGGAATGTGCTCCATGTTGATGCCTGCTTCTTTTTTGTAGGCTTCACCCAGCACGTGCATGGTAGAGCCTGGCCCAGTTGAACCATAGTTGTATTGCAAAGACTTGTTGCTCTTCAAAAGGTTGGCAAGTTCCTTGAGGTCTTTGGCTGGTACGGATGGGCTAGATGTCCAAATGAAAGGCACATACACCGCAATAGACACACCCGCAAAATCGGTGTCGACATTGAAGGGGGAACGGTTTGCCAGCGCTTGAGCTACCGCCGCCAATGGAAAAGACAGGTTGTGCATCATGATGGTGTAACCATCGGGCGGCGCTTTGGCCATGAGGTCTGCACCGATGTTGCCACCCGCACCGCCCCTGTTGTCAACAGTCACGGGTTGCCCCATCGACTCCGTCATCTTTTGAGCAATGATGCGGGCCACGATGTCAGTGGTGCCGCCTGCTGGAAACGGCACAATCATTTTGATGGGCTTGGACGGGTAGGCTTGTGCCATAGCACTGAGTGGCAATGCCATGGCGAGCACTGTGACAGTGCAAACTTGTTTCAACTTCGAAATAACAGAACGCATAGTATCTCCTTGATATACAGCTTTATTTTTTACCCAAACCCAAACGCTTAGCGCCTTCAATGTACAAAGCAATGCGCTCTTTCATGAAGGCGTCCATTTGATCGGTGCCAATGTTGACCAGCTCAAAGCCACTTTTTGCAGCCAGCTCTTTCATTTCTGGATCATTGTTCAAAGCCATCCACATGTCAGACAGTCTCTTGCGGGCCTCGGGCGAGGTTGACCTTGGCACACCCACACCGCGGTAGGCGCCGTCAATCCAATCGACACCCAACTCTCTGAAGGTGGGCACATTGGGCAAGAGCGGGTGGCGTCTTTCCATGGCCACAGCCAAGGCACGAACTTTGCCGCGATTGGCAATGGCAAAGGGCGTGTAAGTGACAGCGCCATCAATTTGCGCACCCACCACGGCCAACGACATGTCGCCTGTTCCTTTGTAGGGAACATAAGTGCTCTTGATGCCAAAGGCTGCATTCAAACGTTCATGGGCGGCATGGTTGGCAGAGTTCAAACCGGAGCCACCCAAATTCATTTTGCCGGGCGACTGTTTGGCCGCTGCAATGAACTCAGCAAAATTTTTGATGGGACTGCTTTCAGGCACCACCAACACATCGGGGGTGTAGTGGAACCAAAAAACGGGCGTGATGTCGGCGGTTTTGTATTGAACTTCACCTTCAATAGGCTGAAACACAATGTGCGGCAAATTGATGCCCACCACATTGAGGCCATCGCCGGGCAGGTTGTTCATTTGGGCCCACATGAGGCCACCACCCGCGCCAGCTTTGTATTGAATGATGGTGTCAATGGCGGCGCATCTCTTTTTCAGCACCATCTGCTGGTGTCTGGCGGACAAATCTGATTCTCCACCGGGCGGAAACGCCTGCCAATACATGACGTTTTTCTCGGGACAAGCAGGCATGGCTTGCGCAGCTGCTTGCTGCGGCAACAAACTTGCCAAACTGAGTCCCACTGCACTCAACCAAAACTTTGTTTTCTTTTTCATTTTGTCTCCTGCATCTTGGCAATGGTGTTAAAAAATTCAATGCCGAAGCATCTGACACACCGCCTCGGTCACTTGCTGCATATTGGCCTCGCCACCCAGATCGCGCGTGTGCAATTTGGGGTTGGCGGTTACAGCCTCAATGGCCTGCATCAAGCGCTGTGCTTGCTGGTCCAAACCGATGTGTTCCAACATCATCACACAACTCCAAAAACTGCCAATAGGGTTTGCGAGACCTTTTCCCATAATGTCAAAGGCAGAACCGTGAATAGGTTCAAACATAGAGGGATATCGACGTTCTGGATCAATGTTACCCGTGGGAGCAATGCCCAAGCTGCCAGCCAAAGCGGCAGCCAAATCACTCAAAATATCGGCATGCAAGTTGGTTGCCACCAAGGTGTCTAGCGTTGCAGGCCGATTGACCATGCGCGCCGTGCAAGCATCGACCAACTCTTTGTCCCAATGCACATCGGGAAACTCGGCGCTCACCTCTTTGGCAATTTCATCCCACATGACCATGGCATGGCGCTGCGCATTGGATTTAGTGACCACGGTGAGCAACTTGCGCGGCCTAGATTGGGCCAGCTTGAAGGCATAGCGCATGATGCGCTGAACGCCAACGCGGGTCATCATGGATACATCGGTGGCCACCTCTATGGGGTGACCTTGATGGGCCCTGCCGCCTACACCCGCATACTCACCTTCGGAATTTTCGCGAACAATGACCCAATTGAGTTGCTCTGGCGTGCAGCGCTTTAAGGGCGCGTCAATGCCGGGCAAGATGCGGGTTGGGCGTACGTTGGCGTACTGGTCAAAGCCTTGGCAAATTTTCAGACGCAAGCCCCAAAGGGTGATGTGATCAGGAATTTGCGGATCGCCCGCAGAGCCAAACAAAATGGCATCCATGGGCCGCAGCGCATCCAGTCCGTCTGCAGGCATCATGATCCCGTGTTTTCGGTAGTAATCACCACCCCAATCGAATAAAGTGAATTCAAAACCAAACTCATTTTGTCCTTGAGCCAGCGCCTCCAGAACCACTTGAGATGCAGGGATTACTTCTTTCCCAATGCCATCGCCGGGAATGCATGCAATTTTAAATTTTTTCATCAGAAGATCAGCTGGCAACCTGTTTTACTTTGCAAAAATTCTTGCGTCACGCCAGGCGCCAACTCAATCACTTTCAAGCCCTCAGGCACCACATCCATCACAGCAAGGTCTGTGATGATGCGGTCGACAACGCCCACCCCTGTCAATGGCAAATTGCACTGCTTCAAGATTTTCAAATCTTCGGTGCCATCTTTCTTCTTGGCCACATGTTCCATCAAAATAATCACGCGCTTCACGCCCGCCACCAAATCCATGGCGCCGCCCATGCCTTTAACCATCTTGCCTGGAATCATCCAGTTGGCCAGATCGCCTTTTTCGCTCACTTGCATGGCGCCCAAAATGGACAGATTGATTTTGCCGCCGCGAATCATGGCGAAGCTGTCGTGGCTGCCAAAAATGGAGGTACCTTTGATGGTGGTCACAGTTTGCTTGCCAGCATTGATCAGGTCGGCATCGACTTCATCTTCTGTGGGAAATGGGCCAATGCCCAGCATGCCGTTTTCAGATTGCAACCACACTTCAATGTTGCTGGGCACATGGTTGGCCACCAAAGTGGGAATGCCAATGCCCAAGTTCACATAGAAACCGTCTTGCAATTCGTGCGCAGCGCGTGCTGCCATTTGATCTTGATTCCAGCTCATGCTTAGACTCCTGCTTTCTCTGTGATGGTGCGTTTCTCAATGCGTTTTTCGGGGTGCTTGTTGAGCACCAAGCGGTGAACGTAAATGCCTGGCAAATGAATTTGATCGGGAATCATGTCGCCTGTTTCAACAATCTCTTCCACCTCCACAATGCAAACCTTGCCAGCCATGGCCACAGCGGGGTTGAAGTTGCGAGCTGTGAGGCGGAATTGCAAGTTGCCCGATTTGTCGGCGCGCCAAGCTTTGACCAAAGAAACATCGGGGACCAATGCACGCTCCATGACATAGGTCTCGCCATCGAACTCACGCAGCTCTTTGCCATCGGCCACCACTGTGCCCACACCGGTTTTGGTGAAGAAGGCAGGAATGCCTGAACCGCCAGCGCGAAGCTTCTCTGCCAAGGTGCCTTGGGGTGTGAATTCCAACTCCAACTCGCCTGCCAAAAATTGACGTTCAAACTCTTTGTTTTCACCCACATAAGACGAAATCATTTTTTTGATTTGACGTGTTTCAAGCAACTTGCCCAGACCAAAGCCATCAACGCCTGCGTTGTTGGAAATGGCGGTGAGATTCTTAACACCAGAGTCGCGCAGTGCATCAATGAGGGCTTCAGGAATGCCGCAGAGGCCAAAGCCACCGACCGCCATCAATTGACCATCAGCCACAACACCTTTTAGCGCTTCAGCTGCAGAGGGAAAAATCTTGTTCACAGGGCTCTCCTAAGAGGGAAATTCTCAAAAAGTAATAGTGTAATAGGTGATTAGAATCTGTGAACTCACAAGGACTCCCATGAACAATCCCGAAACCTCCAGCACCAAAGCAACGCGCTACCCTGCGCCAGAGATCAAAGACGTGCCAGAAGACATTCGGGCCAAGATTCTGGAAGTTCAAGAGAAAGCGGGTTTCGTACCCCAAGTTTTTTTGGCTTTAGCCAGGCGCCCAGCCGAGTGGCGCTCCTTTTTTGCCTACCATGACGCCCTCATGCTGCCCGAATCGGTCGGTCGCACCAGCAATCTGACCAAAGCCGACCGCGAAATGATCGTAACCACCACCAGTGCAGCCAACAATTGCTTGTATTGTGTTGTGGCTCACGGGGCCATCTTGCGAATTTATGAGAAAAAGCCCTTGGTGGCAGACCAAGTGGCCATCAATTACCGCAAAGCCGATATTTCACCGCGCCAGCGCGCCATGCTCGATTTCGCCATGAAAGTTTGTTTGCGCAGCGACCAAATTGAAGATGGCGACTTTGCACCTTTGCATGCGCATGGTTTGAACGACGAAGACATCTGGGACATTGCAGCCATCACGGCGTTTTTTGGCCTCTCCAACCGCATGGCCAGTTTCAGCAACATGATGCCCAATCCAGAGTTTTATCTCATGGGCAGAGTGCCAAAGCAAAAGTAATTTGATAGGCCTTAGGGCGAGACCAAGGCTCTGATATTGTCCGGCAAGGACACCGCCTTTTGCATTGGGAAATCTACCCATATGGTTGTGGCGCCTCCCGCGGCGTAAATCACCCCAGGCTGAGTAACCAATTCCAAGGTGCACCAACTCTCAAAGGTGGTGCGCCCAGGGTCGCTGACATACATTTTGGCCAACACATCGCCTGGGTACTCAAGCTGTTTGTAAAAATTACAAAAGGCATTCACGATCACGGGCCCCTGACCCTTAGGGTTGGGCTCGCAGCCAATCGATTGAAAATAATCAATGCGCACCGTTTCGAGGTACCTGAAATAAACAGTGTTGTTCACGTGCCCCATGGCATCCATGTCGCCCCAGCGAATGGGGATGATCAGTTCGTGAACTTTTTTCTTGATTTCAGGTATTTCAATCTTCATGGGTTCTGACTTTGATTTTTTGGCAATCAGCGACAAATTTGCTGAGGGCCTTCATTGGCTGCACCATGACGGATTCTGCCTGTTCCGAGCTTAAAATGCTCCAACAGTCCAACATTTGGCACCCTGAATTTCAACTTGAGATGAGTCACCCATGACACCCGAAGAAATTTTGAGCACCCACGGCCCTCGCGAATCGATGGAATACGACGTCGTCGTTGTGGGCGGCGGTCCTGCAGGCTTGTCTACGGCCATTCGCCTGAAACAACTGGCCCAAGAAAAAGGCACCGACGTTTCCGTGGTGGTGTTGGAAAAAGGGTCCGAGCCCGGCGCACACATCTTGTCGGGCGCCATCATGGATCCCATCGCCCTCACTGAACTCTTTCCAAATTGGAAAGAAATGGGCGCGCCACTGAATCAACCGGTTACGGATGACATCTTCTTGATGACCACCGAAAACGGCGCAACACGCGTACCCAATTTCGCACTCCCCCCCTGCTTTCACAACGATGGCAATTACATCATCAGCTTAGGCAACTTCACTCGATGGTTGGGTGAGCAAGCCGAAGCCTTGGGTGTTGAAATTTTTCCAGGCTTTACAGCTGCAGAAGTTTTGTACAACGACAACGGCTCTGTCAAAGGCGTGGCCACAGGCAACATGGGCATTGGCAAAGATGGCGAACCCACTGACAGCTTCCAGCTGGGCATGGAACTGCACGCCAAGTACACCGTTTTTGCAGAAGGCGCACGCGGCCATTTGGGCAAACAAGTCATTGCCAAATTCAAACTAGACCAAGGCAAAGATCCGCAAAGCTACGGCATCGGCATCAAAGAACTTTGGGAAATTGACCCTGCACGTCACAAAGCAGGGTTGGCTTTGCACAGTGCGGGCTGGCCATTGGACGAGAACACCTACGGCGGCTCTTTTCTGTACCACATGGAAGACAACAAAGTGGTCGTGGGTTTTGTGGTGGGCTTGGACTACACCAACCCCTACCTCAGCCCCTTTGAAGAATTCCAACGCTTCAAAACACACCCCAACATTCGCTGGTACTTTGAAGGCGATGAGGCCAAGGGCATTGCGCCAGGCAAACGCATTTCTTATGGTGCACGCGCCATTACGGCAGGCGGCTTGTTGTCGCTCCCTAAAACCGTGTTCCCAGGTGGCGCACTGGTCGGTTGTGAGGCCGGCTACCTCAATGCCAGCCGCATTAAAGGGAGCCATGCCGCCATCAAAACGGGCATGTTGGCTGCTGAAGCCGCTTTTGACGCATTGCAAACTGGCCGTTCGCATGATGAGCTCAGCGCTTATCCAGAAGCTTTTGAAAACAGCTGGTTGCACACCGAGCTCAACAAGGCACGCAACTTCAAGCAGTGGTTTAAAAAAGGCCGCACCGTGGGTACCCTCATGACGGGTGTCGAGCAATTCGTGTTGCGTGGCCATGTGCCATGGACCCTGCGCCGTGCAGCGGCAGACCACACTTACCTCAAGCCTGCAGCTGAGTGCCAACCCATTCAATATCCCAAGCCCGATGGCAAGCTCACTTTCGATCGTTTGTCGAGTGTGTTCATCAGCAACACCAACCACGAAGAGAACCAACCGGCTCACCTCACCTTGAAGGATGCCAGCGTTCCCGTGGGCATCAACTTGGCCAAATTCGCAGGACCAGAGGCACGTTACTGCCCTGCCGGTGTTTACGAATATGTCAAAAATGAAGACCAAAGTGATCGTCTGCAAATCAATGCGCAAAACTGCGTCCATTGCAAAACATGCGACATCAAAGACCCCACCCAAAACATTGTCTGGGTCACACCAGAGGGCGGCGGTGGTCCTAACTATTCAGGCATGTAAATAGTGCTTTGGGGTCTTCAAGACCTGTTTATAATTTGACTCGTCAGGAGAGCGCGGACTTCAATTAGCCCGCCACCGAAGGCGCAGGAAATGTCAAAGTTTCTGAACGCTCAGGTACCCAGGACTGACAAACGCCATCAGCATTTGTTTTTGGCGCTTCCTCACTGGAGAGAGAGGGCGGACCATCCGGTCGAACCCTCCACCGAAGGCGCAACCCGCACTGGGTCTTTCTGTTTGAAAGTCTCAACCGGCGAATCGCTCAGGTAAAGCGGACAGCGAGGGCAAGCCATGATTTCGGTCATGGTGTTTATATTGCCCTTGGAGATTTCAATTGTCTGCTGATACCGTTTTGCTTAACACACCCCTCAACGCTTTGCACATTGAGCTTGGCGCTCGCATGGTGCCCTTTGCAGGTTACAGCATGCCCGTGCAATACCCCATGGGTTTGATGGCAGAGCATCACCATACCCGCGCTGAAGCTGGTTTGTTTGATGTGTCACACATGGGCCAGTTGCGCTTGGTCGGCCCCGATGCCGCTGCAGCATTTGAATCCTTGATGCCCGTTGACGTGATTGATTTGCCTGTGGGCAAGCAGCGCTATGGTTTGCTGTTAACAGATGAAGGCACCATCATCGACGATTTGATGTTTATCAACCGCGGTACCGATATTTTTGTGATTGTGAATGGCGCATGCAAAGTCAATGACATAGCGCACATTCAAGCGCGCATTGGTTTGCGTTGCCAAGTGATACCCATGCCAGAGCTTGCCCTCTTGGCATTGCAAGGGCCTAAAGCTGTTGATGCTTTGGCTCGCATGGTGCCAGGGGTTGAAAAATTGGTATTCATGACAGGTGCTTCTTATGAATGGCAAGGCACCGATTTGTTTATCACGCGCTCTGGCTACACCGGTGAAGATGGCTTTGAAATTTCTGTGGGCAACCAGCATGTTGATGCATTTGCCCGCGCCTTGTTGGCGCAATCAGAAGTCAAACCGATTGGTTTGGGTGCACGCAATTCCTTGCGCTTAGAAGCTGGCTTGTGTTTGTATGGCAACGACATTGATACCACCACCACACCCATAGAAGCTGGCTTGAACTGGGCCATTCAAAAAGTTCGCCGCACAGGTGGCTTGCGTGCAGGTGGGTTTCCTGGCGCACACATTGTGTTGGGTCAAATGGATGGTACCCATGCCCTCATGCGCAAACGCGTTGGTCTCATTGCGCAAGAGCGCGTGCCTGTGCGTGAACATGTTGAATTGCAAAACACACAAGGCGTCAAAATTGGCGAGGTGACCAGTGGCTTGCTCGGGCCCAGTACCAACATTCCCGTTGCCATGGGCTACGTGGATGTTGCCAGCGCTGCGCTAGGCACCGTGATCCACGCCATGGTTCGAGGCAAAGCCGTGCCCATGACCGTCAGCGCTATGCCTTTTGTGCCCAATCGCTATTACCGCGGCTAAAGCAAGCAAAACAATTCTGATCTGACCCCAATTAATTAGGAGATAAAAATGAGTTTGAAGTACACCGAAGAGCATGAATGGATTTTGGTTGAGGGCGATGTGGCCACTGTGGGCATCACACACCATGCGCAGGACGCGTTGGGGGATGTGGTGTTTGTCGAACTGCCTGCCGTGGGCAGCAGTTTTGAACAAAAGGCGGTGGCGGGCGTGGTGGAGTCTGTGAAGGCCGCTGCCGATGTTTACATGCCCATCAGTGGCGAAATTACGGAAGTCAATGAAGCCCTGCGGGATGATCCTTCACTGGCCAACACCGATCCCATGGGTGCCGGTTGGTTTTTTAAAGTGAAACTGTCTGATGCTTCCCAAGTGAATGCATTGTTGGATGAGACCGCTTACACAGCTTTTTCTGCATCTTAAAGGCCACTCCATGTTGATGTCCTCCGCTACCCCCTTGAGCCAACTCGAAAACGAAAGCGAGTTCATTGCACGCCACATTGGCATCAGTGAAACAGATGAGCAGCACATGCTGTCGGTCATAGGTCTGGCTTCAAGGCGTGCTCTGATTGAGAGCATCGTGCCCGCTTCTATTGCACGCAGTCAGGCCATGAAGTTGCCCGCAGCCGTCACTGAGGCAGGGGCGTTGGCAGAACTCAAGGCCATGGCGCAGCAAAACAAAATTCTCAAAAGTTTCATTGGTCAGGGCTACTATGGCAATCACACACCGGGTGTGATTTTGCGCAACATTTTGGAAAACCCCGCTTGGTATACCGCCTACACGCCTTACCAAGCTGAAATCAGCCAAGGCCGAATGGAAGCCTTGGTTAATTTCCAAACCATGATTTGCGATTTGACGGCCATGCCCATTGCCAACGCTTCCATGTTGGACGAGGCCACTGCTGCGGCCGAAGCCATGACCTTGGCCAAGCGCTCTGTCAAATCAAAAAGCAACAACATCATTGTGGCGGGCGATTGCCATCCGCAAACCATTGAAGTCATTCAAACGCGGGCCGCGCCTTTGGGCTTGAATGTATTGGTCGGTTTTGCCCCCGAACTCATGAAGCAAAACGACTACTTTGCGGTGGTAGCGCAGTACCCATCTACCTCCGGCATGACGCACGATTTGAAAGATGTCATCGCGCAAGCCCATGCCGTTCAAGCCGCGTTCATTGTGGCCGCCGATTTGCTGGCATTGACGCTGCTTACGCCACCTGGCGAATACGATGCCGACATTGTGGTGGGTACCACCCAGCGTTTTGGCATGCCCATGGGTGCTGGTGGCCCGCACGCCGCCTACCTTGCTTGCCGCGACGAATACAAGCGCTCCATGCCTGGTCGTTTGGTAGGCGTCAGCGTGGATGCACATGGCAACCCCGCTTATCGCTTGGCCTTGCAAACCCGCGAGCAACACATTCGCCGCGAAAAAGCAACCTCCAACATTTGCACCGCACAAGTGTTGCCAGCCGTCGTGGCCAGCATGTATGCGGTCTATCACGGCCCTGTGGGTTTGAAGCGCATTGCACAACGCGTGGCCAGCTTCACCGCCATCTTGGCCGAAGGCTTGGAACAACTCGGTTGCAAACTGGCTCACAAATCTGCCTTTGATACTTTGCAAGTGATCACCGGCGATCGCACCGATGCCATCATGCAAAATGCATTGCACAAAGGCTTGAACTTGCGCAAGTTAAGTGCTAACAGCATTGGCGTCTCTCTCGATGAAACCACTCTGCGCGAAGATATCGAAGCCCTCTGGTCTTGCTTTGCCCAAAGCAGCCAAGCCCTGCCAGATTGGACGCCTTTTGAAAAAGGCCGCGACTCCCTCATTCCTTCAGGCTTGCGTCGTACCAGCAACTTTCTGGCACATCCCGTCTTCAATCGCTACCACTCCGAAACGGGCATGCTGCGCTACATTCGCCAACTGAGCGACAAAGATTTGGCACTCGACAGAAGCATGATTCCACTGGGCTCATGCACCATGAAACTCAACGCCACCAGTGAGATGATTCCCATCACCTGGCCTGAGTTTGCCAACATGCACCCCTTTGCACCCGCAGACCAGCTCAAGGGCTACGCCATGCTCGATGAACAACTGCGCGAGTGGTTGTGCCAAGCTACAGGCTATGCAGGCATTAGTTTGCAACCCAACGCAGGTTCGCAGGGCGAGTACGCAGGCCTCTTGGTCATCAAAGCATTCCATGAAGCCAAGGGCCAAGGCCATCGCAACATTTGTCTCATTCCTTCTAGCGCACACGGCACCAATCCTGCCAGTGCGCAAATGGTGGGCATGCAAGTGGTGGTCACGGCTTGCGATGCGCAAGGCAATGTGGACATGGCCGATCTGAAAGCCAAGTGTGAACAACACAGCGCCAATTTGGCAGCAGTCATGATTACCTACCCCAGCACGCATGGTGTGTTTGAAACACAAGTGAAAGCATTGTGCGAACTGGTGCACCAACATGGCGGTCGTGTGTATGTCGACGGTGCCAACATGAATGCTTTGGTGGGCGTGGCTGCGCCCGGTGAATTTGGCGGCGATGTGAGTCACCTCAATTTGCACAAAACCTTCTGCATTCCGCACGGCGGTGGCGGCCCAGGTGTTGGCCCTGTTTGCGTGGTGGAAGATTTGGTGCCTTACTTGCCAGGACATGCCACCGGCGGTTTGAAAGTGAACGGCGTGGGTGCTGTATCAGCAGCGCCCTTGGGCAATGCCGCCGTATTGCCTATCAGCTGGATGTATTGCCGCATGATGGGCGCCGAGGGTTTGAAACACGCTACCGAGGCAGCCATTCTGGCGGCCAATTACATCAGCCATCGCTTGGCCGATCACTATCCCACGCTGTATGCCAGCGTGGGCGCAGATGGCAAAGCCGGTCATGTGGCTCACGAATGCATTTTGGATTTGCGTGGCCTCAAAGACAGCAGTGGGGTGATGGCCGAAGACGTGGCCAAACGTCTCATGGATTATGGTTTCCATGCGCCTACTTTGTCCTTCCCCGTGGTCAACACGCTCATGGTGGAGCCTACCGAAAGCGAGACATTGGCAGAGCTTGACCGATTCATCGATGCCATGATTGCCATTCGCGAAGAGGTGCGTCAAATTGAAAACGGTGTTTGGCCGCAAGACAACAATCCTTTGAAGCATGCGCCGCATACCGCAGCCAGTTTGATGGCAGCAGATTGGGATCGCCCTTATTCACGTGAAGTGGGTGCTGCGCAAGCGGGTCGTCCCTTGAGCAGCGTGAAGTACTGGCCCCAAGTAGGCCGCGTTGACAACGTCTATGGCGATCGCAATTTGTTCTGCAGTTGCGTGCCTCTGAGTGATTACGCTTCATGAGCGCGTTGCAAATCAAGCGCGTTGATTATTTGAACACGCAAGATGCACAAGCGCTGGTTTTTTTGCTAGATGCCTACGCCCAAGACCCCATGGGCGGTGGTGAGGCACTGAACCCAGAGAATTCAGCCCGCTTGTGCAGCGACATGGCCCGCATTGCTGGCGCCGCCAGCTTCATTGCTTGGCTTGAAGGCAAACCGGTGGGGCTGATCAACTGTTTTGAAGGCTACTCCACCTTCAAGGCCAAGCCCTTGCTCAATGTGCATGACATTGCCGTGCTAGCGGGCCATCGTGGCCAAGGCGTGGGTCAAGCTCTCCTGAAGGCTGCAGAAGACTACGCGCAGTCTCGCGGCTGCTGCAAGCTCACACTCGAGGTGCTGAGCGGCAACGCTCAGGCCATGGCCAGCTACAAACGCTTTGGATTTGCCCAATACGAACTCGATCCTGCGGCAGGACAAGCGCAATTCATGCAAAAGTGGCTGTAAAGTCAGGGGTGCATGAACCCCAGCTCCAAATTATTACCTTTGAGAGTCTTAAGCGTCATTCCGCCAATGACGCAACTCAACACACCCTACCCGTCCACGGCCTACCTGACGGGCTTTTTGCGCTCACGTGGGGTCTCTGCAGTTCAAGAAGATTTGGCGCTCAAACTGGTGTTGAGTTTGTTCACAGCCCAGGGTTTGAAAGAGATCCAGGCTCGTGCACTTCAATGGCCTGAAGTGGAACGCAGTGCCAGCGTTAACTTCTTTCTCGATTTTTTCCCGCGATACGAGCACACCATCGAACCCACCATTGCTTTTTTGCAAGGCAAGGACAGCACTCTGAGTCACCGCATTGCAGGTCGCGGATTTCTGCCTGAAGGCCCACGCTTCGCTGCTTTAGACGCCTACGACGACAGCGAGTCGGGTGACCCACTTTCATGGGCCTTTGGCGCTTTGGGTCAGCAAGATCGGGCGCGCCATTTAGCCACTTTGTATTTGAACGATTTGGCCGATGTGCTTCGCGATGCAGTCGACTCACGGTTTGAATTTGTGCGATACGGAGAATCCTTGGCGGGTAGCCAAGCCACCTTTGAGCCCTTGGCGCAAGCACTCGCTGCACCACACACCTTGATGGATGAAAAGCTCAAAGTTCTAACGCTCGAAGCCATCGAAAAGCACCAACCCACCTTGGTTTTGCTTTCTGTCCCCTTCCCTGGCGCCGTCTATGCAGCATTCAGAATTGCGCAGTACATCAAATTGCATCATCCGCACATTCAGATTGCGCTGGGCGGCGGCTTTGTCAACACCGAACTGCGTGAACTGACCGAACCTCGTGTTTTTGATTATGTTGATTTCGTCACACTCGACTCAGGCGAGCGGCCGCTACTTGCCTTGCTCGAGCACTTAGAAGGCAAAAGATCTGCTTCTCGTTTGGTCAGAACTTTCATTCGCAAATCGGCCGATTCAATTCAAAGTGGCAATGCGCCGAGCAATTCGCAGCGCGTTCAACTCATCAATTGGTCCGAACCCGATGTGCCATTTGAAGAAGTGGGAACTGCCACATGGGACGGCCTGCCTTTGCAGGACTACCTGTCTTTGCTGGACATGCTCAACCCCATGCACCGATTGTGGAGCGATGGCCGCTGGAACAAACTCACCGTTGCGCACGGCTGTTACTGGAAAAAATGCAGCTTCTGCGATGTGAGCCTCGATTACATCTCGCGTTACGAGACTGCTTCTGCTTCTTTGCTGGTCGATCGCATTGAACAGATTGTGAAAGAGACGGGCCAAACTGGTTTTCACTTTGTGGATGAAGCCGCACCGCCTAAGGCTCTCAAGGCATTGGCGGAAGAGCTCATTCGCAGGAATGTGCACATCTCATGGTGGGGCAATATTCGCTTTGAAAAAACCTTCACGCCAGAATTGGCAGAGCTGCTGGCCGAAAGTGGCTGCATTGCCATGTCGGGCGGCCTTGAAGTGGCCTCCGACCGCCTGCTCAAGCTGATGAAAAAAGGGGTGTCGGTAGAGCAAGTGGCGCAAGTGACCAAAGGCTTTTCTGAAGCGGGCATCTTGGTGCATGCCTACCTCATGTATGGCTTCCCCACACAAACCGTACAAGACACCGTTGACGCACTTGAATACGTGCGCCAGCTATTTGAAAACGGGTGCATTCAAAGTGGCTTCTTCCACAGATTTGCCTGCACGGTTCACTCGCCAGTGGGCTTGAACCCCGAAGAATATGGCATCAAACTCATTCCTTTACCGCCCGTGAGCTTTGGCAAAAACGACATTGCTTTCACAGATCCCACAGGTGTCGATCACGATCTCTTAGGATTGGGTTTGAAAAAAGCCATCTACAACTTCATGCACGGCATTGGCCTTGAAGAGGATGTGCGCTCGTGGTTTCAGGACGCCCTGATTGAGCATGCGGGTGGCAAAAGCCCTGCTTTCAAAATTCCAAAAAGTACCGTGCCGAGACACAAAATTGAAAAGGCCTTGAACCGATAAGAGGTGCTTGGCTGAATGCCCCTGAACATCAATTGGGGCTAG
The DNA here is from genome assembly GCF_003063375.1 of Limnohabitans sp. MMS-10A-178. Lineage (GTDB taxonomy): Bacteria > Pseudomonadota > Gammaproteobacteria > Burkholderiales > Burkholderiaceae_C > Limnohabitans_A. The sequence goes on along the minus strand of NZ_NERY01000001.1, from coordinate 1,650,462 downwards.
GATAGACCTTGAATGACAGCATTTTTCCAGCTGCATTCACTTTGGCCAAAACCATGTCGCCAGATCCTACGGTTTCACCCGTGAACTCGGTAATGTTGACTTGGTGTGTGACCAAAACCAAAGCCTTGTCACCTTTGGTTTTAAGCTGAGTGGCAATGAATTTTTGCAAATTCAAATTGCTTTGCGGGCCTTGACGCATATTGTCAAAAAATGAATTCAAAGAAGCTTCTGGCACTGGCGTGCCAAAGGCTAAGTTTTCAGCTGTTTCTTTGCAACGACACCAAGCACTGCTAAACACAAGTGCATTGCCAACACCTTGGCTTCTCAACCATTGACCTGTTTTTTGCGCTTGCTCGCGGCCTCTGGCATCTAGATTTCTCTGCGTCTTGCAGTCTTGAAGTTTGTAGCCAGCAGGGTCACCAACGCCAGGGGCATTAGCATGTCTCATGAGTAACACATGGTCTGGATTTTTGAGCAAATCAGACAGTTCACTGGCAGTAGCTTGAAAGCCGCCCGTGAATGTGAGGCCAATCAACAAGAGTTTGAAAAAGCCGGTTTTAAGTGCCTGAATCATTGGGATGGTGCAGAAGATTGATTTTGCTTAGGCGGCGGCTTTTGTGCATCATCTGCCGAAAGTTCTAGTTTGGGCATGGCCATTTTCTCGCCGTCCCATTGCTGACCGCACCAACAACGACCCTCAGGGTCAATGATGCAAGTACCGGTGCCACAACATCTTGGATCTTCGCTCATATTTCTCCCCTCCTATTCAATTTATCACCATGGAATCACTTGCCCAGCGTGGTCGACAAATTGTGCACGACCGTTGGGCTTTAGGCCTGACAAAACAGCCATTAACTTGGACACTGACTCTTCTGGCGCCATGGCATCTGGGGCTGCCACAAAATTGGAAGACAGTTTGGACTGAACTGTGCCAGGTTGCAAGGCTGCAAAAACACAGAGTGGCTTTTTCCGAGACACTTCAATGGCTGCAGTTTGCAGCAACATGTTTCTAGCGGCCTTGGCTGCACGGTAGCCATACCAACCACCCTTGTGATTGTCTTCAATGCTGCCAACGCGTGCTGACAAAGTAGCAAAGCATGATGGCTCTTGGCTAAGGAGCAATGGGAAAAAATGCTTCATCAGCAAAGCCGGACCTACCGCATTGACCTCAAACTGCCTCAAAAGTTGCTGGGCATTCAATGCTTCGATTCGCTTTTCGGGCCCTTGGGCATCAATGGTCAATGCGCCTGTTGCATCGATGATCCACTTGAACTGGCAAACACCATAAGGCCCCGTTGGACTTTGCAATTGCGCAGCGCAATGGGCCATGCTGGCTTCGTTTTCCAATTCAAAATGCAACTCGCTTTGGCGGGACAAGCCCACCACCAAGGCGCAATCAGGGTCTTGTTGGAAGTGCGAAACAAAGGCGTTGCCAATAGCGCCACTTGCACCCAGAACCAAGGCTTGGTATTGGCTCATGAATGACGTGCATCCCATTTGAGCAAATACTTTTGCACAGTGGGCCTGATGGGCAAAAACATTTTGTAGCCCACATTGATGGCCCAACTGAACGGCCACACCGAAAACACCCGACCGGCCAAGCGCCAACCACGCAACTCTAACCAAAGTCGGGCAAATGCCGCACCGCCTTCAAACAAGTTGCCTTGCGCATCGCGCACATGAAAAAAGGCCATGGCTCTTTGGCAACTGAGGCCATCTCCAAGGCTTGAATCGTCGTTGGCCTGAAAGTTCACACTGACGTCGTGCCAAGCCAGTTGAGCCGCATCTGGATTGCCTTGGTAAAAGGCAATCTCACGCCGGCACAGCGGGCAGCTGCCATCGTAGTAAACAGTCAGTGCAGGCATGTTTCAAACTTCACCAGCAGCGATTTTTCGGAGGGCCTGCTCAAACACTTCTGCAGGTTGACCGCCCGAAATCAGATGCTTGTCATTGATGATGACGGCAGGCACAGAATGAATGCCTGCTTGTTGGTAAAACTGCTCGACCTCGCGCACTTCTTGGCCATAGGTGTCAGAGGCCAAAATACCTTTTGCTTCCGTCACATCCAATCCGACCGAAGCCACCACATTCAACAAAACCTCATCTGATTCAACACGCTCTGCACGGCCCTGATACGCCTCGAGCAAGGCTTTCTTCAAAGCGTGCTGACTTCCCGCTGGCCCTTTGACGCCAGCCCAATGGAGCAAGCGGTGTGCATTGAAGGTGTTGTAAACACGACCGCGGCCAGCCGGGTTGAATTTGAAGCCCACCTCTTCGCCTCGCGCTGAAATGTTGGCGCGAATCTGGGCTTGCTGCTCGGGGGTTGAACCGTATTTTGCAGTCAGGTGTTCACTTAAATCCTGGCCGCCGGGGCCCATGTTGGGATTCAATTCAAAGGGCTGAAAATGCAAATCTGCGGTCACCTCACCCTCGAGCCTGCTCAAGGCCTGCTCTAGTGCGCCTAAGCCCACCGCACACCATGGGCAGGCAATGTCAGAGACAAAATCGATTTTTAAAGTAGCAGACATGGCAAAAGTTTTTGGAATAAAGGCGTGATATTGCCTCAAATATTGGAAAATCGGCTTAATGGGCCCAGATTCCATGATTCCACTAGGGATCTTTCCAAGCCCCACCTTTGAGGATGATCATGAAAATTTTGTGTTTGAACGGCATCAACTTGAACATGTTTGGCAAACGTGATCCTGCCCAATATGGCACCATCACCTTGGCTGAAATTGACGCACAAGTGAAACAACTCGGACAAGAATTAGGGGCCGATGTGGAATGCTTTCAAACCAACTTCGAAGGAGACATGGTTGAAAAAATTCACAAAGCACATACCGATGGCATTGACGCCGTGATGATCAATGCGGGTGCATGGACGCACTACAACTACGGCATTCGCGATGCCTTGGCCATTTTGAAGTGCCCCATCATCGAAGTCCACATGTCCAATATCCATGCACGAGAAGCTTTTCGGCACCAATCGGTCATTGCAGAAATTGCCAAAGGCCAATTTGCAGGTTTTGGCGTCGACAGTTACTTGTTGGGTTTAAGGGCTGCAATTTCTGCAGTTCAAACCAAGGCCTGAACCAAGACAACTACAAGGTTTTTTTCAAGGCAAGCTGAAAAGCCTCTGCTGCTTCAAACTGCACCCAATGCCCTGCGCCCTCAACCAACTGCCAAGAAGCCAAGCGAGGCGTGGTGTTTTTGAAAAGTTTCTCCACCTCTGACATGCAAGCTTGGTAGAGGGCATCCCACTCACCATAAATGACATGCACAGGGCATTCAATGCGAGGCAGGGCGTTGGCCACAATGGGCGTGCTCGATAAGCGCCTGCGAGGCATTCGGTCGCGCGCCACATTCAATCGGTGTACTGACATGGCCAAATCATCGAGCTTGCGCTCATCGTGCAGCATCAAGGTTAAAAGGTTGTGCCTGTGCGCTTGATCTTGCAAATCTTCTGTTGCCAAGTGCCGCCAACCCTTCAAGGGCACTCTGTGGGGCGATTGAATGCCTAGGCCAGGAGATCCCACCAAGACCAAGTTTGTTGCATCCTGAGGGTAAGCCGCTAACCACAGTGCGGCAGCCATGCCGCCAAAGGAGAAGCCAATGAAGCTCACCTGTTTAGATGATCGCGGCAATTGAAAAGCCCCTTGTACGGTCGCTTGCCAAGCTGCATGCAAAGGCTCAATGAGAGCATCCACATCGATACCCTGCTCGGGCAAAGCCGAGTCGCCAAAGCCTGGCAAGTCGACAGCCAACACATGAAAGCCATCTGCCACCAGCGGTGCAATATTGCGAATCCAATGCATCCAACTGCCACTGCCCCCATGCAGCAACACCAGTGTGGAAGCGCCTTGGTCTAAACACTCACGGCCCCACTCATGCCAAACCATGGGCCCTGGCAACTGCAGTCGACAGCCAGACAACAAAGAGGCTGCCACTTGAGGCGGCAAACATCTCAAGACTTCGGGCGCTATTTGAATGGGTTGTTGAATAGGTTGTTGAAGCAGGTTCATGACAAACTCTGAGGAGACCTTAAACGCCAAACCCGGTAGGCTGCCGCAGTGGCAACCAGGGCTGCAATCAAGGAAAGCCAGAAGACACTTTGCAAACCAAATCGATCACTTAACAAGCCCCCCGCCAAGCCACCCAGTACGCCAGGAAAGCCATAAGCAACCACGGTGTAAAGCGCTTGACCTCGACCTCTCAAGCGACCCGGAAAATGGTGTGACAACAAGGCAATGCACGCAGTGTGGTGAGCTGCAAATGTGAGCGCATGAATGGCTTGCGCCAGCAGCAAGACCCAAAGTACATCGGCCCACTGCGCAGTCATGCCCATGCGCAAGACCATGGCGACTGAACAAACCACCAACCATGCGGTCAAGGACAGCTTGGGCATCCATTTGGCTTGGGTAAAAAACCAGCCAATTTCAACAATGACTGAGACCGCCCACAGCATGCCAATCCAAACTTTGCTGTAACCCAAGGAGTCCAAATACAGGGAGAAGAAAACATACACGCCCATGTGCGACAACACATGAAAAAACGCCGCAATGAAGAACCACTTCACAGGCTTTTGACGCAGTACTGGCCAAACAGCCACCTTGGTTTCTTGCAAGGACACGGCCTCCTTCAAATTAGGCAACATCCAAACACTGACCGTGACAGCCGCCAAACTCAGGACGGTCCAACCAGGAAAATGGTGCATGCCGAAATGCTCAAACCAGGCACCCGCCAAAAACACCGTTAACAAAAACCCAATCGAGCCAAACAAACGCACACGGCCATAACGTTTGGCATCAAAGGCGCCCCCCTGACTGACCAAATGGGCCATGGCCGCCTCGCTCATGGGCATCATGGAACTGGTGTGCGTGAACATGACCAACAGCACCAAGCCCAAGCCGATGGGGCCTAAATCAAAAAACAAAATACATGCACACAGCATGGCGGCGGTGGCGCCGTATCGAAGTAAAGTTACCCTCTCGCCTGTGTGATCGCTGAGCCAACCCCAAGCATAGGGTGCAAACAAACGTGTCGCCGCCTGCACAGAGGTCAAAATACTGATGGCCACCAAACCAAATCCCAATTCTTTCAACCAGAGCGGCAGATAGGGATTGAAAAATCCGATGTGCGCAAAGTAGCTGGCAGAAACAGCCGCAAAGGGAATCAATTGACGGCGGTTGGCCGCTGCAGCATTGGGCATCGAAGGCCCTTAGGTCTTGGCAGGTTGAACAACGTCGCCGCACTGGGCTCTGTGTAGCATGACATGGTCAATGACCACCAATGCCAACATGGCTTCAGCAATGGGCGTGGCACGAATGCCCACACAAGGGTCGTGCCTGCCTTTGGTAAGCACTTCAACAGGATTGCCTTGGATATCTACAGAGGGCCGAGGAATTAGGATGGAGCTGGTGGGTTTGATGGCAATAGACACTTCAAGGTCTTGGCCTGTGCTGATACCGCCCAGCACACCGCCAGCATTGTTCCCCACAAAGCCTGAGGGCGTAAGAGGGTCGCCATGCTCACTGCCCTTTTGAGTGACGCATGCAAAGCCTGCACCAATTTCGACACCTTTGACCGCGTTGATGCCCATCATGGCGTAAGCGATGTCGGCATCCAATTTGTCAAACAAAGGCTGGCCCAAGCCAACAGGCATGCCCTGAGCCACCACTCGCAATCGAGCGCCACATGAATCGCCTGACTTGCGCAGAGCATTCATGTAATCCTCAAGCGCCGAGACGTCGGCCACAGGCGCAAAAAACGGGTTGTGATGAACGTGTTCCCAGCTCTCAAAGCCAATGGGCAGTTCGCCAATTTGCGTCATGCAACCCTTGAAGGTTGTGCCCAGGTGGGTTGCCAACCATTTTTTGGCCACGGCACCTGCCGCAACCATGGGCGCAGTTAAACGCGCAGACGAACGACCACCGCCGCGAGGATCTCGCAAGCCGTACTTGCGCAAGTAAGTGAAGTCGGCATGGCCTGGGCGAAAGGTTTGAACAATGTCGCCGTAGTCTTTGCTGCGATGGTCGGTGTTTTGAATGAGCAAGGCAATGGGCGTACCTGTTGTCAGACCTTGATAGACGCCCGACAAAATTTGAACGGTATCGGGCTCGTTGCGTTGAGTGACAAATTTGGAGGTGCCAGGGCGGCGGCGATCAAGGTCTGGCTGAATGTCTGCCTCTGACAAGGGCATGCCTGGCGGGCATCCATCAATCACGCAGCCAATGGCTGGGCCGTGGGATTCACCAAAGTTGGTGACCGAAAATAGGGTGCCGAAGGTATTGCCGATCATAGGCACCCATTATCTCAGAGGGTGGGCGCATCTTTCTGATCTTTCTCAGAGCCATCTGGCCAGTCGCGAATATAGGCTTTGAGCATTTTGTTTTCAAAATTCTGGCTGTCAACCACCGCTTTGGCCACATCATAGAAGCTAATGACGCCCATGAGCATGCGTTTGTCCATGACGGGCATGTAGCGCGTATGGTGATTGAGCATCATGCGCCTGACCTCGTCCATTTCGGTTTCACTGGTGCATGTGACGGGGGCATCGTCCATCGATTTGCGAACTGATAAGTTGCTGATGGAACCTCCGTTTTGAGCCAAACTTTGCATCACTTCTCGGAATGTGAGCATGCCCACCAAATCACCGTGAGCCATGACCACCAAAGAACCGATGTCTTTTTCAGACATGATTTGAACGGCTGTGGCCAGACTTTCGTCGGGGGTGACGGTGATCAGGCTATGACCCTTGACGCGAAGGATGTCACTGACTTTCATGAGATTCTCCTAATGAGCACTTAATATAGCCCACAATGTTGGCAAAGAATAGTAAAAGCTTACCCTAAGCTCTTGCCCGAAACTTTCAGTCTTTTCTTCGGAGAGAACCTATGCCCGGCTACTCAGACCCTGGTTTTGACACCCTTGCTTTGCATGCAGGCGCAGCCCCCGACCCCACCACAGGTGCGCGCGCAGTCCCCATCCATCTCACCACCTCGTTTGTCTTTGAATCGAGCGATCAAGCTGCCTCGCTTTTCAATTTAGAGCGAGCAGGCCACGTCTACAGCCGCATCAGCAACCCCACCAATGCAGTTTTGGAGCAACGCATTGCGGCTTTAGAGGGCGGTATTGGGGCCATTGCAACGGCCAGTGGCCAAGCCGCCTTGCACTTGGCCATTACCACTCTCATGGGCGCTGGCTCGCACATTGTGGCTTCTTCCGCCCTTTATGGCGGCTCACACAATTTACTGCATTACACCCTGAGCCGGTTTGGCATAGAAACCACATTCGTCAAGCCAGGCGACTTAAATGCGTGGCGAGCTGCTGTCAAACCCAACACCAAATTGTTCTTTGGTGAAACCGTCGGCAACCCGGGCATGGATGTGCTCGATTTACCGGCAGTCAGTCAAATTGCGCATGCTGCGGGCGTGCCGCTGTTGGTCGATGCCACCCTCACCTCGCCGTGGCTCATGAAACCCTTAGAACATGGCGCAGATTTGATCGTTCACTCTGCCACCAAATTCTTATCGGGGCATGGCACCGTGATTGGCGGATTGGTGGTGGACGGTGGCAGCTTTGACTGGTCAGGCCCCAACACACAAGGCAAATTCGCCGAGCTCACACAAGCCTACGAAGGTTTTCACAACATGGTGTTCACGGAAGAAAGCACCGTTGGGGCTTTCCTTCTTCGCGCCCGCCGCGAAGGCCTGCGCGACTTTGGCGCATGCATGAGCCCCCACACGGCTTGGCTCATTTTGCAAGGCATCGAAACCTTGCCGCTGCGCATGGCACGCCATGTGAGCAACACCGAAAAGGTGGTGAATTTCTTGGCGGCACATCCCATGGTGAGCCGCGTGGGCCACCCCATGCTAGAGACTCATCCGAGCCACGCATTGGCACAACAATTATTGCCACGCGGTGCAGGCTCTGTGTTCAGCTTTGACATTCAAGGCACGCGCGAGCAAGGCAAGGCCTTCATTGAAGCCCTGCAAGTTTTCAGTCATTTGGCCAATGTGGGCGATTGCCGATCTTTGGTCATACATCCCGCAAGCACAACACACTTTAGGGTCGACGACGAAACCCTGAAGGCCTCTGGCATCGGTCCTGGCACTGTGCGCCTCTCGATTGGTTTGGAAGACCCTGACGATTTGGTGGAAGACTTGAAACGGGCTTTGAAAGCAGCCGAGAAAGCCGCAGATAAAGCCGCTACCCAAAATGGAGGTGCCGCATGATTTACGACGTTCAAGGCGCCCCACTTTATGTTTACACCGGCGGCAAAACCTTTGATCCAACCAAGCCCACCGCGGTGTTCATTCATGGCGTACTCAACGATCACAGTGTTTGGATTCTGCAAACGCGTTACTTTGCAAACCATGGCTGGAACGTCATGGCTGTCGATCTGCCCGGACACGGCAGAAGCGGCGGCAAAGCACCGGCGTCAGTGCAAGAGGCAGCGCAAAGCATCATGGCCTTGTTGGATGCAGCTGGCGTTGCCGAAGCCGTGTTAATCGGCCACAGCTTTGGCTCACTCATTGCGCTGCATGCCACTGCCGAAAATCCTGGTCGAGTCTCGCAATTGATGATGGTGGGCACCGCCTACCCCATGCGCGTCTCTCCTGCTCTGCTCGAAAGCTCATTGAACGATCCGCAAAAAGCCATTCAGATGGTCAATGTGTTTTCTCACTCCACCTTGGCACCACCCCCCAGCGCTTTGGGGCCTGGCACATGGTTACTGGGTGGCAGCAAAGCACTCATGCGCCGCGTCTTGGCCAGCAATCCGCATGAAAATATTTTCAACATCGGTTTCAAAGCTTGCGACAGCTATGACCAGGGTGAAGTTTCAATGCGCAAAGTGACTTGCCCCACTTTGTTTTTGCTAGGCAAAAAAGATCAAATGACACAGCCCAAAGCAGCACAGGGCTTGATCAAATTGGCCCAAGATGGCCACGTGGCCATGGTCAACGCAGGGCATCAGCTCATGGTCGAAGCGCCAGAAGAATGCTTGAGCGCCATGCTGGCATTTTGCAAAAAATGATGAGTGCTTCTCGCCTTCTGTCTTCACGCATTCCGCCTTCACTGATCACACCTGCGCTCTCAGCGCAGCGTGTACAAGAAATTTGCAGCCATTTTGATCTGCGCAATTTGCCCGCAGATTTTTTGGCCAATCCCTATCCCGTCTATGCGGCACTGCGCCAGAACGAGCCCATCAAACGCATGCCCGATGGCTCTTACTTTTTAACCCGGCACGAAGATTTGGCTGCGGTCTACAGAGATGCCGCAACTTTCAGCTCAGACAAGCGTGTTGAATTTGCACCCAAATACAACCACGCACCATTCAACCAAGCACCCTTCGCCTTACCCGGACAAGATGCCCCACTTTACGAACATCACACCAACAGTCTGGTGTTCAATGATGCGCCTAGGCACACCCGTGTTCGCAAACTCATCATGGGAGCCCTCACGCGTCGCGCCATCGACGCCATGGAAACAGGTTTGATAGAACTGGTCGACAAGCTTCTAGACAAACTGGAAGATCAGCAAAAAGGCGATTTGATTGAAGACTTTGCGTCTGCCATACCTGTTGAAGTGATTGGCAATTTGCTCAATGTGCCGCATGCCGACCGCGGCCCACTTCGGGCTTGGTCTTTGGCCATTCTGGGCGCCTTAGAACCTCGCCTCACACCAGAGCAAGAAGCGTTGGGCCATCGAAGCGTGCAAGAGTTTCTGAGCTATTTGCGTGAATTGGTGGCCGATCGCCGCAAGCACCCTGGCAATCCAGAACAAGATGTTTTAACGCGCTTGATTTTGGGGGACCCAGACACGCCATCAAACTCACACAATGCTGAAAGTTTGAGTGAAGTTGAATTGCTGCAAAACTGCGTTTTCCTTTTGAATGCAGGCCATGAAACCACCACCAATTTAATTGGCAATGCATTGATCAGTTTGATAGAACATCCCTCGCAACATGCGCAATTAAGGTCTGACCTCAAAAGCGCACAAGCCAATTCGCAAAGCGAACAAGCCACGCACATTCTCAATGTGGCCGTGGATGAATTTTTGCGATTTGAAGCCTCTAATCAGCTGAGCAATCGACGCGCCGTGAAAGCAACTCAGATTGGCGGCATCGATTTACCAGAAGGTGCGCTGGTCACCTTGTGCATTGGCGCTGCCAACCGCGATCCTCTTCAATTCAGCAATTCTGAACAACTTGATTTAAGACGAACCCCCAATAAGCATCTGTCCTTTGGCTTTGGTGTGCATCAATGTGCTGGGCTGAGTCTGGCTAGACTGGAAGGCAGGATTGCCATTGGTCGTTTCTTAGACCGGTTTCCGAACTATGATCTGAGCGATGCCCCAGTGAGGGGCGGCAGGGCTCGGTTTAGAGGCTTTTTAAAAGCGCCGTTCCAAACGAGCCCTCTTTGAACTTGTTCGACTGACTGGAGCCCACATGAACAGCACCGAAGAACTGAACATTGCACCCGATGCAAAAAGCTTCACCAGCTTTGAAACCTTTTACGCTTTTTATTTGAAAGAGCACAGCAACACCACTTGCCGTCGCCTTCACTTTTTAGGCTCAACTTTGTCTCTCATTTGCTTGGCCATGTTGGCGATCACTGGGAAGCCACAATACTTTTTATACGGCTTGTTGTGCGGTTATGGCTGCGCTTGGATTGGCCATTTCGTTTTTGAGAAAAACAAACCTGCCAGCTTCAAACGCCCGCTTTACAGCTTCATGGGCGATTGGGTGATGTACAAAGACATGTGGACGGGCAAGATCAAGTTTTGATCACATCGGCCAGCTTGAGCTGGCTCAATTGGGCTTTTTCCCAAAGCAAGGTCGTAGCATCTGAGGCATGCAGACAAAGTTTTTGAACCAAAGGCTCAAGCGGCGTGCTGTCCATGTCGACCAACAAAACCCACGCACTCTCTTGCAGGGTACTGGCCTGTTCCAAGCGCCCCACCCAATTCAACTCTTGCAAGGCCTCCAACACAGGCTGCGCATGGCGCTGCTCGATGTGAAGCTCGTTGGCAATGGCCGCGATACCAAGCCCCTGAGGTGAACTCAAGCGCGCAAGCGACAAACTTTGCAAGACTTCCAAAGCCAATCTAAATGACCAACCCGGGCCATCTGCTTGCCGTTTGGCCTGTCGGCCCATTTCAGGCAGGCTGGCTGTGACCACAGCACCCAAAAGCACGACCACCCAGGCCACATAAATCCAGACCAACAAAATGGGCACAGCAGAAAAGGCGCCGTAGATCGTTGAGTAGCTTGGCATTTGTGCCAAATAAACCGCCAGTAATTTCTTGGCCAACTCCAAGCCCAATGCCACCACGACGCCACCGGTGAGGGCATGCCGCCAATCGACGCGGGTGTTGGGCAGGTAGTAATACAAGCCTGTGACGCAGGCGACCAACATACAAAACTCCACCACATCCAGCAAATTGCGCACCGATACGGGCAACCAGTCACCCAAGCCAGACAAGTATCCGGTGAACAAATAGGAGGAGATGGCAAGGCTTCCCCCCAACAGAAACGGCCCCAATGTGAGGCCAGCCCAATAAAGAAGAACGCGCTGGCCCCAAGGGCGTTGCCGATTGACGCGCCAAATTTGACCCAAAGTGCGGTCAATGGTGACCAACAAGGCCAAAGAAGTGACCACCACTGCAATCAAACCTACCAATCCCAGTCGGCTGGCCTTGCGGGAAAACTGTGTCAAAGACCCCAAAACCTGACGGGAAATGCTTTCTGGAACCAAGCTTTCAAAGAGCCAGCGCTGCAGCTGGTCTTGCACCTGAGCAAAGATGGGAAAAACCGTGAAAATGGCCAAAGCCAGCGTAAACAGGGGCACCAAGGCCAAAACAGTGGTGAAAGTCAAAGAACTGGCTGTCATGCCCAATCGCACTTCCCGAAAACGTTGCCACAGCATGCGCAGCATTTGACGCCACGGGAACTGCAGAATGTCGTTCAAAGTGGCTTGGAGGGATTCAATTGGCTTCATGACCGGTATGATGCCATCGCCATGAACAACTCTACACATCAAACCCCATTTCTGACCCCAAAGACCATCGAAACCACCCGATGGATTGCGGTGGCAAGCCTGCTGGCGCTCATTTTGGTGGGTTTGCTCTGGGAATTGTGGCTAGCGCCTTTGCGTGAAGGTGGGTCATGGTGGGCCCTGAAAGTGCTGCCCTTGTGCTGGCCACTGGCGGGTTTGCTTAAAAATCGGATGTACACCTACCGCTGGGTGAGCCTCATGATTTGGCTTTATTTCACAGAAGGTGTGGTGCGAGCTTGGGGCGACAAAGGATGGTCTTCAGGTTTGGCCCTGACTCAAACCATGCTTTGCGTTGTCTTGTTTGCAGCTTGCGCTTTGCATGTGCGGTGGCGCTTTCAAATGGCACGCGAAAATACCAATACAGAACAAACTGAAGATTCCAAACCCTCAGCCTGAGATTTGAAAAAATGAGTGCTTTGCTAGAAACCTTGCGCCGCATTTGTGGCCATGCCAACGTGCTAACGCACGACGATCCCCAAACCGATCTCAGCGCTTGGGAACAAGACTGGCGAAAACGCTCTCATGGCAAGGCCTTGGCGGTTGTGCGGCCTGCCAACGTGCAAGAGGTAGCGGATGTGGTGAAGGCCTGCGCCAAAGAAACAGTGAGCATCGTGCCGCAAGGTGGCAACACCGGTTTGGTGGTTGGGTCGGTGCCCGATGAATCTGGTCAGCAAGTGGTGTTGAGCTTGCAAAGAATGAACAAAGTGCGCTCTTTGGATGCTGCCAATCTCACCGTGGTGGCCGAGGCGGGTTGTATTTTGCAAACGGTTCAAGACCATGTTGAAAAAGCAGGCTATTTGTTTCCGCTGAGCTTGGCCGCCGAGGGCAGCTGCACCTTGGGTGGCAATTTGGGCACCAACGCGGGTGGCACTCAAGTGGTTCGATTTGGCAATACGCGTGAGCTTTGCTTGGGCCTAGAAGTAGTTACTGCCCAAGGAGAAATTTGGCACGGATTGTCGGGTTTGCGAAAAGACAATACGGGCTACGATTTGCGCAATCTCATGATTGGCAGTGAAGGCACCTTGGGCATCATCACCGCGGCCTGCATGAAGCTTTATCCTCAGCCCGCTGCACAACTCACAGCATGGGCTGCCGTGCCCAGCATGGAAGCAGCTGTGTCTCTTTTAGGCTTGGCGCACGAGCGGTTGGGGGCTGGCCTCACTGGCTTTGAAGTGATGGGCCAATTTGCACTGGGTTTGGTTGACAAACACCACCCGCACCTTCGGGTTCCCTTGTTCAAAGACACGCCTTGGTGCGTGTTGCTTGAGAACTCCGACCACGAGTCAGAGGCGCATGCCCGAGAAGGCTTTGAGGCCTTGATGGAAGCAGCCATGGAGAATGGCTGGGTAAGCGATGCGGTGGTGGCTGAAAGTTTGGCGCAAGCCAAAGTGCTCTGGCAAATTCGCGAAACCATTCCTCTGGCTCAAGCCGATGAAGGCTTGAACATCAAACACGACATCAGCATCCCTGTCTCGCTCATTCCACAATTTGTGGCTGAAACCGATGCCTTGCTGCAAACCAAAATTCCTGGCATCCGTTTGGTCAATTTTGGCCATTTGGGCGATGGCAATTTGCACTACAACGTGCAAGCACCGCAAGGTGCAGATGGCGCAGTTTTTTTGCGTGAGCATGAAGACGAAGTCAACACTTGGGTGTTTGACCAAGTCAAAGCTTTTAACGGTTCTATCAGCGCAGAACATGGGGTGGGTAGCCTCAAAGCTGACAAACTCCCCCACTACAAAGATCCTACGGCCTTGGCCATGATGAAGGCCATCAAATTGGCCCTAGATCCCCAAAACATCATGAACCCTGGCCGAGTGATTAAAATTTAGCCTTTGAGCCAGATTGCATTTGTAGCTCCCGAACAAACCCATTGATCAGCCCATGACCACACGCCCATGACAACACGCCCCATACGCTCGCAATACGAAGATTTCATGCGCCACGTGAACGACCATGGTGTCTTCAAGGCCGATCGCACAGGCACTGGCACCACCAGCGTGTTTGGGCACCAAATGCGCTTTGATTTGAATGAAGGCTTTCCACTGGTCACCACCAAGAAAGTGCATTTGCGCTCCATCATCCAAGAGCTGTTGTGGTTCCTCACGGGTTCTAGCAACAACAACTGGTTGCGCGAACGCGGCGTCACCATTTGGGACGAATGGGCGCGTGAAGACGGCGATCTTGGCCCTGTGTATGGCGTGCAGTGGCGCAGCTGGCCCACCCCAGACGGCGGTCACATTGATCAAATCAGCGATGTCATTCGCACGCTGAAAACCAATCCGGATTCACGCCGCATCATTGTGAGCGCCTGGAATGTGGCCGAGCTGTCCAAAATGGCACTCATGCCTTGCCATGCCTTCTTTCAGTTTTATGTGGCGCCCCCTCAAGAGGCGGGTGGCAAAGGCAAACTCAGCTGCCAGCTTTACCAACGCAGTGCCGATATTTTCTTGGGTGTGCCCTTCAACATTGCCAGCTACGCTTTGCTCACCCACATGATGGCGCAGCAGTGCGATTTGGAAGTGGGTGACTTTATTTGGACGGGTGGCGATTGCCACATTTACAGCAATCACAAAGAACAAGTTGCGCTTCAGCTAAGCCGCACGCCTTATGCTTACCCCACTTTGAACATCAAGCGCAAACCCGCGTCTATCTTCGAATACGAATACGAAGACTTCGAGGTTTTGGACTATGAGTGCCACGCCGCCATCAAAGCACCGGTAGCCGTCTGATGAAGCTCAAGCTCATTTACGCCAGAGCTGCCAATGGCGTCATTGGCTTGAACAACCAAATGCCATGGCACCTGCCTGAAGACTTGGCCCATTTCAAACGCACCACACTGGGCTCGCCTGTGCTCATGGGCCGAAAAACCTGGGAATCAATTCCCGCCAAATTCAGACCCCTACCTGGCAGGGCCAATTTGGTTTTGACGCGTCAAACAAATTGGCATGCCGAAGGCGCTCTGGTGGTCCACTCTTTGGAGGAAGGCATCACTTTGGCACTGGCACATTGCCCCACTGACAAAGACTTGTGGGTCATGGGTGGCGCAGACATTTATGCCCAAGCTGCAGCCATCGCCGACGAAGCCATAGTCACAGAAATTGAGCAGGACTTTGAAGGCGATGCCTTTGCGCCCAAGCTGGGTGCTTCTTGGCATGAAACATCGCGCGAGTCACACACTGCAGCGTCTGGCTTGAAATTCAGTTTTGTCTGCTACCAACGCGCTGCTTGAAAGTCAGTCGATTCTCATGAAACTTGCTACTTGGAATGTCAACTCTCTCACGGTACGACTACCACAGGTGATCGACTGGTTGAAAGCACAAGAGTCTCTGGGTCCAGAGCACGCCATCGATGTGCTTGCTTTGCAAGAACTCAAAATGACGGACGACAAGTTTCCGCACGCTGCATTCACGGAAGCTGGCTACCACTCTCAATGGTTTGGACAAAAGACCTACAACGGCGTGGCCCTCATTTCAAGACAAGAAGGCACTCACATTGTCAAAAACATTCCTGGCTTTGAAGACGACATGTCGCGCGTCATTGCAGCCACTTATGATGATGTGCGCGTGATTGGCGCTTACTTCCCCAACGGCCAGGCCCCCGACAGCGACAAGTTTATTTATAAGATGCGCTGGCTAACTGCCTTGAGACAATGGGTCAAAGAAGACATGGCCAAGCACGAAAATTTGGTGCTGATGGGCGACTACAACATCACCTTTGATGATCTCGATGTGTGGGATCCTGTGGATTTGGCCGGAACCATTCACTGCACCCCCGAAGAACGCGAGCACCTTCAAGGCCTGATTGATTTAGGCTTGCACGACAGTTTCCGATTGTTTGAACAAGCAGAGAAAAGTTTCAGTTGGTGGGACTATCGCGACTTTGGTTTCAAGCGCAACAGAGGCATGCGCATCGATCACATTCTCATCAGCACTGCATTGAAAGCCCGCGCCTCAGCGTGTGTGATCGACAAACTGCCTCGCAAAAACGAGCGGCCCAGCGATCACACGCCCGTGGTGCTCACGCTCAGTTAAGCCTTGTGGGCGGCCATGGCCTTGCCCACTTCCAAACTGCCTTGCCCTGAACCTGATCCTGGCACCAACTCACCTTGGCGGTCTTTCACTTGAGCCATAGCGGCCAACAGCTGCTCGGGTGTGTCTTCTGACATGCCCAAATGTACGCCTTGCGTGAGCGTGATGTTGGCCACCTCAAAGCTGCCCGCACCTGCGCAAATGATGGTTCTGTTGGGCGCGTCTTCACACGCCATGACCAACATGGCGGGCACCACGGCCTGGGGCTCAAGTGCTTTCAAGACGGCTTCGGGCATCAAGCCCTCGGTCATGCGCGTGGCTGCAGTGGGCGCCAAGGAATTGACGCGGATGTTGTATTTCTCGCCCTCAATGGAAAGCGTTTGCATCATGCCGGCCAATGCCATTTTGGCTGCACCGTAATTGGCCTGCCCAAAGTTGCCGTACAAACCGCTGGAAGAAGTGGTCATCACAATGCGGCCATAGTTTTGCGCCTGCATGATGGGCCAAACTGCTTTGGTGCAATGAACGGCCCCCATCACATGAACTTCCATCACCAAACGAAAATCTGAAATTTCCATTTTGGAAAAACTTTTATCGCGCAGAATGCCAGCGTTGTTGACCAAAATGTCAACGCGGCCCCATTTGTCCATGGCTTGTTTGACCATGGCCTGCACCGCCTCATAGTCGGTTACAGATGCGCCGTTGGCAATGGCTTCGCCGCCTGCCTTGATAATTTCGTCCACCACGGCCTGCGCCGCACTGACCGAGCCGCCCTCACCATGCACATTGCCGCCCAGGTCATTCACCAGCACTTTAGCGCCTCGCTTGGCCAGCGCCAGCGCATGTTGCTTGCCCAATCCACCACCTGCACCTGTGACAATGGCGACACGTCCTTGAAAATCAATGCTCATTTTTTACCTCAATCTGATAGCCTTGCAATGTTACTCAATTTAAAGCGCCATGGAAATCTCCTCCAAAATCATTGACACCCCGCCGCGCGATGCCGCCACCGTATTGATGCTGCGTGAAGGCTCATCGGGCTTGGAAGTTTTACTCCTCAAACGGCATACCGACTCCAAGGACTTGGGAGGCGCTTTTGTATTTCCGGGCGGCAAACGCGATGATGCAGATGCCAGCCCAAGTGCCTTGGCCAGCTTAGATCAACCCCTGTCTGCTTTGCATGCTCAATTGGGAGAACCCGACATCGCGCCTGAGCATGCTGGCAGTTTGTTTGTTGCGGCCTTGCGAGAAGCACAAGAGGAATGCGGCCTGCAACTGCGCTGCACAGACTTGAGGCCCTGGTCACGTTGGATCACGCCTCGTAGGCCAGCCATGATGTCCAAACGTTTCGACACACGATTCTTTTTGGCAAGAGCCCCAAGCGCACAAATTGCGATTCAAGACAATCACGAGACAACAGAAATTCTGTGGGCAAGCCCGCGGCAAGCTTTGATGCAATATTGGGCGGGAGACATTCTGTTAGCGCCGCCTCAAATTATGAGTTTGTCTCACTTGAGTCTTTACCAAGGTGTCGACCATGCGCTCGAGGATGCTGCGCAAAGAACACCCCCCGTGATCCAACCAGAGTCCTTTGATGTCGAGGGCATGCGGGTTATTTGCTACCCTGGCGATCCAAGACACTCGGTTCAGGTGAGAGCACTTCCAGGGCCGTCTCGGCTGCACTTCAGAAACGATCGCTTTGAGCCTGAGGGTGGGTTGTCAGAGTTTCTTCATGGCAAGTTGTAGCGCATGACGGCACATCGCTATTTATCGATGTCAAAAGCCATTGCCTACTTGGGCGATGTCCAAAGTGCGCATCAACTCTTGAACACGCTCAACAGCACCCTTCTTCGCGATGAACCCGAGATATCCAGCGCCATTGCATCGAGTCAATTTGATGTGTTGCAAAAGATATGGCATCAACTCAAAGGCTTTGCCCCGGTGTTTTGCCAAGAATCATTGATCGAAGAAATTGCGCAAACAGAGTTGCTTTGCAAACAAATTCAAGCGCCAGAAGAAAGGCTTGCGGCACTGCATGCCAGTGCCACTTTGCAAACTAGCTTGAGAGCACTTCAAGCGGAGGTTGCGGCGCAAATGTTGGCAGCGGCCGCAACAACCAAGCCTCCATCACCTTAGGGTCTTGAATCAGCCTGAGTGTGTCAAATGCCTGCTGCGCTTCAGGGTAATGTCGTCTTAAGTAATTCAGCCATTGCTTGAGTCGTCCAGCGCGATGTCGAGGTGCAACATGCAAGCTCATTCGCCGCCAAAAAATACTCATCAAAGGCCACAGCTGTTCCCAAGAAAACCTTTGCGCCATGTCGGACACAGACAGACCCTGAGCTTGGGCATCGTGAAATTTAATTTCTAGCGCCAGCCCTGGGTTGTTCACCATGCCGCGGCCAATCATGATGTCATTACAACCTGTCACCTCACGGCAGCGTATTGCATCTGCCACTGTCCAAATTTCGCCGTTGGCCACCATGGGCAATTTGACGCACTGCCTCAAATCGGCAATGCGATCCCAATACGCTGGCGGACGGTAACCGTGGGCCTTGGTGCGTGCATGCACCACCAACTGATCGGCACCGGCAGCCTCAATGGCTTGGGCACAATCTTCAGCACGCAAGTCGTCGTTAAAACCCAAACGCATTTTGGCCGAGACAGGCACATGGGGCGGCACAGCACGACGCACCGCCGCCACAATTTGACCTATCAGCTCGGGTTCGTCCAACAACACAGCGCCCCCGCGATGACGATTGACAGTTTTGGCCGGGCAGCCAAAGTTGAGATCAATGCCTGCAGGGTTGAGCTTGGCCAAGCGCGCTGCGTTGGCAGCCAAGACTTCAGGCTCAGAGCCCAACAATTGCGCTCTAACAGGAACACCCGCGTGAGTTTTGCCTTCATTCAACAACTCTGGCACCACTCGGTAAAAGGCCCTTCTCGGAAGCACCGCATCGGTCACACGGATGAATTCAGACACGCACAAATCTATGCCGCCCACACGCGTGAGCGTGTCTCGCAGGCTGTGGTCCAACAGCCCTTCCATGGGAGCCAGCAAAATTTTCACAGCGGCCCAGGTTTTATGTCAACGAACGCTTCATTCGAACTTCTTCGACCTTGACCGTGCCCATGGGCACAGTGCGTGCAGTGTTCATCTCACGCTTGAAACCGGCCAGTTCATGAAAGCGCACTGTGCGTTCGTTCAGTAAAGGCACCCAAATGGTTACATCGGTGCAATCTTCTTCGAGCAAACCTTCGCGAGCAGCATCCCACAAAGCCAAGCCCACACCTTCACCCAAACGATCGGGGTCGGCGTAAATAGCCCAAATTTCGCCAGTGGTGTTTTTAGATTTGGGATCGCGCGAGCGGTCGTATCCCACAAAACCCACAATGCTGTCGCCTTCCAAGGCCACCAACACTTGAGGCTCACCATATTCAATGGCCTCTTTCCAGTAAGACACCCGCTTGGCCATGGGCGTGGCATCCCAGTGTGCATCAGGTACCCGGCCTGCATAGGCGGCACGACTGGCGATCAAATGCAGGTTCGCAACTTCAGCCGCCTCTTTTTTGGTGGCAAATCGAACTTCAAAATCAGACATAAGCAATGAAATAAAGAGTCACAAAACCCTAGATTGTCGCCTGAACTGAAAATCTCTGGATTTCAATCGAGGCAGAGCCATTAGAGGGCTCTTTTCAGGGTATCTTTAGGCATGTCCTTGAATTTTGCATTTCTCTCTTGGCACCTGCCAAAAATACCCAAGGTCTTGTTCTTGGGTTTCTTAGCAGTCCTTCTTTTTATGCTTGCCCAAACTGCTTTCGCTCAGGGCAAATCTTTCAAAGACGACATGGCAGAACGAACCCGAGCCTGTACGGCCTGCCATGGCGAACAGGGCCGCGCAGGCCCCGATGGTTATTACCCTCGGCTTGCTGGCAAGCCTGCGGGGTACTTGTTCAACCAACTGAAAAACTTTCAAGAAGGCAGGCGCCACTACAACCTCATGACCCGCCTGGTCGACCCCCTGTCAGATGCCTACCTGCAAGAAATGGCGGTTTATTTTGCCAACCTCAAGTTGCCTTATCCGCCAGCCGTGCAACCCAAAGAACGCGCATCGGATCGCGTCTTGCAGCAAGGTAAAAAATTGGCCTTAGAAGGCGACAGCAGCCGCGGCGTGCCGGCTTGCAACACTTGTCACGGTGCCCAACTCACAGGCGTGCAAGCCAATGTGCCAGGCCTCTTGGGTTTGCCACTCGATTATTTAAACGCCCAACTCGGCGCTTGGCAAACCCTTCAGCGCAAAGCCGCATCTCCCGATTGCATGCGCGACATTGTCAAGCAACTTAATTCAGAAGATTTGGTGGCTGTTGCCACTTGGCTGTCCACGCAAAACATGCCCTTGAATTCTTCACCTGCCCTCAAAATGGCAGAGCCACTCAAAGCAC
This sequence comes from Limnohabitans sp. MMS-10A-178, assembly GCF_003063375.1. Taxonomy (GTDB): domain Bacteria; phylum Pseudomonadota; class Gammaproteobacteria; order Burkholderiales; family Burkholderiaceae_C; genus Limnohabitans_A. The sequence goes on along the minus strand of NZ_NERY01000001.1, from coordinate 1,629,932 downwards.
CTTGGCGTTGCGGCAGCGCCCCTGAACTCTCAAAGGTGCAGCCATGATGTTTCCAGCTCATTTTTGGCGAAACTTTGCCATCCTGTGGGTGGCCATTGTGGGGCTCTTGGGCACCGCCATCTTGCTCGACAACCACCAAGACATTTGGACAAGCGCCACAACACCCAAAAGCAACATCAGCAGCAGCGACCTCAGTGAGGTCGCGCTGGTTGCCAAAGGCCAAGAGCTTTTAATTCTTGGCAATTGCATTGCGTGCCATACAGATCGAGGCGCAGCACCTGGGGCAGGCGGTCGTGCGTTTGAGACGCCTTTTGGCAAGGTCTACAGCAGCAACATCACCGCCGATTCACAGCACGGAATCGGTCAATGGGACACCCAAGATTTTTGGCGTGCATTGCACCACGGCAAATCCAAAGATGGACGATTGCTCACGCCCGTTTTTCCATACCAACACACCACCCTCATCACGCGCGAAGACAGTGATGCCCTGCTGGCAGCTTTGAAAAAATTGCCCGCTGCAGCCAATGCCAAACCCATTCCTAAACCTTCAGAGACTTTAGATTGGCCCTACGGCACCGCTGTGGCCATTGCTGTGTGGCGGAGTTTGTTTTTCACACCTGGCACCTATGTGCCAGAGTCTCGTCAGAGCGCTGAATGGAACCGCGGTGCTTACATTGCGCAAGGTTTGGCACATTGCGCAGCCTGCCACAGCGAACGCAATTCATGGGGCGCATTGAGCGCAGTCAATGATTTTTCAGGCGGGCTTTTGCCAGTACTCAATTGGTATGCGCCTTCGCTCACAAGCGCCAAAGAAACTGGCTTGGCAAGCCAAAGTGTGGCAGACATTGCACTTTTTTTAAAGGCAGGGCAAAACGACCAAGCTATCGCAAGTGGCCCCATGGCGGAGGTGGTGCAGCACAGCACGCAGTACTGGCTCGATTCAGACCTGAATGCGGTAGCCACCTACCTCAAAGACATGGCCAGCAAAGCGCCGCAAATTGCACTCAAGGCCTCCTCCGAATCAATGAAGAAACCAAGCACTTCAGCCAGAGTGTTGAGCCAGGGCGCCAAAATTTACGAACAGCATTGTGAGCAGTGCCACCAAGCCCAAGGGCAAGGCGTTCCTGGCGCCTATCCTGCACTCGCCAACAACCGCGCCATTCTCTTGAATGACCCCACCAATTTGGTTCAAAGCGTTTTGTATGGCGGCTACCCTGCCGCCACCCAACTCAACCCACGACCCTATGGCATGCCGCCTTACATCCTCGACTTAGACGATCGTGAAATTGCAGCCGTTCTTACCCACTTGCGAACTCAATGGGGCAACCAAGCGGCAGAAGTCACGCCTCTGCAAGTCAATCGGATTCGCTCACTCCAAGGTCGATGAGCCGTGTCTGCCTTGGATTTGGTTTATGTGGATGATCAAATCATCGTTCTGAACAAAGCTTCAGGTTTACTGAGTGTGCCAGGACGAGGCGAAGACAAACAAGATTGCTTGATCACCAGAGCCCAACAAGAATGGCCCGATGCCCTTACCGTGCACCGCCTCGACATGGCGACGTCGGGTCTCGTGGTGATGGCCAGAGGCCCCGAGATTCAACGCGTTTTAAGCCAAGCTTTTGCACTCAGAGAGGTGCACAAAACCTATGAAGCCATCGTGGCAGGTTTGCCCAATGTTTCAGAAACCTGGCACGACATTCAATTGCCGCTGATCATCGATTGGCCCAACCGACCAAGAAGCAAAGTGGATTGGGAACAAGGCAAACCAAGTCACACGCAATGGCGCGTCAAATGTCATTTGCCACTTGATCACGCCACCCGAGTTGAGTTGAAACCCATCACGGGTCGAACCCATCAACTCCGTCTTCATATGATGGCCATCGGGCACGCCATTTTGGGCGATGCCTTGTACGGCTCCCCCGAAGAAATAGCCAAAGCCCCCCGCTTGCTGCTGCATGCCCGTGAATTGCAATTGAAACACCCAGTTACGGCAAAATGGATGGCTTTCGAAAGTAGCGTTCCTTTTTAAAAGAAAGAAATCATGTCTCAGCATCTCTACATCCTTACTGGTGGTTCTCGCGGCATGGGCTTGGCCATTGCAGAGCAGCTGCTGCAAGCGGGCAACACGCTCATTTGCATTTCTCGCAACAAACAAGCAAGCCTGCATGAAAGCGCGCAAAAAGCAGGCGCACATTTGGAACAATGGACGCACGATTTGGCCGATGGTGCCACGGCCAGTTTGGCCCTGCAGAAGTGGCTAGAGGCACAAGACGCCAAAACTTACGCCAGCGCCACCCTGATTAACAATGCGGGCGTCATTCCCAATATTGGCCCATTGAGTCAAGCCGACCCTCACAACTTGGCCATGGCTTTGCGCGTTGGCTTAGAAGCGCCCATGCAGTTGTGCGCTGCCTTTTTAGGCGCTACAGAAAACTGGATCATGCCGCGCAAAGTGGTGAATATTTCCTCCGGTCTGGGCCGGCGCGCTATGGCTTCTCAGGCCGGCTACTGCGCCGCCAAGGCAGGCATGGACCACTTCACACGTTGCCTAGCGCTCGATGAAGCGCTTAAACCCCATGGCGCCAAGGTGACATCCTTGGCACCCGGCGTCATTGATACCGATATGCAAATTCAATTGCGCAGTGCAGACCCTGAAAAATTTCCAGATCAAAATGGCTTCCAGCAACTCAAGTCAACAGGTCTACTGACCTCCCCAGAGGAGGCCGCAAGCAGAATTTTGAATTACATTGCGCGTACCGACTTTGGCAGCAACCCTGTGAGCGATGTTCGCGATGCTTAAATTTAGCTTGATACGTTCTTGATACGTTCTTGATACGATTAAGACCGAATTTTTATCAGCCCCCTGTCGTCATTTTTCATCAGAGTTTGGGGTTCTATTTTTTGAAATCGAAGGAGAATTAAATGAGCCGTGAAGTAGTCGTTGTCAGCGGTGTGCGCACCGCCATTGGTACATTTGGTGGCAGCTTGAAAGACATTGCGCCCACAGAGTTGGGCGCACAAGTGGTGCGTGAAGCCCTTAAGCGTGCCAATACAGAAGGCAAAGATGTAGGTCATGTGGTGTTTGGCCATGTGGTCAACACCGAGCCCAAAGACCTTTACTTGTCGCGAGTGGCCGCCATCAACGCGGGCTGCTCCGAAGGCACACCTGCATTCAACGTAAACCGTCTGTGTGGTTCTGGTTTGCAAGCCATCATCTCAGCCAGCCAGTCCATCTTGTTGGGCGACGCAGACGTTGCTGTTGGCGCTGGTGCAGAAAACATGAGCCGTGCGCCCTACGCCAGCTTGAGCAACCGTTTTGGCGCACGCATGGGCGACACCAAAATGATTGACATGTTGTTGGGTGCACTGCACGACCCCTTCCACACCATTCACATGGGCGTCACTGCTGAGAACATTGCAGCCAAGTGGGGCATTACGCGTGAAGACCAAGACAAATTGGCGGTTGAAAGCCACAACCGCGCAGAGCGGGCCACACAAGCCGGCTATTTCAAAGATCAAATCATGCCGGTCATGCTCAAAACTCGCAAAGGCGAAGTGGCCTACGAAACCGATGAGCACTTTCGCCCTGCTTGCACCATGGAAGAGCTGGCCAAACTCAAGCCTGTGTTTCTGAAAGAAAACGGCACCGTCACAGCTGGCAACGCCTCAGGCATCAACGATGCCGCCGCCGCTGTGGTGCTGATGGAAGCAGGCGCTGCCAAAGCGCGCGGTGTCAAGCCATTGGCCCGCTTGGTAGCCTATGCACATGCCGGCGTAGACCCCAAGTACATGGGCATTGGCCCAGTGCCCGCCACACATCTGGCCCTCAAAAAAGCAGGCCTCAGTGTGAACGATTTGGATGTGATTGAAGCCAACGAAGCCTTTGCAGCACAGGCCTGCGCCGTGACACGCGACTTGGGTTTAGATCCCGCCAAGGTCAACCCCAATGGCTCCGGTATTTCTTTGGGGCACCCCATTGGGGCCACAGGCACCTTGATCACGGTCAAAGCTTTGCACGAACTGCAACGCATCCAGGGCCGGTATGCCTTGGTCACCATGTGCATTGGCGGTGGGCAAGGCATTGCAGCCATTTTTGAACGCATGTAATCACTGGTGTGCGTTCAACAAAAAGGCCATCTTGCGATGGCCTTTTTTATTCATGCAATTTCAAACTTTTCAGCGATAGCGCTCACGTGCAATTCGTGCACCTTCGGCCAAAGCTTGTAGTTTTTTCTCAGCCACTTCACGGCTCATAGGTGCCAAGCCGCAGTTGGTGCAAGGAATGATGCGAGCCTTGGGCACAAACTGAAGCGCGCGGCCAATGGTATCTGCCACTTGCTCGGGCGTTTCAATCACATCGCTGGCCACATCAATCACACCCACCATCACATCTTTGCCTTCCAGCAAAGCCATCAGATCCATGGGCACGTGCGATTGGAAACACTCCAAGCTAACCTGTTGAATGCTGCTCTTGGCCAAGGCTGGAAATACTTTTTCGTATTGGCGCCACTCATGGCCCAAAGAGTTTTTCCAATCGATGTTGGCTTGAATGCCGTAGCCGTAGCAAATGTGAACAGCTGTGGTGCAGGTGAGGCCCTGCGCAGCACGCTCCAAGGCTTTCACACCCCAATCGGCTGCCTCTTCCATGTAAACATTGAAAGCTGGCTCGTCGAATTGAACAATGTCAACGCCGTCGGCTTGCAGTGCCAAAGCTTCTTGATTCAGCAACTCAGCAAAGGCCATGGCCATTTTGACTTTGTCGCCATAAAAGCGATCGGCCACCGTGTCGACAATGGTCATGGGGCCCGGCAAGGTGAACTTCAATTTCTTCTTGGTGTGTGCGCGTGCCAGTTGCGCTTCAAAGGCATGCACACGACCTTTTAAGCGCAAGGGTGCAACCACCTGCGGCACTTGCGCGTCGTAGCGATTGTTGCGAATGCCCATGGTTACTTTGTTTTCGAAGTCAATGCCTTCTACTTGCTCTAGGAAACCATGCACGAAGTGTTGGCGCGATTGCTCGCCATCGCCCACCACATCGAGGCCTGCATCTTCTTGCGCCTTGATCCAAAGCAAGGTGGCGTCGGCTTTGGCTTGCTTCAGGCTATCGCCTTGCGCCATCCATTTGGGCCAAAGCTTGTTGGTCTCGGCCAGCCATTCGGGTTTAGGCAAACTGCCTGCTATTGCGGTTTCAAACATGCTTATGCTCCTGAAAATATTGAGGGTTTTAAATTAAATTCTTGGGCCAACAGTGCGTAAGAATGCGTCTGTGCCTTGGGGTCATAGGTCCAGGTAATGACAGCCAATTCATCCAACTCAAGCCGTGTGGCAACGGCTCTTAACTTTTCGGCTACTGTTTTGGCGCTTCCCACAAAGGCATTGGCCTTCAGTGACTGTAGCGCCATTTGTTCAGCGGGTGAGTAATCGCGGTCTGCTTGCTCGGGGGGCAGCATGGGGCCAATGCGACCCAAATTTCGGTCCATGCGCCAACGTGCTCGGCTCTTGAAAAGATGCCAGGCTTCTTCGTCAGTGTCTGCTGCCAAAGCCCAAACACACAAGGTGGCCTTGGGCCGCTCAAGTCCCGCGCTGGGTCTGAAAGTCTCACGGTAAATTTGCATGGCTTGGTCAGCACCCTGCCCGTCGGTAATAAACCAAGCAAATGCATAAGGCAGACCCAAATGTGCTGCCAATTGAGCGCCGTAGTCAGAACTGCCCAGCATCCAAACATCAGGCGATGTTGATGATTGTGGGTATGCAAATACACCATGTCCGGGGTGACCCGCAGGCAAAGGCTGCCCTTTGACCCACGCTTGCAATTCCATCACCTGCTGGGGAAAGTTTTCACTGGCATACCGATCGGGGTTCAAGAGCTGCGCTGTTTTGCCATCACTGCCAGGCGCACGGCCCACACCCAAATCTATTCGTCCTGGCGCCAAAGCATCGAGCACCCTGAATTGCTCGGCCACTTTCAAGGCGGCGTAGTGTGGCAGCATGACACCCGCACTGCCAATGCGAATGCTGCGAGTTTGGGTGGCAATGGCGGCCATGAGCACTTCAGGTGCCGTGCCCACAATGCTGGGGTGCGCATGATGCTCACTGACCCAGAAACGCGAATAGCCCAAGCGCTCCGCCTCAATGGCAAGCGCTAAGGTTTGCCGAATAGACTCATCTTGCCCTCGGCCGGCCATGGCCACCGATTGATCCAACACAGTGAGCTTCAGACCCATGCTGGCGTCTTTCGCAACATCAACAAACAATACATCAAACCTTGGTCATTTCTGCTTCTTGCAATGCGCGCCACATTACCTTGCCACTGCCACTTTTGGGCAGCGCATCGATGAACTCTACCACTCGCGGCACTTTGTAAACCGCCATGGTGTCTCGGCACCAGTCGATGATATCTTGCTCGCTCACTTGGCCCTTGTGAGTGCTGCGCAGTACCACCACCGCCTTGACTGATTCACCTCGGTAGGCGTCTTTGGTGGAAATAATGCAGGCCTCTTGAATAGCGGGATGCTTGAACATCAAGGCCTCCACTTCGGCAGGCCAAACCTTGAAACCACTGGCATTGATCATGCGCTTTAAGCGGTCGGTCATGAAGAAATAGCCTTCTTCATCGATGCGGCCCATGTCGCCCGAGCGGAAGAACGATTTGCCATCGCGCTCAAAAAAGGCACTGGCAGTTGCCTCGGGGCGCTTCCAATAACCCTTGAAAATTTGCGGCCCCGACATCACAATTTCACCCGACTCGCCTTGCGGCAACTCTTTCAGAGTTTCTGGATCGACCACCCGTGCATCGACGCTCATGAACGGAATGCCCAAACATTGTTTTTTGGGTGCATCGGGCGGGTTGGAGTGCGAAGGTGCCGCCGTTTCTGTGAGCCCATAGCCTTCAATGTAGCGCAGGCCAAATTGTTCTATCAGGCGTTGTGCAACAGCTTCTGGCATGGCAGCACCGCCGCCGCCAATGTTTTGCAAGCTGCTCAAATTAAACTGCTCCAAGTTGGCGCTGCCCAACAAGTCAATGACCATGGTGGGAATGTTGGTCCAGTGCGTCACCTTCCATTTGGAAATAAGCCGCCCAGCCAAATCTCTGTCCCAGCGTGGCATCAAAATGAGCGTTGCGCCCAAGAAAATAGTGGCATGCATGACACTCACCATGCCAGTAATGTGAAACATGGGCACAACGCACAAGCATTTGTTTTCAGGTGTGCCATTGGCCCACAAGCCACTGGACATGGCGTTGTGCATGATGGTGCCATGCGTGTGCATGCAACCTTTAGGCAAGCCTGTGGTGCCGCTGGTGTAGGGCAACACAGCCAAATCTTCCGATTGGGCCGTGACGGGGCCAAGAGACACTTCACCCTTTAAGGCCGACGCCCAAGCATGCACTTGCCCACCTTCAAGCGCTGGCAAAGGGTGCACCGTGGTGAGCCAGTCGTGCCAATTGGCCGGCATTTCTTCGGGCCCGGTGTTGACGGGGTCAAAAGCATCAGAGAATTGGGTCACCAACAAATGCTGAAGGCGCTGAGCTGGGTCTAGGGCATTGCTGGCAGCCGCCAATTCTGGGGCTAAATCTGCTGTGGTCACAGCCACCTTGGTATCGGGGTCTAGGATGTAATGCTTCAACTCTTCTATGCGGTTCATGGGGTTGACTGGCACCACCACGGCATCGAGTCGCAAAATAGCAAAGTGCGTGATCACCAGTTGGGGACAGTTTTGCATGTCCAACACCACACGGTCACCCTTTTGCACTCCCATCTTGCGCAAAGCTGATGCCACAATTTCAGCTTCAAGCTGCAATTGCGCATAAGTCCATGTTCTGCCCATGAACACCAGAGCCACTTTTTGCGGGTAGCGCAAAGCGCTGATCTGCAAATTCATCCACAAAGATGTTTGCGGCGCCGTCAGTTGGTTCGGCAGTCTCTTAGGCCAAAAAGCATGGTGGGCGGGCATTCAGTGTGTCTCCAACAGAATACTTAAATGGGCATGGGCAAGTGCAAGGTGAAAGTCAGGTCAGTGCATTGGCAAAAGCCATTTTGCACAAGGGATGCTATACGGGTATGAGCGGATGGAACATCCCCAGAGTCCCTAAGGAGACGGTTTAGGGCCAAACTTGTAAATTCTTCGAATGAAAGTGAATGTATGCGTTTGCAAGCGTGCATGAAGGTAATTCACGCTAAATTGGGGTTTTACAAAGAAGATATGCATGGCACATCAAACCACCCCCGCTTGCTGTGGCACCAGCAAAGCCGCTGAACTTCTTCAACTGTCAGTCGGCACGGTCCAAAGTTTGGTCGACAAAAACATCCTTCATGCCTGGGTCACGCAGGGCGGTCATCGCCGCATCTCCCTCGAATCCATTCAAATTTACCAATCACAGCAGCAAAAGTTGCCCGCTGTCGAGCGCCTCATGAACGACAGGCTTCGCGTCATGGTGGTCGACGACGATGCCGTCACCCGCCATCTGCTGCAAGATACTTGCCTGTCTGTTCACCCCCAAATCGACTGCTGTGCCATGGCCTCCGCCATCGATGCATTGCTCCAATTGCCCGTGTTCAATCCGCATGTCATGCTGATCGATTTGCTCATGCCAGAGGTCGATGGCTGGGAGTTGGTCAAGCGGGTTCAACAGCAAAAAAAATTCGCCAAGCTTCAAATCCTCACCCTCTCTGCCCTTAGCGAAAACGAACTGCAAAGCCGAGGAGGCCCGCCCCAAGGCTCACAATTTATTGCCAAACCAGTCGATTTGGGATGGCTGCGCGGGTATCTGCTGGGTTTGCTGGCGCCTCAGGCTTGGGTATAGATGGACAGACACAAATTCCAACATTATCATTACCAAACTTTATAAAGTAAGGAATGAAAATGGCTAACTCAACACTCACTAGCAAAGGGCAAACCACCATCCCCCAAGATATTCGTGAAGCCGCAGGTCTTAAAACAGGCGCAAAACTCAAATGGTGTGTCACACCAGATGGCGTACTCATCGTCAGAGTTAAGTCACAGTCAATCGAGTCTCTAGCGGGAGCTATCAAACTCCCAGATGGCAAAAAAATCACCCTGCAAGATATGAATCCTTGGAAATAATTTTTGAATGGCCGCCATAGACACCAATGTACTTGTGAGATTCCTCATTCAAGATGATGAACAACAGGGCCACTTAGCAAAAAGTCTTATCCACCAATTATTGGCAGAGGGTGAAACTCTGTTTATTGCTGTCACTGTGCTGCTAGAGCTTGAATGGGTTTTACGCTCAAATTTTTTATTCAACAAATCACAAATTATTGAACTATTGTCCAATTTGCTTTCCACTCAAGAGTTGAAATTCGAATCAGAATCATCTGTCGAAATTGCGTTGGAGCTCTTTAGAAATCATCCCGCAGATTTTGCGGATTGTTTGCACATTTCTTTGGCTCATCGAGCTGGCCATTCTCCGCTCTGGACTTTTGATAAAACGGCATCCAAGGTACTTGGTGCCAAGCTATTGAAATAAACAGAGTCTTTGAGAAAATTAATTTTCAAACCGATACTTCAGCTGAAAACTTACTGCACCATACAACCTGTCTTTCAGGGGCGGCACCAACATCACATTCAGGCCCAATTGCTGAGTCTCCCAGCTCACGACTGGCAACACAGCAGGAAACCAGCCACCGTCAAAGGCTTTGGGATAGCCATTGAACACCCCGCCCACCACGCCAAATTTAAAATTGCCCTCGCGCCACGGTTGGTAATAAGTGCCTAAATAATTGGAGTGCGCGTTGTTGCTGTTGATAAAGCGACCTGCTGTGAGAGCCCAAGTGTCGTCTAGTTTGTACTCAAGACCAAGACCCGGGTTGGCATTTCGCAAACCTTTCTGGGTATCGAAGTGAGCTGAATAAAACCCAGCGTTCACCCAAATCTTGCTTAAGTTTGTTTCTGCAAGAACGGCACATGGCGCTAAAAGAGCAAAGCAAACATAAACAATTTTTTGGAAAGATGGCGTTCGAAAAAGTGTCATTGTGTTGTTGCCTTGTAAGCGGTTGATGCAACTTTAACCATGGATGGATGCAAGGTACCCAGCTTGGGATTTTGTCCGTGAGGTGCATGAGGCGGCACGGAAAACCATTCTTGATTGAATGGCAAAGAAAGAATGGTTCTCAAATCGAATTTTGTATCAAAACTGAGTCCAGCCATTGCATAGGCTGCCGGGTTGTCTATTTGGGTGATTTGAAATTCACCGCTGTAAATCCGGTTTAATTTTTGACTCGTACCATAGGCCACGCTCACAAAAATAAGGTCTGCGTTATCCATTTGTACATCAATCACAAGGGCAGGCATGGGTTTGGGTTGTGCGTGAATCAAGTCTGGAAAACGACACCACACAATGTCTCCTGCATCAGGCTCTGGCCACCTCTGCATCAAGCATTTTCCCTGTCGAAAAGGGTACTGCGAATTTTGGTCAGCTTGGTTTTGGGGGCCAACTTTTTAATTTGATTCAATTGCGTCTGGGTGAGAGCACCTTCGTCGGCTTCATACTGAGGCAGCAATTTGACTGCCAACTCACGAAGCGCCAAATGGATAACTTGTGTTTCATCTACACCCAGCGTCTCAGCCAACCTTTTGGTGGTGATGCGTGTCACGCCATTGGCACTGTCGTAAGGTCTGAAGCGAAAAGCAATTTGGGCAGGTGCTGAACTCATAGTGAATGGCTCGATTGAATTGATATCTTTAAGATATCAACAGGAGCATTCATTGTCAAGCAAACTGGGCTGGCGGCTACTACTTTTGCTTTCATGAGCACATAAAGTGATTGCAGAAATGAAAAACGCGCCCGAAGGCGCGTTTCTACATGCTTTTTTGGCGGAGTGGACGGGACTCGAACCCGCGACCCCCGGCGTGACAGGCCGGTATTCTAACCAACTGAACTACCACTCCTGGTAGCTTGAAGCTTTTGTACTGTTGAACTAGCAACAGCACCAAGTGCAACAAAACTTGGCGACCCTACGGGGATTCGAACCCCGGTACTCACCGTGAAAGGGTGATGTCCTAGGCCTCTAGACGATAGGGTCATAACCTGGACTGTTATGAAATGCTTCGCAAGCAAATCAAAACATTTTCGACACTTTGGTGGAGGTAAGCGGGATCGAACCGCTGACCTCTTGCATGCCATGCAAGCGCTCTCCCAGCTGAGCTATACCCCCCTTGGCAACTTTGTGAAGCCTTGGAAGGCAACCCTCGTTGGTGTCGAGATATGGATTATAGACAGGTTTTCAAGCGTTTTTCAAGCGTTCTAAAACTTTTTGCTTCTCACAAAGTGCAAGTACCGCGTCGAGCGAAGGGGTCTGAGCCGTACCCATCACCAGAACCCGAACGGGCATGGCCAACTGCGGCATCTTCAAACCTTGTGCCGTTAAAACCTCTTTGATCACCGACGAAATAGCAGCCTTGTCCCAGTCACATACCGAGAGTTTTTCAACCAGCAGCGCCAATGCCGGCTTAACTGCGTCGGTCACATGTTGGGCTTTTTCATCGGCTTTGGGCGTTACATCGCCATAGAAAACGGCCACCCAATCGGCCAACACGCACAGGGTGTCGCATCGGTCTTTGAACAGTCCGCAGATGGCTGGCAAACGGTCGTCTGAGGCAATGCCTCGTTGGCTCAAGATGTCTTTGACCCAAAGCGCCAGCTGCGAATCGTCAGAGACCTTCAAATGTTGGGCGTTCACCCAGCGCAGTTTGGCATCGTCAAACTGCGCAGCACTTCGGCCCAAATGGTCGAGGTCAAACCAATCTAAAAACTGCTGACGACTAAAAATTTCATCATCGCCGTGGCTCCAGCCCAAGCGCGCCAAGTAGTTCACCATGGCATCAGGCAAATAGCCTTCATCACGGTACTGCGTGACGGGCTTGGCGCCATTGCGCTTGCTCAATTTCTCGCCCTGCTCGTTGAGCACGGTAGGAAGGTGCGCGTACACAGGCACTTCGTGCCCCAAGGCCTTGAAAATATTGATTTGACGCGGTGTGTTGTTCACATGGTCGTCGCCGCGAATGACATGGGTAATGGCCATGTCGATGTCATCCACCACCACGCAGAAGTTGTAAGTGGGTGTGCCGTCAGGTCTTGCAATGACCAAGTCGTCTAGCTCTTGGTTGCTAATTTCAATGCGGCCCTTCACTTTGTCGTCCCAAGCCACCACACCGTCCAGCGGATTTTTAAATCGCAACACAGGCTTCACGCCTTCTGGAATGGGCGGCAGTGTTTTGCCAGGCTCTGGCCGCCAAGTGCCGTCATAGCGCGGCTTTTCTTTGGCTGCCATTTGTTTTTCACGCAGGGCATCAAGCTCTTCAATGCTCATGTAGCAGGGATAAACCTGACCTGTGGTTTGCAGTTTGGCCAACACTTCTTTGTAGCGGTCCATGCGCTGCATTTGATAAAAAGGACCTTCATCGGGGTTCATGCCCAACCAAGCCATGCCCTCCAAAATCACATCCACAGACGCCTGATTCGACCGCTCTAAATCGGTATCTTCAATGCGCAAAATAAAAGTGCCGCCTTGTGACTTGGCAAAGGCCCAAGGGTACAAAGCAGATCGAATGTTGCCCAAGTGGATGAATCCAGTGGGGGATGGTGCAAATCGTGTGCGAACTTGTTTTTGAATAGAAGACATTTGTAATTCGAATTAGAGTGCCTGAAAACCACGCAAGAAATCAGCTTTCAAGTCTTCCAGATTTTCAAGGCCTACCGCCACACGGATCAAGCTTTGCTGAATACCCGCCACTTGACGCTGCGCTTCCGTAAGGCGGCCGTGGGAGGTGCTGGCCGGGTGAGCCACAAGAGTTTTGACATCACCTAAGTTGGTACACAAAGAAACTGTGCGCATGGCGTTCATCACTTTGAATGCATTTTCGCGGCCCTGTTCTGCCGACTGGGCTTTGACTTCAAAAGAGAACACCGCGCCACCCATGCCCGATTGTTGCAGCATGGCCAGTTCATGTTGAGGATGACTTTTGAGGCCGGGGTAATAAACACGCGCCACAGGGCCTTGCGCTTCTAGCCACTCCGCCAAGGCCAAGGCTTGTTCAGATTGGGCTTTCATGCGAATGCCCAAAGTTTCCAAACCTTTTAAAACCACCCATGCATTGAAAGGCGCCAATGTCATGCCTGCGCTTCTCATGACGGGGCCAAACACATCGTCAATCAATGCCTTGGAGCCGCACAAGGCGCCTGCCATCACGCGGCCTTGGCCATCTAGATATTTGGTGCCTGAGTGCACGATCAAATCTGCGCCCATGGCAATGGGTCGCTGCAAAATAGGCGTTGCAAAACAATTGTCCACCACCAGCAATGCATTGCCTGCATGGGCAATGTCGGCCAGTGCTTTGATGTCACACACTTCCGTTAAGGGGTTGGTCGGTGTTTCAGCAAACAACAATCGGGTGTTGGGCCGCATGGCCGCTTGCCACTCAGACACTTGGGTTTGCGACACAAAAGTAGATTGCACACCAAACTTGGCAAACTCACTGCCAATCAATTTGATGGTGGAGCCAAACATCGAGTGGGAGCAAATGACATGGTCACCACTTTTGAGCAAGCCCAAGCACATGAGCAAAATGGCCGACATGCCGGTGGAAGTGGCAATGCAAGCCTCTGAGCCTTCAAGGGCTGCCAAGCGCGCCTCCATGCTGGCCACTGTGGGATTGCCAAGACGAGCGTAGGTGTAGCCCTCCTCCTCACCAGCAAAACGCCGTGCGGCTGTTTCTGCGTCGGGCTGAACATAGCCACTGGTAAGGTACAAGGCCTCAGAATTTTCTCCGTACTGGCTGCGGTCAACTGCCGCCCTCACCGCCAGGGTGTCAATGTGCAAGTTGTCGGGCAATGGATGCTGGCTCATATGGATCTCAAATTCTTTTCACGAATATTTTTCCGATGGTGCTCAAGATGCATTCGGCAGTGCCAAACGCGAGAGGTCAGATTCGGCCTCTGAGTCATCTTGTTGGGAGGGTCGGTTTTCATTCAAGCGCACAATGTCTTCAGCAGACAAATCGCCGGTGACATAAACGCCGTCAAAACAAGACGCGTCGAAACCTTGAACCTTTGGAAAACCTGGCAAAACAGCATTGGCAACGGCCAATTTCATGGCATCAACATCTTGGTAAATGAGCGCATCGCAGTCAATGATTTGGCGAATCTCATCCACCGATCGGTTGTGCGCCACCAACTCATCTTTGGTGGGCATGTCAATGCCATACACATTGGGATAACGCACAGGCGGCGCAGCACTGGCCATGTAAACCTTGCGTGCACCCGCTTCTCGCGCCATCTGCACAATTTCACGGCTGGTGGTGCCTCGCACAATGGAGTCGTCCACCAACAGCACATTGCGACCTTTGAACTCGCTGGCAATGACGTTGAGTTTTTGCCTGACCGATTTCTTGCGAACAGCCTGTCCCGGCATGATGAAGGTCCTGCCCACATAGCGGTTTTTCACAAACCCTTCACGGTACGGCAATCCCAACAATTGCGCCAATTGCGCAGCACTTGGGCGGCTTGATTCAGGGATAGGAATGACCACGTCAATGTCACTTGGGGGAACGGTTGAAATGACCCGCTTGGCCAATGTTTCACCCAAGTTCAAACGCGCCTGGTATACAGAGATACCGTCCAAAGTAGAGTCTGGTCTAGCCAAATAGACGTATTCAAAAATGCAAGGATTCAATTGCGGTTGGTCTGCACATTGCTGACTGTGAAGTTGCGTTTGCATGTCGATGAACACCGCCTCACCTGGCGCCACATTGCGCTCAAACTGATGCAGAGTTCCTTCTAGCGCCACCGATTCACTGGCCAGCATGTAGGTGCCGTCCTTGGCTTTGCCAATGCACAATGGCCTGATACCAAAGGGATCTCTGAAGGCCAGCAATCCATGACCCGCAATGAGGGCGATGACTGCATAAGAGCCTTTCACACGGCGATGCACACCTTGCACGGCTTTGAAAACATCGGCGGGAGTTAAAGGCAAACCGCGTGTGGTTTTTTCCAACTCGTGGGCCAGCACATTGAGCAAAACTTCAGAGTCACTCTCTGTGTTGATATGGCGATGGTCGGTCGAAAAAAGCTCAGCCTTCAAGGCTTTGGCATTGGTCAAGTTGCCGTTGTGAACCAGTACCAAGCCAAACGGTGCATTGACATAAAAAGGCTGCGCCTCTTCTTCGCTGAAGGCATTGCCTGCAGTGGGGTAGCGCACTTGCCCCAAGCCACAGTTGCCCGGCAAAGAGCGCATGTTGCGCGTTCTAAAAACATCTTTCACCATGCCTTTGGCTTTGTGCATGTGAAACTTGCGGTCGAGTTGTGTGACGATGCCCGCAGCATCTTGCCCACGATGCTGCAGGAGCAACAGCGCGTCATAGATCAGCTGATTCACCGGTGCGTTGCTTGCAACGCCAACAATTCCACACATAAGTTAGTCCAGTCAGTTGGGCAAGAAAGCCCCAAATTTTTCAGGCAACATCGGTTTCAAGCCCTTGAGCAAGGTCATGAGCATGGGTGCGCCCTTGGACTCAAGCCACCAATCGCTCTCTTGCAAAGCCGTCATGTGCACCACAACGCTCAAGGCCAGCAACAAAATCAGACCTCGAAACAATCCAAAGACAGCGCCCA
This sequence comes from Limnohabitans sp. MMS-10A-178, assembly GCF_003063375.1. Lineage (GTDB taxonomy): Bacteria > Pseudomonadota > Gammaproteobacteria > Burkholderiales > Burkholderiaceae_C > Limnohabitans_A. The sequence continues at coordinate 1,614,301 of NZ_NERY01000001.1, read as the reverse complement.
GAATTCGGTCAACAGGCCTGAGCCCCACCACAGAAATGATTTTTTTCATGAGCGTAGAAATGAGGCCCGCCGCAAAAACACTCACTACAAAAACCAACACAAATGCAGCGGCAAACTTAAGTGTTTCGCTTGAACTCTGCATAGGCAATTTTTCTGCAACATCGGGGGCAAACCACTGCGCCAGCAAAAATGCAGCAATCCAGCCTATGACAGACAGTACTTCGTAGACCAAGCCTCGCCATACGCCCAACAATAGGGATGCTGCAAGCACGGCCAGAAGAATCCAATCGGTGGAAGCCATGTGTTTGACCTCCTTAAAGTTTTAACACCGAAGTCTGCAAATTCAGTTTCCGAATTTTTTCAGCTGTTTTTTCAGCTTCTTCCTTAGACGGGAAAGGACCTACTCGAACGCGAATTCGTTTGCCGTCTTTGGTTTCTACTTCCTGGGTATAGGTTTTAAAGCCCGCACTTTCAAGCTTGGCACGCACTTCCCTGGCCTTGGCCAATTCAGCATACGCGCCCACTTGAACCACAGAACGAACTGGCTGTTCTGACTTAGGCGCTTCTTTGCCATCCGGCTTGGGATCTGTTTTCACCTCGGGCTTGGCTTCAACTTTGAGCTCAGGTTTGGGCTCAGGTTTGGGCTCAGATTTAGGCTCAGATTTGGGCTCAGGTTTGGTGGTCTTGGAAACCACTTCCTCGTTAGGATCAAGTCCTGCCGGATTGGCAACTGCACTTTTTGCAACAGTTGCAGTTTCGGGAGGTGCTGGTTCTGCCTGTACCGGCGTTGGCTCTTTGACCGTGCCTGTTTTAGGGGCCACTGCTGCCGTTAAGGGCGCCACCTGATTTCGATCGGGAATCACGATAGGTGTATCGATGGCCACAGGTCTGGGTTGGCTGTCAAACAACAGCGGCAATCCAACCACTGCGCCCAAAACCAAGACCACAGAGCCCATGAGCCTGTGGCGAGCACGCTTGCGAATAACCTCGACACTTTCTGCGGGGGTGTTGGATAACGCATCGGCGCCAGTGGGGCCCGATGAAAGTCGTCCAGGAAGTCGTAGCTTGAAGAATGCCATGAGGTGGAGTCTCAATTACTCAGGTGTTTGGCATGCAATTTGGGAATGCCATTGTGCAAAATGCCGCCCACCGTATAGAACGAACCAAAGACCAAGATTCTATCAGCGGGTCTTGCTTCTGTAATGGCTGCTTCGAGGGCTTTTTGAGGCGAGATGTGCTGGCTGGTTTTCACGTCTTGGCGTGTATTCATCTGCCGCCAAGCGTCTTCCAGTTGGGCTGCCGTAGACGCCCTGGGCAATGGCAGATCTGTGAAATACCACGCATCAACCATTGGCAGAATTTTTTGAAGCATGCTGGCAAGGTCTTTGTCGGCCATGGCCCCAAATACCGCGTGGGTGCAAGGGTAGAAACCCATCGCATCCAAATTGGCCGCCAAAGCCGCCACAGAATGCGGGTTGTGCGCTACATCAAGGACCAACACCGGCTCGCCCGGCACAATTTGAAACCGGCCCGTTAATTCCACCATGGCCAAGCCATTGCGAATGGCCTGCGCTGTGACTGGCAATTGGGGTCGCATGATCTCCAAAGCTGCCAAAACACCAGAGGCATTGAGCAATTGGTTGGCCCCCCTGAGCGCGGGATAGGCCAGACCACTGTAGCGGCGCCCCCGGCCGGCCCAAGACCACTGCAAGGGATCGCCTGAAAAGTTGAAGTCGCGGCCCATCAACCAAAGGTCTGAGCCCAGGTCCTTGGCGTGCTGAATGATGGAATTGGGGGGAACTGGGTCGCTCAAAACAACCGACTTGCCTGAGCGAACAATGCCAGCTTTTTCAAAACCGATGGTTTCACGGTCGTTCCCCAAAAGAGCTGTGTGATCTAGGTCGATGCTGGTGATGATGGCGCAATCGGCATCAACCAAGTTGACGGCGTCTAGGCGGCCGCCCAAACCGACTTCTAAAATGGCCACATCCAAATTAGCGTCTGCCATCATTTTTAAAATGGCCAAGGTGCTAAATTCAAAATAAGTGAGGGATATCTCCCCTCTGGCTTTTTCAACCTGCTCAAAAGCATTTGCAAACACAGCAGCAGATGGCGACTCCCCTTGCAAGCGACAGCGCTCTTCAAAGTGCACCAAATGGGGCGATGTGTAGACCCCTGTTTTGTAACCAGCCTGCAAATAAATGGCCTCCAGCATGGCGCAGGTTGAGCCTTTGCCGTTGGTGCCCGCCACGGTAATCACAGGCACTTTGAGGGCCAATTGCAGCTTTTGGGCAACTAGGCGGACCCGGTCCAAACCCATGTCAATGGCATGGGGATGCAAGCTCTCGCAATGTGCGAGCCATTCACTCAATGTTTTCATAAGGATAAGATTGTCGCTGAGTCCAGCTCTTTCAATGACAAATGATGAAATACACCTTGATCACTGTTTATGGTATTCCCAATTGCGATACGGTTAAAAAAGCACGTACTTGGCTGAGCGAGCAAGGCATCGAGCATGTTTTCCATGATTTCAAAAAACAAGGCTTGCCTGAAAAAAATCTTGATTCTTGGCTAAAAGAGGCAGGCTGGGAGGCAGTTTTAAACCGGAAAGGCACCAGTTGGCGCAAACTCAGCCCAGAAGAACAGCTTAGCGTGATCGATGCGGCTACGGCTCGGCCTTTTCTCTTGGCCAATTCCAGCCTGGTCAAACGGCCCGTTATTGAGTGGCAATCCAGCAAAGGCATTGAAATCACAATAGGCTTTCAACCAAATCAGTGGCTGCTGCGTTAAGTATTTAAGTAGGCTTTCAAATTTTGTTGAATCTAAACTCTAAAATCTGGCCATTGTTTTGTTTTATCGGAATTGAACACCATGACAAACTCAGTCTTTAACCGTGCACTAACTTCCACGCTCTCCGGCGGTTTGTTGGCTGGACTCGCTGTTTGCCTGCCCGCGCAAGCCCAAGAAATTGGCAATGTCATTAGCCGCACCCCTGTTTACCAACAAGTTTCTGTGCCTCGCCAAGTTTGCACCCAAACGCAAATCACTGTGCCAGGTCAGACTTCTGGTGCTGGAGCGGCAATGGGCGCTATCGCTGGTGGCGCAATTGGCAATGCCATTGGCAAAGGCGAAGGCCGAGCTTTGGCCACCATGATTGGGGTGATTGGCGGCGCCATTGCTGGCGAAAAGGTTGAAGGACCTCAAGCAGCCCAAACCCAAACTCAACAAACCTGCACCACCCAGCAAGTCTTCGAAAACCGCCTTATGGGTTACAACGTGGTCTATGAGTTTGCTGGCAAACAGTACAACGTGCAATTGCCCAAAGACCCAGGCCCTACTATCAAGTTGCAAGTCACACCCATCAGTGCGGCCCCCTTGGAAGTGCCCGGCTCTGAAGCCACAGTCATGGCAGAAACTTCCAATTTACCCATCGTGCCGCACCAAATTTTCACCGCATCACCCCAAGTGGTTCGTGTGTTTTCTCCCTATTTCCGTCCCAATATTTACTCACCCTACCCTGTGTTCACGCACGTTAACTTGGACATTGGGGCGGCACCCCGTCATCGCCACTGGCGTTAAAAAAGGGCCTGCAATGGCCTAAAATCATGGGTTTTGTGCCAAGTCTATAAGCCGCCCCTGTGTGGCCACGACACCCTACCCTTGATTTCTCTATGACCACCGAAAAAATCGACAATATTTCCGTCACCACCCAAGCCAACGTGTACTTTGACGGCAAGTGCGTCAGCCACAACATCACTTTCGCGGATGGCACCAAGAAATCAGTGGGCGTGGTACTGCCCTCCACCCTCACTTTCAACACAGGCGCGCCCGAGGTGATGGAGTGCGTGGGCGGTTCTTGCGAGTACAAACTCAAGGGAAGCTCAGAGTGGCTTGTGTCAAAAGCCGGCGAAAAATTCAACGTGCCTGGCCAATCCAGTTTTGAAATTCGCGTCACCGAGCCGTATCACTACATCTGCCATTTCGGTTGATCCCCTTCGCATCTGAAAGAACTTCCATGGCTACCATCCTTCAACACATTCCTGCAGGCCAAAAAGTTGGCATCGCTTTCTCTGGTGGCTTAGACACCAGTGCCGCTTTGTTGTGGATGCGCCAAAAAGGCGCTGTGCCTTACGCCTACACCGCCAATTTGGGTCAACCCGACGAGCCAGACTACGAAGAAATTCCTCGCAAAGCCAAGGAATACGGTGCAGAACTGGCTCGACTGATTGACTGCCGCAAACAATTGGCCCACGAAGGCATTGCTGCTTTGCAGTGCGGTGCTTTCCACATTTCCACAGCGGGTGTAACTTACTTCAACACCACCCCCATTGGCCGCGCCGTTACTGGCACCATGTTGGTGGCTGCTATGAAAGAAGACGACGTCAACATCTGGGGCGACGGTAGCACCTTCAAGGGCAATGACATTGAGCGCTTTTACCGCTATGGTTTGCTCACCAACCCTTCTCTCAAAATTTACAAGCCCTGGTTAGACCAGTTGTTCATTGACGAATTGGGTGGCCGCGCCGAAATGTCGGCGTTCATGACGCAACACGGTTTTGGCTACAAGATGTCGGCCGAAAAAGCCTACTCTACTGACTCCAACATGTTGGGTGCCACCCACGAAGCCAAAGACCTGGAGCACCTGAGCAGCGGCATGAAAATTGTGCAGCCCATCATGGGCGTGCCCTTCTGGCGTGAAGACTGTGTGATCAAACACGAAGAAGTGACGGTGCGCTTTGAAGAAGGCCAACCCGTGGCTTTGAATGGCGTGAGTTTTTCCGATCCTGTTGAACTCATTTTGGAAGCCAATCGCATTGGCGGTCGTCATGGTTTGGGCATGAGCGATCAAATTGAAAACCGCATCATTGAAGCCAAGAGCCGCGGTATTTACGAAGCGCCTGGTTTGGCTTTGTTGTTCATTGCTTACGAGCGCTTGCTTACCGGCATTCACAACGAAGACACCATTGAGCAGTACCGCGACAATGGCCGCAAGCTAGGCCGCTTGTTGTACCAAGGCCGTTGGTTTGACTCACAAGCTTTGATGCTGCGTGAAACAGCCCAGCGTTGGGTGGCACGCGCCATCACAGGCGAGGTCACCATTGAACTGCGCCGTGGCAACGACTACTCCATTTTGAACACCACCTCGCCCAACCTCACGTACCACCCCGAGCGTTTGACCATGGAAAAGGGCGAGTCTATGTTCACACCGCTCGACCGCATCGGTCAACTTACCATGCGCAACTTGGACATCGTGGACACACGTGCCAAATTGGGCATCTATGCACAAACAGGTTTGTTGTCTTTGGGCGAAGGCGCCGAAATGCTCAAGCTTGAAGGTGGCAAATAAGTTTTAAATCACGACCGGTTCGGGTTCCAAGCGAATGCCGAACCGCTCGTACACGCTGGTTTGAATGGCTTTGGCCAGCGTGACCACTTCACCGCCCGTTGCGCCACCTCGGTTGACCAACACCAAGGCTTGTTTTTCATACACAGCCGCATTGCCCACACTCTTGCCCTTCCAACCACAGGCATCGATTAACCAGCCAGCGGCCAGTTTAATGCTGCCATCGGGCATGGGGTAATGAACCACCTTAGGGTCACGCGCAATGATGTCGGCACATTGCTCTGGGGAGACCGTGGGGTTTTTAAAGAAGCTCCCCGCATTGCCTAAAACTTTGGGATCGGGCAATTTGTGACGACGGATGGCACACACCCAATCGTAAATTTGCTGTGCTGTGGGATGGGCAATGCCGGTCTCGGTCATTTTTCTTTCCAAATCCAAATAACCCAACACAGGCTTCCATTTTTTGGGCAGATGAAAGCGCACACGCAAAATCAAAGCTCGCCCCGCCAAACCAATGCCATTGGGCCCGCTGCTGGTGTGCTTGAAAACTGAGTCTCGATAGCCAAAGGCACATTGCGCGGCATTCAAACTGAACACTTGGCCAGTGACCAGATCTAGGGCATCGAGAGAATCAAAGCGGTCTTGCAGCTCTACCCCATAAGCACCAATGTTTTGCACTGGCGAGGCGCCCACCGAGCCTGGAATCAAAGCCAAGTTTTCCAATCCGGGCCACCCTTGGTCTAAGGTCCACGTGACCAACTCATGCCAGTCCTCGCCTGCACCCGCCTCCACAATCCAAGCTTTGTCTGTCTCGGACACCAAGCGCTTGCCCAAAATCTCCATTTTGAGGACGAGAGGTCTCACGTCGCCCGTCAAGACTATGTTGCTGCCACCGCCCAAAATACAGTGCCCCTCTGGGTGGTTTTTTAGGGTCTGCTGAGCCTCTACAGCCTCTGCCACAGAGCCAATTCGCAGCAAAGAATAGGCCTTGGCCACAATGCCAAAGCTGTTGTACGACTGAAGGGCTACGTTTTGGGTCACGTTCATGGGAGAATTGTCGCATTCTCTGACTTGATTGTGAAAATCCATGCCATCTTTTGACACCGTTTGCGAACCCAACCTGGTTGAAGTAAAAAATGCGGTCGACACCACCGCCAAAGAAATTGCCACGCGCTTTGACTTCAAAGGCACGTCGGCAGCCATTGAATTGAAAGACAAAGAAATTACTTTGTTTGGCGATGCCGATTTTCAACTCACCCAAATTGACGAAGTCTTGCTCAACAAGCTGGCCAAGCGAAGTGTGGATGTGCGCTTCCTAGACAAAGGCGACGTGCAAAAAATGGGCGGCGACAAAGTCAAGCAAGTCTTGAAAGTGCGCAATGGCATTGCCACTGAAGACGGCAAAAAAATTCAGAAAGTACTGAAGGAAAGCAAGCTCAAAGTTCAAGCTTCAATTCAAGGCGATGCTGTGCGCGTGACAGGTGCCAAGCGCGACGACTTGCAAGCGGCCATGGCCCTGCTGCGCAAAGACATCACCGATATTCCAATCAGCTTCAACAACTTTCGTGATTAAAAAAAGCGCCCAAGGGCGCTTTTTTTTACGGCCCGTCTAACCCGTGCCTTAACTTTTTTTAGCGCCCAATTTAGATTCAGTGCCCGCCAGCAAGCGGTTGATATTGTCGCGGTGCCGCCAAACCAACAAGATGCCCATCACACACAACATGCCAAAGATGGGACCATTGAAACTCCACCACAGCACGTCAGATGCCAGCGCGTAGTAAACTGGCGCTAAAAGTGCTGCCAAAAGTGCCGCCAAAGAAGAGTATCTGAAGAACCAGGCAACACCGATCCAGGTGAGGGCAATGGCCAAGCCCAACACGGGAGACACACCCATTAAGACGCCCAAGGCCGTTGCAACACCTTTGCCACCTTCAAATTTGAAAAAGATGGGATAAAGATGGCCCAAAAAAGCAGCCAAGCCAGCCGCGGCAGCTACACCTTCGGTCAGGCCCCAAGCCCCACCCTGCTGCAAGATCAAAAACACAGGAATCCAACCCTTCACAGCGTCGAAAAGCAAAGTCAAAACGGCGGCTTTTTTATTGCCTGAGCGCAAAACATTGGTAGCGCCTGGGTTTTTACTGCCGTAGGAACGGGGATCTGACAGACCCATGAACTTGCTGACAATGACGGCAAAACTCAAGGAGCCAAGCAGATAAGAAACAAGCACCACCGAAATAGGGTGCAAGAGGAGATTCAATGAATTTTCAGGCATTGGGAAATTAAAAAAGACGAAGCACTGAAGCTAGAAATCAGGTTGCAGGATCGCGATGGACCAAACGAATGGCATCAATGGCAGCCAAAACTTCAGCAGACAAAGTGGTGTCCCAAGCTTTGACGTTCTCTTCAAGCTGCGCCACCGAAGTGACACCGATGATGGTGCTGGCCACACACCAACGTTTGTAGCAAAAAGCAAGTGCCATTTGGGTGGGGCTCATGCCATTGTCGCGGGCTAGTTGGTTGTAAAGTTTGGCTGCGGTCAATGAGCTCTCACGACCCCAACGTTGCTTGCGCACAGACTCGTACTTGCCAATGCGCGCATTGGCCGGTGCGCCATCACCTTCAAAGCCAGTTTGATCGTACTTGCCAGTTAAAGCGCCAAAGGCCAAAGGTGAGTAAGCCAACAAAGACACCTGCAAGCGATGACAGCTTTCGTCCATGGCGTTGTCAAAAGTTCGGTTGGTCAAGCAGTATGGGTTTTGAACAGTGCTAACGCGCGGCAAACCATGCTGCTCAGCCAAACGAATGAATTCGTGAATGCCATAAGGCGATTCATTGGACAGGCCAATGTGGCGAACCTTGCCAGCCTTGACCAACTGGCCCAAGGCCTCCAACTGTTCGTGAATGCTGGTCTCGATTTTGTCTTTGCTGGGATCGAAATACATCATGCCAAACACAGGCACATGGCGCTCAGGCCAATGAATTTGATACAGATCAATCACGTCTGTTTGCAAGCGCTTGAGACTGGCATCGCAAGATTTCAATATATCTTGCGATGTCAGGCCAGCGCCTTCGCGCACCCAGGGCATTCCGCGTGAAGGACCGGCAACTTTGGTGGCCAGCACCACTTTTTGGCGCGCGCCAGGGTGGCTGGCAAACCAATTTCCCAAAATAGTTTCTGTGGCCCCACAGGTTTCTGCTTTGGCAGGGACCGAATACATTTCTGCCGTATCCAAAAAGTTCAGGTCTAAATCGAGAGCACGATTGAGTATTTGATGCGCGGTTGATTCTGTCACTTGCTCACCAAAGGTCATGGTGCCCAAACAAATGGGGGTCACTTGCAGATCAGATTGACCCAATGTTATTTTTTTCATGATTTCAAAATTGAATGATCAAGTTCACAATTTGCGCAAAAGGCCAGCTCGTCGCTCCTCTTCCAAGCGCAAAAATCTTCGTTGTACTTTACCAGTAGTGGTCATGGGCAATTGGTCAATGAATTCAATTTCTTTGGGATATTCGTAAGGCGCGAGCAAACCTCTCACGTGCTGCTGTAAATCTTCAATCACTTTCTGGTCAAAGCTGTTGGCGTTTTTTGACACAGCTTTTTGCGATAAAAACTCTGGCGACATCACCACATAGGCCTTCACCAAGGCACCCCGATCAGGATCTGGCTTGGGCACGACTGCCGCGTTCACCACAGCTGGATGTTTGATCAAGCAGTTTTCTATTTCGCCCGGCCCAATTCGATACCCCGCAGCTTTGAACATGTCATCGGTTCGTCCTTGGTACCAAAGATAAGCTTCTTGATCTTGAACGGCCACGTCACCTGTTCGGCACCAATCGCCTGTGTATTTTTCGTGGGTGGCTTTGGGATTTTTCCAGTAAGCTAAAAAGAACACCGGATCGGGGTGGCCATGCCGGTCGTAGCGGTTCACTGCCACTTCGCCATGCACACCCGGTGGGCAAATTTGACCCTTCTCGTCAATAACAGCCACTTGGTGGCCAGGGTAGCCCTTGCCCATGCTACCCGGTTTTGCAGGCCAAAAAATATGGCAATTGCCCACTACATAATTGATTTCTGTTTGCCCAAACATTTCATTGACCACAACGCCCAGTTGGTCACGGCAATAAGCAAAAACGGCATCGCCCACAGCCTCACCCGCACTCATCAAGCCTTGCAAAACCAGCTTGTATCGCTTGCGCGGTTGAGCCTCTGCCTTCATCATGGCCTTCAAGGCCGTTGGAAATAAAAAACTGTGTGTGATGGCGTGTTGATGGAGTATTTCAAAAGCCATCTCTGGACTGAAGCGTCCTTGGAACGCCACAATCGGCCGCCCAAAATACAAGGCTGGCAGCAGCGCATCCATGAGGCCACCCGTCCAAGCCCAGTCGGCAGGTGACCAAAAAATGGCATCAGAACCCGAAGGCAACGAGCTGCTTGCCAACTTGGAAGTTGACTTGCTTTTCAAGGGCTCAAAGCCAAACCAATTTTGACTGCACAAGAAGCCGGTGAGGTTACCAATCATGGCCCGGTGAGGAATCAATGCGCCCTTTGGATTGCCGGTGGTGCCACTGGTGTAAATCAAAACAGCAGGGTCTTCGGCGAGTGTTTTTTCAGCCTTGAACTTGTGAGTCAATTGTTTTTCTGCATTGGGGCGCGACAGAAATTCAGGCACCTGGCACACCACTTTTAAAGCCCGGCAATCTTTGCGCAATTCAGTCAACACCGGCGCTGAAGCTTCATCACAAAGGGCCATGCTGGCACCACTGTCGTTCACCCTGAAGGCCAAAGCATCTGGCCCAAACAGCATTGACAAAGGCATGGCCACCGCGCCCATTTGCAAGACAGCCATATAGGACACAGCGGTTTCAAATCGCTGGGGCATGACAATGGCCACCCGATCGCCTTTCTTGATGCCTCGTTTTTGAAGTTCATGGCTCAATCGGTTGGCGGCGCTTTGTAAATCACGGAAGGTCCACGACTGACTGGCTTGAGGGCTTGGATGATGAGCCACAATGGCGGTGGCATTTTGGTGCTGTCGAGCGCGCGCCCAACGGCTGCAACAGACTTCAGCTATGTTGAAATGCACAGGCACATGCCAAGCAAATTGGCGGTGCACAGCCTCGTAAGCGTCGTTCGGGTGACTGACACGCATTCCCTGTCTCCTTATGATCTCGAAGTATGTACCAAGTTCAACAGCACTCTACTAGCCATTTCGTCTCTTTGCGGGGTCACCGATACCACGTCAGAGAATGGGGCAACCCACAATCCGATTTACCGCCTTTGGTTCTGGCGCATGGCTGGATGGACGTGGCCGCTTCTTGGCAATTCATGGTTGACGCCCTAACCCCCTCATTTTTACAGCACCGCCGTATTTTGGCAGCCGACTGGCGCGGCTACGGTCTTACCGAAGGACCCGCCACAGACAGCTACTGGCTACCCGACTACTTGGGCGACTTGGATGCCCTACTGCACAAGTTGTGTCCCTCCCAAAGGATCGACTTGGTGGGCCACAGCATGGGAGGCAATGTGGTCATGATGTACGCAGGTGCTCGGCCCGATCGCATTCGGCGCTTGGTCAATTTGGAGGGTTTTGGCATGGCAAGCACGCGCCCCTCCCAAGCCCCAGGCCGTTTGGGTCAATGGCTTGACGAGTTGCAAGCCTTTGACAAAGGTGAATTGAACCTCAAACCTTACCCCGACGCTGCCGCAGTTGCTCAAAGGCTGATGAAAACCAACCACCGACTGTCGCAAGACAAGGCCGACTGGTTGGCTTTGCAGTGGGCCAAACCAGACGCACAAGGCCAATGGCGAATTTTGGGCGATGCCGCTCACAAAGTGGTCAACCCTTACCTTTACCGAGTCGATGAGGTCCTGGAAATTTACAAAAGAATCAAAGCCCCTTGCTTGGTGATTGAAGCATCCGATGATTCTTTGTCACAGTGGTGGAAAGGGAAATTCACCCTTGAAGAGTTTCACGAACGGCTGAAATCGGTTGAGAATTTGAAAATAGCCACGCCTCAAGATGCCGGTCACATGCTGCACCATGACCAAGCGGAGGCCCTTGCCAAGCTATTGGAAGACTTTTTGGACTAATGAGGTTCGCAACTGACCCCTAAGCGTGAGAAAATCCCATCTTTATCAGATTCGGACACAAGCCCTCATGGAAGCAGAACACATCAATCAAATTGGCGCGAAATTGGCCGACCTGGCCGCCCGCACCGAAGATTTACGGAGGTATCTTTGACTACGATGCCAAATCAGAACGCCTAAGAACCGTTAACGCATCGCTCGAAGATCCCACGGTCTGGAACGACCCTAAAAAAGCCCAAGAGTTGGGCAAAGAAAAAAAAGCCCTCGACGGTGTGGTGGTCACACTCAACACCCTCACATCTGAGCTTTCAGACAACAGTGAGTTGTTTGACATGAGCAAAGAGGAAGGCGATGAAGCCGGCTTGCTCACCATTGAAATTGAAGCCAATAAGTTGTCTGCCATCGTAGAGCAGCTAGAGTTCCGCCGCATGTTCAACAACGAAGCCGACTCTTGCAATGCCTTCGTTGACATTCAAGCTGGGGCCGGGGGTACTGAAGCTTGTGACTGGGCCAGCATGCTGATGCGACAGTACTTAAAATATGCCGAGCGCAAAGGCTTCAAAATTACTGTTGAAGACGAATCACCGGGTGACGTGGCTGGCATCAAAGGCGCCACGCTCAAGTTTGAAGGTGATTACGCTTTTGGTTTGCTTCGCACCGAAACCGGTGTGCATCGCTTGGTACGCAAGTCACCGTTCGACTCTTCCGGCGGCCGTCACACCAGCTTTGCCAGTATTTTTGTATACCCCGAAGTGGACGACTCGATTGAGATTGACATCAATCCTTCTGACGTTCGCACCGACACCTTCCGTGCCAGCGGCGCGGGTGGACAGCACATCAACAAGACCGACTCTGCCGTGCGCCTAACGCACATTCCCACTGGCATTGTGGTGCAGTGCCAAGACGGACGCAGCCAACACAGCAACCGCGATGTGGCGTGGAAACGCCTGCGCTCACGCTTGTACGACTTTGAAATGCGCAAACGCATGGAAGCTCAGCAGAAATTGGAAGACACCAAAACCGATGTGGGTTGGGGTCACCAAATTCGCAGTTATGTGCTTGACCAAAGTCGGATCAAAGATTTACGCACCAACGTTGAAATGTCCAACACCCAAAAAGTGTTGGATGGCGACTTGGATGCTTTCATTGAAGCCTCGCTCAAACAAGGTGTCTGAAGAACTGGCATTGCCAGTTTGACAAAACCAACCCATGGAGATTTTTTGTGATGCTTGAAGGACAAACCAAAGCCATTCGCCGTGTTGAATACACAGCGCCCGCTTTTTGGATCGATACCGTCGACTTGACATTCGACTTGGACCCCACCAAAACACGAGTCCTCAACAAAATGAGGGTGCGCCGAAACCCAGATGTGGCTGCACAATCTTTGCGACTGGATGGAGAAGAGTTGAACTTGGCTCGGGTCATGGTCAACGGCGGTGGCACCTCTTTCAAAATAGACGGCAACCAACTGGTTCTGGAAAATTTACCGGAAGGCAACGATGCCTTTGATTTGGAAATTTTCACAACTTGCGACCCCTCCAAGAACACCCAGCTTTCTGGTTTGTATGTGAGCAACGACTCCTTTTTCACGCAGTGTGAAGCAGAAGGATTTCGGCGCATCACCTACTTTTTAGACCGCCCGGATGTAATGGCCAGCTACACCGTGACCTTGCGCGCCGATGCGCAAAAGTACCCTGTCCTATTGTCCAACGGCAATTTGCTGGAGCAAGGCAAACTCGAAGATGGACGCCACTTTGCCAAATGGATAGACCCCCACAAAAAGCCGTGCTATTTGTTCGCTTTGGTGGCAGGTCAATTGGTGGCCCGCGAACAGCGCATTGTGTCGCGCTCTGGCAGAGAGCATTTGTTGCAAGTGTTTGTTCGCCCCGGCGACTTAGACAAAACTGAACACGCCATGAATTCACTCATGGCCAGTGTGGCTTGGGACGAAGCACGCTTTGGCTTACCGCTCGATCTTGAGCGCTTCATGATTGTGGCCACTAGCGATTTCAACATGGGCGCCATGGAAAACAAAGGCTTGAATATTTTCAATACCAAATTTGTTCTCGCCAATCCAGCCACGGCCACAGACAATGACTTTGCCGGCATTGAAAGCGTGGTAGGTCACGAATATTTCCACAACTGGACGGGAAATCGCATCACCTGCCAAGACTGGTTCCAACTGTCTCTCAAAGAGGGTTTGACCGTATTTCGCGATCAAGAGTTCAGCCAAGACATGGCTGGCGTTCAAAGTGCGCGCGCAGTCAAACGCATTGAAGATGTACGCGTCTTGCGCACGGTTCAGTTCCCTGAAGATGCAGGCCCTATGGCTCATCCTGTCAGGCCAGACAGCTACGTTGAAATCAACAACTTCTACACCGTTACCATTTACGAAAAAGGTGCTGAAGTGGTGCGCATGATGCAAACCTTGGTCAGTGCGCCAGGCGACGAGGATGGCAAGCAAGGGTTTGCAAAAGGCATGAAGCTTTACTTTGAGCGTCATGATGGACAAGCCGTTACCTGTGACGATTTTGCGCAAGCCATCTCAGATGCCAACCCAGGCTCCCCTTTGGCTCAACTCCTTCCCCAATTCAAACGCTGGTACAGCCAAGCGGGTACGCCCAGAGTGCTGGCAGAGGGCGCCTACAACAGCGACAACAAAAGCTTCACGCTCACCTTGTCTCAGTCTTGTGCGCCAACGCCCGATCAAGCCATAAAAGAGCCGTTCGTGATTCCCGTTTCAGTGGGTCTGCTGAATGCAAGCGGTACGCCCATGGCTGTTCGCTTGCAGGGTGACACTCAGGGGCAAGCCCATCCAGAATTTAGCAAGACCTTGGTTTTGAGTGAGTCTACGCAAACTTTTGTGTTTGAAAACATAGAGTCAGTGCCAACGCCGTCACTGCTTCGAAATTTCACAGCACCAGTCAACCTGGACTGCGCACTCACGGAAGAGCAATGGCTCACACTGCTAGCCCACGACACGGATTCATTCAACCGTTGGGAAGCGGGTCAACGCTTGGCGGTTCAAGCGGCACTTCGCTTCATTCGCGGAAATCACAACCCGCAAACAGAACCGGTTTTAGGCGCAGACTACCTGGAAGCAATGAAGGCCGTTCTAAATCATCCTGATTTAGATTCAGCCTTCAAAGAGTTGGTACTCACCTTGCCCTCTGAAACCTATATCTCCGAGCAACTTGAGTCGGTCGATCCGCAACAAGTGCACGCCGTTCGAGAAGCCATGAAGCTTCAATTGGCTCAATCTTTGCAAACAGAATGGCAAACTTGCTACACGCAAAATAAAGTGACAGGCGCTTATTCTCCAGACGCCAAGTCCAGCGGCAAGAGAGCCTTGTCTGGTATGGCATTGAGCATGCTTTGCTTGGCAGCAGTGCACGACGGCACATCCATTTGGCCTGGCAAAGCCTTGCAAGCTTTCAAAGATGCCCACAATATGACAGATCGCTTCAATGCGCTCGTTGCACTGGTGGGCAGTGGTCATGAGTTGGCCGCGCAAGCCCTAGCGCAATTTCACGCCTTGTTCAAAAATGAAGCTCTTGTCATTGACAAGTGGTTTGGCTTGCAGGCCAGCACGCCAGATCGTGGTGGCAACATCCTGCCCATCGTGCGCCAGCTCATGCAGCACCCCGACTTCAACTTGCGCAACCCCAATCGCGCTCGCAGCTTGATATTCAGCTATTGCAGTGCCAACCCAGGCGGCTTCCACCGAACCGACGCAGCTGGCTACGTTTATTGGAGTGAACGCGTTATCGAACTCGATGCCATCAACCCACAAGTTGCAGCGCGCTTAGCTAGAGCCCTTGATCGCTGGAAAAAATTGGCCGAGCCCTATCGCCAAGCGGCCAAGACAGCCATTGAACGTGTGGCTGCAAAATCTGACCTCAGCAAAGACGTGCGTGAAGTTGTGACGCGCGCCTTGGCCGAATAAATCTGGAGATCAACATGACTCAAAAAGTATCGCTCTCGCGCTATTTGGTAGAACAGCAGCGAAGCAAAGGACACATTCCTGCACAACTTCGACTTTTGCTCGAAGTGGTGGCAAGGGCTTGTAAAAGCATCAGCCATGCTGTGAACAAAGGGGCCTTAGGGGGTGTACTGGGAAGTGCCGATATTGAAAATGTGCAGGGCGAAGTCCAAAAGAAACTCGACATCATTGCCAATGAAGTTTTGATCGAAGCCAACGAATGGGGCGGCCACTTGGCAGCCATGGCATCAGAAGAAATGGAATCTATTCACTTGGTTCCCAACCGATATCCACAAGGTGAATATCTTTTGTTGTTCGACCCTCTAGACGGCTCCAGCAACATTGATGTCAATGTGAGCATTGGCACCATCTTCAGCGTCCTCAAAAAACCCGAAGACAGCGATGCCATCAGCGAAAAAGATTTTCTCCAGTCTGGCGCCCAACAAGTGGCAGCAGGCTATTGTGTGTATGGCCCCCAAACCACATTGGTTCTCACGCTGGGCGATGGCGTGGCCATGTTCACTCTCGATCGCGAACAGGGATCGTTTGTGCTCACGCAAGAGAACGTGAGGGTACCCGAAGACACCAAAGAGTTTGCCATCAACATGAGCAACATGCGCCATTGGGATGCCCCTGTGAAGCGCTATGTTGACGAATGTCTGCAGGGCAAAGACGGCGTTCGTGGCAAAGATTTCAACATGCGCTGGATTGCCAGCATGGTGGCCGATGTGCATCGCATCCTCACCCGCGGCGGTATTTTCATGTACCCCTGGGACAAGCGCGAGCCCCACAAGCCAGGCAAATTGCGTTTGATGTACGAAGCCAACCCCATGAGTTGGTTGATTGAACAAGCTGGGGGTGCTTCAACCAACGGCCGCGAAAGAATTTTGGACATTCAACCCACGCAACTGCACGAACGTGTGAGTGTCATTTTGGGCTCAAAGAATGAAGTTGAGCGTGTGACTCGATATCACCTCGAAAAATGATCTTCAACGCATCATTGGCAATATGCAGAGGGTTCTTTGTTGTCCTTTGGGCAGCACTGTTTCCTTTGGCCAGTTTTGCAGAGCAGCCTGTCAAGTCCATCGCAGATCTTGATCTTTCGAGGTATATGGGAACTTGGTACGAAATCGCCAAGTTGCCCAATTGGTTTCAGCGCAAATGTGTTCAAGGCACCCAAGCTCAGTACAAAATTTTGGGGCCTCAGAAAATTGAAGTGACCAACAAGTGCACCACTGCTACGGGTGAAGAAATCAAAGCTGTGGGTGTTGCGAGACCTCACAGCAGCGGTCAAGTTGCACAATTGGAAGTCCGATTTGCACCCGATTGGACGGCTTGGCTGCCTTTGGTTTGGGGTGCCTACTGGGTGCTAGATTTAGACTCGGAATACCAACTGGCCGCGGTGGGCGACCCCACCAGATCCTACCTTTGGATTTTGTCTCGAACCCCTGCGGTTTCTGCCAGTCAATACGAGCGCCTCCTGCTGCGTTTGAAGGTGATGGGTTTTGACATCAGCAAGTTAGAAAAAACACGCCAAAATTGAAATTGCATCTCAGTTGCGATAGCATGCCATCAGCAATGTAGGACTGTCATTTCATTGCAAGAATATGTCCGACATGCACGTTCAACTTTTGGGAGACTTTTATGCAGCATCGCGTTCTAACAGCACTGGTCTTTGCATCTGTGTATTTGGGTTCACCCTTGATGGTCCATGCACAAACCGCAGATCCAGCTGTCAAAAAATCTGAGTCAGGTATTTGTCACGACAAATCAAGTTCTAGCTATGCTGCCACTAAGAAATTTGAAGCGTTTGCCAGCATCGATGCCTGCACCAAAAGTGGCGGCAGATTGCCTGCCAACGCCGCTGCGCCAGAAGCCGTTGTGGTGAAGAAATCTGACAGTGGCATTTGCCACGACAAGAACAGCCCTAGCTTTGAGAAAACTCAAAAATTCACACCCTTCAAATCATTGGATGAGTGTGTGAAAAGTGGCGGCGCTTTGCCGAAGAAATAAAACTCAATGCACCTCTCAAGGTGCATTTCGCGGGCTTCACTTTTTTAATTGGGCTCGTCAATCAAAGACGAAGAAGCGGCTGAATCGACAGGGCCCGATGGATCTTGCAAATGAGTTCCCAGGGCTACGGCCCTGAAAATTTCGCGCAACAATTTCTTTTCCGGCAATGTCAATGCGCGCGTCAGGCGATGGCGCATGCGCAGCAACAGTTGGCGATCAACCTCTTGAGGAATACCGCGGCTAATGTGCAAAGCGTCTCGCAGCTCGTCTCTTCGATCTTCTGGTTCATCATCCCACCACGACACTATGACATCCGTGATGGAATCTTTCACAACTTGTGGGTCTTCTTGGACCTGAGGTAGTTCTTTGCTGGCTGCGCTTTGTAACATTTCAGCCAGCGATTTAGATTGCACAACGACACGGCGATCGGCCTGAGACATCAAGCGCCCCCAGCCTGGATCGGTTTGGTGCAATTGCTGCATGTTGCTGGCCGCATCGTCGGCCAAAATGTGAACCTGCAAACCAGCCAGCTGCGCATCGTCAATGCCGCTTAAAAAGCGTTCATCGTCCGTGGCCAGCAGCACATGGTCACAAGCCCTGCTTTCTGCCAAGCGTCGCAAATCTTGGCCCAGAGACTTTAACAAGGAGATGCCGCCGTCTGTGTCGTGTGACAAAACTTTGCGCACAATTTGACCGTCAACATCCATGCTTTCATTTTCTTCCGAATACCAGTAAATGCGCTTGATGCTCACGTCCAAACCTGCGTGAGCCAAGGCGCCAGTCAAAAAATGCACAATGCCATACCGATTCAAAGCGTCTTGCTTTGGGCCAGACTGGGTATGTTGCGCCAACCAAACCAGAAACCTGGCGTCGATCAAAGCAATGCAGGACCCGCCTTGTTGGTCTGCCGGTTGACGGTGTCCGTCTTTGGAAGAATTAGAAAAATAATCGCGTTTCATCGCAGCCTTTGAGGTTTTAAGATAAGTTAATCAGAAGGCTTAAAGAGCCTTCTGCGTCGTAGCGGGTCTGCGAACCCAATGATATTTTAACGAACCTAAGCCATGAACCGACATCTCTCAGGTTTAAACTCAGGGCTTATTGAACTCAAAACCCAGTCCTCTATGTCTCACTACGATCTTTATGCCATTGGCAACGCTTTGGTTGATTCTGAATACGAAGTCAGCGACGCTCAGCTCAAATCTATGGGGGTCGATAAGCGACACATGACTCTCATTGACACGCCTCGCAGAGCCCAACTGCTTGAGCATGTCAAAGCCCTCACCCCCAGACAAACTGGCGGTGGCTCTGCGGGCAATACCGTCGTTGCCTTGGCGCAACTTGGCGGCAAGGCTTTCTATTCTTGCAAAGTGGCACACGATGCCTTGGGTGATTTTTATGTCAAAGATTTGCAAGCTCGTGGTGTCGACACCAACCTCAACCACACTCGGGCAAGCGAAGGGCAAACGGGAAGTTGTTTGGTCTTGGTGACACCCGACGCAGAACGCAGCATGTGCACCTTTTTGGGCGTCTCCGCTGAACTGGACGATGCAGCGCTGCATCCCAAAGACATTGAGAAATCAAAAATCTATTACATGGAAGGCTATTTGGCGGCCTCACCCACCGGCCTTGCGGCCGCTTTAAAGGGCAGACAAATTGCACGTGAAGCCGGTGTGGCTTTGGCACTCACCTTGAGTGATGTCAGCATGATTCAATTTTGCAAAGCGGGCCTAGATGCCATGCTGGGTGATGGCGTCGATTACTTGTTCTGCAATCAAGAAGAAGCCCAAGTTTGGTGTGGCTCACAAGACTTGAATGTGGTCAAAGAGACTTTGAAAAAATTAGCCAAAATGGTGTGTCTCACGCGCGGCCCTGATGGTTCAGAAATCATCACGGCGCAAAACTCATGGCACGTTCCCGCTGAAAAGGTTCAGGCCATCGATACCAATGGCGCTGGCGACATGTTTGCAGGCGCATTTTTGTATGCCATCACAAGAGGTTATTCTCCCGATCAAGCCGCCAACTTGGGCAACCATGCGGCAGCTGCTGTGGTCAGCCAGCATGGCAACCGCTTAACCCTTGGCCAGCTCAGCACCATCAAGGCTTACGCTCTGCCAGCTCACAAATAATTAGAAAGTTTCAGCCTTAGACAGCGGCAAACCCGCTGCGTCTTTGGCTGCCAACAAAGGCGCGGTCAAGCTTGAAGGCAAGGGCCAATCAATGCCCAGTGAGGGGTCGTTCCAGAGCAAGGTGCGCTCAAACTCTGGATACCAATAGTCGGTGGTTTTGTACAAAAACTCGGCAGATTCACTGAGAACCAAGAAGCCATGCGCAAAGCCAGGTGGAACCCAAACCTGTTTGGCGTTTTCTGCACTCAAGTGAAATCCCGTCCATTGGCCAAAAGTGGAGGAATTCTTTCTAAGGTCTACAGCCACATCAAACACCTCGCCACGAACCACTCTCACTAACTTTCCCTGGGCGTGTTGAATTTGGTAATGCAATCCGCGCAATACACCCTGCGAGGACATGCTGTGGTTGTCTTGAACAAACTCGACGCTCAAACCTGTGGCTAATGCGAAGTCGCGGGCATTGAAACTTTCATAAAAAAAGCCCCTTGAATCACCAAAAATTTGGGGCTCTAAGAGCAAGACATCTTGGAGTCTGCTTGGCGTCACTGTGTAGGCCATCAATACGCCTTCAATAAACTCAACAAATATTGGCCATAGCCATTTTTGGCCAAGGGCTGAGCCAGTTTTTGCACCTGAGATGCATCAATCCACTTTTGGGCGAATGCAATTTCTTCTGGACAAGCCACCATCAGGCCTTGCCTCTTTTGCAAGGTGGCAATGAAGGCTGCTGCCTCGTGCAAGCTGTCATGCGTGCCAGTGTCTAACCATGCGTAGCCTCGGCCCATGATTTCGACATTCAACTGCTCTTGCGCTAGGTAGCATCGATTCACATCGGTGATTTCCAATTCCCCCCTTGCCGAAGGCTTGATGCTGGCAGCAATGTCACACACCTGTTGATCGTAAAAATAAAGTCCGGTGACAGCAAAATTGCTTTTGGGTTGCTTTGGCTTTTCTTCAATGCTCAATGCACGCTGCTGGCTGTCGAAGGACACCACACCATAGCGCTCAGGATCGTGCACATGGTATGCAAACACACTGGCACCCTGTGTTTGTGAAGCTGCCCTTTGCATCAACTTAACGAGGTCATGCCCGTAAAAAATATTGTCGCCAAGGACCAAGGCACTGGGTTGATTGCCTACAAATTCTTTGCCAATGATGAAGGCCTGCGCCAAGCCATCAGGACTGGGCTGAACCGCATACTGAATGTTCATCCCCCACTGGCTGCCATCGCCCAACAAATCTGAAAATCTAGGCGTATCCTGCGGGGTGCTGATGAGCAGAATATCTTTGATACCGGCCAACATGAGTGTGGTCAATGGATAGTAGACCATGGGCTTGTCGTAGACAGGCATCAATTGCTTGGAGACCGCTTGTGTCACGGGATACAAGCGGGTACCACTCCCACCCGCCAAAATAATGCCTCTGCGTGTATTCATCCTGCAATTTTGCCATGACTTGCGTCCAGATCAAGCCATAAGCACTTATGCTTGCACACTATGCCGTTCAAAGATCTGGGCCTTTCGCCCGAGTTGCTCAAAGCACTTAAACCCAAAACTTACCCTGCGCCTACGCCAGTCCAACTTGAGCTGATCCCAGGGGTTCTGCTTGGGCGAGATGCGTGGGTTACCGCGCCCACAGGTTCTGGCAAAACTTTGGCCTACACCTTGCCCCTCATTGAGAAGCTGGCGCGCACATTTCCCACTGATAATGCGCATGCAACAAGGTCTTTGGGTGATGTCAGAAACACCAAATTGATTCGAACCTTGGTTTTGGTTCCCACCCGCGAATTGGCCATTCAAGTCAGTCAAACTTTCATGGGTTTGACGGCTCAATGGGGGCGACTTTGCAAGATCACGGTCGTTTTTGGGGGCGTGTCCATCAACCCTCAAATGATGGGACTTAGAGGTGGTACCGACATTTTGATCGCCACCCCAGGTCGCTTGATTGATCTGATGGCCCACAACGCTCTGCATCTCTCTCAGGTTCAAACCCTGGTCTTGGATGAAGCCGATAAATTGTTGGAGCTTGGATTTCAAGAGGAGCTTCAAACAATTTTGCGACAACTGCCCAAGCATCGGCAAACCTTGTTGCTCTCTGCCACAAAACCAGCCAGCATGTATCCCTTGGCGCAAGCGATGCTACAAGATCCGCTGGTGATTCACATCGAAGGCGAAGCGCCGCAGCCGTCTGTCATTGTGCAACGTGCCATTTATACAGATGTTGGCAAACGCACCCAACTCTTGAAGCACCTCATCAAAGAGACTCCTCTCAAACAAGCTTTGGTTTTTGTAGCCACCCAACACAGCAGTGAAATCGTGGCGGCCAAACTTCGTGTGGCCGGCATTGCCGCAGAGCCTTTTCATGGCCAACTGAGTCAAGGAAAAAGGCAGCAGGTTTTGGCCGACTTCAAAGCGCAACGGGTCAAGGTGGTATTGGCCACCGACTTGGCAGCGAGGGGCTTGGACATTGAAAAATTACCCGCTGTCGTCAATTTTGACTTGCCCAGATCGGCGGTCGATTACACCCACCGCATTGGCCGAACAGGTCGCGCAGGCGAAGAGGGTTTGGCCATCAGCTTTGTCACCCCTGAATCTTTGCCTCACTGGTCACTCATCGAAAAACGCCATGCCGTGAAGCTCGACCTAGAAACTTTGATGGGCTTTGAAGCCACTGCACCCGTGGCACCCCAAGGCCCAAGTCATGGCGGCATCAAAGGCAAACGACCCAGTAAGAAAGACAAGTTAAGGGAACTGGCTGCTAAGCAAAGTGCCTTGAAAGGCAAAGCCGAAAACTAAAAAGGTGCGGCAGAGCCAAAACGGCGATCGCGTTTGGAGAACCACTCAAGCGCCTCGTTGAACTGCTTGGTAGTGAAATCGGGCCAAAGCGTGTCAATGAAAAACATTTCGGCATAAGCCGCCTGCCAGAGCATGAAGTTGCTCACGCGAGATTCACCACCAGTTCGAATGAGCAGGTCCATTTCAGGTGCATCTGCGGTGCACAAAAAAGGCGCGAGAGAATTCTCAGTGAGGCTGTCCAGAGAGGCATTGGGATTGGCTCGCTGCCAAGATTGCGCCGCTTGAACCATGTCCCATCGGCCACCGTAGTTGGCTGCCACTCGCAAGGTGATTTTGGTGTTGTGCTGCGTTTGTTTTTCAGCCCGAGAAATCAAGTCTTGTAACTCTTCACTGAACTTGGATTGATCGCCCACGATTTTCAAGCAGACACCATTTTTTTCCATGTCATCAACTTCTTTTTGCAAATAACTCGCAAAAAGATTCATCAATACCGACACCTCTTCTGGAGGGCGACGCCAGTTTTCAGTGCTGAACGCAAACAAACTGAGGTGGGGGATATT
This sequence comes from Limnohabitans sp. MMS-10A-178, assembly GCF_003063375.1. GTDB lineage: Bacteria > Pseudomonadota > Gammaproteobacteria > Burkholderiales > Burkholderiaceae_C > Limnohabitans_A. The sequence continues at coordinate 1,591,390 of NZ_NERY01000001.1, read as the reverse complement.
GGTTCTGATGCAGGTTTCGACCAAGGATCGAACGCGCTTGGCACCCGATGCATGTCCCAAGGCAGCCGGTAAAAGCCGTTTTTTGGCCCAACGGCGATTGCCGTCCATGATGATGCCAATGTGCTTTGGAAGCGTGTTCGAAGTCAATTAAATTCACTTATAAAAAGACAAATTGATTCTACAACCTCTTGCCATGTGAAAAAGGCCGCAATCAGCGGCCTTTTGGGACTCTCAGTTAAAACTTCAAGCAATTAGGAATTGAGCGCGGTCTTTTCCATCAATCCATTTTGGCGCTTTGCCTCGGCCAGTCCATGATTGACCTGTGGCAGGATCGCGGTACTTGGCTGCAACTTTGCCACCATTTGATTTACCTGCGGATTTTGCGGCACCACGGCCAGCTGGAAATATATCCTGAACAGTTAATCCAAACTCAGCCACCAATTCACGCGATTTGCGAATTGCCTCAGCTAATTCTTGCTGACGAGCGCTTGCAATTGCTTGCTCTAAGGCTTCACGCTGTATTAATAATTCTTTGTATGTGTTAGTCATCGTATTCCCTATAAAGATAATAAGCTTGTTTGATAAACAAGCATTTGGATAATAACCTAATTTAAATAAAAATCAATCGAATCAATATTATAAAAATTATAAATCCATTATTGGGTTAACAAATTTAGCATTTACCTTGTCTATTCGCCGACCTTCAAGGGATAAAACTTCAAAATCCCACCCTTCACTTTGCACAATATCTCCTACTTTAGGCAGATAACCCAATTCGGCAAAAATAAATCCACCTAATGTATTAAATATTCCTCTTTCTTCGCCATTCAATTGCTTGATATCGAGTCTCGACTTCAGCTCATTGACGGGCATCAAGCCATCCAAAACCCAAGCGCCATCTGCTTGACGGGAAGCCCAAGCATCTTCAACAGTGAAAGGTTTAAGTTCACCCGTGATCGCCTCGAGTAAATCTCTGGGCGTTAACAGACCTTGAACCACACCATATTCATCAACAACGAAGACAATCCGACCTGATTTATCTCGTAATTGCTCCAACAAGGTCATGCCACTCAGGGTTTCAGGCACAAATGTGGCGGGGAGTACAAATTTCTCCACTGGAGATTCATCCTCCGCTGGCAGCGAGACCAGGCGCGCAACACTGACCACGCCCACCACATCGTCCAAATTCCCACGACAAACCGGGTACCAAGAGTGGCCCTCTGCGCCGTCGTCAAGACCCACCTGCGCCAAGCATTCGCTTCGGGTCATGCCCGCTTCAAACCATTGAATGTCAAGCCGTGGAACCATCAAAGAGGTCAGAGGCCTGTCGTCCAAATGAAAAACATTCCTGACCATTTGATGCTCATGCGCTTCAATCAGACCCGCATCCACCCCCTCTTCCAAGCTGGCCGTGATTTCCTCCTCGGTCACTGCGCGGTTGCCGCGGGCATCAATGCGCAACAACTTAAGGACTGCATGGGTACAAATAGAGAGCAAACCTACAAATGGTCTGGCCACACTGGCCAGCCAAGCCATGGGCCTGGCCACAATTCTGGCTACAGGTTCTGGGTACAACTGACCAATTCTTTTAGGTACCAACTCACCAAAAATGATGGTGGTGAAGGTGATTGCAGTGACCACCAGGCCGGTGGCTGTGGAGCCCGCAATAGATTCAGTGAGGCCAAAACCCATGAGCCAAGTGGCGACAGCAGGGCTGAATGCAGCCTCTCCAAAAATGCCATTCATAACCCCGATCGACGTAATGCCAACTTGAACCGTAGACAAAAACTGGGTGGGGTTTTCAAGCAGCTTGAGTGCGGTTGCTGCACCTTTGTCACCAGCCTCTTCCATGGCTGCCAGTCTTGCTTTTCGGCTTGAAGCCAGTGCCAGTTCAGACATGGCAAACACGCCATTGATCAGGGTGAGAAGCACAATCATTAAGATATCCATACCTACATTGTGCCAAGGCCACAATGCGAATGAAATAGCCTTTGGCTGCGCGGCTCAAAAAAGACAAAAAACCGTCCACAATGGTGCTTTCTGACTGAATTTGGAAGTAAATGTCTGTTTATTGGGTTGGTGACCTTCAAGGGTGTGATGCCCCTTTAGGCCAATTGTTGGACCAAATCGGGTTTTCACCCAGCCGTGATCATTTGTATGTTCTGGGAGATTTGGTCAACCGTGGCCCCTCTTCCCTGTCTGTTTTGCAGCGCTTGATCCAGTTGGGCGCCAGCGTTGAATGTGTCTTGGGTAACCACGACTTGCATTTATTGGCGCTTGCGGCTGGCGCTCGTGAACCAAGTAAAACCGACACACTGGACGATATTTTGAATGCCGACAAGCAGCAAGAATTACTCGACTGGCTTCGGCATCAACCCATTGCCATTTACAAACACGAGGTCTTGATGGTTCACGCGGGGGTTTTGCCGCAGTGGACGCTTGGCACCGCTTTGGAGTTGGCCCAGGACATTGAAAAAGTACTGCGCGGTCCAGACGCAACTGAATTTTTCATGCACATGTATGGCAATGAGCCTGCTCAATGGGACCCGAATCTCCAAGGACTCGATCGACTGCGATGCAGTTTGAATGCCTTCACTCGGCTGCGTTTTTGTTCTACCAACGGACTCATGGAATTTAAAACCAAAGAAAATAGCGCCAAATCACCCAAAGGCTTTTTGCCATGGTTTGACATTCCAAATCGCAAAACCATCGGAACACAAATTGCATTTGGTCATTGGTCAACCTTGGGGGCAGTAGAGAGAGAAGATATTTGGGCGCTAGACACGGGCTGTGTTTGGGGAGGTTGCCTCACTGCCATCCAAAGAGATTCAACAGATGAGAAGCCGCGCAAAATTCAAATCAAATGCCCGCCTTACCAAACCCCTTTTTGAGCATCCATCCCTGACATGGTTTTCTTAAGCTTATGAAACATGCCTTGGGCTTTGACCCTCGCGATATTCCGTGGTCTGTTCAAGATCAACATTGGCCCGCTTTGCCGCCAGCTGCGCTCCATGCTGAGAGCCTGAGAGGGGTTTTCAAAAACCCACCTGTTTGGACCCCAGAGGTGAAACGCGAGCCATCATTGGGACAACGTGCTCCCCAAGCTGCGGCCGTTTTGGTACCCATTGTGATGAGGGGCGAGCAAGGCAATGAACCTCATCTTTTGCTCACCCAAAGAACTCAACACCTGTCCTCGCATGCAGGTCAAATTGCATTTCCAGGGGGCAAAGTAGACCCAGATGATCAATCTGTAGAACATGCTGCGCTGCGTGAAGCTGAAGAAGAGGTCGGCCTGACAGCAGAACATGTAGAGGTTCTAGGGCAGCTTCCAAGCTATATCACTGGCACGTCATTTCACATTACCCCTGTGGTTGCTTTGGTGTCCCCCAATCACACCCTTCAAACCAACGCTTATGAAGTTGAGTTTGCCTTTGAAGTTCCCTTGTCTTTCCTCATGGACCCCGCGAATCATCGCCTTCATCAATGGGAAAATAATGGGGTCCAAAGACAGTGGTACTCCATGCCCTACCGGCCCGCAACGACCAAGCTATCTCATGGTTCCAATGCCTCCAATGCTTCCAATCCAGAGACAGAATATTTCATCTGGGGCGCCACTGCGGGCATGATCAGAAACTTTTATCGCTTCTTATTGGCTTCGAATTCTTTATGATGTGGTCATGAGCTTCTTCTCTCTATTTTTGGCATTGGTCATAGAACAAGCACGTCCTTTGGGTTCTTCGCATTTCCTGCATCAGTGGCTAAGGCGTTGGGCAGACTGGGTGGCTTCGCATGTCGATGGCGGCACCAAATCACAAGCTTGGTTGGCGTGGACCCTCCTGATCGGTGCGCCCGCATGTCTGGCCATTCTCATTCATTGGGCCTTGGCCTATTTTTTGGGCTGGTTCTTTGCTGTGGCTTGGAACGTGGTCTTGCTTTATGTCACCCTCGGATTTCGCCAGTTCAGCCATCACTTCACTGGCATTCGTGATGCACTCAATGACGGTGATGAACCATTGGCGCGTCAACTTCTGGCCGATTGGCAGCAGGTTGAAGTCAATGAATTGCCCCGCAACGAAATCGTTCGCCACGTCATTGAACACTCCGTGTTGTCTGCGCATCGACACGTTTTTGGTGTCTTTTTCAGCTACGCCCTGCTCTCCATCGTGGGCTTAGGACCGGTCGGTGCAGTGGTCTACAGAATTGCAGAATTTGCAAAAAGATATTGGGCACAAACACCGACTCTGGCATCCAACACCCTTCCTGAGCATCGCAACTGGACCAGCACCTCTTTGCAAGAAGTGGTCACAGACTCTTGGCACGCCATTGATTGGATTCCTGCAAGAGCAACCGCCATGGGTTTTGCCATCATGGGCAGTTTTGAAGATGCCATGGATGGCTGGCGTCATCATGCTGAAAAATTTCCAAATGACAACGACGGCGTTATTTTGGCAGCCACTGCTGGGGCCATCAACGTTCAACTCGGCGGCGCTGCTTTGCAGCCAGAACTGCCAGGCAGTAGCAGCACCCCAGGGCGCCCACCAGAGTTAGCTCACTTTGCCCAAGTTGTTGGCTTGGTTTGGCGAACGGTCGTCATGTGGCTGGTGTTGGTGGCTTTGTTGTCTTTGGCCAATTTATTGGGCTAAAAATTGGGCTACAAAGTTAGGCGCCTCAAAATTACCAGCGCTGCTGCCCCAACTCTTCAAACAGTTGGGTGTAAATTCTGTGTCGCCTAGGACTTACCTCCGTCGCCAACAACTCAGCAGACTCGTCTATTTGCAATGCTGACAAAACGCCACAACCTGGTTCATGCAAATGAGTGCAGTTGTAAAACTTGCAGTTTTGCACATGCTGCTTGAGATCTGGCATACAAGACACCAATTGATTTTGGGGAATGTGCTGCAGACCAAACTCTTGAAAACCAGGCGAATCAATGATGGCGGTTCCAACATCGTTTGCACTCGCAGGCCTATCGCCAACCCAATACAGTGAGGTGCTGGTGGTGGTGTGTTTGCCCGAGTTAAGCGCCTGAGAAATCTCACCAGTCAAAGCCCGAGCATTGGGCACCAAGGCATTCACCAAGGTACTTTTACCCGCACCTGAAGGACCCAAAATCAGGGTCGTTTTCCCATTCAATTCTGTTTGCAGTCGTTGCAAAGATAGGTTGTCAGCTTGGCTGCTGTTTAATTCAAGCGGCAGCACTGTGTATCCCATGTTTCGGTAAGCAGCCAAACGATGCCAAGCTTGCGCAAAGGGCACTTGTAAATCACTTTTGTTCAATACGATCAAGGGTTTGATGTGCTCGGCCTCGGCAGCAATGAGGGCACGCGAGAGTTGCGTTTCAGAGAACTCTGGCTCGGCAGCCAACAAGATGAACACCTGATCGAGATTGGCGGCAAAAGACTTGGTGCGAACTTCATCACGTCTGTAAAAAAGATTCTTTCTTTCCAGCACACTTTCAATCGTGCCTTCGTCGGCAGCCGCTTGCCACCGAACGCGATCGCCCACCACAGATTGACTTTTTTTACCCCGGGGATGACACAGGATGCGCATGCCATCGTCTAACTCAACCACACAATGTCTGCCATGGGTGGCCACCACCAGGCCTGTATTCATGGCTTCTTGTGTGGAAACCACCAAAGCCTGAGCCGCCTTGGTCTTGGTATGAGTGCGCTGATTAAGCTTGCGCATGCTGCATGTGAGCTAAGCGCAAACTCGCGGGTGGATGTGAATAATAAAACTTCACATACCAAGGATCGGGCGTGAGCGTTGAAGCATTGTCTTGATACAACTTCAATAGGGCTGAACTCAGGTCGGCTACCGGTGTTTGGGACACAGCATAAGCATCGGCCTCATACTCCTGCACCCTTGATCGCCAAGAAGAAATAGGCGCCAATAAAAATGTGAAAACGGGCACCACCAACATGAAAAGCAAGAGCGCCACTGCCTCATTGCCACTGGTTAAGCTGGGCATCACACCCAAGCCCGTATAAAACCAAATTTGCTGTGACGCAAAGCCCAGCACAGCCAAGCCCAACAAGCTCATTGCAAAACTGGTGGCCATCATTTTCAGAATATGCCGATGCTTGAAGTGGCCTAATTCATGTGCCAGCACAGCCTCCATTTCAGAAGGGGAAAGTTGTTTGAGCAGTGTGTCAAAGAACACGACGCGCTTGCTGGCACCAAAGCCTGTGAAAAATGCATTGGAATGGGCCGAGCGTTTGCTGCCATCCATCACAAAAAATCCTTTGGCCGTGAACCCGGCACGCTGCATGAGCGAATTGACACGCGCCTTCAAGGCTTCATCTTCCAACGGTGTGAATTTATTGAACAAAGGCATGATCAAATTGGGGGCGATGGCCATCAACAACAGTTGCCAAACCACCAAAGCACACCAAGTCCAGAACCACCAGTAAACTCCACCCGCCTGCATCAGCCACAACACCATGGCGATGAGCGGCACACCCAATACCAAGCCCAATATCAAGCCCTTGGCCGAATCACTCAGCCAAAGTTTCCATGTCATTTTGTTAAAACCAAATTTTTGTTCCAACACAAAAGTTTGATAAAGCGACAGCGGCAATCCAATGAGGCCACTGATTAAAGTGAAGGACAAAACCAATACCACCTGCTGACCAAGCCCAGGCGCCATGAGTTCCAAAATGAAGTGGTTCAACGCACTCAAGCCGCCCAGCAAAGTCCAAGCAACCAGCACACCGGCATCCAACAAGATGTCAAATTGCGAAACCTTGGCTTTGGCCAGGGTGTAGTCAGCCGCTTTCTGATGGTCGGAGAGCGAAATTTGACGGGCAAACGCAGCAGGCACTTCACCGCGGTGTTGCGCCACATGCCGAACTTGTCTGGCATTGAGCCAAAGTTTCAATAAAACGTTGGTCAGCAGTGCGCCTACCAAAAAATAAGTCAGGGTCAATGTCGGATTCATACCCGAAGTGTAGATCAGCCAACATCAGCGACAATCTAAAGCTTTGGAAAATCCCGTTTTTGAAATGACTGCTCATTCAGCCACTCCCCCTGCCAATCAGCCCGAAGCCAATACAACCCTGGCCAAGTCAGACGACAACTTGGTATGGATCGACTGCGAAATGACCGGTCTCGACCCAGAAAAAGAGCGCTTGCTTGAAATTGCCGTGATTGTGACGGGCCCCAACCTGACACCCCGAATTGAAGGCCCTGTTTGTGTCATTCACCAAAGCGACGATCTGCTCAACAAGATGGACGCTTGGAACAAAGGCACGCATGGCAAGAGCGGTCTGATCGACAAGGTCAAAGCATCCACCACCTCAGAACATGATGCTGAAGAAGCCATATTGGCTTTCATCAAGAAATATGTCTCAAAAAATACCTCACCACTTTGTGGCAACACCATCAGCCAAGACCGGCGTTTTCTGGTGAAGTTCATGCCGAAATTAGAGGCGTATTTGCACTATCGCAACCTCGATGTGAGCACCCTCAAAGAACTCTCCAAGCGCTGGAAACCGGAGGTGTTCAACAGCTTCAAAAAGCAACAAAAGCACACTGCGCTGGCGGATGTGCACGAATCGATTGAAGAATTGGCGCATTACAGAGAGCATTTCATCAAGCTTTGAATTTGCTCAAAAGTTTTCAGGGAAAACCCGCGCAAGTTCAAACTTCTGTGCCATAATCGCACGCTGTGCTGCAAACAGGCCTTGTGCCGCAGCCCTTGTGCATCACCCTTCATGCCTTTGACTCACTGATAAGAGTCACTCGACTGGAAGATTTGGGATCCGACACTTCGTCTTGCCCACACTCTTCAAACAGCACCGAGCTCCGTTTGATGGTTGATGTTTTTTAACCATGAACGGCGCCACCGCAAATCTTGCGGACGTCCGTGCGAGAAAAAATATGACTGACGCTTTTGAAGTGCAGGACGACTTGTCGTCTGCGCAATCCTCTACGAACGAAACTTTCGTGACCGAAACTTTGGCGCTTGACGCGGCCAATATCAACGAAACCATCGAAACTGAAACCGCACCCGAGCAACCCAATGGCTTCGTGCTTTTGGGCTTGGCCCCTGAACTGGTTCAAGCCGTGGCCGATTTGGGCTACACACAACCAACTTCTGTTCAGCTCAAAGCCATTCCATTGGCATTGCCCAAAGAAACATTGGGCAAGGCCAACAGCTACATCGACCTGATGGTGTCTAGCCAAACAGGCAGTGGCAAAACAGCTGCCTTCTTGTTGCCCGTTTTGCACACTTTGTTGCAAGAACTGGCAGCTGAAGAAGAAGCCGAGCGCGCTTCATTTGCAAAAGCTTGCGCAGATGCTGCAGCCAATGGCGAACCAGCTCCCAAGCGTCCTAAGCGCAAAGACCCCACCAACGCACGCAATTTCAAAGCCCCCTCACCTGGTGCCTTGATTGTTTGCCCTACGCGTGAACTGGCCCAACAGGTTGCTCACGATGCCATCGATTTGGTGAAGCATTGCCGCGGCCTGCGCGTTGCCAACATAGTGGGCGGCATGCCTTACCAGTTGCAAATTGCCAAGTTGCAAAACGCCAATTTGGTAGTAGCCACACCAGGTCGTTTGCTCGATTTGCAACGCTCTATGCAAATCAAACTCGACAAAGTCAAATTCTTGGTGGTTGACGAAGCCGACCGCATGTTGGACTTGGGCTTCTCTGACGACCTGGCCGACATCAACCAACTCACCAGCCAACGCCAGCAAACCATGATGTTCAGCGCCACCTTTGCGCCGCGCATTCAACAGTTGGCCATGCGCGTGATGCACGACGGTGGTTCTTCTGTTCAAAAAATCCAAATCGATTCTCCTCAAGAAAAACACAGCAACATCAAGCAAATTTTGTTCTGGGCCGACAACGCACAGCACAAACGCAAATTGCTCGACCATTGGTTGCGTGACGCATCCATAAACCAAGCCATTGTGTTTGCCAGCACGCAAATTGAGTGCGATGGTTTGGCAGCAGACTTGCAGCAAGATGGCTTTGACGCGGTTGCATTGCATGGTGCTTTGAGCCAAGGTTTGCGCAATCGCCGCTTGATGGCTTTGCGCAATGGCCAAGTTCAAATCTTGGTGGCCACCGATGTGGCTGCTCGCGGCATTGACGTGCCCACCATCACTCACGTCTTCAACTTTGGCTTGCCCATGAAAGCCGAAGACTACACTCACCGCATTGGTCGTACAGGCCGTGCCGGCCGTGATGGCTTGGCCGTCACCTTTGCCGAAATTCGCGACCGTCGCAAAATCATGGACATCGAGGCTTACAGCCGTCAGCCGTTCAAAGCTGAAGTGATTCCAGGCATGGAGCCAAAACTCAACTTCCCAGAAACCCGTTCCGGCCGTGGCGGCAATGACCGTGGCGCACGTGGCCGTTCATTCGGTGGTGGTGGTGGCGGCGGCTTTGGTGGCAACCGCGGTGGTGATCGTTTTGAATCACGCGGCGCGCCTCGATTTGAAGGCAACCGTGGTGGCGACCGTTTCGATGGTCGTGGCGATTTCCGTCCCGAAGGTCGTTTCGAACCCCGTGGTGATTTCCGTGGCGAACAACGCAGTTTTGCACCTCGCGGTGGCGAAGGCCGTTTCGAGCCCCGCGGCGATCAGCGCCCCGACAATCGTGGCGGTGACCGCTTCGAAGCTCGCGACAACCGCGACAGCCGAGCACCCCGTTCTTCGGGCGCTCCAGGCGGCCGTGACAATTCTCGTGGTGGCGCAGGCGACCGCTTTGCGCCCCGTGGCCCCAAAGTCATCGGTGCTGGCAATTTCAAGCCCCACAATGCGGGTGGTTACGCAGCACCTAAGCGAACTGGCGCCAAAGTGTTGAAAGTTACACGCGGTTAACTCCCCTACCCCACGCCCTTGCTCTGCAGGGGCGTAAAAAAACCGCCTTGGCGAAAGCCTTGGCGGTTTTTTCATGAAGGTCCCGAAAGACCTTCGAAGTCGCTTTAAGCGGCTGCAGTTGTTTTTGCAGCGCGCTGTGGCAGCTTTTCTTTGATACGTGCAGACTTGCCGCTGCGATCGCGCAAATAGTACAACTTGGCGCGGCGAACATCACCACGGCGTTTGACTTCAATGCTGGCAATCAAGGGGCTGTATGTTTGGAACGTACGCTCCACGCCTTCACCACTTGAAATTTTGCGAACGGTGAAACCACTGTTCAGGCCGCGATTGCGCTTGGCAATGACAACACCTTCATAAGCCTGTACACGCTTGCGTGTACCTTCAACCACGTTGACGCTAACGATCACGGTGTCACCAGGCATGAAGTCAGGAATGGTTTTACCCAGACGGGCAATTTCTTCCTGCTCGAGAGTTTGAATCAAATTCATTTTGAGCTCTTTCAAATACAGATCGTGCACAACGCTACGCTAAAGGCGACTTTCAATAAGCCGCGGCGGGCAGAGGATCGGCAAGCCTATGATTATATATTTGTTTTGCGCCTAAGTGCCACTGTCTTTTGCCGCATTCAAAGTAGCCAGAAAGTGTTCATCTTTGACACTCAGCTTGCCCATTTCCCTGGCCGCCACGACCAAGTCAGGCCGATGTTTCTGAGTCAAAGCCAAACTTTGCTGGCGGCGCCATTTGGCAATGTCGGCATGGTGCCCCGACATCAAAATGGGCGGAACAGTATCGTTGTGCCAAGTTTCTGGGCGGGTGTAGTGGCCACAATCGAGCAGACCATCGAGCGCAGGGTTGAAGCTGTCCATTTGATGGCTGCCTTCATCATTGAGAACACCTGGCTGCAACCGAGCAATAGCATCAAGCAATGCAATGGCTGCAATTTCGCCGCCCGACAAAACAAAATCACCTAAGCTGATTTGCACATCCACATGGGTATCAATGAAGCGTTGGTCCAAACCTTCATAGCGGCCACAAATCAAAATAGCGCCATCACTTTTTGACCATGACTCGACACCAGCGTGATTGAGGGTTTGACCAATTGGAGAAAAAAGAACCACCGGCACCTGGGGTTTGTTGGCGCTTTGAGTTGTTCGGTCTTGTCGGATGGCCTGCAAACACTTCTCCAAGGGTTCAGCCAACATCACCATGCCAGGCCCTCCGCCAAAGGGTCGATCATCGACCCTTCGATAAGTGCCATCTGCAAAGTCGCGCAGCTGCCAGAGCTTTAAATCAACAGCACCTGTTTCAAAGGCACGTCGATTGATACCCGAAGTTAAAAATGGCGCAAACAACTCAGGAAACAATGTGATGACGTCAAAGCGCATGGCTTGCCTTCACTTTCCTAGTAGTCAAGTTGCCAATCAACCGTGATCTTGCGGCCTTGCAAATCCACGTTGTCTACAAAGGCCGCAACAAATGGAATCATGCGCTCAATGGCTGGCTTGCCTGGCTCGTCTGAGGCCTGCGCCAAGACCAACACAGTTTGCGGACCCGTCGACATCAAATCTTTCACTTGGCCCAGTGCCACGCCCTCACGATTGAACACATCAAGCCCCAACAGATCAACCCAATAGTATTCGTCGGTGCCTGCCGTCGGAAAGCTAGAGCGCGGAACAAAAATACGCGCACCCTTGAGAGCCTCTGCTTGATTTCGGTCCGCCACATCCAATGAACAGGCCACCACCGTATCGGCATGGTCTTTGGCTTCTTTGATTTTGAGCAATACAGGTTTTTCAGCGCCAGCTGTAAGGGCGACTGCTGTCTTTTGGCTGGGTGATTTGTTGCCGCCAACATGGCGATCGGAGGGCAGCAAATACCATCGCTTAGAAGAAAAAAGCGCCTCGGGCGAGGCGCTGTGGGGCAAAACTTTGAACCAGCCTTTGATACCCCAAGCATCTGCAATGCGCCCTACTTCGATGGCGTCTGCCGGCATGTCGGCAAACTCTAAATGGGGCAGCACTGCGAAGCCTTTGGATTAGCCAAAATCCGATTGTTTGGCCAAAACCCGATTAGGCAGCTTTGGCGGCAGCTTGTTTGACCAAACGCTGAACGGTGGGTGACACTTGTGCGCCAACGCCGATCCAGTAAGTCAAACGATCTTGCACAACGCGCAAGCCTTCTTCGGTACCCTTGGCGATTGGGTTGTAAAAACCAATGCGCTCAATGAAGCGCCCATCGCGGCGGTTGCGCTTGTCGGCCACAACAATGTTGAAAAATGGACGGGCTTTAGAACCGCCACGAGAAAGACGAATGACAACCATGATTTATCCTAGGGTGGTGTCGAGAAAGCAAAAATTGCTATCCCACAAATTCTTCCAGCGTTTGAGACACGCAACTGGCCACCCGGCCAGTGACACACTGAAAAGCCGCTGATTATAACCCGGAGTTTAAGAATGCCAACCATTCGACCTAGCCAAGCCTCAGACATGCCCACAATCACGGCCATTTACCAGCACCACGTGCTTCACGGCACAGGGACGTTCGAGATAGCCCCTCCCAGCCTAGAGGAAATGACATCCCGCAGAGAAGATGTCTTAAGCAAGGGCCTGCCCTACCTGAGCATGGAAGAAAACGGCAAAGTGGTGGGATTTGCCTATTGCAACTGGTTTAAACCTCGCCCGGCCTACCGGTTTTCTGCTGAAGACTCTATTTATTTGTCGCCACAGACGGCTGGCAAGGGCTGGGGACGTATGCTTTTGGCCGAATTGTGCCAAGCCGCAGAAAAAGCAGGTATCCGCAAACTGATCGCGGTCATTGGAGACTCAGGCAATGCGGGCTCGATAGGTGTGCACAAGTCGGTTGGCTTTGAACACGTGGGTATTGTGTCGGGATGCGGTTGGAAATTCGATCGATGGCTAGACATCGTGATGATGGAAAAGGCTTTGGGGCACGGGCAAAGCCGTTCTCCTGAATAATCCCGTCTATGAAAAACAAAACATTTGCTGTTTGGCTCACGTTCTTTGGTGGGCCCATCGGGCTTCACAGGTTTTACCTCAAGGGGTTCACCGATGTTTTGGGGTGGCTGCTTCCCATACCCACCCTGCTGGGTTGGCATGGCATTCAACGGGCATTCGAGCTAGGCCAAGATGATGTCATCAGCTGGCTGCTGATTCCCCTGCTTGGCTTCACCATTGCCGGCTGTGCGCTCAACGCCATCATCTATGGGCTCATGGCAACTGAAAAATGGAATGCCAAGTTCAATTCTGAAAGTGAACCCTCAAGCCCATCTGGCCAAACCAATTGGCTCACTGTTTTCGGCGTAGCAAGTTCACTCTTGTTGGGCACCACGGTGCTCATGGCCAGCATAGTGTTCAGTTTTCAACGCTATTTTGAAAGCCAGATCGAGCAAGCCAAAGCCATCAGCCAAGGCACCGAAAAAGCAAAACCTTGAAGCCAAGTTAAAGTGGCCAAATCGCTTGGTCTGCCACTTTGACAATTTCAGAAGCGCTTACCAAGTGAGGCGCAATTTCGCGCAGCGGCATTAAGACAAATGCTCTTTCTTTCATTCTAGGGTGAGGCACCTGAAGCACCGAACTTTGAATGGTGCCAGCGCCATAAAGCAGCAAGTCAATGTCCAAAGTGCGAGGCGCATTGGGGTAAGGGCGAACACGCCCTGAAAGGTTTTCAATATTTTGAAACGCCGCCAACAATTCACAAGCATTCAAACGTGTTTGGATGTGAACCACAGCATTCACATAGTCAGGACCATCGGCTTCGAAAGGGGCTGACCGATAAAAAGAAGAATGCGCCACAAGCAAGGTGTGGGGCAAATGCGTCAAGGACAAAATAGCCGATTCAAGCTGACGCCGTGAATCACCCAGATTGGCACCTAGGCCAACATAGGCATCGATCAGTTCACGCTTCACCATCGGCAGATTGGCCAGATGGCTTGCGCCTTCTGGGTGCTCGTCGACTTTTTGGAGTACCGCCTGCGGACGCAGGTGATTTTTCAGCTTTGACCAGCTGAATGAGATCTTCTCTTGCAGCATCGTCTGCAGTGCTGAACTCTTGCCACCAGTCTGCCAAGCTCACTTCAACTTCGGAAACTTCTGCTCGCAACCTTAAGAAATCAAAGCCCGCTCTAAATCGCGCTTGTTCTACCAGGCTAAAAGGCGTACTGCCAATTCGTTTGTCAAAACGAGGCTGCATCATCCAAATTTCGCGCATGTCAGCGGCCAACTTGCCGCGGCCCGAGACATCGCCAATCCGTGCATCAAATACCTCATCAATGGCTTCTTGCAATGCAGGAAATGGTGGTGTTTTCTTGGCCAAACGCTGATCCCACCCCAACTTCACATCAGCCCACAACACGCAGGCCAATAAGAAACTGGGCGCAACTGGCTTGCCCTCACCGACCCGACGATCGGTGTCTAACAAAGCTGCCTTCACAAAAGCCGTGTCAGCCCGCTCCACAACGACGTCAAGCAAAGGATAAATACCTTTGTGCAAGCCTAATTTTTGGAGTTGCTCAATAGATGCCAACGCGTGACCGGTTTGCAGCAACTTGAGCATTTCGTCAAACAAGCGGCTTTGCGGCACATCGGCCAACAAACTCAACATGGTGGCCAAGGGCTTGGCTGTTTTGTTTTCAAGCTTGAAGCCCAAGGGGTTTAACTTGGCAGCAAAGCGAACAGCTCGAATGATGCGAACTGGGTCTTCGCGATATCGCGCCACAGGGTCACCAATCATGCGCAAGACCTTTTGAGTGGCATCTTTCATACCGCCGTGGTAATCCACCAGGTACTGCGACTCAGGGTCATAATACATGGCGTTGACTGTGAAGTCGCGGCGGGTTGCATCCTCGTCTTGAGGACCCCAAACATTGTCTCGCAACACTCTGCCACTTGAATCGACAGCGTGCTTCATGCCAGCCAACTCTGATTTGCTTGTGCGCTCATTGCCTTTAACTTGCTCAGCTGCCCGATTGTCCAAGTGAGCTCTAAAGGTAGAGACTTCAATGACCTCATGCTCGCGGCCTCTGCCGTACACCACATGCACAATTCGAAATCGACGGCCAATGATGAATGCGCGCCTGAACAATGCCTTAACTTCCTCTGGCGTGGCATCTGTTGCCACATCGAAATCTTTGGGGCGCAAACCCAACAGCAAATCGCGAACTGCACCGCCCACGACATAGGCCTCATATCCAGCGTCTTGCAATGTTCGAACGACATTCAATGCACGGTCGTCGACCAAGCTTGGATCGATGCCGTGAACGGAAGCTGGAATTTCGACACGTTTTCCAAAGTCAGTTGCAGCATGCGCGGCATTTTGCTTACCCAGTATTTTTTGAATGAATTTTTTGATCATGAGAAGAGTTGAAGTATGCGCCAACCCCGATCGGTCGCAAGTTGACGCAAACGCGCATCTGGATTCACTGCCACAGGAATTTGAGCTCGCTCGAGCAAGGGCAAATCATTGATCGAATCCGAATAGAAAGTAATTTGTACGTCCTGCCAAGTTTTTTGATTTGCGCTTAACCATTCTGAAATTCGAAGTACTTTGCCCTCTTTGAAAGAGGGTGTGCCTGAAATTTCACCCGTGATCCAGCCTTGCGCGTCTCTTTCCAATTCAACAGCAATCAACTCTTGAACGCCAAAAGCCTGTGCAATGGGACGCGTCACAAACTCATTGGTAGCCGTCACAATCATCACATGATCGCCGGCTGTTTGATGCTGCCTTACCAACTCAAGGGCCTGTGGTTTGAGATGCGGCAGAATCACTTCCTGCATAAACTGCGCATGCGCTTTGGCTCCAAGCTCTGCACCTCTTGACTTGACAGCCTGCGTGGCAAATCGAACGTAGTCGTGAATGTCCAAAACGCCCGCTTGGTAATCTGCATAAAACTGATCGTTTTTTGCTTTGAAAACAAGCGGGTCCGTCCAACCCAAGCGGTTTGTAAACTCACCCCAGGCATAGTCTGAATCGATTGGCAACAAGGTGTTGTCGAGATCAAAGAGGGCTAAGTTCATGTGCTCTCCAGCATGGACTTGATAAGGGGGATGGTGATTGCCCTTTTTGTTTGCAAAGCAAATTGATCGAGGTGGTCTAGCAAACTCATCAAACTGCTGAGATCGCGAGAAAAGCGACTGAGCATGTAGCTCATCACTTCGTCACTTAAAAAAAGACCTCTGGCATCTGCCTCTGAGCGCAACACCGCGCGCCGCTCGGTATCACTCAAAACCTGAAGGCCATAGACATGGCCCCAACCCAACCTAGATCGCAAATCATCACGCAACTTCAAGTCTGCAGGTGGCAACATGCCTGCTGCAAGCACCCATCGGGGCGAGCCAGATTTAGGTGTGAGTGCATTGACGAACCAATTGAACGCAAGTTGTTGTTGCTCCAAGTTGTACAAATGGACATCGTCCATTAAGACAGCCGTCCACGCCTCATCGAAATTCAAACGCTCATTTTGATCGGCATCGAGCCAACCCACAGACACACCAGCGTTGGACAACTCAGCTTGAACGGCTCGAAGCAAGTGCGACTTACCAGAGCCACTCTCACCCCAAAGGTAAGTTGGAACTGGGCTTGGCATTTGGCTGGTAGTCCAAAGCTTGAGGTGCTGAAGTGCCGCTGAATTGGGTCCGGCAAAGAAACTGTCCAATGTGGGAGTTGTGTGCAAACCAATATCGAGTGCCATTTGCTTCATGAGCTTGGGCCTCGGTATATTTGGCTTTCAAAATATTGTTCTCGAGCTCTGCGCAGAGCCACCAAAATAACTGCGCTTGCTGGCAATGCCACCAACACGCCCACAAAGCCAAAAATTTGGCCGAAAGCCAACAAAGCAAAGATGACAGCCAAGGGGTGCAAACCAATGCGTTCCCCCACCCACTTGGGAGTCAACCAAAAACTTTCTAGCAATTGCCCCAGACCAAATACAACTGCCACCATCAACAAGGCATGAAATGAGGCAAATTGCAAAACGCCAGCCAACAATGCCAATATCAAACCCAAAGCAAATCCAAGATAGGGGACAAAGACAGCCAAGCCAGTGAACACACCAATGGGAATGGCCAAATCAAGTCCAAAGGCCATCAGTCCGGCAGCGTAGAAGATTGACAAGGCCAGCATCACCAAAAGCTGTCCGCGCAAGTATTGCCCCAATACAGCGTCGCATTCACTCATGAAACTGTCGTAGGCGGTGCGCCATTGTGGCGGCACCCATTGGACGACCTGCAACACCAATCGATCCCACTCGTTCAGCAAGTAAAAGAGAACCACAGGGATCAATATCATGTTGCCAATTGCAGTCAGCGCAAAGTTGCCACCTAACTTCAGGGAAGCTACCAGGGGGTCTAGCCAATCGTCTCGGTTGGCACTTAAATATTTAATCAGCTGTTCCTTGAGGCTTGCAAGATCAAGCGTTAACTCAATACCGTACTTTGCCAGCCAAGGATTGGCATTGACGGCCAATCGATCAAGCAATGCAGGCAACTGTTTTTGAAGCAGGGGAATTTCATGAGTCAGGATGGGTATCAACAAGAAGATGATGCCCAACATAGCCAACAAAGCGATCACCTCAACCAAAAGTACACAGACCACTCGGGGCAGGAAAGACGAGTTGAGCCTTTGCAAATACAGCACCAAGGGATGCAGGGCATAGGCCAAAACAGCAGCCAGCACAAAGGGCACCAGTACAGGCCCCAGAGCCCACAAAATCATTAGCAAAACAACTGAGGCTGCCAACCACAGAGCAAGTCGTTTTGAATTCAGATTGAAGGACATTGTGGGAGGCGGCTACAAAAGTAAATTGAAAGAAGATTCTGGCTTTGGTCAGCAATTCACGTGCAGACCTTAAAATAAGGCTTGATTTTAGTCCCGCCTGCATCAATTACCACCATTTTCCTTTTTTTCACATGAGCTCACCCCCCCTCTCCTACAAAGACGCTGGCGTCGACATCGTTGCCGGCGATGCTTTGGTAGAACGCATCAAGCCTTTGGCGAAAAAGACCATGCGTGAGGGTGTCTTGGCTGGAATTGGCGGTTTTGGCGCTTTGTTTGAAGTCCCCAAACGCTATAAAGAGCCCGTTTTGGTATCTGGCACCGACGGGGTGGGCACCAAGTTGAAGCTGGCATTTGAGTGGAATATGCACGACACCGTTGGGATCGATCTGGTGGCCATGAGTGTCAATGATGTTTTGGTGCAAGGTGCTGAGCCTTTGTTCTTCTTGGATTATTTTGCCTGCGGAAAACTGGATGTCGATACGGCCGCAGCCGTTGTGGGCGGCATTGCCAATGGCTGTGAAATGTCTGGCTGCGCCCTGATTGGCGGTGAAACCGCCGAAATGCCGGGCATGTACCCCGCTGGCGAATATGACTTAGCTGGATTTGCCGTGGGCGCTGTAGAAAAATCAAAAATTTTGACGGGCAAGGATGTTCAAGCTGGCGATGTTGTATTGGGCCTTGGCTCGCATGGTGTGCATTCCAATGGTTTCAGCTTGGTTCGCAAATGCATCGAACGTGCAGCCCAACAATTGCCACTTACGTTGGATGGACAGCCTTTCAAAGAAGCCATCATGGCTCCCACCAGGCTTTACGTGAAGCCAGTACTCCATGCCTTGTCAATTCACCCCATCAAAGCCTTGGCTCACATTACAGGTGGTGGCTTGCTTGAGAATATTCCGAGGGTCTTGCCTGAAGGCATGGCGGCACACCTCAAAAAAGGCAGCTGGCCGCAATCTGAGTTGTTTGCATGGCTTCAAAAAACAGCCAGCATCGATGACATCGAAATGAACCGCACCTTTAACAATGGCATCGGCATGGTGGTCGTCATTGATCAAAACCATGCCCAAGCATGTGCAGAAACCTTGCGCCAGTCAGGTGAAAAGGTTTACCAAATTGGTGTCATTGCCGCTCAAGGCGATGGCCACCAAGTTGTGGTGAAGTAAGCATCACTCTGTTTGAAGCGTGGCCAAACGATGCTTCACATCCAATGTGTCGGATGCATTGGGCACTTCAGCGACATAGCGCGTCAAGTCTTGTAGGGCTCGCTCTTTTTGACCCAACTCAATCAGCGCCAATCCGCGATCGCGGATCTCAAAAAACGCATCCGGGTTCAAGACGATCAAGCGATCCAAGACCAAAACAAGCCGCGCCCAATCGGCTTGACTGCTGTAAATTTCTTTGAGATTTCTGAGCATTCTGCTCACGATGTCGCGCGGCAAGGCGGGCTGTAAGAAAAGGCCCAAGGGGGTGTCCATATCACCTGTCTCACCCATGTGGGGACGAAAGGGTGCCAATCGCTCTGCCAAATTGTCCAAACCCAAAGAATCGCCTGTCAGGGGATCTAAAACAACCAAGCCCTCTGGCAAGGTCACCTTCACCAAAAAGTGCCCTGGGAATGAAACACCCGCTGCCTGCAAGCCAAGCGATTGAGCAAGCTCAAGCCAAATGACAGCAAGGGAGATGGGGATGCCTCTTCTTGATCTCAATACTTCGCTCAAGTAACTGTTTTCTGGCGCATAAAAATTGTTGGCATTGCCCGCAAATCCGAGCTCTGTGTAGAAAAATTGATTCAACACAGAGAGCGTCTTCAAAGGATCAGCGTCCGACTTTAGGCGCCGCCTTAGTCGAACCAACAGCGCGTCACACGTCGCCAACACATCTTGAATGTCGATGGAGGGCTCTTCATCTTGCGCAATCGAAGCAGCTGCCTCTAGCAAAGGAAAATCTGAATCTGTCTTCACCAGACTTTGGAAATAACTCAGGGGCGTGACTGGCATTGATTGGAGGTTCATGTGTGTTTCCCCCATTAGCGGCGGACAAAAGATTGCAAACGCAAACCACTTAGGCGCAAACAACCAAAATACAACATAGCAGAGCCCATCAATACCAAGCCCATGGTGCCCAGCCTAGACCACGCTTGTTGGCGCATTGCCAACCAATCAAAGGAAGCAGCCACCCAAGCGAGAAACAGCGCTAAAAGCAAAGTTGCTAAAAGCACTCTAGCAGCAAAGACCAACCAGCCTGGCGAAGGTTTGTAACTTCCTTTGCGCAACAAACCCACCAACAACCAAAGCGCGTTCAGCAAAGCGCCTAGGCCAATCGACAAAGCCAAGCCTGCGTGTGCCAAGTGAGGCACCAAAACCACATTCATGATTTGCGTGAAACACAACACAAGCACAGCAATTTTCACCGGGGTTTTGATATCTTGACTGGCATAGTAACCAGGCGCCAACACTTTGATGGCCACCAACCCCAACAAGCCCACGCCATAACCACTCAGCGCCAGAGTGGTTTGCTGAACATCTCGATCTGTGAATGCGCCGTAGTGATACAGCACCGACACCAAGGGTTGCGCAAAAACCAGCAAAGCTGCTGCGCAAGGCAGCGCCAGCAGCACCACCAAACGCAAACCCCAATCGAGCATGGCCGCATATTCAATTTGGTTGCCATTGGCTTTTGCGGCTGCCAACTGCGGCATCAACACCGCACCCAAGGCAACGCCCAAAATAGCCGTGGGAAATTCCATCAACCGATCGGCATAAGTTAACCAACTGACACTGCCAGGCGCTAAATACGATGCAATTTGGGTGTTGATTAACAAAGAAATTTGCGCCACGCCCACGCCCAACAATGCAGGCAGCATCAAGCTGGCAATTTGGCGAGAAGCTGGATCAGATGCGGCTTGCCGGATGGCCTTGAAGCCCAGCCCAATGCGGGGCAGCAAGCCTATTTTTTTCAGCGCAGGAATTTGAAGGGCCAACTGCAGAAAGCCCCCAAGCATCACGCCCACAGGCAAGGCATAGATGGCCTGAATACCCTGCGACTTTAACCAAGGCGCTAAAAACCATGCGGCACCAATCATGGCCATGTTCAACAAGACCGGGGTGGCGGCTGGAATCGCAAATTTTTTCCAGGTATTTAAGATGCCGGCAGACAAAGCCACCATGGACATGAAACCAATGTAGGGGAACATGAAGCGCGTCATCTGAATAGCCGCTTCATACGATTCAGGGTGCTGCTTGAGTCCGCTGGCCATCGCCCAAACCAAAAATGGCGCAGCCAAAACACCCAAAAGACTCAGTACCAAAAGGGACCAAGCCAAAAGAGTTGCCACATGGTTAACCGCTTGTCGCGTGACTTCTTCGCCATGTTGGGCTTTGCTGGCTGCCAAAACAGGGACAAAAGCCTGACTGAAGGCACCCTCTGCAAAGAGACGCCTGAACAGATTTGGAATACGAAAGGCCACATTAAAGGCATCTGTGAGAGCACTTGCGCCAAATGAAGCGGCAATGAGCAGCTCTCTGACCAATCCCGTGATGCGGGAAGCCAGAGTCCAGAGAGAGACGGTGGATGCTGATTTGAGGAGGCTCACAAAGAGAGTGTAGCGACTGAAATGCCCAGTTGACATACCCCTCGACCAAGCTGCGGTTTGGCTGATACAATAGCCGGCTTTGCTGACAACATCCTCAGACAACTAGGATAAACATAATGGCTTCTGGAAAACCCAAGAAAAAGAACCCCCGCCTGGCCTCAGGCCGGAAACGCGCACGTCAAGACGTGAAACTGAACGCAGCCAATACATCGTTGCGCTCCAAATACCGCACCGCCGTGAAGAACGTTGAAAAAGCTGTTCTGGCTGGTGACAAAACAAAAGCAACCGAACTGTTTGCCAAAATGCAAGCGGTTGTGGACACCGTTGCCGACAAAGGCATCTTCCACAAAAACAAAGCAGCTCGCGATAAGAGCCGCTTGTCAACCAAGGTGAAAGCCTTGGCCATCGCCTGATCAAATTGATCATCAGCCCGGCACCCATTAGGGTTGCCGCCGTTTGAAACGGGTGCGCTGTCAGCAAAGAAAAAGCAAAAAGCCGTCTTAGGACGGCTTTTTTGTGGGCGTGTTTTTCAAGACACCTCTATTTGGGAGGGTTGGGCAATAAGCAAGCCTCAGACACTTGCAGATTGTTGTCCTTGGCGAAATTCATCAAAAAGTCCCAGGCCATGGGTTCGTATTCACGCAGATCGGTGTGCACCACCACGCACTTGATGCTGCCCAGTGTTTGCGGAATGCACCAAGGCGAATAGCTGAGGTGACTCCCTGGTGTGGCTCCGCCCGGCCGAAATTGACCCATGACGCCGGCCAATCGTTCTGCCCAATCGCTGGGGCGGAAAGTGCGGCCTTCCAAGGTGATACCTTGAATCAGAACTTCTTTGGCGTTGTTTGAAACCATCGGTCAGAGGTTGGAAGAGTTCGTGGGCAAACATCAGGGATCGCCTCGATGCTGCATTGCAAAAGAATTGTATCTTATATAAGACTTGAAGCCTAAATTCTGGCTCTAAAATCGCATCTCAGCGGCCCTCTTCGTTGGGCCGATTTCTTTTCAGAGGAGTCTCAGCATGTCCGCTTTCATTGAAGCCACTTCGCCGCACACCATGAACACCTATGGCCGCTTGCCTATCGCCATGAGCCACGGTCAGGGTTGCCGAGTGTGGGATGTCAATGGCAAAGAGTATTTGGACGCATTGGGTGGCATTGCTGTGAACACCTTAGGCCACAACCACCCAGAATTGGTGCCTGCGCTGCAAGACCAATTGAGCAAAATCATCCACAGTTGCAACTACTTCCACGTGCCCAACCAAGAAAAGCTGGCGGCCAAATTGGTTGAGTTGTCGGGCATGACCAATGTGTTTTTTTGCTGCACGGGCCTTGAAGCCAATGAAGCCGCCATTAAATTGGCACGGAAGTTTGGTCACGACAAAGGCATCGACAAGCCCGTCATCGTGGTTTATGAAAAAGCCTTTCACGGGCGCAGCATTGCCACCTTGAGTGCCACAGGCAACACCAAAATTCAAAAGGGATTTGGGCCCTTGGTTGAGGGCTTCTTGCGCGTTCCAGTCAATGACATAGCGGCCTTGAAAAAGGCCACTGAAAACAATCCCAATGTGGTTGCCGTTTTCTTTGAAACCATTCAAGGTGAAGGCGGCGTGAACCCCATGCACATGGACTACTTGCGCGATGTTCGCGCACTGTGCGATGAAAAAGATTGGCTCATGATGATTGACGAAGTTCAATGCGGCATGGGCAGAACTGGCAAGTGGTTTGCTCACCAATGGGCTGGCATCAAGGCCGACGTCATGCCTTTGGCAAAGGGTTTGGGTTCTGGCGTTCCCATTGCGGCTGTTGTGGCAGGACCCAAGGCCGCCCACATTTTTCAACCCGGCAATCATGGCACCACTTTTGGTGGCAACCCGTTGGCCATGCGAGCAGGTGTTGAAACCATTCGCATCATGGAAAAAGATGGCCTGCTTGAGAATGCAGCTCGCGTAGGCGCTCACCTCAAAGCACGCCTAGAAAAAGGACTTGCTGGCGCACAGGGCGTTAAAGAAATTAGGGGTCAGGGTTTGATGCTTGGCATTGAATTGATGAAGCCTTGCAGCGATCTCACAATGCGTGCGGCAGAAAGAGGCTTGCTGATCAGTGTGACAGCAGACACCGTCATTCGCATGGTGCCCCCCCTCATCATGACCATTGCAGAAGCAGATGAAGTTGCAGATATTTTGCTGCCGCTCATACATGAGTTCTTATCGGAGAAATCTTGATGCCCTCGAATTCTCCAGAGCTGCCAATTCGGCATTACTTGCAATTCAAAGATTTCACAGCCGATGAGTATGCGCATGTTTTCAAACGCGCATCTTTCATCAAAGCCAAATTCAAAGCTTACGAAAAATACCAGCCACTGACAGACCGCACCTTGGCCATGATTTTCGAAAAGGCCTCAACTCGAACGCGTGTGAGCTTTGAAGCCGGTATGTACCAAATGGGTGGCTCGGTGGTTCACCTCACCACAGGCGATAGCCAATTAGGTCGTGCTGAGCCCATTGAAGACAGCGCCAGAGTGATCAGCCGCATGGTCGACTTGGTCATGATCCGAACCTATGGACAGGACAAGATTGAAACCTTTGCCAAGCACTCCCGTGTGCCCGTGATCAACGGGCTGACCAACGAGTTTCATCCTTGCCAAATTCTGGCCGACATCTTCACTTACATAGAGCACCGCGGCTCTATTCAAGGCAAAACAGTCGCTTGGGTAGGTGACGGCAACAACATGGCCAACACTTGGTTACAAGCGGCCGACTTGCTGGGATTTAAAGTTCACCTCAGCACACCCAGCGGCTATGAAGTGGATCCCGCTGTTGTAGGCGTGAGAACGGCATCCAGCATGCAATTCTTCAAAGATCCCATGCAGGCGTGTGAAGGGGCTGATTTGGTCACCACCGATGTCTGGACCAGCATGGGTTATGAAGCTGAAAATGAAGCTCGCAAAAAAGCTTTTGCCGATTGGTGCGTGGACGAGGAGATGATGAAAATAGCCAAGCCTGATGCGCTGTTCATGCATTGCCTTCCTGCTCACCGCGGAGAAGAAGTGAGCGCAGAAGTAATTGACGGGCCTCAATCTGTGGTTTGGGACGAAGCAGAAAATCGGATGCACGTCCAAAAGGCCTTGATGGAATTTTTAATGTTTGGCAAGCTTTGAAATGCCAATTGAAAGCGTCATTCAGGATATTTGACTAAGGCCCCGCATAGAGCCAAGGACTGTCCATCAAAGTTTCGCCAAATAGCTTCATGGCCCAATTTCGCCCCCATCGCATCGGGCCTGTCAGGTGAAAAATTTGGCCATTTCGAATAGATCGTTGTTGAACTTGAGCGTTGCGAGCCCAACGCGCATGCGCATATGCATTCCAGCGGTCAGCCACAGACATGTCTTTCCTCGACCAGCTTTTGGCTAATTCAGCAGCATCCTCAATGGCCATGCCTGCGCCCTGTGCCAAGAACGGCCTCATGGGGTGCGCAGCATCTCCCAACAAAGCAATTCGCCCCTTGGCCATTTCATGTGGCCCCTGCATTGGTGCACGATCACAAAGTGGCCAAAGTCGCCACGCGGGTGCAGCCCCTATAAGCTCCTTGAGATGAGGGTGAGCTGGGCCCATGGCGGCTTCTAAGTCTTGTTTGTTGGCGGCGTGATCCCATTCTTCCATCGCTGATGGCAAGGGCCCTTGAACTACGATGACCATGTTCAAAAAATCACCGCCTTGAACAGGGTACAAAACAGCATGAAGTCGAGGACCGAGCCAAACATTCACGTCTTTGAACCGAAGCTTTTCTGGAATTGATTGCATGGGCACAAGCGCTCGATAGGCCAACAAGCCCGTCACTCTGGGTGGTGTTGAAGGCACCACCATTTGGCGCGTTGCACTCCAAAGACCATCTGCACCCACCATGGCATCGGTTTCAAAAACCTCTCTCACGCCTGTTGCCAACTGAAGCACACTGACCTGCATGGGGTCTAGCTCAATGACCTCATCCACCTGGCAATGAAGACTTAAATCAGCAAGACCTGAACGTTTGATTTTTTGCAAAAGAAGACGATGCAAATCTGCGCGGTGAACCGTGAAATAAGGCGCGCCATAAATCTCTTGACTTCGTTGCCCTAAGGGCAAGCTGCCAATCACAAGTCCCGTTTGGGCATCTTTGGCTTCAAGCTTGCGCGGTGCAAACCCGATACCCTTGAGCTCTTCAGCCAAGCCCCAGGCATGCAAGGTGCGTGTGACATTGGGGCTCAGTTGTATGCCCGCACCAACTTCAGAAAAATTGGCTGCGCGTTCAAGCACATGCGCGCGCGCGCCCACCAGACCACAAGCCAAAGCAGCGGCCAGTCCGCCAATTCCGCCCCCCACAATGATCATCGAGTTTTTCACAAACTTGATTTTGCAACGATCTGATTGCAAAAAGCGATGAGCTGTTAAAAAAGCCCAAAAGACCGAGATCTTTTGGGCTTGCGCAAGAGGATGAGTGAGCAGATTTAGGCTGCAACACCTTTGGCTACTTCTGCGTACTCTTCGATCTTGTCGAAGTTCATGTACTTGTAGATCTGAGTTCCATCTTTGTTAATTTCAGTCATGCTCGCTTGGTACTCTTCTGTGGTGGGAATGCGACCCAGTTTGGAGCTGATGGCTGCCACCTCAGAGGAGGCCAAATAAACATTGGTGTTTTTGCCCAAGCGGTTGGGGAAATTGCGTGTTGAAGTAGACACCACCGTTGCGCCCTCTCGAACCTGGGCTTGATTGCCCATGCACAAAGAGCAGCCTGGCATTTCAGTGCGTGCGCCCGCAGCGCCAAACACACCGTAGTGACCTTCTTTGGTCAATTCGGCAGCGTCCATCTTGGTGGGCGGTGCAATCCACAACTTCACGGGAATGTCACGACGACCTTCAAGCAACTTAGAGGCTGCGCGGAAGTGACCAATGTTGGTCATGCAAGAACCAATGAAGACTTCGTCAATCTTGGTACCGGCCACATCAGACAACAACTTGGCGTCATCTGGGTCGTTAGGGCAGCACAAGACAGGCTCTTTGAGCTGGTCCATGTCAATTTCAAGCACGTGGGCGTATTCGGCATTGGCATCCGCTTCAAGCAGCTTGGGGTTGGCCAACCACGCTTCGACGGCCTTAATGCGACGCTCAAGTGCACGCTTGTCGTTGTAACCCTGCGCAATCATGTTCTTCATCAACACGATGTTGGAGTTCAAGTACTCTTTGACAGGTTCTGGGTTGAGCTTCACTGTACAGCCCGCTGCTGAGCGCTCCGCTGATGCATCGGACAATTCAAACGCTTGCTCCACTTTCAAATCTGGCAAGCCTTCAATTTCCAAAATGCGACCCGAGAACTCATTGATCTTGCCAGACTTGGCAACTGTCAACAAACCCGCCTTGATGGCATAGTAAGGAATAGCGTGAACCAAATCGCGCAATGTGATGCCAGGCTGCATCTTGCCCTTGAAACGAACCAGAATAGATTCAGGCATGTCGAGGGGCATGACGCCAGTTGCTGCGCCGAAGGCCACCAAACCTGAGCCTGCAGGGAAAGAAATGCCGATGGGGAAACGTGTGTGGGAGTCGCCACCTGTGCCCACTGTGTCGGGCAACAATAAACGGTTCAACCAGCTGTGAATAATGCCGTCGCCCGGTTTCAGAGAAACACCGCCACGGTTGCTCATGAAGGCTGGCAGTTCGTGGTGCATTTTCACGTCAACAGGCTTGGGGTATGCCGCTGTGTGGCAGAAAGACTGCATCACCATGTCGGCACTGAAGCCCAAGCAAGCCAAGTCTTTCAACTCGTCGCGAGTCATGGTGCCCGTGGTGTCTTGTGAGCCCACAGTGGTCATCTTAGGTTCGCAATAGGTACCGGGGCGAACGCCTTGTCCTTCTGGCAAACCACATGCACGGCCCACCATTTTTTGCGCTACAGTGAAACCGGCTTTGGTCGAAGTGGGCACCTTAGGCAAACGGAACAAGGACGAAGTGGGCAAGCCCAAGAACTCACGGGCCTTGCCTGTCAATGAACGACCAATGATCAAATTGATACGACCGCCTGCACGAACTTCGTCAAACAACATGTCGCTGCGAAGTTCAAACTCTGTGAGCAAAGCACCATTTTTCATGATCTTGCCTTCGTAAGGCAGGACATCAATCACGTCGCCCATTTCCAATTTGGAAACATCGACTTCAATCGGCAAGGCGCCAGAGTCTTCTTGCGTGTTGAAGAAAATGGGAGCAATTTTGCCGCCCAAAGTCACACCACCAAAGCGCTTGTTGGGCACAAAAGGAATGTCTTCACCAAAGCCCCAGATGATGCTGTTGGTGGCTGATTTGCGTGAAGAGCCTGTGCCAACCACATCACCCACATAAGCCACCAAGTGACCCTTTTTCTTCAGCTCTTCAATGAAGGCCATAGGGCCGCGCTTGCCATCTTCTTCTGGTTTGAAAGCAGCATCAGGTCGAGTGTTTTTCAACATGGCCAGATAGTGCAGTGGAATGTCGGGGCGGCTCCAAGCATCTGGTGCAGGTGACAGATCGTCGGTGTTGGTTTCACCAGGAACCTTGAACACAGAGACCGTGATTTTTTTGGCCACCTCAGGGCGTGAAGTGAACCACTCGGCATCGGCCCAGCTCTTGATCACGGCACTTGCGTGGGCATTGCCTGACTTCGATTTCTCTGCAACGTCGTGAAAAAAGTCGAACATCAACAATGTTTTCTTTAAACCTTCAGCGGCCACTGCACCCACTTCTTTGTCGTCCAGCAAATCAATCAAAGGCTTGACGTTGTAGCCACCCACCATGGTGCCCAACAACTCAGTGGCTTTGGCTTTGCTGATCAATGCAATTTTGACGTCTCCGTGTGCAACGGCTGACAAGAAAGACGCCTTGACTTTGGCTGCATCGTCAACACCAGGGGGAACACGGTGCGTGAGCAAGTCCAATAAAAAAGCGTCCTCGCCTTGTGGCGGCGCTTTGATCAATTCAATCAGTTCAGCTGTTTGCTTGGTATCCAGCGGCAATGGTGGGATTCCAAGCGCTGCGCGTTCTGCAACGTGGTCACGGTAGGCTTTCAACATTTTTTTCTCCTGTCTAACTAAAAAATTGATACATCCAAAATTTTCAAACGACACCCGCTAGCGTTGGTCAGACGCAGCTGTGTTGCTGACATCAATCAAGGCTGGTGGTGGATTGACCTTCATGTCATTGGCAAATGCCACCTGATCTGGGTGGGCGCATTCATCGGCCAATCGACGTCCATTCTTTTGATCCATGAGCATGGATTTGTTGGCTAGCTGCAGCCAAACTGCGCCTGCTTTTTCATCTTCCAATCGGATGGCACCCGTGCTGGTGGGCACGGGTTTCATTCGGTATTTGTAGCCCTTGCCTTGCAAGTTAAAGTAGCCAGGGGTTTTTTTATCGGCCGTCATGCGCACCGACGCGCCAAGCTCACAAGGCAAATGTCCCACATGAACGCGTTCTGCAATACTGAGCTCTTGCGCCCCCAAGGGTTGCTCAGCCGATTTCACGGATCGGCTGGATGACGCTGTTTGCGCATATGCCGAAGAGGCCAAGGTAGCCAGGCCGAATCCGAACAAGCAGCTCCAAACCATCGAGGCAA
Organism: Limnohabitans sp. MMS-10A-178; assembly: GCF_003063375.1. Classification (GTDB taxonomy): domain Bacteria; phylum Pseudomonadota; class Gammaproteobacteria; order Burkholderiales; family Burkholderiaceae_C; genus Limnohabitans_A. Next base: position 1,562,554 of record NZ_NERY01000001.1, on the reverse strand, counting down.
GATGCTTCATGCTGCGCATGAGGTCTCCCCGAAATACAACTCGACTGACTCTGGCAAATGTCTGCCAGTTTGATGGGCACGTTCTAGCACTTGCCAAAAAAAACGATAACTGGCGCGGTCGTGCAACTGACCCCCATGGCTAACTGGTGCCCAATTGGCGTTGCGCGCAGCTGATATCAAATCGGCCGCTTGCTCAATTTCGTGATCACTGGGTGCCAAGGCTTCCAATACAGGACGAATTTGGGCTGGGTGAATGCTCCACATGCGGGTGTAACCCAATTCACGTGAAGCCTTTGTGGCAGCCACTTTAATGGCTTCCAAATCACTGAACTCAGTGACCACGCAGTGAGAAGGCACTTTGCCATGCGCATGGCAAGCGCTGGCTATTTCCAATTTGGCTCGGACCACCAAAGGGTGTGTAAATTGTCCAAGCACGCCCATGCCACTCGATGGAATGGCGCCGCCATGGGCAGACACAAAATCCATCAAACCAAAACTCAGGGATTGCACGCGAGGATGTGCTGCAATTTCAAAAGCACGGTGCACTGCGGCAGGAGATTCAATTAGCACATGCAAGGGAAGGCTAGAGGCTCCCACCTGATTCAACGCCTTTGCAGCAGCCTCCACATCAGCAACCGTTTCCACTTTGGGAATCATCACGTGCCGCAACTTGTGCTGAGCAGAACCCACAATGAGGGTGATATCGCTCTCAAATGAAGGGTGATCAACTGGGTGCACGCGAACCGCTACCCTGGCCTCTGGCGCTGCGTTGGCTGCAATTTCTTTGACCAAATGGGCATGCTCAATTTCACCCCCAACAGGGGCACCATCTTCACAATCCAAAGTGACATCGAAAACGCACGCGCCAAACTCTTGCGTCATCTCAGCTTGCAGCTGCAAGCTTTTGCGCATCCGCACTTCGACACCACTGTAGTGATCACAAACAGGCAATACGCTGCTTGCCGCTTGTGAACCCAACAGTATGTCGCGCGGATGTTTCACGAAAGTGTTTGTTGATTAGAGCAAGTGCGCCACGCCGGCTTGCTCGTCTGTCAACTCTTTCAAAGTTTTGTCGATGCAAGATTGGCTGAATGCATCAATGTCCAAACCTTCCACCACTTTGTATTCGCCGTCGGCGCATGTGACTGGGAAGCCGAACATCACGTCTTTGGGAATACCGTACCAGCCCTGTGAAGGAATGCCCATGGTGACCCATTGGCCGTTGGTGCCCAGGGCCCAATCGCGCATGTGGTCGATTGCGGCATTGGCCGCAGAAGCCGCTGAAGACAAACCGCGAGCTTCAATGATGGCAGCGCCGCGTTTGCCAACAGTAGGCAAGAACACATTGGCGTTCCATTCTTGATCATTGATCATGGTCTTCACAGATTCGCCATTGATGGTGGCGAAACGGTAATCTGCGTACATGGTGGGAGAGTGATTGCCCCAAACGCACAGCTTCTGAATGTCGGCAACGGCTTTGCCAGTTTTGGCAGCAATTTGTGATGCCGCGCGGTTGTGGTCCAAACGCAGCATGGCAGTGAAGTTACCTGGCTTCAGATCGGGGGCGCTCTTCATGGCGATGTAGGCGTTGGTGTTGGCAGGGTTGCCAACCACCAAGACTTTGACGTTGCGGGAGGCTACTGCATTCAAGGCCTTGCCTTGTGCCGTGAAGATGGCACCATTGATAGCCAGCAACTCAGCACGCTCCATGCCAGGGCCGCGGGGACGTGAGCCCACCAACAAGGCGTAATCAGTGTCTTTGAACGCTGTCATGGGGTCAGAATGGGCTTCCATACCTGCCAGCAAAGGGAACGCGCAATCGTCCAATTCCATCATGACGCCCTTGAGGGCTTTTTGGGCTTTTTCGTCTGGAATTTCAAGCAATTGCAAGATCACAGGCTGATCTTTGCCCAGCATTTCGCCAGAAGCGATGCGGAACAACAATGCGTATCCAATTTGACCAGCGGCTCCTGTGACGGCGACGCGAACGGGCTTTTTGCTCATGGTGTGAACTCCAGATAGTGATAAGAAAACGGACTTCGCCGACCCCATCTTGGCATTCACTGCCAACCGGGTCGTCTGGAGTTTCCAGACGGGTACGCCATGCAAAGTGCGTACGGGCAAACAGCTTTCGAGTGTACTCGCGAAAACCTTGAAAAGTCAATTTGTCTTATGTCTTATATAAGATATCATTGCTCCAATTTTTGAGCAAGCCCTTTTGCAGGGCAATTGAAATGACCTCTCAAGTTTTCTCTGTTGATGCCTCTGGATTGACTGATGCCGCCTCTGCTGCGCCAGCTTTCAGCCCGCTTTATCAGCAAATTAAGGGGCTGATTCTTCAAAGCCTTCAATCTGGCGAGTGGAAGCCCGGGGAAGGTATTCCCAGTGAGATGGAATTGGCCGCTCGTTACCGGGTCAGCCAGGGTACTGTGCGCAAGGCCATCGATGAGTTGGCCAGTGGCAATCTGCTCATTCGCAGGCAGGGCAAAGGCACTTTCGTTGCCACCCACGCCGAGCAACAAGTGCAATACCGTTTTCTCAAGCTCATGCCCGACTCGGGCAATCCCAAAAGCGAAGGCCCTGCTCAAAGAAAAATCATAGACTGCAAGCGACTCAGGGCCAATGCCGAAATCAGTCGGGCATTGGCCATCCGAAACGGCGATGCGGTGCTTCAAGTCAGTCGGGTCTTGTTATTTGCCGGTAGCCCCACCATTTTGGAACACCTTTGGCTTCCCGGTGCGCCATTCAAGGGGCTTACCGCTGAACGCCTGAGTGAATACGACGGCCCCATGTATGCTTTGTTTGAAACCGAATTTGGGGTCAGAATGGTCCGTGCAGAAGAAAAAATCAAAGCCGTGGTGCCAGACGCTGCGCAATGCAAATTGCTAGAAATTAAACCTCATACCCCGCTTTTGAGCGTTGAACGCACAGCCTTCACTTACAACGACACCCCCATGGAGTTGCGCAGAGGCTTTTATGTGACAAATACCCACCACTATCACAATGCATTAAATTGACGCCAAGGCGACTTTTGAAAAAACACCAGCGCCATGAGAGCAACTTCCTACAATTCTTCAGGGAATAGCAATTTCAGTTTGCTGCATTGCAATAGAATCCGCCAATCAAATCAAAATGCCAATGAAGTTATCAAAGAGGATTAAAAAATGACCGAAACTGCCCGTAAGAGGCCTGAATTTCGCAACATCAATGCCATCAGCGATTTGCCCAGCTACCGTTTGCCTGCAGCGGGTTGGGTGTCCATCTTGCACCGTGTCAGCGGCGCATTGATGTTCTTGTTAATGCCTTTCATTATTTGGATGTTTGACTCATCTATCACTTCCGAAATTTCATTTGCAAGTTTCGCGGCAGCCTTCAATGTGGGCATCGGCTTTGTTCCAGGTTGGTTCATGAAGCTGGTGGCTTTGGCCATCATTTGGGCTTATTTGCACCATTTCATTGCTGGCATTCGCCACCTGTACATGGATACTTTTCACGCCGTTACCAAAGAGTTTGGCAAGTCTTCAGCCGTCGCCACCTTGGTTCTCAGCCTAGGGCTGACTGTTATTTTGGCCGCCAAGTTGTTTGGCCTTTACTAATCAGGAGCAGATCAAATGTCAGTAAATTACGGCTCTAAACGCGTCACCACGGGCGCTCGCTATGGCCTCCGCGACTGGTTGGCACAACGCATCACTGCAGCCTTGATGGCTGCATTCACTTTGCTGGTTCTGGTTCAGTTTATTTTCACCAGTGGCCCTGTCGGTTACGAGCAATGGGCTGGTATTTTTGCCTCTCAATGGATGAAGTTCTTGACCTTCGTCACCATCTTGTCATTGCTCTACCACGCTTGGATTGGCATTCGCGACATTTGGATGGACTACGTCAAACCCGTTGCTTTGCGTCTCTTCTTGCATGTCGCTTCCCTGGTTTGGCTCATCGGCTGTGCAGGCTGGTCTGTTCAGGCATTGTGGCGTCTTTGATTTTGTTCAGCACCGATTGAAACTTCTCAGGTCTTGAAACCTCACCTCTCATACAAGAACTCAAACACCATGACTTACACCAAAGACAAGATCGCCACGCTCAAATTTGACGTTGTGATCGTCGGCGCAGGCGGCTCTGGCATGCGCGCCTCCTTGCAACTGGCGCGTGCTGGTTTGAACGTTGCCGTGCTCTCCAAAGTATTCCCTACCCGCTCACATACTGTGGCTGCGCAAGGTGGCATTGGCGCTTCATTGGGCAACATGTCTGATGACAACTGGCACTACCACTTTTATGACACCATCAAGGGCTCAGACTGGTTGGGCGACCAAGACGCCATTGAATTCATGTGCCGTGAAGCACCCAAGGTGGTCTACGACCTTGAGCACATGGGCATGCCCTTTGACCGCAACCCCGATGGCACCATTTACCAGCGTCCTTTTGGCGGCCACACCGCCAACTATGGCGAAAAGCCCGTTCAACGCGCTTGCGCTGCAGCCGACCGCACAGGTCATGCCATGCTGCACACCTTGTACCAACAAAACGTCAAAGCCAAAACCAGCTTCTTCGTGGAGTGGATGGCCCTTGACCTGATCCGCGACGCCGAAGGCGACGTGGTGGGTGTTACCGCCTTAGAAATGGAAACCGGCGACTTGCACATCTTGCACGCCAAGACTGTGCTGTTAGCCACCGGCGGTGCTGGCCGCATCTTTGCAGCCTCCACCAACGCCTTCATCAATACCGGCGACGGTCTGGGCATGGCAGCACGCGCTGGCATTCCTTTGGAAGACATGGAATTTTGGCAATTCCACCCCACCGGCGTGGCCGGTGCCGGTGTGTTGCTCACAGAAGGTTGCCGCGGTGAAGGTGCTATTTTGCTCAATAGCAATGGCGAGCGTTTCATGGAGCGCTATGCACCTACATTGAAAGACTTGGCGCCACGCGACTTCGTGTCACGCGCCATGGACCAAGAGATTAAAGAAGGTCGCGGTTGCGGCCCCAACAAAGATTACGTGTTGTTGAAACTGGACCACTTGGGTGCAGAAACCATTCACAAGCGTTTGCCTTCCGTGTACGAAATTGGCGTCAACTTTGCCAACGTCGACATCACCAAAGAACCTATTCCTGTGGTGCCCACCATTCATTATCAGATGGGCGGCATTCCCACCAATGTTCATGGCCAAGTGGTCACGCAGACTGCCAGCAGTCACAACGCTGTGGTCAACGGCCTTTATGCTGTGGGCGAATGCTCCTGCGTGAGCGTTCACGGCGCCAATCGCTTGGGTACCAACTCCTTGCTCGACTTGTTGGTTTTTGGCCGCGCCGCTGGCAACCACATCGTTGATTTCGCCAGCAAAACCAAGTCACACAAAGATTTGCCCAACGATGCGGCCGACTTCACCTTGGCGCGCCTCAACCGCTTGGAAGGCCGCAAAGGCGAGTACGCACAAGATGTGGCCAACGACATGCGCGCTGCCATGCAAAAACACGCTGCGGTGTTCCGTACGCAAGCCGGCATGGACGAAGGCGTTGTCAAGATTGCCGAAATTCGCGAACGCGTGAACGCCATTGGCTTGACAGACACATCCAAAGTTTTCAACACAGCACGCATTGAAGCCTTGGAAGTAGACAACCTGATCGAGTGCGCACAAGCCACCATGGTGTCTGCTGCTGCTCGCAAAGAATGCCGCGGTGCTCATACTGTGAGCGATTACGAGCGTCCTGCTGATGATCCTATCGCGCCATTGGGTCGTGACGACGCCAACTGGATGAAACACACCTTGTGGCACAGCGACGACAACAGCCTGACCTACAAGCCCGTTAACTTGAAACCGCTCACGGTGGACTCTGTGCCACCCAAAGTCCGGACGTTCTAAATTCCTGAAGGTTGAATCATGACATTACGTACATTTGAAATCTATCGTTACGACCCAGACAAGGATGCCAAGCCTTACATGCAAACCATTCAGGTTGAATTGGATGGCAACGAGCGCATGCTGCTAGATGCCTTGATGAAGTTGAAAAAAGTAGACCCTACTTTGTCATTCCGCCGCTCTTGCCGTGAGGGTGTTTGCGGCTCTGACGCCATGAACATCAACGGCAAAAATGGTTTGGCTTGCCTCACCAACATGCTCACTTTGCCTGGCAAGATTGTTTTGAAACCCCTTCCTGGTTTGCCCGTGGTGCGCGACTTGATCGTCGACATGACGCAATTCTTCAAGCAATACAACTCCATCAAGCCCTACTTGATCAACGACAGCATTCCGCCCGAAAAAGAGCGTCTGCAAAGCCCTGAAGAGCGCGAAGAGCTCAATGGCTTGTATGAGTGCATCTTGTGCGCCAGCTGCTCTACTTCTTGCCCCAGCTTCTGGTGGAACCCCGATAAGTTTGTGGGCCCTGCTGGTTTGCTTCAGGCTTACCGCTTCTTGGCTGACAGCCGCGATCACGGCACGGCCGAGCGCTTGGACAATTTAGAAGACCCCTATCGCTTGTTCCGGTGCCACACCATCATGAACTGCGTGGACGTGTGCCCGAAGAGCCTCAACCCCACCAAAGCGATTGGCAAGATCAAAGAGATGATGGTGCGTCGCGCCGTTTAATCCAGATCACACAAAGAGTCGATCAAAATGGGAGATGAACTGCTCGAAGGATTGGATCGCCACACCCCTTTGGGTGAGCGCGCTCTGAGCAAGCTGCGTTGGCGTTGCCGGCGCGGCTTGTTGGAGAACGATCTTTTCATCGAGCGATTTTTCAACCGTTTTGCCCCTCAGATGACAGTGGGACAAGCACGCGGCATGTATGTGCTGATGGACCTGTCTGACAACGATCTGATGGATTTGTTCATGAGGCGCAAACCCCTAGGCTCGGACATAGAATCTGAAGAGGTTAGCGAAGTGCTGACGATGCTACTGCAATGAAGTTTGCAAGCAAATTGCAATTAAAACAATGTAAATTGACTGATTAACAGAGGAAATTGAATCATGAAACTTGCTGACAACAAAGCCACCCTGTCGTTCAGTAACGGCAGCCCTAGCATTGAAATGCCCGTTTACAGCGGCAGCATTGGTCCTGATGTGATCGATATTCGAAAACTTTATGGCCAAACTGGCATGTTCACTTATGACCCAGGCTTCTTGTCGACGGCCTCTTGCCAATCGGCCATTACCTTCATTGATGGCGACAAAGGTGAATTGCTCTATCGCGGCTACCCCATCGAACAATTGGCCAACCATGGCGATTACTTGGACACTTGCTACTTGCTGCTGAAAGGCGAGTTGCCAGATGCCAAGCAAAGCACCGATTTCCACAAGCTGGTGAACAACCACACCATGGTGAACGAGCAAATGCAATTTTTCTTGCGTTGCTTCCGCCGTGATGCACACCCGATGGCTGTTATGACTGGCTTGGTAGGCGCTTTGTCTGCTTTTTATCACGACAGCACCGACATCAACAACCCAGAGCACCGCGAAATTTCGGCCATTCGCTTGATTGCCAAATTACCAACCTTGGTGGCCATGTCCTATAAATACGGCGTGGGTCAGCCCTTCATGTACCCGCAGAACAGCCTGTCATACTCCGGCAATTTCTTGCGCATGATGTTTGGCGTGCCTTGCGAAGACTACGTCGTCAATCCCGTGCTCGAGCGTGCCCTAGATCGCATCTTCATCTTGCACGCAGACCACGAGCAAAACGCATCTACTTCTACGGTTCGATTGTGCGGATCATCGGGTACCAACCCATTCGCCGCCGTTGCAGCTGGCGTGGCATGCCTGTGGGGCCCCGCTCACGGCGGTGCAAATGAGGCCTGCTTGAAAATGTTGGACGACATCCAGAAAATGGGCGGCATCTCCAAAGTGGGCGAGTTCATGGAGCAAGTCAAAGACAAAAACTCTGGCGTCAAGCTCATGGGATTTGGTCACCGCGTATACAAAAACTACGACCCCCGAGCCAAACTCATGCAAGAAACTTGCAACGAAGTGTTGGCTGAGCTGGGCTTGGAAAACGACCCCCTGTTCAAATTGGCCAAGCAAGTTGAAAAAATCGCTTTGGAAGACGACTATTTCGTTTCACGCAAGTTGTATCCCAACGTCGATTTCTACTCTGGCATCGTGCAACGCGCCATTGGCATTCCAGTGAATTTGTTCACCGGTGTGTTCGCCTTGGCACGCACTGTAGGCTGGATTGCTCAACTCAATGAAATGATTGGCGACCCCGAGTACAAAATCGGCCGTCCCCGTCAGCTGTTTACGGGCTCACCCCGCCTTAACGTGCCTGGCGCGAAATAAGCTTCGCCCAGCCCCTAAAAGCCCGCGCGATCCGCGGGCTTTTTTCATGCATTCAGCTTAAAATGCAGGGCTAGACCCTAGGAAGCACCATGGCACGCACGCTTTACGACAAAATTTGGGACGAACACGTCGTCCACACAGAAGAAGACGGCACTTCCGTTTTGTACATTGACCGACACCTGGTTCATGAAGTCACCAGCCCACAAGCCTTTGAAGGCTTGCGCCAGGCCGGCCGCAAAGTTTGGCGTGTGAGCTCTATTGTGGCCACGGCAGACCACAACACCCCCACCACCGGCTGGGAATTGGGCTACGACGGCATCACAGACCCTGTCAGCAAAGAGCAAATCACCACCCTCGACAGCAACATCGCTGAGTTTGGTTCTGCTGCCTTCTTTCCCTTCATGTCCAAGCGCCAAGGCATCGTGCATGTCATTGGCCCAGAGAACGGTGCCACACTGCCAGGCATGACGGTGGTCTGCGGCGACTCACACACTTCCACGCACGGCGCTTTTGGCGCCTTGGCGCACGGTATTGGTACCAGCGAAGTTGAGCACGTCATGGCCACACAAACATTGCTGGCCAAGAAAGCCAAAAACATGTTGGTCAAGGTAGAGGGCTCTGTAGCCAAAGGCATCACTGGCAAAGACATCGTGCTGGCCATCATTGGCAAAATTGGCACCGCCGGCGGTACTGGCTACACCATCGAGTTTGGTGGTTCAGCCATTCGTGCTTTGTCCATGGAAGGTCGCATGACCGTCTGCAACATGGCCATTGAAGCTGGCGCGCGCGCTGGTCTTGTGGCTGTAGACGAAAATACCATTGACTACGTCAAAGGACGCTTGCTGTCGCCCACCGGTGTGGAATGGGACCATGCCGTGGCTTATTGGAAAACATTGCAATCCGATGCGGGCGCGCATTTTGATGCCGTGGTTGAAATCAATGCAGCCGACATCGTGCCGCAAGTCACCTGGGGTACTTCACCCGAAATGGTGCTGGGCATCAACGGCATCGTGCCCGATCCCGACAAAGAAAAAGACGCCAACAAGCGCGGCGCCATTGAGCGTGCCCTGACCTACATGGGCCTTGAACCTGGCAAAGCGCTCAACGATATTTTTGTTGACAAAGTGTTCATCGGCTCTTGCACCAACAGCCGCATAGAAGACATGCGCGAAGCCGCAGCTGTGGTGAAAAAATTGGGCCAAAAAGTTTCCAAAGGTGTGAAGTTGGCCTTGGTGGTCCCAGGTTCTGGCTTGGTCAAAGAGCAAGCTGAACGCGAAGGCTTGCACGAAATTTTCAAAGCTGCTGGTTTTGAATGGCGCGAGCCTGGTTGCTCTATGTGTCTGGCTATGAATGCCGACCGACTCGAGCCCGGAGAACGTTGCGCCAGCACCAGCAATCGAAATTTTGAAGGTCGTCAAGGTGCTGGCGGTCGCACACACTTGGTGAGCCCCGCCATGGCCGCGGCGGCTGCCATTCATGGTCACTTTGTGGATATTCGTCAGTTTGCCTAAACGCCACTGATCACGAACGCATCGCACAAAAGATCAAGGAACCAACATGCAAAAATTCAATGTACACAAAGGCCTCGTGGCTCCGATGGACCGCGAGAACGTCGACACTGACGCCATTATTCCGAAGCAATTTCTCAAGTCCATTCGCAAGACCGGGTTTGGTCCCAACTTGTTTGACGAGTGGCGTTATTTGGACGCAGGTTATCCTGGTCAAGATCCCGCCAGCCGCAAACCCAATCCAAATTTTGTCTTGAACCAAGCTCGCTACCAAGGTGCTTCTATTTTGTTGGCCCGCAAAAACTTTGGTTGCGGGTCGTCTCGCGAACATGCTCCATGGGCCATTGACCAATACGGTTTTCGTGCGGTCATCGCACCTAGCTACGCAGACATCTTTTTTAACAACTGCTTCAAAAATGGTCTGTTACCCATTGTGTTGCCAGAAAATGTGGTGTCCCAGTTGTTTGACGAAGTTGCAGCCTTTCCCGGCTATCAACTCACCATCGACTTAGAACGCCAGGTGGTTGTTCGCCCTCAAGGCGAAGAAATTCCGTTTGAAGTACAAGCCTTCCGCAAATACTGCTTGATCAATGGCCTGGACGACATCGGTTTGACCTTGCGTCATTCAGACAAGATCAAAGCTTTTGAAGCAGAACGCTTGGCCACCAAACCTTGGCTGGCCCACGTCGCTTAATCACCGAATTTAAGAAGAAATATCATGAAAATTGCAGTTTTGCCGGGTGACGGCATTGGTACCGAAATCGTTGCAGAGGCCGTCAAGGTCTTGCATGCGCTCGACTTGAAATTCGAAATGGAAGAAGCTCTGGTAGGCGGCGCCGCTTACGAAGCGCACGGCCACCCTTTGCCAGAATCTACTTTGAAGTTGGCCAAAGAATCAGACGCTATTTTGTTTGGCGCTGTGGGCGATTGGAAATACGACAAACTCGATCGCCCCTTGCGTCCTGAACAAGCCATTTTGGGCTTGCGCAAAAACTTAGGTCTGTTTGCCAACTTTCGCCCTGCCATTTGCTACGAGCAATTGGTCGGCGCCTCCAGCCTCAAGCCAGAACTCATCTCCGGGCTAGACATCCTTATCATTCGGGAACTTACTGGCGACATCTATTTCGGTCAACCACGGGGCCGCCGCGTGGCCACCGATGGTCACTTCCCAGGCGCTGAAGAGGCTTTTGACACCATGCGTTATTCGCGCCCCGAAATTGAGCGCATTGCGCACGTGGCCTTCCAAGCCGCCCGCAAGCGCAGCAAGAAAGTCACCAGTGTTGACAAGTCCAATGTGCTTGAGACATTCCAGTTCTGGAAAGACGTGGTCACCGATGTGCACAAAGAATACCCCGACGTTGCGCTCGATCACATGTACGTTGACAACGCTGCGATGCAACTGGTCAAAGAACCCAAGAAATTCGATGTGGTGGTCACGGGCAATATGTTTGGTGATATTTTGTCCGACGAAGCCTCCATGCTCACAGGCTCTATTGGCATGTTGCCCTCCGCCAGTTTGAACAGCAAAAACCAAGGCTTGTACGAGCCCAGCCATGGCAGTGCCCCCGATATTGCTGGTAAGGGTATTGCAAACCCATTGGCTACAATACTGTCAGCTGCCATGATGTTACGTTTTTCACTGAACCAAGCCGAAGCTGCCGATCGCATTGAGACGGCCGTGAAGTCTGTGCTTGCCTCAGGTTTGCGCACGGTTGACATCTGGTCTGAAGGCACACAAAAAGTCAGTACCCGCGACATGGGTGAGGCTGTTGTGAAAGCCATTACAAAAACGACAAAGAGCTAACAGCTCAAAACTCGTCATGCCCTTCCGGCTCGACGAGTCGGAATCTCAAAATTAAATTGAAAGGGTGATGACATGAAATTGGTAGGACTTGTAGGCTGGCGCGGCATGGTCGGTTCCGTTTTGATGGACCGCATGCAAGCCGAGGGCGACTTTGGGTTGATCGAACCCTTGTTTTTCTCCACCTCCAACTCTGGCGGCAAAGCGCCCGCCATGGCCAAAAACGAAACAACGCTGCAAGACGCATTCAACATCGATGCCTTAAAGCGTTGCGACATCATCATCACCGCACAAGGCGGCGACTACACCACCGAAGTTTTCCCCAAGCTGCGGGCTGCCGGCTGGAACGGCCACTGGATTGACGCTGCCTCTACTTTGCGAATGGACAAAGACGCCGTGATCATTTTGGATCCGGTCAACATGCCCGTCATCCAAACGGCATTGAAAAATGGCGGGAAAAATTGGATTGGCGGCAATTGCACAGTGAGCTGCATGTTGATGGGTGTGGGTGCTTTGTACAAAGCTGGTTTGGTCGAATGGATGAGCACTCAAACCTATCAAGCAGCTTCGGGCGGCGGCGCACAACACATGCGTGAATTGCTCACGCAATACGGCACATTGAACGCCGAAGTCAAAGCTTTGTTGGACGATCCCAAAAGCGCTATTTTGGAAATCGATCGCAAGATCATCGACAAGCAACGCTCCCTCACCGGCGAAGAAACTACCAACTTTGGCGTTCCCCTGGGCGGCTCCCTCATTCCTTGGATCGACAAAGACTTAGGCAACGGCATGTCCAAAGAAGAGTGGAAGGGCATGGCCGAAACCAACAAAATTTTGGGCCTGGGCGAAGCCTTCAATTCTTCAGCCATCCCGGTCGATGGTTTCTGCGTTCGAGTAGGCGCCATGCGCTGCCACAGCCAAGCCCTCACCTTCAAGTTGAAAAAAGACGTGCCTGTGGCAGACATTGAAGCCATGATCGCCGCCGACAACCAGTGGGTCAAAGTGGTTCCCAATACCCGTGAAGCCACCTTGAAAGACCTCACACCTGTGGCTGTCACTGGCACCATGACCATTCCGGTGGGTCGCATTCGCAAGTTGGCCATGGGGCCTGAGTATCTGGGTGCATTTACCATTGGCGATCAGTTGCTTTGGGGTGCTGCAGAACCACTGCGCCGCATGCTGCGCATTTTGTTGGCGGCCTAAGGCCTCCAATCTTCACCGACTCAGCGCGCATGAATCGCTACCTCAGCCTCCATGCCAAGGCCCGTGCGGCTTTAACTTGCATTTTGGGACTTAGCTTGTGCAGCTTGAGTTTGAGTGTGCAAGCCCTGTCTCTGGCAGGCATCGAAGTGCAGTCTTACAAAGGCGAACCTTTGCGCGCCGAGATCAGCGTTTTAAGTGCCACAGCAGATGAATGGTCTCAATTGGCTGTGAAAGTTGCGCCAGCCGAACGATTTGAGCAATTGGGTTTGATTTTCTCTCCCGCCATAGGTCAAATCAAAGTTGAACTCTTTGAATCAAGCGATGGCGGTAAACGCATACGCTTGTTAAGCTCACAAGCTTTTTCCGATCATTTTGTCGATCTTTTGATAGAAGCTCAAACGGCATCGGGCAAATGGGTCAAGGCCTTTACTCTCATGCTCAAGCCGGCGCCTCTCAGAGCAGACGCACCCATTCAATTGCCCCAGGCAGCCAATGCTTTGCCTCAAGTCCAACAGGCTCCAGCTGCAGAGCACATCGTGCAACAAGGTGAGAGCGCCAGTCAAATCATTCAAAAGTGGCTCACACAAGACATGAGCATGCAGCAAATGTTGGTGGCCTTGTTAAAAAGTCAGCCAGATGCCTTCATTCAAGGCAATGTGAATTTGCTGCGTGCAGGCGCTGTTCTCAAAGCGCCTTCTCAAACAGCTGTTCGTGCCATTGACTCTGAAGATGCTCGCCAATTTTTGCTTGCACAACAAAAAGAATTCATCGCATTCTCTCAGGCTGCTGCCCAAAATACTCAAACAGTCAAAGGCCAAGCACCCAGCAGGCAAATGTCCGGCAAAGTGGGGCAAGATCAAGAGCAACAGACACCCACCCAAGCCAAGGTTGATCAACTGAAACTCTCGCAAGCCAGCATCGAAAAACAAAACGCTGAAACAAGATTGGCAGCACAGCGTGCTTTGTCTGATGCTCAAAAACAATTGGACATGCTGCAAAGCAATGTCAACCAGTTGGTTCAACTCAATGCAACCGCGCCCATCAGCGTTGGTCAAGCACCGGCTGCCGCTGCCAATCAGTCAACCCAGAGCGGCAGTGGACTGCTCAATTTAAACAAACTCTTAGAGTCTCCTCAGAAAAACTCTTATCTGTGGGCTGCACTCACTTTGCTGGGGGTCTTGGCTGTTTGGGCAGGCCTGCGCATTCAAAGTCGCAAGTCATCCAACACCTTAAGCACCCTGGAGCCTCAGTCAGACTTGGTCAAGTCGCCTGTGAATGCCCCATCCGATATTCGACTGGCAATGCCGGCAGACATCGCATCACTCAATTTGGATTTAGATTCAAATTCGTCTTCTCCTAAATCACCTGGCAGTGTCAGATCGACTGCTAGCACCGAGACTCTGCAGTGAGAATCGCGCTGGGCATCACCTACAACGGTCAGCCCTATCAAGGCTGGCAAAGCCAGAGCACAGGCCTCACCATCCAAGACAAATTGGAAAAGGCGCTGAAAGAATTCACGACTGAAAAAGTCACAACCTTGTGTGCTGGCAGAACCGATGCCGGTGTCCATGGCCTGATGCAAGTGGTTCATTTCGACACTGAATTGAACCGCGACATGTCTTCTTGGGTACGCGGCACCAACCGGTATTTGCCAGATGATATTTCTGTGCAATGGGCCCAAGAAGTCTCTTCAGATTTCCATGCACGGGGCAGCGCACTTTCACGTCGATACGCCTACATTGTTTTGGAGTCACCGGTCAGGCCCAGCCTGGAGTTTGGCCGTGCTGGTTGGGTCTATCGCGCCTTGGATGAAGCAGCCATGCGCCAAGCTTCTCGCTATTTATTGGGTGAACACGACTTCAGCTCCTTCAGAGCCAGCAGTTGCCAAGCGCTGTCACCAGTCAAAACGATGATGCGCATTGACATCTTAAAACATGGCCCCTATTGGCGTTTTGAATTTGAAGGCAATGCCTTTTTACATCACATGATTCGCAACATCATGGGATGCATGGTCACCATTGGTCAAGGTTTCCAGCCCCCAGAATGGATGTCACAGGTGATTGAAAGCAAGCGCCGTGATGCTGCGGCACCCACGTTTTCGCCCGATGGCTTGTATTTTCAGGGTCCGGTTTACGATGCAAAATGGGGTCTGCCAACCACCACCCCGCCCTTTCACTGGCTGCCATGAGTTCAACACCCCTCAGCACTCTCATCAAAATTTGCGGCCTCACCCGTGAAGCCGATGTTTTGGCTTGCATCAACGCTGGCGCAAACGCCATTGGTTTTGTGATGTACCCCAAAAGCGCCCGATTCGTTTCACCTGAGCGGGCAGGCACCTTGGCCAAGATGTTGCCTTCGAAGACCATGCCCGTGCTCTTGTTTGTCAATGCTAGCCTTGAAGAAGTGCAGGCGGCTTGCCGTGCCGTGCCCAACGCACTGCTCCAGTTTCATGGCGACGAAACCCCCTTTGAGTGCGACCGATTGGCCCAAGCCGTGCAACGTCCTTACTGGCGGGCGGCCCGAATTCCAACAGAAAACACAGCTTCGTTTGACTTGGTAAAATTCTGCCAAGATTATTCAAATGCCCAGGCCATTCTGCTCGACGCGCATGTCGACGGTTATGGGGGTGGCGGGAAAACATTCAATTGGTCACAGCTTCCTCCAAACGTCAACGCTCACCTCGTTTTGAGTGGTGGATTGACGCCTGCAAATGTGACCGATGGCATTCGTCAACTTCGGCCCAAAGCCCTGTCTTTGGCCGTTGATGTGAGCTCGGGTGTCGAGCTCGATGGCCAAAAAGGCCTCAAAGACGCCCGAAAAATCCAAGAATTTGTGGCTGCCGTCAAAGCAGCCGATGCCATTGAATAACATGAACACCTTGAACGACTATCATCAACCCGATGCCTCTGGCCACTTCGGCATCTATGGCGGCAGTTTTGTCAGTGAAACCCTGACCCATGCCATCCTCGAGTTGCGCGAGGCCTACGCCAAGTACCAAAACGATCCTGCGTTTTTGGCCGAATTTCAATACGAACTGGCTCATTTTGTAGGTCGTCCCTCCCCCATCTATCACGCAGCCCGCATGAGCCGTGAAGTGGGCGGCGCACAAATCTATTTGAAGCGCGAAGACCTGAACCACACAGGCGCGCACAAAATCAACAACACCATTGGCCAAGCCATGTTGGCCAAGCGCATGGGCAAGCCGCGCATCATTGCCGAAACAGGCGCCGGCCAACACGGTGTGGCCACAGCCACTATCTGTGCGCGTTATGGCTTGGAGTGCGTGGTTTACATGGGCGCTGAAGATGTCAAGCGTCAAAGCCCCAATGTGTATCGCATGAAACTTTTGGGCGCCACCGTGGTGCCTGTTACATCCGGTAGCAAAACCCTCAAAGACGCTTTGAACGAAGCCATGCGCGACTGGGTAGCCAACGTCGACAACACTTTCTACATCATTGGCACGGTGGCAGGCCCACACCCCTACCCCATGATGGTTCGCGATTTTCAAAGCGTGATCGGAAATGAGTGCCTTGAGCAAATGCCAACCCTCTTGGCGCAAACAGGCTTGCACAGCCAGCAGCCCGATGCAGTCATTGCGTGTGTGGGTGGCGGCTCCAACGCCATGGGCATTTTCTACCCCTACATCAACCACAAAAACACGCGCTTGATAGGCGTCGAGGCGGCGGGTGAAGGACTTGAAAGTGGCAAACACTCTGCCTCTTTGCAGCGCGGCAGCCCAGGTGTGCTGCACGGCAACCGCACCTATATCTTGCAAGACGACAACGGCCAAATTACAGAAACGCACAGCATCAGCGCGGGCTTGGACTATCCAGGCGTAGGCCCTGAACACGCTTTCCTGAAAGACATTGGCCGTGCCGAATACGTCGGCGTTACCGATCAAGAGGCCTTGGATGCGTTCCACTATCTGTGTCGCACCGAAGGCATCATTCCCGCCCTTGAGTCTAGCCATGCAGTGGCCTACGCCAAAAAATTGGCTGCCACCATGAAGCCCGATCAATCCATTTTGGTCAACTTGTCTGGCCGTGGCGACAAAGACATCGGCACTGTGGCCGACCTCAGTCAAGCCGATTTCTATTGCCGCCCCAGCTGCCAAGGCCAAGGTGTCAAAGGTGGCTTAGCCATGGGCGAACAAATTGTGAAGCTTGTCAAATGAGCCGCATCGAAGCCACCTTCCAACAACTGAAAGCCACGGGTCGTCAGGCACTCATTCCTTACGTCACTGCCGGCTTTCCCTTTGCAGACGTCACGCCCGAATTGATGCATGCCATGGTGGCTGCAGGCGCAGACGTCATTGAATTGGGAGTCCCTTTTAGCGACCCTTCTGCCGATGGCCCCGTGATTCAAAAAGCCGGTGACAAAGCCTTGGCGTTTGGCATTGGTACCACCCATGTCATTGACATGGTGAAAGCCTTTAGACAAACCAACTCCACCACGCCCGTGGTGCTGATGGGTTATGCCAACCCCATTGAACGCTACGACCTAAAGCACGGCAAAGACGGCTTCATTCGAGACGCCTCAGCAGCGGGCATCGACGGCGTTTTGGTGGTGGACTATCCGCCCGAAGAATGCGTTGAATTTGCCGCCAAACTGCGCGCCCACAACATGGACCTTATTTTCTTGCTGGCCCCCACCAGCACCGACCAGCGCATGCAACAGGTGGCCGATGTGGCCAGTGGCTATGTGTATTACGTGTCGCTCAAGGGCGTAACAGGCTCGGGCGCACTCAACACCGACGAAGTAAAAGCCATGCTGCCCCGAATTCGCCAGAAAGTCAGCATCCCGGTGGGTGTTGGCTTTGGCATTCGCGACGCCCAAACAGCCCAAACCATTGCCAAAGTGGCCGACGCCGTCGTGATTGGTAGCAAAATCATCCAGTTGATAGAAAATGAACCTCGCGATAAAGTCGCCACTGTGGCTGGCGACTTTTTGCGTGGCATTCGCCAGGCCATGGACGCCTGAAACAACCCATAAGGACCTCGACATGAGTTGGCTCGAAAAACTGCTTCCCCCAAAAATTTTGCACACCGACCCGGCCGACCGCCGCAGCGTGCCTGAAGGCTTGTGGATCAAGTGCCCCCAGTGCGAATCCGTGCTCTACAAAACTGACTTGGAGCAAAACCAAAACGTTTGCCCCACCTGCAGTCACCATCACCGCATTGGCGCACGCGCCCGTTTGAACAACTTTTTGGACAACGAAGGCCGCTATGAAATTGGCCAAGAAGTGGTGCCTGTCGACGCTTTGAAATTCAAAGACAGTCGCAAGTACCCCGAGCGCATCAAAGAAGCCATGAGCAACACCGGCGAAACCGACGCCTTGGTGGTCATGGGCGGCTCAATTCACAGCATCAATGTGGTGGCAGCTTGCTTCGAATTTGATTTCATGGGCGGCAGCATGGGCTCCGTGGTTGGGGAGCGTTTTGTGCGCGGTGTCGAGACCGCCATCGATCAAAAAGTGCCCTTCATTTGCTTTACCGCTACAGGTGGTGCGCGTATGCAAGAGGGCTTGTTGTCCTTGATGCAAATGGCCAAAACCAACGCGTCCCTTACCCGATTGGCCAAAAAGGGCCTGCCTTACATCAGCGTGCTCACCGACCCCACCATGGGCGGTGTGTCTGCAGGATTCGCCTTCATGGGCGACGTGGTCATTGCTGAACCCAAGGCCCTGATTGGCTTTGCGGGCCCCCGCGTGATTGAAAGCACCGTGCGCGTGACCTTACCCGAAGGCTTTCAGCGCGCCGAGTTCTTGCAAGAAAAAGGCGCCATCGACTTCATTTGCGACAGGCGTGAACTGAAATTAACTGTGGCCAACACCTTGGCCATGTTGACACGCCAATCAGCCGACGCAGTCAGCTAAAATGGCGAACTTAAGGTGGCTGAAATCAGAAGCCACCGTGTTGCAAACCTGCCAGCAACATGCCGGCAATTTGCAAAATAAGCAGTAGCACCAAGGGCGATAAATCAATGCCACCAGGCTGTGGCAAGACATTGCGAATGGGCGCCAGCCAGGGCTCGACCAAACGAGACAAAAGCATCATGCTGCCGCTGTTTGGCTGAACCCAAGACAGAATGGCATAAAGCAAAATGATGACGCTCAAACCTGAGACCAGCCAGTGCATAACGCCAAACAAACTGGCTACCAAAATACCCAAAAATGCGGCTTGTGAGCCGCCCAGTATCCACATGGC
Source organism: Limnohabitans sp. MMS-10A-178 (assembly GCF_003063375.1). Lineage (GTDB taxonomy): Bacteria > Pseudomonadota > Gammaproteobacteria > Burkholderiales > Burkholderiaceae_C > Limnohabitans_A. Next base: position 1,543,575 of record NZ_NERY01000001.1, on the reverse strand, counting down.
CGTGACATGACTTAACTTCATCAGCCAGGCTGCTACCAAGCTGGATGTGTCAAGGCGTCCAAGTGCTGGCAAAAAGCGTCTGAGAGGCATCACCAACCAGTCGGTCACTGCAAAAACAAAGCGGCCAATTGGATTTTGAAATGGCAGACGCTGCCATTGCATGACCAAGCGCATCAGGCAAGCTCCGCCCACCAAGCCAGTGGCAACATCCAAGATCAAATTGATAATTTGTAGAAACACAGAATTCCTCCAATCCTTGCGATGATAGCGGCAGCCCGAAGGAATCGTAAAATAAGGGGTTCGCGCTGTCATTCAGCGTTTTTACGGGTTTTGAACACCCCCTCAACCGAAGTGCCCTTCATGTCAGACACGCCAGCAGAAAATCAAACCACACCCGTCGTTGACGAGAACCAACTGATTGCAGAACGCCGCAGCAAGCTCAAAGCCCTGCGTGAAGCACAAGCCCAGGGCAAGGGCGTGGCCTTTCCCAATGACTTTAAACCTGAACACCGTGCTGGCGACCTCACCGCAGCACATGGCGACAAAGCATCCGAAGCACTGAAGGGCGAAGGCGTAACCCCCGTCACCGCCAAAATTGCAGGCCGCATGATGCTCAAGCGTGTGATGGGCAAGGCGAGCTTTGCCACGCTGCAAGATGCCACAGGTCGATTTCAAATTTATATCACTCGCGATGACATTGGCGAAGAAGCCTACAACGATTTCAAGCACTGGGATTTGGGCGACATCGTGGCTGCAGAAGGCTACCTGTTCAAAACCAAGATGGGCGAGTTGTCATTGCATGCTTCAAGCGTTCGCATGCTTACCAAGAGTTTGCGCCCTATGCCCGATAAGTTTCACGGTGTGGCCGATCAAGAGATCAAATACCGTCAACGCTATGTTGATTTGATGATGGACGAAGAAGCGCGCAAACGCTTCACAGCACGCAGCAAAGCCGTCAGTGGCATTCGCGACTTCATGGTCAAGCACAACTTCTTAGAAGTTGAAACACCAATGTTGCACCCTATTCCTGGCGGTGCCAATGCACGTCCATTCGCAACCCACCACAATGCGCTTGATCAAGAAATGTACTTGCGCATTGCGCCAGAGTTGTACTTGAAGCGTTTGTTGGTAGGCGGTTTCGAACGCGTGTTTGAAATCAATCGCAACTTCCGCAATGAGGGCATCTCCGTTCGCCACAACCCAGAATTCACCATGATGGAGTTCTATGCGGCGTACTGGAACTACCAAGACTTGATGGGATTTACCGAAGAATTGGTGCGCGATGCGGCTATGAAAGCCGTCGGCCATTTGCAGCTTTCTTACGCTGGCAAGCCTGTCGATTTGGCCAAGCCTTTTGCACGCCTCACCATTCGTGAAGCCATTGTGAAACACACCGAAGCCGGCGACAAAGTAGACGATGCAGCGTGGCTCACCCAAGCCTTGCAAAAACTGGGAATGAGCGAAGCCAAAAACAATCTGTCCAAGAAATCTTTGGCAGGTTTGCAAGTGTTGTACTTTGAAGAAACTGTCGAAGATAAACTGTGGGAGCCCACGTTCATCATGGAACATCCCACCGAAATTTCACCCTTGGCCCGCGCCAACGACGAACGCCCCGAAGTCACTGAGCGTTTTGAGCTTTACATCACTGGCCGCGAATTTGGCAATGGTTTCTCCGAACTCAACGATGCCGAAGACCAAGTGGCTCGCTTCCAAGCGCAAGTCGATGCCAAAGACAGCGGCGACGACGAAGCCATGTTCTTTGATCACGACTTTGTTCGCGCCTTGGAATACGGCATGCCGCCTGCTGGCGGTTGCGGCATAGGCATTGACCGCTTGATGATGTTGCTAACCGACAGCCCCAGCATTCGCGATGTGATTTTGTTCCCTGCCCTGAAGCGCGAACACGAATAAAAAAGAGCGCATCAAGCGCTCTTTTTTATTCCCTTGGCAATCGATCGTGTTGCCTTGCTCTTTCAGGAACTTCCTTGGCCTCAACATCGACCACCTCGGTATCATTTTGAGGACGGCTGCTCCAAGAGCCAAAGGGCGCTCTGTTGCGAGCCATGTCTTGGTATTTTTGCCAAACGACAGCCACTTCAGGTTTGCGGCCGCGCACCAAAGACCAGAGTGCGCCAAACAACAAAGCGAATAACAAAACGCAAAGCATACCCAGCACAAACACCAACCCCAGCAGGCTGAAGAACAGTTTGAAAATCCAGGCAATGAATTGCATATCAGGGCAAGCAGACTAAGGCTTGTTGGTAATTGACCGAACGAACCAAATCATCCCATGCAAGCGCAGGCGATCTGGGCAGCAGCGCCAAGCGGCGTGCTTCACTGAGTTCATCAGGTTGCCACCAGCCCTTCACTTGAGCCTCGGCCAAGCCATCCAAAACCTCATCGACAACCTGACTTCCCTTGAGCGATTGGTTGCACAACAAAGCCAAGTCGCAACCCGCATGCAGCGCAGCCAAAACACCTTCGGTAAAGCTGAGGGGCTGGCCATCTAGAACACGTGCACCGACCATCGACAAATCGTCGCTGAAAACAGCACCGGTAAATTCCATTTGCTCGCGCAATACACCTTGGATCCAAGTTTTTGAAAAACCTGCGGGGCGCGCGTCTACTTTGGGATAAATCACATGTGCGGGCATCACGGCTGTCAGATCGTTGCTCAACCACTCATATGGCTTGGCATCTTCTTTCAAAATAGCCTTCAAACTGCGCTTATCAACGGGTATGTCCACATGCGAATCGGCCTTGACAAAGCCATGACCCGGAAAATGCTTGCCGCAATTGCCCATGCCAGCGCGGAGCAAACCCTGCATCAGGCTTTTGGCCAACAAACTCACGTGTCTGGGGTCTCTGTGAAATGAGCGGTCGCCAATGACGCTGCTCTCGCCGTAATCCAAATCGAGCACCGGGGTGAAACTCAAATCAACACCACAAGCGCGCAATTCAGCCGCCAACAAATAGCCTACGGCCGAAGCCGCTTTGCAGGCTTGCAAAACACCCTCGCCTTCAAGTCCCTTGCCATCCTGCGCCCACATTTCACCCAAGCGGCGCATGGCAGGTAAATGTGTGAAGCCATCGGTTCTAAAGCGCTGTACGCGTCCGCCTTCGTGGTCGACGCAAATGAGCAAATCTTTGCGGACTGACTTGATATCCGCGCACAAAGCAGTGAGTTGCGCACGACTTTGCCAATTCCGACCAAACAAAATGATCCCGCCCGTCAAAGGATTTTTGAGGCGTTTTTTGTCAATGGCTGTGAGGGCAAAACCTTCAATGTCAATGATGAGGGGAGCTTGGATGTTCATTCAGTTCTTTCCACCACGCAATAACTGCCAGCGTAATCTGCTTCGTCTGTGACACTAATGTGTGCTTTTAAATGTTGGGACTCAAACCAAGTTTTCAAGGCACCGTGCAAAACAATCACGGGCTGACCGGAGGGCAACTTGCCAATTTCGCAAGAACGCCAAGTCATTGGCATGCGCATGCCCATGCCAATGGCTTTGCTGAAGGCTTCTTTGGCAGAAAAGCGTGTGGCCACATAACGCACACCTCGCTCGGGCCAACGCGCACCGCGAGACTTGTAGGTGGCAAATTCTGCATCGCTCAATACTTTTTGCGCAAATCGATCGCCGTGCTTTTCCAAGCTGGCTTTAATGCGACGCACGTCACACAGGTCTGTTCCAATGCCGTAAATCATGGCGGCGTCCGGCTATCGGCCCAAGGCCTTCAAGTAGCCACGAACGGTGGCTGCATATCCCACTTCCAATGCGTCTGCTATCAAGGCGTGCCCAATGGAGACCTCTAAAAGACCGGGAACCGATTGTGCAAACTGCGGCAAATTGTCCTGGTTCAAATCGTGACCGGCATTGACCCCTAAACCTAGCGCCAGCGCTGCTTTTGCGGTATCCACATATTTGGTCAAACAGGCTGCATTGGCCGGTGTGCCAAAGGTCGCTGCATAGGGCTCTGTGTACAACTCAACGCGATCAGCACCCACTTGCTGAACCGCTTGCATCTGCTCGGCCTCAGGATCCATGAACAAACTCACACGAACACCCAAAGACTTGCATTCATCGATCAAGGGTTTGAGTTGCGCAGCATCCTTGGGAAAGGACCAACCGTGGTCACTGGTGAACTGCCCCTCGCTATCGGGCACAAAGGTCACTTGATGCGGTTTGTAAGTTCGAACAAAGCCCATCAACTGGTGAAATGGATTGCCTTCAATGTTGAACTCGCGATCGGGCCACTGCTTCATCAATTCGGCCAACTCAACAACATCAGATGCCCGAATGTGCCGCTCGTCCGGACGCGGATGGATGGTGATGCCTTGCGCGCCAGCTTCTAGGCACATTTGAGCCGCCTTCAAGACACTGGGAATTCCCAAGTGACGAGAATTGCGCAGCAGTGCCACCTTGTTGACATTGACGGACAAAGCCGTTTGGGTGTGTTGGGTCATGCAGGGCTCACAAACTTTGAATATCGATCATCATTTGCCGGGTCTTTAAAGTGCCGACACCGCAATGGTAATTGAGCAAGGTGCGAAGTTGGGTACGAAGTGGCGTTAGCATGTCCAAACTCAAACGAAGCGTGTCTGTGAACGGCGACACACCATCCAAGGCATGCTGAATAGACTGCCATTGCGCGCCGCTCATGGCATGCCGGTCATCCCGATGTGCCAATCTCAAGCCGCCCTCTGGTACCAAGCAATAGTCCCTCGCCTCATCCAAGTCGGCCATGGTCAGTGTTTGGCAATTTAAACTGGGCAGCAAACCAATTTCTCGGAGCAACAAAAGCTCAAAAACTCGCAGCGAAGCTTGCAACAACTCACCAGGTTCTGTGGCCATGACCCTCACCGTGGCGGCGTAAGCATCGAACAAATGCGGGTGGGGGTCATCGCGTGCCAACAAACGCAGCAACAGCTCGTTCAAATAATAGCCAGAAAGCAGTGCATCACCAGTTGGCATGACATGCCCACCCGCCCATTCGGCCGATTTGAGGGTGCGAATATCGGCATCGCCACCATACGCCACTTGAATGGCTTGAAGTGGCAACAAAACAGGCCTGAAAGACGAGCTTGGCTTTTTGGCACCCTTGGCCACCAAGGCTATGCGGCCGTGATGCCGCGTGAACACTTCTAGGATGAGACTGGATTCGCTCCAGTCGTAGCGGTGCAGCACATAGGCAGGCTCATCCGAAATTCGTTTCAAGACAGCGGCCATGGCCTTCGCTTTTTATTCGTAGCCGAAGGAGCGAACACGCGCTTCGTCGTCGGCCCAGCCAGAGCGAACCTTAACCCAAAGCTCGATGAACACTTTGGCGTCCATGAGCTTCTCAAGTTCTTGACGCGCTTCGGTACCGATGCGCTTAAGGCGTTCACCTTTGTCGCCGATGACCATGGCTTTGTGACCTTCTCGCTCCACCACGATGGTGGCAGCAATGCGAATCATTCGGTTGGCAGAACGGCTGGGTTCTTCTTCAAATTTGTCGATGACCACCGTGGAGGTGTATGGCAATTCATCGCCCGTGAAACGGAACAACTTTTCACGCACGATTTCACTGGCCAAAAACTTTTCGCTGCGGTCGGTGAGTTCATCTTCGGCATACCACCACGCCTGCTCGGGCAAGTATTTTTCGCAATAGCCCATCAAACGCTCAATGTCTTTGGCATTCTTGGCTGACATAGGCACAAACTCGGTAAAGGGGTGGCGCTCTTGCATGTCTTTGAGCCAAGGGGCCAAGTCTTCACGGCGATTGATGGCATCGAGCTTGTTGGCAATGAGCAAGACGGGTACATCTGGCTTGAGCAAGGCCAAAACTTTGGCATCCGCTGTATTGAACATGCCAGCTTCAACCACAAACAAAACCAAATCGACATCGCCCACAGCGCCCAAAACAGTCTTGTTCAAAGACTTGTTCAGAGCGGTGTTGTGACGAGTTTGAAAGCCAGGGGTGTCGACAAAAACAAATTGAGTGGGGCCTTCTGTGCGAATACCCGTGATGCGGTGGCGCGTGGTTTGCGCTTTGCGCGATGTGATGCTGATTTTTTGACCGACCAGTGCATTGAGCAAAGTGGACTTGCCCACATTGGGTTTGCCAACAATGGCGACCAAACCGCAACGTTGGGCAGGACTGGTTTCTGTGTTCATCGGCGTGCCTTGACTTTCAAAATTTCAAGCATGGCAGCTGCCGCGGCTTGCTCACCAGCACGTCGCGAGGGGCCGCTGCCATGCTGTGAGAGACTGAGTTCGGGAATGTCGCATGCGACATCAAAAATTTGACGGTGTGCCGCGCCAGAAGTAGCTACGACGCTGTACTGGGGAAGTTGCAGTTTGCGGCCTTGCAACCACTCTTGCAATTCAGTTTTAGGATCTTTCGATGCTGCTTGCATCTGTGGATTGATGGCCACATTTTGGAACAGGCCATGAACCAGTTGCTCTGCAACTTCATAACCAGCATCCAAAAAAACAGCCCCAATCAAAGCCTCCAAGGCATCGGCCAAGATGGAGGGGCGGCGCTGACCGCCAGACTTCAACTCACCCTCACCCAACTTCAAGCAGCTTGATATTTGCAAGCTAAGGGCCAATTGGTGCAGGGTTTCTTGCTTGACCAAGTTGGCCCTCACACGAGACAAATCGCCCTCGGGCAAATCACTCAATTGCTTGTAAAGGAGGTGGGCAACAGCCAGATTTAAAACAGAATCGCCCAAAAACTCCAAGCGCTCATTGTGATCAGCTGAGTAGCTGCGGTGAGTCACAGCCCTTTCCAGCAAACTGGCATCTTTGAAGCTGTGCTGAAGGCGATCTTGCAATTGACTGAGAGCGTCGTTCAAACTTTTAGCCTGGTATTGAATAGAAAAGGGGTCAAAGCTGAATAAATCAATTGGGTGACATTGGCAAAATCAATTGAATGAACCAATTCGGCCCAAGTTTCCAAAATTCATCCAAACAAAAAATGCACGACCCACAATGTTGGCGTCTGGCACAAAACCCCAATAACGCGAATCAAGTGAGTTGTCGCGGTTGTCGCCCATCATGAAGTAGTGCCCCTTCGGAACCTTGCAGACCACGCCCTCGACGGTGTAATTGCACTGATCGCGATAAGGAAAATCTTCTGCACCGGGAATGAATGATGGCCGGTCATCGTCCAAAATTAAATTGTGGGGCTGATTGCCCAATTTTTCTTGCGTCTGTTTGAAATATCGCATCACAGATTCATCAAAAAACTCTGGCAAATTTTCTGTTGGCACCAACTTACCATTGATGCTGAGTTTTTTATTGAGATACGCCACCTCGTCACCCGGAATAGCGACCACCCGCTTGATGTAATCGACACTGGGGCGAGGTGGGTAACGAAAAACCATCACATCGCCTCGCGCGACGGGTGTACCCTCTGTGATCTTCACATTGGCCACTGGCAAACGAATGCCATAGTGGTACTTGTTGACCAAAATCAAGTCGCCAATCCAAAGGGTTGGAATCATGGAGCCAGACGGAATCTTGAACGGCTCAAACAAGAAAGAACGCAACACAAAAATGAACAAGATGACGGGAAATAAACCGGCCGTCCAATCCAACCACCAAGGCTGCATGAGCAATTGATTGCGTGCTTCACCAGTGTCTGTATCCGATTTATCAATGCCCAATTTGGCCAAGTCTTGCTGGCGTTTGGCCTTGTCGCTGTCTAGTTGCTCAACAGCCTTGACGCGTTGGGGCCAGAAATAAAACTTTTCAGCCAACCAGTAAACGCCCGAAATGACGACAGCCATTAGCATCAGCAAGGCAAAATTGCCTTCAATGAAGCCTAAGTACCAAGCACCTGCGTAGCTGCAAAACGCAGCCAAAATAAAAGCCGTTAAGACTTGCATCAATCTTCCACCTGCAAAATAGCCAAAAATGCCTCTTGAGGCACCTCAACCGAGCCGATTTGTTTCATCCGTTTTTTACCCGCCTTTTGCTTTTCCAGCAACTTGCGTTTGCGGGTGATATCGCCACCATAACACTTGGCCAAGACGTTTTTGCGCAGCGCTTTGACGGTTTCCCGGGCAATGATGTTGGCACCAATGGCCGCTTGAATGGCCACATCGAACATTTGCCGGCTGATAATTTCACGCATTTTGGCCACCACCGCGCGACCTCGGTAGGCCGACTGCGATCGGTGAACAATGATAGAGAGTGCGTCGACCTTTTCGCCGTTTAGCAAAATATCGACCTTCACCACATCGGATGCACGATATTCTTTGAACTCATAGTCCATGGAGGCGTAGCCCCGAGATACCGATTTCAACTTGTCAAAAAAGTCGAGAACAATCTCACCCAAGGGCATTTCATAGGTCAGCATGACCTGCCGGCCATGGTAGGCCATGTTGATTTGCATGCCACGCTTTTGATTGGCCAATGTCATCACCGGACCCACGTAGTCTTGGGGCATGTACAAATGCACCGTCACAATGGGCTCCCGAATCTCTTGCATCTTGCCTTGATCGGGCATCTTGGCTGGATTTTCAACCATGACCACTTCACCGTCGCCTTTGACCACTTCATAGACCACACTGGGCGCCGTGGTGATCAAGTCTTGATCAAACTCTCGTTCGAGTCGCTCTTGCACGATCTCCATGTGCAGCAAGCCTAAAAAGCCACAGCGAAAACCAAAACCCAGAGCCTGTGACACTTCGGCTTCGTAATGCAAAGACGAATCGTTGAGCTTGAGTTTTTCAAGCGCGTCGCGCAAGGAATCGTATTGGTTCGCTTCGGTGGGGTACAAACCGGCAAAAACTTGTGGCTGTATTTCTTTGAAACCTGGCAAAGCCTTCTCTGCAGGTCCCAAATTGTTGGGCAGCTTTTTTTCCAATGTGATCGTATCGCCCACCTTGGCTGCTTGCAGCTCTTTGATGCCCGCAATGATGTAGCCCACCTCACCCGCTTCAAGGCTGTTGCGGGGCTCATTGGCGGGGGTAAATACACCCATGGTGTCTGCGTTATACACAGTCTCGGTGGCCATCATTTTGAAGCGCTCACCTTTACCCAAACGGCCATCCACCACACGCACCAACATGACCACGCCCACATAGGTATCAAACCAACTGTCGACAATCATGGCGCGCAATGGCGCGTTGGGGTTGCCTTTGGGTGCTGGAATTTTGGCCACGATGGCTTCCAAAATTTCATCGATGCCCATACCAGTTTTGGCGGAACACGGAATGGCCTCGCTGGCGTCAATTCCGATCACATCCTCCACTTCAGCTTTGGCGTTTTCTGGATCAGCTTGTGGCAAATCCATCTTGTTCAAAACAGGAACCACCTCGACTCCGAGGTCGAGTGCGGTGTAGCAATTGGCCACCGTTTGAGCTTCAACGCCTTGGCTTGCATCGACCACGAGCAAAGCGCCTTCACACGCCGACAAGGAGCGTGAAACCTCATAAGAGAAATCAACGTGACCGGGTGTATCGATCAAATTGAGGTTGTATGTTTGCCCGTCTTTGGCTTTGTATTGCAGCGATGCTGTCTGCGCTTTGATGGTAATGCCGCGTTCTTTTTCAATGTCCATGGAGTCGAGCACCTGCGCCTCCATTTCGCGTTCTTGCAAACCACCGCAACGTTGAATCAATCGATCCGCAAGCGTCGATTTACCATGATCGATGTGCGCAATGATGGAGAAATTTCTGATGTGATTCATCAAGGACCAGCTACAAGTGTTTGAGATTCAATGGACGAGACAAGAAAAAAGGGCGCGTCGAATGAGGACGCGCCCTGAACCAACAATCAATGGCAACTGCGATAGTTGGGACTTCATTGTAGGCATAAAGCCCAACACGTACACCCCTAAAACACCACTTTGCAGGTCGTTGCAAGCTCGCAACAGAAAACTTATCAACAACTTATACACAATTAAGCTTAACTTAAAATGAATAACTTGTGGGTGTTCTGTGGATCAACGGTGGACTGATATGGGACATCCCACATTGTGAATCCACCCCTGCATTTTTTGCCATGAATATTGGTTCAAGCGTTCAGATTTTAACCATTTTTGATAATCATATGAATTAAAAGTTAGTGTGCACACACGTAAAAAATATTTTTCACGCATGGAAAACCCTGTAGTGCGGTAGGGACTCTTGACAAGCCACAGATCAAGAAATGGGTCTGATCAATGCGTAGCGCGTCAACTCTCCCCGCCTGAAAAGCACACTGATGGGTTTTGACTTGTCAATTTTGCCCACAGCAAGGGTGAAGTCTTTGACTTGGCTAACTTCAATGTTGCCTACAGCCAAAATCACATCACCTTCACGCAGCCCTGACCTCAAAGCAGGCTCGACCAAGCTCTCAACCCTCACGCCACCTTTGAGTTTCAATTCTGTTTTTTGTGCATCAGTGAGATCGGCAACAACCAAGCCCAAGCCCTGAACCGATTGACCACTCTTTGGCTTGTCCTCTGGCTCGGTGGCACGCTTGGCCACTCTCTCTGGCTCTAGTTCAGCAATGACGATGCTCATCTCTTTGGTGGCACCGCGTCTGAACACTGTCAAATTGCTTTTGGTTCCCGGCTTGGTGTTGCCCACCAAACGAGGCAGGTCAGAAGACTTTTCGATGGGCTTTCCATCGATCTTGATGATGACGTCGCCAGGCTCTAGGCCCGCTTTATCGGCAGGTGCGCCAGGTTCAATTCGGTTGACCAGTGCGCCTTGCGCTCTACCCAAACCAATTGACTCGGCTATTTCCTTGGTAACCGGTTCAATCTGAACCCCAATTCGACCTCGTGTGACTCTGCCATTGGTTCGCAGTTGATCGCTGACACGCATGGCTTCGTCCATGGGGATTGAAAAAGAGATCCCCATAAAACCACCAGAGCGAGAGTAAATTTGGCTGTTAATGCCCACCACCTCACCCCGCATATTAATCAGCGGCCCCCCTGAATTGCCAGGGTTGATGGCAACATCAGTTTGAATAAAGGGCAAATAATCTCCCGTGTCGCGCTGCTTGGCGCTCACGATGCCAGCCGTGACAGAGTTGTCTAGGCCGAATGGCGAACCGATGGCCATGACCCACTCGCCAACTTTCAAGCGAGAGACATCGCCAACTTTCACAGCAGGAAGTCCTGTGGCCTGAATTTTGACCACCGCGACGTCTGAGCGTTTGTCTGCACCAATGATTCTGGCCTTGAATTCGCGCTTGTCCGTGAGTGTGACCAACACTTCATCAGCACCGTCCACCACGTGGGCATTGGTCATGATGAAGCCATCTGAAGTGAGAATAAAGCCAGAGCCCACACCTCTAGGTTGCGATTCTTCTGGAGAGGGGGTTCTACCCTGCCGAGGCGCTTGTCTAGGTGCGTTTGGATTATTGGGTGTATTGGGCATGGGAATGCCAAAGAATCGACGGAACAATTCTTGGGTCTCTTCGTCCATGCCGCCACCAGCAGCAGATGGAGTGCGAACTCTTTCCAAAGTGCGAATATTGACCACAGAAGGCCCAACCTGCTCAACCAGCTCCGTGAAGTCGGGCAAACCTCTCACCATGGTTTGCTGCGCCAAAGCATTGACGGGTGCGCACATCAACAGCGTTGCCATTGAAAGTCCTAAGGACACCGTCAAAGGCAACAAAACACGAGGCAATTTAAAACTCATATTGTTCATGACCCAAAAAACTCCACTTGATTCTTTAGAAAGAAATTCTCTCTGAACGCGAATATACAGCGCAACGAAATCCATGCCAACGCTCGGGAAATGCTTTCCTCGAAACCCAAAACCACTGACGAGCCGAATGGGGATTGCTCAATGACACCAAGAAGTAATTTTGAAAATCCAAATGGACGCTGATAGCGTGTTCAACTTGTGAAGGCGCAGTCAACATCAACTGTACTTCCCAAGCGTGTCCCGTCCAACACAACCAGGCCTTTGGGGAAAGCTGTTTGAAAGAAACCACTGCGTACAGGGAGAGTAAAAACCAAGCGCCGGACAGCCATGCCAAGGGCCAGCCTTCGATCCATCCAAACCAAAAATAAAATGCCAGCGACAACATGCTGAGGAGCGAAAAACCCAGCGCCATCCAAGCGCTCCAAAAAAAACGCCCCACCGGGTAATCGACCGATGGAGCGCTTTGATTCAAAAGAATTAAACCCGACGGAAAACCAAGCTGCCGTTGGTACCACCGAAACCAAAATTATTCTTTAAAGCGTATTCAATATTGACATCTCGCGCGGTGTTGGCGCAATAGTCCAGATCGCATTCTGGATCTTGGTTGTCCAAGTTGATAGTGGGCGGCACTTTTTGATGGTGCAGGGCCAACACTGTGAACACACTCTCGATGCCCCCGGCACCACCCAACAAGTGACCCGTCATGGATTTGGTAGAGCTGATCAGTGTTTTCTTGGCGTGATCACCCAGTGCTGCTTTGATGGCGTTGGTTTCATTCACATCGCCCAAAGGGGTGGACGTTCCGTGCGCATTCAAATAACCCACTTGATCTGAATTGATGCCGGCATTGCGCATGGCAGAAACCATGGCTCGGCGAGGTCCGTCCATGCTGGGCGCTGTCATGTGGCCTGCATCGGCGCTCATGCCATAACCACAAATTTCTGCGTAAATTTTGGCGCCACGTGCTTTGGCATGCTCGTACTCTTCGACCACCATCACACCTGCACCTTCGCCCAACACAAAACCATCGCGGTCTTTGTCCCAGGGCCTAGAAGCTGCCGCGGGATCGTCGTTGCGAGTGGACAAAGCGCGCATGGCTGCGAAGCCGCCCAAGCCCAAAGGGGAAATAGTGGCTTCAGAGCCACCCGCCACTACCACGTCTGCGTCACCATATTCAATCATGCGACTGGCTTCGCCAATGCAGTGGAGCCCTGTGGTGCATGCCGTGACAACGGCCAAATTAGGTCCTTTGAAACCAAAACGCATCGACACATGACCCGCGATCATGTTGATGATGGATGCTGGCACAAAGAAAGGAGAAATTCTGCGAGGGCCCCGCGCTGTGTACTCGACATGGGTTTGCTCAATCATGGGCAAACCACCAATGCCAGAGCCAATGACACAGGCTATGCGCGTGGCAAGTTCCTCATCCAAGGCTTCGCCAACTGGCAAACCCGCGTCCTCTACAGCTTGCACAGCTGCCGCAATACCGTAGTGGATGAAAGTGTCCATGGTGCGCGCTTCTTTGGCACCAATGTACTGCTCCAAATTGAAGCCCTTCACCTCTCCGGCAATTCTGCAAGAGAACGCTGAAGTGTCAAATTTGGAAATCAGACCAATACCAGACTGGCCTGCCAAGAGATTGGCCCATGCCTCCGCCACCGTGTTTCCAACGGGGCTGATACATCCCAGGCCCGTAACAACAACGCGGCGACGGGTCATCTCAGATCAAGCCTTTTTGCTTTGGGCGTAATCAATAGCCGCTTTGACCGTGGTGATTTTCTCAGCGTCTTCGTCTGGAATTTCAATGCCAAATTCGTCTTCTAGTGCCATCACCAGTTCTACGGTGTCTAGAGAGTCTGCACCCAGATCGGCAACGAATGCTTTCTCTGGTGTAACTTGTGACTCTTCAACGCCGAGTTGTTCAGCAATGATTTTTTTGACACGTGCTTCGATATCGCTCATGGATGCCCTCTGAGGGTTGTAAAAAATAAGATTTTATCAGGACATGTGCATGCCGCCATTGACATGCAATTCCTGACCCGTAACGTAAGCAGCCCCAGGGCCGGCCAAATAGGACACTGCATGCGCAATATCCTCTGGCAAGCCTAGTTTACCCAATGGAATTTGAGCCATCAGGGCTTGGTGTTGTGCTTCTGGCAATGCGGCGGTCATGTCCGTGGCAATAAAGCCGGGCGCAACGCAATTGACTGTGATATTTCGACTTCCCAACTCGCGAGCCAAAGCCCGAGTCATTCCGGCCACGCCGGCCTTGGCTGCTGCGTAATTGGCCTGTCCTGGGTTGCCAGAGGCCCCCACCACACTGGTAATGCTGATGATTCGGCCATATCGCTGCTTCATCATGGGACGAATGGCCGCTCGGCTCATGCGAAATACCGCCTTTAAATTGGTATCCAAAACGGCATCCCAATCGTCATCTTTCATGCGCATGGCCAAGGTATCGCGCGTAATGCCGGCATTGTTGACCAGCACATGAAGGCCGCCTTGTGACTTCACAATTTGATCGATGAGCGCCTCACCTGCTGCAGCATCATTGACATTCAAATTGGCACCTCGGCAGCCTGAATAAGCCGACAAAGCTGCCGAAATGCGCTCTGCACCTTCGTCTGTGGTCGCTGTCCCAATGACTTGAAAGCCTTGTTTGGCCATTTCCAAAGCAATGGCTGCGCCAATGCCCCTTGAGGCACCCGTGACCAAAGCCACTTGCCCTTTGTTTTCTGTGTTTGACTCGCTCATGCCAGAGCCCCTTTCACTTCGGCCAATGAGGCAGGGTCGAACAAAGGCAATCCCGTCATGTCCGCATCAATTCGTTTGACCATGCCCGCCAGTACTTTGCCAGGACCGCACTCAACCAAGGTGTTGATACCACGCGACTTGATGGCTTGGACACATTCCACCCATCGCACGGGACCAAAGGCCTGTCGATAGAGTGCATCGCGAATGCGATCGGCATTGGTTTCAACCGACACATCAATGTTGTTGACGACGGGAATCAGTGGGGTTGCAAAACTGGTGTTGGCAAGTTTTTCTTTCAATTTTTCAGCGGCAGGCTTCATCAAGCTGGAATGAAAAGGCGCTGACACGGGCAAGTTCAAAGCACGCTTGGCCCCCATGGCTTTGAGCAATTCGCAAGCCTTCTCGACAGCCGCCTTGCTACCCGCAATGACGGTTTGACTCGGGTCATTGAAGTTCACCGCCTCAACGACTTCACCGCTGTCTGCAGGGAATGTGGCCTGGGCTTGTGCGCAGCCTTCAATCACTTTGGCCGCTTCCATGCCCAAAACAGCAGCCATTGCGCCAGCGCCTACGGCCACCGCATCTTGCATGGCAGCAGCACGAAATCTGACCAAGGGTGCGGCTTGCGCCAAACTTAAAACTCCCGAAGCAACCAAAGCCGAATACTCACCCAAGGAATGCCCTGCCACCGCGGCTGGCTGAACACCGCCCTCGGCCAACCATGCGCGGTAGGCGGCAATGGCAGCAACCAACATCACGGGTTGTGTATTGGTGGTCAAGGCCAAGGCTTCTTTGGGCCCTTCATGAATCAGGGCAGATAAGTTTTCGCCCATGGCATCGGACGCCTCTTTCAGGGTCTCTAGCACCGCAGGGTGATCACCCCAAGCATCCAACATGCCCACAGATTGGGAACCTTGGCCTGGGAAAACAATGGCAATTGCAGTCATGATTTCAGTTGCAAATTTTCAATATTTTAAAAGGACTGAGCCCCACGTGAAGCCGCCGCCAACGCCTTCTAACATCAAGGTCTGGCCTTTGTGGATTTGGCCTGAGCGAATGCCATGATCTAGTGCCAATGGGATTGATGCAGCCGAGGTATTGCCATGCTGGTCTACAGTCACAATGACTTTTTCCATCGGCATTTTGAGTTTGCGCGCAGTGCTTTGCATGATGCGAATATTGGCTTGGTGAGGGATGAGCCAATCGATATCCGTGTCATTCAAACCAGCCTTGCTCAGGGAGGCGCGAGCTGTTTCTTCAAGCACGCCAACTGCCAATTTAAACACCGCCTGACCATCCATTTTCAGAACGGGATCGCCCAAAATAGCACCGCCCGAAACATGCCCTGGCACGCAAAGAATGTCTGCATATTTGCCATCGGCGTGAATGTCGGTGGCCAAAATACCAGGCGTGCTGGAAGCCTCTAAAACCACAGCGCCAGCACCATCACCAAACAAAACGCAAGTGGTGCGATCTTTGAAATCGAGTATGCGGCTGAAAACTTCGGCGCCTATAACCAATGCTCGCTTGGCCGTGCCCGTTTTAATCATGGCATCTGCCACAGTCATGGCATAAACAAAGCCACTGCAAACGGCTTGCACATCAAAAACAGGACAACCCACAATACCAAGCTTGTTCTGGAGCAAAGCGGCAGTGGATGGAAACACCATGTCTGGCGTTGAGGTGGCCACAATGATCAAATCGATGTCTGAAGCTTGGCAACCAGCAGCTTGTATGGCGCGCTTGGCGGCTTCCGCACCCAAGTCACTGCTGCCAACACCAGCCTCTACAAAATGACGTGCTCGAATGCCCGTTCTTTCAACAATCCATTCGTCAGAGCTCTCAATGCCTTGAGCGGCCAGTTCTGCAACCAGGTCTGCATTGGTCAGTCTTCTTGGGGGCAAGTAGCTGCCCGTGCCAGAAATTCGAGAGTAGATGGTCATTCGATAGCGGCCGAGTTGGCTGAATTGTCTGGGGCCCCCATTTGTGCATTCAACAAAGGAGCAGCATGGGCAATTCGAGCAGCAACACGGCTAAGCAGTTCATGTCTGGCCGCATCATACGCTCGGTTCAGGGCCGTTCCAAACGCCAGTTCGTCGGCCGAGCCATGACTTTTAAAAACCAAGCCGCGCAAACCCAACAAAGCGGCACCGTTGTAACGGCGATGATCAACTCTGTTTTTAAAGGAATTTAAAACCGGATAAGCAAAGATAGCTGCAATTTTGGTGAAGATGCTGCGAGAAAACTCAGACTTGAGGAATCCGCCCATCATGGTTGCCAAGCCTTCGCTGGCCTTCAAAGCCACATTACCCACAAAACCATCGCACACCACAATGTCTACTGTTCCTTTGAAAATATCGTTGCCTTCTACATTGCCGTAAAAGTTCAAATCGCCGGAGTTACCAGCAGATCGCAACAATTCGCCTGTCTTTTTGATGATTTCGTTGCCTTTAATGGCTTCCTCGCCAATATTCAGCAGGCCCACACTGGGGCTTTCATTGTCTTGCAACACAGAGACCAAAGCGGAACCCATGACGGCAAACTGCAAAAGGTGCTCTGGTGAGCAATCGACATTGGCACCCAAGTCAAGCATGGTGGTGCCGCCGCCCTTGAAATTGGGCATTTGGCCAGCAATGGCCGGACGATCAATGCCATCCATGGTTTTTAAGACGTAGCGGGCAATTGCCATCAATGCACCCGTATTGCCGGCAGAAACTGCTGCATCGGCTTCGCCGGACTTCACCAATTCAATGGCAATGCGCATGGAGGAATCTTTTTTCTTACGCAGGGCCACTTCCACTGCGTCATCCATCCCAACCACTTCAGTGGCCACAACCACCTCCGCCCGCTCATGGCGAAAAGAAGCCAAATCAGCAGCCCTTCCGACCAAACGCAAGCGAGCATCAGGATGCGTTTCAAGAAAATGACGGCAAGCAGGCAGAGTGACGCTTGGCCCGTGATCACCCCCCATGCAATCGACAGCAAGGGTGAAAAATTCTTTGGAGGACATGGTTTCAATCACCAAAAATACAAAGGCCCGAGGCTACGTAGAAAGTAGCATCGGGCCCGTATTTCAAGCGTCAATTAGGCTTCTGATTTGTTCTTCAGAACTTGACGGCCACGGTAAAAACCGTTAGGGCTGATGTGGTGACGCAAGTGCGTTTCGCCAGTGGTTGGCTCGACAGCGATACCAGGCACATTCAGCGCATTGTGTGAACGATGCATGCCACGCTTAGAAGGTGACTTTTTATTTTGTTGAACAGCCATGATGGCTCCTTGGATGCGTTGAAAGCAGCGTTTTTGAAGATTGGGGCAATCGGTGTGATTGCCCTTTTCAGCCCAAGCGCTATAAAAGCGCAACGCAGCTTTGGGTTAAACAGTAAATGGACTAACACGCCTTGCAAGGCGCGAAGCCGCTGATTATAGCCCAAAGTTTTAGTTCAAACCAAGCCTTTAATTTGGTTTTTTCTTCAATTGAGCCAGTGCTGCAAACGGGTTGGGTCGCGCATCAAGAGCGTCCTCAAAAGCATCATCTACAGCGGACATTGGCACCAAAGTGGGGCAAACATCGTGTTTAGGCACGATGGGCGCCGACATGATGAGCTCGTCTTCTATGAGCTCCCAGACATTCAATTCGGGGGTGAGGACCAACAAATCCTCTTCTGAGGCCTCGTCCTCAGCCTCTGCAGTTGCCTCATCTGCCACAAAGCGAAATGACTGGTCTGAGCTCACCAAAACTCTGACGGCGCCCATGCACCTCTGGCATTGCATGGGCAAATGAAGCTCAGCCTTCAAGTGAAGCCAAATTTGCTCGCCTCCGCCCGAAACAGGCACCAACTCACCTTGGATTGCCCATGAAACTTGGGTTGATATAGGCAATTCCTCTTGGGAAGCTGGGCCTAATTTGGCCTCTAGGTCGAGCAATCGTGCAAATTGAGACAGGTCTTGCGAGCCTTCCAAGCTAATTTTTTCCCTGGCAAAGGCCTTGACATTGAGGCGATTCAAATCAAAATTTTTGTGCATGCCTTCAGTGTAAGAGAATTGAGGGATGTCCAAAGACGCTCAACACCGCCATCCGCCCTATTCCGGTCGCCCAGTCATCTTGGGTTCGACCTCGCGCTACCGCAAAGAATTGCTGTCTCGGTTGCAAATTCCGTTTGACACTGCCGCGCCCGATGTCGACGAAACCCCACACCCCAATGAGTCACCCAAAGACCTGGCCATGAGATTGGCACTTGCCAAGGCTCACGCAGTTGCTCTCAAGAATCCGCAAGCCGTGGTGATTGGCTCTGACCAGGTAGCTGATTTAGAAGGCGAGCCGCTGGGCAAACCAGGCAATCACGCCAATGCCACTCTTCAGTTACAAAGGATGCGAGGCAAAACCGTGATTTTTCAAACGGCTTTGTCTGTGGTTTGTTTGACCACCCGTTTTGAAAAAACAGATTTGGCTGCAGTCAAAGTTAAATTTCGAGACTTGAGCGATTCAGAAATTGAGTCTTACCTTCTCGCAGAAGAGCCCTACGACTGTGCAGGCAGCGCCAAAAGTGAAGGGATGGGCATTGCACTTTTGGAAAGCATAGAGAGCGATGATCCCACCGCCTTGATTGGTCTGCCGCTGATCCGCACCTGCCTCATGCTGCGAGAGGCTGGAGTCAACATCCTATGACCCATGCCAACGCCAAAATGGGCCGACTGTTTTTGGTTCCAGCCCCCCTTGACTTTGGCTGCGGCCAAGAAATTGACTTGAACCAAGTCATGCCAACAGGCACCATCGCAGCGGCAGCCGGTATCACGCATTGGATTTGCGAGAATGCTAAAACCACCCGCGCCTACTTAAAACGAATTGATGCCTGCTCGCCATTGAAAGCCAGCATTCAAACGCAAACCATCACCGAGTTGCCAAGGCAAGTTCATAAAAAAGGCGATCATCTGGGCGGCTTTGATGCCAAGCCCTTGTTGGCCATGGCATTGGCAGGTGAAGACATGGGGCTGGTGAGCGAAGCGGGCATGCCCGCCGTTGCCGACCCTGGCAGCTCTGTTGTTCGTGCCGCACACGAACTTGGCATTCCAGTCATTGCATTGGTTGGACCAGTTTCGCTTTTGTTGGCATTGGCCAGCAGCGGCCTCAATGGTCAAAATTTTGCGTTTGTAGGCTACTTGCCCCAGGAGCCTCAAGATCGGGCGCGGAGAATTAAAGAATTGGAGCAATTGGCGCTCAAGACAGGGCAAACTCAACTCTTCATTGAGACCCCTTACCGCAATGCGGCGCTTTGGGCGGCGCTGCTGCAAAGCTTGCAAAACGGCAGCCGACTGGCCATCAGCAGTGGGCTGACCTTGCCAAGCGCCCTCACCCAATGCAGAACCACACAGCAATGGCGTCAGTTCAATTCAGGAGCGATGCCTGAAGGTTTGAACAACCAGACACCTGCCGTGTTTGCCATTGGCGCTTGAACTTTTGCTCAAGCCATTTGAAGCGATTTTCCCAAGCGCAGATTAGCGAATCACAGCGGTTGAGCGCATGGCTTTCCAGGCACCCTCGCCCATGGCTGCGCCAAAGCGCTTCACCAGGCGCTCTGCAACATTGTCTTGACGCGAATAGTCAACCAATTCTTGTGCTTTCACCACGTCGCGCGCCACTTGATCGATGCTGCCAAAATCGTCTGCCAAACCCAGCTCAACCGCTTGTTGACCTGTCCAAAACAAGCCGCTGAACATATCGGGGGTTTCTTTCAAACGATCGCCACGGCCTTTTTTGACCACCGCTATAAACTGCGAGTGGATGTGGTTCAACATGGTTTGTGCATGTTTTTTCTGGGCCTCTGTTTGAGGGCTAAACGGATCTAGAAATCCTTTGTTTTCACCCGCTGTCATCAACCTTCTTTCAACACCGAGCTTGTCCATCAGCCCTGTGAAGCCAAAGCCGTCCATGAGCACGCCAATGCTGCCAACAATGCTGGCCTTGTCGACATAAATTTTGTCTGCGGAAGCAGCGATGTAATAGGCAGCAGACGCACAAGACTCTTCAACAACCGCATAGATAGGTTTTTGATGAATCGCTTTCAAACGCAAAATTTCATCACTGATGATGCCGGCCTGAACAGGACTGCCACCTGGCGAATTGATGAGCAAGATCAAGCCCTGTGACCCCGAGTCTTCCAAAGCCGCTCTCATGGAAGCCACCACATTTTCTGCACTGGCATCACCACCATCCGCAATTTCACCCTTGATATTGACCAGTGCAGTATGGGGGGTCGAGATGGTGGTTGAAGTTTGGTTGTGAGCCAAAACTTGCCACATGACCACCACCCAAAAACACAACCAGCCCAATCGCAAACCGACTTTCCAACGTCTGGCGGCTCGCTGCTCCTTCAAATTGCCAGTGACCAAATCAGAGAGCACTTGGCGCTCCCAATTTGATCCTGCATTTTGTTGATGTCCGGAGGCTTCAGCAGTCGTGGCTTTGCTGCCCGTGTGGTTGCTATCAGTGAGGGATGATTCAGTATTTTCAGAACTCATGTGAAATCAAAAGGTTTTAAATTGAACTCAGTATGCCAGTGAACGACACCGCCTTGTTCTGACAAGGTGATTGGGATCAATCCGCCATGACACGGGCCGCCTGCGCAAGCACCAGACTCTGGTCGATACAAGGCACCGTGTGTCGAGCAAATTAGGAATTGTCCGGTGGTGTCAAAGAAACGGTTTGGCTGAAAATCCATTTCCATCGCAACATGACTGCAGCGGTTGAGATAAGCATGCACCGTGCCCTTGAAGCGAATGGCAAATGCACGACAGGTTTGTCCGCCATAAATGACATCAAAAGGGACCGCCAAACCCCCGTCTGTCAAATCATTTGAATTGCACAAAGGAATTGCTTCGCTCATGTCACCACCTCCAAATTTTAAAGTCGCCTTGGCACGGCCAGTCTGTTAGGCATTGTCATTTAACCAACTGCGCAATTCACTCACAGAATGAGCAACAAAGCGTGGCTGCAAGGCATGAAACGCTGAAGGCTCGTGGGCCCCATAACTCACCCCCACACTGGCACACCCTGCATTCAAGGCCATTTGCAAATCGTGGGTGGTGTCGCCAATCATCAAGGTTCGCTCTGGCTCAACCCCCATTTCCCGCATGAGTTCCTGCAACATCAGGGGGCTGGGCTTGCCTGCGGTTTCATCCGCTGTTCTGGAAGCATCAAACATGCCCTTCAAGTTAACGTCATGCAAAGCTTCGTTCAAGCCTGCTCGGCTCTTCCCGGTTGCCACACTCAACCAGTGATGGCGCGCCTTCAGATCTGCCAGCATGGGCAATACCCCATCAAAGAGAATGATGTCGTTTTGGTGGGCCATGTAGTGATGGCGGTAACGCTGACCCAGTTCTGGGTATTTCTCAACGGGCACATCTGGCGCAGCATGGGCCAGTGCTTGCATCAATCCCAAGCCAATCACATAGGCGGCAGCTTCACGCGTAGGCTCTTGGCCACCCACATCCACGATGGCACGCTGAATACACCGCGTGATGACGGCCGTTGAGTCAAAGAGGGTGCCATCCCAATCGAAGGCGATCAGGTCAAACTGGCGGGGGCGTAGACTTGGATTTGACATGGTTGACGTAAAGTTGCAATTCAGGGGGTAGATTGGACATGAGCTCGACACGCTTTCCCGTGGCAGGGTGCGTGAATTGAAGGCGCCATGCGTGCAAAAACATGCGCTTGAGCCCTTGTTTTTGAAGCGCTTTGTTCCATTCGAAATCGCCGTATTTGTCATCTCCAGCAATGGGGTGTCCTTGCGAAGCCAGGTGCACTCTAATTTGATGGGTTCGCCCAGTCTTGATGGTGACCTCCAACAAAGTGCAAGTATCCCAACGCTCTGCTACTTTGACCAAGGTGATCGACCGCATGCCATCAGGATCTTCATTGGACGTAACCCGGACTCGGCGCTCGCCATCGGGCAACAAGAATTTATGCAGCGCGCTGTCAATCACCTTCAATTTTTCTGGCCACTGACCTTGCACAAGGGCCAAATAGGTCTTACCTGTTTCTCGCTCCCTGAACTGGTCTTGAACATGCTTCAGGGCACTTCTTTTTTTAGCAACCAATAAAATTCCGCTGGTTTCGCGGTCGAGCCGGTGAACCAATTCAAGCAGCTTTGCCAATGGCCTTGCCTGTCGAAGTTGTTCGATCACACCAAAACTAACACCCGATCCACCATGGACGGCAACACCAGCGGGTTTGTCGATGGCCATCAAAGCGTCGTCTTCTAGCAACAGCGGAAACTCTCGACCCGGAGCCGGTCTGGCCGCTTTCTCTGCCACTTTGTCAGAAATTCTCACAGGTGGAAGTCGGACCACATCGCCCGATTCAATGCGGGTATCAGCAGACGCTCGCCCCTTGTTGACCCTCACTTCACCACTTCGAATGATTCGGTAGACGTGGGTTTTGGGGACACCCTTCAGGTGGCGAATGAGGAAATTGTCTAAGCGCTGGCCGGCAGACTCCTCATCAACCGTGAGCCATTTCACCTCCAAACCTGAATTTGTGGTGGAAGTGGTAGCCGTTTTTGTGGCTTCGGGCCCTATAATGCGGTTCACCGGCGTTGTGCTGTAAGTGGTTGATTTGAATGGAAATGAATTCCTGATGACAGGAGTTTAGTTCACTCTCCACCAACAAGCGCCGTAAGTTCGATGCCGCCATGAGCGAAATCTGCAGACTGAAGGCCAGGGCCAACAGTGGCAGACCACCTTGTTGGTTGGACCGATGCTTTGAAACCCAGATACGGAATATTTTTTTGGCAGCTCTACAGCTGTTGAACGGACTGAATCGAAATGAGTGTGTTGTTTGGATCTTTGCTGTCTTTTTTGCAGTGGCTGTTTGCGCCACTCAAGGCACCATCGCCTGCGCTCACCCACAGCCTCGACTCTTCCACGCGCCCCTATCCACATTCCTGCGACACATTTGCGCCCATGAATGTCGGATTCTTTTGGCAATTCCCTTCGTTTCGAACGTCAGTCTCGGCACCGTTGGCTCATTGAGAGCTGGTTGTTAAACAGGTGATCCAGCCCCAATGCCACATTTGGCGGGGCTTGTTTTACTGACATTTTGAAAAGAAGGGACGCATCATGAAACGGATGCTGATCAATGCCACACAGGCTGAGGAACGCCGCTTGGCCATCGTCGACGGACAAAAACTTCTCGATTACGAAATTGAAATTGAAGGCCGCGAACAGCGCAAAGGCAACATCTACAAAGCAGTTGTTACACGTGTAGAGCCATCTCTTGAAGCCTGTTTCGTCGACTACGGCGAAGAACGTCACGGCTTTTTGCCCTTCAAAGAAATCTCCCGCCAATACTTCGCCGAGGGTGTTCCCGTTAGCCAAGCGCGCATCAACGATGTGATTCGCGAAGGCCAAGAACTCTTGGTGCAAGTGGAAAAAGAAGAGCGTGGCAACAAGGGTGCAGCCCTCACCACCTTCATCAGCTTGGCTGGCCGCTATGTGGTTTTGATGCCCAACAACCCCCGGGGGGGTGGTGTAAGCCGTCGCATTGAAGGTGACGACCGCGCAGAACTCAAAGAAGCCTTGGACCAATTGGAATATCCCAAAGGGATGTCCATCATTGCCCGCACCGCCGGCATTGGTCGCAGCGCACCCGAATTGCAGTGGGACTTGAACTACTTGCTTAAGTTGTGGTCTGCCATTGATGGCGCTACAAAAGGTGCCAAAGGCGCCTTCCTGATTTACCAAGAGTCTAGCTTGGTCATTCGCGCCATTCGCGATTACTTCAACAGCGACATTGGCGACATCCTGATCGACACCGATGACATCTACGAGCAGGCTCAGCAATTCATGAGCCACGTGATGCCCGAGTTCGCACCCCGTGTGAAGCGCTACCGCGACGATGCACCTTTGTTCAGCCGCTTCCAAATTGAGCACCAAATTGAATCGGCCTATGCACGCACTGTGCAATTGCCAAGTGGCGGCGCCATCGTGATTGACCACACCGAAGCCTTGGTGTCGGTTGACGTCAACTCTGCACGTGCCATCAAAGGCGGCGACATTGAAGAAACCGCTACGCGCACCAATATTGAAGCCGCCGACGAAGTAGCTCGCCAAATGCGTTTGCGTGATTTGGGTGGCCTGATCGTCATCGACTTCATTGACATGGAAGAATCACGCAACCGCCGCGACGTTGAAAACCGTCTGCGCGATGCCCTGCGTCAAGACCGTGCTCGCGTGCAGTTTGGCGCCATCAGCAAATTCGGCCTCTTAGAAATGAGCCGCCAGCGTTTGAAGCCCGCCTTGTCTGAAGGCTCTTCAATCCCCTGCCCTCGTTGCGGTGGCTCTGGCCACGTGCGCGACACAGAGAGCTCGGCTTTGCAAATTTTGCGCATCATCCAAGAAGAGTCCATGAAGGACAACACCGCCGCAGTGCACGCCCAAGTGCCTGTCGAAGTGGCTTCTTTCTTGTTGAACGAAAAGCGTCCCGAAATTGCCAAAATTGAATTGAAGCAACGCATCAATGTATTGTTGGTCCCCAATAAGTCATTGGAAACACCTCACTACAAACTCGAGCGTCTGAAACACGATGACCCTCGCTTGGACCACATTGAAGCCAGCTACACCATGGCCGAGGAAATAGAAGACCCGACCACGGTGACACGTCGTTCGCAAGAACCAACCAATCGCCAAACACCCGTGATCAAGGGCGTTTTGCCAGACGCGCCAGCGCCAGCAGCCCTGCCTAAATCAGAAGTTATCAAGCCAAGCAAAGCTGAGGCCGTTCAACCTGCTGTCAAGCCACAAAGCAGCGGTGGTTTCTTTGGTTGGTTGAAAAAATTGTTAGGCAGCGAACCTGCGCCTGAAGCACAAGCCGAACCAGCCAAGAATGTGGGCAAACGCGGCGACCGTACCAGCAAAGAGGGTGATCGCACCGAACGCGGCGAGAGGAATGGCGATCGACGTCGCGGCGGCCGAGGCGGACGTCGTGGTGATCGCAATGAACGCGGCGAGGCGGTAGGCACTGATCGCACTGATCGCACTGAAAAAACCGAGCGCAACGAGAACACCGAAACCAGGGCACCACGCGAAAACGGCGGCAACCGTCGCAACGACCGTTCAGGCCAGCGGGGTGACAGAGCCGAGCGCGGCGAGCGCAGAGAAAATGCAAATGGCAACAACTCGGCCACCGATACCCAAAATGTCAGTGCCGAAGGACTGGACACCAACTCGGCTGAGCAGCGCTCGGCAAGTCGTACAGAGAGAGCGCCACGCGGTGAGGGGCGACGCGAGCGAGGCGAAGGGCGCCGCGAACGCGGTGAGCGCCGCAGCCCAAATCCTGAAGGTCAGGGCCCAGCTCAAGCTGATCTGTATGACAACAACGACAGCCAAACCAATGCGCAAACAGAGGCCACTGCGCAGGACAAAGAACGTCAAGATGAAAGCAATGGCGCACCAGAACGCAGAGAGCGCCGCTCGCGCGACCGTTATGGGCGTGACCGCAGAGAACGCAATGCCAATACTGACAACAACACAGACTCAGCCACTGGCGAGAAATCACAAGCCGAAGTCAGTGCCAGTACTGGTCAATCACAAGACGAGGCGCCCGTCACGCGCTCCTACTTTGATCGCGCAGCAGGCTCTGCAACACCTGTTTCATCGGCTTCAAATTCTGTTTCTGATACTGCCCAAGCCGGCTCCTCGGCTCAGTCAGTACCTGCATCTGCATCTGTTCCTGAATCAAAATCTGCAGCCAAGGCACCCGCAGCAGGCTTGCCCAAAGTTCAAGCCTTTGAGTTGCCTATTGCCAGCCTGATTCAAGTTGCTGAAGGCTCTGGTTTGCAGTGGGTCAATTCTGATCCAGACAAAATTGCACAAGTTCAAGCTGCCATCGCTGCTGAACCTAAGCCTGTTCATGTGCCGCGCGAAAGACCACCGGCTGTGGTTTTGGACGAAGGTCCTTTGGTTTTGGTGGAAACTCGCAAAGACTTAAGCGACATGAAACTGCCTTTTTAAGGTAGCGTCCACAGCCAATGGCTCAAAAAAAAGGACCTTCGGGTCCTTTTTTCATTCCATTGCAGCTTTCTTCAAAGCGTTCACCGCGGCCTGCAGATCCTCCCTCTGCTCTGCCAGTTCAGCCAAGGAACGCCAAGCCTGCCTTCTTAAACCAGGGTCGGCTAATACAGGGGCTGCTTGTGCGAGCAATACTTGGGCCTTGCCCCAAAGTTGTCGTTTTTGGCACAAGCGACCCGCCAAATACTGCAAGAGGGGTTCGCGCGGGTTGGCTTTTTGAGCAGTTTCAATCGATCCCAACCATTCACGCTCTTGTGCCGTATCTTGTCCCGTCAAACTGCGATCCATCACTTGGGTTAACTTCAATTGCTGAGTCGCAGAAAGGTTTTGAGGCGTTGTTTGCCATCTGTTCCAAATTGGATTTAACCAAGCTCTGGCGACCACTGGATCACCGCCCAAGCTTAACCAATGCTGCGCTGCTTGAATGGCCAAATCTGTCGATTGACGCTGGGGCTCGCCCAAACGCGCCCAGAGTCGCTGCATTTGTCCCTGCTCATGCGTTTTGGCAATGAGGTCAAAAACCAAGCTGCGAATCATGCTTTCTGAGGCTTCAGAAGTGAACGCGCGATGCTTGATCAACAACAAAGCGGTGTCTAAAGCCAAAGAAGACTCTCCGGCCAGACGCGCTGCCTTCAACCTTAAACGCATGGCCAATGTTCGCCTAGCGACACCTTGCGGCAAACGATCTAACCACAGCAAGCTTTCAGAGGCATCTCTGTCGTCCAATGCCCAGCGCGCAGCACGCAGCATACTGCCCTCCACCAAGGATTGACGCACATTGGAAGTGCCGGCAGAAGGTTCCTGCAAGGCCTGATTGAGATGCGATTGACGAGTTGTTTTGTCGTTTAGCGCATGCGCCGACTCAGCAGCCAAGATGTGTGCAACACACCTCAAAGCACCCGCATGATCCAGCACTTCACCCGCATCAGACAAAGATTTTTCCCTGGCCAAAACCAACTCGGCAGATTTGCGTGCTCGCAAAAATCTGCCTTCCATGAACTGCGCCAAACTGTCCAGCAATGCAGCATGGGTGGCCCGCTCCTTTTGTTGCAATCGCCAGCGCTTGGCCTGCTTGGGCAGCTCAAACAAAGCGGTGAGTGCACGCTGAGCCCAATGCACCGTTAGCAAAATAATGACCAGCGCAAACAGCACCAAATTCAGCGACAAATCTAAGCGATAGGGCGCCCAGAAGATGGAAACGGTGCCGACGTTGTTAGACGCCAACAAGGCAGTAGCAACCGCCACTGCAAACAAACTCACGAGCCAAAGTGCTGCGCGCATGAATTTTTACTTTCCAGAGGACGCTGTGGCCAAGGCAGCCAAAGACGCATCGAGTCGGGGAATGGGACTGCCTTTGCTCAGGGCTTGCGCCTTGTCCAACAATTGAAGGGCTTGTTGAGTTTTACGTGCGCCAGGATCAAAGTATTTTTTCAAGACGGTCGAGACCGCTTGCAAGTCAGCGCGCGCCGCATCGTTTTGACGCGCCAACAAACCGAGCCGCGCATTGAGCAATTTGAGTTTTAAATTCTCGCGCAGGAAAAAACCTTGTTCAGGGGCAAGCAAAGCAGCTTCAGGGCTATCGATTCGGCTAACTCGCAACAAGCCTCTGGCTTCCGTCAAAACTCTGTCAATCATGGGCTTCCACCAAGCGGTGTTGGCAGCTCCAGCGTTTTCAGTGTCTGCGGGCTTAGATGAATTGACGGTAGGTCGGTTCAATTCGTTGGCAAGGGGAATTTCATCGGCCAAAGCCACAATTTCGTCCAGCACCAAAAGCATGCCAGGCAGATCTGTAATTTGAACCGACTTGACCAACTCAAGGTCTCGATCGATGGCCCTTTGAACGGTAATCAGGCGTGGGTTGGAGGCCCTTTGAAGCCGCGACTGGGCTGTTTTCAGAGCGCCCAAAAGAGGCTCTAAACTGCTCGTTAATTGAGCTTGCTGCTGCGCCAATCGCAGTGAAGACTCAATGTCCAAGACCAAATTTTCATCCCGCGAACGCGACAAAGATTGAATCAAGTCCTCCAATTGAGCACGCTGCAATGCAGCTTCGCCCAATCTGGACTCAACCAAGGCCATTCGGGATGCGCTGTCTTTGACGCTGTCTTGAGCTTGCTTGGCCCAAGCTTTGGCTTCCAAGGATTGCTGGCCCGCATCAGCACTTTGCCGGGCCAACTGGCCTTGAATGCGAGAGAGCTTCTCCCAAAGTAAACCACTAAAAACGACAGCCACCACGGCCAACAAAATTGGCAACCAAAATGTCAGCGGCCTGCGCGGCGATGCTTCAGGCTGAGCAGGCGCAGGCGCAGGCCCGGGCGGGGTTGCTTGTGCTGGAGCAGCTGTCGCCGGGCCATTGATGTCGTTGGTAGTTTCGGAGCTCATGTGAGAGATTTTATAGATGCCAGCATTGAATGGATGCCTGGCGGGGCAATTGAAACAAATCCCCACCCCTTTTTTTGCGCCAAGTCTGCCATTCTGGGATGAGTGACCGTGGCTTTGGCATCCGCCCAATTGGCCTCTGGACATTGCGCCATCAGGTTTTGCAAAGCCGCCGAGCTGCTAAACAGCCAAACGGCACCCTCCGCAATCAATTGATGGACTCGCTCTTTTTGAAAGCTCGTCAATTGAGCAGCGCTTCGCTGATATGCCGCAATGGTGCCCACCCGGACTTGTGATTTCTCGAGTTTTTGGGCTAGCCAGTCGCGGCCCGCTGCAGCGCCAGATTCATCCGCGCCCCTCACAAACAAGACGTTCATGTCGGTTGTCACTTGGGGTGATACCACCTCCCAAAGCGCCTCGGAATCGAGCTGCTTGGCTTGCAAAGCTGGTTGATCGATTTGTTCCAAAGGCACCCCAATCTGTATCAATGCAGCCGCTGTACCTGGGCCGGTGCACCAAGCGCGAGCGCCAATTTTGAAATGCGCCACCCACTCTGACCTACTTTGAAGTGCTTGCGCCAAAAAACGAACCGCATTGGCACTGACGAACATGACCGCATGACTGCGCTTGATTTGAATGAGAGCCTCATCTGCTGTTTGAGCATTTAAAAACTCAGAGAGCTCAAGCAGCGGGAATTCAATGGCCTGATAACCTGCATCGCTCAATGCTTGAACCCAAGAGTTTGCATCTTGCTTTGGCCGGGTTACAACAACTTGAGGCATGGCTATTTGCAAATTAGCATCAATGGGCACCACCACGCTTGAGATCTGCAGCCACTTGATTTCCCAAAGCTTCAGCTTGCTGGAGGTCATTGACCTGGCCAGAAATGTGCGCTGTGACCAAACTGGGTTCTCCTTCGGGGTTGCCCCATGCGGCGCGCAAACTTAGAACTTGTCCGGATAAAGTGGCATGCGCTGCCAAGGGCATGGAGCAACTGCCCCCCATGGCACGACTGACAGCCCGCTCAGCCGCCACAGCCAGCCATGACCTTGAATGAACCAAGGGCTTCAAGGCCTCAAGCAAATCGGTGCGGCCAGTGCAAATTTCAATGCCCAATGCACCTTGACCTGCCGCTGGCAACATTTGGTCGGTTTCAAAATTATGGCGAATTCGGTCAGTCAGTGCCAAGCGTTTCAGCCCAGCTGCCGCCAAAACAATGCCTGCATAGTGGCCCTCATCCAATTTGCGCAAACGTGTGTCCAAATTGCCACGCAGAGGCTCAATTTTCAAATCGGGTCGGAGGGCACGCAGCAAAACAGTACGCCTCAGGCTGGAGGTGCCCACCACAGCGCCTTGGGGTAAATCCATGAGTGTTGAATATTGGGCTGAAACCCAAGCGTCTCTGGGATCTTCACGTTCCATGACACAGGCCAATTCAAATCCTTCGGGCATGTCCATTGGCACATCTTTCAAAGAGTGCACAGCGATATCGGCTCGCCCCTCCGACAAAGCCACCTCCAACTCCTTCACAAACAGACCTTTGCCACCCACTTTGCTCAGGCTGCGGTCCAAAATTTGATCGCCCTGAGTGGTCATGCCCAGAAGCTGTACGGTGTGCCCAAGCGACTGCAAAATAGCTTTCACATGCTCTGCCTGCCACATGGCCAATCGGCTTTCACGCGTTGCAATCACAATGGGGCGCTTTAAATTGGATGGCATAAAAGGGGTCAAACCAGTGATGTGATGGTAATTGTTCAAGCTCGTCAAATGCTAGCACGAGTGCAGATCATGGTATCTGCAAACCCGATAAAATCTGGGCATGTCAAAAAACCAACTCGATCAAAAGTCCCAGGCCTGGTCGGCCTTGTTTTCTGAGCCCATGAGTGACCTGGTGAAGCGCTACACCTCCAGCGTCTTCTTCGACAAGCGACTCTGGCAATCGGACATTCAGGGAAGCCTGGCGCACGCCGAAATGCTGGCGGCCCAAAAAATCATCAGCACCCAAGATTTTGCTGACATTCAGCGCGGCATGGCGCAAATTACAGAAGAGATTACAAAAGGTCAGTTTGAGTGGAAGCTGGACTTGGAAGATGTGCATCTCAACATCGAAGCCCGCCTGACTCAAATCGTAGGCGATGCAGGCAAGCGCCTGCACACAGGCAGAAGCCGCAATGATCAAGTGGCCACAGATGTGCGCCTCTGGTTGGTTAGCGAAATTGACCTGATTGTGGGTTTGCTCAATGACCTCCAAAAATCATTGATCGAAGTGGCAGAACAAAATGTGGATGTGATCTTGCCAGGCTTCACACATTTGCAAGTGGCACAACCCGTCAGCTTTGCGCATCACTTATTGGCTTATGTCGAAATGTTTGCACGCGATACCGAGCGCATGACCGATGTACGCCGTCGCACCAATCGTTTGCCTTTAGGCTCAGCGGCATTGGCTGGCACCACCTACCCGCTCGACCGCGAACGAGTAGCCAAAAGCTTGGGCATGGTAGACCTGCACGGCAATGCCTGCGTCAGTCAAAACAGTTTGGATGGCGTGAGCGATCGAGACTTTGCCATTGAATTCACGGCAGCGGCATCTTTGTGCATGGTGCATATCAGCCGCTTGAGCGAAGAACTCATTTTGTGGATGAGTCAAAACTTTGGCTTTGTGAAAATTGCCGACCGTTTCACCACGGGCAGTTCCATCATGCCGCAGAAGAAAAATCCCGATGTGCCCGAGCTGGCGCGTGGCAAAACCGGCCGCGTGGTGGGCCACTTGATGGGTCTCATCACTTTGATGAAAGGCCAACCCTTGGCCTACAACAAAGACAACCAAGAAGACAAAGAGCCTCTGTTTGACACAGTTGACACACTCAAAGACACCTTGCGCATCTTCAGCGAAATGATTGGCGGCCAGGTCAATTCACAGACTGGCCAGAAAGAAGGCGGCATCACGGTCAATGCCCAAGCCATGGAAGCTGCCACCAAAAAAGGTTATGCCACGGCCACCGATTTGGCCGATTATTTGGTCAAAAAAGGCCTGCCCTTCCGCGATGCCCACGAGGTGGTGGCGCATGCTGTCAAAACGGCGCAAACTCAAAATTTGGACTTGAGTGAATTGCCTTTGGCCACCCTGCAACAATTCAACCCCGCCATTCAAGCCGATGTGTTTGAATGCCTCAGCTTGGTGGGTTCTTTGAACGCTCGCAATACATTGGGCGGCACTGCGCCCAGCCAAGTTCGCCAGCAAATTGCGCGTCACCATGCGCGCCTAGATTTTTAAAAGGGTTTTATGATGGAAGCCACTCAAACCGAGCAACGCACTGTGTCCCCCTTTGCTGCAGGCCTGAATTGGACAGCAGAACTGCACACCGGCGATGGCCGCATGGATGACACACACGAAGAGTTTGTGACCATGCTGAATGCATTGCTGCTCACACCTCAAACCGAGCAGCTCAAGTTGTACCGCGAATTTCTCAATCACACGGTGGAACATTTTGCGCAAGAAGACCGCTGGATGGTAGCCACTGGTTTTAGCGAAGACAACTGCCATGCGGGCCAACACGCCACCATTTTGGAAACCATGCGCGCTGTCGAAACACATTATGTGCAAGGCGACACAGAAATCATTTCTCGCATGGCTGAAGCCTTGGCCGAATGGTTTCCTCAGCACGCTGCCACCATGGACGCCGGATTGGCACAGCATTTGAAATCGGTCAACTTTGACAGCGAAACCGAAACGCTGGCCGACCCTGCCATCGTCAAAAACGTCACCATGTCGGGTTGTGGCAGCGTAAGTTGCACCTGATCAAATTCAAAGACCAGCCTTCTAAGCTTCAATCCAAATTGGAAATCTAATATGTCCGTGATTACCACCATCGAAGAATTGCGCATCCTGGCCCAAAAACGTGTGCCTCGCATGTTCTATGACTATGCAGACAGCGGCTCTTGGACAGAAAGCACTTACCGCGCCAACCAAAGCGATTTTCAAAAAATCAAGTTACGCCAGCGGGTGGCCGTCAACATGGAGGGCCGCAGCACGGCCAGCACCATGATTGGTCAGAAGGTGGCCATGCCTGTGGCCATTGCACCCACAGGTCTCACTGGCATGCAACACGCCGATGGCGAAATTTTGGCGGCTCGCGCAGCCAAGAAATTTGGCGTTCCTTTTACCCTGTCGACCATGAGCATTTGCTCCATTGAAGATGTGTCCAAGGGTACCGATGGCCATCCCTTCTGGTTTCAGCTCTATGTCATGCGCGATCGCGATTTCATTGAGCGCTTGATTGAGCGCGCACGCGCTGCCAACTGCTCTGCCTTGGTCATTACTTTGGATTTGCAAATTTTGGGACAGCGACACAAAGACTTGAAAAATGGTTTGTCTGCACCACCCAAACTTACCATTCCCAACATCATCAACATTGCCAGCAAGCCTCGTTGGGCATTGGGCATGCTGGGCACATCGCGCAGAGAGTTTGGCAACATTGTGGGCCACGTGAAGGGCGTTGAGAACATGGGTTCTTTGTCGGCTTGGACGGCTCAACAATTTGATCCCCGACTGAATTGGGGTGATGTGGAGTGGATCAAAAAACGCTGGGGCGGCAAGATCATCTTGAAGGGCATTCAAGATGTGGAAGACGCTCGTTTGGCTGTTGAGAGCGGCGCCGATGCCATGATTGTGAGCAACCACGGTGGCCGCCAACTCGATGGCGCCCAAAGCAGCATTGAAGCCCTGCCCGCCATTGTGGACGCCGTGGGCAAGCAAATTGAAGTGCACATGGACGGCGGCATTCGCAGCGGTCAGGATGTGCTCAAAGCCCGCGCATTGGGCGCACAAGGCACCTACATTGGCCGCGCATTCTTGTACGGCCTTGGTGCCATGGGTCAACCTGGCGTTGAGAAGGCCTTGCAAATCATTCACAACGAGCTTGATTTGACCATGGCATTTTGTGGTCGCACGCAAATGGACACGGTCGACAAGAGCATCTTGTTGCCGGGCACATTTCCTCAATAACACGCACACTTCCAATTTGAGTTTGTGACGCCCAACACATCACTCAAAAGAAGAATTGCCCACCTCGATATGGACGCGTTTTACGCGTCAGTCGAGTTGTTGCGCTACCCCCAACTCAAGGGCTTGCCGGTGGTCATTGGCGGCGGCAGGCGCAAAGAAGATGACTTGCTGGGGCGACTGCGCGAAGCCCACCCAGACTGCGAATGGTCAGCCGATAACCTGTCTGAAATTCCTTTGGATTTTTTCCCTCGCATTGAAGGTTATACAGGCCGTGGGGTCATCACAACTGCTACCTATGCGGCACGCCAGTTTGGCATTGGCTCGGCCATGGGCCTTATGAAAGCGGCCAAGTTGTGCCCCCAAGCCATTTTGTTGCCCGTCGACTTTGACCAATACCGCCACTACTCTAGAGTTTTCAAAAGCATCATCACCGACATAGCGCCCGTCATGGAAGACCGCGGTGTGGACGAGGTGTACATCGATTTCACCGAAGTGCCAGGAGGCCAACGCGAAGGCGGCAGAGTCTTGGCCAGGCTCATTCAGAAATGTATTTTTGAGGCCACCGGCCTCACCTGCTCAGTGGGCGTTGCACCCAACAAACTGATTGCCAAGATGGCCAGCGAGTTCAATAAGCCCAACGGTATTTCCATCGTGCACGAAGAAGATTTGCAAACAGCCATCTGGCCTTTGAGTTGCCGCAAGATCAATGGCGTTGGACCTAAGGCCGATGAAAAACTCAAACAGCACGGTATTGAAACCATTGGCCAATTGGCCGCTTGTGAGCTGCCTTGGCTGCAAAATCATTTTGGCAAAGTCTATGGCGCATGGCTGCATGCAGCATCTTGGGGCAAAGACGATCGGCCCATTAGCACCGAGAGCGAACCTGTCAGCATCAGCCGTGAAACCACCTTTGAAACGGACTTGCATGCTGTGCGTGACAAGGAAGAATTGGGCAAAGTTTTCACCAGGCTTTGTCAACAATTGGCGGCCGATTTAAAGCGCAAAGGTTATGACGGCAAAACCATCGGCATCAAGCTACGCTACGACAACTTCAAAAGCGTAACGCGCGATCAAACCCTGACTTTTTACACGCAGGATGCCAAAGAAATACGCAAGTTTGCCGGGCTGTGCTTGAAGCGTGTCGACCTGAGTCGAAAACTGCGGCTTCTGGGCGTCCGAGTCGGCTCTCTGGTCAAACATGGGACAGTGCCTGAAGGCATCGCCCGTTACAGTTCTGATTCAACTTCTATCTCTGCACTCAACGAGGTCAGCCCCAATGGACAAACTCAATTGCTTTTCTCTGACGACGAATGACCATGTAGCGCATTTGGTGCTGAACAAGCCCGTATCGCTGAACACCATGCACCCCACATTTTGGCGTGAGCTTGACATGGTATTGCGCCACCTCAATGAAGCAGGTGAGGCACGTGCACTGGTGATTTCGAGCACTGGCAAGCATTTTTCAGCAGGCATGGCACTAGACACATTTTCGAGTGCCATCGCCATGGACGCCGACAGTCCTGAAGGTCGCGCGGCAATTTATGACTCGCTCACCGACATGCAATCGACCTTCACTTTGCTAGAGAGCATGCGCATTCCGGTCATTGCCGCCATTCATGGCGGTTGCATTGGCGGCGCCGTTGACATGGTCACAGCTTGCTGTGTTCGCTATGCCACGCAAGACGCTTTTTTCTGCATCCAAGAAATCAACATCGGCATGGTGGCCGATGTGGGTACGCTGCAACGTCTCCCAAAATTGTTACCCATGGGTTTGGTCAAAGAATTGGCCTATACCGGCCGACGCTTGAGTGCTGACAACGCCATGAAATACGGCTTGGTAACGCAAGTGTTTGAAACGCAAGAGGCCTTGGTAGCGGGCGCCCTGGCTTGCGCCCAAGAAATGGCCAGCAAACCACCGGTGGCCATTTGGGGTACCAAGCAAGCACTCAACTATGCACGTGATCACGGTGTAGAAGACAGTCTGCGCCAAATGGGTTGGTTACAAGGCGCAATCTGGACTACGCCGCACATCCGTGAAGCCATTGTGGCGGCCAAAGAAAAAAGGCCTGCCAAATTTCCGCCTCTGAGCCCACTCAAAGGCTTTAAAACTCTGGGCTAAGGCGTGCCAACTGCGCCAAGGAATTATTGGCGCGCCGTGCGAATGTTGGGAGGCGGCGATTGCGGATGGCTGGTTCGCCAAGGGTTAATGTCCAAGCCACCGCGCCTGGTATAGCGGGCATAAACAGACAACTTCAAAGGTTTGCAGCGCGTCCAAATGTCCATGAAGATGCGCTCCACGCATTGCTCATGAAACTCATTGTGATTTCGAAAACTCACAATGTATTGCAGCAAGCCGGCCTGATCAATTTGATCGCCCGTGTATGAAATTTGAACACTGCCCCAATCGGGTTGCCCAGTGACCAAACAATTGCTTTTCAGCAAGTGACTCACCAAAGTCTCTGTGACGGGCGCCTCATCTTTTTGTGCATTGAGCAATTCTGGTGCAGGCTGATAGTGCTTGCATTCAATGTCCATGCGATCCAAATTCAGGCCATCCAATTCATGCACAGGCTCCTTGTCAAAGTCTTCCGCCAGAATAATTTTGACGCCACACCGAGCCAGAATTTTGCCGCCATGCCACAAAGCTGTATCTAGGTCGTCTCGCATGCAATCCCGCACCGCTTGCACATCGACAAAGCGCGAGGCATTGAAACTGTTCAAGTACAGCTTGAAAGACTTGCTCTCAATGATGTGTGTGCTTTCTGCAGGGACGGTGATGTGGGCAATGGCCACTTGAGGCTTGCCTTTTAGGTTCAGCCACGAGAGTTCAAACGCCGTCCACAAATCTGCGCCAAAGAAGATAGGCGCATCGCTAATCCCTAACTCTTCGCGCTTCACAGCACGGGGAATTGGAAACAACAAGGACGCATCGTATTGGTCAACATAGGCGCTGTTTTTGCCCAGCTGCGATTGCTCTGGCTGGTTCATACCGCGCCCTTTTCGCGTCGACGGAAAACCCAACGATTGACATCAGAAACAGAGTCCTCATAGGCATAGCCATCAAGGTTAAAGTCCTTCAACTTTTCTGGATTTTGAATGTGTTTTTGAATGGCATAACGCGCCAGCAAACCACGCGCACGCTTGGCAAAGAAACTGATCACTTTGTACTTGCCGCCTTTGTAATCCTCAAACACGCACTCAATGACTCGCGCCTTCAAGACCTTTTGATCAACTGCCTTGAAGTACTCTTGCGATGCCAAATTGATGACAACCGGTGATTTGTCTTTGGCCAACTGCGCATTGAGATGCTGCGCAATGCTCGAGCCCCAAAACTGATACAAATTTTTGCCGCGCAAATTGGTCAGGGCTGTTCCCATTTCCAAGCGATAAGGCTGCATCCAATCTAGGGGGCGCAATACCCCATACAAGCCACTCAAAATACACACGTGGTCTTGCGCCCACTCAAGGTCCTTGGGCTTTAAAGATTTGGCGTCCAAGCCGTCATAGACGTCTCCGTTGAAAGCCAATACCGCTTGTTTTGAATTTTTAACTGTAAATTTAGGGCGCCACGCTTCATATCTGGCCACATTCAAGGCTGCCAAGTTGTCGCTCAAATCCATCAGTTCAGAAATTTGAGCTGGGGTTTTATGTTTCAATACTTCTATCAATTCGGCAGACTGTGGAACGAATTGGGGCAAGGTATGAGGCACCCCCTCGACTGGTGAGTCGTAATCCAACGATTTAGCAGGAGACAATAGAAGCAACATGTGCAAAATCCTTTAATGCCTCAATTATCTTGCAGGTGACCGTACTTTGCAGGCAAAGGAATTAGCCTTAGCAAGCGGCTGCCAAATTGGGCGGCGTGGTACAAGCCAGTGAACAGTACTGGCGCTGCTTGCCTCGTGAAGCACAATCGGTTTTTGGCAATGTGAAAATAGGAATGCGTTGATGCTATGAATACCCCTCACTTTCAAGACGTTCAGTTCACCAACGGCTATGAGTTCACACAAGGAACAGGCTACACCCTGCCTGAATATCCCTTTGTCAAACCACCCGAATTGATTCAAAACAAAACTTTGCGACATGCGGTGGTCATTGTCGGGGGCGGCATCTCGGGTCTGACATTGGCTTGCGGCTTGGCCAACTTGGGCATCAGGGCGGTTCTCTTGGACGAAGACAACACCGTGGGGGTCAAAGGCGCCTCCTCGCGCGGCATTTGTTACACCCAAAAATCACTAGAAATTTTTCAAAAGTTGGGCATATTCGATCGCATTGCTAAAAAAGGCATTCAGTGGAGCGTAGGGCGAACATTTGCAGGCAATGATGAGGTCTACAACTTCGACCTCAAACAACAAAGCAATTTCAGCCTTTCACAGCAACCCGCTTTTATCAACATCCAGCAGTTCTACATTGAAGGCTACTTGGTAGAGCGTATTCAAGAATTGGGCTGTGTCGATTTGCGCTGGCAATCACGTGTTACGGCCTTTAAGCAAAACAAAGACTTCGCAACCCTCAGCGTTGAGACCCCCGAAGGCTCTTACCAACTTCAAGCCGACCATGTGATCGATGCAACGGGATCGCACACCCCATTTCACGCTTGGACTGGCGTTAGCATGGAAAGCAAAAAAGGCGATGACCGTTGGTGCATTGCCGATGTGCGCTTTGACACACACCCGCCTACTGAGCGCCATACTTGGATTGAGGCCCCCTTCAATGAAAACCGTGCAGTCTGGCAGCACCTGATGGCCGACGATGTCTGGCGCATTGATTACCAAATGGCACCCAACGCCGATGCCGCTTACATCAGCCGCGAAGATGTGGTTCGCGAGCGCTTAGAGCGTCAGTTTGGCAAGAAAGTGAAAGTTGACATTGTGTGGGTAGGCCCTTACGCCTACAAGAGCCAATGCCTCACCACCTTGCGCATGGGTCGGGTGTTTTTCATGGGCGACACGGCCAAAATTGTGAACCCCTTTGGCGCGCGGGGTGGCAACACCGGCGTGGCCGATGCAGACAATTTGGCTTGGAAACTGGCGGCCGTGCTGCGCGGTCATGCAGACGAAGCGCTGCTTGAGAGTTACAACGACGAGCGGCTAGAAGCTGCACAAGAAAACGTCAAAGTGACGCGACGCACAGCCCGATTTTTGCGGCCAGCAGATGGCGTAGAACGCGCCTTCCGAAAAGCCACCATCAGCTTGGCAAAGCAGTTTCCTTTCGCACGATCACTGATCAACACCGGGCGCATGGCTGTTGCCAATACCTATCGTGGCTCGCGCGCTTGCGGCGAAACTGGCGGAACATCTGTACAAAATGTCAAGATTCAATGGCGGCCCGGCAAAACCGGCGCACTGAATGACTTGCTTCAATGGGCTGATGGCCGTTTGCTCATTTTGGTTTTTGGTCAGCAGTCCAAGGCGTCGATCAAACGACTTCAAGAGCTCAGTGCATCAGGCCTGCCCGTTCGATGTGTTCAAGTCCTTTCCAAAGGCGACAGCGCACAAGCCCGCGAACACATTTGGGACCTGCAAGGCCATTTGCAAAGGGCCTGTGTTTCAGTGCCTGCTGGCGGTTGGGCCGTGATTCGACCTGATGGCTATTTGGCCGACACCGGCAAAAGTGTGAATGGCAACTTGATAGCGGCGGTAGCCACTTCTTTGTGCCTTTGATTCAATTCGGACTGACCATGATGAAAACAGAACTGAACCTGCAAGACGCCGATGGCTTCTATGAGCAATTGCTGAATGCCCATGAGGGGTTAACCACAGAACAATCAGAACAGCTCAATATGCGCTTGATTTTGCTGCTGGCCAATCAGGTGGGGGACGCGTCTGTGCTCAGAGATTGCATTGAATCGGCCAAGAACTGAACCAGATCCTTGACGGGCCCTCGAAAACCAGGCGCTAGCCCAGTAAAATCATGGCTTTAGACCATTCTTGACATTGCCTCTGAGCAATCACTCAATACCTAGCCCATGAGCAACGAGACCACCCCCGCCATTCAGCAACCCGGCCTTGAGAGCCTGTCCAAGTCTTTTGAGCCTGCTGCCCTTGAAGCCCATTGGGGCCCCGAGTGGGAAAAGCGCGGTTATGGCATCGCGGGCCATCGCGGTAGCCAAGTGCCAAATGCTGACGCCCCCAACTTTGCCATCCAGTTGCCGCCTCCCAATGTGACTGGCACCCTGCACATGGGCCATGCGTTCAACCAAACCATCATGGACAGCCTTACGCGTTATCACCGCATGATGGGTTTCAACACCGCTTGGATTCCAGGCACCGACCACGCCGGCATTGCTACGCAAATTGTGGTGGAGCGCCAGCTTCAAGGCCAAGGCATCAGCCGCCACGACATGGGCCCAACGCCCGCCGAAGCGCGCAAAAACTTTGTGTCCAAAGTGTGGGAATGGAAAGAGCAATCGGGCAACACCATCACGCAGCAAATGCGCCGCATGGGCGACAGCGTAGACTGGACGCGCGAGTACTTCACCATGGACGACAAGCTGTCCAAAGTGGTGTCCGAAACATTTGTGAAGCTTTACGAGCAGGGCCTCATTTATCGCGGCAAACGCTTGGTCAGCTGGGACCCTGTGCTTCAAAGCGCGGTGTCCGACCTTGAAGTAGAAAACACCGAAGCCGATGGCAAGATGCATTACATCTTGTATCCGTTTGCAGACGGCCCTCAACTCATTGACGGCGTGATGCAAAAGGGCATGACCATTGCCACCACGCGTCCCGAAACCATGATGGCCGACGGCGCATTGGCGGTTCACCCAGAAGACGAGCGCTACAAACATTTGGTCGGCAAAAAAGTCGACTTGCCTTTGTGCGATCGTCAGATCCCCATCATTGCAGACGACTTTGTCGATCGCGAATTTGGATCGGGTTGCGTGAAGATCACTGGCGCCCACGATGCCAACGACTACGCATGCTCAATGCGTCACAACTTGCCATTGATCACCATCTTCACCTTGACGGCCACTGTCAACGAAAACGGCCCCAAAGCCTATCAAGGCATGGACCGCTTTGTGGCGCGCAAAGCCGTGATCAAAGACTTGGAAGCACAAGGCCTGCTGATTGAAATCAAGGCGCACAAACTGATGCTGCCCATCTGTGCGCGTACTGGCCAAGTGGTCGAGCCCATGCTCACAGACCAGTGGTTTGTGGCTGTCAACAAAGTCAGCCCGCTTGACTCCACTGGCAAGAGCATTGCACAAAAGGCCATTGATGCAGTTCACTCTGGCCAAGTTAGTTTTGTGCCCGAGAATTGGGTCAACACCTACGACCAGTGGATGAACAACATCCAAGACTGGTGCATTTCTCGCCAGTTGTGGTGGGGCCATCAAATTCCCGCCTGGTACGACGAAGAAGGCAATGTGTATGTGGCCAACTCAGAGGCACAAGCGCAAGCGCAAGCAGGGGCAGGCAAGAAGCTCAAGCGCGATGAAGACGTACTCGACACCTGGTATTCCTCCGCGCTGGTGCCCTTCTCCACCATGGGTTGGCCAGACGCTTTAGAAACAAGCGGCTCGAGCAAAACACAAGACTACGACTTGTACTTGCCATCCTCCGTGTTGGTCACAGGCTACGACATCATCTTCTTCTGGGTGGCCAGAATGATCATGATGACCACGCACTTTACGGGACGCGTGCCATTCAAACACGTCTACATCCATGGCTTGGTGCGCGATGCACAGGGCAAAAAGATGAGCAAGTCTGAAGGCAACGTGCTTGACCCTGTCGATTTGATCGACGGCATTGCACTAGAGCCCTTGCTGGAAAAGCGCTCACAAGGTTTGCGCAAGCCCGAGACCGCGCCTCAAGTGCGCAAGAACACACAAAAAGAATTCCCCGAAGGCATTCCAGCCTACGGCGCAGACGCACTGCGCTTTACCTTTGCAGCTTTGGCCTCATTGGGACGCAGCATCAACTTTGACAGCAAGCGCTGCGAAGGTTATCGCAACTTCTGCAACAAGCTTTGGAACGCTACACGCTTTGTGCTGATGAATTGTGAAGGCCAAGACTGCGGTCTGAAGGAACACACCAAGGCAGAATGCGTCGTGGGTGGTCCTGCGCATGGGTATTTGACTTTCAGCCAAGCCGACCGTTGGATCTCTTCCAAAATTCAACGCGTCGAAGCCGACGTGGCCAAAGGCTTTGCAGAGTACCGCTTGGACAATGTGGCCAATGCCATTTACGATTTTGTGTGGAACGAGTTTTGCGATTGGTATTTGGAAATTGCCAAGGTACAAATCAACACCGGTGATGCCTCACAGCAACGCGCCACACGCCGCACACTCATTCGCAGCTTAGAAACCATTTTGCGTTTGGTTCACCCCATCACGCCTTTCATCTCGGAAGAGTTGTGGCAAAAAGTTGCGCCTGTGGCTGGCCGTGCCGGTCCTTCGGTCAGCATTGCAGCCTACCCTGTCGCACAACTGGACCGAGTTGACGAAAAAGCCGAAGCCCATGTGGCCAAGCTCAAAACCTTGGTCGATGCTTGCCGCAATTTGCGCGGCGAGATGAGTGTGTCGCCGGCCACCAAATTGCCTTTGTATGTATTGGGTGATTCAGATTTCATGAAGGCAGCAGGTCCTGTGTTACAAGCCTTGGCCAAGTTAAACGAAGTAAAAGTCTTTGACAATGAGGCCGAGTGGACGAAGGCTGCTGCCGCGGCCCCTGTGGCCGTGGTGGGTGAAGCGCGCCTGTGCTTGTTCATGGAAGTGGACGTGGCCGCAGAAAAGATTCGCCTCAGCAAAGAAGTAGCCCGCTTAGAGGGCGAAATTGGCAAAGCCAATGGCAAGCTGAGCAACGAAGCCTTTGTAGCCAAAGCACCACCCGCCGTAATTGAGCAAGAGCGCAAGCGGGTGGCCGACTTTGAAGCCACACTGAGCAAAATGAAAGCTCAATTGGCTCAACTCGATGCAAAGCCGCAAAAATCCTGACACACAACAGCCCAGCAACTGTGTTATTTTCTAGAATGAATTGAACTCTGCGAGAAATCTCTTATGAGCGCCCAGCCCAGTATCAGAAAAGCCGTTTTCCCCGTCGCAGGACTTGGCACCCGGTTTTTACCCGCCACCAAAGCAGCACCCAAAGAAATGTTGCCTGTGGTAGACAAACCGCTCATTCAATATGCCGTAGAAGAAGCCTACTCTGCTGGCGTGCGGCACATGATTTTTGTCACTGGCCGCAGCAAGCGCGCCATTGAAGATCACTTTGATACAGCTTACGAGCTAGAAACAGAGCTTGAAAGTGCGCACAAAGAAGAGTTGTTGAAATTGGTGCGATCGGTTCAGCCAGACGACATGGTGTGTGCATACGTCAGGCAACCCCGCTCTTTGGGTTTGGGGCACGCCGTTTTGTGCGCTGAGGCCATGGTGGGGCAAGAGCCCTTTGCCGTTTTGCTTGCAGACGACCTGATGGTCGGCCTCAAAGGTGGCCCTTCCGTACTGGCGCAAATGGTCAAAGCCTACGAGCAGCAAGGCCGCTCTATTTTGGCCGTTCAGGAAGTGCCTTTAGAGCACGTTAAGCGCTATGGCATTGTGGCGGGCGAATCAGCCGGCAAGCAACTTATTCGCGTTGAGCAAATTGTTGAAAAGCCCAGCCCAGAAAAAGCACCTTCTCAAATGGGTGTTGCGGGGCGCTACATTCTCACGCCAGGCATCTTCAATGAAATTAGAAACCAACCGACTGGCGTAGGCGGCGAAATTCAACTCACCGATGCCATTGCAAGGTTGAAATCACGCGAGGCTGTGTACGCCTTTCAATATGAAGGCAAACGCTACGACTGTGGCAGCAAAGAAGGCTTCTTAGAAGCCACTGTAGAACTTGCCCTGGAGCATCCACAGGTGGGTGATTCGTTCAGACAGTACTTGAAGTCACTCAGCCTTTAAGCTGATCAACGTCTTTTAAGCCAAATTGAAAACTTGTCGCCCTCTGTTTCTTGAAGCATCAAATCGTTGCCTGTTTGTTTGGCAAAGGCTTCAAAGTCTCTGAGTGCGCCCGGGTCGGTCGACATGATTTTGAGAACCTGCCCCGGCTGCATGGCCGAGAGAGATTTTTTGGCCTTCAAAATAGGCAAGGGGCAATTGAGACCGCAAGTGTCCAATTCAATGTCAAAACTCAAACTCATTTCATCTCCAAATTAATTCTGATAGACCATTAAGCAGAACGACCTTGCGCATCACGTTCTTCCCAAGTCATGAACTTGGGCTCAATCCCTTCAGTGCGCAGCCAATCACCCAATGCGTAGCCTGTACCGGCAGGCCAACAAACCAATTCATCAAAGTTGAACATTTTGTACTCTGCCAATTCGGGGGACAGCTTGACCGTGCCAGAGGCAAGAGCATGGTACGCAATGATCACTTGGTTCATGCGCTGAAAGTCGTAAACACCAATCAATTTAAGCGCACTGACTTGCAAATTGGTTTCTTCCTTGATTTCACGGGTGATGCCTTCTTCAGGCGTTTCACCAGACTCCATGAAACCCGTGATGAGCGCAAATTTCCGACCTGCCCATGCCGCATTGCGCGCCAATAAAATTTGGT
Source organism: Limnohabitans sp. MMS-10A-178 (assembly GCF_003063375.1). Taxonomy (GTDB): domain Bacteria; phylum Pseudomonadota; class Gammaproteobacteria; order Burkholderiales; family Burkholderiaceae_C; genus Limnohabitans_A. The sequence goes on along the minus strand of NZ_NERY01000001.1, from coordinate 1,499,193 downwards.
TGCCTACCTGCACAATGCCTGCCAAGACGGGTGTGGGATTGTTCCAATGCGTGAAGTCGCACTCGGAGCAACGCAAGCGAAGTTTTTCTCCGCCATCCTCCATTTGCTGCAGCCAAGACAGCGCGGCACCGCAGCAAGGACAAAAGCGATATTCGATCATGCTGGGAACACTCCCGTAGAAAGATAACGATCGCCGCGATCGCACACAATGAAAACGATGGTGGCGTTCTTTTCTCGGGCTGCAATTTGTTGAGCCACCCAACAAGCGCCAGCCGCTGAAATGCCCGCAAACAAGCCTTCTTCGCGTGCCATTTGACGGCACGTGTCTTCCGCATCGTCTTGGCTGACATAAATCAGCTCATCCACATTGGCAGGGTTGTAGATCTTGGGCAAGTAGGCTTCTGGCCATTTGCGAATGCCAGGAATGCGCGAACCCTCAGTAGGTTGCGCACCCACAATTTGAATTTTGGGATTCTTTTCTTTCAGAAATTGCGACACACCAGTGATGGTGCCAGTGGTGCCCATGGAGCTCACAAAGTGCGTGACACGCCCTTCTGTTTGCGACCAAATTTCTGGGCCCGTTGTCTCGTAATGAATGCGTGGGTTGTCGAGGTTGGAGAATTGATCGAGGATGCGCCCTTTCCCTTGAGCCGCCATGTTGTCGGCCAGGTCGCGGGCATATTCCATGCCCCCACTTTTGGGCGTCAAGATAAGTTCGGCGCCAAAGGCCTTCATGGTTTGCGCACGCTCAATAGACAAATCTTCCGGCATGATCAAAATCATTCGGTAGCCCCTGATGGCCGCACCCATGGCAAGTGCAATGCCCGTGTTGCCCGAGGTGGCTTCAATCAGGGTGTCGCCAGGCTTGATTTCGCCTCGCTCTTCAGCCCTTTTGATCATGGAGAGTGCGGGCCTGTCTTTGACCGACCCTGCAGGATTGTTGCCTTCGAGTTTTCCCAAAAGCACATTGCCTTTGGGCCCCGTGATTTCTGCTGCCATTCTCTGCAACCTGATCAAGGGCGTGTTGCCAATGGCATCTTCAAGCGTTAAATAATTCATTTTTTCTATTTACCAAGACTCGTCTTTGCAGGAGACTGAAAAGCACACATGAGGGTGCTTTAAGGGATTATGCTTCGAACATGCTGTCCTTGTCATGAGAACAGCTTTATATCAATTTTAGGAGAAGTCGATGCTACTAGGTGCTTGGTGGATTTGGGTTGTCGCCTTAGCGCTCTACATTGTTTTTCGTCTTTGGTACGACAACTGGCGAGGTCCGCTGAGCCCTCAAGAAGTGAACGATTTCATGAATCAGGTCAGCGATCTCAAAATGAGTGAGTACAGCGATCCCAAAGATTTAAGAGCTTTTCTGGAGGCAGACGATGGGAAAGAATTTGTCATGGTCAATTTGGTTCGTGTTCACACTGGAGAGCTTGCGCACCCCCACACAGGCAAGCCCACCAAAGGCATCGACCTGCTGCGAGAATATGGCAACAGTTTTGTCAAGGTTTTGGTCAGACATGGAGGGCATCCTGTTTTGGTGATGCGCAAAGTGGGTGGCTACATTGACTCTTGGAACATACCCCCTGACCCCGGATGGCACGTTGCCGGCAGCATGCGCTACAGGAGCCGCCGAGACATGATGAAGTTGGCCCTAGATCCTTCTGTGAGGGATGTTCACATTTTGAAAACTGCAGCCACAGCCACTACTTTTTCTTTTCCATCCCAAGTGGTTTTGGGCCTTGCCATCAGACCCCGAGTGTGGGTAGCACTGTTGCTGACCTTGAGTGCGGCCCTGGTGCATTTGGCCAGCCTGATTGCTTTGATTCCACAATAAGACATGCCAGACACGGCACGTCACTGCGGGGGCATTTACAAATAGCTTAGGTGGCTTTGCCCAAGTTCAAAATTGCATCTGCAATTTTTCCAGTGTCCTTTTCCAAGGCCAAGATATCGCTACCCAGTCTGACAAAGGTATAGCCTGCGTCAAAATTGAGTTTTTCAAGGAGCTTAGGCTCCACAGGATAAGTCTTGGCGCCTTGGGGTACTTTTTCGCCAAACCGCCAAGCCACCTTGATGTTGACTTCACACTGATCAGAGCGCCAAGACATGCCCTCTGGGCATTTACCAGGCGTTAGTGTTTCCATGAAAAATGACCGCGCAAACTGCCGTCGAATTTTGCCAAAGTAATTCAGCAAAGGCGTGCCGAGTTCTTGCGGAAAAGCAAACAATGGCTCAGTCGGCAGCGGCATTTTCCGCGACATGTCCTCTTCAGGCGGCTTCGCGCCACCCATGTTGATGTTGATATTCTGACTGCTTGGTGCAGCTACCCCAGCGGCGCCCGGTATTGAAGCTGGCGTAGGCGCAATCACACCCCCTACGGCTGCCACGGCAACTGGCGGCGCACCACCCGCAGGCTTGGCTGTATCGGCGCCAGCCGTTGTAGATTCTGTTCTGGGTCGGCCTGGGCCTTGAACTTCTGGTCGGTAATACCTGCTCAAAGCCTCTGGATTGTTGCCCATGCGCTTTTCCATGATGGTGTCAAAGACCGCAGAAAGTGCCATGCTGTCTGCCGTGCCCAAGAGTGAAGCCTTGCTTGAGTGAAGGATCGCCAATTGCATGGGTGAGCAATTGGCATGATTTTTTTGAAGCCACTCAATAGATTTATTTTGCCGCTCTTGGGGGTCGTGGGTGGTGAGCGCCATCAAGCGAAATTCTGCAATCACACAGGGGCCACTGGCCGCCTCGGGCGCAACAGCTTGGCCTGGCCTTTTGGGTTTGGGCGCAGCTGTGGTTTGAGCTGGAGCTGGAGCTTGAGCTTGAGCTAAACCAAAGCTGCACAAACAGCTAAAGCAAACCGTCAACCAACAAAGGAATTGAGAGAAAGGAAGCGGCACAGTAAGTTCTTTCGATGCGCAATCAATTGCCAACTGACTTTAATCGACATTTGTGGGAATTACTTGAACAACAGCAGCACATTAGAGAAGTCAGACACAAGCACCAATAATCCTTTATTTACGAAATTATGTTCTATTTTATTCAGATAAAAACTGATTATTTCTAAATAAACTTTCCCTCACTGGCCCAGCTTTAGGGCGTTCACATTTTTTCACAAGGTTTCCATGCAAACAATTGCACCTTTATGGCTTTGGGCCACATTTGGCGTCATCGTCCTCGCTTCTCTCTTCATTGACTTCGTGGTGCTTCGAAAACAAGGCTCACAAGACATTGGGGTGAAGGAAGCCTTGAACTGGTCGTTGATCTGGATCGCACTGAGCTTTTTGTTCAATGGCCTGTTCTGGTGGGCGATCAAGGATACGACGGGATCAACCGAATTGGCCAACACCAAGTCGCTTGAATTTCTAACGGGCTATTTGATTGAAAAATCTTTGGCTGTTGACAATATTTTTGTCTTCTTGCTGATCTTTACTTACTTAGCGGTGCCCTCTCATTTTCAAAAGAGGGTTCTCATGATTGGCATCATTGGTGCCATTGTCTTGCGCACCGTCATGATTTTGGTGGGTGGATGGTTGCTGGCCGAATTCCATTGGATCTTGTATTTGTTCGGTGCATTTTTGGTTCTGACAGGTCTCAAGATGTGGTGGGCTGCGGGCAAAGAACCCAATCTGGATGACAACCCCGCACTCGAACTGCTGCGCAAATTAATTCCTGTCAGCAAAGATTACGACGGTGAAAATTTTTGGACGATGGAAAATGGCAAGAAGGTCGCTACGCCTTTGTTCATGGTGATCTGCTTGATTGCGCTGACCGATGTCATTTTTGCGGTTGACTCCATCCCAGCCATCTTTGCCATCACCAACGACCCTTTCATTGTGCTCACAAGCAATGTGTTTGCTATCTTGGGATTGCGCGCCATGTACTTCTTACTGGCGTCTGTGGCCAGCAAGTTCCACCTTTTGAACTACGGACTGGCAGTGATTTTGATCTTCATTGGCACCAAGATGTGTTTGATTGATATTTACAAAATACCAGTGCACTTCTCCTTAGGCGTGGTGGTTGCCATTCTGGCCATCACCATGCTGTTGAGTGTTCGCACAGCCAAGCCTGAAGCTAAGTGAACTTGGCTACCAGCCTTCCCCCGCAGTTCACAACTTCTGCAAGAGAAGTTGTTGAACCAAGGGGTGATGAACTTTTCTTTCTGTGCCAATGGCAAAAAAATGTTCCCGTACACCTTCGCAAGCTCCTAATCGCTGCACGGCGTAATGCGCGGTGAGGTCCTCATGCACCCATTCGGCCGCAGGGAAAATGCCCATGCCATTGGCACCAAATGTTTTCAATAGGGCGCTGTCCTCAAACTCTCCAACAATATGAGGTGTGATCCCCCGCTGTTCAAACCACTGATCTAATCTATCGCGAACGGCTGTGTGGGCCGTTGGCAAAAGCATCGGTACAGACCCCAGACTTTGAGGAAAATTCTTTTGTGTTGACTTCACCATTTGGGCATTGCCATACCAAGCAATGTCGGTGGCACCTAAGCCGTGGCTGTAAAGCTTGATGTTGGGGTTAACTGGCGCAGGCCTATCCGACAAAACAACATCGAGCCGATGCAATGCCAAATCCCCCAACAAATCGTCTAACTGTCCCTCATAGCAAGTGAGTTTTAAATTTTTGATTTTGATGATGGGCATTAAAAGCCGATGGGCTACCATCTTGGGAAGGCTGTCGCAAATACCAACCGTCAAACGAACCATGGGTGCACTCACGGCATCTCTCACACGACCAGGCAGTGCCTCGCCCAATTGAAAAATTTGATCGGCCTGCTTCATGGCCACAATGCCCGCTTCGGTTAAAACCAAGCCGCGACCTGCAGGCTTGAGAAGGGAACATCCCAAAGATTTTTCCAACTCCCTGACTTGGGCGCTCACAGTTTGCACCGCCATGTCCAATTTCTCTGCCGCCCTTGAAATGCCGCCCTCCTTGGCCACCACCCAAAAGTAATAGAGATGTTTGTAATTAAAATGGATGCTCATATTCAGTTTTATTGAGAATTTATATAAGAAATTATCTGCTTTTTCAATATTACTCTATGCCATAAGATCCTGCGGTTTAGGTTTAAAAAAGTTAGGCTGATTTGTTCAACAATTTCTTCGATCCAGCCATCCTCTTCTTTCTTTTTGGTATTGGCGCTGGTCTTCTCAGATCAAACTTAGAAATCCCGCCACCCATTTCTAAGTTCTTATCCCTCTATTTGCTCATGGCACTGGGCTTGAAGGGTGGTTTTGCACTTTCGCAATCGGGTTTGAATGTCGACGTGGCCAAGGGTTTGGGCGCCGCCGTTTTCTTGGCGGTTTTCATTCCTACCATCGGCTATCAACTTCTCAAAAGAATCACCGGCCCTTTTGATGCAGCGGCCATTGCAGCCACTTACGGCTCAGTGAGTGCGGTGACATTCATGACGGCGGTTCAGTTTCTCGACGGCAACAAGATTGCCTACTCTGGACACATGTCGGCAGCCATGGCGATGATGGAGTCACCTGCCATTTTGTTGGCCGTGTTTTGGGTTAATGGCATCAGAAAAAAAATAAGCGGCACCTCACACAGCCACACTCTGAAACAAACCTTGCATGAATCCCTCACCGACGGGGCGCAGTTGCTCTTATTGGGTGCCATGCTGGTGGGCATTCTGTCTGGCGAACAAGGCAAGACCATGATGGCTCCCTTCTCGGTTGACCTGTTCAAGGGCATGCTGGCCTTTTTCTTGTTGGACATGGGCCTTACAGCGTCCAGAAATTTTCACTATCTCAAAGGCAAATCCTTGCTGCTCATTGCCTATGCCGTATTGGGGCCTATCACCCACAGCCTGCTCGCGTTGGGATTGGCCTTTGCCTTGGGCATGTCTTTGGGTGACAGCATCTTGCTCATGGTTTTGGCTTCCAGTGCTTCCTACATTGCAGTGCCCGCCGCACTGAAGTTGGCCATTCCAGAAGCGTCTCCCTCTTTGTACTTGGGACTTTCACTCGGCCTGACTTTCCCATTGAATATTATTTTGGGAATTCCCTTCTACAGCTATTTAGCCAACTGGGCCATCTAAAATCCCGTTTCATGACCCATGAAATTGCCTTCTTAACCTGCCATCAAAAAGAGACTGTCGTCGCACCCATCTTGGAAAAACAAGGGTTTGCGATTCGAGTGGAAACGAGTTTTGACACCGACACTTTGGGCACATTCACGGGCGAAACCCCCAGAACCCTGACCCAAGTTCAGGCTGCCTTGAAAAAAGCGCAATTGGCCACAGAGCTCACATCGTGCAGGTTTGGACTTGGCAGTGAAGGCTCATTTGGACCGCACCCGCAGGTTTATTTATTGCCTTGGAACTTGGAAGTGTTGGCTTTGTGGGACCAGCTTGAACAACATGCTGTCTACGCCATCCTTGGCACCTCAGACACCAACTTTGCATCTGAAAAAGTCAGCTCTTTAGACAATGCAATGGCATTTGCTGCGAAGTCGAGTTTTCCAAGCCACGCACTCATACTCGGCACACCTGCAGACAGTTTTTTTGCCAAGGGCATTGGCAGCAGCGCTGAATTTCAAGAACGCGTTGAAGCCGCCCTCCGCATTTCTCCTTCTGTGTGGCTAGAGACTGACATGCGGGCGCACATGAACCCCAGCAGAATGCGGTCTATCCAAAATACCACTGAAAAGCTTTCAGCTTTGTTGCTGTCAAATTGCCCGCAATGTCATTTGCCAGGTTACGGGCTCACAGAAATGATCAAGGGTGCACCTTGTGAAATATGTGCTACGCCCACACGCATAGCTCGCGCTGAGAAATGGAATTGCTTGAAATGTGATTTCACAGAGTTGCATCCTCTGCATGAGGTAGCGCCAGCCAAAAATTGTGATTCATGCAATCCTTGAGCTTGGGTTTGAGAATGTTCAGGAGCATCAGCGAGATGCATGACAAACCTCAGTGTCTGTGGTCTGCTGATTTGTCTTCGACCTCATCGCCAGGATCGACCTCTCGCAACAACTCATAGCGCTGACTTCGCTGCACTTGAACCATGCGAATGACACGCTTCATGGGCACGCCCACCAATGCCAAAGCATGGGTGGCCAGCATCAAAGATCCCTCGATGGTTTCAGGCACCACCTCTGAAGCCCCTGCAGTTTGAAACTTGGCCAAGTCTTGGTCATCTTTGGTTCTGACCACCACAGGCACATGGGGGGCATGTTCCTTGGCCAAGGCCAATACTCTGAAGGCAGATGCGCTGTCTAAATAAGTCACCACCACAGCACTGGCTCTCTCCAAGCCGGCAGACATAAGGGACTCCAACCTGGCTGCATCGCCATAAGCAACTCGATCGCCTTGGGCCAGGGCACGATTGACACGATCTGGATCTAAATCTAAGGCGATGTAGGCCACCTGCTGTGTTTTAAAAAGCTTGGCCAGATTTTGACCACAGCGCCCGTAACCACAAATGATGATGTGCTTTTCAGTATTGATGCTTTTTTGCGCCAATTGAGTCATTTCAAGGGATTGCTCTAACCAATCACTGGATGACCATTTCATCACCCACTGGTTGGCCCGCATGATGATGAATGGCGTGGCAATCATTGAAAGCACCATACTGGCCAGAACCGGATTGAGCCAATCGGCAGGTATCAAGTTGTGTTGATTACCGAGCGTCAGTAAAACAAAACCAAACTCTCCTGCCTGAGCCAAATACAGACCTGTTCGCAGTGAAATACCCTCGCTTGCCCCCCCTAGCCTAGCGAGAGCAGCAACCAATACAAATTTGAAAACAATAGGTACGCTGACCAAGAACAATACAAAGCCCCAGCGATCCATAATGATTCGCCAGTCAAGCATCATGCCAATGGTGATGAAGAAGAGTCCCAACAAGACATCGTGAAAGGGCTTGATATCCAACTCAACGCGGTGTTTGAATTCTGTTTCAGAAATGAGCATGCCTGCAACAAAGGCCCCCAAGGCCAAGCTCAATCCAGCAATCTCAGTGAGCCATGCCAGTCCCAATGTGACCAACAACACATTCAATACAAACAATTCTTCGGTCTGCCTGCGTGCCACCAACAACAACCACCAACGCATCAATCGCTGGCCTCCCGTCAGAAGCAATGTGATGAGCACCGTAGCCTTGAGCACTGCCAAACCCAAGGCACTCATGAGTTGTTCAGGTGGCGCATTGAGGGCTGGGATCATGACCAAGAAAGGAACCACTGCCAAATCCTGAAACAACAAGACGCCTAAGACTCGTTTTCCATGTTCTGAATCTAGCTCCAAGCGATCGGCCATGAGTTTGATCACGATGGCCGTGCTACTCATAGACATAGCAGCAGCCAGTGTCAATGCGGTTTGCCAGCTCAAGCCCCAAAGTTTAGGGGCCATGATGCTGAGGAATAGGGAAAAGACAGTGACAATAATTACCGTCAAGGTCACTTGCCATAAACCCAAACCAAACACAAACCGCTGCATGGCCTTCAACTTGGGTAGATTGAATTCGAGGCCAATGACAAACATCAAAAAGACAACGCCAAACTCAGCAAGGTGGCGAACGCCCTCTGAGTTTTGGGCCAATGCCAAAGCGTTTGGGCCAATCACAACGCCCACTACCAGGTAACCCAGCATGGGCGGCAACTTGAGGAATCGGCAGCCCACTACCCCCAGCACAGCGGCCAGCAAGTAAAGCAGGGTTAATTCCAAGGAACTCATGCGTTGATCGTAGCCAAATTGATAAAACTTATGGGAAGATGGAGTATGGTCTAGCTTTCCACCAAAAAAAATCCAAAAAAGGAGTTGCCATGTTTCAAGTTGTGATTCAGTCAGCCCTTCGGCAAATGAAGTCCAAATTGCGACTCCCTGCACCACCTCAAGCAGGTGAAGGTGCGCCCGAACCATCCAAATCCAAGGACAAATCAAGCCTGATATTGATTTTGTTTTTAATTGGAACGATCTTGCTTTTAGCAGTGTTTGGCAACTTGGCTTGAGATGTGTTGGGTTTCAAAAAAGCCGAAAAAAATATGTCATAATCGCGTTCTTCGCAATCCGCCCGGGTGGTGAAATTGGTAGACGCAGGGGACTCAAAATCCCCCGCCGCAAGGCGTGCCGGTTCGATTCCGGCCTCGGGCACCATCGATTTGCAATTAATCGAATAAACTCTTTTGCGAAATGCACATAGTTTTGGTTTTGGCATTAGCTGTGTTGTACCTCGCAACACACATCCTTAATGGTTGGCTGTTTGACTTTGCCACCATCTCCGACAACATCTCGTTGATTTACCTGCCAGCATTCCTACGCCTGTTTAATTTGCTGGTTTTGGGCCCTGCATTCGGAACAGTGTCCACCATTTTGGGCGGCTTGCTGCTGTTGAGTCATTTCGACGACCCCTTGGAAGTGGGTTTGCTCAACATTGCCTGCTCAAGCGCGGGCCCCTTGATTGCATTGCTTTGTTTTAGGATTTACATGAAGCGACAGCCTGAAATCACATCACTGCGTGATTTGGCTAGCCTCACCATTCTGTATTGCGTTTCCAATTCTGTGATCCACCACTTTACTTGGGTTCTGATTGGAAAATCTGAGGCACTTGAGTTAACGACAGTCTTTTGGATGTTTTTAGGCGATTTGAATGGTGCCTTGCTAGGCGCTTATTTGATGAAAGCCAGCCTTGATTTTCTTGAGAAAAAAGGCGTTAACTTTTCAGGCCCTTCAAAGCCCAAAGGCTGAGGCCATCGGGTCACTTCAACACAGCGCACACCGATGGGCTAAGTTCATGCAAACCTTGTGAAATGGTGGGGTAATGCAATTGCACCCGCAGCTCTTTTTTGAGGCGATGGTTGCTTAAGCGTCTAGATTCACTCATGAAGCTCAGCAGCATCAGCGGCAATGATTCTTGGGCTTGGCTTCGGGGCACACGCGGAGGGCGTTTTAAGCCCATGATGTCTGCGGCCAAATCAAAATAGTCTCCCATTTTCATTTGACTGTCGTCGCTCACATGAAAAACTCGCTGCGGCTTGCCACGCCAAAGCGCTGCCACACAGGCTCTGCCCAGATCATCTGAATGGATGTGGTTGGTGTACACATCGTCTTCACTCAAAAGCACAGGGGTGCCCTTGATCAGTCTTTCACGGGGAGTGCCGTTGGGGCGATTGGGGGCATAGATGCCCGGAATTCGCAAAATAGTGCTGCGAACACCAGTTCGCCCCAGAAAGCGAATGGTGTTTTCGGCATCAACTCGGCGTACCGCTCTCGGAGTGTGCGGATGCACCGGCCTAGATTCTGAAACCCATTCCCCTTGGCAGTCGCCATACACACCGCTGGTAGAGCCATAAACCAGCGCTTGGGGCAATGTTCTCTTCTTAAGTCCCCGCACCAAATTCAAGGTGCGTGAGTCTGTCGACCACTCACCCACGCGGTCTGAGGGGGGCGGCGCCAAATGAAGCACTCGCGTAGCCCATCCCGACAAACGCTGCAACGAGCTTGCATCGTCCAAATTCCCCTGGACTGGGGTGATGCCTTGAGTCCTTAAACCGGCGGCCTTTTCTGGACTGGAAGTGAGTGCTACAACCCTGGTTCGCCCCACCAACTGTTTGGCCGCACGCTGTCCTACATCACCACATCCGATGATCAATACACGCTCTTTTCGAAAGCGGGAAGGCAAAGCGCCTAAAGGGGTTTGGTTTGAAGGCAAAATCGGGGTGTTGCGAAATTAAGACCCCCCTAGGATAACGAAAACATGAGCTTCCAAATTACCGTCGAGCCCAGTGGCCGCACATTTAATGCAGACAGCAGCGAAACTTTGTTGGCCGCAGGCATTCGCCAAGGCATTGGATTGCCCTATGGCTGCAAAGATGGCGCATGTGGTTCTTGCAAATGCAAAAAGATTTCAGGCACAGTGGTTCATGGCAACCATCAAGCCAAAGCCCTAAGTGCTGAAGAAGAGGCACAAGGCCTGATCTTGACCTGCTGCTCTACTGCGCAAAGTGATCTGGTGCTGGAATCACGACAAGTGACACAGGCCGGCAGCTTCCCCATTAAAAAAATGCCTGTTCGTGTTGTGAGTTTACAAAAGAAATCACACGATGTGATGTCGGTCGTCATGCAACTGCCCGCGACCGACGTGATGCAGTTTCATGCGGGGCAATATGTTGAGTTTTTGCTCCGCGATGGAGCCCGCCGCAGCTACAGCATGGCCAACGCGCCACACACGCTAGACCCAAGCGCGCCCAAAGTGGAATTGCACATTCGCCATATGCCGGGCGGCAAGTTCACCGATGTGGTGTTCAGCACCATGAAGGAAAAAGACATCTTGCGCATTGAAGGCCCTTACGGCAGTTTCTATTTGCGTGAAGACTCCCAAGCACCCATCATTTTGCTGGCATCCGGTACGGGCTTTGCGCCCATCAAAGCCATCATTGAGCACATGCAACACAAAGGCATCACCAGGCCCGCTACCTTGTATTGGGGTGGTCGTCGCCCAGCCGATTTGTACATGAGCGATTGGGTGGAAGCGCAAGTCAAGGCAATGCCCAATCTCAGCTATGTGCCCGTCGTATCGGATGCCTTGCCAGAGGACGCCTGGACTGGAAGAACTGGTTTTGTCCATCAGGCTGTGTTGCAAGATCACCCCCAACTCAGCAACTTTCAGGTGTATGCATGCGGCGCTCCCATTGTGGTCGACTCTGCACGTGCAGACTACGTGGGCAAAGCAGGCTTGCCCGATGAGGCTTTCTTTGCAGATTCTTTCACCACTGAAGCCGACAAGGCCAAGGAGTCCAACTGATGCGCAGCGTTTATTTTTTCACGAAGCGATCATGGTTGCATGCCGCTATCGCCGTACTAGCCTTGTCAAGCATCCATACTGCCCATGCACAGCCCTTAGACAAGCCCATTCGCTTGGTAGTGCCCTACGCACCTGGTGGCCCCATTGATGTCACGGCCCGGGCATTGGCAGAGCGCGTCAAAGACAGCTTGGGCGTTGTCATCATTGACAACAAACCTGGCGCCGGTGGCAACTTGGGTGTCGACTTGGTGGCCAAAGCCCCTGCCGATGGTTACACCATCGGCATTGCCGCTGTGGCCACGCATGCCATCAATCCTTGGCTCTTTAGCAAGATACCCTTTAATGCCGCTACAGATTTCGCACCCATCACTCAAATGGTGCGGGTGCCCAATGTGTTGGTCATGAATGCCGATACCGCACAGCGTTTGAAAATCAACACATTGAGCGACTTGATTGCCTATGGCAAAGCCAACCCAGGCAAGCTCAATATTGGATCGGGCGGCAATGGCAGCGCAGGCCATTTGGCCGCAGAAATTTTCAAGCGCGATGCAGGCATTTTTGCAGTGCACATTCCCTTCAATGGCGGCAATCCTGCACAGCTTGCTTTGTTGTCAGGCCAAGTCGATTTCAACTTCGACAACTTGGCCACAGCAGCACCCAATATCAAAGCGGGCAAGCTCAAAGCCTTGGCCGTGACCACAGCACAACGCGCCAGCGCTTTGCCAGACATTCCCGCCATGGCAGAAACACTCAAAGGCTTTGAGGTAGACACGTGGTGGGGGTTGGTGGCACCAGCCAATACCCCGCCTGCCATGGTCTCGCGTTTGCATCAGGCATTTTCAGCAGCATTGGCAGCCCCGGAAACCAAAGCCCGTTTTGGCATGCTCATGGCTGAGCCTGTCAGCAGCACGCCCGATCAGTTTGCTGCATTCATGAAACGGGAATTGACAAAGTATGAGCCCGTGGTGAAAGCCAGTGGAGCGAAGGTCGATTGATACTATTACTAGGCTGTTTGGGGTTGTTTAGCCTTGGTCCAGCCCAGCTTTATTCGCCCAAGTAAGCCGCTCTCACTTTAGGATTGTTCAACAACTCTTGGCCTGGCCCAGACATTGAAATAAGCCCCGACTCCATCACATAGCCTCGACTGGCCAAAGCCAAGGCTCGCGAGGCGTTTTGCTCCACCAGCAAAACGGTCACGCCCTGCGCAAAGACATCGCGTACCACTTCAAAAATTTTGTCCACCATGATGGGGGACAAACCCATGGAGGGCTCATCCAACAGCAAAACCCTAGGCCGACTCATGAGTGCGCGGCCCATGGCCAACATTTGTTGCTCGCCACCCGACATCGTGCCCGCCAATTGGTCTTTGCGTTCTCGCAATCTTGGAAAGGTGTGGAACACTTTTTCCATGTCGTCTTGAATAGCCGCTTTGTCATTGCGTATGTAGGCACCCATCAGCAAATTTTCAGTGATGGACATGCGCGTAAACACACCTCGACCTTCGGGCACCATGGCCAAGCCTTGCTTCACCAAATCCCAAGGGCCCTGACCCACAATGCTTTTGCCCAAATATTCAATGTCACCCGCATGAATTGGCAAGCTGCCTGTGATGGCTTTCATGGTGCTGGTTTTGCCTGCACCGTTAGAGCCAATGAGCGACACCAATTCACCTTCATGCACTTCAAAATCAATGCCCTTGACAGCCTGAATGCCGCCATAGGCCACTTGCAAACCTTTGACTTTCAACAATGTGGCCGCCATGTCAATGTCCTCCAGTGCCCAAATAGGCTTCAATCACTTTTTCATTTTTCTGGACATCTGCCGGTGTTCCCTCGGCAATTTGTTTGCCATAGTCGAGCACGGTGACGCGGTCGCACAAACCCATGACCAGCTTCACATCGTGCTCAATGAGCAAGATGGTGCGGTTATCTTTGCGGATCTGATCGATGAGCTCGCGCAATTGAATTTTTTCGGTAGCGTTCATGCCTGCTGCAGGCTCGTCAAGCGCAATGAGTTGGGGATCGGTGGCCAAAGCACGTGCAATTTCTAAGCGGCGCTGATCGCCGTAAGACAAGGTGCGCGCTCGGTAGTCGGCATATTTCCCAATGCCCACATAGTCCAACAATTCTTGGGCACGGTGCGTAATTTCGGCTTCCTCTTGCTTGAAATTGTCTGTTCTAAAAATAGCCCCCAACAAGCCCGATGAAGTGCGCACGTGGCGGCCCACCATGACGTTTTCAAGCGCGGTCATTTCGGCAAACAAGCGAATGTTTTGGAAGGTTCGCGCAATGCCAGCTTTGGCCACTTCGTGAACCGCTGTGGGTTGATACGGTTTGCCAGCCAATTCGAAGCTGCCGCTGTCGGGCGTGTAAAGGCCTGTGATCACATTGAAGAAGGTGGTTTTGCCTGCGCCGTTTGGCCCGATGAGACCATAGACTTGGCCACGCTCAATGATCATGCCCACATCAGACAAGGCTTGCAGGCCACCAAAGCGCTTGGAAATACCAGCGACTTTCAAAACCGGAACATGGCTTTGATGTTGTGTGCCCATGTCAGGCCCCCTCTTTGGCTTGAAGAGACTTGCCATGCTCACGCGATGGCCACAAACCGCGTGGCCGCATGAGCATGATCACAATCATGGCCAGTGCAATGAGCAATTGGCGCAAAATGGCGGCGTCAATGCGGCCATCGGTCATGGACTGCAAGGGGCCCGCCACATAACGCAAAATTTCGGGCAATGCAGACAAGAGCACAGCACCCAATACAACACCGGGCAAGTGCCCCAAACCTCCCAACACCACCATAGCCACAATCATGACTGACTCCATGAGGCTGAACGACTCTGGCGAAATAAAGCCTTGGAAGCCCGCAAACATGGCACCCGCAACACCGCCAAACGTAGCACCCATGCCAAAAGCCATGAGCTTCAAATTGCGCGTGTTCAGTCCCATGGCTTTGGCTGCTATTTCATCTTCCCGAATGGCCATCCATGCTCGGCCAATGCGAGAGACTTCAAGGCGATGGGAAATCAAAACAGTGACCAGCACCAAAAACAAAAAGAGATAGTAGTAAAGACTCACCGATGGAATTTCAAAGCCAAAAAATTCAATTTTTTTACCAAGATTGACGCCAAAGACATGGATGGGATCTATTTGGTTCAGTCCTTTAGGGCCGTTGGTGATGTTGACGGGTTGATCTAAGTTGTTCAAAAACACACGAATGATTTCGCCAAAACCCAAGGTGACAATGGCCAAGTAGTCGCCGCGCAATTTCAAAGTGGGCGCACCGAGCAGCATGCCAAACAAGCCCGCCAAAGCGGCGGCCAAAGGCACTATGACCCACAACGGCATGTGCAATCCGCCAGGGAACATGGCCGCGATGGCTGGAAACGTTTCAAACAAATGCGGCGATGCCAAAAGCCCATACATGTAGGCGCCCACAGCGAAGAACGCAACGTAACCCAAATCAAGCAAGCCCGCATAGCCCACCACGATGTTCAGGCCAATGGCCAATAAAACATACAGCAAAGCCATGTCTGCAATGCGCACCCATGCATTACCAAACTGCTGCAACACCAAAGGCAAGATGAGCAGGGCCACACCAATGGCCAGAGTTTTGTGATTTTTAGAGTAGATCATGGTGACGCATCCAGAGTGATCAAGCTCGATCGGCAATGCGCTCACCCATCAGGCCTGAAGGCCGCAGAGTGAGCACAATGATGAGCACAATGAAAGCAAAAATATCAGCATAGTGACTGCCTAAAACGCCACCTGTGAGGATCCCGATATAGCCAGAGCCAATGGACTCAATGAGGCCCAGCAAAATACCGCCCACTACCGCACCCGTTAAGTTGCCAATGCCGCCAAACACAGCCGCTGTAAACGCTTTCAAGCCAGGCAAGAAACCCATGCTGTGGTGCACTGTGCCGTAGTTGGAGGCAAACATAACGCCGGCAATGGCGGCCAAGATGGCCCCAATGATGAAGGTGGCTGAAATGACCATGTCGGGCTTCACACCCATCAAAGCAGCGACGCGAGGGTTCTCTGAGGTGGCCCGCATGGCACGCCCTAGTTTGGTGGTATTGACCAACCACATCAAGGCCGCCAAGGAAACAGCAGTGACCCCCAAAATCATAATTTGGGTGCTAGAAATAACGGCGCCTCCCACGTTGATGGGGGTTGTCGAGAGCAAGGTGGGAAATGGCTTGTAGTTTGGCTTCCAGATGATCATGGCCAAGGTTTGCAGCAAGATGCTCACGCCAATGGCCGTGATGAGAGGGGCCAACTTGGGGCTGTTGCGCAGGGGCCTGTAAGCAATCTTTTCAATTGCAAAATTGAGTGAAGCAGCCACGGTACTGGCAATGACCAAGGAGATGAGCAGCATCAACCAACCTGGCAGCCCAGGTGTGGCGTCTTGCATGAGCGCAATGATGGACCAACTGGTAAGCGCGGCCACCATGAGCACTTCACCATGGGCAAAGTTGATCAAATTGATAATGCCATACACCATGGTGTAACCCAAGGCGATCAGGGCATACATGCTGCCTTGGACCAAGCCGTTGATGACTTGTTGAAGAAAGACATCCATCACAAACTCCTATTTGTTGGCAGTTTTTGCTTGATTCAATGCTCGCAAGCTTGCCATTTTTTCTGCAATTTTGAGCTCTAAACCCCGATCGACGGGTCGGTAAAACCCGGGTGCCGGCATGCCTTCTGGCAAGTAATTTTCGCCCGCTGCAAAGCCGCCCTCCTCGTCATGGGCATAGCGATAGTCTTTGCCGTAATCCAAGTTCTTCATGAGTTGCGTCGGTGCATTGCGCAAGTGCATGGGCACAGGACGTGTACCCTCTTTCTTGATCAAGGCTTTGGCTTCTTTGAAAGCTTTGTAAACCGCATTGGATTTGGCGGCGACAGCCAAATAAATGACGCACTCTGCCAAAGCCAATTCACCTTCGGGACTTCCCAAGCGCTCATACACCTCAGCCGCATCCAGCGCCAAGCGCAGCGCGCGAGGATCGGCCAGGCCAATGTCTTCTGCAGCCATGCGAATGAGGCGTCTGGCCATGTAGCGAGGGTCTGCGCCGCCGTCCAACATGCGCGTGAACCAATACAACGCTGCGTCAGGGTCTGAGCCCCTCACAGATTTGTGCAGCGCACTGATGGAATCATAGAACTGCTCGCCGCCTTTGTCGTAGCGGCGCATGCGTTCACCCAGCACTTTCAACAACCAGGTGTCTGAAATCTTTTCGAGTTTTTCGCGTTGGGCGGCAACCGACAAGGTTTCAAGAGTATTGAGCAAGCGCCGGGCATCGCCATCTGCATAAGCAATGAGCCGTTGCTCGGCTTCGGCTTCCAATGGAGGCATGGCGCCAATGGCATGTGCACGTTGCACAATTTTTTTCAAGTCTTCTTCATTGAGTGCCTGTAAGACATACACAGCAGCTCTAGAAAGCAAGGCAGAGTTGACTTCAAAAGAGGGGTTTTCGGTGGTGGCGCCGATGAATGTGAACAAGCCACTTTCGACGTGCGGCAAAAATGCATCTTGTTGGCTTTTGTTGAAACGGTGAACCTCATCGACAAACACAATGGTTCTTTGGGGCTGCAAACCATTCAAAGCCACTTGCGCTTGTTCAACCGCTTCTCGAATGTCTTTCACGCCCCCCAGCACCGCACTGATACTGATGAATTGGGCGTCGAATGCATCGGCCATGAGCCGTGCGATGGTTGTTTTACCAACCCCTGGCGGGCCCCACAAAATACAACTGTGCGGCTGTCCCGATTCAAACGCCAACCTGAGCGCCAAGCCCTCACCAATGAGGTGTTGTTGGCCAATGACTTCGCCCAAGTGCCGGGGCCGCAACCGCTCTGCCAAGGGTTGCTGCAAATGAACACTGGCGTTCATGGCCGAATCACCTGCGCACCTGTCGGCACTTTGAATTGAAAAGTATCCGAAGTTAACTTCACGTTGACTTCAAATTTCTGAAAATTCAAGCGAGAGGTTTGGCCCAAGCCATCGACAATTTCCAAGGCCGACAAAACAGGGACGTTCTGGCTGGCCGCATTGGCGGCGGTAAGTCCGACGCGAAGCCATTGAACAGCACCGTCCGATTGCTTGGGCGTTGCCCGAACCCAATGCAAGCCTTCGGCGTCGGGGTCTGCCGCTAAATTGAACTCTGCCTGCAGGGCTTTCAAGTCGCCCGATGAAGCAATCAATGCAGCGGGAGTTTGCCCCAGCATTTGGCTTTGTTTGCGCACAGTGACTTGGTTCAAATCGGCGTCATAAAGCCACAGCGATTGACCATCTGCCACTATGGTTTGCACAAATGGTTTTTGATAAGCAAAGCGAAACTGCTGCGGTTTTTGAAACTCAAAAGTACCAGACGAAGTTTTGAGGCGTGGGGTTTGACCGGCTTTAGCGGGCGAGCTCACCACCTGCGTAAATTGGGCGCGACCACTGTTGGTGAGCAGCAAAAACTGTCTGAGAGACTCAATGGCATCTGCATTGGATTGTGCAAATGCGAGAGACGCATGGCCCAGCCATGCGACGCAGATACAAAGAATTTGAAACTTGAGTTTCATGTTGCAGGTGCAATGGATAGAAGGTTTATTCGGTGCGCGCTGGCACCAATATTTCACGCTGACCACTGCTGCTCATGGAACTGACCAGCCCTGCTTTTTCCATTTCTTCAACCAGACGTGCAGCACGGTTGTAGCCAATTTTCAAGTGGCGTTGCACCAATGAAATACTGGCTTTGCGATTTTTCAAAACCACCTCGACGGCTTGGTCGTACATGGGGTCTTTTTCAGTATCGGCACTGTCGCCATAACCGGTGTCTTCGCCATCGGTGGTGCCACCTTCCAGCACGCCCTCAATGTAGTCTGGCTCACCTTGCGTTTTCAAATAACTCACCACACGGTGAACTTCTTCGTCGCTCACAAAGGCGCCGTGCACGCGAATGGGGAAACCCGTTCCTGAAGGCATGTAAAGCATATCGCCCATACCAAGCAATGCTTCTGCACCCATCTGGTCCAAAATAGTTCGGCTATCAATTTTGCTAGAAACTTGGAAAGCAATTCGCGTCGGAATGTTGGCTTTGATCAAGCCTGTAATCACATCTACGCTAGGGCGTTGTGTGGCCAAAATCAAATGGATGCCAGCCGCACGTGCTTTCTGTGCCAAGCGCGCAATGAGTTCTTCAATTTTCTTGCCCACCACCATCATCAAGTCTGCCAATTCATCGATCACCACCACGATGTGCGGCAAACGCTTGAGCGGCTCGGGGTCATCGGGTGTCAGGCTGAACGGATTCAAAATGAACTCTTCACGTTCTGCGGCGTCGTCAATTTTGGTGTTGTAACCCGCCAAGTTGCGCACACCCATTTTGCTCATCAACTTGTAACGGCGTTCCATTTCACCCACGCACCAATTGAGGCCGTGAGCGGCTTGTCGCATGTCGGTGACCACAGGCGCCAGCAAATGCGGAATGCCTTCGTAAACCGACATCTCAAGCATTTTGGGATCGATCATGAGCAAGCGAACATCACGCGCTTCGGCTTTGTAAAGCAAAGACAAAAT
Source organism: Limnohabitans sp. MMS-10A-178 (assembly GCF_003063375.1). Taxonomy (GTDB): domain Bacteria; phylum Pseudomonadota; class Gammaproteobacteria; order Burkholderiales; family Burkholderiaceae_C; genus Limnohabitans_A. Next base: position 1,479,865 of record NZ_NERY01000001.1, on the reverse strand, counting down.
CATGGCGTTGATACCCACTGACTTACCAGAGCCCGTGGTACCTGCTACCAACACGTGAGGCATCTTGGCCAAATCGGCCACCACGGGGTTGCCCACAATGTCTTTGCCCAAACCCATGGTGAGCATTGACTTGGCTTCGTTGTAAACCTGCGAGCCCAAAATTTCGCTCAGCTTGATGGACTGGCGCTTGGCATTGGGCAATTCCAAGGCCATGTAGTTTTTGCCCGGTATGGTTTCAACCACGCGAATAGAAATCAGGCTGAGTGAGCGTGCCAAGTCTTTGGCCAAATTGACCACTTGCGAGCCCTTCACACCGGTGGCAGGCTCAATCTCGTAGCGGGTAATGACAGGGCCTGGCGCAGCGGCCACCACGCGCACTTCAACGCCAAAATCTTTCAGGCGCTTTTCAATCATGCGGCTGGTCATTTCGAGTGTTTCTGGTGCCACACCCTCTTGGCGCTGCGTGAGGCTGTCAAGCAAATCAACTTGTGGCAGTTTGCTATCTGGCAACTCATTGAACAAAGGTTTTTGGCGTTCTTTGACCACACGTTCACTGCGCGGCACGGCTGTCACGGTAGGCTCAATGACCATCGGTGCAACAGGTTCAGCAAATACAGGTGCAGCCACGCCTGCTGCTGCAAACAAAGGCTTCTCTTCGAATTCATTTCCGAAGGGATGCAGTTGCGGTTCAACCGGTAATTTAGATTGAAGTTGTTCACGCTCGCGCAGAGCTTGTTGGCCCATGGCCAAGTCTTCCTCCATCTCGCGCTTAACCTGACGTGATTGCATCAGGCCATCGATCTTGGCGCCCAATGATTCACACACTTGCCCCCAAGAAAAACCAAAGGCCCAACCCATGCCCAAGGCAATGCACACAATTTCAATCAGGCTTGAACCATTGAAGCCCAACCACTTCAAAGAGAAGTGCCCCACGGCATACCCTAGGGCGCCACCACTGGTGCCTGGCAACATGGCGTCCCAGCGCGTGAGCCGCGCCCACTCAAGAGCACAGCTAGACGACATGAGCACGAACAAGCCCACCCAAAAAATAAGACGGGTTTTCCAATTGGACTCAGATTCCTTGTATGAAGAACTTTGAGCGGACTCATCTGTGCGCAACCAATTGGCCCACGCAATGAGCCAAAAACGGCCCAGAATGGCCACCAACCACCACGCTGAGTAACCAAAGCAAAAGTACATGCCATCGGCCAACCAGGCACCCACCAGCCCCATCCAGTTGCGCACAGGGCCACCCAAACCTGAACCCGACCAAGAAGGATCTTTGGGACTGAAGCTGAACATGGACAAAACCAACAGCAACAAGGCAGCCGCCCCCAAGAAAAGAACGATTTCCTGAGTAAAGCGCATCAAGCCAATGCCCCCGTTGAACTCGCCTTTGGAGTCTGATTCGGTGCTGCCGGTTGGGTTGGTGAGGGTGCGAAGTGAGTAGGTCATGGTCTAACCCTCAAGCTTACCCGATAGACCTCCACAAACAGACATTTCACAAGCTTCTTACAATGGCGTTTTAGCGTTTTCCCGAATTCATCAGGTTTCCACAATATGTCCAATCTCGTTCCCACTCAACATGCCAAAGTTTTGATCCTAGGTTCAGGGCCTGCCGGCTATACCGCCGCTGTGTATGCTGCCCGCGCCAACTTGAAACCTTTGCTCATTACCGGCATTGCTCAAGGCGGCCAACTCATGACCACCACGGAAGTGGACAACTGGCCAGCCGACGTCCATGGCGTGCAAGGCCCCGACCTGATGCAACGCTTTTTGGAGCATGCTGAGCGCTTCAACACCCAAATTGTGTTTGACCACATCAACAAAGTCGACTTCAGCAAGCGTCCCTTTACCTTGACAGGTGACAGCGGTGTTTACACCTGTGATTCCCTCATCATTGCCACCGGCGCCTCAGCCAAATACCTTGGCATCGATTCCGAGACGGCCTTCATGGGACGCGGTGTCTCAGGTTGCGCAACTTGCGATGGTTTCTTTTACAAAGAGCAGGTCTGCTGCGTGGTGGGCGGTGGCAATACCGCTGTGGAAGAGGCTTTGTACCTGTCCAACATTGCCAGCAAGGTGTACCTCATTCACCGCCGCGACAAGTTCAAAGCGGAGCCCATCTTGGTCGATAAATTGATGGACAAAGTGGCCGCAGGCAAAATTGTGTTGCAAACCTTCCAAACCTTGGAAGAAGTGCTGGGCGACAACACCGGCGTCACAGGCGTGCGTTTGAAGTCCACCAAAGACGGCTCCTTGCAAGATTTGGAACTCAAAGGCTGCTTCATTGCCATTGGCCATGCCCCCAACACCGAGATTTTCCAGGGCCAATTGACCATGGACAATGGGTACATCGTGACCCAAAGCGGCCTCAAGGGCTTTGCCACCATGACCAGCGTGCCCGGCGTATTTGCTGCCGGTGACGTGCAAGATCACGTTTACCGTCAGGCCATTACCAGCGCAGGTACGGGCTGTATGGCGGCCTTGGATGCTCAGCGCTTTTTGGAACAAGAAGGCGCTTAAACCATCTTTTTACCAATTTGGACTTGGCCAGCTCCTAAAAAGCTGGCTATAATCCAAGGCTTTGTCGAGTACTCCTTCTTGGGATCTCTACAAAATGGGTTACCGCCACCCTTCTGGCGAGGTGAGGCTGGAGCGCCTTAAGTTTTGCACGCTGCTTAGATTGAATCAAATCAAGCTGTTATCGCAAAGCTGATCAGGCACCAGCTGTTGATAAAAGTATCGGAGTGTCCACATGGCACGTGTCTGCGACGTAACGGGCAAAGGCCCCATGGTCGGAAACAATGTTTCCCACGCCAACAACAAAACCAAGCGCCGGTTCCTGCCGAACCTGCAATACCGTCGTTTCTGGGTAGAAAGCGAAAACCGTTGGGTGCGCCTGCGCGTTTCCAGCGCTGCTTTGCGCCTGATCGACAAAAATGGCATTGATGCCGTTCTCGCAGACCTGCGCGAACGCGGTCAAGCCTAAACCCCCACAGGAGCACCATCATGGCAAGCAAAGGCGGACGCGAAAAAATCAAGCTGGAATCTACAGCTGGAACTGGTCACTTTTACACAACCAGCAAGAACAAGAAAACAATGCCCGAGAAAATGTCGATCATGAAGTTCGACCCAAAAGCTCGCAAGCACGTTGAGTACAAGGAAATCAAACTGAAGTAATTCAGTTTGACCCATAAAAAAGCCCGCTGTTGCGGGCTTTTTTGTTGCTGGAGAAATTTAATTGGGGTCATTTAATTGGGGTCAGATCAACATTAATTTGGTCATTTAAAGGGGATAAAGACTAAGGGGGGCTTCCTCATACTGGAGTACCAGAAATCGTTCAGCCCCCCTTAGTCTTTATCCCCTTTAAATGGAAATTAATGTTGATCTGACCCCAATTAAATTAGCTACCCCGACCGATTAAGCGCGGGCAGCGCGAAGTTTGGTGGAGAACTCTTGCAACGCTGCAATGCCGCTGTCTTCAGCGCGTTTGCACCATGCTTGCAAATCAAGGGCAAGTTGTTCGCGGTTGTGGGATGTGTTGAGCCAAATTTGACGCAGCTCTTCACGCATGGCCAACATTTTGTCGAGCACAGGGTAGGCCGCCAAAGTAGCACTCAAGGGCGCTTGTGCTTCTGCTGGCACCTTGTCGCCATCGCGGTGAATCCAACGTGAAGCGACTTTCAAAATGCTGGCGTCCAACTTGGCGTTGGCCACTTCCTGACGAAACACCGTGCGCATTTGACGGGCATAACCGGCCATCACTTCATAGCGGTTGGCGATGAGTGCTTCCAAGGTTTTTTCATCGGCCACGGGGCGAACTTCGCCATAAGCCAAAACAGGCGGCTTCTTTTTCACAGTGGCCAAGCCGAAGAATTGCAAGATGCAGATGTAGACCCAACCCAGATCGAACTCATAGGGCTTGACCGACAACTTGGCCGATGTTGGGTAGGTGTGATGGTTGTTGTGCAACTCTTCGCCGCCAATGAGAATGCCCCAAGGTGAAATGTTTGCGCTGGCGTCATGCGCTTCAAAATTGCGATAGCCCCAGTAGTGAGCAGCACCATTGATGATGCCGGCCGCAGTAATGGGAATCCAAGCCATTTGCACAGCCCACACAGTGAGGCCCAAAGCGCCAAACAAGGCCACATCGATGATCAACATCAGTGCCACGCCTTGCCATGAAAAACGCGAATAAACATTGCGCTCCATCCAGTCGTCGGGCGTGCCATGACCGTAGCGGCTGAGCGTTTCTTTGTTTTTGGATTCTTTTCGATACAACTCAGCACCCTTGAAAAGCACGGTTCTGATGCCGTGCACATGCGGGCTGTGTGGGTCTTCGGCTTGTTCGCACTTGGCGTGGTGCTTGCGGTGAATGGCCGCCCACTCTTTGGTGACTTGTCCTGTGGTCATCCAAAGCCAAAAGCGGAAAAAGTGCGATGCAATGGGGTGCAAATCCAAAGACCTGTGTGCCTGGTGACGGTGCAGGAAAATGGTCACGCTGGCAATGGTGACGTGCGTCAGGCCCAAAATGACAAACAAAATTTGCCAGCCGGAAAAGTCCAAAAGGCCATTGGCCAGCCAGTCAATGGTTGCGTCAAATACAGCCGAGTCGATGAACAACATGCAGTCGCTTTCTAATTGAGGATGCCCTTTCAGGCAATCCTGTTATTTTAAGTTTTTCGAGTTGATATTGACAGTTATTTCATGGAATAAGGTCAAAAGTTAGCGCTTTAGAATTCACTTTCGAACCCATACAGCGGCAAAGAATCCATCGGTGCCTTGGCGATGTGGCCAGAGTCGCAAAAAATCGCCTTGGCACAAGCTTTGAGCATTGGCTACTTTCAAGCGAGTGAGTTCATCCATGACAGGCAAGACAACGAAGTCGGGGTGTGAATTTGAAAACGCATTGGCAATGTCTTCATTTTCTTGTGGCAGCACACTGCAAGTGGCGTAAACCAAGCGCCCACCCGATTTAAGCAAGCGTGCTGCGCTGTCCAAAATAGCCGTTTGAGTAGCCGCCACACTGGCGATGCCCTCTGGCTTTTGCCGCCATTTCAAATCGGGGTTGCGACGCAGAGTGCCCAAGCCAGAGCATGGGGCGTCAACCAACACCCGATCAATTTTCCCTGCCAAGCGTTTGATCCGGTCATCACGCTCATGGGCAATGGCAGCAGGATGCACATTGGACAACTGGCTTCGCGCCAAGCGAGGCTTTAAAGCATCCAAGCGATGTGCCGAGGTGTCCATGGCATAGAGGCGGCCTGTATTGCGCATCGAGGCCCCAATGGCCAGTGTTTTGCCGCCCGCGCCTGCGCAAAAATCGACCACCATTTCACCGCGATGAGCGTCGAGCAAAAGTGCCAACAACTGTGAGCCTTCGTCTTGGACTTCAATCGCACCGCGTTCAAAGGCTTTGACTTTGGCCAATGAGGGCTTGCCCTGCAACCGCAAACCCCAAGGTGAATAAGGCGTGGGCTGACACACAATGCCCGCTGCGGTCAATTCCTTTTGAACGTCAGCGCGCTTTTCGTTCAAATCGTTCACGCGCAAATCCAAAGTGCCTGGCTCCAGAAAACTCTTGGCCAAGGCTTCAAACTCATCACCCAATTGATCCTTGAGCGGACGCGCCAACCAATCGGGCAAGTTGTGAATGTGCTGCGACATCAAGTCGGATGGCTGAATGCTGTCACACATGTCGAGCCATTTTTTTTCGGTGTCGTTGAGGGCACTTTTGACAAAGTCGCGAGGACCCGCAAAGCCCAGTATGGCCAAGCGTCTTTCTTTGGCACCACTGCCAGAGCGAGCCATGTGCTCAAACAACAATTTTTTGCGAAGTACTTGAAATACCGTCTCGGACAAAGTGGCACGCTCACGCGGACCCAAATTGCGGTTGTCACGGAAAAATCGTGATACCACCGCATCTGCCGGGTGGTTAAATTGGAGTGTGAGCCTGACCAATTCGGCACAGGCATCTAACAAGGCTTTAGGATGCATAGCCTCTATTGTCCCACTGCTATGCAGATTCGAGAGATTCCATGCAAGAAGAAACCTTACCGCCCCTCATCATCACGCCACCAGGCTACTACCGCCATTACAAAAATTTGTTGTACCAAGTGCTTGGTACTGTGAGACACAGCGAATCGTTGGAGCCCATGACTTTGTACAAAGCGCTTTATGGCGAGCAAGGCTTGTGGGTACGCCCTGCGGCCATGTTCAACGAAAGCGTCAACATCGATGGCGTGGTGCAACCGCGTTTTACATGGCTTGGCGAGAAGCTTCCTCAAGCTTGAAAAAATCAAGCACGGCCTTGGGATAAATCAGGTGCTCTTGCGTCAGTACCCTGGCCGCTAAGTCTGCGGCTGTATCCTGCGCCAAAACTGGCACCACCGCCTGAGCCAATATGTGTCCGTGGTCTAGCTCTGGCGTTACCTGGTGCACGGTAGCGCCAGCAAACTTGCAGCCTGCATCAATGGCTCTTTGATGGGTATTGAGTCCGGTGAAGGCAGGCAGCAAGGAAGGGTGAATGTTAATTAAGCGACCGGCGTAATGCGCCACAAATGTAGGAGACAAAATTCGCATGAAACCTGCCAACACCACCAAATGAGGGGCATGCACATCGATGCGTTTGAGCAAGGCTTGGTCAAAATCTTCCCTGCTTGCAAATTGTGTGTGCTCCAGTACTTCCGTTTGAATGTCGGCAAACTCTGAACACGATTGGAGCCATGCAAGGCCAGATGCTTGAGCCTTGTTGCTGATGACCGCTGAAATTTGAATACCCAAACGCTCTGACCAACGCTGCTGGTGGGCTGCTTGAACAATGGCCGCCATGTTGGAGCCAGCGCCTGAAATGAGAATCACGATGTTTTTCACACTGGGATTATCCCTGTTCACACCCCCTAAATTGCAATTTGTCGCAGCCAAGACACCGCATTTGCGCACGGTCGTGCTAAAAACGCTCTTTTCACCTTTCACTGGCTTTGACCGGAGACTCATTTCATGGATTTGGCATTCACACCCGAAGAACTCGCGTTTCGCGAGGAAATTCGCACTTGGGTAAAAGCAAACTTACCCGCTGACATTTCACAAAAAGTGCACAGCGCAATGCGCCTGACACGAGATGATATGCAACGTTGGGCCAAAATTTTGGGCAAAAAAGGATGGCTGGGTTGGGGCTGGCCTGAGCAATTTGGTGGGCCAGGCTGGAACGCAGTTCAAAAGCACTTGTTCGAAGAAGAATGCGCCTTGGCGGGAGCCCCTCGCGTGGTGCCATTTGGCCCCGTCATGGTGGCGCCCGTCATCATGGCCTTTGGCAATGCCGAACAACAAAAACGCTTCTTGCCTGGCATTGCAAGTGGCGAAGTGTGGTGGAGCCAAGGCTATAGCGAACCAGGCTCTGGCTCCGACTTGGCCTCTCTCAAAACACGTGCAGAGCGTGTAGGCGATAAGTACATCGTCAACGGTCAAAAAACATGGACCACCTTGGGCCAATACGGCGAGTGGATTTTTTGCTTGGTACGCACCAGCAACGAAGGCAAGCCCCAAACCGGCATCTCCTTTTTGTTGATCGACATGAAGACCCCGGGCATCACGGTTCGCCCCATCAAGTTGCTCGACGGCGAATGCGAAGTCAACGAGGTCTGGTTTGACAACGTCGAAGTGTCCGCCGAGAACTTGATCGGTGAAGAAAACAAAGGCTGGAACTACGCCAAGCATTTGTTGGCGCACGAGCGCACCAACATTGCCGATGTGAACCGCGCCAAGCGCGAACTTGAACGCCTCAAGCGTATTGCCAAAGCTGAAGGCGTGTACGACGACATGCGCTTCCGCGATGAAATTTCCAAATTGGAAGTCGACGTCGTGGCCCTCGAAATGTTGGTGCTGCGTGTTTTGTCTGCCGAAAAGTCTGGCAAGAACTCCCTCGACATTGCTGGCCTCTTGAAAATCAGGGGCAGCGAAATTCAACAGCGTTACAGCGAGCTCATGATGTTGGCCGCGGGCCCCTACAGCCTGCCCTTCATCTTTGAAGCCATGGACGCAGGCTGGCAAGGCAATTTCCCAGGTCAAGAAGTGGCCAATGCGCCTTTGGCTGCCAACTATTTCAACATGCGCAAAACCACGATTTACGGCGGCAGCAATGAAGTGCAACGCAACATCGTGGCTCAAGTGGTTTTGGGTTAATTCGTTTAACCGTACAAGGACAGATCATGGATTTCGATTTTTCAGACGACCAAGAACAACTGCGCGATGCAGTGCGCAAATGGGTGGACAAGGGCTATACCTTCGACCGCCGCCGCGAAATTACCAGCGCTGGCGGTTTTGACCGCGCAGCCTACACCGAGCTTGCCGAACTGGGCCTGTGCGGCCTGTATGTGAGTGAAGACCACGGCGGCATGGGCATGGGCCCTGTGGAAGGCATGGTGGTGATGGAAGAGTTGGGCCGCGGCATTGTGATGGAACCCATTCAGCAAGCGCTGATTTCGGGCGCCGTTTTAGAAGGCTACGCAACCGACGCCGTCAAAGCCGAATGGCTGCCAAAAATTGCAGGTGGCGAAGCCATCGTGGTGTTGGCACACCAAGAGCGCAAATCTCGCTACAACACCCACAAGTGCGATGCGCAAGCACAACAGCAAGATGGTCAGTGGCAAGTTTCTGGCACCAAGAGCGTGGTGGCCGTGGGTGACCATGCTGATGCCTTTTTGGTGCCCGCCATGGCAGCCGGCAAACTGGCTTTGTTCTTGGTCGCCAAAGGCGCCAAGGGTGCCGCCACTTCTGGCTATGTGACACAAGATGGCGCTCGCGCCGCCGAGTTGACCCTCAACCAATCACCCGCCAGCTTGGTGACCTTGGATGGCCAAACAGCTTTGAGCCATGCCGTGGACATTGGCATTGCCAGTGTGTGCGCAGAAGCCGTGGGCGTGATGGACAAAACCATGGCCATCACCGTCGACTACATGAACACGCGCAAGCAGTTCAACACCGCCATTGCCACCTTCCAAGCGCTACGTCACCGTGTCGCCGACATGAAAATGCAATTGGAGTTGGGCCGCTCCATGAGCTATTACGCCAGCTTGAAACTGAACATGCCCGCTGCCGAGCGTCACCAAGCCATGGCCCGCGCCAAATTTCAACTTGGCAACTCCATGCGTTTTGTCGGCCAACAGTCTGTGCAGTTGCATGGCGGCATTGGCGTGACGGACGAGTACATTGTGAGCCACTACTTCAAGAAATTGACGCAGTTGGAGATGACCTTTGGCGACACCCTGCATCACTTGGGAGAAGTGTCTGCCAGCATGCAAGAAACAGCTGGCGTATTTGCATAAGGACTAGGCGATCAATCTGGAGTTTTTGGGGACGTGTGCCATCAAAAACTCCATTTGATCAGACAAGATTCTGCGGTTTCGCAAAATGAAATCTTCCCACAGACTTGGCACATAAGGGGTGTAGAGCAATGACATGCCCGCCTGCTCAGGCGTTCGGCTGCTTTTGCGATGGTTGCAAGAGCGACACGCCGTGACCACATTCATCCAATTGTCGATGCCATTTTGTGCAAATGGCACGATATGCTCGCGGGTTAGCTCTGTTTCATGAAATCTCTGGCCGCAATAAGCACACACATTGCGATCACGAATGAACAATTTGCCGTTGGTCAGACCGGGGCGGAGTTCGAATGGATTGATGCCATGAACACCGCGGGTGCCAATGATGCTGTTGACCTTGATGATGGACTGTTCACCCGTGATGGCATTGTGACCACCGCGAAAAACAGCAATTTCTTGACCCGCTTCCCAGCGGACATCTTCGGCTGCGTAATAGACCACAGCTTGTTCCAGAGAAATCCAGGACTGCGGAAGCCCTTGGGCAGACAATTTCAAGACCTTCACAAGCGACTCCATCCAACGGTAAAACCATGACATGAAACGAGAACAGGCCAGCCTTTCTGGTCAGTCACAATATACCCTGTAATCAATTCATTTTTATGACGCACACAGTATGAAGGTATTTCGCGGATTCAACCACCCAGACAGGGCCCAACAATGCGCCTTGACGATCGGTAACTTTGACGGTGTCCACCGCGGCCATCAAGCCATGCTCGCCCTTTTGAAAAACGAAGCTGCGCACCGTGGGGTGCCCAGCTGTGTGATGACTTTCGAGCCACACCCCAGAGATTTTTTTGCCAAGCTGCACAACAAGCCCGAATTAGCACCTGCACGAATTGCAAACCTGCGTGACAAACTGCTAGAACTCGATAGGTGCGGCATTGACCAAGTCGTGGTGGTGCCATTTGACGCAAGCTTAGCAAGTCAAACACCAGAAGACTTCATTCAGTCTGTATTGATCAAGGGTCTGGGTGTTAAATATTTGCTGGTGGGTGATGATTTTCGCTTCGGGGCCAAGCGGGCTGGCGACTACAGCATGCTGGACGCCGCTGGTCAGCGCCTGGGTTTTGATGTGGCGCGAATGAACAGCTACGAAGTGCATGGCCTCAGGGTTTCAAGCTCTGCCGTCAGGGAAGCGCTAGGCCAAGGCGATATGAACGCCGTCGCACGCCTTTTAGGTCGCCCCTACAGTGTCAGCGGCCATGTGGTGCACGGCCGCAAATTGGGCAGGGGCCTCGGCGCCTCGGCAGAGGGGGCCGAGGACGGCTTTCGAACCCTTAATTTGCGCTTTAGCCACTGGAAACCAGCGGCCAGCGGCATTTTCACTGTCGAAGTCCATGGCTTAAGCCCTGAGCCATTGCCAGGCGTGGCCAATTTGGGTATTCGGCCCTCCCTAGACCCTAGCGATGTGAACGGTGGCCGGGTGTTGTTAGAAACTCATTGCCTCAACTGGCCTAGCCACCTTGGGCAAGAAGGGGGCTACAGTAAAATCATCAGAGTTGACTTGCTGCACAAATTACACGACGAACTCAAGTACGACAGTTTCGAAGCCCTCACCGTGGGCATTCAAAAGGACTGCGACGATGCGCGTGCATTTTTTGCCACTAGGCAAAAGGCTTAGCAGGCCCCTACACCATGACGCTTTGAACAATGTCTGAACAAAAAACAAACTACCGTGCCACCCTGAACATGCCCGACACCGCGTTTGCGATGCGTGGCGATTTGCCCAAGCGTGAGCCCGCCTGGGCCAAAGCATGGAGTGACCAAGGCCTGTACAAAAAACTGCGTGTGGCTCGCAAAGGTGCACCCTTGTTTGTGTTGCACGACGGCCCCCCTTACGCCAATGGCAAATTGCACATTGGTCACGCACTGAACAAAGTGCTCAAAGACATGATCGTCAAGTCCAAGCAATTGGCGGGCTTTGATGCGCAATACATTCCAGGCTGGGACTGCCACGGCTTGCCCATTGAAAACGCCATTGAAAAGTTGCACGGCCGCAAACTGAGCCGCGACGACATGCAGGCCAAGAGCCGTGCATTTGCCACCGAACAAATTGACCAACAGCGCGAAGACTTCAAACGCTTGGGTGTGTTGGGCGATTGGGAGCGTCCCTATCGCACCATGGACTTTGCCAACGAAGCCGGCGAAATTCGCGCCTTCAAACGCGTCATTGAGCGTGGCTTTGTTTACCGCGGTTTGAAGCCCGTTTACTGGTGCTTCGATTGCGGCTCCTCTTTGGCCGAGTTCGAAATTGAATACGCCGACAAAAAGAGCGACACCCTAGATGTGGCGTTTGAAGCTGCCGACAACACAGCCGTGGCCAAGGCCTTTGGCATGGACGCACTGCCTGGCCAAACTAAGTCTGCCTTTGCCGTGATCTGGACCACCACCGCATGGACCCTTCCAGCCAACCAAGCTCTGAACGTGAACCCCGAACTGGTTTACGCCTTGGTGAACACCGAAAAAGGCCTGCTGGTGTTGGCCGAGTCTTTGGTGGAAAAATGTTTAGAGCGCTACAAATTGGCAGGCCAAGTGATGGCCACCACGACTGGCAACAAATTGGGCGGCTTGAATTTCAAGCACCCTTTGTACGATGTGCATGAAGGCTACAAACGTTTCTCGCCTGTGTATGTGGCCGAGTACGTGAGTGCGCAAGACGGCACTGGCATTGTTCACTCATCTCCCGCCTATGGTGTGGATGACTTCAACTCTTGCGTGGCCAATGGCTTGGCTTACGACGACATCCTGAACCCGGTTCAAGGCAACGGCAGCTACGCCGAAGACCTGCCCCTGTTTGGTGGCATGAACATTTGGAAAGCCTGCCCCCGCATCATTGAAGTTTTGGGCGAAAGCAATCGCTTGATGGCCACTTATGGCATCACCCACAGCTATCCGCATTGCTGGCGCCACAAAACGCCCGTCATTTACCGTGCAGCGGCGCAATGGTTTGTGCGCATGGACGATGGCCCTGGTGTCTTCACCAAAGACAAAGCGCCCAAGACACTGCGACAGCTGGCCTTGGACGCCATTGACCAAACCAACTTCTACCCCGAAAACGGCAAGACGCGTTTGCGCGACATGATTGCCAACCGACCTGACTGGTGCATTTCACGTCAGCGCAGCTGGGGTGTGCCAGTGCCCTTCTTCTTGCACAAAGACTCGGGTGAGTTGCACCCCCGCACCATGGAAATCATGGACCAAGCCGCCAACATCGTTGAACAAGGTGGCATTGAAGCTTGGAGCCGCGTCACTGCAGAAGAAATTTTGGGTGCAAGCGATGCGCCTAACTACACCAAGAGCACTGACATTTTGGAAGTGTGGTTTGACTCAGGTTCCACCTTCCAACACGTGCTGCGCGGCAGCCACAAAGATGCTTACGATCGCAAGCCTTTTCATGATGCAGGTCCCGAAGCCGACCTGTATTTAGAAGGCCACGACCAACACCGCGGCTGGTTCCACAGCTCTTTGTTGTTGGGTTGCGCACTTTACGATCGCGCGCCTTATCGTGGCTTGCTGACGCATGGCTTTGCCACCGACGGCCAAGGCCGCAAGATGAGCAAGAGCTTGGGCAATGTGGTGGCGCCGCAAGAAATTACCGACAAGATGGGCGCAGAAATTGTGCGCTTGTGGGTGGCCTCCACCGACTACTCTGGCGACCTCAACATTGACGACAAAATTTTGGCGCGCGTGGTCGATGCCTATCGCCGCATTCGCAACACCCTGCGTTTCTTGTTGGCCAACGTGAGCGATTTTGACCCTGCCAATGATGCTGTGGCCGATGCCGATTTATTGGAAATCGATCGCTTTGCCTTGAGCCGTGCGGCGCAATTGCAAGCCGACATCTTGGCGCACTTCAAGGTGTATGAATTCCACCCTGTGGTGTCTAAATTGCAAGTGTATTGCTCTGAAGATTTGGGCGCTTTTTATTTGGACGTGCTCAAGGACCGGCTCTACACCAGTGCACCCAAATCATTGGCGCGTCGCTCTGCTCAAACCGTGCTGTACCGCATTACTCACGGCATGTTGCGTTTGATGGCTCCTTTCTTGAGCTTTACTGCAGAAGAAGCCTGGCAAACCTTTGGCAGCTCTGAGTCAATTTTCATAGAAACCTTCAGCGACCTGGGCAAGCCCGACGATGCGCTGCTGGCCAAGTGGGCCCGCATTCGCGAAATTCGCGATCAAGTGAACAAAGACATTGAAACCTTGCGAGCCGATGGCAAAGTAGGTGCCTCGCTGCAAGCTTGTGTGACGCTGCAAGCAGCACCCGCCGACCACGCACTGCTGGCCAGTTTGGGCCACGATTTGAAGTTTGTATTCATCACCTCCCAACTCGTTTTGGAGACTGGAGACAGCTTGCTTGCCAAAGTATCTGTGAGTGAGGATGTGAAGTGCGAGCGTTGTTGGCACTATGCGCCAGACGTGGGCGTGAACCCAGCACACCCTACTTTGTGCGGGCGCTGCGACAGTAATTTGCATGGCGAAGGTGAAAAGCGATTGTTTGCATGAAGCATGAAGCATGCCGTTGGCCTTCAAATTCAAATCAATTTAAATCACGTCAACTTACTTCTTCATCAACTTACTTCTACACCATGGCAAAAAGTAAAAGTGCATTCAAATCAGGCTCAGGGGTCTGGCTCTGGTTGGGCATTGCACTCATTACCCTGCTGCTAGACCAAGTCACGAAAATTGCAGTGATCGGCTCTTTTCAATTGGGTGAGAGTTTGCCCATGACCTCATTTTTCAACATGGTGCGAGTACACAACCCAGGTGCTGCGTTTTCATTCCTGGCCGACGCGGGCGGTTGGCAGCGTTGGTTTTTTACCGGGTTAGGCACTGTTGCAGCCTTGGTCATGATTTACTTGCTGCGCATGCATGCGGGTCAAACTTTGTTTTGCTTGGCCCTGTCATTGCTTTTAGGTGGCGCAGTTGGCAATGTGATTGACCGTGTGCTTTACAGCCACGTCATTGACTTCCTAGATTTTCACTATGCAGGTTGGCACTTCCCGGCCTTCAATGTGGCCGACAGCGCCATCACCCTTGGCGCAGGCATGCTCATTTTGGATGAGCTGCTGCGCGTGAGGCGAGGCAAATAATTCTCACAGAGTGAGAATGGTGCAACCCGTTGTTTTGCGGGCTTCCAAAGCGCGGTGAGCTTCTTGAACTTGGGCCAGCGGGAAAGTCTGGTCAATGTGAATTTTCACTTTGCCGCTTTGCACCACCGCAAACAAATCATCCGCCATGGCTTGCGTGCTTTCACGCGAAGTAATGTGGCTGAACAAGGTTTGGCGCGTGACATACAAAGAGCCTTTAACGCCCAACATGCCTGGTGCGAACGGTGCCACGGCACCTGAAGCATTGCCAAAACTTGCCATCAAACCCAAGGGGCGCAAGCATTCAAGCGATTTGTCCCAAGTGTCTTTGCCCACTGAGTCATAAACCACTTTCACCCCTTTGCCACCCGTGATTTCTTTCACGCGAGGCAAGAAATCTTCGGTGCTGTAGTTGATGCAGTGCTCAGCGCCATTGGCCAAAGCAAGTTTGCACTTTTCGTCCGAACCCGCGGTACCAATCATGCGAAAGCCCAATGCTTTGCCCCATTGGCAAGCTATCAGGCCCACACCGCCAGCAGCAGCGTGGAACAGCACATGATCGCCTGCTTGCAGACCTTCTGCGGGGCGCGTCTTCATGAGCAAATATTGCGCAGTCAGGCCTTTGAGCATCATGGCGGCGCCAGTTTCAAACGAAATGTCGTCGGGCAGTTTGCACACACACTTTGCCGGCATCACGCGCTCTTCACAGTAGCTGCCGGGGGGTTGGCTGGCATAAGCAGCACGATCGCCTACCTTGAGGTGCGTTACACCCTCGCCCACGGCTTCCACTATGCCTGATGCCTCCATGCCCAACTTCAAGGGCATGGGCAAGGCATACAAGCCGCTGCGTTGGTACACGTCAATGAAGTTCAAACCAATGGCTTTGTGACGAATGCGAATTTCACCTGGGCCAGGTTGACCCACTGTCACGTCAATCAATTTGAGTTGTTCAGGACCACCGTTTTGGTCAATTTGGACGGCTAAGCTCATGGGTTTCTCCAAAAAAATAAAGATGCATTGCCCGCTACTTTGCCACGAATTGAATGTCCCTGCGTGACAACATAGCCCTGGCGTTGCCGTTAAAGTCACGGTCATGACACAAAAACTCTCACCCGGCACTGCCTTGATGCTTACCGTCCCGCCCTTGCTGTGGGCAGGCAATGCCGTGGTGGGCCGCTTGATCAGCGACTTGGTGCCGCCCATTACGCTCAATTTTTTGCGCTGGAGCATTGCCTTTCTCATTTTGCTTCCCATGGCAGGGCACTTGCTCAAACCGCAAAGTGCCCTGTGGCCACACTGGCGTCGATTTGCTTTACTCAGCCTGCTTGGCGTCGGGTGCTACAACGCGCTCCAATATTTGGCACTGCAAACCTCTACACCGCTCAACGTCACACTGGTGGCCGCCAGCACACCTGTGTTCATGCTGGCCATCGGTGCCTTGTTCTTTAAGACGCCCGTTCGGCGTGCTCAATGGCTGGGTGCAGCCCTCTCCATTGCTGGGGTATTGAAGGTGTTATCACGTGGCGATTGGCAACAACTTTTGCAGGTGAGTTTTGTGGTGGGTGATATCTATATTTTGCTGGCCACTGCGTGCTGGGCTATTTACAGTTGGTTGCTCACCCAACGCAATGAGCCAGACGAAATTCGCAACCATTGGGCTGCATTTCTCATGGCTCAGGTTGTTTTTGGTTTGGGATGGGCAGGACTGTTTTCGGGAGCTGAATGGGCTCTCACAGACGCTCACATCGTTTGGGGGCCTACCCTTTTTATGGCGCTGGCATTTGTGTCTGTGGGGCCCGCCGTTTTAGCCTACAGATGCTGGGGCTTGGGCGTGCAAACAGCAGGCCCAGCGGTGGCTGGTTTTTTTGCCAACCTCACGCCGCTGTTTGCCGCCATCATGTCGAGTGTTTTCTTAGGCGAGTTGCCACAGTACTATCACGTTGTGGCTTTTGGCCTCATTGTGAGTGGTATCTGGGTGTCGTCTAAACGCTAACTCAGTAGGTGCCTGGATAAGCACCACCATCGGTCAAGAAATTTTGGCCCGTGATGTAGGAGGCCTGCAGGCTGCAAATGAACGCACACAGTGCACCAAATTCTTGGGGGGTACCGTATCGGCCAGCTGGCACTTGAGCTTGGTGTTGGGCGCGAATTTCAGCAACAGACTGACCCGTTTTTTGCGCTGTGGCTTCCACTGTGCTGCGAATGCGATCGGTGTCGAACTTACCGGGCAAGATGTTGTTGATGGTGACACCTTGTGCTGCAATTTTGGTACGTGCCACACCCGCCACAAAACCTGTCAAACCGCTTCGTGCACCGTTGGACAATCCCAAAATATCAATGGGTGATTTGACCGAACTGGAAGTGATGTTGACGATGCGGCCAAATCCTCGAGCGGCCATGCCATCGACTGTTGCTTTGATGAGTTCGATGGGGGTGAGCATGTTGGCATCAACCGCCTTGATCCAAGCTTCACGGTCCCAATTGCGAAAGTCGCCTGGAGGAGGTCCGCCTGCATTGGTGACCACGATGTCAAAGTCTTTGCCCGGGCCGCCTGCTACGGAGAACAAGGCCGCACGGCCAGCTTCTGTCGTGATGTCGGCTGCCACCGGAATGAGCTGTACGCCAGGCGCTTCTTTTTTGAGGTCTGCGACGGCTTGGTTCAAAACCTCAGCGCCACGGGCCACCATGACCACATTCACACCTTCCAGCGCCAGCGCACGAGCACAGCCCCAACCTAAACCTTTGCTCGCACCGCCCACCAAAGCCCATTTGCCCTTAATGCCTAAATCCATGATGACTCCTTGAAAATGAATGACCCACTGGGTCTGTTGATATCTTTTGATGTTACTGAATTTGATTCGTTTGCTTTGGCCCTTGGGTGACCCAAAACACGCCGCCCAAAACCAAAGCGGTTCCCGTCAAAATCCACATGTTGAAAGTTTCGTTCAACCAGAAAACGCCCATGGTGAGTGTGGACATAGGCCCAATCATGCCAATTTGTGAAGTAAGCCCTGGCCCAATTCTTTCAATGGCCATCATCACCATGAGTACCGGCAAGACCGTACAGGCTGTCGCGTTCAACACGGAAAGCCATATCACTTCGGGCGCCACATTCAATGCCGACATAGGTTTAAGCAACACAAACTGGAGAATGCAAAAAAAGCACGCCACAGTGGTAGCCAACCCCGCCAAGCGCAAGGATCCCAGGCGCTGCACCAATTGACCGCTGTAGCTGAGATAGATGGCATAGGTGACGGCACTGCCAAAAACCAGTGCTGCACCCAAGGGCACGTTGTCACCCACCAAGGAAATCTCATGGCCAAACACCAACAACACGCCGCTGTAACTCACGGCCATGGCCACGGCTTGCCTGGAGGTGATTTTTCTTTGGTAAAGCACCCAACCCAGAATCAATACCAAGGTGGGATTGAGGTACAAAATGAGCCGCTCGAGGGAAGCGCTGATGTATTGCAAACCTAGGAAGTCAAGAAAACTTGAAATGTAATAACCTGAAAATCCCAGACCCAACACGCCCCACCAATCGGCACGGGTGAGCGCTGGCTTGCCTCTGCCTGCCCACCATGCCATGGCAATGAAAAAAGGCACCGCAAACAACATTCGAAACATCACCAAGGTGATGGCGTCGACACCATGGCGATAGGCGAGTTTGACAATAATCGCTTTGCCGCTGAATGCAATCGAACCCGCTGCAGCCAACAGCAAGCCCGTGGTGAATTGAGAAGCTGGGGTTTGCGTCAAAAGCCAACCGCCTGCCCATCTCGCCTTGGATCGGAGGCAGCCACATAACCTTGAACTTTAGGATCACCCATGCGCCAAATAAACTGGCCTGCACCAAAGTCTTGGTAAGAGTCGTTGATGACCTCCAACTCGTGTCCCAAATCGTTCAGGCCTTGTACCGTGCTGCGGTCCATATTGTTTTCAGCATTGATAGACATGCCCGCGTTGTAGCGCCAGCGAGGTGCATCACATGCTGTTTGTGGATTCTGACCATAGTCGAGCATGCGCACCAAGGTTTGCATGTGGCCCTGCGGTTGCATGTTGCCGCCCATCACGCCGTAGCTCATCACAGGCTGACCATTTTTTGTGAGGAAAGCAGGGATGATGGTTTGGAAGGGCTTCTTGCCCGGTGCCACCAAGTTGGCGGCATTGGCGCCATTCAAGTCGGTGCTGAAACCAAAGCCGCGGTTTTGCAAACTGACACCATAAGTGGGCTCAACCACACCCGAGCCAAAGCCCATGTAATTGCTTTGAATGAAGCTCACCATCATGCCATTTTCGTCGGCGGTGGTGAGGTAAATGGTGCCGCCCTTCACTGGATTGCCCGCTTTGAAGTCTTGCGCCTTTTTCATGTCGATGAGTTTGGCACGGCTCTTTAAATAAGCGGGGTCGAGCATCTGCGCAGGTGTGACTTCCATGTAACGTGGATCGGCCACGTAGCGATAGACATCGGCGAAGGCCAACTTCATGGCTTCAATTTGCAAATGCTGAGAATCGATACCATCAACCTTCATGCTGGCAATGTCGAAGTTTTCCAAAATGCCCAAGGCAATCAGCGCCGCAATACCTTGGCCATTGGGCGGGATTTCGTGCAAGGTGTAGCCGCGGTAATTTTGCGCAATGGGCTCAACCCATTCGGGACGGTATTGGGCCAAATCTTGAAGCGACATGGCACCGCCATGCTGCTTGGAAAAACGCACCAGGGCTTCCGCAATTTCGCCTTCATAGAAAGCACGCCCCTTGGTTTCGGCAATGGCGCGCAAACCTTTGGCAGCTGCTTTAAATTGGAACAACTCACCCACATTGGGGGCACGGCCCCAAGGCAAAAAGCTTTCGGCAAAGCCAGGCAACGATTGCAGCAAGGGCGTGGCCGCATCCCATTTTTGCTGAACCACCACAGGCATTAAATAACCTCGCTCTGCAATTTCAATGGCCGGCTCCATGAGATCGGCAAAAGGCAGCTTGCCAAAGCGCTCACTCATGGCCGCCCATGCACCCACGGCGCCTGGTACCGTGACAGAGTCCCAACCTCGCTTGGGCGGATTGACAGCCTCTTTGCCATACTTGTTGTGAAAGTATTCGGGCGTCCAGGCCTGTGGCGCAGGTCCTGATGCGTTCAAGCCATGCAACTTTTGACCATCCCACAAAATACAAAATGCATCAGAGCCCAAACCATTGCTAACCGGTTCTGTGATGGTGATGGCAGCTGCCGCGGCAATGGCAGCATCTACTGCATTGCCACCTTTGAGCATCATGCGCAAACCCGCTTGGGCCGCCAAGGGGTGAGAGGTCGAGACAATGTTGCGGGCAAACTGAGGCAGGCGCGCTGATGAGTAAGGTGTACTGAAATCAAAGTTCATGGTTTAGTCCAAAGTAATTTTGCGTTCGGTGATTATTTTTTTCCATTTGGCAGATTCCGCGGCCAGCATGGCGGTAAATTGAGTGGGCGAGGTGCCCACGGCTTCGATGCCCAAGCGCTGCAGTTTGTCCTTCACCTCGGGATCGGCCAAAGCTTGCAGAGCTGCCGTGTTGACACGCGCCACAATTTCAGGACGCATGCCCTGAGGGCCAAACAGTCCAAACCAAGTGGTGGATTCGTAACCAGGCAAAACTTCGGCAATGGCTGGCAAGCCAGGCGCCATGCTGGTTCTTTGGGCAGAGGTCACGCCCAAAGCACGCAGACGACCATCTTTGACATGCGGCAAACCTGTAGGCAGAGAATCAAACAGCACATCTACTTTGCCACTGATTAAATCGGGCATGGCGAGCGCCGTCCCTTTGTAGGGAATGTGCACCACGAACAAACCCGCTTGCGATTTGAACAACTCGGCAGTGAGTTGAACAATGGTGCCATTGCCACTGGAGGCATAGTTCAACTTGCCTGGGTTTTTCTTGGCCAACTCTATCCATTCTTGTATGGTTTTGGCGGGCGAGCTGTTGGGCACCAACATGATGCTGGGTGCGTTGCCCACTTGGGCAATGGGCGTGAAATCGCGCACCGCATCGTAGGGCATCCTGGGGTTTAAATTGGGTCCAATGGAGTGTGTGCTAGATGTGGCCAAGAGGATGGTGTAACCATCGGCCACAGACTTGGCTACCAAATCTGAGCCCAAGGTACCGCCTGCACCAGGCTTGTTGTCTACCACTACGCTAGACCCAATTTTTTCTCCCAGTTTTTGCGACAAGGTTCTGGCAAAAATATCGGTTGCGCCTCCAGCCGGAAAGGGCACTACCAAGCGAATGGGTTTTGTGGGGTAGCTTGCAGAGCTTGTTTGGGATTGGGCTTGCGCCAGCTTGGGCGAAAGGCAGAATGCTGAAGCTGTGACCCAAAAGGCACCCCATGCGAGTACCCCCATTTGACGACGCTTAAAGCTGCTTGTGTGTAGCATGATGAAAATCCAAATCACGTTCAAGCTGACATTGTGTCAGGAAATTTTTCCCTATCCCTCACAGAGGTAAGAAGACCATTCACACCAATAAAAACGGCACCCGAAGGTGCCGTTTTGGTACTAGCAAAGCCAGAGAATCATTCTTCGACAAAGGCTTCTTGGCGCTTGGACTTCACGGAAGGCAGCAACACGATGATCAGCAAGATGGCTGCGACAGCCAACAAGCTGGCAGACAAACCACGGGTGACAAACACCGACCAGTCACCACGCGACAGGAGCAATGCGCGTCGCAAGTTCTCTTCCATCATGGGACCCAAGATGAAGCCGAGCAGCAAGGGCGCAGGCTCCATGCCCAGTTTGATAAACGTGTAACCGATGATACCAAAGGCACCCACCATCCAGATGTCGAAGGTGTTGTTGTTGGTGGAGTACACGCCAATAGCGCAGAACAAAATGATGGCAGGGAACAACCAACGGTATGGCACTGTGAGCAATTTGATCCAGATGCCAATGAGCGGCAAGTTCAAAATGATCAGCATGGCGTTACCAAGCCACATGGAAGCAATCAGACCCCAGAACAACTCTGGGTTGCTAGTCATCACCTGTGGGCCAGGTTGAATGTTGTGAATGGTCATGGCACCGACCATCAAGGCCATCACTGCGTTGGGTGGAATACCCAATGTGAGCAATGGAATGAAGGAGGTTTGCGAACCTGCGTTGTTGGCTGACTCAGGGGCTGCAACGCCACGAATGTTGCCTTGACCGAAAGGCACTTCACCAGGACGCAATTTGGTTTTCTTTTCGATGGTGTAAGCCGCAAACGCTGCAAGCAAAGCTCCGCCGCCAGGCAAGATACCCAAGCAAGAACCAATGGTTGTACCCCGCAACACAGCAGGAATCATGTTCCGGAAGTCTTCACCCGTTGGGAAGAGTCCCTTAACTTTTCCGGTAAACACTTCGCGTTTGTCTTCAGGCTGTCCCAAGTTGGCAATGATCTCGCCGTAACCAAAAACACCCATGGCAACGACGATGAAACCAATACCGTCTGTGAGTTCAGGTATATCGAAGCTATAACGAGCCACACCAGAGTTGACATCGGTACCGATCAAGCCCATCAGCAAGCCCAGCACAATCATGCCCACGGCTTTGATGAGGGAGCCAGAGGCCAACACCACGGCGCCAATCAGACCCAAGACCATGAGGGAGAAATATTCGGCTGGACCAAATTTGAAAGCAACCTCAGTTAGAGGGGCAGCAAAAGCAGCCAAAATCAAGGTACCCACACATCCGGCAAAGAATGAGCCCAAACCGGCCGCAGCCAACGCAGGCCCCGCTCGCCCTTTTCGGGCCATTTGATAGCCGTCAATGACCGTGACCACCGAGGACGACTCGCCAGGCAAGTTCACCAAAATGGCAGTTGTGGAGCCGCCGTATTGGGCGCCGTAGTAAATACCGGCCAACATAATGAGAGCGGCAATGGGAGGCAGTGCGTAGGTTGCGGGCAGCAACATAGCAATGGTGGCCACAGGGCCAATGCCTGGCAACACGCCAATGAGCGTACCCAGCAAACAACCGATGAAGGCGTAAATCAGGTTTTGGACGGTGAAGGCAACACCAAAACCCAAGGATAAGTTATTGATTAAATCCATTTGGGGTACTCCTTAACCTGCAATGAAAGAAGGCCAAACAGGGAACTGCAGTTTGAGCAGCACAATGAAGGCGAGGTAGCTCAAAACAGACAAGACTGTGGCCAAAACCAAAACTTCTTTCAGTTTGAATTTATCGCCTGCCATGCTCACAACCAAGGTGGTTCCATAAATGGCAACGATCAAACCCATGGCCGGAAATTTGATGCTGGGCAAGCCACCCAACAAAACACCAAACAACAAATTGCCTGCAATGATGAATGACAAAGGTTTCCAGGCCCAAGAACCTACTCGATCACCGGTGGGGGTTTCAACCACCAAGGATTTGAAAATGATGATGCCGCCAATGATGGCCAGCAGGCTGCCCAGCAACAATGGAAAATAGCCGGGACCCATGCGTGCACCAGTACCGATGTTGTAGCTTGTAGCTCCGTAAGCAAATGCAGCACCAACCACGGTGTACAGAAGACCAGAGTAAAAGTCTTTTTGACTTTTGATTTTCACAGGAACGCTCCTCCAAAAAGTTTGGGATGCCGGATTTTCAGGCCAATTTATCTATGTAGATATGTGGGTTTCACCTACAGAGTGGCAAATAAAGACATGCACTTTGTGGGTTTACCCTAGTTTTCAAAGCTTTGCGCGCTCAGATTATTTCACCAAGGGTTTGAAAACTCTCAGCCACTTTGTGGCGGGTAATCCAAATCTATTTTCAATTGCCTCGGCTTGAACCAAGAGCGCATCTTTGGAAGGTCTGCTTGGCACGCGTTGCGCCAAGACCACCGTGTTGCCCTCGCGGGTGGGTTTGAAGGCCCACAAAGCGTCTTCTCCAAAAGCCTCAGCCATCTTGGCCAAACTTTGGTCATAACTCGAAGTGCGGCCAAACAAATTGACTGTCATAGTGCCTTCATCTGTGAGCAGCGCACGACAATTTTTGTAAAACGCCACGCTGTCTAACACTGGCGCGGCAGCCTCATGGTCGTACAGGTCTACGTGCAAAACATCGACCGTGCCCTGCCACTCTTGGCTTTGAATTTCCTTGGCTGCATCGGCAATGATGACACGCATGCGAGGGCCATCTTCTGGCAATTTGAACCAGCCCCGACAGGCATGCAAAACGCCCGGATTGAGTTCTATCGCAGTGCATGTCCAACGCAATTTTTTATAGCAAAACTTGGTCAAGCTGGCCGCCCCCAAGCCCAACTGCATGGCATGACGTCCCGCGACCGAAGCGCTCTTTAAAAATAGCAAGCCCACCATCATTCTTTGAATGTACTCAAGCTCTAAGTCAAAAGGTTCTTTGATGTTCATGGCACCTTGAATCCAGGGCGTGCCTAAATGCAAATAGCGCGACACACCATCTTCCGAAAAATTGACTTCTGGCAGCTCGAGGGCTTTGGATGGAGATTTGCTCATGGATGTTCGAAAGTATGAAGCTGCGGAAGAACACGCTGCGCATTGGCCAGTGTGACAGCAGCAATGTCAGACACTGAAAGGCCGCGCAACTGCGCCAAAACAGCACCGATGCGCGGCAACTCAGAGGGCTCATTGCGAGCCTGCACAGCAAGGCCGAGTTCTGATTTTCTTTCGGCTTGCGTTTTGTAAAGCCAATGCGGTGGTATGTCAGGCGCATCGGTTTCCAACACCAAGGCCGAGAGCGGCAGCTCGGTGGCCAAGCGCCTGAGTTGCAGTGCTCTATCAAAGGTGAGCGCACCCCCAAAACCCAAAGCAAAACCCATCTCGATAAAGGTCTGAGCTTGCTGAAAACTGCCATTGAAGGCATGCGCGATGCCGCCCTGCACCACATACCGCCTTAGCCCTTTTAACAATTCATCTGCAGATTTGCGCACATGCAAAATGACGGGAAGTTTGAATTTATGCGCCAGCTTCAATTGAGCGTGATAGAAGAATTCTTGCTTTTCTCGCATGGCGGGTTCACACAAAGCAGGTACAAAAAAATCCAAGCCTATTTCGCCCAATGCCACCAGCCTGGTATCGGCGCGCAAACCTTGGGCGTCTTTTTCCAACGCACCTTCAATGCATTGCGCTAAAAAATCCAAGTCTTTTTCTTGAGCCTGTGGCACATACAAGGGATGAATGCCAAGCGCATAGGGCTGATGAAATTCTTGCGCCAACTTTTGCAGAGACAAAAAATCTTTGGCTTGAACTGCAGGCATGACACACCAAGCCACGCCATGCGATTGTGCGTTTTGAATCACCGCTGTGCGGTCTGGGTCAAACTCAGGGGCATCTAAATGGCAATGGCTGTCAAGCCAGCGCAGGCTCATGACTGAAGCACGCCTTTTTCTAGACGAAGAACACGGCTGCAACGCGCTGCAAGATGAGGGTCGTGAGTGACCACCACAAAGGCAGTGCCTTGTTTTTCGGCCGTGTTGAGCATCAGGTCAAAAACACTTTCCGCAGTGGCCCGGTCCAAATTGCCAGTAGGCTCATCGGCCAAAACACAAGCGGGTTGGGTCACCATGGCGCGCGCAATAGCCACCCTTTGGCGCTCGCCCCCTGACAGCTCTGCAGGTCGGTGCAATGCTCTATTTTGAAGGCCCACTTGCGCCAATCTTTCCAAGGCCACAGCATTGGCGGCTTGTTTCAAGTCGCGCCGAATCCAAAGCGGCATGGCCACATTTTCTTGCGCCGTAAATTCGGGCAACAAATGGTGAAACTGGTAAACAAAACCCAGCAAACGGTTGCGTCTGGCGCCTTGTTCAGCGGCACTGTAGCCAGACCAATCTTGCCCCTGCAACAACACTTTGCCTTGAGTGGGCGAGTCGAGGCCGCCCATCAAATGCATCAGCGTACTTTTGCCGGAGCCCGAGGCGCCCACAATGGCCACAGTTTCACCGGCCTTAACGCTGAGGTCGACGCCTTGCAAAACAGAGACGCTCAAGCCACCTTCTGAAAAACGCTTGCTTAAGCCACGAACTTCGAGCACCGGCTGTTGGGCCACATCACTCATAACGCAAAGCCTCCGCAGGGTTGACTTTGCTGGCGCGCCAGCTCGGATAGAGCGTTGCAACAAAGGACAAAATCAATGAAATAAGCACGACCGGCAAGATGTCAGACATTTGGGGGTCGCTTGGCATGCGGCTAATGAGGTAAATGTCTTTGGGTAAAAAGCTGGCGCGGAAAAGTGTTTCGAGCGCTGGCACGATCACATCAATGTTGAATGCAATGAGCAAGCCCAACAGCATGCCACCCAATGTGCCAATCACGCCCACCAATGCGCCCTGAACCATGAACACGCCCATGATGCTTCTAGGGCTTGCACCCAAGGTTCGCAAGATGGCGATGTCTGCGCGTTTGTCGGTCACGGACATTACCAAAGTAGACACCAAATTGAAAGCGGCCACCGCCACAATGAGCGTGAGAATGATGAACATCATGCGCTTTTCAACTTGCACGGCTGCAAACCAGGTTCTGTTTTGTTGCGTCCAATCGCGCAGCGCCATGCCCATGGGCAAGGTGGGTGCAAGCTCTCGCGCTACCGCGCGCGCTTCGTGCAAATCTTTGATTTTGAGACGGATGCCTGTGGGGCCTTCTAAGCGAAAAATTTTGCCTGCATCGGCCACGTGCAACATGGCCAAGGATGCGTCGTATTCGTAGTGCCCCGAATTAAAAACACCCACCACTTGCATTTGTTTGAGGCGCGGCACAACACCTGCCGGGGTTACTTGGCCGTTGGGCGCAATGAGCGTGACGGGATCGCCAATTCGCAGACCCAACTGCCGCGCCAAATCAAGCCCCAACACAATCCCAAACTGCCCGGGCACCAATTCTTGGATGCCAGGCAAGGCTTGATTGCCAGCCATTGAACCCGCAGACAGGTCTACCACGCTGGGTTCGAGTGCAGGATCGATGCCCCTCACCAAGACACCCTTCATGTCCTCACCCCTGGCCAGCAAGGCTTGCGCGGCAATGAAAGGGGCTGCGCCAATGACTTTGGGATTGCTTTTAAGTTGCTGAAGAGTGCCGTTGACGTCTTCTAATGGTCCGCCATCGGCTGAAATCAATTCGATGTGCGACACCACGCTCAACATTCTGTCTCGGACTTCTTTCTGAAAGCCATTCATGACAGACAAAACAATGACCAAGGCTGCAACACCAAGGCCTATGCCAAGCATCGAGACGCCCGAGATGAAAGAGATGAAGCCGTTGCGACGCGTGGCTCTGCCTGCGCGGGTATAGCGCCAACCCAATACCAACTCGTAAGGCAATTCAAAACTCATTCAGGGCCACTTTCAAGGGACAGATACTGCCACACGCCAAACGCCTCATGCCGACTGTCACAAAGGGGCATTGTGTCATCCCTGACAATACAGGCATGAAAGCAGGCTTATCACCCACCGCAATGCCCCAGGTCCATGAAGGCCATGTAGCCATCCGCCATGGGGTGATTGCCTACGCCGCCCCAGAATCTGAGGTGCTGCAAAAGGCAACTGATGCATTGTATTTGCCCAACTTGGAAAAATTACTCAGCCGCCTGTCGCATGTCAAAATTTCGAGCCCAGCAACTGCAGAGTCGAGTGCGTTTCTCATGCCGCACGAAGATGCCCCCAAACTCGTTGGCATTGCTCCCTGCTTAGGCCCAGAAGCCATCATGACCCCCTGCCATTGGCAAGTCGGCATGAATGAAGTGATTTTGCTCAAGCCTGAAGAGTTGGCCTTGAGCGACGCAGAATCAAGGCAAGTTTTGTCTGCCATGCAGCCCTACTTTGAAGAAGACGGACTGCAGCTTGTGTACGAAAGCCCTCTGGTTTGGCGTGTCACTGGCAATTTGATCGATGGTTTGCCTTTGGCCAGCATTGAGCGGGTGTCGGGCAAAAGCATTCAAACGTGGATGCCCAATTTGCAACAAGCCAAAACTTTGCAACGTTTACAAAGTGAAATGCAGATGCTTCTTTACCAACACCCTGTGAACGACGAGCGGAGTTTGAAGGGGCGATGGACGGTCAATTCATTTTGGATGCACAGAGCTTTAGACCAGCTTTACCCGAAAAGCAGCGACGTTTCGGTGGCCCTCGATTTGCGAGAAGCAGCCCTATCGACAGACCCAACGCTTTGGCAAAAGTCATGGCAACAGATTGACAACTCGCTGGCACTTTCTTTGTGCCAAGCGTTGGAATTGAACCAATCTGTGTCGCTCACTCTTTGCAGTGAAGATTCTTTGCGGCACTACTCACTGCAGCCAGATTCATGGCGTCAAAAACTGCAGCGCGTTTTCAAGCCTGTCTCGCTGAGCCGAGAATTGCGAACCTTGTCAAATGGAGTTGCCAGCTCATGAGTTTGAAAATATTGACGCGCGATGTCCCGCCGCGCAGTGCTTGGGCCTTAGAACAAGCCGGCATTCACCCCCTGTTGTCGCGCTTGTTTGCTGCGCGGGGCATCTTGAGTGCAGAAGAACTAGACGATGGTCTGGCCAAGTTATTGGCGCCTAACTCCTTGAAAGGGAACCAAGCGGCAGCTGTTTTGTTGGCCAATGCCATTGCAAGCAACAAGCGACTTTGCATCGTGGCCGACTACGATTGCGACGGCGCAACAGCCTGTGCAATCGGCCTTCGGGGTTTGCGCATGCTGGGCGCGCAGCAATTGAGCTACATCGTGCCCGATCGCGTTGTGGATGGCTATGGTCTGACGGCCCCCATTGCAGAGCGTGTGAAGCAATCGGGGGCTGATGTGCTCATTACCGTCGACAATGGCATTGCCAGCATCGAGGGCGTTGCGCAAGCGCAAGCTTTGGGCTTGCAAGTCTTGATCACAGATCATCATTTGCCTGCGGCTACCTTGCCCTCTGCAGAAGTCATTGTGAACCCCAACCAAGCAGGCTGCGATTTCGAAAGCAAGTCATTGGCTGGTGTGGGCGTGATGTTTTATGTGCTGCTGGCCTTGCGTGCAGAGCTGCGCCAACGTGGCGTTTTCTCAGCCGAGTCTCAACCCAAGCTTGATACCCTTTTGCCTTTGGTGGCCTTGGGCACAGTGGCAGACGTGGTGAGGCTTGACAACAACAATCGCCGCTTGGTGGCACAGGGCTTGAAACGCATTCGGGCAGGGCAGATGCCTGCGGGCATGCTGTCATTGTTCAAAGCGGCTGGTCGGGAGCCCAAAGTAGCCACCACCTTTGACTTTGGATTTGCACTCGGCCCTCGGATCAATGCGGCAGGCCGCTTGTCAGACATGACGCTGGGCATTGAATGCCTAACCACCGATGATGCCGCAAGAGCCGATGAATTGGCCAAGCAACTGGACGCCATCAACCGGGAGCGGCGAGACATAGAAGGCGACATGCGCCAGCAAGCCATGGACATTGCCGAGTCCTTGTTGGATGACAGCGAGGAACCGCCCCCCGCCATCTGCGTGTTCGATCCCGATTTTCATGAGGGTGTGGTGGGCATTGTGGCCTCCCGCATCAAAGACAAATTTCACCGACCCTGCTTTGTTTTTGCTGCCAGCAATGCCCCAGGCAAAGAGCATGAATTGAAAGGCTCTGGCCGTTCGATTCCGGGCTTTCACCTGCGAGATGCGCTTGACCTCATGGCCAAAAAGCATCCGCATGTGCTGTTGCGATTTGGTGGCCATGCCATGGCTGCTGGCTGCACCATCGAAGAAGAAAACTTGGAATTGTTTGAGGCTTGTTTCATGCAAGTGGCTGCCGAGCTTTTGTCACCTGCAACGCTTCAGCGCAAATTGGAAACCGATGGCCCGCTGCAAGCTCAATACCGGCGCGTTGAATTCATCGATGTGATGCACAAAGAGGTATGGGGCCAAGGCTTTGCAGCGCCTGTGTTCAGCGACGAAGTGGAAGTTGTTTCACAAAAGCTGGTGGGTGAAAAACACCTTGCCCTCAAGCTCAAGCACCAAGGTCAAGCAGTGGACGGCATTTGGTTTGGTCGAATTGAACCTTTGCCCGCTCGTGTCAAGCTAGCCTATCGGCTGGATGTCGATGAATGGCAAGGACAAAAACGCGTGCGCTTCATGGTGGAAGCCGCTGAGCTTTAGCGCATTCAGCGCTTGGCTTGCAGGGCCTTCAAAACGGCGGGAGAGACAAGCCCTTCCACCTTGCCACCCAAGGTGGCAATTTCTCTGACCAAGGTGCTGCTAATGTGCTGTACCGAGGCACTGGTGTGCAAAAAGACGGTGTCAACTTCGGGTGCCAAATGCCGATTCATACCGGCCATTTGCGTTTCGTAATCGTAGTCAGTGACTGAGCGCAAACCTCGCACAATGACACGCGCGCCTTGGCTTTGCACAAAATCGCACAGTAATCCTGTGAAAGGCAAAACCGTGACGTTGCTCAAATATTGAGTAAGCTCTTGCGCCATGGCCAAACGCTCATCTAAAGTAAACATGGTTTTTTTGTGGTGTGCAGTGGCCACAGCCACCACCACTTTGTCAAACATTTGAGAGGCGCGGTACACCACATCCTCATGACCCAAAGTAATGGGGTCAAAAGTTCCAGAATAAACAGCGGTCACTGTGCGACTCATGAGGAGCTCCTGATGGTTTGGAGGGATTATCCCTCGATTGGTCGTTGCAGCAAGTGGGCATGAACGGCGCCCGCTTTCATGTGCTTTTGGGCTTGAAGTCCACAAGCTTGAATGGCCTCTTCTGTCCAATGAATGGGGGCTTCTAGGTACACCCACCCGCCAGGCACAACGGCTTTGGCTGCAGCCTTCAAAGCATTTTCAAAGTGCGAGCCCTCAAAGGGTGGGTCTAAAAAAACCACATCGAGGCTGCTCGGCGCTAAACGCTGGAGCGCCATCATGGCGTCGCCCTTTTGAACTTGTACCGTCTGTGCTTTCAAACGCTCGCGCGTTTGACTTAGCAGAGAGACCAATAGAGCGTCTTGCTCCAACATCAAGACACTTTGCGCGCCCCGCGAAGCAGCCTCAAAGCCCAAGGCACCCGTACCCGCAAATGCATCGACACAGCGCCAATCGGTGAGGTCTTGGCCTAACCAATTGAACAATGTTTCTCGCACTCTGTCGGGCGTGGGCCGCAGGCCAGGTCGATCGATCACTTTGATTTTGCTGCGCTTCCATTGGCCACCAATGATGCGCACTTCGTGCGAAGGTGAGCCGATAGCTGCTTGACTGATGGGTTTGGTAGGCATGCCCTTAAGCTTACCGCGTTGTCAGGCGATTTTGAGCTTGTCCTAAGTTTTCATAGAATAGGCTCTCACAGACCGCCCAATATGTTCCGATTCTTTCGCTCATCCCCAAAACCAGAACCAGCTCAGGACAAGACCCCTGTGGTCAGCCCCTCAGCAAAGCCGACGGCAATTAGCACAGCGGCCGGCCAAGCCGCGCCATCTGAGCCCCCTAGGCAGTCTTGGCTCAGCAAACTCAAAGCGGGCTTGCGCAAAACGGGCGGCAGCATTGCATCCGTCTTCACGGGCACGCAATTAGATGATGCACTTTATGAAGAGCTAGAAACGGCCTTGTTGTTGGCCGATACAGGCGTCAAAGCCACTGAACACTTGCTGAAAGACCTTAAGGCTCGCGTCAAAGCCACCAAAGCCACCGACCCTGCAGCGGTCAAAGCTTTGCTCATAGAGGCCATTACAGACTTGCTCATGCCACTGCAAAAGCAGCTTCACATTGGCTCTCAAAAGCCAATGGTCTTGATGGTGGCGGGCGTGAACGGCGCAGGCAAAACAACGTCCATTGGCAAACTCACTCACCACTTGGCAGACCAAGGGGCCAGTGTGTTATTGGCTGCAGCCGATACATTTAGAGCTGCAGCTCGAGAGCAACTGGCTGTTTGGGCGCAGCGCAATACGGTTGAAATCATCAGCCAACAAGGTGGCGATCCTGCTGCGGTGAGTTTTGATGCCGTCTCGGCTGGCAAAGCACGCGGCAGAGATGTGGTGTTGGTCGATACAGCGGGCCGCTTGCCCACCCAACTGCACCTCATGGAAGAGCTGAAAAAAATCAAACGCGTGGTACAAAAAGCCGATGCCACAGCCCCGCACGAAGTCTTGCTGGTGATTGACGGCAACACTGGACAAAACGCCTTGATGCAAGTGAAAGCTTTCGATGAAGCCTTGGGCTTAACAGGGCTCATTGTGACCAAGCTTGACGGCACGGCCAAAGGCGGCGTGCTGTGCGCCATTGCCCGCGAAAAAGCCATTCCTGTTTACTTCATAGGCGTGGGCGAGCAACTGGATGATCTCCAAACTTTTGATGCGCGTGAATTTGCAGAAGCTTTGCTTAACTGAGCTTGTTTAACTGAGCTTATTTAACTGACCTTCATTAACTGAGCTAGCTTTTTTCCAACATGACAACACGCTATTGGTTCATCGCTATCTCAGCCATATTGGTTTTGGGCGCAACTGGCTTCTGGTTGACACGCGAAGAAGCCACTGTCAAACAAGCTCTGCCAGCCAAATTGCAATGCGAGCTACCACCCTCTTCTGCGGCTGCACCCAAACCCGGCATGGTTTGGATTCCTGATGGCGTCTTCGACATGGGCGACAGTGTTTACCCAGAAGAGAAACCAGTTCGAAATGTGCGTGTCAAAGGTTTTTGGATGGACCGCACAGAAGTCACCAATGCAGAATTTTCAGCCTTCGTGAAAGCCACAGGCTATGTCACGGTGGCAGAGCGTCCTGTCAACCCGCAGTTGGTGGCCAACTTGCCAGAAGACATGCGCAAACCGGGCGCTGTGGTCTTCAAGGTACCCGCTCAGCTCACGCATGGCGATGATCCGCGCCAGTGGTGGCAATACATTCCAGGCGCCAATTGGAAGCAACCAGCCGGGCCTCACTCAAACATTGACAATTTTGGCCAATTTCCTGCGGTGCACATCACTTACGAAGATGCTCAAGCTTATGCCCAATGGAAGGGCCATCGCTTGCCCACGGAAGCAGAGTGGGAATGGGCCGCCCGTGCTGGTGCCAAGGCATTGCCAGGCCAGCACGATCAACCCGCCAGCGCCAACACCTGGCAAGGTATTTTTCCCATGGCCAATGCCAGCGAAGATGGCTTTGCAGGCTTAGCACCTGTGGCGTGCTACGCGCCCAATGCCTATGGCCTGTTTGACATGGTTGGCAATGTGTGGGAGCTCACTGCCGATGTGTTTGTAGCAGACAGGCCCGCAGTTTCCAGCAGCCAAGGTTCTAGTGCCAATCAAGGACTTGATCCCGATGAAGCACAGCGACCGCCCATTTTCAAAACACTTCAAGCAAATTCTCAACCTAATTCTCAACCTAAGGTTCGGGTGATCAAAGGCGGTTCATTTTTGTGCGCCCCAAATTACTGCATGCGATATCGCGCTGGGTCTAGACAACCCCAAGAAGACGATTTAGCGGTGAGCCATTTGGGCTTTAGAACCATCTATCAGCCATGAAGATCGTCAAACGCACACTCACTGCGGTACTGCTTTTACTGGTCCTGATCGCAGGCTTGGTGCTGGTCTTGAAAGACAAGATCACGCTGGGCGCTGAAGCTTTTTTGTATGGCTACCCCTTGGTCATGATGGAAACTACGCGGGTTCAAAGCGCGAAATACATCGGGCCTGAAAATCAGTTGCGCTTGGTCAGGCAATTTCCAAACGCCCAATTCAAAGATGTGGTTCGCCCCAATGTCGACACGCTGTACACCACGGCATTCATCAGCATGAAAGATGGTCCGTGGGTTTTTGAAATGCCCGCCAACGACAAGCGATATGAGTTGATGCCCTTCATGGATGCATGGACCAACGTGTTTGCATCGCCTGGCAGCAGAACTTCAGGCAATCAGGGGGCAACTTATTTGTTAGCCGGACCGCAATGGCAAGGCAACGTACCCAAAGACATGACGCTCCTCAAATCGCCCACCGACATGGTTTGGCTGATTGGCAGAACGCAAACCAACGGCACAGCAGATTATGCGGTGGTGCATGAATTGCAAAATCGCCTGAGGCTCACAAAATGGGATGCCCACAATGGCTCAGCATCCGCAGGCACGGATTCTAAAAAAATGGCGTCACCAGCTTGGCAAGTCAGTACTGAACCCGCAGTGCCGCCCCTTGCACAAATGAACGCAATGAGCACCCTCGAATTTTTCAATCGACTCATGCAACTGATGGTGAGTAACCCACCTGCCCCAGCAGATGCACCATTGCTTGCACGACTGGCACAACTTGAAATTCGGCCAGGCCAAGCAGTGGCGATGTCATGGCACCAACATTTGAGTTTTGCCTTAGGTCGCTGGATTGCTCACCAGCGCGTCATGAAGGCTTTGAACAACAAAGCCATGGATGGCAGCTGGTCGGTTCCGCCCCTGAATTTAGGCCGCTATGGCTCCGACTACAACACGCGGGCTGCTGTGGCCATGGTGGGGCTTGGGGCCAACTTGCCAGAAGACGCCATCTACCCCAACACTGCACTAGACCACGAAGGAAAACCCCTGAATGGCCAGCATCGATATCGCATGCATTTTGCGGCCAAAGCCTTGCCACCCGTCAAAGCTTTTTGGTCCATCACAGCTTATGGTGCAGATGAGTTTTTATTGGACAACCCCATTCAACGATTTGCCCTGGGTGACAGAGATCCATTGGTATTCAATGCAGATGGTTCATTGGACATTTGGATACAAGCTACGCCACCCGATTCCAAAGAAGCCCATGCCAATTGGCTGCCCGTTCAAAAGGGCGCACCGTTTTTACTCAATGCACGTTTGTATTGGCCAGAAGACAGGGCATTGAACGGTCCCTGGAAAATGCCCGCGATGGAACGACTGAACTAAGAGACTCAAGTAACCTGCTTCAAAACCAAATAATTTGAAATCAAGCCTTGCAAATAAGCTCTGATGTTGGGTGGATTCACGGGTCGACTCAAAGCCTGATAACCGCCCACAATGGCCAAATAAAGCAACGCAGCCAAATCACGCGCCTTGGCTTTGTCTTTAACAATTACCAAAAATTTGGACTCAAACAAATTCATGCGTTCAGCATCCACTTCCACCAACATTTGCGCAGCACCTGCATGCAAATGACTCAAAGCCCTCAAGGCTTGCTCGAAGCGAAGATTTTCGAGTTCTGAGCCCGCTTGGTTAAAAGCTGCGTCCACCACAAATTCCAAATCTTGAATCGGATTGTGGCTTCGGTGCGATTTAAGTTTTTCATCCAATTCGAGTTGGGACAATTTCCAGCGCATGAGCAAGCTGTTAATCAAGTCGGCGTGATCGCTGAAGTGCCAGTAGAAACTGCCCCGAGTGACTTTGAGCTTTTCTGCTATGGCCAGAACTTTGACATTCTCAAAGCCACCCGCCACCACCGCCTTGAAAGCTTCGTCTAGCCAATTGTCTCGCGACAAACGAGCGGCCTCCGGTGCCATCGATTTGGTTTTGTGATTTTGATCTGGTGTGTCCATGCGTGTCATGCCCTATTTTGAAGCATGTCTGTTCGCCTCCCAAATTTGCACTCGCTAGCGAAAACCCTAGACATGCATTGATCTTTGCTGTGCTAGAGTGAATTGTCAATACACATGTGTACTGATCAAATAACTATTTTGGAGACACCCATGACCGATTCCCTGCACAAAGCAACGCCCCGCCAGCTCGTTTTTGCGACACTGCCTTGGGTCGCGCTACTGACCTGTGGTTTGAACGCCCAAGCTGCTGAGAGTTTTAAATTGCGACAGGCTCCTGTGGGTGCCTTTGGCGGTGAGATGGCAGTAAGTGCAGACAAGCCCGGTTTTTTTGGAACGGCCAGTCTCACCCAATTGCAAATTTATAAAATTGCAGATGCTTCTGGAAACGACGTAGCACCGCCCCCCATTTCACCCATTCAATTGAACCCAACACTGCCCTACAAAGTAGTTTTCCCAGCTGGCAGCTTGGCATTCAACCAAGACCAAACACAGTTGAATTTGGTGGGTGGTTATCTCACCGAGAGCACCTATGGCAATGGTCATATGGTTTTTGCAATCAACTTGCCTTTCATCAAGCAAAAGCGCTCTTACATCGTCACACAACCTGCTGGAGTCCTGACGCCTGCAGCCACCACGCCGCCTTTGCCTGCCACTGTGGTGGCGCAGCTCAACGGTGGAACAGTCATGGCCAACGCGGAAGTTCAAAAACGGGTTAATGCAGCCAGCGTTCCCCAAAATCTTGAAGTCTCCGGCATGGGCGACGCTGAGTTGTCAACTGTGTGGATCCGACATGCCGATCGCCTGAAGGTCGCTGCGGGTGTGTCGCTGTTTGTTCCAACAGGCTCCTATGACAAAACTCGCGGCCCCAACCCTGGCTTTGGCAACTTCTACACCTTGCGACCCGGCGTTGCCGTGACTTACAACTTGAACCCCAAGCACTCAGACTCTAATTGGGATGCCGGCGTTAGCATCGCAGGCCGGGTGTCTTATGGCATTAACACCCGCAACAAAGACACCGACTACAAGAGTGGCAATTTTCTTTATGCTGAAGGCGGTATCGTGAAGGTCGCCGGCGACTGGGCGTATGGCGTAAACGTGTTCACCACACAGCAAATGTCAGACGACACCGGAACCGGTGCGCCAGCTGGCGGCAACCGCTATAAAACCAATGGCTTCGGTCCTTTTGTGTCCTACAAACTTCCCGGCAAAGATGCAGGCCTCAATTTGCAATTCAGCGACAACTTTGGTGGCCGCAATGCCATCGTCGTCAAAAGTCTGCAACTGCGTTTAGTCAAGGCTTGGTAATTCGGTCTTGGCTTTCTAAGGTCAATGTGGTTTCGTTTTAAGCCTTACTTCAATGACCTTTAGAAGTCTCAAGAGTTGGCTGATGCCCGTCATCAGCCAACATTTTTTATCTCGAAGTCGCCTTTTGGATTTGCGAGAAAAAGCTGAAATTAAACGCAGCGCCCAACAGCGTCCACACGTTTTGCATTTCTTTCATGAGCTGGAAGAGCCCTATTCCCAGCTTTTAGCTCAAGCCGTCCCACTCCTTCAAGACAAGTACGCCGTTTCTGTCGTACAACACGTGGTGGGGGCGCCTGATGACTCAGCTGTGCCCGAGCGTGACAAACTCAAAGCCTACAGTCAGCAAGATGCAGCTCGTCTGGCCAAGCAGTATGGGCTTCATTGGCCACCCAGTTCACCATCGGCGCCCATTCAGGTTGGCAAAGAAGCACAGCTCACCTCGCATCGTTTGCGAAAAAAATGGGGCCACTATTTAAGTGGCGTTATTTATTACGAAGGTGAGTGGTATTGGGGCATTGATCGACTGCATCATTTGGAGTCACGGCTCAATGCCTTGGGTCTTTCAAAGCAAGCGCCCTCGGCCAAAATGAGTGAACGACGGCCGCTCTTTTTCACACCGCAATATCAAAGTTTGGGTCATGTCCCTGAAGCTACCAGCATTGATTTCTTTTTCTCATTGAGAAGCCCCTACTCCGCCATCAGCTGCGCCAAACTATTTCCTTGGGCCAAAGAACATGGCGTGAAAATCAACTTGCGTTATGTGCTGCCCATGGTCATGCGCGGTTTGCCAGTGCCCGCTGAAAAAAGAAAGTACATCAGTTTGGACGCTGCTCGCGAAGCCTACGTTCAAAATGTGCCTTTTGGCCGGCTCAATGACCCCTTGGGCAAACCCACCGAGCGGGGTTTGGCCCTTATTCCATTTGCCCAAATGCACCAACTGGCCGAAGAATATGTCATGTCCTTCATGCAAGGGGTATGGTCAGAGGGTCTGGATGCTGGCACAGATGCACATCTCAAAATCATCGTACAGCGATGTGGCCTTCATTGGCAGGCCGCCAAAGACATCCTGACAAGTCAAAGCAATGAGCAGCATTGGCGCAGCGTTGCAGAGCAAAACCGAGAAGCACTTTTTGCTCTGGGCTTGTGGGGTGTTCCCTCCTTCAAATTTGAAGACACCGCAGTCTGGGGCCAAGACAGATTCTGGGTCATTGAACAAGCTTTGCACGATCGATTTGATCTGCCCGCTCACACCGAATCATGAAATTCAACAGCAGTACCCTTCGTTCTTGTTTGGCTTATTTGGCCTGCATCTCATTTCTCATTTGTACGCCTGTGTCGGCCAAACGACCCAACATCGTCTTGATGTTGGCCGACGATTGGGGCTTCAGTGATGTGGGCGCTTTTGGCAGTGAAATTCAAACACCCAACCTGAACCAATTGGCCAAATCTGGCGCACGCTTTTCTAATTTTCATGTAAGTGCGTCGTGCTCTCCCACCCGCTCGATGTTGCTCACTGGTGTTGACAACCACCTCAATGGTGTGGGCAACATGCGCGAGACCATTCCGCAATCGCATGTGGGCCGCGCCGGTTACTTGAGTGTGCTCAATCAGCGTGTGGTAACCGTATCGAGCTTGCTGCAAGAAAACGGCTACAGAACCTATGCAACGGGCAAATGGCACGTTGGCAAAGAGCCTCACAACTTACCGCCTGCCAGAGGCTTTGACCGGTCTTTGGTCATGGGCGACAGTGGCGCAGACAACTGGGAGACAGGCAAGCTGTATTTGGACCTGACCGACAAAGTTTATTGGTACGACAACGGGCAAGAAGCCAAAATGCCCAAAGAGTTTTACTCCTCTGAGTTTTACATTGACAAAACCCTTGAGTACCTCAAAGCCGATGCCAAATCAGACAAGCCTTTTTTTGCTTACATCGCCTTTCAAGCCAACCATATTCCGCTGCAAGCACCCCAGTCTTTCATCGATAAATACAAAGGGCGTTATGACGCAGGTTGGGATGTCTTGCGCAATGAACGCCGAGACAAGGCCATTGCCCTGGGGCTGATACCCGCCACTTCCAAGATGGCCAACTTGCCCTCAACCCATGTAGCTTGGAATTCTTTGAGCGCCTCTGACAAAGCCTATCAAGCGCGTCGGATGGAGGTTTATGCAGCCATGGCCGAGGCTATGGACTTTCACATTGGCAGGCTTATCGCTCACTTGAAAGAAACTGGTGAGTACGACCAAACTGTGTTCATGTTCTTGTCTGACAATGGTGCTGAGGCCTCCGACCCTTACGCATTGGCCGTTGGGCGATGGTGGTTGGATCGGCATTACAACCGCGATCTAGATCGATTGGGCAGCAAGGGCGCCTACAGCGTCATTGGCCCCAATTGGGCTAGTGCCGCCTCAGCACCCTTAAGCACCTACAAGTTTTTTGCAGGTGAAGGCGGTATTCGGGTGCCGCTCATTATTTCGGGCATTCCCAACATGCCCAAGTCTGCCAGAAACAAGGTGCATGCCAGCCTCACGCATGTGAAAGACATCGTACCCACCTTGCTTGAGTTGGCTGGCGTGCAACATCCTGGCACGGTCTATAAAGGACAAACCATCTATCCCTTGACTGGTCACAGCCTAATGCCTGTGATTGCTGGCGATGCCATCCGAGTTCGAGGACCCGACGAAATATTGGGCTACGAGTTGTCTGGCAACAAGGCTTTGTTCAAAGGTGATTTCAAATTGCTCAGCAACTTGGCACCCGTGGGTGACGGCCAATGGCGCTTGTACAACATCGTCAAAGACCCTGGCGAAACGCAAGACCTTCAGCTTGAATTTCCCGATCTGTTTTTAAGCATGCAAGCCGACTATGCAAAATGGGCCAAAGCCAATGGGGTGCTTGAGATGCCTGCGGGCTACGATCCCATTCAACAGGTCATCATCAATTCCTTGGTGTTCGTTTACTGGCCGCGCCACCAGATGCATTTGCTCGGACTGCTTGGCATTTTGGTATTGGGATTGTTTTGGTTTTGGCGTCGGCGCAAACATCGGCCTATCGTGCAAGCGGCTCATTGAGCGAGCACCGTCACCGTCATCATCACGATCACCATGGCGCATTCTGGTTACTTTGACAGCCCTTGGCCTTGCGAGGACGCAGGGCCATCTCGACTTCAAACACCGCACAACACGGCATGCCTGAATTTGAAGCCCGGAACCAAATTGGCATGCACGTCCAGAAGCACACGGATGTCGACCATGACGGTATTGGGTGCGCCAGGCGAAGTATTTCTGCTAACTCACTCCGCCATTCGCGCACGGTTGGGACTACCCACCACAGCGCAGGTTTCTCGCATTGACCCCTTGACATTAGAAACACTCGAAAGCTCTCCAAGGCTTGAGGGCGGTCCTATGTGGCCAGGTGGCATGGCGGTTCATGCCAATGGCCACATCATTGTGGTTTATGGTCGGTTTGCACACAAACTCAACCGTCATTGCCAACCAGTGGCTTCGTATTTATTGCCACGCCATGAACCCTACAACAGCTTTGTGGTGCTAGGCAATGGCTTGATCGTGACCAAAAATTTATCGGCCACCACGCCCGCGCAACTCACCACGCTGCACCCCGATACCTTGAAAGTGGCCAGTAGCGATGTGGTGTGCCCCGAAGCTTCCATTGCGCGCCTCAGTGCCCATGGCAATACGGTTTATGTGGTGGGCGTCAGCCGCGTTTTCAGATACCACTGGCATGCAGCCTCACAGCAATTGAAACGCGATCCTGATTGGGAGTTTCATTACCTCCGAGATGCCCCCCAAAGCTATGGCTGGGACATGGTCATTGACGGCGAACACGGCTGGTTCATGGACAACGGCAAGCACAACTACATGGTCAGCATGTTGGGTGCAGGCCGCCACAAAGCAGCTAACCGGCTCATTCGGGTGTCATTGCACAATGCACAATCGCATCAAAGTTGGGAAGTCAGTGGCCTGCCCTACGGCAGCATTAGCAATCCGCCCTTGATCGATTTAAAACGCCGCATTGTGGTGGGCTACGACTCGGCCAATCGGCATTTGCGAGCTTGGAAAATAGACGCCGCTCACAATGGCAACGAACACGATGTTGAATTGACGCCGCTTTGGCATCACGCTCAGTTTGGTGCCGCCAGCCATATGCTGCTGTTTGCCAAAACCGGCGAACTGTGCGTCAATGACTACAGCCGCTTTAACGAGCAAGTCCTTGTTTTGGACATTGAAACAGGTGAAGAAAAAGGGCGTGTGCAAACGGGTGGGCGCATGCAAGGTGTGGTGTTTCCCAGCGTGGGCTGGCACCAAGATTTTTACTGGTGCTCCATGGACCGACTGGCCCGAATTTACGTCCCCTCACTTATGTTGAATTAAGCAAGCCATTTACATGACTAAAACCATATTGATCACAGGTGCTGGGTCTGGCATTGGCAAAGACTCGGCGTTTGCCTTGGCCGCCAGAGGGCACCGCGTATTGGCCACCACCCAAACTCAGGCTCAAGCAGAGGCACTTGCCCAGGAGTCTCAAAACAAGGGCATTCACCTGGAAGTTTTCAAGCTTGACATCACCCTGGAATCTGACAGAAAGCTCATTGAGCCCTTTGCCATTGATGTTCTGGTCAACAACGCAGGCATGGGTGAATCGGGCTCTTTGGCAGAGGTTGACATGCAACGTGTTCGCAAAATTTTCGAAGTCAACTTGTTTTGCACACTGGAACTTACCCAACTTGCATTGAGCGGCATGATTCAACGCGAAAAAGGAACTGTCTTGCTGGTGAGTTCCATTGCTGGCAGAGTTCCCATGCCCTTTCTCATGCCCTACAGCATGAGCAAGTTTGCCCTTTCGGCAGCGGGGGCAGGCCTGCGTGCCGAAATGGATCAACTCAAAAAGAATATTCACATTGCACTCATTGAACCCGGTGCCATTCATACCGGATTCAACCAAGCCATGACCGACAGCAAATATAAGTGGATGGGGCCATCCTCCTACTTTGCCCACCAAGCTCAGAAGATGCAAAAACAAGAGCGCGCTACGTTTAAATTTTTAGAAGCTAAAAATACCGACGGCATCGTCAAACAAATCATCAAAGCTTGCGAAGCCACTCGGCCCAAATTGCGATACACCTCACCTTGGATTCAAGGCTTTGGCGTTCGCATGGCCAGAATTTTTGGAGTTTAAAAATGCGCATTGGAAAACTGGCGTCGGTCTTCATCGTTATTGCACTGCTTGCAGGCAGCCTGTATGCGTTTCGAGAACCTCTGAGTTTGGCC
Organism: Limnohabitans sp. MMS-10A-178; assembly: GCF_003063375.1. Classification (GTDB taxonomy): domain Bacteria; phylum Pseudomonadota; class Gammaproteobacteria; order Burkholderiales; family Burkholderiaceae_C; genus Limnohabitans_A. The sequence goes on along the minus strand of NZ_NERY01000001.1, from coordinate 1,438,384 downwards.
GTGGCCAAGCGCGTCACAGAACAGCGAATGGGCAGCAATCCCCTCCAAAACTTACCCGATGGTTTGCACATTGCCGTGTGCGGCGCAGGCTCCCCCATGCCTGACGACAAGCGCGGTGGGCCTTGCACTCTGGTCATTGCTGGACAACAACTTTTTGTCTTTGACACCGGCAATACCAGCGCACGCAACATCAACAAAATGGGCTTCAATGCCGGCAACATTCAGGGCATCTTCCTCACGCACTTTCACTCAGACCACATCGATGGCTTAGGTGAATTGCTGCTACAGCGATGGGTCTCCAATTCAAATACACAACCCGTTCCGGTGCACGGCCCCGAGGGTGTCGACATCGTGGTCAACGGGTTCATGCAGGCTTATAGCTTAGACCGTGGTTATCGGGTGGCGCACCATGGCGAGGCCATTGTTCCAAGCAGTGGATTTGGTGCTAAAGCTGTTCCGTTCAAAACCCAAGCATTTGAAACCACGCTGGTGTATGACAGTCAAGACACAAAAATTCACGCCTTCAGTGTGGCTCATGCCCCCATTCATCCTGCAGTAGGCTACAAAATTCAATACAAAGACAGAAGCATTGTCATCAGCGGCGATACCACCCCTTCTGTGCATGTGACCAAGGCTGCGCAAGGTGTAGACGTACTGATTCACGAGGCCATGTCGATGGAATTAATGAAGCTGCTCCAAGAAGGCGCAAAAACGGCCAAACGTGACAAGCTCGAACAAATCATGAAGGACATCACCGACTACCACACCTCGCCCGTGCAAGCCGCCGAAATTGCCCAGCAAGCGCAGGTGTCCTATTTGCTGCTGAACCACATTGCCCCGCCACTTCCACTGCCAGGCTTGGTAGATGCGTTTCTAAAAGGCACGGCAGAAGTTTTTAAAGGCAAGATTCAAGTGGCCAAAGATGGCGATTTCTTGAGCTTGCCAGCGGGAAAGAAAAGCATTGACGTCAGTCATCGCTTTTAAATTTTGAATTTAGAAAACACTTAAAGATTGAAATCAATTCATGCGTCAATTGCCTCAGATCAAAAACTTTCTTCGCACACCCGAAGAAAGATTTCAAAACTTACCAGACTTTCCTTACACGCCTCATTACACAGAAGTTGGCGGCTTGCGCATTGCTTATATTGATGAAGGCCCCAAGGATGGCCCTGTGGTCTTGCTCATGCACGGTGAGCCTGCATGGTCTTTTCTTTACCGCAAAATGATTCCGGTTTTGGTTCAGGCCGGCATGCGTGTGTTGGTGCCCGACCAAGTAGGTTTTGGTCGCACCGACAAACCCACTCAACGCTCAGACTACACCTATGAAAATCATGTGCAGTGGATGAGTGCTTGGCTTGAATCGGTAGATGTTCAAGACATTACTCTTTTTTGCCAAGACTGGGGCTCGCTCATCGGCCTTCGCATGGTGGCCGAAATGCCTGACCGCTTTGCCCGTATTGCCCTGAGCAACGGCGGCTTGCCCACTGGCAATGAAAAAATACCCAAGGCATTTCACATCTGGCGCGCCTTTGCCATGTACAGCCCTTGGTTTCCAATTGGCAAAATTGTGCGCGCGGGTTGCGCACAGGGCCTCAGCGATGCGGCTGTGGCCGCCTACGATGCGCCTTACCCCAGTTCTCGCTATGCAGTGGGTGCGCGGGTCTTCCCAACCTTGGTGCCCATTCATCCCAGCAATCCAGCGCGCGAAGCCAATGAGCGGGCTTGGGAGATGTACAAGGCCTGGACCAAGCCCTTCATTACCTTGTTCAGTACGCGAGACCCCGTGACCAAAGGCGGTGAAAAGATGTGGCAAAAAAAGGTGCCGGGTGCTGCAGGTCAGAAACACACCCAAATTCGCGGCGCAGCCCACTTTGTGCAGGAAGACAAAGGGGAAGAAGTGGCAGAGGCCTTAGTGTCGTTTATCAGCGCTTGAACTCAGTTGCCGTAGTAAACGTATTCGTCAGACGGCAGCATAGGTTGTCGAAGGTGTTTGTCGATGGCAATGGCTGCCTCGGCAATTGAGGGCCAGCTGGGTTTGACTTGCGTGGCATTGAAAGCCTCTAACTCTTTTTTCAGGAGAGCCACTCGCTCAGGCTCCTTCGCAGCCAAATTGGTTTGCTCAGTGGGATCGGCCGCTAAGTTGTAGAGCCAATCTTTTCTGGGGTTTTGCGTGACTTGTAATTTCCAATCGCCTTTTCGAATCACACGATAAGAATCAGTTCTCCAGAACAAAGATCTTTCGGGGCCCTTTTCAGTAGGCTTGGCCAATTGAGGCAAGAGATTGATGCCGTCCATCGGTCGATCGGTAGGGAGCTTGGTGCCGGTAGCTGCTGCCACAGTTGAAAAAATGTCCATGTGGTTAACAGGCAGTTGCGGCTTCACTCCCTTTGGAATACCAGCAGGCCAACGCATGAACATGGGAACACGGATGCCGCCCTCAAAGAACGTGGCCTTCCAGCCCCGATATGGTTTGTTCAATCCATCGAGACCCACGTAATGCGCCCCGCCGTTGTCACTGGTAAATATGACCAGTGTGTTGTCGTCTAAGCCCTTGTCTTTGAGTGTTTGCATCAAGCGGCCAATGTTGCGATCTAGGTTGCGAACCATGGCCGCATACACACGCAGTGTGTGGTCTTCGATGTGCGACAGTGCAGCGTAGTCTTCTTTGGTAGCTTGCAAAGGCGTGTGAGGTGCGGTGTAGGCTAGATATAGAAAGAACGGCTGATTGCGATTGGCCTCAATGGCTTTTTCGGCTTCGTCAGTGAGGTAATCGGTGACATAACGTTTGGGCTTGAAAAGTTCGCTGTTGTTAAAGCGCATGCCAAAACTACCAGCAGCCCATTGAAATCTATCAATGATGTCAAACGATTGCTGAGCGTTCACCACATTGGGATCGTTCTCTGGCAAGTAAAGAGAGCTGGCATGGGGAAAAGACAAAGACTCTTCAAAGCCATGCTCGTAAGCTCTAAATTGAGGTGCATCGCCCAAATGCCACTTGCCCACATGCAGGGTTCGATAGCCTTGCCCCTTGAGCAAGTTGGCCATTGTGATTTCGGAGCGTGGCAGTCCCATGGTTTCGTAAGGGATCAGATCTTTTTCTCGATCGGCGTGATAGATGGGGTCGTGAAGTTGGTTGGGGCCCTTGTAGTGGCCTATGACTTTCATGAACTGCTTAGGCGTTGGGGTGAACTCAAAACCAAATCGAGTGGGATAACGGCCGGTCATCATGGCAGCACGTGAAGGCGCACACGTGGCATTGCCGGAGTAGCTGGTTTCAAAATTGGCGCCTTGCAGCGCCAAACTGTTGATATGAGGGGTTGGAACAGAGCCCTTTGCCAAGCCACCACCGTTCAAGGTGATGTCGTTGTAGCCCAAGTCGTCGACCACAATCAGGATGACGTTGGGTGGTTTGACGCCAGAACTGTTTTCTGGAACTGTCGACTTAGCAGATGGAATGGTCCAGGTCACTTCCCTGTTGGGTGCATGCTCTTCCCTGACAAAGACTTTCACAAACCACAAAAGCACCTCTGCTCGACCGCCCTTGGCGTACAGTGCGCCCACCGCCAAGGCAAAAGCAGCAATGACCAACCCGAAAGCAATGACAATTTTTTTCAGCATCAACAGTACAAGCTTATGGTTTTGATAATTGGCATGTTAATGCTTTGAACTTGTTGCCCCAGATCATAAAAAACCCTTTTAAAACAAGGCTGTCAAAGAAACATACATGAATGTATGGAAAATATAGCAAAATAAGCCATCACCGAGAAGCCCTCCAAAACCCTCGGTTCCCCCTGAAAGAGCCTCATGTCCGAACTTGCAGTTAGAAAATTATTGGTTGACCTCACAACGCCCTTTGAACAGCGCTGGTGTGGTGGTGATGCATTCAAGTCAGCCTTCTTCAATGCGCTCTCTATGAGCTTCCCTGTTGGCGAGCAGTTTTTCATCGACTCCGTGCGCGAAGGTGCCAAACAAATGGACCCCGCCATGCGCGAGAAGTTTGCCGCTGAAGTTCAAGGCTTCATTGGCCAAGAGGCCACGCACCGCCGCATTCATGCTTTGTTCAATGGCCACATTGAGCTTCAAGGCTTTAAAAATATCATTGCGGAGCGCTCTGCCAAACGCATCAAAGCCAACGCAAATCAAAACGTACGTCAACAATTGGCCGCCACTGCAGCCACCGAACACTTCACCGACATCTTTGCCGACTGGCTCTTAAACCATTCCGAAATTTTTGAAGGCACAGAGCCACGCCTCAGAACCATGTGGCAATGGCACGCTGCTGAAGAAGCTGAGCACCGCTGCACAGCCTTTGACGTTTACAAAGCCTTGGGCGGCAATGAAAAATGGCGTATACGCATTTTTCATTATGTGACTTACACCTTCCTCACCGACGTCATGCTGCAAACCATGCACAACCTGTGGCGCGATGGCAGCCTGTTCAAACCCAGCACCTGGAAAAGCGGCTACCAGCTCTTACTCAGCAAGAATGGTTTGTTGAGAAGTAACTTTGGTCACTGGAAGGCCTACAAAAAGGCTGACTTCCACCCTGCACAGCAAAGCGCTTTGCTGTCAGAGCAATGGCTGCAAAACAATACCAGCGCTTACAGCTTGGTGGGCCGAGGCAGCTGATGGGGCATTGAAAACCAGATCAATCTAATGCGCAAATTGATCTGGGTTCATGGCTAAAGGTACAGCGCCACTCAAAGTCATCCTTATTCGAGCTTGATGTTGGCCGCTTTAATGACTTGCGCCCATTTGTCAATTTCTGCTTTTTGAAAGCTCAATACCTGCTCTGGCGTCATGACAGAAGGTTGCATACCTAGGCCCTTGATGCGATCTTGCATTTCGGGTGTTTGGATGATCTTGAGAATTTCAGCATGCAATTTATCGACAATGGCTTTGGGCGTTCCAGCGGGCGCAAACAAGGCCTGCCATGACACCACTTCAAAACCTTGGGTACCTGGCCAGCCAGATTCGGCCACTGTAGGCACATCAGTGAAGGCGTCCGTCAAGCGTCTGGCCGAAGTAACTGCCAGTGCGCGCAACTTGCCACTTTGAATGTGGGCGCCCGCCACCACCGTGGTGTCGAACATGAAATCGACTTGTCCGCTCATCACATCTTGAATGGCCGGTGCACTGCCCTTGTAAGGCACATGGGTGAACTTCACATCACCTCTGAAAGCCAATAGTTCTTGAGCCAAATGTTGTGATGTGCCGTTGCCTGCAGAAGCACCCGACAACTTTCCAGGATTGGCTTTGGCTGCGGTCATCAAATCGCGCAGCGTTTTGTAGGGACTGTTGGCTGCGACCACCAAGACCACAGGGTTGGTGCCATACAAATACACCGGTGTGAAAGATTTGATGGGGTCATAAGCCAGCTTGGGATACAGGCTGATGTTGATGGCATGCGAGCTGATGGTGCCGCCCAGTAGGTGATGGCCATCGGCGGGGGCACGCGCTGCAATTTCTGAACCTACGCTACCGCCCGCTCCGCCCTTGTTTTCAATGACCAAGGTGGTGCCCAAAGCAGCACCCAACTTTTGGGATACCAAGCGCGCCAAGATATCGGTGGTGCCACCTGCTGGAAATGCGACCAAATAATTGATGGGCTTTGAAGGCCACGCAGCCTGGCTGAACGCAGTTGTAGTGAGCAAGCCTGAAGCCAGTGCAACAGAGGTTTGTAAAAATTGACGACGTTGGGTCATGAGAGTCTCCTTTTTTAAGTTTCAAGTGATGGGTGCGGGGTTGAATAAGACCATGGCGTTGTGCAGTTTCCAATGCTCAGCCCAAGTTTGGCGGCCACTGGCGACATCCAACAGCAGCTTGAACAATTCCCAGCCGCCTTCTTCAATCGAAATTTCGCCATCGGCAACTCGGCCCGCATTCAGATCCATCAAATCATGCCATCGCCGGGCCAAATCTGTTCTTGTGGCCACTTTCACCACAGGGCAAGCTTGCAAGCCATAAGGCGTGCCGCGTCCGGTGGTGAACACATGCAAGTTCATGCCAGCGGCCAATTGCAAAGTGCCACAAATGAAATCGCTGGCCGGTGTAGCCGCAAATACCAAACCCTTTTGAGTTGACTTGAGCTTTTCACCCGGCGCCAAAACATGTTGGATGGGCATGGAGCCGCTCTTCACAATAGAGCCCATGGCTTTTTCAACAATGTTGGACAAGCCGCCCGCCTTGTTGCCTGGCGTGGTGTTGGCGCTTCGATCGACTTTGCCACGTTCTAAGTAGCGGTCGTACCAGTCGAGTTCACGCACGATGCTGTGTGCCACTTCAGGGGTGGCAGCGCGATGCGTGAGCTGCTCAACGGCATCGCGCACTTCTGTGTTTTCACTGAACATGATGGTGGCGCCAGCACGGACCAGCAAATCGGCGGCATAACCCACAATGGGATTGGCAGTGACGCCAGAGAACGCATCGCTACCGCCGCACTGCACACCGACCACCAATTCACTGGCGGGCAAGGTTTCGCGTCGTCTGGCATTCAAGCGCGCCAAATGTGGCTTGGCGCCATCGACGATATGTTGCAACATGGACATGAAGCCAACGTGCTGATCGTCTTGCAAACAAATGGTGTCGGGTCCATCAGCATTTGTCCGCTCGTCTACCAATGGAAAACTACCAGGCGGCAACAAACGTTGAGGCGGTAATTTTTCACAACCGAGACTGATCACAAACACTTCGTTGCCAAAGTTAGGATTGAGGCTGATGTTGCGCAGGGTGCGAATGGGAATGACGGCATCGGGCGCATCAATGGCCACACCACAACCATAGGTGTGTTCTATGCCTACCACGTCGTCCACGTTGGGATAAAGCGGTAACAACTCTTCTTTGATTTTTTGTACTGCCAAGGACACCACACCTGCAACGCATTGCACAGTGGTAGTGACCGCCAAGATGTTGCGAGTGCCCACTGAGCCATCGGCATTGCGATAGCCCTCAAAAGTAAATCCTGTTAAGGGTTCAATCGATGGCTTTGGCGCAGTGGCCATGGGTAAATTTTGAAAGTCGCGCGCTGCAGGCATCTCAAGCAGACGTTCATGCACCCAACTGCCTGCAGGGATATTGTCTTTGGCAACGCCCACACTCACGTTGTATCTCAGAACCGCTTGACCTGCAGCAATATCAATCAAGGCCACTTTGTGTCCTTGAGGCACCGCATTCAGTAGGACCAGTGCGTCAGAACTCATTCCCCTTCGAACACGATCGCCCGGCTTCAAGCCACCTGCTGCGACCACGATGGCCACATTGTCAGCAGGGTGCATCACAATGCTTGGATGAATTTCAGGGTTCACGAGAGCAATGATAGCTTCACACCCGCCATAGAATGACACAAGCAAACCCTAACAAACCCTATGAATGCCGACCGCCACACCCCTAGCATTGTCAAACTGCAAGTCATTCCCGTTGCTGGCCGCGACAGCATGTTGCTCAACTTAAGCGGTGCGCACGGCCCCTACTTCACCCGCAACATCCTGATCTTGACCGACTCCAGCGGCAACACTGGCATTGGCGAAGTGCCGGGAGGTGAAAAAATTCGCCAAACACTAGAAGACTCAAGAGCTTGGGTAGAAGGTCAAAGCATTGGCAACGCCAAGAACTTGCTCAACAGCCTGCAACAAAAATTTGCCGATCGCGATGCAGGCGGTCGCGGCAATCAAACCTTTGATTTGCGCATAGCCATTCATGCCATCACCGCCATCGAAAGTGCCCTGCTCGATTTGTTGGGTCAACATTTGGGGGTGCCAGTGGCCGCCTTGTTAGGTGAAGGACAACAACGCTCACAAGTTCAAGTCTTGGGTTATTTGTTCTACATTGCCGATCGACTTCAAACCGATCTGCCTTACCACTCAGAGCCTGAAGCCAACAACGATTGGCAACGCCTGCGCCACGAGGCGGCCCTCACGCCTGAGGCCATTGTGCGTTTGGCGAAAGCTGCGCAAGACCGCTATGGCTTTCAAGACTTCAAGCTCAAAGGCGGCGCTATTCGCGCAGAGGAAGAAGTTGAAGCCATTGTGGCCTTGCATGAAACCTTTCCTGAAGCACGCATCACGCTAGACCCCAATGGCGGCTGGCTGCTGAAGGACGCCATTCGATTGCTGCGCGATCATCGCAACACCATGGCCTACGCCGAAGATCCATGTGGTGCAGAAGGCGTATTCTCTGGGCGTGAGGTCATGGCCGAATTCAAGCGCGCCACTGGCTTGCCCACCGCCACCAACATGGTGGCTACCGACTGGCGCGAAATGGCCCACAGCATTCAACTTCAAGCTGTTGACATTCCGCTGGCCGACCCACACTTCTGGACGCTTCAAGGCTCGGTGCGTGTTGCACAGTTGTGCCAAATGTACGACCTCACATGGGGCTCACATTCCAACAACCACTTTGATGTGTCTTTGGCCATGTTCACACACTGCGCGGCGGCAGCACCCGGAAAAGTAACCGCCATTGACACTCATTGGATTTGGCAAGACGGCCAATACCTCACTCAAGAACCATTGCAAATCAAGGGCGGCATGATCGATGTCCCCACGGCCCCTGGCTTGGGCGTCAAGCTGAACATGCAGGCCGTCGAAGCCGCACACCAGCTTTATTTGCAGCACGGCTTGGGTGCGCGCAACGATGCCATGGCCATGCAATATCTCATTCCTGGCTGGACCTTCAATCCGAAGATGCCCGCCATGGTTCGATAATTTCAAGTTAACTTCAATTTTTAGACATCGCCCACCATGCAAGCCATTCACAATAAATTCAAACAAGCCATTCTCAGTGGACAAAAACAAATTGGCCTCTGGTCACATTTGTGCAGCCCCATCAGCATCGAAATATTGGCAGACTGCGGCTACGACTGGCTGCTGCTTGACATGGAGCATTCCCCCAACGACTTGAGTGAAATCTTGGCTCAACTTCAAGCCATGAAAGGCGGAACCGCCACCCCCATCGTGCGCCCCCCTTGGAATGACATGGTAACTTTCAAACGATTGCTCGATATTGGTGTACAAAACTTGTTGGTGCCCTACATTCAAACCGCAGAAGAAGCCCGCAACGCAGTGGCCTACACCCGCTATCCACCGCATGGCGTTCGCGGCTATGCGGGCGCTCCCAGAGCCAGCAATTACGGTCGCATCAAAGACTACGCGCACCACAATGCCGAAGAGTTGTGCTTATTGCTTCAAGTGGAAACGCTACAAGGCTTGGATAATTTAGAAGCCATTGCCAATGTCGATGGCGTTGATGGTGTGTTCATTGGCCCAGGCGATTTGTCTGCGGCTCTGGGTCACTTGGCCAACCCCAAGCACCCCGATGTGTTGAAAGCAATTGACGATGCCATTGCCCGCATCAAAGCCTGCGGCAAAGCGCCTGGCATTCTCACAGGCGATGAGGCATTGGCGCAACATTGCGTGGCACAGGGCTGTTTGTTTGTGGCTGTAGGCGCAGATCAAAATGTCTTGCGTGACAGCGCCACAGCTCTTGCACAACGCTTCAAAAGCTAAATCCATCTTGAAGCCTCTTCAATTTGTTGCCATTGGAGAATGCATGTTGGAAGTGCAAGCCAATGGCTTTGGGCCATCGGTTCTTTCTTACGGTGGCGACACCTTCAATACAGCTGTGTATTTGCGGCGTTGCTCATCACCCGACAAAATTGAAGTGAGCTACACCAGCGGCCTGGGCACAGATCACCTCAGCCAAATACTGCGCAATGAGTGGGAAAAACTAGGTCTCAACTTAAACACCGTGGAATACATTGAAGGCAGATTGCCAGGCATGTATTTGATTGAAACCGATTCAAACGGCGAACGCACTTTTCATTTTTGGCGAGAAAACAGTGCAGCCCGAGCGTACTTTCAAGCGTCTGTCACGGCCCTTGAAAAAAATTTGAATCGATTTGATTGTCTTTACTTTAGTGGTATTTCACTGGCTATTTTGGATGCCGCTTCGCGCACCCGAATGTTTGCATTGTTAAAGCAGGCTCAGCTCAATGGCTGTCGAGTCGTGTTTGACAACAACTTTAGGCCCAAGCTCTGGCCTGATCGCAAACTGGCACAAGAGATTTATCTTCAAGCTTTTGCAACGTGCCATACCGCCTTGATCACTTTGGACGATCATCAAGCTGTGTTTGAAAGCAACTCCTTAGAAGAAGCCTTGGTCCATGCAAAAAGTTTGACCATCCCTGAGCTTGTCATCAAACGCGGGGCTGAACATACCTTGGTGAGGCCAGAGAAAACCAAGGAATGGCTGAGCATTCCCACCCTCAGCGTTCAACAGGTCATTGACACAACCGCTGCGGGCGATGCCTTTGCGGCAGCCTATTTAAGCCGACGCCTATGCGGCGCCAGCGCCCAAAGAGCAGCCGAGTTTGGCAATGCCGTCGCCTCAAGAGTCATTCAATACCGAGGTGCACTGATCCCAGAAGACGCACTACAAGACCTCATTTCCAGTCCGGTTTATTGATAAATATCAATAAAATCAATAAGTTATATATTTAGCACTCCCCATAAGAGAGTGCTAAAATTCCTACCATTATGGAAAGGAGTTCTGGTATGACAAACCTCGCTGGATCCCTAGACACTGCGGTCACCCTGAAAAACCCATGGGCCGTCGTGCCTTCGTTGGGTCACCTCGATGCTTACATTTCTGCGGTCAACCGCATGCCCATGCTCACCCCAGAGCAAGAGCAAGAGTTTGCACGCAAACTGAAAAACGAAAATGACCTTGAGTCAGCCAGTAAGTTGGTGCTCTCGCATCTGCGCGTGGTGGTTTCTGTAGCACGCCAATACTTGGGCTATGGCCTGCCCCACGCCGACCTCATTCAAGAAGGCAACATCGGTTTGATGAAAGCCGTCAAACGCTACGACCCCGATCAAGGTGTGCGCTTGGTGAGCTACGCCATGCACTGGATCAAGGCCGAAATTCACGAGTACATCTTGAAGAACTGGCGCATGGTCAAAGTGGCCACCACCAAGGCACAGCGCAAATTGTTTTTCAACTTGCGCTCTATGAAGCAAGGCCTCAAAGCCGAAGCCGATGAAGCCACTGGTACGCACCGCGACACCCTTACCTCTTCTCAAATTGACAGCATGGCCAAAGACCTCCATGTCAAACGCGAAGAAGTGATGGAAATGGAAACGCGCATGTCTGGCGGCGATGTGCTGCTCGACCCCTCGCCCTCAGACGATGGCGAAGTAGCCTATGGCCCCATTGCTTATTTGGCCGATGCGCACCACGAACCCACCGCCATGATTGAAGCCCACCAGCGCGACATGATGGCCAGCGATGGCATTGCCACCGCATTGGCTTCGCTTGACGAACGCAGCCGCAGAATTGTGGAAGAGCGTTGGCTCAAAGTGAACGACGATGGCTCGGGCGGCTTAACCCTTCACGACTTGGCCGATGAGTTTGGCGTAAGCGCTGAGCGCATTCGCCAAATTGAAGTGGCGGCCATGAAGAAAATGAAAGCGGCGTTAACGGAATACGCTGAGGCTTAATTTGCCTTATTTCAAAAGCAACTTGAAGTCATCTGCCAGCGCCTGTGCGCCCATGCCATAACGGTTGAACAAGCGCACTCTGCCTTGCGTGTCAAAGGTGTAGCTGCCCGCAGAATGGTCCATGGTGTAGCTGGTAGGAGTTTTGCCTTCCACCCGCTTGAAGTAAATTTTGAACTCTTTGGCTATGGCAGGAAGTTGCTCCTGCGTTGGTCTCAAGGCCACAAAGCTGGCGTCAAAATTCTCAACATAAGCCTTTAACAATTCGGTGGTGTCGCGTTCAGGGTCAACCGTGACAAACACGGCTATGAGTTTGTCGCCATCAGGCCCTAGCAAACGCTTCACTTCAGCCAACTCTTGCATGGTGGTAGGACACACATCAGGGCATTGGGTATAGCCAAAGAACACCACCACCAACTTACCTGAAAAGTCTTGCAGCTTGCGCACCTGGCCATTTTGATCGGGCAAGTTCAATTCTTTGGCGTAATCGGCACCGGTGATATCAACGCCTTTGAATGCAGGCTTTGGCTCTGAGCAAGCAGCCAAACCCAGCAACGAGGCAACAAGGGTTAAGACCGACAAGCATCTCAACCATGGCGCAAAAAAACTTTTACTTTTAAGCATGACAAAGTTTGAGTAAATTAAAACAAATAGTGATCGATCAACAAAGCCGCAAACAACACGCTCAAATGAATGAGCGAAAACTTGAAGGTTTTGCGCGCCAGCTCGTCTGAGTAATTGCGCCACAAAGCCCAGGCATAGCCAATGAACATGACACTTAAAACCACTGCCGCTGCAAGGTAGAGCCAAGAGCTCATGCCATAGGCAAAGGGCATTAGGCATGAGGCCATGAGCACAAAGGTGTAAAGCAAAATTTGAAGCCGAGTGAATTCATTGCCATGCGTCACGGGCAACATGGGCAGGCCCGACTTGCGATAGTCTTCCACGCGATACAAGGCCAGCGCCCAAAAATGCGGCGGCGTCCACAAGAAAATAATCAAGAAAAGAATGAGTGCTTCAGGGCCAACATTGTTGGTCATAGCAGCCCAACCCAACACGGGCGGCATGGCGCCAGATGCGCCTCCAATCACAATGTTTTGCGGTGTGAGCGGTTTCAAAATGACGGTGTAAATGATGGCGTAGCCCACAAACGTGGCAAAGGTGAGCCACATGGTGAGAGGATTGACTGCAAAGTACAAAATAACCGAGCCAATGCTGCACAGCACGCCTGAAAACAACAAGGCTTGCATGTCGCTCAACTGGCCTTTGGCGGTGGGGCGCCATGCCGTGCGCTTCATTTGAGCGTCGATGCTTTTTTCAATCAAGCAATTGAAAGCAGCGGCAGCACCAGCCACCAACCAAATGCCCACACAGGCCACAAAGCCCAACCACACTTCGGCCCAAGTGGGCACACCTGGCACCGCCAAGACCATGCCAATGAGAGCGCAAAACACAATGAGTTGCACCACGCGGGGCTTCATGAGCGCGTAATACTGGCGCCAAGGTGAGCCAGCTTGTAGTTCGGCAGCGGTGCTCATGCAATAGTTCTTCTTGTCAAAATAATCATGTTCATTGTCAATGCGTTTTGCTTCGGCTCAGCATGTAGGTGAGTGTCATCATGATGGCGCCTGCACCGCCCGTATGGGCCACAGCAGCCAACAATGGCCAACCGAGCACCACGTTGGACAGGCCGGTAATGAGCTGTAGCGCTAAGAATACATAAAGAAGGCGGGTTAGGCCCGGTAGGATGTTGGCTTTTTTAAATTGCCACACCATGAAAGCCGCAAATGAGAACACCACCAAGGCCATGAGACGGTGTACAAAGTGAATAGACACCAAAGCTTCCATGGGCAGCAATTGGCCCGCTGCATCCATGCCAAGGCTGCGCCAAATTTGAAAACCTTGCGAGTTCCAGGCAGGCCACCACTGGCCATTGCAATCGGGAAAGCCGTCGCAGGCCAGCACCGCATAGTTGGTGCTTACCCAAGCGCCCATCGCAATTTGCAAGGTGAGCAACGCAGCGGCAATCCAAATCAGTTGGCGGTGTAGCGGCGCAATGGCTTGGCGTTGAGATTCTGGCTTCCACGCCACTTGCGCAGACAACAACACCAACAAGCCAATGCCACCCAGCAGGTGCAAAGTGACAATGGCCGGAAACAGTTTCATGGTAACCGTCAGTGCGCCAAACGCACCCTGCATGCACACCCAAAACAAGGTGACCCAGGCCCAAAAAGGTTTGACTTGCCAAGCCCCATTGAAACTGTATTGGCCTTTCCAACGCTGCCAAGTGCTGCTAATGGCCAACACCAATATCAAGAAACCCACCGCCGTGGCCAGGTAGCGGTGAATCATTTCAATCCATGCTTTGCTGTGCGTGACAGGGCCTGTGGGCATGGCGGCTTCGGCGGCGTCAATGTGCGCCACAGCCCCTATGGGGCTTGCGCTGCCATAGCAGCCGGGCCAATCGGGGCAACCCAAACCAGAGTCGGTGAGCCGTGTGAAAGAGCCAAACAAAACCAAATCGAATGTGAGAAACAAAGTAAGCACGGTGATGGCGCGCAATTTGGAATTCACAGAATTGCGGCGATTGCTGTACAACGTCCACACCAAGGGCAGCAATGCAATGAGCACGCCCATGCCCAGCAAACGCAGGGTGGGTGAGAGGTTGTACAGATCGACTTCGTTCATTTTTTATCGGCCTGGTGTGTCCCAGAAAGATGAAGCTCTTAGCAAGCGATCTAGATCTTTTTTGGCTTTGGAGGCAGCACTCAAATCAATGCCTGGCGGAAAGCGCATCATCCAATTGCCCATGGGGTCAACCACGTACAAATGGTCTGGCAATTGACGACCTGCTGCAGGTTGCAACCATTCGGAAAGGCTTTGCTCGTTGACACGCAAGACGGTGGCTTGCGACAGGGCGGGCAGAAGCTTTTCATCTACAGGGGCATCGCCTGTGGCCAACCAAACCCAATCAATGCGTTCTTTTTCTTTGCCCAATGACTCGCGCAATTGACGCTGAAAATACAAATGCTTTTGACAGGTTTCATTGCATGACGCATCGGCCACACTGACCAACAGCCACTGGCCTTTGAGTGAATTGAAAGGTACTTTTTCGCCACTGATTTTGGTGGCTTCAAGGGCCGGCAAGGTGCGCTGTGGGTCAATCAGCTCGCCGTGGTTACGCCGACCTTCGGGACGAATGACGTAGTAGGTGAAGTAAGACGCAATGACGGGTGAAGCGCACACCAGCAACACGGCCAACATTTTCCAGCGTCCTGATCGCGTGCGCTTTTCATCGGCCAAGACCACCTCTGTAGGGTTTGGCATAGAGTGCACCGTCAAGCCCAAAGGTGCATCTTCCCCTTGGGCTTGTTCAGCGAGGGGCTGTGGCTTTGGATTTGAGACGGGGTCGGACAATTTGGAACCAGACATAAAGCAATGCAATCAAAAGTGCCAAACCAAACCATTGGAAGGCATAACCGTAGTGTTTCTGAACACCTGAAGCAACCTGAGGCCATTCACGCAGCAAGCCTTCAGACGCTGCACCTACTTGAACAACTGAGATTTCCAACAAGGGCAAGCCAGTCTCAAGACGAAAATCTTGCAAGTCTAGATTTTGCCGTATTACGGCCTTGGCCTCCTCGCCCAGAGCGTAAAGCTTGGATGGCGGCAAGGCTATCAAGCCTTTTAGAGAGACCACGCCTGAAGGTGTTTGAATGGTTGGTAAGCGTGTGCGGTCGATAAAGTCTCTGCCCACCCAGCCGCGCTGCACCAACACCACGGCACCGGTGGCTTGTACCTTGAAGGGGGTGAGCACATAAAAACCTGGCCGCGCATTCATCTGGCGGTTGTCCAAAAAGACGGTGTGCTTGTCTACCCATTCGCCTTCTAGCTGAACAGGGCGATGCAACAAATCTGAGCGCTTACCTTCTGTGTCTTGCTGCGCACCCAAAGCCGCACCATCCAAGGCTGGCATTTGGGCCTTTTGAGTGATTTGTGCCTGCCAATCGAGCTTGGTTTGCGCCCTGCCCAATTGCCAAAACCCCAAAGAACACGCAATGGCCACGCACACCGACGCCAACAAGAACCACAGTACCAATTGAAGCTGTGTGTTCTTTTGAAATGGCGCTGACAATGCTGACCAACTCATCCGATAATTCCGTTCATGAAAATCATTGTTGCACTAGCCTTCTTTGGCATTTTGGCCAGCCTGGCCTCCGCCCTTTTTTACATGATGCGCGGCGGCGTAAAAAACCCATCAGATCCTGCGGAGGGTGAAACTGTTGCGCCACCACCCAAAGGCAATATGGTCAAGGCCTTGGCTTTTCGCGTGGGCTTGTCGATTGTCCTCTTTATTTGCATCTTGATAGCTTGGCAATTGGGCTACATCCAACCCTCTGGCATTCCGGCTGGTGCTTAAAAACAGTCCTTCACAAAGCCATTCACAAAAAAAGCGCCCAAGGGCGCTTTTTTCTTGGGCCAAGCCTGCTTACATCCAGTAAACCAAGATGTACAAACCAAGCCAAACCACGTCAACGAAGTGCCAGTACCAAGCCGCACCTTCAAAGCCGAAATGACGGTCTTTGGTGAAATGGCCCTTTTGCAAACGCAAAGTAATGAACAACAACATGAGCATGCCCACAAACACGTGGAAACCGTGGAAGCCTGTGAGCATGTAGAAGGTAGAGCCATAAATACCTGAGCTGAGCTTCAGGTTTAAATCGCCCCATGCATGGGCATATTCGTAGCCTTGAACAAACAAGAAGACCATGCCCAACAACACCGTCATCCACATGAACTTGATGGTTTTGCTGCGGTCACCGTGCTGCAAAGCATGGTGAGCAATGGTCAGGGTGACGCCAGAAGTTAACAACAAAGCGGTGTTGATGGTGGGCAACCAGAAAGGTCCCATGGTTTGGAAGGGCTCAACAATGCCAGCGGGAGATGCTGTAGCGCCGGCAGCCACAGAAGGCCACACCGCTTTGAAGTCGGGCCACAAGAGGGCATTTTCCAAGCCACCCAGAGCAGGCACGGAATGTGAACGAGCCCACCACAAAGCCGTGAAGAAGGCACCAAAGAACATCACCTCAGAGAAGATGAACCAGGTCATGCTCCAACGGAACGACAAATCAATTTTGCGACTGTACATGCCGCCTTCGCTTTCGCTGATGGCGTCACTGAACCATTGGTACAAAACAACCAACCACCAAGCCAAACCTGCAAACAGCGAGTACTTGCCCCACTCTTCACCATTGATCCATTGGCCAGCGCCCAAGATCACCAAGAACAAGCCAAACGCGGCCATGACCGGATGGCGTGATGCATTGGGAACGTAGTAGTAAGGCGTTGTGCCGTGTGATGTAGAACTCATGCTTGCTCCTGCTCTCTCTTAAACCAAATCTGTCTCAATAAATTACAAGGTGATGGGCTGTGCCACCACCCAATTGACGAGGGCGATTAAGCCCACCACAAAGATCAATGCCAAACACAGTCCCACCACCAACACATGGAAGGGGTTGAGCTTGGCCATGTCTTCTTGGCCTTCGCTGTTTTTTCTCAAACCAATGAAGGACCACAAAACTGCTTGCACAGTTCGCAAAAATGGCACTTGATGGCTGCTCATGAACCCGCCTTGGGTGTGAACAAAGAAGCCGGTGCTAGCGCCACGGGTGTAGATGCTGGTGCTGCGGGCGTTTTGCCGCCCACCTCAAAAAATGTGTACGACAAAGTGATGGTGGTGACGTCTTTGGAAAGCTTAGGGTCAATCACAAAGGCCACCGGCCATTCTTTCTTTTCACCAGGCTCCAAGGTGTATTGGTTAAAGCAAAAACACTCCATTTTGTTGAAGTGAGCTGCTGCCTGATTGGGTGCATAGCTGGGAATGGCTTGTGCAGCCATGCGCCTGTTTTGCACGTTTTGAAATTGGTACATTACCGTGGCGAGTTCACCAGGGTGAACCTGCACAGAACTTTGCGCAGGCTTGAAGTCCCAGGGACCACGCGAGTTGGCATCAAACTCTACCGTGATGGTGCGCGAATAATCGACTTGGGTGTTGCCTGGCTTCACATCTTTTCCGGTGATGCCATTGCCGGGCACTTGCCGCTCTGAGATAGACAGAATATTAATGCCTGTCATTTCGCAGATGTGCTTGTAGATGGGAATGAGCGCATAACCAAACGCAAACATGCCGGCCGCAACAATGGCCAGCTTACTCACCATTTTGATATTTTCGCGGTACAGGCTCATATGTTTGCTTGGAGAAGGTGCTTAACGGGAAGTCAGCATGAGCATCTTGACCAAGAACCCCAAAAAGAAAACCAAAGCCACCGAGGCCAAGATGAGGCCCAAGCGTGTGTTGCTTTTCTTTTGTTCAGGGGTTGCGGCCATGATCAATATTTCCAAGTTAACCAATCACGCGGGTTGCCGTAGCATCCAACTTGGGTGGGTTTTCAAATGTGTGGAAAGGTGCAGGAGATGGAACTTCCCACTCCAAACCTTCGGAGGCTTCCCATGGCTTTTGAGGTGCTTTTTCACCTTTGCCGCGCATGCAAGGCAGAACCACAAACAAGAAGAAGTAAACCTGTGCAAAACCGAACAAGAAACCACCCACTGAGGCCAGCGCATTGAAGTCGGCAAACTGCATGGGGTAGTCGGCATAACGACGTGGCATGCCGGCCAAGCCCAAGAAGTGCATGGGGAAGAAGGTGACGTTGAAGGAAATAAGCGACCACCAGAAGTGAATCTTGCCGCGGCCTTCGTTGTACATCACGCCTGTCCACTTTGGCAGCCAGTAGTAAGCGCCAGAGAACATGGCAAACAAAGAACCCGCCACCAACACATAGTGGAAGTGAGCCACCACGTAATAGGTGTCTTGCAATTGAATGTCGATAGGCGCCATGGCCAAGATCAAACCTGTGAAGCCGCCCATGGTGAACACAAAGATGAAGCCAATGGCAAACAACATGGGAGTTTCAAACGTCATGGAGCCGCGCCACATGGTGGCAATCCAGTTGAAAATTTTCACAGCGGTTGGCACTGCAATCAACATGGTGGCGTACATGAAGAACAACTGGCCTGTCACAGGCATGCCGGTTGTAAACATGTGGTGTGCCCACACGATGAAAGACAAAATGGCAATGGAAGAAGTGGCGTAAACCATGGAGGCGTAACCAAACAACTTTTTGCGCGAGAAAGCAGGAACCACTTGGCTGATGATGCCGAAGGCCGGCAAAATCATGATGTATACCTCGGGGTGACCGAAGAACCAGAAGATGTGCTGGTACATGACAGGGTCGCCGCCGCCAGCGGGGTTGAAGAAGCTGGTACCGAAGTGACGGTCAGTAAGCGTCATGGTAATGGCGCCGGCCAACACAGGCATGACCGCAATCAACAAATAGGCCGTAATGAGCCATGTCCAAGCAAACATGGGCATCTTCATGAGCGTCATGCCAGGGGCACGCATGTTCAAGATGGTCACAATAATGTTGATGGAGCCCATGATGGATGAGGCACCCAAGATGTGCAACGCAAAAATACCGGCGTCCATGGAAGGACCCATTTGCAATGTGAGGGGTGCGTACAAAGTCCAGCCAGCAGCAGGTGCGCCACCGGGCATGAAGAAAGAACCTGCCAACATGATGGCAGCAGGAATCATGAGCCAGAAGCTGAAGTTGTTCATGCGCGCAAAAGCCATGTCGGATGCGCCAATTTGCAGCGGGATCATCCAGTTGGCAAAGCCCACAAAGGCCGGCATGATGGCGCCGAACACCATGATCAGTCCGTGCATGGTGGTGAGTTGGTTGAACAACTCAGGATTGACCAGTTGCAAGCCTGGCTGGTACAACTCGACGCGAATGAGCAGCGCCAAGATACCGCCAATCATGAACATGGCAAAGCTGAACAACAAGTACAAAGTACCGATGTCTTTGTGGTTGGTGGCATACACCCAACGGCGCCAGCCCGTGGGGGCACCGTGATGGTCATGGGCATCATGACCGTGGGCTTGATCGTGAGGATGGAGAACAGCGCTCATCTTTGATTCCTTTAAATACTCTTAAAAGTACCTGATTACTTGCGTGCAGCCAGCACTTCGGCGGGTTGAACGACTTGCCCAGTTTTGTTAGACCAATTGTTTTTGGTGTACGTGATCACAGCAGCAATATCGGTATCGGACAACTGCTTCCATGCAGGCATGGCTTGGTTGTTTTGACCGTTGAGCAACACTGCAATTTGCTTCGATTTGTCGGCATTCAAGACCAGAGCAGAACCGTCCAATGCCTTGATTGAGCCTACAGCCTTACCAGCAGCTTGGTGGCAAGCCACGCAATTGGCCGCGTAAACCTTTTCGCCGCGCTTGATTGAATCTTCTAAGGCCCAAACTTTGGTGGGGTCATCGGCTTTGGCAGCCATTTTTTTCTTCTCATCTTCAACCCACTTGGAATAATCTTCAGCGGACACCACCCTCACATTGATAGGCATGTAGGCGTGTTCTTTGCCGCACAACTCTTGGCACTGACCGTAGAAGAGGCCGGTTTTTTCAGCACGGAACCAGGTGTCGCGCACGAAGCCTGGAATGGCGTCTTGCTTGATACCAAAAGCAGGCACAGCAAAGGCGTGAATCACGTCATTGGCGGTGGTGATGATGCGGATTTTTTTGCCGACAGGCACCACCATGGGGTTGTCTACCTTGAGCAAATAGTCATCGCCTGAAGGCTTGCCTGTGTTGGACATTTCGCGCTGAGCGTTGTCCAGGGTAGAGATGAAACCAATGCCTTCACCTTCGCCCTTGATGTAGTCGTAGCCCCACTTCCACTGATAGCCCGTGGCTTTGATGGTGAGGTCGGCGTTGGTGGTGTCTTTTTGGGCCACCAGCACTTTGGTAGCGGGCAAAGCCATCAAGATCACAATGATGAAGGGCACGATGGTCCAAATGACTTCAACTGTCATGGACTCATGGAATGTGGCGGGCTTGTGGCCTACCGATTTGCGGTGCTTCCAAATGGAGTAGAACATGACAGCGAACACAGCCACAAAAATGACGGTGCACAAAATCATCATGAACACATGAAGAGAGTGTTGCTCTTCAGCAATTTTGGTTACAGCAGGATGGAAATCCAACTGATTGACTGCGGGGCCGCCAGGCAAGTCTTTGACAGCGTAAGCGGCAGTTGCCACCCAAGCGCCAGCCCAAATGCCAGCTTTGCCCAGCAAAGACACCAATGTTTTGGAAATGCTCTTCATAGTTTTCACTAACTTCCAAGTTTCAAAATGAAACCACTACAGTTATTACAAAAGGAATCACGCGAGAGACTTAAACCACAGCCCAAAAAGGACTGTTGATGTACAAGCTCAACGGGCGAAATTTTAACCGAGTTGAAGGCCGACTTTGCGCTTTATCAAAGTTGATTTGATTTCTTTTGCGGATTTATAAGCATTTGGCGCATATCCTCTAAACCGATGTGGCTTTGCGGCGCAACTTTCACACGCGCCTGAGGCTTTAAAGCGTGACCATAAACCACCTCGAAAGTGAGAGCCAGTCGGCCTTCCGAGTCTTTTTGGGCCAAACGAAGGAGTGCCGTGTGAAATTGTTTCAACCAATTTCGACCCCTCATTCCTTGAAATCTGCTGACATGAAAATTACGCCCAATAACCCTAAGGTCACTGAGTAATTTCTCGGAGTTGACGTAGGTCAAGGTGATTTTTTCCATGTCCATCACCGGCTCTGCAAAACCAGCATGCACCAACATGTCGCCCCAATCATGCATGTCGGTAAATTCATGGCTAGGCATGGGCCAGCCCATCTCGGCATAAACCGCTCTCAATTCTTGCAGTGTGTCAGGGCCCAAACAAGAAAACATCACAAAACCATCCACGGCCAACACACGGTGCCATTCGGCCAAGAGAGTTTCAGGGTCTGCCGCTTGATGCAGCAACATGTTGGCCCAAACCAGATCGACGCTGTGAGACTTCAAGAGCTCAGACTTGAGCTGTGTTTGAAACCAACGTTTTGGTTTCCACCAAGGTGCGCGAAAAGTAGATTGCACCCATTCGACCTCCGCTGCTCGATCGGCATACAAATGCCCAATGGCTTTCGGGTAACGCTTGCGCAACAAAGCCAAAATATTCAGCCCTGCTCGCACAGGGTTCCAGCACACCCAAGACTTGGGTTGCAATCGAATGAAGGCCAATCTTTCCTCCATGCGGCGCGCCACTTCTTCGTGCAGCCAAGGCGATTCGATGCGGCTTGGCTTGAAGGGCTTTGAACCCAAGGCCAGGGTGGCCCATCTGCGAGCAGCAATGGGGTCTAGGCTTGGAGGACGTTCGTGAGGCATGGGATTGAAAGCGTTTTGTAATGCCATGAATGGTTTGAATGGCGTGAGCGAAGTATATTGATTTGCAATGCACCTTCCTAGCCAATGCGCCATTTGCAAAGCTTGGCCCTCACATGCCATTTGCAGTGCCTGTGTAGGGGCTTTTGGTCAACCTGTACCCAGATGCCAGCGCTGCGCTTCTGAATCAAGCCTCAAAATTTGCTCAGCCTGTCTTCAAACACCCAGCGCACTCAATGCCTGCTGGACAGCCATGGCTTATGTTTGGCCTTGGACCTCGCTCATTGCAGAATTTAAGTTTCAGGACCAAGCCAGTTGGGCAAGTCATTTTGCCTTGCTCATGCAAAACGCGCCCTTTGCTGCCGATGCCATCGAACTAGCAGACGCACTGATTCCAATTCCACTTTCGTTCAAGCGTTTGGCCGAAAGAGGCTACAACCAATCCTTGCTGCTGTCACAAAAGTTATCTTTACAAAAAACGCACCCACACAGCTTGATGAGAATGCGGCACACCCCCGCGCAAAGCACCCTCCCCCGGCCCGAAAGACTCACCAACTTGAACGGTGCTTTTGCAGTAGCGCCTTTGATGGCCGCCAAGCTGCGAGGCCAGCGAGTGATGCTCATTGACGATGTCATGACCAGTGGCGCCACCCTTGAAGCCGCAGCGCGGGTTTTAAAGCAAGCAGGCGCAGCGCATGTGTGCGCATTGGTGTTTGCCAGAACACCGGCTTAAGGCAGCTTTAAAACAAGGACAATAGCGCCATGTTTCAAATTGTTTTGGTTGAACCTGAAATTCCGCCCAACACGGGCAACGTGATTCGCTTGGCGGCCAACACGGGTTGCGCTTTGCACCTCATTGAACCGCTTGGCTTTTCTATGGAAGACAAGCACATGCGCCGAGCGGGTCTTGACTACCATGAGTACGCCATGGTCAAAAGGCATGCCAACTGGTCAGAGTTTTTAGCCTCCGAACAACCCGACCCTGCCCGTTTGTTTGCCCTCACCACAAAGGGCACACGCTTTGTGCATGACACGTCTTTTCAAAAAGGCGACTGGCTGGTTTTTGGCGCCGAGACTCGAGGCCTTGCGCCCGAATTGCGCGAAAGTTTTACACCGGCCAACCGTTTGAAACTGCCAATGCTTGAGGGTCAGCGCAGTTTGAACTTGTCCAACAGTGTGGCTGTCACGGTGTATGAAGCTTGGCGCCAAAATGGCTTTGCTAAACCTTAAACGTCAAGGCTCAAACGTTAAAACTTAAACGACAAGGCTCAGACGTAATAGCGCGCCAAGGACTCCGCAATGCAAGCGGGTTTTTCAGAGCCTTCACGCTCAATGCTCATTTCCCAAGTGAACTGCATGCCGTTGCCATCAATGGGCACCGCATTGAGCAGTTTCATGTGGCCCCGCAATTTGCTGCCCACTGGCACAGGTGAAGTGAACCGAACTTTGTTCAAGCCATAGTTCACGCCCATGCGCACATTTTCAATTTTGATGGCGCTTTGAGACAACTTGGGAATGAGCGACAAGGTAAGAAAGCCATGCGCAATGGGCGCGCCAAATGGGCCGGCCTTGGCTTTCTCAACATCGATGTGAATCCACTGATGATCGCCTGTGGCCTCGGCAAACATATTGACCTGTTCTTGGGTGATTTCGGTCCAAGGTGACACGGCCACGGTTTGACCGATGCATGCTGCAAGTTCTTGAAGGGTTTGAAATGTTTTCATACCCCGCACTCTAACCAGCTTTTTCTCAGAGATCAATCACCACATTGCCTAGTTGACCTGCTTCCACTGCTTCGTGCGCTTTCACAATTTCATCCAGCGAGAAGCGTGCGCCAATGGTGTGCTGAAGCTGACCGCTTGCCATCAATGCATTCAGACGATTGACACACCAAGTTCTGTCAGCCGGCAACAAGTCGTAGACCAAGAAAAATTTAAATCCAATTGAATTGAACAGCAAGGGGCGGAAGGTCAATGGAATATCGCCCACCACATTGGAGCCATAGCCTACCAATAAGCCGTGTGGCGCCAAGCCACCCGTGGTCACCCACTGCGATGCTGTTGCAAAGTCCATGTCAATGATGACATCGACACCTCGGCCTTGGCTAAAAGCTTTCAAGCGCTCCACCACTGGCTCTGTTTTGTAAAAAATAGTTTCGACAGCACCAGCTGCTTTGGCATGCACCGCTTTATCTTCAGAGCCCACGGTGCCAATGACATGACCACCATATTGCGTGACCAGTTGGGTGATGTAATGGCCCACTGCAGACGATGCACCGGTGACCAAAACTTTTTTACCACGCAAATTTTCGTCACCAGCCAAATGCACAGCTTGCACAGCAGTCAGGCCTGGAATGCCCATGCAAGCACCGGCTGCAAAATCGGTGTTGTCTGGCAATTTCACGGCTTGTACTTCAGGCACCACAATGGCTTCAGAGGCCGTGCCATGGGGCCGTTGCCATTGTGCATTCCAAATCCAAACGCGCTCGCCCACTCGCTGTTTTGACACGCCCTCACCCACCGCTTCAATAACGCCAGCGCCATCGCTGTGTGGCACCACCCAAGGGTCGCTTAGGGGTCTTGCGCGTCGCGATTTCACATCGGATGGATTGACACCCGAAGTGGCCAATCGAACATACACCTCTCCTGCGCCTGGCGCCTTTAATGGCAGCGAGCCCAACACCATGACATCACGGGCTTCACCATTTTTTTCATACCAAGCTGCGCGGGTGGTGAGTGGTGTTGTCATTTGCAAATCCTTAAACGCGTTCCAAAATAAGGGCAATGCCCTGACCCACGCCAATGCACATGGTGCACAGCGCATAGCGCCCGCCAGTGGCATGCAAACGGTTCACAGCGGTGGTGGCCAAACGCGCACCCGATGCACCCAGCGGATGACCTAGCGCAATGGCGCCTCCCCATGCATTCACTCGCTCATCGTCGTCTTTCAAACCCAACATGCGAAGCACGGCCAAGCCTTGTGCTGCAAAGGCTTCGTTCAATTCAATCACGTCCATTTGATCGAGCGTCAAACCGGTTTGCGCCAACACTTTCAAGGTGGCTGGTGCTGGTCCAATGCCCATCACACGCGGCGCCACACCTGCGGTGGCCATGCCCACCACACGGGCTTTGGGTGTGAGACTGTACTTGCCAGCCAAAGTTTCGTTGGCCAACAGCAATGCACAAGAACCATCGTTGACACCACTGGCGTTGCCGGCAGTGACAGTGCCATCGGGGCGAACTACGCCTTTGAGTTTGGCCAACGATTCCATGCTGGTTTCGCGGGGATGTTCGTCTTTGTCAACCACGATGGCATCGCCCTTTTTCTGGGGAATGGTGACGGCTGTAATTTCACGCGCTAAGTGGCCCGCCTTTTGCGCAGCCACTGCTTTCATCTGGCTGTTCAGAGCCATTTTGTCTTGTGCTTCGCGCTCAATTTTGTAATCGGTGGCCACGTTTTCTGCGGTCTCGGGCATTGAGTCCACACCATATTTTTCCTTCATCAATTTATTCACAAAGCGCCAGCCAATGGTGGTGTCATACACCGCGTTGGCTCGGCTAAAGGCTGTCTCTGCTTTAGGCATCACAAACGGTGCGCGGCTCATGCTTTCAACGCCACCAGCAATCATCAATCCTGCTTCACCAGACTTGATGGCACGGGCTGCAGAGCCCACAGCATCCAAGCCCGAACCGCACAAACGGTTGAGGGTGGCACCCGGCACATCAATGGGCAAACCGGCCAGCAAACTGCTCATGTGGGCCACGTTGCGGTTGTCTTCACCCGCTTGATTGGCGTTGCCATAAAACACATCGGTGACGGCAGCCCAATCGACTTGCGGGTTGCGGGCCATCAGGGCGCGCAAAGGGATGGCGCCCAAGTCATCGGTACGCACACTCGATAGCGCGCCACCATAACGGCCAAAAGGGGTACGAATTGCGTCGCAAATGAAGGCTTGTGTGATGTTGCTGCTCATGGCTTTACTTTTGCTAAGGTGTGTTGTTTTGACAATCATGCAATATAGTGCATGTTTCGACTCATTTCAAGCCTTTTTTCTACCTAGGCGACAATTCAGACATGCTAATTCAACCTTCTCAAGCCGATGTGAGGCGTTTTTTTTGTGGTGCGTATGCCAAATCTCGTTCGGGCGTGACCTTAGAGCCTATCGAAATTTTGGCCAGCCAATGGATTGATGAACACCCTGAGTACCATGCCGAATTGGCAGATGTTGATGCAGCCTTGGCTGCGATGCAAAACGCCGATCCTGCGCGTGAGAATCCTTTTTTGCATTTGTCGATGCACTTGTCAATCAGCGAACAATGCAGCATTGATCAGCCGCGAGGCATCAGGCAAGCTGTGGAATTGCTGAGCCACAAAAAACAGTCATTGCACGATGCCCACCACGCCACCATGGAATGCTTGGGACGCATGATTTATGAAAGCCAACGCGCCGGCAAAATGCCCGATGGCAATGTCTACATTGACTGCGTGCAAAGGCACGCTACCAAAGACTAGCGGAATTTAGACTGGGGCACTGTTTTCAAGTCGCCATCCAAAGAGGCAATGTAGGCTGCCATGGCTTTGAGTTCGTTGTTGGTGTATTGCTTTGCAATGCCACCCATGACGCCATTGGCACGACCCCATGTGGCTTGGTTTTCAGTTTTGTAGGACTTAAGCGCCACGAACAAAAAGTCTTTGTGCTGGCCAGCAATTTTGGGGTAGCTGGGGTCAATGGGTTTAGAGAAGCTCTCGCCATGGCAAGAAACACAAGCGCCTTTTTTCAGCAACTCGGCTACCTTGGCATCGGGGGCTTTGACGGGGGCAGTTTTAGCGCCTTGAACCACGCCATGCTGCGCGTAATAGGCAGAGATATCGGCAATGTCTTGCTCCGTGAGGCTAGCAGCAATACCGCGCATGGTGGGGTGCTTGCGATCGCCTTTTTGGTAGGCGGTCAAGGAAGAAGCAATGTACTTGGCGTTTTGACCAGAGATCATGGGCACACGGTACACCTCAGGAAAACTGGCCTGATAGCCCTTGATGCCATGGCAACCAATGCACATGTCAATCTTGGCTTCGCCGGCCTTGGCGTTGCCCTGCACGTCTTGTGCGTGGGCTGAGAAAACGGTCGCTGAAGCGACAGTTAAAGCGATCAATGAGGATAACAAAGCGTTCATTTTGCGAGCACAATCAAACTTGGATTGATGAAAATCAATGCGGGATTATATCGAGTGCGCCTACTCAATCCTGACTTTTCTTATTTCAAACAACTTTTAATCTACTTTTGCAGCCAATTATGAAATTCCAAGGGACCGAAAACTACGTTGCCACGCAAGATTTGAAGCTGGCCGTCAATGCCGCTATCACTCTCAAGCGCCCATTGCTTGTCAAAGGCGAGCCTGGCACGGGCAAAACCATGTTGGCCGAAGAAGTGTCTGAAGCACTGGGTTTGAAACTCATTCAGTGGCACATCAAATCGACCACCAAAGCCCAGCAAGGCCTCTACGAATACGACGCCGTAAGCCGTCTGCGCGACAGCCAATTGGGCGATGAGAAAGTCAAGAACATCGAAAACTACATCATCAAGGGGGTGTTGTGGCAAGCCTTCACCAGCGAAGAGCCCGTAGCCATCTTGATTGATGAGATCGACAAAGCCGACATCGAATTTCCCAATGATTTGCTAAGGGAAATTGACCGCATGGAATTTTATTGCTACGAAACGCGCCAACTCATCAAAGCCAAAACGCGTCCCGTGGTGTTCATTACTTCTAACAATGAGAAGGAATTGCCCGACGCTTTCTTGCGCCGCTGCTTCTTCCACTACATCAAGTTTCCAGAAGCCGACACCATGAAGCAAATTGTGGATGTGCACTTCCCCAACTTGAAAAAAGAATTGCTTGCAGTCGCTTTGAAAAACTTTTACGACGTGCGCGGTTTGCCCGGCTTGAAAAAGAAGCCCTCCACCAGCGAACTGCTCGATTGGTTGAAGCTCTTGGTGGCAGAAGACATTCCTTTAGAGGCCTTGCAAAGTGCAGACCAAAAAGTCAGTGTGCCACCATTGGTGGGCGCTTTGCTCAAAAACGAACAAGACGTGAGCTTGTTTGAAAAGTTGGTTTTCATGAACCAACGCAACCGCTGAGATTCAGAGCATGTCGCGCAATCCTCTTCTTGAAGGCATTTCCGATGCCGTTGGCTTTGTGGGCGGCGCACTCCTGGGTTTTTGGGCAGGCCGCCTTTTGGGCTGGAATGTGTTTGCCAGTGGTTATGGCACCGATAGCATTGGCGGCATTTTGCTAGTGGGTTTGGGCGGCGGTTTGGGTTTGCAATTGGCACGCAAATGGCAAGCGCATCAAGGTTTGCGCTCAGATGCCAAGAACGACTCTTCATCCAAGAAGGACGGGGAATGAGTTTCAGCAGCTCCTTCACTTCTGCCGTTAAGCTGCGAGGACAGCACGTTACTTTGCTGCCATTGAACATGTCACATGAGGGCGATTTGGTGGAGGCCGTCAAAGACGGTGAACTCTGGCGCCACTGGTACACCCTCATTCCCTCTCCCGAAAAAATGGGCGAAGAAATTAAGAGACGTTTGAAGCTGCAAGATCAAGGCAGCATGTTGCCTTTCGCAGTCATGGCATCTGGAAAAGCCGTGGGCATGACCACCTACATGAACATAGACGCGCCCAACAAACGCCTTGAAATTGGCTCCACCTGGTACCGAGCCAATGTGCAAAGAACACCCCTCAATACAGAATGCAAACGTCTTTTGTTGACACATGCGTTTGAGCAGCTTCAATGCATTGCTGTTGAGTTTAGAACTCATTTTTTCAACCAACAAAGCCGACGCGCCATTGAGCGCTTGGGCGCCAAGCTTGATGGCATTCTGCGCAACCATGCCATCAACACACACCCCGATGCAGTTGGCGCACTTCGCGACACCTGTGTCTATAGCATTTTGAACACCGAGTGGCCTTCTGTGAAAGCACACTTGGATTACCAACTCCATCGTGCGCGCAAGGCCTGAACCATGCTGATCGATTTCTTTTACACCCTCCGTGCCGCCAAATTGCCGGTGTCTGTTCGCGAGTACCTCAATGTGCTTGAAGCCCTTCAAGCCAACGTGGTGGGCCCGGCCTCCGATGCATGCAGCATTGATGATTTTTATCACCTGAGCCGCACTGTTATGGTGAAGGATGAGAAACACTACGATAAGTTTGACAAAGCCTTTGGGGCTTACTTCAAAGGCGTCGAAATGCTCACCGACTTCACCAAAGAAGTGCCACTCGATTGGCTGCAAAAAATCTTAGAAAAAGAGCTCACTCCCGAACAAAAAGCCGCCATTGAAAAAATGGGCTGGGACGAGTTGATGGAGACTTTGAAGAAACGCTTGGAAGAACAAAAAGAACGCCACGAAGGTGGCAACAAATGGATTGGCACAGGCGGCACCTCCCCTTTCGGCAACGGTGGACACAACCCCCAAGGCATTCGCATTGGCGGCAAAGGCGGCAACCGAAGCGCCGTGAAAGTTTGGGAGCAACGCGCCTACCGCGACTACGACGACACCCAAGAACTGGGCACCCGCAACATCAAAGTGGCTTTGCGCCGGCTGCGCAAATTTGCACGAGAAGGCTCTGCCGAAGAACTTGATTTGCCAGACACCATTCGCGCCACTGCCGCCAATGCCGGCTACTTGGACATCAAGATGATTCCTGAGCGTCACAACAATGTAAAAGTGTTGTTGCTCATGGATGTGGGCGGCACCATGGACGATCACATTGCGAGGGTTGAAGAATTGTTCTCAGCTGCCAAAGCCGAGTTCAAACACCTCGAGTTTTATTATTTCCACAACTGCGTGTACGACTTCATGTGGAAGAACAACAAACGCCGTTATGCCGAAAAGTTTCCCACCTGGGATATCTTGCGCAAGTACAACAAAGACTACAAGCTGATCTTTGTAGGCGATGCCACCATGAGCCCCTATGAAATTTTGCAGCGAGGCGGCAGTGTGGAATACAACAACGAAGAAACTGGAGCCGAGTGGCTTCAGCGCCTCACTCACACCTTTCCCAAATACGCTTGGATCAACCCTGAACCGCAAGGCGTTTGGCAATACCGCCAAAGCATTGCCGTCATTCAACAACTCATGAGCAATCGCATGTTCCCCCTCACCCTCAAGGGCCTGGAAGATGCCATGCGCATGATGAGCAAATAATTTTTACAACTTCAAAACAAGGAGCACCACATGGCCAAAGCTTATGTCATCGGACAAATTACTGTGCACAACCCAGAGGGTTATGCCAAATATGCGAAACAAGTGCCAGCCACTTTGGCGCAATATGGCGGTAAATATTTGGTACGCGGTGGCAAAAGCACCCAAGTAGAGGGCGTGGCCCAGGGCGACCGCCGTGTGGTTATCGAATTTGCCAGCCGCGAAGCTGCAGAAACTTGGCACCACAGCCCCGAATACCAAGCCATCTTGCCCGATCGAATCAACAATTCGGAAGGTCACATTGCCATTGTGGATGGGTTTGAAGGCTAAAATTCAGCCTCCGCCGCCGTAGTTCAATGGATAGAACGAGTGCCTCCTAAGCGCTAGATACAGGTTCGATTCCTGTCGGAGGCACCAGTGAATGCTACTTACGGCACCCGTCCTTCAAGCCCATTACTTTGCTGCGAAGGCTGTGTGCCCAGGCTCTACGGTCTTGGCCATTTGCCGCTTCCATTTCACCATATTGAACTACTGCCTTTAAGCCTCTCGAATTGAGCGTGCTCCAAATAGACCCCATCAAGGTATCGTCGCCAATAAATCTTGCCGCCATCGAAATCTCATTGGTTTGAGCATCTACAAATTGAAGCGCCAAAGGCTGAACAGGCGCATTGGCATCAATGGCTGACTGAATCAAGTTGGCATGAAAGGGCAGCATGTCAATGCCGTCACCCGTGGTGCCTTCAGGAAAAACTGCCAACACATCGCCCTCTTTCAAAGCTCGCGCCATTTCCTTCACCATGCGCACGGCGTCTTTTCGGTTTTCGCGCTCGATGTACAAAGTGCCAGCACCTGTGGCCAAGGTGCCAATCAAAGGCCATTCGCGCAATTCTGATTTAGACACAAAGCGGCAATGCCGAGTGGCGTGAATGACCACAATGTCTAACCATGAAATGTGATTGCACACCAACAATGCAGGCCCCAGCAATACCGGCTTGCCGCGCACTTCAAGCTCAATGTCCCAAATGCGCAAGAGCTGCGTCGCCCACACTTGTACCCGCGCCTCTCTCTGTTGTGGATTTAACTGAGGAAATCGAAAATAAATGGTGAACCAGCCCACCAGGACATGCCAAATACCGCGCAATAACTTGATGGCAACGCGCATCTTTACGCTGAGTAAGCCACTTGGCCATGAACCAATGTACAGCGCACACGACCGGGCAAGTCATAGCCAGAAAATGGGGTGTACTTGCCTTGGCTGCGCAAGTTGTCAGCCGTCACTTGCCAATGCGCTTCAGGGTCCAAAATACACACATCGGCCTGCCCGCCTATCTTCAGCTGTCCTATGTCTTGTTTGAGCACACGCGCCGCTTCGTGGGTGATAGTTGCAATGGCACGCGACAAAGGCACTTTGCTGTCTTGTGACCATTTAAGTGCCAAGCTCAACAACAGCTCAAGGCCTGTTGCACCAGGTTCTGCTTCTGCAAAAGGCAGTGCTTTTTCATCTTCACTCACAGGGCTATGGTCTGACACCAGCGCATCGATGGTGCCATCGGCCAACCCTTCACGCAATGCATCGCGGTCGCGTTGTTGGCGCAGCGGGGGAGACACGCGTGCTCGGCTGTCGAAGTAGCCCACATCGGCATCGGTGAGGTGCAATGAGTTGATGCTCACATCGCAAGTAATTGGCAAGCCCTCTGCTTTGGCTTGGCGCACCAAGGCCACGCCCGCGGCACTGCTAATGCGGCACAAGTGCACATGCGCTTTGGTGCTTTTGAGCAATTCAAAAATTGTGTGCAAAGCAATGGTTTCTGCCGCCACAGGCACACCCGATAAACCCATGCGAGTGGCCAAGGGACCACTTGCGGCCACGCCTTTGCCCAAATGCAATTCTTGCGGGCGCAGCCAGACGGTGTAACCAAAAGAGTTGGCGTATTGCAAAGCACGCTGCAGCACTTGTGTGTTTTCAAGAGCCACTTCGGCTTGGCTGAAACCAACGCAGCCAGCCTCGGTCAGCTGAACCATTTCGGTCAACACTTCACCCTTCAGGCCGCGAGTCAATGCACCCAGCGGCATCACTTTGGAGCGATTGAGTTTTTCGGCTTTAAAGCGCAGCATTTCGACCAGGCCTGGTTCATCCAACACGGGATCTGTATCAGGTGGGCACACCAAGCTGGTCACACCACCCGCAACAGCCGCTGCCAATTCTGAATCGAGCATGCCTTCGTGTTCATGGCCTGGCTCTTTCAGACGCACAGACAAATCAACCAAGCCGGGCATCACGATGCAGCCTTTGGCATCGATGGTTTTTTGCGCTTGAAAATCTGCAGGTACTTTTCCAATGGCCACAATTTTGCCGTCTGAGATGGCCACATCTGCCACATTGTCGGTTTGGCTGCCGGGGTCGATCACACGACCGCCTTGAATCAAAATTTTCATGGTCTTTGTTCTTTCTTCTTCTGGTTCTTCAAGCTTCATTGCCCGCCACGATGCTCATGACAGCCATGCGCACCGCAATGCCAAAGGTCACTTGCGGCAAGATCACACTTTGCGGACCGTCCACCACCGCCGAGTCAATTTCCACACCGCGGTTAATGGGGCCCGGGTGCATCACGATGGCATCGGGTTTGGCCAGTTGCAGTTTTGCAGTCGTCAGGCCAAAGCGTTTGAAGTACTCTTGGCTTGAGGGCAACAAAGCGCCGCTCATGCGCTCGTTTTGCAAACGCAAGGTAATGACCACATCACAATCTTTAATGCCTTCTTCCAAGTTATGGAACACCTTCACGCCCATTTGCGACATGTCGGAGGGCACCAAGGTTTGGGGGCCCACCACACGAACTTCAGCGCAACCCAAAGTGGTTAGCGCATGAATATCGGAGCGCGCTACGCGTGAGTGCAACACGTCGCCCACAATGGCCACCGTGAGGTTGGTAAAATCTTTTTTGTAGTGGCGAATGGTGTACATGTCGAGCAAACCCTGAGTGGGGTGTGCATGGCGTCCGTCACCGGCATTGACCACGTGCACATGCGGTGCCACGTGCTGGGCAATGAGGTAAGGCGCACCCGACTCGGAATGGCGCACCACAAAAATATCAGCCGCCATGGCCGATAAGTTGGCAATGGTGTCTAGCAACGATTCACCCTTAGAGGCCGAAGAGCGCGCAATGTCGAGGTTGATGACGTCAGCAGACAAACGTGTAGCTGCAATTTCAAAGGTGGTGCGGGTGCGGGTGCTGTTCTCGAAGAACAAGTTAAAAACGCTTTTGCCGCGCAGCAAAGGCACTTTTTTCACTTCGCGGTCGCTCACGCTCACAAAGTTGGCCGCGGTGTTTAGGATGTGCGTGAGAATGTCGCGCGACAAACCTTCGGTGGACAGCAAGTGAATGAGCTCACCGTTTTTGTTGAGTTGGGGATTGCGTTTGTAGAGCATTTTTATTCTTTCCCTGCTTAGCTGTTTTCTTCTTGTACTTCAAAGCTGAACTCGCCGCTGTCTAAACGCACCAGCGCCAGCGACTGCGAATTAGGCAAGGCCACACGTGCAGCTGCATAGTCTGCTTGAATGGGCAGCTGACGTCCGCCACGATCGACAAGCACCGCCAGCCGCACATTGGCGGGCCGGCCATAGTCAAACAATTCATTGATGACGGCCCTGATGGTGCGACCTGTGTAAAGCACATCATCCAAGATCAGCACATCGGCACCTTGAATTTCAAATGGCAAGCTGGTTTGGCCGCCAGCCGACAAGCCGCGCTGCGCAAAATCATCGCGGTGCATGGCCGATGAAATGCTGCCGTGCTTGCCACTCAAGCCCAAATCTTTTTGCAAACGCTCGGCCAGCCAAGCGCCACCCGAGGTGATGCCCACCAAACGTGTTTCGGGTGTGCACATGGCTCGCACACCGCGCAAGAGTTCGCTGTACAGCGCCTCTGCATTCAAAGCCAATGCACTCACGGCAGACTCCTTAAAAATTGTTCCAAAATAATGCATGCCGACGCAGCGTCGGCATCTTTCGCGCCATTCGAGATGGCTTCTGTGGTGCTGTAACGCTCGTCTACTTCGTACACAGACAAACCAAAGCGGCCGCGCAATTGACGGGCAAACTTTTGCGCGCGCAAGGTGTTTTCGTGAGATGCACCATCGGGGTGAAAAGGTACACCCACCACCAAGGCATCTGGCGTCCACTCTTTAATGCGTTTTTCAATGTGTACAAACCGCGCATCGCCTTCAGCCACCACGGTTGATTGCGGCGTGGCTTGGCGAAGCATGCGGTTGCCAACGGCAACACCCGTGCGCTTGAGTCCAAAATCGAAAGCCAAAAAACTCTGCTGCGACGCAGGCACAGTGAGCGCCTGGTCTAGGCTCATGCGTGGCCCGCCTGATTTAACAGCATCCATGGCTGTAGGCCCAACAAGGCCAAGGCTTTTTCGTAACGCTTTTCAATGGGCGTGTCAAAAATGACAGCAGGATCGGCCTCCACAGTGAGCCAACTGTTTTCGCCAATTTCAGACTCGAGTTGACCTTCGCCCCAGGAGGCATAGCCCAATGTCACCAGCACGCGTTTGGGGCCGGAGCCATTGGACATGGCTTCAAGGACATCTTTGGAGGTGGTCATGGCCAGACCGCCTGGAACGCTCAAGGTAGAGGCGTAAATAGAGGTGCTTTTTGAATCAGCTTCTGGCTTCAGTGCTGTATCTGGCTTTTCAGAATTTTCTAAATCTGATTCCAGCATGGGCTCATGCAGCACAAAACCACGCTCGGTTTGAACTGGGCCGCCATGCATTACATTGGATTGCAATAAGTCTTCGCGGTGAAGCGGCAACTCGACTTTGTCGAACAAATGCTTCAAACTCAGATCGCCGGGTTTGTTGATGATCAAGCCCATGGCACCGCGCTCAGAGTGTTCACACAAATACACCACACTTTTGGCAAAAGTAGGGTCCTCCAAACCAGGCATGGCAATCAAAAAATGATGCGAAAGCAAAGTGGAGGCAAAATCGGCAGACATGTCTCAATTTTAACGGCCTCTAACCCATGCACAAACCCTTTTCTTCCGGCTTGGTCTGGTTTCGACGCGATTTGCGGGTGGCAGACAATGCCGCCCTGTTCCACGCCCTGAAAAATTGCCACAAAGTGCACTGTGTCTTTGTGTTTGACACAGACATTCTGAAAGAGCTGCCCGCCCAAGACCGCAGAGTGGCCTTTATTCGAGAGTCTTTGGTCGAATTGGACCACCTCATTCGTCAAGCAGCGGTGCAAGCGGGTGTCGAAGCCAAGC
Organism: Limnohabitans sp. MMS-10A-178; assembly: GCF_003063375.1. Lineage (GTDB taxonomy): Bacteria > Pseudomonadota > Gammaproteobacteria > Burkholderiales > Burkholderiaceae_C > Limnohabitans_A. The sequence goes on along the minus strand of NZ_NERY01000001.1, from coordinate 1,403,092 downwards.
TGGCCAGCCAAGCCGGCCTGATTGTTTTGCATGGCCGCCCCCTCCAAGAAATTGCCCAACTGGCCAAGCAATTGGAAGTCCAAGCCGTCTTTGCCAACCACGACGATGAGCCTTTCGCCCTTGCCCGCGACGCCCAAATTCGGGGTGCACTGGCCAACGCAGGTGTGGCTTTGCATACCTACAAAGACCATGTGGTCTTTGAACGCCAAGAGGTCCTAACCTTGGCGGGCAACCCTTACACCGTGTTCACACCCTACAAAAACGCTTGGCTCAAAAAAATTCAGCCCCAAGACCTGGCGCCTCATCCCGTGGCCGAGCATGCAGCCGCTCTGGCCCCAAGGCCCAAGGCATTTCAGTCCGCAGTCCCAACCCTGCCCGACATCGATTTTGAAAACATCGACCTCATTGCCTTGCATTACAAACCTGGCGTATCTGGCGCACAAGCTTTGCTAGAAGACTTTTTGCTCCGCATTGACCGCTACGAAGAAACCCGCAATTTCCCGGCCATCAAAGGCCCCAGTTATTTGAGCGTGCACCTGCGTTTTGGAACCATCTCTATTCGCCAATTGGCCCTTGAGGCATGGCAGCGGTACAAGTCAAGCGAAGGCGCCAGCGTGTGGTTGTCCGAACTCATTTGGCGCGACTTTTACGCCCAAATTTTGGCCAACTTTCCGCATGTGGCCGAACGCTGCTTCAAGGCCGAATACGATCATATTAAGTGGGAACATGGCCCTCATGGCAAGGCCCTTTTTGCAGCTTGGTGCGAAGGCCGAACCGGCTATCCCTTGGTCGATGCCGCCATGGCCCAAATCAACCAAACCGGCTACATGCACAACCGCCTGCGCATGGTAGTGGCTTCGTTTCTCACCAAAGATTTGGGAATCGATTGGCGCTGGGGCGAAAAATACTTTGCCCAGCACCTCATCGACTTTGATTTGTCGGCCAACAACGGTGGTTGGCAGTGGGCCAGCTCGAGTGGCTGCGATGCACAGCCTTATTTCAGAATTTTCAATCCTGTCACGCAGAGTGAAAAGTTCGATCCGAAGGGCAAGTTTATCAAGCGCTATTTGCCGCAGCTGGCGGGTTTGGAAGGCGCTGACATTCACGCGCCATGGGAAGCCAAGCCAATGGCCTTGCAAGCAGCAGGCATTAGTTTGGGAAAAGACTATCCAATGCCCGTGGTGAACCACGCAGAAGCCAGAGAAAAAACCCTGGCGCGCTACGCCGTGGTTAAAAAGATAACTTGAGAGGGCCCGTGGGGCCGCTCCAAAGGGGCTTAAATGGCCACCATTTCAAAGTCTTCTTTGCGAGCACCGCACTCTGGGCAAGTCCAGTTCATGGGCACATCGGCCCATGCGGTGCCGGGGGCAATGCCATCTTCTGGGCAACCAGCGGCCTCGTCGTAAATCCAGCCGCAAATTAAGCACATCCAAGTTTTAGTATCAGTCACAGTGTGTCACCAGTGTCGAATAGAATGAAACGATTGTATCGGGCTTCACTGTAACTCATGACCACGACATTACCGCCGACAGATCTACCAGAGGATGCCCTAGAAGGCGAAGAAGAAGCCAGCATTGCGTGCGTTTTGGTCTTCAATGCCAGCGATCCCAGTGGGGCCAGTGGCATCAGTGCCGATGTTTTGGCCATTGCCTCCGTTGGGGCACACGCACTGCCCGTTCTCACGGGCGCTTACGCCCGCGACTCCGCCCAAATTTTTGACTTTTTCCCACTCGATGAAGAAGCCGTTGGCGATCAAGCAAGGGCTGTATTGGAAGACATTCCGCCGCAAGTGATCAAAGTGGGCTTTGTGGGCAGTGCTGAAAATATCAGCATCATTGCCGAACTCACAGCCGATTACGACGGCGTCCCCGTGGTGGCCTACATGCCCAACCTGTCTTGGTGGGAAGACGAGCAAATCGACCAATACCTCGATGCTTTTCGCGAACTGCTGCTGCCCCAAACCAGCATCTTGGTGGGCCATCACAGCACGCTGCGCCGCTGGTTGTTGCCCGATTGGTCGAGCGACAAAAACCCTGGTCCGCGCGACATTGCCAAGGCCGCTTCAGAGTTGGGCGTGCCCTACACCCTGGTCACTGGCATCACCGTCAACGACCAACACATTGACAATGTGTTGGCCACCCCCGAAACCGTGGTGGGCCATGAAAAGTTTGAGCGCATTGAAGCCGTTTTCAGTGGTGCAGGCGAAACACTTTCTGCCGCCCTGGCCGCTTTAATTGCCACAGGCCTTGATTTATCTGCTGCTGCCAGCGAAGCTCTGCACTATTTAGACCGTTGCCTTGACGAGGGCTTTCGCCCTGGCATGGGCAAGGTCATTCCCGACCGATTGTTTTGGGCCCTACCCGATATTGAGGACGAGGACGAAGAAGCCGAGGCCGAAGGCCCCGACATGAACGCCGATTTTTTTGAAATGCCGATCAATGACACAAAACACTGACCTCAACGACACCCTGTTCGAACGCGCCCGCAAAGTCATTCCTGGCGGCGTCAATTCTCCCGTGCGCGCTTTTCGCGCCGTAGGCGGCACACCGCGCTTTGTGAAGCGCGCTGAAGGCGCTTACTTCTGGGATGCCAACGGCAAAAAATACATCGACTACATCGGATCTTGGGGCCCCATGATTTTGGGCCACGGCCACCCTGCCGTTTTAGAAGCCGTGCAAAAAGCCGCGCTTGATGGTTTTTCTTTTGGCGCACCCACCGAGCGCGAAGTTGAATTGGTCGAAGCCTTGCTCAAGCTAGTGCCGTCCATGGACATGGTGCGCTTGGTCAGCTCTGGCACCGAAGCAGGTATGAGCGCAGTGCGCTTGGCCCGCGGCGCCACAGGCCGCAGCAAGTTCATCAAGTTTGAAGGCTGCTACCACGGCCATGCCGATGCCTTGTTGGTCAAAGCCGGCTCTGGCTTGGCCACCTTTGGCAACCCCACCAGTGCGGGCGTGCCGCCCGAGGTGGTGCAACACACCCTGGTGCTCGAGTACAACAACATCGAGCAACTGGAAGAAGCTTTCAAACTTCATGGCCCTGAGTTGGCCTGCCTCATGATCGAGCCCATTGCAGGCAACATGAACTTTGTACGCGCCAGCGTGCCCTTCATGAAACGATGTCGCGAACTGTGCAGCCAATACGGCGCCCTGTTGGTGTTTGACGAAGTGATGACAGGCTGCCGCGTGGCCTTGGGCAGCGCTCAAAGCGTCTATGCCAAAAGCATTCCTGGCTTCGAGCCAGACATGACCGTCATGGGCAAAGTGATTGGCGGCGGCATGCCTTTGGCAGCCTTCGGTGGCAAACGCGCCGTCATGGAACAACTTGCGCCTTTGGGCCCTGTCTATCAAGCTGGTACTTTGAGTGGCAACCCAGTGGCCACAGCTTGCGGCTTGGCCACCTTGGCCGAAATTAGCAAGCCTGGTTTCTTTGATGCGCTGAGTGCAACCACACGTTCGTTGGTAGAAGGTCTGTCGGCTGCAGCAGCAGCTGAAGGTGTGCCCTTTGCAGGCGACTCTGAAGGCGGCATGTTTGGCTTCTTCTTGTTGCCCACCTTGCCCAGCAACTATCCGCAAGTGATGAAAACCGATGGCAGCAAGTTCAACACCTTGTTCCACGGCTTGCTAGACCGCGGTGTGTACATTGCGCCGGCCCTTTATGAAGCCGGCTTTGTGAGTGGCGCACACACGGCACAAGACATTGCCGACACGGTAAGTGCCGCGCGTGAGATTTTCAAAACGCTTTAATCAGTGGCGGAAATGACGCACGCCTGAGAACACCATGGCCACGCCGCGTTCATCAGCGGCGGCAATCACTTCAGGATCGCGCATCGAGCCGCCTGGCTGGATGACGCAATTGGCGCCAGCGTCTACCACCACATTCAAGCCATCGCGAAATGGGAAAAACGCATCGCTGGCCACCACAGTGTTTTGCAAACTCAAGCCTGCATGACCCGCCTTGATACTGGCTATGCGAGCTGAATCCAAACGGCTCATTTGGCCAGCACCTACGCCCATGGTCATGCCGTTGGCGCAAAACACAATGGCATTGCTCTTGACGTACTTGGCCACTTTCCAGGCAAACAACAAGTCTTGCAGTTGTGCAGGTGTGGGTTGCACTTTGGTAACCACTTTGAGATCGGCCAATTGCAATTCATGGTTATCAGCCGTTTGAATAAGCAAACCAGAGCCCACGCGTTTGATGTCTTGCGCATTGCGGCCTTGTTCAAAAGGCGTGCCGCCTGCTTTGAATTCGGGCAATGCAATTTGCAACACACGCACATTGGCTTTGGCTTTGAAAATTTCCAGCGCTTCGGGTGAGTAAGCAGGTGCCATTAAAACTTCTACAAACTGCTTGCTAATTTGCTGTGCAGCAGCGGCGTCAACAGTGCGGTTCAGCGCAATGATGCCGCCAAACGCAGAGGTTGGATCGGTTTGGAATGCCTTGTTATAAGACTCAAGGGCATTGGCACCCAATGCCACGCCGCAAGGGTTGGCGTGTTTCACAATGACACAGGCTGACTCAGAAAAACTCTTCACGCATTCCCATGCTGCATCGGCATCGGCAATGTTGTTGTAAGACAGTTCTTTGCCCTGAAGTTGAACAGCCGTAACCAAAGAGCCAGGCGCTGGATACAAGTCGCGATAGAAGGCGGCTGTTTGATGCGGGTTCTCGCCGTAACGCAAGTCTTGCAGCTTCACAAAACGGCCATTCGATTGCGCTGGGTATTCTGCGCGAGTGCCGTCTTCCAAATTGTAAGAAGACAAATAGTCGCTGATGGCTGCGTCGTAGTTGCTGATGCGATTGAAGGCGGCTACTGACAAAGCAAAACGAGTCTTGTCAGACACTTTGCCGCTGGCTTTGAGTTCTTCAATCACTGTGGCGTATTGCGATGCATCGGTGAGCACCGCCACATCTTTCCAATTCTTGGCCGCACTGCGCACCATGGCAGGGCCGCCAATGTCGATGTTCTCAATGGCGTCTTCCAAAGTGCAACCTGATTTGGTCACAGTGGCTTCGAAGGGGTACAAGTTGACGATGAGCAAATCGATGGTTTGAATGCCATGCGCTTTCAAAGCAGCCATGTGCTCGGGCACATCGCGTCGAGCCAACAAGCCACCATGCACTTTGGGATGCAAAGTTTTAACGCGGCCATCCAACATTTCTGGAAACTCTGTCACTTGAGCCACCTCTGTCACGGGCAAACCTTGTTCGGCCAGCAGTTTGGCGGTGCCGCCGGTGGATACCAACTCCACCTTCAGCGCATGCAGCGCTTGAGCAAGTTCGACGATGCCAGTTTTGTCAGAGACAGAAATCAGTGCTTTCATTATTTCATTTCAAAAGTTTGTGTTCTACAAGTTTCTTGCGCAGAGTGTTGCGGTTCAGGCCAAGCCACTCCGCTGCGCGCGATTGGTTTTGGTCTGCACGTTGCATAACCACTTCCAAAAGTGGCTTCTCCACCACATTCAGCAACATGTCATACATGCCATGCGGCTCCTCACCTGCCATGTCGCGAAAGTAATCGTTCAAGCTGTCACGGACGCATTCATCAATTTTTTTCTTGCTCATTCCATTGTCTCCAAAGCCATTTCAGCTTGCATGCCTGAAACAGCCACTGGCATGCGCTCCATGCGCGCTGCCATTTCCTCAAAAAAATCTGCCACGGCACGCGATTGCAAATCGGCCGACTCCAACGTATTCATGTACTCTCTGAACACCTCACCGCCAGGTAAATCACGCACATACCAGCCAATGTGTTTGCGCGCAGAACGCACGCCTGTGAGCTCACCATACAGGCCATAGTGATCTTGCAAATGCTCTAGCAAGGCACGCTTGACCTCAGCCACCAAGGGTGGAGCCAAGTGCTCGCCAGTGGCCAAGAAATGCACAATCTCACGGAAAATCCAAGGCCGGCCTTGAGCCGCACGACCCACCATGAGCGCATCTGCGCCAGTGTGCTTTAACACCTGCAAAGCTTTTTCGGGCGAGTCAATGTCACCATTGGCCACCACTGGAATTTTGAGAGCGGCCTTCACTGCCGCCACGGTGTCGTATTCGGCAAAGCCTTTGTAGCCTTGCTCGCGCGTTCGGCCGTGCACAGTCACCATTTGAATGCCCACGCTTTCAAAGGCCTTGGCCAACACCAAGGCATTTTTTTCAGTGTCACACCAACCCGTTCGCATTTTCAAAGTCACGGGCACACCACGGGGTGCGCAAGCTGCGACCACCGCCTCTGCAATTTCGATGGCCAAAGTTTCGTTTTGCATCAGGGCAGAGCCCGCCCATTTGTTGCAAACCTTTTTTGCGGGGCAGCCCATGTTGATGTCAATGATTTGGGCGCCTTGATCGATGTTGTAGGCAGCGGCCTCAGCCATCATGACGGCATCGGTGCCTGCAATCTGGACCGCTATAGGGCCGGGTTCACCCTCGTGGTTGGCGCGGCGAGAGGTCTTTAAACTTTTCCAAAGGTCTTTGCGCGAGGTGACCATTTCGCTCACGGCATAGCCCGCACCGAACTGTCTGCACAATTGGCGAAATGGCCGATCTGTCACGCCCGCCATGGGCGCTGCAAAAATGGCATTGGGTAAAACGTAAGGTCCGATTTGCATGGACAAGGTGAGGGAAAGGAAAAGTCGATCTGCTTAAAAACGAGGCACGATTGTAATTGCTTACTTTTTGAGCAGGGAGGTTATTTTGAAAGAAATTTCGAAATAGACACCTTTGGCTACACTCTCAGGTATATGGAAGCATGGCTATCTTCTCTCATGGCACAAGTCTTGGCTTGGTTGGCCTTGCCCGAATACGGTTTGTCGACTGTGTTCACCATTGCTTTTATTTCGGCCACCTTGCTCCCCATGGGCTCCGAGCCTGCTGTATTTGGTTTGATCAAACTCAACCCCGATTTATTTTGGGCCGCTATTTTGGTGGCCACAGCGGGAAACACACTGGGCGGCATGCTCAGTTGGTGGATGGGCTTTGGTGCGCACCATGCAGTAGACAAAGTACGCAGTCGCAAAGCACAAGACAACGCTGCAAGTGCCAGCATGAGCGATCAAATGCATTTGCGTGCACTCAAATGGCTTGAGAAATTAGGTCCTAAAGCTTGCTTATTGGCTTGGTTGCCAGGCGTGGGCGACCCTTTGTGCGCCGTTGCGGGATGGCTCAAAATGCCGCTGCTGGCCTGCAGTATCTACATGGCGATTGGCAAATTTTTGAGGTATTTGCTAATGACAAGTTTGCTGTTGTGGGTGTTTTAAAAACACATCCGAAACCTAGCGGAACAGCAACACCACAGCAATTACCGCCAGGAAAACAAGCAAGGCTTTGCGAAAAGTCTCTTCACTCAAAAAATGTCGAATTTTTCGGCCGGTTAGCAGGCCCACAAACATGGGGATGATGGCTAAAAAAGAGTAGCCCACATCGTCCAATTGCATCCGGTCAAAATGCCACATGGCCCCATAAAGTGGCCATGCTGCGTTCAAGTAAATCACACTGATACAGCCTACAAACTCGTCGCGTTTGAGCTTCAAAGACATCAAGTAGCTGATCACAATGGGGCCCATCAGTGAAGATGCGCCGCCAAGCAAGCCTGAGACCGCACCCACCAAGGTGCCAGCAGCCGATTCTTTTTCGGGCGGAATATTGAAGCTTGGCTTGAAGGCCATGAGCACCACGGCAATGATGAGGGCACACGCCAGCAAAATGTCTAGCTCGCGCACGCTGAAAGACAACGTCCAATACACCGCTAGCACAGTCACAATGGCTTGCGTCAGCATGAGGGGCCAAAAACGCTTCATGCTGTTTTTCAAGCTGCCTTCTTGCCATACCTGCCACATGTTGGAAACCAAAACGGGCACCGAAATGAGCGCAATGGCTTGGGTGCTGCTGATGAAAAGCGACATGACGGGCACCGCAAACAAAGGCAAGCCCACGCCTAAGGTGCCCTTGATCACACCGCCACCCACGATGGCAGCCGAGCAGATCAAGACGATCAGCACCATGTCTGGGCTGAGATCAATGGGCATAGGTTGTACCGTCTGCTTTAGCTGCTGAACAAGAAGTTCATCACGTCGCCATCTTTGACCACGTATTCCTTGCCTTCAGCTCGCATTTTTCCAGCGTCCTTGGCACCTTGCTCACCCTTGTAAGCGATGTAATCGTCGTAGGAAATGGTTTGCGCCCTGATGTAGCCTTTTTCAAAGTCGGTGTGAATCACGCCGGCAGCTTGCGGGCCAGTATCGCCCACATGAATGGTCCATGCGCGCACTTCTTTCACGCCCGCCGTGAAGTAAGTTTGCAAACCCAAGAGTGAATAGGCAGAGCGAATCAAGCGATTGAGGCCTGGTTCTGTTTGACCCAACTCCTCCAAGAACATCTGGCGGTCTTCGTCTGACATTTCAGACATTTCCGCTTCTAGCTTGGCACAGATGGCCACCACGGGTGCGTTTTGGGCTGCAGCATAAGCCTTCAGTTTGTCAAGCAAGGGGTTGTTTTCAAAACCATCTTCGGCCACGTTGGCCACAAACATGGCCGGCTTGGCCGTGATCAAGAAAAACTGGCTGAGCAATGGGCGCTCTTCTTTGCTGAAGTCGATGGTGCGAACGGGCTTGCCTTCGTTCAATGCCGCTTGGCATTTTTCCAAAATGGCCACCAACTTGATGGACTCTTTGTCGCCAGAGCGCGCCGTTTTTTGCACGCGGTGCAAACCTTTTTCTACGGCTGTTAAGTCGGCCAAGCAAAGCTCCGTTTGAATCACTTCAATGTCGGAGATGGGGTCGACACGGCCCGCCACGTGAATCACGTTGTCGTCTTCAAAGCAGCGCACCACATTGATGGTGGCGTCTGTTTCCCGAATGTGAGCTAAGAATTTGTTGCCCAAGCCTTCACCGGTGCTGGCACCGGCCACCAAGCCGGCAATGTCGACAAACTCCACGATGGCAGGCACGATGCGCTCGGGGGTGATGATGGCGGCCAATTCTTGCAATCGAGTGTCGGGCACTTCCACCACGCCCGTGTTGGGCTCGATGGTGCAAAAAGGATAGTTCTCGGCCGCAATGCCCGCTTTGGTCAGGGCGTTAAAAAGGGTGGACTTGCCAACGTTGGGCAGGCCCACAATGCCGCATTTGAGGCTCATGGATGACTTTCTTGGATTCTGCGAATAATCCGTGATTTTAAAGGGTGTGCGTGGTCTAATTTCCATCCATGTCAGAAGCCATTTCTCAAAACACCTTGAAGTGCTCACTTTCCAGCCCCCTGCCCCCACCTGAACAAGGCCTACCCAACGCCTCCTACAATCAGAAGCATGTCGCTTTCAAACACCCAATTTGACGTTTGCATCAGGGGCGCCGGTATCGTCGGGCGCAGCCTTGCCTTGATGCTGGCTTCTCAAGGACTGCGGGTTGCGCTTGTCAATCTGCACGCATCCGCCAGCGCTGGCCAAGGTCACAGCGACGTTCGGGCCTACGCTTTGAACACGGCCGCCAAACAACTCCTCACCGACCTGCGCTGCTGGCCAGAAGCTTCTGCCTGCACGCCCATTTTAAAAATGCACATTGAAGGTGACCAAGGCGGCAATTTGGAATTCAGCGCCGCCGATCAGGGCGTTGAAGCTCTGAACTGGATGGTGGATGTCCCTAGCTTAGAGAACAATTTGCGCAAGGCCAGTGGCTTTCAGCCCCTGATTCAAGAGCTTGCTGAAAATGTTGCGGCGGCTCTAACCGTCATTTGTGAAGGCCGTGCCAGTCAAACACGAGCCGAATTGGGTGTTGCATTTGACGTCAAGCATTACGACCAACACGCCTTGGCCTGCCGCATTCGCACACAATCGCCCCACTCGCAAGTGGCCCGTCAATGGTTTCAAAACACGCATGGCCCAGAAATTTTGGCCTTCTTGCCCATTGGCGGCGAAGCCAGCCATGAATGGGCAGTGGTTTGGTCTCTCACCATTGCTCGCGCGCAAGCTTTGCAAAATGTCAGCGCTGATGCTTTTCAGCTTCAATTGCAGGACGCCAGCCAAGGTATTGCTGGCTTTGTAGAACTCATCAGTGAGCGCGCCGTGTGGCCTTTGCAACTGGCCAAAGCAGGCCGATGGACGGGCACTATGCCAGGATCAGGCACCGGCAAACAGGCCGCATCGTTTGTACTGGCTGGCGACGCCGCACACGCCATCCACCCCTTGGCGGGTCAAGGTCTGAATGTGGGTCTGGCCGATGCGGCCAAATTGGCCAGCGTCATTCAGGCCAAAGAGTTTTGGCGCCCCATCAGCGATTTGAAATTGTTGCGTCGCTACGAACGCGCCCGGCAGGCAGAAGTCGTAGCCATGGGCTGTGTCACAGATGGCTTGCAAACACTTTTTGCTGAGCCCTCTGTCCCTGTGCAAAAACTTCGCAACTGGGGCATGTCTGCCTTCAATCAATTGAGCCCTTTGAAGAAATGGATGGCCGGAGAAGCCATGAAAACTTCACGCCAATCTACACCTTAGGATTTTTAAATCATGCGTTTGTTTCAATTCTTCACATTGACCTGCTTGATTTTGGCAAGCACATTCAGCTTGGCCCAGGACGCCAACTTGAAAAAAATCTTGAGTGAACGCCTGCCTTCTTTGCCCAAAATTGAAGAGATTTCCAAAACACCCATGCCTGGTGTGTTTGAAATTCGGGTGCAGGGCAATGAGATTTTTTATGCCGATGCCAAAGGCGATTTTCTGATTCAGGGTGCACTGATTGACACCAAGCAAAAACGCAATTTGACCGAAGAGCGCACCGAAAAACTCTCTGCCGTTCCATTTGACAGCCTGCCCTTGAAGTTTGCAATTACACAAGTGAGAGGCAATGGCAAGCGAAAACTGGTGGTTTTTTCAGACCCCAACTGCGGCTATTGCAAGCGCTTTGAACGCGATTTGCAAAAGATTGACAACGTCACCCTGTATCACCTGATGTACCCCGTCTTGGGCGAAGACTCGAGGCTCAAATCACGCAACATTGCATGCGCCAAAGACAGAGCCAAAACTTGGAACGACTGGATGCTGCAGGGCATTACGCCTCCTACCGTGTCCTGCGACAACCACAACATCGATGCCATTGTGGAGTTTGGCAGAAAGAATCGCATCAATGGCACACCCACCATGTTTGTGACTGATGGCACACGCGTTCCTGGTGCCATCGACGCGGCCCAAATTGAAGCCTTGTTAAACGCTGTCAAGCCATGAACCCACACGCAGATCAAACACGAAGACAAGTCAAATGGTTGGCCTATGCAGGCCTCACGCCATTTGTGGGCATGGCCATTTTGCTTTGGTTGGTCGATGCCGACTTACACCCTTTCTTGGCCTTGGCCATGGCAGGTTACGGCGCCGCCATTGTTTCTTTTTTAGGCGGCATTCATTGGGGCATTGGTTTTAAAAATGTTTTGCGCATGCACAATGCACCGCTGTTTAATTTTGGCTGGGGCGTGGTGCCTTCACTGTTGGCATGGATTGCCGTCACCATGCCCGCTTATGCAGGTTTGCCATTGTTGGCTTTGATCTTGGGCATTTGCTATGCCGTCGACCGCAAAACATACATAGAAGCAGGTTTACAAGAGTGGTTGCCCATGCGATTGAATCTCACGCTGGTGGCTGCCTTGAGTTGCTTAATGGGAGCTGCTGCCACATGAGTTCGAGAAAAACTTTGCCTGCTGTTCACTACAGCATTGATGCCAGTCACACCCATTCCCATCTCTTTAAAATTTCACTCCACATTGAAGCGCCGCAGGCTGGGCAATTGGTGTCATTGCCTGTTTGGATTCCTGGCAGTTATTTGGTGCGTGAGTTTGCCAAGAATTTGCAAAACTTAAAGGCGTCGCAAGGCGGCAAAGCCGTTGCAACACACCAAGACAACAAAAGTCAGTGGCACATTCAGTGCAAAGAAGGCCATGCCCTGCAATTGAGCTATGAGGTCTATGCCTTCGACAATTCGGTGCGCACTGCTTGGCTCGACACTCAGCGCGGCTTCTTCAATGGCACCAGTTTGTGTTTGCGGGTGCATGGTCAAGAAGAGCTGCCCCATGCCATCACATTGACAGCCATCAAAGGCAGTGCATGGCAAGTGGCTACAGGTCTGCAAGCGAGCAAAGTCAACAAGCAAGGCTTTGGCGATTATGTGGCGGCCAATTACGATGAGTTGGTCGACTGTCCTTTTGAGCTGGGCAATTTTTGGCGCGGCCAATTTACAGCTTGCGGCATTCCCCATGAGTTTGTGGTGGCGGGCGCCATGGCCTCCTTCGATGGGGCCCGTCTGTTGGCCGATACACAAAAAATTTGTGAAACCGAAATCAAGTTTTGGCACGACAAAAAACCCGCTGCCAGTGCCCCCTACAAGCGCTATGTGTTCATGCTCAATGCGGTTGAAGAAGGCTATGGCGGCTTGGAGCATCGCAACTCAACGGCCCTCATTTGCAATCGCCGTGATTTGCCTGCGCTTGGCATGAAGAAAGTGCCAGACGCTTATGTCACTTTGCTGGGCTTGATCAGCCACGAGTATTTTCACACTTGGAATGTGAAGCAATTGCGCCCTGCTGAGTTCAAGCGCTACGACTACACCCAAGAAAATTACACCCAACTTCTTTGGTTCTTTGAAGGCTTTACCAGCTACTACGACGACCTGCTTTTGCGCCGTGCCAAGCTCATTGACGACAGCACTTATTTCAAATTGATCAACAAAACTATCAATATGGTTTTGCAAGCGCCAGGCCGGCAAGTGCAGTCGGTGGCGCAAGCCAGTTTTGATGCGTGGGTGAAGTACTACCGCCAAGACGAGAACACCCCCAACAGCACCATCAGCTACTACACCAAGGGCGCCTTGGTGGCCTTGTGCCTCGATTTGTCAATGCGCTCCGAAGGCTCGGGCAACCTAGACCAAGTCATGCGAGGTTTGTGGCAACGCTGCCAAGGCGGACCCCTCACAGAGGCTGACTTGCTGGCTGAGTTGCAAGCTCAAACAGGCCGCAGTTGGCAAAAAGAAATCAAGGCATGGGTGCACAGCACGCAAGAATTGCCACTCAAAACTTTGTTGTCATCACACGGCATTGTGGTGCACGAAGACCCCTCGCAAATGGCACAGCGCTTGGGTTTGCGAGTTGCAGAAACCCAAGGTGTGGTTCAAGTCAAAGCCGTATTGCGCGGTGGTGCCGCCGAAAAAGCGGGCATGGCCGCTGGCGATGAATGGTGGGCTGTGGCCAGCAGCAAAGCCAAATCGACCACGTGGCGCTTGAAGAAGCTGGACGACTTGCCCTTGCTGCTGGGCAACGACAAGAAGGCCAAAGCCACCGTCACGCGCGATCAAAAAGTTTTTGAGTTGGATTTGAACATTCCGTCTGATGTGCACACTTGGCGTTTGAGCTACACCAACTCCGACCAAGCACACCAAGCGCGCACCAGCGCGTGGTTAGACGGTGCTGCAAACCACACCCCCAACCACGCCAGCAATTCCGTTTAACGCTTTGCTTTATTTGGCGCGCAGGTCGAGCACTCGCTTGGCCTTGCCTTGGCTGCGCTCTACGCCGCCTTCTGCGCGCAAATCGATTTCAACACTCGAGCCAATGTAGACCTTGATTTCGTGCTGCAGCATTTTGGCTGCAGCGTGGGCTTCAGGGCTGTCTGGTTGGGTGCCGGGGCGTATTTCAACGGCCACCTTCAAGTTGTCCATGGGCCCTTCGCGCGTGAGCACACATTGGTAGTGGGGTGCCAATTCTGGGCGCTTCAAAATCAACTCTTCAATTTGAGATGGAAACACATTGACACCGCGAATGATCATCATGTCATCGCTGCGGCCCGTGATTTTTTCCATTCGGCGCATGGTGCGTGCCGTGCCTGGCAACAATCGGGTTAAGTCACGGGTTCGGTACCGAATGATGGGCAAGGCTTCTTTGGTGAGGCTGGTGAACACCAGTTCGCCCATCTCGCCATCGGCCACCGGCTCGCCCGTTTCGGGGTTGATGATTTCCGGATAGAAATGGTCTTCCCAAATGGTGGGACCATCTTTGGTTTCAATGCACTCACTGGCAACGCCTGGGCCCATCACTTCCGACAAGCCATAAATGTCCACAGCATCAATGCCCATGCGCTGCTCAATGGCCGCGCGCATGTCGTTGGTCCAGGGCTCGGCACCAAAAATACCAATGCGCAAGGATGTACTGCGTGGGTCAATGCCCTGCCGCTCAAACTCATCGGCAATGGCCAGCATGTAGCTAGGCGTGACCATGATGATCTCGGGTTTGAAATCTTGAATGAGCTGCACTTGGCGCTCGGTTTGCCCACCGCCAAAAGGCACCACCGTGAGGCCTAATTTTTCTGCACCGTAATGCGCGCCTAAACCACCAGTGAACAAACCATAGCCATAACTCACATGCACCATGTCGCCGGCTTGCGCACCACCTGCTCGAATACTGCGCGCCACCACCGTGGCCCAAGTGTCAATGTCGCGCTGTGTATAGCCCACCACGGTCGGCTTGCCGGTGGTGCCACTGGATGCATGAATGCGCGAGCAGCCCGAGCGCGGCACCGCAAACATGCCGTAGGGATAGCTGTCGCGCAAATCGGCTTTGGTGGTGAAAGGAAACTTGGCCAAGTCGGCCAACGATTTGCAATCAGAGGGGTGCACGCCCGCTGCATCAAACTTGCGCTTGTAAACCGGCGAGTTGTCGTAAGCGTGTTGCAGCGTGGCTTTCAAGCGCTTGAGTTGCAAAGAACGCAGTTCATCGGTGCTGGCTTTTTCGATGGGTTCTAAAGGCAAACGTGAGGGGGTGCTCATCAAAAATTCTCCGTCGTATTGCTGCGGTTCTGAATTATTCAGGAATGACTGTGCCTTGAATTTGCGCGCTCTTGCCTCTGAACATGGCAATTACTTCGCCTTTCTGGTTGGTCACTTTCATGTCATAGATGCCGTGGCGGCCACTTAAGGTTTGCTCTTGCCCAACGCAGGTCAAGACATCGCCCAGCTGGCCCGATTTTAAAAATTCAATGCTGCAACCGGCGGCCACAGCCACCTTGTTGTAGCTGTTGCAAGCAAACGCAAAGGTGGAATCGGCCAACGTAAAGATAAATCCGCCATGACAAATTTTGTGACCATTCAAGTGCATGTCTTTGACCGTCATTTGAATTACAGCGCGACCCGGTTCACAAGAAATGAGCTGCATGCCCATGGTGTCTTTGCTGGCAGTGTCTACGGCAAACATCGACTCACCCACTTGCTTGGCCAAATCAATGGCCGCTTGTGAAGGTGTGGCGAGATGGGAATGGGTGGTACTCATGTTCATTCACCTTTGAAATTGGCGGGCCGCTTTTCGAGGAAAGCTTTCACACCTTCGAAGTAATCGTGCGATTGACCCAGCTCAGATTGCGCATCGCGCTCTTGGTCAAGTTGCTCAGACAAGCTTCGGGTATGCGCACCTGCCATGAGTTTGCGCGTGGCCACCAATGCTTTGGTGGGCATGACGGCCAATTTGTCGGCCATGCTGAGCGATGCAGCCACAGCGTCGTCGGCCACATCCCAAATCATGCCCCACGCCTTGGCTTGCTCGGCCATCAATTTGTCGCCCGTCATGGCCAGTGCCAAAGCGCGCGGCAAACCCAAACGCTCTACCAATAACCAGCTGCTGCCTGCGTCGGGAATGAGACCAATTTTGCTAAAGGCTTGAATAAAACTGGCTTGCGGCGAAGCAATGACAATGTCGCAAGCCATGGCAATCGATGCACCCGCACCAGCTGCCACGCCATTGACGGCGGCCACTACAGGCATGCGCAAAGCTTGAATACGGCGTGTGGTGGGGTTGAACGCTTGATCAATGATGGGGCCAGGATCGGCACGTTTGACCATGTCGGGGCCGGGTGTGAAATCAAACTCCGACAAATCGGCACCGGCACAAAAACCTCTGCCAGCGCCTGTTAACACCATGGCTCTGATTTCGGCATCAGCTTCGGCTTGGTCAAATGCTGCCCACAAATCGTGGTGCATTTGGCGTGTAAAGCTGTTCAGCGCTTGGGATCGGTTCAATGTGACCAAGGCCACGGCGCCGCGTTTTTCAAAGGTCACTGACAAAGTGTGTTCTGAGGTCATGGTCTAAGTCTGGGTCGAGGTTCGGATGTTGGCAGAAACTGAAAATGTACCATTAACCGACCGATCGGTTGGCTAATATTTTCCCTTGATTTAAGCACCTTTTGCGTCCCGTTATAGTCAGGGGTAATGGCATTTAGCACCTGATAGGAGAAACCTTTTGTCTTACGAAAACATTGAAGTCCGCGTTGAAGGCGGCAAAGTCGGTATCGTTACCCTCAACCGCCCCAAAGCATTGAATGCTTTGAATGGCCCCTTGATGGACGAACTGGGCACAGCTCTGAAGGCCTTTGACGCCGACGAAGCCATTGGCTGCATCATCATCACAGGCAGTGAAAAGGCCTTTGCAGCAGGGGCCGACATCTCGGCCATGGCCAAGCACAACTTCAACGACGTCTACAAACAAGATTTCATCACGCGCAACTGGGAAACCATTCGCAGCATTCGCAAGCCCGTGATTGCGGCGGTGAGCGGCTTTGCTTTGGGCGGTGGTTGCGAGTTGGCCATGATGTGCGACTTTATGATTGCTGCTGAAAACGCCAAGTTTGGCCAACCCGAAATCAAGTTGGGCATCATTCCTGGTGCAGGCGGTACACAACGTTTGCCCCGCGCTGTGGGCAAATCAAAGGCCATGGACATGGCCTTGACAGCCCGCATGATGGACGCGCACGAAGCAGAGCGCGCAGGCCTGGTGAGCCGCGTGGTGCCTACCGATAAATTGATGGAAGAAGCCTTGGGCGCTGCCCTGGTCATTTGCGGCATGGGCCAATTGGCAGTGATGGCGGCCAAGGAATGCGTCAACCGCGCCTTCGAAAGTGGCCTGAGCGATGGCGTGATGTTTGAGCGCCGTTTGTTCCATTCGATGTTTGCAACCGAAGATCAAAAAGAAGGCATGGACGCATTTTTGAACAAGCGCGCACCTCAATTCGTGAATCGTTAAGCCGAAGCGCTAGTTGCAAAACTCACTCACCACAGCGCCCATCGTTCCGACGATTTGGCGCTTGACCCTCCCCAACCTTTTGGCCATGACCGCCGGTACGCTGGTGAGCATTGCTGAAACTTGGTATGTGGGGTATTTGGGCACCATGTCCTTGGCCGGCATTGCCTTGGTTTTTCCATGCATCATGTTGCAGCAAATGTTGTCTGCAGGGTCTATGGGAGGCGGTATTTCGTCGGCTGTGAGTCGAGCACTTGGCGCCAACGATTTGGGCAAAGCCAACGCGCTGGTGTTGCATGCCGCCCTGATCTGTTTGGGCATGGGCTTATTCTTCACGTTCGTTTTCATTGTTTGGGGCGAACCTATTTTTCGCTTGCTAGGGGGTCAGGGCGAAGCACTGGCGCAATCTTTGGCCTATGCGAATGTGGCATTTTGGGGCGCCGCGAGTATTTGGCTGACCAACGGTTTTGCGTCTGTCATTCGCGGATCTGGCAACATGAAAACGCCCTCCTTGGTGTTGTTGATAGCTTGTGTGGCACAAGTGACCTTGAGCGGTGTTTTAGGTTTGGGTTGGGGGCCTATTCCGAGTTTCGGCATGGCGGGCATTGCAATGGGATATGTCATTGCGTTTAGCGCAAGCACCCTGTATTTGTTTGCCTATTTGCGCTCTTCTCGCAGCATGCTGCGCTTGAGTTTCAAGAGCCCATTGTCAAAACCTTTGTTCATGGACATTCTCAAAGTGGGCGCCATGTCTAGCTTGTCTACTTTGCAAACAGTGGCCACCATTTTGATTTTGACGCGGCTCATTTCAAGCTTTGGCCCCGAAGCCTTGGCAGGTTATGGCATTGGCACACGTCTGGAGTTTTTGTTGGTGCCCATGACCTTTGCATTTGGTGTGGCCTGTGTACCCATGGTGGGCATGGCTTTGGGTGCGCAACTTTTTGAGCGCGCCAAAAAAGTGGCCTGGGCTGGCTCTCTCATGTCTGCAGCATTGATAGGCGGTATTGGTCTGTTAGTCACTGTTTGGCCTGGCGTTTGGTCTGAAATGTTCACGAGCAACACCACCGTTTTATTTCATGCCCATCAGTATTTCCTATGGGTTGGCCCTTGTTATGGTTTCTTTGCAATTGGTTTGTGCCTGTACTTTGCATCGCAAGGCGCAGGCAAGCTTTTGGGGCCTGTTTTAGCAGGCACTTTCAGGCTGCTTGTGGTGGCAATTGGGGGCTATTGGCTCGTTGAAAAAAATGGCAGCATTGAGCACCTGTTTATGCTCATTGCAGCAGGCATGGTGAGCTTTGGCTTACTCACTGCAGTGTCTGTTTGGAAAGTCAGCTGGTCTCGATGAATTGAAGCAGCCTCTTGCTGCTTCAGGCCTTCTGAATTTGAAAAACAGGGCGCCGCTCTCCCACTTGAGCACCCTTGATGTTTTGAATTGGTTGAGCACGCCAAGCCCCTAAAGCCTCACGCTGCTGGGCATCCAACCACCCCAACTGATCAAGCGCTTCAATGGTGGCCGCAAACAAGGCCACCTTGTTGCCATCGGCAATCTTCAAAGCCAGCGCCTGCCCTCTAGAACGACTGGCCACCACTTGCACGCCATCAGCCCCAACCTTGGTCACCCAATCGCCGCGTCCTGCGCGCATGAGGTCTGCATCGTTGCGGCCCGTACCCGACACCAGTTCTGGATGGGCTGTCATGGCTTCGCCCAACAGTTTCAAACTGTTGCCATACTTCGAATCAGACTCGGGGGTGGCCAATCGGGCATAAGCTCTGGCCAAACTGGAAAGTGGCATGGCAAAGTTGGGGGCGGAGCAACCGTCTACGCCCCAGGCCATGTCCTTGGACTCAACCGCAGACACATCTGCCACCGCTTTTCTAACGGCCTGCTGAAGTGGGTGATCTAAGTCGGTGTAGGTTTCGGTGGGCAAACCATGCAATGCGCAGTAAGCCAAAAAACCACTGTGCTTGCCGCTGCAGTTGTGATGCCGCTCGTCGTATTCAAAGCCATCGGGCAAGGGCTTGTCGTTGAAGCTAAAGCGATAAGGCACATGGCAGCCACAGCGCAACTGCTGATAGCGGGTACCGCTCTTTTGAAGTATGGACGAGACCTGCGCCACATGCATGTCTTCGCCGTTGTGACTGGCACACATGAGCGCCAACTCTTGAGAAGTGAAACCAAAATGTGAGGCACCCCCACTTTGCATTAGGGGCAAAGCTTGCAGCGCTTTCAAGGTCGATCGAGTGAAGCAAAGCCAGTGTGGATTGCCAGCTGAAGCCATCAATTTGCCATTGGCGTCTGTGACTGCCAAAGCGCCCATGTGCAGGCACTCAGAGATGCCGTTGCGAGTGAGCTCAATCATGGGAGCGAAATTCATAGCGCCTTTGTCACACACCTAAAGCCGACGTAGCCCACTCGGGTGTCTCTTGGCTTGGTGGCTACGTCGTCTGCCACCTGTCTGCTGGCGTCGTACCACCACGAAGCACCGCGGGTGATTCTCTCGTCACCACTGCCCGTGTCAACCCACTCCCAGACATTACCGCCCATGTCAAACAAACCGTTCACCCCGGGGAGCGTTGTCATCACGGGCACATGCCCTGTGCCGCGCCAAAGTGAGCCCGTGGGCGCTGTGCCCTTCAAAGAAGTGCAGCCTTCTAAGCAATGACTTTGTCGCGCGCTGTCACCATTTGGATAACGATAACGTTTGCCTGAAATAAATCCGTCAGGGGCTGGCGATCTTTGTTCAACAAAAGCGGCATTGACCCACTCGGTGTCACGAGGCAAGCGCTTGCCATCGTGTTGACAAATTTTTTGGGCCTCATCAAATGTGAGATGCACTGCGGGCTCATTGTCTTGCGCCGGAACTCCGAAGGGCGCACGCCAAGTCCAGCCTTTTTTAAGGACAAAGCCCGCCTCGTAAATAAAACCACCGCCTTCTTTTTCAGCGCGGCTGACAAAACCCGTGCTTTGCGCATAACGTTTGACCTGCCCCACAGTTACCTCGTGGGCGTCCCACATCAAGCCATGCACTTTGAGCTGCTTGCCAATTGGCAAATTGCTTGGTGCTTGTGTTTGTATTTGTGTTTGGGTCTGTGTTTGTGCTTGCGCCAACACAGCCACACTCAGCCCCAAACAGAGCCCAAACAGATTCACAAGCAATGAAATTCTGCTCATGCAGCCTTGCATCTTGAACTCGGCATTTTGAAATTAGAGCTTGCGGGCAACCCAAAATGTGGCGCCCTCTGAGCCATAAAGCTCAGAGTGCTCTACGTCGCGAGCAATAAAGAAGCTTTGACCAGCTTGGTAGGTCTGTACCCCTGAATCAAAAGTCATTTGCACTTGGCCAGCAGCAAGCTGAACCTTGACGTCAAAGGGGTGGGTGTGCTTTCCAACCGCAAGGTTGGGCGCCCACTCTTTTTGAACAACCTCGTCAAAGCCGTCTTCCATGGCTTGCGCAGTGAATTCCGTCAAATTGGCATGTGATTTCATCATTGAAAACAGATTGACTGTTGGTAGATTAAAACGCTACATCCTACCCAATTGTTCATTTTCTGTCTTTTAATCTGACAAATGGGTGGCGTAAACCAAAACCCTAGCTCAGACGTTAAAGTGTTATTCACAGGAGACCGCCATGAAAAAACTGTTTGTTTTAATGCTTTTAGCCTTCAGTGCATCTGCCATGGCTCAGCACCATGGTCACGGTTCTGGTTTTAGACATGGCCATGGCTTCAAACATGGCCATAGTTGGCATGGCGGGCATGGCTATTGGGCCCGTGGCCACTCAGGTGCTTGGAATTGGGCGGTTCCTGCAGCCATTGGTGGTTTGATCATTTATGAAGCCACTAGGCAACCCGTCATTGTTCAGCCCAATCCGATCATCATTCAGCAGCAAACTTTGCCCTTCGCCCAAGACAACCCCAGCTGCACCCCCTGGACAGAAGTGCACAGCTCAGACGGCACCATCAGCAGAACCCGCACCTGCACGCAATAAACATTTTTTAATCTGCCTTAAACAGCTTGTTCAAGGACGCCGTCCTTCAACCCTCACCACCGAGGGTTGAATATCAACCATGCCGTAAGGCCCCGTCACTTCGCCCGTTAGTACATTGCCATTCAAAAGTACTTTGACAGCCTTCACCAGCCCATCGGCATTGATAAAACTGAAATGAAGCGCAGCGCCGTCCATGCGGGCACCCATTACATTTTGGGTCTTGCCTTGAAGCGTCAAAGTGCCAGCCACTCGCTGAAAGGCTTGGTCTATGGTCAGAGTGGCCAAATTTTTTTCATCCAGCCCCGACAAACGCCAAACACCGGCCACTCTGGCTGGCACGGTCCAAAAGTAGCCTGTGGCGTTGCTAACGGTAATGACCTCATCGGGCTCCCAATCACCCATTGAAAAGTTGTGTGAAAGCACCCGCGTGCCAGGCTTCATGGCCAAAATGGTGGGGCGAAGCTGTGCGTTCAACTCTTCCAACAGATACATGGTGACCACCGTGGCTTTGGAAAAATCTTCTTTGAAGATATCGCCTTGCACAATGCGAACGCGATCGGCCACACCGGCCCTTTGTGCATTGCGCTGCGCGAGGGCTGCCAAATCTTTGTTGTACTCAATGCCCCAAGCTCGGGCGCCAAAAAGTCGTGCGGCCGCAATGGGGATCTTGCCATCACCTGCACCCAAATCAACCACTTCATCTTGAGGACCCACTTTGGCAGCCTTCAACATTTTCACAATCAGATCATCTCCCGTGGGCAACCACATGACGTCCTTGCCGTTCTGGCCTCGCTTTGGCGCATAAGTTTCGGGCTGCGTCACACTGCATGCTTGAAGAAAGAGAACAGCACACAAAATGAGGCTAACAAGGCCCAGTGTGCGTTTGAAGTTGGTTTGAGTAGATTGCATTTGAGATAGATACCGAAAACAAGCAGCCTACTTTATGCCAAAGTTTGTCGATGTCAATAGTCACTTCGATTGTGCGCCAAGCATCAGAATGGAAATCTGATCGTGGGGTCTCTTGATGGCTTCAAGACAAACGATCTAAAGCAATTTAATATTTCCGAAGCGGTTTTCAAAACCATCATTTACCTTCAACCACACACATGAAATTTCCTTGGCCCAAGCCTTCCTTCAAATTGCGACATGGGTTCATTGTGGCAATTGGAATGCATGCTGTGTCGGTGTTTGGACAAAGCCTAGATACCCAAGAAGTGTTAGTCCAAAGCGGCCGCTTGGCACAACGTCAATTTGATGCACCCGCATCGGTTTATGCCATCGATGGCCAGACCATTCGCAATTCAGGGCCGCAGGTTAATTTGTCAGATGTTTTGAACCAAGCACCTGGCGTGGTTGCGTTCAATCGCAACAACTACGCCCAAGACGTTCAAATTTCAATTCGAGGATTTGGTGCTCGTTCGGCGTTTGGATTGCGCGGTTTTCGCTTAATCACAGATGGCATTCCCGCCACCACGCCAGATGGGCAAGGACAGGCTTCTACGGTCAGCCTCACATCTGCAGACAGAATTGAAGTCTTAACCGGACCCTTGGCTCAGCTCTACGGCAATTCTGCTGGCGGTGTCATTCAAGTGTTTACCAGAGAGGCTGAAGCAGTGCCTACACTGCAGTCCCAAATAGTGATGGGCAGCCATGGCCTTTCACGCACCGACTGGCAGTTTAGCCAACGCTCTGGCCAAGTCAGTTTTGTGGGCGATTACAGCACTTTTCACATTCAAGGCTACAGAGCCCACAGCGAGGCAAAAAGAGAACAGATCAACACCTTGATGCGCATTGATGTCAGCCCGCAAACACGCATCAAACTGCTGGCCAATCTGTTTAGCATGCCCTATGCCAAAGACCCGCTTGGCCTCACACTTGCTCAGGCACTTGCCAATCCCAAACAAGCCGGCAACAACGCTGTTGTCAACGACGGCCGCAAAACAGTGAGCCAAGAACAATTGGGTGCGGTGCTCGAACACCAGATTGATCCTCAGATCCGAGTTCAAGCTCGGATTTATGGCGGTACCCGAGAAAACCTTCAGTACCAGGCCAGCTCACCCACTGCGGGATCTTGGGTGGGCCTTGATCGCAACTTTCACGGCATAGGCTTTCAGGTACAAGGAAAAAATCAGCGCCTTGCCCATCAATCCTTCGATTGGGTGCTGGGTTTTGATCAAGACTTCTCAGGTGAAATGCGGCAAGGCGGTTTGGCCAATGCGGGCGCCAAAGTGGGCAGCATCAATCGCAGTGAACTGAACGAGAGCAGCAACAGCGATATCTTTGCTCAAGCAAACTGGCGCTTCTTGCCTCAGTTGAGCATAACCACCGGCTTGCGCTCAAGCACCATCCAACTGCAAAGCCGCGACGATTATTTGGCAGATGGCGCCAATGGCTCTGGCAAGGTCACTTACAAAGCGGTCAATCCTGTGTTGGGGGCCACCTGGCATCTCAATGATGCGCTCAACCTTTACCTCAATTCTGGTCGTGGCTTTGAAACGCCCACCTTGTCTGAATCGGTGTACACCCAATCTGGCAACGCTGTTCTAGGCTTGTTCAATGCCAACTTGGTGCCCTCACGCATTCAGCACCTTGAGCTTGGCGGCAAATGGACACCATCGCCACAGACCCGCATCGACACTGCGCTTTTTAGAATTCAAACCGACAATGAAATTGTGACTAGCCTGTCGGTTGGCGGTCGCACGGCTTTTACCAATGCACAGCAAACGCAGCGCCAGGGTATTGAAATTTCTGCACGACATTTGTGGAACCAGCACTGTCGCACGCTTCTCTCTGCTACGGCCATCAATGCTCAATATGGGGAGAACACGTCATTGGCTGGCAAGTATCTGCCCGGCATCCCACGCCAACAACTTTTTTCTTCCATCGCTTGGTCTGAAAAAGGCTTTCAGCTGGGCAACAAAAATTCAGTGTCAGGCAAAGAAGCCAACTTAGATTGGGTGGCTCGCTCTCGACTTTGGGCCAATGACAGCAATGACGCGTCGGGCACTGCCATCGGCTATGGCATGTTGAATGCACGCGTCAGGCAGCACTTCCAATGGGGCCAAGCTCAAGTTGTCGCTTTTGTTGGCATCGACAATTTGACAGACAAACGCGCAGTGGGTTCCGTCATCATCAATCAAGCCAACAAACAATTTTTTGAGCCCGCATTGCCACGCAATGCGATCATGGGTGTGACTACCAAACTAGCACTTTAAAAAATTGAAGTGTTATTGCGGTTCAATCTTGGCTTCGCGAATGGCCTTGGCCCACTTGGCTGTTTCAGTTCTAGAACGTTGTGCCAGCGCTTCAGGCGAGCCTGGTGCAGTTTCAAAACCCAGTGCAGAGAATCGCTCCAGTATGGCTTTGTCGTTGGCAGCAGCATTCAAAGCAGCATTGAGTTTTTGAATCATGTCGGCCGGCGTACCTGCTGGTGCAAACATGGCGAAGTAAGCAATCAACTCGTAGTCTTTCAAGCCGAGTGCTTCATTCACTGTGGGCAACTCAGGAATGGCTTTGGAACGCTGAGTAGATGTTACAGCCAAACCGCGAATTTTGCCGCCCTTGACTTGGGGCAGCATGACCGCAAAATCGGCAGTAAACATATTGACCTGACCACCAATGAGGTCGGTCATGGCGGCGGGGCCACTCTTGTAGGGCACGTGCGTCATTTGAATACCGGCCATGCTGGCCAACATTTCAGACGACACCAATTGCGAGGTGCTGGCACTGGCAAATGTCACTGTGGTGGGCTTTGCCTTTGCCATGTCGACAAACTCTTTCAAAGTTTTGGCAGGCACATCGTTGTTGACACCCACAATGAGGGGCACCGAGCCCATATAACCAATAGGCGCAAAAGCGGTGTCTTGATCGTAGGGCAGTTTCTTCATCAAACTTTTGAGCGCTGCATTGGTGCTGTTGGTGCCAATGAGAATGGTGTAGCCATCGGGGGCCGATTTGGCCACGGCATCTGCACCCAACATGCCATTGACGCCTGCTCTGTTTTCAACCACGATGGGTTGACCCAAAACTTCAGACATTTTTTGCGCAAATGCTCTACCAATTTGATCGGTGGCACTGCCCGCTGCAAAGGGCACGATGGCCTTGATGGGTTTGTTAGGGTAGGCCTGCGCTTGAGCTTGTGTGGCAAGCAGTGCCACACCCAAACCCAACATCATGCTGAGCAAACTTTTTTTCAAACCAGCCATACGGGTAATTTTCATAGCATCTCCAATTTAACGAATTATGTTTTATTCAATCACAAGACTGAGCAGTTTGGCACTGAGGCATTTTCCGTGTGCATCAAGGGCCAAGGAACGCGTCACGCCGCCACCCAAAGCATTGTGCATCACAAAATTGAGCGCGCCAAGTTGGGGCAAGCTGTAACGCTCGACAGGCCCCTTCACAATGCCCCCAAAATGCGCCAATACTTTTTCTGAAGTGAGGCATTTCTCAATCAACTCAAAATGTTGCCGGTCGTAGGCAATGACCGAGATGGTTGATCGGTTGCCCTTGTCACCTGTTCGGGTGTGTGCAATGTCTCTCAAGAGCATGTTAGGCCAGCTCCTCTGTGCCGGTTAGCAAAATGGTTTGGGTTTGAATGGCACTTCGAGGTATCAGCATCGATTCGGCCGCAATTACCTCACGCACCGATTTGCTTGCACCACCACCAGAAGCAGGGCCGTTGGTGTACAAGGCCTCTACCTCATTGGCCACATGCACCGCTTGTGCCTGTGTGTCTACACGCACCGCAATTCGGGCACGCACCTCTGAAGGTTCATGCAATGGCATGGTGTCACCCAAAATGGCATTCACACCAATTAGGTCGTAGCGTGCTTCAAATTGGCCAAACCCAGCATCGGCCAATCGGGCTTTGACTAAGTCGAGGGCCAACTGCCCTCTGGCTTGCGCGCCCGGCCCCGCATACGACATTTGCCCTTCTCCCACAAAGCCATCGCGGTACCCCAAAGTTACCTTCAGGGTGTCGGGCCGAGTGGTGCCACTGGCGCCAAAAGCTTGCACTCTGTCTGCACCCACTTTGCGAAACTGCACTTGTGAAAAATCAGCCACCACGTCGGGTTGCAAGTATTGCGTGGGGTTTTCTATTTCATAAAGCAATTGTTCGGTGCATGTGGGCACCGTGACACAACCGCCCGCATCTGCCAGTTTGGTAATGATTACCTCACCACTGGCGCTAACCTCTGCCAAGGGATAGCCCAGCTGCGCCAAATTGGGCACTTCCTTGTAACCCGGATCGGCAAAATAGCCCCCCGTGATTTGGGCCGCACATTCCAGCAAATGCCCCACCATCACGCCTTTGCCCAACATGGGCCAATCATCGGCAAGCCATTGAAAATGGTGCATGAGGGGCGCTAAAAATAATGCGGGGTCGGCCACACGGCCACTGATGATGACGTGCGCGTCGGTTTGCAATGCTGGCAACAGTGCTTCTGCGCCAAGATAGGCATTGGCAGAGACCAACAAGGCTTGTATATCTGCCACTGTTTGTAGGCTGTCCATCAATGGCTCAGAGAGATATTGCGCCTGCAAAGTAGCAAGCACATCATCGCCCAACACCACCGCCACCTTAAGGTGATGTAGCCCCAATTCTTTGGCTACCGCCAACACTTCTTTGCCAGCTTGTAAAGGATTGGCCGCGCCCATGTTGGTAATGATGCGAGTGCCTTGCCCCATGCAGGCAGGCAAGACGGCTTTCATGCGCGCCGAAAGCAAAGGATCAAAACCTCGCAAAGGGTTTTGAATTTTTTCTAACTGCGCCAGCGCAATGGTGCGCTCGGCCAAACACTCAAAGACCAAATAATCGAGCTGACCTTTTTCTGCCAAGGCCAACGCAGGTGGGATGCGGTCACCCGCATAGCCTGCGCCAGCACCGATTCGCAGAACATTTTGGGCCATGGATTAGGCGTCGACCTGAACCTTAGCTTCTTTCACAACCCTTGCCCACTTTTGCGTTTCAGTGCGAATGAATTCGGCAAAGCGCTCAGGTGAGCCGCCGCCATCTTCTGCGCCATATTGTTCAAATTTTTCGATCACATCGGGCATGGCCATGACTTTGTTCATGTCTTCATTGATGCGCTTTACAAAAGAGGGGTTCATGCGGCCAGGGCCGACCAAACCATACCAAGTGGTGGCATCAAATCCTGGAAAACCTTGCTCGTCCATGGTGGGCACATTGGGGTGGCCTTTGGCGCGCTTGGTGCGCGTTTGAGCCAGCGCAATGGCTTTGCCACCTTTCACATGGGGCGTGGCAGAGGTCATGGTTTCAAAACAATATTGAACTTGACCACCAATCAAGTCTGTGAGCGCGGGGCCCGAGCCTTTGTAGGGCACATGCAAGGCATCGATGCCAGCTCGCAGCTTGAACATTTCCAAGGCCAAGTGCTGCGCCGAGCCACCACCGGCAGAAGCAAAGCTGATGCGGCCTGGGTTTTGTTTGCACAAGGCAATCAAATCTTTCACATTTTTGGCAGGCTGCGATTCATTGCAAATGAGCAAATTGGGCGTGACGCCCACCAAGCCAATGGGCGAAAAATCACGCTCAACGTTGTAGCCCAACTTGGGCTGCAAACTGACCGCCAAGGCATGGCTGTTGATGTGCGCCATGAGCAGGGTGTTGCCATCTGCCGGCTGCTTGGCCACAAAGTCGGCGGCAATCACACCAGCCGCGCCCGCTTTGTTGTCAATGACGATGCTGACGTTCCACATGGCTTGAAGCTTTTGGGCCAATACGCGGGCCAACGCATCGGTCCCTCCCCCTGGCGGGAAACCCACCACAATGCGAATGGGGCCCGACGGCAAAGTTTGGGCCTTGATCATGGGTGCGGCCAGCGTGCTTGCAGATGCGGCCGCGGCTTGGAGGAGAGTTCTGCGTTGCATGAGAGTGTCCTTCAATTGTGAATGAGGGCTGGAACAGGGTTGGCTGAAAAGTAGTCCATGGCGGCTTGAACGCCCGAGCCATTCAATTGAACACCGCTCAACTTCAAGCCCATCTCGCAAGCAGCAAGTGCAGCAATCAAGGTCAGGTCATTGCAATCGCCCAAGTGACCAATGCGGAACATCTTGCCCTTGACCTTGCCCAGCCCCGTTCCTAAGGAACAATCAAATCTCTCGTAAATTATTTTGCGCACAGCGTCTGCGTCAACACCCTCTGGCGTCATCACACCCGTCAAAATGGGCGAGTACAAAGCTGGGTCGGCGCATTGAATGGGCAAGCCCCATGCGCGAACACCTGCGCGAACGCCCTCACCCCAGCGCACATGCCGCTTGAAAACCACGTCCAAGCCCTGTCCCAAAATCATGTCGCAGGCTTCACTCAAGCCATACATCAAATTGGTATTGGGGGTGTAAGGGTAGTAGCCCGATTTGTTGATCTCGAGCATCTCATCCCAAGCCCAAAAAGATTTGGGCAAGGTCGATTTTTTGCTGGCCTCAATGGCCTTGGGCGACAGCGCATTAAAGCTCATGCCAGGCGGCAACATCAAACCTTTTTGCGAGCCACTGACCGTGACATCCACGCCCCACTCGTCGTGGCGGTAATCGGCAGAGGCCAAACCTGAGATGGTGTCCACCATGAGCAGCGCAGGATGTTTGGCGTTGTCTATGGCACGGCGCACTGCGGCTATATCGCTGGTAACTCCCGTAGAGGTTTCGTTGTGCACCACACACACCGCCTTGATGCTGTGGGAAGTGTCTTGCTTCAAGCGCGCTTCAATTTTGTGAGCATCGACACCTTGGCGCCAACCCTCGGCACCCGGCAGGCTCAACAGCTCGGCCTTAATCCCTAAGCGGGCGGCCAGCTTGAACCACAAAGAGGCAAAGTGACCCGTCTCGTACATGAGCACATGGTCGCCAGCGCTAAGGGTATTGACCAATGCCGCTTCCCAGGCCCCAGTGCCAGAGGCTGGGTAAATCATGACGGGGTGCTGAGTCTTGAAAATAGCCTTCATGTTGGCCATCAGTTTCAAACCCAGTTCACCAAACTCTGGGCCACGGTGGTCGATGGTGGGCAAGCTCATGGCCCGCAAAATTCGGTCTGGCACCGGCGACGGACCCGGGATTTGCAAGAAGTGGCGACCTGTTGGATGGAAGTCAAGCTTAAGCATTAAAAAGCGTTCCTAAGAATAAATATCAATTTGACGACAGAATAGCGGGAATTCCGATTTCCCTGATGTGGAAAAACCCGTATTTTTTGTTGAATCAGCCCTCCATGAACACATCTACAGTCAGCGCCCCAAACTCAGCGCTTGAAACTTACGAGCAAGTTGCCGCTGCCAGCAATGAGGTGGCAGGGCTCTTGGCCAAGCGTTTGAAAACTGAAACTCAAGGCGAAGTGCTGTTTTCTGCCGCCGACCGCGGCCGCTACGCCACTGACGCCTCCATTTATCAAGTGACGCCATTGGGTGTGTTTGTGCCCAAGCACCCCGAGGAAGTGGCTACCGCCATGGCCATTTGCCGCGACCTGAAGGTACCCATCGTGCCAAGAGGCGGCGGCACCAGCCAGTGTGGTCAAACCACCGGCGTAGGTTTGGTCATCGATCACAGCAAACATGTTCGAAATGTCCTCAACCTAGACCTCCAAGCAGGCACGGTAGAGGTTCAACCTGGCATAGCCCTTGACGCCCTCAATGCTTCCTTGAAAAAACATGGCGTGTGGTTTCCGGTCGATGTTTCAACCAGCGCGCAAGCCACTTTGGGCGGCATGGCCGGCAACAACTCTTGCGGCAGCCGCTCTATTGCCTACGGCAACATGGTGCACAACGTTTTGGGCGCCAAAGCCTGGCTCAGCAATGGTGAGTTGCTTGACTTCTCTCATTTCGAAAACAGCTCTGGACGTGCCAAGCAAATTGGTGAGTTTGTCAAACAACTGGCGGTGCACCATCAAGCAGAACTCCAAAACAAATGGCCCAAGGTACTAAGACGTGTAGCTGGCTACAACCTAGACATTTTTGACAATCAAAATGTGCGACCCTACACCCCAGATGGCAAAGTGAATTTATCGCATTTGTTGGTGGGCAGTGAAGGCACCTTGGCCATGACCCAATCGCTCACCTTGAAGCTCAGCGAACTTCCAAGGTCTAAGGTATTGGGCGTTGTCAACTTCAACAGCTTTTACAAAGCGATGGACTCAGCCCAGCACATTGCCAAGCTGGGCAACGGCACACTCACTGCTGTGGAATTGGTCGATCGAACCATGATTGA
Organism: Limnohabitans sp. MMS-10A-178; assembly: GCF_003063375.1. GTDB lineage: Bacteria > Pseudomonadota > Gammaproteobacteria > Burkholderiales > Burkholderiaceae_C > Limnohabitans_A. The sequence goes on along the minus strand of NZ_NERY01000001.1, from coordinate 1,372,865 downwards.
GCTGTCTTTGAAAATTCCAGCTTTTGCAGCCACTATTCGCACAGCCATCATTGGCGACCCTGAAGCCATTTTGTTGGTTGAATTTGCAGGCTCTGACAAAGAACAACTCAAGCGCGAATTGAAACAATTGGTGGCACTCATGGGCGACATGGGCTTGCCCAACAGTGTGGTGGAAATGGTAGACGATGCGCCGCAAAAAAACTTGTGGGAAGTGCGCAAAGCAGGCCTCAACATCATGATGAGCTTGAAGGGCGATGGCAAACCCGTGAGCTTCATTGAAGACTGCGCCGTGCCCTTAGAGCACTTGGCTGAATACACCGATGCCTTGACTCAAGTGTTTCAAAAGCATGGCAGCAAAGGCACTTGGTATGCCCATGCTTCTGTGGGTACTTTGCATGTGCGACCTATACTAGACATGCGCCGTGATGGCCCGCAAAAGATGCGCGCCATTGCCGAAGAAGCCAGCGAACTGGTGCGCAAATACAAAGGTGCCTACAGCGGAGAGCACGGCGATGGGCTGTGCCGAGGCGAATGGATTGAGTGGCAGTTTGGCCCTGCGATCAATCAAGCATTTGCCCAAATCAAACAGCACCTCGATCCGCTCAACTTGCTAAGCCCCAACCGCATGGTGAATCCGCCCAAAATGGACGACACATCGCTCATGCGCTTTGGCAACAATTACAAAATCATTCCCATTCAAACCGCTTTGGATTGGAGTGCATGGAACGTTCACAACGACCCAGCCACAGAACAAACCACAGCCCCCGGTACAGGCCAAGATCCTGCACAAGGCTTGGCCAAAGCCGTGGAAATGTGCAACAACAATGGCACTTGCAGAAAATTTGATGCGGGCACCATGTGTCCCAGTTTTAGAGTCACGCGCGATGAAGTGCATGCTACACGCGGCAGGGCCAATACACTCAGATTGGCTTTGAGTGGCCAACTCCAAGGCGGCCTAGAAAGCTCAGAGGTAAAGGAAGCTTTGGACCTGTGTGTGGGTTGCAAAGGTTGCAAACGCGATTGCCCCACCGGCGTCGACATGGCACGCATGAAAATTGAAGTGCAACACCACTACAACACCAAGCATGGTTTGCCATTGAAAGACACCCTGATTTCCAACTTGCCGCGCTATGCGCACATTGCGTCTCAATGGCCACGCCTCATGAACCTGCGCAACCAATGGCCTTGGTTGGCACGCTTGGCAGAATCTTTCACTGGCCTGTCTGCCGAGCGCTCATGGCCAGAGTGGAAAAAAGAGCATTTTTTCAACAGCCAACGTACAGGCGTTTCAGCACAAGAAGTATTGGCATCCAGTAAACCCGTGGTTTTGTTTGTCGATACTTTCAATGGCTATTTCGAATCTGAAAACGCTTGGGCTGCCTTCGATGTTTTGTCCGCTGCGGGCTACCAAGTTCACATTGCAAGTCGCACACAGCAAGACGCTCCTGGCCAACACCTTTGCTGTGGCCGCACCTACTTGGCAAGCGGCCAAGTGAGCAAAGCCAAAGAGCATGCTCAAGCTTTGCTCGAAGCCTTGCTGCCCTTTGCACAAAAAGGCATTGCCATTGTGGGCCTAGAACCATCGTGTCTTTTAACCCTGCGCGATGAGTCTTTGGTCATGGGTTTGGGTGAGATGGCAGAAACAGTTGCAGCGCATGCTGTGCTGTTTGAAGAATTTTTAGCCACTGAAAACAAAGCTGGAAAACTTGAATCTTTGAAGACCAAATTGGCACCCGCCCAAAAGCCGATCTTGCTTCACGGCCACTGCCACCAAAAAGCCTTTGGCTTGATGCCTTCCATCACCCAAGTGATTCAGCTCATTCCCCAAGCCAAAGTGGATTTAATTGAGAGCAGTTGCTGCGGCATGGCGGGTTCTTTTGGGTACGAAGCTTCGCACTTGGAAGTGTCCAAACAAATGGCCGAGGCCAGCTTGCTACCGAGCATTCGAAAGCAGCAAGACGCCTGTGTGGTGGCCGATGGCACCAGCTGCCGTCATCAAATTATGGATGGCACAGCGCGTGAGGCCATGCATGTGGCCTTGTTGTTGGCTCAACACTTACCTAAATAAATCAGAACTGTTTGACTTTAAGCAGAGCGAAACTGAGGAGCTGATCAATCTTAAGCGCCATGCCCTTTGATATAAGTTTCAAGGAACTTGATTTGGCTGCCTTGCAACTCAATGATATTTTTCACCAAGTCACCAATAGAAACAACGCCAACTACCTTGTTGTTCTCAACAACAGGCAAGTGCCGAATGTGTTTGTGAACCATGATGGCCATGCATTCATCGAGTGTGTTCGAGAGTGTCACGGTAAGGGGGTTTGAAGTCATGATTTTTGAGACAGTCACTTGTGCTGGATTGTCGTGCGGCAACAATACCTTGATGGCGCAATCGCCCTGAGAAACAATGCCCGTTAACGCACCGTTGTCGATGACCAAAACAGCTCTGACGCGATGATCGCGCATGACTTTCAAGACGTTTTCTACAGGCTCAGTGCTTGTAACCGAGAAAATAGTGTTCGTTTTTTTATCAATGATTGTTTTGACGGTTGACATGAAAGGAAGCCTTGATTGATCAAATTGTTGTGACAGATGTATTGCCTCAATATTTAGGCAATGACCCCTGTGTTCTTACCAAAGCATCATAAAGCCAAATTTTTTAAATGGTCCAACAAAAGAATCCCATTGGGCCAAAACCTAGATTAAGGACATTTGAGGAATTTCATACTTTGTAAATATTTAAAATTGTTTCTAATAATTATGTTAGAACTTTTGAATAAATTTGCATTTTTTCTGTGCTGCACTTTAACACTTCAATTTACCCTTCACAGAATCATTTTTGAAAAACCAAACTCACTAAAATGAGCAGCCCCTCTCAATATTCTTTCTGCTTGTGAGACAAGCTATCAATGAAAATTGATACATCCAATATTCATATTTTTGTCACACACTTTCTTTAGAGTGGTCTTGAAAGTTACAACTTCAAGAGCCTCACATGATCTACAAAACCCTCAGTGCCTTTTTTCTAGCAATCTCACTCGCAAGCCTTTCCGGTTGCGGCAGCTCGGATACGCCCGACTTTGATCCCAAAGCGACATTGATCGGCCGTTATGCACTCAACCCAGGCGCAGGCGTTTCAGAAATTGTGGCCTATCATGCTGAAAGTCGCTCCATCTTCATCACTGTTGATACCCCCACGGCGCCTTCTTCATTCCAAAGGCTTTCCCTTTCAAGCCTCACCAGCACAGCACTTGCCAACCCCACCACGGCCAGCAATCTAACAGCAGGTGCTGTGATTTCAGTTGCACAACATGTGAATGGCAACGGTTTCACGGCAGGTGGTGTGCAAACCTTGGCCATTAGTGGCAACTTGATGGCCATTGCTGTTCAAGCAACACCTAAAACAAACTTAGGTGTGGTGGCGTTTTACAGACTTGATGCGCAAGGTAATGCCTCCTACTTGAAAAAAGTCACAGTTGGAAGCCTGCCAGACGGCATGGCTTTCAGTCCTGATGGCAGCAAATTGGTGGTTGCCAACGAAGGTGAGTTGAGCGTCAACTTTGCAACCGACGGCATTGATCCTATTGGCAGCATTTCAATCATTGCCGTTGCAAATGGTGTACCAGCCGATACCGCCACGACATTAGACTTTTCAGCCTTCAATGCTGGCGCAAGCCGTGCAAGCGAATTGCCAGCCGATGTTCGCATTGGCCGCCCAGGCGCCACAGTAGCCCAAGACATGGAGCCAGAATACGTCACCATCAGTGAAGACAATTCGCAAGCTTTTGTGACTCTGCAAGAAAACAATGCAGTAGCAGTGGTTAACTTGGCTACAAATCGCATCGATCGCATTATTCCCATGGGTTACAAAAACCATGGCTTAGCGACAAACTCCATTGCGCCATCCGACAGAGTTTCTGCCACATCGCCCTTTGTCTTAAAGCCCTATGCCAACTTGTTTGGCATCTACATGCCTGATGGTATTGCCACTTTCAGTGCCAATGGAAGCACCTTCATCATTACTGCCAACGAAGGTGATGACCGTGATGATTTCTTGGCAACAGGTCAAAAAGAAACTCAACGCGTTAGTCACAGCAGCATGGTCCTCAGTAGCACTGCATTTCCCAATGCCACCGACTTGAAAAAAGACACAGAGCTTGGACGTCTTACCGTGTTTTCAACCATGGGTAAGAACAGCAGCGGCCAGTATGACAAGTTGTACACCCTTGGCGGTCGCTCGTTCTCAATTTACAACGCAAGCACAGGTGCACAGGTTTATGACTCAGGCAATGATATAGAAACATTGGCTTACAGCACCATGCCCAGCTCTTTGTTAAGCAAAGATCAAGTTCTGGGACGCTTAGACAACAAAGGCCCAGAACCCGAGAGCGTGGTGGTTGGCAAGGTCAATCAAAAAACCTATGCCTTTGTCGCGCTTGAGAGATCGAGTGCCATCATGATGTACGACCTGACAAACCCTGCTGCACCAAAGTTTGTTCAATGGTTGCAAAACACAACTGACTTGACCAATGGCGACATTTCGCCTGAGGGCTTGACTTTTGTACCAGCATCACAAAGCCCAACCGGCAAGGCTTTGCTGATTGCGGGTCATGAAGTGAGTGGCACAGTGTCGGTTTGGGAAATTAAGTAATTCTGTTGCCTTTTGTTGAGGTGTCCGTGGCGATTAAAGCCAATTTAACGGACACCTCAAACCGCTCTCCAAAAAATGTTGCATGAATACTATGTAGCATTTATACTATCTTCATGAGCCGCAATGAAGAAGTCCCCGTTTACAACCGCATCGCAGAGCAGCGCGAGCTGCTCGGCATGTCGCGCCAGCAATTGGCCGAATATGTGGGCGTACACTATCAAACCATTGGCTACCTAGAGCGGGGCGAGTACAGCCCCAGCCTAGTGCTGGCCATGCGAATTGCCGAAGTGTTGGGAAAAGACATTCAAAGCTTGTTTTCTATCCAACCTTTTCCCAAAGGCAAATCACATGACAGATAAAAAAGGCAATAAGTTTTATTGGTCGGCAGGTGTCACCAAGAATGAAGTCATTGAGAGTTTGAACGACAACAAGCCGTCTAGGTTTCGCAATCAGTTCAACAGGCGGGCTTTGGTGCTCATCACAGCGGCTTGCCTCATCGGTTTGAGTTTTGTTTTCTTCATTGACCAGCCGAAGCTGAAATCCTATTCAGAAATTGTTTTGCTGGTGTTGGTATTGCTTCTGTATTTTCAATTGCGCAAATCGGTTCGCAATGTGGCAGACGCACCCGACGAGTTGTTAGACGAACGGCAAGTAGCCATCCGAAATACGGGCTATCTGCATGCTTACCGTTGGCTATCGGTTGTCATGCTTGTGTATGCCCTTGTGTTTATTGGGTTTTTCGAAATATTTTCTGGCCATTTAAATGCGGCCACCCATATCAAATTTACGTCGCCACTCATTGCTTTTTGCATGTGGGTGGCTTGCTTGCCATCCATGGTGCTAGCTTGGCTACTGCCCACTGAGCATTCAATTACTGAGGATTCAAAATGAAAGCCATTTTTCAAAAAATCAAAAGCTTTTACGCGCTAATCAATCGTGGCATTCTCAAAGTATCCGATTGGATGATCAATGGCTTTCGCGTTGCGCTGGTCTTTGGTTTGGTTTTGTATGCGGTAGGCATCGGTTGGTTTGTTCTTTATGCAGACAAAGTAAGCCTTGAAGATCACACGGTTTTGGTCATGGACCTCAAAGGCGTGCTGGTTGAAGAATCACCAGGCGGCTTGAAAGACAAGCTCATTGGTGAGCTTCAAGGCAATGCCCCCGAAACCGTTCGACTGCGCGATATTGTCATGACGCTTGAGCTGGCAGCCAAAGACAAGCACATCGACAAAGTGCTTTTGAAACTAGACAACTTTCAAGGCGGCGGTTTGGTTTCTTTGCGCGAGGCAGCCAGTGCCATTGAAAAATTCAAAGCCTCTGGCAAACAAGTAGTGGCTTGGTCTAGCTTTTATGACCAGCGCCAATACTATTTGGCAGCGCATGCCAACCAAGTGCTGTCGCACCCCATGGGCGGTGTGCTCATTGAAGGTTTGGGCAGAAACCGAAACTATTACAAAGATGCTTTAGACAAACTGGGAATCAAAGCCAATTTAATTCGGGTGGGCCAGTTCAAGTCTGCCGGCGAGCCTTATGTGTTGAATGCACCTTCACAGCAAGCCTTGAAAGCCGAGGCCCATGTGTATGACGCCTTGTGGGCTTTGTACACAGGCGGCGTTGAAAAGGCGCGCAACTTACCTGCTGGCAGCATTGATCAAAACATCGGCAAGCTACCCGATGCGCTCATCAAGGTCAAAGGCAACCCAGGCCAATTGGCCCTAGATTGGAAATGGCTAGATGGCTTGCAGACGTTTGAGTCATTGCGTGAAACGCTCATGAAAGAAGTGGGCAAAGACGAAGACATTCAATCTTTCCGTCAGGTTGGTTGGAAAGACTATCTCACCTCTGAGGTCAAGAGAGTCAAAGGAGAGCACATTGCCATTGTGGTGGCCGAAGGTGAAATTGGCGATGGCCGCGCACCTGCCGGCAAAATTGGCGGCATCTCTACATCAGAGCGTATTCGAAAAGCCGCTGAAGACAAAGATGTCAAAGCCATTGTGCTCAGAGTGAACTCGCCCGGCGGCAGTGTTTTGGGCTCGGAACTCATTCGCGAGCAGCTGCAAATTGCCAAAGACAAAGGCAAACCCATTGTGGTTTCCATGGGCAACTTGGCGGCATCTGGTGGTTATTGGATTTCAATGGCATCCGATGTGATCATTGCCGATCCGGCCACCATCACAGGGTCTATAGGCGTGTTTTCCATGTTGCCCACCGGTGAAGGCTTGATGAGCAAAATTGGGGTCAATACCGGCGGCTATCAAACCAGCTGGCTTGCGGGTGCTTACGATCCTAGAAAAGCATTAGATCCCCGTATGCAAGCTTTGGTGCAATCCAGCATTGAACACATCTATGCCGATTTCATTGGCAAAGTGTCTGCCACTCGCAACATCGAACTTGCCAAAGCAGACGACCTGGCCCAAGGCAGAATTTGGACAGGTGCTCAGGCAGCCAATCACAAGCTGATTGATCGACTCGGTAGTCTTTCCGATGCGGTTGAAGAGGCCCGAAGCCGCGTGGCCAAACTGGATGGTGCTAACGCCAATAGCAAAGAACTACCTATTCGATATGTAGGACCCAAAACCTCACCCATCGAAAAATTTGCCCAAAAATTCATGGGTCAAATGGGCTGGATTTCTGCTGAATCGGTGGCCCCGCCAGCTTGGAGTGTGTTGTCAGGGCTTTCCGGTGCTGATGCTTTGATGTTGAACACCTTGGGTCAAGACCTGAGTTGGTTGCAAACAGTGATTGACAAAAAACAACCATTTGGAGCTGCGGCGCACTGCTTGTGCAATGTATTGCCCTAAAAGATGAAGCAATTGATAGGGCATGACTAAAAATCTCAAGGAAAATTTAAATGTTCGACTGGCTCTCAAGAATTTTTAATTCAAAACCAAACGAAACAATTGAGCTTTCTGAGGAAGAAAAAAAGCGCTCAGACGACGGCTTTGTGAATCAAGCACTTATTTTTCCAAGTGCCAATGACGCCCTGAACCCCAACAGCTCATCAAACAACACCGACGCTGGGAGCAGCGATGGTGGCGGTGGCGGTGGCGGTGGTGGTGGCGAGTGATTGGCATGCCAATCTTCAAGTGTTTCGGATAGACCCACAGTAACTTAGAAAAGAAAAGGGCGCTTCATCAAGAAACTCCTTCAGATCTTGAAAATGCTTTATCGGTTTGATGCGCCAGCCAGCGGATGCGACGGCAGTAGGCAACGAAACGGCTAGCGCGGCGCTGCAACCATTTTTGCCACAATGCCTCTGCCCTGCGCCACCGTACCAGTCTTGAAGGCAAGAAGTGCATTAAGCACAATAGTGCGGTGTAAAGAATTAGCTTTCCCAACAATACCATCAGACCTATCACTTCGGGGGCTACACCACTCAAGGTGAGCACGGCAATAGATGTTCTTGGAGAGTCAGGGAATGCAGACAAAAACACCATGCTTGCCGGCCCCCAAGATCGAACGAAGGCAGAAGCATCATCCCATTGAGAGCCCATAAGTTGCAGCCCAAGCCATTCAGCTGAGAAGCTGAGCATGCCGAGCAGCAAAGCCAACACAAGTGCACTCAACCCAGAAGCTACAGCAAACAACACCACAATGACTTTACCTCTTTGCGGCTGCAAGATGCCCAGGGAAACAACAAACGCTTCTGCGGGCAACATGGGAAGAAACCCATCGAAAGCAGATAAGGCGGCCAGGAAATAAATAGTTCGCGGCTGAGTTCCATGGCGCAAAAGTGCAGTTTCGGCCAGGCGAAAAAAACGCCTAATATGAAGAAGCAAAAATTGCATATAGCTTTAGCGTTTGATCATGATTGCCTCTGCCAAAACATGAAGAACCCAAACTTGATTTTGATAGATTATCCATAGCTGTCATAAAAATAGCATAAAGGATTTATAGACTGAACCTCATATCTCAGACTTGGAAGTCTTCAGATCAATTTATGAGCAAAAAATGCATCAATCAAACATTGTTTTGATCTTTGGAAGTGCACCCGATGTTACTGAGATTTCAAAATGGAATCTTTCATTTTTCACAAGTACTGTCGCCATCAATAATGCATGGCAAGTCACACCCAACTGGAACTATCTAATCTTTCCTGAAGATTTTCCCACCGTACGTCGTCCTGAGTTGCCTGTTGGGTCAGATAAAAAATTAATTACTGCAGATGAATTTGTGATTCACCAAAATAATTTTGGTGGTTTCATTTATGCAGGTGGAACGATGGCTTTCACAGCAGGTTATTGGGCACTTGGCGCTTTAAAGCCAGACATCATTGCATTCATTGGCTGCGACATGGTTTATTCCGTTGAGAATGGAAAGTCGAGCCATTTTTACGGGCAGGGCTGTGCTGACCCCTTAAGAAATGACATCACGCTTCAGTCTTTAGAAGCAAAGTCAAACAGGTTGATGGCTCTTGCCAATAAGCTAAATTGCGCAGTAGTGAACTTGTCGTCTATGCCAAACTCTAGGCTGACATTCCCTCGGCTATCGTTCTCTGACTTTCAGGAGATGCGCAATGATGATGAATTCTTTAAAAATCAAAAGCAACTCTTAGATCTGCAAAAAGTTAACTATGCATTGACTGCAGAACAGGAATTAGGTTATCTAGTTCCTTCAGGACGGTACTGGGAAAAAATTAACAACTTTGATCCAGCGAAACTTCGACTGATTGATGACATTTGGATTGATTGCTTCAAGAAAATTGAAATGTCTCAAGTGATTTAACTGCTTAAGACAAATACATCCACCACAAATTCTCGTAAGATCAGCTCATCAATCGCATTTAGTCAGCAACTTTAATGGGATTCAACTTGCCCAATCTGCGCATCACCGAAATCAAAGCCTTTGTGCCTTCCAAGAACTTTGAGTTGAGCAAACAGTTCTACCAAGACCTAGGCTTCACAATGGCCTCTGACGAAGATGGCATTGCGTACTTTCATTTTGAAAACGTTAGCTTCCTGCTTCAGGACTATTGCGTGAATGCCCTTGCAGAAAACTTCATGATGCACATTCTGGTGGAGGATGTTGACGCATGGTGGGAGCAAGTGCATGCCAGTGGTGTAGTAGAAAAGTATGGCGTTCGAATAACACCCATTGAACTTCAGCCTTGGCAAATGCGCGATTTCTGCCTGTTTGACCCTTCAGGGGTTTTGTGGCGCATAGGTCAAAACTCTGAATGAAATAATCAGCGATATTCCATTCAATCACTTTTTACTTTAGAACATGAACATCACTATTGAAACGACGGTCAAGGCACCTATTGATAAAGTTTGGCGCGCCTATACATCGCCAGAAGACATCATCCAATGGAATGCCGCCTCAGACGATTGGCACACAACTTCTTCAAGCGTGGAGTTGCGTGTAGGTGGCACATTTTCATCCCGCATGGAAGCTAAAGATGGCAGCTTTGGATTTGATTTTGCTGGAACTTATACCAAAATCGTTCCGAATGAATTGATTGAATATGTGTTCGACAATCGCTCTGCATCGGTTGAGTTCATGCAAACCAACAATGGCGTTAAGGTGCGAATCACTTTTGTTGCCGAAACAGAACATACCATTGAGCAACAAGAAGAAGGTTGGCAAGCAATACTGAATAAGTTTGCCAAACACGTTGAAGCTAAGAATTAACGATCAAACTCACAGCTTTTCATATTGGTGAAATCAGCGGGGAATTACCCATCCACCTGCTTAAATTGAACAACGTTGCCCTCCGGATCCCATCCATCAAGCACAACATATCCTCGAATACGCCATGCTTGCTTCATGGGTTTGAGATAGCCACCATTGGCCTTGGCTGCAGCTCGCACTACCTCAAGATCATCCACTACAAAGGTGGGCTTCATGGCGGCATCGTCTCGGCATTTTGGCGGTGATTCAATTTCAATGCTTTGTGCGTATGCTTTTGAAATGGCGTGCACCACCACTTCGTGGTCTTGCCCCACTAAGAGATCATGCGTTTTATCTGACGCTTGAACCTTGAGGCCCAGCGCTTGCTGATAGAACAATGAAACTTGCTTTACATTTTTTGCAAAGATGCAAAGCCCTTGTAGCGGTGAACGAATTTTCTTTGCCATTGAATCTTGAATTTATTTATTGATGTGACATTAATATAATTTATTCATGTTCAATCTGTGTCAATTTTGAATTTGAGAATTGATCAATGAAGTCCAAAATATGAAAATTGACATTCGCTTAGATGACCTTTCAAGTGAAGAATCTCAATCTATTGTGCGGGAGCATATGGCAGGTATGCTGGCGAACACGCCCATTGAAAGTGTTCACGCATTACCTCTAGATAAGCTAAAACAGCCAAACATTGCATTTTGGACTGCGTGGGTTGGATCTGAGCTTTGTGGTTGCGGCGCTTTAAAAACTCTTAATCTTCAACACGGTGAAGTCAAAACAATGAGAACAAGAGAGAAGTTTTTAGGGCAAGGGGTTGGGCAAGCCGTACTTTCTCACATCATCAATCATGCAAGTAAAAAGGGAATGAATCGCTTGAGTTTGGAAACTGGCTCAGCAGATTCATTTCAAGCGTCACGTTCTATGTATCTCAAAAATGGTTTTGAAATTTGCGGGCCATTCAGTGACTACAAACTTGACCCACACAGTGTGTTTATGACAAAGCAACTTTTATGATTTGTCATGAGATAGTCAATGTGTCGCCGATTGGTGGTTATAGTCCCTGAAAATACTTGACTAGGTTTTTTTTGAACAATTCAATAATTCAGGTTTCGCTCCTATTCAGGCAAATATGGATGAACCTACAAACAGCAAGTCCTGCACTGGCTTGGGGCGGGGCAATCATGCTGTGCGCATCCCTAATCACTTTAGGGCTCTCCGTCATTGATCCCCGTTTATTTCAAGGTGCCAGCGTATGGCACAAGCCTTGGAAGTTTCAAATTTCAACGGTTTTGTATTGGTGGAGCCTTGCTTGGTTCATCAGTTATTTTGGTCCAACTGAGCAATTTAGTTGGAGTCGCCGTTTTATTGTGTGGATGTCCTTGATAGCCGGGTTGTTTGAAGTTGTCTACATCAGCTGGCAAGGTGCATTTGGTCTAGCTTCTCACTACAACACGAGCAGCCCTTTTTATGGCGCAATGTACACAGCAATGGCTGTTTTTGCCGTGCTTTTAACAAGCACTGCTGGCGTGCTGGGTTACAAAGTGCTTCGCGATCAAGCGCAAACTTTTGCTACCTCTCTGGCATTGCGTCATGCAATTGGCTGGGGGCTAATAATCTCAAGCGTACTAGGAATCGTAACCGGAGGAATTTTGGGTGGACGAGCCAACAGCGGAGGTCATTGGGTTGGCGGCACTACAAACGATGCGCTTGGTTTGATGGTGTTGAATTGGTCGCGCGATGGAGGCGATCTTCGTGTTGCCCACTTTTTTGCACTGCATGCCATGCAAATATTACCTGTTATGGCAATGTTATTTATTTGGTTGACTCCCAGCATGAGCGCCAACACCTCTAAGCGATTTATTTGGTTACTTGCATTTGCTTACTCTGGATTTTGTATTCTTACACTGATACAAGCGCTGAGTGGGGCCCCATTCATGAATTAGCTAAGCGTTCTGCTTTTCAAGTTCCCGCTGTAGGTCAATCCATGCAGCATCAAAGTTCAGTTTTTTAGCCATTGGAGAACTTGATTCAAGGACTCGCCAAAAGGGAGATATGTTTTGTGTGCTGTTGGAACGATTGAACTCCTCCCATGAATACTCTGCAACAACTCTGAGAAAAATAGAAGTAGACACGGGGCAGGTCGCATCACATTTGTTCTTCTCTGCCAGTCTGTGCCTGAATGCTTGAATGGACATGGTGGAGCCAGCTGGAATTGCCTTCAGTTCAGCCGCAATTTCTAGTGGAGATGAAATGTGCAGTTTTGACCCCTTGGGTATTCCTGCAAAATCTTTTTCAAGAATGACATGATGAGGCGGTTTTGCCTTCATCTTTTCAGCCCATGTTTTCTTAGCGCTTGGCATTGCTGACTCCAGTTTTTAGGTTTGAGGGCAATTAAAATGCAGAGAACCCCGCAAGATGCATTTCCTTTTTCGATATTAATCAAAAAACTTCTTTGAGAACTGGTGAACATTTTTCAAGCACACCAGATGGGTGGATTAATAGAAACGCCATGTTAAAAAAATTCATAATCTTTGTCATAGACGATTTGTCTGAATCGGGTACTCCTGAAGAAATGATCACCATCGATGCCTTCAATGATTCTTTGAGGGCCAAGGGGCATTGGATTTTTGCAGGTGGGTTAGCAGCTCCAGTGCATGCCAATGTGATCGACAACCGAAACGGTACCAACTTGGCCACAGGCAAACCTCTTTTCGATACCAAAGAAAATTACAGTGGATTTTGGCTAATTCAAGCGACAGACCTTACAACAGCAGAAAGACTGGCATATGAAGGGTCAAAGGCGTGTCATCGAAGGGTGGAATTAAGATCGCTGCTTGGCTGATTTTTTTGACCGCAATCAGCCGTTATGAGCGATACCAGATCTCCACTTCAACCCAGTAGCACGAAGCCAGTACTGAAATAAAACCTGATTAAACGATTTGCGAGCATGTGATAAAAATGATTGAAGGTACTTGTTTATGTGGCTCCGTTTCTTGGCAGTTAGATGGAACGCCCGATGGGGCTACCGCATGTAATTGCACAGCTTGCCGAAGGTATGGTGTCCTTTGGGCATACGGCTATGTTGACGAAGACATTAAAACGCAGGGCGAAACAAGAGCTTATGTGAGGGGCAAGGCTCTAGAGTTTCACTTCTGCCCAATCTGTGGATGTATAGCTTTCTGGCGTGGGCTTCAAAAGGATGAGACAGGTAACACACGCATCGCAGTGAATTTAAGACTTTCAGAACCAAGTGCTGTTGCCCACATTCCCATCGATCACTTTGATGGCTTGGATACTTTCGATGATTTACCTCGAGATGGTAAATGTGTATCCGATTATTGGTTCTAGACCCCAAACATGATTCAAAAGAACGGCTCTTGTTTTAGACTGACTTTTAAGCAGCACTGAATAAGAAGAAACGATGATAGATTTCGAAACGGGTCCATTCCTTGATTGATTTCATATTTGAAACCAATCGCCTAATTGTGCGCCGTTGGCGCCATTCAGACCTGCCCAGCCTAAAGGCGGTCTACGGCGATAAAGAAGCCATGAAGTGGGTTGGAGATGGTCAACCCATTACCGATGACTTGTGCGCTGAGTGGCTGATCGTCACAAACAGAAACTACAAAAAATATGGTTACGGAATGTTCGCCGTAGAGTTGAAATCAGAATCGCGTGTGATTGGTTTCTGCGGCATTGTTCATCCAGGCGGGCAAGAAGAAGCTGAGTGCAAATATGCTTACCTGCGACAATTTTGGGGCCAAGGTATCGCCACTGAAGCGTTAGCTGGTCTCATCGGCTACGGCGCCAAGACACACGGCATTGGCCGAATGATCGCAACCACCTCACCAAAGAACATTGCTTCGCATCGAGTTTTACTTAAAGCAGGTATGGTTAGAGGCACATTACGCAAGAATGAAGATGGTAGCTTTACGCAGATCTTCGAGTTCACAGCCTCGATTTAGCCTGTCTGTAAACCTATCAGGCGAGAGGGTATGACTCAAGGGGGCAGGTCACTCAGTCGTGCATGAATCGATTGCAGGTCATCGTTAAACATGACAAGCGAAGCGCCCGGCTGAACTCGATGCCGCAAGGTAGTTGCCTCTTGAAGATACCGTTGTGCCAAATTTTCATCACCTCGTCTCAAGGCAATTTGTGTCTTTAATAGAGCCAACTCCGCAGACTGATCTACCAGTCCCCCTTCAGCCAAGTTGGCCCAAGCTTGCGAATCTTCAATATCACCTTCTACTTCATTTAACCATCGGCTCAGTATGAGGGCCGTCACGGGACGACTCGACGGAGTTCCGAGCCAAAAATTCTTTGCCAAAATGATCGCTGCATCACACACCTCGGGTTGATGCGGTTTGCGTTCGTCAATTGCTTTGTAAAGGTAGCACACTGCAAGTGAATTAACAACGGATTGAGGCAGTTGATGTTGGGGGTGAAGGAAAGAGAAAGAAGGCACAGGCCAGTCTCTAGCACGAACACCTGCCACAGAGAGCGCACTCAATTGCCTCAGAAACATCAGGACATGCGTTTCGCCTGATTTTTGCCAAAGCTTGAGTAAATAACGGCCATCTGAATACCACCCTCCCGCCATGAAGGGGATCAGATTGACGATTCCAATCAAGAGTGCAATGCCAGTCGCGATGCGCAATAGAACATTAACCAGGTCTGCGTCAGTGTAAAAATCATAGACGTTCCATTGGAAACAAAATGCTGCAAATAGAAGGTTGGCAAAAGGTCCTCCCAGCAAATAAATGGTTGGGCGCCATCGGCCAGCCGAATCTTGTTGGGGCAGCATCAACACAAAACCAGCAATAGCGTCCCTGCTGCTTTCCCACTGGAACACCCAATTCTGGCCTTGTCGCGATACACGAACTGGCCCAATACCAAAGGCCAACATGCGATGGCCAGAAAAAAAACCAGCAATGGCGTGACCTAGTTCATGAATCAGAATTTGAACCCAAATCATGACGGGAAGTGCGGCACAAAGAACGGCAGTCTCCCAACCATTCAAACTGCGTAGTGCCGAGATTGACAAATACATTAGCCCACCACCCAATAAGGTACCCACCAAACTTTGAACCCAAAACACGGGACTGCGCCACTGAGGAATTTTTTCCGTCTGTGGTGGAACAGGTAATGTGAGATGCGGCATTTGAATCAAGAATTAAATTTGAAAATACTAGAGCTCAAATATGAGGTTTTGACTCATGTTACATAGTAGATTTGTCCACTGACCTTTTTGAATACAGGCCTCAAGGTATACAAATATTAGCTTAAATGCTCAAGGCTTAACAAGCGTAGCTTCGTATGTATGCCCATTAGGTCTGCGCAGCACGAGCTTTTTTGGTTTGCCTGAAACAAATTTCATATGTGGTTTGAGAACTGAAGCATCTGTGCCAGGCACTTCTATATCTTCAACTTTAATCAGTTCATCTCCAATAACCATGCCAGCTTTTTGTGCTTGTGATTCTGGCTCAACAAGATCAACAATAACTTTTGTGACCTTAGGATTGAAAAAGCCATCCGCTTGAACTTTCAAACTAAAACCAATCCTGCCTGAAGGCTGCTGAGCCTTAACTTGATTAATGGTTGAACAAAACACTATGCAAACAGATACTGCAAAAGCAAACAATTTTTTGATAAAGATAACTTTCATCTCTATACCTTTAGTATTTTGGCTAATGAAAAGCATCATACAAGAGCACTCCCAATAGATCGATTGCTAAGCTGCAAACAAACCTGACTCAGCAATTCCTAAGCATACGTAGAATTTCAAACAAAGAATTGCGAGCATGTGATAAAAATGATTGAAGGTACTTGTCTATGTGGCTCCGTTTCTTGGCAGTTAGTTGGACCGCCCGATGGGCAGTGAATTTAAGACTTTCAGAACCAAGTGCAGTTGCCCACATTCCCATCGATCACTTTGATGGCTTGGATACCTTCGATGATTTACCTCGAGATGGTAAATGTGTATCCGATTATTGGTTCTAGACCCCAAACATGATTAGAAAGATCTGTTCTTATTTCAGACACGGCGTCAAGACTCACGGCATTCGCCAAATGATCGCAGGCACATGAAGCAAGAATGAAGATGGTAGCTTTACGCAGATCTTCGAGTTCACAGCCTCGATTTAGCCAGTCTGTATCACTGATCAGGGCAAACGGTACGTCTCAATGAGATAGGTCAACCGAGCGCGATAAAGGCAAAGGCAAAGGCAATGCCAAAGCAAATAGATGTACAAATACGTATAGCTTTGCTGTGATTAGTGCATATATTTAAAACTACCGAAAGGTCAACTCTGAAAAAAATTACCACAACCGGAGAAACTCATGTTTTTAAGTAGCATTAACTCAATCCTCAACTTAACCTTTTTATGGATCACTTCGGCAGTCTTCTCTGCCTTCTATTGTGGTTGGTATGCAAAAAAAAATGATGACTCTTGGGGTGAATGGTTTGTCCTTGGTGCCTTTTACCCTTTCTTCATTTCTATTCCAGCAGTTATTTTCTGCACAAGGCCAGCAAAAAGTAGTGCCCATTGAACAAAGCAATAGACCCTATAAAGTGCCCCATTTGCGGCGAACCTAACCAGTGTGCTCAGGAGATTTCCAAAGCCAGTGGAAAGCCGCCAGAGAGGTGCTGGTGTATGACTGCAACTTTCTCTTCAGAGCTTCTTGATCGGGTGCCGGAAGAGGCAAAAAACAAGGCTTGCATTTGCGCAAAATGTGCAAGTCAGACTACCTTTTAAAAACTGACTTTCACCACCATCAACTGTTGTGTAAGTGATCGTGGGGTTGTTAGATTTGAACCTCACATCTTTGGAATCAAACTGAAAGTTTTAAGTACCACTGCACGGTCTTCAGGATCTTTGATTGCATCTAGACATAAGCTTGCTTTGTGATACGAAACTTTGTACTCATCTAGATTGCCGCAAGCCAACGCAGCCCATGCATGAATGGCATACACAAATGCCAACTCCCAGTCTGGCGTTTCACTTATCTCAGTGAAGTACTTTTTCATGCTTTCTGCATAATTCCAAGCACTTGGGCCCATGTCCATTCGTGCATGAATCAAGGCCAACAGCATGGTACTTCGCATTTGGTTGGTGGTTGTACCAGCAACTCTCCAATGCCAAGCTGAGGCATGTGCCGCATCTAAAAGTTCAGTATGGTTCAGCACGTCCTCTAATGATTCAGACATGTCCCAGGCTGCATTGTTTGCGGTGATAGCAAAAAAACGATGCCAGCTTTCGGACAGGAGGTTTTCTGGTAATTTGGTCATAGAGTTGAACTTGTTATGCGAAATTCTCTAATGAATCATCTTGTAGTTTAGAAAACTTAGCCACCGAATAGCTTGTTCCGCGAATAATTACATCAATATCTCAATTAATTTATTATTATTGATAATCGATTCCCACTTCAGCCTAGCTATGACTTACTTTATAAAAAAATGGCTTGTTTGTATTTTTTACTTTCCGTGGATCTGCTTTGGGCAAGAAGTTGAACAGCATGTCATTTCGAGCACTGACGGCACACAAATAAAGTCATTGCTATTGCATCCAATTGCGTTGCCAAGCACACAACCCCGCCCAGTGATTCTTGCACTTCATGGTTGCGGTGGTCTTTATGCAACGACTGGGATCAATAAAGGGAAATTAAATTCCAGACATGCTGGCATGGCGCAACTCATGACTGCCAATGGTTACTCAATTTTATTTCCTGACAGTTTCTCTTCTCGCGGAGAGTCAAGTTTATGCTCACAAAAATTTAGTGCTAGAAAAATTAAACAATCCCATCGGTCAGATGACGTAGATGGAGCTCTACTTTGGCTAGAAACACAACCATGGGCAGACACATCAAAAATCGCATTACTGGGATGGTCACATGGTGGAAGTACCGCGTTAAGAAGTATTGATGCCAATCGGCAAAAAGTAACATCCCGAAAAATTCAGCCCAGCACAGCTATAACCTTCTATCCGGGCTGCTCCGATGCACTAAAGGAAAATTTTCGTCCTCAAATCCCTTTGGTGATGATGTTGGCAGAACTAGATGATTGGACACCGCCTGGACCTTGCATTCAGTTGGCAAAAAATGTTGGCGCAAGTTACTTTGTTTATCCAGATAGTTATCACGACTTTGACAACCCAGTTGGAACCGTCAGACTTCGCACCGATGTACCCAACGGAGTGAACCCTGGTAAAGGGGTTCATGTTGGACGCAATCCCATTGCAGGTCCACAAGCTTGGAATCAATTACTGCTTACTTTGCGCAAGCAATGGGAATAGTCACAAGATTAAAGATATGTGTGTAGTGTTAAAAGACATCTGATCTCCACTTGATCACAACGGACATAGACTATCTTTTTACCTACAAGCTACAGGAAAAAATGAATATAAAGCTTGGTGAACTTTTCATATTGATGGTCTGCCTTTTGGAGCTAACTTGGAGCCATGCGCAAACACCGCCACAGGCCATGCCCCCGACCGACGATCAGGTCCTCACGATCTTGCAGCAACGCATTGACAAGAACGCTGCACGAGGCATTGCTGTCGTGTTGCTCGATCCAGATGGCTCTGTGCGTTTCTTATCTAAAGGCCAATCCGGAAATCCAGCGCGCCCACAGATAGATGCAGATACCCTGTTTGAAATCGGATCGATCACCAAGGTGTTTACGTCCACATTGCTGGCGCAAATAGCAGCTCAAGGGGCTATTGGCCTAGACACACGTCTCGACGAAGTTATGGGTGCCAAACACACATGGGCCAACCCCGGGGTGGGTGCTGTCACGCTTAGGCAATTGGCGACGCATACATCGGGCTTGCCACGGCTTCCGCAAGATGCGAATTTTCTGTGGGGCATGGTGCGCTCCCTGCGCAATCCATATGCCAATTACAGCGAAGCCGACATGTGGACCTATGTGCGCCAGCTTCCACTAGAGGTGCAATTGGACCGGCCAGTCGCGTACTCCAATCTTGGCGTTGGTTTGCTAGGGCAAGTCCTTGCAAGCCCAGAAAAAATGTCTTACATCGATTTGGTTAATGCTCGCATTCTTGCACCTTTGGGTATGACCGCTACGGGTATCAGTCTTTCAACAGACCGCGCACCATTTATGGCTCAAGGACACAACGTATCGCTGTTACCTGTTCCGCTTTGGGACCTTCCCTCGATGCCAGGGGCGGGCGCGCTGCGATCCAGCACGCGGGATATGGCGCGTTTCCTGCAAGCCCACATGCAAGGTACCCTGGCAGGCGTAAGTGCAACCCACCCAGCGCAGGTGCGTATTGACGATACGCAGTCAGTAGCCCTTGGATGGTTCATCGAACAGCGACATGGCGAAGAAATACACTGGCACAACGGCGGAACTGGTGGCTTTAGAACCTTTGCAGGATTCAACCTCAAATCTGGAAAAGGTGTTGTGGTGTTGTCTAACGTTTCGCAGGGGGTGGACGATATTGGCCTACATCTTCTGAATCAGAAATTCCCCATTAAAGACGATCCGCGCATTGTAAATTTGACCGCCATCGTTATATCCATCGTCTTTTGTGTGTCTCTCCTATTGCATCCTTTGGTAATGCCGGGCGCTAGCCTGGGCCAACTGCCTGCTACAGGAATGCGCGGCAGATTATTGCGCTGGCATCAGTCGGCCATCTTGCGCAGTAAGTCGGAATTGTTTTGGAACTTGCTGGAAATGCTGGTTGTCTCCATTTTTGCTTATCACTTTGTAGCCTGGGAGTGGATCGGCACTCAGGGTCGTCTCACCTTTTTTGCAATCATTGGCCTACTGGTGCTCACCATGGTCTGGCAAAGTCGAAAGCTGCCTTGGCGAGCCACTGAGCGTGCAGGTAATCGCTGGTTGAGGATCATTGGCCGCAGTTTCTCGTTATTGATGCTGGCAATTGCTGTATGGAACCTAGCACCTTGAAGTTAGCAGCACATATTCGTCATCGTCTACCAGAACCCCATTTAAAGTGTCGTTGTTTGGAATCGTTCTGACAAATTCAAAGCCTAGTTTTTTTAATACGGCTACAGATGCCGTATTTCCAACCGTGACAGTTGCGATGAACTTTTTAACTTGGTGCTTTTGTAAATGTTGGATTACCGCTGATGTTGCTTCAGTTCCATAACCTTTACCCCATTCACTTACAAAAAAGTAATAACCAAAGTTAACTGCCACCCCATCTTCATCAATGGAGACATCAATAGACCCTAATGGTGAGTTATCAAACTTGCTAGATACAAACCAAGCCAGCCAAATTTCTTTGTGATCTGGCGAGGTTCTTGACTCAATTCTGCGCCAATCCTCAGCGAGTGAGTTAACACTCTTTGGCTTTATCAATGAAATCCAAAGATACAGATCATCATCTTGTAGTTTAGGAAAAGCTGCCACCGCATCGCTTGCCTTGAGTGGCTTTATATGAAGCCTTTCAGTCTCCAAGTGCTGATCTAAAGTTTTGATTTTTTCTTCAATGTTGACGATCACATAGGTCTCCAAATTCTGTAAAAACCAAATCTGACGCAACGATTTCTTAGCAGCGGGTAAAAATGGGTTGCACCCTTCAGGACCCCAAACTTTGTTCAAAAGTTCTGAAAATCTGTAAGTGATCGTGTTGGCGTAAGCTCAAGGAACGTTAAGTCTGTACATCAGCATTTCTGCGAAATACCTACCTTCAATCTTTAAAGCGTTGGGCTCAACTCCATACTCAATGAATCTGAATTTTTTATATAAATTGATGGCTTCAATATTTGTTGAATTCACAGCCAAAGTCAGTTGCTCTAATTTCATTTGCGCTTCGGAAAAATTGATGGCTGTTTTAAGAAGTTCGGAAGCAACCCCTAGTTTTCTAGCTGATGGATCTACGAACATACTTCGTATAAATCCTTTATGTTCAGTTTTGACGCCATCTTCTCGTCCAAGTCCAACCATTCCAATGAGCCTATCGTTTTCAAATGCGCCCCAAAATACTCTTTCACTTTTGGGCTCAATGAAGGCTTCAAATTGCTCAAGGGATTTTTTGACTTCTTCTTCAAAACTAGATCCAAATGAAGTTGAATTATTTTGAAGTGCGAATAGTCTTAAACGCTGAAACTCTTTTGCGTCAGTTCTTTCAAGTTTTCGGATCTTGAATTTATTCATTTAATTTACTAAGTGTCTTGCTATGTGAATTCAGTTTAAGTTGCACTTTTTGCTAAAGCTCATAAACACGGCTTCAACGCTGAACTGAATCAATTTTCTTCAGTCGTTTCTCACTATAGGCAGTGACAAGATTGACTTTCCATTCACCATCAATTTTTTGAATGTTGTAAGTCGTATTGAACACATTCGGCGGACTTGAGTCAGTATGCGAAATTGTCCATCGCATATCAACAACTGCAAAGTTTTCGTTTTGTAATATGAACTGATTGATTTGAAAATCTGTTTGTTGGAATTTATGCTGTTTGTAAATCTCGCACAAAGCCATCATATTGTTTTCAATTTTTTCGTGTGTATCCCAAATGGTGTAGCTCGCATCATCTACGATGACTGATGGAACACGATAAAGCGAAGCAACAGCAACGCCATCCAATTGATTGAAGGATTCTTTGTATTTAGCAAAGAAGTTCAGTATGTCTGTAGGTAGCGCATCATTCATAGTAAAAAATTATATGAGCAGCCTCAAAAAGCACTGTAGAACCGCCGAAACCAAACCTGACTTAACGATTCTTACGCACAGGTTGTCCTCTTTAAGGACATCCTTCTAGACCCCAACCTTAGTTCAGAAGTTCTGTGAAGCTGGTATCAATCTTAAAGTTTCCGTCCCAAACGCTTTTCCACCTGCTCTTTCTCCCACTTGGATCCATACAAGCTAAATCGCTCGGAAATCTGAAGCCAATGAAAGAATACACCAACACCCCAACTCATAATGACCCATTGAACCCACCAGCGATTAGGGGTTGTTAACGCATTGACGATCGTGAGCACCGCGATTACCAACACATAGTTCGCCAAGTGAATGTAGAAATCTTTTAGTTTTCTAACTTGCTTGAAAGCCAAAATCTCTTCTGCGCTTTGAGTTTCACTGATGACGTTGTCCATACCTTGCTCCTTGAGTGTTGAGAAATCCAAATTGAACACGGCAGCCAAAGACTTCAAAGATTCCACGCTAGGCTCTTGACCCTTTTCAATACGCTGAATGGTGCGGACATTCAATCCACTCAACTCAGCCAACTGCTGTTGAGACCATCCACGTTGTAGTCTTAGTTTTTGAACTAGCATTTATCACTCCTTTTGCCGTGCTTTGAACTCTAATGGCAAGGTTAATGATTGTGTGCGACAAAGTAGCGACTTGGGCACGGCATAGGCACGGCACGATGCTGACAATGCTTAGACTTTGAGGTTCAAACCCATCGCTATGGTTTGACAAGGTCACAAACTTTATTCAAAAGTTCTAACAATTTCACCAAATCGTTTGCTCAAAATCTAGGACACCCTGTGAGTGATGAATTTTCTAAATAATTCCTTTTAAAAGAACAAAGGCGCATATTGCGCCTTTGTTCATCTTCAATCGGCTAAGGTACAGAAAGTGATCTGTAGCTTGTCTAGTTAAGGTTTGATGTAATTCGTAATCTTGGCGGTAAAAGCAGACAGTATGCCTGGCATCAACGCGTACTCACTTGTTAGAGTTATTGGCGTTGAATCAGATGTCTTAAAGCAGTTGACCTTAGTGCCAATCGGGCACTGGATGGAGGAGGCGTAAGGGTCAGCATCTGTAAAACGGAAGAATACATCGTATTGAGTGCCACTGCTGGTCTGAGTCACGCTGTAGTCGTTATCAGTTCCAACCAACACCACATAGCTGCCATTTGCCAGTTGCGGGCCAATAGCAAGGCCTTCCCATTTTTCTGGAGACTTGTTGCCTATGGCTGTCAAAGTGTTGGTAGCCAAGTCCATTACCTTGTCACCTTTAACTACCGCACCTGCAAACACATCCGTAGTAGGCAACATGGTGTTGGTAACGTCTACTGCGCCAGCCAGGTCGATTTGATAAACCTCTTTGTCGGCGGTGGCCAAGGCAGCCCCTGCTCCAATACCCCGGTTGTTTCGCTCAAGCACTAAAAACTTGTCATTGCCTAAGGCCATCAAGGCCGAAATGCCCTGCCCCTCACCTGAGCGTTTCATACGGTATGCATACTGCGCTACAGCGGTACCGGTGCTTGCGTCAAATTTAACAATGCGATTGTGAACCCCATTTCCGCCGCCTTCGTTCAACATCGCGCTTTGTAACATCGCGTAAACAAACAGACCATCAGGGCTTATGGCCAAGCCTTCAAAGCCCCTGTTGGTACGTTTGCCAGCGGTATTACCTGTGTCGGCAGCGAAGTTTGCAACGCCTGTCGCTGCAGTGCGAGGGATCAAGCCTGCGGGAGTTGTGAAGGCGCGAACGAACTGACCGGCACGGGTAAATTCATAAAGAGAAGGGCCGTATTCGTCGGACACCAGCAAGTTGCCATTTTTGGGGTTGATGACAATGCCCTCAGGATCGAAGGCATTGCCCAATGCAGTGGTTGGGCTGGGTGCAATGCCATTGAAAGGCTGAGTTCCGCGCATAAACTTAACGGTCTCAACGACACGGAAGTTGCTGATTGAACCGGTAGCACTGATATCAACTTCAAAGCGTTGCACACGTGTTTCATAATTTAACAAGCCACCACCAGGCCCTCTATCCGACAAACCCCACCACTCTTTGCGAGTTGCATCGTAGTAGATGTCGGAGAAATATCCCAAGCGGCGATCAGCCGCTGTGCCAGTTGACAAATCTACTGCATCGCCAGCGAGGGCCAATCCATTTTGAAAAGTGGCCTCAGAGAAATTTGTGACTTGCGGACTGCTTCCTCCGCAACCGGTTAAGGCAACAGCTAAAGAAGCTGCGCCCGCCAAAGGGATCCAGCGAACAAGGGTTTTGAAATTAAGCATAGTAAATAGTCTCCTGTTGTAGTCAAAGTATGTTGACGGTCTAAGGTGTACTATTTGTGACAAACGCGGCGTCCGAAATTTTCGGATGGCATTAGAGTCAAATTTGTATGTAAAACATCAAAGGCGCCATCCACACATCAACTGTCGTGTTAAACGACACCTGATCTCCACGACAAGCCACGAGCACGGTAGCCCCGCCGAAGCCGAACCTGACAGAACGATTCATACGCACCGCCCCAATACGACGGAAGCCAAAGCAAAACCAAGTTCACAAACTTTGTTCAAAAATTCTAACAACCCACGGGTTGATTGTGTTGATTATTTCTAATCTATTACAAAACAAGCACATCAAGACTTAACGCTTGGGTAAACCCCAACGAATCTTTCTACTTATGCTATTTCATTTGTAAATCTCTGGCGTTAGATTTAATCCTGTACTTCATATCGAGGTGCAGTTTATTAACTTTAGGATTTCAAAATGGCTCAAATGATTTCACAAGTAGTTTTCAAGCCGAACCCAGGCGCAGATATGACCAAGTTAATGGCGTTGGTGGCAGAAAGTGCAGCCCTCTGGCGAAAGCATGGCGCTGAGGTTTCCATCTGGGCTGTTTCGGCTGGAGAAGTTGGCAATATGGTTTTTTCAGCTCGCTACGAAAGCTTTGAAGCCTATGGAAAATGCACTGATGCTTTGTATGCAGACCCTGCATTTCAAGAATGGCAAGTAAGGGGAACTGCCAGTGGTTTGAGCAGTTGGGTCAGAAGCAATTTGGCACGCCAGCTGCCCATTTAACAAAGGAGAAGCATCATGGCTTTGTATCTAGTTCGTTCAGGCTACACATCTACTGCTTTTCAAGGAATGCTTGCTTCACCAAGTGATAGAGGTGAGGCTGCTAAAGCTCTCTTCAAATCTTTAGGGCTGAAAACTCATGACATATTTTTCTCTATCTCAAGCGGTAGTATCGTGTGCTTGGTAGAAGGAACTGCTGAGCAAGTTACGGAAGCGCAAATGATCACCATGGCTAGCGGTGCATTCACGGAAATCAATGTAGAAGAATTGATTTCAACTAAAGCAATGAAAACAGCTATGACAAATGCTGCAGCCAAAGCTGCCAAATACAAGGCACCCAACAAATAACTTTCTTGTATTCTTTGAACTAAATTTAAATAAGGCAAGCTGTCGTGTAACACGACACTTGCCGGCCACATCAATCCACGAGCCCGGTAGTCCCGTAGAAACTGACCCTGACCCTAAAAATCTAACCATTTAAAAGTATAAAAAATCCGGCATGATTTTTCACCTATTGAAAAAGGGTCAACGCTTAGCAATGAGGCAATACAAAAGTACCTTAGGAAGAGGCATACGGTTAAAACAAAGTTTCAACGTTTTTTAAAACCTATGTAGTTTTTATTTAGGAATTCAAATGACTCATGAGAACTCTATAAATGAAAGTGAAATTCGCGATCTGATCGATAAAGTTCGCGACAATAGCATCAGCCGCAAACAGTTCATTCGCACCATGATTGGCGCTGGATTAACTGTACCTATGGCAGCTCAAATGCTGCTCACTTCAGGTTTGGCCCAAGCACAAACTGCTTCTACATATAAGCCCACCAAACGTGGCGGTGGTGGTACCCTTAAATTACTCTGGTGGCAGGGTGCTACTTTGCTTCAGCCCCACTTCGCCAGTGGTAACAAAGACCAAGAAGGCTCACGTATTTTCTATGAACCTTTGGGTGCGTGGGATGCAGATGGCAACCTAATTCCCATCTTGACGGCAGAAGTGCCCACTTTGGCCAATGGTGGCGTGTCAAGGGATGGAAAATCAATTACTTGGAAGCTCAAAAGGAATGTTCAATGGCACGACGGTGTTGCATTCACGGCCGATGACGTTGTTTTCACAGCTGCTTATGCGGCCGATCCTACAACTTCTGCTATCACCAGTGGCTCTTACAAAAATGTGAAGGTCACCAAAGTAGACAGCCATACCGTCAGGGTTGAGTACCAAAAGCCTTCGCCATTTTGGGCAGATCCTTTGGTCAGCGCTGCTGGCATGATCATTCCGAAGCACATTTTTGAAGCTTACAAAGGCGCTACTTCTCGCGATGCACCTGCCAACCTCAAGCCCGTTGGTACTGGGCCCTACAAGTTTGCCGATTTCAAACCGGGTGACATGCTGCGCGGTGTCATCAACAACAATTACCACGAAGCCAATCGCCCTTACTTTGACAGCATCGAAATGAAGGGCGGCGGTGATGCCGTGTCTGCTGCCCGCGCTGTGTTGCAAACGGGGGAATACGATTACGCTTGGAATTTGCAAGTCGAAGACGAACTTCTCATTCGATTAGAGCAAGGCCGCAAAGGCAAAATAAATATTGTGTCTGGCGGCAACATTGAGTTCATTCAACTGAACATGGCAGACCCTTGGACTGAAACAGATGGCGAGCGTTCAAATCCCAAATCCAAGCACCCCATTTTGTCGGAATTTGCGGTTCGCCAAGCCATCAGTTTGTGTGTCGATCGCGACGGGGTGCAAAAGTTCATCTACGGCCGAACAGGTATTGCAACGGCCAACTTCCTGAACAACCCACAGCGCTTTGTCTCTAAAAACACAAAATACGAGTTCAACCCAGAAAAGGCAGCTCAGGTCTTAGAGGCAGCTGGTTGGAAAAAAGGTGCCGATGGCATCCGTGAAAAAGGTGGCAAAAAACTGAAATTGGTTTTCCAAACTTCGATCAATGGGCCGCGTCAAAAAACGCAACAAATTATCAAGCAAGCTGCGCAAAAGGCTGGCATTGACATGGAATTGAAATCGGTGCCTGGATCGGTCTACTTCTCGTCTGACCCAGCCAATACAGACACCTACACCAAGCTGTATGCAGACATGCAAATGTTCACCACCACCATGCTTCAGCCTGATCCAGAGGGAATAATGGATCAGTATCTGAGCACTGAGTTTGCCAGCAAAGCCAACAAATGGCTGGGTCGAAATTCCACGCGCTACAGCAACCCCGAATACGACAAGGCTTATTTGGCAGCCCGATCTGAAATGGACCCCGTGAAACGTGCAGCTTTGTTTGTCAGGATGAACGACATGCCCATCAACGACATTGCAATCATTCCCGTGGTTTTCCGCCCCAGTATTTCAGCCGCAGTCAACAACTTGGTTGCGCCTTTGTCGGGCTGGGACAATGACTTGTGGCTTTTGAAAGACTGGTACAAGACCACTTAAGCATTTCTATGTTCCGTTATATTCTTCGGCGATTGATGATCGCCATGCCCAGTCTTTTGGGCATCAGCTTGGTGTTGTTCTCTGTTTTGGCATTGACGCCGATGTCCATTTGACCAGGTGTGCAGAAAACCATTGGTCAATTTGGTGTCGGCGGTAACATCGTTTGTCCTTTAAAAGGACAACACCACCAACTGTCGTGATAAAAGACACTTGCAGACCACATCAACTGGTAATCGTCCCCTAGAACCAAAGGCGGAAGAAGCGGACTTTTCACTTAAGGATCTCTACTTATTAGACGCAAATGAATTTCAATTGGCTATGGAAGTCTTGCAGGAATGGCGTCTTGACAGGTACTACATGGGCAAAGCAAAGGTCTTCGATGCTGCTTTGCAAGCACTGGTACTGGTCAAGTCAGAAAATTAAGTCAGCTACCTGATTAGAAAGCCAATCCGCTCACTCGAGTTTGTCCTTTAAAAGGACATCCCCACACCGCCACCAACTGTCGTGTAACACGACACTGGATCTCCACATCAAGCCACGAGCACGGTAGGCACGCCTAAATTAAACCTGCCTTAGCAACTCCTACGCATCAGTAGAATCTCAAGCAATCTGAGGAGGGAATGCCTTGAAAAAAGTCATAAATTTGCAATTTACAGCGTTGATGATGCTAGCAAAGGAATATAAGCCATGAACGAATCACAACAGCTAGATGCCGAACAACTTCGCAAAATTCGTGAAGATATTTTGGACTCCATTGACGAAGAGCTTGAAATGTCTATGGAAGATGGCGTGGATGAAAATGACCCCTTAGCCTCTGCTGAAGAAAAAGCCGCACGCGCAAATTATTTCCGTGAACTGCTGCGTCTTCAAGGCGAGTTGGTCAAGTTGCAGGATTGGGTGTTGGCCCATAAGCAGAAGGTAGTCATTTTGTTTGAAGGCCGTGATGCTGCGGGCAAAGGTGGCGTGATCAAGCGCATCACCCAACGCCTTAACCCACGTGTTTGCCGTGTTGCAGCCCTCCCCGCACCTAATGATCGCGAGCGCACGCAGTGGTACTTCCAACGCTATGTCTCGCACCTGCCTGCCGCCGGTGAAATTGTCTTGTTTGACCGCAGTTGGTACAACCGTGCTGGTGTCGAAAAAGTCATGGGATTTTGCTCTGAAGACGAATACGAAGAGTTCTTTAGATCCGTGCCCGAGTTTGAAAAAATGCTTGGCAGAAGCGGCATCAAACTCATTAAGTATTGGTTTTCTATTACCGATGATGAACAACATGCACGATTCATGGGCCGCATTCACGACCCCCTGAAGCAGTGGAAGCTTAGCCCCATGGACTTAGAGAGTCGCCGGAGATGGGAAGATTACACGCGCGCCAAAGAAACCATGATTGAGCGTACGCACATTCCAGAAGCGCCATGGTGGGTGGTTCAAGCTGTCGATAAAAAGCGTGCTCGCTTAAACTGTATCGACCATCTGTTAAACCAGTTTCCTTACCATGAAGTCGAACATGCAGGCATCGAGTTGCCCGCACGTGTTCGCAATCCTGATTACATTCGTCACCCTGTTCCGGCTGACATGTTGGTTCCCGAGAAGTACTAAACCCACTTTTATTGTTGAGGTTCGAGGTCAAGATCGACATGTCGATCTTGACGGCTCCGATTGACCCAAACTCGATTCAACAAAATTACCACGCAGATCAACACTCACTTAATGGTCTTGTTGCTAACTGCCCAGGTGGAGCTTTCAATTAACCATTTGCCGCTTGTTGCCTTTTTGAAAACTACAGCTTGATAACCAGTATCAGTATGTGCCTTCACATTTCCTACTTTATAGGAAACAGAAACTGGAAATACAGCGTAAGCAACATTCTTATCTTGTTCAATAAATGTAGGATCCTTGAGATCTAATTTGTAGTCCGATACCTTGAATTTTGTTAACAAGTCTTGAAAGTCTTTAAAGTATCTAGCTGCTGCATCCTTACCGTTCCAAACGAAAGGGGGAAATTCGTCAACGATATTGATATCTGGCGCAGAGGTGGCTAAGAAAGTCTTTAAATTGCTTTCAATAACTGAATTTTGATTGGCTAGGATGACTTCCTTAAGTTCACTTTTGATGTCTGCAGCAAATGAATGTAAGGAAACTACTGCTAGAAAGGCAAAAAGGACCAGACGAATTTTGATCATGAAATTTCTCCATTAAGTTGTAATCAATCAGTAGAAGCTTTAACTTAGATCTTTTATGTAGTGTTAAACCCTTGGTGACTACCCCTCAACGACACCTTATGTCCACAACAAGCCGACAGCACGGTAGACCCGCCGAATTAAAACCTGACTCAACGCTTCTTACGCAGGTGCTAGATTTTCAAAAAAATTATGCAGGATTATCGTAAGAATGAGGTATTGAAACACGTCTAATGAGCATGTTTTAAAAAGAGGTCTGTATGAAATATTCCAAATTAAGCGTTGTCATTTTAGGTCTTGTCATGTCAAGTGTCACTTGTACAGTCTTAGCCGCTTTACCAGAACCATTAGATCCACGCGAAGCATCCAGCATGAATTTCGAACAACGCCTAGCCCATGGGCAATTGATTCGAGAGGAGATGAAAAAAGCAACTCCAGATGAACGAAAAGCTTATAGAGAAAAGATGCATCAAAAAATGCAAGCACTTTCGCCGCAAGAGCGTAAAGAGTTGCATAAAAAAATGCATTCTGAATGGAAAAGTCTAAGTGTTGAACAAAAAGATCAACTCAAACAAGAGCGCAAATCAATGATGGAGATTCTCACACCCCAGGAGCGCAAAGAGCTAAGAGAAGAACGCCGTAAAGCCTATGAAAGCATGAGCCCAGAAGAGCGCAAGAAATGGCGTGAGGAAATGCACCGCCCTACAAAAATTAGCTAACGTTTTATTTCTTGAAACTCCCTCAATATGGCTACAAATTAAGTCTCGTCCTTTATGAGCAAACATGTTGGTGCATAAAGCAGAAGCGGCTGCTTTTTCTGCAGCCCTAAACGGCGACACTAAGTCAGCTCGAAAATTGATCGCTAGCTTAAGTCCTAAAGCCCACGCATTAGCTTGGAGGATCTTGGGAGAACCAAGTGAAGCTGAGGATATTGTTCAAGCAGCTTTCATCAAACTTTTTGAAGCGAAGCAATACGACGGCAAAGCTGCACTTTCAACTTATATGCACACGATTGTGACTCGGCTCTGTTTAGACAAGCTACGGTCTAGTGCCAACCATAAGTTGGACTATGGATTTGAGTATGATGAGCTATTTTCAGTCGATAAATTAACTCCCATTGAGTCACTTGAAAGAAAGCAGTCTGACTCAAACGTACAACATGCCATGCAGTTTTTAAATGCTAGGCAACGGGCTGCACTTGCACTTTGGGCTTACCACGACGCTGGCATTCCTGAAATTGCAAAAGTAATAGGATTAGATATAAATGCTGCGCATCAGTTACTGCACAGGGCAAAGATCAACTTACGGAAAAAAATGGAGCATCTGGGCTATGAATGACGACGACAAGAAATTAAAAGACCAGATCGTTTTTGATACTCATCCAAAACTTCCTAAAGAATTTTCAAGAAAAACTTTAGATAATATTTTTATCAAAAAAGATTTGATTAGTGCTAACAACGACGGAACTTTACGTCTATTTTCTTTTGCCAGCAGGTACAAATTCATATTGTTAGGTTGCCTACTTTTAGGAGTCTTTGCTCTTCAACAAGGTCATCAGAAATTTATATACGAAGAGCTTCTAAACATAGACACCTTGTCAATGTCAAGCTTCTCGGTTCTTTAAAGCAATCATAAATCACCACCAACTGTCGTTTAAAACGACACCTGTTCTCCACATCAATTCACGAGCACGGCGCCAACGCTGATAGCAACTTAGAGCAACGATTTTTACGCACAGGTTGTCTCTTTGAAGCTCATCCTTCTAGACCCCAAACTGGATGTCAAAATCACATTTGATTGATAAAACCTTTGAGGTAGATTTTTATGCTGTTTGTTGTTCTATTCACCGATAAGCAAGGCTGCGGACATATTCGTTCGCAATATTCACAAAAACACATTGAATGGCTTGAGACCCATAAAGAAGTGATACCAGTTGGTGGCTCACTGAGCGTAGAGCTTGGTCAAGTTCCAAAAGGTGGATTATGGATTGCTGAAGCCGATTCAAAACAGCAACTTGATGATCTATTGAAAACTGACCCTTTTTACACATCTGGTCTAAGGCAGAGCTATGAAATACTTCATTGGTCAAAAGCCAATGATGATCGCAAAGTGTTGATTTGATTTAAGTGGAATAAGCAACTCATTCACAACACAAGCACCCTCTCATCCTTCTAGACTCCAAACTTGATTCAAAAGTAATGAGAATCTGCGGTAGTGAGATTTCTAATTGATAAGCCCAAAATACGACCAAACAATGCCACCTAAATAGCGGCTTGGTAGCAATGTAAATGCACCAGCTCCAATACAAGCACCCAGATACAAACCAATCATTGCTTTACGGTGCTTTTCAATTTCTTTCATTGCCAAGGCTCTGAAAGCATAGACAAGCCAAAACACGGTGTACGGAATTAACAAATGAATTGGCGTATAGCCCCATACGTTGGGTAGTCCATAGTCTCTGATGAATATGGCAGATACGATCATCATAGAGACCCAGCCATAACCAATCGCTCTGTGGATCCAAGGTCTTTTTGTTTGCCCTAAACGAGCCCACATCGCAACGGGACCAATGACCAAAGCAATTAATGAAGCGGTCATATGAATGGCAATGGTTGGTGTAAGTTGCATCGTGCTTCAACTGCTTAAGAAGTTTTCTGCGTTCGGCTGGGGCTTTTGAGGGACCTTGGCTTGCGTGCACCACCGGGCTGCTTTATTTTGGCAACAGTCGACGCACGAGTCCTAGCCAGGGAACTAAACATTTGGCTCGTCAGGCTCGTAATCATGGGCGCCAACTGTTCGGGTGCGATACCTATTTTCGAGAGGCTGGAGTCAACACACAACGTAGCCAGCCCGTGCACCGTGGCCCAAGCATGCAGCACCAAAGGCTGTGGGTCCCCAAGTGGCGCAGTGCCAGCCTTCTGACAGGCTTCGATGGCTTCACATAACAATTGAAACGCCCTGTCACCCGAATTCTTCAACGCCTCATCCGCACCGCTATGTGTGTCGCCGCGGAACATTACGCGGAAATGCCCTCTGTGCGAAGTCGCAAACAGCACGTAGGCGCGACCCAGCGCTTCCAATCGCTCACTCGTGCCGCCTACAGCTACGGCTCCCTCGCAGACCATAGCGGTTTCGAGTGCCTCGAAGCCTTCTTGAGCGATGGCTGCAAGTAGCTCACAACGGTCGGCAAAGTGATGGTAAGGCGCACCCGA
The DNA here is from genome assembly GCF_003063375.1 of Limnohabitans sp. MMS-10A-178. Lineage (GTDB taxonomy): Bacteria > Pseudomonadota > Gammaproteobacteria > Burkholderiales > Burkholderiaceae_C > Limnohabitans_A. Next base: position 1,340,007 of record NZ_NERY01000001.1, on the reverse strand, counting down.
GGAAACACCCGCCAGTAATGCCAAGCCACGCAAATTGAGAGCGTCTATCCCTTGTTTGTCGATGACATCCACACTGACGTCAATCAGTGTCTTTCGAAGGTCACCGTGGTGATACTTGCTTCTCTTAACAGTTGGCATGATTTTCTTGTTGGGCTAATGCGAAGTTGCCCCATTTTGTACCGGGGGGCGCATCATGTCGGCACTGCTGCGGGCTACCAGGCTTCTTGGTGCGAAACGAGCCGATTGGGCTATCAGCCAATTCTTGAAACCCGTGATGTGCGTAGGACCTTTGCCATAAATAGCCTTCATCGCATGGGCGGCGACTTGCTCGGGCTGCAAAGTGGTTGAGAAGGCGGCCGTTTTACGAACGGATTCATTCCCAAGATGGTTAATGAAACCTGTGTCGACAGCACTTGGACACAGGGCAACGACGTGGATACCCTGTTGTCGGTACTCGGCCCAAAGGGCTTCACTAAAGCTCAGTACAAATGCTTTACTGGCGGCATAAACGGCCATGTATGGTACTGGCTGGAATGCAGCGGTGGACGCTACATTAAGAATGGTGCCTTCACCGCGCTTGAGCATTTCTGGCAAAAAGGCATGGGCGAAGTCGACAACCGCTGCGATGTTGACGGCTATCTCAGCTTGCTCATTTTCCGGAGCAATGGAGTCAAACGGTCCATAGGTCCCGTAGCCCGCATTGTTCACAAGGATGTCCACAGTCAAACCCATAGCCTTTACTTGCCCATGCACAGTTGCACCACAATTCTGCGTACTCAAATCTGCCAGCAAGACCGTGCATTGCACTGCGTAGCTCTGAGTGAGTGCATCAGCAAGCTGCTTTAACTTGTCCTGCGAACGGGCGACTAAAACGAGGTTCACACCTTCAGCAGCAAGCTTTCGAGCAATGGCCTCGCCAATTCCAGAGGAAGCGCCGGTGACCAGCGCTGTTTTTCCAGTTAACGCACGCATCGCTCAATACCTTATTTGAAGCTTAATGGCAGTGACGCTGGCCGCCGGAACGACGAACGACGCTTCCTTGAACTTTGGTGCTGACATCAGGGGGCGCAGGTTGTTAGACGCTACATAACCCTCTTGTGGAACGCCCAAGAAGTTTTTGTCCATCTTGCCATTTTTGTTCTCGTCATGGAAGACGATGACTGCATAGGTGCCCGGCGTGACTGCCTTGAATTCACAAACGGCATGGTCCCCATCAATGGCAGCATGTATCTCTTTATAGGCTTTGGCGTGCGTCTCTGGGTAGCCGTCCGAAGAGTTAAATATGAGGCATCCTACATCTCCTTGCGCATTGCGAAGACTGGCGATTTCGAAACGCACGATTGCATCGGTTGGCGCAGCGTTCGACCACAACGGCGAGAACGCCAGGAGGGCAAGAGTGGCACAGGCAAAGCGGGAAACTGACATTTAGGTGCTCCGATTGTTAATCTAAGCGAATCTTAGATTAACTGCAAAGCGTAGGCAAGAAATATTTAAGCATTGCTTAGATATGAGTGCAAATTTACGACAAAACGGCCAGCCGTATCTGCGCGCCACCACTCTCACCGAGAACCTGAAAACGCTCTCCAAAGCCATTTTTCCGCGCTTTCAGACCGCCGCTAACACCTGTAAGTTGAATGAATGTCCTTTAAAAGGACAACACCACACACCACTCTCTGTCGTGTTAAACGACATCTGATCTCCACTACAAGCCAGTAGCACGGTAGCCACGCTGAAATCAAACCTGACAGAACGATTTGTGTGCAGGGTCAGGAGTTACATGTAGCCAAAATTGCAAAGCTCCAAAAGCTAACAGCAAAAGTACAATTTAATTAAGCTGATTAAGTTTTCAACAATTGCGAATGCTTAAGCTCTTAAAGACAAACATCATAAATTAATAAGTATTATGAAAAATATCTTAGGTTCATACACAAGGTTTCTTGGTGTTCTAGCCGTTGCCGTCATACTTCAAATAAGTCTCGCAAAATCGGCGCATGCTAACCAATGCGTTGCGTATGAAAAGAGCTCGCATCAACTGGTTCAGATTCGACCTGGATATCACACTGTTCGTGGAACACTTGCCGATTTCAATCCGTGCCACTCAACAGTAAAGCTTTCGATGCCGGGACTTTTCTCACCCAAGATCGCTGAAAAACCGCCCGTATTCATCATTGTTCACGGTGGCGGCGGCCTGGGTAAAGCGGAAACCAATTTGTCAGCCGCATTAAACTCTGCCGGAATCGCAACTCTTGTATTCGATGCTTATCAGATGAACGGCTACACCAGAGAAGAGGGATTCACTCTTTTTCTCACCGGTATGACCAACGATGCCCGTCAGCGCATGACCTACAAGGTTGCGCTTGGTGCCTATCAGTGGCTAATTCAAAATCAATCTATAGACTCAAGCCGTATATTTATCCAGGGGCTATCGAACGGTGGGAGTGTTGTCTCGAATATTGCTGGGGCAGTTGACCCCAAGCACGTTCGGGCAGTGTTTCCGGAGGGTGCATCACCCTCTGGGCTAGGCTTCCCGTTCAACATTAATGTCCCGGTAAGGATGATCTACGGCAAGTTGGACAATTACGGCGGAGATAAAGAGGACGACTGGATGTTCAGTCGTGTGGCCCCCTGCTCTTTCAACGTGGCATTCGACCTCGCTCCAGAGGGCACCTCAAAGACTTGCAGCCGGCTTCAAAATCCAGAAGGGATCATGATTTCAGCCGAATCTTGGGTTAAGGAACTTAAGGGAACGGGACGTGATGTTGAAATTTGGTTTTATGAAGATGCCGCGCACGGAATCATGGCTGGCCCTATCGATCGTGGTGTCCGAACATATGGCGCTGGACCTACTGCCAAAAAGACTTGGGGATGGACCGGCTCATCCGGTAACGCCCAAAAGAAGTTTCTAAATGATTTGATCAAATTCGTAAAGTCAACCTACTAATATCAAGCAAGAACGCATCCCTCAAGTCAGAATTAAAAAATTGATTTTGCCTTGAGAGCCAGACCTATGGTCAGGGGAACTATTGTTCTTCAACCCACACATTACCAACTGTCGTGTTAAACGACACTTGAAGACCACGTCAAGCCACGAGCACGGTAGACCCGTAGAAACCAAACCTGACTCGGCAATTCCTACGCACCACCCGAACACCCGATAAGCAAACTCAAACCCAAGGTCCCAAACTTTATTCAAAAGTTCTAACAATCAGCCCATTTCATTTGCTACAGATTTGGGCGCAAGTTGTTCTTAACGGAGAGTTGGACACACAGAATGAAGCCGCAGCCAACAAGCTAAGAGATGGTTTTGCTCACTAACTGATCAGAATTGAACAAAGGCGCTGGATAGCGCCTTTGTTTCTTCATCGTCCTGTTACCAGACGATTGATTCTTGGCTGTGCTTACTCAAAAATCGAGCAGGATCTGCCATTGGTTTGGCTCAAATTTGGATACAAATTCTCTTCAAAGTGGCTGAGTTTTGAAAGTTACTCAGAATGGTGCTGGAGGGTATTCCAGTTTAGAGAGAATTAATTTTTTGGTGTAAATACTAAAAAATTACTCTTTCGCTTGTGCTGTGATTTCTTGTTTGGTCACGAATCCATCACCATTCGCATCTGCTTTCTTAAAAGCCCTTTTGTACATTCTAAATTGGCGGATGCTAGCAGCTTGTCCCAGATTGTGCTCCGCATTCAGGTTAATGAAGGTCATAAATTCGGACAGACTCAGTTGCTCATTCTTATCTACATCAGCTGCGAAGAAATTGGCTTGAGCCTGCACACGCTGTGGGTTGATACTTGTCACCGCAGGCAGGAATTGCGATTGAGTTGCAGTGACCTGCGACTCAGATGAGGAAGGAATTGTGAACATACCCAGGGCAAAGATCGGTAGTGCCATGACAAAACGACCGTACCAAAATTTACTAGAAAAAACAAATTGAATCATGTCAAAGTCGTTCTGATTTGTTGAGCGCGCAAAGCTTCAGTTGTAAGACTTTTTCCATCTGGTGACCAACCTGGCGGCTTAATAAAATAGGCAAATGCTGAACCAAGGCTTGTGGCTTCTCGCATGTCGCGATAAAGGGCAACCCACTGAGAAAACTCCATCGTAAAAACATTGCGAGTTCGCATTGGTTTTACCAAACCATAGACGCAGGGTTCCTCGGGGCGCTCAGGGCGATAAGTACCGAACAAACGGTCGAAAATGATGAGGACACCGCCATAATTTGCATCTAGATAATCTAAGTTAGATGCGTGGTGCACTCGGTGTGCTGAAGGCGTGTTGAGTACCCATTCCAACCAGCCCAACTTCGGGATCAATGTTGTGTGCAACCAGAACTGATAAAGCAAATTGAGCGAGAGTGCAGTTAGAACAATCTTAGGTTCAAAGCCAAAGTACACCAAAGGTGTGTAAAACAAAGTTATTCCTGTGAGCTTATTCGTCCAACCAAGACGAAAAGAAGTTGACAAGGTAAGTTGGTTTGGAGAATGGTGCACCGCATGCGTTGCCCAAAAGAAGCGAACACGGTGTGATGCACGGTGATACCAATAGTAGAAAAATTCAAGACCCAGAAACAGCAATAAAAAAGCTGCGAAGCCATTGAGTTCGATGGTGAATAGCCGGTGCGTCCAGACCCATTCAAAAACGGGGGTCGCGATACCTACCGGTAAAACGCCCAACAATCTACGTCCTGCCATATCTGCTAGTGAAAGCCAAGCCTCGGACCAGTCAAAAGAACCAGGCTTGCGGTATTGCAGAACCAAGGCTTCTGCCAACGCTATGCAAAGGATGGCGATTGTTACGATGATTTGAATCCAAACGATTTGGGTCATAACTTAAATGGGAGTTAAATACACAGACGCAAATATATGAGCTATGCTCAGTTTTTACTACTCGCGTTCTTGAAAGCCACGCATGCCACAAAATTCTCATAAAAAACAATCACTTACAAGAAGAGCGCCAAAACAAGGACGGGCGCAAGAGAAGATTGAACTCATATTGGAAGCAGCAACACGCATCATCGATAAAGACGGATTGGAGGGTCTGACAACCAACCGAATTGCCGAGTTAGCAGGAATTAGCATTGGCACGCTTTATCAATATTTCGGGAGCAAGGCAGCCATTCTTGAAGTGCTCGGTCAGCGTGAAATGAAAACTGTGAACGAAAACATAATTGCAACGTTGTCAAACTCAAATAGCGGTGAATCTCAGGAACCTGCTCGGATACTGATCGATTGTGTTTTCGGTGCATTTGGAGGTCGCTCAAGAGTGCACCGTGAATTACTCGAATATGCATGGCAAATGGGACATGCCAACAATATTGATGCCTCTTCCAAACTCATAGCCAACTCACTGGCGACTAAGGGAGTTCCAAACGGAAACGGTCAAGCCATACGATTCAGTCCTGAGGAAGCATTCGTTATCACGCATGCATTCACAGGAGTGATTAGGGCATCAATTGGACAGAGCGCAAAAGAAATGTCAATTGAAGAAATAAAGATCAAATTGCTGTTTTTAATTAAAAGCTTTGTGAATGCAAAAAAAGCCAATGACTTAGCGCGAACAGGGAAATGAAATGACGAAAAAAATGCTTTGATCATTAAGTTAACTAAACAACCACCCGCTGTCGTGTAAAACGACACCTGATCTCCACGAGACCCCACGAGCACGGTAGACCCGCAGAAACTAAACCTGACTCAACGATTCGTACGCAGGGCTAAAAATGAGCTATATCCTTCTGGAGCCCAAACTCGATTCAAAAGTCCTGAGAAGCTGAGCATCAATCTTAAAGTTTTCGCCCCAAACGCTTTTCCACTTGCTCTTTCTCCCACTTGGATCCAAGCAAGCCAAACCGCTCGGAAATCTGAAGCCAATGAGAGAACACGCCAATGCCCCAACCAATAATGACCCATTGAACCCACCAGCGATTAGGGGTTGTTAACGCATTGACGACCGTGAGCACCGCAATTACCAACACATACTGCGCCAAGTGAATGTAGAAACCTTTGAGTTTTCTAACTTGCTTGAAAGCCAAAATCTCTTCTGCGCTTTGAGTTTCACTGATGACGTTGTCCATACCTTGCTCCTTGTGTGTTGAGAAATCCAAATTGAACACGGCAGCCAAAGACTTCAAAGATTCCACGCTAGGTTCTTGACCCTTTTCAATACGCTGAATGGTGCGGACATTCAATCCACTCAACTCAGCCAACTGCTGTTGAGACCATCCTCGTTGTAGTCTTAGTTTTTGAACTAGCATTTATCACTCCTTTTGCAGTGCTAGGAACTCTAATGGCAAGGTGAATGATTGTGTGCGACAAAGTAGCGACTTGGGCACGGCATATGCACGGCACGATGCTGACATTGCTTAGACTTTGAGGGTCAGACACTTAGCCAAGGCTTGGCGAGGTCACAAACTTTATTCAAAAGTTCTAACAATCTGAGTTTCCGCTGTCTATGCCAAAATTCAGGATACTTCATTTGATTTATGCAGATTCAAACCACAGACCAATTGCGTGCCCTTTACAAAGCACCAAGCCAGCGTGCCGTTCTAAAAGAATTGACGCACATTGATACGCACCTAAAGAGATTCATCTCTTTGTCGCCATTTCTAGTGATTAGCAGTGGAGATCAACTTCATCAAATGGATTGCTCACCGCGTGGCGGAGACGCAGGTTTTGTCATAGTTTTAGATCAGCAAACACTCCTAATTCCTGACTCTATTGGCAATAACAGGTTAGACACCCTGACAAACATCATCGCTACATCACAAGTTGGCTTGCTGTTTTTCATTCCTGGCATTGACGAAGTTGTTCGTGTGAATGGAAGTGCTACGCTACAGACTGACAGCGATCTTCTCAAGCACTTTGATACTTTGAAGAACAACCCCAAGCTAGTTATCAAAGTGATCGTGGAAGCTGCCTATATGCATTGCCCCAAAGCAATGATGCGCTCCAAACTCTGGTCTATTGAACACCATCAAAATATTGATGCGATGCCAACGATTGGTCAAATCATCAGTGATCAAACTAAGAGTACGGGACCAGTGGAATCCCGTGAAGAAATGCTGAAACGCTATACGCCTGATCTATAAACGCTCCAAGACATACTTCTAGACCCCAAACTTTATTCAAAAGTTTCTTGGAACTAATTATTGACGGTATTCCATCACTTTGGTGCGTCTCAAGGGGGCAGGTCAGTCTGGCAAAACAGGTGCAAGGCGGTTGATTGCTAAGCACGAATGTTTATCTGTGCTTGAACGAATAAAGGCAACACACTATGAAACAGCAGTCTTGAGTTTTGACAATTTGCTGGCGCTGAGAATATTAGTCAAACTATTCAGATTTAAAGATGGACGCAAGCCATTTGAAATGAATAAGATTTTCAGACGAATACTGGAAGAATTGAACTTGGTAAAAGGACAGGCTGGTACAGACAGAACGTTTTACAGCTTACGCCATACCTATGCTACACAGGAACTTTTAGTTGGAACTGACATTCACACACTCGCGCGGCAAATGGGAACTTCTGTGACTATGTTGGAGCGGCATTACTCTAAATTGACGGCAACGATGGCTGCGGATAAACTGGCATAGCAAGGATAGAAAGCTGATAAACAAAATGCAAAGACAATTTAAAACTTTAACGGTTTGTTTGGTGGCGATTATTTTGTGCGGTTGTGCGTCTACAAAAATAATAAATTCTTCCAACGATAGCGTTGTTGTTGATATAAAAAACACGGCATTAACAACTGAGGAGATGATAAAAAACGGAGTAGTAGTTGCAGACAAACACTGTAAAGAATTTAACAAAAAAGCTGTACTTAAAAAGAGAACAGGAATTTTTGGTGTAGCACACTTGGCATACTTCTCATGCAAGTAAAAGAAAATATGTTGTAGTTGCGATGATTGAACTGGTCTTGACCCTGTATTCCAGTACCGCCGGTATGTTTAAGTTACCGATCTTTTCTCCCTGAACAGCGTTGGTGGCAAGTAGCCAAGTGCACTGTGCGGGTGATACGAATTGTAGTCATTGAACCAATCTTTCAGTTGGGCCATCACAGTTTTTGAATCTGGCCGGTTAGCCAATTTGGCGTAATCCCGTTTTAGTGTCTTCACAAAGCTCTCGGCCATGCCGTTACTTTGAGGGCTTGTTACTGGTGTTGTCACAGGCTTTAAGCCTAGCTGTTTTGCAAAGCTTCTTGTCTCTGCTGCTGTGTAACAGCTGCCGTTATCTGTCAGCCACTCAATCGTTTTGGGCGGCTTACCATTTGATCCGAATCGTTTCTCCACAGCCTGCATCATCAAGTCGCCAACCAGTCCTGCATCAATGCCTTTCGTAGTGGCCACCCAGCTCATGATCTCTCTGTCGCAGCAGTCCAGTGCAAATGCCACCCTTACGCGTTCTCCGTTGTCGCACGACAGCTCCAATCCATCTGAGCACCAGCGCGTGTCGCTTTCCTTGACCGCTACTGTGCCTTCATGCTTTCTCGTGTCCAAAGGCTTTTGTCCTTGTCTGAACAGTAGCCAACCTTCATCTCGCATAACCCTGTAAACCCGCTTGTGATTAATCTGACGGCCGTCGATCTTCAGCCTAGCCCAAACGCGCCTGTAACCGTATGTTGCTCGGTCTTTAACCACGCTGGCAATGGCCTCCTTCAGGTCAGCGTCATCGGCCTTGGGTGGTGACTTTCTCAAATCAGTCCATTCGGAGGATCGAGTTTTCTTGGTTAATACGTTGCTGCGCGATACGTCCAGTGCCGTGCACACCGCCCTTATTGCTCGTCCCCGGGCAATACAGGCGAGCGCGCAATCCACTTTTTTGCTTTGGCAAAGTCCACAGCCTCCTTGAGAATCTCGTTCTCCAGAGTCTTGCGGCCAAGCGCACCTTCAAGTTGTTTGATACGTCTCATGGCTTCTTGAAGTTCAGAAGCCGGGACAACAGTTTCATTGGCACCAACTGCGACCAAGGAACCTTCCAAATAAGCTTTGCGCCATTGAAACAACTGGGCTGCAGTCAATCCATGCTGTCGGGCTACCAAAGAAACAGAGCTTCCTGGTTCATTGGTTTGTTTGACGATTTCAAGCTTTTGTTCCGGGGTCCAGCGCCTGCGGCGCTGAACACTGGTGACCACTTCCACCCGGTTAGGTCTTATTGATGACATAGTCATATCCATAGTCTTATTCCTAGTTGTTAGTTTAAGGAATACCGATGGGACTGTCATTCAGGGGGCTAACTCACTCTCTTTATACCTTTGATTTTGTAAAGTAAAAACCATTAAAAAGAGTAACTATTTAAGTGGCAGGTTGCCGGTTAGAACTGCCTTATTGTGTATAACAAAACAAGTTATTGATTACTTTAGAATTAAAAGTTGTCACCTGAAATAAATTTCACTCTTTTAAATTTCACTCTTTTAAATTTCACTCTTTTTAATTTCATCGGTAGTAGATTTGTTAACCCAAAGGAAAAACTGAGGCTTCTTGAACCGTCGCAAAGTCTCAGTGCTATCTAATTAGGAGTCGGCCTTGAAACCAAGGGCCGCAACCAAACGTCGCGCCATTTCTGAGTCTTCGCCAAGACGACGTGTGTGTTCAGCAGCGGTACTGGCTTCCAAGTTAGCCGCCAACGGAGTTACAAAGTCTCGGATGTCTTGCTGGCCCATGGCCTGGCGCAGTGCCGTATTCAGGTTTTGTCTGACTGCATCACTGATGCCTGCAGGTGCAAAGAAGCCAAACCATTCGCGAACCATCAATTCACCAAAGCCTTGCTCGCGGAAAGTGGCGACATCGGGGGTGAAAATGGCGCGATCGGGGCCGGAGGTGGCCAGAATTCGAATCTTGCCAGATTTGTGGTGCTGCACCCAATCGCCCAAAGGTGATGACATGCCCGCAAGTTGGCCACCCATGACTTGAGGAATGGCAGGGCCAGATCCCGCAAAAGGAACATTGGTAATTTGAAATCCACCCAACATGGCCAAGCGGCCTGCCAGCAAGTGCGGCATGGAGCCCGCTGCGGGATTGCCAATGCTGGCTTTGCCTGGATTGGCCTTGGCCCATTCGACAAAGTCCCTGATGTTTTTAACCGACTCGGGAACAGCTGGCCCCACCACGAAAGCGTGGTCGGTGGAATGTCCAATGCCAATAGGAGTGACGTCGGACTGGGCATAACTCAGCTTAGAGTACGAGTGAGGGTAAATGGTCAACATCGATGCGGGCGAATACAAAATGTGAGCTCCATCAGCTGGAGCAGCCTTGAGCGTAGTCACACCAATCTGGCCACCTGCGCCTGGCTTGTTGTCCACAATGACGTTAGTGGCGTAAGTGCCTCGCATTTTTTCAGCAATGCGGCGGGAAAAAGCATCGGTGGTGCCACCGGGTGGGAAACCCACAATGATGCGCAAATTTTCTACGCGTGCTTGAGCAAAGTTGGGTAAGTGGGACAGTCCCAGCAAGCTAACTGCAGCACCTTGCATCAATTGGCGACGTGTGGTCATGTTTGAATATTCCTTGAGTTAATCATTGGTACGAAAAATAACAAAATGATTGAATCATTTTCAAGGAAAAAAACACAGAGGGTATTTACTGAGCTATAGAGCTATAGAGCGATAGAACGTCAGGAGACGCTTAGTGGCTCTGCCCATACCTGCACAGTTGGCTACTCGGGGCTTCTGGACTCCGTTCTTTTGGGTGTATGCCAATATCGGCGGCGTACTTCACGTTCACAACTGAGCTCCTGCGGTTGCGTACTTTGCCAGTAGGCAGCGCCACATTCCGAGGAGATCGACAAGGGCACGTCTTGAGTTTCATAGCGCTGAACAACGCTAGTGGACGGGTGACCATACCGATTTAGATAACCCGCCTGAACCACCGCCCAATGTGGTTTAAGAGCCTCAATGAAACCATTGGTAGACGACGTTTGACTGCCATGGTGCGGCACCAACAAGACGCCAACAGGCTGCAATGCCAAGCGTTGAAGCATGGCCAACTCTTGTGCTGCCTCGATGTCACCCACCAACAAGGCGCTGGCTTTTTGGCGCTCATGGCTCTTCTTTGAAGAGGCCTGTTGGCTTGCATCAACTCTCAAAACACAGCTCAAAGCATTGGAGCCTGCCAACTTGGCGTAATCAGAAACTAAAGGGTGCAGCAATTCAAATTGCACACCATCCCATTCCCATTTTTGACCAGCCATACAAACACTTACAGGCCGGAGGGTCGACAAGGGGTGCCCTTCTTCCAAGGAGCTCCATAAGTCTGCTTGAGGGTGAGCGCGCAACACTGCGGGCGCCCCACCTGTGTGATCGGCATCGCGGTGGCTCAACATGACTCTGTCCAACTTCACCCCCAAGCGATGAAGCAGCGGCACCACAATCCTTTGACCAGCATCTGAAGTTTCTGAGTAGAGGGGCCCAGCGTCATAAAGCAAAGCATGGTGGGTGGTTCTAATTAACACTGCATTGCCTTGTCCCACATCGGCAAACCAAAGATCGAACTGGCCTGGCGGAGGTTTAGGCACTTGCCATAGGAAGATAGGCAACATAAACAATAGCCCCCAGCTTCGCAGGGCCCAAGGCCATTGCTGCAAGAGCAACAAGCCACCCCCCATTGCCAATAGCGCTAGAACAAGTGGCGGGGTTGGCAAAAACCAGACACTGCCTGGCAAACTGGCCATCCACGTCAACAGGGTCATAAGAGGCTGCAAAGCCCAAGATGCCACTAGCCAAAGCGGCGGGGCTAACACGCCCAAAAGAGCTAGCGGAGTGACCAGCCATGTAACCCATGGAGTGGCGACCAAATTGGCCAACAAGCCCACCCAAGAGAGCTGCCCAAAGAATAAAACTGCCAGCGGCGTTAGAGCCAGCGTAATCACCCATTGTTCTCGCAACAAGTTCCTCAAGGTCCGAAATGCCTGGCCCACTAACTTGATCAACATGCCGGAGCCCCCATCCTCCAATTGGGTGCGATCTGGAGATTGCACTGATTCATTGAGCATCAAGACACCCACCGCCACAAAGCTCAACCAAAAACCTGGCTGAAGCATTGCCCAAGGGTCCAACGCAACAACTACCCACAAAGCCAAACCCAGACTCCAAAAAATGGGCCATCTTGTGCCCACGAGCCGAAGCAAGCAAACCACCCAAAGCATGATGACTGTGCGCTGAGATGGCAAGCCCCAGCCACTGAACAAGGCATAAAGTGTGGCCATCAAGGTCCCTGCTAAGAGGGCCACATGTGGGGCTGGCCAACGCAAACAAAGGCGACTTCCGCCAAGGGCAGACGCACGCCACATGCTTCGAATTGCAGCTGCCATGACCCAAGCAAACAAAGTAATGTGCAAACCAGAAATACTCATCAAATGGGTAACACCAGTCGCCCTGAAAAGGTCCCAATCAGCAGCTTGAATGGCCGCCTGATCGCCCATGACTAACGCGGCGATCACACCCGCCAAAGAACGACTTTGTGCATCACCTTGCAATAGCTTTCTCTCAATTTCAGATCGAACGTATTGCCGCGCCTGTGCAATGGGATACAGCCATGAAGACTTTATTTTTTGTGGCACTGCCGCGCGTTTACTTGTAGTCACAGCGCCTGTGGCCATAACGCCCTGCTCCCACCGCCACAAAGCTTCATCAAAGCCACCCGGATTGAGCGTGCCATGAGGGGCTTTGAGACGAGCGCTGAACTGCCATGTATCTCCTGCTTTGAGATCGGCCCAAAGGTTTCCCTTCATCATCTCTGCTGACTCTCTGTCGTACCAGACCAAATCAATCCATTCAGGCACCACAACACTTGAAGCTTGATTCAATTTGGAAGCAGATTGAACTTGAAATCTAAATCGAACACTGATCTCTGTTTGCTGCGGTAAAGATGCAATCACACCCAGCAGCAAAATTTCTTGTCCCTCCAGCAGAGGATTCAGTCTGTGTTGAGCCTGCCAAAGTGCTCGGGCATTGACGCAAGACAAAGCCAGTCCGAAAAAGACCAACGCAGCAATTGGCCATTTGGCAACTTCAGAAAATTTAGAAATGTGAGTAATTCGGGTGTGCAACACCCAGGCGATCAGGCCAAGTAACAATGACAAAACACAAGCTGCCAAGATAACATCAAGCGACCAAAGACTTGCCTGTTGCAACTGACATGCCGTGCCCACCAGCCAGCCAACCAAACACCAAGGCGCTGCCTTGAGCATGTAAAACCTTTCAGGATGCCCAGCATGGCTTGGCTTTTGACAGTTTAGAAGGCTTAAGCTGCCATGTCGATGTAGTCGCTCTTACGCTGACTTGCATTGCAGTTCGTACAATTCAGGCATTTTGAAAATAGGTCACAGATCTTCAGCCTCTTAACCTTATCCTTTGCAATCCCTTTAACTTTCACAAGGCCTGACACCATGTCCATCTACAAACGCTTAGAAGAACTTCAAATAACCTTGCCCCCCGTTGCAACACCTGCAGCAGCCTATGTTCCATTCGTTCAAACAGGCAATTTGGTTTTTATCAGCGGCCATATTGCCAAGAAAGACGGGCAAGCATGGACGGGTCAACTGGGAAAGAATATTCAAACAGAGGAAGGCAAAGCCGCTGCCCGCGCAGTGGCCATTGATCTACTCGGTACGCTTCATGCCGCCGTCGGTGATTTGAACAAGGTCAAGCGCATCGTGAAGGTCATGAGTCTGGTGAATTCAACTTCCGACTTTACGGAGCAACATGTGGTAACCAATGGTTGTAGCGAGTTGTTGGGCCAAGTTTTTGGCGCATCTGGCGTGCATGCTCGCAGTGCCTTTGGTGTTGCTCAACTGCCATTGGGTGCCTGTGTAGAGATCGAATTGATCGCTGAAGTAGCCTAATTCAACAAAATTGCCACACTGCCTTTCTTTGCAAGTTCAAGGAAAGGCAATGCAAATAATGCTAGTTTTGAGAGGAGAAATCTAAAAATACATTGAATTTGAATCACTTTTAACTACAAAAATGATCAAATTTTATTAATAAGTGTATACAAAAAGAATTACTATGAATTCTTAAGTAAACATTTATAAAGGACAACCGCCATGAAACCCCTCTGTGTCAGCTTCGTCGAACAAGACTCAATTTTGGCGGAACAAGTCCTTGCCCACCTGCAAACTGCTGGTATGCAGGCGCATCACTTCATGGATGCCCACGATCTCAGCGCTCAGTGCAGCCATCCCACCAGCGATGTGGTGGTTTTGGACGCACACACTTTGGGCGAGCAACGCTTAGCTTACACCGCCAAACTGGCCAAGCACCCAGAAGTTCGAGTTGTCATGATTGCCCCAGCCACCGAACCACAAGTGCGCATTGCGGCCATTGCTGCAGGTGCAGATGTTTGCATCAGCAAGCCGTTTAACCCAAGTGAATTGATTGCCATCATCGAAAGATTGGCCGCCAGAATGCCCAGAACTCTCAAAACAGGTTGGACCATCGATCCGGTCAGGGCATTGCTCACGGGCCCTTCCAACAACGCCATTGACTTGACTGCCATGGAAACTGTGCTGCTCACCCAATTGGCCATGGCACCAGAACAAGCGCTTCGCAGCGACGCACTGGAGCTTGCAATCTGGGGGCTTTCCGATTTTTACAACAACAAACGTTTGCAAGTTTGTGTGTCGAGGCTTCGCAAGAAGCTGACGAAAAGGCACGGCACGGAAGAATTGCTCGCCACATGCTGGCGATCAACTTATCAATTTGTACCTCGCATGCACTTTGCGCCCAAAAGATAAGAACAATCAAACCTACGATTCAAGCACCTCGTCAGGTGCTTGAATGAGTAGACAGTTCATCAGAAATCGTTATTCGACTCGCACAATGTGAGTTGGCTTAAATCCCAAATCTGCGGCCTTGCCCTTGCGTGCTCTGGCAGCGCGGGCATTGTTCAGGCTCCTGATCTCCAAAGTTTCTTCGCGGTCTTTACCGCCACGGCCAATGCCGATCAGTTTCACACTGCGCGTGTAGGCTGCCGCACCTGCCAACGCATCCTTGGCTTCCAAATCAAGCAGCATCAAGCCACGTCCGCCCTTCTCCATCAACTTGAGTTCGCTGATTTCAAAGGTCAGAATGCGCCCGCCGGTAGAGGCACACGCCACATGCGTTGCCGCTGGCATGCTGGTGGCGCCAGGCTGAAGCGTGGCGTTCGAGCCCGAAACGTGAGAAGGTGCACACACCGATTCACCTTCACCCACCGTGATAAAAGCTTTGCCGCCTTTTTGACGTGAAATCATATTGTCAACAGTTGCCATGAATCCATAGCCCCCCGAACTGGACAGCAAAAGCGTGGAGTGTGATGGACCTGCAAAAAAATGGGCAATTTGAGTTCCAGCTTCCAGTTCAATGAGAGTGGTCACAGGCTGGCCATCGCCCCTTGCACCAGGCAACGACGCTACAGGCACAGAGTAAACCCGGCCACTGCCTTTTTGCGCTGTACCAAAGGCCAGCAGTGTGTCAATGGTGCGGCATTCAAAGGTGCCATACAAACCATCACCGGCTTTAAAAGCAAAGCTGCTGGCATCGTGGCTATGACCTTGACGTGCACGTACCCAGCCTTTTTGCGAGACCACCACCGTAACCGGCTCGTCCACCACCTTCACTTCGGCCACTGCCTTCTTCTCTTCTTGAATAAGTGTGCGGCGTGGATCGGCAAATGTTTTGGCGTCTTGCTCAATCTCTTTCACCATCAAGCGTTTGAGCGAAGCTGGATTGGCCAAAATTTCTTCGAGCTGAGTTTGCTCTGTGCGCAACTCTTTGAGCTCTTGCTCTATCTTGATGCCTTCCAAACGCGCCAATTGACGCAGGCGAATATCAAGAATGTCTTCGGCTTGTCGTTCGCTCAATTTAAAGCGATCCATCAAAGCTTGCTTAGGCTCATCGCTTTGGCGAATGATGGCAATCACTTCGTCGATGTTAAGCAACACCAACTGACGACCTTCCAAAATATGGATACGGTCCATCACTTTGCCCAAGCGATGCTCGGAGCGGCGCACAATGGTTTGCTGACGGAACGTAATCCATTCCAAAATCATTTGGCGCAAGGACTTTTGCACTGGCTTGCCATCAATGCCCACCGAAGTCATGTTGATGGGAGCAGATGTTTCCAAGCTGGTATGCGCCAGCAAGGCAGTGATGAGTTCTTGCTGTTCAATGCGACTGGTTTTGGGCTCAAACACCAAGCGCACTGCGGCATCTTTGCTAGACTCATCGCGCACCACATCGAGCACCGACAAGATGCTGGCCTTGAGTTGCATTTGATCTGCACTCAGGGCTTTTTTGCCAGCCTTCACTTTGGGATTGGTGAGCTCTTCAATTTCTTCCAAAACTTTTTGCGAGCTCACACCTATGGGCAACTCGGTCACTACCAATTGCCACTGACCGCGCGCCATGTCTTCTATCTTCCAGCGTGCGCGAACCTTCAATGAGCCACGGCCTGTGCGATACGCATCAGCAATGTCTGAAGATGGGCTGATAATTTGACCGCCGCCCGGATAGTCGGGGCCTGGCACCAATGCAAACAATTCATCGTCGGTGAGCTTGGGGGACTTGATGAGCGCCACACATGCGTCGGCCACTTCACGCAAATTGTGGCTCGGGATTTCGGTAGCCAAACCCACCGCAATGCCGCTGGCGCCATTCATCAATACGAACGGCAGGCGCGCTGGTAATTGGCGAGGCTCTACGGTAGAGCCGTCGTAGTTGGGAATAAAGTCAACCGTGCCTTGGTCAATTTCATCCAACAACAAAGTGGTAATTTTGGAAAGACGCGCTTCTGTGTAACGCATGGCCGCTGCGCCATCGCCATCACGGCTGCCAAAGTTGCCTTGGCCATCAATCAGCGGATAACGTTGGCTAAAGTCTTGGGCCATGCGCACCAGTGCGTCGTAGGCCGCTTGGTCTCCGTGAGGGTGAAAACGACCCAACACATCGCCCACCACGCGGGCACTTTTAACGGGCTTGGCGCCAGTAGCACCCGAGAAGCCCAAGCCCATGCGGGACATGGAATACAAAATGCGTCGCTGAACAGGTTTTTGGCCATCGCACACATCGGGCAAGGCGCGGCCTTTCACCACACTCAAGGCATATTCAAGGTAGGCGCGCTGCGCATACGTGGCCAAATTCAGCGAGTCATCTGACTCGCTGTTTTGAAGGTCTAAAGTTGGTTGATCGTTCATGATTAAATGTCCACCTCAATGGCATCGCCATGCAATTCCATGAGTTCGCGACGGGCCGCAGCCTCGCCTTTGCCCATCAGCTGCGTGATCAAACTTTCGGTTTGCGCAAAATCCAAAGTACCCAGCTGCACTGGCAACAAGCGCCGTGTGTCTGGGTTGAGCGTGGTCTCCCACAACTGCTCGGCACTCATCTCGCCCAAGCCTTTGAATCGACTGATGCTCCAAGCGCCCTCGCGCACACCGTCTTTGCGCAGTTTGTCCAAAATGCTTTGCATCTCGGCTTCGTCCAATGCGTACATCTTGGCCGCTGGTTTTTTGCCGCGCGCGGGGGCATCTACACGGAACAAGGGTGGGCGCGCCACAAACACATTGCCGGTTTCAATCAACTTGGGGAAGTGACGGAAGAACAGTGTGAGAAGTAAAACTTGAATGTGTGAACCGTCGACATCGGCATCGCTCAAGATGCAAATCTTGCCATAGCGCAAACCCGACAAATCGGGCGAGTCGTTGGGGCCGTGCGGGTCGACGCCAATGGCCACCGAAATGTCGTGAATTTCGTTGTTGGCAAACAGTCGATCGCGATCGACTTCCCAGGTGTTGAGCACCTTGCCGCGAAGGGGCAAGATGGCTTGGCATTCTTTGTCGCGGCCCATCTTGGCGCTGCCGCCAGCAGAATCGCCCTCCACCAAAAACACTTCGTTGTGCGCTATGTCTTTGCTTTCGCAATCGGTAAGTTTGCCCGGCAAAACAGCGACGCCAGAGCTTTTGCGCTTCTCAACTTTTTGGCCCGCCTTTTGTCGATACTGCGCCGCCTTGATGGCCAGCTCGGCCAATTTTTTGCCGTACTCCACATGCTCATTGAGCCAGAGCTCTAAGCTAGGACGCACAAAGCTTGAGACCAAGCGAACGGCATCGCGCGAGTTCAAACGTTCCTTGATTTGGCCTTGAAATTGCGGGTCGAGCACTTTGGCAGACAACACAAAACTGGCGCGTGCAAACACGTCTTCGGGCATGAGCTTGACGCCCTTGGGCAACAAGCTGTGCAACTCAATAAAGCTTTTCACAGCGGTGAACAAACCATCGCGCAAACCACTGTCGTGGGTGCCGCCTGCAGTGGTAGGAATCAAGTTGACATAGCTCTCGCGCACAGGCTGGCCGTCTTCAGTGAATGCCACCGCCCAGCTGGCGCCCTCGCCCTCGGCAAAGCTGTCGTTGTTGCCGTCGGCAAAGCCTTCGCCTTCAAACAGGGGAATGACAGGTTCGCCATTCAAAGTTTGCATGAGGTAATCGCGCAGTCCCGCCTTGTATTGCCAGGTTTGGGTTTCCTTGGTTTTCTCGTTCAACAACGTGACCGTTACACCTGGCATGAGAACCGCCTTGCTGCGCAGCAAATGGGTGAGCTCGGTCATTGGCAGCGCACTGGATTCAAAGTATTTGGCATCAGGCCAAACACGCACCGTAGTGCCTTGTTTGCGGTCGCCATCTGCCGCTTTGCGCGTAACCAGCTGCTCAATGACATCCCCACCGGAGAACGTCAAAGAGGCCACTTGACCCTCACGGTAACTGGTGGCTTCCAAACGTTTTGCCAATGCATTGGTCACGCTCACACCCACGCCATGCAGTCCACCGGAAAAACTGTAGGCGCCACCCTTGCCTTTGTCGAACTTGCCACCCGCATGCAAACGCGTGAAAACCAGCTCAATCACCGGTGCTTTTTCTTCAGGATGCAAACCAAATGGAATGCCGCGACCATCGTCTTCGATGCTGACAGACCCATCGACATGCAAAACCACTTTGATTTTTTTACCGTGGCCTGCCAAAGCTTCATCGGCCGCGTTGTCGAGCACCTCTTGAATGACGTGCAATGGGTTGTCGGTTCGGGTGTACATGCCCGGTCGCTGTTTGACGGGCTCAAGGCCTTTGAGAACTCGAATGGAGCCCTCGCCATATTCGGGGGATGATTTTGCTGAGGTTGTAGTAGCCATGGGCGCAGATTGTAGTGTGAAATCAGGCAAAGTACTGGATAAATTTACAGCTCCCTTCAAGCCAAATAGGGCATCTATCGTGCATCATTCAGGCCATCTGGCTTAAAAACCAACCAGTTTCAGCAGGAGTTTGAAAAGATGCATGGCACAGAAGCCCCTTCCACTTGGGTCCAAAAATGGTCGCACTTGGCCAAACCTCAAAGTCAGGTCTTGGACCTGGCCTGCGGTGCTGGCAGACACATGCAGTATTTAAAGTCACAAGGGCACCATTGCACGGGCGTTGACCGTTCAGCAGCAGCCCTTGCAGAGGCAGCGGCCCATGGGCGGGTGTTGGAAGCAGACATTGAAGGCGGGCCGTGGCCCCTGAGCGGTCAAACTTTTGATGTGGTGGTGGTTACCAATTATCTGTGGCGGCCATTGATGCCCCAAATTTTGGCAAGTCTGGCGCCAGGTGGAATTTTGATTTACGAGACATTTGCATTGGGGCATGAAAAAATTGGCAAACCTTCAAGGCCAGACTTCTTGCTGCAACCCGGGGAGTTGCTCCGAACATTCGCCCCACTTCGCGTCATTGCTTATGAAGACGGATATTGGGATGAACCCGCCAAATACATCCAAAGAATAGTGGCGGTTCAACAAGTCGACAATCAGGCTGGTCAGTTTTGCCTTAGCAGTCGTTAGAATGCTTATTTGTCGTTCTATTCACTCGCCATGACGAAACCATATCAACCCATTTCAGGCAGCATCCCCGCTTTGGTCACTCCCATGCTGGAGGACGGTTCCGTCGATTACGCCAGCCTTCGAAAATTGATCGATTGGCACATTGCCGAAGGCACCGACTGTATTGGTGTCGTGGGTACCACGGGTGAGTCACCCACGGTCAATGTCGAAGAGCACCGCGAAATCATTCGCGTCTCGGTTGAACAAGCCAAAGGTCGTGTACCCATCATGGCGGGTTGCGGCGCAAACTCCACAGCCGAAGCCATTGAATTGGCTCAATTTGCCCAAAGCGTGGGCGCCGATTGTCAGCTGCAAGTTGTACCCTATTACAACAAGCCAACCCAAGAAGGCATCTACCAGCATTTCAAGGCCATCGCAGAAGCGGTGCCCAACTTGCCCATCATTTTGTACAACGTGCCAGGCCGTACAGTAGCCGACATGCAGCATGAAACTGTCCTCAGACTTGCAAAGGTTCCTGGCATTGTGGGCATCAAAGAGGCCACAGGTAATATTGAACGTGCGCAGTGGCTCATTCGCGATTTGCCCAAAGAATTTTCGGTGTACTCTGGCGACGATCCCACCGCCGTAGCCCTCATGTTGTGTGGTGGTAAGGGCAATATCAGCGTGTCTGCCAACATTGCACCTCGTTTAATGCATGAACTTTGCATGGCCGCCATGTCTGGCAACGTTCAGAAGGCCATGGAAATTCAATTTCAACTCATGCCCATTCACAAAAACTTGTTTGTCGAAGCCAACCCCATTCCAGTCAAGTGGGCCATGGCTCGCATGGGCTTGTGCGGTGGTACATTGCGTCTGCCAATGACCGATCTGTCAAAATCTCAGCATCAAGTGGTAGAAGCTGCTTTGCTTGCCAGCGGACTTATTTAAGGACAACCCAGTGAATCGATTCGCCAATTCTGCTCGTCAACTGACTCCCTTACTTTGTGTTGCCACGCTCATCTGTTTTTTGTCTGGCTGCTCAGCACTCGAAGAAAGCAAAATTGACTACAAACGCGCCACTCAAGCCAGAACCCTTGAGGTCCCACCCGACCTGACGCAGTTAAGACGCGATTCTCGATATCAAGTATCCGCATCAAACAGTGCCTCTGGCATGGCAGCAGCATCAGGCTCTATGGGTCGCTCAGCCAACGATGCCGGAACCGCCACCAATCAAGCAGGCAGTGCACGCATCGAACGGTCTGGCTCTCAACGTTTTTTGATCGTTCAGAGAAACGCCGATTCAGTTTGGGAACCTCTGCGTGAGTTCTGGAAAGACAATGGCTTTGCTCTATCGCTTGATCAACCAGAACTGGGCATCATGGAAACAGACTGGGCGGAAAATCGCGCCAAACTGCCACAAGACTTTATTCGCAGGTCCTTGGGCAAAGTTTTTGACTCCTTCTACTCTACCGGTGAACGTGACCGCTTTAGAACGCGTGTTGAACGAACAGCCAATGGCCTAGAAATCACCATCACTCACAGAGGCTTGGCTGAGATTTACACCACCAATGCCAAAGACGCCACCACTTGGACACCTCGCGCTGCAGACCCCGAATTGGAAATTGAATTCTTACGCCGGCTCATGTTGCGCCTAGGTGGTCAGGACCAAACAGCTGGCTCATCCACGAACAAGGGAGCCATCAGTGTCAGCGCCGCTGCACCCAGCGCAAGCTTGCCAAGTGATGTGAAAGTTATCAAGTTAAACAATTTGCCAGCCATTGAAATCAGAGATGGTTTTGACCGTGCATGGCGCAGAGTGGGTGTCGCCATTGACCGTACTGGTTTCACAGTCGAAGATCGCGATCGTGCACAAGGCATGTTCTTTGTGCGTTATGCACCGCCGGGCACTTCAGGCAAAGAGCCTGGTTTCTTTGCCAAGCTTTTCACCAGCGACAAGGCCATTCCAACGCTTGCCAAGTATCGCATTGCAGTGACCAGCAAAGGCGATGTCTCGACGGTTCAGGTTCAAGGTGCCGACGGTATGCCAGATACTTCTGCCAATGCAGAAAGAATCATCAAACTGCTGTCCGACGAAATCAAATAACAAAGGCTTCGTCTAGAGGGCTTCATGATTCAGGCCCTCATGATTTAGGCTCTCATGATTTAGGCTCTAAAACCCTGGCGAAAAAAAACCCCGCAGAGCGGGGTTTTTCTTTGACTGCCAAGAATTACTTCTTAGGAGCTTCTGCAGGAGCAGGCGCAGCTGGCGCAGCAGCAGGTGCTGGTGCAGCAGCAGGAGCAGCAGCGTCAGCTGGCTTGGCATCAGCAGCGGGAGCTGCAGGTGCTGGAGCGGCAGCTGGAGCGGGTGCTGGTGCTGGTGCTGGAGTTTCTTTTTTACCGCAAGCGGCCAAAGCAGCAGCAGCGATCACGGCGGCCAAAACGAGGGACTTGTTCATGATTATTATCCTTAAAGTGAATGAAAAACAATTTCCGGGAAATTGTCATCAAGGCATATAAAAACCCTGTTGACAGAATAGCAAGCACTCGAGCTCTTGCTATCCAGCCTCGGATTATAGCTTTATTGAGCCTTTCTCTGTGGCGCCTCCCATCAGGCCTCTGAATGCCACCATCCTTCTTCCCACCAAGCCTGCATCAACTCAGCAGCGGTTGAACTCAAAGTGGATGCTTCTTTGGCACTGAGCGCCTTTTCATTGGCCAGCTTTTGCAGCAACTTGGCATCCCTGCCAGATGCACGGAAGCTTTCACCATTCACAAAAATATGCTTGTCGTCAAAGAGCATTTTGCTTCGATGATCGAGCCGAACGCCACAAGGCCAGGCCCACAAAGCCAAATCCTCATGATTGGGTGGATCGAACCAAACATTGGGCTTGGGCTCGGTCAGGGTCTCACCCAACAAGCAATTCAACATTTGGGGATCTTGAACCGCCTTGGTCACGGATTGAAAGGCAAATTTTTGCAGGGCAGCGGGTACACAAGCATCCCGAATTGAGGCAGATTGTCTGGGATCCTGATAAATGGCGTCCAAACTTGAACCTGATTTCTCGGACAACTCTTCAGCAAGGCCCATCAAGAGCTGGCTGGCCAATTCAGCCTTTTTAGGCGCCTTGAAGCCAATGGAGTAGGTCATGCACTCGCCCACAGCAGTGCCATCGTGGGCATATCCTGGAGGCAGATACAACATGTCACCGGGGTTCAGCAAAAACTCAGATTCAGGCTTGAAGTCTTTCAAAATTTTGAGCGGCACACCTTCCTGCAACTCAAATTTCTTTTGCCGACCAATTCGCCAATTGCGCTGGCCATGGGCTTGCAACAAGAACACGTCATAGCTATCGAAGTGGGGCCCTACGCCACCGCCATCGGTGGCAAAACTGATCATCAAATCGTCTAATCTGGCATCGGGCACAAACCGAAACTGCTGCAACAAGGCGTGTACAGCATGGCTGTGCAAATCGACTCCTTGAACCAGCACCGTCCAATCGGGTGTCTTGAGACTAGGCAAGCTTTTTCTTTTTAGGGGTCCCTTTTTCAAGGTCCATTTTTCGCCATTGCGAACAATGAGGCGAGACTCAACCTCTTCACTTTCCAACATGTCCAGCAGAGCCGCCCGGTCGATGAGCGGCCTCATATTGGGGATGGCTTGCCGAATCAGCAGTGGTTTTTTCTGCCAATGGCGCTTCATGAATTGGGCTGGGCTCAATCCGCCGAGCAAGTTTAAGGGGGTGTTTTTTTGCATCACATTCAATTCAAAAACGATTTCAAAACTGCGACAATTCTGAGATGGATATTACTTCTCAATGTGTGGTCGAACTGACCTGGACGCTCAAAGATACTTTGGGCGAAGTTTTAGACGAGCTTGACGAGCCTGTGGCTTTCTTCGTGGGGGGCCAAGATTTGCTGCCCAAAATTGAAGAGGCGCTTCAGGGTCATTCGGCAGGTGCCAAGGTTGATTTGCACCTTGAGCCAGAAGATGCTTTCGGCGACTTTGACGAAAATTTGTTATTCCTTGAACCCAAGGCGCTCTTTCCCAAAGACATCGAAGAAGGCCTCACCATTGAAGGTACCGCACTGCCCACGGGTTGCAATCCCGATGCACCGCGCAATGTGCTTTACACCATCACCGAAATTTATCCCGATCATGTGGTGCTTGACGGCAACCATCCCTTGTCGGGCATCGCCCTGCGCATTAGCCTGAAGGTGAATCACGTTCGATTGGCCACAGCCCAAGAACAGGAAGCCGGCACTTGCGGCACTGGGTTCTTCAAAATTGAAATTGGCGAGACACCAGGTTCGGCTGGCTCAACTGGCTCAGCCGGCGGTTTATTACATTAAGCCTTGCCAGTAGAACCGTAACCACCCTCGCCACGCTCACTGCTTGAGCCAAATTCAGTCACCACATTGAATCGGGCTTGAACCACAGGCACGATGACCATTTGCGCAATGCGCTCCATGGGTTGAATGGTGAAAGCTTCTTGGCTGCGATTCCAGCAACTCACCATGAGCGGGCCTTGGTAATCGCTGTCAATCAGGCCCACCAAATTGCCCAGCACAATGCCGTGCTTGTGACCTAAGCCCGAACGGGGAAGCAGCATGGCTGCAAAGCCAGGGTCTTTGAGATAAACAGACAGCCCGGTCGAAATCAATTGCCAAGCATTGGGCTGAAGTGTGACTGGCGCATCCAAACAGGCGCGCAAATCTAGGCCCGCACTGCCGGGCGTTGCATAGGCTGGCAACTGATCTGCCATGCGGAGATCTAAGATTTTGACATCAACATTCATCATTTTTTGAACAGCTCAGACTGAAGAGAGACGACGGGCGATGTTTTGAATCAACTGATGCGCGAGTCTTGTTTTGGTATCACGGGGTAATTCTTTGGCGCCTTGGGCGTCAACCAGCAGCAGCGCATTGTCGTCTTGGCCAAAGGTGCTAGGGCCAATATTGCCGACCAACAAAGGAACACCCTTGCGAACGCGTTTGGCAGTGGCGTGTGCGAGTAAATCGTGGCTTTCTGCTGCAAATCCAACGCAAAACAATTCGCCCTTTTGCGCGCGCGCATTTTGCGCAACCGAGGCCAAAATATCGGGGTTTTCGACAAAGTTCAGTGAAGGGGTTTCGCCAGAACCGTCTTTTTTGATTTTTTGCTCAGCCGAGCTAGCAGGACGCCAATCGGCGACAGCAGCTGCAGCTATGAAAATAGAAGCATCTGAAACAGTTTGCTGAACAGCTTGGTGCATTTCCAAAGCAGATCGAACATTCAGGCGCTTGACATTTCGCGGCGTGGGCAAGCTAACAGGACCTGCAATCAAAGTCACTTGCGCACCGGCATGTTGGGCGGCACGCGCTATGGCAAAACCCATTTTGCCGCTGGATAAATTGGTAATGCCCCGAACCGGATCAATCGCTTCATAGGTGGGGCCCGCCGTAATCAGTACGTGTTGGCCTGACATCACCTTAGGTGTCCAAAAAGCTTCCAACGCCTCCACAATTTCGTCTGCTTCCAGCATCCGTCCATCACCGGTTTCTCCGCAGGCTTGGTCACCTTGTCCGACGCCCAAAACAAGAGAGCCGTCTGCATTGAGCTGGGCCACATTGCGTTGAGTAGCCGGATGAGCCCACATTTCACGGTTCATGGCTGGCGCCAAGATAAGGGGCACCGTTTGCAGGGGCCTGGCCAAACACATCAGGCTCAACAATTCGTCAGCCTTGCCATGAATCAGTTTTGCCATGAAGTCGGCACTGGCCGGTGCGATCAAAATGGCATCTGCCTCGCGGCTCAAATTGATGTGAGCCATGTTGTTGCCCTCGCGAGAGTCCCATTGCGAGGTGTAAACCGGCTGCCCAGACAAGGCTTGCATGGTGACGGGTGTGATGAACTGCGCCGCGGCTTCGGTCATGACCACCTGAACTTGAACGCCCGCCTTGACAAGCGAGCGGCACAATTCGGCCGCCTTGTAACAGGCAATGCCCCCTGTGAGTCCTAAAACAATGCGTTTTCCGTGCAAATCGTTCATGTTTGGCAATGTAGCAGATCGGGAGACCTTTATAATCTCGTTTTCCATCTCCCGGGTGCTGAGCATCCCGTCCTGGACATGACCAAATTCGTCTTCGTCACCGGTGGTGTGGTGTCTTCCCTCGGGAAGGGAATTGCCTCCGCCTCTCTCGCCGCGATCCTTGAATCGCGCGGCCTCTCAGTCACCCTCATCAAGCTGGACCCGTACATCAACGTCGACCCTGGCACCATGTCGCCGTTTCAGCACGGTGAGGTGTTTGTTACAGACGATGGCGCCGAAACTGACCTCGATTTAGGCCATTACGAGCGTTTTATCAATACCCGCATGAAGAAGGCCAACAACTTCACCACGGGTCAAATTTACAAAAGCGTGCTTGAAAAAGAGCGGCGTGGTGATTATTTGGGCAAAACAGTCCAGGTCATCCCTCACATCACCAACGAAATACAAGACTTCATCAAACGTGGCGCAGGCTTTGGCACACCCGAAGCGGTTGACGTGGCCATTGTAGAAATTGGCGGCACTGTGGGTGACATCGAGTCCTTGCCCTTTTTAGAGGCTGTGCGCCAACTCAGCTTGCGCTTGGGCCCCAACAATGCGGCCTTTGTGCACCTCACTTATGTGCCATGGATTGCCGCAGCCGGCGAACTCAAAACCAAGCCGACTCAACACACCGTGCAAAAGCTTCGTGAAATTGGTATTCAGCCAGACGCCCTTTTGTGCCGTGCCGACCGCATGATTCCCGAAGACGAGAAAGACAAAATTTCTCTGTTCACCAACGTTCAAACATGGGGCGTGATTTCCATGCCCGACGTCGACACCATTTACAAAGTGCCTCGCGTCTTGCATGAGCAAGGTCTAGACGCGCTTATCTGTGATCGCTTGCACATCAACACACAACCTGCCAATTTAAAACGCTGGGACGATTTGGTGTATGAAACCGAGCATCCTCAAGGCGAAGTCAGCATTGCCATGGTCGGTAAATATGTGGAGCTGTCAGACAGCTACAAGTCGGTCAATGAGGCCTTGCGCCACGCCGGTATGCGCAACCATGTGCGCGTCAAAATTGAACACATCGACTCTGAAACCATCACCCCAGAAACAGTGGCGCAATTGGCCAAATTTGATGGCATTTTGGTGCCCGGCGGTTTTGGCAAGCGCGGCATTGAAGGCAAAATTCAAACCGCACGCTTTGCGCGCGAAGGCAAAGTCCCCTACCTTGGTATTTGCTTAGGCATGCAAGTGGCCACCATTGAATATGCACGCCATGTGGCAGGCATGAAAGATGCCAACAGCACCGAGTTTGAGCCAGAAACGCCCTTCCCTGTCATTGCGCTCATCAACGAATGGAAAGATGCCGACGGCACCATCCAAGTCCGCGACGCGCAATCCGATTTGGGTGGCACGATGCGTTTGGGTGCACAAAGCTCAGATGTTTCTGCTGGCAGTTTGGCACACGGCATTTATGGCTCTGTGGTTACCGAGCGCCATCGCCATCGCTACGAAGCCAATGTCAATTATTTGGACACTTTGCGCAAAGCGGGTTTGGTCATTTCTGCATTGACGCAACGCGAACAACTCACTGAAATTGTTGAGCTGCCTACGTCCGTGCATCCTTGGTTTGTCGGTGTGCAATTTCACCCCGAATTCAAATCAACCCCCTGGGATGGCCACCCCTTGTTCAATGCTTTCATCAAAGCAGCCATCGATCACCAACAAGGTGCCAAACACCTGAAGGCCGTTGCATAACAAACCGCAACCACTCACCACATCAACCAGGAACACCATGAAACTGTGCGGATTTAATGTTGGGCTAGACCAGCGCTTCTTTTTGATTGCCGGCCCTTGCGTCATTGAGTCCGAGCAATTGCAAATGGACACGGCTGGCACCTTGAAAGAAATTACGTCTGCTCTGGGTATTCCCTTCATTTTCAAGAGCAGCTACGACAAAGCCAATCGTTCTTCTGGCAGCACCTTCCGAGGCCCTGGCATGGAAAAAGGTTTGGAAATATTGGCCAAGGTCAAACGCGAACTTCAAGTCCCCATCCTCACCGATGTGCACACCGAAGCCGATATTCCCGCAGTAGCTGCCATTGTCGACGTGCTGCAAACGCCTGCCTTCTTGTGCCGCCAAACTGACTTCATTCGCGCTGTGGCCCAATCGGGCAAACCCGTGAATATCAAGAAGGGGCAGTTCTTGGCCCCTCACGACATGAAGAACGTCATCGACAAAGCGCGTGCAGCCGCACGTGAAGCAGGCCTCCCTGAGGACAACTTCATGGCCTGCGAACGCGGCGCCAGCTTTGGCTACAACAATTTGGTGTCTGACATGCGCAGCTTGGCCATCATGCGCGAAACAGGCGCGCCCGTGGTGTACGACGCCACTCACTCCGTTCAATTGCCTGGCGGCCAAGGCACCAGCTCAGGCGGTATGCGCGAGATGGTGCCCGTGTTGTCGCGAGCTGCGGTGGCTGTGGGCGTGGCAGGTTTGTTCATGGAAACACACCCCAACCCAGCGCAAGCCATGTCGGATGGCCCCAATGCTGTGCCCTTGCAACACATGAAAGCCTTGTTAGAAACTTTGCTGGAACTTGACGCAGTTACCAAAAAGAATCCTTTCCTCGAAAACAATTTTCAGTGATCTCTTGCTTGATCCGCATTGATTTTTTTTGAATGAATCATTTTTTTAATTAGACAGAGAGAAGTAAACATGAGTGCGATTGTTGACATTGTGGGCCGCGAAATTTTAGACAGCCGCGGCAACCCCACCGTTGAATGCGATGTGTTGTTGGAGTCTGGCGTCATGGGCCGTGCCGCAGTGCCTTCTGGCGCCTCCACTGGCAGCCGCGAAGCCATTGAGCTCCGTGATGGCGACAAGAGCCGCTATCTTGGCAAAGGTGTTTTAAAAGCGGTAGAGCACATCAACACCGAAATTTCTGAAGCCGTACTGGGCCTTGACGCATCCGAGCAGTCATTCCTCGACAAAACCCTCATCGACCTCGACGGTACAGACAACAAGAGCCGCCTGGGCGCCAACGCCATGTTGGCGGTGTCCATGGCCGTGGCCCGCGCCGCAGCTGAGGAATCTGGTTTGCCTTTGTACCGCTACTTCGGCGGCATGCATGCTTGCCAATTGCCCGTGCCCATGATGAACGTCATCAATGGTGGCGCACATGCCAACAACAACCTTGATTTGCAAGAGTTCATGATCATTCCCGTGGGCGCGCCCAACTTCCGCGAAGCCGTGCGTCAAGGCGCCGAAGTGTTCCATGCATTGAAAAAAATCATTCACGACAAAGGCATGAGCGTTGCCGTGGGTGACGAAGGTGGCTTTGCCCCCAATGTGCCCAACCACGAAGCGGCCATTCAAATGATTTTGGACGCTGTCAGCGCGGCCGGTTATACCGCTGGTGAGCAAATTGCCATTGGCCTCGATTGCGCAGCCAGCGAGTTTTACAAAGACGGCAAATACGAACTCGAAGGCGAAGGCTTGTCTTTGACGGGTGAACAGTGGATCGACATGATGGCCACTTGGGTCGACAAGTACCCCATCATCAGCATTGAAGATGGCATGGCTGAAAGCGACTGGGATGGCTGGAAAATGCTCACCGAGCGTTTGGGCCAAAAGGTCCAAATTGTGGGCGACGACTTGTTCGTGACCAACACCAAGATTTTGAAAGAAGGCATCGACAAAGGCATTGCCAATTCGATTCTCATCAAAATCAACCAAATTGGCACCTTGACCGAAACCTTTGCAGCCATCGAAATGGCCAAGCGCGCAGGCTACACCGCCGTCATCAGCCACCGCTCTGGCGAAACCGAAGACTCCACCATTGCCGATATTGCAGTGGGCTTGAATGCCGGTCAAATCAAAACCGGCTCTATGAGCCGCAGCGATCGCATGGCCAAATACAACCAATTGCTGCGCATTGAAGAGGACTTGGGCGACGTGGCTGAGTACCCAGGTCGCTCTGCGTTTTACAATTTGCGCTAATATTTCCAGATAGCCAAACTCAATGTTCATGGACAACCGCCTATTGCCTGCCATCTTGATCACCCTGCTGCTGGTCTTGCAGGGTCAGATTTGGTTGGGCAAAGGCAGTGTTCCCACAGTCATTGAGCTGGAAAATAAAATTCAAGTGCAAAACGAGTTGAATGCCAAAGCCAAGCGCATCAATGGCCAACTCAGCTCTGAAGTGAACGACCTCAAAGAAGGTTTGAACACGGTTGAAGAGCGTGCTCGGCACGAACTTGGCATGGTCAAAGCCAACGAAATTTTCGTGCAGATCGAAAAATGACAGATCCGGTCGAGTGGGCCGGCTTCGTGTTGTCCTTGGCAATGGTCTATTGCAACATTCGTCAAATTCACTGGGGATGGTTATTGGCCATCGTCAGCTCTGCACTGTATGGCTTTGTATTTTGGAAGTCACAACTCTTCGGACAGGCAGCATTGCAGTTGATGTTCATTGCCATGGCTGCTTGGGGCTGGCGGCAGTGGCTTCAAGGTCGATCGCAGCTTCAGGCGCCAACTGTCATGCATGCCAATGAACTACTGCCCGTCAGCTCTCTTCAAAGGCATGAGTGGCTTCGTGTTGGCATGGCAACCCTTCTGGCCTGGGTTCTGTGCACCGTGATTCTCCACCAACTCTCCGACAGCAAGGTACTTGTTTTGGACGCCTTGATCACGGCATTGGCCTTGTTGGGGCAGTATTTGTTGGGCCGCAAAAAAATTGAAACTTGGTGGATCTGGTTGGCCGTCAACATCTTGACCATCGCTTTGATGGTCACCCAAGACCTCTGGCTAACTGCTTTCCTTTACTTTGTCTTTGCGGTGCTCAGTGTGGTGGGCTTGAACACATGGCGGAAACAAAATGCGCAATAAGCCTATTCGCATTGCCTTGCTTGGCGCAGAAAGCACTGGCAAAACCAGCTTGAGTCTGGCCATGTCGCAAGCTTTGAGCGCCCACGGACAAAAAGTTTTGACAGTGACTGAGAAGCTTCGTGAATGGTGCAATCAACATGGACGAACCCCCCAAGCACATGAGCAAGCCAACATCGCAGCGTCACAGTGCGAAGCTATTTTTTCAATCACCGAGGGCTGGGTGATTGCCGACACCACAGCGTTGATGACTGCGGTTTACAGTGACTATATTTTTCAAGACAAATCACTTTATGACTTTGCACTTGAGTACCAAAGCCAATTTGACGCCACCTTGTTGATGGGGCTCGATGTTGCTTGGGTTGCCGATGGCTTGCAAAGAGACGGCAAGCATGTGCGCGAACCGGTTGACAACTTACTCCGCCAAGCACTGTCGAAGGCCAATATTGACTTTAAGGTGGTGTATGGCCAAGGACAGGCCAGAGTAAACGCCGCCATGATGGCTTTGCAAGACAGTCTGCCACCTGAACTCAAAAGCCTTCTGGCTTCGCTGGCACTTTCAGACACACAGTTGCAGCGGGAAAACAATCAATTTGGCCTGAATCAAGGCCGCACAGTGTGGCGCTGCGACTTGTGCAGCGATGCAGATTGTGAACACAAACTGTTCAGTGATTTGCTCAAGCCGTGAACCTCAATGAACTGCAGGTCCTGTGGGTGGAGAGCTTTCAGCTTGGGTGAACAAACCTGCCGCATCGACTGGGTCAAAATGGTATTGCTGACCACAAAACTCGCAACCTACCTCGATCGATTCACGCTCAGCCAAAATGCTTTCCACCTCAGCGGTACCCAAGCTTTTGATCATGCGACCCACGCGCTCTCTGGAACAACTGCAGTGAAAACGCGGACCGGTTTCACCCACTAAGGGCTCAAACCGAAGCAAAGGCTCTTCCCAAAAAAGGCGGTGCAAAATGCTGTCGACATCCAAGCCCAACAACTCTTCGGGTTTCAAACTTTTAGACAAAATGGAGATGCGGTTGTAGTCCTCATCTTTGCCCAGAGCAGATTCACGTTCTACGGCGTCGTAGCGACCCGCCAAATTGCCCTCTCCCTCCAAAGGCAGCCGCTGAATCAATAGTCCTGCTGCCACCTTTGAATTGGCAGCCAACACCAAGGTGGTATCGAGTTGCTCCGACTGCAGCATGTAATGCTCCAGGACCTCGCTTAAGTTTTCAATTTTTTCCTTGCGGTCGTCAAACAGGGGCACCACACCCTGATAGGGCTGATGGCCTGGCAATCGCTCTAAGGGGTCTAGAGTGATGGCACAACGCCCCTCATTGTTTTGGTTCACCATTTGACTGAGCAAGGCATCAGGCGCCACCTCACCTTGCACGGTGGCCGTAGCGCGAAATCCAAAATCTGGCTGCACTTCAACAACCGACAATTTAACAGGTCCATCGCCAAACACTTGAAGCACCAGTGCGCCATTGAACTTGATGTTGGCTTGCATCAAGATGGCTGCCGCAGACATTTGCCCCAACAATTCAGACACGGGCTCTGGATAAGGGCCTGTTTCTGTATTGGCTGCACGCCTTTGCAGAGATTCTTGCCAAGCGTCAGTTAAACGCACAATGACGCCCCTGACGGGCAGGCCTTCAAATAAAAACTTATGGAGTTCAGACAATTTTTTTCAGCCCCGCGTTAAAACGTTGCGCGTTGAGTACGTAATTTTTAGCAGACATTCGGATACCTTGGATTTGCTCGGGTGTGAGCTCGCGCACCACTTTGGCAGGCGAGCCCATGATCATGGAGCCATCCGGAAATTCTTTGCCTTCTGTGACCAGCGAGCCAGCACCGACCAAACAATTTTTTCCAATTTTGGCGCCATTCAACACCACCGCACCAATGCCAATGAGCGACTCGTCACCAATGGTGCAACCATGCAACATCACTTGGTGCCCCACTGTGACATGCTTTCCAATGGTCAAAGGCTTGCCATGGTCTGCATGGAGCACACTGCAATCTTGAATGTTACTGCCTTCGCCAATGTGAATGGTTTCGGTGTCGCCTCGAATCACAGCCCCAAACCAAACGCTGGTGTTGTCGGCCAACACCACATCGCCCATGACTTGGGCACTGTCGGCCACCCAAGTGCTTTCGGTCATGACGGGTCGCTTGTCATCTAAGGCATAAATGGCCATTTTGCTTGCTCCTCATAGGCGTCAAAAAAGCACCATTGTAGGCAAGCCTAAAATAGGGCATGGCCGGAACTTCATCACCCCCTTTGAATCAGCACCTGCGCGAGGCTGTCCTTGGCCCCTTGCTGGCCCAAAATGCAGTTCAAAAAGCTGAAATGACGTTGGCGCTTAACTTGAGCCTGCCCATCGATCCTCTGGCCCTTGTGAGCGATCCTGGCGGCATACCAGGGCGTCCCGCCAAACCAGAGTTGGTCGCTTACACATCACTCAAGTCAAAACCCTTGACGTCCCCAGAAGGACGCGCCTTGCTGTTGCATGCCATTGCGCACATTGAACTCAACGCCATCGATTTGGCCTTGGATGTGGTTTGGCGATTTGAAGGCATGCCCGAAGATTTTTACTTAGACTGGGTGCGCATTGCCAAAGAGGAAGCCAAGCATTTCTTGCTTATCCAGAAGCATCTGCGGGGTATGGGCTTTGACTATGGTGACTTCCCTGCGCACAACTCACTGTGGGAAATGGCAGAGCGCACGCGCGGTGACCTTGTGGCCCGCATTGGTTTGGTCCCCCGAACCATGGAAGCCAGGGGGCTAGACGCCTCACCTGGCGTTAAAAACAAGCTCATCAGTGCAGGCGATCATGCGGCCGGCCGAATCATGGACATCATTCTGGAAGAAGAAATTGGTCATGTGGCCGCGGGCAATCGCTGGTACCGCTATGTGTGCGAGAAAAAAGGGCTTGACCCTGTCAGCACCTACCGCCAACTGATAAAGCAATATGACGCACCCAAGTTAAAGTCGCCTTACAACCTTGAAGCCAGAAGATTGGCTGGATTTGATGAAGAAGAATTGAACTATTTGGCGGTCAATGGTTTGTGAAACGAAACCGATTTAACAATCATGCAAATCAATGCTTCATTCAAAGGGTTTCCAGGTCATCATGAGCCAGTCGACTTGGCCCACATTGGAGATCAGAACTGGCATCTTTTGAAAGGCCACCTGCCCTTTCCTTTGGCCGTCATCAAAGCGTCTGCCATCGCTCACAATCTCAAGTGGATGCAAGATTTTTGTAGCAGTCGCAAGCTCGACATTGCGCCGCACGGCAAAACCACCATGTCGCCAGAGTTGTACAAAATGCAAATCGATGCCGGCGCTTGGGGCATCAGTTTTGCCACGGTGTTTCAAGCTGGCTTGGGCATTCGCAATCATGTCAAACGAATCATCATTGCCAATCAGGTTTTTCAGGCATCCGATTTAGACGCCTTGTCGCATCTGCTTGAGACTCATTCTGATGTCAGGGTTTTCTTTTTGGTCGACTCTCTGGCGCAACTCAAACAGATTGAAACTTGGCGAGCAAGTAGCTCTTCTCAACAATCGTTCTCTGTGCTCGTTGAGCTAGGCATCGATGGCAAACGCACAGGCTGCAGAGACCATGCAACTGCCATGCAGTTGGCGCGTGAAATCAAAGCCACACAAGGCCTCTTGTTGGCGGGTATTGAGTGCTATGAAGGTGCATTGGCCACCTGCCACCATGAGCACGATCAAGCGGCCGTCGCCGCCTTGATGCAGCGCGTTCAAAACTTAGCTTTGGCATGCGAAAAAGAAGACTTGTTCCAATGCGCTGAAGTGCTCATCACAGCTGGCGGATCTGCCATCTTTGATCTGGTTGCGGCGCACCTTCAACCACAACTGAGCAGACCTGCGCGAGGCATTTTGCGCTCAGGTTGCTACCTCACGCATGATCATGTCGAATACCGAAAAATGTTGAGATGTGTTGGCGAGCGACTCAAGCTGGCAGAAACACTCAAGCCTGCACTGGAAGTCATTAGCTCGGTTCAATCTTGCCCCGAACCTGGCCTGGCCTTGCTGTCCATGGGCAAACGCGATGTGTCGTACGACTTAGATTTGCCTGTGCCCATTTGGCAAGCTACCATAGGCGATGCGGCAGTGAGTTCTGTGCCAGCACATTGGGAAATCAAGGCACTGAACGATCAGCATGCTTATTTGTATTTCAATCCGCAAGCACCCGCCTCTGAGCACCCTACTGTGGGGCAAATCATTGGCAGCGGTATTTCCCATCCTTGCACCACCTTTGACAAGTGGCGATGGATGCCCATCGTCAACGATGATTATGTGGTCACCAGCGGTATCTCAATCCATTTTTAATTCAATCAACCCCTAGGATGGTGTTGCGCATGCAAATTCTTCAAGCGCTCTCTGGCAACGTGTGTGTAAATGGTGGTGGTTGAAATATCAGCATGACCAAGCAATACCTGAACTGACCGCAAGTCGGCACCATGGTTGAGCAAATGCGTGGCGAAAGCATGTCTCAAGGTATGGGGTGACAACGGTGCCGTGATACCTGAAGTAAGCGCATATTTCTTGATCAGCTGCCAAAACATCACTCTCGACATGGCCGTGCCCGCCTTGGGTCCACTGGCCGTGACAAACAAATCGTCGGTTTGTTTGGAGCCGAGCAAAGTGCCCCGAGAATTTTGCATATAGGCCAGCAAACTGTCGCGTGCCATATCTCCAAATGGAACCAGTCGCTCTTTGCTGCCTTTGCCCATCACTCGCAAGACACCTTCATTCAATGAAACATGCAGGGTTTTGAGTTTGACCAATTCCGAAACGCGCAAGCCACTGGCGTAGAGCAATTCCAACATGGCCTTATCGCGCAAGCCCAAGCTGGTGTTTTCGTCCGGCGCAGACAACAATGCGTCTACCTGGTCTTCAGACAAGGTTTTGGGCACACGCAAAGCTTGTTTGGCCGCCAGCATTCTGAGAGTGGGATCAAATTGCACAATTCGCTCGCGCAAGGCCCAACGGTAATAGCGCTTGAAAACCGTTAAGCGGCGATTGGCTGAGGAGGCTTTGGAAAGGCTGTGCCGGGCCGCAAAGTAAGCTTGCAAGTGTGCTTCTTGCGCAGACTCTAAGGGCCCTATGCCTGAAGCTTCAAGCCAATCGGCCAAGGCCTTGAGATCTCGTCGGTAGGCGGCCAAGGTGTTGGCCGACAAACCATCTTCTAGCCAAACCGCATCAACAAAGCGGTCGATGGCGGCTTGGCTAGCAACTGACATCAGTCGAGTCTGAGTTTTTGCGTATCCACCACATTTTTGTAGACATCAAATTCAGCTTTGATTTGGGCCGCAAATTGCTCGGGGGTATTGGCAATGATCAAAGAGCCTGTGTCTTCAATGCGTTTGCGAACCGCTGGATCTTCCAAGGCTTTTCTGGTGCCAGCGCTGATTTTGTCAATCACTTCTTTGGGCAAATTCTTGGGGCCCAAAATACCGTAATAGGCCATGCGATTGACTGGCTCTAAACCAACTTCTTTGAAAGTGGGCACATTGGGCAGTTGAGACAAACGCTGAGGGGCAGCCACCACAATTGGAATCAATCTGCCCGATTGGATAAATGGCAAAGCGGACGGCATGTTGTCAAAAATAATGGGCACTTGACCGGCAACAGTGTCGTTCAAAGCGGGGCCAGCACCTCTGTAAGGAATGTGGGTGATGAACACGCCAGCCAAGCTTTTCCAAAGCTCTGTCTGCAAGTGGCCAATGCCACCGGTGCCTGAAGAAGCGTAGGAATACTTGCCAGGGTTTTTCTTCAACTCAGCCACAAAGTCTTTGTAGTTGCGTGCGGGAAAGCTGGGATGCACGGCAATCACATTGGGCGTGGCAGCAATGTTGATGATGGGGGTGAAATCGGTAATGGGGTTGTACGGATTTTTAGGGTTGATGGCGGGATTGGCCGCCGTGGTCGAAACCGTTGCCATGCCCAAAGAATAACCATCAGGGGTGGCACGCACAGTTTCTGTTGCACCGACAACACCGCCACCACCGGCCTTATTTTCCACTACGACAGATTGTCCCAATGCCTTGCCCAACGGCTCAGAAATGACGCGGGCAATGATGTCAGTGGTGCCACCAGGGGCAAAAGGCACCTGCAGTCTGATGATTTTGCTTGGGTAGTTTTGAGCACTGGCGGTTCCGGCCACAACACCCAAGGCAATCACAACAGCAGAAGCTAGCAAACTTTGACGACGGTCCATAAAAACTCCTAAAAATGACTACTTAACATCATAAGCAATAAGCTGCGGTTCAGAGGCCAAACCCCCAAATACTAACGTTATGCTACGGGGGTGAATTATGCGCAGCTTTTATTTCCCGACTTTTCCCTGATTTTGTGTGGTTACTTCCTGTGCCGCTTCACAGGGCTGAACCGAAGCGTTTGGCAACAAACCGAGCACTTGGTTTATTACTTCTTATTCCCAGTCTTACTTTTCTATTCCATTGCCAAAAGTCCCCTAGATATCCAAGCCACCTCCAGCTTTTTAATGGCTGGCGTCAGCATGGGCTTGGCAGGCATTGCGCTGAGTTACAGCCTGCCCTATTGGCCTTGGTTAGGCTCCAAAATCAATCGCAGAGATCATGCTGCCAGCGCCCAAATCGGTTTCAGATTCAACTCTTTCATCGCTTTGGCCTTGGTTGAACGCTTGTGCGGCGCAGAAGGTTTGCTGCTTATTTCAGTGCTGATAGGGTTTTGTGTGCCCATGTTCAATGTGGGTGCGGTATGGCCTATGGCAAGGCATGGTGACTCAGGGTTTGGCCGTGAGATTGTTCGCAACCCCTTGATATTGGCCACCACCAGTGGCTTGGCCTTCAATTTATCAGGCTTTGCCATTCCGGCCATCCTTGATCCAAGCCTCTCCAAAATTGGCGCTGCCTCCTTGGCTTTGGGGCTGTTGTCTGCCGGTGCCGGCATGGAAGTCAAAGCCTTGAACCAAGGAAAGCTTCTGGGCAGTTTGGTATTGACTCTCAAACATTTGTTTTTACCCTGCATTGCATGGAGCTTGGCTCAAATTTTCAAACTGAACGAGTTGCAAACCACCGTTTTGCTCATTTTTTCAGCTTTGCCCACGGCGTCAACCTGTTATGTGCTGGCCGCCAGGATGGGCTACAACGGATCTTTGGTGGCAGGGCTGGTGACGCTGTCAACTCTGCTGGGCATGTTGAGCTTGCCCTTTGCATTGGGCGTACTCCAAGGTTTGCGTTTTTAAGCACGCTGCGCCAAAGACCACGCCACCTGCTCTTGCACCACAGGGTCCTCGTGATCTTGCCAACGAATCAGGGCTCTTTGCAAAGCCAATGCATCAGACTCATCAATGGCGTGCCCAAGGGCCAATGCATTGCCAGCGGCCAAAGCCACGTTGCGCAGCCATCTGGCATGCCCTATGCGGCGAATGGCACTACCCTCTGTGTTGTTGAGAAAGGTCTGCTCATCCCATTCGAGAAGATTCAGCAATTGAGGTGCAGACATAGCTTCTCGCGAATTGAAATCAGGCAAGGTGCTTTTCTTGGCATATTTATTCCATGGACAGGCCCATTGACAGTCATCACAGCCATAAATGCGATTGCCAATCAAGGGGCGCAGTTCATGCGGTATTTCACCCGCATGTTCAATCGTTAAGTAAGAAATACAGCGGCGTGCATCCAATTGATACGGCGCCACAATGGCTCGCGTTGGGCAAACATCAAGGCATGCCGAACAGGTGCCGCAATGGGATGCCGTGGCTTGCGTTTCGGGTAACTCAAAGTCAATGAAAATTTCACCCAAAAAGAAAAATGACCCCGCGTCTCGCTGCAGCACCAAGGTGTGTTTACCTCGCCAGCCCTGCCCACTTCTGACTGCCAACTCAGCTTCCATAACAGGTGCAGAGTCTGTAAAGACTCTGTGGCCAAAAGGGCCCACCCATTCAGCCATTTGCGATTGAAGTTTTTGCAGCCGCTGGCGCAAAACCTTGTGATAGTCCCGGCCTCTGGCATACACAGACACTACCCCCTGCATGGGCTGCTTTAAGGCATTGGCTTCACTTTCCAAAGAAAGATCGGGCACATTGCTGGGCAAGTAATCCATTCGGACGGTGATGACACTGACGGTGCCGGGGACCAATTCTGCGGGCCTGGCGCGCTTCAAGCCATGACTTGCCATATAGTTCATGCTGCCGTGAAATCCAGCGGCAAGCCATGCTTTGAGTCCGGGCTCTGCTGCAGACAAATTCACACCTGTCACGCCAATTTGAGAAAATCCCAATGCTTGCGCCGCATTTTGCATTTTGGACCACAAGGCTGCGGCATCCAACTTGGCTGCATTGATTGAAAGAGAATGATGAGTGGTGTTCACCATGAGATTGTAGGAACTCCTGAGCCCCATGGCACAGGCAGTTGGCTATGGACTCAAGAAAACCAAACTCAGGCGTTTGCCCAATGCATGGCACAACAAAGCGGCTTGCACAACGCCTACCTCGAACTAGAAGGCAACCTGGGAGCTGGCAAAACAACCTTGGTCAGGCATTTGTTGCAAGCCTTGGGTGTTAAGGGCCGCATCAAAAGCCCAACCTACGCTGTGGTTGAGCCCCATGAAGCCTTGAATGAAATAGACAGCTTGCGCTTTCCCATTTGGCATTTTGATTTCTATCGATTCAATGAGCCTGAGGAGTTTGAAGAAGCTGGATTCCGCGATATTTTTGCCAGCCAAGGCTTGAAAATTTCGGAGTGGGCTCAACAAGCTGAAGGGATGTTGCCCCTGCCCGATTTGAAATTGAAGAT
This sequence comes from Limnohabitans sp. MMS-10A-178, assembly GCF_003063375.1. Classification (GTDB taxonomy): domain Bacteria; phylum Pseudomonadota; class Gammaproteobacteria; order Burkholderiales; family Burkholderiaceae_C; genus Limnohabitans_A. The sequence goes on along the minus strand of NZ_NERY01000001.1, from coordinate 1,300,489 downwards.
CACTGTCAACGAAATCGACGGTCGGCAAGTTGAAGCCAGTGCGTTCACACCACAAGGTTTGAGTATCTTGCAAGCCCTACAAGCCGCCATTCCCTGCAACTCTCAAATGACGACAGGTCATGCCCATTCAGCGCCGTAATTGGCTCAAATTTTCAAGCCTTGCCTTGATGCTGGGCTGGGCCGATATTTGCAAAGGCGCCAGCCTGTTGGCCGTTCGGGTATGGCCCGCCAGAGACTACTCGCGCGTCACCTTGGAATCCGATGTGGCATTGAAAACAAAGCACACCTTTGTGCCATCGCCACCCCGCTTGGCCATTGACATTGAAGGCTTGGAACTCAACCCCGCCATCAGAGAATGGGTGGGCAAAATCAAGCCCGATGATCCCAACATCACTGGCGTTCGTGTGGCCCAAAACAGCCCGGGCGTGGTGCGCATGGTGTTTGACCTGAAACAGCCTGTGCAGCCCCAAGTCTTCGCCCTCACCCCCGTCGGCAACTACCAACACCGCTTGGTGTTGGATTTGTACCCAAGCACGCCCGTAGACCCTTTGGAAAGTTGGATTGCCGAGCGAACCCAGAGCAACGATCCCATTGCGGATTGGCTGAACAAGAATGCAAACTCAAACGCAAATTCAACTTCAAATTCAAATTCAAACATCACCGCCAACGCCCCAAGCTCCAGTTCTGCCAGTTCTCCTAGCAATACAACAACGCCTGGCAATGTACAAAGCCCCCCAGGCAATGTAACTGCCCCTCCCATCACCGATCGTTTGATTGTGGTGGCCATCGACCCAGGACACGGCGGTGAAGATCCGGGCGCGATTGGCCCCAATGGCACCAAAGAGAAAGATGTGGTGCTTCAAATTGCGCTCAAGTTGCGCGATCGGATCAACGCCACACAAGTCAAGGGCAGCCCCATGCGGGCTTTTCTGACGCGCGATGCAGACTTCTTTGTACCGTTACATGTTCGTGTTCAAAAGGCCAGAAAAGTTCAAGCCGATTTGTTTGTCAGTGTTCACGCCGATGCTTTTTTCACCCCCAACGCACAAGGCGCCAGTGTGTTTGCGCTCAGTCAAGGCGCTGCGTCTAGTAGCGCGGCTCGTTGGATGGCCTCACAAGAAAACAAGGCCGATTTGATTGGCGGCATGAACCTGGGTGTGAAAGACTCACAGGTTCAGCAAGCACTACTAGACATGAGTACCTCCGCTCAAATCAAAGACAGCTTGAATTTAGGTGGCGCTATTTTGCGTGAAATTGGCAGCATCGCAAGATTGCACAAACCGAAAGTTGAGCAAGCAGGCTTTGCGGTCTTGAAAGCGCCCGATATTCCCAGTGTGCTGGTAGAAACGGCATTCATCAGCAACCCCAGCGAAGAAGCCAAGTTGGCCGATCCGCAATACCAAAACAACATTGCCGATGCATTGGTCAAAGGCTTGCAAAAATACTTTGAACGCAACCCGCCCTTGACCCGCAAGCGCTCAACTTAACTAGACTTTTGGTTAGCGCGCCAGGCGCCCCACAACGCCAACAAGCCAGGAATCAAAATCATGGCCCAAATGATTTTGCTCAAGTGGGTTTGCACAAAGGCTGTTTCGCCAAACAAGTAGCCTGCACCGGTGAGGCCGCACACCCAGATGAAGGCCCCAAGGACATTGAAGGCGACAAACCGAGAGGGGGTCATGGCCGCCACACCCGCCACAAATGGCACGAAGGTTCTCACAAAGGGCATGAAGCGCGCCAAAACAATGGTGATGCCACCATAGGTTTCGTAAAAATTGTGCGCCTTGTCAAAAGCGGCCCGGTTGAAAAAACGTGAGTTTTCCCATTGAAAAACCTTAGGGCCAAAAAAGCGACCTATTCTGTAATTCACTTGATCCCCCAAGATTGCCGCAATGAGCAACAAGCTCATGGCCACAGGCAGGCTCAAAAGTCCTGTACCGCAAAGCGTGCCCACCACAAACAACAAAGAGTCGCCCGGCAAGAAAGGCATGACCACCAAGCCAGTTTCCACAAACACGATGAGAAACAGCAAGGCATAAACCCAGGGGCCGTAATTGGCCACAAACATCTCCAAATAGCGGTCTACGTGGAGAATAAAATCGATCAATTGCATGAGATATTCCATACGCAGATTATCCCTTTCTTGAAACACCTCCCCTTTCATCGGGAAATAAGGGGGTCCTGCACCTACAATTTGACGATGTCCAAAGTCCAAACCCCACCCACCATTCGAGAACTGCCTGATGTGCTCATCAGCCAGATTGCAGCGGGTGAAGTGGTCGAGCGACCCGCCTCAGTGGTGCGTGAGCTGCTTGACAATGCGCTGGATGCGGGCGCAAGGCAAATTACGCTTCGACTGCTCGGCGGTGGGATTCGGCTGATATCGGTTGAAGACGATGGCTGTGGCATTCCAGCAGAACAACTTCCCATCGCCCTCAAAAGACATGCCACCAGCAAAATTGTGAGTTTGGAAGATTTGGAATCAGTGGCCACCATGGGCTTTCGGGGCGAAGCACTGGCAGCCATGAATTCAGTGTCTGAAATGAGTTTGCTGTCGCGCATTGAAGGCGCCCCAAGCGCTTTTCTTTTAGAAGGTCAAACGGGCGAACTTCGGCCCGCGGCCAGGGCCGTTGGCACCACTGTCGAAGTCAAAGAGCTCTTCTTTTCAACACCGGCACGCCGCCATTTTCTAAAGTCTGAAAACACAGAACTGGCACATTGCATTGAAGCCGTCAGACGCCACGCCTTGGCCAGACCCGAGGTTGGTTTTGCCATATGGCATGAAGGCAAAATTGTGGAGCAATGGCGAAGCCACTCAGGCGAAGCGGGTTGGAACCAACGCTTGGCCGATGTCTTGGGGGAAGATTTTGTGGCTTCTTCAGTCAACATCGATTTCAGGTCTGGGCCTGTTCATGTTCGCGGCCGTGCCGGCACGCCCGATGCCGCGCGCGCACGTGCCGACCAACAATTTTCTTATGTCAATGGCCGATTTGTGCGCGATAAAGTCATTTCCCACGGTGCCCGTAGCGCCTATGAAGATGTGCTGCATGGCCAACGCCAACCCGTCTATGTGCTGTATTTGCAAATGGATCCAGCCCGTGTAGATGTCAATGTTCACCCCACCAAAATTGAAGTCCGATTTCGCGATAGCCGTGAAGTCCATCAGGCCATGCGGCACGCCATCGAAAGTGCACTGGCAGTGCCCCGTGCACAATTGATTGCTGGCACGCAGGGTGCAATTGGCAGCGTTGCAGATTCAGAAGCCACCCAGTCACTCCAACTTCGCCCTAGCCCCAATGTGGCACCCGCACACCCCAATTGGTCGCAACGCGGTATGGCATTTGAAGTTCAACGCCGATCAGAAGATCCTGCTCAAGCATTGGCTGATTTAAAAGCCTTGTGGGGCAACACCTCCAAGCTGGAGGAAGAAACAGCCAGCTTTGCAAGCACGCCTTCAATGGCCAAGCTTGCTTCCGACACCACATCGCAAGAAGCACATGAATGGCCGCTTGGCAGGGCCATTGCCCAGTTGCAAGGTGTGTATATCTTGGCTGAAAACAGGCAAGGCTTGGTGGTGGTCGATATGCACGCAGCACATGAACGCATCGTGTATGAACGCCTTAAGCAGCAACTCGACAGCACCCAAATTAGCAGCCAACCTTTGCTAATTCCAAGTGCGTTTGCCGCCACGCCCCAAGAAATTGCCACGGCAGAGAGTTGCGCAGAAGTGCTGGCCCAGTTGGGTCTAGAAATTTCTGCCCTTTCAGCCAAAACCTTGGCTGTTCGAGCAGTTCCCACGTCCTTGGCCCAAGGCGATGCCGTCGAGCTGGCCCGGAGTGTGTTGGCCGAGTTGGCACAGCACGACGCAGCCACCGTGGTACAACGCGCCCAAAATGAAATCTTGGCCACCATGGCCTGCCATGGCGCGGTGCGCGCCAACCGCAAACTCACATTGGATGAAATGAACGCCTTGCTCAGACAAATGGAAGACACCGAGCGCTCAGATCAGTGCAACCACGGCCGCCCTACCTGGCGGCAAGTCAGTCTGCGTGAATTAGACGCCCTGTTCTTGCGGGGTCGTTGATGTCCAACTCCCCGCCATTGGGTACTCGCAGTCAGTTGATGACGGTTATTTTGCTGGCATTGCTGCTTGGCTTGCAGCCTATCACCACCGACTTGTACTTGCCAGCCTTGCCCGCCTTGACCCAAGGCTTTGGCGCCAGCATGGTGCAAGCTCAACTCACGCTTACCGCGCTGCTCTTGGCCTTTGGCACCTCCCAGTTGGTCTGGGGGCCCTTGTCAGACAAATGGGGGCGCAGACCCGTTTTGTTGGGCGGCATCGCGGTTTATGTGATTTCTGCTGTTGCTTGTGTATTGGCGCCTAGCATTGAGGCCCTCGTTGCAGCGCGAACGCTTCAAGGTGTGGCCATGGGCGCGTGTGTCATGGCAGCTCGCGCCATCATTCGCGATTTGTATGAGCCTGTGCAAGGCGCCAAAATCATGTCGCAGGCCCTCACGGGATTGGGTGCCATTGCTTGCACTTGTGTGCCTGTGGGCGGCTTTCTCACAGACCTGCTGGGCTGGCGCTGGGCTCTCAGCAGTTTGATTGTGTTTGCCACCTTCACAGGCGCACTGATTTACTTTTACTTTGATGAAAGTTTGCAACAACGCAACCCCCATGCGCTGCAACTCAACAACTTGTGGACATCGGTCAAACACATTGTTCGTCACCCCACCTTTCAGGCCTACAGCTCTTTGTCAACCGCTTCTTATGCGGGACTTTTTACCTTCTTGGCCACCTCGCCGTTTGTTTTTACGCAAACCATGGGCTTGAGCAAAACAGTGTATGGCCTGTTGATGTTTTCAATGTCGCTGTCCTACATCGTTGGCACCTTCATCTGTCGTTGGTTGTTGTTGCGCATCAGCGTTCAAACCTGCGTCTTCATGGCCAGTTTAGTGAGTTTATTGGCAGGCGCCCTGATGATGCTGGTGGCTTATGCAGGCCCAGGGCAATCTTGGTTTAGCGCTTGGGTTGTGATGCTGCCTGTCAACATTTTTTTGTTGGCGCATGGCGTGCACCAACCTTGCGGCCAAAGCGGTTGTGTTGCGCCATTTCCTGAAATGGCCGGTACGGCATCGGCCTTGAACGGCTTCTCGATGATGTTGGTTGCTTTTGGCATAGGCTCTTGGATTGGCACGCACATGAGCGAGCCCTTGTTGACCATGGCACAAGGCATCATGTGTGCATCCATTTGTTTGTGCCTCATTGGCTCTTTGGCCGTGCGCAAAATTCCTTTACCGCAGGCTGCCCCCGCATTGGTGCAAAAATGAAGCTCCATGCAGTTGCCATTGCAGGGCCCACCGCCAGCGGCAAAACAGGCTTGGCCATGGCCATGGCAGAACACCTGCAAAAAAGAGGCGGTGCCGAAATCATCAGCGTCGACTCAGCCTTGGTTTACAAAGGCATGGACATTGGCACGGCCAAGCCCAGTCTGGCAGAACTGGCTGCTGTACCGCATCACCTGATCAACATTCGCGACCCACTCAACGCTTACAGCGCGGCAGAATTTGCGCGTGATGCTTTGGCCTGTGTAGCGGAGATATCAAGTCGGGGCAAGCTGCCATTGTTGGTAGGCGGCACCATGCTTTACTTCAAAGCCTTGATGGAAGGTTTGAACGACATGCCTGGCGCCGATACTGTGATCAGAACCCGCATTCAAGAAGAAGCAGAAAAACTGGGGTGGCCTGCGCTTCATGCGCAATTGAAACTTGTTGACCCCCTCACTGCAGCAAGGCTAGCCCCTGCAGACAGCCAACGCATCTCTCGAGCTCTGGAAGTATTTAGAATTTCTGGTCTAACCCTGTCGAGCTTTCAACAAAAAGCCATCCGCGAGGAAGATGCGTACAACTTTCCCATGCTCAGCTTAGAGCCCCTCGATCGTGCCTGGCTGCACCAACGCATAGAACAGCGCTTTGACGACATGCTGGCCCAAGGCTTTTTAGAGGAAGTCAAAACACTGCGGGCACGTGGCGATTTGCAAATCGACCTGCCCTCGATGCGTTGCGTGGGTTATCGTCAAGCTTGGGAAGCCCTCGACGGCATCATGCCCATGACAGAGCTGCGAGACCGCGGCATCTTTGCCACGCGGCAATTGGCCAAAAGACAACTGACTTGGTTAAGAAGCATGCCACACCGTCACATCGTACAAGCTGACAGTGCTCAGCTTGTTCAGCAAGCGCTGAAATGGCTAGATGCACAATGGCCTTGAATGTCAAAGCGCAATTGAATGGCGATGATGTGAAAAATTGTCATGACAAACCCTGAATATGCAGCATCTGTGATGGTTCCCCCTTGGGCATTGATTGTGCCTCGCGTAAACTGGGCGCTTAACTACCTCAAGGTGATGCTATGGCCAAAGGTCAACAAAAATCAAACAAAGAGTCCAAAAAACCAAAAAAGGACACTTCACCCCCCAAAACCATTGCTGTAGACACAGAGCGCCCAGTGCAAAAAATCACGGCCGTGATTCCCCGTGGCAAAAAACCGATTTGATAGAAAACAGCTTTTCAATGATGAGTGAAGACGCGCAAAGTCTTTGGCCACAAGCTGGCTACGCACAACTGAAAAAAGACGCACGAGGTCACCTCACCGTCACGGATGATTTTCTAAGGGTTCTGCTATTGCGCCCAGAATTGGCGCCCATTGAAAGTTCTTGCAAGCATGAAATTCAAATTCATGAGCGCTTGCTGGAAAATCCGCGACTTGAATTGCAAGCTTCCGACCTGGCACATATCCAAGACCGCGATGCGGCCGACAACATGGCGGTCTGGCTGCGTTTTCGCAACCGCATTTTGGCCCACGCCACCCTAGAAGCCAGTTACTGGGCTTTGTTTGAGGGGCAAGGCGTTGATGTGCCGCCCATCTTGGTGAATCAAATCACACAAGTCTTGGTGCAACACATCTTGGGCCAAGACTGCTCGCCTTTAGAAGCCCGTGCTGCAGAGTTGCTGTTCAGAACCCAAAAAATATCGGTGTTGGAAGATGGCTCCGTGATGGCGGCCGATCACGAAACGGTAGAACGCCATGCGCTTGAAAGTGGATTTGGCAGCTTAGGTGAATTGCTCAAGCAAGGCGGCATTCCCCTGCGCAGTGTCGACTTGGATGTGATTCAAGACAGCACGGAAGACAGCTATTGGGAGCGAAGCGAACGCTTCGACATGGTGGCCTGTTTGAATTTGGGACAGCCTCTCATTGACGCTTTTTGCCGGGTGCTCGAACGCTGGATAGCCCACTTCACCAGCGCCAGTGTGCGCATTGTCACAGCCCGCGAAATTGAGGATGCGCACTGGGTTTGGCATGTGGGCCTTGATGCGCAGGCCAGCAGCATTCTGAACGATCTCTACAACGGTCAAAGCATTGACGAAGACAGGCAACGCCGCATGCTGTGTTTGTTTGTTCTGAACTTTGACAGCGCCAGCGACATGCTGCAAGAAGTGAGCGGCAAACCGGTGTACTTGGCCATGGCCATGGACCCACAAAATCTGCTCAAAATCAAACCGCAAAACTTGCTTCTGAATTTGCCGCTTGCACGAAGGTCTTGAACATGAATGCATCCCAGATCGTCTTAAGCATGGTCTTGGCAACCATGGTGTTTTCAGTGGCCCTAGAGCTGCGTCTAGACGATTTCAAGCGAGTAGCCCAACAGCCAAAGGCAGTGATCTGTGGGCTCATCCCGCAGTTCATCTTGTTGCCTGTAGCCACATGGGCCGCAACACTTCTTTTAGACCTGCCTCCCAATGTTGAAGCCGCCATGATTTTGGTAGCAGCCTGCCCTGGCGGAAGCCTCAGCAATGTAGTGACCCACATGGGACGCGGCAACACAGCTTTGTCAGTCAGCATCTCCGCTGTGGCCAGCATCATTGCCTTGTTTGCCACACCCTTCAACTTTAGCTGGATGATGGTCGCCAATCCAGAGACGGCGTCGTGGTTGAAAGAGTTGTCAATCGACGCCTCCGGCATTTGGATCAGTTTGTTTTTATTGCTGGGTGTGCCGCTCACATTGGGCTTACTGGCCTCTCACCGACTACCCGCGTTTACCGAGCGCATTCGAAAACCCCTTGGCACTTTTTCTTTGATTGCGCTGCTACTTTTCATCGTAGCAGGCCTTATCAAAGAACGTCAGCTGCTCACTCTGGGCTTGCTTCCCACGCTGCTGTTGGTGGTTTTGCACAATGCCAGCGGCTTGTTTTTTGGATGGCTCACCAGCCTCACGATGGGCTTGAGTGAACGCAATCGCCGCGCCGTGATGATTGAAGGCGGCATGCAAAATTCTGGTTTGGCCCTGGGCATCATTGCAGTGCAATTCAACAGTGATTTAGGCATGGTGACCTTGGCCAGCTTGTGGGGTATTTGGCACATTGTGAGTGGCATGTCTTTGGCGTATGTTTGGAGAAGAAAAGATGCTCGATTGCTTGATTAAAAACGGCACTGTGGTTGACGGCACTGGCCAAAAACCATTCATCGCAGACGTTGGTATTCAAGGTGGGCGGATCACCCAAATAGGCAAGATCAACGAAGCGGCTAAAGAGATCATCGATGCCACTGGCCTCTGGATCACGCCAGGTTTTGTCGATTTGCACACCCACTATGACGGTCAAGTGACTTGGGACGCGTGCTTCACCCCTAGCATCTACCACGGTGTGACCACGGTTGTCATGGGCAACTGCGGGGTAGGTTTTGCACCTAAGCGCCCAGGCGCTGAAGACGATTTGGTCAAGCTCATGGAAGGCGTGGAAGACATTCCTGGCGCCGCCTTGCACGAAGGCATTGTGTGGAACTGGGAAAGCTTTCCGCAGTACATGAATGCGCTGGAGGCAACGCCTCACAGCCTCGATTTTTTGGTGCAAGTACCGCATGATCCGCTGCGCATGTACGTCATGAAAGAGCGCGCCTTGGCCCACGAAGAGGCCACCCCCAAAGACATCGAACAAATGCGTGCTCTTTTGCGAGAAGCCTTAGAAGCGGGTGCTGTGGGCTTTAGTACAGGACGCAGCGACAACCACCGCACCTCCGAAGGCAAAGAAACCCCTGCAGCAGAGGCAAGCCATGCCGAACTGACTGGTTTGGCCCAAGCCTTCCAAGGCCTGTCACACGGTGTGGTGCAGATGGTGAGTGACTACAACCTGCTTAAGGGCCCCGCCGAGTTTGAAGCTGAATTCGATTTGGTAGAAGCTATTGCAAAAGCCAGCGGCAAATCGCTATCTCTCACTTGGCTTCAGCGAGATCCCGGGAGCGAACAATTTTTACGCATTCAGGAACGCGTTGAAAAAGCTGTGGCCAAGGGTCTGCCCCTTTTCATGCAAACAGGTGCACGTGGCATTGGCGTGTTGAATGGCCTCGATGCCAGCTTCCATCCTTTTATGGGATTCCCCTCCTACAAAGAAGTGGCTCACCTGCCTTTGGCTGAACGTGCTGCTGCGCTGCGCGACCCCGCCAGAAAAGCCCGCATCCTTTCGGAAAAATCTGAACGACTTGCCGGCGATGGCAGTTCCATTCCGCCTTTGGTCGACATCTTATTGGCCAAGATCGACATGATCAGTGGCCGCATGTTCCCATTGGAAGCCAACTTGAACTACGAACCCTCCGTGATGGAGAGCTTCTTGGTTCGAGCCAAGCAAAAAGGCGTCACACCCTTGGACGTGATTTACGATCATTTGAGTGCAGGCCGTGGCGAAGGTTTGATTTACTTTCCCATCTTCAATTACAACGAAGGCAACCTCGATACCGTTCGCAAAATGCTAGATCACCCGCGCGCGCTGAGTGGCTTGAGCGATGCCGGTGCGCACGTCGGAACCGTCTGCGATGCCAGTTTTACGACCTTCATGTTGACGCATTGGGTCCAAGGCCGCGACAAAGACTCTATGCCGCTTGAAACTGTGATTGAAATGTTGACGCGTCGCAACGCCAACTACTTAGGCCTCAAAGACCGCGGCGTATTGTCGGTTGGCATGCGTGCAGACATCAACGCCATCGATCCTCAAAAGCTCAGCGTCGGTTTACCTCAGCTGGTTCGTGACTTGCCTGCAGGTGGAAAACGCTTTTTACAAAAGGCCGAAGGCTATGTAGCCACTTGGGTAGCGGGTGAACAAGTGCAGCGCCATGGAAAGATCACTTCTGCGAGACCAGGGCATTTGGTACGCATGGCTTGAACCAAAGATTCAATTCAATCTTTGCGCCAAGCTGGCAAGACCCAATTTTTCCAGATGGCCAGCGTTCTGATAATGACAGTGACCAAGGCACACAAGGCCATGCAGAACCAAGGCTCAGAGTTCAGTGCATCTAACACAATGTAGACAACACCCCCAGCCACAGAGCAAAGGGCATAGGGGCGATGGTCCTTGAAAGAAACTGGAATTTCGTTGCAGACGATGTCGCGCAACACACCGCCAAAAATACCCGTGATGGTGCCCATGAGAACAGCCACAGTGGGCGACAAGCCCAGCGCCAAAGATTGCGCCACCCCTGAAGCGGTGAACAGTCCCAAGCCCAGGGTGTCGGGCCATTGGAGGGTCTTTTCAGTCAAATCAAAATGCCTTTGTCGCATGAACGAAATGGACAAAATGCAAAGGCCCAAAACTGCCCACAAGACAATTTCGTTTTCCACCCAGAAGAACGGCCGTTGATCAAGCAAAATATCGCGCAAGGTACCACCACCAAAGGCCGCCAAAAAACCCACCACACAAACCCCCACCACGTCCATGCGTTTGCGCGCTGCCTCCATAATCCCTGACAATGCAAATGCCAAGGTGGCCAGCAATTCAATGCTGGGCAGCAAGGTGGAACCCCAAGCTTCAAAACTGTTCATAGACAATACTTTAATCGAAGTGTTACAACGACTTCACTGCCAGATCCTACTGAAAAACAAGCCTCATGATTCGCTCTAACCACCGACTTGCTGCGGTCGAAACCCCCATCATCCCCACCATTGCAGCCTTGGTCAGAAACAACCCAGGCACCATTTCACTAGGGCAAGGCGTGGTCAATTACGGCCCGCCAGCAGAAGCCATTGCAGCCCTGCCTGGCATGATGGGTGATGGTAGTTTGCACAAATACTTGGGTGTCAGCGGTCATCCTGGCTTGGTCGAAGCCATCCAAGCCAAGCTGGCACAAGAAAACCAAGTGCAACTGGGTTCCGACGCCATGCTGATGGTCACAGCGGGCAGCAACATGGCTTTTTTGAATTCGGTCTTGGCCGTGGCCGATCCCGGCGATGAATTTATCTTGCCCATGCCGTTTTATTTCAACCAAGAAATGGCCATTCGGATGTGCGGCTGCGTGCCTGTACCCGTACCCACGCATGCCGATTTCAGTTTGAACATCGAAGCCATGGCAGCGGCCATCACACCACGCACGCGAGCCATTCTGACCGTCTCCCCCAACAACCCAACAGGCGCTGTTTACTCAGAAGCATCGCTGCGTGCCATCAACGCTTTGTGCGCCCAGCATGGCCTCTATCACTTCAGTGATGAGGCTTATGAATACTTCACGTATGAAGGCGTGAAGCACTTTTCGCCAGCCAGCATTCCTGGCGCCATGAAGCACACCTTGTCGTTTTACTCCATGTCAAAAAACTATGGCATGGCCAGTTGGCGTGTGGGCTATGTGGTGTTCCCAGCCGATTTGTTTGATGCCATGAACAAGGTACAAGACACCAATCTCATATGTGCGCCCATGCCCTCTCAATTGTTGGCCCTTCAAGCTTTGAAAAAAGGCAAGCCATGGGTTGCGCCCAAAGTTGAAGCCTTGAGCCAAGTTAGGAATACGGTTTACCAAGCCCTAGAGGGTTTGGGCGATTTGGTGCAATTTCCCAAAACGCAAGGTGCGTTTTATGTGCTGATGAAGCTACCCGGATTAAAGCAAGGCGTCGAGCCTATTGCCTTCAATCGCTCCATGACAGAGAAGTTCAAAGTAGCGTCCATTCCAGGCTTCGCCTTTGGTCTGACGCAAACTCACGAAGCCAACTACCAGCGTTTGTCCTATGGTGCGTTGGAGGCAGCGAGTGTGGCTGAAGGTGTGCAGCGGTATGTAGCGGCAGTCAAAGATTGGTACAGCGCTTACTGAAGACCGCCCTTTAGCGCATCAGGCACTGGCAAGGGCATGACTTCAATGCCCTCCTCCAACAAGTCTTGCGTTTCTTCCATCGAGGCTTGCCCACGGATGTTGCGCTCTTCCGATTCACCGTAGTGCATCTTGCGCGCCTCTTCGGCAAAGTTTTGACCAACGTCTTCGGTGTTGGCAATCACGTGCTTGACCATTTTCATCCAAGCTTCTTGAACCATCTCAACCGCTTCAGGGTGCATTTGGGAAAGGCTTGAGGCCTTGGCCTCTGCGTTGGGCACTGTAGGCAAAGTCGGCAAAGCAGGCAAACCGCCAGCAGGTGCAACAGGGCCAGCTACTGCAGACGAGTCTTCTTTGGCTGCAGACTTGGCCTGCCGAGGTTCTTCGGCACCAAAATTCAAGCGCGGCGCAGAAGGCAACTTTCGCACTTCGGTGTTGGCGCAGAGGGGGCAAGCCACCAAATTTCTTTCGCGCTGCGATTGGTAATCGTCTTCAGAGCCAAACCAGCCCTCAAAGGTGTGCATGCCAGCGCACTGAAGGTTCAAGACTTTCATGCGGCATTCACCCAAGTTAAATCATGCTGACCTGACAAATAATTCTGCAACCAAAACATGCCGGTGAGGGTTTTGCCATCGGTCACTTCGCCCTTCAAGCAAGCCTGCTTCAAGGCCTCAGGCGTTTGCGTGATCACTTCCAAGAACTCACCTGGATCAAGCTGACGCTCTCCCAGGCTTAAATCTTTGGCAAACCAAATTTCAATGAGTTCGGTTGAATAAGAAATAACGGGGTGCATCACACCCGCTTTGGCCCACTGCTTGGCGCTGTAACCTGTCTCTTCAAACAGCTCGCGTTGCGCACACTCAAGGGTTGATTCATTGGGGTCGAGCTTGCCGGCGGGAAACTCGAGCATCACTTGCTGCACGGGATATCTGAATTGACGTTCCATCACCAACTGCAAGGGCTGACCCGGCAATTCCAGCAAAGGAACGATCATGACCGCGCCTGGATGAATGACATATTCACGCGAGGCCTCTGAGCCATCGGGCAAGGCCACCGTATCGCGAAAGGCATGAAGAAAAGAACCCCTGAAGAGCTCCTGACTCTTCAGCTTGGATTCAATCAGATGTGAATCCATCTGATTGACCCTGATCAATTGGCCAGCATTTGGGTCACTGAGCTCGCGCACAATGACATCAATGCACCAGGCACGATGCCCAACACCAGAACCAACAAGCCATTGAGAGACAGCACAATGCGGACATCGGTATCGGCTGTAACGGTAGTGGCCGTCACGGCTTCATCAAAGTACATGACTTTGACAACACGCAGGTAGTAGAAGGCACCAATCAGGGACATGGCAACTGCAAACACAGCCAATGCAATGTCGGCTGTATGACCTGAAGCGATCAGGGCTTGCAGAACAGACAACTTGGCGTAGAAGCCCACCATGGGTGGAATGCCCGCCAAGGAGAACATGCAGATGGCCATCACACCGGCGTACAAAGGACTGCGGTTGTTCAGTCCTGCCAAATCTGTAATTTCTTCACTCTCAAACCCTTGGCGGGCCAAGAGAAGGATGATGCCAAAGGTGGCCAAGGTGGTGAGCACATAACCCACGACATAGAACATGGCAGAGCTGTAAGCGTTGGCACCCATGGCAGCGTTGCCACTGACCACACCCGACATCAGGCCAATCAAAACAAAGCCCATTTGGGCAATGGTGGAGTAGGCCAACATGCGCTTGAGGTTGGTTTGCGCAATGGCAGCCAAGTTACCTATCAGCAGTGAAGCAATGGCCAACAGCGCCAGCATTTGCTGCCAGTCAATAGCCATAGGCAACAAACCTTCCACCAACAAACGGATGGTGATGGCAAAGGCTGCCAATTTGGGGGCGCCTGCAATCATGAGCGTGGCCGCTGTAGGCGCACCTTGGTAAACGTCGGGCACCCACATGTGGAACGGCACAACGCCCAGCTTGAATGCCAAACCAGCTACCACAAACACCAAACCAAACACCAACACTTGATGCTTCACCTGACCGCTGGCAATCACTTTGAAAACAGTGGCCAAATCGAGTGAGCCTGTGGCACCGTACAACATCGACATGCCATACAACAAGAAGCCGGAAGCCATGGCACCCAAGACAAAGTACTTCATGGCTGCTTCTGTGGCCTGGGTGTTGTCGCGGCGCAAGGCCACCAGCGCATAGCTAGACAAGGTGAGCAATTCAAGGCCGAGGTACAACACCAAGAAATTTTGGCTAGAGATCATGACGCTCATGCCAAGCAATGCAAACACCGAGAGGCTAAACAGTTCGCCACCGCGCAGCATGTCACGATCGCCCGCGTAAGGACGCGCGTAAACCAGGGTGACCATGACGGCAATGGTGGAGAAACACTTGAGCCAATGGCCCATGGGGTCGGACACGACCAAGCGGCCAAAACCATACAAGGTATGACCTGCATCGGCGTAGAAGGCATGCAGCAATGCAACGCCACCCAAGGAGGCCAAGCTCAAAACGTAAGTCACAGTGCGCTTTGGGCTTGTAACCAGCAGGTCGACCAGCGCGATCACGCAGGCCATCACCAGCAACACGATTTCTGGATAGATCGTCATCCAGCTGGTTGAGTCAATCATGTCTATTCTCTCTATTTATTAAGTTTCAGCTGATCACAAGCGATCAAGGCAATTTGGAAGCAGCCACGTGCTCCAACAAATTGGCCACAGAGACTTCCATCACATCGGTGAAAGGCTTTGGATACAAGCCCATGTACAAAATGGCGATGGCCAACAAAGCCATGACCGTGAATTCGCGGGCATTGATGTCGGTCAACTCTTTGACATCGTCATTGGTGACGGGGCCGAGGTACACACGCTTGAACATCCACAAGGTGTAAGCCGCGCCAAAGATCAAGGCTGAGGCGGCCAACAGACCCACCACAAAGTCGTACTTGACTGCGCCCAAAATGACCATCCACTCACCGACAAAACCAGCCGTGCCTGGCAAACCGCAATTGGCCATGGCAAACAACAAAGCAAAGGCCGCAAACTTGGGCATGGTGTTGACCACTCCGCCATAGCTTGAAATTTCTCGCGAGTGAACTCGGTCGTACAACACCCCAATGGACAAAAACATGGCCGCTGACACGAAGCCGTGTGCAATCATTTGCACCAAACCACCCGACACGCCCAGCGGGTTGAAGATGAAGAAGCCCAAGGTCACAAAGCCCATGTGCGCAACAGAAGAATACGCCACCAACTTTTTCATGTCTTGTTGAACCATGGCCACCAAACCCACATAGACCACCGCCACCAAAGACAACACGATCATGAAGGTAGCCCACTCACGTGAGGCGTCCGGGGCAATGGGCATAGAGAAACGCAAGAAGCCGTAGGCTCCCAGTTTCAACATGATGGCGGCCAGCACAGCAGATCCACCCGTGGGCGCTTCAACGTGCACATCAGGCAACCAAGTGTGAACGGGCCACATGGGGACCTTGACGGCAAAGGCGGCAAAGAACGCAAAGAACAAGAAGTTTTGCGCTGTGGCCGACAAGGGCAATTCATGCCATAAGGCAATGTCAAAGCTGCCGCCTGATTGGATGTACAAGTAGATCAAGGCGATCAAGGTGAGCAATGAGCCCAACAAGGTGTACAAGAAAAACTTGAAAGCTGCATAGATCTTGTTTGGGCCGCCCCAAATACCAATGATCAGGTACATTGGAATGAGCGTGGCTTCGAAGAACACATAGAACAGCAAGCCATCCAATGCAGAGAAAACGCCAATCATCAATCCGGAAAGGATTAAGAAAGCAGCCATGTATTGATTGACTTTGCGGGTGATGACTTCCCAGCCAGCAATCACAACAATGACGTTGATGAATGCCGTCAAAATGACGAACCACAAAGAAATACCGTCAACCCCTAAGTGGTAGTTGACATTGAAGCGCTCGATCCAAGAAAGCTTCTCAACAAACTGCATCTCGGCCGTGTCGAGTTGGAAGCCGCTGTACAAGGGCAGCGTGACCAAAAAGCTGACCACAGCACCCACCAAAGCCAACCAACGCACAGACTTAGCCTGCTCGTCACGTCCCAAAGCCAATAAAACAATGCCGAACGCGATAGGCGTCCAAATGGCAAGGCTCAACAATCCCATTTTGTAAATCCTTATTTGTTGAGCCAGACGAAGTACGTCATGAGCAAAAAGATACCCAAGATCATCACCAGTGCGTAGTGATACAAATAGCCCGTTTGCAGCTTGCGAACCAAGTTGGAGACCATGCCCACCAACTTCCACGAGCCGTTCACGACCAATCCGTCGATCAAGGTGCGATCGCCGACCTTCCAAAGACCTGTGCCCAATGCGCGCGCGCCTCGGGCCAAGATGTTTTCATTAATCCAGTCCATGTAGTACTTGTTTTCCAAGATGACCACCAAGGGGCGCAGTGCGCGGCCAATGGCAGCAGGCACAGCTGGGTTGATCAAGTACATGTACCAGGCCACCACCACACCGGCCAATGCAAGCCAGAAAGGTGCTGTTGATACACCGTGCAAGGCCATGGCCACCGGGCCATGGAACGCCGCTGCCAGCTCTTTCATGGCATGGTGCTTTTCTGCATCGATAAAGATAGCGTCTTTGAAAAGCTCACCATACAACATGGGGTTGATGGTCATGAAACCAATGACCACTGAAGGAATGGCTAGCAAAATCAAGGGGACAGTAACCACCCAAGGAGATTCGTGTGGCTTGTGACTGTCGTGATCGTGGTCATCATGGTGATCGTCGTGACCATGGTGCGCATCGGGGTTCTGGTCATAACGCTCTTTGCCGTGGAACACCAAGAAGTACATGCGGAAAGAGTAGAACGCCGTAACAAACACACCAGCCAGCACTGCAAAGTTGGCAAAGCCTGCTGCAGCCAAGTGGCTTTCGTGCACGGCCTCAATGATGCTGTCTTTGGAGTAGAAACCCGAGAAAAATGGTGTGCCTATGAGAGCCAAAGAACCAAGCAACGCTGTGATCCATGTGATGGGCATGTACTTTCGCACGCCGCCCATGTAGCGAATGTCTTGGTTGTGATGCAAGCCCATGATGACAGAACCAGCAGCCAAGAACAGCAAAGCTTTGAAGAAAGCGTGCGTCATGAGGTGGAACACTGCCACAGAGTAAGCAGATGCACCCAAGGCCACAGTCATGTAGCCCAACTGAGACAAGGTGGAATAAGCCACCACGCGTTTGATGTCGTTTTGAATGATGCCCAAAAAGCCCATGAACAAAGCAGTGATGGAGCCAATGATCATGATGAAGTTCAAAGCCGTATCTGAAAGCTCGAACAGGGGTGACATGCGTGCCACCATGAAGATACCTGCCGTCACCATGGTGGCGGCGTGAATCAATGCGGAGATTGGCGTTGGACCTTCCATGGAATCGGGCAACCAGACATGCAAGGGAAATTGTGCCGACTTGCCCATTGCACCAATGAACAAACAAATGCAAATGACCGTGACCAACATCCATGAGGTGCCAGGCAATGTGAGTGCAGCCAGTTCATCGGCTTTGGCAAAGGCTTCTGAGTAATTCAGCGTTCCGGCGTAGGCCGCAATCAGGCCAATGCCCAGAATGAAGCCGAAGTCGCCAACGCGGTTAACCAAAAAGGCTTTCATGTTGGCAAAGATGGCCGTAGGCTTGTTGTACCAAAAGCCAATGAGCAAATAAGACACCAAGCCCACAGCTTCCCAGCCAAAGAACAGTTGCAACATGTTGTTGCTCATGACCAGCATCAACATGGAGAAGGTGAACAAAGAAATGTAGGCAAAGAAGCGGTTGTAGCCTTCGTCTTCGTCCATGTAACCAATGGTGTAGATGTGCACCATGAGCGACACAAAGGTCACCACGCACATCATCATGGCGGTAAGGCCATCGACCAAGAAACCAATCTCCATTTTGAGATCGCCAACGATCATCCAGGTATAGAGGGTTTCATTGAAACGTGCACCATCAATGGCCACACTCTTCAAAGTTGTAGCAGACAAGATGAACGCAATTAAAACGCCCAGGATGGTGAGCGAGTGAGTTAAGCGGCGACCAATCCAGTTGCCACCAAACTGAGTTCCGAGAATACCTGCCAGCGCAGAGCCCACCAAGGGGGCTAGCGGCACTGCAAGCAGCGTATAAGCGTTGAGGGTTTGGCTCATATTTTTTTAACCTCTTAACCCTTGAGCGAATCGAGCTTGTCTACATTGATGCTGTTCAAGTTACGGAACAGGAGCACCAAGATGGCCAAACCGATGGCAGATTCGGCTGCGGCCACCGTCAAGATGAAGAACACGAACACCTGTCCGTGCATGTCACCAAGATAGTGGGAGAAAGCCACAAAATTCATATTGACCGCCAAGAGCATCAACTCAATGGCCATCAACAACACAATTAAATTCTTTCGGTTCAAAAAGATACCGATGACCGAGAGGGCAAACAGCATGGCGCCCAATGACAAGTAGTGTCCGAGTGTCAATGTCATGATTTGCTCTCCTTGGGGGCTTCAGCCGCTTCAGCCGCTTCAGGTGCCTCAGGCGCTTTAGGCGCCTCGCCTACTTTCACGGCATCCATCTTGACCATCACCAAACGATCGCTGGCACGGACATGGACTTGTTCGGAAGCACTGATGGCCTTGCTGTCTTTGCGCTCACGCAGCGTGAGGGCAATGGCAGCAATCATGGCAACCAACAAAATGGCAGCCGCTATTTGAATGGGCATGATGTAGTCGGTGTACAACAAAATACCCAACTCTTTGGTGTTGGAATACTGTTGTCCTATTTGCCCCACTTCGGCCGCTACTTTGGGTGCCTCGGAGGTTCTAAAACCACTCATGAGAACCGCAGCCATTTCAAGTGCAACCAATGCGCCCAAAGTGGCTGCCAGTGGAAAGTGCTTCCAAAAGCCTGCACGCAGGGTGTCAAGGTTGATATCCAGCATCATCACCACAAACAAAAACAGCACCATCACGGCACCCAAGTACACCAAGACCAAGGTCATGGCCAAGAATTCTGCTTGTAGCAACAACCACAAGCCAGAAGCTTGTGAGAATGCCAACATGAGAAACAGCACGGCATGCACCGGGTTGCGCGCAGTCACCACTCGGAAAGATGCAAACAACAGCACCGCCGAGAAGAGATAAAAGAAACCAGTTTTGACGTCCATGGGTTGTCGCTTGTTAGTTTTGTAAATCAGCCGATCAACGGTATTTGGCATCTGCAGCTTTGGCCGCAGCAATGTCTTTTTCGTAACGGTCGCCTACTGCCAAGAGCATTTCTTTGGTGTAGTGCAAATCACCGCGCTTCTCACCGTGGTACTCCAGAATGGAGGTTTCAACGATGGAATCGACAGGGCAACTTTCTTCGCAGAAACCGCAGAAGATGCACTTGGTCAAATCGATGTCATAGCGCGTGGTGCGGCGCGAACCGTCTGCACGAACGTCCGATTCAATGGTGATGGCCATGGCGGGGCAAACAGCTTCGCACAGCTTGCAAGCAATGCAGCGCTCTTCGCCGTTTTCGTAGCGGCGCAGTGCATGTAAGCCCCTGAAGCGAGGCGACAAAGGTGTCTTTTCCTCAGGGAATTGCAACGTCACCTTGCGACGAAAAGCATAACGCCCCGTCAAGGCCATGCCCTTGACCAACTCGAACAGCATGAAGCTCTTGAGAAAATCTTTGAGCGAGAAATTGGATACAGCCACAGTAGACATGTCTTAACCCGGTTATTTCCAAATGTTCCAAGGCGAGTGCAACCACGCGCCCACAATCAACAGCCACACCAAGGTGACTGGAATAAAAATCTTCCAACCCAAACGCATGATCTGGTCATAGCGGAAACGCGGGAAGGTGGCGCGAATCCAAATGAACATCGACACGACAAAGAAGGTTTTGAGACCTAACCAAATCCAACCTGGGATCCAGTTGAACAAGGCACTGTCGATGGGAGACATCCAGCCACCCAAGAACATGATCACGGCCAAGATAGACACCAACCACATGCTGGCATATTCGGCCAAGAAGAAGATGGCAAAGCCCATGCCGGAATACTCCACCATGTGACCAGCCACAATTTCGGCCTCCCCTTCCACCACGTCAAAGGGATGGCGATTGGTTTCAGCTACACCAGAGATGAGGTAAACCAAGAAAATGGGGAACAGAGGCAACCAGTTCCATGACAAGAAGTTAAGGCCCATGTTGGCCATTTCGCCCTTGCCCTGAAGCAGCACAATTTCAGTCAGGTTCATGCTGCCCGTGACCATGATGACCACCACGAAGCAAAAGCCCATGGCAATTTCGTAGCTCACCATTTGGGCAGAGGCGCGCAAGGCACCCAAGAAAGCGTATTTTGAATTGGAAGCCCAGCCCGCAATGATCACGCCATAAACCTCAATGGAGGTAATGGCCATGACCAACAACAAGCCCGCGTTGATGTTGGTCAGCGCCACTTCGGGGCCAAAGGGAATGGCCACCCAAGCGGCCAAGGCCGGCATGATGGCCATGATTGGGCCTAAACGGAACAAGCCAGGGGCCACAGCAGAAGGTGTGATGAGCTCTTTGGTCAAAAGCTTGATGGCATCGGCAAAGGGTTGCAATAAACCAAACGGGCCGACGCGGTTGGGGCCTATGCGAACCTGCATAAAACCCAGCAGTTTGCGTTCCCATAAAGTGAGGTAAGCCACAGACAACAAAAGGGGCAACAAGACACACACAATCTTTAGCAAGATCCACAATACGGGCCACACCATAGTAGCCCACCATGTTTCCGAAATGGCATTTAGGCCGCCGTTGTAAAGAGCGTCGATCATGCGTGCACTCCTTCAACAAGCAACTTGGCATTTTGGGCGTCTGCTGTCAGTTGCAAGGACGGCGAGCGTCGAACCAGGCTATCGAGTTGATAAATAGAAGCCACGCAAGGTGCATCCATGCCAACCGCCAAACGAACTTCAGAACCACCAGCATTGCTGAGGTTCAAAGGCGTGGCGCTAATTTGCTTCAACACATCTTGCGATGTTTCAAAGGCCAATTGGGGCAAGCCGAGCATGTTGGCCAAGACGCGCAACACTTTCCAAGCCGGACGGGTTTCAGCCAAAGGCTTGACCACCGCGTGGAAGCTTTGCAAGCGACCTTCTGCATTGACAAAACTGCCCGATGTTTCTGTGAACGGCGCAATGGGCAACAACACGTCTGAGAAAGCCATGTTGGTTTTGAAGGGGCTGAGGGTGACCACCATCTGCATGGCCGCCAAGGCTGCTACAGCTTTGTTACCTGCCGCTGAATCTTCAACGGGTTCGGTATTGAGCAGCAAAGCAGCCTTCAAACCACCAGCCAACATTTGCGCAGCATCCAAACCACCAGACTGTGGCTGGGCTTTGGCCCACTGTGCACCGACAGTGTTGGCAGCTTCTGTGAGGTAACCATAAGTGGCGCCCGTATTGTCAGCAATCCACTTGGCCAAGCTGAGCAAGCTTGATGCATTGGCGTGGTGTGCAGCTGCATTGCCCAACAGAATGGCTTTTCGCTCGCCGCCCAAAAGAGACTTGGCAATGGCTTGGGCCTCTGGCGTGACTTGACCATTGGCAGGGGCTGTGACGCCCTTCTCTGCTGCAATGACCGCAGCCACATTGGCCATGCTTTGTGCCCAGCCGCTGGCCTCTTGCACATCAGCGTTCTTGATGGGCATGGCCCATGCATCAGCGCCATTGAACAATGCTTTAGAGGTAATGACATTGACTTGACCACCGTGGCGTTGTGCTTGGCGAATGCGCTGCGCAAACAGCGGATGGTCTTTGCGCAAGTTGCTGCCCACCACCAACACGCGTTGGAGTTGCGACAAGCTGGCAATGGAAGTGCCCAAATAGCGCACGCCTTCTGGCTTTGAAAATTCTGCGTTGCGCAGACGGTAGTCAATGTTGTCAGAGCCCAAGGAGCGAACCAGCGTGCTGGCCAAATGCAACTCTTCGAGGGTGCAGTGCGGGCTGACCAAAGCACCAATGCTGCTGGCACCATGGTCTTTGCTGATTTGGTTCAAACCATTGGCCACATATTCCAAAGCGGTTTGCCAATCGACTTCTTTCCACTCACCACCTTGTTTGATCATGGGGGCGCGCAGACGATCTGCACTGTTCAACGCTTCGTAAGAGAAACGATCGCGGTCGGCGATCCAGCACTCATTGACATCTTCATTTTCCAAAGGCACCACGCGGAGCACTTCGTTGTTTTTAACTTGGACCACCAAGTTAGCGCCAGAAGAGTCGTGCGGTGCAATCGATTTGCGGCGCGACAATTCCCAGGTGCGGGCGCTGTAGCGGAATGGCTTGCTGGTGAGCGCGCCCACGGGGCAAATGTCAATCATGTTGCCTGACAGCTCAGAGTCAACCGATTGGCCCACAAAGGTTTCAATTTCGGCATGCTCGCCGCGGTGCGACATGCCCAACTCCATCACGCCAGCCACTTCTTGGCCAAAGCGAACGCAGCGGGTGCAATGAATGCAACGACTCATCTCTTGCATGCTGATGAGCGGGCCTACATCTTTGTGAAACACCACACGCTTTTCTTCTTCGTAGCGTGAACCGGAGCCACCATAACCCACCGCCAAGTCTTGCAACTGACATTCACCACCTTGATCGCAGATGGGGCAATCAAGCGGATGGTTAATGAGCAAAAACTCCATCACAGACTGTTGGGCCTTGATGGCTTTGTCTGTTTTCGTTCTCACAATCATGCCCTGGGTCACAGGTGTTGCACATGCTGGCATGGGCTTGGGTGCTTTTTCAACATCGACCAAGCACATGCGGCAATTGGCCGCAATGCTCAATTTCTTGTGATAGCAGAAGTGAGGAATGTAAGTGCCGGCCTTTTCAGCGGCATGCATGACCATGCTGCCTTCTAAGACCTCTACTTTTTGACCGTCTAGTTCAATTTCAACCATGGTTGTCTGCCGTCTCAAACGTAAGCGGGGACCATGCAGGTCTTATGCTCAACGTGGTACTCAAATTCGTGACGGAAATGTTTGATCATTCCGCGCACAGGCATGGCGGCGGCATCACCCAAAGCGCAAATGGTGCGGCCTTGGATGTTGTCTGCCACCGAGTTCAAGAGGTCGAGGTCGCTTGCGCGGCCTTGGCCATTTTCAATTCTGTCGACCATGCGCCACAACCAACCCGTGCCTTCACGGCAAGGTGTGCACTGGCCACAAGATTCGTGCGAGTAGAAGTAAGACAAGCGCTGCAATGATTTGACCATGCAACGTGTTTCGTCCATGACAATGACAGCGCCAGAGCCCAGCATTGAGCCAGCCTTGGCAATGGCGTCGTAGTCCATGGTGATGTCCATCATGATGTTGGCTGGCAACACAGGGGCCGATGAGCCACCAGGAATGACTGCTTTCAAATTGCGACCACCGCGCATGCCACCGGCCAACTCCAAGAGTTTGGCAAAGGGTGTGCCCATGGGAATTTCGTAATTGCCAGGACGCTCAACATCGCCACTGATAGAGAAAATTTTGGTACCGCCATTGTTAGGCTTGCCGCACTCCAAATACGCCTGGCCGCCATTGCGAATGATCCAAGGCACCGCCGCGAAGGTTTCGGTGTTGTTGATGGTGGTGGGCTTGCCGTACAAACCGAAGCTGGCGGGGAATGGTGGCTTGAAGCGAGGCTGGCCTTTTTTGCCTTCCAAAGACTCAAGCAATGCAGTTTCTTCACCGCAGATGTAAGCACCGAAACCGTGGGACGCATGCAACTGGAAGTTGAAGTTGCTGCCCATGATTTTGTCGCCCAGATAGCCTGCAGCGCGCGCTTCTTCTAGCGCGGCTTCAAAGCGTTCGTAGGTTTGGAAAATTTCGCCGTGGATGTAGTTGTAACCCACGTTAATGCCCATGGCATAGGCCGCAATGGCCATGCCTTCAATCACGATGTGCGGATTGAATTGCATAATGTCACGGTCTTTGCATGTGCCCGGTTCACCCTCATCCGAATTGCAAACCAAATACTTTTGACCTGGGAACTGTCGGGGCATGAAGCTCCACTTCAAGCCGGTTGGAAAGCCCGCACCGCCTCGGCCGCGCAGTGATGATTCTTTGACAGTGGCAATGACTTGGTCTTGCGTCAGACCTTCACCGCCGTCTTTGCCCAAAATTTTGCGCAAGGCCTGGTAACCACCACGAGCCTCGTAATCTTTGAGGCTCCAGTTTTTGCCATCTAAGCCTGCATAAATTTGCGGGTTGATGTGACGGTCGTGAAAACAAGTTTCCTGACCCGAAGCCGCAAAACGCGACAACAACTGATTCAAATCAGCGCTCATGCTGCGCCTCCAGATTTTTGCAATGTATCGACCAACTCGTCGAGCTTTTCGTCGCTCATGAAACTGCACATGGTGCGATCGTTGACCAACAACACGGGCGCATCAGCGCAAGCACCTTGGCATTCGCTTTGCTGCAAAGTGATAAGTCCGTCGGCGGTGGTTTGGCCGGCTTGAATACCCAGTCGCTTTTGCAAATGGGCCATGGCTTGTTGGCCGCCGCGCAATTGGCAGGGCAAATTGGTGCAAACGTTCAATTTGAACTTGCCCAATTTTTGCTGGTTGTACATGTTGTAAAAAGTAGTGACTTCATGCACAGCCATGGGCGCCATGCCCAAATAGTCGGCCACCACTTTTTCGCTTTCGGAGCTCACCCAGCCATGCTCTTGTTGCAAGATGGACAAGCAAGCCATGACAGCAGATTGCTTTTGATCAGCAGGAAATTTGGCCACTTCGCGATCGAAGCGGGCTTTGGTCGCATCAGAGATCATCGGTCAATCTCTCCAAACACAATGTCCATGGTGCCAATGATGGCCACTGCGTCGGCCAGCATGTGGCCACGGGCCATTTCATCAAGGGTCGCCAGATGGGCATAGCCCGGGGCACGAATTTTTAAGCGGTAAGGCTTGTTAGCACCATCGCTGACGAGGTAGATACCAAACTCGCCTTTGGGATGCTCAACGGCGGCATAGGCCTGGCCTTCGGGCACATGAAAGCCTTCAGTGAAAAGTTTGAAATGGTGAATCAAACCTTCCATATTGGTCTTCATGGATTCGCGGGAAGGCGGTGCAATTTTGTGGTTGTCTGTAATGACTGGTCCAGGGTTGGCGCGCAACCACTTGATGCATTGCTGAATGATGCGATTGGATTCACGCATTTCTTGCATGCGAACCAGGTATCGGTCGTAGCTGTCGCCTGTTTTACCCACAGGTACATCAAACTCCATTTCGGAGTATGTTTCGTAGGGCTGCGTTTTGCGCAAATCCCAAGCAACGCCAGACCCGCGCAACATGGGACCAGTCATGCCTAAGTTAAGAGCACGCTCGGGTGACACCACACCAATGCCCACCGTACGTTGTTTCCAAATGCGGTTGTTGGTTAAGAGTGTTTCGTACTCGTCAATGCATGCTGGAAAACGCCTGGTGAAATCTTCAATGAAATCTAGCAAAGAACCTTGGCGGTTGACATTCAATTCGGCAATGGCTTTGGCATTGCGAATTTTGTTTACCTGGTACTGCGCCATGGCGTCTGGCAAGTCGCGATAGACGCCACCTGGGCGGAAATAAGCCGCATGCATGCGAGCACCCGACACGGCTTCATACATGTCAAATAAATCTTCACGCTCGCGGAAGGCGTAAATTAAAACAGTAGAGCTGCCGCAATCGTTGGCATGCGAGCCCAACCACATGAGGTGGTTAAGCAAGCGCGTGATTTCGGAGAACATCACGCGAATGTATTGGGCGCGCTTGGGCACCTCAATGCCAAGCAATTTTTCAATGGCCAAGCAATAGGCATGCTCATTGGACATCATGGACACATAGTCCAGGCGGTCCATGTAGGGCAAGGACTGAATGTAGGTTTTGGTTTCGGCCAACTTTTCTGTGGCGCGGTGCAAGAGTCCGATGTGCGGGTCGGCGCGCTGCACCACTTCGCCATCCAGCTCCAGAACCAAGCGAAGAACGCCGTGGGCTGCAGGGTGCTGCGGACCAAAGTTCAGGGTGTAGTTTTTAATTTCTGCCATGTTGATTCGCACAAGTGCCAAAGCGCTTAGTGCAGACCTCCGTATTTGTCTTCGCGAATAATTCGCGGTGTAATTTCGCGAGGCTCAATGGAAACCGGTTCGTAAATCACGCGAGCGCGCTCGGCGTCGTATCGCATTTCGACATGACCCGACACAGGGAAGTCTTTGCGGAAGGGATGACCAATGAAGCCGTAGTCGGTGAGAATGCGGCGTAAGTCTTGGTGGCCTTCAAACACAATGCCATACAAGTCAAATGCTTCGCGCTCATACCAGTTGGCCGAGTTCCACAAGTGATTGACTGAATCGACCAAAGGCAAATCGTCATCGGGGCAAAGCACCATGACTCGCACACGCTGATTGAGGCTAACAGACAGAAGGTGCACAACAACGCCAAATCGCGGCCCATCGGTACCAACCTCACCAAAGGTGGAGTAGTCCATGCCACACAGGTCCATGAGTTGCTCAAATTTGCAATCAGGCGCATCGCGCAAAGTTTGCATCACACTGAGGTAATTGGCCGCAGGCACTTTGATGCTGACTTCGCCCAATGACAAAGCAACTTCGGAGACTTGCTCGCCCAAAACCTGAACCAGATTTTGCTGAAGCTGTTCGGGATGAATTGAAAAAGTCATGTTGATTCTTTCAAACCCGAGCAATGGTGTTGGTACGGCGAATTTTTTGTTGCAACTGAATGATGCCGTAGATCAAAGCCTCAGCAGTGGGTGGGCATCCAGGCACATAAACATCGACCGGCACAATGCGGTCACAACCGCGAACAACCGAATAGCTGTAGTGGTAATAGCCACCACCGTTGGCGCATGAACCCATGGAAATGACCCAACGGGGCTCAGACATTTGGTCGTAGACCTTGCGAAGCGCAGGTGCCATTTTGTTGGTCAAGGTGCCAGCCACAATCATTAAATCGCTTTGGCGTGGGCTGGCGCGAAAAACTTCTGCACCAAAGCGAGCCAAGTCGTAGCGCGCTGTGGCGGCATGCATCATTTCGACAGCACAGCACGCCAAGCCAAAAGTCATGGGCCACAAAGAGCCGGTTTTGGCCCAGTTCACCACAGAGTCGTAACTCGTGGTGATAAAGCCTTCTTTCATCACGCCTTCAATCATTGTTTACATCCTTGTTGAAGCACAGAGTCAATACAAATTTAGGTGGGTGTCTGTCAAAGTGGCGGTCACTCCCAATCGAGTGCACCCTTTTTCCACTCATACACAAATCCAACAACCAAAATGCTGAGGAAAATAACGACACCGATAAATCCTTCAATGCCCACTTCCTTCAAGGCAACCGCCCAAGGAAACAGGAATGCAATTTCGAGGTCAAACAAAATGAACAAAATGGCCACCAAGTAATAGCGGACATCGAACTTCATGCGCGCATCTTCGAAAGCTTCGAAGCCACATTCGTAGGGAGAGTTTTTTGCGGCGTCGGGGCGATTAGGACCCAAAATGTAGCCAAGCACCTGAGGGATAACACCAATGGCAAGGCCTACCAAGATGAACAACAAGATAGGCAGATACTGGTCGAGGTTGATCATGGACTTCAAATCACTGGTGAGACGCTGAATGTGAACACTCAGCGTCTCGATTTTGGTGCCGTCGGCGAGACTCGAACTCGCACAGCTTTCGCCACTACCCCCTCAAGATAGCGTGTCTACCAATTTCACCACGACGGCGGTTATTTGTTCTGGTGGCATGAGGCTTCCACTGGTGGAATTTTGGCGCTCAGAACAACTCGTAGTTTACCTCTAAACAAGCTGTTTCTGAGAGGCAAACGCCGAAATTTGTGACTGTAATCAAGAAGTCACAACAAGTCCGAATTTTTACTTCGAGCTGGCTGGGCTGGCTGGTGCAGCAGGCTTGTTACCCGGAATTTGAGAGGCGGGGCTATTGTCAATGGGCGCAGGCACAGCCGTTGGCGCAGTGACAGAGCTACCCTCTAAAACGCTGCCTGAAGATGCCGGACGCAAGTTGCCGAAATAGGCCAACAGCAAAGTGGTTACAAAAAATACAGTGGCCAAAACTGCGGTGGTACGCGACAAGAAATTGGCACCGCCAGAGGCACCAAAGAGGCTGCCAGAATTGCCGCTGCCAAACGCAGCGCCCATGTCGGCACCTTTGCCCTGTTGCACCAAAATAAGTCCAATCATGGCCAATGCCGACAACATTTGTACAGCCAAAATTACGGTGATCATTGCGTTCATGTATCGCTCCCTATCTAAATATCTTCAGTCAAACGTTCAGGCCGCCCTTAGGCGACAACTGAACCAGCGGCCATGATGGCCAAAAAATCGGGTGCCTTGAGGGCTGCGCCGCCAATCAAGCCACCATCAATATCGGTTTGTGCCAGCAACTGTGCGGCATTGGCGGCATTCATACTGCCGCCGTACAAAATAGAAACACGGTCTGAATGCGGTGTTGCCGCCTTCAGTTGAGCACGCAAAACAGCGTGCACTTCTTGTGCTTGTTCGGGTGATGCTGTGCGCCCTGTCCCAATGGCCCAAACGGGCTCGTAAGCTACCACAATTTCGCTGATGCAATGACCGTTGGTGTGAATGACCGCAGCCAATTGGCGCTTCACGACTTCCTCGGTTTTGCCTGCTTCGCGGTCGGCCAAAGTTTCGCCAACACACACAATGGGTGTGATACCCGCGGACAAAGCGCGCTGCGCTTTGAGGGCCACAGTAGCATCCGACTCTGAGTGGTATTGGCGGCGCTCTGAATGACCCACGATGGCATAACGCACCGCAAAATCTTTCAACATGCCTGCAGAGATTTCGCCCGTGAAGGCACCCGTCTCATGCGCAGACACATCTTGAGAACCTAAGGCAATGAGTGATTGACCCGAGAGCAAAGCCTGTACCTGCGACAAATAAGCCGCAGGCACACAAACAGCGGCCTGACAGTTCATGCCACGGCTACCGTCCAACACCGCTTGCAACAAAGAAGCGTTGGCAGACAAACTGCCATTCATCTTCCAATTGCCTGCAATGAGCTTTTTCTTCATGGTCAATCCTTAAAGCTAAGACGTCAATTACTCTGACTGCGAGGGTGCAGCAGGACGATCCAGCAAGGCTTTCATCGACAATTTGACACGGCCTTTTTCGTCTGTTTCAAGCACTTTGACTTTGACGATCTGACCTTCTTGCAAATAATCAGACACCTTCTCAACGCGCTCGTGGGCAATTTGGCTGATGTGCAACAAGCCATCTTTGCCAGGCAACAAGTTGATCAAAGCACCGAAGTCGAGCAATTTGGTCACAGGGCCTTCGTAGACTTTGCCAATTTCAACTTCAGCGGTAATTTGCTCAATACGGCGCTTGGCTTCGTCGGCCTTGGCACCGTCAGTGGCTGCGATGGTGATCGTGCCATCTTCGCTGATGTTGATTTGCGTGCCAGTTTCTTCTGTCAACGCACGAATAGTGGCGCCGCCCTTGCCGATCACATCGCGAATTTTCTCGGGGTTGATCTTCATGGTGAAGAGCTTGGGAGCGAAGTTAGACACTTCGGTTTTGGCTTCGCTCATGGCGTCTTGCATCTTGCCCAAAATGTGCATGCGTGCTTCTTTGGCTTGTGCCAAGGCCACTTGCATGATCTCTTTGGTAATGCCTTGGATTTTGATGTCCATCTGCAAAGCAGTGACGCCGTTGGTGGTACCGGCCACTTTAAAGTCCATGTCACCCAAATGATCTTCGTCGCCCAAGATGTCGGTTAACACAGCAAAGCGGTTGGCATCTTTGATGAGGCCCATGGCAATACCGGCCACGTGTGCTTTCATGGGCACGCCAGCATCCATCAAGGACAAACAGCCGCCGCAAACTGAGGCCATGGAAGAAGAACCATTGGACTCTGTAATTTCAGACACCACACGCATGGTGTACGGAAACTCTTCTTTGCTTGGCAACACAGCGGTCAAAGCGCGCTTGGCCAAACGGCCGTGACCAATTTCGCGACGCTTGGTAGAACCCATGCGGCCCACTTCGCCGGTGGCAAAGGGAGGCATGTTGTAGTGCAGCATGAAGCGGTCTTCGTATTCACCAGACAAGGCATCAATGCGTTGTGCATCACGCTCAGTGCCCAAAGTAGTAATGACCAAAGCTTGTGTTTCGCCGCGAGTAAACAAGGTCGAGCCGTGTGTGCGTGGCAAAACTGAGTTGCGAATTTCGATAGGACGAACGGTGCGTGTATCGCGTCCGTCGATGCGGGGCTCGCCTGCCAAGATTTGGCTGCGAACGATGTTGGCTTCGATGTCAAACAACATGCCTTCCACTTTGACGCTGTCGAATTCAACGCCTTCAGCCTTGAGGCCTTCCATGGTGGCAGCGTAGGTTTCACGGCAAGCTTGTGTGCGGCTTTGTTTGTTGCGAATTTGGTAAGCAGCGCGCAGTTTTTCTTCAGCGTGTGCTTTGACTTTGGCAATCAGGCCTTCGTCTTTGGCAGGCGCAGACCAATCCCAAGCGGGTTTGCCAGCATCGCGCACCAATTCGTGAATGGCATTGACAGCAATATTGCCTTGCTCATGACCAAACACCACCGCACCCAACATGATTTCTTCTGACAATTGTTGGGCTTCAGATTCCACCATCAACACAGCAGATTCAGTGCCTGCAACCACGAGGTCCATCTGGCTGTCTTTGCGTTGTGTTTGACCAGGGTTCAACACGTATTCGCCGTTGATGTAACCCACGCGTGCAGCGCCAATAGGGCCATTGAAAGGCACGCCAGAAATAGACAACGCAGCGCTCACAGCAATGAGTGCAGCGATGTCGGCGTCGACTTCAGGGTTCAAAGAAACGGTGTGCACCACCACGTGCACGTCGTTGTAGAAACCTTCTGGGAAAAGAGGGCGAATGGGACGGTCGATCAAGCGGCTGGTGAGTGTTTCAAACTCGCTGGGCTTGGCTTCACGCTTGAAAAAGCTGCCAGGGATCTTGCCTGCTGCGTATGTTTTTTCAATGTAGTCGACGGTCAATGGGAAAAAGTCTTGGCCCGCTTTGGAATTTTTGGAAGCCACCACTGTGGCCAAAACCACGGTGTCTTCAATGTTGACCAGCACAGCGCCAGAAGCTTGGCGAGCAATTTCGCCAGTTTCCATGATGACCTTGTGTTGGCCCCATTGGAAGGTTTTTGTCACTTTGTTAAAAATGGACATGTTGAGTAACTCCAGAAAATTACAGTGCAAACGGCTGCACTGAAAAGCCTAGAAATTTGCAGTCTGAACTCGATGCCATTCCATGAATGATCTGCCTAAAAATACAGATGATTGATGGAATGACACAGCGCGGGTTCGGTCTGAAAACGTCTTTTTAGAAAACTTAAAGTAGAAAGCGCCTGAGCTAGCGGGCTAACTCAGGCGCCTGTCATCTTTCGATACGCTTATTTGCGCAGGCCAAGTTTGGCGATCAGAGCAACATAGCGGTCAGCGTCTTTGGACTTCAAATAGTCCAACAATTTACGACGACGGCTCACCATGCGCAGCAAACCACGACGACCATGATGGTCTTTGGCGTGTGTTTTAAAGTGGGGTGTCAACTCGTTGATGCGAGCTGTGAGCAAAGCCACTTGGACTTCGGGGCTGCCAGTGTCGTTGGCAGCGCGAGCGTTGGCCTTGACGACCTCAGCCTTGATTGAAGATGCAATCATTTTTTCTTCCTTGTTTTCGTCATGAACTTGAGCAAAGAGACACCCAAGACGTCTGACGAGGTTTTATAACTTGCGCAAGCGGTTTGGAATCAACTGCTGCGTGCGATCTTGACCATGCAATTTCCCTAAAAGAGTCTTGCTTGGCAAAGCCTTGGAATTATAACCATAGGCAAAGCACAAACCACTCATTCGTGACAATACAAGAGCTACTGTGTATAAAAACAGTCAAAATACCTCAAATTTCGGCCCAGAATGGCGTCATATGGACAAAATCAGAATAGACAAATGGCTCTGGGCCGCACGTTTTTACAAAACTCGGTCATTGGCCACTGACGAAATTGGCAAGGGCCGGGTGGCCATCAACGGTCAATCGGCCAAGGCCTCCCGTGAGGTCAAAGTTGGCGACATGGTCAGCACCCGACAAGGCGACATCAACCGCACTCTCAAAATTCTAGCCCTGAGCGACCAACGCGGCCCCGCCCCTGTGGCCCAGGCTTTGTATGAAGAAACACCAGAAAGCATTGCTTTGCGTGAAAAAACCAGCCTGCAAAGGCGTCTGGCGAGAGAACCGGCTTTGAGCATTGAGCAAGGTCGACCCACCAAACGGAATCGGCGAGAACTGGAAAAGGCCAAGGAAGTGGGTTGGAACAGCCGTTGGAGCGCATCTTTGGATGAAGGCTGACACTTTGGTGCCAGTAATCACCAGATTCAGGGGTTTTCACCCTCCCCATTCCCAAGTCACCCCTCTAAAGTCTCCCGTAACAGCAACACAGAGGAGACTATTTTGAAGTTTACGAAACACCCAACCCCTGCCAGCCGACGCTTTGGTTTACGCATGTTGAGCGCCATTGGTTTGATGGGCGGCCTTGGCTTGGGACTGATTGCAAGCAACTCTGCCATGGCGCAGGCTTATCCCAACAAGCCCATCCGTTTGGTGGTGACCTTCCCTACTGGCGGTGCACCCGACATTCTGGCCCGCTTGTTCAGTGAAAAAGCCCAATTGGGTCAGCCCGTTGTGATTGACAACAAACCAGGCGCGGGTGGCAACATTGGCAGCGACATTGTGGCCAAAGCACCTGGCGATGGTCATACCATTGTGATGGGCACTGTCGGCACGCACTCCATCAATGGCGCACTCTACGAAAAAATGCCCTATGACATGGTGAAAAACTTCACACCAATTTCCCTGATTGCATCAGCCCCTAATTTGCTGGTGGTCAACAACGACGTGCCTGTGAAAACCGTGAATGAGCTCATTGCTTACATGAAGGCCAATCCGAACAAACTCTCCTATGCCTCACCAGGCATTGGCACCTCGGTTCACATGTCAGGTGAATTGTTCAAGTCAATGACCGGCACCAGCATGACGCACGTACCTTATAAAGGTCGTCAGTTTTACGTGCCTGACTTGTTAGGCGGCAGTGTTCAATTGGTGTTTGACAACATGCCCTCTGCCTTGCCTTTAGCCAAAGAAGGCAAGATTCGGGCAATTGCGCAAACAACGGCCAAGCGCTCTGCCGCTGCGCCCGATGTGCCCACCGTGGCTGAGTCCTTGCCCGGCTTTGAAGCCATCACTTGGTTTGCCATGTTTGCCCCCGCCAACACGCCCAAGCCTGTCATTGACAGATTGAATGCAGAAGTGTTGCGTGTTTTCAAATTGCCTGATGTGGCAGAGCGTATGAAAACATTAGGACTAGAAGCTGTTCTTTCATCCCCCGATGAACTGGCCAAATACCAAGCAACTGAAATTGTGAAGTGGGCCAAAGTGGTGAAAGAGTCTGGCGCTAAGGCCGAGTAATTGATCGATTAATCAAACACATTTAGGAAAACCAATGACGCATGATTTAAATCGACGCGATGTTCTACAAGCAGGCTTGGCAGGTGCAGTCACTATTGCCATGCCTGCCATGGCACAAAGCAACTTTCCATCAAGGCCCATCAAGCTGATTTGCCCTTGGCCAGCAGGTGGCTCCACTGATGGCGTGATGCGCGCCTTGGCAGAAAGTGCTACCCGAATTTTGGGCAACCCTGTGGTCATTGAAAACAAAGCAGGCGCCAGTGGCATGCTGGGCCCCAACGAGTTGGTCAATGCCAAGCCGGATGGTTACACCCTGTCTCAATTGACTATTGGTGTTTTGCGCTTACCCCACATGCAAAAAATGCAATTCAATCCCATGCAAGACTTTACCTACATTGCATGCTTGACGGGTTATACGTTTGGCATTGTCGTGCGTTCAGACTCGCCCATCAAATCGATCAAAGATTTGGTCGACTTTGCCAAAGCCAACCCAGGCAAATTCACATATGGCTCTACAGGCAACGGCACAACACCGCACCTTGCTGTCGAAGAATTTGCCATGAAAGCGGGCATTCAGTTGCAACACATTCCCTTCAAAGGCAATGCCGATGGCATGAACGCACTTTTGGGTGGTCACGTGATGTCGCACAGTGATGCAACAGGCTGGGCCCCCCACGTTGATGCTGGCACCTGCAGACTGCTGGCCACCTACGGCAGCAAGCGAACCAAGCGTTGGTCCAACGTACCAACTCTCAATGAGTTGGGCTATGACACAGTTTCAGATTCACCATTTGGCATTGGCGGGCCTAAAGGCATGGACCCAGCAGTCACCCGCAAACTTCATGATGCATTCAAGAAAACTTTAGAAGACCCCCTCGTATTGGCCAGCTTTGAAAAGTTTGACCAATCGGTGATTTACATGGGCACCGAGGAGTACACCAAGTTTGCGCGCGATAATTTCCAAAAGGAAAAAGCCATCATTGAGAAATTGGGCTTGGCCAGACCCGCTTAAATCAATTGCAACTTGCAAAAACGCCCAGCAAGTTCTGGGCGTTTTTCATGGTGCACTGACAGCCATCAATTGGGTCGATTCATTTTGCACACAGACGGCAGCTCTAACTCTTGAGCCTTGAATTGCCGAACAACTTTGAAGCCATAACCGGACCCCTCCACATCAAAAGGCACATCTGATCCGCCCTGTTTGGCCATCATGGCTACCACCATGGGTTGCTGAAATTGATGGTCCGTCGATCGCATCTTGCCGCGTTGACCAGCCATGCTGGCCTCAGCATTTTCCAACTGCAAAGCCACTGCCAAAGGCTCAGAAGATCCCGCCTTCTCAATTGATTGAGCCAAGGCTTCCATCATGAGTTGCATTCGCAAATGCAAATAATCTTCAGCCGGTTTTGGAAACCGTTGCTTGAAGGACTGGTAGAACTTCACACTCTCTGCGCCAGGCACATTGGGCATCCACTCTGCCACTGCCAGAACCCGACCAACGCCGGCCTCACCCATGGCGGCAGGCGCACCCAAAGCGTTGCCATAGAAGGTGTAAAACTTCCCTTCATAGCCAACATCTTTGGCCGCCTTCACCAACAAGCTCAAATCATTTCCCCAGTTGCCGGTGATCACCGCTTGGGCGCCTGATGCCTTGATTTTGGTGGCATAAGGCAAGAAATCTCTCACTCGACCTAGAGGGTGCAATTCCTCTCCCGCAATTTGTATATCGGGCCTTAACTTTTCAAGTTGCAGCTTAGCTTCTCGCAAAACAGATTGTCCAAAGCTGTAATCTTGTCCAATCAAATACACCGACTTCAATTTTGAATCTTGTTTCAACACCTGCATGAGCGCGACCATGCGCATGTCGGCATGTGCATCAAACCGAAAGTGCCAAAAGTTGCACTTGTCTTGTGTAAGCGAAGGGTCTACCGCAGCGTAGTTCAAAAAAAGCACACGCCGTGTCGGCTCCCGCTCGTTGTGTTTTTGAATAGCATCAATCAATGCTGCAGCATTGGCCGAGGAGTTACCTTGGAAAACAAATTGAGCACCCGCATCGATGGCAGAGCGCAAAGAGGTCAGGGCTTCTTCACTTTGCCCTTTGCTGTCGTATCTGATTAACACCAACCTGCGTTTGCCCTCTTGGGTGCTGACACCACCACGCGCATTGACTCGCTCTACGGCCCAAATTAAATTTCGCAAAACAGCTTCGCCCGTATTGGCAAAAGGCCCACTCATTCCCTCTATGAGAGCCAATTGAATGGGGGGCAACTGTGAGGGACTAGAAGCTGATTGCGCATTCACTGAGAAGCAAAAAAACAATAGGCAACTCAGAGCCAAACGAAAACAATGTCGATATAAAAAAGTCACAAGAGAATTCCAAAAAAGTCAGAGTGCAACAGACTCAATGCTGCCAAGAGGCCATCGCGGTTTCACATCAAAGCCATAGCTCAGTTCGGCTTGTTGCTTGCCAGCCTGAACCCGCATGGCTGCTGCCATGGCAATCATGGCGCCATTGTCTGTGCACAAATGAAGTTCGGGGTAATGAACCCGAACACCCGCTTTGCTACAAGACTCATTGAGCTGATTGCGCAAAGAACGGTTTGCGCCCACACCGCCAGCAACCACCAGTCGGCGCATGCCGGTAGCTTTCAAAGCTGCCATCGATTTTTTGAGCAAAACTTCCACAATGGCCGCCTCGGTTGAAGCGCAGAGGTCGGCTTTGTGCGTTGTGGATGGATTGTGTAAATCAGGCCCTAGCTTTTGGGCTTGCGTAAGCACCGCTGTTTTCAAACCAGCAAAGGAAAAATCAAAGTTGCCACTGTGAAGCAAGGGCCTGGGCAACTTGAAAGCTTGAGGGTTACCCAAATGCGCCCACTTTGACAAAGTAGGTCCTCCAGGATAGCCCAAGCCCATGAGCTTGGCTGATTTGTCAAACGCTTCACCGGCTGCATCGTCAATGGTTTCGCCCAAAATTTCATAAGATCCAACCGCTTCTACACGCATCAGTTGAGTGTGTCCACCAGATACCAACAAGGCCACAAAAGGAAACTCGGGTGGGTCATCGCTCAAAAAAGGTGAGAGCAAATGGCCCTCCAAATGGTGTATGCCGAGCACTGGCTTTTGGAGTGACGCTCCGATGGCGCAAGCAACACCCGCCCCCACCAGCAAAGCGCCTGCCAAACCTGGCCCCCGTGTATAGGCCACCACATCGACTTGGTCTAAATTCACATTGGCACTTTTGAGAACCTTGCGTGTAAGGGGAATCACGCGCTTGATGTGGTCCCTGCTGGCCAACTCTGGCACCACACCGCCATAGGCTTGGTGCATGTCAATTTGACTGAACAAAGCGTGCGACAACAAACGCGGATAACCATGGTTTTGGGTTTCAACCAAAGCCACCCCTGTTTCATCGCACGAGGATTCAATTCCAAGAAAAATCATAAGGGCAGAGTTTATGCGATGACTTCATTCGCTATATAGCGCCAAGTTATCTAAGCTTTGCGACAATAAGGCTATGGGCATCGGTCACTACCTCAAAGAAATTGGACGCGGCAAGGAAGGCGCACGTTCACTCACGCGTGAGCAAGCTGCCGATTTGTTAGGCCAAGTGCTGGACGCCCAAGTGACCGACCTTGAAGTGGGGGCGTTTTGTTTGGCCATGCGCATCAAAGGCGAAACGCCAGATGAAATGGCTGGCTTTTTGGATGCCGTTCATTTGCGCTTAACTGCTCTTCCCGCTTTTGATGAGCAAGCCACCGTCGTCATTCCTTGCTACAACGGCGCCAGAAAATTACCTGCGCTGGCACCTCTGCTTGCTTTGCTGTTAAGCCAGCAAGGTGTGCGAGTCTGCTTGCATGGCACACCCACTGAAAGCCGTCGAACCACCTCGTTTGAAGTGCTCGAAGTGCTTGGGTACAAGCGCCTTTCGCACGTGGAGCAAGCGAACAGCGGTTTGAATTTGGTGCCCACAGAAATTTTATGCCCCGCCTTGAAAAAGTTGCTTGATGTTCGGCGCGTGGTCAATTTGCGCAATCCCGCTCACAGCTTGGTCAAGCTCATGAATCCTTGCAGGGGGCCTGCTCTCATTGTAAGCAGCCATACCCACCCTGAATATGCTGTCTCCATGGCACAGACTTTCAAATTGACGCAGGCCAGCGCCTTTTTACTCAGAGGCACCGAAGGGGAGCCCGTGGCAGACGCACGACGCACACCCCAAATGGATTTTTTTCAAAACGGTGCAATGCACACCGTACAGTTGGCGCAGCCCGGTGCGCTGGCGAGTATTCCAGATTTACCCGAACCCAACGCAGCAGACACAGCCGCTTTCATTGAAGATGTTTTGAACCAAAAACGTGCCGTACCCGAGCCCATTGCGCTTCAAGTTCAACATATTTTGCAGGCCTTGAAATCAACATGAGCCAAAACGATTCATACATTATTCGACCCTCTGGTGTGAGCAAATGTACCTTGGTGGGCGCAGGACCAGGCGACCCTGAGTTACTGACGCTCAAAGCCGTGAAAGCCATTCAGGCCGCCACGGTTTTGCTGGTCGATGATTTGGTCAACGAACAAATTTTGCAACACGCATCCCCTGCTGCTCGCATTGTTCATGTTGGCAAACGCGGGGGTTGCAAAAGCACGCCGCAGGCCTTCATCCATCAACTCATGGTCCATGCGGTGCACGACGGAGAAAACGTGGTGCGTCTCAAAGGTGGCGACCCCTTCATTTTCGGCCGTGGTGGCGAAGAAACACAACACTTGCGCGAGGCTGGCATTGAGGTGTGCGTGATCAATGGCATTACATCGGGGCTGGCGGCCTTGACCAGTTTGGGCGCGCCCCTGACGCACAGAGAGCATGCCCATGGTGTGGTGTTTGTCACCGGCCATGCCAAGTGCGGCGATCAGGGCACTGACTGGCGTCAATTGGCAGCGACTGCGCGCGATGCCAAACTCACATTGGTCATTTACATGGGCGTGCGCGGTGCTGAGACCATTCAAAACGAATTGCTCACAGGTCTACCCGGCAACACACCTGTAGCCATCATTGAAAATGCTTCAATGCCGTATCAGCGTCAGGCTTTGACGCAATTAGACCAACTCACCCTCACCCTGCAAAAATCAGGCCTTCAAAGCCCCAGCATTTTGGTGGTGGGCGATGTGGTAAAAGCCTGCGCTCAAATTATTCAAATCGATCAAAACGACCCAACTGCCCCTACACTCCCACTGCATGCAAACATGTGATGTGGTGATCGTGGGCGCCGGTGCTGCCGGCCTTTTTTGTGCAGGCTTGGCTGGGCAGCTTGGACTGTCTGTGATGCTGATCGATCACAGCGTCAAAGTGGCTGAGAAAATTCGCATTTCAGGCGGTGGTCGTTGCAATTTCACCAACCGCTTAATTGATGCGAGCGCCCCCCACAAGCATTTTTTAAGTGAGAACCCCCACTTTTGCAGAAGTGCTTTGTCTCGATACACGGCACAAGACTTCATCGATTTGATGCGGTCCTACAACATCCCTTTTCACGAAAAACACAAGGGGCAATTGTTTTGCGATCGGTCGGCTGAAGACATAATCCAAATGTTGCTTCAAGAATGTGACAAAGGCGGTGTCAAACGCCTGCACGGATGTGCAGTTCAGGCCATTGCCACCGAAGGTGCTGGCTTCAAAGTGCAAACCGCCCAAGGTGAAGTGCAAGCTGGTTCTGTGGTCATTGCCACTGGCGGCTTGTCGATTCCCCAAATTGGCGCAAGCGATTTTGGCTATCGAATTGCTGAACAGTTCGGCTTGCGCTTGGTGGCAAGGCGCCCTGGCTTGGTGCCGCTAACCTTTGATGGCGCAGAGTGGGCGCCGTATGCCAGTTTGGCAGGGCTGTCATTGCCCGTGAGCATCGAGACTGGGGCCAAAAAGGCCCGCATGAGTTTTGACGAGGATCTCTTGTTCACACACCGCGGCCTTTCTGGCCCGGCTGTTTTGCAAATTTCCAGCTATTGGCGCGAAGGTCAACCCCTTCATTTGAACCTCGCGCCGCAAGAGGACATCGAAGGCTCGCTGATGCAAGCCAAAGTCAGGTCGAAAAAACTCATTGCCAACGAGTTGGGTGCCTGGGTCCCGCACCGACTGGCAGATGCTTGGGTGGCCCAAGACCCCCAATGGCAGCGCCCTGTGGCCGAAGCCAGCGACAAAGCTTTGGTGCAATTGGCCCAAAAACTTAGCCACTGGCCTCTCACCCCAAACGGTAGCGAGGGCTACAAAAAGGCTGAAGTCACCATGGGCGGGGTCGACACTCGAGATTTGTCGTCGCAAACCATGGAATCCAAGCAAGCAGGGCTCTATTTCATTGGGGAAGTGGTAGATGTGACCGGGTGGCTAGGCGGCTATAACTTCCAATGGGCTTGGGCCAGCGCCTTTGCCTGCGCACAAGCCCTGAAACAAAAACAGGAAATTGCCTCCTAAATGGCCCCAAACAGCCCAAAACTTAGGGCTATAATCTCAGGCTTTGCTGGCAATCCTCCGTCTGCCAAATACTAGTTCGTGACGGGGAACCCGCCGAAACTGTTTGTAAGGGCTCGATCTTCCCTCTCAATGTCAGTCGGCATAATTTGGAAACTTTGATATCCATGACCACCATTCGCGTGAAAGAAAACGAGCCGTTTGACGTAGCACTTCGCCGCTTCAAGCGCACCATTGAAAAACTCGGTCTGCTGACCGACTTGCGTGCCCGTGAGTTTTATGAAAAACCCACCACAGAGCGCAAGCGCAAAAAAGCTGCTGCCGTCAAGCGCCACTACAAGCGCGTGCGCAGCATGCAGTTGCCCAAGAAGATGTACTGATCTGCTTCGGCAGTCAGTTCGCTTCATTCAAAGTTTCGGCTGAATCTTTGAATCTGCGAAGCCCTCAGGGGCCAAGCAAAAGCCCGCTGGAGGACGCTCAAGCGGGTTTTTTTTTTCGATCTCACTTTCTGGAAACACCATGAGCCTCAAAGACCAAATCACAGAAGACATGAAAAATGCCATGCGCGCCAAGGACTCAGCGCGCCTAGGCACCATCCGTTTGTTGTTGTCGGCAATGAAACAAAAGGAAGTCGATGAGCGAGTGGTTCTGGACGATGCGGCCGTGGTAGCCATCGTCGACAAACTGGTCAAGCAACGCAAAGACTCTATTGCCGCGTTTGAATTGGCCGCCCGCCAAGATTTGGTCGATATTGAAAAAGCTGAAATGCTGGTTTTGCAAACCTACTTGCCAGTCCGCATGTCTTCGGAAGAAGTGACTGCAGCCGTTCAAGCCATTGTGGCCTCATTGGGCGCCAAAGGCCCTGGCGACATGGGCAAAGTGATGGGCGCCGTCAAAACCCAACTCGCCGGCAAAGCCGACATGGGCCAAGTCTCGGCAGCCGTCAAAGCCGCCCTCGCCGGCTAAGAATTTAATTGGGGTCAGATCAACATTAATTTGGTCATTCAAAGGGGCTAAAGGCAGAGGGGGCTGAACGATTTCTGGTAAATGGGGTCAGATCAACATTAATTTTTTGTGATTCACAGCGATCTATGCGCTAAGTAAATTAATGTTGATCTGACCCCAATTATTGTCAGCCCCCCTTAGCCTTTAGCCCCTTTGAATGGAAATTAATGTTGATCTGACCCCAATTAAATATCAGCTGCCCGCAACCTTCATTCGGTTAATCAGCACGGACCCCAAAGTTTTAGCGCCATAGTTGTAGGTGTCTGCGCCAATGGCCTCTATGCCTTTGAACATGGTTTTCAAATTGCCAGCGATGGTGATTTCGTGCACAGGGAATGCAATCTCACCGTTCTCGACCCAAAAACCTGAAGCACCGCGAGAGTAGTCGCCCGTGACGTAATTCACGCCCTGCCCCATCAACTCAATGACAAACAAACCTGTACCCAGTTTTTGGAGCATGGCCTTCAAATCGTCGCCCGAGCGTGTGAGCTTGGATGACATCACCAAGTTGTGCGAACCACCTGCATTGCCTGTGGTCTTCATGCCCAGCTTGCGAGCAGAATAGGTACTCAAGAAGTAGCCTTCGACGCGTCCGCCAGACACCACTTTGCGCTTCATGCCGCGCACACCTTCATCGTCAAAAGGTGAGCTGCCTTTGCCGCGCAACACATGGGGGTCTTCCAAAATATCAATGTGCTTGGGAAACACTTGCTTGCCCATCGAGTCCACCAAGAAGCTGGTTTTGCGATACAAGGAACCACCGCTGACAGCCTGAACAAAACCACCCAAAAGGCCTGCTGCCACTGGCGACTCAAACAAGACTGGGCATTCAATCGTTGGAATTTTTCGACTGCCCAGGCGGCTGAGTGCGCGTTCTGCGGCATAGCGGCCCACCGCTTCTGGCGAAGCCATTTGATCGGCCGCACGCATGGAGGTGAACCAAGCATCACGCTGCATCTCGGCATTTTTGCCAGGCAATGCAGCAATGGGCGCCACAGACATGCTGTGTCTTGAACTGGCATAGCCACCTCTAAAACCATGGGTGTGCGCACTGAAAAAATGACTTTGCTGGGCCGAGACGCCTGCACCTTCGCTGTTGGTAATTCGGCGACTGGTTTTCAAGGCAGCTTCTTCGCAGGCCAATGCCAGCTTGGCTGCTTCTTCGCTGTTGATGGCCCAAGGGTGAAACAAATCCAGCTCTGGTTGCACCTTGGCAATGTCTTCTTCATCAGGCAAACCGGCTGTAGGGTCTTCGGCTGTAAATCGTGCAATATCAAATGCTGCTTGCACTGTTTGCTGAATGGCCGCCTCCGAAAAGTCGGAGGTACTGGCATTGCCGCGGCGGTGCCCCACATACACCGTGACGCCCAAAGACTTGTCGCGATTGCGTTCAACGGTCTCCAGCTCGCCCTTGCGCACACTGACGCTTAAGCCACATCCTTCAGATGCTTCTGCACCGGCATCGGTGGCACCAATCTTTTTGGCGTGTTTCAGGGCAGAATCAACCAATCCCTCGAAATAGTTGCGGCTGTAGCTAAAGCCGTCGTTGGCCTGAGCGTTCAATGTTTGGGTGGATGCCTTGGTTTTTTTTGTCATGGGGGTCGGATTCTTCAAAACGGTCAATTCTTTAAAATTCTAAGTGACGGCTATGATACTTGCCGTTCCGTACAAAGGTTTCAGCGCGCACATGTCCCGTAAATTCAAAAAAGGTTATTTTGTTCAAGGTCAATTTGTTGCCGAAGGCAGTGAGTTAGACCTTGAGCTCAAACGCGAACTCAAGGGCGGTAGCGATGAACCGAGCCGCACCGAGTTAAAGCGTGAAAGCGATGAGCTGCAAAAACTGGGCGAAAGCTTGCTGACACTGCGTGCCGACTTGATGGCCAAAGTAGATTTGCCAGAAAAACTGGTGGAAGCCGTGGCCGAAGCCAAACGCATCACCAACTTTGAAGGCAAGCGCCGTCAAATGCAGTTCATTGGCAAGCTCATGCGCAAATTGGACGAGGATGCTGTCGAAGGTGTGCGCGCCGCTCTGCTTGAGCAAAGCCAGGGCTCTGCGCAAGAGACATTGCAGCTGCATTTGGCCGAACAATGGCGCGACCGTCTGGTCAAAGACGACGATGCTTGTGGTGAATGGTTGCAAAGTTTTCCTGGCACCGACAGTCAACAATTGCGCGCGCTCATTCGCCAAGCCCGCAAAGATGCACCCGCAGCTTCAGCGGCCACAGTATCTCAAGGCTTAGCACCCCGCCAAAGCCGCGCCTACCGTGAAATTTTTCAATTGGTGCGCTCCGAAATGGGTAATGCACAAAGTGACAGCACAGACACTGACCGCCTCGACGAAGACAACTGACCTCATCCCAACTTTCAGCACATCCCAACATGTCATCGCCTCACGACCCCGTCAAAATTGGCATCGTCTCCATCAGTGACCGCGCCAGCACAGGCGTCTATGAAGACAAAGGCCTACCCGCCTTGCAAACATGGCTCACGCAAGCCCTCAAAAATCCCCTTCAATTTGAAGCTCGGCTTATTCCCGATGAAAAAGAACGCATCAGCGCCACACTGGTTGAGTTGGTCGATGCAGGCTGTAGTTTGGTGCTGACCACAGGGGGCACAGGTCCTGCCATTCGCGACGTCACCCCAGAAGCCACGCTGGCCATTGCAGACAAAGAA
This sequence comes from Limnohabitans sp. MMS-10A-178, assembly GCF_003063375.1. Classification (GTDB taxonomy): domain Bacteria; phylum Pseudomonadota; class Gammaproteobacteria; order Burkholderiales; family Burkholderiaceae_C; genus Limnohabitans_A. The sequence goes on along the minus strand of NZ_NERY01000001.1, from coordinate 1,256,721 downwards.
ATGCCTGGCTTTGGCGAACAAATGCGTCAGATCAGCTTGAAGTTTGTGCCAACGGCTATCTTGTCTCGCCAAGTGGCTGTCATTCGCGGGCAAAGTTTGATCATCAACTTACCGGGTCAGCCCAAGTCGATTGCCGAAACACTGGAAGGTTTGAAAGACAGCCAGGGGCAAAGCGTGGTGCATGGTATTTTTGATGCAGTGCCCTATTGCATTGATTTGATTGGTGGCCCTTACCTTGAAACCAATGAGGAGGTTTGCAAGGCATTTAGACCCAAGACGGCCATTCGACCGCCTCAAACATCAAACTAAAAAAATGCCAGAAGGCTTGGGAATTTATTTGCCCACCAGCTGGTTCAACTTTTCAGCTGCAAAAGTTTCTCGCTTGGCCGCATCGCCAGGCATTTGAATGCCTTGGGTATTGCCTTGGTTGGCGTTCATTTTCTCCAAGGCTTGCCAAAGCATGGCTATTTGATGCTCTTGGCTGGAGGCGTTGTCAATCAAGCCACGCATGGCTTGTGACAATGGATCGTCGTTTTGCGTCACACCATAAGCCGAGAAACCCATTTTGGAAGCCGTGGCCTCGCGCTGAACATCGGCTTCTTCTTGAATAATTCGCGCAGGGTTTCCAACCGCTGTAGCACCTGCTGGCACCGGCTTGGTTACTACCGCGTTGGAGCCTACTTTGGCACCGTCGCCCACAGTAAATCCACCCAACACTTTGGCGCCCGCACCAATCACGACATCTTTGCCCAATGTGGGATGCCGCTTCTCGCCTTTGTAAAGGGAAGTACCACCCAAAGTCACACCATGATAGATGGTGCAACCATCGCCAATTTCGGCAGTTTCGCCAATCACAATGCCCATGCCGTGATCGAAGAAAACGCGTTCACCTAACTTAGCACCCGGGTGAATTTCAATGCCTGTCACCCAGCGAGAAAAATTAGAAATGAATCGGCCTAGCCATTTGAACCCCGCACGCCAGCAAGCGTGGGCCCAACGGTGAAGCACCACCGCATGCAAGCCCGGATAACACGTGAGCACCTCCCATGATGTGCGCGCAGCAGGATCACGGTCGAGGATGCATTGGATGTCGGAATTTAAACGTGCAAACATAAACTTCTTGTCAATGCGCTAAGTCTAGCGTTTTGCTTGAGCTGTTTCGATCATGGCTTTAGCAACACCTCTCAGAATATGGATTTCCTCAGGCGTCAAATTTGCCCGGTTGAACAACTGGTTCAAACGAGGCATGAGTTTTTTGGGGGCTTCGGGGTCTAGAAAGCCAATTTCAATCAATGCCTGCTCCAAATGTCCCAACAAACCTGCCACTTGTGCGGCATCGGCCAAACCAGACTCCCCAGCGGGTGATGCCACCGGGAATCCACCCAAAGCCAAGCGCCATTCATAAGCCACCAACTGAAGGGCCGCGGCCAAATTGAGCGAGCCGAAATCTGGATTGGTGGGTATCGACAAAGCCACATGGCATTTGTAGACATCTTCGTTTTTCATGCCAAAGCGTTCCGAGCCAAACAAGAATCCAATGGAGGAAATGGCTTCGGCAGGTTTGACAATTTCTGATGCAGTCTTCGTTAGAGATCGCCCCAACAAGAGATCAAAGTGCTCCCTTGGCGATCGCGTGGGCGGGCCAAAATCTCTGGGTGTCATGGCCGTAGCGCACACATGAGAGATGCCATCCAGCGCCTCTTCCAAGGTGCCCACAATGCGCGTTTTGTCCAGCACATCGTTGGCACCGCTGGCCCTTTGGATGGTCTCTTCTTTGCGCAGCACATTGGCATAACGAGGTGCCACCAACACCATGTCATCAAAGCCCATGACTTTCAAAGCTCGGGCCGCCGCACCCACATTGCCGGGGTGGCTGGTTTCAATCAAGATAAATCGGGTTCGCATGGGCCACATTGTCCCAGTTCCTGCCCATCCAAAAAGTCCAAATTCGGCCCACAAGCCCTTCCGATCAGCCAAATTCATGGGAAAATGCGTCATTCGCCTTTGTCATCGCACAGAGGCTCCCGTTGTTGCTCTTAAAAATTCATGTCGACCAATCTCCACCCCATGCTCAACGTAGCCGTCAAGGCTGCACGCGCCGCCGGCGCCATCATCAACCGCGCCGCCTTGGACGTGGAGGCTGTTCGAATTTCGCAAAAACAAGTGAACGACTTTGTGACCGAAGTTGACTTGGCCAGCGAAAACGCCATCATCGAAACCCTGCTCACCGCCTACCCGCACCACGGTATCTTGGCCGAAGAGTCTGGCAAAACGCACGGCAACCCCGATGCAGACCACGTTTGGATCATCGATCCACTCGACGGCACCACCAATTTCATCCACGGCTTTCCCGTTTATTGCGTCAGCATTGCGCTGGCCGTGAATGGCAAAGTTGAACAAGCCGTGGTGTACGACCCCTCACGCAACGATTTGTTTACAGCCACCAAAGGGCGCGGCGCTTACATGAACGATCGTCGCTTGCGCACCAGCAAGCGCACCCAAATGCACGAGTGCCTCATCTCTACAGGTTTTCCATTCCGACCCGGTGACAACTTCAACCAGTACCTGCGCATGATGGGCGATGTGATGCAACGCACTGCGGGCCTGCGCCGTCCTGGTGCTGCTGCTTTGGACCTGGCTTATGTAGCCGCGGGTTTCACAGATGCCTTTTTTGAAACAGGATTGCAAATTTGGGACGTGGCAGCAGGTTCATTGCTGGTAACCGAAGCCGGCGGCCTGGTGGGCAACTTCACAGGCGAGGCAGATTTCTTGGATCAAAAAGAATGCTTGGCCGGCACGCCCAAAATTTATGGTCAACTGGTGCCTATCCTCAGCAAGTACAGCAAATTTGCCAGTGCTGGTGAAAAAGCCTCTGTGCGCGCTGCCGATGCCAAGGATGCTGCCGCATCTCAGGCCGGGCAAGACTCAACGGACAGCCCCTTCTAAGCCATGACAGACGCGCTCGACTTGAGTGCCCACACCCCCATGATGCAGCAGTATCTGCGCATCAAGGCGGAGTTCCCTGACACCCTGGTTTTCTACCGGATGGGTGACTTTTATGAAATGTTCTTTGAAGACGCCGAGCGTGCCGCCGGCCTAATGGACATCACCCTCACCCACCGTGGCCAAACAGCCGGTAAACCCATTGCCATGGCTGGCGTACCTTTTCACTCTGTCGAAAACTATCTGGCCAAGCTCATCAAGCTGGGCGAGTCGGTGGCCATCTGCGAACAGGTGGGCGATGTAGCCACCAGCAAAGGCCCTGTTGAGCGCAAAGTTGTAAGGGTCGTCACACCAGGCACCCTCACAGACACCGAATTGTTGTCTGATAAAAGCGAGGCCATATTGTTGTCGCTGCACATTGCGCCGCGCAACGCCTGCGGCTTGGCTTGGCTCAGCGTCACGCAAGGGGTGTTGCATTTGGCCGAATGCTCGCACGACGAATTGGCCGATTGGTTAGAACGCATTGCGCCCAGCGAGTTGCTGGTCAGCGCCAGCATCACGCCCAAATGGGAACAACAACTTCAAGCAATGCGCTTGGGTCAACGTGGCCTTGCGCTGTCGCTTACTTTGCGTCCCGACTTTCAATACGACGCAGGTCTCGGTCATGGCAAGCTCATCAAGCAACTCCATGTGGCCAGCTTGGCCGCTTGGGAGGCAGACAAGTTAGGTCACGCCCATGCTGCCGCTGGAGCCTTGCTCACATATGCAGAACACACGCAAGGCAGAGCGCTGCCGCATGTGTCTCAACTCAAAGTGCAAAAGGCCAATGACCTGATTGACCTGCCTGCCAGCACGCGTCGCAACTTAGAGCTCACCCAAACTTTGCGCGGCGAGGATGCCCCAACTCTTTTTTCTTTGCTCGACACCTGCATGACAGGCATGGGCAGTCGTCAACTGAAGCAATGGCTTTTAAACCCACCCCGTGACCGTCAAATTGCAGTAGAGCGACTGGCCGCAATCGATCAGTTGAATGACCACAGTGCTTCAGCACAAAGTGGTGTGGCCATTTGGTCTAGATTGCGTGAGCAACTCAAAGGCGCCAGCGATGTCGAGCGCATTACAGCGCGCATTGCACTCAGACAAGTGCGCCCGCGTGAATTGGTAGCCCTTAAAAATGCCCTCATCCGCTCGGCCAATTTGGCGCTGCACTTGCAAGAAACTTTGGGTCACTTGTCACCCACCAAACTGCTGCACGACATCCATTTCGATTTGCAGCCGCCTGCTGGCCTCACAGAAATTTTGCAACAAGCTCTTTTAGAAGAGCCTGCCAATTTGATTCGCGATGGTGGCGTGATGGCCCACGGCCTAGACGCAGAGCTTGACGAGCTGCGTGCCATTCAAACCAATTGCGACGATTTCTTGCTTGAATTGGAAACACGCGAAAAAGCACGCACAGGCATTGCCAATTTGCGCGTACAGTTCAACAAAGTTCATGGCTTCTACATCGAAGTGACGCAAGGTCAAATTGACAAAGTACCCGACGATTACCGTCGCCGTCAAACCTTGAAGAACGCAGAGCGCTTCATCACGCCCGAGCTCAAAGCCTTTGAAGACAAGGCTTTGTCTGCACAAGAACGCGCACTGGCACGAGAGAAGTATTTGTACGAGCTTTTGCTTGACCAACTGCAAAACCACATTCACCCGCTCACCAAATTGGCGCAAGCCATGGCTCAGCTGGACGGACTGTGCACCTTCACCGAGCGCGCCACCACCCTCAATTGGTGCGCGCCACAATTTGCCAAAGAGCCTTGCATTGAAATTCGTCAAGGTCGTCACCCCGTGGTGGAAGCGCGCTTGGCTGAAACCTCTGGTGGCAGTTTCATTGCCAACGATTGCCTGATGCACAGCAAGCAGCGTTTGCAAATCATCACAGGCCCCAATATGGGCGGTAAGTCAACCTACATGCGCCAGGTGGCATTGATTGTTCTCTTGGCCAGCATAGGCAGTCATGTGCCTGCCAGCAGTTGTAGGCTAGGCCCTATTGACGCCATTCACACCCGCATCGGCGCTGCCGATGACTTGGCCAATGCCCAATCTACTTTCATGTTGGAGATGACCGAAGCCGCTCAAATTTTGCACAGCGCCACCCCTTTGTCTTTGGTGCTCATGGACGAAATTGGCCGCGGCACATCCACCTTTGATGGCTTGGCATTGGCCAGCGGCATTGCCACGCACTTGCATGACAAAACGCAGGCCTTCACTTTGTTTGCCACCCATTACTTTGAACTCACCGAGTTCCCAGCTTCGCACCACGCCGCATTGAACATGCACGTAGGCGCCACAGAATCGGGCAATGACATCGTGTTCCTTCATGAACTTCAAGCCGGTCCTGCCAGCAAGAGCTACGGCGTGCAAGTGGCCAAATTGGCGGGCATGCCCTCGGGTGTACTCAGCCATGCACGTCACACCCTTTCAGCCCTAGAAGCAGGCGCCAATGAAGCTCGCGTGCAAGTGGACTTGTTTGCGCCACCCCCTGAAGCAAGCAACACAGGGCCTACCCCTCTTGAAGCTGCTTTGAACCAAATTGACCCAGATGCCCTGAGCCCCCGTGAAGCACTGGAAGCCCTCTACAGTTTGAAGCGCGTGATGAAGCGCTCCGAACCCTGAAGAAAAATTGATTAGATGAACAACATCATTTTTTCGCATGGCAACGGTTTCCCAGCCAGTACTTACCGCTGTTTCACCAATGACTTGAATCGACGTGGTTTCCAAGTTGCTTCGATTGAAAAATTTGGCCACGATGCACGCTATCCTGTGACCAGCAACTGGCCATTTTTGGTCCAAGAATTGGCAGATTTCGCCAAAGTGATTCACGATGGAACTGGCGAAAAGCCTTTTCTAATTGGTCATTCTTTGGGTGGACTGCTCAGTTTGATGTGCGCCTCCAAACACCCTCATCTCACTGCAGGCGTGGTTCTTTTAGACTCTCCAGTGGTGGGGGGCTGGAAAGCCAGTGCGCTTCAGCTTGCCAAAAAAACCAATTGGATTGGCTCTGTCAGCCCAGGCAGGATCAGCAAATCACGCCGTCAACACTGGCCTCATATTGAAGCGGTCATTGAGCACTTTCAACACAAACGAGCGTTTGCGCATTGGCACCCCGATGCACTCAGAGACTATGCAGAATTTGGAACGGTTGAAGAAAATGGCGAACGTGTTTTGAGCTTTGATCGTGAAATTGAAACAGCCATCTACAACACGCTGCCCCACAACCTGCCCTCCATGCTCAAGCGCCATCCTCTGAAGTGTGCCGTTTCTTTCATTGGTGGTACACATTCTCGTGAAATGCGCGTTGCAGGCTCTGAATTAACCGACAAAGTGTCCAAAGGCCGAGTGACATGGCTGGATGGCTCTCATCTTTTTCCCATGGAAAAACCCATTGCCGCAGCCGCTGCTGTAGAAGCCTCTTTGCTGAACATGGGCGCTAAACCAAATTAGCAATTTAGCAATTTAGCAAGGCCGGCCATTCAGGGTGCCCAAGAAACCAAGCCAGTCCAGGCAGTGAACAACACAACCAGTCCAAAAGCGATTCGGTACCAAGCAAAAATTTCAAAGCTGTGGCTGGCAATGTACTTCAGAAGCCAGCGCACACAAATCCAAGCACTGATGAAGGAAACGATCAAGCCTGTGGCAAACATGGGCACATCTTCAACCGACAAAAGAGCACGCTCTTTGTAAAGACTGTAGGCACCTGCGCCAATCAGCGTTGGAATGGCCAAGAAAAAGGAAAAATCAGTGGCTGCTTTGCGCGACAAGCCGAGCAGCATTCCACCAATGATGGTGGCACCGCTTCGGCTTGTGCCAGGGATCATGGCCAAGCACTGCACCAATCCCACCATCAATGCATCGCGTCCGCGCATGTCCTCCACGGCGCGAATTCGAATGGTGGAAGGCGGCCTTCTCTCGGCCCACAAAATAATGAAGCCGCCCACAATGAACGTGGTGGCCACCACCCAAGGATTGAACAAGTTTTCTTTAATGAACTTGCCAAACAACAATCCCAAAATCACGGCGGGAAAGAATCCAATGAAAACATTCAGCACAAAACGCTGAGCTTCCGCTTGGTAAGGAAAGGCTTTGACGGTGGCGTAGATTTTTTCCCAGTACACCAAAATGACGGCAAAAATAGCGCCGGTTTGAATGGCGATGTCAAAGACTTTGGCCTTGGCGTCGTCAAAACCAAGCAAGGCCCCCGCCAAAATGAGATGGCCTGTTGACGAGATGGGTAAAAATTCGGTCAAGCCCTCCACCACACCCATGACAGCGGCTTTGGCTAACAACGTTAAATCCACCGAGACTCCTTGAAGAACACCCGATTATCGCTTGTGATTGGCCCTAAAATCTGGCCATGAGCACAGCCAACGTCAAAGCCAATTCCATGGGCACTCCCGAAGATCCTCCAAAGGTCAGCAATTTTTTACGCCAAATCATCGAATCCGACTTGGCTCATGGCACCTACGGTCAACGCAAGTGGGCCGGTACGCCAGGCGATGCAGCACACCATGCCAGCGGCAACCCCGATCCCGCCAAAATTCGCACTCGATTTCCCCCTGAGCCCAACGGCTATTTGCACGTTGGCCACGCAAAAAGCATTTGCTTGAACTTTGGCTTGGCACGCGACTATGGCGGCGTGTGTCACATGCGTTTTGACGACACCAACCCCGAAAAAGAAGACACCGAATACGTCAATTCCATTTTGGATGCCGTGAAATGGCTAGGCTTCAATTGGGATGCACATGGCACCTCCCACCTCTATCAAGCCAGCGACTACTTCGATTTCATGTACCGAGCAGCAGAGTTTTTGATACAAGCTGGTTTGGCCTACGTTGACGAACAGTCGGCAGAAGAGATGCGCATTCACAGAGGCGATTTCAATACGCCTGGCAAAGACAGTCCGTTTCGCGCACGCACAACTGCAGAAAATCTAAGCCGCTTTCGCGAGATGCGAGATGGCAAACTGGCCGATGGTGCTGCGGTGTTGCGCGCCAAAATTGACATGGCTTCGCCCAATATCAACATGCGCGACCCGGCCATCTACCGCATTCGAAGAGCCACCCATCACAACACGGGTGATGCTTGGTGCATCTACCCCATGTACACCTTTGCGCATCCCATTGAAGATGCCCTCGAGCAAATTACGCACAGCATTTGTACACTTGAATTTGAAGACCAGCGTCCCTTTTACGATTGGCTCATGGCCCGCTTGTGCGAAACGCACACGCTCACAGACGGTTCTTTGCAGCCCGCATTGTTGGCCCTCCCAAGCCCTAAGCAGTATGAATTTGCACGCCTGAACCTTACCTACGTGGTCACCAGCAAACGCAAGTTGGCTCAACTGGTCAATGAAGGCAAAGTGAGTGGTTGGGACGATCCCCGTATGCCCACCATTGTGGGTTTGCGCCGCCGCGGTTACACCCCCGAGAGCCTACAGCTTTTTGCAGACCGCATTGGCGTGACAAAAAGTGATTCATGGATTGACTACAGCACCCTTGAAGGCTGCTTGCGCGACGACCTAGACCCCAAAGCAGTTCGCGCCATGGCAGTCCTCGACCCTGTTCAACTCACCATCTCAAACTGGGATGAATTGATGGGAACCGGCACACTTGACGATTGCCACGCCCCAGTTCACCCGCACCACCCCGAGTTGGGGCAGCGCCATTTCAAATTTGGAAAATCACTTTGGATTGAGCGCTCCGACTATGAAGAAACGCCGCCGAAAGGCTTCTTCCGATTGTTTCCCGGCAACAAAGTACGCCTGAAATATGGCTACGTCATTGAATGCACAGGGGCCAACAAAGATTCCAATGGACATGTGACAGAAGTTCTGGCGCAACTCATTCCCGATACCAAAAGCGGCACACCTGGCTCTGACAGCGTGAAGGTCAAAGGGGTCATGACATGGGTGGCCCAAGCCGATGCCGTTGCAGCCGAGGTCCGTTTATACGACCGCTTGTTCAATGAAGCTAATCCCGATTCGGGCGGTAAAGACTTTTTGAGCTGCCTCAACCCAGACAGCCTGAAAGTAATTCAAGCTTATGTAGAGCCCGCGTTGGCCAACAGCTCACCAGACGCTAAGTTTCAATTTGAGCGGCATGGTTACTTTGTAGCCGACCGCTCAGATTACTCTTGTGACAAGCCCGTTTTCAATCGGTGTACAGGCTTGAAAGACACTTGGAGCAAGTGAGCTGACTTGCACCTGTATCAGCTTGCAATGCTGACTTAGCTTGCCATGCTGCCCATGCTGGCAATGTACAAACCCACCGTGCAAATCACTCCCACAAGCCAAGCCAGTGAACGCAACTTGTCTTGATCGCTGATGTACAAAGCGACATAGGCCACTCGGGCTGCCACAAACAGGCTTGCATACAAGTCAATTTCGTCTTGTGGCACCTCGGTGTAAAAAGCCAATAAAACACCCACTGCATAAATGGGGAAGGCTTCAAAGCAATTGCCTTGAGCCGCATTGGCTCGTGCCCGATAACCCGTCTGCTTGGCCAACCATTCGCGAGGGTTGTGGTTGTCGTAGTTCTTTTGGCCAGCCTTGGCAATGCCCGCACAAATCCAAGGCATGGCGCCAGTCAATAAAAGGGATGCAATGACCAAATTCATAGAGATCTTTCAAACATTAGACAATTTTCACTGAGCCATTCTAGGCGCTACGCAACCAAACCTCGTATGCTCACTTAGAATTTGGGGTCTCAACGGTTCCGCACAGGAAATATTCATGTCTTTGCATTCAATTCGCGTTTCTCTACTGGCCTTGGCTTCCGCCATGATTTTGCTGGCTTGTGGTGGTGGTGAATCATCCTCCGCGCCTCCGCCGCCAGTGGGAGGCCTCAGTGTCGTTGCAGGCGAAAATCAGGTCACCCTGAGTTGGACAGAAACACCCGGCGTCGACTATTGGATTTTTTCTGCCCAAGACAAACCAACATTGAATTTGAGCAACTGGCTAACTTCGACGGGCTCCTCGTACCGTTTGAATGTGAAGTCTCCTTTTGTCATAACCGGTTTGGTCAATGGCACGCCCTACTCCTTTTTCCTCACTGGCCGATTCAACAAAGGCCCAGGCGGTGATGCCACCCCTACTGTTACAGCCACGCCTCGTTTGGCGGGCATTGAATGGACTAGCGGTGTCAATGTCAACACAGGCAACCACACAGGCTTGAGTTTTGGCCGCTACATCGACACTGCAACCAATACCAGCCTATCGACTTATTTGGCCGTTGGCAACGGTGGTCGGATGTTCAAGGCCAGCACCACTGACACATGGACAGCCATCACGCCAGTCTTGACCACCAACCTCAACGGTGCCACTTTTTCTTTTTCCAAGTTCATGGCTGCAGGCGATGCTGGCCAAATCATTTACAGCTCAGATACCCAGACTTGGAACCGAGCCACCAGCGGCACGGTTCAAAATCTGAATGCCATTGAAACCAATGGCAGTTTGGCCGTTGCTGTAGGCAACAACGGCACCATCATTACCAGCAAAGACGGCATTGCATGGACGGCCGCAACCACCGTACCCACCACGGCCCATTTGTATGGCGTCTCAGCCACAGTTTCGGGCACATGGATTGCTGTCGGTGCAAATGGCAGTATTTTGACCAGCACTGATGGCGCTGTCTGGACTGCTCAAACGTCCAATACATCAGCTGATTTAAAAGCGGCTGGTGCCTTGCTGATAACCGTCAACAACACCACTTCTTTCACCTACTTGGCAGTTGGCACCAATGGCACAGTTTTGAGCAGTTCTGATGCCATCACTTGGACACCCAGAAGTGCCAACACAACAGCCCATTTGAACCATCTTTCATCGGAGAATCAGTTCGTTGCCGTTGGTGCCAATGGCACCATCCTGACAAGCAGCGATGGCATTGCATGGACGCTGCGAGATAGCAAGACCAAAACAGAGCTTCGCACCGTTTTGCGAGCAGAAGGTCGACTGCTTGTGGCTGACAACTTAGGCAATCTATTGAACTCCAAATAAATCACAAAAAAGTAAGACACAAAAAAAGCCTCCAATTCAAATTGGAGGCCTTTTGATTTCAAGACGTTTTAGCCTTCGATGTGAAGTTCTTGAATTTTTCGGGTGATGGTGTTTCGGCCAATTCCCAGCTTCACGGCAGCTTCAATTCGCCGTCCGCGCGTAGTGGCAAGAGCTGCTTGAATGAGCAATGACTCAAAGCGCCTTGTTAAGACATCCCACACATCCTGTCTGTCGGTTCCTAAAAGTTGGAGAGCTTCCACCTCCAATGCACTTTCCCAACCTGCATGCGCGCCCAAGTTAACCAGCGTGTTGCCTGATGAAGGATTGGCAAACGCTCCCCCTTGCGGCATTGCCTCTTGAATCACACCAATCGGCTGGGTATTCAAAGGCAGATTTGAGCTCACCGGCAACAACACTTCTGGTGGCAAATCTTTGGCTTCAATCATTTGCGCAGGTGCCATGACGGTAAGCCAATGGCAGATATTCTCCAATTGGCGAACATTGCCTGGGAAATGAAATTGGCTCAAAATTTCAAGAGCTTGGTCTGAAATGCGCTTGGGCTCTACACCCAGTTGCTGAGCACTTTGCAACAAGAAATGCTTCGTCAAAACCTGAACATCCTCTTTGCGCTCACGCAAAGCAGGTAGGCGCAAACGAATCACATTCAAGCGGTGGAACAAGTCCTCACGGAAAACACCTTCCTTGACGCGTTGTTCCAAATCTTGATGGGTCGCAGCAATGACTCGAACGTTGGCCTTGACTGCACTGTGGCCGCCCACTCTGTAAAAGTGACCATCTGACAAGACGCGCAACAAGCGCGTCTGAAGATCAAATGGCATGTCACCAATTTCATCTAAAAACAGAGTCCCGCCTTCTGCTTGTTCAAACCTGCCACGGCGAGAGGTTTGCGCACCAGTGAAAGCACCGCGCTCATGTCCAAAGAGCTCGCTCTCCAACAAGTCTTTGGGAATGGCAGCTGTATTGATTGCAACGAAAGGGCCACTTGCTCTTGGAGAATGTTTGTGCAAGGCGCGTGCAACAAGTTCTTTGCCCGACCCAGACTCACCCGTGATCATGACCGTCACATTGCTTTGTGACAGCCGGCCAATGGCTCTGAAAACATCCTGCATGGCGGGCGCTTGGCCAAGCATCTCTGGCGTATCCGCCATGAGCTCCTCGGCCACTTCCTCACGCTGACTTTCCTCAAGCGCGCGTCGAATCAGTTCGATGGCTTTTGGCAAATCAAATGGCTTGGGCAGATACTCAAATGCACCATTTTGAAATGCAGAAACGGCACTGTCCAAATCAGAAAATGCAGTCATGATGATCACTGGCAAAGCAGGCAATTGCTGCTTCACTTGGGTCAACAAATCGAGACCCGATCCACCCGGCATCCGAATGTCACTGACCAAAACCTGAGGGCCTTCACTGCCATCCTCGGCGGCCAAAGCAACAAGAACTTCACGCGGATTGGTAAAACTTCGAGTACTCAAGCCTTCGCGAAGAAGTGCCTTCTCTAAGACGAATCGGATGGATTGGTCATCGTCTACGATCCAGATAGGCTTCATGTGACTTAACTTTCTCTAAGTGAATGCACCGCCTGCAATCAGGTTAGGGCAATGGAATCAAAATTTTGAAATCTGTTCGGCCTGGCACGCTCTCACACTCAATCATTCCGTGGTGTTGCTGAACAAAGGTTTGCGCCAAAGTGAGGCCTAAACCAGAGCCACCCTCCCTTCCAGAAATCAATGGGAAGAAAATTCGGTCCTTGATCGAGTCTGGAACACCAGGCCCGTTGTCAATGACATGCAATTCCAATGCCAGTCGATAACGTTGCTTGCCAAAAGTCACTTGTCGGGTAATTCGCGTCTTGAAAGTCAACTGTGCGTCGCCCTCGGTCACTCGCTCAGACAAAGCCAATGCCGCGTTGTGTGCAATGTTCAATACGGCCTGTATGAGTTGTTCCCTGTCGCCTCTGAATTCAGGGATAGAAATGTCGTAGTCCCTGATAACAAGCAAGCCTCTTGGAAATTCGGCCACAATGAGTGAGCGCACTCGCTCACACACTTCATGGATGTTGACATCGCCCACCATGTGAGGACGGCGGTGGGGTGCCAAAAGCCTGTCAACCAAAGTTTGTAAACGATCTGCTTCGCGAATGATGACTTGAGTGTATTCAGTCAGCTCTTTAGAAACCAAATCCATTTCGAGCAGTTGCGCAGCACCTCGAATGCCCCCTAAGGGGTTTTTAATTTCATGCGCCAAATTTCGGATGAGCTCCTTGTTGGCGTGCGCCTGATCCATCAGCCGCTCTTCCCTGTCCTGCCGAGTTTGTTGCTGAATCGGCAACAACTCAATGATGACATGGCCCGACTGATCAGACTGCGCCACAATGACATGAACTGGCAGCACCTCTTCAGGCTTGATGCGAAGCAATTCGGCATCGTAACGCAGCGCTGCAAATTCATTGGCTCTGGCGCCTGCCAACGCATGAACCAGCGGCTGCGAATCGGCAAAGTAATTCAAAAAGGACTGCCCCTCTAAGCTCCTGCGCGATTGACCAATTACATCCTCTAGCTCTGAATTGACAAAGACAACCTTGCCCTTGCTTTCTAAAACGGCAATTGGCGTTGCCAACCAATCAAATGCTTGATACCTTAAATTGCCAGAAGCATCCGCCGAATTCAAACGACTTCCACCCGCCCTCCCCTGAGGCTCTGAAGTCTGTTTGAGATGCAATGTTTGTTCCGTCATTTGAATTTCATTGGGTTTTGACATTGGCAGGGTTGGGGGCGTAACGTGCCAACTCTCGGTTCAAGGCCAACATGTCTCGCGCCATTCGCTCAATTTGAACTTGCATCTCTGCTGTTCGACGTTTGTATTGAGGGTGTTGCAATGTTTCACCGGCCATCAAGGCTGGTTGCCCACCATTGAAATTTCGCACCATTTCTGCGTATCGATCGCTCAGTTTTTGCCACTCGTCCTCCAAAATGGTGCGAGCTTGTGCATTTCTTTGCACATTCTCTGGCGTAGCTGTGGGTGTGTTCACCGGCCGCTCAACGGCACTGACTGGCGCGGCGCTCGATGGCTTTGCAGGCTGGCCATTCTGAACACGCGTTCCTTCTATTTGCGTAGGGCTTGAAATGAGGAGCTTTTGGCACTGAGAGGGATCTGCTGGCTGATTGGTAATTTCTTGGCCGCACTTGTACACAGCTTGCTGAGCCACAGCAAAACCGACAGTGACAGACATGATGATGACCATCCCTTGCCAAGTCGATTTTAGAAATTGCAAACCTACAGCCATGTTCAGATGTTCTTTCCAGAATCAAAAAAGGACGGCCTGAGCCGTCCTTTTGGGGGTCGGGCTCAGGTGCCCCAACTCGCTGCAAATTACAGGGAGTAGTACATCTCGTATTCGATGGGGTGCACTGCTTGACGGAAGCGTGTGACTTCACCCATTTTCAATTCAATGTAAGCGTCGAGCATAGAGTCTGTGAACACACCACCTTTTGTAAGGAAGGCACGGTCTTTGTCCAAATACTCGAGGGCTTGGTCCAAGCTGTGGCAAACGGTTGGCACCAATGCATCTTCTTCGGGAGGCAAATGGTACAAATCTTTGGTAGCAGCTTCGCCAGGATGGATCTTGTTTTCCACGCCGTCCAAACCAGCCATCATGAGTGCAGAGAAGCACAGGTAGGGGTTGGCCATTGGATCTGGGAAGCGCGCTTCAATGCGGCGACCTTTGTCAGAAGCAACGTGTGGAATGCGGATGGAAGCAGAACGATTGCGGCTAGAGTAAGCCAACTTCACAGGGGCTTCAAAACCAGGCACCAAACGCTTGTAGCTGTTGGTGGTGGGATTGGTAATAGCGTTCAATGCACGTGCGTGCTTGATGATGCCGCCGATGTAATACAAAGCATAGTCTGACAAACCTGCATAGCCGTTGCCAGCGAACAAGTTCTTGCCGTCTTTCCAGATGGACTGGTGCACGTGCATGCCGGAACCGTTGTCACCGACCAAAGGCTTGGGCATGAAAGTAGCGGTTTTGCCGTAAGCGTTGGCCACGTTCCAAACCACATACTTCAATGTTTGAGTCCAGTCAGCGCGCTGCACCAAAGTGCTAAAGCGTGTACCGATTTCGTTTTGACCAGCGCCAGCCACTTCGTGGTGGAACACTTCAACAGGAATGCCCATGCCTTCGAGAATCAAGGACATTTCTGCGCGCATGTCTTGCGTGCTGTCAACGGGAGGCACTGGGAAGTAACCACCTTTGACGGTAGGACGGTGACCGCGGTTGCCGCCTTCCATTTTGGTACCTGTGTTCCAAGGCGCTTCGTAGTCGTCGATCTTGAAGAAGGTGCCTGACATGTCGCTGCCGAAACGAACGTCGTCGAACAAGAAGAATTCTGGCTCGGGTCCGAAGAATGCTGTGTCGCCCAAACCGGATGCCTTCAAGTAGGCTTCTGCGCGCTTGGCGATAGAACGTGGATCGCGGTCGTAGGCTTTGCCATCACCGGGTTCCAACACGTCGCAACCCAAAATCAAAGTGGTTTCTTCAAAAAAGGGATCGATGTTGGCCGTCATGGGATCGGGCATCAACAACATGTCAGAGGCTTCAATGCCCTTCCAACCAGCGATAGAAGAACCGTCGAATGCGTGGCCGTCGGTAAACTTGTCTTCGTCAAAATGGGAAATAGGCACTGAAACGTGCTGCTCTTTGCCACGGGTATCGGTGAATCGGAAGTCAACAAACTTAACTTCGTTGTCCTTCACCATCTTCATCACGTCTGCGACGGTCTTTGCCATCAAATTCTCCTAAGGATGGGTGTTGATAATTGGTTCTTCGGGAATGCAGTTTCTGTGCCAAGAAAAGCAGTGCGCTGAATTTACCCAAGAGCGCTATTGTGCCCTGAGGACACTACAGCTCTAGGGACCAATTTGGGAATATTTGGCGTCAAAATGACGCACCAAAAATAAACACAATTGCACCATTGTAGTGCAATTTAGGTTAACGCACCATTTCGGGGCCAAATTGAAGCGAAAAAGCTTTCAGTCCCTCTTTCAAGGCCAAAAAGGCCCTGTCAACATCGTCCTCAGACCCTTTGACGCCCAGTTCAATGTGCTTGCCCCATTGTGGGTGATCGACACTGGGTAGGCTGAACACTTTGATGCCCGCATGAAGAGACTCAATGCTTTCCATCAACGGGGTCAGGCTAGCTTCCATGGCGCCAAACACAATGACTGACTTTTCAATGCGCTTGGGCGCTTTGCCCCAAGTCTGGCAATAGGCATCTAACTTGTCTTGCATCATGGGCCAAGCCATGACTGGAAAGCCAGGTACAAAGTGCACCATACCGTGGCCCGAGGCTTGGCATGTGAAGCCCGGGATCTTGTTGTAAGGGTTGTGAATAATTTGGGCACCCTGCGGAAACATTCCCATGTTCAGGCGGTGCACGTTGTCGTCACGATCAGGCTCATAAGGAAGTCCCTGCTCTTTGGCTACATCTTGCATGCGCTCTTGAATCAGTGCCTTGGCTTGCGCCTGCAAAACCAAGGGCAAGCCCAATGCCTGGGCTGCACATTGGCGAGTGTGATCATCTGGTGTGGCGCCAATGCCGCCGCAAGAAAAAACCACATCACCGGAGGCGAAAGCTCTGGACAAAACTTGTGTAATTCGCTCAGGCGAATCGCCCACATATTCAGCCCAAGCAAGCTGTAGACCTCGCTCATTGAGCAACTCTATGAATTTGGGCAAGTGTTTGTCGGTTCTTTTGCCAGACAAAATTTCATCGCCAATGATGATGATGCCAATGGATGGCGGTGTTTGCTTAATTGCTGCGTTCATGTCTTAGCGCTTGTCAGTTGTTGTGTAGTTATATTAGGTTCTCAAGACTTTAGACTCAACTTCAATGGTATCCCGAAGTGGTGTGTCAGTGTCGGTTTGAAAAGACGCAGGCTCAGATCGCATATCGCTTAAGGCTGCCAGTAAAAAGTGCACATACCAAAGTGCAGAAAAGACAAACACAAGGGTGTAAATCCAAACTGCGATGGGAATGAGAATCACAAAAGCTGCAGCAAACAAAGCACCCGAAGCCCAGACCAAACTGGGTGCGGCACCCATGGCCCCCGTCAGAACGCCCATGCCCAGCAATGGGAATCGATAACGCCTCATGAGCTCAAGCCGCTCTTGTTTAGAGGCATGGTCGGCTAACACGTCGTATGTCATCACCCTGTAGGTAAGCCAACCCCAAATCAGTGCAGGTAGGACCATGGCCAGTGGCGGCACCCACCACAGTGGCAAAGTGAGAATCAAAGCACCCATGGCCAAAATGACCGACATCAATGTCCATACAAGACCTTGCCAAATCGATCCACCGCGCTTGAGCGCCAATTCAGGAAAGCGCCTGGAGCCCACCATAGTGACCAAGGTTGGCGTCATCATCAAAGAGACTGCCAAGAGCGACATGATCATGACCACGGGGGTCACTGCCACAATGATGATCAATGGCGCTAAAACCGCCTTCAAATTCAAAAGACCCATGCGCTCTAACCAGGTCGAACCCCAGCCCAGCACAGGACTCAACTCCATCCAATTGCGCACAGAGCTGACTGCAAGATCCCAATACAAAGCACCCAGACCCGTCACAATGACTGCCATCAAAATAAGTGGCAGCAGGGAAAGCAAAACAACCTTGGGGTGAAGGCAATATGCCAAGGCCCGCCAAAAAGAATCGATCATTTGTTTCAAGATACGCCGTCCTTGGCCAAGAAACGCTTGAAGCCCAATTTTTGTTGCGCCCAAAAACCTTGGCCGTAATCACGCCCTTCTTCGACTTGATCGCGAACCCCTGTTGGATCGTAGCGGTTTGAAAAATCAGCTGTTTTAAACAGCATGTCCCACCATGGGAACAAAACCCCAAAGTTGTGTCCGCCCAGGGTCTTTCGGCCTGCAGACTCGTGGCCAATTCCTATGGCGTGGTGCAAGCGATGAAACCTGGGACTGACCAACAAACGATCTCCCAACCAACCAAAACTACATCTGAAATTGGCGTGTTGAAAGTTCTCACTCAGTTGACTCAAGGCTACGAGGGCCACAAATTGTCCGGGACCCACACCGATCAGTTTGGCCACTACCGTCAAAACAAGCGCAGTCATGACATCGTCTAAGAGGTGATTGCGGTTGTCAGTCCAAAGCGTCATTTGCCGTTGCGAATGATGCAAAGAATGCAAGGCCCACCATCTGTTGAACTGGTGTTGACCCCGATGAATCAGGTAGTGAACAAAATCAAAAACAATGAGATAAATTAAAAAGCTGACCCATGCAATGTCGGTGACACCAGGCCATAAGGCATCAATATTGAATGTGGGAAAGCCTTGGGCCCGCAACACGCCGAAAGCTGTTTCGACCACATTGTCAAATGTGAAAAACATCACCAGGCTAAACAGACCCAAACGGTGAATGAGGGTGTAAATGACATCGACTTTGATGGCGCTCGGCTCAGTGACGGGCTCGACGGGTCGCCATTTTTCCAAAGGAAAAATGACCACAATGAGCAACACGATTTGAAGAATGCCAACCAACAACCAACCGGTTCCTTCAAAGGCGACGTCAAGCAGATTGCCCGCCCCCATGGCAAAGGCCATGGGCACAATCAGACTTTCAAACAGCAGTGTTTGCATCCCCGCAAACGCATCCGTCAACCATTCAATCAAGGATGTGAACATGACCAAGAGCATCCATCAGTAGCAAGATATCTTCGTTTTAGGGAACAGAAGAAAGTAGTTTCGAATATTGTGGGTGTTGCCGCAACTTCGCAAAACAAAAACCTTTTTCTTTCAGGCCCACAATGAGCGGTTCAAGCACCGCTGGTGCCCAAGGGTCTTGGCGTGACCAAATGCCCAAGTGGGCCATCAAAATATCCCCTGATTTAATCGATTGGAGTGAGGATT
This sequence comes from Limnohabitans sp. MMS-10A-178, assembly GCF_003063375.1. Lineage (GTDB taxonomy): Bacteria > Pseudomonadota > Gammaproteobacteria > Burkholderiales > Burkholderiaceae_C > Limnohabitans_A. Next base: position 1,237,784 of record NZ_NERY01000001.1, on the reverse strand, counting down.
GAAGCAGTTTGGCGTTGCTGTAGGTTTGGCTTGACAATTCATCACCCAAAAAACCAGTGGGCGACCAAGCAACGTGGGTGAAACCACATTGGCTAGCAGCCTTCAAGAGGGCCGGTGATGTTTTGCCGCCTGGCGCTCGGAACAGGGGCAAGGTGGCACGACCCGTCATGGCTTCTAGTCGCTGCGCGGCCTTTTTCAAGTTGGCACAGTAGTCTTCAGCGCGCCAGGTTAAGTTTTGGTCTTTTTGGTCGCCTGCACTTGGACGAATTTTGAATTTGTTCGCTTCCAAGTCGGCCCGCCAATACGCATGATCAAACGTGTGACTTGCAAAGTCATGGCCCTCAACGGCCCGCTCTTTCCACCACGCTGCCCAGTGCTGACCTAAGCTGCCGTCGCCCTCTTTTGTTTTTTCATTGGCGCCAAAAAAAGTCACTGGCACTTGATGCTTGCGAAGCACGTCAGCAATGAGGAGCGCAACGCCCATGTGACCGGTGTCGAATGTGAGGTAAATGGGTTTTTGACATTGCGGCCCTGATTTCTGAGTCTCAGCTGCCGAAGAAAATGAAAGTGCAAAGAGCGAACAGGTTGCCAGAAACACCCGGGCCAAAAATTGATTCAAAGTGTCATTGGCGGGGCGCATGGTCCAAAGTCCAAACCCCATGAGGTGACTTACCCACCTTGATCTGACGAACCACTTGGCGGGTGGTCATGTCAATCACAGTTAACTTTTGGGCCCAACGAGAAGCCAGCAAAATGGTTTTACCGTCAGCGGTGATGTCCATGCAATCAGGCCCAGAGGGGCCGGGGTATTGGTCTACCACAGTGAAGTTTTTGTAATCAATTTTGCTGATGTTATTGGCCACTCGATTGCTGACCAACACATGCTGCTTATCGCCAATGGCTCTGAATGCGTGCGCACCCTTGCCGGTTTTCAAATGCTTCACTTTTTTGGCGGGCCCACTGCCGGAAACGTCGAAAATCTCGACGCCATCGCCACCCGTCAAACCGACGAGCAAAAATTTGTCATCGGGAGTGCCAAATACATCGGCGGGCATAGGGCCGGTTTTGACTCGCCATTTGATGGTTTGCGTGGCCAAATCAATGGCCACCAATTCATTGCTGTCTTGCATGGTGGTCCACACCGTGGTGCTCTTGCTGTCAATCCACAAGTGGCTTGGCGTTTTAGAAGACAGGATGCGCTTGACCAATATGGGATTTTGACCATCCCATTTGTAAATGTCAATGTGATTGAGGCGATTGGCAACTGTCACAAACCACTTCATGTCGGGAGAAAATCGAAGGTGATAGGGATCCAAAATACCTGGAATGACGCGCTGAACTTCCGCTGTACGGGGGTCGATGAAAGTCAGGGAGTCTGAAAGCGCATTGGCAACAATGACTGATTTTTCATCAGGCGTCAGGTACAGGTGATGGGGTTCCTTGCCCGTTGGAATTCTTTTGGTTTCGGTCCATGAAACAGGATCGATCACGCTGACGTTGCCGTCAAGCGAATTCAACACAAAAATGGGAGCAGGCGCTTTTACAACTGGCACTGGCGGTGCAGGCTGCGGGTTGGAGGACATGGCTGATGCAAAGCCAAAGAATGCCAAGCCCAATGTGAAAGTCAGTGCACGTAACATCATGCCGTAAGTGTAATGGGGTATTGAGGCTTCGTAAGAAAACACATTGGCAAAATTCCAACAATTGAATCTTTCTAGTGTCAAAATTCAAATCATGACTAAGCCTATGCTGCTCTCTGTGTTGGGCGTCCAATTGGAAGTGCAACACATCCCCTTGCTTGAATCTGGCCATTTAAGGGAAAAAAAGCCCGCCTGCGTGTTCCTGCATGAAGGCCTAGGCAGCATTGCTCTTTGGAAAGATTGGCCCACTCAAATTTGCCAAAGCTTGGGTTGCGAAGGATGGGTTTTTTACCGCCGGGGCTATGGCCAATCCGATGGCATTCCCGACGTTCGAGGCCAAGGTCGCTTGAATGCCGATTACATGCACCGAGAAGCCCTGGAGGTTCTACCGGCTTTGTTGACTGAACTCCATGTCGCCGAGCCCCTCTTGATTGGTCACTCAGACGGCGCCACCATTGCGCTTATTCATGCGAGCCAATTTTCTGTGTCTGGCTGTGTGGTCTTGGCACCTCATGTGATGGTGGAAGACATCTCTTTGAGTGCCATCTCTCAAGCGCGTGACAACTTCGAGAAACTCAAGCCTCGCCTGGCTCCTTTCCACAAAGACGTCGATGTGGCTTTCTGGCAATGGAACGATGTTTGGTTGAGCGAAGCATTTCGTGATTTTGACATTCGCCCACTGCTTCACCAGATTCACGCGCCCCTAATGGCCATTCAAGGCATTGATGATGCTTATGGGACCCTTTTGCAGATTGAAGAGATTGCTGCGAACGCACCACAAACGCAACTGGTCAAATTAGAAAACTGTGGGCACAGCCCCCACAAAGACAAACCCGAAGAAGTGCTTCAGGCTTTGAAATACTTTTCAAGTTCGCTGGGCAAAATCCAACGCCACTGACCAGGCGCCAAATCTTCGGGCAACTGCAAGTTGCCAATGGCACTGCGATGCAAACCTTCAACCCGATTGCCAACCGCCGCCAACATGCGCTTGACTTGGTGGTACTTGCCTTCGGTGAGCGTGAGCTTTAAATGAGTCTCTGACACTTTTTCGCAAGCTGCCGCTTTGACGGGTTTGGGACTGTCGTCTAGCACCACGCCAGCCAATAATTTTTCCACTTGCTGCTCGGTGATCTCATGCTTGGTAGTGACTTCATAGACCTTGGGCATGTGATGCTTTGGTGAGCTCATGCGGTGAATAAACTTGCCATCGTCGGTGAGCAAGAGCAAGCCCGTGGTGTCTTGGTCTAAACGTCCTACGGCCTGAACGCCCTGCACGGCTGCTTTTTGTGGGCGCAATCTTAAAGGTGATGGCAACAGTGTGTAGATGCTGGGCCAAGTAGACGGCTTTTGCGAACACTCTGTGCCAGTCGGTTTGTGCAGCATGAGATAAGCACGATCAAAGTACGGCCACTCTGTACCCTGCACTTTGAACTTCAGATTGTCAGGATCAAAGAAAACCCCGGGGTCTTCTTGCACTTCGCCATTGACACTGACGTAGCCCTGCTGCACCAAACCCGCACAAACGCGGCGCGTGCCAAAACCTTGGCTGAAGAGGATGTCCTCTAGGCGCATGGGTTTCATCAAACGTCTTCGCGCAGCATCCAGGTTTGCGTGAGCAAAGAATTACTTCAAGGCTTTGAAACGCACGCGCTTCGGCTTGGCACCCTCTTCGCCCAAGCGCTTTTTCTTGTCGGCTTCGTACTCTTGGTAGTTGCCATCGAAGAATACCCATTGGCTGTCGCCTTCAGCGGCCAAGATGTGCGTAGCAATGCGGTCCAAGAACCAACGATCGTGGCTGATCACCATGACAGAGCCGGCAAACTCAAGCAAGGCATCTTCCAAGGCGCGCAATGTTTCCACGTCCAAGTCATTGGAGGGTTCGTCTAGCAGCAACACATTGCCGCCTTCAATCAGTGTTTTGGCCAAGTGCAAACGGCCGCGTTCACCGCCGGACAACATGCCGACTTTCTTTTGCTGATCGCCACCATTGAAGTTGAAGCGGCCGCAATAAGCACGGCTTGGCATTTGGAATTTGCCCACGGTCATGATATCGAGGCCACCCGACACATCTTCCCAAACAGTTTTTTCGTTGGACAAGTCGTCGCGGTTTTGATCGACAAAAGCCATCTTGACGGTTTGACCCACTTTGATGGTGCCGCTGTCGGGTTGCTCTTTGCCTGCAATCAGTTTGAAAAGTGTCGATTTGCCGGCACCGTTGGGGCCGATGATGCCAACGATGGCGCCAGCAGGCACTTTGAAGCTGAGGTTGTCAATCAGCAAACGATCGCCAAATGACTTGCTGACATTGGTAAATTCAAACACTTCATTGCCCAAACGCTCGGCCACTGGAATGAAAATTTCCTGCGTTTCATTGCGTTTTTGGTAGTCGTAATCGCTCAATTCTTCGAAGCGGGCCAAACGCGCCTTGCTCTTGGCTTGGCGGCCTTTGGGGTTGGAGCGGGCCCATTCCAATTCTTTTTTCATGGCCTTGGTGCGAGCGTCTTCAGTGCGCTGTTCTTGCTCCAAGCGGGCTTCTTTTTGCTCCAACCATGTGGAGTAGTTGCCTTTGTAAGGAATTCCGTGGCCACGGTCGAGTTCCAAAATCCATTCGGCTGCGTTGTCCAAGAAATAGCGGTCGTGGGTAATGGCCACCACGGTGCCGGGGAATCGTTGTAAGAACAACTCTAGCCAATCGACACTTTCTGCGTCCAAGTGGTTGGTGGGTTCATCAAGCAACAACATATCGGGGCGGCTGAGGAGCAAGCGGCACAATGCCACGCGGCGTTTTTCACCACCGGACAGCTTGCCAATGACGGCATCCCATGGGGGCAAACGCAATGCGTCGGCGGCAATTTCAAGTTGGTGATCAGACGCATCACCCGCTGTGGAAATGATGGCTTCGAGTTTGGCTTGCTCGGCTGCGAGCGCGTCAAAATCGGCGTCTTCTTCAGCATAGGCTGCATAAACTTCTTCAAGGCGGGCTTGCGCGGCCTTCACTTCGCCCATGCCACCTTCAACCGCTTCGCGCACGGTTTCGTCGGGGTTCATTTGGGGTTCTTGGGGCAGATAGCCAATTTTGAGACCAGCCATGGGAATGGCTTCGCCTTCGATCTCTTTGTCGATGCCCGCCATGATTTTGAGCAAAGTAGATTTACCAGAACCATTCAGACCTAGAACGCCAATTTTGGCGCCAGGGAAAAAGCTGAGAGAGATATCTTTGAGAATATGACGCTTCGGCGGTACGATCTTGCCGACGCGGTTCATGGAAAAAACGTATTGGGCCATGGCTGGGATGCTCTTCAAAAAGGGCGGGAAAGACATTTTTCCCGAACCCGTGATTATCCCTGTCTTTGAGTACGCCTTCTACCCTCTCAGACCCTGAAATTTTTCAATTTACAAGACTCTATCGCCCGATTTGCCGCTTCGGCTCGAAAATTGGACCCAAGAGTCTTGAATTTCTAGGCCTATTCGGGCAGAACGTCCGCTGTAAACCTCTGTTTTGAGCCATTCCGCCTCTGCATCCAAAGCTTCAGCCGACTTCACAGCTGTGTACCAAACTCGGGCTTCCGCATCCCATCTGTAGCCACGGGCTTTGAGTTTGTCTTTGGTTTCGAAGGGCGAGCCAAATGCCCTCAAGATGGTTCGGGCGTTTTCTGAAGATTTGAAGAGTTGCAGCAAGCCGGTCAAAGGCTTGCCCTCGGAAGATGCCTTCAAAGGAGAGGACAATACCCTGAGCAGCGCGTGGCAGTCTATTTGTGCTCGGTGTGCGTCGTAGAACCAGCCGAGCTCGCTGCACAAAAACTCCAGCTTGGCCGAGCCCAAGCCCTCGGCTTTCCAGTCAATGCCTGCAAAGGAGCAGGCCCACGCTTTGTGTTCAAAAACCTCCAAGCGGTTTTCAACAAATGGGCGGTCAAAAACCGCGTTGTGCGCCACGATCAAGTCGGCACGGGCCACCATGTCTTTGATTTTGGCTTCATTGAGTTTCTGACCCTTGACGTCTTGGCTGGTAATTCCTGTGAGCTTGGTAATTTCAGCTGGAATGGGGCGACCAGGGTCTTCGAAATCTTCGTAGATCTCGACTTCTCCCACCGGCTGCCCTGTCTGCAAATCTACATCAACGGCCAGCATGGCCAATTCAATGATGCTTTCGGCGTGCCAATCGAGACCCGTGGTTTCAGTGTCTAAAACCAAAATGCGCTTGGTGGGTCCCCCCGTGCCAGGGCCAAAATTCAAAATGGGAACCAAGCGTCGCTTGACTTTGTAGTCGGGGTGGGCCGCCAGTTGCATGGCCATGTCTTCAAAATTCATCTGCGTCTCGCTTGATCTTGGAAATTCACTTATTTTGACCGATGAAACAGGACTTCTGCCAAGCCGCCACTTCGAGTGACGCGTTGCCCCACTGCATTGATCAGTACGGCGGGGTTGGGCACCCACCAAGTTAAATATTTTTTAGCCCGAGTTACCCCTGTGTAAAGCAACTCTCGCGTGAGCACAGGGGCATCGCGGTCGGGAAGTGCCATGAGCACATGCTCGTACTCTGATCCTTGCGATTTGTGAACAGTCATGGCCCAAACTGTTTCCACCGCATCCAAGCGAGAAGGCAAAACCCAACGAACGCCGCCATTGCCATCGGGAAACGCCACCCGCAAGCCATTGGCAGTGGGCAAGCATTGACCAACGTCACCGTTCATGAGCTTGAGGTGATAGTCGTTGCGCGTCACCATGATGGGACGACCCACAAACCAAGCATCTTTGGCAGCTGTGGTTTGAAAGTGCCTGTCATTTCCTTTCGACAATCCCAGTGCAAGGGCAATGCTTTCGTTCAATGCTTGTACGCCCCAAGGACCCTGGCGAAGGGCACAAAGCACTTGAAATTCGCTAAAGCATTGGAGCAAATGAAGCGCTTTGGGGTTGTCACAGACGGCATTGGCTTGAAGCAGCGGTTTCAAAGCATTGAGCCAAGCAGACCAGCCCATCCGCAATGCATTCAATGCCTCTGGATGCAGTTGACCTTGAGCTCTTTCACGCCATTCATCTGGCCAGCGTTGAACTGTTTGATGGCCATTAGGGTGGCCCGAACTCGACACGTTTAAACCTTGCCATTGGGCTTTGACAACTGATGAGTCACCTGCGTTGATTAATTTGGCCCATTGACCAATGGCACTGTCGGCATCAAAACGGCGGCTCACATGCAGCACAGCTGTTTGTTCGGCCAAGGCATAAGGTGTTGCAGGGTGAGCTTGTGTGTTTGAGTCAGCTTGTGCCGCACCTTCACACAATTGCGACCAAACAGCGCCAGCCTCCACCGATGCCAGCTGATCTTTGTCGCCCAACAATATCAACCTGGCTTGATCAGGTACACATTTCATCAGGCGCGCCATGAGTTCCAGATCAATCATGGAAGCTTCGTCAACCACCACCAAGTCGGTGGCCAACAGCTTGGCGGGCCTTGCCGCAGCATCGGGGTTGAACTGCAAAAGCTGATGCAAGGTAAGAGCTTGCGAGGGGATTCCATGCGCCCAACCCTTCGGCAAGCTGGCCAATGCAGACTGAATAGATGCACTCAAGCGACTGGCCGCCTTGCCCGTGGGCGCTGCCAAATGAATGCGCAAAGTGCTGTCTTGAGCGTGCGAGGCGCGTTGTAGCAAGGCCAACAAGCGAACCACCGTGGTGGTTTTGCCAGTGCCTGGACCACCGGTAATGAGCGTCAGACCCGAGCGCAATGCCTTGGCGCAGGCAATGCGTTGCCAATCTGTCTGCGGGTTTTGCAAGCCAAAGAGTTGGTTGAGCAGGTCATCGGTGTTATGCGGCACTTCAAAGTTTTTTGCCAAGCGAATCTGCATCGATGCTTGAATGCTTTGTTCGGCCTGCCATGCGCGCCTGAGATAGACACGCTGTGCTTGCCCATTGTCTTGGTATGACACCACCATGGGCGAATGTAAACCCATGGCCCAAGGCATGGTTTTGGCAGCCTCAGCCCAAGGATTGACAGCAGGCGCAAACAGGTCATCAGGAACTATGTCTTGCTTGGAAGACATTGCTTGATGGACCAAGGCTTTGATTTGAACATCGGTCCAATCTAACAAGTGAGAGGGCTTGTGCCACAAAGCATCGAGGTCTAAACAAGCGTGGCCTCTGCCCATTTGATAACTGACCAACAACGCCAACAATTCGTGCAAAGGTTCAGGCGCAGCTTGATGCGATTTTAAAAACTGCAGCCACGCCCGATCTAAAGCAGTCCAAGGCCATGCTGGCCAGTTGAACGCAGCTTGCGTCTCTGGCAATGGGGTGTTTGAGAGTGCCGGATGCATCATGCTGTAACGCCAGACCCAACTGGATGTTGATTCGATTGAAAAGCTTCGTCCAGTTGACGAATCAAATCGTACGGGGGCTTGTTCACATAAACACCCTGGCCCAATTGATCGATGCCTCGCAGATAGAGATAGATGGCACCGCCCACGTGCTGCTCGTAGTTGTAATTTGGGAGGCGAGACTTTAAGAGCCGATGCAGCGCCAAAACATACAAAGTGTATTGCACCTCATAGCGGTGACTGAGCATGCTTTGGGTGATGCTTTTTTGCGAATAGTTGGGCAATTTGTTGGACTTGTAATCCAACACAAAATAGCGGCTCTCATGTTCAAACACAATGTCTATGAAGCCTGTGAGCAAGCCATTCAATTGCTGGACTTTCAATGCGGGGCGGGCTGAGTTGGGGTGCAGTGATGCGCCAATGAGATGGTCAATGCGAGCAGTTGAAACACCATGGGTTTTGAATGTGAAGCCCATTTCGGGCCAAGCATTGATTGCATTGAGTTGCGCAAGACTGAAACAATGTTGATCTGACCCCAATTGATTTAACTGTGCAGAGGCACATTCGCGAATGAGTTGGAGGCAAAGGGCTTGATGTTCTGGTTTGAGTTGCAGACTGTCTGCTTGGGTTTGCCACCAAAGCTGCCAGCGAATTTTGGTTTCGGCTGAAACCTCAGATTGGTTTTGCAGCAATGGCCAAGATTCTTTGAGTTGCCACTCAAAGATATCGTGAAGCAAGGTGCCGTAAACACTGCCTGCGGACAGTTCGTTGTAAGGAGGTACCTCTATTGGTACTGGTGCAGCACCCTCTTCGAAGAACAGTTCATCGGGCTGGCTCACAGGATTGTCAATTTGAGAATCTCTCCAACGCTCTTCGCGCGCCAAGCCTGAATCGGTGTTTGCCAAATTGGATTCACTTAAATTGCGGGTGAGCGCACTGAAGCTGGCGGTCCAGCCGGCGTTTGGCAATGTGCGTGATGGTGCTCTTGCAGGCGTTGGAGCCTCTGAATTGACCGGCATGGTAGGCACAAACACCTGCGCATCGGCCCTTGGCGCGTTGATCACCGCAATGTCTTTGCTTGCCGACCACGTCTTAAGTTTTTCAAGCAAATCGTCTGCGGTCTTTCGCTGCAATAAAACGCTAATGGCACTTTGCGGCTGCGTCCCTTTGCTCTTGAAATCTTTTTGGCGATTGGCCACACCCATCCACAAGGCTTGCTGGGCGCGTGTGAGGGCCACATAAATCAGCCGAATGTCTTCTTGCAGACGCTCTTCGGGCGTTCGAAGTGTTTCGTCTTTGTCTTCTCTGAAATTGGAGACAAAGGGTAAAAAAACCAAAGGATATTGCAAGCCCTTGGACTTGTGGAAGGTAATGACCTGCACCAGTTCGGTATCGGTTTCTAAACGCATTTGCGCAGCCTCGCCTTGCGCTTGGGGGTTGGCCAACTGATCGGACAGAAACCTGAGCAATGCAGTCTCGCCTTGCAAACTTTGGCTAGCCGATTGCAATAATTCACCCAGATGAAGCAAATTGGTCAAGCGCCTTTCAGCGTTGTCGCCCTGAGCGTACATTCGACCACCAATGTCTTGCTCGTGTAGCAATTTGTAAAGCATGGGCAAAAATCCTTGGCGCTGCCAAGTTAGGTGCCAAGCATTGAAGCGCTCTACCCAAATATCCCAAGCCTCTTCTGCGTGAATGACATGTTCAATTTCAGCCAAGCTCAAGCACAAGGTGCGGGTGGTAATGGCAGCACGCAGCAGCTTGGCGTTGCGCGCCTGCAAAACCGCTTCCAGAATGCAAGCCAAATCTAGCGCTTCGCGCGTGGCATAGACACTTTCTCGGTCAGACAAATAAACGCTTCGAACACCGCGATCGGACAAGGCTTGGCGAATTCTTTTAGCCTCTTGCCCATCCCTGACCAACACCGCCATCTGTCCTGGTTGCGCAACTTGTTGGTTCAGCAAGGTCACCATGTGCGTGGCACAGATGGACGCCATGGCGTCTGTGTAGTGTTTGCCACTGAGGGGCTTGGGTGAGTCCAAATGCCAAACTGTGAGCGCTGGCATGGCTTGACCATCGGCCTGCCTAAGACTTTCAGCTTTGGCTGGCACGGGCGTTTGCACACCTTCAAACGGCACCTCCCCAAAGGGGGCTTGCGCTATATCAAACACATGATTGACAGCGCTTACCAATTCTGGACTTGAGCGATGATTTTCTGTGAGCGTCCAAATGGCATCTGCAGAATGTCGTGCCTTCAAGTAGGTTGGCAAGTCGGCACCCCGAAAACTGTAAATGGCCTGCTTGGGATCGCCAATCATCACAAATGCGCTGGCCAACTGCTGATCTTGAATGGTTTGCTTGCCAATGGCTGCGCCATAAATGCTTGTCAGTGATTCATATTGCCAAGGGTCTGTGTCTTGAAATTCATCTACCAGGGCCACTGGAAATTGAGTCCGAATGATTTGTGGCAATCGGCTACCGGGTGAATGAAGAGCGGCATGGAGTCTTTGCAGCAAATCAGAAAAATCAAAGCTGGCTAGACTTCTTTTTGTCTGCGTATAGGCTCGCCCCACCTTGAGCGCTGCATGCTGCAACAACTGAACCCCCACTTCAGGCTGGCTTTGTCGCTCAGCCATCCACTCGCCTATTGCGTGCCATATACCGTGAGATTGATCGATGGGTTTGCCGCCAGCTTTTAAGCTGCCCTTGAGTTTTTCAGCTGTGAATTTGGCAAGTACATCGGTGTCGGCCTCTGCACCTGAAGCCCAGTCTGAGAGATGGCGAAGGAAGTAAGTGTGTTTGTTGGCGCGGTAGTGATTGCGGTTCAAATCATTTTCAAGCGCATAGACCAATTGATCTAAAGCTTGAGGCAGGTTGTTCAACAAAAGTTGTCTGGCTTCAGATTCCAAATGCAAGACACGCTCTTGCCACTGCGTCCAAGCTTGCACCAAAACCTTTGGATCGGGGTCGTGTGCTAAATCAGGAAAACCTCCTGGAGATTTTTCAAACTTTTGCCAAAGGGTTTGAATGTTTTTCAGCAAAGCCTCTGGCGACCCGCCCAAATCTTTGAGTGCTCCCAGTTGATTGGCTTCTAGGGGATATACAAATTCTCGCCAATAGTCTTTCACCAACTTCAACTTCAAAGAAGCCGAATCGTCCAAACGCTTTTGATCAAACAAGCTTTGACTGTCAAAGGCATGCTGACGCAACATGCGACTTGACCAACTGTGGATGGTGTAGATGGCCGCCTCATCCATCCACTGGGCTGCATGTTCTAAACGCTCAGCGTGCTGCAAATTGGCTTCAGGCCCCAGAGATTCTTGAAGGTTCAAAAGAAAATCGTCGGCAAATTGAGTTTGCCCTCTGAAAAACTGAGCAGCCTGTGCCAAGCGTTCTCGAATGCGATCTCTGAGCTCTGCAGTGGCTGCCTCGGTGAAGGTCATTACCAAGATTTGGGGCGGCATCAGGCTATCGCCAGACCAACCATGACCCAAAATGAGGCGCACATACAAGGCTGCCAAGGTCCAAGTTTTACCTGTGCCAGCGCTGGCCTCAATGAGCTGAATACCTTGCAAAGGCAGGGTTTGCACATTGAGCTTGTGTGTTTTCAATTGACTCATGCCGCATCACCTTCCATGGCAGCAGCATGAATCAGGCCCTCGTACAAAAGGGGGGCCCAGATTGGCAGACCTTCGGCAATGGCATCGAAATGGTCAAACGAACGCTGCACATACAAGGATCGCGCTAAATCAGTGCTTTCCGAAAAGTCGTCTGAAAATTCTTTGCGCGCCTTTTCTAAGGCCAGCTCGGTGATCCCGTCTTGTGAAAGGACATCTGAGGTTACAGCGGAACCCTCATTGACCCCTACTTGGCTTGCGCGTTGTAAACTGATTTGCTCTGTTACAAAGGCCAAGCCAGCTTTGAAAGTGACAGGCAAAGGCTGAGTCCAGGCTTGCGCGTAAACCATCAACCACTGAGTCAACAGTTTTTGGGCACTTTGTTCAGAGAGTGGCTGCAGCACTGTTACCCCATCCAGACCCACAAGCACCGATTGAATGTTCCAACCAGCTGCACTCAGCAAGACATGCTGGGGCCAAAGTTGAATCAAGATATCCGCCCGCGCAGATTGTTGATCTCTATGGCCCGTGGCTACGGCGCCAGGTCGGGTGCTGATTTGCAAAGTTGGTGGGCTTTGGGGTGCCTGAAGAAAATGATCTAAGTCAATTGAATGATTTGCAGGGCTCAATGACTGCCTCAGCGCTGAGACCTCTGCAGTCACTTGAACCTTACCCCATGGCATGGCCACATCAACTGCAATGGTTTGGGTGGGCAGCTCATGCGCGTACTCAAGCCAATAGGCCGAAGCACGTTCTTTCACCTTTTGAGCTGCATCGTATTGCTGTTTAAGTAGCATTTGGCCTGCTGCACCCATTGGCAATTGACCCAACAGCTTTTCCGCTTCCAGTTGCTCATCGATGTTGGGGGCTTCTAACAAAGAACGACCCAGCGAATACCTGCCCAGCCCGTCTAAAACAAAATTTTCATCTTCCAGCAAGGCTTCTTCTGGGCCATTCAGTTGCACGCCCAAACGGCTTCGCCAGTAAACCTCGACAGGCTGTTTCAACAAACGCATGCACTCCTTCAATGGCCATTCTGAAATAGCCGGAAAGGCCAGCGCACTTGATTCTGGTTCGGCAGATGGCGTATTTGAAACAATCGAATACTGCTGGGCCTTTTCCCAATCGTCGGCATAGGTTAAAAATTCTGATTGAGGCAGGAAGTATTTGGCAGAAAAAGCCTGCAAGGGCTGCAAGACGGCTGAGGTCTCTGGCATAAATCGCGACTTCAAGGTATCTCGCAACTGCGAGACCAACACAGAAGGCGGCATCTTTTGATTGTCGGTAGACCGTCTGCCCTGCCAGCTGATGTAAAGCTTTTCCCGGGCTGACAAAAAGGCCTCCAAAAATAAATACCGATCGTCTTCGCGCCGAGATCGATCTCCAGCACGCCAATGCAATGACATCAAGTCAAAATCGCGGGGGGTACTTTGACGGGGATAAGCACCATCGTTCATGCCCAGCAAACACAAGCCCTTAAAGGGGATGGCACGCATGGGCATGAGGGTAGAAAACTGAACACCACCCCCAAAAAATCTTTGCTGCAAGCCCGAGGATTCAAGACCTGAAAGCCAATGTTCGCGCACCACCGTTAGGGGTATAGGTTCAGTCATACCAGCCTGATCGCACAGTGATTGCCAATGACTTAGTTCTTGCTGTAAACGAAGCAGCATGCGCTCATCGGCTTCGTTGTCGACTTCAAAAAACCGCAGCAACACATCGTGCATGACTGAACACCATTGGGCTGGTGTGTGTTCGGCATTCAATTGAGTGAGGGTAAGAGACACGGCCTCCAACCACTGGGCCAAATACCCTAGCTTGAGCGCACTCAAGCCTGAAACCTGCGGTAAAGGTAAAACACCATGCCAAGCAGACACGCCTTCAGCTTGACCTGCGGCGTAACCTAAAATTAATCGTTGCATGCCATAAGACCATGTGTTTTGTTGGGCATTGGGCATGCTAGACGGCACACCCCATTTTTGCCGGTGCGCTGGATTCAAGCCCCAACGCACAGCGGCGGCCTGCAGCCAATCTTTCAGGGTCTGCACATCAGGCTCAGTCATTTGAAACTTGGCGCGCACGGCAGACACTTCAAACAGGCTTAGCCACTCAGTCAAGGTCACCCTGGCCTCTGGCAGCTTGAGTAAAAATTCCAAGGCCTGCACCATGGGCACTTGGCGCGGTGTAGTGTCTGCCACTGAAAATGGAATAAAGCGAGGATGCTGTGGTCCAAAGCGTCCAAACACCGCTTGAATATGCGATGCAAAGGTGGCCATATCGGGCACCATGACCATCACATCATTGGGTTTCCAGGTTGGATTTTCATCAAACCAAGCCCACAGCCGATCGTGCAATATGTCAACCTCGCGCTGTGCTGAATGGGCTTGCACCATTTGAATGCTGCCATCATCGTCACAAGATTCAGGCAAACTGGGCATGGCATTCAATTTAAGAATATCCGATTGAATTTTTTGCAAACGTGTCGGTCTTGAATGCTCAGCGGGATCGACAAAAAAAGTTTGCTTGCTCATGACGCTCAGAGCGTTTTCAGGTTGGTCAAAGCGCTCTAAGGCGTGTAGGTAATCTCGGCCTTGTTGCCCCCATGATGACAAAAGCGAATGCTTTTGCGCCAGCAAGTCCATGTCATGGCCCCAATATTCTTGGCAGGGGTTTTGAACCATGAGGATGATTTGGCTCCAGCGTCCCAAAGCTGCCAAGGCCTCGACCACCTGCATGGGCAAATTGGAGATACCAAACACCACAATGCGCGGCGGCAAACCTTCAGGTTTGTGTGACTCAGCGTGTTCAAGCTTGCGCATGAATTGCGAGTGCACTTCTGCCCTTGAATGGCACTGCGAGGCAAGTTCGGGGGCTTGCTTTTGCATGACGTCTTGCAATAACAACTGCCACAACTGAGCTTGCCAAATTTGATCGGGGGGCATTGCTTTGGATTCGCTCTGGTGCTGCAGCACATACCGGCCTTGGGCCCAATCGCTAAGCCAATCGGCGCGGTAGCTTTGATAGCCGTCAAAGACGTCGGCCACTTGCTGGGCCAACTGAAAACGTTGTCGACCCAAGGGATCGTCTTTGACATAGGCCAGCAAAGCTTCCACCTGGTGTGTTTTGGCAAACTCAGGCAACAAGCGCCACAGACGCCAAACCAAAGCTTGCTTGTCAAAGGGCATGGCCACGGGCACCAAAGCTTGACCTAAAACCAAACGGTACATGCGCCAAATAAAGCTGGAAGGCAACTCCATATGGGTGGCCGCACAAATACCCATGGCAGCGTCGTCGGCCAAGGCCATTTCTAGCCAATGCTTCATACCGTTGCTTTGCACCAGCAAGGTCTCGGGCACCAAAGGTGGCAAAGGATTATTTTTAAACAGCCCAACAGTGAGATCACGCAGGTCTTCAAGGCGGTTGCCATGGAACACCATGAATCCTGATTGAAATGCGTTGGCCATAAAAAAGGGCTTGCTTCGGAGCGTGAATCTTGTCTGAATTATGGGCTCAGCACAGGCTCATGAGCTGAGCCTTGCTATAAAAATTTAGACAAAACTCTTTGAAACTCATCTGCCGAAACCGGCTTAATGAGGAAGTCTTGCATACCTGCTTTTTTTGCCAAGATTCGGTCTTCGTCCAAAACGTGGGCCGTCATGGCCACGATGGGCGTCATTTTCAAGGCCTCGGTCACTTCAATGTGCCTAATTTCATGGGCTGCCGTAAGTCCATCCATGCCCGGCATTTGCAAGTCCATCAAGATCAAATCATAGACATCGGTTCGTATTTTTTTCAGAGCAACTTCACCGTTCTCGGCGATGTCAACAGAACAGCCCAACTTTTCCAACGTCCAAATGGCCAGTTGCTGGTTCATTGGGGTATCTTCAACCACCAAAATTTTGCCTACGTGTTGATTCTGACGCACGACTGCCTTTTCAATTTCTTCACCTGTAACGTCCATTTTGGTCAACGCCATCAGGGTGTTTTGGAGCTCAAAAACAGTCACAGGCTTGTACAAATTAGAAACACGGACGCCCATGGTGCGGGCCAAGGCACACAGATTTTGAACATCATGGTTCAAACCAAAATCAGACAACACCAGCCAAGACAAGTTTCGCCATTTTGTGCTTTGCTGAGCCAGCAAATAAGCTGGCTCTAAGTAAGCCAGCATGCTGTGATCAATGACCCAAAGTGTTTGTCGATTGACACCCTGCTTAAGCCAATTTTCAAGGTAGGTTTGTAAGGCAGTGGGAGTGACGATTTCTTGGGCAGTGATTTGCTGAGCAGCCAAAAGATTGCGCAGAATTTCTCTGGCAAATGGATTCGATTCAACCAGGGCCACATCCACACGATGGGACAAGGATGTGAAGCCCATCGAATTGGCACGTAGCAAGGTGGATTGGTCTTCAAGCAACTTTGATAAGGGTACTTGAAACTTGGCTGAAAATGTGAACTGACTGCCGCCCCCCTCTCGAGATTGAACATGAATGTCACCATGCATCAATTTCACCAAGTTTTTCGCGATTGAAAGTCCCAAGCCACTTCCACCATATTTGCGATTCACAGAGACATCTGCCTGACTGAATGGCGAAAAAATCATTTGCATTTTTTCAGGCGAAATTCCAATCCCAGTGTCAATCACATCGAATGTGCAGCTTACCGCCTGAGCATTGGCCTCTGACTTTCGGACACTCAACTTGACCCAGCCTTCATCGCTGAATTTAAGCGCGTTGCCCAACAAATTTTGCAAGACCTGGCCTAGCCTCAATGGATCGCCCATTAGCCACTGCGGTACATCGGGCTCAATGTTCAAGTACAGATCAATTTTTTTCTGTTCTGCCTGAAATGCAAACCCTTTCATGGCTTGCTGACAAGCCGTGTGAAGATCGAATAGCGTTTCATCTAGCGTGAGTCGATTTGCGCCTAAACGGGTAAAGTCCAAAATATCATCAATGAGCCGAAGCAGGCTTTGCGACGCTGTGCGAGACAATTCCAAGTAGTCTTTTTGCTCTGGGCTGAGGGGGGTACTTAAAGCCAATTCAGTCATGCCCACCATGCTGTTAATGGGGGTCCTTATTTCGTGACTCATCTGCGCCAAGAACGCTGATTTGGCTTGGTTGGCCGCTTCAGCTGCCGCCAGCGCGCTTGACATGGCAAGCCGATCTTCCTCACGCCGCACCCAAATAGAGGCCACATGACGGGTTAAAAAAAACGTGGCCAAGAGCATGAGGCTAGACAAGCCAATGATGCCCTTTGAGTCTAGCAACCACTGCCACTCAACCCGACTGCGTGAAATAGCCACAGCAACAGTCAATGGCAACTGGGCTGAGGTTCGATAGTGAACTTCCAATTTTTCAGTGAATGAAGTATCGTCTGTTTGAGTTTCAAAGTAGGTTCCAAATTCTTGGTTATTGGCCACCTTCTTAACAGCCGGCATCTCGAGAAACACCTTGTCGTGAGGAAACCATCTATCCGAGCTGCTTGCCAAAATTCGACCTGCGTAATCGAATACAAACACCGCATCACATTTCTCGTCAACTGAATCGGCGAAACCTGCAATCAAATCTTGTGGGTTTATCAAGACCAACCATCTCACCACTTGTCCATTGGCGCGTTTCATGCGCATTGAAAGAGGCAAGATGGCAATGTCGTTCAAATGGATGTCTGTTCGATTCAGGTCATACAAGTTTCGAACAGGTTGCCAACGCCCCGCGGCCAAATCTTCGCCCACATCTCGGTCCAAGCCCAGTTGCGACCAACTCACAGACTGATTGACCAAGCCTTCTTCAGAACTGGCCAGCACCCACCCGTCTTCATTCAACATGGACAAGGATCGAATGAAGCTGGATTTTTCAATGGCCGAATTCAGCTTCAACTGTGTGGGCAAATTTGAATCTGACCATTGATTGGCAACCGTCATGATCGCGACAGAAGATTCCAATGTTCGGCTGACATGATTGAATAAGATGCGCGTGAGGAGCGCGCCACGAATTTCTTCTCGGTCTAGTGTTTGCTGCCTGTCTTTCCAGAGATAGATGCTTGTCACCAAGACAATGAACACCGCTACAGCAATTCCAAATCGGTAAACACCATGGGATGCTGAATGCATCGCACGTGGCGTTTTGAGACTTGGTGTTTTTTTCACAGCAGCGCGCCTATGGTTTCAACACAACAATGGGCTCAAGTTTGTTTTGTTTTGCAAACCGCAATAGTCGACCGTCTTTCTTGATCAGAGTCAAAAATGAATTGACCCTGATTGACAAACTGTCATCACCCTTGGCAAAGGCATATGCGTATTCAGTCGTGGGCATGCTGCTGGGCGCAGGAATCACGGCAGCCCAATCGGTTAGATCTTTCATGCGCAAGCTGTAGGGGTAGTCAGTCATGAAGGCATCTGCCCTGCCCGACAAAACCTCTTGCTCTCTGGTGCCAGGCGCTTGAACTTTGAGCAGCTTGGCTTTTTTCAAGGACTTGATCATCACGCCCTCCATGACAGTACCTGCAGCCACTGCAATGACCCGACCCGGTTGATCCAAACTTTCCCAGTTTTGAAGACCTTCTTTGTTTTTCAAGGTAATGGCGAACAAGCCGCTCTTAAGGTAAGGCTGAGAAAATTGCAAACGAGCTTGGCGTTCTGGCGTGATACCAATCGCATGGGTTGCAATGTCACAGCGATCTTGCTCAAGAGACTCATACAGTTGTGCAAAATTACTCTCGACATATTTTATTTTCACACCGAGCTCACGTGCCAGTTCCTGGGTTATGGCAATGTCAATGCCACTGAGTTCTCGGGTTTTGGGATTGCGGTAGCTGATGCTGTAGTACTCAGTCCAGATACAGGCGCGCAATTCCTTGGCGGCCAAGACACGCTCTAAGCGGGAGGTTTGGGCCACTGATGGAAAACACAAAAGTAATCCCAGTGCCGCCAACATGCCCCAGAAAACAACTTTCATTCCGACATTTAAGCGCAAAGGGTATTTGATGAAGCAAAAGCTCAAAAGTTGAAAGTGTTTCATGTATAAGAATTCAATAGTTTTTGTATTAACTTTAAATTAAACACCAAAAAATTCTATATTACAAAAAAATTCATTCTTTAGAATTAATTTGAGAGTTTACAGAAACATGCGACAATCTGCCTGTTGCCGCCTCCAGTTGCCGCAACATCAGCACTTCTGCTGGGGTTTGACCCAGGCTATCGCCTGTGGTTTCCATGCCCACCTGTGAATCCCATCGGTCTATGACTGGCGGCTGTTTCCAAACAGCCTGACATACCGATGCCATGCGCCTTTTTGGGCGCGCCATCATGAAATTTGAAGAATTGAATTTGGCTCCGGCCATTCTGCAGGCCGTGCAAGAGCAAGGCTACGACACACCCACGCCTGTTCAGGCACAAGCGATTCCCATCGTCTTGGCCGGGCACGATTTGCTGGCAGGCGCACAAACAGGCACTGGTAAAACAGCGGCCTTCACTCTGCCTATCCTGCACAAGCTCAGCTTGTCTGAGGCTGGTCGCAACAAGTTTGGCGGCAAAGCCATTCGCGCCTTGGTGCTCACGCCCACCCGCGAATTGGCAGCCCAAGTAGAAGAGTCTGTCAAAGATTACGGCAAATACCTCAGCCTCCAATCCACGGTGGTGTTTGGTGGTGTGGGCATGAAGCCGCAGGTCGATCGCGTCAAACGCGGCGTAGACGTGCTGGTGGCTACTCCTGGTCGCCTGCTCGATTTACAAGGACAAGGCTTGCTCGACTTGTCCAGCATTGAAATTTTGGTACTGGACGAAGCCGACCGCATGCTCGACATGGGTTTCATTCACGACGTGAAAAAAGTCTTGGCCTTGGTGCCTAAAGAGAAGCAAAGCTTGCTGTTCTCGGCCACCTTCAGCGATGAAATTCGCGACCTGGCTGCCACGCTTTTGAAGAACCCCCAAAGCATTCAGGTCACGCCCAGCAATACCACCGTGCAGCGCATCTCTCAGGTCATCCATCCTGTGGGCCGCGGTAAGAAAAAAGAAGTGTTGGTACACATCATCAATCTCCACAACTGGAGCCAAGTGTTGGTGTTCACCCGCACCAAGTTTGGCGCCAACAATGTGGCCGACTACCTCACCAAAAACGGCATCAAGTCAATGGCTTTGCATGGCAACAAAAGCCAGACAGCCCGCACCCAAGCATTGGCCGGTTTCAAGAGCGGCGACATCCGTGTTTTGGTTGCAACCGACATTGCCGCGCGGGGCATTGACATTGAAGACTTGCCACACGTGGTGAACTACGAAATCCCCAATGTGTCTGAAGACTATGTGCACCGCATTGGCCGCACGGGACGTGCAGGCGCCAGTGGTGAAGCGGTGAGTTTGGTGTGCTTGGACGAAGAAGGCTTCATGATGGAAATCGAGCGCTTCACCAAGCAAGAAATTCCTGTTCAAATTTTGGAAGGCTTTGGTCCAGAACCTGGTGAAAAGGCCGAGCCTATTGCCATGGGCCGTCAAACCTTGTGGGGTGGCGCGGGTCGCCCTCCAAGTCGCGATGTGATGCAAGCAGCCGCCAAAGCTGCGCGTTCTGACATGATGCAACGCATTCGAGAATCCAAAGGCCCAGCAGGCGAAGGCGGCAACCGGGGTGGCCGCGCTGGTGGTCAGGGTGGTGGTCAAACTCGCCCTGAAGGCAATGCTGGCCGCTCACGCAACGGTCCCCCACCCTCAAGGCGCGGTGGTCCTGCAAGTGGCGGTCCCCGTGGAGATCGTCAAGAACGCGGCGAAAGAAATTTTGACGGTGCTCCGTCAGATCGATTCAACGATCGTCGCAACGACAGAAACAATGATCGCAACATGGATCGTGGCATGGACCAAGGAAATGACCGTGGTCCACGCGGCGACGAGTTGCCACGTCACATTGATCCGCTCATGACCAACCAATTTGCGCGTCAAGGCGCACCTCGCCGCAACAACGGTGGTGGCGGTGGTCAACCCGATCCAACTCGCACCAGCATCGACAGCTTGGCTGGCGGCGGTCGCGGCGGTCCACGCCGTCACGGTGGTGGCGGTGGTGGTGGCGGCTATGGTGGTGGCGGTGGCCGCGGCGGTCGCTCTGGCGGTGGTGGTGGTGGTGGTGGATATGGCGGCGGTGGCGGTGGCCGTTCGTTCGGCCGCTGATCACCTCTACTTCGAACCTGCTTCAGCGCTTGTCCGTTAGCGCTTGTCCATTAGCGCTTAAAAGTTAGCACGTCGATGATCTGCAATGGCCCGGTCATCGAAGTTCATGTCGGGGCTGCGCAAAGCACGGTGTTTTGTCACCCTGCCTCGCATTCTGGCTCGCCACATTTTGAATGAGCTTGCGCTTAGTTCGGCGCGCATGATTTTGATCACACCGGACTCGGTCACGCCCGTTCTTTCAAAAATGGTTTCGAAAGTGGTGCGATCCTCCCAAGCCATTTGAATCACAGCAGACACGTCACCAGCACTGAGCGGCGTTGAAGTTTGAGACGATTTAGGCATGGTGGCGGGTGAATTCACACAGGTCGATGAGCTAGGGACATTATCTAGCAGGCCTGCAAACACCCCCAACTTACCGCCACAATATCCCTATGAAAACCTCTTTCAAAGGCAACAAGCAAAGCCTGCCCAGCAAGCCCTGTACCGTTTGTGGCCGGGAAATGACCTGGCGCAAAGCTTGGGCCAAAAACTGGGAACAAGTTTTGTACTGCTCAGACGCTTGCAGAAAGAACAAGTCGACTGCCCCAACAGGAAACCGTGCCCATGGCTAATGCGCTGCGTCACTTGGTTTTAATTTTGGGCGACCAATTGAATTTGGACGCACTTGCTTTGGCAGACTTCGATCCCACACAAGATGCCATTTGGATGGCTGAAGTGATGGAGGAGTCAACCCACGTTGCTTCTTCCAAACAACGGAGCACTTTGTTTCTCAGTGCCATGCGTCATTTCGCACAAACCATCAAAGAAAAAGATTGGCCTCTTCACTACACCCAGCTAGACGACGCCCACAACACAGGCACCTTGGCAAGAGAATTAGACAAGGCCATCAAAGCATTGAAGCCCAAGCAGCTTGTGATGACGGCACCTGGCGAGTGGCGTGTTTTGCAAAACTTGCGCAGCATTGCCAAGAAAAATAATCTGTCTTTAGAGATTCACGACGACACCTATTTCTTTAGCACCGTGCGCGATTTTGCAGAACATGCCAAGGGTCGCAAGCAACTGCGACAAGAATTTTTCTACCGTGAGTTACGGCAAAAAACGGGCATCTTGATGGACGGCAAAAAGCCCGTTGGCGGTCAATGGAACTTTGACGAAGAAAACCGAGGCAGCTTTGGCAAAGCCGGCCCGGGCATACTGCCTAAGCCTCTGCGGTTTGAACCAGACGACATCACACACAAGGTGATGCAAATGGTCAATGAAAAGCTTGCTGCAAACCCAGGCAATTTAAAAAGCTTTGGCTGGCCTGTAACAAGGGCGCAGGCGCTTGAGGCGCTTGACAGTTTTATTCAATACCGTTTGCCATCCTTTGGCCTTTACCAAGATGCCATGTGGGAAGGAGAAGTTTGGCTTTACCACTCACACATTGCCAGCGCCTTGAATTTGAAACTGCTGAAGCCCCAAGAAGTGGTGAGCGCTGCAGAAAAGGCCTACCAGCAAGGTCATGCGCCACTGCCCGCCGTAGAAGGATTTGTTCGCCAAATTTTGGGCTGGCGAGAATACGTGAGGGGCATTTACTGGACCCAAATGCCAGACTATTTAGAACGCAATGAGATGCAGGCGACAGCCCAGCTACCCGCGTTTTACTGGACAGGCGACACTGACATGGCATGTCTTCGGGATGCCATCTCGCAAACGCTGAACCATGGCTATGCCCACCACATACAACGCCTGATGGTCACGGGTCTGTTTGCCTTGCTGTTAGGTGTACACCCCAAAGAAGTGCATGCTTGGTACTTAGGCGTTTATGTCGATGCCGTAGAGTGGGTGGAGCTTCCTAACACTTTGGGCATGAGCCAGTTTGCCGATGGCGGCGTCATGGCCAGCAAGCCCTATGTGGCAAGTGGCAAATACATCGACCGCATGAGCAACCACTGCAAAGGCTGCCGCTTCAATCCAGCTTTGTCCACCGGCGAAACGGCCTGCCCTTTCACCACACTGTATTGGGACTATCTAAACAGACACGTTGATGTATTGGCCAAGAATCCACGCATGCTGATGCAATTGAAAAACCTCAACCGACTTTCAGATGACGAGCGACAGGCCATTGCAGCGCAAGCAAAATCTTTGAAAAACTCATTATTCAAATCATGACTCATTTTTACGAACCCAAGCTGGGCCATCAACTTAAGCACGATCCCTTTAATGCCATTGTGGGACCCCGCCCCATTGGTTGGATTTCTAGCCAAAGTGCAGATGGTGTTTTAAACCTCGCACCCTACAGTTTTTTCAATGCCTTCAATTACGTGCCACCGCTCATTGGTTTTTCTAGCATTGGGCGCAAAGACTCGCTCAACAACATTGAAGCCACAGGCGAGTTTGTTTGGAATTTGGTGACGCAACCCCAAGTTGAAGCCATGAATCAAACCTGCAAAGCAGTGCCGCCGGAGGTAAGTGAATTTGAAATTGCAGGCTTGTCTACAGCCCCCTCACGCTTGGTCAGTGTGCCCAGAGTGGCTGAGAGTCCTGTGAGTTTTGAATGCCGCTGCACGCAAATTTTGCAGATGAAAAATTTGCAAGGTGAATCGATTGAAACCTGGATGATCTTTGGCGAGGTGATTGGCGTTCACATCGAAGAACGCTTAATCAGCAATGGCATTTATGACACGGCCAATGCCCAGCACGTGATGCGTGGCGGCGGTCCTGCCGACTACTTCAGCATCGGACCGGAGCAACTGTTTAAGTTGTATCGCCCTGCAAACTAACTGAAAAGCTTTTGGGCGAGTCAATCCTTGAGAAATAAAGTTCTCAAGGGCACATCGCCCACTTGCCGACTCCAGTGGCCATGCACATTGGGGTCAAATGTGGCCCCTTCAGGCAAAGTGTCTGCCGAATAGAAATGCTCACCCGCGTTGAACACACGTGAGCTGCCATCTTGCAAACCAATTTCCATCTGCCCTGACAAAATAAACACCCACTGTGGTTTGCCCGTCGTATGGAACTGACTTCTAAATCCAACCGGACTGTAACGAAGTTGATAACCCTCAGCTGCAAAAATTTCGGACAACTGACTTTGCGGATTGCCCGCCTCCATCGGCAAGGTTTCTTCTTTAAATCGAGCTTTGCCATCAGTGTCTGTGAACAACACCACTTTGGTGAAATTTGTCATGATGATTTTCTGAAAAAAATGAAATAGATCAGCGCATTGCAGCTTCACTGCGCTTTGATAAGTTTGGCAGGCCCCGACAGAGTGGGCAGTTTGCGCCGCGACGTTAAAACGTGCTCCATATCATGGTGCGCCTCTTCAATTAACACGCGGATGGCTTTTTCTGCTTTGTCGGGGTTCTTGGCAATGACTGCATCCAACACCGCTTTGTGCAAAGGCAAAGCTTCTTTAGGTGCATCTTTGCGCGTGGTCGAAATTTCAAAGCTGGTTCGCAGCAAGGCGCCCAAGGCCTTGCTCATTTGAACAATCATTCGGTTGTGCGAGGCCACCAACATGCCTGTGTGAAAGTGCATGTCGTGAGTGACGTAGTCACCACCCTCCTCGATGGCTTTTTTCATACCTGCATAAGCAGCAGACACGCCCTGAATGTCGGCGGCCGTAGCGCGTTGTGCGGCCAAACGCACAGCGGCCGGTTCAACCACTTTGCGCAGTTCTTGAAGGTCGCGTAAAAATTCGGCTGTCAGCCCCGCTTTGGCTTGCCATGCAATGACATCCGGATCAAACCAATTCCATTGCTCCTCAGTCAACACACGCGTGCCCACCTTAGGGCCTGTAACAATCAGGCCCTTGGCCACCAACGATTTGACAGACTCGCGAATCACGGTGCGACTCACGCCCAGTTGCTCGCACAGAACAGGTTCTGGCGGCAAGCTGCCGCCCACGGGATACTTGCCGCTGACGATGGCCTCACCTAAAAAGTCAACCGTGTTGCCGTGAACGTTTTTGATCATTCGAAGTCAAGCTCAAGGACGGCATTCTGGAACAGGCGTAATTATTGGCTGACCCGACATGTGCGCATCCAAATTGGCCAAAGCCAATGCCGACATGGCCTTGCGCGTTTCAACGGTACCGCTGGCAACATGCGGCGTGAGCACCACGTTGTCCAGCTTCCTCAGCTCGGCTGGCACATTGGGCTCGTCCACATACACATCCAGGCCTGCACCCGCAATGGTTTTCTTCTGTAGGGCCTCTATGAGGGCCACTTGATCGACCACCGAACCACGCGCCACATTGACCAAGAAACCTTGGGGTCCAAGGGCCTTCAGCACTTCTGCATTGATGAGGTTGCGAGTGGCAGCGCCGCCGGGCGTGATCACGACCAAGAAATCGACCGCAGCCGCTAGCGCCGTGACATTGGGCACATACTTGTAAGGCACATCAGATCGCTGATGGCGTGTGTTGTAGCTGATGTCCATGTCAAATGCAGCCGCTCGCTTGGCAATGGCTTGACCAATTCGGCCCATGCCAACAATACCCAATTTGGCACCGGTGAGTTTGCGAGTGAGAGGGAATGGACCGTCTAACCAATCGGCATTGCGGGTAAAGCGATCGGCTGCAGGAATTTTGCGAGCAACCGCCAAAAGCAAGCCCAAGGCCAAATCGGCCACATCATCGTTGAGCACTTCAGGTGTGTGTGACACCATGATGCCGCGCTTTTTGGCAGCAGCGACATCAATGCCGTCGTAACCTACACCGCACACAGAAATCATTTCCAGCGCCGGGAAAAGCGCCATGTAACTCGCATCAATTTTGGACTCGCCACCGCCTACCAAAGCACGCACTCGTCCAAAAACTTGACGATCCCGAATGTGGTCGCGCTCATGAACCACATACTTCTCTTGTAAACCGGTGGTTAAAAAAGGAGGTATGCGGGAAGTCACAACGATTTCAGGGTGGTGAATGCTCATGATGAAGGTCTCCGAGTGCCAAAGAAGCTCGCCTTAAGGGCGATTGAATTGAGGGTTTGCACGAGTGCCAATGTCTGCCAAAAGGATTTCAAAAGCGACTCAATTACCTTATCATCATACGATAATATTGATTACAAACAATCGCCTATAACCCCTCCACCACAGAAAATCACCATGACCCAAAGTCCCAAGAAAAAAACCGAAGACCTGCGCAGCCAACAATGGTTTGGTCGCCAAGACCGTGATGGCTTCGCTTATCGAAGCTGGGTCAAAGGCAAAGGCGTGCCACACGACCAATTTGACGGTCGCCCCGTCATTGGTATTTGCAACACCTTCAGCGAACTCACGCCTTGCAACTCGCACTTTCGGACCTTGGCTGAGCAAGTGAAAATTGGCGTCTACGAAGCCGGTGGTTTCCCCCTTGAATTTCCAGTCATGTCTTTGGGTGAAACACTTTTGCGCCCCACAGCCATGTTGTATCGCAACCTCGCCTCTATGGACGTGGAAGAAAGCATTCGCGGCAACCCCATCGATGGCGTGGTGCTCTTAATGGGCTGCGACAAAACCACACCTTCATTGCTCATGGGTGCATCCAGCGTTGACTTGCCCACCATTGGTATTTCGGGCGGCCCTATGCTGAATGGCAAATGGCGCGGCCAAGAACTGGGCTCTGGCACTGGCTTGTGGAGCATGAGCGAACAAGTGCGCGCAGGCACCCTCAAACTGCAGGACTTCTTTGAAGCCGAGAGCTGCATGCACCGCAGCCACGGCCACTGCATGACCATGGGCACAGCCAGCACCATGGCCAGCATGGTGGAGTCCTTGGGCATTGGCTTGCCTGGCAATGCAGCCTACCCTGCCGTTGATGGCCGCCGCAACGTGTTGGCACGCGAATCTGGCCGACGCATTGTCGACATGGTTCACCAAGATGTGAAAATTTCTCAAATTCTCACACGCAAAGCATTCGAAAACGCCATCTGCACTTTGGCAGCCATTGGTGGCTCAACCAATGCGGTCATTCACTTGATTGCCATCGCGCGCCGACTGAACATCAACCTGACCATTGACGACTTCGAAAAACTGGGCAGCGAATTGCCCAATATTTTGAACCTGCAACCCTCTGGCGATCACCTCATGGAAGACTTTTGTTATGCCGGCGGCTTGCCAGTGGTGATGAAAGAAATTCAGCAGTATTTGCACAATGACATCGTGACCGTGAGTGGCAAGACGGTGGCCGAAAACGTGGCCAGCGCTGAGAACTACGATCCACGTGTGATTAAAACTGTGGCTGCACCTTTCAAAGAAAAAGCAGGCATCGCCATCTTGCGGGGCAATTTAGCACCTCGCGGTGCCGTGATCAAACCCAGCGCGGCCACGCCTGCACTCATGGTGCACACAGGGCGCGCGGTGGTGTTTGAAGACAGCGATGATTTCCACAAACGCATTGACGATGAGTCTTTGGATGTCGATGAAACCTGCATTTTGGTTTTGAAGAACTGCGGCCCCAAGGGCTACCCCGGCATGGCCGAAGTGGGCAACATGCCACTGCCCCCCAAGGTCTTGCGCAAAGGCATTACCGACATGGTGCGAATCAGCGATGCGCGCATGAGTGGCACGGCCTATGGCACCGTGGTGTTGCACACCACGCCAGAAGCAGCCGATGGCGGGCCTTTGGCGGTGGTTCAAAATGGCGACATGATTGAACTCAATGTGCCCGAGCGCAGAATGCAATTGTTAATTAGCGATGAAGAAATGAAAGCCCGATTGGCCAAATGGGTTCGCCCAGAGCCACCTTTGAAGTCTGGTTATTGGAAGTTGTATGTCGATACGGTGCTCCAGGCCGACGAAGGCTGCGACTTTGATTTCTTGGTGGGTCAGCGCGGCTCATTTGTTCCAAAAGACAATCACTGATCTCAATCTGTTCACATTTTAAAAAGTACGCATCATGAAATTACTCATTACCGGTGGCGCAGGATTTTTGGGCGCACGCTTGGCCCGCGAAATTCTCAAAAAAGGAGAACTCAACGGCCGACAAGTGACCGAAATTCACATTGCCGACTTGTTTCCAGCGCCTGCCGATTTGTTGGCAAACCCCCGAGTCAAAGGGCACGCTGGCCCCTTGTTGGAGCAAGGCGCTTTGTTTCAAAGCGGTTTTGATGGCGTGTTTCATTTGGCCTCTGCGGTTTCTGGCGAATGTGAGCAAGATTTTGACTTGGGCATGCGCTCTAACCTCGACAGCACGCGCCTGTTGCTCGAAGGATTGCGCAAAGCCGGCAATGTGCCGCGCATGGTGTTTGCAAGCTCTGTGGCCGTGTTTGGCCCAGACCCCAGCAATCCCATGCCCGACATCGTGGCTGACAACACATTGCCCTCACCTCAAACCTCTTACGGCACCCACAAACTCATGCTGGAGTATTTGCTGGCCGATTTCACACGCAAGGGTTACGTTGATGGCCGTGCCGCACGCTTGATGACCGTCACCATCAGGCCAGGCAAACCCAATGGCGCAGCGTCTTCTTTCTTCAGCGGCATCATTCGCGAGCCCTTGGCAGGCATGCCGTCTGTTTGCCCGGTTGACGAAAATGTGTCGCACTCTGTTTCTTCGCCTAGCAACACCATCAAGGGCTTGATCACTGTGTTTGAAGCCAGCCGTGAAGCCATGCAAGGCCGCTTGGCACTGAACCTGCCTGGTCTCAACGTTACCGTCAAAGAAATGTTGCAGGCCTTGGAAGAAGTGGCCGGACCCGCCGTTCGTCAACACGTAACCTTTGTCCGCGATGAACACATTGCAGGCATTGTGGCCAATTGGGCCAAAGCGGGTTCAGCACAACGTGCAGCGGCTTTGGGTTTGAAGCCCGATGCGTCGTTCAAAGAAGTCATCAAGCAATACATTGAAGATTGCAAGCTGCCCTACTACCCCTCGCATGCACTGGATGGCTTGAAGAAGTAAGCATGAGCCGCAAGCTTCTGGCTGTCGATTGGGGCACCTCCTCCTTAAGGGGTGCGCTCATCAGCAGCGATGGCGTGGTGCTCGACAAACGTGCCTTCCCGCAGGGCATCATGCAAGTGGCTCATGGGCAGTTTCAACATGTTTTTGAACAACGCTTTGGCGATTGGATGACTGGCGAAACGCTTTGTCTTATTTCTGGCATGGCGGGTAGCCGACAAGGCTGGCGAGAAGCACCCTATTGCCCATGCCCCAGCGGCTTTGAAGATATCGCGCAGCACCTTCAATGGATTGAAAAAGACCGTATTGGCATTGTGCCGGGCTTGTCCACGTTCAATGACCAGACGCCCGATGTGATGCGCGGCGAAGAGATTCAAATATTTGGTGCTCTGAGCAATTTGCAAATAGCAGACGCTGAATTTGTTTTGCCCGGCACACACAGCAAGTGGGCCATGGTGGTGGGTGGCCACATTCAGTCGTTCAAAACATTCATGACAGGTGAGTTTTACGGGCTGCTAAGTCAGCATTCCATTTTGGCCAAAACATGCTTACCCGATGCACCATGGAAAAAGGAAGTTTTTCTGGAAGGCGTCATGCAAAGTCAAAAGTCGGGGGGCTTGTTGCATCACGCTTTTTCAGCCAGAAGCTTGGCCTTGTTTGAAAAACTAAATCCAGCTCAATCTAGCAGCTATGTTTCTGGCCTTCTCATTGGAGAAGAAATTAAGTCAGCCCGGTCGCAACAAACTGGCGCAAGCACACCCCTGTTTATCTTGGGCAACAGCCAACTGACCCAGCGCTATGCCTGCGCACTCGCAGCCCTTGAAATTCAAGCCCAATCTCTCACGGATGAAATCACTTGGAGTGGCCTTTGGTCCTTGGCGCATCATTTGTTGCCAAATGATTTCAGTGTAAGCTAAGCCAATGACCGCTCTGCTCGATCAATTTCATTCTCACATGACGCGCTTGCCGCTGATGGCTATTTTGCGCGGTCTGAAACCTGAGGAAGCATTGGCCGTAGGCCAAGCCATTGTGAGTTCCGGTTTTCACATTTTGGAAGTGCCCCTCAATTCACCCGAGCCGCTTCGCAGCATTCAAATTTTGTCCGAAGCTTTTCCCAGGGCACTGATTGGCGCAGGCACCGTGACCACCGCACAGCAAGTTAGAGACATCAAAGCGGCAGGCGGACAATTGATCATCTCGCCGCACCTCGATGACAACGTCGTGTGTGAAGCCGTCAATTTGGGTTTGATTTCGCTGCCAGGTGTGGCAACACCCACAGAAGCTTTTCGCGCTCTGGCGCTAGGTGCCCATGGCTTGAAGTTGTTTCCGTCTGAGATGATCAGCCCTGCGGTGGTCAAGTCAATGAGGGCGGTATTGCCCAAAGACGTGAAGCTCATTCCGGTTGGCGGCATTGGTTTGCACAACATGGCAGCGTATCGCCAAAGCGGTGCCTCAGGATTTGGTCTTGGATCTGCATTGTTTGCACCTGGCAAATCGGCTGAAGCTGTGGGCGAATCGGCAGAAGCCTTTGTTCAGACTTGGCACAATATGCAATGAGCACCATGAACAAAGCGAGCTATATTCAAATTTGAATTTTCACAACTTCAGATTTTTTTCAAAAGATTTTTTTACATCACACCCTCTAAATTATGAGACTCCTCCACACCATGCTTCGCGTTGGCAACCTTCAACGCTCAATCGATTTTTACACTCAGGTGATGGGCATGAAATTGCTCAAAACCACTGAGAACCCAGAGTACAAATACTCATTGGCCTTTGTGGGTTACGGCAGCAACCCAGACCATGCAGAGCTTGAGCTTACCTACAACTGGGGGGTTGAGAGTTATGAAATGGGCACGGCTTACGGGCATTTGGCCATTGCTGTACCCGATGCCTACGAAGCCTGTGAAAAAATTCGACACGCAGGTGGCAAGGTCACGCGCGAGGCAGGACCTGTTAAAGGCGGGACCACGGTCATTGCATTCATCACCGACCCCGACGGCTACAAAGTAGAACTGATTCAGCGCAACTTTAGCTGACAGGCCTCTCGGGCCAGCTTTTCAATGCGGGCCCAATCTCCTTTGGCCAATGCCTCTGCAGGCACCAACCAAGAACCACCCACGCACGCCACATTGGGCAGGCTCAAAAACTCTGAAGCATTTTGCGCCGTCACGCCGCCCGTTGGGCAAAAGCGCACGTCAAAGAATGGGCCACCCCAAGCTTTCAACATGGCAGAGCCACCTGCCTGCATGGCAGGGAAAAACTTTAACTCGGTGTACCCATCTTCTTGCGCCATCATGATTTCGCTGCCAGTGGCCACACCGGGCAACAAAGACAAGCCAACATCGCGACAGGCTTGACCCACAGAGGGGATATAACCAGGACTTACTGCAAACTTGGCGCCCGCATTGGCAGCCGCTTTGGCATCGGACGCGTTGCGCACAGTGCCTGCGCCAACAATGGCTTCCGGCACTTCTTTGGCAATGGCTTCGATGCAAGCCAAAGCTTGAGAAGTACGCAAGGTCACCTCCAACATTCGAATGCCACCGGCCACCAAAGCGCGCGCCATGGGCACTGCGTGGACCACATCGTTTAAAACAATCACAGGAATCACAGGCGCATCTTGCATGACTTGCAAGGCGGTGAATGGTGGCGTCTTTGTGGTGTTCAAAGCCATGTGCAGGCCCCCTCTTCAGCTTTGAGCGCATGCTTTCGCAAATTGGCAAACAACTCTCTTCCAATACCGCGGCTGTTTGCCGCTTGCAGCTCAGGGGGCAAGGTAGCGGGTATTCGGGCATTCCAAGTTTCTTCATCAATCAAAACTTGCAAGGTGCCGGCCACTGCGTCCAAGCGAATCACATCGCCATCCAACACGCGCGCCAAAGCACCGCCAGCAGCCGCTTCTGGTGAAACATGAATGGCTGCTGGTACTTTTCCAGAAGCACCACTCATGCGGCCATCTGTGACCAGCGCCACTTTAAAGCCCTGTCCTTGCAGAACAGCGAGTGACGGTGTGAGCTTGTGCAACTCAGGCATGCCGTTGGCTTGAGGTCCCTGCCAGCGCACCACACACACTACGTCTTTGTTCAAGCTGCCAGCTTTGAAAGCAGCCAACAATTCTTCTTGAGAATTAAACACCTGAGCAGGCGCTTCAATGACATGGCACGCTTCAGGCACCGCCGATACTTTGATCACACTGCGACCCAGATTGCCTTGCAACAAGCGCAAACCACCCGTGACGCTAAAAGGCGATGTTGCAGGGCGAACCACGGTCTCATCTTTTGAAACTCCCAGTTTTTCCCAAGCCAGTTGACCATTGGCCTCAACAGGCCTCTGTGTGAATTCCCGAATACCACCAGCACGAACTGTCAGCACATCTGGATGCATATAGCCTGCATCTAACAACTCCCGAATGACATACCCTGGCCCACCCGCTGCTTGAAATTGATTGACGTCCGCACTGCCATTGGGATAAATGCGCGTAAGCAATGGCACCACATTTGACAATTCAGAAAAATCATCCCAGTCAATGATCAATCCAGCAGCGCGGGCCACGGCCACCCAGTGAATCAGGTGGTTGGTAGAGCCGCCTGTGGCCAGCAAAGCCACCATGGCATTGACGATGCAACGCTCGTCCACCAATTGGCCGATTGGCGTGAAGTTTTTGGCTTTCACCAACTGCAGCACGGTGCGCACTGACTCCCTTGTGAGTTCGTTGCGCAGGCCGTCTCCCGGGTTTACAAAGGCGGTTCCGGGCACATGCAAACCCATGGCTTCGAGCAGCATTTGATTGCTGTTGGCTGTGCCGTAAAAAGTGCAAGTGCCCTCGCTATGGTAAGCCGCAGACTCTGCTTTCAACAATTCTGTGCGGTCTACCAAACCTTGAGCGGCCAGTTCACGCACCTTGGATTTTTCATTGTTAGACAAGCCGCTGCCCATGGGCCCAGCAGGAACAAACACAGTGGGCAAATGGCCAAAATGCAAAGCACCAATCAAGAGGCCCGGCACAATTTTGTCGCACACCCCCAACATGAGTGCCGCGTCAAAAACATCGTGACTCAAAGACACAGCAGTCGACATGGCAATCACATCGCGGCTGAACAAGCTGAGCTCCATGCCAGGCGTGCCTTGCGTCACACCATCGCACATGGCCGGCACACCCCCCGCCACTTGCGCGGTTGCGCCCCACTTTCTGGCCTCGTCTTTGATTAAGTCTGGGTAATGTTGCAAGGGGGCATGCGCCGACAGCAAATCGTTGTAGGCATTGACCACGCCTATGTTGGGGCCACGCGCTGTAGCACTCACCACAGTAATGCTGGCCAAACCAGATGCCCGCGATTTGTCGGCAGCTGGCATCGCGGCAAAAGCATGCGCCACATTGGCACAGCCAAGCCGATCTGCGCCAGATTCTCGATCAGCCGCCGCATTGACCTGTTCGAGGTAAGCGGCCCGTGTCGATTGGCTTCGCAGCGCTATGCGGGCGGTCACTTTGGCTACGGTTGCATTCAAGGTCATAGGCAATCTGATTTCAGGTGAAATTGAACATGTAACTTTGTTACAAGCAGAATAGTAACTCGTCAAGCGTGGCTTTGGGAGACTTCAAGTTACAGACTGGTTACGAATTTTGAATGATCAGTTTCAAAAAAGCACATGTTTGCCCTCAAAATTGAAGGCATTCATTTCAAAGACACCCTTGATTCCAAGCTTTTCCGCCACTGACAATCGCTCTGACCAAGCCTTTTGCGAGCCTACCCAAGAGGCCTTGCTCAAGCATTGGCCGCGTTCTCAAGATTTATGGGTCTTTGGGTATGCCTCGCTCATTTGGCGACCTGAGTTTGACATTCTGGAGCAATACAAGACGAAGGTACAAGGCTGGCACCGCGCACTCAAAATGTGGAGTCGTTTGAATCGGGGAACACCTGAGTGTCCGGGCTTGGTTTTTGCCTTGTTGTCTGGTGGCAGCTGCCAAGGCATGGTGTTTAGAACACCAGCACAAAAAGTGGCGCAAACCATCGAACAACTCTGGTTTCGTGAAATGCCCAACAATGTTTACACCACCCGGTGGTTGCAATGCCCTACCCCTCAAGGGCCAGTCAATGCGCTGGCCTTTACCTTGCCCAGAAGCAGCCCTAGTTATACGGGCACCTTATCCCCTGCGCAATATCAACATATCTTTCGAAATGCCACTGGGCGCTACGGCACTACCTTAGACTACGCGCAAGAAACTTTGAACAGCTTGAAACAACACGGCATTCACGACAAGGCTCTTGAAGCTTTGTTGCAGCATGCCAAGGACTGACCATGAACATCGCCGATTTGCGCAAAAGTTATGAAAAAGCAGAGCTGAGTGAAGACGCCTCGGCAGCCGATCCGCTAAAACAATTTGAGCGTTGGCTGAATGAAGCCATTCAATCGGAAGTACCCGAACCCAATGCCATGACCGTGGCCACTGTGGCCAGCAACATGCGCCCTAGCACGCGCGTAGTCCTCATTAAAGGCTATGACGAACGCGGCATAGTTTGGTACACCAACTACGACTCACGCAAAGGCAAAGAGCTTGCTGGCAACCCCTATGCTGCCTTGCAATTTCACTGGGTCGAGTTAGAGCGAGTGGTGCGCATTGAAGGCCGAATGGAAAAAATAAGCGATGCAGAAAGCGACGCCTACTTTCACAGCCGCCCCCTAGATTCGCGCATTGGCGCATGGGCCTCTCCCCAAAGTCAGGTCATCGATGGCCGAGGCGTGTTGGTGACCAACGCAGCTAAGTATGCGGCTCAATTCATGCTGAACCCGCCACGCCCACCCCATTGGGGGGGCTATCGTTTGGTGCCCGATGAGTGGCAATTTTGGCAAGGTCGCAAAAGCCGATTGCACGATCGCTTGCGCTATCGCTTGAACGAAGGCAATTGGCTTCGCGAACGCTTGGCGCCTTAAGTTAGTTCTTAACTTAGCTAGCGCTTAATTTAAAAAGAGGCCAGTACGCCCAACTTCACGCTTCGACCCGGCAATGGCGCTTTTCCAGGTGCTGTCGAGGTCAAGATGGACGTGGCGCTGTAGGCCCACTGGTTGCTTAGGTTGTCAACCCTTGCAAACCAATTGAGCACACTGCCCGACACTTTTTGCTTGTAAGCCACATGGCCATGCCAGAGCGTGAATGCGGGTGTTGTCAAACTTCCTTCGGGCACCCTATTTTGGGCAGCATGCCAATCAAACCCTAGGTGTGAGCTCCACGCGCCAGAAGCATGGACCAAACCGGCCCCCAAGCGCAGAGGGGCAATTCGCGGCATGGCATCGTTGGTGTTGAGATTGATCGCACGCACAGCATCTGCCCGCCATGTTAAATCCAAGGTACCTGCAGATTGCGCTAAGCGCCATTGGCCTGAAGTTTCAAAACCTGAAAACTTGGCGCGCACACCTTGATAGACCTGCACGGGTAAGTCTTCTTCCACTTCCGAAGTGCCAAGAAGTCCAATGAAGTTACCAAAGCGACTTTGGAATGCGGTCAACTTCATCTGATGCGCACCCTTTTGCCAAAGAGCCGAAACATCCATGCTGTTGGCTTTTTCTAAACCAAGCCCAGATTGACCTCGTTCCCAAGCCGCTGTGGCAATGTGCGGGCCATTGGCAAAGAGTTCATAGTCTCGGGGTGCTCTTTCAGTACGCGACACGTTGGCGCTCAAACGCCAATTGGGCAGCCACTGCCATGAGGAGGCCATGGCATAACTTTGAGGTGAGAATTTGCGGGTTCCCAATTCAAATCGATCGACATTGGGATCTGGATTGCCCAGCGACTGAACTGACACTTGCTCTCGGCGAATACCCAGATTGACACTGGCCTTGCCAAGTGAAAACTCCTCAATGGCAAACAATGCTTGTGTTCGGCTGTGACTCAAAGGAACAAAAGCCTCAGATCCGTCAGCCGAGAATCGTGCTTGCTCAGACTGCCAACCCCAAACGCCCTCCCAGGTTCCAGCACCTGTTTTCCATGGCTTGTGTCGGAGCTGAACACGCCCGTCATGGCCCTTGTTGGCAAACACAGTACCCGCTTCAGCACCTTCAAATTCGGTGTGCTGATAACGGGTCTGGCTGGCTTGCCAATTGACACTTCTGAGGAAGCCACTTGTTGGGCGCCAAGCCCCCTCCAAAGCCGCGCGGTCTGATTTCATGCCAATGGTGACCTCGTCTTCAGCCACTGTGCCATATTGGCTCTTGTAGGTTTGCAATGACAAGCCCACAAAGCCTTGATCGAA
Organism: Limnohabitans sp. MMS-10A-178; assembly: GCF_003063375.1. Classification (GTDB taxonomy): domain Bacteria; phylum Pseudomonadota; class Gammaproteobacteria; order Burkholderiales; family Burkholderiaceae_C; genus Limnohabitans_A. The sequence continues at coordinate 1,201,960 of NZ_NERY01000001.1, read as the reverse complement.
GAACAAACTGGCGCCTGCAGCACCGCCGCTGGCGTTGTTGGCCGAGTTGCAAATGCGCTTGGCGAGTTCGGGGGAGCCTGCTTTGGTGCATGTCAAAGCCTGTGGCACTTTGACATCTTTTGAATTGCGATCAAACGCATCAACGTGCAAGACCCAAGAGCCAAAACCAGTTTCAAGCAAAGCGCCTTTTGACACTTCCTGATTGCCCGAAGCGCCTTGCAATTGAATCTTGCCCAAAACACCTTGCATCGGATTTCGAGGAATGCGGTTGTCAATGACATTGACCACACCACCAATGGCACTGCCGCCATATTGCAATGCGGCGGGGCCTCTCAAAACTTCAATGCGTTCGACCGACAACACATCGAGGGGTACTGCATGGTCATAACTGAGCGAAGAGGCATCTAAGCTGGCGCCACTGTTGCTCAACACGCGAATGCGATCGCCATCCAGGCCCCGCACAATGGGGCGGCTGGCATTGGGTCCGAAGTAAGTGCTGCTCACACCGGGCAAGTTGTTGAGCGTTTCGCCCAAAGTACTTTGTCCTTGCTGGGTTAAGTTCATGCCCGACAAGCTGCTGACATTGTTGGTGCTTTCAGACCTTGAAAGTGGGTTACCCGTGATGACAACTTCTGAGACAGTTTGAGCGATGGTTTGAGCGATGGCTAGAGGTGCAAAGACAGACGAGGTCATGGCCATCAAAGCCAACACGGAGAAAGATGTGTGACGTGAAAAAGGCGTGCGCCGCCCACTATTTTGGGAAGAAATGAAAGACATGGAAATCCTTTGAAAAAAAAGAAGCGCCCTTTCCGCTTAGGAAAGGGAAGCAAATGACAACTGTTCAAAGGAAAAAAGGCGGCGCGCGGGCAGAGAAACAATGGGCTGGTGTTTGAATGCTTTTCTCAAACAAAACCCATTGATAGGAGAAGAAAGCCTGTGAAGCAGCAAACGACACTTGATGGCCAACAGGCGCTTCACCAGAACCCAAGTGGTCTAGTGCAACACACGAAAGTGAACCTTCTTCATGGTCACTGAATAAGACCGATTGAACTTCTAGGTCGCAATCGTGGGCATGCAATATTTGGTGGACCCGCCCTATCGCGGGCGCCACCAAGACAGCGCTGATCAGCAGCGCTTGAATTACACGAACAAAAAACGACTGCAGCTTCACTTGGTCTTCACTTAAATTTCACTTGGGCTTAACCCAATCAGAGAAAGTTTTCTTGAACTTCCATACTTTGGGGGCAGCCACCGCCAAGCAGTAGCCCTGGGTTGGATTGCGTTCAAAGAAGTCTTGATGGTATTCCTCAGCTGCGCTGTAATTTTGCAAAGGCAAGACTTCTGTCACGACTGCCGAATCGAACACGTTTTCGGCGTCAATTTCGGCAATGAGCGATTTGGCCACTTCGGCCTGAGCTGGTGTGGTGAAGTAGACACCGCTTCTGTACTGAGTACCTCGGTCATTTCCCTGCCGATTGAGCGTGGTGGGATCGTGAATGACAAAGAAAATTTCGAGCAAGGTTCGCGTGTTGATAATTTGCGGATCGTAAGTTAGCCTAACCACCTCGTTGTGGCCGGTATCGCCACCACAAACCTGCTCGTAAGTGGGGTTGATGGTTCGACCGTTGCAATAACCCGACTCGACATCCAGCACCCCCTTGACTTGAACATAGACTGCCTCAGTGCACCAAAAGCAACCGCCGCCGAGGACCAAGATTTCAGATTGTGATGGTAGTGTCATGGGCTGATTGTCTCTCAAATTCATGCCGAGAGGTCTTTTTAACAGGACATCCGCATGGGACATTTCGCATAGCGATAAAATACGGCATCTTTTATCTTTCACGGATTCAAATCATGAAGCCCTCCTTCCAATGGCAAGACCCCTTTCTCCTTAACTCACAGTTGAGCGACGACGAAAGAGCCATCGTTGATGCAGCTCATGACTTCTGCCAAGAAAAATTGCAGACCCGTGTTTTGATGGCTGCGCGGCATGAAAAGTTTGATCGCGAAATCATGAACGAGTTTGGCAGCATGGGCTTCTTGGGCTCCACCATTGAGGGCTATGGTTGCGCCGGTTTGAACTACGTCAGCTATGGCTTGGTAGCCAGAGAGGTTGAGCGAGTAGACAGCGGCTATCGCAGCGCCATGAGCGTTCAAAGTTCTTTGGTCATGCACCCCATTAACGAATACGGCTCTGAAGCCCAACGCCAAAAATACCTGCCCAAATTGGCCACTGGTGAATGGGTGGGTTGCTTTGGCCTCACCGAACCCAACCACGGCTCCGACCCTGCCAGCATGATCACCCGCGCCAAACCTGTCGACGGTGGTTTCATCATGAAGGGCGCCAAGATGTGGATTACCAATTCGCCAATCGCCGATGTGTTTGTGGTGTGGGCCAAATTAGAAGGCGAAGGCGATGGTCAATCGGCCATTCGCGGCTTCATTTTGGAAAAAGGCATGAAGGGTCTCACGGCCCCGAAAATTGAAGGCAAGATGAGCTTGCGCGCCAGCATCACAGGCGAAATTGTCATGGACGATGTGTTTGTGCCTGAAGGCAATATGTTGCCCAATGTATCTGGTTTGAAAGGTCCTTTTGGTTGCTTGAACAAAGCTCGCTATGGCATTGCATGGGGTGCTTTGGGTGCAGCAGAAGACTGCTGGCACCGCGCCCGCCAATACACCATGGACCGCGTTCAATTTGGCCGCCCCTTGGCACAAAACCAATTGATCCAAAAGAAATTGGCCGATATGCAAACTGAAATCAGTTTGGGTTTGCAAGGCTGCTTGCGAGTTGGCCGTTTGATGGACGAAGGTCAATCTGTGCCAGAGATGATCAGCCTGATCAAGCGCAACAGCTGCGGCAAGGCCTTGGATGTGGCTCGGATGGCGCGCGACATGCATGGCGGCAACGGCATTCACGACGAATACCATGTCATTCGCCACATGATCAACTTGGAAACAGTCAACACCTACGAAGGCACACACGATGTGCACGCCCTCATTTTGGGTCGCGCTCAAACAGGTTTGCAAGCTTTTTATTGATCTTTGATTCAAATCAAACTCGCTGCAAAAGACTGCCTCGGGCGGTCTTTTTTTCATTTCAAAACACCCTGCTTCTTGACGGGCCGTGACTTGCGGCTTATATTACTAACCATTGAGTCATTAAACGTGTCTGAATTCCTCCTTACCCCCAAAAGAGAGCGCCGCAAGCAGCACCGCCCAGGTGAACTGTTGGAGGCTGCGCTCGATTTGTTTGTGGAAAAAGGATTTGCTGCCACCAAGTCGGAAGAAGTTGCTGCCAAGGCAGGCGTCTCAAAAGGCACCCTGTTTTTGTACTTTCCAAGCAAAGAAGAATTGTTCAAAGCTGTGGTTCGTGAAAACGTGGTCAAAACAGTCAATGAAGGGGCTTTGGAAGTTGCCAATTTCAAAGGCTCTTGCTCTGAATTGCTCAAAACATTGATGATGGAATGGTGGCGCAGATACGGCGCCACCAAGGCATCGGGCATTACCAAATTGATCAGCAACGAGGCCCACCACTTTCCAGATTTGGCGGCGTTTTATCAAGAGGAAGTGATCGACCCTGCCACGCGTTTGCTCCAAGATATTTTGGAGCGCGGCCGCGCAACGGGAGAATTTCATGACTTCGACACGGCCCATACCGCCACCGTGGTCATTGCGCCCATGCTGTTTTTGATCATGTCTAAAAACACCTACGGTATTTGTCTGTCGGGCTCGGATCAAACCACCCCTGAAAATCTCATTGCACAACACGCTGATTTGATCGTGCGTGGACTTTGCACCAACCCGAAAACACAATGATTTCAAAAAAACTGGGCCTCAGCATTTTCGTTCTGGCATTGGCTGGCGTCATTGCTGTGGGCCTTCAAAAAGGCTGGATTGGCAAGCGCGTCACGCCAACTGAGATGGCAAAAAGCAGTGGCCCTGTGAGCATCGAGTTATCGGCAAATGACATTGCCGTGGCCCAAACGATGACCATGACGCAAGGTGTGCGCGTCACAGGCACGCTCAAAGCGGTGCGCACTGCCATGGTCAAAGCACGTGTTGCGGGTGAACTTGTGATGCTAGAAGTGCGCGAGGGCGACCCCGTGAAAATGGGTCAAATTGTGGCGCGGGTTGATAACACCGAATACCTGGCAAGGCAACGCCAAGCGCAGCAACAAGCAGAAGCTGCGCGGGCGCAAGTAGACGTTGCACAGCGTCAATTTGACAACAACAATGCGCTCGTGAACCAAGGCTTTATTTCTAAAACAGCTTTAGACACTTCAATGGCCAACCTGAACGGTGCCAAAGCCAGTTATCAAGCGGCCTTGTCAGCCCTCGATGTCAGCACCAAGGCATTGGACGACAGTGTTTTAAGAGCGCCGATCAATGGTTTGGTTAGTCAACGATTTGTTCAGCCGGGTGAACGGGTTGCCATTGAAGCTCGCATCATTGAAATCATTGATCTGTCCCAATTGGAACTCGAAGCTACGCTCACATCGGCAGAGGCCGTGAATGTCAAAGTAGGACAAATCGCCAAACTGCTTGTGGAAGGTACATCAGAAGAAGTGTCGGCAAGGGTTTTGAGAATCAACCCCAGCACTCAAACTGGCAGCCGCAGTGTCTTGGTCTATTTGGGACTCCAATCGCACCCCCTTCTGCGCCAAGGGGTGTTTGTGCAAGGCAGCTTGGGCACCCAAAAAGTTCAAGCGGTGGTCGTGCCACTTGAAAGTGTTCGATCGGACAAAACCAAACCCTATGTTCAAACGCTGCAAGACAATCAAGTTGTTCACCTGCAAGTAGAACTGGGTGCCAAGGGCGAAGCCGATGGCAAAGCCGTCATGGCTCTGAAAGAAATCAAAGAAGGAACAAAGGTGTTGGCGCCCAGCGCAGGCGCTGTGAGGGATGGCACTTTGATCACGCAGGCTGTAAAAGCTTCTGTTTTGCCTGCAAACACAAAACCTTAAGCCCCGCGCATGTGGTTCACCAAAGTCAGCCTCCAAAATCCGGTCTTCGCGACCATGATCATGCTCGTGTTTGTGGTCATGGGCTTGTTTTCCTTTCAACGCCTCAAGGTTGATCAATTTCCCAACATTGATTTTCCCGTGGTGGTAGTACTCACGGAATACCCTGGCGCCTCCCCCGAAATTGTCGAGAGCGAAGTCTCTAAAAAAATTGAAGAAGGCGTGAACGCCATTGCCGGAATCAACGCGCTCACCTCGCGCAGTTATGAAAATCAATCGGTGGTGGTGATTGAGTTTCAGCTCAATATGGATGGTCGCAAAGCGGCCGATGACGTGCGCGAAAAGGTGGCGAGCATTCGGGCCACTTTGCGCGATGAAGTGAAAGAGCCGCGCATCATTCGATTTGATCCAACCAGCAAGTCAATTTGGTCCTTGGCCGTCATACCTGACACCCAAAAAGACGCGAAGAACACCAACCTGGTTGAGCTGACCAACTACGCAGAACAAACCATTAAAAAGCGATTAGAAAACGTGCGAGGCGTTGGTGCGGTCAATGTCTTGGGAGGCAGCCGAAGAGAAATCAACATCTATTTGAGGCCTGACGCCATGGAGGCCTTGGGTGTCTCGGCTGAGCAAATTGCCTCAGCAGTGCGAAATGAGAATCAAGACTTGCCCGTCGGCGCCTTGCGCTCATTTTCACAAGAACGTGTCATTCAGGTTCAGTCACGCGTGAAGCGACCCGAAGATTTTGCCAACATCATTGTGGCCAGAAAAGGCAGCACCCCTGTCCGCCTCTCGCAAGTTGCGCATGTGAATGATGGCGCCCAAGAAATGGAAAACATGGCGCTTTACAACGGTGAGCGCACATTGATTCTCACAGTACAAAAATCTCAGGATGCCAACACCATCGAAGTGGTTGATGGCTTGATGAGCACCCTTCAAGGTATCAGGGCACAAATGCCTGCCGGCATTCGCTTAGAACCAGTCTCTGATGGCTCGCGCCAAATTCGCGTGTCGGTCGACAACGTTCGCAGAACCCTGATTGAAGGCGCGGTGCTCACCGTCCTCATTGTGTTTTTGTTTTTGAACTCGTGGCGATCAACAGTGATCACTGGCCTGACGCTGCCCATTTCAATCATCGGCACATTCTGGTTCATGAGCATGTTTGGCTTCACCATCAACATGATCACACTCATGGCGCTGTCTTTGTGTGTGGGCTTGCTCATTGACGATGCCATTGTGGTTCGTGAAAACATCGTACGGCATGTGCAAATGGGCAAGAATGCTTACAACGCCGCCATGATAGGCACCCAAGAAATTGGCCTGGCTGTGTTGGCAACCACCTTGTCCATCGTTGCGGTGTTTCTGCCCATTGGCTTCATGGAAGGCATTATTGGCAAGTTCTTTCATGAGTTTGGCATCACCATCGTGGCGGCCGTCTTGATTTCGATGTTTGTGAGTTTCACGCTCGACCCCATGTTGTCCAGTGTTTGGCATGACCCCAGCATTCACCATGCGGGTCAAAACAAGGCGCCAGCAAATTGGTATGACAAATCTTTGGGTCGTGTCACACATTGGTTTGAAGTAAAGACCGATCGAGTTTCAGACCAATATCAAAACATGCTCGCATGGGCTCTTAAGCACAAGCGCAGCACCTTGTTAGCGGCATTCCTCATCTTTGTGGCCAGCGTGTTCATGGTAAGGCTCTTGGGAACAGAGTTTGTACCCAAAGGCGACTACTCAGAAACCACACTCACCTTTCAAACACCCGTGGGGACTTCGCTCGAAAGCACTGCTTTGAAGGCCCAACAAGTTGAACAAATAGTGCGTGAGTTTCCAGAAGTGAAATACACCCTGACGGGCATGAACACCCCCAATGCACAAGGCAAAAACAACGCCAGCATTTACATTCGTTTGGTAGACCGAAAACTGCGTGAGCGCAGCGTAGAAGAAATTGCCACCCAACTGCGTGAGCGTTTGAGCAAGGTTGCGGGCATCACTGTGACTCACGTTGGAACCCTAGATGCCGTGGGCGGTAGCAAGCAAATTGAATTTTCTCTTCAAGGTCCTGACCAACGTGAGTTAGAGCGCCTGACCTTGCTGATTCTGGAAAAGGTTCGCAACATTCCTGGCCTTGTCGATTTAGATTCCAGCGTCAAACCCAACAAGCCCTCCATTGCCATCAAGGTGCTGCCAGAGTCTGCGGCCGATCTTGGCCTCAGTGTTGCACCCATCTCTAGCGCGCTGCGAACACTGATTGCCGGCCAAACAGTGGGCAATTGGCGAGCCCCCGACGATCAGACCTACGACGTCAAAGTAAGGCTTGCCCCTGAATACCGCAACAGCCCCCAGGATTTAGAGCGTCTTTCCTTCAGTCTGCCTGCACCCGACGGCTCATCTCGCACGGTTCGACTGGGTCAAATTGCGCAGATTCAAGAAACAACGGGTTCGAATCAAATCAACCGGCGCGATTTGATGCGCGAGGTTTCGATCAACGCCAATTCATCCAAAAGATCAGCCGGTGAGATTTCGAACGACATTCGAAAAATTCTAGACACTGTGGCCTGGCCGCCTGGTTATCGCTACCAATTTGGTGGCTCTACCAAAAGCATGAACGAATCATTTCAATATGCCATCACAGCGCTGATCATGGCCGTGATTTTCATTTACATGATTTTGGCCAGCCAGTTCAAGAGTTTCTTACAACCCATTGCCCTCATGACGGCCCTGCCCCTGACTTTGATTGGCGTGGTGTTGGCACTCATGGCATTTGGGTCTGCTCTTTCCATGTTCTCTGTGATAGGCGTGGTGATGCTAATGGGCCTGGTCACCAAAAACGCCATTTTGTTGGTCGATTTTGCAATCAGGGCGCGTGAAGGCAGCGTGTCTGATTCAGGTCAGCCCATTGCTGGCCTCAGCCGTCATGACGCTCTGTTGATGGCGGCCAAAGTCCGGCTTCGGCCCATTTTGATGACAACTTTGGCCATGATTTTCGGCATGATCCCCCTGGCATTCGCTATTACGGAGGGCTCAGAACAAAGAGCTCCCATGGGCCAGGCCGTGATCGGTGGGGTCATCACCTCTTCCATACTCACGCTGGTGGTGGTCCCCGTGATGTATTGCTACATGGACGATTTGAGTGAGTTTTTGAAAAGGCTTTGGTCTGGCAAGCAAAAATCGCCGTCTGATGCTTCTGCAGAAGCTAAAATATAAGTTGCTGGATTTAGATACCCCCTGGAGTAGAAATGAACAACGATATCGCCCGATTCAACATGATCGAACAGCAAATCCGTCCTTGGGAAGTCTTAGATGGCGCAGTTTTGTCACTGTTATCCGTGGTGAAGCGCGAAAACTTTGCACCCATGGCGCACAAAGCTTTGGCTTTTGTCGACATGGAGATTCCCCTCAAAGATGGCAACCAAACTGGCCAAGTCATGTTGCCTCCCCGTGTTGAAGCCCGTTTATTGCAAGATGCCGATGTGAAGCGCACCGACAAAGTGTTGGAAGTTGGCACAGGCTCTGGCTACATGGCTGCGCTTTTGGCTCACCAAGCTGCCAGTGTTTTAAGTTTTGAACTCGACGCCACCTTGGCCCAGCAAGCACGCACCAATTTGCAAGCGGCAGGCATTCACAATGTCGAAGTTCGACAAGCCGATGGCAGTCAAGGCGCTCCTTCAGATGGCCCATTTGACGTCATCATGCTAAGCGGTTCTGTTCCCAATGTCCCACAAGTGTTGCTAAACCAATTGAGCATTGGCGGTCGTTTGTTGGCGGTTGTTGGCGAAGACCCTGTCATGCGTGCCAGCGTCATTACCCGCACTTCCGACCAACAGTGGCAAACCTCTGAGCCATGGGACACCATGGCTCCCCGCCTTCAAGGCTTTCCCGAGCACAATCGATTTTCTTTCTAAAACGATTGTCAAACAAACCTCCATCAGAACTTTTCAGAAATGCAACAAGTCAGCCCCGCCCAATTCAAAGAATGGATCGCCCAATCATCTGCGCAAGGTCAACCCTTGGTTTTGGATGTGCGCGAAACTTGGGAGTGCCAATTGGCAAGCATTGCACCCGAAGGCTGTGAAGTTCAAATCATGCCCATGCAAACGATCCCTGCACGAATTGACGAACTGGACAAAAACAGAGCCATTGCCTGCCTCTGCCATCACGGCGGACGCAGCATGCAAGTGGCCACGTTTTTAGAGCATCACGGCTTCACAAACATCACCAACATCAGTGGTGGCATCCAAGCTTGGTCTGACCAGGTTGATGCCAGCGTACCTGTGTATTAAATTGAATTGAATTTAGTTGAGTTAATTTCTATTTCTATTGGCTTTTGCCTCGAAAGAACTTTATGAATTTGCGCCTTCTCCCCATCACCTTGGCCTTGTCTGCGGCTTTCGCTGGCTCAGCGCAAGCGCAGAACTTGATGTCTTTGTTCGAGACGGCTCGTGGCTACGATGCCACCTACAAAGCTGCTCAGTCGCAGTACACGGACAATTTGTCCAAGGGCGAGCAGGCCAAAGCCCTGTTGTTGCCCACAGTTGGCTTGACTGCCAACCTCAACAACACCAACTTCGATCGATTGACAGCCCCGACTGGAACCTTCTCTGCACAAAGCGCGGCACTGACTCTCAATGCTTCGCACCCCCTATACCGCCCCGCCAATTCTGCAAGTTACCAACAAGGCATGCGCCAATTGTCATTGGCAAGCATCCAACTCAAGGCCGCAGAGCAAGACCTCATGGTGCGTTTGAGCCAAGCTTATTTTGACGTGCTCATTTCTCGTGAAAGTTTGGAATTTGTGCGAGCACAAAAAACAGCGGTTGCCGAGCAATTGGCCGCTGCCAAGCGCAACTTTGAAGTTGGCACCTCCACCATCACCGACAGCCGCGAAGCCCAAGCTCGCTATGACTTGGTGTTGTCGCAAGAAATTGCCGCTGAAAACGATTTGCGCATCAAGCGCATGGCTTTGAATCAACTGGTGGGCCTGAACAACATCGAACCAAAATCTCTGTCGAGCAAAGCCAAGCTGACAGCCCCTGAGCTATCGTCTGTCGATCAATGGGTGCGCCAGTCCTCTGAGGCCAACCCCGTAGTTCTCCAAAATCGCGCAGCGCTCGACATTGCCAAACTTGAAACTACCAAGGCAGAAGCTGGCCACAAACCCACCCTTGACTTGGTTGCTGGCTTTACGCCCACACGCTACAAAGATGGAACAGGTATCAACGCAGGACAAGTTGATAACAATTTAACTTCCGTGTCTTTGTCATTCAACATGCCTTTGTTTGCTGGCTATGCCACACAAAATCGCATCAAGGAAACACTGGCCTTAGAGGAAAAAGCGCGCTCAGACCTCGAAGCTGCAGAACGGAATGTGGCGCAAGCTACGCGCACTGCGTTTTTTGGCTTGCTGTCTGGCATTGGTCAAGTCAATGCCTTGCAAGCTGCTGAAGCCTCAAGCCAAAGTGCTTTGGATGCCAACAAGCTGGGCTACCAAGTAGGCGTTCGCATCAACATTGATGTGCTCAACAGCCAAAGCCAGTTGTTCCAAACCAAGCGCGATTTGGCCAAGGCACGCTACGACGTCTTGCTGGGTCAACTCAGATTGCGACAAGCTGCTGGCGTTTTGACCGATGCCGATTTGGCTTCGATCAATGCACTCTTAAATCCTTGATTTAATCCTTGATTTAATCTTTGATTTTCAGCTGTGCCAGCACAGCTTGAACGGTGCGCTGCGTTGCCCCGCCATGTTGCTGTGCAAATTGAAAGGCATTCGCTGATTTCTGCTTTTGCAGGGGTCTGTTCTGAACGGTATCTGCAGCCAATTTCATGGCCGCAGCCATGTCAGACGCACGTTGTGCCGCACCGGCAGTTTCAGCGGCCTGCGAGGCCTCTGCAAAATTGAATGTGTGTGGGCCCATCACGATGGGACAAGCACAAGCGGCCGCCTCAATCAGATTTTGGCCTCCTAGTTTTTCAAAACTACCGCCCAGCAAGGCGGCATCGGCAAGGCTGTAATAAAGGGCCATTTCACCAAGGGAATCGCCCAACAAAATCACTGAACTGTCTTGAGCCGTCTCATTCAAAAGCGCTGCAGAAAACAAAGCCTCTTGGCTCCAAGTTGAACGCCTAGAAACTCGCAAGCCACTCGATGTGATAAGGCTTTCAACTTCGCTCACACGTTGGGGATGCCTTGGCACAATCAACCAATGAATTTGAAGCTCTGGATGCTGCTTGTTGAATGTCTGCCAAGCTGCCAACCACATAGCTTCTTCGCCCTCGCGCGAACTGGCCAACATAACCACTGGTGCGCTCAATTGTTCACGCCAAGCCCGTCCCATGGCTACTTGCGAAGCATCAGGTTTGGCATCAAACTTCAAATTGCCAAAAATGCCAGTGACTGAGGCCCCCAAAGATTTCAAACGCATGGCATCGTCTGGCGCCTGAGCACAGACTGCACTCAGACCCGCAAACGCAGGCTTTATCAATGACGCCCAACGCTGAGCTTGATGCAATGATTTTTCGCTCATGCGGGCATTGATGAGCATGATGGGAATGCCCTTTTCTTGGGCCTTGTGAATCAATTGGGGCCACACCTCGGTCTCAAGCAGCAAGCCAATTCGGGGTTTGAAAGCAGTCAAAAAGCGCTCAACCACTTCGGGAGAATCCCAAGCTTGCCAAACTTGAATATCGCCCTCCTGCAACAACTTGAGGCCCTCTTCGCGCCCCGTTGCTGTGCCATTGGTGAGCAACAATTTCATGTGGGGCATGGCTTGTCGCAAGCCTTGTAGCAAGATGGCGGCTGTGCGTGTTTCACCCAATGAAACTGCGTGAATCCAAATCCAATCGTTACAAGCACTCTGCTTGTAATATCCAAATCGTTCCTCGATGTATTGACCGTAGAGTGGCTCGGCTTGCGCACGCTTTCGCAGTTTCCGGCGCAACAGCGCTTGCGCCAAGCGCATGATCACGCCATAAAGCCAAAGAGAAAAGCCAGGCATCAATCAGTTGATCCGAAAAGGTCGGATGCAAGCCTCAATGTGAAGCGCTTTGCAAACTGGCATCGGGCTTGACAGTTTTAAGCAAGGTCAGCATGTCGTGTTCGATGCGGTGAAGTGCCGATTCTGTGTGGCCTTCAAAACGCAATACCAACACCGGCGTGGTGTTGGATGCGCGAATCAAACCAAAGCCATCCGGCCAATCGACACGCAAGCCATCAATGCCAGAAATTTCTGCAGGCGATACAAAATGTTGGCTGGCCACTTTCAACAACTGCGCTGTGAGCACGTGAGGCTCCCCCTCTTTGCAAAGCACATTCAACTCTGGGGTGCTGAAGCTGGTCGGCAATGCTTTGAGAACAGCGTTGGCATTGGGGCTGCGGCTTAAAATTTCTAACAAGCGACAACCCGCATAGGTGCCGTCATCGAAACCATACCAGCGTTCCTTGAAAAAGATATGGCCACTCATTTCACCACCCAATGGCGCTTGGCCACCATCGGCTTCAATTTGTTTCATCTTGGCTTTGATCAGGGAGTGCCCTGTTTTGAACATCAAGGCTTGACCGCCAGCGGCGCGAATGGCAGGCGCCAAACGCTGCGAGCACTTCACATCAAACAAAATAGTGCCACCAGGTACGCGGCTGAGAACATCTTGCGCAAACAATTGCATCTGGCGGTCTGGGTAAATGGTTTCACCATCCTGGGTCACAATGCCCAATCGATCGCCATCCCCATCAAACGCCAAACCCAGCTCGGCGCCTGAACTTTTCAAAGTGGCAATGAGATCTTTTAAATTTTCAGGCTTGCTGGGATCGGGATGGTGATTGGGGAAATTGCCATCCACCTCACTGAACAATTCAATGACCTCGCAACCCAAAGCGCGGAAGATACCTGGCGCACTTGCACCTGCAATGCCGTTGCCCGAATCGATCACAACTTTGAGTGGCCTTGCTAAGTGAATGCTTGACACAATGCGCTCAATGTAAGCAGGTAAAACGTCGATGGCGCGAACAGAGCCCCCCGCTTTCAGTTGCCATGATTCGTTTTCAATGATGTGTTGCAGTGCCTTGATTTCATCGCCATAAATGGCCCTGCCACCCAAAACCATTTTGAATCCGTTGTCATCTTTGGGGTTGTGGCTACCTGTGACCTGAATGCCGCTGTCGCAAACCGTGTTGGCGGCGAAGTAAAGTTGTGGCGTGGTGGTGAAGCCCACATCAATGACCTCAATTCCGACATCTACAAGCCCAAGCATCAATGCAGCTGACAAGTCGGGGCCGCTCAGTCGTCCATCCCGCCCAACCGCCACGGTGTTCCGCCCTTCTTTCAAGGCCAAGCTACCAAATGCACGGCCCAAGGCTTGAGCCAGACTTGCATCTAAGTTGCGCTGGTAAGTTCCACGAATGTCGTAGGCCTTGAAAATGGAGGCTGTAACTTGCATCAATAAATCCTTAGAATGAACGCGCGCGCTTGCGAGAACGCCGCTGAAAGTGAATGCGATTGGCCCCTATTGTAGGTCCGACAACATCAAATCGGATACCATCAAAACATGCAATATCACCCTGATACCTGCCTCAAAACACTGCAAAGCCCGTGGGGATTGCTCACTTTGGCAGCCAACGCCAAAGGGCTCTGTGGTGTTTGGTTTGAAAATCAAAAGCACTTTCCAGACACACAATCTTGGACAGTTGACAAGCACAACCCCCTGCTGCTTCAAGCCGAGCAAATTTTGGAACAATTTTTCCAACAAAAATGGCCGAAAGGCAGCTCTGCTCACACGGTTCTCAAAAAACTTCCGCTGGATACAAGTGGTGGGACTCCTTTTCAACAAGCTGTCTGGCAGGCCCTCATGAGCATTCCGATGGGACGCACGTGCAGTTATGGCGAGCTCGCAGCGGCCATCGGTCGGCCACGGGCTGTTAGAGCTGTGGGTACCGCCATTAGCCGCAATCCCATCAGCATCCTCATTCCCTGCCACAGGGTTTTAGGCACCCAAGGGCAACTGACCGGCTATGCCGGCGGCGAATGGCGAAAGCAAGCCTTGCTCACATTAGAAAACGCCAACTTCACGGTCAAAGCAAGCAGCAATCGATGAGCGACTCGCAAGCAAGTGCTTCGCCGGACTGGCGATTGGATTATTTGATGCTGGCGGCTCTGTGGGGCTCCTCGTTTTTATTCATGCGCATGGGCGCTTCTGAGTTTGGCGCCTTGGCTACAGCTTGGACACGCGTGTGCATTGCTACATTGTTTTTATGGCCGCTCATGCTTTGGCAAGGCCATTGGGCCTTGTTCAAGTCCAAGTGGAAAATCGTTTTGGGTTTTGGGGTTTTTAACTCTGCCTTGCCCTTTGCTTTATTTGCCTACGCTGTGATGCACATCTCAACGGGTCTTTCAGCCATTTTGAATGCGTCAGTGCCCTTGTTTGCCGCTGTGGTGGCATGGGTTTGGTTGGGCGATCGCTTGAATGGCTGGCGAATAGCGGGTTTGTTCATTGGCTTTTTAGGTGTCAGCCTGTTGGCAAGCAACCAAACCAGCTTTCACAGTGAAGCCAATCCAGATGCCAGCTTGTGGGGGCAATACACAGCCATTGCAGCATGCCTTCTTGCCACACTGTGCTATGCCATATCCGGTAGCTTTACAAAAAAGTACATGCCCAATTTACCCCCCTTGGTGTCTGCCACAGGCAGCCAATTTGGCGCCAGTCTGGCCCTTGCAGTACCGGCGCTTTGGGCCATGCCAGAGGCAATGCCAAGCTCTCAAGCTTGGCTATCCCTTATCATTCTGGGTGTGGCTTGTACCGGCATTGCCTACATTCTTTACTTTAGATTGGTCAACCGCGCAGGACCCGCCAGAGCACTCACCGTGACTTTTTTAATTCCTGTGTTTGCATTGATCTATGGTGTTGTATTTTTAAATGAAACGGTCACGCTCAGCATGATCTTTTTAGGCATGGTGGTCGTATTTGGCACAGCCATGTCGAGTGGTATTTTTCCAAAAATGAAATAATCGAACTATGAAACGACGCAACTTCACTCTCCAAACTACTTTCAGCCTGCTTGCAGGCATTTTGCTTGGGGCCAATGCCTTTGCCCAAACCGCGCCGCCCAGTGTGCTCACGGGTACCCAAGCGCCTATCAAGCTCATCGTACCGTTCACACCTGGCACAGGCATTGACCTGATTGCACGCACAGTGGGCCCCAAACTTTCTCAGCGCCTTGGCCGCCCAGTGGTCGTTGAAAACAGAGTGGGTGCGTCTGGCAACCTTGGCACAGAAGCAGTGGTAAGGGCTGCACCAGACGGGCAGACCTTGTTGGTCAGCGTCAACACCCTGGTGATGAACAGAAGCCTTTATGCCGGCCTAAGTTTTGACCCCGTGAAGGATCTGGCGCCCGTTATTTTGACCAGCTGGGGGCAGCTGTTGTTGGTCACGCACCCCAAGACCAACTTTAAAACGGCAGCCGAATTGGTGTCTCACGCCAAAGCCAACCCAGGCCGCCTCAATTACGCCTCGCCCGGTGTTGGCACACCCCACCATCTGTCCATGGAATTGTTCAAAAACACGGCCCAAGTGTTCTTAACGCACATCCCTTACCGCGGAACTGCGCCAGCAGTAACCGACTTGTTGGGCGGCCAGGTAGATGCCATGTTCCTTCCCATCCATGTGGCCTTGCCACAAATCAAGGCGGGCAAACTTGTGGCCTTGGGCATTGGCAGTGATCAACGTCATCCTTTGTTGCCCAATGTGCCAACCTTGAGTGAAGCCAAAGCAGGCAAAGTGAATGTTGACATGTGGTACGGCATCTTTGCACCCAAAAACACTCCCAACGACATCGTTCAAGCTTTCAACCGAGAAATCAAAACCATTTTGGCAAGTGAGGACGTTCAAAAAGCTTTCCAGCCGCAAGGCATGGATCCCGCCAACAGCACTCCCGAGGAGTTTGGAAAGCTGGTTGAGCGCGACGCCAACCGCTGGGCTGAACTGATCAAAATCCAGAACATCAAAGCGGAATGAACATGAACATTGCCATTGTGGGGGGCGGCATTGACGGTTTGAGTTTTGCGTTGGGTCTGCACAAGCGCGGCATTGATTGCGATGTCTTTGAAAGTGTGACCGACATCAAAGAAATTGGCGTTGGCATCACCTTGCTACCGCACGGCATGCGCGAGCTTGCAGCATTGGGGGTTCAAGAGGCGCTGGAGTCGGCTGGCATTGAAAATCTTGAAAGTGTGTTCTACACACAGCATGGTCAATACGTCTACCGAGAAGCCCGTGGCCGGCATGCAGGCTATGACCTGCCTGAAATAGGCATTCACCGAGGCAAGTTGCATCGCATTTTGTTTGATGCAGCTGTGAGCCGTTTGGGAGCCAACAAAGTGCACACGGGCATGCGCTGCACAGGCTTTTCCCAAAATGCCGATGGCGTTCAAATTGATTTTTCAAACGCTCACACGGGCCAGCCCGTTTCAGTCAAGGCTCAAATTGCAGTGGCATGTGATGGCGTGAACTCCGTCATGCGAAAGCAAATGCATCCCCAAGATGCACTTTGTTTTGCGGGCATCAATACGTGGCGCGGCGTCACAGTTCACCCGCCCATTTTGACTGGCAAAAGTTATTTGCGAATTGGCACTGTTGAAGTTGGCAAGATGGTCATTTACCCCATCATTGACAATGTCGATGGCAAAGGCAATAAGCTCATCAATTGGGTGGCTGAACTCCAAAAACCCAATGCCGCCATGAATGACTGGAATCGGCCAGGTGATCCGGCCGTGTGCGCAGAAATTTTCAAAGACTGGAAGTTTGATTTCCTGAATGTGCCCGAGCTTATTTTGAAAGCTGAGAAGGTTTTCGAATACCCCATGGTCGACAAAGATGCTTTGCCCTTTTGGACACAAGGCCGCGTAACCCTCATGGGCGATGCGGCTCACCCGATGTACCCTCGTGGCTCCAACGGCTCAGCGCAAGCGCTGATTGATGCTCGCACTTTGGCAGAGCAACTGAGCCAACACAGCAACCCACAAGACGCATTGAAAGCCTACGAAGCTTTGCGTTTGGCGCCCACGGCCAAGGTGGTCGAGACCAATCGAAATGTGCCACCCGACTTCATCATCATGAAGGCGCAAGAGCTGAGCGGCGGCAAGCCCTTCAGACACATCGACGACCTCATTAGCCAAGACGAGTTGCGCCAAATTTCTGACAATTACAAAACAGTGGCTGGCTTCGCTTTGACAAAGTGAATAGGCTTTTCTGCATTGGCAAGTTGAGACTCTCCGGCTGCAGCCTGGATTTGACGCGCACGCAATTGCCCGCATCCACCTTCCACATCTTGCCCTGCTGAATTTCTGAGCTTGGTCAAAATGCCGCGCCTGTGAAGCGTTCGCGCAATTTCTGCGGCTCGCTCCCATGAGGGTCGCTTGAAGGGCAAGTCGTCTACGGCGTTGTAGGGAATCATGTTCATGAGTGCATATTTGCCCTTTAGCAAGCGAACGATGCCCTCTATTTCCTCTTCCGTGTCATTGACGCCTTGCAGAAGTGTCCACTGGTATTGGATGGGGTAGCCCGTTTGTTGGGCATAAATTTCTGCAGCCTCTATCAACTCTTCAGGGCTCATTTTGGGTGCCCGTGGCAACAATTGGACACGCAAATCGGCGCGGGTGGAATGCAAAGAAAGCGCCAACGCTGGCTTGACCAAGCCAAGGGGCAATCGCTCAAAAACACGCGCGTCGCCCACCGTTGAAAACACCAATGATTTGTGAGCAATGTTGCCCACTGTGCCAAGCAGATCGATGGCCTCCAACACATTGTCTAAATTGTGGGCTGGCTCACCCATTCCCATGAACACCACTTTTTTGACGGGACGATGCAGCCTTGCAAAAGCAACTTGCGCCACCATTTCTGCACTGCCCACTTGGCGAATCAAGCCTTCTTTGCCCGTCATGCAAAACACACAACCCACTGCGCAGCCCACTTGAGAAGACACGCACACACCATCGCGGGGTAAGCCCACTGTTTCAACGGTCTGCCCATCTTGCAGAGCAAGTAGCCAACGCACCGAGCCATCTTCTGCAGGATGCGCTGATTGCAAGCGAAGCAAGTTAGCAAGTTTGTCAGACAACTCCGGCAATGCTTGACGCAAACCGGCAGGCATGAAGCTTTCTAAAGGCCGGCTGCCACTGTTTTGCGGCTTGGCTTGGGACCATAAACGCAAAATGCGTTGCTCATGGGCAGGACGTGCCCCCAAGCAACGCAATTGGTTTCGAATCTCACTGATTAGCTGAAATGTCATGCCGCTATTGGACATGAAATTTCTGCTTTATTGCATGGTAATGCCCGCGTCTTTGATCACTTTGCCCCAACGGTCCAATTCTTGAACCATCAGGGTGTTCAATGCCTCAGGGGAAGAAAGATCGGCCTCAACGCCAGCTGCATACAACTCCTTCTTTGTATCGGCTGAGTTCAAAACTTTGGCAATTTCAGCATTGAGCTTCATGACCACATCTCTGGGTGTGCCAGCTGGTGCCAAAAGTCCGAGCCAAATACTGGCGTTGTACCCAGGTACACCCGCCTCTTGCATGGTGGGCACATCAGGCAGCTGTGGAATGCGTTTAGAGGTGGTGACAGCCAAAGCCTTGAGCCTACCCGCGGGCACCTGCGCCATGGCATTGGGAACACCCGCAAAACTACTCTCAACCACACCCGCAACCAGGTCATTGGCCGCGCCACCACTGCCCTTGTAAGGCACGTGTTTCATCTTGACGCCTGTCATTGCGGCAAACATACCGCCCATCAAATGCTGCGCACTGCCGTTGCCAGATGATGCATAGTGAATTTTGTCAGGCGAGGCCTTGGCCAGCGCAATGAATTCAGCCACGTTGTTGGCTGGCACTTTGGGGTTGACCAACAACACATACGCAGAATCAACCAACTTGGCCACGGGCGTGAAGCTCTTAATGGGATCGTAGGGCAACTTGGGATAGATGGATGGGCTGATCACGTGCGTGGTAGACACCATCACCAAGGTGTAGCCATCGGGAGCGGCCTTGGCCACAAAGTCTGTGCCGATGGTAGAACCAGCTCCCGCCTTGTTTTCAATGACAAAGGGCTGCCCCAGTGAAACAGATAGTTTTTGCCCCAAGATGCGCGCCACAACGTCCGTGAAACCTCCGGGCGCAAATGGCACGATCAATTTGATGGGCTTGTTGGGATAGGCCTGCGCCAAAGCAAGGCTGGCTGAGCCCCCCAAAATGCAACTGAGCAGTGCAACTTTACAAAACTGTCGAACGGTGTGACGCATGGTTTATCCCCTGTAGATTGGTTCAGGCATGGTGTAGTAACTGTGCAGAATATGATAGGCCATCAAGTAGTTTTTTTGCTGAAAACTGGCATGAGAAATACCGGCCATCACACTGAACTGCTTGTCTGTGTTGGGCAGCAGTTTGTAGAAATCGACGAGGTCATCAAGACCCGCAATGCCATCGTACTCGCCACGCATCACAATGGTAGGCACAGAAATTTTGAGGGGATCGACCACTGGCAACTTGGAGCACATGTCTACGTACGTGCCAGTTGGCATGGAGTCATCCAAAGTCAGAATGGCATCTGCAAAAGCGCTGACTGTGGCTTGGTCAGCAGTGTCTGGATGGTCTCGATCAAAAATGCTGTGCACAAAAGCGCGATCAATGGGCCTGCGATTTTTGGCCAAAAACTCGGGTAATTTTTTGCGGCGCTGCTCCAAGGTATGGCTGCCCTCACCCGTCCAGACAAATGCATCAAGGGCCAATTTGGCAATTCGCTCTGGGTGATTTTGTGCAAACAATGCCGCCTTCAAAGCACCAGAGGAAATGCCATACAAATAAAGCTTTTGAGACACTGAATGCTTCAAAATGTACTCACTGCCTGCCGCCAAATCTTCTGCGCCATTGGCAATGTCAGAGTTGATAGGGCGGTGTTTGTCAGAGCGGCCATAGCCCTCGTTGTCCATGGTCCAGGTATCGAAGCCGCGCTCTGTAAACCAGTCCATGACGGAAGAGTAAGGACGGCCAGGCACCGACAAATCGAAGGTTGGCTGTGAGGCCATAGACGATCCGTGTACAAAGAAAATGGTACCGACATAAGGCACCTTGGGGGATGCTTTTTTCTGCCAAAGAAACAGATTGATATCACCCTTTTTTGTCCAATGCTCTACACCACCAGACCAAGTCACGTTGCTCATGAAAACTCCTGTTGCTAAATCATCGATAAATTCAGCCCATAGCATAACGGGGTCTTCAGATTTGACAGCCTCCAAAACCCCAAAAGAAGGTCAAGGCGCCCGTTTTTTGTGCAGAGAAGTACTACTCAGCGTGAAAATTTTTCCGAGCCCTAGGCTGGCTGTTAAATTCAGTTGAGCTTGTTCAGCTTGATATCAAATTTAACAACTCAGATGGCGAATGAATTTGGGCATGAGCACCCCATTTTTCAACATCGCTGTGCGCCCCCAAGTAGCCATAGGTGGCTGCCACCGTTTTCATATTTGCAGCATGACCCGCCACAATGTCACGCTCATCGTCACCCACATATACACAAGCTTCAGGTGCAATGCCTAAACGCCTGGCCGCTTCCAGCAAGGGGGCAGGATGCGGTTTAGCATGAGGCGTGGTATCGCCACTGATAACTACAGCCGCAGTCTCAAAAAGTGACATGCCCTGCGTGAGAGGCTCGGCAAAACGCTTGGACTTGTTGGTCACAACGCCCCAAGGCAATTTGGCTGATACCAGGGCCTCGATCATTTGTGAAACACCTTCAAATGCAAACGTTCTTTCGGTCATGCAATTTTCGTAATTGCAAAAAAATTCTTCTTTCAGTGCGTCGTATTCAGGATGCTCAGGTGTAAAACCAAAAGCCAAACCAATCATGCCCCTTGCGCCTGCGCCGGCCATGGGCCTGTAATGAAGCAGCGGCAAGGAAGGCATGCCGCGGTCTACTCGCATCTTATCGACGGCCGCCCCTAAGTCTGGCGCGCTGTCAATGAGCGTGCCATCGAGGTCAAACAACACCGCCTGAATGTTTTGAAACTTCATCATGGATGGTTTGAGCTTTCACACATCTGATGGCTTTTGAGTGGCCATCAGATAGTTCACGTCTGTGTCCGAGTTCATGGCGTAAACTCGAGTGAAAGGGTTGTAGCCCATGCCTTTCATTTGATTCAATGAAAGACCTTCGGATCGCACCCAATCGGCCAATTCACTGGGCTTGATCAAGCGGGCGTACTCATGAGTACCCTTGGGCAACAAATTGAGCACATACTCGGCGCCAACAATGGCAAACAAGAATGATTTTGGATTGCGATTCAATGTGGAAAAGAAAACCCAGCCGCCAGGCTTCACCAATTGAGCACACGCCTTGACAACTGCTGCAGGGTCGGGCACATGCTCTAACATTTCCATGCAGGTAACAACATCAAACTGGCCAGCTTGCTCAGATGCCAAATCTTCGGCGCTAATTTCTTGGTATTGAACACCTTGTGTGCCAGCCTCCAATGCATGCAATTGCGCCACTTTGAGTGACTTGACGGCCAAATCAATGCCCAACACTTGCGCGCCTTGTCTTGCCATCGCGTCGGCCAAGATGCCACCGCCACAACCGACATCAAGCACTTTCTTGCCCGCCAGTGGCACGAGGGTCTGAATCCAATTCAACCTCAAAGGATTGATTTGATGCAAAGGCCTGAATTCACTTTCAGTGTCCCACCAACGGTGCGCCAAGTCAGAAAACTTGGCCAGTTCGGCTGGATCCACATTGGATGAGGAAAATTGTGAGTGGGTTGTTTGTGAAGTCATAGCCGCCATTGTCTCCGAAAGTAAAAAAGCCTCCCGAAGGAGGCTTTATATGAACAATTTAGCTTGATTTAATTCAAGCTAAGGCTTGATCAGTTGGGGCGTGTACCCACAACTTCGATTTCAACGCGGCGGTTTTTGGAACGGCCAGAGTCTGTCTTGTTGTCAGCAACGGGTTGCTTCTCGCCCTTGCCTTCTGTGTAAACGCGGTTTTTCTCGATGCCTTTGGTTACCAAGTAAGCCTTGACAGCGTCAGCACGCTTGACAGACAAAGCTTGGTTGTAGGCGTCAGCGCCAACAGAGTCAGTGTGACCCACAGCAATGATCACTTCGAGGTTGATGGCTTTGACTTTGCCAACCAAATCGTCCAACTTGGCTTTGCCGTCAGCTTTCAAAGCTGATTTGTTAAAGTCAAAGAAGGTGTCAGCAGCGTAAGTCACTTTGGTGGCTGCAGCTGGGGGAGGTGCTGGGGGTATTGGTGCTGGTGCTGGTGCAGGTTTTGCTGCAGGAGCGGGTGCAGGCGCAGCTGCTCTTGGTGCGGGAGCTGGAGCGGGTGCGGGAGCTGGAGCAGCCTTAGGTGGAACAATGGCGCCATCGCAACCAGCAGCGGCTGTAGCAGGCGTCCAGGAAGCGTCTCTCCAGCAGAGATCATTTGTACCGTTTTTCCAAGCAGTACCGGCACTGTCGCGCCAGTTGGATACGGATTGAGCGCTTGCTGCGCTTGCCAAGGTGACTGAAGCCAACACCAATGCCACTTTGTTGAATTTTTTCATGGTTCTCCTCATGGGGATTAATACCGCAGACATCCTGCGAGAAAAGAGACGATTTGAATGACCATCACCCAAAACGTTGAATTCATTGTGCCATAGCTCTAAGCCAAATCCCCAATATGAGGAAAAGCCCTTATCTACCAACTTAGCAATCCCACCAATGTGTTGCAAATCAACGACAGTCTTTAGACCTAAAATGACAGTCTTTCACCCAGTGCGCCCGACCCCTCATGACCCAGTTTGCTAAAGAAACCCTCCCCATCAGTCTAGAAGAGGAAATGCGCCGCAGTTACCTCGACTACGCCATGAGCGTGATTGTGGGACGCGCTTTGCCCGACGCACGAGACGGCCTCAAGCCGGTGCACCGCCGTGTGTTGTTTGCCATGCACGAGCTCAACAACGACTGGAACCGCGCCTACAAAAAATCAGCGCGTATTGTGGGTGACGTCATTGGTAAATATCACCCCCACGGCGACCAATCTGTCTATGACACCATCGTTCGCATGGCGCAAGATTTCTCCATGCGTCACATGTTGGTGGATGGTCAAGGCAACTTTGGATCGGTCGACGGCGACAACGCTGCGGCCATGCGATACACCGAAATTCGCTTGGCCAAAATTGCGCACGAAATGTTGGCCGACATCGACAAAGAGACCGTCGACTTTGGACCCAATTACGACGGCTCTGAAAAAGAACCTTTGGTGTTGCCCAGCCGCATTCCCAACCTGTTGGTGAATGGCTCTGGCGGTATTGCGGTGGGCATGGCCACCAACATTCCACCGCACAATTTGAACGAAGTGGTTGACGCTTGCTTGCACATGCTGCGCAACCCCGAAGCCAGCATCGAAGAGTTGATGGAAATTATTCCTGCGCCCGACTTTCCGACGGCTGGCATCATTTATGGCATCAGCGGTGTCAAAGAAGGCTACCGCACAGGCCGTGGCCGTGTGGTGATGCGCGCCAAGTGCCACTTTGAAGACATCGACAAAGGCCAGCGTCAGTGCATCGTGGTGGACGAACTACCCTACCAAGTGAACAAGAAAACCTTGCAAGAGCGCATGGCCGAATTGGTTCACGAGAAAAAGATCGAAGGCATCAGCCACATTCAAGACGAGTCCGACAAATCGGGCATGCGCTTGGTCATTGAACTCAAGCGCGGTGAAGTGCCCGAGGTGGTGCTCAACAATCTGTACAAACAGACACAACTCCAAGACACCTTTGGTATCAACATGGTGGCCCTCATTGATGGCCAACCTAAGTTGTGCAACCTGAAAGACCTCATCAGCGTGTTCTTGCAACACCGCCGCGAAGTGGTCACACGTCGCACCGTGTTCACACTGCGCAAAGCGCGCGAGCGCGGTCACGTGCTCGAAGGTTTGGCTGTTGCCTTGGCCAACATCGATGAGTTCATTGCCATCATCCGCAATGCACCCACACCGCCAGTGGCCAAAGCCGAATTGATGACCCGCCGCTGGGACAGCAAATTGGTTCGCGAAATGCTCACACGCACGCGCGCCGATGGTGGCGCTGTCAATGCCGACGACTATCGCCCCGATGGTTTAGAAAAAGAATTTGGCATGGGCAACGACGGCTTGTACCGCCTGAGCGACACGCAAGCGCAAGAAATTTTGCAAATGCGCTTGCAACGCTTGACCGGTCTGGAACAAGACAAGATTGTGGTTGAGTACAAAGAAGTGATGTCTGAAATTGAAGACTTGCTCGACATCTTGGCCAAGCCTGAGCGCGTGTCCACCATCATTGGTGAAGAGTTGGGTGAGTTGCGCCAAGAGTTTGGCCAAACCAAAATTGGCGCGCGTCGCAGCTTCATTGAAAACAATGCGCAAGACTTGGCTACCGAAGACCTGATCACCCCCACCGACATGGTTGTCACTTTGTCGCACAGCGGTTACATCAAGAGCCAGCCTTTGTCTGAATACCGCGCCCAAAAACGTGGTGGTCGCGGCAAGCAAGCTACCGCCACCAAAGAAGACGACTGGATCGACCAGCTCTTCATTGCCAACACGCACGATTACATCTTGTGCTTCTCCAACCGCGGCCGTTTGTATTGGCTCAAAGTATGGGAAGTACCTGCAGGTTCGCGCGGTTCACGCGGCCGCCCCATCGTCAACATGTTCCCATTGCAAGAAGGCGAAAAGATCAATGTGGTCTTGCCCTTGACGGGCGACATGCGCAGCTTCCCCGCCGATCACTATGTGTTCATGGGCACCTCTATGGGCACCGTGAAGAAAACATCGCTTGATGAATTCAGCAACCCTCGCAAGGCCGGCATCATTGCCGTTGACTTGGACGAAGGCGACTTCCTCATTGGTGCAGCCCTCACAGACGGCAAGCACGATGTGATGCTGTTTAGCGACGGCGGCAAAGCTGTTCGTTTTGATGAAAACGATGTGCGCCCCATGGGCCGCAATGCACGCGGTGTGCGCGGCATGATGTTGGACGAGACACAAAGCGTGATTGCCATGTTGGTGGCCGAAGATGAACAGCAAAGCGTTTTGACTGCCACTGAAAACGGCTACGGCAAACGCACTTCCATCACCGAATACACACGCCATGGTCGCGGCACCAAAGGCATGATTGCCATCCAGCAATCTGAGCGCAATGGCAAGGTGGTTGCCGCCACCTTAGTTCATGCAGACGACGAAATCATGCTCATCACCGACACCGGTGTGTTGGTTCGCACCCGTGTTTCTGAAATTCGCGAATTGGGTCGCGCCACACAAGGTGTCACCCTGATCGGTTTAGACGATGGTGCCAAATTGTCTGGCTTACAACGCATTGTGGAAAACGATGCCAATGTGCAAGACGATGCAAACGAAGGCGCCGCTGATGCAGAGGGCGATGCCGGCGAAAGTGGTTCTGCTGAATGACACGACCGTTCAACTTCTCTGCCGGCCCTGCCGCCATTCCCGATGCCGTCTTGATTCAGGCCGCCAGTGAAATGCTGGACTGGCATGGCAGCGGCATGGGCGTGATGGAAATGAGCCACCGCGGCAAAGAGTTCACGGCTATTTACGAAGAAGCAGAATCCGATCTGCGTGAATTGTTGGCAATACCGAGCCACTTCAAAATTCTGTTCATGCAAGGCGGCGGCATTGCCGAAAATGCCATCGTGCCTTTGAATTTGTCTCAAGAAGGCACGGTCGATTTTGTGCTTACCGGCACCTGGAGCCAAAAGTCATTCAAAGAGGCAGCTCAGTTTTGCAAGCCATATTTGGCGGCCAGCGCTCAAAGCACCAAGTTCACCACCATCCCCTCTCCTGCTGAATGGCAGTTAAGCGCCAACGCAAACTATGTACATGTTTGCACCAACGAGACCATCGATGGTGTTGAATTCAATGCGCTGCCCGACCTGAAGGCCCTGGGCAGCAACGCCCCCTTGGTCATTGATTTTTCGTCTCACGTTGCCTCGCGCAGCATCGATTGGTCCAAAGTGGGCTTGGCATTTGGTGGCGCACAAAAGAACCTAGGCCCCGCAGGTCTCACTTTGGTGGTGGTGCGAGAAGACCTGTTGGGCAAAGCCATGAAACATTGCCCCAGTGCGTTCAATTACAAAATGGTGGCCGACAACGGCTCCATGTACAACACGCCTCCCACTTATTCCATCTACATTGCAGGTTTGGTTTTCAAATGGTTGAAATCACAAACAGAAAATGGCATGAAAGGTGTAGCCGCCATGGAGCAGCGCAACATGGCCAAAGCCAAGTTGCTTTACGATTACCTTGATCAATCCCAGCTGTACGAAAATCGTGTTGACAAATCATGCCGCTCGCGCATGAACATTCCGTTCTACCTGCGTGATGAGTCACGCAACGATGCTTTCTTAGCGGGCGCCAAAGCCCGCGGCTTGCTGCAACTCAAAGGCCATAAATCTGTGGGCGGTATGCGCGCCAGTATTTACAACGCCATGCCACTGGAAGGCGTGCAGGCGCTGGTGTCTTACCTCCAAGATTTCGAAACAAAACAGGCTTGAACAAAATCGTTCAAGCGTTTGACTTTCTTGACTGAACTCAACATGACGCAACCTATTCAATCAGACGCTTTGGGCGAACTGCGCATTCAAATTGACTCGCTCGATCAGCAGCTCTTGAGCTTGCTGAACCAGCGCGCCAAAGTGGCTGAAAAAGTGGGTGAAATCAAACGCGCCGAAGGCTCGCCCTTCTTTCGTCCCGATCGCGTGGCGCAGGTCATTGCCAAAATTGAAAAGGCCAATCAAGGGCCTTTGCACAATGCCCATGTGGCCTCCATTTGGCGCGAAATCATGTCGGCATGTTTGGCCCTAGAGGCGCCACAGCGCGTTGCAGTGCTTGGCCCGCAAGGCACCTTCTGCGAACAAGCGGCCGTTGAATTTTTTGGCAGTGCGGCCAGCCTCATTTACTGCAACAACTTTGACGAAGTTTTTCATGCCACGGCCGCAGGCACAGCGCAGTACGGCGTGGTGGGCATGGAAAATTCAACTGAAGGCGTGGTGGCCAGATCGCTCGATTTGTTCTTGCGTTCACCGGTGCATGTCATAGGCGAAGTGAGTCTGTTGGTTCGCCACAATTTGCTGCGTCAAACCGACCACCTCAAAGACATTGAGGTGGTGCTCGCACATCCGCAAGCGCTGGCTCAATGCCAAAATTGGCTCACCCAACACCTTCCACACGCAGAGCGCCGCGCGGTTTCTAGCAATGCCGAGGGCGCTCGCTTGGCCGCTACAAATCCTGCTTGGGCCGGCATTGCCAGCGAGCGTGCAGCATCGCAGTTTGGACTGCACATTGTGGCGCACGCAATTCAAGACGAAGCCACCAACCGCACACGCTTTGCCGTCATCTGCTTGCCACAAACATTGGCCACGCCACCAGTGTCTGGCAAAGACTGCACCAGCTTGGTGGTCTCTGTGCCCAACAAACCAGGCGCTGTGCATGACTTGCTCATGCCCCTTAAGAACAACAGCGTATCGATGACGCGCTTTGAATCTCGCCCGGCCAAATCGGGTCAATGGGAATACTATTTCTACATCGACATTCAAGGCCACATTTCACAGCCCCATGTGGCAGCGGCCTTGCAAGAACTGCAAGGCCTGTGTGCCTTCTACAAGGTGTTGGGTTCCTACCCCATTTCGGAATGAAATTCAAAAAAGTCGCTCTCATTGGCTGCGGTCTGATGGGCGGCTCGTTTGCTTTGGCCGCTCGCATGGCTGGCTGGGCGCCTCACATCGTGGGCTACAGTGCTTCTGAATCGTCGCGCCAAAAGGCCCTCAGCATGGGCGTCATTGACCTTGCGGTCAACAGCATTGAGCAAGCGGTATCGGAGGCCGATTTGGTTTTATTGGCAGTGCCTGTGACGGCCACCGAAGCTTGCTTCAAAGCCATTGCCCCTGCCTTGAAACCAGATGCGCTTTTGATGGATGTGGGTTCAACCAAATCAGACATTGTGGCTGCGGCACTCAACACATTGGGTGACAAACTGCATTGCTTCGTGCCAGTTCATCCCATAGCCGGCAAAGAGGTGGCTGGCGTAGAACATTCCGATGCAGACCTGTACAAAGACCGCGCTTTAATTATCACGCCCATGGCCAGCTCAGGCGCGCCACAAGTACTGTTGGCCAAACAAATTTGGAAAAGCTTAGGCAGCTACATCACAGAGCTCACACCTGCCTCACACGATGCGGCATTTGCAGCTGTCAGCCATCTGCCTCATGTATTGTCCTACGCCATCATTCGCGGTATTTTTCAACAGCACAACGGAACAGACCTAATTGCACTGGGTGGCCCTGGCTTCCGAGATTTCTCACGCATTGCTGCCAGTGATCCAGTGATCTGGCGCGACATTTTGACCACCAACCGCGAGCAGGTCTTGTTTCAAATCAGCCACTTCAAAGAGGCACTGAACGACTTTGAAAAAGCAATTCGCGCCAACGAGCCTCAAGCCCTTGAAGACATGATCCGACAAGCCAGCGATTTGCGTTTCAATTGGCGCATGGGCGCCAACAAGCATTCAGAAGAATAAAGACGCCAACATGTTTGCCACCGCGTTTCTCGACCTTCCCTCTTTGCAACAAGCAGGCGGCACTGTCACTTTGCCTGGCTCCAAAAGTATTTCCAATCGCGTGTTGCTGTTGTCTGCGCTGTGTGCAGGAAGCACATGGGTTCACGACCTCTTAGATTCAGATGACACCCGCGTGATGTTGGCTGCCTTGCGCCAACTGGGCTGTGGCGTTGAATCCAAGGCAGGCACGAACAGCGTTTGCATTTCGGGCTTAGGACAAAGCACTGCCAACGGACAATCGGCAGGCTTCAAAAAGCCTTCAGAAGCCATTGAGTTATTTATGGGCAATGCCGGTACGGCCATGCGCCCGCTGACGGCGGCATTGGCGGTCATGGGTGGCGACTTCACACTCAAAGGTGTGCCGCGCATGCACGAACGGCCCATTGGCGATTTGGTCGATGCGCTGCGCCTCTTGGGTTGTCACATTGATTATTTGGGTAACGAAGGCTATCCGCCTTTGCGTGTGCGCTCACCGCAACTGCAACTCGATAAACCCATTCAAGTGCGCGGCGATGTGTCAAGCCAGTTCCTCACCGCACTTCTCATGTCCTTGCCTTTGGCGGCACAAAAAGACATCGTGATTGAAGTGGTGGGAGAACTCATTTCCAAGCCTTACATTGAAATCACCCTGAACTTGTTGGCGCGCTACGGCATCAAGGTCAAACGCGATGGTTGGCAACGTTTCACCATTTCTGCCGGCAGCCACTACACCTCGCCTGGTGAAATTCATGTCGAAGCCGATGCGTCATCGGCCAGTTATTTCATCGCCTTGGGTACCTTGGCGGCAACCGACCAAGCCGTTCGCATTCAAGGGGTGGGCGCATCCTCCATTCAAGGCGACATTCGCTTCATGGATGCCGCAGCACAAATGGGCGCACACATTGAAAGTGGCCCCAACTGGTTAGAAATCAAGCGTGGTGCATGGCCCCTCAAAGCCATCGACTTAGACTGCAATCACATTCCCGATGCCGCCATGACCTTGGCCGTTATGGCCCTGTATGCCGACGGTCCTAGCACCCTGCGCAACATTGCCAGCTGGCGTGTGAAGGAAACCGATCGCATTGCGGCCATGGCCAAAGAAGCGCGCAAGTTGGGCGCCCAAGTGGAAGAAGGCCCCGATTGGTTGCGCATTCACCCAATCCCAACTGGCCAATGGCAAGCCGCTAGCATTCACACCTACGACGATCACCGTGTGGCCATGTGCTTCTCTTTGGCCGCCTTCAACGCCGACCAACGAGCCGTGCGCATTGAAGACCCCAAGTGCGTGGCCAAAACATTTCCAGATTATTTCGAAGGGTTG
The DNA here is from genome assembly GCF_003063375.1 of Limnohabitans sp. MMS-10A-178. GTDB lineage: Bacteria > Pseudomonadota > Gammaproteobacteria > Burkholderiales > Burkholderiaceae_C > Limnohabitans_A. The sequence continues at coordinate 1,172,064 of NZ_NERY01000001.1, read as the reverse complement.
TTCTCTTTGTCGCAAACACCCGCTGAACGCATCCCTGTCATTTGCATCGATGGCCCCACCGCTTCGGGCAAAGGCACTTTGTCTAGCTTGGTGGCACAACGTTTGGGCTACCACTACCTTGACTCTGGCGCCCTGTATCGCGTCACGGCTTATGCCGCGTTGCAGGCAGGCTTCAGCCTGGAGCCCGCCAATGAAGCCGCCATTGCGGCCATGGCCGAAAAACTGCCTGTGCGTTTTGACGGCGACAAAGTCTTGCTCAATGAGCAAGATGTGACCGACGCCATCCGCAGCGAAGAAGGCGGCATGAATGCCTCCAAAGTGTCCACTTTGCCCGCCGTTCGGGTGGCTTTGGTGGCCCTGCAGCACAGTTTTCAGCGCCTGCCCGGACTGCTGGCAGACGGCCGCGACATGGGCACCGTCATCTTTCCTGGTGCGCCTTTGAAGGTGTTTTTGACCGCCAGCGCCGCAAAAAGAGCCGACAGGCGCTATAAGCAATTGATTTCTAAAGGTTTTCAGGCTAAAATCGCCGATCTTCGGGCTGACTTAGAGGCTCGCGACCTGCGGGACAGTTCCCGTAGCGTGGCGCCCTTAAAGCCAGCGCAAGACGCAATGCTGCTAGACAACTCAGATTTGGGCATCGAACAATCGGTCACCCAAGTCCTTGACTGGTGGCAAAGCAAACAAGACTTCCCTGTTTGATCTAAAAGTTAAACAGAGAACTTGCCAGAGGCCCACAAGACACCCTCCGCGCTGCTTGCGCACATGTCTTGTGGTTCATCAACTTAACCCGCGTGAAAACGCAAACAACCGCCGCATCTTGCCTTGTTAACGACGCAATACCGCTGTCGTCAGACCTTTTTGCGGATTAGGAACTTGAATGTCAGAATCTTTTGCAGCCCTATTTGAAGAATCACTGAAGCGCACGGAAATGCGCCCAGGCGAAGTGATCACCGCTGAAGTTGTTCGCATCGAACACAACTTCGTGGTTGTTAACGCCGGCCTCAAATCTGAAGCCTACGTACCCCTGGAAGAATTCAAATCAGATCTGGGCGAAATCGAAGTCCAAGTGGGCGACTTCGTGTCTGTAGCCATTGGCTCTATCGAGAACGGCTACGGCGACACCATTTTGAGCCGTGACACTGCCAAGCGTTTGGCATCATGGTTGTCATTGGAAAAAGCCTTGGAATCCGGCGAATTCGTCACTGGCACCACCAGCGGCAAAGTCAAAGGCGGCCTCACTGTTTTGGTCAACGGCATTCGTGCTTTCTTGCCAGGCTCATTGGTTGACACACGTCCTACCAAAGACCTGTCACCGTACGAAAACAAGACCATGGAATTCAAGGTCATCAAGTTGGACCGCAAGCGCAACAACGTCGTTTTATCACGCCGTGCTGTGGTCGAAGCTTCGATGGGCGAAGAGCGCGCCAAACTGATGGAAAACCTCCGCGAAGGTTCAGTCGTTCACGGTGTGGTCAAGAACATCACCGAATACGGTGCATTCGTTGACTTGGGCGGCATCGATGGTTTGCTGCACATCACCGACATGGCATGGCGCCGTGTTCGTCACCCTTCAGAAGTGGTGCAAGCTGGTCAAGAAATTACCGCCAAGATCCTCAAGTTCGACACCGAGAAAAACCGCGTGTCCTTGGGCCTCAAGCAAATGGGCGACGATCCTTGGATGGGCGTCAACCGCCGCTACCCACAAAGCACCCGCATGTTCGGCAAGATCACCAACATCGCCGACTACGGCGCGTTTGTCGAACTCGAGCCAGGCATCGAAGGCTTGGTGCACGTCTCTGAAATGGACTGGACCAACAAGAACGTGGCACCTTCCAAGATCGTGTCATTGGGCGACGAAGTCGAAGTCATGGTTTTGGAAATCGACGAAGACAAGCGCCGCATCAGCTTGGGCATGAAGCAGTGCCGTGCCAACCCTTGGCAAGAGTTTGCTCAAAACACCAAGCGTGGCGACCGCGTCAAAGGCCCCATCAAGTCCATCACCGACTTCGGTGTGTTCGTGGGCTTGGCCGCTGGCATCGACGGTTTGGTTCACTTGTCCGACTTGTCATGGAACGAAACCGGCGAAGCCGCTGTTCGCAACTACAAGAAGGGTCAAGACGTTGAAGCCATCGTGTTGGCAGTTGACGTTGAGCGCGAGCGCATCAGCTTGGGCATCAAACAGCTCGACGGCGACCCATTCACCACTTTCGTGACAGTGAACGACAAGGGCCAAACAGTCACCGGTAAGGTCAAGACTGTTGACGCTCGCGGCGCTGAAATCGATTTGGGCGACGACATCATTGGTTACTTGCGCGCCAGCGAAATTTCACGCGATCGCGTGGAAGATGCTCGCAGCTTGCTGAAAGAAGGCGACGAAGTCACAGCCGTGGTCGTCAACGTCGATCGCAAGACACGCAACATCCAGTTGTCTATCAAGGCCAAAGATGCTGCCGATCAAAGTGAAGCCATGGCCAACTTGAGCCAACAGTCTTCACGCGAAAACGCTGGCACCACCAGCTTGGGCGCTCTGTTGCGTGCCAAGTTGGACAACAACGATTCAGCCGAATGATCTGCTGAAAACAAAAGCCTCTTGCCTAGCCCTTAGGGGGCTGGGCGGAGGCTTTTTCTATGCCTCTCGCACATTTTTCACATGACTCGATCCGACCTCGTTGAAGCCTTGGCTGCTCGCTTTGAGCAACTGACTCACCGTGACGCCGAATTCGCTGTCAAAACGGTTTTGGACGCCATGAGCGAAGCTTTGGTCAAAGGCCATCGCATCGAAATTCGCGGATTCGGCAGTTTCACCATCAATCGCAGGCCACCCCGCCTTGGGCGCAACCCCCGATCTGGCGAAAGCGTGCAAATTCCAGAAAAACGCGTGCCCCATTTCAAACCTGGCAAAGCTTTGCGCGAGGCTGTTGACCAAGGGTCATTGGACGTATTGCATGGCAAATCTGAATGAGCCTGTGCACGGAACGACGGAATAATTAGGCCCCTATCAGGGCCTTTTTTGTTTCTTCCCTTGGCATCGCCTTAGAATGACAGGGCTGTCTGAGGCTATTCATGAAACAATTTCTCAAGCTGCTTCAGTGGACACTGAATGCCGCTGTATTTTTTACCTTGTTTGCCTTCGCGCTGAACAATCAGCACGAGGCCAAGGTTTACTTTTTCTTTGGCACCCAATGGCGCTCGCCCATGGTCCTGATCGTGCTCGCTGCGTTTGCGCTGGGCATGGTGGTGGGTGTTTTAGGCATGGTGCCTCGCTGGTGGCGCCAAAGGCAAGAGGCCAAATCGACTCAAACCACCCCAGGCCCTTCTGCAAGCACCGAACAGCCGGAAGCCTCAAATGGAACTTGATCTGATTTGGATTTTGGTGGGATTGCCAGCCGCTTTTGGTTTAGGCTGGTTGGCCTCTAGGCTTGATTTAAGGCAATTGCGCATTGACAACCGTCAAGCCCCCCGCGCCTATTTCAAAGGTCTTAATTTTTTATTGAATGAGCAGCAAGACAAGGCCATTGATGCCTTCATTGAAGCCGTTCAAAACGACCCCGACACTTCAGAGTTGCACTTTGCCTTGGGCAATTTATTTCGCCGGCGTGGCGAATACGAGCGCGCTGTTCGGGTGCATGAACATTTGTTGTCGCGTGGCGACCTCAGCACAGCCGACCGTCAGCGCGCGCAAAATGCCCTTGCCAAAGATTTTGTCAAAGCTGGCTTGCTAGACCGCGCTGAAGACGCCTTGCGCAAACTTGAGGGTACCGCCTTCGAAGGCCAAGCCCGCTTGGCCCGCTTGGCCATTTATGAACGTTCTCGCGAATGGCCACAAGCTCGAGAAGTGGCCACCCAACTCGAACAATCGGGGGAGGTGAGCTTCGCGGTTCGCAAGGCTCACTACCTGTGCGAACAAGCCAGAGAACTCAATGCGCAAGGCAATGCAATCGGCGCTTTGCAATGCCTTCAAAATGCTTTGACAGAAGCCCCAGACGCTCCTCGCCCTCGCCTCTTGCTAGGACAACTGCAACTCAACCAAGGCCAAGCGCTTCAAGCCTGCGCCACTTTGAGTCAATTGTTTGAGTCAGCCTCTGTGGCAGCCCCTTTGGCAGCTGCCAGCTTGGTTCGTGCAGCTCAAGCAGCAGACCAGGTACCCTCCACTTTGTCTTTGCTCCAACAGCACTACGCTCAAAGCCCATGCATCGATGTGATGGACGCCATCGTGGCATTGGAAAAAACAGGCTCAGATTCAGACAAGCTCACCCGTCAAAGATACATCGAGCACCTTCAAAAGCAGCCCTCCCTGATTGCAGCTTCTCGCTGGTTAGCGGGCGCCGATTTGGGTACCGAGGCCACAAGCGCCCCTTTGCAAAAGGCACTCGAACAAGCGGCTCGTCCCTTGGCACGCTATCGCTGCGCGGCTTGCGGATTTGAGGCCAAAGAACATTTTTGGCACTGCCCTGGCTGCCAAGCTTGGGACAGCTACCCACCACGCCGCGTCGAAGAACTCTAGATTGCTTTCAAAGCATTGCTTGCGCTCACCTTGAATTGCAGAATGCACATCTAGCGTTCAATCAGCAGTTGAATCTGGTTTGCATCACCGTTGGGGTGATGTCAAACAAAGGAGTTCAACATGTTCAAGAAAATCTTAACCACCACCGCATTGCTGTTTTCACTCAGCAGCTTTGCTGCGATTGATGTCAACAAAGCCAATGCGGCCGATCTGGATGGCATCAAGGGCATTGGCCCTTCACTGTCAGGCAAAATTTTGAAAGAGCGCAGCAAGGGCAACTTCAAAGACTGGCCCGACCTCATGCTCCGTGTGAACGGCATGGGCGAGAAAAGTTCGGCCAAGCTCTCAGCCCAAGGCCTGACTGTTAACGGCTCCACCTATCAAGGTGGCACGGCAAGTGAGCCTGCAGCAAACAAGCCAGCAGACAAGCCTAAAGCGGGCAAGTCTTAAGCTGGTAAGTCTTAAGTAAAGCGGCTTGCTTTGAGTTTGAGTTTGAGCCAGTTCAAGCTTGAGGCAAGCCAAACCCACCGCCACCTGGCGTGTGAATTTCAAACACATCGCCTGGCGCCATTTCTACTTGGCCAATGTGTTTTAGCACCTCCACATGGCCATCTTTACGCATGACTTGGTTGATGCCAGGGGCACCCGATTGACCACCCGCCATGCCAAATGCTGGATGGACTCGGCCATTGGACAAGATGCTGGCCGTCATGGGTTCCAAGAAACGAATGCGGCGCACTCCGCCCATGCCGCCATGCCATTTGCCTTGACCACCCGAGCCTTCGCGCAATGCATAACTTTCCAAACGCACAGGGAATCGGAATTCCAAAATCTCTGGATCGGTCAGGCGTGAGTTGGTCATGTGGGTTTGAACCACCGAGGTGCCATGAAAGCCCGAGGTCATTTGCCCCTGTTCGTCCACCATCACGCCCGCACCACTGCCGCCCGAAATGGTTTCGTAGTACTGGTACTTTGCATTGCCAAACGTGAAGTTGTTCATGGTGGGCTGACTGCCCGCCATCACACCCAAAGCGCCAAACAGCGCATTGGTAATGCAGCTCGATGTTTCCACATTGCCCGCCACCACAGAGGCAGGAAAGTTGGGGTTGAGCATGCAGCCCTCAGGAATGATCACCTTCAAAGGTTTCAGGCAACCCTCATTCAAGGGAATGTCGTCGTTCACCAAACTTCTAAAGACATACAACACGGCAGCCATGCACACCGCAGTGGGCGCATTGAAGTTGTTGGTCTGCTGAACACTGGTGCCCGTGAAGTCAATTTCTGCACTGCGGTTTTGGGCATCTACGCGCACGGCCACTTGAATTTGCGAACCATTGTCTAGTGGCAATGTGAAGCTGCCATTTTTCAAGCGTGTGATCACGCGTCTTACAGATTCTTCGGCGTTGTCTTGAACATGGCGCATGTAGGCCTGCACCACATCCAAACCAAATTCGGCCACCATTTTGTGCAGCTCTTGCACACCCTTTTCGTTGGCCGCCAATTGGGCGCGCAAGTCGGCCATGTTTTGCTTAGGATTGCGGCTGGGATATTGACCACTGGACAGCAGCGCCAGCATGTCTTGCTCTTGCAACACACCTTCCGACACCAACTTGACGTTGTTGATTTGCACACCTTCTTCTTGAATGGTGGTGGAAAAAGGCGGCATCGAGCCTGGCGTGGTACCGCCAATGTCAGCATGGTGACCACGAGAGCCCACATAAAACTCTGGTTGAATTGCACCCTCTAAAAACACCGGCGTGATAACGGTCACATCAGGCAAATGCGTGCCGCCGTGATAGGGGTCATTGAGCACAAAGACATCACCACGGCGCATCTGGCCTGCGTTTTCGCGAATGACCGTTTTGATACTTTCGCCCATGCTGCCCAAGTGCACAGGCATGTGTGGCGCATTGGCAATTAGATGTCCCTCTGAACTGAACAAGGCACAAGAAAAATCAAGGCGTTCCTTGATATTCACCGAGTAAGCGGTGTTTTGCAGTTGCAAACCCATTTGCTCTGCAATGTTCATGAAGAGGTTGTTAAACACTTCCAACAAGACAGGATCGACCGAGGTACCCGCAGCATGTTTGGTTTGACGCACTTCCACGCGATTCAAAAGCAGATGGTCTAAAGCTGTTACTTGTGCTTGCCATCCAGGCTCTACCACCGTAGTGGCATTTTTCTCGGCGATGATGGCTGGGCCTGCAATGACATCGCCTATGCGCAAATCTTCGCGCACAAACAAACCGGCCTCCCACCAACGCGACTCGCCATCTGAGCCCGCAGAGTACATGCGCACGCTAGCGCGCTGAGGCACATTGCGCGCAGGATTGAGCGCATGAGGCACTTCAACCGCGGCATCACCTTGGATGACAGCCTCTACAGAAACTGCCTCCACCATGAGCGATTTACCCACCATCAAAAATGCAAATCGTTGACGGTAAGCCTGCTCAAAACGTGCCGTGATTTCCTCCAGGCTACCCATGTCAACCACCAAGGCTGAATCACTGCCCTCATATCGGACATGCACACGCTCGTGCAATTGAATCACATCGCCCAAGGCTTGCTTGGCCAAGGCTGATCTGGCAGCATCAGCCAAACTTTTGAGCGGCAACAGCAAGGATGGCATAGCCTCGGGTGTGAGGCGCATTTCAACCGCTTGCTCGCGAATCAAGCTTTGATCGGCCAAGCCCATGCCATACGCCGACAACACGCCGGCCAAAGGATGTGCATAGACTTGCTTCATACCCAGCGCATCGGCCACCATGCATGCGTGCTGACCGCCTGCCCCACCAAAGCACTGCAAGGTATAACGCGTGACGTCGTAGCCGCGCGCCACTGAAATTTTCTTGATGGCATTGGCCATCTGCTGAACCGCAATGCGCAAGAAACCATCTGCAATGGCTTCAGCAGGCCGGTTCATTTGATTGGACAAATCGGCAAAGCGCTCTACTACCGCCTGCTTGTCTAAAGTTTGATTGCCCTCAGGGCCAAACACCGCGGGAAAGAAATCAGGTTGTACCTTGCCCACCAACACATTGGCATCGGTCACGGCCAATGGACCGCCTCGTCTGTAACTGGCAGGGCCAGGATTGGCGCCAGCGCTTTGAGGTCCCACGCGCAAACGTGAACCGTCAAATTGCAACAAAGAACCTCCCCCCGCCGCCACCGTGTGGATGCTCATCATGGGTGCGCGCATGCGAACGCCTGCCACTTGCGTTTCAAACTCTCGCTCAAACTGTCCAGCGTAATGCGACACATCGGTCGACGTGCCGCCCATGTCAAAGCCAATCACTTTGTCGTGTCCAGCGCCTTGCGCAGTGCGTGCCATGCCAACAATACCGCCTGCGGGGCCACTCAAAATGGCATATTTGCCGGCAAAGGCATGCGCATCGGTGAGGCCACCCGAAGACTGCATGAACATCAATTTGACGCCTGGCATTTCAGTAGCCACTTGATCGACATAGCGAAGCAAGATGGGCGACAAATAAGCATCCACCACCGTGGTGTCACCTCGGCTGACAAACTTCATCAAGGGACTGGTTTGATGCGACGTGCTAATTTGGGTAAAGCCAATTTCACGCGCCAATTTGGCAGCTATGATTTCGTGCGCTTGATAACGATACGCGTGCATGAACACAATGGCCACGCTGCGAATACCGATATCAAATTGAGCCTGCAACTGAACGCGCAATTCAGCGTCATTCAAAGGCTCAATGACTTCACCTTGCGCCGACATGCGCTCGTGTGCTTCGATCACTTCGCTGTAAAGAAGCTCGGGCAAGACAATGTGTCGGTCAAACAAGCGGGGTCGGTTTTGATAAGCGATGCGCAATGCATCTCTAAATCCGCGCGTTGTAACCAACAATGTTTTTTCACCCTTGCGCTCTAGCAATGCATTGGTGGCCACTGTGGTGCCCATCTTCACGCAACTCACAGCCGACGGCGTGACGGCCTCATGCTGCTTCAAACCCAGCAAAAACCGAATGCCAGCAACCGCAGCATCTTTGTACTGACCAGGGTTTTCTGACAACAGCTTGTGCGTCACGAGTTGGCCATCGGGCCGCTTGCCGACGATGTCTGTGAAAGTGCCCCCCCGGTCAATCCAAAATTGCCAAGATGTTTGATCTGCGTTCAGTAGAGGCGGAAGCGACTGCATTTTGTGTTGAAAGGTACGAATAGAAACATGGTTTCTACTATCATTGATACAAATTTGACTTTAGGTCAAACAACCCCGCAAGGATATACGTGTTTAAAAATGTCATGGCCTACCGCATAGGGCCCAACTGGAACGCCACCGTACCAGAAATTGAAAGTGCTTTTTCAGCCAACCGATTCATTGAATGCACACCTGGTCAAGACAAATCCGTAGGCTGGTCCGAGCCGAGGGGCCTTGAAAATGGCCCCTTGATTGAGTCTATTGGCGGTCAGTGGATTGCCAAGTTGCTGATTGAAACCAAAGCGGTCCCCTCCTCTGTGGTCAAACGCAAAGCCGAATTGCAGGCGCAAGATATCCAAGCCAAGACCGGCCGCAAGCCTGGCAAAAAAGAAAATCGCGAAATGCGCGAAGACATTCTGCAAAGCCTGCTGCCTCAAGCCTTTGCCAAGCAAGCTTCTGTCATGGTCTGGATCAACCCCCAAGATCGACTATTGGCCATAGATGCGGCCAGCACAGGCAAAGCCGATGAGGTCATCACCCAGTTGGTTCGCGCCTTGCCAGGCCTAGACTTGAACTTGCTGCAAACTGCCACATCCCCACAAGCCGGAATGGCGGCCTGGCTATTGACCACCGACACTGACGATCTGCCAAGATCTTTGAGCATAGAAAAAGAATGTGTTTTGAAGTCGGGCGCAGAAGACCAGCCCATGGTGAAGTACACACGGCATAACCTTAGCACCGAGGAAGTGCGCAAACATGTGCGCGAGGGCAAGCTCCCCACCCAATTGGCGCTAAGCTGGGAAGGCAAAGCCAGCTTCGTCTTGACCGAGGGCTTGCAGCTTAAAAAAGTCACCTTTTTAGATGGCACCCAAGCAGACACAGGCAGCACCGAAGGGGAAGACAAATTTGATGCCGATGTGGTTTTGAGCACTGGGATGCTAGGCCCATTGCTCAAAGATGTGATCGATGCGCTGGGTGGCGAAAACGTCTTTGCCGAGTCTGCCAGCGACGAAGATGGCCCGCCCTTTTGAGATTTGTGAATGAATTCTTAAACCTAAGGGAAACTACTTAAAAAGAAGGGGCTGACCGCGTGATCTACTGGAGGATAAATTCACCCTCAGGAGTTACGCATGCAGGTTCAAATGAAGGTCAACGGCAAATCAGTTTCCGTTGACGCAGCCCCCAACACTTTGCTCGTCAACGCACTGCGCGAGCACCTCAAACTTACCGGCACCCACGTGGGCTGCGATACAGCCCAATGTGGTGCATGTACCGTTCATGTCAACGGCCGTGCCGTCAAGTCTTGCAACATGCTCACCGCACAAGCGCAAGGCGCCGAAGTTACCACCATTGAAGGTATGGCCCAAGCCGATGGCACCATGCACCCCATGCAAGCCGCATTCAAAGAATGCCACGGCTTGCAGTGCGGCTTCTGCACACCTGGCATGGTCATGAGCGCGGTCGACATTGCCAACCGCCACCCCAACGCCAGCGAACTCGAAATTCGCGAATTGCTCGAAGGCAATCTGTGCCGTTGCACGGGTTACCAAAACATTGTCAAAGCCGTGCAGCAGGGTTGTGCTGCTATGAAAGCTTAAGGAGCTCATCATGGGTGCATCAGATTTCTCCAAACTTCCTCACATCGGTGAGTCCTTGCGTCGCAAGGAAGACTACCGCTTCCTCACTGGCGCCGGCAACTACACCGACGACATTCGCCTAGACAACATGACGCACGCCGTGTTCGTGCGCTCGCCTCATGCCCACGCCAACATCAAGAGCATCAACAAAGCCAAGGCTTTGGCAGCGCCTGGTGTGGTGGCCGTGCTTGACGGCCCCGATGTGGTCGATGCCAAAATCAATGGTCTGCCCTGCGGCTGGCTCATTACAGACACCAGCGGCAAGCCCATGAACGAGCCACCTCACCCCATTCTTGCCAATGGCAAGGTGCGCTATGTGGGCGACCACGTGGCCATGGTGGTGGCCGAAACTTTGGAGCAAGCTAAAAACGCTGCCGAGTTGGTGGAAGTTGAATATGACGTGCTGCCCGCGGTGGTCGATGTGCGCCAAGCCAAATCTGCCACAGCCCTGCACGCTGAGGCACCCAACAACCATTGCTACAACTGGGCCATTGGCGACAAGGCTGCTGTTGATGCTGCGTTTGCAGGTGCTGCGCACGTTACCAAGCTTGATTTGATTAACAACCGCTTGGCACCCAACCCCATGGAGCCACGCGCCGCCATTGGCAGCTACAACCGCGCCAGCGACGAGTACACACTCTATGTGTCCAATCAAAATCCGCACGTCGAGCGCTTGCTCATGACCGCGTTTGTGCTGGGCTTGCCTGAGCACAAGGTGCGCGTCATTGCACCCGATGTGGGTGGTGGTTTTGGCGCCAAAATTTATCTGTACGCCGAAGATGTGTGCCTGACTTGGGCTTCCAAAAAGCTCAACCGCAACATCAAATGGAATTGCGATCGCTCAGAAGCATTCTTAAGCGACGCACACGGCCGTGACCATTCCAGCCATGCAGAGTTGGCCATCGACAAAGACGGTAAGTTCTTGGCATTGCGCGTCCACACCGACGCCAACTTGGGCGCCTACTTGTCTACGTTCTCAACTGCTGTTCCAACCATTCTCTACGCCACCTTGTTGGCCGGCCAATACGCTACACCTCAGGTGTATGTGGAAGTAGATGCTTGGTTTACCAACACAGCCCCTGTCGATGCGTATCGCGGCGCGGGTCGTCCCGAAGCCACCTACTTGCTCGAGCGCATTGTGTCTCGCGCAGCGTTTGAGCTGGGCATGACGCAAGACGCCATTCGCAGCAAGAACTTCATCACGCAGTTTCCTTACCAAACGCCAGTGGCTTTGCAGTACGACACCGGCGATTTCCATGCACTCATGAACCACGCCAACAAACTGGGCGATGTGGCAGGCTTCCCCGCCCGCAAAGCGGCCAGTGCAGCCAAGGGTTTGCTGCGCGGCATTGGTTACTCCAGCTACATCGAAGCTTGCGGTTTGGCCCCCAGCAACGTGGCCGGCGCCTTGGGCGCTCGTGCTGGTTTGTTTGAGTGCGGCGAAGTGCGTGTGCACCCCACAGGCAGCGTCACCGTGTTCACCGGCTCGCACAGCCATGGTCAAGGCCACGAAACCACCTTTGCACAAGTGGTGGCCGCGCGCTTGGGCATTCCCGTTGAAAACGTCGACATCGTTCACGGCGACACCGGCCGCGTGCCTTTCGGTATGGGCACTTATGGCTCACGCTCTATTTCTGTGGGCGGCGCCGCACTCATGCGCGCCCTCGACAAAATTGAAGCCAAGGCCAAGAAAATTGCCGCCCACCTCATGGAAGCCGGCGATGCCGACATTGAGTTTGCCAACGGCGAATTCAGTGTCAAGGGCACCGACAAGAAAATTCCATTTGGCAGCGTTGCACTCACAGCCTATGTGCCCCACAACTATCCCTTGGACAAGTTGGAGCCAGGCCTCAACGAAACCGCTTTCTACGACCCCACCAACTTCACCTTCCCAGCTGGCACTTACATCTGCGAAGTAGAAATTGATCCCCAAACGGGCGTGACCAAAATCGACAAGTTCACAGCAGTGGACGACTTTGGCACCATCATCAACCCCATGATTGTGGAAGGCCAAGTGCATGGCGGTTTGGTGCAAGGCATTGGCCAAGCGCTCATGGAAAACTGCGTGTACGACAAAGAAACCGGCCAGCTCCTAACTGGCTCTTTCATGGACTACACCATGCCCCGCGCCGACGACTTCCCAGTGTTCGCCATTGGTCACGAGTGCACACCTTGCACCACCAACCCATTGGGCACCAAAGGTTGCGGCGAAGCGGGCGCCATTGGCTCACCCCCTTCTGTCATCAATGCCGTGCTTGACGCGTTGGCGCCACTGGGTGTCAAAGACTTTGACATGCCTGCCACCCCCCACCGCGTGTGGGAAGCCATTCAAGCCGCCAAGCATTAATTAGAAATTTGGAGAACTCAACATGTACGCATTCAAATACGAACGCCCTACCGCATTGGCAGATGCGCAAAAAGCAGCGCAGGCTGGTGGTCAAGTTTTGGCTGGTGGCCAAACCATGATCGCTGCCATGAAGCAGCGCCTGCAACAGCCAGAAACCCTGATTGACTTGGCCGCTATCAGTGGCTTGGCTGGCATCAAAATGGACGGCAACAACATTGTCATTGGCGCCATGACACGCCACCAAGATGTGGCCGACAACGCCGACGTTCAAAAGAACATTCCAGGCTTGGCTTTATTGGCCAACAACATTGGTGACAAGCAAGTCCGCGCCATGGGCACCATTGGTGGCTCTGTGGCCAACAACGACCCTGCAGCTTGCTACCCCAGTGCCTTGTTGGCTTTGGGCGCCACCATCCACACAGACAAGCGCACCATCAAGGCAGATGACTTCTTTCTGGGCATGTATGCCACCGCATTAGACGCAGGCGAAATCATCACCGCTGTGAGTTTCCCCATTCCCAGCAAGTCGGCCTATGCCAAGTTCAATCAACCTGCCTCACGCTTTGCGTTGGTGGGTGTGTTTGTGGCACAAACCGCTGGTGGTGCTCGTGTGGCCATCACCGGTGCAGGCAATGGCGTGTTCCGCCATGCTGGCATGGAAGCCGCATTGACAAAAAGTTTTACCCCAGAAGCAGTGGCCGGTATCGCGGTAGACTCTACAGATCTCAATGCCGACCTGCACGCTTCAAAGGCCTATCGCGCTCACCTGATCACCGTGCAAACTCAAAGGGCGGTGAAACAGGCGAACGGATGACCGCAAAAGACACTTTCAAATCTATTGACGAACTTGCCCAAGCCCTTCAAGGCGTGGGCTATTTCGCGGAACGGCGGCTTATCACCGCCGTTTTTTTGAGCCTCAAATTAGAGCGCCCTCTCCTTTTAGAAGGAGAACCTGGCGTTGGCAAAACCGAGCTGGCCAAAGCGTTGGCCAAAATTCTAGGACGACCCCTCATTCGTTTGCAATGCTACGACGGCATGGAGCAACGCGAGGCTCTCTACGAATGGAACCACGCTGCGCAGTTATTGCACATGCGCGCGGCAGCCGCTCAGACCGGCTCAAGTGCAACTCCCCAAGACATTGAACGCGAGGTGTATCAAAAGCGTTTCTTGGTCAAGCGCCCTTTGCTCGAAGCCCTGCAAACGCCCCCACCTGGCGCTCTGCTGCTAATCGATGAGGTTGACCGCGCCGACGAACCCTTTGAAGCTTTTTTACTGGAGTATTTGGGCGAGTACCAAGTGAGCATTCCAGAACTGGGCACCATCAAAGCCGAGGTGGCACCCGTTACCATTCTCACCAGCAACCGCACGCGCGACTTGAACGACGCCGTGAAGCGCCGCTGCCTTTATCAGTGGATGGACTACCCCGATCGCGAGCGTGAATTGGCCGTGGTCAGGTCCCAAGTGCCTGAGGCCAGTGCCCAACTCACCGAGCAAGTGGCCGAGTTTGTGGGACGCCTTAGAAGCCAGCCATTCTCGAGTGCGTTTCAACGAGCTCCTGGCATTGCAGAAAGTGTGGAATGGGCCAAGGCCTTGGTGGCCCTGGACACACTCACCCTTGACCCTGAAGTGGTGCAAGACACGGTGGGCATTTTGTTCAAGCAGCGCGAAGACATTGCCGCCATCACGCCCTTGCTGAACGATTTGCTAGCGCCTGCCCCAAGCCAGCTTTAAAACTCAGGCTTTGTCATCATGCTATTGGGCGACGCGCGCAGCGGCAAACTCAGCGACAACATCACAGGTTTTGCTCGCGCACTCAGGCGTGCGGGTCTGCCTGTTGATGCCTCTCGCATTAGCTTGGCCATTGAATCTGCAGGGCTCACAGGCATAGAGAGAAAAGACGATTTGGCAGCGGCATTGAAGGCCTGCTTGGTCAATCGACAAGAAGACATGGTGGTTTTCGATCAAATGTTTGCAGCATTTTTTAGAGACCCAGAGCTCACGCGCCAGCTCCTCTCGCAACTTTTGCCCAAAGCCACCACGCCCTCACCAGGTGTTCCCCGCAAATCAAGGGTGCAAGAAGCTTTGGCGGCCAAAAACAAGCAAAACGACCCTGGCAAGCCCAAAGAAGATGAATTGAAATTTGACGCGGCCATGAGCGCCAGCGATCGTCAAAGACTGCAACAAGCCGACTTTCAAAGTTTGAGCGCCAGCGAATTCAAGTTGGTCGAAAAATTGGCCAGGCAAGTGAAACTGCCCCTGCCCAAAATTCAAGGGCGAAGAACGCGCACGGGCGGTCGAGGCGATCGCATTCACTGGTCCAAAACCATGCAGATGGCAGCACGGCAAGATGGCGATGTTTTCTCTTTGCCACGCATGCAAAGAAAGCCGCAAGCCCTGCCCCTTCTTATTTTGGTCGACATATCCGGCTCTATGGAGCGCTATGCCCGTCTTTTACTGGCATTTTTACACCATGCCACACGGTGCACCCCTAGGCAAATTTACGCCTTTGGCACCGATCTGACCGACTTGAACCAAGCCTTCAAACTGCGCGACACCGATGACATGCTATCTGCGGCCAGCCGTCAAATTCAAGATTTTGCAGGCGGCACTCAACTTGGCAAATCGCTCACCCATTTCCGGTCAAATTTCGGCAAAAAGCTCACAGGCAGGCGCACTGTGGTGCTGTTAATCAGTGATGGGCTCGATACGGGCACCCCAGAGACGCTAGACTCGGAGATTGTTTGGCTAAAACGACACACGCGCTCTTTGCTTTGGCTCAACCCGCTGCTCAGGTTTGACGGGTACGCTCCCATCGCAACGGGCGCCAGTGTTTTGAATCGCCATGTAGATGGCATGTTGGCCATTCACAATTTATCTCGCTTGGAAGAATTGGCGCAAGCCTTGACCAAGCTGTTGAAAACGAATTAACGGAGAACACAAAATGGACATGCAAGGTCAACGCGTATTACACGTCACCCAAGCACAAGCTTGGGATGCCCTCAACGATCCCGAAATTTTAAAGTCCTGCATTCCAGGTTGCGATAAATTTGAACTCACTGATCCCAATGTTTACAACGTGGGCGTGGCCATCAAAATTGGCCCAGTGTCTGCCAAGTTCTCTGGCAAGGTCACCTTGTCTGACATTCAAGCTCCCAATTCATATGCCTTGAATTTTGAAGCGCAAGGTGGGGTAGCCGGTTTTGGCAAAGGTGAATCGCAAGTTTCATTGCACCCCCATGCCGAGGGCTGTGAATTGAAGTACACCGTGCACTCTACCGTGGGTGGCAAATTGGCCCAGCTGGGACAACGCCTCATTGATGGCGCGGCCAAATCTTTGGCCGAAGATTTCTTCAAACGTTTTGACGAATCGCTGCAAGCCAAGTACCCAAGCAATGAACCTGAAACAGAAACAGAAACAAAACCTGTTGCAACGGTTGAAGCAGCGCCCTCTTCGGGTTCAGTACCCAGCTGGGTTTGGTTGGCTTTGCTGGTGGGCGCAGGCGCGGTTTGGTTCATGGTGCGCTAATTCATCAAAAGCAAAAGCAAAAGTAAAAGCAGAATCGAAATCCAAATCCAAATCCAAAGCGGCATCATGGAAAACCTAGACATCGTTGTCTTAAGAACGCTCAAAGCTTGGCGTGAAGCTGGGCAGAAGGCCTTGCTCACCACCGTGGTTCGAACTTGGGGTTCATCGCCGCGCCCTGTCGGCTCCATCATGGCGCTGTGCGAAACGGGTGCCGTGGTGGGCTCAGTGTCTGGTGGTTGTATTGAAGACGACCTCATTGCCCAATACAGCAAAGCCAATGCCATCATTGACAGCGCGCCAGTTCAATTGAAATATGGCATCAGTGCCGATGAAGCGCATCGGTTTGGCCTGCCTTGCGGCGGCACCTTAGAGCTGTTGCTAGAGTTCAATCCAGATGCTGGCAGCCTAGCCCAATTGATTGAGTTCCTTGAAAAAGGACAACTCACTCAAAGAGCCACCAACTTGAAAACTGGCGCAGTCACTTTGACCACCAGCAACGCGCCCAGCGAATTGCACATCGATGAGGCTCAGCTCATCAACACCTTTGGACCTGAGTACCGCATGTTGCTCATTGGTGCAGGTCAAATGACCGAGTACTTGGCCACCATGGCCCTCTTCAATGGCTTTGCCGTCACTGTGTGCGATCCGCGCGAAGAATACAGAGGCGCATGGTCGGTGGCGGGAGTGACAATCAAACACGACATGCCAGACGATTTGGTTCTGAGCTTCAAGCCCGACATGCGCAGTTGCGTCATTGCCCTCACCCACGACCCCAAGCTAGACGATTTGGCTTTGTTGGCGGCTTTAGAAACCGATGCCTTCTACATCGGCGCCATAGGTTCTAGGCGCAACAACATTCTGCGCCAGCAACGCATGATTGAGCACTTCGATCAAACAGAAAGCTCCCTTGCCAGACTGCGCGGCCCTATCGGCATTTACATTGGCAGCAAAACACCCGCCGAAATTGCCGTCAGCATCATGGCTGAAGTGTTGGCTGTCAAAAATGGCGTGCCACTGCCACGCGACATGGATGTGGCACACGCCAAAAACACGTACGAAGGACCGCCCATCGATCCTTCGGTGCCAGTTTGTTTCACGGGACGTTAATTAAAGCGATCAATTTGATCAAGGCGCCGCGTTGGGGAAGAACACCGACTCCCCGCCAATTTTGTAGCCCGCAATGACAGCTTGGCCTGGCTTGGACACAATCCAGTCAACAAACTTTTGCGCCTCTGCGCGTTTCACATGGGGGTGTTTGGCTGGGTTGACCACCATCACGCCATATTGGTTAAACAAGCGAGCATCGCCTTCAACCAAAATTCTCAAATCACCTCGATTTTTAAAATTCAACCAAGTACCGCGGTCCGTTAACACATAGGCACCTGTGGATGCGCCAATGTTCAAAGCGGGGCCCATGCCGCAACCGCACTCTTTGTAGCCTGTGCCTTTTTTGTCGGTCATTGCGGCTTGGCTCCAAAACCTCAACTCGGCAGCATGTGTGCCACTTTTGTCACCCCTTGAAACAAATGCAGCATTGCCAGCCGAGATTTTTTTGAGCGCAGCCACGATGTCGTTGCCCTTCACATTGGCGGGATCTGCTTGGGG
This sequence comes from Limnohabitans sp. MMS-10A-178, assembly GCF_003063375.1. Taxonomy (GTDB): domain Bacteria; phylum Pseudomonadota; class Gammaproteobacteria; order Burkholderiales; family Burkholderiaceae_C; genus Limnohabitans_A. The sequence goes on along the minus strand of NZ_NERY01000001.1, from coordinate 1,154,286 downwards.
GCCCACCACCACAAAGTCGTTGTACATCACCGCCAATCGTTTGAGGCCAAAGCCATCGGCCACAAATTTTTCTTCGGCCACTTGGTCATGCACAAACACCACATCGGCATCGCCGCGGCGTGCCATGTCGAGTGCTTGGCCTGTGCCCAAGGCCACCACCTTGATGTCAATGCCGCTGGCTTTTTTAAATTCTGGCAAGAGGTGGCCAAACAAGCCCGATTGCTCTGTGGACGTGGTGGAAGACATCACAATGGATTGGGCCATGGCGTGTGCCGTGAATCCCGTCAAGACAAGGCCCAAGGCCACATGCCGCAATTTGCGAGTCAGAGGCAAAAGTTTAAAAATAGAACGCATTAAGTTTCTCCTTGCAGAAATAAAAAAGCTTGATGACTGTGTTGTTTCAGACAATTGGCGTCGAAAAAATCAGCGGTGGGCAAGTCGGCCAAGACCTTGCCTTGCTCTAGGTAAATGACGCGGCTGGCCCAACGCTTCACCTGCCCCAAGTTGTGGCTGGCAAATACCAAAGTGGTTGCCAATTGCTGACCTTGAGGCCGAATGAGTTGGTGCACAAGTGCCTCCACTTCGCGTTTGGCAGGCGGGTCCAAGCTGGCGGTGGGCTCGTCTAAAAATAACAATTGAGGTTCACGGGCCCATGCCCGTGCTAAGGCCAATCGCTGTTGTTGCCCGCCCGATAAAGTGGCTGCATTTTGTTGAGTGACACCGGACAAACCAACCACCGACAGTGCCTCTAGCGCACGCTGTTTGCAAGCACGCCAATTCAGTTGAAGGCTTCGGTCTAGCCACAAGCCGATGGCCACATTGTTCAAGCTGCTGCTGCGCAGCATGTGCGGCCTTTGAAACAGCATGGCTTGTCGGCATAAGGGCAAATGCACCGTGCCTTGGGTAGGTTGATGCAGACCATTCATCAGCCGAAGCACTGTACTTTTGCCAGATCCATTGGCACCAATCAGGGCCACCTGCTCACCCGAAAAAATGTTCAGAGAAACATCTTGCAGGGCTTGCACACCCCCAAGCTTCAGGCTAACTTGATGAAGTGAAATCAAGGCACGCATGTCACTCATACCACTTGTGTCATTGGCGTCACTCATGCCACCCACCCACGCAAACTGTTTTGCCCTTTAAGTTGCGCTTGATTTTGCCAATAACGCAGCAGCGACAACATCACATTCAAGCAACCCACAATGCCCAGCAAAATAATGCCCAGAGCCAAGGCCAAAGGCAAATCTCCCTTGCTGGTTTCTAGCGCAATGGCAGTGGTCATGACCCGCGTAAAGCCCTCTATGTTGCCGCCCACAATCATGACCGCACCGACCTCTGAAATAGCCCGTCCAAAACATGCCACCACAATGGTGAGCAAGGCGAACCGTTCGTTCCAGGCCAATAAAATGCTTCGCAACACATTGCCGGCTCCTAAAGACCGCCATTGCTCGCCGTGGGCCAATTCAACATCCTCAACCACCTGCCGAGACAGTGCAGCGGCCACTGGCACCACCAAAATGAATTGGGCCAAAACCATGGCCTTGAAGCTGAACAACCAACCCAAAAATCCCAAGGGCCCTGTGCGCGACAAGAGCAAATAAATCACCAAGCCCACCACCACAGAAGGCAGTGCCAAAAAAGTGTTGAGAACGGTCAGCACTGCTGTCCTGCCCGCAAACTTGGAGACCCCCAAAAACGCACCCAGCCCAATGCCAGCCACGCAGCCTAAGAAGCACGCCGTGGCACTGACGCCCAGCGAGCGCCCTGCAATGGTCCAAAGCCCGGGATCAAGGGAAGTAATGAGATGCAGCGCCGTGACAGCGCTGTCTGAAAAAGTGTTCATTTGGATTCAATCGAGCGCTGATGCTAACCCTTTTGAATCACCCTTTCTACAGGGGTCATCCGCTATGAAATGGTGTGCATAGGTGGCCGCGCTTTGAATCAGAACCACTGCATAAATGAGGCACACTTGAGTGGTGTCAAAAATTGAAATTTCATACAGCTTGGGCTCTGAAAATTCAGGGCTCCATGCCCTTGATTTGAGCAAGCAGCGTCAGCAGGCTTTGCTGCGCAATGCCCTCATGGACTTGCTGCAGGCTGTGCGCGAGCATGGTTCGATTGCCGCAGCCGCCAAATCTTTGGGCATGTCGTATAGGCATGTTTGGGGTGAATTGAAAAAATGGGAAACCAAGCTGAATCAAAACCTCATCGTGTGGGAAAAGGGCATGCCGGCTGAGTTGTCTGAATTTGCCAGCAAACTTCTCTGGGCAGAAAGGCAAGCGCAAGCCCGTTTGGCCGCACCCATTGAGGCCTTGATGGCAGAGCTAGAACGCACGTTTGCCGTTGCCTTTGACCCCGATGCACACTTGCTCACGCTGTATGCCAGCCATGACGACGCGCTGGTGAGACTCAGAGAGTTCACAGCGAGTCAATCGCTGCACTTAGACATTCGGTTTTGCGGCAGTGTCGATGCCGTCAGGGCCTTGAACGAAGGTCGATGCGAATTGGCAGGGTTTCACACACTCAGCCAGCCCCGCCTCAACAGCCTCTCAGCGCAAACCTACAAACCCCTTCTCAAGCCGGGCAAGCACAAACTCATCGGTTTCGCAAAACGCACCCAGGGGCTGTTGGTCAAACCAGGCAACCCCTTGAAAATCCATTCATTGCAAGATGTAATGGCCAAGCGCCTAAAGTATGTCAATCGAGGTCTAGGTACTGGCACTCGCCTGCTTCTCGATGAATTGATGACCAATCAGGGGCTAACTGCAGATCAACTCATTGGCTACGACCATCAAGAACTGTCTCATAGCGCAGTGGCCAACTGCATTGCATCGGGTCAAGCAGATGCCGGATTGGCCATCGAAAGTGCCGCTTTATCCTCCGGGCTCGACTTTGTACCCCTGGTCAGCGAAAACTATTGGTTGGTTTGCCTCAAAAGCGCTCTAGACTCCCCGCCCGTCCAGGCCCTCAGAAAGCACTTGGCCAGTCCAGAATGGCAAACTGCGCTACAAGACATGTTGGGCTACCAAGAAAACCAGTCTGGCAATGTGCACTCCCTCAGCAAAGAACTCCCTTGGTGGGCTTTGAAACCCAGAAAAGCAAGAAAAGCCAGTTAGATCAAACATCCATCAATCGAAGGGAAAACCCTCGACAAAAGGGAGTTGCAAATTTCTTACAATGTCTAAATGACTGTTCCCAGTCATCGGTGTCGTCTTGGCGACCTGAATTCATCAACTTAGACTTCCGGAGTGAACCCCATGGATCGTCGTTCCCTAATTAAAAATGCCGGTATTGCTGGCGTCTTGGCCGCAGGCTCAGCCCCAGCCATCATTCACGCACAAGCCACATTGCGCTGGCGCTGTGCTTCGAGCTTTCCAAAATCGCTCGATACATTGTTCGGTGTTTGCGACGTGTTTGCTAAAAAGGTTAGCGAATTGTCTGGCGGCAAGTTCACCATCACCACCCACGCTGCTGGCGAATTGATGCCCGCATTTGGCGTGCTCGACGGCGTGTCCAACGGCACCGTCGAAATGGCCAACACAGCGCCTTACTACTTCTTCGGTAAAGATCCAACATACGCGATGGATTGCGCCATTCCTTTCGGCTTGAACGCCCGTCAAATGAACGCTTGGATGTACGAAGGCAACGGCTTAAAGCTTTTCCGTGAGTTCTACGCCAAAGTGGGTATTGTTAACTTCCCAATGGGCAACACAGGCGTTCAAATGGGCGGCTGGTATCGCAAAGAGATCAAATCTTTGGCCGACATGAAGGGCTTGAAATTCCGCGTGGGCGGTTTCGGCGGCAAGGTTTTGGAACCTCTGGGTGTTGTGCCCCAAAACATTCCTGGTGGTGAGATTTACCAAGCCCTGGAAAAAGGCACCATTGACGCCGCCGAGTGGGTTGGCCCTTACGATGACCAAAAATTGGGTCTGAACAAAGTGGCGCCCAACTACTACTTCCCTGGCTTCTGGGAAGTGGGCCCACAGTTGGCTCTGTACGTCAATCAAAAGGCTTATGACGGTTTGTCAAGCGAGTACAAGGCCATCATTGAATGCGCCTCTACTTATGCCGGCACCGACATGATTGCCAAGTATGACTACAAAAACCCAGCGGCATTGAAGACCCTCATTGGTCAAGGCGCCAAATTGCGGGCATTCCCCCGTGATGTCATGGAAGCTGCGTTCAAGTCTTCACAAGAAGTCTACTCAAACTTGAGCAACACTAACCCTGAGTGGAAAAAAATCTACACCGACTACTCCAACTACCGTCGCGAAGCCAATCAGTGGTTCAGCTTGGCTGAGTCCAGCATGAACAACTTCATGGAACGCCAGAAGCTGTAATTGAACTGGGCTGCCCTCTAAAGCAGCTTTGTACTGCAGTTTTCTCAGTCCAACAAAAAACCCGCCTTGGCGGGTTTTTTGTTGTCTGCATTCAGTCGATCAAGGCTTCTTGGCAGGGTCGTCTTTCATCGACTCCATCAGAGCCTTCACAGGATCAACCTGATCACCTTGATTCTCTGTTTTTTCAGCCTCGGTGGCTTGATCGTCCGATTCTTGGCGCATTTGCATCATGACGGCTTCGGCATCCACAATGGGCTCTTTGCTACCACCAGTAGAGACGATGCCTGGGAACGCAATGATCAATGCCACCATGATCAATTGGATGATCACGAAGGGCACTGCACCCCAATAGATCTGTTCAATGGTGATTTTCTTAATGGGCTTCTTAGTGACCCTGTCGACGTAATCTTCGGTCGGGGCCACACTGCGCAAGTAGAACAATGCAAAACCGAAAGGTGGGTGCATGAACGAAGTCTGCATGTTCACGGCCAACAACACCCCGAACCAGACCAAGTCAATGCCAATCTTTTCAGCGACTGGTCCAATGAGCGGGATGATGATGAATGCCAACTCGAAGAAGTCTAAGAAGAAGGCCAAGATGAACACCAAGATGTTCACCACAATCAAGAAGCCCAATTGGCCGCCAGGCAAGCCGGTCAACAAATGCTCCACCCAAATGTGGCCGTCCACACCCTGGAATGCCAAGCTGAAAACAGTGGCGCCAATGAGAATGAACAACACAAAGCATGACAGCTTCATGGTGGAGTCCATGGCCTGACGCATGAGTTTCATGTCAATGCGATTGCGGGCAATGGCCATGACCAAAGCACCCACAGCACCCATCGCACCACCTTCGGTAGGCGTTGCAATGCCCAAGAAAATGGTACCCAGCACCAAGAAAATAAGCGCCAAAGGTGGAATGAGCACAAAAGTAACACGCTCAGCCATATTGGACAACAAGCCCATCTTGGTCACTTTGTTGATGATGGCTGCAAAGAAGGCAACACCCACACCCACACACATGGACACCACGATGGTTTCATCGGTAGGCGTTGTGTCTGGCAGCCATTTGGCGAAGCCAATGGCTGCTGCCAAGGAAACCAAAGTGAGAATGCTCAAAGACCGAAGACCTGAAGTGCCATCGGCTTCCTTGATGGTGCGTGCTTCAGGTGGCAATGCAGGAACCCATTGAGGCTTGATGAAGCTGATCAGGACGATGTAGCCCACATACAAGCCTGTGAGTACAAAGCCTGGAACAAAGGCGCCTTTGTAGAGGTCGCCCACGCTTCTGCCCAATTGGTCGGCCAACACAATCAACACCAAAGAAGGCGGAATGATTTGAGCCAAGGTGCCAGAGGCCGCAATCACGCCCCCCGCAATGCGGCGGTCGTAGCCATATCGCAGCATGATGGGCAGCGAAATAAGGCCCATTGAAATGACAGAAGCGGCCACCACACCCGTTGTGGCGGCCAACATGGCACCCACAAAAATAACGGCAAACGCCAAGCCGCCTCGAATGGGGCCAAAGAGCTGGCCAATGGTGTCCAGCAAATCTTCTGCCATACCGGAGCGTTCCAGAATCAAGCCCATGAAGGTGAAGAAGGGAATGGCGAGCAGCGTGTCGTTTTGCATGATGCCAAACATGCGAAGCGGCAAACTTTGCAAGAAACTGGCTTGAATGACACCCAGCTCAACACCCACAAAACCAAAGAACAAGCCGCAAGCAGCCAATGAGAATGAGACCGCATAACCGAACATCAAAAAGATGATCAGCGAGACGAACATGATGGGCGCCATGTTGGCGATTAGGAATTCAGTCATTTTTGGGCTCCCATTTGGGCCGCTTCACGGGCAGCAACTTCTTTTTGCAACAAGAATTCTGCAAATTCTTCCTCGGGGGTTTTGACGCCAGGCTTTTTAGTAGGGTCAGGAATCATGCCTTGCAAGAACGCAAAGCGCTTGATGACTTCAGAGACACCTTGAATACCCAACAACAAAAGGCCCAAAGGCAACATGGCAAACACGGGCCAGCGAATCAAACCGCCAGCATTGGATGACATTTCCTTGGTGACAAAAGCGTTAATGACCAGTGGCATGGCCAAATAGATGATGTAAGCCACAAATGGGATCAAAAAGAAGCAAATGCCCACAATGTCAATCCAAATTTGAGTTCGCTTTGAGAATCTACCCGACACAACGTCAATTTTCACGTGCTCTTGACGCAACAAGGTGTAGCCCGCTGCAAGCATGAAAACCGCAGCAAACATGTACCACTGAACTTCCAGAAAAGCATTGGAGCTGAGGTTGAACGCCTTGCGTGAAATGGCATTGCCTGTACTGATCAGCACTGAAAAAAGTACCAACCAAGCAACCCACTTGCCAACCCACTCACTGAATTGGTCTATCCTTTTGGACAGAGATAACAAAGAATCCATATTGACTCCAGGAAAAATAACAACCGTTAATTGTAAAAAAAAATGAAACCCCTATTAGAAGGGGTTTACCCTTTTGGCTTGTCTCAAATCAAAATTTGATGTGAGGCCATTGATTTGAAATTGCTTTTTCGATGCCTGAGGCATCCAGACCCTGCATGGCCATCAATTTGGCGGGGTCTCCATGTTCAATGAACTGATCTGGAAGCCCCAATGATAACAAGGGGATCTGCAAATTCGATTTTTGCAGGAACTCACCCACCGCGCTACCTGCACCACCCATCACGCACGCGTCTTCCAAGCTGACAAAACAGGTGTGTTTGGCAGCCATTTGCAAGACCATGCTCTCATCCAAGGGTTTGGCCCAGCGCATGTTAACCACCGTGGCATTCAATTTTTCTGCCACTTCAAGCGCAGGGTAAAGCAGGGTGCCAAATGCCAAAATGCAAAGAACAGCACCCTCACGGCGAATCTCGGCCTTGCCCAAGGGCACCGTGTCTAAATCGGTACCCGCCGCAACGCCCACCCCCGCACCTCGGGGATAACGCACTGCCACTGGGTGATTCTGCGCGTAGGCTGTGCTCAGCAACAAGCGGCACTCGCGCTCATCACTTGGGCAAGCAATCGACATATTGGGAATGCAACGCAAATAAGCAATGTCGTAGGCGCCAGCATGCGTAGCGCCATCGGCCCCAACCAAGCCTGCTCTGTCTAGGGCAAACACCACAGGCAGGTTTTGCAAAGCCACATCGTGAATCAACTGATCGTAGCCGCGCTGCAAAAACGTGGAATAAATGGCTACCACGGGCTTGAGGCCTTCACAAGCCAAGCCAGCAGCAAAGGTGACGGCATGTTGCTCAGCAATGCCCACATCGTAATAACGATCGGGAAAGCGCTTGTGAAACTCCACCATGCCAGAGCCCTCGCGCATGGCGGGGGTGATGCCCACCAAGCGTTTGTCGGCGGCAGCCATGTCGCACAGCCATTGGCCAAAAATGTGCATGAAGGCTGGTTTGGCCAGCTTGATGGCCGGCACCAAGCCCACCTTGGGGTCGAACTTGCCAGGACCGTGGTAGTTCACTGGATCTTCTTCGGCCAAGCGGTAGCCCTGCCCTTTTTTGGTGATCACATGCAAAAACTGAGGGCCTTGCAAGTGCTTGATATTTTCCAAAGTGGGGATGAGCGAATCTAAATCGTGGCCATCGATGGGTCCGATGTAATTGAAACCAAATTGCTCAAACATGGTGGCTGGCACCACCATGCCTTTGGCATGCTGTTCAAAACGCTTGGCCAATTCAAAGAGAGGTGGTGCGCCTTTGAGAACATTCTTGCCCATGCTTTTGGCAGTGGAGTAAAAGCGCCCACTCATCAACTGTGCCAAGTAACGGTTCAGTGCGCCAACTGGCGGACTGATGGACATGTCGTTGTCGTTCAAGATGACCAACAATCTGCAGTCTTCAATGCCCGCGTTGTTCATGGCTTCAAAGGCCATGCCGGCGGTCATGGCGCCATCGCCAATGACAGCAATGGCGTGACGAGATTCACCCTTTTGGCGCGCCGCAATGGCCATGCCCAGAGCAGCCGAAATGCTGGTAGACGAGTGCGCTGTGCCAAAGGTGTCGTATTCACTTTCGTCTCGGCGAGGAAATCCAGAGAGGCCACCCAATTGACGAAGCGTTGGCATGCGCTCGCGCCTGCCCGTCAAAATTTTGTGCGGATAAGTTTGGTGACCCACATCCCACACGATGCGATCTTCGGGTGTGTTGAACACATAGTGCAGCGCCACTGTGAGCTCTACAGTGCCCAAATTGGAGCTGAGGTGGCCCCCAGTTTGAGACACATTGTCTAAAACACACTGACGCACGTCAGCCGCCACACGGGGTAAGTCGCCGCGCTGCAATTTTCGAAGATCAGCGGGAGAGTGAATCGATTCAAGCATGTTTAATTTTTCCGTTGCACCACTTGTGTGGCCAATGCGCGCAAAGCGGCAGTGGCGGTGGTGTTCAAGCCACTGGCATCGAGTGCTGCCAGGGATTCTGCATAAAGCTTGTTGGCCAATTGCTCGGCTTGCGCCAAGCCCATCAGCGACACATAGGTGGGCTTGTCGGCTGCGGCGTCCTTGCCTGCCGTTTTGCCCAAAGTGGCCGAGTCGGAGGTGACATCTAAAATATCGTCTACCACCTGAAAAGCCAAGCCAAGAGCCTCAGCATATTGGCTTAAAGCATCAAAGATTTGACTGGATGGTTTGCCTGCACTCACAGCGCCCAATTGCACACTGCAAAGAAGCAGTGCACCCGTTTTGAGCCGGTGCATTTGGCGCAATTGGGTTTCGTTCAAGGGCAAACCTACGCTGGCCAAATCGATGGCCTGGCCTCCCGCCATGCCGTGATAGCCAGAAGCCCGGGCCAACAAAGACACTTGAGCAGCCTGAACTGTGAACTCTGTGCTGCCGTCTTGGGGGGTTAAAAACTCAAACGCCAGAGCCTGCAAAGCATCGCCTGCCAGCAAAGCCTGCGCTTCGCCATATTTCACATGCACCGTGGGTTTGCCTCGGCGCAACACGTCGTTGTCCATGCAGGGCATGTCATCGTGAACCAAAGAATACGCATGGATCAATTCAACGGCACAAGACGCTCTGAGTGCGGCCAAAGAACTGGGCTGGTCAGACACCGTGGCGGCCTCCAAATCAACGCCTACAGCTTCTGCAGCAGCCAGCACCAGCAGGGGCCTGAGGCGCTTGCCGCCGTCCAATACCGCATAGCGCATGGCTTGGCCTAAATTTGCAGGCGCGTGGGCATCAATGCCTTGCTTGAGGACTTGCTCGACTTGAGTGAGGCGCTGTTCCGACCAAGCCTTGAAATCAAATTGGTTTGAATTGAAAGAACTCATGCACCATCCCAAGGTTTCAAGGTCCCTTCATCCAACACATTGATTTGGTTTTCAATGGCTGCCAATCTTTCGCGGCAATAGGCCAGCAGACTGGCGCCGCGTTGGTAGTGGCTCAGCAATTGATCAAGGGGCAGCTGGCCAGATTCCAATTTGGCCAACAATTGCTCCAACTCTTGAACCGCCTCTTCATAGCTGGCGGGCAGCGCCTGTTCGGCCGGTGCTTTGTCTGGTGAAGAAGTGGCTTTGGGCATGGCAAATTTGTGTCTAAAGGAGGCCATTTTAGGTCGACTTCAGCCCAATTTTGCTGACCTGAGGGTACAATCACGAATTCACCGCGGGCTTAGGTCCGTTTTTTTCGCGTCAGAGCCTTTGGGTTCACGCATTGTTCCTGCCCCTTCATAGGGGGAGTCTCTAGGTCAGGTCACCCATGTCTGATTTAAGTCTTCAACTGCAGCAGGCCGCAAGCCAACTACCAGTTTCAAGCTATTTTGATGAAGCGCTGTTTCAGCGCGAGCTGAAAACCATTTTTCAGCAAGGCCCGCGTTATGTCGGTCATCAATTGTCCGTTCCCGACGTTGGGGACTACCACGCCTTGCCCCAAGAAGCAGGCGGTCGGGCCTTGGTTCGCTCCCACCAAGGCGTTGAATTGATTTCCAACATTTGCAGGCATCGCCAAGCGGTGATGTTGCAAGGTCGAGGCTCTCTTCACACGCAGCAAAAAGGCAGTGCGGGCGGCAACATTGTGTGCCCACTGCACCGCTGGACCTATGCCCCTCAAGGTCAGCTTTTGGGTGCCCCGCATTTTGCGCAAGACCCCTGTCTGAATCTCAAGAACTATCCGCTGCGCGAGTGGAACGGTTTGTTGTTTGAAGACAATGGCCGAGACATTGAGGCCGACTTGGCTGACATGGGGCCTCGGGCGGCCTTGGATTTCACGGGTTTCAAGCTCGACCATGTGGAATTGCACGAGTGCAACTACAACTGGAAAACCTTCATCGAGGTTTACCTCGAGGACTACCACGTTGAGCCCTTTCACCCCGGCCTTGGCAACTTCGTGACCTGCGACGACCTGAGCTGGCAATTCAAAAAAGAGTTTTCAGTGCAAACCGTGGGCATTGCCAACCGCTTGGGCAAAGCTGGCAGCCCTGTGTATGAGCGCTGGCAAAAGCAACTCATGCAATACCGCCAAGGCGCGGTGCCCGAATATGGCGCCATCTGGCTCACCTATTACCCCCACATCATGGTGGAGTGGTATCCGCATGTGCTCACAGTTTCTACCTTGCACCCCATCAGCCCCGAAAAAACGCTGAACATGGTGGAGTTTTATTACCCTGAAGAAATCGTTGCATTTGAACGTGAGTTCGTAGAAGCCCAAAAAGCCGCTTACATGGAAACCTGCATCGAAGACGACGAAATTGCAGAGCGCATGGACTCTGGCCGCAAAGCCCTCATGCAGCGCGGTGACAACGAAGTAGGGCCCTACCAAAGCCCTATGGAAGACGGCATGCAACACTTCCACGAGTGGTACCGCAACAAGATGAACGAAACGACGAACCTAGCTTCAAGCGACTAAATTGCATGCAAGCACTCTGGATGGTTTTGGCTTCGCTGTTTTTCTCCATCATGAGTGTGTGTGTGAAGTTTGCAGCAGCCTACTTCAGCACCTTTGAGTTGGTTTTTTATCGTGGCGCTATTGGCGCGGTGATCATGGCCATTGCTTGTCAACGCAAAGGCATTTCTCTTCAAACCACCGTGCCCAAAATGCACACTTGGCGCGCCTTCACAGGCGTGGTTTCTTTGGCTGCTTGGTTTTATGCCATTGCTTATCTGCCCTTGGCCACGGCCATGACCTTGAACTACATGAGTGGCATTTGGGTTGCTGCCTTTCTGGTGGGCGCCACACTTTGGCAGGGCAAGCGCCATGATGTGATGCGCCAATTTCCCGTGATGCTCACGGTGGTCATCAGCTTTTTGGGCGTGGTCATGGTCCTCAGGCCCACCATCGAACAAGACCAAGTGATTGCCGGCTTGGTGGGCTTGGCCTCCGGCATGATTGCAGCCTTGGCCTACATCCAAGTGGCAGAACTTGGCAGAGAGGGTGAGCCGGTTGAGCGCACTGTGTTTTATTTTTCATTGGCAGCCGCCGTGTCTGGCGCGCTTGTCATGCTTTATACGGGCTTCAGCGAATGGGTTTGGCCACAAGCTTGGCTGTTGTTGCCCATCGGCATTTTGGCCGCACTGGGCCAATGGTGCATGACTCGCGCCTACAACGATGGCGCCACCATGGTCGTTGCCAACTTGCAATACTCGGGCATTGTTTTTTCAGCTTTGTTTGGTTTGTTTTTGTTTGGTGATCAAATACCTTGGATGGGTTGGGCCGGAATATGTATCATTATTTTGAGCGGTATTGCCGCCACCGCGCTTCGAGAACGAAGTTTGAATAAAGTTTCCACTTAAGAATATTGCAACGTAAAAAATTGAAACGTACAACATTGAAAGAACAAACATGTACACCACCTTGATCTCTGCAGAACAACTCAAAGCCCTTCAGGCTTCTGGCCAGCCCCTCATGATTTTTGATTGCAGTTTTGAGTTGATGAAACCTGAAATGGCCGACATCATGTTTTCTGACGTGCGAATCCAAGGCGCACAACAAGCGCATCTCGACCGCAACCTCAGCTGCCGCGATGGCTCAGGCGTGAATGGTGGACGCAACCCCCTGCCCGCCCGAGAGTCTTTGTCTGCATGGCTGGGTGGCTTGGGTTTTCAAAACAAAATGCAGGCCGTGGTTTATGACAGAAATGGCGCTAACTACTGTGGGCGTCTTTGGTGGATGCTGAAATGGCTCGGCCACGATGCCGTGGCCGTTTTGAATGGCGGTCTGCAGGCCTGGCAAGCAGCTGGCGGCGCTGTTGAATCGGGCGCACCTGCAACCACACCCGCTCAGTCCAATACATTTGAATTGAAACCTGCATTGCGTGAATGGTTGAGCACTGCACAATTGGCACCTCAAGTTGGACACCCTGAGGTCACACTCATAGACGCAAGAAGTCCTGTGCGTTTTCGCGGCGAAATGGAGCCCATCGACCCTGTTGCGGGTCACATCCCTGGCGCCTTGAACAGGCCCTTTGCCGAGAACTTAGACGCCAATGGTTTTTTCAAATCAGCAGAGGTGCTTCGTGCTGAGTTTGAGAAATTGTTGGGTGGACGAAAGCCAGAATCGGTAGTGCATTACTGCGGCAGCGGAGTTAGCACCCTGCCCAATCTGTTGGCCATGGAACTAGCAGGCTTAGGTTCTACGCGCTTGTATCCTGGCAGCTGGAGCGAGTGGAGCGGCACCCCTGGCTTGCCCTGCGCCAAGTCTTAAAAAACCATTCAGCGCATGGGCGCGTTAGTGAAAGGCGAAGGAATGCGCCAGGGTACTCACACCACTCACCAACGCAATTCCCGAAACAAGCCACACAATTTGAGTGGCAGTCTCGCGAGAGCTCAGTCGCCTTTGCAGCTGCGGAATGAGGTCGGCCAAGGCCACGTAAATAAAGCTGCTGCTGGCAATGGCCAACATGTAAGGCAAGATGCCATGCAATTGCTCGAGCAGTGCAAAGCCAGCAACGCCGCCCAAGGCCGTGATGGCGCCTGCCATTGATACTTTCAGCACCGCGGTTTGTCGGCTTTTGGAGCCCTCACGCAAAACCACCAAATCACCCATGTGATGAGGCACTTCGTGGGCCAGCACAGCCAATGCCGCCACAATGCCCAAACGCAAGTCAACCAAGAAGGCAGAGGCAATCAAGATGCCATCGCCAAAACAATGCACGCTGTCGCCCGCCAAAATGGCCCAACCGCCTGGCACTGGCTTGGCATGGTGGGCGTGTTGATGGTGATCGTGATGATGCGCATGCTCTGAGTGATGGTGATCGTGCTCATCATGGTGGTCACCATGGTGGTCATGCTGCCCATCCCCATGGTGATGTTCATGGCCGTGGTGCCATAACTCAGCTTTGTCGAGCAAGAAAAAAAACAGCAAGCCAAACAGCAAGGTGACAAACAAATTGTGCGGCTCAACACCCGCTTCAAAGGCTTCGGGCAAGAGGTGTAAAAACGCCGTAGCCAACAAAGCGCCAGCGGCCAAGCTGAGCATGTGCTGCGTGTAACGGCTGACAATACCAAAACTGAGCCAGGCTGCAAGCCAGACGCTGCCAATTCCAGCTGCCAGGGTTCCCACCAAAATTGCCAATAAAGTCATTCAAATTTCCACCCAAGTTTCAGCAACTCAGGCGATTGTGCAAAAGTATGATTATGCCTGTCGCCGCCTCAAGGGGATTTCAAGCCAGCTCAACGGGTCTATGATCTATAGCAGTCAATTTTTTCCTCGTTAAAGATCACCGAATATGACTGCAACTTCCAATCGCCTGAAAATTGGCATTTCAGCCTGCTTCTTTCATCCCAACGAAGAGCGCTCGCTTTTTAAAGGCAAAACGCTGCAATACATCGAGCAATCGGTGGCGCACTGGATCATGTCGCAAGGCGACTTAGCGGTCATGATTCCATCGCCAGAAGGGCACACCCAAAAAGGCGATGTACAGCTTGATCACTATGCAGAGTGGCTAGACGCCTTGGTCTTGATGGGTGGCAGCGACGTCTGGCCAGGCAGCTATGGCGAAACGGCCCTAGACCCGCGCTGGGAAGGTGACCGCATCCGCGATCAATACGACAAGGGTCTGATTGAGGCGTTTGTGAAAGCGGGAAAGCCTATTCTTGGCATTTGCCGCGGACTTCAAATTATCAATGTTGCTTTTGGTGGCACCTTGTACCAAGACATTGCCACACAACGGCCAAAAGCTCTTGTGCATCGCGACGCAGACTTGTATGACCACAATCTTCATGATGTGCAATTTGTGGCCAACACTCAATTGTCCAAGCTGCTTGGCGGCGCTCAATCGGCCAAGGTCAATAGCATTCACCACCAAGGCATCAAAGACCTGGCTCCCAATTTTGAAATAGAGGCCTACTGCCCCCATGACAAAATACCCGAGGCCATCCGTCTGCAAGGCAAAGCCTATGTGGCCGCCATTCAATGGCATCCAGAGTTTCACCAAGCATCACAAGGGACGTTGGACGACAGCCCCATTCTGCTCGACTTCTTGAAGGCCGCACGCATGTAATACTGCGTGAGCCACCACGCAGGCCGCATCCACAGTCATTTGCTTTTCTGCAATGGCCCGAACCACTTGCTGCGGCGAAAGCAAACTGAATTCAGCCACTTCACCATCTTGGTTCACCGGCTTCACATCGGCTGGCATCAACAAGTTGTATACCCAAAGCGTTTCATAGTGCCAACCGCGGGGCACTGCGCGGCAGGTGGTCACTTGGCCTTGCGCTACAGCGCTTAGCGCCAGCGCCTCAGACAAGCCGGCCTCTTCTGCCATTTCGCGCACGCCACAGCTTTGCAATGACTCTCCCACAGTCAAGCCTCCCGCGGCCATGTTGTCCAGCATGCCAGGGTCGGTGGCCTTGGCCATTGAGCGGCGTCCGCACCACATGTAGCCATCTTCCGTGAAACCATTGACATGCACAGCATGTGCTCGCAAACCAAAAAAACGGTAAGCGGCGCGTTCCATCTCAAAGGCGGCGGCCAGCTTGTTGGTGGGCTCAACGGGATGGCCGTTGGCCAAAATAGTGGTGTCGGGCCAATAGCTGAACTTTTCATTGCGCCAGCCCGTCACATGGCCAAGGTCACTCAACTCAGCGGCCAACTTGGCCAGTGCCAAGCTTCTTGAGGCAGGCGTTTTTTCAGGGGTGTCCCAACGCAGACCCTGCGGCTCTGTGAGCCAATCTTGGCGCAAACTCAAAAGCACTTTGGCATGCTCTGGTTTGAGGTAACCCTTGGGGGAAGCAGCATCGCCTAAATACCAAGGCACGGCATCATCGGGCACGGCTTGCATGGCTTCTTGCAAGCACAACTGCAAAACTTGCCGTTCTGCATCACTCAATGCGTTTTGAAATTTTTGAATGCTGTAATTCATGGTATCAAACTCAAGGCTTTGGTTGCTCAAGCTGAATGAGGCTTCAGTGAGCCTGATCCCAATTGACACCCACACCTACCTCGGCCAACAAAGGCACTTTGAGTTCAGCCACGGCGGCCATCCATTGGGGCACCGCCACTTTGAGCCATTCCACTTCATCTTCAGGCACTTCAAAAACCAATTCATCGTGCACCTGCATGATGACTTTGGTTTTGCGCTGCTCTCGGTCTATGCCCGCTTGAACGGCAATCATAGAGAGCTTGATCAAATCGGCTGCCGTGCCTTGCATGGGCGCATTGATGGCCGCGCGTTCTGCACCAGCGCGCCTTGGTCCATTGGGTGAATTGATTTCAGGCAAATACAAACGCCGGCCAAACACAGTTTCCACATAGCCTTGCGATTTGGCTTGCTCGCGTGTTTCGTCCATGTAGCGCTTCACACCTGCAAAGCGTTGGAAGTAGCGCTCGATGTAGTTTTTAGCCGCACCATTGTCAATGCCCAAGGCTTTGGCCAAACCAAATGCACTCATGCCGTAAATCAAACCGAAGTTGATGGTTTTGGCATAGCGACGTTGCTCACTCGAAACTTGATCGGGCATTAAGCCAAACACTTCGGCCGCAGTGGCCTTGTGCACATCCAAACCTTGATGGAAGGCGCGCAACAAAGCTTCATCGTTGCTGAGGTGCGCCATGATGCGCAATTCAATTTGCGAATAATCGGCACTGGCAATCAAACTGCCAGCAGGCGCCACAAAGGCCTCGCGCACTTTGCGACCTTCGGCAGTGCGAATGGGAATGTTTTGCAAGTTGGGATCGTTGCTCGACAAACGACCAGTGACGGCCACTGCTTGCGCGTAGTGCGTGTGCACCCTGCCCGTTCTAGGCAAGGCCATTTGGGCCAACTTGTCGGTATACGTTCCCTTTAGTTTGGACAAACTGCGATGTTCCAAAATGCGCGCGGGCAAAGGATAGTCCTCAGCCAACTTCTCAAGCACTTCTTCATCGGTACTGCGCGCACCTGTGGCTGTTTTCTTGATGACGGGCAAACCCAGCTTGTCAAAAAAGATTTCGCCCAACTGCTTGGGACTACTCAAATTGAAGGGCTGTCCGGCAATCTCATAAGCTTCAGTTTCCAATTGCAAGATGCGTTGCCCTAAGGCTTGGCTTTGCGCGGCCAGTGTGGGGCCATCAATCAAAACACCATTGCGCTCAATGCGAAACAAAGCTTCGCTGGTGGCAATTTCAATGTCATAGATGGCGCGCAATTTGGCATCGGCTTGAATGCGTGGCCAAAGTACGCCATGCACATCTAAGCATTGGTCGGAGTCTTCACATGAATACTCGGAGGCTTTCTCTACATCGACTTGTGCAAACGATATTTGATGCGCTCCCTTGCCGCACAAATCTTCGTAAGTGATGCCTGTGCGGCCCACGTGGCGCAATGCCAAGCTGGTCAAGCTGTGCGGCTTGTGCACTTCCAGCACATAGCTTTGCAGCATGGTGTCGTGTGCATAGCCACGCACTTCAATGCCCACATTGGCAAACACATGGCGGTCGTACTTGATGTGCTGACCCACCTTGAGTTTGAGTGGGTTTTCAAGCCAAGGTTTGAGCTTGGCCAGTACTTCAGTAAGGGGCAACTGCAAAGGCGCATCGGGGCCGTTATGGCGCAATGGCACATAAGCGGCCTCGCCTGGCTTCACACTCCAGCTGATGCCCACCAAATCGGCGCGCATGGCATCGAGGGAAGTTGTCTCAGTGTCAATGGCCACGCAGTCTGCGGCTTCCAGTTTAGGCAGCCATGCATCGAATTGCTGCCAAGTCAAAATGGTTTCGTAGTGCTTGTCGCCAGTGACCGTGACCACGGGTTCGGGTTCTGAAAACAAATCAAGATTGGGCACAAAAGCTGGCTTGGCTGTCTTGGTGCTGCTCGAGCTGTTGCCAGAAGAATCTGGCGTACCTGCGCCTCGGCTTCTGACCAAGCCTTTGAAGCCATACTTTTCGTAGAAAGCCAGTAAGTCGGCTTCGTTGGGTGGCGCTAAGCGAATGGTTTCGAGCGATGGCAACTCGGGCACATAGCCATTCAAATCGCAATCGGTGCGAATTTTTAAAAGCTGCCGGCCCGTGGGCAACCAGTCGACGGCATTGCGCAGGTTCTCGCCTACCACGCCTTTAACTTCATGGGCATGTGCCATCAAGTTGTCTAAGGAGCCATATTCCAACAACAATTTGGCTGCGGTTTTGGGGCCCACCTTTTGCACACCAGGTACGTTGTCCACGGTGTCGCCCACCAATATTTGGTAATCGAGCATGAGGCTGGCCGGTACACCAAACTCTTCCTGCACACCCACCAAATCGCGGCGTTTACCGTTCATGGTGTCGATGATGGTGATGTGCTCATTGACCAATTGCGCCAAGTCTTTGTCGCCACTGGACACAATGACTTCAATGCCAAGGGATGACCCAATGGCAGCCAAGGTGCCAATCACATCATCGGCTTCCACCCCTGGCACATCCAATACTTTCCAGCCCATCAAACGCACCAGTTCATGGATGGGTTCAATTTGCGAGCGCAAATCGTCTGGCATGGGGCTGCGATTTTGTTTGTATTCGGGGTAGATGTCGTCGCGGAAGGTGGGGCCTTTGGCATCAAACACACACGCCGCATACTCAGCGGGAATGTCTTTTCGGAGGCGTTCCATCATGTTGATCATGCCGCGAATGGCGCCCGTTGCGGGGCTGGCAGGATCGCCTGGCACGGCACGCAAATCGGGCATGGCATGGAAGGCACGGTACAAATAACTTGAACCGTCAACCAGCAAAAGGGTTTTCTTGTCGCTCATACCCCAATTGTGCCTTTCCCCAGCGAAATTTGCCGACGCCAAGTCGATCAATTTTGACATCAACACCCTCTACAATCCCAGCATGCATCCCGACATGCCTTTGGGCACTATTTCCACCTTTTTGACCAAGCGCTAAGCCATGGCTGTTTTCACGCCCGTTACCGAAGAACAAGCTGCGCTGCTCATGTCCCAACTAGGCCTTGGCGAACTCACTGCCTTAAAGGGCATTGAAGGCGGCATAGAAAACACCAACTATTTCGCCTCCACCGACCTCGGCGAATATGTGCTCACCCTGTTTGAACGCCTCAACCACGAACAACTGCCCTTCTATTTGTTCCTCATGAAGCATCTGGCTGAAAAAGGCATTCCGGTGCCCAACCCAGCAGCCAACCGCGATGGCGACATCTTGCACACCCTGAATGAAAAGCCGACAGCCGTGGTCAACCGGCTTTCTGGCCAAAGTCAATTGGCGCCCGATGCAGTTCATTGCGCTGCAGTGGGCACCATGTTGGCGCGCATGCACTTCGCGGGCGCAGACTTCAACCGAAGCCAGCCCAATTTGCGTGGCTTGGCATGGTGGAACGACACAGTGCCTGTGGTACTTCCCTACTTAGATGAAGCGCAAGCCAGCCTGCTTCAAAGTGAAATGGCTTACCAAAATCACATTGCCAGTGGCGCAGCTTACCAAGCACTGCCCAAAGGACCTGTTCATGCCGACTTGTTTCGCGACAACGTGATGTTTGAAGGCGCAACATTGACTGGATTGTTTGATTTTTACTTTGCAGGCGTTGATACATGGCTGTTCGACTTAGCCGTGTGCATGAACGACTGGTGCATCGATTTACAAACTGGCGAACACTCATCTGATCGCGCTGAGGCCATGCTAGAGGCCTATCAAGCAGTTCGCCCATTGCGTGCTGCCGAAAGACAATTGTTACCCGCCATGTTGCGCGCAGGCGCATTGCGATTTTGGATTTCCAGACTTTGGGACTTTCACCTCCCCAGAGACGCGGCCATGTTGAAGCCACACGATCCCACCCACTTCGAACGGGTATTGCGAGCACGTTCAAATTCGCCCTTTAAGCTCAACGCATGAATCTCAATATTGTTCCTGCCAAACAAGGCCTGACCTGGGTCAAACAAGGCATTCGCACTTTCTGGCGCCAACCCCTGGCCTTCACGGGCTTGTTCTTTTTGTTCATCGCTTGGGTCTCTTTGTTGTCCATGGTTCCCGTTTTGGGAGCCGCATTGGCACTGCTCATCTTGCCGGCCGCCACTTTGGGTTTGATGGTGGCCACCGAGCAAGCGGCCTCGGGCCAATTTCCCATGCCCACGGTTTTGATGGTGGCCTTCAGGGCTGGCCAGCAACGCCTCAAAGCCATGCTGGTTTTAGGCGGCATGTACGCAGTGAGTTTTCTGGCTGTGATGGCCATCTCTGCGCTCATCGATGGCGGCGGATTTGCCAAAGTCTATTTGGCCAACGCGCCCATCACGCCCGAAGTGGTCAACGACCCCGACTTTCAAGTGGCCATGTGGTTTGCCACTCTTTTGTACATTCCTTTGTCAATGCTCTTTTGGCATGCGCCCGCGCTGGTTCATTGGCATGGTGTCCCCCCCTTGAAAAGCATGTTTTTCAGTGCCGTGGCCTGCTGGCGAAATTTGGGGGCCTTTGCGGTTTACCTGGTGGCTTGGCTGGGGGTGTTTATCGTTTGCGCCACAGTGCTTCTGACCATCAGCAGCGCCTTGGGCGGAAAAGATTTGTCGGGCATCGTGCTCATGCCAGGTGCCTTGCTCATGGCTGCCATGTTTTTCACATCGGTCTATTTCAGTGTCAAAGACTGTTTCGAATTGCCTTCACCGGGCAGTGAAACTCAAGCGTAAAAAAAGCCTGCAGTAGCAGGCTTTTTTTCAATGGTGGTGGCCATGTGCGCCATGCACATGCCGATGCTCAATTTCTTCTTGAATGGCAGGGCGTACGTCGGTGACATTCAAGTGGAAGCGCAAAGTTTGACCAGCCCAAGGATGGTTGCCATCCAACATCACGGTATCACCCTTGATCTTGACCACATTGAACACCGCTTCACGACCATCGGCTGTTCGACCTCGAAGTTGCCCCCCCACTTTGACCCCTGGTGGGAAATCTTTCTTGGGCATGGTTTGCAACAAACTTTCGTCGCGCTCACCAAATGAATCGGCAGGCGACAACACCAATGTGGTTTGATAACCCTTTTCTTGGCCGTCCAAGGCCTCTTCAATTTTAGGCAAAGTGTTTTCATAACCGCCATGCAAGTAGGCCATGGGCTCTGCCGCCGCTTCCATCAACTTGCCTTGGGCATCGGACACTTTGTATTTCAAAGTGACCACGGTGTCTTTTTCAATTTTCATGTTGTCCTCTTCCTAAATTCTACTCATTCAACGGGTGTCAATTTGGCAACAGACAGGGCCAACCACTTCACGCCATGTCGTGGAAAATTCACCTGAGCTCGCGCATCTGCGCCCGCCCCTTCAACCGCCAAGACTTTGCCTTCACCAAACTTGGTGTGAAACACCTTCATTGCCACTTTGATGCCATGTGAGGGTTCCGATTTTTGCACAGGCACAGGCGGGCTCTTGTAGGTCTCAGCCGAACTCAAGCTGCTATGGCCCCAAGCAGGTTTGGCCTGAAAGGCTTGCGCAGGTGAGGTCCACCCACCCCCCAGGCCACTTGCAAAACCTGGGTTTTTTGGCGTGATCCATTTCAAGCACTCTTCGGGCAACTCGTCCAAAAAACGGCTTTTGAGGTTGTACCGAGTTTGTCCGTGCAACATGCGGGTTTGCGAATGGCTGAGGTACAAACGTTTGCGCGCACGCGTGATGGCCACGTACATCAAGCGACGCTCCTCTTCCAAGCCGTCGAAGTCGTTCATGGAATTTTCGTGGGGAAACAGGCCTTCTTCAAGGCCTGAAATAAATACGGCATCAAATTCCAAGCCTTTGCTGGCATGCACTGTCATGAGTTGAATGGCGTCTTCACCGGCTTGAGCCTGGTTGTCGCCCGCTTCTAAAGCTGCATGGGTTAAGAAGGCAGCCAAGGGCGACATCACTTCGCCATCTTCTGCGTTGGGTGCCATTTCTGATGCAGTGGCTTCTGCATCACGACCAAAACCTTCTTGCGTGACAAAACTCTCAGCCGCATTGACCAATTCTTCCAAATTTTCTACGCGGTCTGCACCTTCTTTTTCGGTTTTGTAGTGCTCTATGAGGCCTGTTTTTTCTAGCACCACTTCAATGATTTCTCGCAAGGTCATGCCAGGCGTTTGCTCGCGCATGACATCGATCATGGCCACAAATCCCGCCAACTTGGCGCCCGCCTTGCCGGCTGTGGTGCTGACAGCATCGTGCAAGGAGCAGCCCAAGCCCTTGGCAGCATCTTGCAACTGCTCTACGCTGCGAGCGCCAATGCCGCGCGGCGGAAAGTTCACAACCCGCAAGAAGCTGGTGTCGTCGTTGGGATTTTCCAAAATGCGCAAGTAAGCCAAGGCATGCTTGATTTCGGCGCGTTCAAAAAAGCGCAGGCCGCCATACACTTTGTAAGGCACACCGGCATTGAACAAGGCTGTTTCCATGACCCGACTTTGAGCATTGCTGCGATACAGTACCGCCACTTCTTTGCGTGTAAAGCCGTCGCCTTTCACCAGCTGGCGAATTTCATCCACCAACCATTGCGCTTCTGCAAAATCGCTGGTGGACTCATACACCCGCACAGGTTCGCCAACGCCTTGGTCGGTGCGCAGATTTTTGCCTAAGCGATTTTTATTGTGGCCAATGAGCGCATTGGCTGAATCCAAAATATTGCTGTAGCTGCGGTAGTTTTGTTCTAACTTAATTTGGTGCTGCACACCAAATTCCCGCACAAAGTCGGCCATGTTGCCCACGCGCGCGCCGCGAAATGCGTAAATGCTTTGGTCATCATCGCCCACAGCCAACACCGCACTGCCGTGCTCAGATGGCAAGCCTGCAATCATCTTGATCCAGGCGTATTGCAACTTGTTGGTGTCTTGAAACTCATCAATCAGTACGTGTTTGAAGCGCGCTCGGTAGTGCAAGCGAATGGCGTCGTTGTCGCGCAGCAATTCAAACGAACGCAACATCAACTCGCCAAAGTCGACAACGCCTTCACGTTGGCATTGGTCTTCATAGAGTTGGTAGATCTCAACTTTGCGGCGCGTTTCATCGTCGCGCACATCCACATCTTTGGGGCGCAGGCCGTCTTCTTTGCAACCCGCAATGAACCATTGCAATTGCTTAGGGGGAAAGCGCTCGTCGTCGACTTTGTGCTGTTTGCACAAGCGTTTGATGGCCGACAGCTGGTCTTGCGTGTCCAAAATTTGGAAGGTTTGCGGCAGGTTGGCCATTTTGTAATGGGCCCGCAAAAATCGGTTGCACAAGCCATGGAAGGTGCCAATCCACATGCCTCGAACATTGACAGGCAGCATGGCTTGCAAGCGGAGCATCATTTCTTTGGCCGCCTTGTTGGTAAAGGTAACCGCCATCACCCCGCCCGACCCCACTTGGGAGGTCTGCAATAACCAAGCAATTCGGGTGGTTAATACCCGTGTCTTGCCCGATCCGGCTCCGGCCAGAATCAGGGCAGATTCAGAGGGGAGTGTCACGGCCCGCAGTTGTTCAGGGTTCAGGTTGTTCAGCAGGGGCGTTTGGTCATACATTGCCCAATTGTAGAAACTCCTGAAGCCTTGTTGTCAAATTTCAAAACAAAACGGGTAGAATCAACCACCGGGCCCAAGATTCTTGCGCCCGGTTTTTTTTGTCCAAAAATGGGACAGATCAAACCGGCCAAGCCAAGCGCTCACTCGTTCTTTCAACGATCCTTTTGGAGCTTGGTTAAATGGAAATTTTTGATTACGACAATATTTTGCTGCTTCCCCGCAAATGCCGCGTGGAAAGCCGTTCTGAGTGCGACGCCGGCGTCGAATTGGGTGGCCGCAAATTCCGCCTGCCAGTCGTGCCTGCCAACATGAAGACGGTGGTGAACGAACAAATTTGCACCTGGATGGCACAAAACGGTTACTTCTACGTCATGCATCGCTTTGACTTGGACAATGTCAAATTTGTGCGCGATATGCATGCCAAGGGTCTTTTTGCCTCCATTTCTTTGGGCGTCAAAGCCCCCGACTACGACACTGTGAACCAATTGGTGGCCGAGGGCCTCACGCCCGAATACATCACCATCGACATTGCCCACGGCCATGCCGACAGCGTGCAAAAAATGATTCACAACCTGAAAGAAAAGCTGCCCAAAGCTTTTGTCATTGCGGGCAACGTGGGCACCCCTGAGGCCATCATCGATTTGGAAAACTGGGGCGCCGATGCCACCAAAGTGGGCATTGGTCCTGGCAAGGTCTGTATCACCAAACTCAAAACGGGTTTTGGCACAGGCGGTTGGCAGCTGTCAGCTTTAAAGTGGTGTGCCCGCGTGGCAACCAAGCCCATCATTGCCGACGGCGGCATTCGAGAGCATGGCGATATTGCCAAGAGCATTCGCTTTGGCGCCACCATGATCATGATTGGCTCGATGTTGGCCGGTCACGAGGAGTCGCCAGGTGCCACTGTGGAAGTGGACGGCAAACTCTACAAAGAGTATTACGGTTCAGCCTCCGACTTCAACAAGGGCGAGTACAAGCACGTTGAAGGCAAGCGCATTTTGGAGCCCATCAAGGGCAAGCTGGCCAACACCCTGATTGAGATGGAGCAAGATACCCAAAGCTCCATCAGCTACTCCGGCGGCACCAAGCTCATGGACATTCGCAAGGTAAACTATGTGATATTGGGCGGCGACAACGCCGGGGAACACCTGTTGATGTAATTCTTCTTTCTGTGCAGGGATCAGTACTTTCCCTATGGTTTTGAACAACCAAATGTCAGTTAAAAAGAAGATGATCAGTCATCGATTTTGCAAACAAAGGAGTCACTATGCGTCGCGATCAATTCATCAAATCCGTTCTAGCCTTGGCAGCAGGTTCCAGCCTGTCTTTGCCATCATTGGCAGCCGCCAACATCAAAATGATGATTCCAGCCAACCCCGGTGGCGGCTGGGACACCACAGGTCGCGCTTTGGGCAAAGCCCTGCAAGACGCTGGCGTGGCCAGCTCGGTCACTTACGAAAACAAGGGCGGCGCTGCCGGCATCATTGGTCTCGCCCAATACGCCAACGCCACCAAAGGCGATGGCAATTCTTTGATGGTCATGGGCGCTGTCATGTTGGGCGGCATTATCACTGGCAAGCCGCCTGTGAGCCTAGACAAGGTCACCCCCATTGCGCGCCTCACCAGCGAATACAACGTGTTTGTGGTGCCTGCCAATTCACCGCTCAAAACAATGAAGGACGTGGTTGAGCAATTGAAGAAAGACCCTGGTAGCGTTAAGTGGGGCGGCGGTTCACGCGGCTCTACAGAGCACATTGCAGCGGCCATGTTGGCTCGCGAAGTGGGAGTCGATGCCACCAAGGTCAACTATGTGCCATTCCGTGGTGGTGGTGAAGCTGTTGCAGCCATTTTGGGTGGTAACGTCACTGTGGGTGGCAGTGGCTACAGTGAATTCCAGCAGTACATCGAAACAGGCAAGATGCGCCCCATTGCGGTCACATCTGCAAAGCGCTTGAAGGGCATCGACATCCCGACCATGATCGAGCAAGGCTACAACATCGACATTGGCAACTGGCGCGGTGTTTACGCACCCGCTGGCCTTACAGCGGCACAACGCAAAGCACTAACCGACATGGTTTTGAAAGCCACCAAGTCCAAGTCTTGGGCTGAGTCTTTGGAAAAGAACAACTGGACACCCGCTTGGATGCCCAACCCACAGTTTGACGATTTCGTCGACCGTGAGTTTGCAAGCTTGCGTGCCACCATGGTCAAGGCGGGCATGATCTGAACACTCGGTCACCCTCCCCCACTCAAGTTGGCATCGGCCTTTGCGGCTTGGTGCTGTCTTTGCTCATGATGTGGGGCGCTACCAGTATTTCGTCTGAAGCGGGCTACGCTGGTGTTGGACCTAATTTTTTACCCTGGGTAGTGGCCATTTTTTTGGCGGCTTGCTCAGGGTACTTAATTTGGGAATCCATCACGGGTGGCTATCGCAACATGCCAGAGCCCAGCGGCGCTGAGAAAGCCGATTGGCATGCGTTTGCTTGGGTCTCGGCAGGCATCTTGGCCAATGCCGCACTGATTAATGTGGCTGGCTTTGTACTCAGTTGCGCCATCTGTTTTATTTTGGCAGTCAGAGGGCTTCGCGTGGCACAAGGCGAGCCCGCTGGCAGTCTGTCGCAAACACTCAAAGATTGTGTCTTGGGCTTTCTCATTGCCGCACCTGTGTTTTGGTTATTCACCTTGTTCTTGGCCATCAACTTGCCCAACCTCACTGGCACTCCTTGGCTTTGAGCCCAAGTTGAAAGCACCCCATGTTAGACACTTGGAACAACCTGCTCTCCGGTTTTGTAACAGCTGGAACGCCCATTAACTTACTCTGGGCCTTTGTGGGCTGTGCTTTGGGTACTGCCATTGGCGTCCTCCCCGGCTTGGGCCCCGCGGTTACGGTGGCCATGCTCTTGCCCATCACGTCGCAAGTAGAGCCAACAGCTTCCATGATTTTTTTCGCGGGCATTTACTACGGTGCCATGTATGGCGGCTCAACCACTTCCATTTTGCTCAACACGCCAGGTGAAACTGGCACCATGGTCACAGCACTCGAAGGCTTCAAGATGGCCAAGAGTGGGCGCGCAGGTTCAGCCTTGGCCACAGCCGCCATTGGCTCTTTTGTAGCCGGTACTTTGGCCACCATTTTGGTCACCTTGTTTGCTCCCGTGGTAGCTGAATTTGCAGTCAAGTTGGGCCCGCCAGAGTATTTCTGCATGATGCTGCTGGCCTTTATCACTGTCAGTGCGGTATTGGGTCAAAGCACCGTGCGGGGGCTGACGGCTTTGTTCATTGGTTTGGCCTTGGGCTTGGTTGGCATGGACCAAATTTCGGGGCAAGTTCGTTACACCGGCAACATTCCCGAGTTCATGGACGGCATTGAAACCGTGCTGATTGCCGTGGGATTGTTTGCTGTGTCAGAGGTCATGTACAACGCGCTTTATGAAGGCAAAAGCAGCGCCGACATGAACCGCCTCACCAAGGCCCAAATGACGCCATTGGAGTGGCGCAGATCTTGGCCCGCTTGGCTTCGAGGCACGGCCATTGGTTTTCCATTTGGCACCATTCCTGCCGGTGGCTCTGAGATTCCTACTTTTTTAAGTTATGCCACCGAGAAAAAACTCTCCAATCACAAAGAAGAGTTTGGCACCACAGGTGCCATTGAGGGCGTGGCCGGCCCAGAAGCTGCCAACAACGCAGCGGTAACGGCCACCTTGGTGCCCTTGCTCACGCTGGGCATTCCCACCTCTGTGACCGCCGCCATTTTGTTGTCGGCACTGCAAAACTACGGCATTCAGGCGGGGCCGCAGTTGTTTCAAAACTCGTCCACTTTGGTCTGGGCATTGATTGCCTCTCTCTACATTGGCAATGTGATGTTGTTGGTCTTGAATTTGCCGCTGGTGGGCTTGTGGGTCAAGTTGTTGAAAATTCCAAAGCCTCAGCTGTATGCAGGTATTTTGATTTTTGCAACTGTTGGTGTTTATGGCATGCGTCAAAGCAGCTTTGACTTGTTCATCATGTATGGCTTCGGTCTGCTTGGAACACTCATGCGTCGCTACGATTTTCCAGTTGCACCCGTCATTGTGGGCATGATCTTAGGGCCCTTGGCGGAAGCCCAAATGCGCAACGCTTTGTCTATTGGCGAAGGCCACTGGCGCGTGTTCTGGGATCGACCCATGTCTTTCACGCTGCTGTGCGTGGTGGCCACCTGCTTGCTGCTACCACCCATTTGGTCGGCGTGGCAGCGCCGCAAATCAAAGGTCTAACAAAGCTTTCGTCAAGGCACTCAATCGAGTGCCTTTTTTTGCAAGGTCCATCACAACACTGAAGTGATTGAGTCCCACCAAATCTTCACACACAGGCACCGTGCGAGGTCCCCAAGTTTGGTGAATCAAGCGGTTGTTGCGCAAAAATTCTGGGCTCTCATCGGCACCTGCCACGGTGTACAACACACCCTTTTTGGGCTTGGGCCAAAGTGCTGGGCTGGCCATCTGTGCGTGCTTGGCGGTGAGTTTCAAAGAGTCTTGCAAAAATGGTGTTTTGCGCAAAGGTCTGAGGTCGTACAAACCGGAAATTGACAAGGCTTTTTGAATCCAATGCGCAGGAATTTGGGGGTCGACACGCTGCCAATCACAGGCCAACAACATGGCGGCCAAGTGCCCACCTGCTGAATGTCCCGCAACCGTCACGTTGTGGGGGTTACCGCCGTGTTCGACAATGTGGCGCCATGTCCAGGCCATGGCCTTGACCATTTGCAGCGCAATATCGGGAATGGTCACAGGTGCTTGCGGCGTGCCTGGGCACAGTGCGTAATTGACCACCACCACACAAGCCCCCATGTCGTGCAAAGGGGGCGCTACAAAAGAGTGGTCTGCTTTGTCAAGGCTGCGCCAATAGCCACCGTGGATAAACACAAGCACAGGCGCATTGGGCCGACTTGCAGGGAAAATGTCCAAGCTTTCATTGGGGCCCGTGCCATAGGCAATGTTGAGTTGACACTTGTGGGAAGCGCGAGCTTGAGCAGAGCTTTCAGCCCACAAGGCAAAGTGTTCGGCATGATCGGGCACCAAGGCGCGGTTGTTGTACATGCTGTCGTACCAAGCGGCTGTTTTTGCACTCATGACCCGTCCTCCTTAAATTTTCATTTCTAAACGCAGTTGAACGTTTTGCCAATTGCGTGTTTGGGTGTTGGCGATTTCTGAAAAACCACTGCCAATAAAGCTTGTACCAGTGAGGTAGTCGCGTGGTGTGAGGTTGCTAATGGTCATGCGCACTGACGTGCTGGGTGAGTATCGCCACAAGCCATAGATGTCTACCACGCGCTTGGATCCTTGGTAAACCCACTGCTGCTCCGTGCGTCGGGTGATGTAATCTGGATTGATGTTGATGTTGCCACCCACGGTCAGGGGAAACGCACGGACTCGGTAGTCGGCACCCAAGTTGGCGGTCATGCTGGGCTGCTGGTCCAAGCGGTTGTTGGGGCCCATGACATCCAGCACCCTAGAGCCAAAAAAGCTCAGGTTGCTGCGCACATCTACAGCTGGTGCTGCAGCCCAGACCTGATTGAGTCTGAATTTGGCTTCCAACTCCAAACCCTGCGTGATGGCATCACCCACATTTTGAGGGCTTGAAACAAAGCGCCTTTGGCCAGGAGCCCAAACGGTGTCGTAGCGCTCAATGGTGACATAGCGAATCAAATCGCTGATGTTGCGGCGAAATAAATTGGCACTCAGCACCCCACCCTCAGACAAATAACGTTCAACGGCAATGTCAATGCCGGTGGCCAATTCAGGCTTTAGGCCAGGGTTGCCAATGCGATCAGGGCGTGTGGGGCTGTTGGCTTCACGCGAGAGGGCTGTGCGCGCCACCAAATTCAACAAGGTGGGCGTTTTGTAACTGCGCGTCAAGCTCATCCTAACCTGATCACGGCTGTCTGGCAGGGGTTTCCAAACCGCGTGCATGAGTGGGGTTAAGACACCACTTTGATTGCGCTTTTCTCCATCTTGCGTAACCCCCTCAGTGAGAATACTCTCGTAGCGAATACCCGCGTGTGCACGCCACTTGGGATTGACGGTCCACTCGTCTTGGGTATAGACAGCCCAACGTTGAGTTCTTGCTCGGAAGTTGCCAGCGTCGTCAGATACTTCGGCAACAGCCTCTTCCATTCGACGCACGCCTTCCAATTCAACGCCACTGACCAACTGATGCCCATTGCGCAAAACTTGGGTGAGTTTGGCGTTCCAATTTTGGGACAGGTCCTTGAAACTTTGCGACTCTTGCATGGTGTTGAACAAACCTGTGGTGCCTTGAGCCACTTGGTTGAACCGGCTATTGAAATTGGACTCTCCCAAGCCGAACCTAAACTCAAATCGACTGTCGGCTGAGAACCTCTGATTCCATTGGCCATTCAACCTTGTCATGGCAAAGCGGGTGGTGTTGCTGGTAGTGGCGCTGTCAAAGGCATCGGGCTGGCTGATGCCGTTCAAAGACAGCTTCTCTGAAAGATTGGTATTGCCCAAGCTACTGAATTCGGAATAGACCATGAAGGGCATCAACACCAGCGTCCTGCCTTCTTGACCTCGCCACATGAGCCGCGCGTTGGCGTTGAGGCCTTGACGATGTCCCACGCTGAAACTCTGACGTTCGCGCTGCGAAGATACTGCAGGCAGCCGACCCATGGCCTCCACCTCAGAATCTGTGTCGGTGAAGGACTCTTCTGATCGCCAGGAGTTCATGGCGGAAACTGTCAAATTGCCATTCAAAGCATCCGACTTGATGTTGTGAGTCCAATTCACGCTATCAGAACGGTAGCCATTTTCAAAAGATGTACCAAGCTTTAAATCATCGGGATTGGTTTTCACGCCTTCCCGCAAAATGATGTTGATGGTTCCGGCTATGGCCCGAGCGCCCGTCTCGGCGGTAGGGGCCCGCATGATTTCGACTTTTTCAACCATCTCTGGCGTGAGAGATTCAATTGAAAATCCTGGGGGTACGCGTTGGCCATCCAACAAAATTTGGGTATAGCCCCCACCCAACCCGCGCATGCGAATACCGCCCCCTCTCCCGGGTGCACCCTGAACGGTGACGCCTGGCAGACGCTTGAGCACCTCGCCCAAAGTACTGTCGCCTTGTTTGTCCAATTCTTCACGGCCAATCACAATTTTGGCTGCCGTGGATTGTCTGCGTTCTTCGGTGACGTTGTTTCGGTTGGTCTTGATTTCAACCCGGCCCATGTCTTGGGCAGGCTGACTGGGCGCAGCGGTTTGCGCCGAAGCCAAACTGGAGAAAAAAGAAAAAATTGCCAGCGTGGCAGGAGATTTGATTTTCATAATCCCTATTTTGACAGGGAAATGCTTTCGCAATGTGCTTGGTTCAAACACCAGCGACGAGAGATCAGCCTACTTTTAGACGGATTGATGGGCTTTATTCGCCAGCTTTGAACAAAGCAGCCACTTTTCGCTTGGGCTTGATGTTGGCAGACAAACCAGGCCGGCTTGCAACAGTCTTGGCACTGGCCTCCCAAGAAGCGGCACTGGCTTGCTCAGCCGTAGGCGCTTCGTAGGGCTTTTCAAAGAAGGGATCTCTTGATACTTGAGCAGGCCTGAAACTGCTACGGCGATCGCGGGACTCTTCGTTATCGCGCTGTCTATCAAAGCCACGGTCAGAGCCGCGATCGAAACCACGTTCAGGGCGACGCTCTTCACGACGATCGTGGCTTCGGTCTTCCCGCCTGTCATCTAGGCGGCCGTCATTGCCGCGTGACCGGTCATCTTCCAGAGG
The DNA here is from genome assembly GCF_003063375.1 of Limnohabitans sp. MMS-10A-178. Taxonomy (GTDB): domain Bacteria; phylum Pseudomonadota; class Gammaproteobacteria; order Burkholderiales; family Burkholderiaceae_C; genus Limnohabitans_A. The sequence goes on along the minus strand of NZ_NERY01000001.1, from coordinate 1,123,287 downwards.
ATAGTTTTCAACCTCAAGCTTGGTTTTGATGAGCTTTTCAATATCGGACATCAGGCGCGTGTCGGACGGCGAGACCAGCGTGACGGCCAGGCCAGAAGCGCCAGCGCGTCCTGTGCGGCCAATGCGGTGGACATAATCTTCGGCGTTGAAGGGCACATCAAAATTGAATACCGCGGGCACATCTTTGATATCAAGACCCCGAGCGGCAACATCGGTACAGACCAACAAATCGACCTCGCCTTGTTTGAAGGCTTCGAGCGCCTTCAAGCGTTCGTCTTGAGTTTTGTCGCCATGCAGTGCAGCAGTTTTGAGGCCTTCGCGCTCAAGAGACCGCGCCAAACGTCCACAACCGAGCTTGCTGTTCACAAAGATAAACGCTTGCTTGATACCGCGCTCATTGAGCACGGCTTTGACCACGCGGCGTTTGTCGTCGTCTTGGGCCGCATAAAAACGCTGCTCAACGGTAGAAGCCGTTTGATTGGGGCGAGCTACCTCAATGGTGATGGGGTCTTGCAAGTAGCTGCCCGCCAAGCGCTTAATTTCGGGCGAGAACGTGGCCGAGAACAAGAGGGTGGTGCGCTGCTTGGGCAAGAAACTCAAAATGCGTTGCAGGTCGGGCAAAAAGCCAATGTCGAGCATGCGATCGGCTTCATCGAGCACCACATACTCAACTTGATTGAGCACGGCGTTTTTGGCTTCAATGTGATCCAGCAAGCGCCCCGGCGTGGCCACCAAAATTTCAACGCCTTTTTTGAGCTCAAGGGTTTGCGGCTTCATGTCCATGCCGCCAAACACCACCGCACTGCGCATTTGGGTGTACTTGGCGTACAACTTGATTTGCTGCGCCACTTGGTCGGCCAATTCGCGGGTGGGCAAAAGCACCAAAGCACGAACGGGGTGACGTGCTGGCGAAGTGGAGGTGTTTTCGTGCTTGAGTAAGCGCTGCAGCAAGGGCAGCGAAAAGGCTGCCGTTTTGCCAGTCCCTGTTTGGGCGGCGCCCATGACGTCTTTACCCGTCAAAACCACAGGAATGGCCTGGGCTTGAATGGGGGTCATGGATTCGTAGCCCATTTCGGCTACGGCTCGTGCCAGCGGTTCAGCCAGCGATAGATTTGAAAAAGAGGCGGTCATTAACCCGCTATTGTCGCACTTTAAGTCTTGGGCAAGGTCACGCCCACTTGCCCCTGGTATTTTCCGCCCCGATCCTTGTAGCTGGTCTCGCAAACCTCGTCGCTTTCAAAGAACAAGACCTGGGCACAGCCCTCCCCTGCATAAATCTTGGCTGGCAAGGGGGTGGTGTTGCTAAATTCAAGGGTCACATAGCCTTCCCATTCGGGCTCGAAAGGGGTGACGTTGACAATGATGCCGCAGCGCGCATAGGTGCTTTTGCCCAGACAAATGGTGAGGACATTGCGGGGAATTCTGAAATATTCCATGGTGCGCGCCAACGCGAAGCTGTTGGGGGGAATGACACACACATCGGAGTGGATATCGACAAAGCTCTTTTCGTCGAAGTTTTTAGGGTCGACCACGGTGCTGTAAATGTTGGTGAACACCTTGAATTCGGGGGCGCATCGAATGTCGTAGCCATAGCTGGATGTGCCATAGCTGACAATTTTTTCGCCCGCAGCGTTTTTTCGAACTTGTCCAGGCTCAAAGGGCTCGATCATGCCGTGCTCTTCGGCCATGCGGCGGATCCATTTGTCGCTTTTGATGCTCATCGCTCAGTCTTTCCAATGGTCATTGAATTCGAAGCCTCATTGTAAAGTGCTTGAGAGCGTCAAAATCAAGGGATTTACAGCTTCGTTCAAAGCAATCCAAAACGAGCTGGGCTAAACTTTCTTCTAAATTTCAGCTTCAACGAGACAAGACATGAAAAGACGCACCCTCCTCCAAGCCAGCCCTTTGTTGCTCGGCTTAGGCAACGCCCAAGCACAGGCCGCCTTTCCCAACAAAACCATTCGATACATCGTACCCGTGGCCGCCGGTGGAGGCTCCGACATGGTGGGGCGCGCACTGTGTGAGCGTTGGGCCAAGGTCTTGGGACAATCTGTGGTGGTCGACAACATTGGTGGCGGTGGCGGTGTCATTGCCTCTCAAAACACAGCTCGGGCACCCGCCGACGGCTACACCCTCATGCAAGGCTACGTGGCAACGCACGGCACGGCACCTGCAACGCGCAAGTTGCCCTACGACGCTGAAAAAGACTTCACCCCGATTGGCATGATTGGCAGCACGCCGAATGTACTGTGCATCAACACCAGCTTGCCGCCTCAAAACTTCAATGCCTTCCTAGATTATGTGAAGCAAAACCCTGGCCGCTTGTCTTACGGCTCTGCGGGTGCAGGCTCTTTGACACACCTGGCAGCTGAGCTTTTCAAACTGCAAACCAACAGCTTCATGGTGCATATTCCCTATCGAGGAATTGCCCCTGCCATCACCGACCTGATTGGTGGCCAAACGCAATTGATGTTCCCAGGCTTGGCGGCGGCTTTGCCACACATCCGAAGCGGCAGAATTCGGGCTTTGGCCGTCACAGGCACCAAGCGGCATCCGCAAGTGAAAGACATTCCCACTTTGGAAGAAATGGGTCTCAAAGGCTTCGATGCGCAACAATGGTACGGCGTGGTTGGACCTGCCAACATGCCGGCCCCCATTGTCAAAGTGCTCAATGATGCATTGCTGACCGTTTTGGCTCAGCCTGATTTCAAAGAAAAGCTCAGCTCAGAAGCCGTTGAGCTCATGCCCATGAGGCCCGCTGAATTTGCGGCCTACATGAAGGCTGACCTTGCCCGCTGGACCCAGCTGGCCAAGACTCGCAACATTCAACTTGATAGCTAAACGGCTACAACACCCAACAAAAAAGCCTGCGCTATACGCAGGCTTTTTTTTCTGAGAAAGCTGAACTGTCAAGGGGCGATTTTGCCCACCAAGCCAGACACACCGTAGTTCATGTTCAGAATTTCGACATCGCTTAGTTTCTGGCCAGCAGCCACCAAGACCTTGCCGTCTTGATCAGAAAAAGGCCCTTGAAAAGGATGCCGCTTGCCAGAGACAATGTCCTTTTGAATTTGCACAATTTCATCACGTACTTTGGCTGGCAACTTGGGGCCAAAATCGCCGACGCGCACCATGCCCTCTTTCAATCCACCCCATACTTGGCCGGTCTGCCATTGGCCTTTTTGCACATCGGTCACGCGCTGCGCGTAGTAGCGGCCCCACTCGTGTGTGACGGCCATCAACTGTGCATCTGGCGCCACTTTGCGCATGTCAGAATGGTAGGCAATGGCCAACTTGCCGCGCTCTTGCGCCGCCACCATGACTGCGTTGGAAGCTGTGTGAAAGCTGATGACATCGACGGCCTGATTGAACAATGCAAATGCCGCATCGCGTTCTTTGGCAGGATCAAACCAAGAGTTCAACCAAACCACCTTGACTTGTGCTTGAGGATTCACAGAGCGCATGCCCAGCGTGAAGGCATTGAGGCCCTGCAAAACTTCGGGAATGGGAAAGCCAGCCACATAACCAGCCACATTCGATTTTGTCATGCGGCCTGCCGCTACCCCGGCCAAATAGCGGCCCTCGTAATAGCGCGCATTGGCCACCGCTACATTGGTGCTGGTTTTGTAGCCAGTAATGGATTCAAATTTCACATTTGGAAACTCTTTGGCCACTTTGAGCGTAGGCTCCATGTAGCCAAAGCTAGTGGTGAAAATGATGTTGTGGCCTTGTTGGGCCAAGTCGCGAACCACACGCTCCGCGTCGGCACCTTCGGCAACGTTCTCCACAATGGTGGTTTTCACACCAGCACCCAGTGATTTTTCAACCGCCTTGCGGCCTTGATCGTGTTGGTGGGTCCACCCTGCGTCAAACACAGGTGTGACATACACAAAAGCTGCTTTGACAGGACCCGTCAACCCGCTAGAGGGCGCTGACTTGGATGGCTCTGCGACAGAGTTTGAAAGGGATAAGAAAAAGCAAGCGGCCGTGGTCACGGCTGCGAGGTTTTTATACATGGTAGTCCTCTACATGACGCCGGTTGAACAAATAAAATACCCGCCGGCGCGCGAATATTTGAACAATATTCTAAAGCAAGGTGTATAAAGTTGGATTGCTCACTTCTTTCCAAACGATTCACCATGCGCATTCGCCTGCTTCAACTGACCCTCCTATCAGCTACTTTGTTAAGCCCCTGCTGGGCTGTGGCACAAACACAGCCTGCCCCGTCTGCCAATGCGGCTTCAGCCACAGGCATGCTCAAAGCCATTGCTCAGGTTGAAGGCATTACTGAATACCGCCTCCCAAATGGCCTTCGCGTTTTGCTGGCTCCCGATGCATCCAAGCCCACAACCACCGTCAACATCACTTACTTGGTGGGCAGCCGTCATGAAAACTATGGCGAAACAGGCATGGCCCACTTGCTCGAGCACTTGGTCTTCAAAGGTACCCCCACTCGCGGCAACATCATGCAAGAGTTGGGCAAACGCGGTATGGACTTCAACGGGACAACTTTTTATGACCGCACCAATTACTTTCAAACATTTCCAGCCAACCCAGACAATTTGAAATGGGCCATCGAGATGGAAGCCGATCGAATGATCAGCAGCTTCATTGCCAAGAAAGATCTCGACACTGAGTTTTCTGTGGTGCGCAACGAAATGGAAAGTGGCGAAAACAATCCCCACATGACGCTGTGGCAACGCATGACAGCCGCGGCCTTCGACTGGCACAACTACGGCAAAACCACCATTGGCGCGCGCACCGATGTGGAGAACGTGAAAATTGAAAACTTGCAAAATTTCTATCGCAAGTATTACCAGCCAGACAACGCAGTCTTGTTGGTGGCAGGTAAATTTGATGTTGCGGCAACCTTGAATTTAATTCAACAAGTGTTTGGCGCCATTCCCAAACCCAATCGCACACTCAGCCCCACCTACACCCAAGACCCCGCGCAAGACGGCAGCAGAGAAGTCAATGTTCGCCGCATTGGCGACATACAGCTCACAGCTGTTCTGTATCACACTGCCCCTGGCAGCCACAAAGATGCCGCGGCCATGGCCGCATTGAGTGAGGTTTTGGCAAGCACGCCCAACGGCCGTCTGCATCAAAGCTTGATCGAGAAAAAGTTGGCGGTGAATGTCAACCCCTGGAATTTTGACCTGGCAGAGCGTGGCTACGTGGTTTTCATGGCTGAGTTGAACAAAACTCAAAGCTTGCAAGAAGCTCGAAAAGTTTTGCTAGCAGAACTTGAAGGTCTTCAGCAAAAGCCTGTCACTGAGGCCGAACTCAAACGAGCCAAAGCCAGTTTGCTAAGTGAGATCGACAAGACCATCAACGACCCCCAAAGGTTGGCAGTTCAACTTTCAGAATCTATTGCCAATGGCGATTGGCGGCTATTCTTTTTACACCGCGATCGAATTGAAGCCCTCACCCTTGCCGACCTACAAGCCGCTGCCACCAACTATTTCAAAGAAAGCAATCGCACACTGGGCCAGTTCATTCCAACCACGACCCCCGACCGTGCGAAGTTTCCAGAGCCTGTGGATGTCGACAAACTGGTTGCCAATTACAAGGGCAAAGCAGCTGCCACGGAAGGCGAGGTGTTTGACATCAGCTTGGCCAACATTGAGAAGCGCACACAGCGTCTGACGCTTGTCAGTGGCATGAAGCTCATTTTGACGCCCAAGAAAACTCGAGGCGAAACAGTGAGCGGCATACTGACCCTGCGATTTGGCGATCAAACTTCTTTGTTCAATCAAGCCAGCACAGCCATCGTGACCGCCAATTTGCTTTCACGTGGCGCAGGCGATTTACAACGCGCTCAAATTTCAGCCAAACTGGACGAATTGAAAACACAGCTCGAAGTGAGTGGCAGCGGTCAAACCGTCACGGTTCGTTTTGATTCTTTGCGAAAAAACGTGCCTGAGGTTCTCAATCTCATTCGCGACATTTTGCGCAAGCCTCAACTCAGCCAAAAGGAATTTGATTTGCTAATTCAAGAAAGCATTGCAGGCCTTGAAAGTCAACGCAGCGAACCCAATGCCATGGGCTCTTTGGCCATGGCTTTGGCACTCGATACTTACCCCAAAGGCGACGTTCGCGCTACTCGTACCCTCGATGAATCTATCGCCGCATTGAAAGCTCTGAAGTTAGACCAAGTGAAACAATTTCACAGCGGCTTCTATGGTGTGAGCAACAGTGAGTTTGCCTTGGTAGGCGACTTCGACAGCGCGGCTTCGCAAGCGCAAATTGGCCAACTGTTCAACGATTGGAAGAGTCCCAAGCCATATGCTCGACTCAAAGCAGACCCCAAAAACCCCAAAGCTTCTGTCATTCAACTTGAAGCACCCGACAAGTCCAATGCCTTCTTTGTGGCGGGCTTGCCCGTACCACTTCAAGACACAAATCCAGAATTTGTGCCCTTGCAATTGGCCAACCGTGTTTTAGGCGGTGGCGTCAAGTCCAGATTGTTTGATCGTTTGCGTCAAAAAGATGGCTTGAGCTATGGCGCTGGCAGTCAACTCAGTGCCAGTGCTTTTGAAGCTTCGGGCATGTGGGCCATGTACGCCATTTATGCACCGCAAAATTTAGACAAGCTCAAAACTGCTGTGAGTGAAGAGATGGCCAAGTTTGTCAAAGACGGCATCACGGCTGAAGAGCTGGCTGACGCCAAACGTGGATGGCAAGAAGAGCGCAAAATTAGCCGCGCACAAGACCGTGCTTTGGCCGCGGGCCATGTGGCACAAACATCTGCCAATCGCACCCTGGCTTTTGTTGAAAAAGTCGATGCCCAAATTGACACCGTGACACTGGCGGAAGTGAATGCCGCCATTCGCAAATTCTTCAACCCCGCACAATTTCTCAATGTGTATGCGGGTGATTTTGCAGCAAAGAATAAAAAGTAAGCATGAAAAAAGCCGCGCTTCAAAAGAAGCGCGGCTTTTCAAACTGAAAATCAAGTTTGATCAGTTAGGCACTTTGCCTTCCACGCCTTTGACGTAGAACTTGATACCGCTCAAGAACTTGTCGTCAGCGACAACATCCTTGGCCAGTACTTCTTTGCCGTCTTGTCCCACGATAGGACCTTTCCAGATATTGAAGCTACCGTCTTTCAAGCCAGCCTTGATTTCGTCAACGCGCTTCTTGATGTCGTCAGGCACATCGGTTGCTACGTTCACCATGTCGATGGCGCCTTCTTTCACGCCCCACCAGCTTTGACTTGTAGACCATTTGCCATCGAGGGCTTCACCCACCGACTTGATGTAGTAAGGTGCCCAGTTGATGATGGCAGAGCCTAAGTGAGCCTTAGGACCGTAGGCTGTCATGTCAGAGTCCCAACCGAAAGCGCGCTTGCCCATTTTTTCAGCCGTTTGCAACACAGCGGAAGAGTCGGTGTTTTGCATCAGTACGTCAGCACCACCATTGATCAGGGCTGTGGCTGCTTCTGATTCCTTCGGTGGGTTGAACCATTCATTGATCCAAACCACTTTGGTCTTCACTTTGGGGTTGACAGACTGCGCACCCATTGTGAAGGTGTTGATGTTGCGAATGACTTCAGGAATTGGAATAGAAGCCACCACACCCAAGGTGTTGGACTTGGTCATCTTGCCTGCAATCACGCCTGCCATGTACGCACCTTCGTAAGTGCGGCTGTCGTATGTGCGCATGTTGTCGGCTGTTTTGTAACCGGTAGCATGTTCAAACTTGATTTCTTTGTTGTCTGCAGCAACCTTCAACATGGGATCCATGTAGCCAAAGGTGGTGCCGAAGATCACTTTGTTGCCTTGGCTGGCCAAGTCGCGGAAGACGCGCTCTGCATCAGCACTTTCTGGCACTTTTTCAACAAAGGTGGTTACGATCTTGTCGCCAAACTGTTTTTCCAGTTCTTTGCGAGCGTTGTCGTGAGCGAATGTCCAACCGCCATCGCCCACAGGGCCGACGTAGGCAAATGCCACTTTGAGAGGCTCAGCCTTGGCAGCAGGCTTGGCTTCTTCTTTTTTACCGCAAGCCACTAGGGTGGCAGCAGCAACGACGGAGATTGCAGCGATTTTGAGAATCGATCGCTTGTTCAAAACGGTCATGAAATTTCCTTTATGGATGAACAGGGGTGGACGAAAAAAACATTATGAACTGGGTTGAAAGGGTTTGCCTAAAGAGGCCGGCATATTGACCCGAATCCAAGCCGGATTTCGAGAGATCAAGGCCAACACCACAATGGTCGCAAGGTATGGCAGCGCAGACAGCCACTGACTGGGCACTTGCACACCCAAACCTTGCAAATGAAACTGAATCATGGTGACCCCTCCAAACAAGTACGCGCCAAGCAAAATTCGCGCCGGCCGCCAAGTGGCGAAGGTGGTTAAAGCCAACGCAATCCAGCCCTTCCCTGCCACCATGCCTTCCACCCAAAGGGGCGTATAGACCACAGAAATGTAGGCGCCCGCCAGACCGCACAAAGCACCGCCCACGATCACAGCAAAAAATCGAATTCTTCGGACTGGATAACCAAGCGCATGCGCCGATTCGGGTGACTCACCCACCGACCGAAGCACCAAACCTGTGCGGGTTTTGTAAAAAAACCAAATGAGTGCCAAAACAAATGCAATCACGCCGTACACCAAGGGGTGCTGTTTGAAAAAGGCGGAACCCACCAGCGGAATGTCTGCCAAAAAAGGAATTTCAAACTTTGGTCGAGGTGGGAGTTTTTCTTGCACATAGGAAATACCCACAAATGCTGAAAAGCCAACCCCAAACAAACTCAAGGCCAAACCAGTGGCATATTGGTTGGTGCTGAGGTAGATGACCATGACACCAAATATGGCACCCAACAAAGCGCCAGCTCCCATGCCTGCCAAAAACCCCATCAGGTCACTGCCGGTGTGCACCACCGCGGCAAAACCCGCAATGGCTGCGCACAACATCATGCCCTCAGCGCCTAAGTTCACCACCCCCGCTTTTTCATTGATGAGCAAGCCCAAGGCGGCAATGGCCAGCACTGTGCCTGCATTCAAAGTGGCTGCGATCAACAAGGCATACGTTTCCATCAGACCCTCCCACTCTGCCAACGCAAGCGGTATGCCACCAAGGTATCGCATGCCAACAAGCTGAACAGCAACAAGCCCTGAAACACGCCGGTGATCGACTTGGGCAGACCCATGCGAGATTGGGCCAGTTCACCGCCAATGTAGAACATGCTCATGAGGACTGCAGAAAAAATAATGCCCACCGGGTGCAAGCGGCCCACAAAGGCCACGATGATGGCCGCAAAGCCGTAGCCAGAAGGAATGTAAGGGGTCAATTGCCCAATGGGCCCAGCCACCTCCAGAGCACCGGCAAGGCCAGCCGCCCCGCCCGATGTCAGCAAGGCTAACCACAAGGCTTTGCGCGAAGAAAAACCAGCATAGCGTGCCGCAGATGGCGCCAACCCACCAACCTGCTGAGCAAAGCCAGAACGGGTTCTGAATAAAAAGACCCAAACCGCGGCAACCCCCACCAAAGCCAATAAAAGCCCGACGGAGACGCGCGAGCCGCTCATCAGGCGAGGGATTTGGGTGACTGATTCAAAAGTTTTAGATTGAGGAAAGTTGTAGCCAGCAGGATCTTTCCAGGGGCCATACACCAAATAACCCAGCACCATGTCAGCCACATAGACCAACATCAAGCTGACCAAAATTTCGTTGGCGTGAAATTTATCGCGCAACCAAGCAGTGATGGCGGCCCAAAACATGCCACCAGCGACGCCCGCCAAAACCACCGCCACCACAATCCATCGGCCGGTTTCTTTGTCGGCCAGCAAAGCCACGCCACCGGCCGCCACAGCGCCAATGACAAACTGCCCTTCGGCACCAATGTTCCAGACATTGGAACGAAAACAAACCGCCAAACCCAGCGCAATGATCAGGAGGGGGGTGGCCTTCACCATGAGCTCGCCCAAGGCATAGGTCGACTTCAAAGGCTCCCAAAAAAACATTTGGAGTCCGCGCACAGGATCTTTGCCCAGCAACACAAACAAGCCAATGCCCAAGGCCACCGTGATGAGCAAGGCCAACACGGGGGATGCATAACGCCAGTAAGCAGAGGCTTGGGGCCGCAGTTCAAGCTTCAGCACGGGCCTCCCACAGACCGCTCATCCACTCACCAATTTGAGCCACAGTGGCATCTTTGCGCTGAATAGAAGGTGAGAGTTTGCCGTTGGCCATGACATACAAGCGATCGGAAATTTCAAACAACTCGTCAAGCTCTTCGCTGACCACCAGCACCGCACAACCCGCGTCTCGCAAGGCCAAAATCTCGCCACGAATTTGGGCCGCAGCGCCCACGTCGACACCCCAGGTGGGCTGCGACACCAACAACACTTTGGGCTTGGCTTCAATCTCCCGACCGACAATGAATTTTTGCAAGTTGCCACCCGACAAAGATTGCGCGGGCGCTTGGGCGCCATTGGCCTTGACGTTAAATTGTTGAATGATTTTTTCGGTTTGCGTTTGAAGCATCCGGGTGTCAATCCAGCCACTGGCAGATATCGCTTCATTGCGTGTGAGCAGCATGTTGTGCGACAAGCTAAGCGAGGGCACAGCGCCTCGCCCCAAACGCTCTTCTGGCACAAAATGCAAACCCGCTTGGCGCCGCTGTGTAGGCCCCACTTGACCCACCGATTGCCCATCCAACTGCACGGCGTTGGCTTCAGCGCGAGCATCTTCACCCGACAATGCATAGAGAAGTTCGCGTTGGCCATTGCCAGAAACGCCAGCAATGCCCACCACCTCACCTGCGCGAACTTGCAAATTGATGTTGACCAAGTTAACACCAAATTGATCTTCTTTGTCCAAGGACAAATGGCGCGCTTCAAACAAGACCGCGCCCGGCGTGCGTTGTTGGTGTTGCAAGGCCGGCGGTTCTGCACCAATCATCATGCGACTGAGCGACGCATTGGATTCTTCTCTGGGATCACAAACACCCGTAACTTCACCACCGCGAAGCACGGTGCAGGCCGAACACAGTTCGCGAATTTCATGAAGCTTGTGACTGATGTAGAGCAAGCTGCAGCCTTGGCTCACCAGTTTTTTCAAAACCACAAACAACTTGTCAACCGCTTGCGGGGTAAGCACCGAAGTGGGCTCATCCAAAATGAGCAATTGCGGCTCTGTGAGCAAGGCCCGAATAATTTCGACACGCTGCATTTCACCCACACTCAAGGTGTGAACAGGCCTAGAAGGATCAATGTCCAAACCGTACTCTGCAGCTTTGGCAGTAATTCGGGCCGTTACTTGAGACAAGCTCAAAGAGGGATCTAGGCCCAACCACACGTTTTCAGCCACACTGAGCGTGTCAAACAAACTGAAGTGTTGGAACACCATGCTGATGCCCAAAGCACGGGCTTGTTGGGGGTTGCGAATTTGAACGCTTTGGCCCTTGTATTGAATGCTGCCCTCATCTGGCTTGACCGAGCCATAAATGATTTTCATGAGGGTGGATTTGCCGGCACCGTTTTCACCCAACACAGCATGCGCTTCACCAGGCTTGACAGACAAAGAAACCGCGCGATTGGCCACAACACCAGGATAGCGCTTGGTGATGTTGGAAAGTGAGAGGCGCAATGGCTCGCTGGACTGCATGGATTTCTCAAAGTTCGGCAAATTCTAGCGAGCTTTGAAAGGCCTTTTCGTCCTAGCCTAGAGAATGTGACTAAATACCCGCCAAAGACTGCAATCCCGTAGGATCCAGAAGGTTTAAAACTCGCCCAGCGCCGCTGATCAGTTTGCGATCTCTCAGGTGCTTGAGGACCCGCGAAAAGGTTTCGGGCGCAATACCCAATTGCGCTGCAATGAGGCGCTTTCTGTCGTGCAAAATGACCTCCAATTTACCGTGCGCGTCCGCTGGCTCGGCATGCCTTAAAAGCCATTCTGCAAAACGGGCGTCGGCGTCTTTGGCCAAGCGACTAACCGCCACTTCAATTTGTTGCCGTTGAGCCTTGGCCAAATCGAGCATCAGGGTGTGCAAAGGTTCGGGTAAATTTTTAAGATGGCTTTTCAATTGCCCCAGGCTCATGCTTTGCAAGGTAACAGGGCTTTCGGCCAGTGCATCGACCGCATGCGGCAAGCCCAACATGGCTGCCGCAGCCTCCAACCAGAGTGGCCCTTCGATCACACCCAACTGATGGACCAAAATACCATGCTCAATAACTCCAAAAGCCACACGACCGCTGAGCAAATGCAAGGCCTTGTTGGCCACTTGCCCCCTGCGAAGCAATACAGTGCCGCCTGGCAATTCTTCGATGGGAATTTGGGATTGAATGAGGGCACGAGTCAACATGCCCTCCAATTTGCCAGACGCACACCTTGGCTGCGTTGACACAAATCAATACTTTGTCACAACACCAAGATGGCGCGAAAATCGTTCACATTGGTGTGCGTTGGACCCGAGAAGACCAAATCGTTCAGGGCTTGAAAATAGCCATAGGCATCGTTGTTTGACAGGTGCTCGTCCAAGCTAAGTCCAGCATCCACCCCTCTAGACAGGGTATCGGGTGTTACAAGCGCACCCGCGTTGTCTTCCACCCCGTCAATGCCATCGGTGTCGGCCGCGATGGCCCACACACCAGCTTGCGCCTGTAAGCCTTGCGCCAAACCCATGCAAAACTCACCGGCACGTCCGCCGCGCCCCTCGCGTTTTTTGGATTCTGTTTTGGCCGCGCGCACCGTGACGGTGGTTTCACCACCACTCAGAATGACACAAGGCTTTTGAAACGGACCCTGACCCTGCGCACTGGCCCGTGCAAGGGCTGCATGAACTTTGCCAACCTCGCGCGATTCACCCTCCATCTCATCGCTCAACACATAGGCTCGCAGGCCCTTAGATTCAGCCAAGCTGGCTGCTGCCAACAAAGATTGTTGAGGGGTTGCAATGAGATGCACCGTGCTTTTGGCAAATGCGGGGTTACCTGGTTTGGGCGATTCCCATGTTGAATCTTGAAGAGCTTTTAAGACCACATTCGAAATATCAATTTGGTAGCGCTGCAAAATTTGCAAGGCGTCGGCACAGCTTGTGGCATCGGGCACGGTGGGTCCGCTGGCAATCACTGAAGGGTCGTCGCCTGGCACATCGCTGATAGCAAGCGTCACCACTTGCGCTGGCGCACAAGCGGCCGCCAAGCGCCCGCCCTTGATGCGCGACAAATGTTTGCGAACGCAATTCATTTCACCAATGTTGGCACCACTTTTGAGCAAGGCTTGATTGATGGCCTGCTTCTCCGCCAAACTCAAACCCTCTGCTGGCAAAGTGAGCAAAGCAGAGCCACCCCCTGAAATGAGGCAGAGCACCAAATCGTTGGCGGTGAGGCCCTGGGTCAATGACAAAATTTCTTCGGCAGCAGCCAGGCCAGCGGCATCGGGTACGGGGTGGGAGGCTTCCACAATTTTCAGACGCTCTGGCACACCTTCTGGCCTGACTGGCGTGTGGCCGTAGCGGGTAACCACCATGCCAGACAAGGGCGCATCGAGGGGCCACAAGGCCTCAACCGCGTGAGCCATGGCGCCCGCTGCCTTGCCCGCTCCCAGCACCACAGTTCTGCCTTTGGGCACCTTGGGCAAAAAGGCTGGCGTGTTGTGCAATGGCAGTGCCCTTTGAACCGCTTGATCAAACAGTTGCCTGAGAAAGGCTCGGGGATTTTGTTGGATATCGGCGTGCAGATGTGGGTTAGGCGAGTTGGCATTCATGGCCTCAGAGTGTAGTGCCAGACTTGGGGGCTACGCAATTTCTTCGTGCAAAATGTCCCCCCATGAACACCCTGCTCATCCACAACGCTCATACCATTGCCGCGCTCAACGATGCTGGCGATGAGTTTCGAAATGCCTCTGTCTTTGTCAGGGGGAATATCATTGAGGCAATTGGTCCAGCCGCCCAATTGCCCTCAACAGCCGATCGTGTGATCGATGCTCAGCACCATGTGGTCATTCCAGGCATGGTCAATACGCACCACCACATGTCACAGAGTTTGACGCGTGCCATTCCTGGCGTCCAAAACGCCGAGCTTTTCAGTTGGCTCACGGGTCTCTACCCCATTTGGGCTGGCCTGCAACCCGACATGATTTACGCCAGCACCCAGACCGCCATGGCCGAATTGTTGCTGTCGGGCTGCACCACCAGCAGTGACCACCTCTACATCTATCCCAATGGCGTGAAGTTAGACGACTGCATTGCAGCAGCCCAAGAAATTGGCATGCGCTTTGTGGCCACGCGGGGCAGCATGAGCGTGGGGCAATCGAAGGGGGGCCTGCCTCCCGACAGAGTGGTGGAACAAGAAGATGCTATTTTGAAAGACACACAGCGATTGATTGAGCGCTACCACGATGCATCACACGGCGCCATGACGCAAGTGGCCGTCGCACCCTGCTCGCCTTTCAGCGTGAGCCAAGACCTCATGCGTTTGTCGGCAGAGATGGCTCGGCACTATGGCGTGCGCCTGCACACCCACTTGGCAGAAAACGACCACGACATTGCCTACAGCCTCGAAAAATTCAATCGAACACCCACGCAATATGCAGAAGACCTTGGCTGGTTGGGCCACGATGTGTGGCATGCCCATTGCGTCAAATTGGACGATGAAGGCATCTCTTTGTTTGCAGCCACTCGCACTGGCATTGCGCACTGCCCTTGCAGCAACATGCGCTTGGCCAGTGGCATTGCGCCCATCCGAAAAATGATTGAAGCGGGTGTGCCTGTAGGTTTGGGCGTTGATGGCAGCGCCAGCAACGATGCCGCCCACATGGTGAATGAAGCACGTCAGGCCATGCTGTTGGCACGCCTCAGAAAATCTCTTGAAGGCCCTCAAGTTAGTGCAGAAGGAAAAACCATTTTTGGGTGCGATACAGCCCCCATGGAAATGACGGCGCGAGATGCACTCAAGCTGGCCACCCGAGGCGGCGCCGAAGTGTTAGGCCGAAAAGACATTGGCCAACTGAGTGTGGGTTACTGCGCAGACATGGCGCTGTTTGATTTGCGCAATTTGAGTTTTGCGGGTGGCGCAGTTCACGACGCGATTGGCAGCCTCATGCTGTGCGCCAGTGCGCCTGCCGCTTACACCGTGGTCAATGGCCGCGTGGTGGTGAGCGAAGGCCAATTGGCCAGTGTCGATCTGGGCAATGTGATTGAACGGCACAACAAGTTTGCTGTTCAATTGGCGGCGGGGCACTGATTTCAATCAGTGCAACTCGTCAAGGATCTACTTTGGCGCCAGCCAAAAACCAACTGGCAACCCATTGTCTTTCTTCTGCCGTAATGCCAGTGGCATTGTTCATGGGCATCTGCTGCGTCACACTCACTTGTTGGTAAATGTTTTGAGCGTGAAGCTTGATGTATTCAGGGGTATCCAAACGAACATTTTTCATTTGAACTTGTTCGCCGTGGCAACTGAGACAGCGTTGATCCATGACCGATTTGACTTGCGCAAAAGTTGCTGGTGCGGCTTGCGCCTGAGGCGCAACATCTTTGGCGCCCCAAGGTGCCATGGCAGCAATGGCCGCCACGATGAGGACCACGCCCACTGCAGCAAAAGGCCAAGGATTGCTTGCACGACCTAAATGGTAACCATGGCGCTGCACAAAAAACTGACGAATCAAGGCACCCGCAAACATCATCACAAACAAAATGAGCCAACGCTGTGGATGCGTGTACAAGAAACTGTAATGATTGCTCAACATGGCAAAAATCACAGGCAATGTGAAATAAGTGTTGTGCACGCTGCGCTGCTTGCCGCGCTTGCCGTGAATGGCCAGCGCTGATGCATCGTACTTTTCACCAGACGTCATGGCGGCCACCACTTTGCGTTGACCAGGAATGATCCATACAAACACATTGGCACTCATGGCTGTGGCAATCATGGCGCCCACCAACAAGAAAGCCGCCCTGCCCGCAAACAATTGACAGGCCAACCAAGATGCGAAGGCCACCACACACAGCATGAGTGTGGCCACAATCAATTCACCGTTTTTGCGAAATCCAAACACGCGGGAAATAGCGTCGTAAACGAACCAAAAAACCACAAAGAAACTCAGCGCCGCCGTGATGGCTGCAGCAGGCGACCAGTCCATGAGTGATTTGTCAATGAGATAGGTGCTGGCATTCCACAAATACATCACCGTGAACAGGGCAAAGCCACTGATCCAAGTGGAATAGCTTTCCCAAAAAAACCAGTGCAACTTGGTGTGAATTTTCTTGGGCGCCACCATGTACTTTTGGGGGTTATAAAAACCACCGCCATGAATGGCCCACATTGCGCCGTCTACCCCTTTTTCAAGCAAATCGGGGGAGTTGGGCTTTTGTAGGTTGTTGTCTAGGAAAACAAAGTAAAAAGACGAGCCTATCCAAGCAATCGCGGTAATCACATGGACCCACCGCAGTAGCAAATTAACCCAATCTAGCAAATAGGCTTCCATCGATAAGGCTCCGAACTGTTTACCGAAGTGTATACAATTTTTAAGCTTGCAAAAGTTGGGCAGCCACAGCAACCGCAATCACCTCTGGCTCTTTGCCCTCAATACCTGGGACACCGATGGGGCAAGTCACTTGTTGGCACTCTTCTTCTGTAAAACCACGCTCGGCCAAGCGCCGCTTGAAACTGGCCCATTTGGTGGCGCTGCCAATCAGGCCAATGTAGGGCAAGTCCTTTTTCTGGCGTTGGCGCAGTAAGCAGGCCGCCACAACGTCTAAATCCTCTGCGTGGCTGAAACTCATGATGAGAACTCGGCTGTTGGGGGCCAGATCGGGCACGGCCGCATGCACTGGGTTTGAGTGTTCGCAGACCACTTGAGGGGCCACATCGCTGGGGAAAATTTCGTCTCGACTGTCGATCCAACGAACATGAAATGGCAAGGGCGCTAAAACCTTGACCAAAGCTTGGCCCACATGACCGCCACCAAACAAGGCCAAAGGCTGAAAACGGCGCGAGGCTTCGGCCGCCAAAATGGCCTGAAGGCGTGCTTCGTCTGCGACTGTCACGTGCTCAAAATTCAAGATCAATGCACCGCCACAACATTGCCCCAGACTGGGGCCCAGTGCAATTCGTTTTTCTATGGGCAAAGCAGGCAGATGGGTGGGGTCCCTCAAATACTGACGTGCCTGCGCCAAAGCCTCAAATTCGAGATGGCCGCCGCCAATGGTGCCCAAAAAATCGTCGTCAAAGACCGCCATGACTGTGCCTGCGCCTCGGGGTACTGAGCCCTGAGCTTGCAGAATCGTGACCCA
Organism: Limnohabitans sp. MMS-10A-178; assembly: GCF_003063375.1. Classification (GTDB taxonomy): domain Bacteria; phylum Pseudomonadota; class Gammaproteobacteria; order Burkholderiales; family Burkholderiaceae_C; genus Limnohabitans_A. The sequence continues at coordinate 1,106,046 of NZ_NERY01000001.1, read as the reverse complement.
GATGGCCGGCTTTTGCGCCAACTTAAATTTCAATGTTGAAGACCAATGCACCTGCTTTTGCTTTCAATTCAATTCTTTTCAAACCACACTGTACAGTGCCAAAATAGCACATGTTGTTTTGAAGATCGTTGCCTCATGAATCATCACTTGACTCATCAATTTACCCATCTTATGAAACCCTTTTGGGTAGCCACGTTCGCTTGCATGATTTCTTTGTGGCTCACGGGATGCACCACCACAGAACTCAAACCAACACCTCCGACACCCGTACCGGCTCCGGCCCCACCACCGCCACCGCCTGCTCCTCAACCGGTCAAACCCGCAACGCCCATCGTGCAATTAGAAGAGCCCGCCAAACCCAATCTACCCGTCTCAAGTGCTCGCAACGCCCGCGACTACCGAGTGTATGCGGCCAAGCATCTCTACCAACTCAATGGCGCGCGCATTTTCAAAGGCCGCATGCCGCCCATGCTCTATGCCGTGGGCGTCTTAGATGTCGAGATTGACAAGCAAGGACAAGTGACACGCACCCAATGGGTAAGGGCTCCAGGCCACGCCCCCGAAGTGATGCGAGAAATTGAAAAAACCGTGCGCCAAGCTGCGCCCTATCCGGTCCCTGTCCACTTGGGCAAGGTGGTGTACTCAGACGTGTGGCTGTGGCACAAAAGTGGCAACTTTCAACTTGACACCCTCACCGAGGGGCAAGACTGAAGCTGTTTAGACAGCCGCCTTGGCCTTTTCGCAGGTCATCAATATCTTTTCAGGTGTAGCGGGTGCACTCATGTGAACCACCGTTTTGTGGTCGGCACTGGCGCTCACAGCATCACGCAATGCAAAGAAAGTTGACAAGGCCAACATCAAAGGTGGCTCGCCCACGGCTTTGGAATAGAAAGGTGTGGGCTTCAAGTTGCTGCCATCAAACAGCGTCACATTGAAGTGCTCGGGAATATCGCCAGCCACCGGAATTTTGTAAGTGCTTGGGCCGTGAGTAAGAAACTTTCCCTTCTTGTCCCAAATGCACTCTTCCATGGTGAGCCAACCCATGCCTTGCACATAGCCGCCCTCAATTTGACCTTTGTCGATGGCGGGGTTGATGCTCTTGCCTGCGTCATGCACGATATCGACAGCCTTGATCCAATACTCACCTGTGCGGGTGTCAATTTCTACTTCGCTCACAGACGCGCCGTAGCAGTAGTAATAGAAGGCATGACCCGTGAGGGTGGCAAAGTCGTACTTGATTTCGGGTGTCATGTAGAAGCCTGTGACAGACAAGCCCACGCGGTCCATCCAAGCTTGCTTGGCCACAGCGGTCCACGCCACAGACTTGCCGCCACCATGCGCCATGTTGTTGGCAAAGCTCACATCGGTGTCTTTGCAGCCCAACATGTTGGCCGCCACAGGTGCCAAGCGCGCACGCATTTGCGCCGTGGCATTCATGATGGCTGCACCGTTGATGTCGGCACCACTAGAAGCCGAAGTGGCAGAAGCGTTGGGCACCTTTTGGGTATCCGTACCGGTAACGCGAACGTATGAGATGTCGATGCCCAAACCATCGGCACAAACTTGCGCCATCTTGGTGTTGAGGCCTTGACCCATTTCGGTGCCGCCATGGTTGCAGCTGACTGAGCCGTCCATGTAGATGTTGAGCAAGGCGCCGCCCTGGTTCAACATGGTGGCTGTGAAGCTGATGCCAAATTTCAAAGGCACCAAAGCCAAACCACGCTTGCGGCGCTTGTTGACTTTGTTGAAGGCATTGACGCTGTCGCGGCGCTCGCGGTACTTGGCCTCAGATGCCACTTGGTCAATGACCTTGTCGCCCACCCAGTCGGCAATAGTCTGGCCATATTGCGTCACCATGGTGGCGGGATTGCCTGAAACTGCTGGGTCTTTGTAGATGTTGAGCAAGCGCACATCCAAAGGATCTTTGCCGATGTCGTTGGCAATTTCTTCAATCACTGTCTCGATGCCAAACATACCCTGCGGGCCACCAAAGCCGCGGAAAGCTGTGGCGCTTTGCGTATTGGTTTTGCAGCGGTGGCTGATGAGTTTCAGATTGGGAATGTAGTAGCAATTGTCGATGTGCAGACAAGCACGATCGTTCACAGGACCTGAATAGTCAATGCTGTATCCACAGCGCGACATGAGCGTGATGTCGGCGCCCAAGATACGGCCTTCGTTGTCATAGCCCACTTCGTAATCGATGCGGAAGTCGTGACGCTTGCCCGTGATCATCATGTCGTCGTCGCGGTTGACGCGCAACTTCACAGGCTTTTGCAATATAAATGCAGCCAAGGCAGCGCTCTGACTGAAGATGCTGGCATTGCCTTCTTTGCCACCAAAACCACCACCCATGCGACGGCAAATGACTTCGACGTCGTTGGTGCTGAGGTTCAATGCAGAGGCGGCTTCACGCTGATTGCCATCGGGGTGCTGTGTAGAACAATACAAAGTGAGTTGACCATCTTCACGCGGCACGGCGTAAGTAATTTGGCCTTCCATGTAAAACTGTTCTTGCTGACCGGTTTCGGTGCTGCCCTTCACTTTGCGAGGCGCATTGGCAATGGCTTCTAAGGCATTGCCACGCGTAATGCCTTTGGCTGGCATGACAAAACTCTGCGCCGCCATGGCTTCGTCAATGGTCAAAATGGGCTTGAGTTCTTTCACTAGCACTTTGGCATTGTGCGCAGCTTCGCGGGCATACAACATTTCGCGCGCCACCACCACCGCCACGGCTTGGCCGAGGAACTCTACTTTGCCAACAGCCAAGAAAGGATCGTCGTGAACAATGGGGCCGCAATTGTTTTCGCCCGGAATGTCTTTGGCGGTGTAAACGGCCACCACACCGTGTGCTTTCAAAATGGCGTCGCGGTCAATGCCATCGCCAATCAGTTCGCCATGGGCCACCGGTGATTTGATGATGGCGGCATACAAGGTGCCCGCCAACTCGGGCATGTCGTCGGTGAAGGTCGCGCCACCCGTCACGTGCAAATGCGCAGACTCATGAATGACTTCGGTGCCTTGTTGCAAGCCAGACACAGGCAATAAATTGTGCAAAGAAATAGGCGCGTTCATTTAAGCCACCTCCGCAGTTGATTGAGTTTGTTCTTCAATGAAATCGATCACCAAATTGCGAGCAACCAAAGAGCGATAGGCCCAAGTGGCGCGCAAACCATCGCGTGCCACAAAGCTGTCGGCAATGGCTGCATCCAAATCGGATTCCTTCACATCGGCAGGCGCTTTGCCTTCTAAGACCGCTTCCAATTTGGGTGCGCGGCAAGGGGAAGGTGCCAAGCCGTTGAAAGCCAGCTTCACGTTGCTGAGCTTGCCGCCCTTCAGGGTGTAAGTGATGGCAGCACATGTGGCGGAAATATCTTGTTCAAAACGCTTGCTCACTTTGTGAGCGCGGAACACTTGGCCAGCTTGAGGCTTGGGCAACACCACAGCTTCAATGAACTCACCCGCTTGCAATACGTTTTGTTTTTGGCCAGTGTAAAACTTGTCCAAAGACACCGTGCGAGTTTTGTCGCCACGGCGCAGCGTGAGCGTGGTACCCAAGGCCATGAGGCAAGGCATGGAATCACCAATGGGGGAGCCATTGGCAATGTTGCCCGCCAATGTGGCGGTAGAGCGAATGGGGGGTGAGCCAAAACGGCGCAACACTTCAGCAAAGTCTGGATAGGCCTTGGCCACCAGCCCTTCCACTTCTGTGAGCGACACCACGGCGCCAATGTGCCAAGCTTGCGGAGTGTCTTTCACTTGCTTGAGCTTGGTCACGTTGCCCAAATACACAATGTGATCGGGACGCGAATATTTTTTGTTAACCTGCAAGCCCACTTCTGTGCTGCCTGCCAACAAAGTGGATGTGGGGTGCTTGACCAAATAGTCGGCTACCTCCGCCAAAGTGGCAGGCGATACAAACTCATTGCCTTTGCGCGTGCGAACCACCGGCTGAACAATGATGTCGCCTTCTAAGTTGACCGTGGGCGTAGAGGCGCGTTGAATTTCTTTGAGCAAAGGTACGTCGGCTGAATCGTCTAACTTGAGTGCGGCTTTGTTGCCACAAGCTTTGGATGCTGCATCCAAAATAGGGGCGTAACCTGTGCAACGGCAAAGGTTGCCACTGAGTGCGTCGCTCACCTCTTGGCGTTTGGGAGATTGATTGACCTGAACCAAGTTGACCAAACTCATCACAATGCCAGGGGTGCAGAAACCGCACTGCGAGCCGTGGCAATTGACCATGGCTTGTTGCACAGGATGCAAAGTGCCATCTGGCTTTTTCAAGCTCTCGACCGTTTTGATCGACTTGCCATCCAGCGAAGGCAACAATTGAATACAGCTGTTGACGGCTTTGTAATCGACGCCTTGGCCCTTGGCGTTCAAATCGCCCACCATGACCACACACGCGCCGCAGTCGCCTTCCGCACATCCCTCCTTGGTGCCTGTGCGATGCAATTTCTCGCGCAGGTAATCTAAAACGGTGGTGGTGCGGCGTACGCCTTGGGCTTCGACAATTTGGCCGTCAAGCACAAAACGCACAGTGTTGGTCACTTGGCTCATGGGGAGGAGTTTCGGTTAGATTCAAAACAAAAGCTGATTTTATTGACTTACCACCCCTCAAGGGGCACTTCAGCTAGAAATAATTGCGAATTCAAGAGCCGCGGTAAGTGGAATAGCTCCATGGGCTGGCCAACAGCGGCACATGGTAGTGCTGGGTGACATCGGCCACCCCAAAGTCCAAACTCACCAAGTTCAGAAACGAAGGCTCTGGCAGCTTCACGCCCTTGGACTTGAAATAAGCCGCCACATCAAAAACCAGTCGGTACGTGCCCTTTTGCAGGCTGGCATTGTCATACAGAGGGCCGTCTGGATTGCGCCCGTCTGCATTCAATTTGAAACTTTTGACCAGCGTGGCAAATTGTCCCTCGGTGGTGTACAGGCTCACCTGCATGCCTGCTGCGGGACAACCATGCATGGTGTCCAAAACGTGTGTGCTTAAACCCATGGTTCATCTTTCATTGAAATGGTCGACTGAAAGTGTATACACTTTTGACTTTTGAAGCTATTATCTTCCTGCATGGAAACCTCTTCAACTCACGCCATTGTCAATGCTTTGACCAAAGCCATTGTGGAGCATCGACTCTTGCCCGGTTCCAAATTGGCCGAGCAGAAGTTGGCCACCCATTTTGGCGTTTCCAGAACCTTGGTCAGGCAAGCGCTTTTTCAGCTTTCTCAAAACCGCTTGATTCGCATGGAGCCCGCCAGAGGCGCTTTCGTGGCGGCCCCCTCAGCCGATGAAGCCAAGCAGGTTTTTGCTGTTCGACGAATGCTCGAAGTTCAAATGACACGTGAATTTGTGCGCGACATCACGCCCGCCAAAATACGTGCCCTGAAGGCGCACACCAAGCAAGAAAAAGAAGCCGTGGCACAAGAAGATGTGCATGGCCGAACTGAGTTGCTCGGTGATTTTCATGTGCGCATGGCCGAGCTCATGGGCAACCATGTACTGGCGCAGAGCTTGGGCGAGCTCATCTCGCGCTGTGCACTCATCACCCTCATGTACCAGTCGCGCAATGCGGCCCAACACTCTGCCGATGAACATGAGGCCATTGTGGATGCCATGGCCAAAAAAGATGCAGACTTGGCCGCACGCCTCATGGAAGAACATTTGATTTTTGTGGAAAGCAGTTTGAGCTTCGACAAAAAAATCCCGACCCACGATATTTCAATGGCCCTGTCATGAACAACTCCGTCTACGACGCCACTGCCGCCTACCCTCGCGACCTCAAAGGCTACGGCCGCAATCCGCCTCATGCGCAATGGCCGGGTCAAGCGCGTGTGGCGGTGCAGTTTGTTTTGAACTACGAAGAAGGTGGTGAAAATTCTGTGTTGCATGGCGACGCAGGCTCGGAGCAATTCTTATCAGAAATGTTCAATCCAGCCTCCTTTCCAGAACGCCACATCAGCATGGAGGGCATTTATGAATATGGCTCGCGTGCTGGAGTTTGGCGTTTGCTGCGAGAGTTTGAACAACGCAAACTACCACTCACTGTATTTGGTGTGGCCACAGCGCTTCAAAAACACCCCGATGTGTTAGCAGCATTTCAAGAATTGGGCTACGACATTGCATGCCATGGCTTGAAATGGATTCACTACCAAAACATCGATGAGGCCACCGAACGCGCGCACATGGCCGAGGCCATGGACATCCTGCAAAAGCTCAGTGGCGAGAGGCCCTTGGGTTGGTACACCGGCCGCGACAGCCCGCGCACGCGCCGCTTGGTGGCAGACTTTGGCGGCTTCGAGTACGACAGCGACTACTACGGCGACGACCTGCCCTTTTGGATGAAGGTTGAAAAAAGTGATGGCCAAGTGGTGCCACAACTCATCGTGCCCTACACACTAGACTGCAACGACATGCGCTTTGCTTTGCCGCAAGGCTATTCGCATGCCGATCCGTTCTTTCAATACATGAAAGATACCTTTGACGCCCTCTACAAAGAAGGCGATTCACAGGGCCTCAATCGGCCCAAAATGATGAGCATTGGCATGCACTGCCGATTGCTTGGACGTCCGGGCCGCATCACCGCCATTCAAAAATTTTTAGACCATATCCAAGCCCACGACCATGTCTGGGTCTGCCGCCGCCTTGACATTGCGCGCCATTGGAAAACCACGCACCCCTACACAACATGACCCTCAGCCTCGAACAACTCAACACGGCTTCAACTCAAGAGGCCATGCAGCTGCTGGATGGCTTGTATGAACACTCGCCTTGGATTGCCGAAGGTGCATTGAAGCACCGTCCGTTTGCATCTTGGGCGCACCTCAAACACTGCATGGCGCAGGTCCTGAAAAATGCCGGCAGAGATGCTCAGATTGGGCTGATCCGCGCGCACCCAGAGTTGGCTGGCAAAGCCATGGTGCGTAAAGAACTCACCGCAGAATCGACCAACGAGCAAAGCAAAGCGGGCCTCACTGAATGCACCCCCGCTGAATTTGAAAAAATTCAAAATCTCAACGCGGCTTACAACACAAAATTTGGCTGGCCATTTATTTTGGCTGTCAGAGGACCGCGAGGCCTTGGCCTCAATAAGCATCAAATCATTGCTACGTTTGAAAGGCGCCTGCACGGCCATCCCGAATTTGAATTGCAAGAGTGTCTGCGCAACATTCACCGAATTGTTGAGATTCGCTTGAACGACAAAACCAATTGCCATCCCCTTCAAGGCCAGCAAGTGTGGGACTGGCAAGAAGACTTGGCGCAATACAGCGATCCTGGTTTCAAAGAAGCAGGTCAACTGACCGTCACTTACCTCACTGAGGCCCATTTGGCTTGCTCTAAAAGCATTCAAAGCACCATGAAGTTGGCGGGCTTTGACGAGGTCTTCGTTGACGCAGTGGGCAACGTGGTGGGACGTTACCACCCCGCTGTGCCTGGCGCCAAATACCTCATGACTGGCAGCCATTTCGACACGGTTCGCAACGGCGGAAAATACGATGGCCGATTGGGCATTTATGTGCCTATTGCCTGTGTTCAAAAATTGTCACAAGCCAAGCAACGCCTGCCCATCGGCCTGGAAGTGGTGGCGTTTGCAGAAGAAGAAGGTCAGCGCTACAAGGCTACCTTCCTGGGCTCTGGCGCCTTGGTGGGACAGTTCAATCCAGATTGGTTAACGCAGACGGATGCCAATGGCATCTCGATGCGCGAGGCCATGAAAAATGCCGGCCTGAACGAACAAGAAATTCCCCACATCCAACGCAATCCAGCCAACTACGTGGGCTTCATTGAGGTTCACATCGAACAAGGCCCTGTGCTCAATGAAATGAATTTGCCGTTGGGCATTGTGAGTTCCATCAACGGCAGCGTGCGTTATTTGTGCGAGATGGTGGGCACGGCCAGCCATGCAGGCACCACCCCTATGGACCGCCGACGCGACGCCGCTTGTGCCGTAGCCGAGTTGGCGCTTTACATGGAAAAACGTGCTGCAGCAGACGGCGATTCAGTAGCCACCATTGGCCAACTGCAAGTACCCAATGGCTCAATCAATGTGGTGCCAGGCAAATGTCTTTTCTCGATGGACATGCGCGCGCCCACCGACTCGCAGCGTGACGCTTTGGAAAAAGATGTCTTGAACGCCCTAGACGAAATTTGCAAGCGCCGCGGCCTTATTTGCCAGCGCGAAGCCACCTTGCGCGCCCCAGCAGCACCCAGTGCACCAGAATGGCAGCAACGTTGGGAAAACGCGCTGAAGGACTTGGGTGTGCCCCGCTTTGTGATGCCCAGTGGCGCCGGCCACGATGCCATGAAGTTGCATGAGGTGATGCCCCAAGCCATGCTCTTTGTGCGCGGCGAAAACAGTGGCATCAGCCACAACCCCCTTGAATCAACGACCACTGATGACATGCAACTTTGCATTGATGCCTTTGCGCATGTCTGGCACCAATACGCTTGAAATTTAAAAACAATGACAACACCACAATCGACCTACCAGCAACTTGATCAATGGATCGATGCCCACTTCGATGAGCAAGTTCAGTTCCTCCAAGCTTTGGTGCAAGTGCCTACCGATACACCGCCTGGCAACAATGCACCTCATGCTGAAAAAACCACGGCGCTCCTAAAAAACATAGGCTACAAAGCTGAACAATTTCCGGTGCCTGAAGCAGAAGTGAAAGCCTACGGCCTCACTTCTCTCACCAACCTCATTGTGCGCAAACCTTTTGGAGCAGGCGGCAAAACCATTGCCTTGAATGCCCACGGCGATGTGGTGCCACCAGGCGAGGGCTGGACGCATCCACCCTACGGTGCTGAAATTAAAAATGGTCACATGTATGGCCGCGCCACAGCTGTGAGCAAATGCGATTTTTCTACTTTCACCTTTGCCCTTCGTGCTGTGGAAGCCTTGCAAGCTCAAAACAATCTGCCTCTCAAAGGCAATGTTGAATTACATTTCACCTACGATGAAGAATTTGGCGGCGAAAAAGGGCCAGGCTGGTTACTCGACAAAGGCTACACACGCCCCGACTTGATGATTGCAGCAGGATTTAGCTATCAAGTGGTCACGGCCCACAATGGTTGCCTGCAAATGGAAGTGAAGGTTCACGGCAAGATGGCGCATGCGGCCATTCCCGATACAGGGGTGGATGCGCTCCAAGCCGCTGTTCACATTTTGAACAGCCTGTATGCGCAAAACAAACTCTACAAACAAATTAGCTCGCAAGTAGAAGGCATCAATCACCCCTACTTGAATGTGGGCCGAATTGAAGGCGGCACCAATACCAATGTAGTGCCCGGTACGGTCAGTTTCAAACTAGATCGCCGCATGATTCCGGAAGAGAATCCAGAGCAAGTCGAAGCCAACATTCGCCAGGTCATTGCAGACGCTGTGAATGGCTTCAACCAGGGCCGGCCATCGGATGCCTTGGTCAACATCGAGATCAAACGCCTCTTGATGGCTCACGCCATGAAGCCGCTGGCGGGCAATGCCCCTTTGGTTCAAGCCATTCAAAAGCATGGCGGTGAAGTTTTTGGCGAGCCCATTCCAGCCATGGGCACACCGCTTTACACAGATGTTCGCTTGTATGTAGAAAAAGGCATTCCGGGCGTCATTTACGGCGCTGGCCCCCGCACCGTCTTGGAATCTCATGCCAAGCGAGCAGATGAAAGGCTTAATTTAGAAGACCTGCGAAAAGCCACCAAAGTCATTTCACGCACCCTTTTGGATCTGCTGAATTGACTTGGGGCCATTTTGGGGCGAACAAGGGTTTTACCGAGGCCCAAAATGGGCTAAAGTGTATACACTTTATAAAACAAAGTGGCTTTTCAAGCACTTCATAATGGCATCGTTATTGCTTAGTTCTATTTTCATAATCAATGTCATTTTTAATCGGAGCCTCTATGAAAAAACGTTTCTTTCTGAAGTCCACCGCCGCTTTGTTGGCTACCTGCTCTTTTGGCTTGGCACAAGCTCAAAATACACCCATCAAATTTCAGCTCGATTGGCGTTTTGAAGGCCCCTCCGCACTTTTCCTAACGCCGGTTGCCAAAGGCTATTTCAAAGAAGCCAAGCTCGACGTCACAGTCGATGCCGGCAATGGTTCTGGTGGTGCCGTCACACGCGTGGCTTCTGGCAGCTATGACATTGGTTTTGCCGATTTGGCAGCCCTCATGGAATTCCACGCCAACAACCCCGATGTGCCCAACAAGCCTGTGGCCATCATGATGGTTTACAACAACACGCCAGCCTCTGTCATGGCGCTCAAAAAATCTGGCATCAAAACACCTACCGATTTGGCAGGCAAGAAATTGGGCGCACCGGTCTTTGATGCTGGCCGCCGCGCATTCCCCATCTTCCAAAAAGCCAACAACGTAGGCACTGTGAATTGGACAGCCATGGACCCCCCATTGCGTGAAACCATGTTGGTTCGCGGCGATGTCGATGCCATCACCGGTTTCACCTTCACTTCATTGGTCAACATCGAAGCTCGTGGCGTGAAAGCCGATGATGTGGTTGTGATGCAATACCCCGAATTTGGTGTGAAGTTGTATGGCAACGCCATCATTGCATCACCCAAAATCATCAAAGAAAATCCTGCTGCCGTGAAAGCGTTTTTGAGCGCTTTCACCAAAGGCGCCAAGGATGTCATTAATAATCCAGCAGCTGTCATTGCAGATGTCAAAGCGCGCGACGGCATCATCAACGTCGAACTCGAAACACGCCGCTTGCAATTGGCCATCGACACCGTCATCAACAGCCCTTCAGCGCGTGAAGAAGGCTTTGGTCAAATCAGAGGTCCTCGTTTGTCCCTCATGGCCTCACAAGTGTCCGATGCGTTCAACACCAAAACACGTGTGAAGGCAGAAGACATCTGGAATGGTTCTTTCTTACCAAGCGCCAAAGAACTCGACATTCTTCCCAAACCTAAAAAGTAATTGATTGAACAAGGCGGCCTGTTTTGACCTCTGCAAATTTCGTTGATTTTCAAAATGTCTGGTTAGCCTACAACGACGAGTTGTTAGCGCAAAACCACTATGCAGTTGAAGACATCAACTTGCAAGTCAAACAGGGCGAGTTCATTGCCATTGTGGGCCCCTCGGGTTGCGGCAAGTCCACCTTCATGAAATTGACCACCGGACTCAAACGTCCTAGCAAAGGTCAAATTTTTGTCGATGGCCAACCCGTCACAGGCCCCTTGAAAATCAGTGGCATGGCGTTCCAAGCGCCTTCCTTATTGCCTTGGCGTACCACGCTAGACAACGTCTTGTTGCCGCTTGAAATTGTCGAGCCCTTTCGCTCCCAGTTCAAACAACGCAAAGCAGAATTTGCCGAGCGTGCCATCAAGTTGTTAAACACAGTGGGCCTGGGTGGTTACGAAAACAAATTTCCTTGGCAACTTTCTGGCGGCATGCAACAACGCGCCAGCATTTGCCGCGCACTCATTCACGAACCAAAAATGTTGTTGCTCGACGAGCCCTTTGGCGCGCTCGATGCCTTCACCCGTGAGGAACTATGGTGCATTTTGCGCGACCTCTGGACTGAGCAAAAATTCAATGTCATTTTGGTCACGCACGATTTGCGTGAATCTGTCTTTTTGGCCGACACGGTTTATGTCATGAGCAAAAGCCCAGGACGATTTGTGGTGAAAAAAGAAATTGACTTGCCTCGCCCCCGCGATTTGGAAGTTACCTACACACCCGAATTCACCCAAATTGTTCAAGAGTTGCGAGGCCACATTGGTGCCATTCGCAAAACCGGCGCCGTCATTAACCAATAAGCAGGTGATTTGTGAATAAGAAAACCCTAGAAGCAAGCGCACCCTGGATTTTGTTGGTGCTCACACTTGCCCTCTGGCAAGCCATCTGCAGCATTTTCAACGTCTCAGAATTTATTTTCCCAAGCCCCTACCGCATCGCTCAGCAAACCATTGAATTCAGTGGCGTCATTGCTGCCCATGCTTGGCGCACTTACTGGGTCACCATGGCTGGTTTTGGCATTGCCATCGTGGTTGGCGTTTTGCTCGGCTTTGTCATTGGCAGCTCTCGTTTGGCCTACGCTGCCGTTTACCCGCTCATGACAGCCTTCAATGCGCTGCCCAAGGCGGCTTTTGTACCCATCTTGGTGGTTTGGTTTGGCATTGGCATTGGCCCTGCCATCCTCACAGCCTTTCTCATCAGCTTTTTCCCCATCATGGTGAACATTGCAACCGGTCTGGCCACACTCGAGCCCGAACTGGAAGACGTGCTGCGCGTCTTGGGTGCCAAGCGTTGGGATGTTTTGGTCAAGGTGGGCCTGCCCCGCTCCATGCCCTACTTCTATGGCTCTCTCAAAGTTGCCATCACTTTGGCCTTTGTGGGTACCACCGTGTCTGAAATGACGGCAGCCAACGAAGGCATTGGCTATTTGCTCATCTCTGCTGGTTCAGCCATGCAAATGGGCCTGGCATTCTCTGGCTTGGTGGTGGTTGGCGCCATGGCCATGGTGATGTACGAGCTCTTTAGCTACATTGAAAAGCACACCACTGCTTGGGCGCACCGCGGCACCAACAACGAATAAGCACCTGGTTTGTGTCATGTGATGTTGGCAAATGACACAAATTTGCTTCTTTATTTGATAAATATTCTAAAGACTTGACCTTTAGAGCCGATTCCTTACGATGCACACATGTATGGAAATGCCATGTCGGTATTTCAGACTACTGCCATCTTCATGGAAACCTCTCACATGACAGAAAATGTTCGCTCACAAGATGCTGCTCAAGATGCACCGGTCAATTCGGGCATGCCCAATAGATCAGATATTTTGTTTCTTATCTTTCTAGCTTGCATCATGGCCACTGTGGCATGGGTTGGCGTTTTATCTTACAAAGAGGGCTACAAAAACGAAGTCACCAAGCACAACGGTGAAGCTTGGGTAAAGTGGATGAAAGACAACAGCGAGGCCCGTACTCAAGAAGGCTTCAGCGTTGAAAATTGCGCTGCCAGTGAAACGGAACGCAAACGATGGGGCGACTGCTTCAAGGAACTGACTGAAAAAGTGGCCCCCCTCAACAATCTGACCAATCCATTTACCAACGTGCCGGTTCATTTTGTTGCCAAATGCGACCCCAAGGACAGAAGCACCGTTGGTGCCATCTTTCTAGAAAAACTGGTTGCAACCCCATTGGGTTCGGCCATTCCCGTGGTGGCCTCTCAGTTGGTTGACATCGACCCCATCGACACCAAATTAAGCCTAAGGCTGACGGTGTGCGACAAAGGTGGCTACGCCAACAAAGTTGATGAATTTGAATTCTAAGGAACACGATCATGCAAATCAATGACTTAGAAGCCCAACTCATCACCGACCACGAAACCCACATTTCGAGCGATTTACCCTTTCGGCAATGGCTTTATGCTTGGCTGTTAAACCCTCACATTGAGGGCAATTATCAAAAAACCATCGACAGGTGGATTGCCATCTTGATTGTGGCCAATTTGTTCGTGCTGATCTTCGAGCACGTTCCTGCCATCAATGCAATTTATTCAACCTGGTTTCATTACTTTGACGTGGCCTCAGTGGTCATTTTCACCATTGAGTACTTGGTTCGTTTCTACCTAGCGCCCGAAGACGAAGAGTTTAAAAAGCACCGATTCGCGCGGGCCAAATATGCCACCAGCCCCTTTGCCATCATTGATTTGATTGCCATCCTGCCGTTCTTTTTGCAAGCCTTTATTTCCATTGACTTGCGCTACCTTCGATTCTTGCGACTGCTGCGAATCTTGAAACTCTTTCGAGTTTTAATTCCGGCTTACAAAGCATTCAAAATTGCCAACGAAGGGCGAACCTTCCGCCAGCGCGTGCATGCTCTTGTATTTCCCAGTGCCTACGGTGGCGAGTTGCACAACCTTTATGACTCTTTCATTGTGGTCTGGGTGATCGTCTCGGTGTTGGCCGTGATCTTGGAATCTGTGCACAGCGTTCATTACTTACTGAACATGGAGTTCCTCATTCTGGATGCCATTGCGGTGTCCATCTTCACGCTGGAATACACCTTGCGCATGTACTGTTGCGTTGAAGAGCCTGGGTACAAGAAGGCCGTTGCGGGAAGGCTCAAAATGGCCAAATCCACCTCGTCCATCATCGACTTGTTGGCCATTGCTCCTTTCTTCTTAGAGGTGTTCTTGCACCACCTGATTGACTTGCGATTCATGCGAGTGTTCCGGTTGCTTCGATTGCTCAAGCTCACGCGCTATACGGGTGCTACACAATCACTGATGAAAGTGATCGCTCGCGAATGGCCTGTGATGGCCGCCTCGGCCTTCATCATGTTGTTGCTGGTGGTGATGACCGCCAGCTTGGGCTATTTGTTTGAGCACGAAGCGCAGCCCGAAAAGTTTGAGAACATTCCCCAATCCATTTACTGGGCGGTGATCACTCTGGCCTCTGTGGGTTACGGCGATATTTCACCCGTCACACCCGCTGGCCGCGCTATGACCATTGTGCTAGCTTTGATCGGCATTGGTATTTTTGCCATCCCTGCTGCGCTTTTGTCTTCTGCTTTCAGTGACCAACTTAAATCGGACCGCGAAGCCTTGGTGAACAAGCTTTTCGAAATGCTGTCAGATGGTAATATTGACGAAGAAGAGGCTCTGTACATCAAAACAGAAGCCAAGCGCTTGCACTTGAGTGATGAAGAAGTCAAACTCTTAATTGAAAAGGCCAAGCGAGAACGTGAATTGATGGACGATGTAGCGACTTTACCGCTGCATAAAATAGCAGCCAATACAGACCACACCATTGAACACTTCAAACACTTGTTAGGCCAAGTCAGACAACTCAGCTTGCTGACCGACCAAGACAAGTTCCACGCGGCTGTTGACAGCTCAGAACGTTTGACGGAAACAGACAAAAAGCTCTGGACCTTGATTGCCCTTCAGCAATCAGCTTCTAAAGAACACTGATCACCATGGCATGGCGCGCAGATCTCAAACTCGATTACACCCTTGAATCACAGCGTGCTGGTGCATCCACCTGGCGGCTTGGTTGGGGGCGACACTCTGGATATTCAGGTCACAGTTGGCGAGGGTGCGCATGGCTTGATCAGCACCCCCGGCGCAACGCGCTTTTACAAATCGGGCGGCAAGCCTGCACTTTAGCAAGTGACTGCCACATTGGCGCCCAACACTCGGCTTGAATGGCTTCCACTCGAAGCCATTGCCTAAATCGAAACCCAAAGCATGCTCATTTAATTGGGGTCAGATCAACATTAATTTTCCCCGCCCTTCGTACTCTGCCCCAAAATGGGCTTAGAACGAGGTTACAATTCCTCCCGCAGGAAGTGTGGCAGAGTGGTCGATTGCACCGGTCTTGAAAACCGGCGGCTCGAAAGGGTCCGTGAGTTCGAATCTCACCGCTTCCGCCAACGGATCATAAAAAAAGCCCCTTACGGGGCCTTTCTAATTTGTCCACCCACCTTTTCACATGGGCCAGCACCAAAACTGTTTCAAGGCTTAGCTTGTAAAAACTTGTTGTTTTGCCAATCAGGCCTGAGCAAAACGCCCTGATCTCGAAGCCCCATGCCCAATAAGTCTTGCGAGCCGATGGCAAGCCCCGCAGCTTGGCTGCATGACTGCCCTTGCATTCTCTTGATGGCAACTGACAACATGCCCTCGGAAGCATCGCCCAATGGACGACTCAAATCATCGAGAACCGTGCACTGAGGCGTCATACCATCAGAGAATCGACCTTCAAATTTGGCGTTCACACCTTCCATTTCCATGGCGCCATAGGTGATGCCGCAATTGTCTTGGGGATAAAACCCATAAGGTTTGCCGCACGTGGTGCCGCCAATCAACTCCACTTGTACATCAATGCCGCGCAGACCGTTGATGAATGACTCACTGGCAGAGCAAGTTCCACTGCTTGCCAACACATAAATTTTGGCCAAGCCCAATGAGGGATAAGCTTGGTTATTCAGGCCAAAGCTGTTGAAGTACATGGCGTAGTTTTCTGAACTTCGTTTGTCGGAAAATTGAGTCCACTCAAAAACTTTGCCTTGCGCTTTTTCTCTGCCAGCCACCGAATACGCCAAGGCATTGGCAATGGCCAAATAGCCACCCCCGTTGTATCGCAAATCGACCACCAGATCGGAAATGGCCTGTTGTTTGAAATAGGTCATGGCTTGAATCAGATAAGCCTCAGCACCGGGAACATGGCTGTTAAAAAGTAAGTACCCAATTTTCTGCGAACCCACATTCAAAACTTTGTACTCAACTTGCTGCAAGGTAATGACTTCTGCCTGCATGGTCACATTGAGGGTCTGGCCAGCTCTCAATATTTGGAATTGATGCGGCGCAACTTTGGTGGGCCGTAAACCTTCATTGAAGATGCTGGTCGCTTCAGCGCTTGTGTCATTGACGGATGCACCGTCAATGCTGATGATTTGATCTCCCCTGGCCAAACCTGCATTTTTGGCAGGCGAATTTGGATAAACATAGGCCAAAGTTAAAACCTTCTGACCCGCTTGGGTGCTGGTTTTGAGCATGAAGCCGTAGCCGCGCAAACTGCTTTCAACAAAGTTGTTCCACTCCGTAGAGTCAATGATGAAACTGAACTTATCGACCAAAGTGCCTATGGCAGTTTTAAGAGGCGTTTTGGAATCATTGAAGTAATTGAGCAGTGAGTTCCAAACATCTATGACGCCACCCTTTAGTACGTTGTAGCGAGAATCGTTTTCATTGATATTTGGTATGTCCTTGTACCAAAGGTATCTTTCAGACATATAGGCCTTGACCCATTTTTTTTCATCAGCCAATTCACCTTGCTGGCTGGGTTTGGAAGACTTGGCCGCGTAAGGGCTGTCCTTCGTACAAATTTGAGCCAACTCCCTTGAGGTAGGTGGCCTAGCTGAAGCTGAGTTGTCTTGGCCGCCGCTACCGCCGCCGCATCCAACCAAAAAAAGTCCCAAGGTGCACATCAAAATGGCACGTGATCTGAACATCAACAATTTCTGAGAAGACATTTTGAAAGTTCGTTCGTTTGTCACACATTCAGACCAGACCGCTTTATCCCGCTATCTTTTTGTAATCTGGACTTTGCAGAACATGATAATGGTTTTGCCGTCTTGCCTCGTCCATTCGCATGCCTGAACGAATAGCCGCACGCACAATGTTTTCTTTGCGCGTAATTTCCTCCGCATATCCCAGCACTTGATCTTGCAAAGCTTTGGGAATCACAACCACACCGTCAGCATCGCCGCGAAGCAAATCACCTGGGTATACCGTCACGCCCCCAATTTGCACAGGCACTTGCAAACCTGCCAATTGAATACGCCCCTTGCCGGTGCGCATCCAGCTGCCTCGACTGTAAATTGGATAGTTAAGCTCGCTGCACAAAGCAACGTCACGGTTAATGCCGTCAATCACTGTGCCGGCCATTTTTCGCTGATGAGCCATCTCTGTGAGAATGTTTCCCCAGGTGGTCATGTGGTCATGGCCCCGGTTGTCAATCACAATCACACTGCCTGGTTCTACATCGTCAATGAAGTCGCCCACATGGCCTTCCTCGCCATGGGCTGCAGGGCGGTACAACACGGTGTAAGCGTGGCCAGCCATTCGAAACTTTGGATCGCAAGCCTTGATTTGATAACACTGGCCCGCCACGCCAGATCGGTCGAGCGCGTCGCTTAAAGCGGCGCAGTCAAGCGCCAAGGCGCGCTGCACAAATGATGCAGAAGAATTTTGAGTGGTCATATCAAGATGATCGGTGAATAAAGAAAGCGCTGTAAAAGTTCTAAGTACTTAGTCGGCACGGATGTTGGCAGTCTTGATAACTTTGGACCAGTACTGAATATCTTTGCGAACCACGGAATCGAGCTGAGCGGGCGGCATATAGCGAATTTCAACACCCGCCGCTTCAGCAGACTTGCGCACGCTGAGCGACTCCATGGCCAGCTTCACAGCCTCAGTGAGTTTTTGCACAGTAGCGGGGGGCGTACCCATGGGTGCAAAGAGCGCTACCCAAGCTTCGAGTTCAAAACCTGGAAAACCTGCTTCGGCAGCTGTGGGGACATCAGGCATCAAGGGAATTCGCTTGCTGGCAGCCACTGCCAATGGGCGCATCTTGCCAGACTGCACAAAGCTGACCAATGACGGCGGTGTGGCCACAGTCATTTGCACATTGCCCGCCACGACGTCCAACATGGCCGGGCCCGCGCCTCGGTAAGGAATGTGGGTGATAAAGACATTGTTTTGCTGCTTGAACAATTCCACACCCACGTGCGGCACCGAGCCGTTGCCCGATGTGGCGTAGTTAAGTTTGCCTGGATTGGCACGCGCCAAATCGACGAATTCACGCAGGGTTTTGGCAGGCACGGAGGGGTGAACAGCCATCACATGCGGCGATACAACCAGCATGCCCACAGGGGTGAAGTCGCGCAGCGGGTCCCAAGTGAGGTTGGGAAACATGGAGGGATTGCCCACGTGAAACATGGAATACCCAACCAGCAGGTTGTGGCCGTCTGGTGCCGACTTGGCCACAAAACTGGCCGCAATGTTGCCACTGGCGCCCGCCTTGTTGTCAATCACCACGGGCTGCCCCAAAGTTTGAGTCATTGGAGGCACCACCATGCGGGCCACGGTGTCCAAAATGCCGCCTGGGGGCACGGGCACGATCAAGTTGACTGGACGGCTGGGGAAGCTTGTTTGACTCTGGGCTACGCCAGGCACAAACTGCAAACTCAACGCCATGACAAGCCCTAGCGTAGATGAAAAGCCAGCGACTTTGCTGGCGCTTGTCACAAATTTTCTAAGTTGCATGCTGATGTTTCCTGTTGGATTGGAGGTTAGTTGTCTTTGTTGTCTTTGTATTGATAAATACTAGCGCGTTTGATTTTACGGACAAGTCACCTAAAGCGCTGAATTGAGACGGGATAAACCCCAAGAAAAGCTTCGCTAGAGTTGTCATAATCGCAGCCATGCAAACACACTACAAACCAATGGTTGAGCTTCATTCGTGGCGCCAAAATTTCAACTGAATGATATGACTCAATCTATTGAAACCAATGTGCTGATTGCGGGCGGCGGACCGTTTGGTCTGATGCTTGCCAACGAACTGGGTCGAAGAAACATTCGGTGCCTGCTGGTCGACCCCAAACCCAGCACAGCATTCAACCCACAAGCCAATGCCACCCAAGCACGAACCATGGAGCACTTTAGGCGTTTGGGTTTTGCCAACGAAATTCGCGCGCAAGGTCTGCCGCCACATCATCCTACCGATATTGCATACCTCACCCGCTTCAGTGGCACAGAGCTTGCCAGGCTCAGGTTGCCCACGGCCGCTGCTGCACCCCAAGCCATCAAGGCCATGTCGGGGTCATGGAGCGCGGCAGAACTGCCTCACCGTGTTTCACAAAAATTTGTCGAAGTGTGCCTTCGAAAGCACGCAGAAGAATTTGCAAGCAACGACATTCGCTATGGCTGGAAGCTTGAGTCATTTAGCGACAGCAGTGTTGACAAGGCCACAAAGCCCATTCAAGCCCTGATTGAACGTGTGAATGAATCAAGTCAAAACGCATCAACCACGCCAGAAAGAATTCAAGTTCATGCGAACTACTTGATTGGCGCTGACGGCGCTCGCAGTTCTATTAGGCATCATCTTCAAATACCTTGGGGTGGTGCAACGGGTTTCAAACGAAACTTCATGGGCGGCAAAATGCTGGCCGTCTACCTCAAAGCACCGCAGTTTTACCCGCGCAACCCAAACGACCGAGCTTGGATGTATGTGGCTGTCAACCCAGAATTGCGGGCCTTCATCATGTCGGTGGATGGCGAAAGTGAATTTGCGTTTCACGTTCAAATGTCAGACGATGCCAGCACAGAGGCACTCACTGCAGAAGATGCCAAGCGACTGTTTTCACTGGCCTTCGGACAGACTATCGACATTGAAATTCTTTCCATGGCCACATGGCTTGCAGGCCACGCTTTGGTGGCCGAGTCATTCCAGAAGGGTCATGTTTTTTTGGGAGGTGACGCGGTTCACTTGTTCACACCCACAGGCGGCTTAGGCTACAACACAGCCGTAGAAGACGCTGTCAATTTGGGATGGAAATTGGCGGCTGTGCTGAAAGGCCAGGCGCAACCACAATTGCTCAACAGTTACGAGCTTGAACGTAAGCCTTTGGCCATTCGCAACACCACGTATGCACGCCAGTTTGCCGACTCCATTGGACTGTTTGATGCAGACACCCGTTTAGAAGAAGCCTCCCCCGAAGGCGAACACGCTCGAAGCATTGCGTCCGATTATTTGAACGGCCATGTGCGCAGAGAGTTCAACATTCCCGGCGTGACTTTTGGTGGCCGCTACGACCAATCGCCTCTCATTGTTGCCGATGGCACACAGCCGCCTGAAGATGCAGCCAACACCTACACACCCAGCGCATGCCCCGGTGGACGCCCTCCGCACGCATGGCTACCCGATGGCAGTTCTCTGTTCGACAGTTTCAATTTTGAATGGACTTTATTGAGCCTGGGTGAGCCATATTCAGATGTGAGAGCGTTTGTGGAAGCTGCTGCAAAACTCAAACTAGATTTGAAAGTGGTCAAGCACGCTTCGAACGACTTGGCGCAACTCTATGAAGCCAACTTGGTACTGATCAGGCCCGATCAAATTGTGGCTTGGCGAGGTGCCGATACCACTCAAGCTGAAGCTATTCTCAAACAAGCTTGTGGTGCTTGATGACTCTAACTTGAGTGTGGCCTATTCTCAAAAGGCCAACATCACGGCATCTGATCCTTGATTTCTATTTTCAAACCTTTGGAGCCCACTTTCACTGGCCCCTCGCTGCCACCCGTCAAATCGCCTGATTGCGGCATGGCATTGCCAGACTTAGACACGCGCACCTTGATGAACACTTCACCTGCGTTAGAAAGCTTGCGATCAGGGGTCATGGCCGTTGAATCGTCAAGCGTGAAATTCAGTGGCAGTTGCGAGACGGTGGTCTTCATAATGGCCAATGGCATCCGATCGCCGTTGCCGGGTGTGGCATAGACAAAGACAGCATCGTTGGGGCTGGTCTTGGCCTTAAGTGCAGCAGACAAACTGATTTGGCCACTGACGTTGAGTGCTGAGGAAGCAGCAGCAGAGCCTGAAGACGTTGAGGAGCCAGTGGATGCAGCCTTCGCTGGCAAGCCCATGGTCTCACGCACCGTGGCAATGGCATTCTCCAAACTAGGCAAGTCAGGGTGGTTGGCCTCTAAAGGCTTGCGAGCTTGCTCCCAATATTTCAAGGCATCGGCATACTTTCTTTCAGCATAAGAGGCACTGCCCGCGGTAAGCAAGGCACCATAATGCTGAGGATCTTTTTGCAAAATGTCACGAATAACGCGCCAAGGCTCACCATCAAAATTACCTTGGCGTTGCATGGCCATCACCTCGATACGCTCCAACTGCAAATCGTCGTCGGCCGAAAGTTTGAGCGCGGCGTCATAGGCTTTGATGGACGCATCAAAATTTTCCAGTGTTCGATAGGTGCGGCCTAACATCACCCAACCTTGTAAATTCTCGGGTTGGCTTTGCAATTTGTCAGCCAAGGTCTCCGCCAGTTTGGCCAAATCTTTTTGATCCACTTGATCGGGCGATTTGAGCGCCATGGGGTTCAAAGCTTCAGGCTCACCCACCCACATGTAGAAGCCCATGGCACTGATTGGCAAGGCAACAGCCAAAACAACGGCTGTCCACACAGCAGGTTTTTCGGTTTTGGCAACAGGGTCATCGGCTGCGGATGTGTCTTCAAGCAAGCGCATGCTTAGCTCATCTCTAGACTGCTGCCATTCTTCATCACTGATGTGGCCACTGTCGTGCTCTCGGTCAAGATCTAAAATTTGATCGCGATAGACCTTGGCGTTGGCACTGGCTTGGCTGGCTTGGGTTAAGGGCTTTCTTTCACGCAGCAAGACCCACAAAAAAACAGCAGCGACGCACAACGCAATGCCAAATGCGATGACCACAAACAACATGCTGGCATTCATGGCTTATCTCCAGATTTCAAAAATTCTTGCACCTTGCGTCGGTCTTCATCGCTCAAAACAGGCCTGCTATTTTGAGCAGACTGACGTTGGCGCAAGTAATACGCCATGCCAACGATGGCCAACAGCAGCAGCAAAAAGGGACCAAACCACAAGACCCAGGTGAGCGGCTTCACTTCTGGTTTGTACAACACAAAGTCGCCATAGCGGGTGACCAAGTATTCTTTGATTTGCGAATCACTTCTATCTTCGCGAATGAGTTTTCTAACCTCTTCTCGCAAATCGTTGGCCAACTCTGCGCGCGAAGAAGCCAGCGATTCGTTTTGACACACCATGCATCGCAACTCTTCAGAAATGTGAATCAAGCGCTTTTCAACCAGCGGATCTTCAGCCAACAGAGCAGCCTCTTTGGCTTGAGCGGGCGCCAAAGCAAACAATGCAGACAACACCAACACGCTGGCCACACTCAGCCACTTTAGAAATACAGTTTGCAAATTCATGCGGTCTTTCACAAGCCTTTTCAAGGCATTAAGAAGCGTTCAATTTCTGCACCAAAGGCAAAATGGTTGACTTCAACAATTCTGGCGTGACCACGCCCACACGCTTGTAGCGAATCACGCCTTCTTTATCAATGACATAGGTTTCTGGTACACCATAAACACCATAATCGATGCCCACGCGGCCGTCCAAATCTATGGCAGACAAGACATAAGGGTTGCCATGTCGCTTGAGCCAAAGTGCACTGCGTTCTCGGGCAAATTGCAACTTCTCTTCAGGCGTCATCTTCTTGCCAGCAGGTTCATCTTGCGCCTGAACTTCCTTGTAGCTCAAACCCACAATGGGCAATTGGTTGGCTTTGGAAAAAGCCACCAAAATGGGATGCTCCTCGCGGCAAGCCACACACCAAGTGGCCCACACATTCAACATCCAGACCTTGCCCTTCATGTCCTGAGGCCCAAACTTGGGCGCATTGGCATCCAGCGTGTCCAAGGAAAATGCAGGGGCTGGTTTACCCACCAAAGGCGATGGAATTTCGCGCGGGTCGCGGTTAAGCCCTACGGCTAGGAAGATAACCAAACCCAAAAAAAGTCCGAGCGGAATTAAAAACTTTTTCAAAACAATGCTCTCAAACTAAATGGCTTAGGGGGCTTGGGCTGCATCTTACTGAGCAATACTGTTTGCCGACTTGCGATAGCGTCTATCGCTCACCGCCAAGAGCCCGCCCAGCACCATCAAAATAGAGCCGTACCAAAGCCAAGACACAAAGGGTTTGTAAAACACCCGCACACTCCACTGCATGCGCTCACCTTCAATGGGCTCACCCAAAGAAACATACAAATCGCGGAACAAGCCCGAGTCGATGCCTGCCTCGGTCATGGGCATGGCGGAAGAAAAATACTTGCGTTTTTCGGGGTACAACATTTCAAGGTATTTACCATCTTTGGTCACCTTGATATCACCGCGAAGGGCTTTGTAGTTGGGACCATCGACATCCGACACACCCACCAATTCGAAGCTGTAGTTTTCAATGGTGACCGTGTCGTTCAAGCCCATGCGCACATCGCGCTCAACCTCATAAGTTTTTACCATGGTAATGCCGACGGTGATCACAGCAATGCCCAAGTGGGCTAAGTGCATGCCCCAAAAAGAAGGTGCAATGCGACCTGGCTTTTTCATGCGGATGGCAATTTGCATGAGCAAACCCACCACCACCCAAGTGGCCAATGCCATGCCCATGCCGGTGAGCCAGGTACCACGTTCGGTGAGAGTCCAAATGGCAACGCCCGCCACCACAGCGGCCAATGCAGGCCAACGCAAATCGTGGCCCAGCTGTGCCCAACGCGCTTCGCGCCAGTGCGCAATGCCACCTGGCACCATCAAAAACACCACTGGCACCATGAGGGGCACAAACACCGCATTGAAGTAAGGCGCACCTACAGAGAGTTTGCCTAAATTAAGCGCGTCCACAATGAGCGGGTAAATGGTGCCCAACAACACCGCGCCTGTTGCCACCACCAACAACACACTGTTGGCAATCAGCATGGACTCGCGAGAGACCAAACCCATCTTGCCACCCAACGTGGCTTTGGGCGCGCGCCAAGCAAACAGCGTCAAAGAAACGCCGACCACCACCGCCAAGAAAATCAAAATAAAGACGCCGCGCTTGGGGTCGGAGGCAAAGGCATGAACCGATGTGAGCACACCCGATCGAACCAAGAAAGTGCCCAACAGCGAAAGTGAAAAAGCGCCAATGGCCAGCAAAACCGACCAAGCTTTGAAACCACCGCGCTTGTCGGTCACCATGAGGGCGTGTATGAGGGCTGTACCAAACAACCAAGGCATGAGGGAGGCGTTTTCAACGGGGTCCCAAAACCACCAACCGCCCCAGCCCAATTCGTAGTAGGCCCACCATGAACCCAAGGCAATGCCTGCCGTCATGAAAATCCAAGCCACGATGGTCCATGGCCGAGACCATCGCGCCCAAGCAGCATCCATTCGACCCGACAACAAAGCTGCCACAGCAAAAGCAAAGGCCACAGAAAAACCCACATAGCCCATGTACAACATGGGTGGGTGTATGACCAAGCCGGGGTCTTGCAACAAGGGGTTCAAATCTTTACCGTCTGCAGGCGCTGGCAACAAACGTTCAAAAGGACTTGAGGTGATCAAGATGAACATCAAGAAGCCGGTTGACACCAAGCCCAAAATGCCAATCACACGGGCCACCATGGCCAAAGGCAAAGTGCGAGAAAAAATGGCAACGGCCAAAGTCCATCCAGACAACATGAGCATCCACAACAACAAGGAGCCTTCGTGACCACCCCACACCGATGCAAACTTGTATTGCGTGGGTAGCAGTGAGTTGGAATGTCCAGCGATGTATTTGATTGAGAAGTCGTCGGTCAAAGCGCCATGCGCCAGCACAGCAAAAGAAAAAGCAATCAACAAAAATTGCAGTGTTGCAGCCGGTTTGGCCAAGGCTTGCCAGCGTTGGTTGTCGTTCAAGGTTCCGGCAAGCGGCAAAACACCTTGAACCAGCGCCACACACGCGGCCAGGATCAAGGCAAAGTGACCAATTTCAACAATCATTCAAAACTCTTTTCCATTATTTGTAGGGCTTCACAGATTGTGAAGCCTTGGCAGCAGCGGCCTGATCCAATGCGTGCTGTGCCTCAGGGGGCATGTAATTTTCGTCATGCTTGGCCAATACCTCGGCGGCAGCAAACAATTGGCCATCCGATATTTTGCCCTGCGCCACCACGCCCTTACCTTCTTTGAACAAGTCGGGCAAGATGCCCTTGTAAGTGACGGGCACATCGTGCGCAAAATCGGTAACCACAAATTGAACGTTTTCACCATCTTTGACGAGGCTGCCCTCTTTCACCATACCGCCCACCCGAAAGGCTTTGCCCTTTGGTGCTTCGCCTTTGTAAACTTGTGTGGGAGTAAAGAAGAAAACCAAATTGCTTTGAAAAGCATTCAAAACAAATACGCCTGCAATGGCCAATGCGGATATGCCCGCAGCAATCAATAAAAAACGTTGGTGTCTAGGTTTCATCAGGACCACTCCTTGCTGTTCTGTTCTGCAGCCAACTCATTGGCAATTTGATTCAGAGCTTGCGCACGTGCATGTTTGACCCAAAAAATTTCTACCAGCATGCACAGCGCAGTGACCCCGAAGCTACCCCAAACATAAAGACCATATCCACCCATGGCCCAAAAATCGTTCCAGCTGTTCCAAATCATGCTTGGGCACCTCCAGCCGTGTTCTTCATCATGCGCGCTTTGACCTCTGGCAAATTGGCTACCCACTGAGTATGCTTCTCGCGCACCAAGATAATGCTGCGCACTCGGTAAAGTGCCATGGCCACGGCAAACATCCAAAACGCAACACTCATGATAAGCATGGCCTCAAGCATCACTTGCGCCATGCTTGAGCCTTTGGTAATAGACACCGAGGCACCTTGGTGCAAGGTATTCCACCATTTCACTGAAAAATAAATGACGGGCACATTGAGTGCACCTACCAAGGCCAAGACAGCACCTGCTTTGTCTGCACGGCGAGGATCATCAATGGCGTTGGTCAGGGCAATGTGACCCAAATACAAAAAGAACAAAATAAGCTCAGACGTAAGCCTTGCATCCCAAACCCACCAAGTGCCCCACATGGGCTTGCCCCAAAGCGCGCCGGTCCAAAGGGACAAGAAGGCAAAAATAGCACCTGTGGGTGCCAAAGCCTTGGTCATCATGCCCGACAGACGCGTGTTGAAGGTCAGGCCCAGCAAGGCCCAAAAGGCCATAGCCAAATAAATCAACATAGACATCCATGACACTGGCACATGCACAAAAATAATGCGGTAGCCCTCACCCTGCTGAAAATCAGTAGGCGCTACAAACATGCCTAACCACAAACCCCAAACTGCAAGTGCAGTGGCCAAGCAAGCAAAAAGGGGCCAAAGCTTTCCGGCCAAAGGATAAAAGCTTTGGGGAGAAGCGTAAGAAAAGAGTTTTTGAATCATTGAATGAACGACTTCTTAGGATTCAAGTGAAATGCGCAGCGATGCCGCACTCGCCCAGGGGCTGAACACGGCCGCCACCAACACCAACGCAGCCAAAACAGACAAATGGGCAGAAGCGCCCAAACCGCTGATTTCAGCTTGAACGGCACCCGCACCAAAAACGAGCGCAGGCACATACAAGGGCAAAACCAACAAAGACAAAAGCACATCGCCGCCCCGAACGCCCAAAGTGAGCGCAGCACCAACAGCGCCAATCAAGGAAAGCACCGGTGTACCCAAAAGCAAACTCAAAGTCAAAACCCAAAGTGCGTTAGTGGACAGGTCAAATTGCAAGCCCAAAATAGGCGCCAACAAGACCAATGGCAACCCAGAGAGTAACCAGTGCGCCAAAATTTTGGCGGCAACCAGCAAAGATAAACTGTTGGGCGATAAGGCCATTTGCTCTAGTGTGCCATCGGCAAAGTCGGTGGCAAACATGCGGCTTAAAGACAGCATGCTGGCCAACAAAGCCCCCACCCACAAAATACCCGGCGCCACCAAACGCAAGGTATTCATTTCGGGCCCTATTCCCAAGGGAAAAAGGGCTGCCACCACCACAAAGAAGAAAACGGCCGTAATGACCTCATTCTTGCGCCTCAAGGCCAAGGTCAGGTCGCGTTTCACGATGGCCACAAATGCACTCATGCTGTCAACCTGTACGAATTTCCAGCGCCAGCCAGCGCCACGGCTTGGTGGCTGGTGAGCAATACCATGCCTTGATGGTGCAGGTGGGCATTGATCACACCCGACAGAACTTCCTGAGCTGCCAGATCGAGGGCCACAAAGGGCTCATCCAAAATCCACAATTTGGCGCGCGAACTCAGGAGTCTGGCCAAGGCAGTGCGCCTTTTTTGGCCCTGGGACAAAACCCGAACGGGCAATTGTTCCCTGCCGCGCAAACCCATCTTGGCCAGGGCTGACATGGCCTCCGGCAAAGAAAGCTCCTGCCCAGAAATAGCGGAGCTCACACGCAGATTTTCTAGGGGGGTGAGGTCTTCTTTGAGTGCCAATTGATGGCCCAAATAGGCCAAATCTTGTCGGAAATCGTCTGGATTTTGGGCCACAGATTGATTTTTCCAGCTGATTTCACCGTCTTCGAGGGCACTCAAACCACACAAAATACGCAGCAAACTGGTTTTACCAACGCCATTATCGCCCTCCAAGTGCAACCACTGGCCCGGCTCTAAAGTGAAGGAAACACCTGAAAAAAGGCGCTTGTCACCGCGGGAGCAAGATAGATTGGAAACACTGAACATGGGTATATATCATCGCAGAATATGCCCCTTCAAAATCACTGATCGTTTTTCTGCTCGTTTTCTTGAGCCAACTCAAGAGCCTGCTTTTCAGCTTCGGCCTTGCGATACAAAAACAAGACGTTGGGCAATCGATCCAGCATCTCTACCCACTCATATTCAAATGGAATTCCAACCCAATCGCCATTGGCCTTGAGGCCCGATATGCTCGCCTTAATCTGATGGCGCGCCACATCAAAGATTTTGAGCTCTTCTTCCGTCAAAGACTCCCGTTTGTTTTTGGTGATGTCAGCCTCCAAAACCACCAGCTTGTCGTGTTGTAGCGCCAGCTCTCGTTTGAGAGCTTCGCTGGAGCGTGCGCCGTTTTGAGGATGCTGAATTTCCTCTAATTTTTTTGAAATTTCTTGGAAGTTTTGTTGAGTTTGAAAATAAAAAATCAAAAAACCCGCCAAGAGAATAAAAAGTACTCCAATGACCAACAGTAAAAAATTGTCCATCCCGGACCTTTCCTCGTCAATATTTGACCTCATCCTACCCAACTGTCACCCAAGCGGCAACAGAGCTTGAAATTCAGTTAGCTCGTTTGTGCAAAAAACCGGCACCAAAGCTACACTTCGAGCCAAGGAGAAATCGTCTGTGAACTCACCATCTGCCGCCCCCTCAAACCCGAGCCCCCAAGAAAACGCCCGCTTCGGTAGCGGCAAAGCTGTCAAAAGACTAGAGGATCAGCAACTGCTCATTGGCGCGGGTCAGTACACCAACGACGTAGCCCTCCCTGATCAAACCCACCTGGTTTTTTTACGGTCACCTTACCCGCACGCCAAAATTGTGAGCATCGATGCCACTTCAGCCAAGGAAATGCCTGGCGTGCGAGGCGTGTTCACTGGGGCCGATTTGCAGGCTGCAGGCGTCAAACCCATGGCGCGGCCCATGAACTTCAAGCGAGCTGATGGCAGCCCCCTGTCATCTACCACCCGCTACCCTTTGGCCACAGACAGGGTACTGTTTGTGGGTGAGCCTGTTGCGGCGGTTGTAGCCGACACTGAAATGCAGGCTCGGGATGCCGCAGAGGCCATCCAAATTGACTTTGAAGCCTTGCCCAGCGCCACCCTTTTGAGCGATGCACTGGCACCCAATGCCCCGCTTTTTACAGAGGCCCCAGACAACATCGTGGCCGAAACTCGCTATGGCGATGCCGCCGCTACCCAACAAGCCTTTGATCAAGCGGCCCATGTGGTCCATTTGGACATTGTGAACCAGCGTGTGGCCGCGCTATCCATTGAACCCCGTAGCGTTTTGGCCTACCCAGACAACGGCCGGCTAACCATCCGCATGAGCAGTCAAATGCCCACAGGCGTTCGCAATACAGTGTCCGATTTGATCGGCATTGACAAAGAAAAAGTCCGCGTCATTGTGGGCGATGTGGGAGGCGGCTTTGGTATGAAAACCGGCGCCTACGCAGAAGATGTGGTCACCGCTTTTTGCGCCCATACACTGGCCCGTCCCGTCAAATGGATTGCCGATCGCGGCGAAGAGTTTTTAAGCAGCTCACACGGCCGCGACATTCAAACCAAAGCCTCTTTGGCTTTGACCCAAGACGGCAAAATTGTGGGCTTGCGCATCAAAACCTTGGCCAATGTAGGGGCCTACCCCACCATGACCGGTCTGGCCATCCAAATGCTCATAGGCCCTTGGGTGCAAAGCAGTGTGTATGACATTCAAACCATTGATTACCATTTCACGGGGGTCATGACCAACACCGCCAGTACCGGTGCTTACCGTGGAGCAGGCCGACCCGAAGCCATCTACAACATGGAGCGTTTGATGGACGAGGCAGCACGGGTGAGCGGCATTGACCGTGTCGAACTGCGCCGCAAAAACTTCGTCAAGCCCGAACAAATGCCCTACAAAAATCCCATGGGTCAGGTGTACGACACGGGTGCTTTTGAAATGATCATGAATGAGGCTCTGGAAAAAGCAGACTGGCACGGTTTTGCCAACAGGGAAGCAGCCTCCAAAGCCCAAGGCCTCTGGCGCGGCTTGGGCATTGCCACCTTCTTGGAGTGGACGGGTGGCAATGCCCTCGAAGAAAACGTGCAGGTTCAAATTTTGGCCGATGGCATGATTGAGGTTGCCTCTGCAGTCAATGCCATGGGACAGGGTATTGCCACATCGCTGGCCCAATTGGTGGTCGATGTTTTTGGCGTTGACATTTCTCAGGTTCGAGTGGTTTTGGGCGATACCGACCGAGCCAACGGCTTTGGCAGCGCGGGCTCCAGGTCTCTCTTTACCGGAGGATCTGCCATGCGGGTGGGCGCAGAAAAAACCTTGGACAAGGCACGCGACTTGGCCGGACAGGCTTTAGAAGCCTCACCAGCCGATTTGACATACGAAAGTGGCAAGTTCAGCGTCAAGGGCACCGACCTGCAAATTTCATTGGCCGACTTGGCCAAGCGCCAACCAGAGGCACGCATTGAAGTGCAATCAAGCACCACCGCCAGCGGGCCCACTTGGCCCAATGGCTGCCATATTTGTGAAGTTGAGTTCAACCCCCAGACGGGCGAAACCAAAGTGGTGTCTTACACCTCCATGAACGATGCGGGCCGCATCGTCAACCCCATGATTGTCGATGGCCAGCTCGACGGTGGCGCGGTGCAAGGCTTGGGGCAGGCCTTGTTAGAGGGCTTGGTCTACGATGCAGAAAGCGGTCAATTGCTCACCGGAAGTTTGATGGACTATGCCGCCCCTCGCGCCGACATCATGCCGCAAATGTTCCATACATTTACCAACCAAACCGTGCCCAGCACCAACAATGTCTTAGGCGTTAAGGGTGTGGGCGAGTTGGGCACCATAGGGGCAACGCCCTGTGTGGTCAATGCGGTGGCCGATGCTTTTGCCAGAAATGGTCGGGGCCAACAAGCCAGCAACATTCAAATGCCAATGACACCATTCCGCTTGTGGGAACAACTTCAAGGATTGTGAGAAATCATGATCAAAATCAAGCATAGTGAATTTTGTAATCTGTTTTTAATCACAAAATATCATTACGGCTTATAGAATTGCTTATGAATTCAAATAATAAATCAGCCACAGCCAATGCATACATGCGTTTTTTGCAATTGGCCAGAGCCGTTCAACAACTACCTGACGCGCCGCAGTTAGACGCCAATGAAAAAGCTTTGCTTGAAGAAATTGTGCTTCGTTGGTATGAAAACCGTGTCATGTCCGTGCGTGAAGCCATTGGCCTAACGCATTTAGGCTCACCCGCCACTTTGCACAAGCGCATCACGCGCCTGCGTCAAAAAGATTTGCTAAAGACCTTTAACCAGCCCGACGACAAGCGAGCCAAGTACCTCATTCCAACAGACAAAACCATGTCCTTGTTTGGCGACTTCGGCAAGAAAATGAATACAGCCGTAGATTCGCCTGTTTAACCAACAGGCAAGTTTCTAACCCTCGTTTTAAGCCTCTTTTCGGGGCTCTGCCAAGAACAACTCTTGCAGATCACTTAAAAAATCAAACCCTCTTTCGGTCGGCCTTACAAGGGCCATGTTGCGCTCAATCAAACCTTTGGCTTCAGCCTGTGCCAAGCCCTTTTGAATGGCCGTCATGGCCAATCCGGTTCGAGCCATGAAATCGTTCAAGCTGAAGCCTTCTTTCAAGCGCAATGCATTGAGCATGTATTCAAAGGGCAAGTCTTCGCGCGATACTTCTTCGTGCAGCGTGGCTGGTTCGCCCTTGAGAGCTTGCGCCATGTAAAGCTGAGGCTCTCTAAAGCGAACTTGCCGAGCAATGCGATGCGCAAAACTAAGCTTGCTGTGGGCGCCAGCACCAATGCCCAAGTAGTCGCCAAACTGCCAGTAGTTGAGGTTGTGCCAACACCTGTGGCCTGGCTTGGCGTAAGCCGACACCTCGTACCTTTCTAAACCCCGCTGGCCTGTCATCTCTGTGATCAAGTCCATCATGGCATAGGCGTCGTCGTCCTCAGGCAACACAGGCGGATGCTTGGCAAACAAGGTGTTGGGCTCGATGGTGAGGTGGTAAATGGAAATATGAGGCGAATTAAAGCTCAATGCAGTCTCGACATCTTGCTTCAATTCGAGCAGCGTTTGGCCAGGCAAAGCGTACATCAAATCCAAATTGAAGGTCTCGAAGGCAGACTGCGCCTCTTCAATGGCGGCCATGGCTTGATCTCGATTGTGCACACGGCCAAGCGCTTTGAGGTGCGCATCATTGAAGCTCTGCACTCCAATGGACAAACGCGTCACGCCTGCCGCCCTAAAAGCTTTGAAGCGATCTTTCTCAAAAGTGCCTGGGTTGGCTTCAAGGGTGATCTCGGCCTCGGCTTCCAAAGGCAAGCGCGCTCTGATGGCA
The DNA here is from genome assembly GCF_003063375.1 of Limnohabitans sp. MMS-10A-178. GTDB lineage: Bacteria > Pseudomonadota > Gammaproteobacteria > Burkholderiales > Burkholderiaceae_C > Limnohabitans_A. The sequence continues at coordinate 1,073,860 of NZ_NERY01000001.1, read as the reverse complement.
CTGATGAGACGATCGATGCTTGCAGGTGTGAACAAGCTCGGCGTCCCCCCGCCAATGAAAACACTGTGAACGGGTCGCCCCCAAACGAGTGGCAGGCTGGTCTCTAAATCGGCAATGAGGGCATCGATGTAACGCGCTTCGGGCATGCCTTGAGAAGTGTCGCGCCACTCGTGCGAATTGAAATCGCAATAGGGGCATTTTTGAATGCACCAGGGCAAATGCACGTACAAGGAAAGCGGTGGCAAGGATTGCAGTTGCAGCATGCCGGGTCGCATGGCATGCACCACGTCAAAGGCTTGCTTCATTCAAAGACCCCAGCGTTCGCGCATCAGGGCCACCATGGCCAAAGAAGACCGACCGCGATGGCTGTTGGCGTTTTTCACGTCAACCGGCAACTGCGCAAAAGTTTGTCCAAACTCTGGCAAAAACAAAACAGGGTCGAAGCCGAAGCCATTGGTGCCTATAGGCTCTCGCGCAATATCAACTACCACACGACCGACAGCAATCAAGGGCTCGGGGTCAAATGCAGACCTCACAGCCACCAAGGTGCTCACCATGGCCGCACGCCGATTGTCAACAGACGCCATTTGCTCAAGCACGGCACGCACATTGTTGGCATCCGATTTTTCGTAGCCAAACTGTGTGCAGTAGTAAGCCGTGTCAACACCTGGCAGACCGCCAAAGGCATCAATGCACAAACCGGCATCGTCGGCTACTGCCGGCAAACCACTGTGCGCAGCGGCATGGCGTGCTTTGGCCAAGGCATTTTCAACAAACGTTTTGTAGGGCTCTTCGGCTTCCGAAATATTCAGCTCTGACTGCCTCACCAGTTGCACATTGAGCGCACCAAACATGGTTTGCAATTCGGCCAATTTGCCAGCGTTGTTAGACGCCAAAACCATCTTCATGAGATCAAGCTCCGGCGTGGATGTGCGTTTGGCGTGATTGAGTTTGCAATTGCACCAATTGGGCAATGCCTTTTTCTGCCAATGCCAACAAGCTGTCCATTTCTTTGCGCGTAAAGGCCACGCCTTCTGCGGTGCCCTGTACTTCCACAAAGTTGCCAGCACCCGTCATGACCACATTCATGTCGGTGTCGCAAGAAGAGTCTTCGTTGTAATCTAAATCGAGCAAAGCAGTGCCGTCTTTCAAGCCCACCGAAATGGCTGCCACCGAATCCAAAATAGGTGACTCGGTTAATTTGCCCTGGTGCATGAGCCATTCGACTGCATCTTGTGCCGCCACAAAAGCACCAGTGATGCTGGCCGTGCGCGTACCGCCATCTGCTTGAAGCACATCACAATCGAGATGGATGGTTCGCTCGCCCAGTTTTTTCAAATCGAACACGGCACGCATTGAGCGGCCAATGAGGCGCTGAATTTCTTGCGTTCGGCCGCTCTGTTTGCCGCGCGCAGCTTCCCGATCGCCGCGTGTGTGCGTTGCTCGGGGCAACATGCCATACTCTGCCGTAACCCAACCTTCGCCGCTGCCCTTTTTGTGTCCCGGCACTTTCTCCTCTACCGAAGCCGTGCACAAAACACGGGTATCGCCAAACTCAATGAGCACTGAGCCTTCTGCATGCACAGTGAAGCCACGCGTAATTCGCACAGCTCGCAATTGATCATGCTGGCGCTCGTGAGCGCGTTTAAATGGTGTGGTGGTGGTGGTCATGGTGAGGCAATGTTTAAGTTTGAGATAATGGGCTCAATTGGACACAGGCTTTTGCACAGAGGCCAAGCCCCCAACAGATCAGCAGTGCTTGACTGCCTTTCCCTAGATTTCCCTAGAAAGAATCAATGCCAGTTTACAGTATGACCGGGTATGCCAGTGTGCAATCCAGCCCATCTACCGAAGAAGCCAGCACCCATGCCTCGGCCTCCACATCGGTCCGTTTTGGCTTGGAAATTCGATCGGTCAACAGCCGCTTTTTAGATCTGAGTTTTCGCCTGCCCGACGAGTTGCGCCACACCGAACCCGCGCTTCGGGAGCACATCACCCAACACATCAAGCGCGGCAAGGTGGAGGTTCGTGCCGTTTACCACAGCAACCAAGATACCGACCTTGCCGACCCGTCCATTGGCACGCTCCAAAAACTGCTCAGCCTCCAAAACAAAATTCAGAGTTGGCTGCCAGGTGCTCGCGACCTCAGCGTATCGGATGTCATCAAACTGGCTTCTCACGAAAAGTCTGGTACGGGCCTGAACGAAGCCGATCTCATGCCTTTGGTCACCCAAGCTGTAAAAGCTCTCAAAGACGCACGCGCCAGAGAAGGCGCTCGATTGGCCGACATGCTGCAAGACCGTGTTGACCAATTGCGTCAATTGGCAGCCAAAGCTGGCCCCCTGCTGCCCCAATTGGTCGAGCAGCAGCGCCAACGCTTCATTGACCGTTGGAACGAAGCCATGGCCTTGTCAGAAGGCACTGTTTCGTCAGATGTGGCCAAAGACCGCGCGCTCACAGAAGCCACGGCCTTTGCCATTCGCATTGATGTGGCCGAAGAACTCACTCGTTTGGCGTCCCACTTAGACGAAATCAGCCGCCTGGTCAAAAAAGGTGGTGACATTGGCAAACGCCTCGACTTTCTCATTCAAGAGCTCCACCGCGAGGCCAACACCTTGGGCTCTAAATCGGCGGCCCTCGAACTCACCAACATCTCGGTTGAGATGAAGGTGCTCATCGAACAAATGCGTGAGCAGGTGCAAAACATCGAATAAGTGGCCTGCCACCTCTCAATAAGCCCCGGACACCATTACACTCCTTGCCATGGAATATCCTGGAAACCTCTACGTTGTAGCCGCCCCCAGCGGAGCGGGCAAGTCCAGCCTGGTCAAGGCCCTCATGGAACTAGATTCCCGCGTTTTGCCTTCGGTGTCTCACACCACCCGAGCACCTCGGGGTCAAGAAAAACATGGCCGGGAGTACTTTTTTGTCTCCGAACAAGAATTTGATGCCATGGTGGCTGGCGATGCCTTTGTCGAATGGGCCCATGTGCACGGCCATCGATACGGCACTTCCAAGAAAATGCTCGAAGAGCGCATGACACAGGGCTCTGACGTCATCCTTGAAATTGACTATCAAGGTGCTATTCAGATCCAAAAGGTCTTTGGCAATGCCATTTTGATCTTCATCCTCCCCCCCAGCTGGGAAGAGTTGCGCAGCCGTTTGGAGCGCCGCGGTGAAGACAGCTCCAAAACCATCGAACTGCGCTTGCAAAATGCGGCCATTGAGCTGGCTCAGGTCAAAGAATTCGACTTCGTTATAATCAACGAAGTTTTCGATCGCGCCTTGTTTGATCTCAAGGCCATCGTGCACGCTCAGCGACTGAAATATGCAGCCCAGCACCGAGCCCGTGCCGAAACTTTCGAATCCCTCCATATCACCTGAATTTTTACCGGAGACCGTCATGGCCCGCATCACTGTTGAAGACTGCCTCGAGCAAATCCCTAACCGCTTCCAATTGGTTTTGGCCGCCACGTACCGCGCCCGCATGCTGAGCCAGGGCCACACTCCCCGCGTCGAGAGCAAAAACAAGCCAGGTGTTACCGCTTTGCGCGAAATTGCTGCTGGCAAAGTTGGCCTGGAAATGCTCAAAAAAGTAAACTAATTTCTACATCACACCAACCCTTCAGGGCTTGGTCAAAAAATCAGCCCCAAGGTCTCCAAACTTGGGGCTTTTTTTGTGCCTGAATGAGACCCAGGATTCAGGTCTTGCCTAAGGGCTATGAGAAGGTGTCTCAGTCGCGTTACATTTAAGGCATGCGCGCAGCTTTTTCATCTATTTTTCACAAGCCTGGTAGTACTTCAATACCCGGAAAGCGCGACAACGCCCACAACATTCAGCCTGGCATGCCCAGCGCCAGTGCTGCCAATGCCGCCGCGGCCAGCTTTGCAGCCTTGGTTGCCCAACTGAGCTACCTCTCAGCATCCGACATCGAGTTGGTGCGCAAAGCCTACCGAGTTGCAGACGAAGCCCACTTAGGCCAACTTCGCAAAAATGGCCAGCCCTACATCACGCACCCTATTGCAGTGGCCACCCAATGCACTGAATGGAAACTCGATGCGCAGGCGTTAATGGCCGCCTTGATGCACGACGTCATGGAAGACTGTGGCGTGACCAAGTCTGACCTGATTGAAAAGTTTGGTTCGCCCGTGGCCGAATTGGTCGATGGCCTGACCAAATTGGACAAATTGGAATTCAACACCCGAGAAGAAAATCAAGCTGAGTCTTTCCGGAAAATGTTGCTGGCCATGGCGCGAGATGTTCGAGTGATTTTGATCAAATTGGCCGATCGCACGCACAACATGCGCACCATGGATGACATGCCTAGAGAAAAATGGGCCCGCATTTCTTCAGAAACCATCGAGATTTATGCCCCCATTGCGCACCGTTTGGGCTTGAATCAAACCTACCGTGAGTTGCAAGAACTTGCCTTCAGGCACCTCAAGCCTTGGCGCTATGCCGTGCTGTCAAAGGCGGTGGCCAAAGCGCGAAATCGCCGCCGTGATTTGATCCAAAAAGTACATGCAGAACTGGAGTCCACCTTCTCCAAGGCAGGCATTGAGGTTCAAATTTCTGGCCGCGAAAAAACGCTCTATTCCATCTACAAAAAAATGGATGGCAAGCACCTCAGCTTTGCACAGGTGACCGACATCTACGGCTTCCGACTCATTGTGCCGTCGGTCATTGATTGCTATACGGCGCTGGGCATTTTGCATCAGATGTACAAGCCAGTGCCAGGCCGCTTCAAAGATCACATTGCCATTGGCAAAGTCAATGGCTATCAGTCTTTGCACACCACTTTGGTTGGCCCTTCGGGCGTCAATGTGGAGTTTCAAATGCGCACCGAAGCCATGAATGTGGTGGCCGAATCGGGCGTTGCAGCGCACTGGCTTTACAAAGACAAAGAATCAAGCAGCATGGAAGCCGAGCGCTTGGGCACGCAGTGGTTGCAGTCCCTTCTAGACATTCAAAAAGAAACACGCGACGCATCTGAATTTTGGGACCACGTCAAAGTTGATTTGTTTCCCGATGCAGTTTATGTGTTCACACCCAAGAGCCAAATCATGTCGCTACCGCGCGGCGCTACGGTGGTCGATTTTGCCTACATGATTCACAGCAATCTAGGCGATCATTTGGTGGCTGCCAAAATCAACAATCAGCAGGTTCCTTTGCGCACAGAGCTCAAAAATGGCGACGTGGTGGAGGTCATGACAGCGCCTGTGTCTTCACCCAACCCCTCATGGCTTGGCTTTGTCAGAACGGGCCGGGCACGCTCCAGAATTCGACACCACCTCAAAACCATGGCACACAGTGAGTCAATGGACTTGGGGCTCAAACTTCTCACGCAAGCTTTGCGCGCCGAAGGCATTGAAAAAATGCCAGACGATACATCGCGCTACCAAGCCGTGTGGGAAAAAGTTTTGCGATTCACGGGCAACCGAAACAGAAGCGATCTCTTGGTTGATGTGGGGCTTGGCAAACGCATTGCCAGCATTGTGGCCAAACGCATGGCTGCATTGCTCTCAGAGATGGGCGAGAAGCCCGATCCCCTGCTCATGACCCGCGAACGCTTCATGGCCAACGACACCATTTCTCAAGGCGCCATCTTGCTGGATGGCACTGAAAACGCCTCGGTGGTTTATTCACACTGCTGCCGCCCTCTTCCAGGCGACAAGATCATTGGCTACTTAGGCCGCGGCGAAGGATTGGCCGTTCACTCAGCAGACTGCAGCGTGGGCTTGAAGCTTCAGCAAAAAGACAGTGAACGTTTCATTGGAGTGGAATGGTCAGATGAGATCATGCGCAACTTTGAAACCAGCATCAGAGTTACTGTGGTTAACACCAAAGGTGTGTTGGCCCGCGTGGCAGGCACTCTGGCCGACTCAGAGGTTGACATCATTCACGTTGAAATGGGACAGGCCAGTGCGCAAGACGCTGCTGAAAACACTTTCATTATTTCTGTGCGTGATTTGAGCCATCTTGAAACTGTGCTCAAAAACTTGAAGCGCACACCAGCAGTTTTGAATGCTGAACGCATCACGCACCGAGTGCGTGGCCAAAGTTCAGATCAAAAATAAAGTCCTGCTCTTGGGCGCATATTCTTCAAGGAATTGAGGGCTTTGAAGGCGCTGGATACGTCACATCGAGCACCTCAATTTCGCGCCAGCCTTGCGGTGTGACCAACTTCAATACATCACCTGTGCTCGACTTAAGCAAGGTGCGTGCAATGGGCGATACCCAACTCACCTCACCCTTCAAACTGTCGGCCTCGTCAATGCCCCGAATGGTGACTGTGCGCTCTACCCCGTTTTCTTCAACATAGGTCACGGTGGCACCAAAGAAAACTTGGGACCTGCCGTGATGCACGCTTGGATCTGTAACTTCAGCAATTTCCAATCGTTTGGTCAAAAAGCGAATGCGCCGGTCAATTTCGCGCAGTCTTTTTTTGCCATAAAGGTAATCACCATTTTCAGAGCGGTCGCCATTGCTGGCGGCCCAATGCACAATTTCGACCACCTTGGGGCGTTCATCGTCGATGAGGCTAAAGAGCTCTGCGCGCAAATTGGCGTAGCCCTGCGGGGTCATGTAGTTGCGTGTGCCCGCGGGCAGGGGCGGCAGGCTGGGATCTTCGCCATCGTCGTCTGCAGCGTCTGTTTCGCGCGTGAAAGCTTTGCTCATGGCCGTGTTTGAAGAAATTCCGTTGGATCCGGTTGGCACAAAGAAAAACAGCCTAGGGGCGTAAGCCTCTAAGCTGTGTTCTAGTCTCGAAAAATCGAAATCTGGTGCGGCTGGCAGGAATCGAACCCACGACCCCTTGGTTCGTAGCCAAGTACTCTATCCAGCTGAGCTACAGCCGCGAAGCTCTGGATTGTAGCACGGTATTTTTTGCTTATTTCGCCCAAGTAGCCAGATTGTCTAAAAACATTTGGCTCACCCGAGCTTCATTGCCACTTGAAAAACCCGCAGAGTGCGGCGTCAAGATCACATTGGGCAAACTCCAAAGTGGAGATGCAGGGGGTAGCGGTTCGTGCTCAAAAACATCCAGATACGCACTGCCCAAATTGCCGGTTTGCAGGGCTTCTATCAAATCCTTCTCAACCACCACTTCACCGCGCGCTACATTGACCAAGCCAGCGCTGTTAGGCAGCAAAGCCAATCTGCGGGCATCGAACAAACCCCGGGTGGTGGCAGTCAGGGGGCACATCAAAACAACCCAGTCGGTGCTTGGCAGCGCAGCATCGAATGTTTCGTAAGTCAACATTTCGATGTGCGATGAGCCAGCAGCAGAGGGGTGGGAGTTACTGGCATGGGCTTGTTGTCGAACCACTTTCAAGCGCAGTCCCAACATGGACAAAAACTGCGCAACCCTTTGCGCAATAGGGCCCCAGCCCACGAGCATCGCTGTTTGCCCTGCCAAATCTGGCGGCAATTGGGAACCTAGCAACGGCGCCCATTTTTTCTGATGCATGGCATGAACCAACTCTGGAAATTTGCGCGACAAAGCCAACAAGCCTGCCAAGGCGGTTTGGGCCACCACTTCGGAATTGGCTCCCGAGGAAGTTGCCACCTGCACACCCTTTGCTTTAAGGCGCACATAAATGTCTCGATCTGCCCCCGCAGAGTGAATGTGAACCCAACGTAAATTTGGCGACTCATCTAAAACTTGATAACAAGCTTTGAGGCTGGGGGCCAGTTCGTGTTTGGTCGACAAGCCAGTGACGTCTCGTGAAACAAAAGCACAGTCAAAGTCGCGTCGACCCAATGCCACAGCTTGCTCGAAGCTCACGCACTCAAAGGGCCTTTCGGCCATGACGCGCGCAATATGCGAAGACAAGCCACGCAAGGCCAACTCAGAAAGCAAAATCTTCATTGATGTGTTCTGTTGATTTCTGTAGTGTTCTGAGACGTTCTTTTCTAACTTGTTGCGCAATCAAGTTTTATAGCTTGGATCCATGCGGTCTAGTTTGCGCAGCAGTGCAGGCCACTCCATCAAACCATAGGGCCTGCGGGTGCTGGGTTGGTAGTTGTTCCAAGTTTCTTCCAGCACTTCTGGCGCCACCTTCACAAAAGGTGTATTGCACGCCATGGCAGCCAACTGCGAGTGACACGCCAGCTCCAATCGGTGCATCCAGTTAAAGGCTTCGCCCACACTTTTGCCTACTGTCAAGGCACCATGGTTGCGCAAAATCAAAGCTTCGCCTTGTCCCAAATCTTGGAGCAGCGAAGCTTTTTCTTCGTGATTGAGCACAACACCTTGATAGTCATGGTACGCAATTTTCAAAAAGCGCATGGCGGTTTGCGTCAAGGGCAGCAAGCCACATTCAAGCGATGACACTGCCATAGAAGCCCAACTGTGAGTGTGAATGACGCAACTGACTTCAGGTCTGGCTTCATGTATGGCACTGTGTATGACATAGCCGGCTTTGTTGATGCCGTAGTTCAAGTCACCGAAGTCTGGCTTGTCCAAAATATTGCCGTGAATGTCAATTTTGATCAGGCTTGAAGCTGTGATTTCTTCGTACATCATGCCGTAGGCATTGATCAAGAAGGCACCTTCTTCTCCGGGAACACTGCAAGAGACATGGTTGGCCATCATGTCGGACATTCCGTAAATGTCGACCAACCTGTAGCACGCCGCCAAATCGACACGGGCTTGCCACTCTTCGGGAGTGCACCGATGTTTCATTGATTCAATTTTCAAGATACCGTTTTCAAGCATGGCGAAACCTACGTTGCCGATTTAAAAGAATTTTGAGGCGCTATTTTGAACCACAGCGCCGAGAGAAAGATGGCAAGCAAAACCAGCAGAAGTGCCAAGCCAGAAAGCAAAGCTGTAATTTCTGTGTCGCGTTTTTCCAGCGTGAATTGAGTGGAGAGGTGCTTGTAAACCTGCTTTAAATCTTCTGCCGAACCAGCCTTGAAATAGTCTGCCTCTGTGATCTTGGCAACTCCTTTTAAACTTTCTTCGTCTACTTGTGTGAAAAAAGAATAGCCTTCGTAGCCGGGAATAAAGCCATTGGGCGTTCCAAAACCCACGGTATAAACTCTCACTCCCAAATCGGCTGCCATCTGGGCCGCCTTCAAGGGATCGGGGCCAGTGGTGCGGCGGCCATCGGTTAGCAACACAATGGCGCCACCCTTGTAAGAACCCGGCGGTTCGGCAGGACGCTCTGCAGGCTTGGGTTTGGCATCTAGGCTCTGGGCACCGCCTGACTGCCCAGCATTGCCCTGGGGGTTGTAGCCAAAAGGATTGGGGTTGTAAAGCGCAGCCTCTAAGTCAATTTTTGCCTCTGGTCGCAAAGTGTTCAAGGCCAACAAAAGCCCACTGCCCGTGGCCGTTCCGCGCTGCAATTGAAACCGATCGATGGCGGCAACAAGTTCATCTTTGTCTTGAGAAACATGTTGCACAACCTGAGCATTGCCCGCAAAAGAAACAATACCAACCCGCACATTGCTAGGTAAATCTTGCAAAAATTCTTTGGCTGCTTTTTGGGCAGCCTTGATGCGGCTGGGATCCACATCCTCGGCCAACATGCTTCTTGAAACGTCCATCGCCATAATCAGAGTCATGTAGTCGGCCGGCAACGTAACGCGGGCCATCGGTCTGGCACTGGCCAATAACAAGAGCGCTACCGCCAAAGCAATCAAAGCTGGCGGCACGTGGCGCCGCCAAGGCGATGGCAAGGACATGTTTTGCAAGATCCAGGAAACGCCAGAAAAAGCCACCACTTGCTGCCGTTTGCGCTTTAACAGCCACACATAACCCGCCACCAAGAGCGGCAAGAGCAAAAGCGACCAAAGCATGTGTGTGTGTATAAATTGCATAGCCAACAAGTTTTTCGCAAGTTTCACCAATTTACCATTGAAGCTTATGTTATGGTTATTTGATGAAACGAGAGCCGGTTTTTAGCAAAAGCCCGCAAGCTAGGGCTTCGATACCGCAAACCACTGCGGAACTAAACATGCCCGCCTCACTTCCCTCTGCCACAACGCCACTCTCCTGGCGCTCTAAGTTCAGGTGGGATTTTGCGGCTATCTTCTTGCTTGGAGTCGTATTCAGCTTGGTGGTCATGGGAGTTTTTCTCATACAGCGAAGCACACCCAAAGCCCTCACACAACAAGACATCGATGGCGCCGTTTTGCACACGCTTCAAACCAAAGAGCTGCCATCGGCCAGTGCCAGGGCGGCCGCATCGGTGCAAGGTGCTGTGGTGCACGTTCAATCGTATGTGACCGATCCCAAAAACAAAGACCAAGACAAAGAAAGTGGTGTGGGCACCGGCGTGGTCATCAAAGACGATGGCACTATCTTGACCAACTTTCACGTCATTGCGGGCGCCAAAAAATTGAAGGTCACTTTTTTTGATGGCACCGAAGCTGAAGCCATTGTTGTGGCAGTACAGCCCGACAAAGACTTGGCAGTGATCAAACCACAGAAAATTCCAGACGACCTTGAACCCGCCATTCTGGGCTCCAGCCAACAGCTTTTGCCTGGTGACATGGTGGTCGCTGTTGGCTTTCCGTTTGGCATTGGCCCTTCTGTTTCTGCAGGTGTCGTGTCGGGGCTCAATCGCCAATTCAAATCGCCTGATGGCACTCAAGTTCTCACAGGCTTGATTCAATTTGATGCAGCCGCCAATCCAGGCAACTCCGGTGGGCCTTTGGTCAATGTATCGGGCGAAGTGGTTGGCATTGTGACCGCCATCTTGAACCCAACTTCGGCTCGAACCTTTATTGGCATTGGCTTTGCAACCACCATCGAAAGTGCAGGCTCAGCGGTGGGGCTGCCACCTTTTTAATTTTCGGAGACAACAACATGACGCTTTCAAACGAAGCTTGGCGAGGTCACAACACCTCACCCCAACTCAAGAATCCTGCAGAAGCGGCTGCTTTGATGCAGCGCGTGCTTTATGAAGTCAAGCGCGTGGTGGTGGGGCAAGATGTTTTTTTAGAGCGGGTGCTCATTGCATTGTTGGCGCAAGGCCATCTGCTCATTGAGGGCGTACCTGGATTGGCCAAAACATTGACTGTGAACACGCTGGCCAAAACGCTTAACGGCCAATTCAGTCGAATTCAATTTACCCCTGACTTGTTGCCCGCCGACCTGGTGGGCACTCGAATTTTCAACCAGCAAACCAGTGAGTTCAGCACCGTACTGGGGCCTGTGTTTACCAACCTTTTGTTGGCAGATGAAATCAACCGCGCTCCCGCCAAAGTTCAAAGTGCTTTGCTGGAAGTGATGCAAGAAAGGCAAGTGACTATTGCAGGGCAAACACACCGTGTACCGTCGCCTTTCTTGGTCATGGCCACTCAAAACCCCATTGAAACAGAAGGCACTTACCCGCTGCCAGAAGCGCAGGTCGATCGGTTCATGATGAAGGTCTTGATTGACTACCCCACAGAAGACGATGAGTTTGTCATTGTTCAAAGGGTGATTGCGGGGGGCACTCAAGTTTCGGGAGTTGTTACCCTAGAAGACTTGCAAATGTTGCAAGCCCAATGCCGCCATTGCTATGTCGACCCCAGCCTGGTGCACTACGCTGTCAAGTTAATTTCTGCTACGCGCTTTCCAGAACGCTATGGCTTAGAAAAGCTCAAAGGACTTTTGAGCTTTGGCGCCAGCCCACGGGCCAGCATTGGCTTGATTGAGGGCGCTCGCGCTCTGGCTCTTTTGCGCGGGCGCGATTACGCTTTGCCAGAAGACGTAGCCGATTTGGTGCCAGATGTTTTGAGGCATCGCCTGGTGCTGTCTTACACGGCTTTGGCCGAAGGCAAAACACCCGAGGCCATCATTCAAGAGGTCATGAAGGCTGTGCCTATGCCAGACAAGCCCTTGGAGTCGAATGTCCGCTGAAGCTTTGTTGCAGCAACTTGAGTGGACGGTTCTTCGTCGACTCGATGGCTTGTTGCAGGGAGATCACAAAACCTTGTTCAGGGGTGCAGGGCTGGAGTTGGCCGACCTGCGTGAATACCAAACACACGACGATGTTCGGCACATCGATTGGAATGTCACGGCACGCATGCAATCGCCCTATGTCAGGGAGCATCAAGAAGATCGAGAGATCAGTGCTTGGTTTTTACTAGACCTGACTGGCTCCATGGATTTTGCAAGCACGGTTCAGAGCAAGCGTGAACTCATGCTGTCTTTTGTGGCCATCATGGCCAAGTTGCTTATGCAACGAGGTAATCGAATTGGTGCTATCATCCTAAGCCCTAACGAGGCTGCTGGCTTCAAATACATTCCAGCCCGAATGGGGCGGCGTCATCTTCTGCATGTGCTGCACACAGCGCAAACCACACCCGTTTCAAAAGCCCCTCACCGAACCGATTTGAATCAATGGCTAATAAGCGCCAATGGCCTTCTCAAGCGGCGCTCTTGCGTCTTTGTGGTGTCCGACTTCATGGGAGATTTCAATTGGGCTCAGCAAATGTCGCACCTAGGCAGGCGGCATGACACCGTAGCAGCCAGGCTCTACGATCCTGTTGAAATGCAATTGCCCAATGCGGGACTCATGACATTGCAAGACTCCGAGACTTCCGAACAATTGCTGCTGGACACCACCCATCCCACATTCAGAAAACGCTACGCCCAATTGGTTGAAGAAAGAGAACTTCAACTGCAAACAACTTTTGCACAAGCGGGCGTCGATGCGCTAGAGCTTTCAACCAGTGAAGACATTGCGGCTGCACTTTTAAGATTCTCTGAACTGAGAAAAAGGAGGCTTTGGCGTGCCTGACCTCAGCTCCATTTCTTTTTTATGGCCTCTGATGCTTTACAGCGCCATGTTGGTGCCAGTCTTTGGGCTGGCCTATGCCTACGTTACCAAACGATTTCCACCCCTTATTTTGAGCCTTGGCTTGGCCATGCTCTGTGTGGCCATGGCGCGGCCACAGGCCGTGTTGTTGACCCCCTTGCGCGAAGCCACTGTGATGCTGGCCTTGGACACCTCAGGCAGCATGCGCGCCAAGGATTTAAAACCTTCGCGCATTGAAGCCGCCCAGCAAGCTGCGCTCAAATTCATTGAAAGCAAGCCGGCGCACTTGCGGGTAGGCTTGGTCATCGTAGCTGGCACAGCCGCCTTGGCTCAAGCACCCACAGAAGAGAAGGACGCGCTTCGCCGTGCGCTTGAAAATTTGCCCCTCCAATACGGCTCTGCGCTAGGCTCTGGTTTGTTAATTTCTTTAGAAGCCTTGCTACCTGGTTCTGGCATTGATGCCCAAAAAATCATCAACGAATCTGCCGACAATGGAGGGCCTCGAAAACCAGCCGATGCAGGCAAATCCTTAGACGCTCAAAAGCCCAAAGAAACAGAAGCTTCTGCCAGCCGCGGTCGCAATACGGCCATCGTGCTTATTAGCGATGGTCAAAGCAATATGGGACCCGAATTGATCAAAATGGCCGAACTGGCGGCCTCCCACGAAGTCAAGGTCTACACCGTTGGCATTGGCACGCCCGAAGGTGATGTGGTTCAGATACAAGGCCGCAGCATGCGCGTCAAGCTCGAAGACGAAGCTTTGAAGAAAGTAGCCAACATCACCCAAGCGGCCTATTACAGAGCAGACAGCACCGAGGGCTTGGCCAAGATCTATGACCAGCTAGGCTATCGGCTGCGCTTTGAAAAAAGAGCACTGAGTGAAATCACATCTTATTTGGCCCTGCTGGGAATGGCTTTCATTTTGATAGCGTGCCTGCGCAATTTTTCCAGATTCGGCCGCATCATCTAAGCTCACCACCTCATGCAAGATCACATACAGCGCCATATCCCTTTAAAAGGGGCCTCCAACTTTCGCGACTTAGGTGGCTACGTGGGCCATGCAGGTCGCCCCGTTAAGTGGCGCACCCTGTTTCGCTCAGATCATTTGGCCAATTTAGAGAGTGAAGACCTGGCGCAATTGCACAACCTGGGCCTCAAGCGTGCCTTCGATTTTCGAGGCGTTCAAGAGAGTCAAGCTCAGGCTTACGAATGGCCTCATATCAAGCGGCACAGCCTTAGCATTGAGCCAACAGTGGTACAAAGACTTCAAGCCCAGCACCTCACAGGCAAGCCCCTCACGGCCGCCGATGCCTTGGATGCCATGCAAACCACCTACCGCGATTTTGTAAAGTCTGATTCGCACCGCTTTGCCCAATTGTTTGAGCACATGCTAGACCACACTGAACCGCTTCTGTTCCATTGCACCGCAGGCAAAGATCGCACAGGTCTTGCGGCAGCACTCATTTTGAGTGCCTTGGGCGTCTCGCAACAGGATATTTGGCAAGACTATCTCCTGACCAACCAACTCTACAAGCCCAACAGCACTGGAGCGACCACGCTGTCGCCCGACGTCATGAAAATTGTGTGGGAAGTTCAAGAAAGTTTTTTAAAAGCGGCTCTGGATGAAATTCAAAGCAGGCACCAGGGCATTCAAAATTATTTAAGCAGCCAATTGGGTTTAACGCCTGCCGCGCAAAGCAAACTGCAGTCCCTTTATCTAGCCTAACTATCTCGTCAAGAATTAGTTAGCGCGCCAGAGGATTCACACAGTCCTCCGAACCCTTTTTCTTGAAACAAGAGCACGTGAGCGCATAAGATTTCATCGTGCCTTTAACCACCGGCATGCTGGCGTTTCGAGTGGCTTGGCCTGGAATTGCAAATTTGGGTACAAACACTTTTGACACCGATTTGCCTGTGTTGAGCTCAACATTGGCTGCGCCGCATTGAATAGGGCCTTTCAGACCGTTGCTCAACTCAAAAATCAGGGTCTGATCATCGTCCCTGGCCCAACCGGCATTGATCTTTACTTTTTGCAGCTCAAGCTTTGACAATGGAACATCCGTGAACTCCTCGCTTGAAAAAGGATTCCATGCAATTGCAGGTGTCGAGATAAGACAGGCAAAAAAAATGGACATGCAGCGCATGTCCAAATTTTAAATCTAGTTTGAGATCAGAACAGAACGGTGCCGTGAAGCAAATTAATTCTGATCTGACCCCAATTAAAAGATATCAGAGGCCAATCTTACCGCCGTCGTTTTTGGTAATCACCAGCGTGGCTGAGCGGGGGCGTCCAGCAGGGCCATAAGCCGATGTCAATCCACCACCATTGCCTGGCCATTGGCTTTCAAGGGTGAAGGATGCAGCAGTACCAATCGCAGGTGTGTTCTCGCCAGGGTGCTGAATGTTGACAAAAACCGTTTTGCCATCTGGCGTCTCTGTCATGCCAGTGACCTCGGCGCCTTTTGGCGCAACCAAGAATCGACGCAGGCGCGACTCACCCAAAATACCGCCAATGAAGGTTCTTGTCACGTTGTTGCTTGAGGAGGTTCCAGAGACTAAAGTGTTATCGATATAGAACTCACCACCATCACCCACTTTACCAGGGACAGATGCCAGCAACATGCAGTTGGTCTCGTCTGTGAAGGCGCCATCATCGGTTTGAATCCAGCAAATACCTGTGCTCTTGCTGAACCACAAACCATCAGGTGAAGAGAAGCTGTTGTTGGCTGTCAACTTAGAAACGTTGACATTGGCGGGCATGTCTTCTTCTGCGCCAAACACAAAAATATCCCAATTGAAGCCCGTTGCTGTGGCCAGGTTGTCTTGCTCTTTGAAACGAATGATGTGACCGTTCGGATTGCCTGAACCCTTTTTGCCGTCTGCGTCGTTGAAGGAGCGTGGGTTGGCACCGTCTGCTGAAGCGGGTGTGCGGTTGCTGGAGCTGTTGTTGGTCAAGGCAAAATAAACTTCACCGTTGGCATAATTCACAGCACCCCACTCAGGACGGTCCATTTTGGTAGCGCCCACGGCATCCGCAGCCAAGCGTGTGTGAACGTAAATGTCAGCTTGGGTGGTGAATGTAAAGCCAGCTGCGCCAGCATATGACTTGATCAATGGGTTGTTGATCGACAACTCAATCCACTCACCAGCGCCATTGCTGTTGAATTTGGCCACATACAACTTACCTTCGTTGAGGTACTTATTGCCAGCTGCCATACCGCCACCGATGTCGGCGGCGCTCCAGTTTTGAGCTGTGACAAATTTGTAAATGTATTCGTTGCGGCTGTCGCAACCCATGTAGAAAGCCAATGGCTTGCCCACAACTGGAATGCTGCAAACTGCAGCCTCGTGCGCAAAGCGACCCATGGCCGTGCGCTTGGCGGGGCGGGCTGAAGGGTTCACAGGATCAACTTCTACGTTGTAGCCAAAAGTGTGTGGCTCATTGCGGAAGTCTGCGGCTGCAGTAGCGCCTGTGGCCGCAACATTCCATCTTGAGAAACGGGAATCTGTATCGGGCAAGTCAGTTGGGGTGTACCAGCCTTGTCCTAAACCTGTTGTGGCAGTGCTGGACAAAACAGCATTGCTCACACCATAGCGCTTGCGTGAGGCAATGATTTTTGCATCAGGCAATGTGGTGCCGGTGGGCATGTTGAAATAGACAGCCCAGTTTTCTTCGCAGCCCAGGTAGGTGCCCCAAGGTGTGATGCCATGACCGCAATTGTTCAAGGTGCCGCGGGAAGTTGCGCCGGTGGTGTCAAAGCGTGTAACAAACATGGCACGGATATCGCTTAAATGCGCTGCTGGACCTTGTACGTCCGCCACGGTCTGAGGCGTGATTCTGCGGTTCAAGGCTGAATCAAGTACGTAGCCGCCTGTAGGCTTGCCGGAGCTGTCCAAAGTGATTTCGGCCACGGAAATTCCGTGCAAGTTAATTTCTTTCAGAACTTCCAAACCTGGACGTGCCTTGACATCCCAATCGCCAAATTGGCTGAATCTTTTGCCATTCACGCCGCCAGACGTTTGTCCTTTGGGGTGCAAGAGGTGAGAGTCAGCAGAGCTTTCATGGTTAACAGCCAACACGGCTCTGTTGGTGGCCGTGGCGCTGTAGCGGCCGTTGCTGTCGATGTAGAAAATGTCCATGCCGTCGTGGTGATCACCAACGCGCATGCTCCAGTCATCTGTTTCCAAACCTAAGTTGGAATAAGCAGGAACACTGGGGGCCAGTCTGTCGCCGGTGGCATGCAACACTCTGACGGTGTAGCCAGCAGGAACAGTGACTTGGTCTAGGATACTTTTTGTGACGGCATTGAAACCCAAAACATTGGCAGTAGACAGTTCGGGTAGCGATGAAGCGATGCTGCCGCAGCCAGGCAACATAGGCAAAGCCATCATGGAAGCCAAGCCCAAGCCACCGCGCAAAATGTTTCGGCGCGATGGGTTCTTGAGGGCTTCTTTCAGAACATCCTGAAAGTGGGGGTTGGAAGAATTGTTGAAACTCTGATCGTCGTTGATTGGCATTGAAGCACTCCTTGTTGAAAAAAAAAGCAATGGAGCAACTATTTCAAATGTCAATGACAGATTTATGAAGGCATTAAAAATACAAAAAAAGATGCATTAACTTTCATTGTTGGAAGCTTAAACATCATCCGACTGACATGAATTTGTCATAATTCAACATTAAAGTGTCCTTTCTGGTAACTGACAAGTTGCTAGAAAATCAACCCCGAATACCTTACTGGAGCTGAAATGCTTAAATTTAAATCCCTCGTTGCCGCTGTCGGCTTGACAGCATTGGCAGCAACTTCTTGGGCTGCCGACATCACTGGTGCAGGCGCCACATTCCCCTTCCCTATCTATGCCAAGTGGGCTGAAGGCTACAAAGCCGCTACGGGCACTGGCATGAACTATCAATCGATTGGTTCATCAGGTGGTATCCGTCAAATTCGCGCCAAAACAGTCACATTTGGCGCCACAGATGCACCTTTGCCTGGCGCTGACCTCGACAAAGACGGCATGGTTCAGTTCCCCGCCATCATCGGTGGCACCGTGCCCGTGGTCAACTTGGATGGCTTCAAGCCCGGTGAATTGCGCGTTACTGGCCCCGTCTTGGCCGAAATGTTCATTGGCAAGATCAGCAAGTGGAATGACCCCAAGCTTGCCGCCCTCAACCCCGGTAAAAATTTGCCTAACGAACTCATTACCGTGGTTCACCGCGCCGACGGTTCTGGCACCACATTCAACTGGACAGACTACCTCTCAGTGGTCAGCAAAGAATTTGCCGACACAATTGGCAAAGGCGCAGCAGTGAAGTGGCCCGCACCCACCTCTGTGGGCGGCAAGGGCAACGAAGGTGTTGCAGCCAACGTCAACCGCATTAAAGGTGCTATTGGTTATGTTGAGTACGCCTACGTTAAAAAGAACAATATGAATTTCATGCAAGTTCAAAATGCCAATGGCAAATACGTGAGCCCAGATGATTTGACATTTGCTGCTGCTGCTGCCGGTGCCGACTGGTTCAGCGTTCCTGGCATGGGTGTGTCAATGGTCAACGCCAAAGGCGACACCAGCTGGCCCATCAGCACAGCCTCCTTCATCTTGATGTACAAGAACCCTGGTGACAAAGCTGCCTCCAACGAAGCTCTCAAGTTCTTCGATTGGTCCTTCAAAAATGGCAAGAAAATGGCCGCCGAGTTGGACTATGTGCCATTGCCAGACAGCTTGACCAACGAAATTCGCGCCAAAGTTTGGTCGCAAATTCAGAAGTAATTTAAGCTTGGTATTCATCCGTTGGTTGCCTGTGCGCAGCCAACGGATTCTTTCTTTCTAAATTGATTTCCTTGTTGAGTGAACCAAGACATGTCAAATCCTCTGCCCAGTTCGGCTCAAGCCGCTCACTTGCTCAAAACAGCCGAGCGCCAGCGCACTCAAGACTGGCTGTTTCATCGGATGACGCAAGTTTTTTCACTCATGGTTCTTCTGGCATTGGCCGGAATTATTATCTCTTTGTTCATCAACGCTTGGCCAACCTTTGCAAAATTTGGCGCGCGCTTCATTTGGTATGTGGAGTGGGACATCATCAATGAGGAGTTTGGCGCCGCCATTGCCATTGTGGGCACGATCACAAGTGCCGGACTCGCAATGCTCATTGCAGTGCCGCTGTCGTTCGGAATTGCTGTATTTTTAACCGAGACATGCCCCGTTTGGTTGCGTCGCCCTTTAGGCACAGCCATTGAATTGTTGGCCGCAGTGCCTTCCATCATTTATGGCATGTTTGGTTTGTTCGTGTTTGCACCCTTGTTTGCAGATTTTATTCAAGTACCGCTCCGCCAAGTTTTAGGTGGCATGCCTATCATTGGATTTTTGTTTGGTGGCGCGCCCAACGGCATGGGCATTTTGGCGGCCGGCATTGTGTTGGCTTTCATGGTGGTGCCCTTTGTGGCCTCCGTCATGCGCGATGTGTTTGAAATCACGCCCCCTATATTGCGGGAGTCTGCATACGGGCTTGGCTGCACCACTTGGGAAGTGGTCACAAAGATTGTTTTACCTTACACCCAGAAGGGGGTCATTGGGGGAGTCATGTTGGGCCTGGGTCGAGCGCTTGGCGAGACCATGGCCGTCACCTTTGTGATTGGCAATGCCAATCGCATGCCCACCTCACTTTTTTCACCAGGAACGTCCATTGCATCAACATTGGCCAATGAATTTGGCGAGGCCGCCGACTTCCACATGTCATCCTTGTTTGCGCTAGGTTTCTTGTTGTTTATTATCACTTTCATGGTTCTTGCGCTCGCCAAAATCATGATCAGCAGGGCTGAAAAAGCCAAGGGGTTCTGATATGGCCATGAACATGAATCACGCACTGTATCGCCGGCGTCGCCTGGCCAACCTGTGGGGCATGGTGACCTCGATGTTGGCCATGACTTTGGGTTTGGCCGTTTTACTCTGGATTTTGTTTGTTTTGTTTGCCAACGGGTTTGCTGCACTCGATTGGAACATTGTGAGCCAAGACACACCCGCCCCCGGAACCGAGGGCGGCGGACTGCGCAACGCCATCGTGGGTAGTTTGCTCATGGTTGGACTTGCAGTGCTGGTTGCTACACCAGTTGGTATTTTGGCTGGCATCTATCTCACCGAGTTTGGTGATCAAAGCAAAACAGCTGCCCTTACACGTTTTGTCACCGACATCATGTTGTCAGCGCCCTCCATCACAATTGGTTTGTTTGTATACGCCATTGCGGTTGCCACAGTGGGTCGATTTTCTGGCTATGCAGGCAGTCTGGCCTTGACACTCATTGCCGTGCCTGTGGTCATGCGCACCACAGAAAATATGCTTCGCCTAGTTCCAGGTAGTCTGCGTGAAGCAGCCTTTGCTTTGGGTGCGCCTCGCTGGAAGGTGTCACTGGCCGTCACATTGCGTGCCGCCAAGAGTGGCGTGATCACTGGCGTTTTATTGGCCATTGCACGTATCAGTGGAGAGACTGCTCCTCTGTTGTTCACTGCTTTGAACAACCAATTCTTCAATGATGACATGAGTAAGCCCATGGCCAACCTGCCTGTTGTCATTTTCCAGTTTGCAATGAGCCCCTATGACAACTGGATTCGACTGGCTTGGGGCGGTGCCCTGCTGATTACCTTGACTGTCTTGGTTCTCAATATTCTTGCGCGTGTCTTCTTTAGAGAAAAAACGACAAGCTAATCAACCCCCATTCATTGTTATTTTTTGAATTCACAGGAACACATATGCCTGATAGCAAGCCAACACAAAACGCCATTGAAGTGCGCAATCTCGATTTTTATTACGGTAAATTTCAAGGGCTGAAAAATGTCAACCTCGATATTGCCGAGCATCGAGTAACGGCCTTCATTGGACCTTCAGGCTGCGGCAAATCTACTTTGCTGCGCACACTCAATCGCATGTACAGCCTTTATCCAGGGCAGCGCGCTGAAGGTGAAATCAACTTCTATGGTCAAAACATCCTCGAAAAAGGCCAAGACCTGAATTTACTTCGCGCACAAATTGGCATGGTGTTTCAAAAACCAACGCCCTTCCCCATGTCCATCTATGACAACATTGCTTTTGGTGTTCGTTTGTACGAAAACCTCAGCAAATCGGACATGGACGATCGGGTTGAGTCAGCCTTGAGCAAAGCAGCCATTTGGAATGAAGTGAAAGACAAATTGGGGCAAAGTGGTTTGTCCCTCTCTGGCGGACAGCAACAGCGCCTGTGCATTGCGCGCACAGTGGCCGTCAAACCCAAAGTCATTCTGCTGGATGAACCCACCTCAGCACTAGACCCCATCTCAACTGCCAAAGTAGAAGAATTGGTAAGCGAGTTGAAAAAAGACTATACCGTGGCTATAGTGACCCACAATATGCAGCAAGCCGCTAGGGTTTCAGACTTTACAGCTTACATGTACCTTGGCGAATTGATGGAATTTGGCGTTACAGAGCAAATTTTCATGAAGCCAACCCGTCAAGAAACAGAAGATTACATCACTGGCCGTTTCGGCTAATCAGGAGCACTCCATGGACAAACACATTTCAAGCCAATTCGACAACGAACTTACGGGTGTTTCCACACGAGTCCTAGAATTAGGTGGACTGGTTGAGTCGCAAACTCGCCATGCTGTTTATGCATTGGCACAGTTCAGTTCTGAAGTTGCAGATCAAGTCATTGCGTCTGAAAAACAAGTCAATCAGTTAGAGGTAGAGATTGATCGCGAATTGGCATCCATCATTGCCCGCCGTCAGCCCACAGCGCGCGATCTTCGCTTGCTGATGGCCATTTCAAAGATCACGGGCAATCTTGAACGTGCGGGCGACGAAGCCGAGCGCATTGCGCGCATGGTCAAACAAATCCTTGAACAAGGCACGCCGCGCAATTTGCCTTCATCCGAATTGCGCATTGCAGCAGATTTGGCCACTGGCTTGCTGCGAAAAGCGCTGGATGCTTTTGCCCGCCTGGATGTCAATATGGCCGTTACTATTTTGAAAGAAGACGATTTGATTGATGCAGAGTTCAACGGCTTTGTTCGTAAATTAATCACTTACATGATGGAAGATCCACGCACCATTTCTGCAAGTTTAGATTTGTTGTTTGTGGCCAAAGCCATTGAGCGCATTGGCGACCATGCCAAGAACATCGCTGAATTCGTCATTTACGTAGTCAAGGGCGCTGACGTTCGCCATACCGCCTTAACCGAGATTGAAAAAGCTGTGCAATGAAAACACTGCCTCGCATTCTGATTGTTGAAGATGAATCCTCAATTGCAGAACTGATTGCTGTCAATCTGCGCCACAACGGCTTCCAACCCATTTGGGCCATCGACTCTGAAACGGCTCAACGCGAACTTGACGATGTTCTGCCCGATGTCATTTTGCTCGATTGGATGCTGCCTGGCGAAAGTGGACTCACTTTGGCCAGACGCTGGAGAAGCGCCGCAAGAACCAAGGCGGTGCCCATCTTGATGCTCACCGCAAGAGGCGATGAAGCAGACCGCGTTGCCGGCCTTGATGCTGGCGCTGATGATTACATTGTGAAACCCTTTTCGCCGCGTGAGTTGCTGGCCAGAATTCGGGCAGTACTTCGCAGGCGTGTGCCCGAATCAGTTGTAGGCGTGGTCAAAATGGGTGAACTGCAACTTGACGCAGAAACTCACAGAGTTAGCTTTGCAGGCAAGCCAATTAAAGTGGGTCCCACCGAATTCAAGCTCTTGCACCACCTCATGCACCACCCCGAGCGAGTGCACAGCCGCGGCGCTTTGCTTGACAAAGTTTGGGGCGACCATGTTTACATCGAAGAGCGCACCGTTGACGTGCACATCAAACGCCTGCGTGAAGCTTTGGGCGAAGCTGCAGACATGATAGAAACAGTCAGAGGTGCAGGTTACCGAATGACAAAGCAAGTCAATGTGTAAGCCAGCAACTCAATGTTCTATGTAATTTTTGAGCTATTATTTTGGCTCTTTGTTGTTGCGCTGCCAGTTTGGATTTGGCTCGATGCAGTGGCAGCGCTTTTGGCAGCGTCAGTTTTTTTGGTCCTGTACATTATGGTTCAGGATTGGAAATTTAGACGTTTTCAAAAATGGCTCATGACGGAACCACTGACAGTCAACCCCAATTGGAATGGTGCATGGCTTGATGTTGCAGGACGAATTCTTCGTCAACAACTTTTGGCTGACAACAGCGCAAAACTCAATGAAAGACGCTTACAAGACTTTCTCTTGGCCATTCAAGCTTCACCCAATGGCGTGATTTTGCTAGATGGTGAGGCAAGGATTGACTGGTGCAACGACACGGCTGCTGTTCATTTGGGCTTAGATGTCAAAAAAGATCGCTTGCAGCACATTGTTCATTTGGTTCGAGATCCTCTCTTCACCCGATATTTTGCTCAGGACAGCCATCCGAGTGAAGTTTTAATTGATGGCCGATCTACTTCAGTCTCAAACCTTCGCAAGCTTTCAGTTCAGTTGCACAAATATGGTGACGGCCGTTTGCTTTTGCTCTCGCGCGATGTGACCGACGTGGTTAAAGCAGAAGCCATGAGAAGAGATTTTGTAGCCAATGTTTCTCACGAGATTCGAACACCCCTCACTGTTTTGGGTGGCTTTGTAGAAACCTTGCAGTCTGTGCCTCTTGACGAGCAGGAAACACAAAAATACCTTCAATTGATGTCAATTCAAGCAGATCGGATGCAATCCTTGGTTGCAGATTTGCTCACCTTGTCTCAGCTTGAAGTTAACCAATCACCTAATGGCCAAGACCTCATTAGCCTTCCTGATTTGGTTGATCAAGTCATGTCTGAAGCCAATGCCTTAACCTCATTGCTTGCAGACCAACAAATTGGCAAAAAACATGCGCTGGTTTTTGACCAAGTACCCCGCCTCTTTGTCATGGGCTCCAAAAAAGAACTGATCAGTGCATTGTCAAATATTGTTAGCAATGCAATTAGATACACACCACTGGGTGGGCTGGTCCATTTAACTTTTTCACAAGCAAATGATCAGTTGACAATTTCTGTCAAAGATACTGGTCCAGGCATTGCTTCTGAACACTTGCCACGCCTTACTGAGCGTTTTTATCGAATTGATCAGAGCAGGTCTCGAGAAACAGGTGGCACAGGCCTTGGTTTGGCAATCACTAAACACGTCATGCAACGCCATGGTGGTGAACTTCAAATTCAAAGCGAAATAGGCAAGGGTTCTACCTTTAACTTGATTTTCCCAGCAAGTCGAATTTCCAATCAAATCGCTACGACCGATCTGCAAACGATTTCTTAGGCACACATTCGAACATTTGCTCGCCGGAGCCAGAGCAATCTGAACCTGCTACTGTCACATTTATATTTTTTAAACTCATGAAAATGTCATGAAAAAGTCACAAAATAGTGAATTTTGACGATCAGTACTTACTCAAGCAATTAGATGCAAAACGGACAATTATTAGCTGCCATCGATTTGGGTTCAAACAGTTTCCGACTAGAAATTGGGCTGTTTGAGAACGACCACATCAGGCGAGTTGAATACCTCAAAGAGACTGTGCGCCAAGGCAATGGCTTAGATTCAGACAGAATGCTGTCAAAAGAAGCCATGCAAAGAGGCTGGGAATGCTTGGCTAGATTCTCTGAAAGACTGGCGGGCTTCGGACCTAGTTTTGTTCGCGCTGTTGCAACTCAAACAATGCGAGAAGCCAAGAACAGGGATGAATTTATCAGTCATGCCGAGAAAATTCTAGGCTTCCCTATCGAAGTCATTTCTGGGCGTGAAGAAGCACGTTTGATTTATTCTGGCGTCGTCAATTTGCTACCTCAATCCGATGAAAAAAGACTGGTCATTGACATTGGTGGTAGATCGACAGAAATCATTTTAGGCAAGGGATACAAGCCGCAGACAATGGAGTCATACCGTGTAGGCAGCGTCAAATGGTCGATGAAATACTTTGCCGACGGCCAATTTTCGCCATCGGCTTTTGAGTGGGCGGAAGTCGCGGCCAAAGCGGTGCTGGATGAAGCCTTGTCGCTTTACCCTAAAAACTCATGGGACCTTGCCTATGGCTCATCCGGCACCATTGGTGCAGTTGCAGATGTTCTGCAAGCGGCAGGATGGCCAGAAGAAGTCATTACCCGTGAAGGCCTAGACTGGCTCAAAGAAAAGCTCATCAAGGCAGAACGCATCGAAAATCTGCGCTTAGAGGGCGTCAAGGAAGACCGAAAGCCGGTCATTGGGGGTGGTTTAGCGGTTTTATGCGCGCTATTTGACCTCATGCAAATTGACACCATGCATGCTGCCCAAGGGGCTTTGCGTCACGGGGTTTTGTACGACCTGCTTCAGCGGGAAGAAAATACAGACCTTAGAAGTGCCATGGTGCTGGCCTTGGGTAAGAGATTTGCTGTAGACATTGCCCAAGCAGACCGTGTTGAAAGAACAGCCCTTGAATTGTTCAAAGGCATCCTAGACAAACCAAGTCTTCAAGCTTCTCATGCCAAGCGACTCGAAAAGAAACTCGGCTGGGCTGCACACTTGCTAGAAATTGGTACACGCATCTCTCACAGTGACTTCCACAAGCATGGGGCTTACATTCTGGACAACGCAGATTTGCCAGGATTTTCCATGCCTGAGCTGCATCGTTTGAGCCAACTCATTTTGGGACACCGCGGAAAACTCAAAAAACTAGAGATTGAACTGAAAAATCCTGAATTCATGATTCAGCTTCTCAGCTTGCGGCTTGCGGCCATTTTGTGCCATGCCAGAAGAGAGCCCGACCTCAAAGGTGTTAGCCTCAAACCGATGGAAGGCAGTAAAACAGGCTTTGTGATTGAGTGCAAAAAATCTTGGATTCAACAATGGCCACAGTCGGTTCATTTACTTCGAGAAGAATGCATCGCTTGGCAAAAATCTAGCTGGCAATTGGAATTTCTTGAAATCAATGGGAAAACGGTATAAACTATTTTAATGTTTAACTCACATCCATTTTGACCATGTCAACTGAAACTTCAACTGTCGCTGTACCCACCAACAATGCAGTTGCTAGCAATACCCTAGCGCCCGCCCCTGCCAAAGCCCCCGCAGCACCCGCAAAAAAACCAGTTCGCAAAGCCGCCAAAAAAATTGGTACAGCCAAGCCTGCTGCAAAAAAGCCAGTTCAAAAAGCAGTTGGCCAAACAGCGGTTAAGAGTGCGGCCAAGACTGCAACTAAGCCTGCAACTAAGCCTGCAACTAAGCCTGCAACTGAGCCAAGCCCCAAGCCAAAAGCCAAACCTGCGCAGCAAACCACGCCTGATCTCAAATTGAAAAAACCCAAATTGGTTCGCGACAGCTTTACCTTCCCCAAAGATGAGTACCAAGCCATTGCAGGCTTGAAACAAAAGGCTCTAGGGCTTAAGCACAGCGCCAAGAAAAGTGAAATTTTGCGAGCCGGCCTTATGCTCTTGAACGGTTTGAGCGACAAAGCCTTTTTGTCAGCGTTGAGCAAAGTGCCTGCATTGAAAACAGGCAGGCCTGCCAAGTCTTGATCAAAGCAGTTCGGGGGTTTGAACGCACACCACCACAGTTTGCGTCACCCCTTCTCTAACCCGACTCCTCAGCCACCACACTGAGCCTTTGCGCACCGAGCAATCTCCACCTGGAAGACCCAGCAAGTAAGCTATGGCTCGGCCTAAAACGGGTTGATGTCCGGCTATCAAAACAGACATTTTTGAATCTGGCCATCCAGCAGTCAGGAACAAATCATCCAGACTTCCGTCGGGCAACAGTTCCGATTTGTATTTCACTTTTCGGCCCAAGTGTTTGACCGTTTGCTCGCACCGCACGGCAGGACTGGACATCACACGAACACCTTCAGGCAGTTGACGGTCAAGCCACTGACTCATTCGCAGAGCTTGCTTTTCGCCCTTGGGTGTCAAAGTTCGCGACAAATCATCTTGCCCTTCTAAAGCTTCAAAAGCTTCAGCATGTCGCCATAAGATGAGGTCCATGATATTGATCGTTGAAAGTTTGCCACTATCGCGATTTGACATTGCTTGGCGAATACTTCTTCATGAGCAATGCCTGTGCACTTTGCGTTTTATGGCCTTTCTTATCTACACGCACATAACTGCCGTTTGACTCCAAAGTCCAAGCATTGCGTGTGTCATGCAAATAGGCCAAGAGGCATTCGTCCACAAGTCTTTGTCGCAAAGCCAAATCCAAGACAGGCCACGCCAGCTCAATGCGACGCGTCATATTGCGAGACATCCAGTCTGCGCTTGACAAATAAATGTCTTGGACGTCTCCAGCTTCAAAGAAAAATACACGCGAGTGCTCAAGGAACCGGCCAATGATAGACCTTACTCGAATGTTGTCAGTCTTCCCAGGAAGGCCCGCCGGCAACATGCATGCACCTCTTACGATGAGGTCGATCTGAGCGCCTTTTTGTCCTGCCAAAATCAGAGCATTGATTAGCAAAGGATCTGTGAGTGAGTTCATCTTTGCCACAATTCGAGCAGGCAATCCTTTTTCAGCAGCTTCGCCAACAGCCGCAATTTTTTCGGCCATTTTTTTCTGCAACAAAAATGGTGCCGGCCACATTTTTTTCATGCGACCCAATCTACTGGGACTGGCCAAATGCACAAACAAAGCATCCATGTCTGCCGTCAAGCTGGCATCACATGTCAGGTAGCTCAAATCGGTGTACAGCTTGGCAGTTCTGGGGTTGTAGTTGCCCGTAGACAAATGCCCGTAACGCTTCAGGACACGCCCCTCGCGCCTGGTGACCAGCAACATTTTGGCATGCGTTTTCAAGCCAACCACACCATAGACAACCTGTGCACCCACCGACTCCAACTGCTCCGACCAATTGATATTGGCCTCTTCATCAAAGCGCGCCTTCAGCTCCACAACGGCAGTTACTTCTTTACCGCGCCTCACAGCCTCTCGCAACAAATTCATCATGGCGGGATCGCTGCCAGTTCTGTAAATAGTTTGCTTAATGGCCAAGACATTGGGATCTTCTACGGCTTCTTTTAAAAAAGCCAAGACACCATCAAAGCTTTCAAAAGGTTGATGGATCAACACATCACCTTGCCGAATGCGTGCAAAAATGGAAGCGCCTTGCATCAGTTGCTGAGGAAAACTCGACTGATAGGGAGGGAAAAGCAAAGCCGGATCGGACACCAGGTCAATCAGCTGAGTGAGTCGCACCAAATTAACTGGGCCATCTGCCCTGAACAGAGCAGTTTCTGGTAAACCAAATTGCTTTAGCAAGAAATTTGACAGGTGTTCGGAACAGCTGTCTGAAACCTCTAATCGCAATGCCTCACCATATTGTCGGTGCTGTAAGCCCTTGCGAAGTGCAGTGCGCAGATTTTCAACGTCCTCTTCATCTACCGACAAATCAGAATTGCGTGTCACTCTAAATTGCGAAAACTGCCCCACGTCTCGGCCTGGAAATAAATCACTCAAGTGGGCACGAATGACACTCGACAACAAGACAAAAGACTTGTCACTGCCCGACACTTTGGCGGGCAATGGGATGACCCTTGGCAGCACACGCGGAACTTTCACAATTGCAATGTCATTGGAGCGACCAAATGCATCTTTGCCAGACAATTGAACAATGAAGTTCAATGATTTGTTAGCGACTTGCGGAAAAGGATGTGCAGGATCTAAACCAACTGGAACCAACAGCGGCTTCACTTCGCGTCGAAAATATTCTTGAACCCACTTCTTTTGAGCTTGATTGCGATGAGCATGAGAAAGAATCTTGATCTTTTCTTTTTCCAACCTTGGCAACAACACATCGTTGTACAACTTGTATTGCTCGTTCACCAAAGATCGGGCGGTCTCGTAGATTTTCTCGAATGTTTCCGTGTTGTAGCTGCCTTTTGTGTCTTGATTCCTAAAGGCAGACATGTGCAAGTCAGCACGTACTTCAAAAAACTCATCTAAATTGGAAGACACGATGCACAAGTACCTCAGTCTTTCTAGCACCGGTACTTCAGGTCTCTTGGCCCAATCAAGAACACGTTCATTGAATGCCAAAATACTGCAATCGCGGTCTAGCAGTTTGACATCAGCGCTTATCTGGGGTGGGTGTGTTTGGCTAGAAGAATTCACTTGTAGGTATCTATCTGAAAAGTAGGTCTCAAACAGTGATCAAAACTGTAACGCCCATTCTTCCGCCACATCATGTCATATTTGTGACATATTGATGATAAATCGCCTAAATTAGCATGTCACAAATTAGATTTAGAATACTGGCCAACTGCCAGCCTTGCTTTTTGCAACTGCCATGCTCTAAACCGAATCCAGGTGAAACGCACAAAAAGATGGACAGTCCAAATTGAAACCAAGGAAAACACCACATCACTTAAAAAATGACCACCTTGCATGATGCGAACCAGGCCGATGATGGACCCCGCAAAAAGCCCAGTCAAAAACCAAAACTGGCGCCGTCTTCGAACGCCAAAAAAGCCGACTGACATCAAAGCAAAGCCAACCGCCGCATGCCCACTGACAAATGAGCAATTTTTTTGACAAAATTGGCTTGGCAAAAAGACAGGTACATAGGCAGTGCTGCCTTGAAAAGTTTGCACATCGCGCGGTCGAGGCCGGCCCATGCCTTCTTTCAAGAACACATGAACGACCATGCCAATACCCAATACAACCACAGCCATCACAGCGGCTGCACGGCGCCAATGCCGGCGTGAAATGACGGTTGGTTTGATGATGGCCAACAGTAAGAAGCCTACTGCAATCAAAAAGAATAAGCGCCCAAACCAAGGCGTTCCTTGGTAAACAAATTGGACCATCCACCAATCATTGGCTGGAAATAATCCATGGCCTGCATAGAACAAGTTTGTAAATTCAAGGTCTGCTTGTGGAAAAAGAATGAACAAAGTGGCTGACATTGCAAAAAGCAGCAAACATCCGGGTGCACAGTACCATTGTCTTAGCATCCTACTTATCATGGTCATGGCTTCGCTCTTTCTGGAAACATCACGATGGCAAGGGGACCGCGTGTCTCCAAAACTTGCCAATCTGCTGGCCAATACGGCTGAGTATTTTTAACCAATGCCAGTTCTCCCGGCAGGGGTTCACGCCTAGGCGACTCTTGCTGTCGGTAACTCGCAAACGATGGCATGTGCACGCCCCACTGAACCACAGTGCGTTTGTCATCTTTGAAAATCATTGCCAGTTCATGCACTGGAGATTGGAGAGTTTGAGACCACCATGGCAGCGTAAGCAAGGACAGAACAATCGATTGGTAAAGTGCCAGTATGAGAAATGAAAAGCTTGGCGTCACTTGCACATGAACCAGATTTGTCAGCCTGAGTAAATACGCAATGGCGGGCGCCACATAAAAAATCAGCGGCAAGGCAAAAAGCCATACCTTCATTTCAGATTTGGGAGAGTCTGCAAGCAATGCTTTGTAAAAGGGATCAACCACAAGTTCTAGATGAGACTGCAAATAACTTGGACTCAAGATCAAAACGCTGAGACCCAATATGGCCAAAAGCCATGTCAATGTCCATGTGCCACGCTTAGCATGCAAGGAAGCATTGACAATGATCAAACACATTGCAGGACCTGCATAGAGCAAGTAATGCGGTAGCTTGGTGTTGGCAAGGGTGAAAAAAACAAAGACGAACAAAAACCAAATCCAACAGTATTTCAAAAAGGAATTCTGCCAATTCAATTTAAAGTCCAGTAGCGCCTTAAACCACAAAACGGTCCAAGGTAGCCAGAGCAAAGGCAAAGCAATTAGGAAATAAGCCCAGTGACCAGAGTGACCTTCCATGCTGCCCATAAATCGCTCAATGTTGTGCTTGAGCAAAAAGCCATCAATGAAAAGCTGGCCATGTCTTAAATAAGCGTAGATGTACCAGGGTAAAGCCACGCAAAGAAAGACAAGCCAAGCACGCGAATCCGTAATGAGTCGATTTATTTCCAACCTGTAAAACGGTGCAAAAAACCAATAAATCAAAAGTGTGCCCACCGGCAGTACCAACGCCACTGGGCCTTTGACCAAAAATCCCAAACCTACCCAAAGTGCAACTCGGCGTCCTGCCCAATGGTCTCTGTTTTCAAGCGATCGCCAAAGATCTAAAAAAATCAAGACCAAAAAGAGACCGAGAAGTGCATCGGCAGTGGCAGTTCTGGCCATGGCCCAAGGCCCAAGACTGGTTGCAGAAACGACAGCGGCCATGACGGCTGCACGCCCGCCCCATTCCCTCTCTGAAAATTTGGCCAAAGCCAAACTTGCCAGCCAAGCGGACAACGCAGACGGCAATCTGAAAGCAAAATCATTCAAACCGAAAATAGAAACACTGATCGCTTGCAACCAATAAACGCCAATGGGTTTGTCAAAGCGGTCTAGGCCATTCAAGGTGGTATGCCCCCAGTCTTGAGACACCAGCATCTCACGAGTTGCTTCAGTGAATGCGCCTTCGTCAACATCGAACAAGAGGGAGTGGTTCAACCCCAACAAAAAGAAACCCAATAAAGCAAAGGCTCCGAAGAACCACACCCATCGGTTTGGATGACCGGATTCAATTGACAACATGCCAGCCTTCATTGGTTTTCAAATTTGAAGTGTGCAAGGTGTGATAAGAATTGAATTTTCCAGCGTCGAAATAAGTGCGCATCAAAATTTCAGCAATCACGCCGGTCGTGAGCAATTGAAGTCCACTCACCACTGCAAAAAACCCCAAGAACATCAAGGGCCGGTTGCCAATTGACTCACCTAAAAACTTCAGTATTCCCAAATAAGTCAAAATCAAAAGTCCGATGCCCGTCACAATGCTGCCAAGTCCACCAAAAAAGTGGCCTGGCCGAGAACCAAATCGCAAAAAGTAATGAATAGACAGAAGGTCAAGCAACACCCGGAAGGTTCTGGACAAGCCATATTTGGATAGTCCCTTGGTTCTAGGAAAATGTGAAACTGGCACTTCTGCCATGCGTTGAGGTGAAGTGACCGTTGCAAGCCAGGCAGGGATGAATCGGTGCATCTCCCCGTAGAGGCGAACTTGGCGGAGCACTGACGCTCTAAAGGCCTTTAAGCTGCAGCCTAAGTCTTGGAAGTGAAGCCCACTGACGTTGCGAATCAAACGGTTGGCAATTTTTGAAGGTAGCTTGCGAAGCCAAAAACCATCTTGTCTTTTTTGACGCCAGCCAGCCACCATGTCGAGATCTTCAGCCAATAACTTTTCAACCAAAGCTGGAATGTCCTTTGGATCGTTTTGCAGATCACCATCCATTGTCACGATCACATCGCCTCGGGCTGCATCGATACCTGCCTGCATCGCAGCAGTTTGTTTAAAGTTTCGCAGAAGACGAATGAGACGAACATGCGCGCCCACTTGTTTTGCAGCATGGTTCAAATGAACCCAAGTTGCGTCGCTACTACCATCATCGACAACAATCAACTCCCAAGAAAATGCATAGTTTTGCAATGCATCCTGAACGGCAAAGACCAAATCGGCAGCCAATTCTTCTTCGTTGAACATAGGCACCACCACAGACAGTGAGTGAGCCATAGAACTTGTTAAAGGACGATTGAGAATAGAAGTATCAGACATGCGCGTTATCTTTTATGACATTGTTCTTGTTAGAAAAAAAGCTATGAAGTAACAATGAAATCAAAGCACCGAGCAATGAAATTGAGAGAAAAAACAAATGGGAAAACAAAATAGAAGCCATAAGGCTTTTCATTTCTTCCCAAGGCAATCCCAGTCCCGCCCACACCGCAGCCTCGTACGTTCCTAAACCAGCAGGTCCAGTGATTGGCAGCATTGCCGAAAGCTCCCCTGTCAAAGCACCATCAAGCGATTGCAAAATTGGCAAACCAGTGAGGCTTTGCAGCATGATGGCAACCACAGTAATTTTGCAAATCCAATTTGCAGCCGAACAAACCCAACTCCAAGCACCAGAGCGTTGATGAAGAAACGCTCTCAATTGGCGAGCGAGAAAAAGACGAGAGCGCAAAAGTCGAAGCCAATGCTTTTGAGTCAATAACACCAGCCCCACGCAAAAAAACAAAACCAACGCTCTTATCTCTGGACTGAAGGAAGGCCACATTAAAAAAGCAATAGCAAGAAGTACCACAGCGTCTTGTAGTCTCAACCAAAGCAAACTTCGAATGCATTTTTGCCAAGAAACATCGAATAAGTTTCTAACCAAAACTGGGTAACCCAGTTCACCAACTCTGAAAGGAACTAAAACAACTGCCGCATTGTGTAAAAAAGTAACATGCAATGCTTGGAAGAAACTCACATGGCCTTGCATCTGCCATTCCAATCGAAATCGAATAGCTCTAAAAATAAAACTGAAAAGCCAACCAGACACACACACCAAAACCAAAGTTGCAGGCAACTCAAAAAACCGGGCGTAAGTCAATTGCCAGTTGGAATTGCGAACCAGAACCAACAACAACATCAACGAAAGCAACCAAAATGCGATCCGGTAAAACCACTTTCGCAAGCGAATGTGTGAATCAAAGTGGCTTTCAGAGATGAAGTTTTGTATCACCATACAAGCTCCTCAAGTCGTTCTAAACCAAAGGGATACTTTGATCAGGTAAATGGCTTTCGAAACCGATAAACATGCCAAGCTCAGTTGAAAAATTTGAACCAGCAAAAAATCAGATTGAGGCACAAGGAGATACACCGCAATCAGTAAGTGAATCAAAACAAGAAGTACAGCGCCGTGTTTTGAGCTTAGCCAATGATTCCAAGAAGACCGAGTTTCCCAAACGTAGGTTAGGGCTACGACAAAAAATGCCAAGCCCGCACCCACAATGACATCAGAGGGCCAGTGCGCGCCAACAGCTACACGTGCCCATGAAACCAGTCCTGCAAAGGCAGCAATCATCCATAAATAAGACTGATTTACGCCACGTTGTTTCATAACAGTAACTAGAATAAGTGCACATGAAATTGCGGCAAAAGCGTGCCCAGAAGGCATCGACCCGCTGAACAAGGGCGGATGATCAATCAATGTCAGCATTTCTTTGCCCAAGACGTTGGCGGGCCTAGGCATTGGAGAAAGATATTTGATCAATTGAACAACCGCAGCACCAGCAAGCCACGTTTTAAGAATCCAAGATGTCATTGCTCCAGGCCGACGTTCTGACACCAACAAAATCAGCAACACAACCCATGCATCACCAAAAAGATTGATCAACGACCAAAACCAATTAGGCAAGATGGGATCTACATGGATACGGAGCATCCACTGCTGGTTGAATTCAAAAATGATCAGTGACACCCCGAAAACGAGGCAAAAACACAAAATTACTCCAACAGAAAGGAGTATTCGTTTAGAAGAAACGACGTGTGTTGCAGAAGTACTCATAATTTGGAAAGCATGAAGCACAAGGCTTTCTGCATGTGAATATTTCAACCAAGTTTCATGACAATGTCATGAAACTTGTCTAAATTCACCTTGATGAAAAGAAAAGTTCTGATCACTGGTGCAGCAGGATTTATTGGATCCAAACTCGCAGAGCACTTGACGGAACTTGGCTTCGAAGTTGTCGGATGTGATATTTACAATTTTCGAAACCAATTTTTTGATGTTGGCGACACACATCACCTAACTCTTCAGCGTCTGAGATTTGATCGCATTGCACATTTTCTAAATCGAAATGGCATTGAATACCATTCGGTTGACATATCAGACCATTCTCAAGTGAGCAAGCTCTTCCAAAAAGCTCACCCTGATGTGGTCGTTCATTTGGCAGCTCAAGCCGGCGTTAGGCATTCAGTCAAAGCGCCCATGGATTTTGTTAAATCGAATTTGAATGGGTTTGCCAATGTAATTGACGCTTGCAAAACGCATGGCATTCAGCAATTTTTGTACGCAAGCTCGTCAAGTGTGTACGGTGTTCGATCAGAAGCACCCTTTCGTGAAACAGATCGATGCGATGCGCCTGAATCATTTTATGCCGCCACCAAAATTGCCAATGAGCAGATGGCAAAAGCCTATTTTGCACAGTATCGAACAGCCTCCTTGGGACTGAGATTTTTCACAGTCTATGGTCCCTGGGGCCGATTGGACATGGCGCCCTTTTTGTTTGCCAAAAAAATGCGCAGCCAACAAGCGATTCAGTTGTTTGGTGAAGGCGTATTGAAACGCGACTTTACCTACATCGGTGACACGGTTTTTGCTATTGCGCGATTGATTCAGAACGGAATTAGCCAAACCCAAGCAGATGTGGTCAATATTGGGCATTCAAATCCGGTACAAGTGAATGATTTTGTACAGACACTGGCCGACTGTATGAATATCAAGCCCACGATTGAACTTTTGCCCATGCAAGTTTCAGATGTGCCACTGACTTGCGCCAGTGATGACAAATTGAGAAAAATGATTGGCGAATGGCCGCATACAAGTTTGAGTGATGGCTTGTCTGAAATGGTTCAATGGCTAGAAAAATGGAATCCCGTTTGAGCCAATGTTGGCCATCCGTGACGAAGATTTTCGTCACGAAAAATACATGAATTGGTCACAACAAAGAAATCTTTGATCTCCAAAATCAACCAAACCTAGGAGATCACCATGAAAGTTTCAATTGTTGGCGCCGGCTATGTAGGATTGGTTACGGGCGGGTGCTTGGCTGACCTAGGTCACCAAGTTATTTGCATCGACAACGATGCAAAGAAGGTTGCAACACTGAATGCGGCTGGCTTGCCCATCTATGAACCTGGCCTGCAAGAACTCATGGCCAGAAACAGGGCTGAAGGGCGCATTCACTTCACCACCGACATGGCACAAGCTGTTGAACATGGTGAAGTCATTTTCATTGCAGTTGGCACTCCATCGCAAGAAGATGGCTCAGCTGATCTACAGCATGTGTTGGCAGTTGCCAGCCAAATTGGCCGCCATTTGAAGAAATTCAAAGTCATTGTGAACAAGTCCACCGTGCCAGTAGGTACAGCTTACCGTGTTCAAAAGTGCCTTCAAGACGAATTGGACAAGCGCGGCATCAGCGACTCTCTTTTTGAAGTGATTTCCAATCCAGAATTCTTGAAAGAAGGTGCTGCAATTAAGGACTTTATGCACCCCGATCGGATTGTGATTGGCTTGGATGACAGCCCCAATTACAAAACCGTGCATCAAAAAATGGAGCTTCTGTATTCCAGCTTCAACAGACACCATGCGCGCACCATCTGGATGGGTGTTCGCAGTGCCGAACTAACCAAGTATGCAGCCAATGCCATGTTGGCCACTCGCATTTCATTCATGAATGAAATAGCCAATCTTTCTGATTTATTGGGTGCTGACATCGACAGCATTCGACGAGGCATAGGGGCAGACCAGCGAATTGGGCATGACTTCTTGTACGCCGGAACTGGTTATGGCGGTAGCTGTTTTCCCAAGGATACGCGCGCCTTGATTCAAACAGCCTTAGACTGTGGCAGCCAGATGAAAGTGGTTACTGCTGTTGAGAATGTCAATGATCAACAAAAAACCTTGCTGGTTTCACGTTTGGTTCAGCATTTTGGTGAAGATTTCAGTGGTTTGAAATTTGCAGTATGGGGCTTGGCATTCAAGCCAAACACCGATGACATGCGTGAGGCCCCTAGCCGAGTCATCATTCAAGAACTCCTCAAGCGTGGTGCACACGTTAGCGCCTTTGATCCTCTCGTTTCCAAAGAAGGTTCAGAGGCTGTTGCTCTTGACACCAAAAACAAAGATGTCATGAGCCGTTTTAACATGGCTGAGTCTGCCTATGAGGCTGCCCAACAAGCAGACGCCCTGTTGGTGGTGACTGAATGGAAAACCTTCCATCATCCCGATTTTGAGGCACTCAAAGCATGCATGAACCAAGCGTTCATTTTAGACGGCCGAAATTTGTATGATCCACATATGCTTGAGGAACTGGGCATTGCCTATCAAGGAATTGGCCGTCGCAATCAACTTGCGCTGAACTTCAAGGCAGGCCGTCATTTGAGAAAACTAGAGGAAACATCGACATAAGGCAGCCATGCCCAAGGGTTTCTTTTACCTGATCAGCGCTCAATTTGCGTCAGGTCTGGCAGACAATGCCTTTCTAATTTTAGGCATTGCGTTTCTCAGTGAGCAAGGATACCCAGGCTGGTGGGCACCTCTTCTGAAGTTTTCATTCACTCTATCTTATGTTCTATTGGCGCCGCTGATGGGGCCTTTGGCAGATGCCTTTGCCAAAGCCAAACTGATGGCCTTCATGAATGCCCTCAAAGTGGTGGGCGTGGCATTCGTCTTTACCAGCTTTCATCCCATGTTGGCATTTGCCATCGTGGGCATGGCTGCGTCTGCTTATGCCCCCGCCAAATATGGTTTGATGACCGAGACCGTACCTGCTGAACAATTGGTCAAGGCCAATGCTTGGTTAGAAGTGACCGTGGTCATGTCGGTCATTTTGGGCACCGTTTGCGGCGGCTTGCTTGTAGCTGTGAAAAATTTTGAGTTCATGGTTTTACTCAACCAGGGATTCATTGAATTTTTCCAGCTTTCATTAGAAACACAATATGCTGGCCCACTTCTATCTTTGATTGTGATCTACATTGCAGCAGCACTTCTGAACTTTGGAATTCCACATGTTGACATCAAGTATGTTCAGCAAAGCATGAAGCCCATAGCACTGTTTCACAATTTTTACCAAAGCAACCGCATTCTTTGGACTGACCCTGTCGGCCAACTGTCCTTGGCTGTTACCACACTCTTTTGGGGAATCGGTGCGGTTGTTCAATTTGCAGTTTTAGTATGGGCCAAAGAGGCTCTAGATATACCCCTGGAACAGGCCAGCCTGCTTCAAGCCGTGGTCGCCATAGGTGTTATTTTTGGCGCAGCCATGGCCGGCTATAAGGTTGCGCTGCATCATGCGTTCAAAGTTTTGCCGTTGGGCTTATGGCTGGGAATTTCTTTGCCCGCCTTGGTTTTTTCGTCATCACTTTGGATAGCCATTCCACTCATGCTCTTAACCGGGTTTGCAGGCGGAATGCTGATGGTTCCCATGAATGCACTGTTGCAAAACAGAGGCTACAAACTTCTAACAGCAGGACGCTCCATAGCGGTGCAAGGCTTTAATGAGAATGCCAGTGTGATGATCATGCTGGGAATTTACAGTGGTTTGTTGGCCTTTGAATTTCCCTTGCAATGGATCATGACGTTCATGGGTGCGGTCATGACACTTGGCATACTTTATTTCATGCGAATGGCATCCCAAAAAACCGATTCCACTTGTTCAGCAATTTGATCCCAGTCCAAGTGGACAACTTGCTGACGCGTACTGAAAGTGACTTGTTCTAGCAAATTAGGCGTCTTAAAAATCGCAACAGCTTGGTCTACAAATCCATCTGAATTGTTTTCAGGCACCAGCCATCCATTGATGCCATGTTGAACCCAATCTCGAGCCGCAGCGCAATCGAATGCCAACACAGGAATGCCGCTAGCAAGGGCCTCTAAAGTCACATTGCCAAATGTTTCTGTTTGACTTGGAAAGACAAACAAATCAGAACTTGCGTAGTAAGCCGCCAATTCTGTTTGAGACAACATTCCAGGAAAAATAATGTTAGGGTGCCTTTGTTGAAATTGTTCCCGAAGTGGACCATCGCCCACCATGACCAACTTCAGTTGCGTATCTATTAAGCGCAAAGACTCATAAGTTCGAAGTACTTGCTCTAAGTTTTTTTCTGGCGCCATCCTACCTACTGAGATCAGCACCTTGGTATGCTCATCAGCACCCCAAGAATGGCGAAGCTGCGAACTACGACGGCCAATATTAAACAGCTTGGTATCGACACCGCGAGACACGACTTTCAAATTGACAAACCCGTTCTCACTGAGAGTGCGCTTTAGTTCATTGGTGGGAACCATGGTGCATGCAGTTGCGTTGTGAAATTTACGCAAATAGGCAACGATTGGCTTTCGAAGCCACCCTACACCGTAGTGTTTGGAATAACTTTGAAAGTTGGTCCGGAAGTCGGAAGTTACAGGCAATTTCAATACCTTTGCGGCTTGAAGTGCAGACCATCCCAAGGGGCCTTCCGTTGCAATGTGAACCAAATCTGGACGGCGCAGAGTCCATGTTTTCACCAATGTTTTTTTACTTGGTAAACCTAGCTTTAGTTCGGGATAGCGCGGTATGGGCATCCCACGCATCAAGACTTCCTCGAGATTGGTATCGTTCAATTGACCATCGGTCTTGGTTTGACGAGGTCGTATCAGTTGAACATCATGATTGCGATGGCTTAAGCCTTGTACCAGTTTAGCCAAAGTTACCGCAACGCCGTTAACCTCTGGTGGCCATGTTTCTGTCACTACCGCAATTCGCAATGAGGGACGACTTGCTGGGTAGTCTTCTAGCACAATGGGAAGTTCAACTGAATTATCCATCTGGATATTTTCGTAGCTGGATTTTTCAAATTGATGACAATAAGATGAATAAAAAATGTTTGATGAAATTTCAATGACAAATGAAACTTGTCATTGAAATTTCATCGTTTTCAACAATGATCAGTCTATGCACAATTCGTGCTGCCTCAAATTTGCCACCAGGAGACTTTGTGACTACATTTTTTGAAGCCTTGAGAATTCAGCGATTTGATGACCACCGCTATTACCACCATAGCCGTATCAATCAAACCTTGCACCTCATCAGTGCCATCAGTTTTGTAATTGCGTATGCATTCTTGCTCATAGACCCAGTTATATCGGCACTCATCGCATGGCTCATTTCCATGACAACTCGCCAATCTGGTCACTTCTTTTTTGAACCCCTGGGTTACGACGAAGTCAATCAAGCAA
This sequence comes from Limnohabitans sp. MMS-10A-178, assembly GCF_003063375.1. Classification (GTDB taxonomy): domain Bacteria; phylum Pseudomonadota; class Gammaproteobacteria; order Burkholderiales; family Burkholderiaceae_C; genus Limnohabitans_A. The sequence goes on along the minus strand of NZ_NERY01000001.1, from coordinate 1,034,338 downwards.
CCCACGAATACAAAGAAGAAATTAAAGTGGGTTACAACTTGAATCGCAAAATAGTGTTGCTTAGCATTTGGGCTATTCTGCCAATGGCACTTTACGTCCAACCCGGTCTGTTTGGCATCATTGAGCCATGGGAAACATTGACAGAATGGGTTCGCCAAGTAGGCGCTTCATGGCTTATCTTGGGCTTTGGTGGTTTACTCTTCCGCACCATTCATCTTTTCTTTTTGAAAGATGTACAAACAGGGTTGGTATGGATGACAAAAATCATCACTGACCCTTTCCACGACATCATTTTGTATCACAAAGCACCTTTGTACTTGATGAGGGGTGAGCTGATCGACACCAACCCCAAACAGATGTATCACTGAAATCTTTTGAGGCCCATGAAAAAACCCGCTCAGTAATGAGCGGGTTTTTTTACATCCAAATAGTTGGCTGATCTTTTTCAATCAAGCGCTATAGATTCGCTTTTCAGAAGCTGCTGGTGTATCTACCTTGTATGTTCTGCTTGAAATGGTATCGATGAAGAACCACTCACCTTGAACCTGTGCGGGGGTGACAGTTAATTTCAAGTAACCCCGTCTAGCTGAATCCATCCATTTCAAATCATTCACAACGCCTTCAAATATTGATTTGACTTGAGCGGTAGGCAAGGCCAAATAAGCTTCCAAGCCAGGCGAGCTGACACTGGATGTTGCAAATTCTTCACCCACTTTTTGACCGGACAACAAGGTCAAGTTGCTGTGCCATGCATTGTGGGTATCGCCTGCAAGTACAACCAAACGCTTTTTCAATTGCGCAGCGGTTGACAATAAGATTTCGCGAGCAGCTGGGTAGCCATCCCAAGCATCCAAGTTGTATCCCAATTTTGGCTGGTTCAGTAATGCAGTTTCAGCATCTGTGAGCGGGATTGAAAGTGACTTCTTGGTCTTGGCTGTCAAGTAATCGGTAATTGCTTTCTGACCAGCAGCAAGTGCCTGCGGGCTGGTATCTGAAGAATTGAGTGCCTGAAGTATGCTGACTGGAAACTCCATGCGTGCCATCAAAACTTGTTGACCCAAAACCTGCCATGTGGCCGTGGAAGTTGCCATTTGAGTCTGCAACCACTGCACTTGCTCTGTGCCCAGAAGTTGTCTTGTTGGCGAAGACATAGCCGCTACAGCCGCAGCTTGCTTGGCAGGGTTAATCAAGTCTGTGATTTCAATTTGCTTTTCTCGACCAATGGTTCGAGTATCAAGCATGTGCAAACTTAGCAAACTTCCAAAGTTAAAGCTTCTGTAAATTTTGGCTTTGTCAGACCCAGTGCGAATTGGCATCCATTCGTGATAAGCCTGCATTGCGACTGCTTTACGGGCTGTGTAGCTACCTTCTGTTTCAGGGGTGTGATTTTCTGCCCCATCTTTGTATGCATCATTGGTAAATTCATGATCATCCCAAACAGCAATGAGGGGTTTACTGGCATGCAGCTGCTTTGAATCAGCATCTGATTTGTATTGAGCATGGCGCAAGCGATAGTCGCTCAGAGACAGAATTTCATTGGCTGGTACCGAAGTACGTCCCAAGCTTGCTGCTTTTTCCGATGCATAGCCGGTTGATGCATATTCATAAATGTAATCACCCAAATGGACAGCCACATCTGCATCAGAGCGCGCAACCTCAGCATACACATTAAAAAATCCAGCTGGATAATTTGAGCAAGACATCACAGCCAGTTTGACTTCACTCACAGAGCCCACTGGCAATGTTTTTGTCTTGCCAATGGGCGAGGTATGCCGTCCTGCTTGAAAACGATAGAAATAACTTTGATTTGGCAAAAGGCCTGTGGCATCAACCTTACAGGTGTAATCGGAATCGATGCTAGCTTGAGCAACGCCAGATGAAATGATTTTTGAAAATTCAATATCGGAAGCAACTTGCCAGGTCAAATTGACAGGATCTGTTAAGCCTTGATATTTCGCATGCGTCCATAAAATGACTTTGTCGCTCAATGGATCGCCACTGGCAACGCCATAGTCAAAGTTCACCATGACGGTGTCGTTGCTTCCGCATGCACTGAGCATTCCACCGGCAGCAAGCGCGGCTGAAATAGAGCTTACCTTGATAAGAAAGTCACGACGAGCTTGGGTATTTTTCACTGTAGTCACCTGAGTTGATTGAGACAGGTGACATTATTTATACCTTTGATGACAAGCCTATGAATTCTCTAAAGAGCGTCATCCTAGCTTCACAACTCAACGGTATAAGTGCAGAGATACTGACACAAATCCATCCATCTAATCAACGACCCACCATGAATGAAACACAAGTTAAATACCTGACTCAATTCATTCTATTGATAGTGTCTCGTTTGATTTGGGTCATGCCACTTGTCATGGGCATCATTTTTTTGAAATCAAAGTTTGTGATCAATTACAAAGATTCTCTTAAAAAATTACGCACACATCACAGCGCACTTTCAAAGGGTCCAGTGAAAAGATACATTGAATCGCTATACAAGACTCGCTTGAATCAGAGCAATCAAATAACAGGCTCTTGCACCCAATGTGGGAATTGTTGTCTCAATCAACAATGCTTTTTTCTAGAACCCATCGAAGACGGAAAGTTTCAATGTGGGGTCTACAACTCCCTGTTTCGAAAATTTTCAAATTGCGGTGCATTTCCAATTTCGAATGAAGATATTCAAAGATATGAGTGCCCAGGCTATGTGTTGCAAGCCTATCCGATGATTAAAATAAAAAGCCTCAAGCAGAGGGAGATTTCTTAAAGAACATCTCTTTCAAAATACTTCTGCGAATAAGTTTGTTGGTCAAACCCTCAGGTGCCCAAAACCAATGCGCTGATTTCATGACTTCGCAAGCTGCGACAAATCGTTTCAAGACCTCTTCAAATTCTGCATCACTGTAATTCAAGCTAAAAATCAAACGGCCAGTGCCCACCCAACTCAAGGCCAATCCCTGTGAGCGCAAATAATACTGAAGCATCCAGTTGTATCGACTTGTATCGGTGTAATACAAACTCCATACACTGGACATGTTGGCCGCCCGCAAAGGCAACCCCTTGTCGATCATCACTTGGTTGAACTTTTCTCGCCTCAAATTCCAAGTCTGATCAAGGTCAGTGTAGACGTTCGAAAACTCTGGCCGTTCAATTTTTTCCAAGAAAACTGACATGGCGCCCATCACATGAGGATGGGCGTTGAAAGTACCTCTGGCAAAACAAATGTCTGCGGGTCTTTCAGATCTGTATCGCTTCATCAAGTCTGCTCTGCCGCACACCACTCCAACTGGGTAACCACCGCCCAATGTTTTGCCATAGGTCACCATGTCTGCCTTCACCCCAAAATACTCTTGGGCGCCGCCTTTTGCCAGCCTGAAACCCAAAAACACCTCATCAAAAATGAGCACAATTTTTCGTTCTGTACAGACTTGTCGAATTTTTTTCAACCAGTCGGTGTAGGCCGCTTTGTCATAGGAAGCTTTGCGACTGCTGTCGACCAGCGAGGAATCACCAGGCGCTCCTTGGTTTAAATGAAGCGCTTGTAAAGGATTAATGAGAACGCAAGCAATGTCCTTCCTTGTTCGCAGCACTTTCAGGGAGTTTTCATGCATGTCACGCAATGTGTATGTCTCGCGAGGCGGCATCGGGTTTCCGGGACCAGGCTGAACATCCTCCCACCAACCATGGTAAGCACCACAAAAACGGACCAAATTTTTCCGACCCGTGTGGTATCTGGCCAATCGAACCGCTTGCATGACAGCTTCTGTGCCAGACATGTGGAACGAGACTTGGTCTAGTCCAGAAATTTCTTTGAGTCTTTTGACGTTGTAGGCTACACACGGATGGTAGGCACCCAGTGTTGCGCCGACATCTTGCACTCTTTCAGAGCCTTCCTTCATGCAAGCTTTGTAAAAGTCTGCACCAAAAACATTGACACCATATGAACCGGTTAGGTCATAAAACTTTTGACCGTCCTGGTCTGTCACAAATACGCCATCTGCTGATTGTATAAATGCACCAACTTTCAAGTGTTGGCGAACCAAGGGACTGAATTGGAAAGGAACGCGATAAGCGCCTGTGAATTGCAAATCAGAAATGATTTCTCGTGCTTGCGCTGTCATTTCAATGCTTTTGGCATGGCGTGTTTGCAACTCATTTGCCAATTGATAAAAAGCTGCGCGTCTGGTGCTCACAACTGATTCAGGTGCACCATCGCATGAAAAGAATTGATCTTCGTTAAATTCGTAACCAGGCAGAAACGAGACAACTCGTTTAGCCATTCTGGAATGACCAGTCAATGAGGGATGTTTGGCACGCGACAGTTCCAATCTGCGTTTAACGTAGGGAATTGAAATGGCAAGGGCACCAAGAGACAATGCTAGCTGAACAGACACGTTGAACCCGAAGATGAGTGAGTGGAGACACCTTTTTATTGAAAATTCGTGACAGGAAAATGAAAATGAAACAATTAATTCAAAGAATCACCACACAAGAGGACTTGAACTTTTTGTTAACCAATCGAATTCCTCGAATTACTTTGACACGCTTCATTGGATGGTGGAGTCAGATCAAGAACCCCATCATTCGGGATCTCTCGATTGGAGTTTGGAAACTCTTTTCCGACCTAGATCTGAGTGAAGCACGTAAGACAAAATTTGACAGCATGCACGACTGTTTCATTCGGGAACTCAAGCCTGGAGCACGCTCGATTGACATGCGAACACATATTCTGAGCAGCCCTTGTGATGCCATTGTGGGTGAATGCGGCAATATTGACCATACCCAAGTTTTTCAAGCAAAAGGATTTCCTTACAGTCTCACAAGTTTGATGGGCTTCACGCCACGCACAGGTGAATTGGTTGAATCGCTCAAAAATGGGACCTACGTCACGCTCAGATTGACATCCAGCATGTATCACCGCTTTCATGCACCAGCCGATGCAACCCTCACACATGTCACTCACATTGCGGGAGACACTTGGAACGTCAATCCCATTGCTTTAAAACGCGTAGAACAACTATTTTGTAAAAACGAAAGAGCCGTTCTCAATTTCAAATTAGACGATGGCACCCCTATGATCATGGTGCCTGTGGCTGCTATTTTGGTTGCGAGCCTTCAATTGCATGCTGTGAATTTGCTTTTCCATGTTGACTACATCGGCCCCAATGAAATTCCATGCGCCATTCAAACCTACAAAGGGCAAGAATTAGGTTGGTTCCAACATGGCTCCACTATTTTGGTATTTTTACCCAAGGGCTACAAATTGGCGGAAGGCATTGCCACTGGCCAGCGCATCAAAATGGGGCAAGCCTTGCTGGAGAAAATCGCGCAATGAGTTCTCAATACTTCACACGCATCGTAGCAGTTTTGGCCATCTTGGTCAGTGCTTGTGCACCCTTGAACGAAGTACCCACCGTTGCCAATGAAAGAATCAACATCAGTATTTTGGCCTTCAATGATTTGCACGGAAACCTTGAACCACCCATTATCAGCGTAAGAGAAAAAATAAATGGCGAACTGAAAGACGTGCCAGCGGGTGGCCTTGCATATCTGGCAGCAGCTATTCAGCACTATAAGAAACGCAATCCACTTCACGCAGTGGTCTCTGCAGGTGACATGATTGGCGCTACACCTTTAATTTCCGCCCTCTTTTTAGACGAACCCACCATCGAAGCCGTCAATGCAATTGGGATTGATTTCAATGCGGTTGGCAATCATGAATTTGACAGAGGTACTGCCGAATTACAACGCATGCGCAATGGTGGTTGTGAGAAACACACTCGCACAGAACCTTGTCAAATCAATCGCAATTTTCCAGGTGCCAACTTTGAGTTTTTGGCTGCAAATGTCAAACAAGCCAACCAAACCACGCTTTTTCCCGCTTTCGGTATCAAAACCTTCCGACAAGGAAAACATGAAATCAAAGTTGGTTTTGTTGGCTTGACACTCAAAGCAACACCAATCATGGTAACCCCCGAGGGCGTCAAGGGTCTTCGGTTTGAAGATGAAGCAGAAACAGCCAATTCACTGGTAGCGCCCTTGAAAGCACAAGGTGTCTCGGCCTTGGTCTTGGTCGTTCATGAAGGCGGCATTGTTCAGGGTGGTCACAATGACGCCAGCTGCTCTGGCTTGTCTGGCGACATTGTTCCTATTTTGAACAAACTAGATCCAGCATTTGACGTGGTTGTATCAGGTCATACACACCGTGCCTATGCCTGTGACTACAGCCTTATCAACCCTTCCAAGCCATTTTTACTCACCAGTGCAGGTCAATATGGGACTTTTCTAACCCACATTGAGTTAGGCATAGATCCTGTTACCAAAAAAGTGGCCCATAAACATGCGCACAACGCAGTCATTCAAAGTGAAGCGTTCAAAAATGCCGCAGGCATCAACATTGAGCCCAGCCCTGCTTTGCCCTTTTATGGCAAAGAAACCAGTGTCGAAAAAATCATCAACGATTACCGATTGGCATCCGAAGTCCAAGTCATGAAAGTGATTGGTCACTTACCCAATGCCATGACACGCATGCAAACTCGTTCAGGCGAGTCGGTACTCGGCAACCTCATTGCAGATGCGCAATGGGCCTCGACAGCTGGTGAAAATAGGGGTCGATCCGACTTTGCCCTCATGAATCCTGGTGGTGTGCGTGCTGATCTGATCATTCAACCTGGCGGTGGTAATGTGAATTTTGGTCAGTTATTCAAAATTCAACCGTTTGGCAATACGCTGGTGGTTAAGCGAATGACAGGCCAACAAATTAAGGAATTACTTGAACACCAGTACGTGAACCTCGTACGGCCTAGGGTGTTGTTTCCATCCCAAAATTTCAGTTATGTCGTCGACTTAAAGCAAGCCTTGGGGCAGCGCATTCAAAGCATGAGCATCAGAAACGAGATTGTTGACCTCACAAAGACTTACAACGTCACAATGAACAGTTTTCTAGCCAGTGGGGGCGATGGATTCTTTCAGTTTAGCCGTGCGCCAACTGTGTCAGGGGGAGAGCTAGACATAGATGCACTGGTTCACTACATACAATCCAATCCTGGCTTGACATCGCCCACCACCAATCGAATTCGGTTGTTGTGAATTGGCACACATGACAACTGGTAACACAGTTGTCACACTCCCAAATTAAGCTTCTACGTTGATCAACCAGCGGTGAAGCCTCATGCGCCAATGGCAGCAAACACAAAGAAAAAAAGCTCGCATCGAGATCATTCCCATGATCGATGTGATGATGTTTTTATTGGTTTTCTTCGTGCTGATCAGTGTCAACGTTATTCCTTCTCTTGGCATTAAAACGCAACAGCCCAATTCGTCGCAAGTTCAACAACTGAAGACCCCAGATGTTCAGGTGGTTGTCACTTTGGGCAAAGAGAATGTTATTCAAGTGGACGGCAAAGATGTTGCGCTGGAAAACCTGACCACTGCGGTCAAAAATAAAGCTGGTCAAGCAGATCAAATTGCAGTCATCGTCAACAGCGACAAGGGCGCAGAAGTACAAACCTTGGTTGACGTGATGGACGAAATCAAGAAATCTGGAATAGGCAAGGTTTCTTTGGCAGCACGAGAGCGCAAATGACTCTGAACTTGGATGCGATCAATCAAGAACGGCACACGCTGTCTGCCATTTTTTCTACTTGCTTGGTGGCATTGATTTTTTCTATGGCCCAGTCTTTCAAGGGTCCTGCTGAGATGGTGGCACAAGAAGTCATGGAATTGACCACGACATTGATTGAACCCCTTTTTGAAAAGCCGAAACCACCGGAAGTTCGTCCAGAAGCAAAGCCAAAAAATACTTTACCAGCGCCAAACCCGACACCGACACCCCGACAAGAAATCAAGCAAGAGGTGATGGCACCTGCAGAATCACCTCGGGCAGCCCTTCCCCAAACCCCGGCACCTGTTGCGCAAACTGCCCCTACACCAGCATTGGCACCTTTAGCCACAGTGACACCTTTGGCGCCAACAGCGCAAGCTGTTCCAGAAATCCCCAAGCCTGTTGCACCACAAGTATCGGCATCTTTGAGCTTGGAAAACAATTACATCGCCAGCGTCAGAAGCACATTGAACGCCAACAAACGCTACCCAACAGGCCGAGAAGCCAGTTTGCAAAGGCCTGCAGGCAAAGTCAAGATTGCTTTTGTTCTAGCGCGCAACGGCAGCTTGGTAGAGGCAACCGTCGAAGAGTCTAGCAACTCCATTATTTTGGACAACGCAGCCTTGGCGACTGTGAGGCGCACCAACTACGCACCATGGCCAGACGGCACTTGGCCCTCGCAATCTCAGCACAAATTTACTGTTTCCCTCGATTTTGTTCCCCTCAATTGATCTTTTATCTCAGGAGTATTTATGAAAAAATTAAAACCAACTCGACTTGCTGTTTTAATCAGCTTGGCATTTTCCGCCCCACTTCTGATGGCTCAGCAAGCCACCGATGTGGGCAAAATCAATGTAGAGGGGCAGCCTGGCGCCACTGATACCGGCTTGATTGCACAAGAAGATTCTCCCAAGACAAGAAGCGCTGTGAACCGTGCTTTTTTGGACAAACTAAATCCATCAACCAATGCATTCCAAGCGATTGACTTGCTGCCAGGCGTGAACACCTTCAGCTACGATGCCACTGGCTTATTTGGCGGCGGTATTAGAGTTCGCGGCTTTGCTGGTGACCAAATGGGTCTCACCATCAATGGCGCACCCGTGAACGACTCAGGCAACTTTGCGGTTTATCCACAAGAATACACAGACACTGAAAACTTGTGCGAAGTATTTTTAACACAAGGTTCCACCGACACCGATGCACCTCATGTTGGCGCATCTGGTGGCAACTTGGGCATGGTCACATGCGCACCCAGCGACAAATTTGGCATGCGTGGTGCGATTTCTTTTGGCCAGTTGAACTATCAACGCACATATGCACGGCTAGACACTGGCAAGTTTGGTCCAAGCGGTGCTAAAGCATTTGTCTCTTACTCCAAAACATCTGCCAACAAATTCAAAGGTCCAGGTGGCGCAGACCGTGAACACATTGATATCGCAGCCGAAGTCAGACCCTCTGCTGATGTTTTCTTGAGTGCAACTTTGCTTTACAACAATGCCATCAACAACAACATCCGTACGTTGACTAACGCTCAAATTGCACAATTCGGACGCAACTTTGATTTCAGCAACGTGCCCCCCCAGCACCTCACACCCGTTGCTGGAACCGCTCAACTTGAAACATCACCCGCTGACGGCTTCTACAAATTCAACATCAACCCATTTCGCAACTATTTGTTCACAAGCAAAGCCGAGTTCAAAGTCAATAAGGACTTGACCGTGAGCGCAGAGCCTTACTTCTGGTATGGCTACGGCACCGGCGGTAGCCAGCTTCAGCTTCTGAGCGAAGGTGGAACTGGCACCATGGCCACCCGCGTGAAAGACATCAATGGCGATGGCGATACGCTAGACAGAGTGATGACCTACGGCAGCAGCTTGACCGAAACCAATCGCCCTGGTGTCACCTTCAAAGCAAACTACCGCATTGCAAATCACAACATCAATGTTGGCTACTGGACAGAGCGTGCCGTTCATCGCCAAACAGGCCCTCGCGTGACATTTGACAATGCTGGAAACCCATCTAACTTGTGGCTTGACAACACTGCCGCTTATTTGCTGCGTACTGACGGTAACCCCTATCAAGCACGCGATTGGAAAACAATCAGCACTGGCACTTCCCTGTACGTACAAGACAGTATTTCTTTGATGCAAGACAAAATGTCTTTGCAACTGGGTTTGCGCAATTCTGCCATTGACCGCGACTTCACCAACTATGCCAACGCGGGAACATTTGGTGCAGGTCGCGCAGATCTTGATTACCAAATCAAGCGCAAATACAGCAAAGTCTTGCCAAGCTTGGGCGCCAAACTAAACTTAGACTCACAAAGTTCAATTTTCTTCAACGTTGCTGAGAATTTCCGCGCACCCTCTAACTTCGTACTTTCAAACCTGTTAACAGGCGGCACAGTGGTCAATGGTTCACTCACCGGCGCCACCATGCGCAATCCTGTGGTCGGCATCGAAACTTCCACCAATTTCGACTACGGATATCGCTTACAAAACAAAGACACCACTTTCTCAGGTTCTTTGTTCGTGGTTAACTTCAAGGATCGCATTGCCTCCTCTTGGGATCCTGTTAGCTTGACCTCGCTGGATTACAACGTGGGTAAAGTGACCATGAAAGGCGCAGAACTTGAGTTGGGTCAAAAAATCAACCCCAATTTCTCTGTCTACGGCTCATTGACTTATACACAAAGCCAAATGAAAGATGACATCAAAGTCAACGCCACATTGACCGAAGCCACTGCAGGCAAACAAATGCCTGACACACCCAAAGTCATGGCAGCGTTGGCGTTGAGCTACAAACAAGGTCCGTTGTTCGGTCTGTTGACAGCCAAGCACACAGGCAAAGCGTTCTCTACTTTGGTCAACGACCAGTCGATGGATGCCTACACCGTGTGGAATTTGTCTACCGGTTACAAATTGCCCGGCACAGCGTTCTTCAAATCACCTGAAATTCGCTTGAATATCGACAACATAGCCAATACCGAATACAAACGCATCAACTCGCCCAGTGGCTCTAGCTTTACTGCGCGTGCCTTGCCTTTGGGAACATTGGCAGGTTCGAATCCAAGCTACTTCATTGGTGCGCCTCGTTTTGCAAGCGTAACTTTGCGTTCCGACTTCTAAGGCATTCAGCATGATGATTTTTTTGCACGATGCGTCTTTGTATCTTCTTTATTTTGCGTTGGGATTGGCTGTTTTTTTGGCCATAGAACGCACTATTTTTTACACGCACGCTAATCGGCAAATTAAAAGTCTATTGCAAGCTCTCAACACCAAGTCTGCATTGCCTGAATTTAAATCAGGCGATGTAGGCGAGGTCGTTGCGCATGCTTTCGTCAATGGATTGCAACCATCTGCCAGTCAAAAGGTGGCAGACGATGTGGCAGAGCAGGCCTTCATTCGAGTTCAGCATCAATTGAATCAACACCTTTGGGTGTTGGATACCATTGTCACTGCTGCGCCCTTATTGGGTCTGCTTGGCACCATTTTGGGAATTTTCGACACCTTCACTGCACTGGCTAAATCTGGCATTTCAGATCCACAAGGCGTGAGTGCAGGCATCGGGACCGCTTTGCTTGCCACTGCCATTGGCATTGGCACAGCACTGATTTGCCTGATTGTGTACAACGCATTTTTAGCCAAGGTTGAACGACTTGGCGATGAAACCAAATTGGCATTGCTTCAAATGTCCTATCAAAACACTTGACGTGCAAGAGGTGCCAGTTTGATGAAACGATATTTGAGACTTTGTCTTTTTCTTCTGGCTGGCACTTTTTCAATCTTTTTCTTATCAGCATGTTCTGTACAGCAACATTTGCTGCGAAATGCAGGCGATGTACTGTCTAAAGAAACAAGTTCAGCAGACGACGATCTTGAGTTGCTCATGCACGCAAGTGCCTACCACTTAAAAATTTCTGAATCGCTGCTGGATGAAATTCCTGAACACGTCAAGCTAGCCGAATCTGTCACTCGCGGTTTTACACAATACGCTTTTGTTTTTCTCATGGACGAAGCAGATCGCGTTGAATCTGACAGCATTCAGAAAGCCACCCACTTAAGAACACGCGCTGCCAAGATGCTGATGCGGGCCAAAAACATTGGCTGGAGAACCCTTCGCTCCAAGTACCCAACACTGGAAGTGCAACTTCAGCGTGAATCAACTGGTAAAGTGCAAAAACTGGCCAGTGAACACGTTGGCCTTGCTTACTGGGTCATGACATCATGGGCAGGCGCTATTTCACTGTCCAAGGACTCGCCAGATTTGGTGGCCGACCTACCACAGGTCATCAGATTGGCTGAACTGGCATGGCAGTCCCAACCTCAGTTCGACAAAGGTGCTTTGGCCAGCATGATGGGGACGCTTGAATTGGCAAAACCCAATGGCAAACCTGAAGTTGCTGAAAAATATTTTGATCTCAGCATTCAATGGCGCTCAGATCAAATTTCACCCATGGTTTCCAAGGCCGAAAACTGGGCTGTTGCAACACGAAAAAAAGAAGCTTTTATATTGCTGCTGCAGCAGGCGATTGATGTTTCTGCAAAGCAAACTGATTTGACCAACACCGTCATGCGGCGCAGAGCCAAGTGGCTTTTAGACAACGTCGACAATCTTTTTTAATACATCACATTCACCATGAGTTCCATGATCAAAAGGCGCAAAGCCATCTCCTTGGCCCTCTCACTGACAGCACTCTCACCCTTGGCATCACTCGCTGCCGATCCACAATTGAAAATTGGCTCACTGGTTCCAAAAAATTCTCTTTATCACCGACAGTTGATGGAAATTGGTGAATCTTGGAAGAAAAGTCAGTCTGGGCCATCGCGCTTCAACGTATTCACAGACGGTAGCCAAGGTGGCGAAGCTGAAATGGTTCGCAGAATGCGAATTGGGCAGTTACAAGCAGCCTTGCTGTCTGTGGTGGGCCTGCGTGAAATTGAACCTTCGATTGCTGCGTTGCAAAATTTACCACTGGCATTTCGCTCCTGGGAAGAGTTGGACTATGTGCGCGAAAAAATGCGCCCCAACATGGAAAAGAAGTTTTTGGAGAAAGGCTATGTTGTTTTGGCCTGGGGAGATGCTGGATGGGTGCGCTTTTTTTCTAAACAAGCGGCTTTCAGCCCTGATGATTACAAGAAGATGAAGTTTTTTGCTTGGGGTGCCGAAGCAGAACAACAAGAAATCATGAAAAGTCTTGGCTACACACCAGTGCCATTGGAGCCAACAGACATCTTGCCATCTATTCAGACGGGCATGATCAACGTTGTCCCTTCTACGCCCTACTTTGCTTTGGCATCACAAATCTTTAACTCTGCTCAACACATGCTTGAGATCAATTGGGCGCCTATCGTCGGCGCCTTTGTGATCACTAAAAAATCTTGGGACGACATGACGCCAGAAATGCAACGTGCATTGAAAAGCTCATCCGACAAAGCTGGCGTGGTCATTCGGATGCAAGCACGCAAAGAAGTTGAAGAAGCCGTTGATGCCATGAAGAAGCGCGGACTTCAGGTCAACAAGCCCAATGCAGCGCAAATGAAGGAATGGCAGAACCTCAGCGAGTCGCTTTACCCGCGCATTCGCGGAAAAATGGTTCCTGCTGATACCTTTGATGAAGTCTTCATGCACTTGAAGACTTTCCGAAGTCAAAAAACACCATGATGCAATTTTTGGATCGTGCCATGGCTAGGCTAAGGGCTTGGGATTCAAGCATTGCCGCAGCGGCTTTGTTGGGCATGGTGTTGATTCCATTCATAGAAGTGCTATTGCGCCCTATTCAAGGCAGCGGTATTGAAAATGCGCCTGTCGTGGTTCAACACTTAGGATTGCTTTTCTCGTTGGCAGGTGCTGTGTACGCTGAACGAACGGGACATCTGACAAGTTTGGGATCTCTTTGGAAAGAATTTCACAGCCCCCTTTCGAAAAAAATAGCGCGCGCATTTGTCTTTTTATCTTCAAGCCTTTTGTGTGGTGTTCTAGCGCTGGGCAGCCATGATTTGGTGATGTCAGAAATTGAATCTGGTCAAGTCATTGCTTATGGCGTGCCCACCTGGGTGTTTTTATGTGCTCTTCCCCTAGGGTTTTGCACACTTGCCATTCAATTGGGCCAAAAGTGGCATGACCATTGGTTGATTCAATGGGCGGGCATGCTGGCTGTTTGGTTCATGGTGGTACCGGTTAATGCGTGGCTGATAGACGCCACCATCTCTAGCACTTTGGCCAGTTTTTTCTTGCTTTGCTTGTTGATTTTGGGAGGACCGGTTTTCTTGGTACTGGCCGGACTATCCTGGATTTTGTTTTCCTCAGAAAACATTCCATTGGCCTCATTGTCTCTTTCGCACTACCAAATAACGGTCAATCCGTCGCTTCCCGCACTGCCCCTTTTCACGCTGGCTGGATTGATTTTTGCCAACACACAGGCCGCCCAAAGACTAAGCCAATTGTTCACTGCATTTTTTGGTTCAGGGCAACGCGGCAGTATCTTTGCTGTTGCTTGTTTGTGCAGCTGCTTTACCGCGCTAACAGGGGGTAGTGGCGTCACCATCCTTGCCCTTGGCGGATTGATGCTTCCTTTGCTTTTGAAAGTAGGCTATCCGGAATCTAAATCAATTGGTTTGATTACCAGCGCCAGTTCTTTGGGTGTTCTGTTGGCACCTTCAGTGCCTCTCATCATGTATGCCATCATGGCCCGCGTTCCAATCAATACCATGTTTGTCGCAGGATTGGTTCCTGCAGTTTTGATGATTGTGTGCTTGGTGGTCTTTGGTGGATTTTTGCGAGGCACAGGCCGATCAATAGTTTCACAGAGAATATTTAACAACTTCCCTTCTCAGACATTTGAAGCCATCCCTTTGAAGCAAGCTCTTTGGAACGCCAAATGGGAGTTGCTTGCACCCTTGGTTGCGGTTGGCTCTCTCATATCAGGGCTGGCCACGCCCACCGAAGGCGCTGCCATGACTGTCGTTTATGCGCTTGTGACGCAGTGGGGCGTACACCGTGAATTGAGTTCGCAAACGTTCATCCATTGTTTGGTTCAGTCAGCCCAAATCATTGGCGGCATTCTGCTTATTATGGGCATGGCACTTGGATTAACCAACTACTTGATTGATGTTGGCGTGCCAGACATGGCATCCGAATGGGTGCAAGGCATTACCCAAAACAAATACGTTTTTTTATTGGCATTGAACATCTTTTTGTTTTTTGCGGGCGCACTGATGGAAATTTATGCAGCCATCATCGTCTTGGTACCCCTGCTGCTTCCTTTGGCCATGAGTTATGGCATTGACCCAATTCACTTTGGCATTATTTTTCTTGCAAATCTAGAAATGGGATTTCTGTGTCCTCCTGCTGGCATGAATATCTATTTTGCAAGTGCCGTTTTCAAGAAAAGTTTGAAGGAAGTCATGCAATCGGTATTGCCTGCTCTTCTGGCAATTTTCATAGGTACCGTTATTATTTCTTGGTTCCCAATTTGGGTGATGGCCTTGCCTGATTTGGTATTTCCTAAAATTTAAAACAGTCACAGCTTATACGTCATGAAAAAATATGCCTCAACATTGATCAACATTTTTTGTTCGACAAGATTTGTCTGCGTATTTTGCCTACTGGCATCGTTTCAACTTTCTGCATGTGCACCCATGGTACTTGGTGGCGTTGCATTGGCTGGCAAAGCCGTTATAGACAGAAGGACAGCCGGCATCCAAATAGAGGATGAGGCCATTGAGCTTCGATCTGCATCTGGTTTGAGAAATATCTTGTCTAAAAATACCAATGTCCGCGTGCACAGTTACAACAGAATGGTACTTTTAACAGGCGAAGTCGGCAATGAATCGGAAAAAGCATTGGTCGAGCGCTTCGTAAAAAGTCAAGACAATGTTAAATCGGTGGTCAATGACCTATCTATTGGTCCCGTAAGTTCATTGACACAACGCGCAAAAGACAGCGTGATCAATGGGCAGATCAGGAGTCTATTGATTCAAGCCAAGGACGTCCACTCGTCAGCTGTTTACATCGTGGTGGAGCGTGGCATCGTTTATTTGATGGGTCGTCTGACCGAACAAGAAGCCAAGCGCGTCACAGATTTGGTAAGCACCAGCCAGGTTTCTGGTTTAGAGAAAGTGGTTAGAGTTTTCGAGTTGCTGTCGGAAGAAGATTTGCGGCGATTGTCGGCGCCTGCAAAGCGTTAAACTGAATCTGATAGGCCGCAATTACCAAGCATTTGTTTTTGCTGCCACCAAATTCTCAATGAATGAGGTACTGGATTTTTCCCAACTAAACTCCATTGCGCGTTCTCTTGCCAAGTTTCTGGGAATTTTCAAAGCCGATTGGGTTGCTATGGCCAAATCATCGCACAGTACGCCCCCTTTGATCACCCCTGTCTGGTGATTTAAAAGAACCTCTTGTGGCCCATCTACAGGGAAAGCTGCAACAGGTGTGCCGCATGCCATAGCTTCGAGCATGACCAAACCGAAAGTTTCATGACGGCTTGGAAAGACAAAGACATCCGCTGTGCTATAAACCTGCGCAAGTTCTGGCCGTGGCAACAAACCTAACCATGTGATGCCTGCGTATCTCTTTTTTAAATCTGCCTCTAATGGGCCCACGCCACAAACAACTTTTGTCCCTTCAAAGGGCATCTTCAAAAATGTTTCAATGTTCTTCTCATAGGAAACACGACCTACAAAAATAGCCAAAGGGCGCTTTAAGTGCGCCAATGGCAGGTAATCTGCAGGCTCATGCGAATAGTCAAATAAGTTGACATCTACGCCATGTGTCCATGGCTTTAAATTCTTAAACCCCTGCTTGGATAACAAATTGAGAACGCCAATGGTTGGCACCATCACACCCGCCGAGTGACGGTGGAAATGCTTGAAAATGGCATAACCTACCCACAAAGGCAATTTCAAAGCAGCTTTCAAAATTTCTGGGAAGCGCGTGTGGTAGGCCGTTGTATAGCACCACTTGTTTTTGTGGCAAATACTTCTGGCTGCCCACCCTAGGGGTCCTTCGGTTGCCAAATGAATGGCATCAAACTCTATTGACTTCAATATTTTTTGAAGTTGGTTCTTGGGTTTAACGGCCAAATCAATGCCTGCATAGCCTGGGCATGGTTTGGTTTGAAACATGCCAGGGTGAATCACCTCTACGGAATGTCCAGCCAAGCTGAGTTCTTTTACCAATTCCACCAGTGTGGTGACCACGCCATTGACTTGCGGTTGCCAGGCATCTGTCACCAGGACAAGTTTCATGCATTCACCAGTGCAGTCGTTTTAATGGCAATTTTCGTTTCTGAGTAAGGATCAAATGTCAATATTTCCAAACGACCATCGTGGTGCTCTACCAAGGTGCTCAAGCTTTCCACCCAGTCGCCATCGTTGCAATAGAGAACACCATCGATATTCCGAATTTCGGCGTGGTGAATGTGCCCGCAAACCACTCCGTCGTAACCCAATTTTTTTGCCTCTCGTGCAACGGCCACTTCAAAATCAGAGATGAAGTTAACGGCTTTTTTGACCTTGAGCTTCAAGTAGGCTGACAGTGACCAATAGGGTAAGCCTAGTCGGCCGCGCATGTAATTTAAGTGACGGTTGGCCTTGAGTGCCCACTCATACAAGGTGTCGCCCACATAGGCAAGCCATTTGGCAAATTGAATCACACCGTCAAAATAGTCGCCGTGGATGACCCACAGTTTTTTGCCATCTGCCGTCAAATGCACCGCATGCTCGACCACTTCAACACCACCAAATGAATGGTCTAAAAATTCACGCGCAAATTCATCGTGATTTCCAGGCACATAAACAACACGGCAACCTTTGCGAGCTTTTCTAAGAATTTTCTGAACCACATCGTTGTGCGCTTGGGGCCAGAACCATTTTCGCCTTAGCTGCCAACCATCAATAATGTCCCCAACCAAATACAAGGTATCGCAAGAGTGTGTTCTTAAAAACTCTAACAAGGCTTCTGCTTGGCAGCCAGGCGTTCCAAGATGCAAATCAGAAATAAAGATGGCGCGGTAGTGTCGCACTGTTTGGCTCTCGCCAGGCATAAATTCCTGAGCATCTTTGAACATCATCATGCCCCCACAAAATGCTTGCGATAACGTAGGGGCAAATCTTTGACTTGCATCAACATGGGCAAATCCGCTGTATTGAAATCTGGATCCCATGCTGGTGCGCCAAGAATTTTGGCACCGAGCCGCAAGTAGCCCTTAATGAGCGCTGGCGGCTCTACCGGTATGTCTGAATCTAATTCTTCAATGGGCAAGGGTAAGCGGGGGCGAGCGTGAAATTCAATCGATGCCAAGTTGGTTTTCGACAATTGTCTCCAAATGCTGGCCGCGGCATCTCCACTCACAATGCCGTTGTGCAACATGGGAATGCTTGCACAACCAATCATGGTGTCCAATTGATTGCGTGACATGAACTCAAACAGAGCGCCCCACAGCGCCAAAATCACGCCACCGTGTCGGTGGTCGGCATGCACACAGCTTCTGCCTAATTCAACCATGCGTTCTCTCATAAAACGCAAGCGAGTGAGATCAAATTCAGTATCTGTGTAGGTACCGCCTGCGCGTTTGGCTTGCGCAGGTGTCAAAACTCGGTAAGTTCCGATCACTGTGCGAGTGTCGCCGTCGCGAACCAGGAGGTGCTCACAATAATCGTCAAACAAGTCGATGTCGTGACCCGCCAATGTATCTGGCAAGCGGGCACCCATTTCGTTTGCAAAGACTTCATAACGAAGTCGTTGGGCTTCCCTTACTTCATCTTGATGCTGAGCCCAGCTAACTTCGATGGGAGATTTCGAAACTTTTGCGCAGCTGGCAACACCTTGATCTTGAGGGCTTTGATGAAGTGACCCCCGTGGCAAAGCAATCTGTGAAATGGGAAAAGTGGGGTTTGGCAATTCTTTCATCATGTGCTCCAAGTTGTATTAACTTGGAAGTTGATGATGTCGCCGTGGCGTTTCAAATAAATTTCATTGTTGTGAAATATTTGTGACAATCGACTGTGAATTTCTTCGCGAGCAATTGCCATCGGACGTGTTTCACAGAATTTCTGGCAACATCATTCCATGAAAAAATCAAGCTCATCGACTGATTCACCGAAGTCTTCCACAAGAAGAATTCAAGTTCGCAAATCTGGCGTTCATGGCAAAGGCGTGTTTGCACTGCAAGACATTGCAAAAGGAGATACCGTCATTGAGTACGTTGGCGAAATTATCTCTGCCCAAGAAGCCGAAGACCGGCATCCGCATGACCCCAAAGATCCGAATCACACTTTTTACTTTCAAATTGATGAAGACCGCGTGATTGACGCACTGCATGGTGGCAATTCAGCACGTTGGATCAATCATTGTTGCTCGCCCAATTGCAAGCCTGAGGTGATCGATGGTCGGGTCTTTATCAAAGCCAAGAAAAATATTCCTGCAGGTGCAGAACTCAATTATGACTATGGCCTCATCATTGACGAACCCATCACAAAGGCCTTGATTGCTCAATACCCATGCTGGTGCGGTAGCCCCAAATGCCGTCAAACACTGCTAGCTCAAAAACCAGCGTCGAGAAAAAAACAGAGTAAGAAGAACAAAGAAAAAGCAGATGAAATCCGCAAGACCATCAAAAAGCTGCGGTCTAAATTAAAGCGATTGACTGCAGACTGACCCAGAAAAGCGATCTATTTAAAGCCGATTCATGAATAGAATTGGCACATTCGGTGTTGCAATGGTGCGGCCAAGTTCCCTCGAATGTCATGTCAATTTACTGGGTCATCGCTTATTTCTTGGTGCTCGCCCTCACCTTGATCTACAAAACCCCCGTTGTTCGGGGCCCTTGGCTTTTCTTACTCCGCTCTTTTTTCCCCAACTGGAAGTTCTTTCACACGGTGGGGTATGTGCCTCATCTGTATGCGCGCGCCTCCCAGCTCAGCGCAAGCGGAGAACACACATGGGCCGAATGGGAGCATCTTTACCCGCGTACCTCGCCAAGTTTTTGGCATCTTTTTCACAACCCCAATACCAACTTGGGTTTGGCGCAGCAAAATTTAATTGACCACTTCTGGGCCGATTTGAACGATGCGCCAGATGGCTCCGATCCTCGCAGTTTGGTCACCTACCAAATGGTGGCGCATTTTGTGCAAGGCGTTTTGAAAGACAAATATCCGGCGCATTCGCACAGTCAATTTGAGTTGCGCATGCTGCTAGACAACACCACAGAAACTGTTCACACCCACGTCATGATGACTTCGCCCATAGAGGTACTGTCGTGACACCCGACTGGACAACCCCGTTTGTTCTAAGCACACCCTGGGCCATTCGTGCCATCGAGTGGCTATTTGCTTTGTCTGCCGGCATTCAGACCTTGGAGTATTGGCGCATGCAATCTGCCATGCAGGGCAAGGGGCTCTGGGTTTGGTCGATTCAGCGGCAAGATATTCCCACGGCTTGGATACGTGGAGTCTTAGACAAGCTGTTCACTCCAAGCATGTTCAGAGTATTGCTGCTTACCAGGCTCCTGGCATTGATGAGCTTGCTTGTGCAGGGTGGCCATTTATTCAACATTGGCTTTTTGTTCGTGAGCAATTTGCTTGTGCTCATTCGATGGCGGGGCGCCTTCAATGGTGGCAGCGATTTCATGACCTTGGTGGTGATTACCGGACTCCTCATAGCCCAAGTGGCAAGTTGCTTCACAGATACTGAAATGGCCTGGCGCGCTGGCTTTTGGTACATCACCATTCAGTCCATGACGTCTTATTTCTTGTCAGGCTCAGTCAAATTGCTGCAAGGGGAATGGCGCAACGGCAGTGCCATGACCATCTTTTTAAATGCAGCCATTCATGGCCCTCTCCCTTCAGGGCATTGGCTGCGTAAGCCTTGGCTGGCCACCCTAGGATCTTGGGCGTTTATAGTGTGGGAGTGCGCAGCGCCGCTTGCTTTGCTCGATGCCCGTTTGGCCTTGATTTTTTGCACGATTGCCGCGGTGTTTCATTTTTTGGTTTTTTGGTTTTTTGGTTTGAACCGTTTTTTCTGGGCTTGGGTGGCCACCTTCCCCGCCATCGTTTGGTGCTCCGGTCAAATTTAACAAGGCCATTCCTTTTTACAAGCTTGACACAATGACAAACAATTCACACCCACTCGATTTGGCCGTGCACTTAGAGCCAGTCAGTGAGAATCTTTGGCAAGGCCACACACAGCCAGCCTATGGCAACATGGTGGGGCCCTTTGGCGGTATTACTGCGGCTGTGCTGTTGAATGCAGTGTTGAAGCATGCCCAGCGTTTGGGCGATCCCGTATCTCTCACCGTGAATTTTGCAGGCCCCATTGAAGATGGCCCATTCACCATTGCAGCCCAGCCTACTCGAACCAATCGCTCCACACAGCATTGGTCTATCACGCTGTTTCAGCATGATGGTCAAATAGCCACCACGGCCAGCGCAGTGTTTGCCGTTCGCCGTGAAACTTGGCAATCAACAGAATTGAGTTTTCCCGACAAAAAACCAGCCTTGACATTGGCCAGAGCGGACACATCCAAAGCCCCCGAATGGACTCGGCGTTATGACATGCGCCCTATCAAAGGTCTCATGATTGATGGTCAACAGCCTGAACACGAACCCGATGCAGTTACAGAGTTTTGGATACAAGATGACCCACCCCGGCCACTCGATTTTTTATCACTCACCGCCATCTGTGACTCATTTGTGCCCCGAATTTTTGTGCGAAAAATGGGCAGGTACCCTGCCGGTACCATTTCACTCACCACGTATTTCCATGCAGACACCGCCTTGCTCAGCAGCCAAGGCAGCCAACACGTTTTGGGGCTGGCACGCGCAACCCGATTTGGTTTGGGCTACCACGACCAGTCGGCCGAAATATGGAGCGACCAGCAACAGCTGCTGGCCACCAGCCATCAAGTGGTTTATTTCAAGGCTTGAAAAAATCCAAGCGAAGCGGCCAATTGACCGCCCGCCTCGACCGAAATAGCGCAATATTTGAATTCCGGTATTTTTCCAAATGGATCGAGTGCGGCATTGGTCAATAAGTTGGCTGCAGCTTCGTAATACGCAAAAGGCAGGAACACTGCACCCTGAGGTGTGCCATCATCTCGTCTCACCACCAAACACACTTCACCTCGACGCGATCTGAGGGTAACAACATCCCCCGCGCTAATACCCAAGGCCAATAAATCGGCACCGCACATCGATGCTGTGGCTTCTGGCTCGATGGCATCTAGCACGGTGGCTCGGCGCGTCATGCTGCCCGTATGCCAATGCTCAAGCTGCCGACCTGTGATGAGTACAAATGGGAACTGAGCATCCGGCCGTTCATTGGCTGGAATGATGTCTGCAGGAACCAAATTGACGCGGCCATCAGCGGTGGCAAATTGTTCCTTGAACACCGTTGGCTCACCAGGATCCTCATCTGTGAGGCAGGGGTAAGTGACACTAGACTCGCGCACCAAACGCTCCCATGAGATACCGCTAATCACTTCGTGCATGGCTTGGCGCATTTCTTCGTAAACCGCAGGCACCCCGTGGTGCTCGCCTGCATACTGCCAATTCAAACCCATGCCTTTGGCTATTTGCTGAATGATCCACAAGTCGGCTTTGGCCTGTCCGGGTGCTTGAACGGCCTGCCGTCCCATTTGCACCATGCGGTCGGTGTTGGTCACCGTGCCTGTTTTTTCTGGCCATGCTGTTGCAGGCAAAACCACATCGGCCAACCACGCCGTTTCTGTCATGAAAATATCTTGCACCACCAAGTGCTCCAGTGAAGCCAGTGCATGGCGCGCATGGTTCAAATCGGGATCGCTCATGGCGGGGTTCTCACCCATGATGTACATGCCGCGAACTTTGTGCGGATCGGTATCCTCGGCCAAAGCCTTGTGCATGATTTCAACCACGGTGTAGCCGGGCTGCTTGTCGAGGGGTGTGTTCCAAAACTTTTCAAACCAATCATGCGCATCAGGGTTGCTAACGGGTTGATAGTTGGGGTACATCATGGGAATGAGACCCGCATCGCTGGCACCCTGCACATTGTTTTGACCGCGCAGTGGATGCAAGCCAGAACCAGGCTTGCCAATTTGCCCAGTCACAGTGACCAAGGCAATGAGGCAACGCGCATTGTCGGTGCCATGCACGTGCTGGCTGATGCCCATGCCCCAAAGAACCATGGCCGATTTGCTGGTGGCAAATTCGCGGGCGACTTCCCTGAGAGTTTCGGCAGGAATGCCGCAAATGGGGGCCATGACTTCGGGGCTGTAGCCTTGAATGTTTTGCTTCAGCGCTTCGTAGTTGTTGGCGCGGGTTTGTATAAATTCTTGATTGGCCAAGCCCTCTTCTATCACGGTGTAAATCAGTGCATTGAGCATGGCCACATCGGTATCGGGCTTGAATT
The DNA here is from genome assembly GCF_003063375.1 of Limnohabitans sp. MMS-10A-178. GTDB lineage: Bacteria > Pseudomonadota > Gammaproteobacteria > Burkholderiales > Burkholderiaceae_C > Limnohabitans_A. Next base: position 1,011,348 of record NZ_NERY01000001.1, on the reverse strand, counting down.
GCAGCGTGCGCCAAGCATGCTTGCCAATGTCTGTGATGCGCGGATCGGCCAACACAATTTTGGCACCGCGTTTGGCCGCATTTTTCATCCAAGTAGCCGCCACGGGGTGGTTGGCCGTGGGGTTGGAGCCGATGATAAAAATCAGCCCAGCGTGTTCGACGTCATTCACCTGATTGCTCACGGCCGCCGAGCCCACACCCTCTAACAGCGCAGACACACTGGAGGCATGGCACAAGCGAGTGCAATGGTCGACGTTATTGGAACCAAATCCGGTGCGAACCAACTTTTGAAACAGGTAGGCTTCTTCGTTACTGCCCTTGGCTGAGCCAAAGCCGGCCAAAGATTTAGGGCCATGGGTGTCACGCAGCTGCTTTAGCTTGCCTGCGCCTAGGGCCAATGCCTCTTCCCAAGTGGCTTCTCTGAACACAGAAGACCAATCTGCTGCATTGCGATTCAATGCGCCAATCAAGGCCGGATCTTTGGCCATGCCTGCTTTGCGAATCAGCGGCACCGTTAGGCGTTGAGGGTGTTGAATGTAGTCAAAGCCAAAGCGGCCTTTGACACACAAACGATTGTGGTTGGCTGGACCATCGCGCCCTTCTACGCTCACTATTTTGTTGTCTTTCACGTTGTAGGTGAGCAGACAACCCACACCACAAAATGGACACACAGAATCGACTTTTTGGTCTACCACTTGCGAGCCAATTTGCGTCTTGGGCATCAGCGCGCCAGTTGGGCATGCCTGCACGCATTCGCCGCAGGCCACACAACTGCTGCTGCCCATGCTGTCTTCAATGTCAAACACAATTTGGCTGTTTGCACCACGGTGCGCGTAACCAATCACATCGTTCACTTGCTCTTCGCGGCAAGCCCGAACACATCGGTTGCACTGAATACACGCATCGAGGTTGACTGCCATGGCCGGGTGCGACACATCACACGCAGGCTGCTCTCGACTCAAACTCTTTAGTTCTGGGCGAACGGCTACATTCAATTTGTGAGCCCAGTCACTCAGTTCGCCATGCTGCCCCTGCTCTGTCCATTTGTAGCCATTGTCTGGCATGTCAGACAACAGCAACTCAAGCACCATCTCTTGACTTTTCTGAGCACGCAAACTTTGGCTAGAAACCTCCAGCCCGGGTGACACATTGCGACAGCAACTTGGTGCTAGGGTTCTCTCGCCTTTGATTTCCACCACACACGCACGGCAGTTGCCATCTGCGCGCATACCTTCTTTGTAGCAAAGGTGGGGAATGTCAACGCCATTGCGCTTGGCCGCATTGAGGATGGACTCACCTTCAAAGCCCAACACAGTTTGGTGGTTGAGCTTGAACTCAATTTTTGGGGGTGCCATTAATTTTGGCGACAAAGGTGCATTCATTCAAATCACCTCTTGTGAAAAATACTTTTGAACACAACGCACTGGGTTAGGCGCTGCTTGACCAAGGCCGCAAATAGAAGCATCAGTCATCACTTGGTTCAAGTCTTCTAAGGTGCTAAGGTCCCATACTGGTGCTTGCATCAACTGCACTGCTTTGGCCGTTCCCACACGACACGGTGTGCACTGCCCGCAGCTTTCGTGCTCAAAAAACTTCATTATGTTGAGTGCGGCATGGCGCGCTGAATCTTGATGACCCAACACAATCACAGCAGCCGATCCAATGAAACAGCCATAGGGTTGAAGAGTGTCGAAGTCGAGCGGAATGTGTGCGAGAGATGCCGGCAAAATACCGCCTGACGCGCCGCCGGGCAAGTAAGCATAAAAGGTGTGGCCGTCTTGCATGCCGCCACAATATTCTTCAATGAGCTCGGCCGCAGTAATGCCTGCAGGTGCCAATTTAACGCCTGGTTTTTTCACGCGACCACTCACGCTAAAACTTCGCAAACCCTGCCGATTGTGGCGACCAAAGCCAGAGAACCATTGGGGTCCCTTTGTCACAATATCTCGCACCCAATAAAGCGTTTCAAAGTTATGTTCAAGCGTGGGCCTGCCAAACAAACCCACTTGCGCAATGTAAGGCGGTCGCATGCGCGGTTCACCCCGCTTGCCCTCGATGCTTTCAATCATGGCCGATTCTTCACCACAAATATAAGCACCTGCGCCGCGGCGCAGTTCAATAAGCGGCAAGCCCACCGGCGGATTGGCCTGGAGCTTTTCAAGTTCACGGCTCAAAACTTGACGGCAGCCATGGTATTCATCGCGCAGGTAGATGTAGATGGCCTCAATGCCCACCACATGGGCCGCCACCAGCATGCCTTCTAAAAAGCGGTGAGGGTCGCGCTCCAAATATGTTCTGTCTTTGAAGGTACCGGGCTCGCCTTCGTCAATGTTGACAGCCATGAGCCTAGGCGCAGCTTGTTCACGCACAATGCGCCATTTGCGGCCAGCTGGAAATCCAGCGCCACCCAAGCCTCGCAAACCAGAATCTTCCATGGCTTTGAGAACAGCTTCAGCGTCGAGCTTGCCTTCAACTACGCCCCTCAAGAGGGCATAACCGCCATCGGCCACATAGGCCGCCAAGTCGATGTAGTCGGGCGCCACAGGTTGAATGCTTTGCGACTGCACAGCTTGCATGACTTTTTCTGAAGTGGCATGCCCAATTTCATGCTGGTGAACCACCGCCACAGGCGCTTGTTCACATCGACCCACGCATGGCGCGGAAACCACTTTGATGTTGCCGGTACCCAGCGATGCTTTGAGCTGCCCTAGCAGTGTCAAAGCGCCAGCCATGTCACAACTGAGGCCATCGCATACACGCAAAGTGAAAACAGGCGCCTCTTCACCGTCACGAATAATTTCAAAGTGGTGATAGAAAGTGGCCACCTCATAAACTTCAGCCATCGACATGTTCATGATTTTGGCCAATGCCACCAAGTGGCGCTCGTGCAAGCCTCTGAAGTTGTCGTTGATTTTGTGAAGATGTTCTATGAGCAAATCGGGGCGTTGTTGCAAGACTTTGTCTTCCATTGGCAACAAGGCACTTACTTCAAGCAGTGAAACATCATCTGCTTGCCGCCCTTTGAGTTGGCTCTTTTGACGGATTTTCAAGCTCATGTCTTCGACACTGGCAAAAGCGACCACAGAAGTTGAATGAGATTTTTGATTGGACATGCGGGTGAGATTTTAGGGTGTCTTTCGGATTTTTATGATTAGAGGCCACCACCAAGACCTTTTTGCGAGGTATTGGCAGCTACCACATTGCTATGGATGGTTACACCTTCAGCTAAAGGCATAAGATGAGGGCATGAACCTCAACCCATCGACTCTGGGCATCTTCACCGCACTTTGCATTGGTTTTTTGATCGGCATCGTGCGAGAAAGACTGCATCAGCATGGCACCTTGATGGCCGGGGTTCGCACTCATACGCTGGCAGCCCTCATTGGCGCTGTGGCCATCAGTTTTGGCACCCCCATTTTCTTGGCTGCACTTGTTTTCATTGGTGTGCTAATTGCCATTGGTTATGCCAAATCCTATCGCAACGACCCCGGCATGACCGGCGAAGTCTCGCTTGGCCTCACTGTATTGCTGGGTGGCCTGGCAGTATCGGCCAGCGATTTGGCGGCAGCCATGGGCGTGGCGGTGGCTGGCTTGCTGTTTTTGAAAAAACCACTTCGCAAATTCAGCCAGGAATTGCTGAGTGAAAAGGAACTCGAAGACGCATTGGTTTTGTTTGCAGCTGCCTTGATTATTCTGCCCATCATGCCGCAAGATGCCATTGACCCTTGGGGCACATTCAAGCCCTTTGACGTTTGGAAAATTGTGGTCGTGATCATGTCGGCAGGCATGCTGGGTCACTTGGCAGTTCGCGTCACTGGCATCAAGTGGGGCTTGCCCATTGCCAGTTTTTTCTCCGGCTTTGTTTCATCCACGGAGGTCATCATGGACCTAGGCCGACGTGCGAAAGAAGTGCCAGTCATGCTGCCCATTGCTTGCGCTTCTTCTCTCTTGTCCACCCTGGCTTCCTTGGTGTTGTTTTCAGTGGTGTTGGCCACCAGCTCCATGCCACTTTTCATGGCTGTGGCTTGGCCTTTGGGTTTGGGCGGATTGGCGCTTTTCTTGACATCCATCGCTTGGCTCAAGCGCGATGAATCTGCAGCACTTTTTACCTTACCAGCTACCGAAGGTGCGTTTCAAATCAAGCATGTGGCCATCATTGCCGCCAGCATCAGCGGCGTGAGCTTGCTTGCTACTTGGATGGGTTTGTGGTTTGGCCAACCCGGCACTTTTGTGTCTGCCATTTTGGTTGGCTTTGCAGAAATTCATTCTGCAGCCGTGGCCATCGCAACGCTCAATGGCGCACAAGATCCTGCGTCAGCGCTTGCAAAATGGGGGGTGATTGGCATCTTGGCTGCCAGTGTGGTGGCCAAGTCTGTGCTGAGCCTCATTAGCGGCGGTAAAGCTTACGCCGCCAGAATAGGGCTGTCTTTGACAATGTTCATCACAGCATCTGTGCTGGGCATGCTGCTTTGAAAGCCATTATTAAGGCCATTAGTAAGGCCATTAGTAAGGCCATAATTAAGGCCGTTTTGAAGGCCAATAGATGGCCTGTTGCCATTCAATTTCCAGCTCTGAACGTATTTTCCATGTTCAAAGCGGCCCTAATCTCGTGTAGGCTCGCTATCTTAATTCAAGAGGTACTTTCATGTCAGACACTGCTTACATTCCCCCCAAAGTTTGGACTTGGACCAAAGCCAATGGCGGTCGATTTGCCAACATCAATCGACCTGTTGCTGGCCCAACCCACGAGCTAGAACTGCCACGTGGCAAACACCCTCTTCAGCTTTATTCCTTGGGCACACCCAATGGCATCAAAGTAACAGTCATGCTTGAAGAGTTGTTGGCATTGGGCCATCAAGGCGCCGAATACGACGCATGGCTCATTCGCATCAATGAAGGCATGCAATTTAGCAGTGGCTTTGTAGGCGTCAACCCCAACTCCAAAATTCCGGCCTTGATGGACTACAGCACGCCACAACCCCAACGTGTATTCGAATCAGGATCCATCCTGTTCTATTTGGCTGAAAAATTCAAAGCCTTTTTGCCCACCGACATTGCAAAACGCACCGAGTGCATGTCTTGGCTCATGTGGCAAATGGGCAGTGCGCCTTACCTTGGAGGTGGGTTTGGACACTTCTACGCTTATGCGCCCACCAAAATTGAATACGCCATCGACCGCTTTGCTATGGAAGTGAAGCGCGAGCTCGATGTCTTGAATCAAAGGCTGGCAGACAACCGATATGTGTGCGGCGATGATTACACCATTGCGGACATGGCCATTTGGCCTTGGTATGGCAGCTTGGCCAAAGGCGAACGCTATGAATCGGGCGAGTTTTTACAAGTTCACGAATACACCCATGTCATTCGCTGGGCCGATGAAATTGAAGCGCGCCCTGCTGTACAACGCGGTCGGATGGTCAATCGGGTCATGGGCCCCTTGAGCATGCAGTTGCACGAACGCCATGATGCCAGCGACTTTGAATTGCGCACGCAAGACAAACTTCAGAAAAAAGATTGAGGCTTGAACAAGCGCAGCACTGCCGTCAGTGCTTCGCTAAGGGTTCATCTTCAGAGTAAATTTTTCCGCCCTTCTTCAAGGCAGAAAATTCGCGCTTCGACTGCAACAATGGAAAGAACATTTGGTGATACCAGTGTTCTTGTCCAAACAACTGGTCGTCTTTCAGGCCCACTTGCTTGGGGTACTTGCGCGTGATGTAGGCCGAGCCAAAAATGATGTCCCAAATGAACAAGAGGTTGCCAAAGTTGCCTTTGTAATGACCCACGCCATCTTTTTGAGTGATGGCATGATGTGCCCAGTGGGTTGCAGGTGTTGAAATGGTTCTCTCCAAAACCCACATCAAGGGTCGCAAGGCTCGAATTTTGTAAAGCGGTTCGTCCCAACGCCAAGCGCAGTGTGCCCCCATGATGACACCCAGTTTGACTACCATGTACAAGGCATACACCATGCCGCTGACACCCATGTAAAGCAAGATGCCAGCAAACCACAGGCCTGGCATCATGAGGTAGTAAAAGAAATTGTTCCGATAGGTAATGCGAATGCTCATGTAAGCCGCAGAGTGATGCGCTCGGTGCAGTGGCCACAGCAATGGTGAGTGCGACAAGCGATGCCACCAATACTGCGTGAGGTCATCGCACAATAGCAAGATACCCACCATGGCCCACCAAGGCCAGTCGGCTAGCGCATCTTTGTATTCTGGCGCCAGCCATGTGCCCAATTTGGCTGTGGTGAGCATGGCCAAGGGCTGTGTAATAGCCACCAAGCTGATGAACATAAACAGTTCTATCTTGGTGTCGTTGGCAGTGGCCGTCACTGTGTTTTGATAGCGTCGGCTAATGAACTCCATGGCAGCAAATCCCAGAATCATGCTGAGTATCAGAATGGCCTGGATTTGCGTGACGTTCATTGAGATCAGCCTAACTGAGCCAAAGCAGCCTGCAAACCAGCGAGGCCTCCGACCCGCTGGTCATTGATGAAAATCTGTGGCATTTGACGCACTGAAGGGCCACACTTTTCATAAAAGGCCATGCGCTCGGCTTCGTCGTCAATTTTGATTTCTTCGTAGGCCAAAGATTTGGACTTGAGAATCATTTTGGCTGACTCGCATTGGGGGCAAGCCGACTTGGAATAGACAACAATTTTGAGGCTCATATGTTTGGCTAGGAATGTCAAATTGGGGATTATTGTTAAATTCTAAGTGAGCAAGCCACTTTTCATCAAAAGAGTCTTTTTTCTTACAATTTAGATCTAGCGCAACCCTTGATTTAAATCATATGATAACCATTTGATTCGTTAGATACTGACTCTATACCGCCCGACGATCGCCTTGGCGGCTTTTGCAAAGGAGCTCAAAATGACTCAGAATTTCCAAGTTGAAGTAGAGAACATCAAATGCGGTGGCTGCGAAAACTCCATCGTGAAGGGCATCAACAGTGTTGCCAAGGTGACCAACCTGGTCATCGATCAAGAGAAGCAAATGGTGAGCTTTTCTGGGGAAGAGTCCATCAAGCAACTCGTTATCGACAAGCTCAAATCGATGGGCTACCCTGAAAAAGGCTCTGTTTCGGGGCTAGAAGCGGGCATTACCAACGCCAAGTCTTTTGTCAGTTGCGCCATTGGGCGAATAAGCTGAGTCCACACTACCAAAGTAGCTCGACTGCTAGGCTGACATCACTCGCTTTTGTTTCGTCAAACCGCAAGGCGCGGCGCTAGACCTTCAAAAACATTTGCTTAACGGCCTCACGGGCCTTAACCCTTTGCGGCTCCTCCGCATGATTCAATTCACGCAAGGGGCCGTTCAACATTTTCTTCATCATGCCCATTGAAAGCGACTCTAAAACGCTTTCAATGCTTTGACCTTTGTCTATCAATTTGCGTGCTCGCATGACTTCTGCTTGACGCCATGCGTCGGCTTGATAATTCAGCTCTTGAATGAGCGGCACTTGGTTGCGATGCGCCAGCCAAGCCATGAATTTTTGCACGCCATCGTCAATGATCACCTCGGCATTGACCACGGCAGCTTGCCTGTGCACTTGTCCGCTGTTGATGACTTCTGTGAGGTCGTCAACGGTGTAAAGATAAACATCGCGAAGGTCTTTGACTTCAGGTTCAATGTCGCGAGGCACCGCCAAATCGACCATGAACATGGGCTTGCTTTTCCGCTTGCGCAAAGCACTTTTCACGGCTCCCAAGCCAATCAAGGGCAAGGTACTGGCTGTGCAACTGATGACGATGTCAAATTCGTGCAGTCGCTTGGGTAAATCTGCCAAGGAAATGCTTAAACCGCCATGCGATTGGGCCAACAAATCGGCACGATCGGCAGAACGGTTGGCAATCGTGATCGATTTGGGCGACTTGGCAGCAAAGTGCGCCACGCACAGCTCAATCATTTCACCTGCGCCTACAAACAAGACATTGGTTTCTTTGATGTTCTCAAAAATACGGCCAGACAATCGCACGGCAGCAGCTGCCATGCTGATGGAGTGAGCCCCAATTTCTGTGGTGCTTCTGACTTCTTTGGCCACTGCGAAAGAGCGCTGAAACAACTGATTGAGCGTGGTACCCAAGGCACCTGAATCGCTGGCCACGCGCACCGCCTCTTTCAATTGACCCAAAATTTGCGATTCGCCCAACACCATTGAATCTAGGCCACTGGCAACTCGAAATGCATGCCGCGCAGAAGCATCGCCCTCAAAGCGATAGGTGTGCGAGGCCAAGACGTTGACTTGTGTGTTGCCAGCGTCGGCCAACCACTTCAAAGTTTGCGGTATTTGAACTTCATCACCCGCGCAATATATTTCGGTTCTATTGCAAGTAGACAAAATGGCCACTTCTTTGTGGGTGGCAAAGCTTTGTCGCAAACCTCTCAGGGACTGATCCAATTTTTCTGACGCAAACGCAAAGCGTTCACGCAAGTCAATGGGTGCGGTTTTGTGATTCAGCCCTAAGGTCCAAACAGCCATTTAGCCCACCGCTCTCAAAATAGGGGCGACCTTCAAATCAGGCCAGCATGTTTCGATGCGTTTTTGAATGCCTGGCGCTGTGAGGCCGTATTGCTGCATCAATTTTTGTGGATCACCATGCTCTGTGAATTCGTCTTCAAAGCCCACCACCAACACAGGCATGACAATGCCCAGGTCTTGCAAGGCCTCTAACACTGCCGCGCCTGCACCGCCCTTGCGTGTTGCATCTTCCAGCGTGACCAGACGGTCATGTGAAAGCGCAATTTGTTTTAAAGTTTCAATATCCAAGGGCTTGGCCCAGCGCATGTTCACAACAGTGGCATTGAGGGACTCAGCCACTTTGAGGGCCTCGTAAAGCAAGGGGCCAAACGCAAGCAAGGCAATGCCTTGGCCTTCGCGCCGCACTTCTGCTTTGCCAAAAGGCAAAACATCCAAATCAGTGCCCACTGGTGCACCCACACCTGCACCTCTTGGATATCTCACTGTGACAGCGTGGTCTTGTGCGTAGGCCGTGCTGAGCAATTGACGGCATTCCGCCTCGTCTGCAGGGCAGGCAATGCTCATGTTGGGAATGCAACGTGTAAAAGCAATGTCGTACATGCCTGCATGCGTCGGGCCATCAGCGCCCACAATGCCAGCACGATCTAGTGCAAACACCACTGGCAAGTTTTGCAGTGCCACATCGTGAATCAATTGGTCGTAGGCTCGCTGCAAGAAAGTGGAATAGATGGCCACCACAGGCTTCAAACCTTCGCAGGCCATGCCGGCAGCAAAGGTCACGGCATGTTGTTCTGCAATGCCCACATCGTGATATCGATTTGGATACTGCTGGCTGAAACTCACCATGCCCGAGCCTTCGCGCATGGCCGGCGTGATGCCCACCAAGCGCTGGTCTTTTGCAGCCATGTCGCACAGCCATTGGCCAAATACCTGCGTGAATGTGGGCTTGGGAGGCGTAGATGAAGCAACGCTGACAATGCCGACAGCTGGATCAAATTTGCTCGGGCCGTGATAGGCCACAGGATCGGCTTCGGCCTTTGCATAGCCCTTGCCTTTGCGCGTCACCACATGCAAAAACTGCGGGCCAGGTTTGTTGTACAAACTTTGCAGAGTGTCAACCAAGTCATCCAAATTGTGGCCATCGATAGGGCCTGTGTATTCAAAGCCCAAGTTTTCAAACATTGTTTGGGGCTGAATGAAGCTTTGCGTTTGCTGCTCAATCATTTGCGCCAAGGCATACAAAGGGGGCGCATTTTTCAGTACTTGCTTGCCAATTTTTTTGGCATCGGCATAAAACCTGCCGCTCATCAATTCATGCAAGTAATGGTTCAAGGCTCCCACGGGGGGGCTGATAGACATGTCGTTGTCATTCAAGATCACCAGCAAGTTGCATTTGCTGGCGCCTGCATTGTTCAAGGCCTCATAGGCCATGCCCGCAGTGAGAGCGCCATCGCCAATGATGGCCACGGCCTTGCGTTGACTGCCCATTTGTTGGGCCGCCATGGCCATGCCAAAAGCGGCAGAAATACTGGTTGAAGAGTGCGCGGTGCCAAAGGCGTCGTAAACACTTTCCTCGCGGCGGGGAAAACCGCTCAAACCGCCCAATTGGCGCATGCTGCCCATTTGGTCGTTGCGCCCCGTCAACATTTTGTGGGGATACGTTTGATGGCCCACATCCCAGACCAATCGGTCTTCTGGGGTGTTGAAAACATAATGCAAAGCCACCGTGAGCTCCACCGTGCCCAAATTGGAACTAAAGTGACCGCCCGTTTGCGAAACCGACTGAATCAAACGCTCGCGCAAGCTGTTGGCCAAAGGGGCCAAGTTGCTACGTGACAGGGTTCTAAGCTGCGCTGGGGACTGAATCCAATCTAGCAGGGCATCCATCATTTGCCTTCATTTCCGTTCAATGGAGCCATAATTTAACTGGATTTGACAAAACGTCAAGTTAAATTGACACTTTACCTAATTTTTAAGTTGACACTTTGTCAGCCCGCTTGTTTAACTTCGATTGTGATTCACATGCCTTTGACCTTTCCTTTCTCAGCCATTGTGGGCCAGGACGACATGAAAATGGCCATCGTGCTGACGGCCATCGACCCCAGTATCGGGGGAGTTTTGGTCTTTGGTGATCGCGGCACTGGCAAGTCAACTGCTGTTCGGGCCCTGGCGGCCTTGCTGCCCAAAATGCGCGCTGTGGTGGGCTGCCCTTATGGCTGCGACCCTGAAAATGCCAGATGTCCAGATTGCGTTACAAAGGCCGCAACGGTCAGCAAAGCTGGCAATGTCTCAAAAAATAGCCATTTGGTCTCGGTACCTGTGGTTGATTTACCACTGGGTGCTACTGAAGACCGGGTGGTGGGCGCCCTCGATCTGGAACGCGCCCTGTCGCAAGGCGTGAAAGCGTTTGAACCTGGTCTTTTAGCGCGCGCCAATCGGGGTTATTTGTACATCGATGAGGTCAATTTGCTGGAAGACCATTTGGTTGACCTCCTAATTGATGTGGCGGCCTCAGGCGAAAACGTAGTGGAACGGGAAGGACTGAGCGTGCGACACCCTGCTCGATTCGTTTTGATTGGCAGCGGCAATCCAGAGGAAGGCGAATTAAGACCTCAGTTGTTAGACCGCTTTGGTTTGTCAGTAGAAGTCAAAACACCCGACACACTTGCACAGCGAGTGGAAGTGGTGAAGCGCCGAGACGCTTTCGAGCAAAACCCACAAGCCTTTACCGAACAGTGGAAAAAAGAAGACGACCGCGTGAGGCGCAGTATTGTGGCTGCCCGCAAACGATTGGCAGATGTGGCCATTCCAGATGAGGCCCGCGAATTTGCCGCTCAGCTGTGCATGCGTTTGGGCACCGATGGTTTGCGCGGTGATTTGACCTTGGTTCGCGCTGCGCGGGCTGAAGCCGCTTTGCAAGGCGCTGGCAAAGTTGGGCAGAAGCACCTGGTCCGAGTTGCCGCCTCTGCCCTTCGACATCGCCTGCGCCGCAACCCCCTCGATGACTCTGGCTCTTCAAGCCGCGTTGAAAGAGCGCTGGCCGAGCTCACGGCACCAAAACCCTGAGCCAACAATACACCAGCTAAGCAAGTCCATACCCCCCATGCAAGGCGACGCCGCAACCATCGCTGCACTTTTTGCAGTCGACCCCGTGGGTTTGGGGGGTGTGGCGCTTCGCTCGCCTGCCTGCGAAAACCGCGACCAATGGCTAGCGCTTTTAAAAAATCTCTTGCCAGCGCAAACACCCCTTCGGCGCGTGCCTCTGAACATCAATGACACAGCCCTGCTGGGCGGGCTTGATCTGGGTGCAACGCTGCAAGCAGGAAAACCCATCGCCCTTCGAGGTTTGTTGGCACAAGCCGATGGTGGCGTGTTGGTCTTGGCCATGGCAGAGCGCATGAGCTTGTCTGCAGCAGCGCGTTTTGGCAGTGTGCTCGATACAGGCATGGTGGCTTTGCAAAGAGATGGCTTAGACACTTCAGCCAAGGCCAACATAGGTTTGGTGGCTCTCGATGAAGGTTCGAGCGATGACGAACAAATGCCTGCCGGACTAGCCGATCGTCTGGCATTTCGTTTGCTCATGAACGCGCATGAGGAAAACGAAGAAGGACCTGAATGGACCGCCGAAGAAGTGCTGAGTGCGCGGCAACGTTTGTCACACGTGAAGATAGACGACGAAGCGGTGCAGGCCCTTTGCGCCGCTGCATTGGCGTTGGGCATAGACTCTCTCAGGGCCAGTGTGTTTGCCGTGCGAGTTGCGCGTGTCGCCGCTGCGCTAGCGGGTAGTCCAAGCGTAGAGGAAGAACATATTGGCGTGGCGGCGCGATTGGTTCTTGCGCCTCGCGCAACTCGGCTGCCACCGCCAACAGCTCAAGAAGATCAGACTGAGGAAACACCTGAAGCCACTGAAAACTCGGAGACTCCACCGCCAGAGCCTGAGCCGCCGTCTGACAAGTCTGATACTGAAAATCAGGATCAAAATGACAAGAAAGACGACACGAAAGACGACCCCGAAGACGCTTCTAACGAAGAAAATAACTTGCCCGATAACTTACCCGATAACTTGGTTGAATTGGTGCTCGAAGCAGCCCAAGCTGCCATGCCAGCGGGGCTCTTGGCCAGTTTGAAAATTGGCCAATTGCAACGCGCCAAAACACCCACCTCTGGCAGCGCAGGTGCACTGCAAAAAAACGCATTGCGCGGCAGGCCTTTCGGTGCACGCAAAGGCGAGCCGCGCGCAGGCCAACGCATCAATGTGCTTGAAACACTGAGGGCTGCTGCGCCGTGGCAAAAAATACGGCAAAGGCAACAGGCCACTGCTGAGGGCCAGAGACAACGCATCGTGGTGCGCAAAGAAGACTTCCATGTCACGCGATTTCGCCAATCTGGTCAGACCACCACGGTTTTTGTGGTTGATGCGTCAGGCTCGTCTGCACTCAACCGTTTGGCTGAAGCCAAGGGTGCCGTTGAGTTGTTGCTGGCCGACTGCTATGTAAGGCGCGACAGTGTGGCGGTGCTGGCATTCAGAGGTCAAACAGCGGAATTGATTTTGCCGCCCACTCGCTCTTTGGCGCGTGCCAAAAGAAGCTTGGCTGGTTTGCCAGGTGGCGGTGGCACACCACTGGCCCATGCCATTGAAGCATCGATGTTGTTGGCTGAGCAGTTGCGCAAAAAAGGAGAAACGCCCATTGTGGTTTTGCTCACTGATGGCAAAGGCAATATTGCACGCGATGGACGGCCAGGTCGCGCGCAAGCTGCAACAGATGCATTGACAGCGGCTACAGAAATGCGCCTAAAAGGCTTTAGCACCTTGCTGGTGGACACCTCACCTCAAGCGCAAGAGGCCGCCCAAAATTTAGCGCAAGCCATGGGTGCGCAGTATTTAGCCTTGCCCTACGCCGGCGCCAATACTTTGAACCAAGCCGTTCGTGCTGTGGCTGGCAGGGCTTGAAACAAAGTTCAATGTGAGCCAACGACAAGCATTAGATTGGGACACAGATGGCCGCCAATGGCCTTTGCGTCATCTTTCAAGCTTCATTGAAACCAGCAAGCTTCGCTGGCATGTGCAATGGGCTCAGCACCCCAAGCCGCAAGCCGCAAGCATTCTGTTGCTGCACGGCACAGGCGCCTCGACCCATTCTTGGCGTCACTTGATTCCCTTGTTGAGTGACAACTACACCGTGATCGCCATCGATTTTCCGGGCCATGGTTTTACCTCAATGCCTCAGGACAGGGACGTTGCCACTTTGTTTTCAATTTCGGGCATGGCGGCAGGTGTGGCTGAATTGTTGGAACACATGCAAATCAAGCCCAACATTGTGGTGGGACACTCTGCCGGCGCCGCCGTGGCCTGCATGCTGACACTCAATGGCCACCTTCAGCCAAACCGATTGGTCTCATTGAATGGCGCTTTGTTGCCTCTGGACGGAGTTGCTGGGCAATTTTTTTCGCCCTTGGCCAAAGTGCTAACCAAGGCGCCGTGGGTTCCTGAGTTGTTTGCATGGCAAGCGGCGCGTCCTTCTGTTTTGCACAAGCTTTTGGAGGGCACGGGCTCCAAGCTGGATGACGAAGGATCAAGGCTCTACAAAACCTTGATGAGCAATCCTTCACACGCTCAAGCAGCGCTTTCCATGATGGCGCACTGGGATTTGCACACCTTTTGGGAACGGCTTCGCGAGCTGCAAGATCCCATTTCTTTGATCGTCGGCTCACAAGATTTGATTGTGCCGCCGTCAGTCGCCTATCGCGTGGCTGAAACACTGACACACCTGCGAACACAGGACATCATTTCCCTCCCTAACCTGGGGCACTTGGCTCATGAAGAGCAAGCCGAATGGGTTGCCAACGTGATTTGGCCCATGGGGCAACCTTCCAGCGCACCTTGAATTTAATTTGCTCAACCTAGGCAATTACGGTTGACAGACACCCTTCATGTGTCTATATTTGTTGACATATCCAATTGACAACTTTAATTGTCACCTGGCGAATGGCTTCAACATTCAATGGAGACAAGCCCATGAAGGCAATTACGAAAATCGAGCAATGTTTGGCCATGGCCTTGGCGTCTGCCGATGACCCCAATTGCCCTCCCAAATTGGCTGGCGCAGTACGCCATGCCGTGTTTCCAGGCGGCGCTCGCGTTCGGCCGCAGTTGGCTTTGGCAGTTGCACAGGCTTGTGGCATGGACGATCCCCGCCTGAGCGAAGCTGTGGCGGTGTCCATTGAGCTCATGCACTGCGCCTCATTGGTTCACGACGACTTGCCTTGTTTTGACGATGCGCAAACACGACGTGGCCGTGCTTCCGTGCACTACGCTTATGGCGAACCCTTGGCCGTCTTAACTGGCGACGCACTGATCGTGTTGGCCTTTCAAACCTTGGCCACAGCAGCTACCCAATCGCCGCTTCGCTTACCAGCTCTGATCCAGATCTTGGCCTCCTGTGTGGGCATGCCAGCGGGCATCGTGGCGGGCCAAGCTTGGGAATCTGAGTCTCGTGTGTCTCTCATGCAATACCAGCGTGCCAAAACAGGTGCGCTGTTTGTAGCGGCCACCAGCGCAGGTGCATTGAGCGCAGGTGCAGACCCCAAGCAATGGCAGGCTCTGGGCGATTGTTTGGGCGAGGCTTACCAAGTGGCCGATGACATTCGCGACGTGATGGGTCAAGCCGATTTGTTGGGCAAACCCGTTGGGCAAGACGCACAGCACGACAGACCCAACGCCATTGCCAACCTCGGGCTTTCAGGTGCTATTACGCATTTTGAATCGCTCATTCAAGCGGCCTCCGATTCCATTCCAGAAGGCCCCAATGCTCAGTCGATGCGCGACTTGGTGATGCAGCAGTCTGAGCGTTTGGTGCCGCGTGCAGCTTGTATGGCATATCGCGCTGGCGCCAACCAAGGTGTTTCACACTGAGTGTGACCCAGCACAGGACGCACACATGAAAACGCTAGATCTAGCCTCTTCAGCGCAGCGCGTAGGTCGAAAAACACCTTGGCGAGATTCGCTGGCCGCGGTCTGGGATCGCATGATGACCAGCACCTCCTTGTACCGCTGGAGCGTCTCCAATCCTCTCACTCGATGGATCACTCAGCGTCGTGCACGTCAGGTGTTTGATCTCATGGCGGGTTTTGTTTACTCGCAAGTGCTGCTGGCTTGCGTTCGTTTGCGCATCTTAGAAACAGTGGCCGAACGTCCTCGCTCACTCGAAGAATTGGCGCAACTCACCAACTTGCCAGTGGCGAGCTTGCAGCGCTTGCTGCAATCGGCGCTGGCCTTGCGCTTGCTCGATTTGCGCAGCGAAGGCCGCTACGGCTTGGGTGCTTTGGGTGCACCCGTAGCAGGCCATGTTGGCATTCGCGCCATGATTGAACATCACGCCGTGCTGTACCAAGACATGCAAGACCCTGTGGCCATGTTGAAGGGCACCGATCAGCCTGGCGCTATGTCTCAATACTGGCCCTACACCATTGAAGAGCAAAACGCTCAACGCGAAGCCACCAACGCAGCGCAAGCAGAAAAATTTGCTCGCTATTCAAACCTCATGTCTGCCTCACAGCCTTTTGTGGTGGATGAAATTTTTGCCAGCTACTCGTTTGATGAGCACCGCTGCGTACTCGATGTAGGTGGTGGACAAGGTACTTTCGTAGGCCGCTTGGCACAACACGCCAAGCATTTGAAGTTGCACTTGTTTGACCTGCCTGAAGTGGCAGCTCTTGCCAAAGCCAACTTTGAACGTCAAGGCATTGCCGACCGCGCAACGGCCAACCCCGGTAGTTTCTTAGAGGATTCTCTGCCACGTGGCGCCGACTTGGTCACCCTCATCCGTGTGGCACACGACCACCCCGACGCAGATGTCAAAACAGCCCTGCGTGCCATTTACGAGGCACTGCCTATTGGCGGTACTTTGCTGCTGGCAGAACCCATGGCCCAAGAGCCTGACGAGACCCCTCAAGGCGATGCGTATTTTCATTTTTACCTGCTTGCCATGGGCGCTGGCAGGTTGCGCACACCCCGTGAATTGATGGCCATGATGAAAGAGGCTGGATTCTCGAATTTGGAGCTTGTGCCTAACCCAATGCCTTTGCAAACGCAAATCTTGGTGGGGCGAAAATCTCAGGGTTTACACTAATAAATCGTTTTATTTGTAAATATTTGTTGACACAGATCATTGTAAGAGTAAATATACAGTCATGCAGTCCACCGCTATCGTTTTCCAGCAGCCCAAGTCATTGGCTTTGACAGCTTTGTCATTGCCCGAAATGGGTGCGGCAGACGTCAAAGTAGAGGTCGAATTCAGTGGCATTAGCACGGGTACAGAACGGCTTCTCTGGGAGGGCACCATGCCCTCGTTTCCTGGCATGGGCTACCCTTTGGTGCCTGGTTATGAAACGGTCGGCCGCGTGGTCGATGCTGGCGATCAAGCTACCTTGAAAGTGGGCACACGGGTTTACATTCCTGGCTCTCAATGCTTCCAAGACGCTAAGAATTTATTTGGTGGCTCTGCCTCCAAATTGGTGGTGCCTTCTGCACGTGCATTGCCCATTGAAGAAACGTTGGCGGAGCAAGGTGTTTTGTTTGCATTGGCAGCCACTGCATATCACGCTCACAGCGCACCCGGCACGCAACAACCCGATTTGATTGTGGGTCACGGTGTATTGGGCCGCATGATTGCCAGACTTGCTGTGCTGGCTGGTGCCCATCCCGTGGTTTGGGAAACCAACCCCACGCGCCGCACAGGTGGTGTGGGCTACGAGGTCATTGACCCTAGCACAGACACTCGCAAAAACTACAAATGCATTTGTGATGTGAGCGGCGTCAGTTCACTTCTGGATGAACTCATTGGCCGCTTGGCCCCAGGTGGTGAAGTGGTGCTGGCTGGTTTCTACGACACACCACTTTCATTTGTTTTTCCACCAGCCTTCATGCGTGAAGCACGCATTCGTGTGGCTGCGCAGTGGTCACCCCCCGACCTGGCCGCCGTCATTGCATTGGCTGGCAATGGTCGTTTGTCCCTAGATGGCTTGATCACGCATCACCAAGATGCAACACAAGCAAACGCTGCATATCGCACCGCCTTTGGCGATGCCGATTGTTTAAAGATGGTTCTTGATTGGAGACAAGTAGTATGAGCTCGAGTTCGATTCCTTCTGTAGCACCCGTGAATTTCATGCGCGACATTTTGCGCACTGAAGCGGCCATTGAACCCGCACCTGTGGCCACCTCTGAGGTCACCAAAGAAACTCAAATCATTGCCATCTATGGCAAGGGTGGCATTGGCAAAAGCTTCACGCTGGCCAACCTCAGCTACATGATGGCGCAGCAAGGTAAAAAAGTCTTGCTCATTGGCTGCGACCCAAAAAGTGACACCACCAGCTTGTTGTTTGGTGGCCGCGCTTGCCCCACCATCATTGAAACCTCATCGAAGAAAAAACTTGCTGGTGAAGCTGTTGCCATTGGCGACGTTTGCTTCAAGCGCGACGGTGTTTACGCCATGGAATTGGGCGGTCCAGAAGTGGGACGCGGCTGCGGTGGTCGCGGCATCATCCACGGTTTTGAATTGCTTGAAAAACTCGGTTTCCATGAGTGGGGCTTTGACTATGTGCTGCTCGACTTCTTAGGCGACGTGGTCTGCGGTGGCTTTGGTTTGCCCATTGCCCGCGACATGTGCCAAAAAGTCATTGTGGTGGCCAGCAACGATTTGCAATCACTTTATGTGGCCAACAACGTGTGCTCAGCAGTTGAGTACTTCCGCAAATTAGGCGGCAACGTGGGTGTGGCTGGCATGGTCATTAACCGTGATGACGGCACCGGTGAAGCCGCCAACTTTGCCACCAAGGTGGGCATCCCTGTGCTGTCCACCATTCCTGCCAACGAAGACATTCGCAGAAAGAGCGCCAGCTACGAAATCATTGGCCGCCCCGACTCTGTTTGGGGCCCCATGTTTGCCGAGTTGGCTGCCAATGTGGCCACTTCGGTGCCCATTCGCCCCAACCCCATGACACAAGACCAGTTGCTGGGCTTGTTTGCAGCTTCAGCCGTTGGACGCGATGTGGTGCTCGAGCCTGCAACCCAATTTGACATGTGCGGCAAGACTGACACCAGCAAGCCCACCCTCGAAGTTGTGTACGACGAAGTCTGACACCATGAGCAAAACGATTCCCATCGTCCCAGCCTCAGAAGCACCTGCGGGCATGAGCACCACCATCGAGGGTGATGGCATGGGCTGTCACTCGGGTGGTGAAAAAATGCTGGCTGCCGCCAAGGCCTCAGGCAAGTCTGAAGTGTTGGCGCAATATGCCAAAGACTATCCTGTCGATCCCAAAGCAGGCCCACACGATCAACCGCAAAGCATGTGCCCTGCGTTTGGTTCATTGCGCGTTGGCCTGCGCATGCGCCGCACCGCCACCATTTTGTCGGGCTCCGCATGCTGTGTGTATGGCTTGACTTTCACATCGCATTTTTATGGCGCTCGCCGCAGTGTGGGCTACGTGCCTTTCAACTCTGAGTCACTGGTTACTGGCAAGTTGTTCGAGGACATTCGCGAGTCTGTTTACGACCAAGCCGATCCCGAAAAATACGACGCCATTGTGATCATCAATTTGTGCGTTCCCACAGCCAGTGGCGTGCCATTGCAATTGCTGCCCAAAGAGATCAACGGCGTTCGCATCATTGGCATCGATGTGCCAGGTTTCGGCGTACCCACTCACGCAGAGGCCAAAGATGTGTTGGCTGGCGCCATGCTGAAATATGCGCGCGAAGAAATTTTGGCAGGCCCTGTTCAAGCACCTCGCACAGGCCGCTCCGACAAACCCACCATCACCATGATTGGTGAGATGTTCCCCGCCGACCCCATCATCATTGGCCGCATGCTCGAGCCCATGGGCTTGGCAGCAGGTCCTGTGGTACCCACACGCGAGTGGCGCGAACTTTATGCAGCACTCGATTGCACAGCAGTGGCGGCCATTCATCCGTTTTACACTGCCAGCATTCGGGAGTTTGAAGCGGCAGGTCGTCCTATTGTGGGTTCAGCCCCGGTCGGCCATGACGGCACAGAAGCCTGGTTGCAAGCCATTGGCAATGCAGCCAATGTGCCGCAAGCCAAAATTGACATGGTGAAAAACATCATGCTGGGCGCCATCAAAGGCGGCTTGGCCAAGTCACCCATCAAGGGCCGCATTACCCTCAGTGGCTATGAAGGCTCTGAGTTGTTGGTGGCGCGTTTGTTGGTGGAGAGTGGCGCCGATTTGCGCTACGTTGGCACCGCCTGCCCTCGCACTCCTTGGAGCGCACCAGATTGCGAATGGCTTGAGGCCCATGGCGTGCATGTTCAATACCGCGCATCGCTAGAACAAGATCTGGCAGCCATGCACGAATGGAAGCCCGACCTCACCATTGGCACCACACCCGTGGTTCAAGCGGCCAAAGAGCTCAGCATTCCAAGCTTGTATTTCACCAACCTCATCTCTGCACGCCCCCTCATGGGTCCTGCCGGTGCAGGCTCATTGGCGCAAGTGATCAATAACGCCATTGCCAACAAGACGCGCTTTGATGAAATGAAAGCCTTCTTTGGCAGCACTGGCTCTGGTCATGCAGCAGGCGTTTGGGAAGCCTCACATGGCGTGCCCCAAAACCGTCCTGAGTTTGAAGCTGAAACGCGCAGACAACTCGAGAAGCAAGCCAAAAAACGCAAAGCGGAGGCCATGATCTGATGCTAGTTCTTGACCACGATCGTGCAGGCGGCTATTGGGGAGCGGTGTATGTGTTCACCGCCATCAAAGGCTTGCAAGTTGTCATTGACGGCCCTGTGGGCTGCGAAAACTTGCCTGTCACTTCGGTTTTGCATTACACCGATGCACTGCCCCCGCATGAGTTGCCCATTGTGGTCACAGGTTTGGCAGAAGAACAATTGGGCCGCGAAGGCACTGAGGGCGCTATGCGCCGTGCGCATGCCATGCTCAACCCCGACCTGCCCTCCGTGGTGGTCACAGGCTCCATTGCAGAAATGATTGGTGGCGGCGTCACGCCCGAGGGCACCAACCTGCAGCGTTTTTTACCGCGCACCATTGACGAAGATCAGTGGCAATGTGCCAACCGCGCCATGTACTGGCTGTGGCAACAGTACGGCATGAAGCATGTGCCCAAGCGTGAGCGCAAAGAGGGCGAGCGTCCTCGCGTCAATATCATTGGCCCCAGCTACGGCACTTTCAACTCACCCAGCGACTTGGCTGAAATTCGCCGCTTGGTGCAAGGCATTGGCGCCGACGTCAATATGGTTTTCCCATTGGGATCCCATTTGGCAGATGTGTCACGCTTGGTCGAAGCAGATGTGAATATTTGCATGTACCGCGAATTTGGCCGCATGCTTTGCGAAGCCTTAGAGCGCCCCTATTTGCAAGCACCCATTGGCTTGCACAGCACCACCAAATTTTTGCGCTCTTTGGGCGAACTGCTCGGCCTCGATCCCGAGCCCTTCATCGAAAGAGAAAAACACAGCACCATCAAACCCATTTGGGACTTGTGGCGCTCTGTGACGCAAGACTTTTTTGGCACTGCCAACTTTGGCGTGGTGGCCAACGAAACCTACACCCGCGGTATTCGCCATTTCTTAGAAGACGAAATGGGCCTGCCCTGCAACTTTGCCATCTCACGCATTGCAGGTGCTAAAACAGACAATGAAGAAGTACGAAAACTGGTCACAGAAAAAACACCGCTCATTTTGTACGGCAGTTACAACGAGCGCATCTATTTGGCAGAGTGCGGTGGCGGCGGCATGATGAAAACCAGCTTCATTCCTGCCAGCTTTCCATTGCCCATCATTCGGCGCCATACCGGTACGCCTTTTATGGGTTATGCCGGCGCCACTTACATCATTCAAGAATTTTGCAACGGCCTTTTCGATGCCCTCTTCCATATCCTGCCCTTGGGTACCGAGATGGACAAGATTGAAGGCACCTTGGGTCGCTCGGCACCCAATACCACCGTGCCGTGGGAACCTGAGGCACAAGACAGATTGGATGCTTTGCTTGAACAGCAACCCGTGTTGGTTCGAATCTCGGCGGCAAAAAGAATGCGCGATCAAGCAGAGCGAGATGCACGAGAAACTGGCCGCTCTCATGTAGAGGCAGAAAGATTCACAGAATTGTTCGGTAAAGCGAATGAAGGAGCACATGCATGAAAGGTGTGCACTTGATTTCGCTGAGTCGTCCAATCTCTCGGCTAGTCCGAGAGTCCACCTGTTGCGGTGTCAAAGCCACAACAGTTCATCCTGAATTCGAAAGGATTCAGGGAGTCGCCGAAAGGCATTTTGAGAGAGGCACTAACTATGACTGATGCAGCTAACCCTTCAGGGCTGACAGACGAAGAAGCCCAAGAGTTTCACCAGTACTTCATACAGGGTTACCTGTTGTGGGCTGCGGGAGCTTTCTTCGCCCACAGCTTGGTATGGATCTGGCGTCCCTGGTTCTAAAAAAACCATTCAACGGAGATAAATATGACCCACCCGAACGATCGCATGACAACGGTTCAAGCTCATGACCATTTCGATGGTTATGGAATTACTTTTGTTTTGTTATTTCTAGTGTTTATGGTTCTCGCTGTGGCGGGACAGTTGCTGGTCCTCGACTGGCGTAGCTGGCTTCCTGGTGCAGAGGGTTCAACGAGCACTTTGGACGGCGTGAAGTCTTCTGTCTATACCGTTATTTCTCAATTGAGTTAAGAAAGGAAATTACTATGTGGCGCATGTGGCGTGTAATAGACCCCCGCAAGGCAATTGTTCTCACTGGACTGTTGATTGCCTTTATTTCAACATCGATTCACCTGATTCAAATCAGCGGCGATCGATACAACATCAACAGCTGGCATCCCGATACGGCCAAGGCCGCAGCGGCGAAAGCACAGCCACAAAATGCGGCTTTGCCGCAAAAATAAGGACCACTGGTCTTTATGTCGACAGACGCACCTCGCTCAATTCATTTGAACGATGCGTCTGTCCTTTTGTTTTTAATTTCAAGCCTACAAGACCTCACAAACAGTCAATCGGTCGGAGGATGCAACTATGTCCATGCTGAGTTTTGAACGCCAATACCGCGTACGCGGCGGCACACTTTTTGGGGGCGACCTGTTTGATTTTTGGGTCGGTCCTTTTTATGTCGGATTCTTTGGAATCACGACGATGTTTTTTGTCCTCACGGGTACAACCTTGATTTTGTGGGGCGCAGCAATGGGCCCTACATGGAATATTTGGCAAATTAACATTGCACCCCCTGACCTCTCTTATGGTTTGCGCTTGGCACCCATGATGGAAGGCGGCCTTTGGCAACTGATCACAGTCTGTGCCATTGGCGCGTTTGTATCTTGGGCCCTGCGTGAAGTTGAAATTGCTCGCAAGCTAGGCATGGGCTTGCATGTGCCTGTGGCATTCGGTATGGCGATTCTTGCTTATGTCAGTTTGCAAGTGGTTCGCCCCGTGCTCATGGGTGCTTGGGGTCACGCGTTCCCCTATGGCATCTACAGCCACCTTGACTGGGTGAGCAACACGGCTTATCAGTACTTGCACTTTCACTACAACCCTTGGCACATGATTGCCGCCAGCTTGTTCTTTGCGGCCACGCTCGCACTGTCTATGCACGGCGGATTGGTGTTGTCAGCCACCAACCCTGGTAAGGGAGAAGTCGTGAAGTCACCAGAACATGAAGACACCTTCTTCCGTGACCTCATTGGTTACTCCGTCGGCACTTTAGGCATTCACCGTTTAGGCCTGTTCTTGGCACTGGCCGGTGTTTGGTTCGGTATTGTTTGTATTGTGGTGAGCGGCCCGTTCTGGACTGGCGCTTGGCCTGAATGGTGGAGCTGGTGGCTCAACATGCCCATCTGGCGCACCTAATTAAAGAGAGGAAATCGAAATGGCCGAATACCAAAATCTTTTCACCTCGGTGCAGCCCGTGGGGCCTGTGCACCATGGCGTTGACTTACCTCGCGGCGACGACAAGCGCACGGGAGAACCCTTCCTGGTGCACCTCTTTGGTCGCATTGGCAACGCCCAAATCGGTCCCGTCTATCTTGGCTCGCTCGGTGTAGCGTCCTTGATTTTCGGCATCGCGGCGTTCAACATCATTGGCTTCAACATGTTGGCCTCGGTTGACTGGAATCCCATTCAACTGATTCGTCAATTGTTCTGGCTGGCACTGGAGCCGCCACCGCCTGCATATGGCCTTGGCATTCCACCGCTGGCTGAAGGCGGTTGGTGGCTCATTGTGGGCTTCTTGCTAACAATCTCAATCATGTTGTGGTGGGCTCGCACCTACAGACGAGCCAGACAACTCGGCTTGGGCACGCATGTGGCTTGGGCCTTTGCAGCAGCCATTTGGCTTTACTTGGTTTGCGGCTTCTTCCGCCCCATCATGATGGGTAGCTGGTCTGAGGCGGTTCCGTTTGGAATCTTCCCGCACTTGGATTGGGTGTCAGCACTCTCGCTGCGCTATGGCAACTTGTTCTACAACCCGTTCCATGCACTGTCCATTGTGTTCTTGTATGGCTCTGCGCTGTTGTTTGCAATGCACGGCGCCACCATCTTGGCCGTTGGACGTTATGGCGGCGAGCGTGAGATTGAACAAATTGTAGATCGCGGTACAGCGTCTGAACGTGCTGCCTTGTTCTGGCGCTGGACCATGGGCTTCAATGCCACGATGGAATCCATTCACCGCTGGGCCTGGTGGTTCGCAGTGTTGTGCCCCTTGGTTGGCGGTATCGGTATCTTGCTCACAGGAACCGTCGTTGACAACTGGTACCTCTGGTCTGTCAAACACCATGTTGTGCCTGCTTATCCTTTGGGCAGTCCCGTTGTGGTCGATCCAGCTATTCTGGGAGTGAAACCATGAAAATTATTTTAAAAACTGCACTTTGCCTGATGGCAGCTGTGATGCTGGCGGGTTGTGAACGGCCTCCCATTGAAACGGTTCAAACGGGTTACCGTGGTACCGGCATGGAGCAAATCTACAATCCTCGGACACTTGCCAAGGAGGCTTCATTGAACGTTGCACCTGCAGCAGCAGATCCGGCTGACGCAGAGGGCCCCAAGGCCAAGGACATCTACAAAAACGTTCAAGTTTTGGGCGATTTGAGCGTAGGTCAGTTCAACCGCCACATGGCCGCCATTACCCAATGGGTTGCGCCTGAAGCAGGTTGCGCTTATTGCCACAATGTTCAAAATTTTGCCGATGACGAGAAGTACACCAAGGTGGTTGCGCGTCGCATGATTGAGATGACACAAAAAGTCAATCAAGACTACAAGGCGCACGTGGCCGATACAGGCGTGACCTGCTACACCTGCCACCGTGGCAACAACATCCCAACAGAAGTTTGGACAGCGCCCAAAGATCGCAAATATGCAAACAGCTTGTTAGGCGATTTGGCGGGACAAAACATGGCGACCAAAGCAGCCGGTTTATCGTCTTTGCCCTCTGATCCGTTCTCGCCTTACCTCATGAATGCACTGCCAATTCGTGTGAACAGCGATACAGCCATGACCGGTGCCGGCGCTCATGCCAACCGCGCATCGACCAAGCAAACTGAATTCACTTATTCGCTCATGGTGCACATGTCTGAGTCTTTGGGTGTTAACTGCACGTATTGCCACAACACGCGCAACTTTGCATCTTGGGAAGAGTCAAGGCCGCAACGTGTGACTGCTTGGCACGGCATTCGGATGGCTCGTGACTTGAACAACGAGTACATGACACCGCTCACCGACAAGTTCCCGGCCAATCGCTTGGGACCCAAAGGTGATGTGGCCAAGGTCAATTGCAGCACTTGCCACCAAGGTGCTTACAAGCCACTTTATGGCGCCAAAATGGCCAAAGATTTCCCAGAACTTCAAGCCATCGCAAAACCATAAACCCTGAGACTCACAAGGCCTGCACCCGATGCGGTTCAGGCCTTTTTTTATTTGGAGATTCAGTGATGTCTACGCAGCCTACAACAGTTGAAAACGACCAAGTGGTCGTGCTGTTGTTGGCGGATATTGCGCCAAGCTCGCGCTTGTGGGGTTGGACTCGCATTGTCAAAGGGCCTCAAGCTTTGCAAGACATCCCCGGACTGCTATTTTCAAAAGTCTTGGGCAGTGGTTATGAAGGCGGTTTTGGTCTTCGTCCCAGCCCCTCGCGCCAAGGCTTGTTTGGATTGTTTGATTCTTTGGCATCAGCACAAGCGTTTATCGCAAGCTCCAGTGTGATCCAAACTTACCAAGAACGCTCCGATGAGTTTTGTTGTGCGCTCCTCAAAACTTGGTCATGTCGCGGCAGCTGGGATGGCCAATCATTGAACGTTTGTGCAGCACAGCCCATCAGAGGCCCTGTGGCGGCACTTACCCGTGCCTCCATCAAGCTGGCCAAAGCGCCTGCATTTTGGAAGCATGCACCGCCCTCTCAAAACGCATTGGCCGATGCCAAAGGGTGCCAATTGGCCGTTGGCTTGGGTGAAGCACCTTTTGTAAGGCAAGCTACTTTCAGCATTTGGGACAGTGTGTCAGACATGAACGCCTATGCGCGTTCTGGCGCACACTTAGAAGCCATTCAGGCAGCTGCAGAAAACGACTACTTCTCAGAATCCATGTTTGCTCGATTTGTACCTTTGCAAGTTCAGGGGCAGTGGCAAGGCAAGGTCTATGCATAGTGCTACGAGCACGCCTCGTGTGGTGGTGGTTGGTGCGGGCATTGGCGGTTTGGTAAGTGCTCTGGTTTTAGCGCATCGCGGTTTGGATGTCACGCTGGTAGAAAGCGCAGCCACACCTGGCGGAAAAATTCGCCAAGTTCAAGTAGATGGTGTGGGCGTTGACTCGGGCCCTACCGTTTTCACCATGCGCTGGGTGTTGGATCAAATGTTGCAAGAGATGGGCACTTCTCTGTCCGATATTTTGAAACTTGAAAATATCGGGGTACTGGCGCGGCATGCATGGGATGGCAGCCCGCAGACACTCGATTTGTTGTCAGACACCGCACGCACTGCAGATGCCATTGCGGCGTTCAGCAGTCCGCAAGAAGCCAAACGGTTTTTGGGTTTCTGCAAGGAAGCGCGCAGTCTTTACGACACGCTTGAGAAGCCCTACATCAGAAGCGAACGACCCGATCTTTTGAGCATGGTGGGCGACCTCGGATTTCAAGGCATGGCCACTCTCACTGGCTTGGGTCCTTTTGCCAGTTTGTGGCGCAGCTTGGGCAGACACTTTCACGATGCCCGCTTGCAACAATTGTTTGGCCGCTATGCCACTTACTGCGGCGCTTCACCTTGGTCGGCACCTGCCACCTTGATGCTGGTGGCCCAAGTGGAATTGGATGGCGTGTGGTCTGTCTCGGGCGGCATGTTTGAAGTGGCCAAAGCCTTAGCACAGTTGGGTGAAAAATGGGGCGTGAAACCGCGCTATGGAAATGCGTGTGAGCGCATACTGACACAGACTGGCCGAGTAAGTGGCGTGCAACTTCAATCTGGCGAAACCATCGAAGCCGATCATGTGATTTTCAATGGTGATGTGGCAGCTTTGTCGCAAGGCCTTCTTGGCCCAGCAGTGCGCCCAAGCTTTCAAGAAGTTTCCGCACACCAGCGGTCTTTGTCTGCATTCACGATGTCAATGCACGCACAATCGAGTGGTTTTCCATTGGTGCGACACAACGTATTTTTCAATCAAAATTACAAGCGTGAGTTTGATGATATCTTCCAAAAACGAAGGCTCCCTGAGCAAGGCACTGTTTATGTTTGCGCCCAAGATCGAAGCGACGACGGATTGGCTCACGCTGGTCTGGAAAGACTGTTGTGCCTTGTCAATGCGCCTGCTGACGGTGACACCTATTCCTTCAATTCATCGGAGATAAAAGCATGCGAATCGAGCAGTTTGGCGCTGATGCGTCGCTGTGGCCTAGAGATCAAGGCCTCGCCACAGCAAGTGGTGCGCACGCTACCGCAGGACTTTGCCCGTCTGTTTCCGGGCAGTGGGGGCGCTCTGTATGGCCAAGCAACACACGGATGGATGTCGGCCTTCGCTCGCCCCTCATCGCGCAGCAAAGTGCCGGGCCTTTACACAGCGGGGGGCAGCGTGCACCCGGGGCCGGGCGTGCCGATGGCCGCCATGTCGGGACGTTTGGCGGCCGCGACCCTCATGGCGGACCTCGGTTTGACCAAGTTGTCCCGCCGGGTGGTTATCTCTGGTGGTATGTCGATGCGCTGAGCGACGACGGCCAATACGGACTCTCCATCATTGCCTTTGTAGGCAGTGTGTTTTCACCTTATTACGCTTGGGCTCGAAATCGCCAAGGGGGTACTGCCGATCCAGAAAACCATTGCGCTTTGAATATGGCTTTGTATGGCAAGGGTGGTAAGCGTTGGACCATGACAGAGCGCGGCCGATCGCATGTTTCACGCAGCGCTCATCATTACCAAATTGGCCCCAGCAGTTTGCGCTGGGATGGTCAGGCCCTCACCATTGACATTGATGAAATCAATGTTCCTATTCCCATGCGAGTTCGAGGCCGAGTGACGGTAAGGCCCGAAGGACTTTGCAACTTTGTCACACATCTAGACCATGCTGGCTTGCATCGCTGGGGGCCTATTGCGCCCTGCTCGAGAGTCGAAGTTGACATGGAAAATCCTCATTTCAGCTGGCGGGGCCATGCTTATATGGACTCGAATGAAGGGGACGAGCCCGTTGAGAATGGCTTTCAAGATTGGGATTGGGCACGGGCAGAAATGGCCAATGGCGATACCAGCGTGGTGTATGACGTGCGTCCCAAGCAAGGGCCAGGCCGCGTTGTGGCCCAACGCTTTTCACCAGATGGCAGTTACACACCATTTGATGCACCCGCACGATACCGCTTGCCTTCTTCGGGATGGTTGTTGGCGCGGGGCATGTGCAGTGAATTGAATCAGGCGCCAGAAGTGATCAGTACTTTAGAGGACACGCCGTTTTATGTTCGCTCTTTGCTGCGCACCCAACTGCTGGGTGAAAACGTCACGGCAGTGCACGAGTCTTTGGACATACCGCGCTTGGTGTCACTGCCTGTGCAATTCATGTTACCTTGGCGTATGCCGCGGCGAGCCTAGATGAAGCGCTCTTATTTGAAGTGTTTTGCTCAATCTTGCTGACGTGCTCTGGCCAAGGTGCGCTCGCGTTCTCTTGGCCCAAAGCTAGAGGCTAAAGCGCCCTCTGCTTCCAAACCCTCAAGGTAAATTTTTTCTATCTCAGGCGCAGCGCGAAGCAATTCACGCTCAGCAAAAGGCATGTGGAGCAAGGCCCTTAAAGCAAACAAAATTTTCAACCAAGCTGGCACCCAAATTCTGCGCTTACGCTGCAGCATGCCCTGCACAATGACGCGTGCCGTTTCTTCTGGCGAAGTTTCGCTGTTCATGGGGCCAGGCATGGTGGCGCGCAACCTGACAAAGCCAGGGTGCAAGGCACCTTCTGTGACCAATGGTGTGCGCACCCAGCCTGCATGCACCACCCCTACCCCCACGCCATGGGCCGCCATTTCAATGCGCAATGAATTGCCCATGGCCTCGACTGCAGATTTGCTGGCTGCATAAGCAGACATCACAGGTGGATGCGCAAACGACGATGACGACGCGTTAATGAGGACATAGCCACGCTGCTGCATGATGGCTGGCAAGGCAGCCCGAATGGTGTTGAAAACACCCAACACATTGACCTCGATGCAACGCCTCCATGCCTCAGGGTCAATGTAAGCCACAGGGCCAAACGCAGCCACGCCTGCGTTGGCAAACACAATGTCAATGCGTCCCAGCTTGCTGATGGTTTTGTCCACCACCTCTTGCATGGTTTGCAGTTGCGTGACATCTGCCACCCAGTAAAGTGTTTGTGGACCACAACGTTGCGCCATTTGCTCAAGGGGTTCTGCATCGCAGTCCACCAACACAGGAATGCCGCCTTGTGCCACAAGCTCAAGCGCTGTGGCAGCGCCAATGCCAGAAGCGGCGCCAGTGATCAGCACCACGCGGTCGGTGAGTGTGGATTTTGAAGGCGTCATGCGTGCTGGTGATGGCGAACGGTGAAGTCTGTCAAACCGTTTTGGTAACCATGAAATACACAATCGGCAAAGGCAGTACCGTAGAAATGGCACCAGCAATTTTCCAAATACGTGACAGGCGCCAATATTCTTCCGTAATCTCTGAATACTGTTTTAGCAAAGCGCGCTGTTTGAGCTGAATGGGTACCAATACAAACAACCAAATCAAGCCCGAAAATGTGAGCAACCAATACGACCATTGAATCCATGGGTGGCTGGCACCCCCACCAAAGTTCACGGCCATGCCGTGACCCGTCCAAACCACACCCACTGCCCCAACCAAGGTGAACATGACATCTGTGATGAGGACCATCTTGTTGCTAAATTGAATGATGGCGTGATTGCGCGTGCGTTCAGCCAACAAGGCCCAGACGCCACTCACAATCACATTGCCTAAAAACAAGCATGCGCATACCAAGTGAATGACCTTGAGGGTTGGCGTCATTGGCGCTCTCTTTGAGAGGAAGTTGCCGAGAGCGCCTCGTCAGATTTGTCAATGTGTTGCATGGCTTGCTGTTTTTCTGCTTCACGTTTGAGTCGTGTGATTTCTTTAGCGCGTCGCAAATCGCGGAATTGCCAAGCAACAAAAACAACACCCGCAAACAGCAACACCACAACTTCAATGATTTTCAGATTCACTGGCGTCTGGCGTTTTAACGCTGGGTTCTCTCGCGTTGTTCTAAACGGCTGAACAAGTCGACCATCCAAACAACACGCTCATCAAAACTTCGAACCGGCAGTTTCCATGGCTTGTCGATAGCCAAGAGATTGCGCTCCGTGTTCACGATGTCGACCAAATAATGAATGGCTGGAACTGGGCTGAGCGAGACATCCGGTACTGCAGGTGCCTTGACTGCAACAGTGGCAGCACGAGCCAAAAGCGCCAATTTGCGCGCTGTTGAAACCACCGTTCGGTGATTCACAGAGTTGAGCCCATCGCGCTCCAATTGTTTGCCAATTTCGGCATAGACCAAACGCGCCGCTTGAATAGCTGGACGGCAGTCCCAAGGAAGTTCAGCCAAACCAAACTCGCCGCGACGGTAAAGGGCATCAGCACGCAACAACAAGCGTTGCGTGAAACCCGCAATGCGTGGGTCAAAAACAGGATCGGCCAACCAAGCATCTGCATCCATGCCAATTTCGCGGAACCAAGCGCGCGGAATGTACAAGCGTCCCATTCGCGCATCTTCGCCAATGTCTCGGGCAATGTTGGTCAATTGCATGGCCACGCCCAACTCACTTGCGCGGGCAATGGCGGTGTCTGAGCTAGCGCCCATGATGATGGACATCATGGCACCCACAGTACCTGCCACTCTGGCACCATAAGCCTCTACATCGGCCAAGGTTTCGTATCGGCGCCCTTGAGAATCCCACATGAACCCGTCTAGCAAAGCCTCAAGCAAGCCACTTGGTACACCATAGCGATGAACCACAATGGTCAAAGCTCGGTCGGCATCTTCGGCGCCAGGTCGACCCGCATAAATCGCTGCCAAGCGCGACTTCAAGTCTGCCATGGCCAGAACAGGGTCGTCACCATCATCGATGGCATCATCTGCCAAGCGGCAGAACGCATAAAGGGCAATGGCGGGAGGCCTTAAGCGAACTGGCAACAAACGAGAGGCCGCAAAAAATGATTTCGAACCACCGCGCATGAGCGCGGTACAGGCCTCTAAATCGTAGGGCAAAGAGACCGGGGGAGAACCCAAGCTTGGATCAGGCAAATGATTTGACATCGGGCACCACCGTTTCAAGCATTTTTGCTGACATTAACACACTGGGCACACCAGCACCCGGCTGACTGCTGGCACCCACCATGAACAAACCTGCTACATCTTCACTTCTGTTGTGAGGGCGGAACCATGCGCTTTGAACCAAGATGGGCTCTAGACCAAAGCCAGCACCTTTGTAAGACCACAGCCGATCCTGAAAATCTTGAGGCGTGGTGACTTTGGATGACACCACATGCTGCTTCAAATCTGGCAGCACACTTTCTTGCAACACTGTAGCTATAGCATCTCGATATTGTTCGGTAACGGCAGGCCAATCGGTTTCGCTGCTCAAATTAGGCACCACAGACAAGGCGTAAAAGCTGTCGCAGCCTTCAGGTGCGAGTGAAGGATCGGTGGCGGTAGGCCGATACAAATACAAACTGAAATCTTCAGACAACTTGTGATTTTTAAAAATGTCTTGGAGCAAGCCTTTGTAGCGCGGACCAAGCACCATCATGTGGTGCGGTACATCTTCGTACTTTCGATTGGTGCCAAAGTACCACACAAACAAGCCCGAAGAATACTTGCCTTTAGCAATGCGCTTGTCGGTCCAATGCTTGCGGTGTTGTGGCTCAACAAGGTGCTTGTATGTCCAGGCGGCATCGCCATTGCTAACCACAATGTCGGCCGGTAAAAACTCGCCATTGGCCAACTCGACCCCTTTGGCACGACCGCCCTCCACGCGAATGCGCGTGACAGGCGTGTTGTAACGAATAGGCACTTGGCGTTGGTCGAGCAGCTTTACCAATTCACGCACAATCGCGCCAGTGCCCCCCATGGCAGAGTGGACACCCCAGCGCCGCTCTAGGGAATGGATGAGCGAGTAAACGCAGGTGACCGAATAGGGGTTGCCGCCAATGAGCAGCGGATGAAAACTCATGACGATGCGCAACTTGGGATGCTTGATGTGCTTGGCCACCAAACTATAAATAGAGCGCCAAGCTTGCATGCGTGCCAGGTTGGGCATTGCCTTGATCACATCGCCAATGGTTTCGAAGGGCACCATGCCCAATTCGACAAAGCCAAGCTGAAAACACTTTTCAGAAGCGACCATCAAATCTTTGAAACCTTGCACATCTTCAGGGCTGAATTTGGCAATTTGATCCAGCATTTCTTCGTCGTTGTTGCTGTAATCGAAATGCGTACCGTCGTCAAAGCGAATGCGATAGAAAGGCGACATCAAGCGCAGGTCGACATGGTCTTTCATGTCTTGGCCGCACAGCGTAAAAAGCTCGGCAATAAGGTGCGGCAAGGTAATGATGGTTGGGCCTGCATCAAAGGTGAAGCCATCTTGCTTGTGCACATAGGCACGACCACCTGGCGCGTCGAGTTTTTCCAGCATTTGAACGCGGTAGCCTTTCACGCTCAAACGAATGGCTGCTGCCAAACCACCAAATCCTGTACCAATCACAATGGCTGTAGGTGCACGTCCTCCAAGCTCAGCGCCGAAATTCATGGCATGGTTTTGACCACCGCCGCCACCTACGGGCCCGCCATCGGCGTTAATTGACTTGTAAAGATTTGTCATGCGAATCCAAGTGTGCAGGCAAAACTGAAGGCACATGCGCCTCAAAGGCTGCAGGTGTTTCTATTCGGTGCTTGCGAATGGCCCAGCGCCACAATGTAGTGGTGTCTATGGGCAGAATTAGCATCATGTGTTCCACAATGGCCAAGGCCAAGATGGTGCCTACCAAAACCGAACCCACCACTTGAGCGGGAGTGGTTGTGGCTTGGTTTGCAAAGTCTACTAAATACCATAAGCAGATACAGGCCAAGACCACTGCAAATGGGAAAAATGCATTCATGCGGCGACGCTTGAAAAAACTCTCTAGGTAAGCCAAATGGGTTGGCAAGAATTCTTCACTCAAATTGCGAACCCCGAAAAACAAGTTGAGTTTGGCACTGGTGCGCATGATCCACAAAACCAAGTAAGTCCCTGTACCCACTTGGTTGGGCGCATCCCAGGTAATGACCACAATGGCCAAGCCAACGAACAAAATAGCCAACTCGTGCCACACCACTGCTTTGAAGGAGGCTACAAATCGGGGCCAACCCGTGGTGCTTTTTAAGATGGCTGTTTTTTGAGGCCCTGTGATCCAGCCCGTGAGAAAGCTCAATTCGTTCCAACCCCAGGCCAGCAAAGCACAAGTGAAAGCGCAGTAAGCCCCCATGACGCTCGTTTGCTGCGCAGTGTGGGCCAATCCTGCAAGCGCCCCTAAAGCCAACGCCGATGAGATGACCAAGCTCATGGCAATGGCAGTTCGAGACATGCGATTTAAAAGAATCACGATACCCGTGCTAAACCACCAGATAAAAATGGCGAATCCCAACGCAATGAAAGTGTCGGTCATCGTGGGCTTTCAGGGTCTGTTGGCACTCAATTTACCAAGCAGGCGCCATGCGAACTTGTGCTGGTAAATCATGGTGCTTGACTGGCAAGAAGTACAAACGCACAAAAGTGACAGCACCAGAAATAGCCCAGCGCGCGCGTTGCAAGTTGCCTATCAAACCTCCTCTGGCTTTGGCCGCATCCATTTGCGTTTGAGCATGGAACAAATGCGACAAACCGGCTCTGAAGGCTGGATTGTCAATGTCCAAACTGACTGGGAAAACTTGCTTGGTAATTTCGTTGGTAATGCGGAACACTTCGTAGTCGTAAGTAGACGACTCAAGGCCCATCTCATGGTGCAGCATGGGGCGGGTGTGATCGCGCACGAACATGGTGGCATAAACAGCCAACAAGAAGAATCGAATCCAGAACACATTGCCACCGCGCAGCAAGTGTGGATGCGCACGCATGATCAATGCAAATGATTCGCCGTGGCGAAACTCATCGTTGCACCAGCGCTCAAACCAGCGGAAGATGGGGTGGAAACGTTTGTCAGGATTTTTTTCCAGTTGCCGGTAGATGGTGATGTAACGGGCATAACCAATTTTCTCTGACAAGTAGGTTGCATAGAAAATGTATTTGGGCTTGAAGTAGGTATAGGCTTTGGTGCGCTTTAAATCGCCTAAATCAATGCCCAGTCCAAAGTCTTTCAAAGACTGATTGATGAAACTGGCATGACGCGATTCATCGCGCGCCATGTAGCGCATCAATTGTTTGATGTCTGGGTTTTCAACATTTCTGAAAATTTCGTTATAGAGAATGCAACCCGAGAATTCAGAGGTGAGTGATGAGATTAGAAAATCTAAAAACTCTTGGCGCATTTCTGGGCTGACTTGGGAGAAACGTTCAGCCACTTCTTTGGTAAATTCTTCGTCGCGCTGGAAGTGATCGTGGTTGTTGTCGCCCTCATATTCCGCCATCATTTTGTCCCACTCGGCGCGCATGGGAGACATGTCGAGTTTGTCCATGGCTGCAAAGTCGGTGGTGTAAAAGCGAGGGCTGAGCATGGTGCTCTCAACGGCTTTTTGGGACGCTTTTTCAGCAGTATCGATGGTTGTATTCGCTTGCATGAAAGAAAACTCCAGCTTAAAGATATCAGTTAATTCAGGCCTGATTTATTCAGGTTGCATGGCTAAGAATCGAGCGAATTCGGCCGTGTTGGTAGGCCCGAATGACTCCAAATCGACCCTTTGCCCTGTGCTCGGGTCCATCAAGGTCACTCTGCCATCGACGCGGGCAATCAAGTTAAAGGGCTCAGATGAGCCAATACCTCGAGAAAAACGCTCACGGGACAAAGCACGCAAGGCGCCACGCACAAAACCTTGCTCGCCATACAAGACAGTTAAGGTTTGACCCGAAACGCCATCTGCAACTCGAACGCCACCATCTTTTTGATCTTGAAAGAGCAAAGAGCGCTGAACCGTAGGAGCAGCTGCCCTTTGATCAGGTCCATTGCCTGTGATGCGGATAAGACCAACCGCAATGAGAGAGAAAGCCATGATGCCGGCCGCGCAAAAGAGAATCCAGCGTGGAAAGCTGTCGGGTGCGACCGATGCAACAGCTTGTGATGGCTGAACAGAATAAGCTTGACTCATATGGGTCTCACTTGCAGGGGCGTATTATTTTGACGATCGGCTTGCGTCTCGCTGCTGGCGGGAGTGGCGTTGGCGGTCTGGCCTGTGCGCTGTGTCCAAACTTCGCGCAACTTTTCTGCCACAAGCTCAACATCTGGAATGGCACGCAAAGTAGGCTCAGGCTTGGTAATGCGCCAAGGCCGCACGCTGGGCCACAAATGGACCCATCCAATTCGGTCTGAACCTTTCAATGCCAATGTGATGTCGCCAAAGCCCTTGGGAAGGACACGCACATCTGCAGACGCTACTTGCTTCAATGGCAGATTGAATGAAACAGTGAGCACAATGCCCAAACGCATGACCACGCGCTTGTTGGTGATGGTGTACACCGTGGTGCGGGCCGTTAAAGAAGCCAGTAACCAGACAGTGACCATACCGATGACTGCCAGAGGTGCAATCCATTTGATAGACATCAAAATGGCCATGAAGCCAGAACCCGACTCTAGAGCAGGCCAAGCACTGACCAAAATCAGGGCTGCGAAATAAAATGCCAACTTGTTGAAATGAAAGGCTGAAGTGGCCAATGCTCTGACATCGGGTGAGCCCTGCCAGACAATGAACTCATCGCTGGGCAAGCGTTCGGGTAAACCAAACTGTGGTTCAAACTCATATTCATGACCTGAATTTTCGATTGCCATTTTCTTTTCCTCAACAGACTTTCAATTCAACTTCAATTGACGCTGGTCTGAAATTCAGATCAGCGGCTCGCTGCGCTTGGCATCAGCGTAGAAAGTTCCACCGCCGTAATAAGCACTGATTTTTTCCTCTTCCAATTTGGTAATTTGGTCGGGATTTCTCAGCGCAGGTACAGCTGCAAAATGACGCGCATAAATTGAATTCACTTCAATTTGATTTCTGCGAACTCTGGAAAACATCATTGGCAACAAGACAGTTTTGCCACCAGCGATTTCAACTTCCAAATATCGGAACATCATCTCAGCCGAATCAATCCAAATGTCTTTGACAGTGCCGCCTTGTTTGCCATCACCGCCCATGACTGGCAGGCCACGCGGGTCGACATCTTGTGGGGCGACGGTGTATTCACTGACAACGCGAAGTGGCTGAATCAATGGCGTACCATGCAAGGTCATTTCAGGCACATCTTCGCGATTGCTGTATGCGCCTGGACCCACAGCGGCCAGCATGCCATCACCCTTAGGCTCAATGGGCGCGCCAGAAGTGGGGCTGGTGGCCACAGCGTTGTATGCTGGCTGTTTGCGCATCAAGTCGGGCACAGTGACACTTCTGCCACCTTCCAACAAGAAAGTTTTGGGCTCAGGAATCGGAAAGCCCTTGACCACGGCTCTACCGCTGCTGCTGGACTCCATGGGATATCCCTCGCGGTGACCTTCTTGCACAAGATAATAAATAAGACCAGCGAAAAAGATCCAGAACACATACAAGAGTATTTGCGCCAGATCGACATAGCCGGTAATGTTTCCTACGGTTTGCATAACGACTTCTCCTTTTAAACAACTAAATACGAGACTCGGACAAGCCGAGGCTTTGGGGTACAACGGGTGAAACTGAGCGCCTGCGCTTGACCAAGGGGCCAATCGCAATCAGGGTTAAAAACAACAATAGCATTTCAACGTGGTAAACCATGCTGTAGCCCACGGAAGGGTCGGTCAGAGCGGGGCCCAATGCACCTTCAGCGCTGAGTGTGGTGACCACATCGCGCAGTACACCCCCAAAGAACATCGACAGACCCGCAGCCGCCGCTTGAACAGCGCCCCAGGCACCCAATGCCAGTCCGACAAAGGCAGATTCAAGGCGCATGGCGGTGAACAAGGTACCCACCGCAAACAAGCCACCACCAAAACCCACGCCAAAGGCACCAAATCTAAATAACCAGCCGGCATCAAACGGTGCGGAAAAAATAACAGCAGAAAAGGCAGGCAAACCCGCCAAAGCGCCGTAGGCTGCCAAACGCATGGGGTCAATGCCTTTGGCCAACTTTCGTCCTGCCACATAAAAGCCCAGCAATCCACCGCCCGCCAACATGGCCGTCAATGCACTGGTTGCACCAACACTCAGCTTCAAGATTTCGCCGCCATAGGGCTCCAAAATAATGTCTTGCATGTTGAATGCCATGGTGCCAAGGGCTGTGGCCCACAAGAAGCGACGCGCATTTGGAATGGCAATAAATTCTGCCCAGACCTCTCTGAAGGGTCTGCGAATTTCGGTTTTCAATGCTGCGACGCGTGCAGGATTGCGCGGCTCTTGCTTCCAAAGCGCAAAACCATTGAGGATCAAAACCACCAAAGCAGTGCCCTGCACTGTCTGCACCAAATTCTCAGGCGTGAAGTTAGACAGCAAGTAGCTGTAAACCAAGCTGCCAAACACAGCACCTACCAACAGCATGGTGTACAAAAGCGCCACCACACGGGGGCGAGTTTCTTCACTGGCTTGGTCTGTGGCCAGCGCCAAACCCGCTGTTTGCGAAGTTTGCAAGCCTGCACCAACCAGCAAAAATGCCATGGCGGCAGCGCCCTGACCGACCCAATCGGGCACTGGCACTTGGCCGCGACCCGATAGCACCAACAGTGCAAAGGGCATGACGGCCAATCCCAAGAATTGAATCAAGGTGCCGCCCCACATATAAGGCACACGGCGCCAGCCAAACGCCGACACATGCACATCAGACTGATAACCAGTAACGGCACGAAACGGTGCCACCAACAGGGGGAGCGCTAACATCATGGCGACCAGCCAAGCCGATACACCCAGCTCGACAATCATGACGCGGTTCAGGGTGCCAATCATGAGTGCCGTTGTGATGCCCATGGTGAACTTGAACAAAGACAAACGCAGCAAACGCGACATTGGCAAACCTGCGCTGGTCACGTCGGCAAACGGCAACCATGTTGCAGGCAGCTGCTTGACGAACTTTGAGAAAGTCTTGCCGCTCATGAGCGTACCCACTCCATGGCTTTGGATTTGTAGAAGCCACTTGAAACTTTGTGACTGCGTGCACATTGCCAGTTGTTCAATGCGCCGTGTGTTTTCATGAGCTGTGCAATGCGCGTCTCGGCCATGGGCTCAAGCCAAGGAGCACGATCACCGCGGGGCAACAAACGACCCACCGAAATCATGAGTGCCAACATGGGAGTACGTGGCGCAAACGTAAATACAATCGATTGGCTGGTGCGCTCAGCCAACTGCGCCAGTGCATTGACAGCATCTTCAGTGTCATAGTGAATGATGGAGTCCATGGCCACCACATGGTCAAAGTGGCCCAGACGTTTATCGAGCATGTCGCCACTGTGAAACTCCACCAAGTGCGCCACATCCTCTGGAATTCTCTCGCGCGCCAAATCGACCAAGGTGGGAGACAAATCGATGGCCACCACTTCAGCGCCCAGGCGTGCCGCTTCCACCGCCAAAGCACCCGTGCCACAGCCTGCATCCAAAATTCGTTTGCCGCGCAAATCTTCACCAAGCCACGAAACCAAGGTGGCGCGCATTTGATCGCGGCCGGCGCGCACGCTTGCCCGAATGCGGCCGACGGGTGCATCAGAAGTGAGCTTCTCCCAAGCAGCAACTGCCGTCCGATCGAAATAATGTTCGATCTGGCCGCGTCGCTGCACGTAAGTCATTTCATTCATGAGGTAGCCTCAATCAAAACCCAACAGATCAAAAATATCGCGGTCCTTCATGGGAACCGCTGAATAAGTCTCGCCGCCAAACCACAAATTGGCAGCCAAGCGCATGTACTCTTTTTGAACGGCTTCCAACTCGGGTGAGTGTTCCATTTCAAAAAGTGTCGATTTTTTCAAACGACTGCGGCGAATGACATCCAAATCGGGGAAGTGCGCTGCCAGCTTCAAACCAATGCGGTCGTTGTACTTGTCAATTTGATCGGTGGCGGCACTGCGATTGGCAATCACGCCACCCAAGCGCACGTTATAGTTTTTGGCCTTGGCACCAATGGCTTGCACAATGCGGTTCATTGCAAAGATAGAGTCAAAATCGTTGGCTGTGACAATCATGGCGCGATCGGCATGTTGCAAGGGTGCTGCAAAACCACCGCACACCACATCGCCCAGCACATCAAAAATGACCACGTCGGTGTCTTCTAGCAGGTGGTGCTCTTTCAGCAATTTGACGGTCTGACCCACCACATAGCCGCCGCACCCTGTACCTGCGGGCGGGCCGCCAGCTTCCACGCACATCACGCCGTTGTAGCCTTCAAAGACGAAGTCTTCGACGCGCAACTCTTCAGAGTGAAAGTCGACTGTTTCGAGTACGTCGATGACGGTAGGCAGCATCTTCTTGGTGAGCGTGAAGGTGCTGTCGTGCTTTGGATCACAGCCAATTTGCAAAACGCGTTTGCCCATTTTGGAAAACGCGGCAGACAAATTAGACGATGTGGTGCTCTTGCCAATGCCGCCCTTGCCATAAATGGCAAAGACTTTGGCATTGCCAATTTTCACATTAGGGTCAAGCTGAACTTGCAAGCTGCCCTCGCCATCCAATTTGGAATTGCGTTTCACGGTTGGAAACGGTAAGGTTTCAACGTTCATACTGTCGCTCCTTCATAAACGCCTTCAAGGCGATCTTCTAGCTCTTCACTTACCTGGCGAAGGGCTTGCAAGGTCTCGGCATCAGGCTGCCAATAGTTGCGTTCAGACGCTTCGATCAAACGGTTTGCCACTCGGGCAGAGGCCGTGGGATTCAGTTTTGCCATGCGATCGCGCATGGCGGGGTCAAGCATGAATGTCTCAGACAATTGCTTGTATACCCAAGGTTGCACTTGACCTGTGGTGGCAGACCAGCCCATGGTGTTGGTCACATGGGCTTCTATTTGGCGCACGCCTTCGTAGCCATGCTCCAACATGCCCTCATACCACTTGGGGTTGAGCATGCGGGTGCGAATTTCAATGGAGACTTGCTCGTTCAATGAACGAACGGCTGCACTGCCTTTGGTTTGATCGCCAATGTAGACGGTAGGTGTTTGACCTCCCTTGGCCATCTTCACAGCTTGCGTGATGCCGCCCAGAGTGTCAAAGTAATTGTCTACGGTGGTTACGCCTAACTCAAGTGAGTCTAGGTTTTGGTAGGTGAGTTGCACATCGGCCAATGCCGTTTGCAACAGAGCCGTTTGCTGAACTGCTCGGCCAGTACGGCCATAGGCAAAACCTTTGCGACGCTTGTAGGTTTCGGCCAGTTCGTCTTCATCGCCCCAGCGGCTGCTTTCTACCAAGTTGTTCACATTGGAGCCATAGGCGCCTTCTGCATTGCCATACACACGCAAAGCGGCCGTTTCTAAATTGCAGCCGTGTTCTTGCTGATACGCCAAAGCATGCTTGCGAATCCAGTTCATTTCCAGCGGTTCGTCAGCCGACGCCGCCAAGAAAGCGGCCTCTGCCAACAGCTTGATTTGCAAAGGCATGAGGTCTCGGAAAATGCCAGACAAAGTCATGATCACATCAATGCGAGGACGACCTAATTCTTCCAATGAAATGA
The DNA here is from genome assembly GCF_003063375.1 of Limnohabitans sp. MMS-10A-178. Lineage (GTDB taxonomy): Bacteria > Pseudomonadota > Gammaproteobacteria > Burkholderiales > Burkholderiaceae_C > Limnohabitans_A. Next base: position 970,541 of record NZ_NERY01000001.1, on the reverse strand, counting down.
GGCTTGCGCCTGCAATTCGGCCATAGCTGTCAAAGCGAGGTACAGCACCCATCAAGGCCAAGGCCTGTGCAATGGGTGCGCCTTCGTTTTTCAAGTTGTCACTGCCCCACAGCACCATGGCAATGGATTCTGGCAAGGGGTTGCCGTCGGAACAATGTCGATCGATGAGCAATTGGGCTTGAACTTTGCCATCCTTCACCGCCAAGGCGCTGGGAATGCGGAAGGGATCGAAGCCGTGAATGTTGCGGCCTGTGGGCAACACGGCAGGTGTGCGCAAAATGTCGCCGCCAGGCGCAGGTCGAATGTAGCAAGCGTCTAAAGCGCGCAATATGGCTGACACTTCAGTGTCAACAGACAGGTGGGCCAGTGGTTCAACCAATTGGCGCAAGACCTCTAAGCTTGCGTGGTTGCGATTCAAGCCTGCGGCCTTCAGAGCACGCTCTGGTGAATGACCTTCTACCAAAGCTTCAACAGACGCACGCTCGAGTTGCATACCGTGGTTGGCTTCGGCCATGGCCAGCAACATGTCCACCTGCTGAGCAGCGCTGGGGGCCCGGCCCGCCACATGCAAGCCATGCGGAATGAGGGTGTATTCGAGCTCAAGCATCTCTTCACTCAAGCGCATCATTTTTCGTTCGAGCTCCGCACCCATGCTGGCCGGATCCCATGCGGGTTCTGCAGCCACCAGGTCTAGCTCTGCAGCTTGCGCTTGAATGACCGCAGCCAAATCGACACGTTCACTGTTGCCACTTTCCAGCAAACGCCAGCGCTCAAGCGAAGATTTCAGCTCGTTCAGCCCTTTGTACAAACCAGCTTGTGCAACGGGTGGTGTGAGATAGCTGATGAGGGTAGCGCCAGATCGACGCTTGGCAATTGCGCCTTCTGAAGGGTTGTTGGATGCGTACAAATACACATTGGGCAAATCGTCTATTAAACGATCGGGCCAGCAAGTACCGCTCATGCCCGATTGCTTGCCTGGCATAAACTCAAGTGCGCCATGCGTCCCGAAATGAAGTACTGCATGGGCCTTGAAGTCTTCACGCAGATAGCGATAAAAAGCAGAGAATGCATGCGTGGGCGCCAAGCCTTTTTCAAACAACAAGCGCATGGGGTCGCCTTCATAACCAAATGAAGGCTGCACACTGACCAAGACATTGCCAAACTTCTTACCCAACACAAAGATAGAACTGCCGTTGCTCAACTGACGGCCTGGGGCTGGGCCCCACTGAGCTTCAATTTCTTGAAGCCACCGCTCACGCTTGACATGATCGTCAGCAGAAATCAGGGCATGCACATTGGCATCAGCACCATGTTGTGCAGCATTGCCGAATAACAAAGCATCGCGCAATTCGTCCACACTGGCGGGAACATCCACTTGGTAGCCTTGTGCCTTCATGGCGGAAAGGGTGTGCCAAAGAGATTCAAAAACAGATAAGAAGGCGGCTGTGCCTATGTTGCCTGCATTGGGTGGAAAGTTGAACAACACAATGGCCACATTGCGGTCTTTTCTTTCGCTGCGCTTCAAGGCCACCATCTTGCTAACGCGGGCCGCCAACATGATGGCGCGCTCTGGGCAAGAGTGCATGTCTTGTGCGCTGGTGCTTTCACCAAAAGTGCAGGCATGGTGACAGCCTGTGCAAGTGACACCGGCCGCTCCAGGGCGCCCACCAAATACGATAGGGCTGGTAGAGCCATCGAGTTCTGGAATAGACACCATGATGGTGCTTTCAACTGGGAGCAATCCGCGATCAGAACCACCCCACTGGTCGAGTGTTTGAAATTCAACGGGATGTGCGGACACATAGGGCACATCGAGTTTGGCCAGCACTTCTTCTGCGGCCTTGGCATCGTTGTAGGCTGGGCCACCGACCAGTGAGAAACCACTGAGGGAGACCACCGCATCGACACACACCTGACCATTCTTCATGAAAAACTCATCAATGGCGGGGCGTGAATCGAGGCCTGCTGCAAATGCTGGAATGACTCGCAAGCCTTTTGCCTCGAGTGCAGCAATCACACCGTCGTAGTGGCCCGCATTGCCAGACAACAAATAAGAGCGAAGCAACAAAACGCCCACTGTGCCTTTAACGGGTATACCCTGCGGCAAAGGAACTTGATTGACGTCTTCGCTAAAACGTCCCGCCATGCGGGGGTGGTAAACACCCACTTCAGGATAATCAACGGGGGCTACCACCTTGACCTTGCCACGCAATGATTTGCGCGGACCATCAGCACCGCGGTCTATGAGGTGGCGCACCATGTTCAAAACATTGTCGTCAGACCCACCTAACCAATACTGCAAAGTGATGAAATAGGCCCGAACATCTTGTGCTGTGCCTGGAATAAAGCGCAGCAACTGAGGCAAACGGCGCAACATTTTCATTTGTGAGGCACCGCCTGTTGCAGGCTTGTCTTTGCCACCACCGCGCAATTTTTTGAGCAAGGCCATGGGGCCGCTGGCGGGTTTGCTCATGTCAAACTGGCCAAAACGAGTGAGCTGCGTGACTTCAGTGGCACTGGCCATGCAAACCATGGCATCACAGTTCATGCGCTTTGCGCGCAAATCGTCCAAGATGGGCAAGAAATGATCTTCAAGAAACAGCATGCCGCACAACACAATGTCGGCTGATGCAATATCGGCTTTGCATTTGGCAATGAGGGTATCGTTGCCTGTGTACTCAGAGGCAGCGTGAAGACTCCAAGTCAGGCCCGGAAAATCGCGCTTCAACTGCGCATTGGCCCGATTGAACGAACTCGCAAAGTGCGTGTCCATGGTCACCACCACCAGTTTGATGGGGGTGGCATCACGTATGTTCAGCTTAGGACTGTGAGTAGTAAGCTTTAGATTCATACAGTGTCTCCGTCGTGATCAAAGTCACGCCGCGTTCAATGGCATATTTCTCGGTATTTCGGCGGGCCTTGCCGCGCACAAAAAATGGTATTTTTTTGAGTTCTTTTTCTGCACCGGCATCCCATGCTGCAATCAGGATGCTGGCGTTGGTTTGAGAGGCACCCTGATTCAAAGCAGGTGCATTAATTTGTTCTGGTACTGGCGTTGATGCACTTGCTGATGTACTTGTTGATGCAAACGTTGCAACAGCGGATGCTGCTTGAGCAGTTTGCACATGCACACCGCCACCCAAATGCGATGGCGCAGCATCTTCGTGAAATTCTGAATCACCGCGGAACATGCCAATGAGGTGCTCTTCCAAGCCCATCATCAAGGGATGTACCCAGGTGTCAAACAGCACATTGGCGCCTTCAAATCCCATTTGAGGTGAATAGCGTGCCGGAAAATCTTGAACGTGCACTGGTGCCGAAATGACAGCACAAGGAACGCCTAAACGTTTTGCAATGTGACGCTCCATTTGCGTGCCCAGCACCAACTCAGGATTCAACTCTGCAATTCGCGCTTCAATTTCCAAATAGTCATCGCTGATTAAGGCTTCGACACCATATAACTTGGCGGCTTCACGCACTTCGCGCGCAAACTCACGGCTGTAGGTCCCAATGCCAACAACGGTAAAACCCATTTCCTCAGCAGCCACCTTGGCCGCAGCCACCGCATGCGTGGCATCTCCAAATACAAACACCCGCTTGTTGGTAAGGTAGGTGGAGTCGACTGAACGCGCATACCAAGCCGCGCGAGATTCTGCTTTGGACAAGGCAACTTCTGGGTCAAGTCCAGCCAATTGGGCAACTTCACGCACAAAGTTGCGCGTTGCTGTGGTGCCAATGGGAATGGTTTTGGTAAAGGCTTGGCCAAATTGACGCTGCAGCCACTGTGCACTCAAGTTGGCAATTTCAGGATAGAGCACCACATTGAACTGGGCATCTGCCAAGCGAGCAAGGTCTGCAGGTGTGGCCGACAAAGGTGCTACCACATTGATCTCAACGCCCATGTCTGTGAGCAATTTGCGAATTTCTGTGAGGTCATCGCGATGCCTAAAACCCAATGCAGCGGGTCCTAAAATATTGCAACGTGGTTTGCTGCTTTGGGTCTTTTCAATTTGATCGGCTGGCAAAGCCAAATTGCGAACCAATTGGTAAAACGTTTCTGAGGCGCCCCAGTTTTCTTTGCGCTGATACGAAGGCAACTCCAAAGCCACCACAGGCACTGGCAAATTGAGTGCTTTGCACAATCCACCTGGATCATCTTGAATCAATTCAGCGGTGCAAGAGGCTCCCACCAACATGGCTTTAGGCGAGAAACGCTCAAAGGCCTCGCGGGCTGCAGTCTTGAACAACTCAGCGGTATCGCCGCCCAAATCGCGCGCTTGAAAAGTGGTGTAGGTCACGGGTGGGCGCTTTTGCAAACGCTCAATCATGGTGAACAACAAATCTGCGTAGGTATCACCCTGCGGCGCATGCAAAACGTAATGCACATCTTCCATGGCCGTGGCAATGCGCATTGCGCCCACGTGTGGAGGTCCTTCATAAGTCCAGAGTGTGAGTTGCATGGCTCTGGTTCCTTTAGGCGGCTAGGCGCATTCGGCGCACCAAGGGACGAGTGAACAGTTCGGCCAGATCGCCCGCTTGGTCAAAGCCCTGAATGGGCGTGAACACCAACTCAATGGCCCATTTGGTAGTCATGCCTTCAGACTCCAGAGGATTGGCCAAGCCCAAGCCGCACACCACCATGTCGGGGTGCAAAGCGCGGCAACGGTCAAGTTGTTTTTCAACGTGCTGGCCTTCAGACAAGAAGGTGCCCTCAGGCAACATGGCCAACTCCATGGCCATGTGCTGACGGTGCAAGTAGGGTGTACCCACTTCCAACAATTTCATGCCCAATTCACGGGATAAAAACCGCGCCAGCGGAATTTCAAGCTGCGAGTCTGGGAAGAAGAAAATGCTCTTGCCTTCCAAGTGCAACTTGGCGCGGGACAAGGAGGCTGTGGCTCTGGCTGTAGGAGCTGCCACTGCGGCATCAAAGCGTTCTTTTGCTACACCAAAGGCCGTGGCTGCCGATTGCAACCAAGCTGTGGTGCCTTCTATGCCCAAAGGAAAAGGTGCTGGCAACAAACTGGCGCCGCGTGCTTGCAAAGCCTTAGCGGTATCCGCCAAGAAAGGCTGCGCTAAGAGCAAACGTGTTCCAGGTCCGATGGCCACTTGATCGTCTGCACGGCGGGGCGGGAAAAAGCGAACACGCTCGATGCCCATTTGATGAAAGATGCGCAAAAACTGATCTTCAACCACATCCGCCAAGGTACCCACCACAAGCAACTCTTGAGCAGCATTCACATCGGCTGTTGGAAGTACAGGCACCATGGATGCCAAGCAAGCATCTTCGCCCTGTGTAAACGTAGTTTCAATGCCACTGCCCGAATAATTCAGAACTCGCACATTGGATGCATGCTGAGCAGAAAGCCTAGATGCGGCGCGCGACAAATCAAGCTTGATTACCTCGGACGGGCATGAGCCCACCAAGAACAGCAGCTTGATTTCAGGCCGTCTGGCCAGCAGCTGATTGACCACCCGATCGAGCTCGGTGTTGGCATCTGACAAGCCTGCCAAATCGCGTTCGTCAATGATGGCTGTGGCAAAGCGGGGTTCCGCAAAAATCATCACACCTGCAGCCGATTGAATCAGGTGCGCACAAGTGCGTGAGCCCACCACCAAGAAAAAAGCATCTTGAATTTTTCGATGCAGCCAAATGATGCCTGTTAAGACGCAGAACACTTCGTGTTGTCCGCGCTCGCGCAGAACGGGTGCATCGCTGCAACCGCCGGCTGTGGTGACTGGTACAGGGAAACTCACCACGCTCATGCTGGCATCTCCTGATATCTTGAATGTTTATTCGCAGCTTCTTGTCGCAATTGGGCTTCTTGATCTAAGCGTGCCGCGCGCAATTTCAGAATGAATTGACCTGCATTCACCACATACGTGGCATAAGCGGCAAGAGCCAAATACATCAACTCAGCACCCTGAAGTTTGTTCGTGTACATGGCATACAAATAGGCGGTGTGCAATGCCAGCACCAGCATGCTGAAAACGTCCTCCCAGTAGAAAGAAGGCGCAAACAAATAACGGCCAAATACAACTTTTTCCCAGATGCAGCCTGTGACCATGATGGTGTAGAGCGCCAATGTTTTAACCACCACGCTTTCATTGGCAATTTCTAAGCCTTCGCCAGTGAATAAATACCTCAAGACAAGACCTAGGCTGCCCAAAAAAATGAAAAACTGAATAGGTGCCAACAAACCTTGCACGAAAGTCCAATAGGTGCCATCGCGGCGCAGCCGTTCTTCTGGGGTGTAAAGCGGTCGGCGCGCCTTGACCGCGCTTTCGCTTGCGTTTGTCAAAGTTGGGGTTTTTTCGGACATGGGGGCAATTTATTCCCTCTTTCCCAACTTGTCAACTTTGATTGACGTAAATACTTAGTTACATATGTTTTAATTCCCGACTGTTTTAGTGGGATAAAAATAAGCTTTGACCTAAGTCAATTCAAAGCGTAAAAGAGTCAAAAGATGAAATGAATACGCTGCTGGGCTAAGTTCTTTCAGCATGTAGGAGACACCAATGGACAATTCAAATCAGCGTAATGGGAACAAGGCCCAAGGGTCCCCTTACCCTGAAAACAGTGAAGCGGGGCATTGGCGCGGTTTCGGCGAGCCGGCCAATAGCCGCTTCGATGGCACGCCGGGTGTTGCCCCTATCCCTGCGCCAGCCAGCTCTACCGTGGCACTTTTGGCGCGAACTATTCAGAATGAAATCATCCCTAGGTTGATGATGGCCCATCGCACGCCCATTGAGTGTGCTATGCCCAATTTGGTCATGCCATACAGCATCACCCCCACAGATGTCACCAACTTTGTCAATCTTTTGCTAGAAGGTCGGCAAGCTGAGGGTCTGGTTTGGATTGATGAAGCACGCGCCAAAGGCGTCAGCATCGAATCGATCTTTTTAAACCTGTTAGCCCCTGCAGCCAGGCAATTGGGCGAGCTTTGGGAAGACGATGAACGCGACTTCACTGAAGTTACGCTGGGATTGGCCGAACTGCACAAAATTCTGCATGTCTTGCCCTCCATGAGTGAGCTGCATGAACAATATGTTCCAAATGGCTTGAGTATTTTGCTAATGCCATCGCCTGGCGACCAGCACACCTTGGGTTTGGCCATGGTGGCCGAATTTTTCCAGCGCGATGGCTGGGCCGTCGATGGCGGTACTTTTGCCGCCGCCGACAATCCAGCACTTTTGGTCAAGGCCAAGCACTACGATGCTGTTGGATTTTCATTGGCAACAGGTCTCGGATTTAACCGTTTGAAAGAATGCATTTCAGCCATTCGGCAATCAGTCAGCCCTGATAAATTGTGCATAATTGTTGGTGGTCCTTACTTTGCTACTAACCCAGACAAAGTCAGCTTAGTTGGAGCCGATCTCTTTGTCCAAGAAGCCAACCTAGCACCTGAGCTGGTCCAAAAACACATTCAAGCCAAAGCTAAAGCCAACGCCTAAGCCTCAATCTAAACCATTCAACTTAACCTACTAAAGCAAACCCTATGAACACAAGTTTTCAAACAGCATCGGAGCAATCGCCCGGGCGCTTTGAAAATGCACAGGGCCTTTTTGGGCACTTGGATGCCAATGTCATTTCCAATTTGATCACCACGACCGCAGATGTGGTGCTCGTCATGGATGAAAATGGGCTCATTGAAGACGCCGCATTTGCCAACGAGGAACTGCTCACCATTGGCCGAACGCACTGGGTTGGCAAGCCCTGGGGGCAAACAGTCACCGAGGAAAGCCGAACCAAGGTCAACGCCTTGCTCAGAGACATGGCCAGCGACAAAAGCACCAAGTGGCGGCAACTCAACCAATGGGCTGACAATGGTACCGACCTGCCTTTGTCCTATTCGGTCATCACTTTGCCATCTGGCAAAACAGATGGCCGTGTTCGTGCATTGGCCTTTGGCCGTGACCTGCGTCCCCAAGCTGCTCTTCAGCAAAAAGTGCTCAACGCCCAACGCGCCATGGAGCGCGACTACTGGCACCTTAAAAACGTTGAGACTCGCTACCGCTTGTTGTTTCAGGTTTCATCTGAAGCCATGCTCATTCTCAATGCCGACACTTCAAAGTTAGAAGACAGCAACCCTGCCGCATTTGAATTGCTGGGCGGCGACCTGCACAAATCGGGTTGGTCTATCGCATCAAGTTTGGACAAAGCCAGTTCAACGGCCTTGAACAAAGCTTTTGCAGAGTTGCTTGCCAGCGGCCAATCAAACCCTGTTGCTTTAACCCTGCCTCAGGGAGAAATCAAAGTATTGGCACATGTTTCACTTTTCCGTCAGGAAAAGTCGGCTCACTTTCTCATCCGCCTTTTGCCAATTCAGACGCGTCCAGCATTGTCTGCCAACAACCAAACACGACAGTTGTTGTCAGAGGTCATGGAGAGTGCCCCCGACGCATTGGTTGTCACCGATCTGAATGGCATTGTTCTCTCAGCCAATCGCTCCTTTTTGCAGATGGCGCAAGTCAGCAACGAAGCCCTGATTCAAGGCGAGCCGCTAGACCGATGGCTTGGTCGGGCCGGCGTGGACATGAAGGTTTTGATATCTAACTTGAAGCAGCGCGATGTTGTAAGATTGTTTGCTACTCGGATGCGGGGTGATCTTGGCTCTGCCACGGAGGTTGAAGTTTCTGCCGTCTCAGTAGGAAGTGGTGAACAACCCTGTTTGGGGTTCACCATCCGAGACATCAGTTTGCGCTTGGGGTCAGAGTCCAAATCTAGCAACGATGTGTTCAGATCAAAGGGGCAAATGACCGAACTGGTAGGACGTGTTCCGCTCAAAGACATTGTGAGCGAAACCACCGACCTGATCGAGCAAATGTGCATTGAAGCCGCACTTGAACTCACTGGCGACAACCGTTCTTCAGCCGCAGAAATGCTGGGCCTGTCACGCCAAAGCTTGTACGTCAAACTGCGCCGCTTCGGCATCAACGTACCAGACAACGAGCCAGAAGCCTAAACCGCACCCTTCACTTTGAGGCACCCTAACCACGGTGCCCTCGGTGTAAACCATAGGATGTGTAAATTTTACTTGACACTTCAATGTGTCATGAGTAAAACACATACCATGGCCCTCCCTCAACTTTCAGCTGTCACTGAGTTATTCAAACCCATCACTTGGTTCCCGCCAATGTGGGCGTTTGCTTGCGGTATTGTGGCCTCGGGTGTTGCCATGGATGGCAAATGGCTATTGGCCATTATTGGCATTGCATTGGCCGGCCCCTTTGTGTGCGCCACCAGCCAAGCAGTCAACGATTGGTTTGACCGGCATGTCGATGCCATCAATGAACCCCAACGCCCTATTCCCTCTGGCCGCATGCCAGGCCGCTGGGGCCTCTACATCGCCATTGTGTGGACCTTGGTTTCATTGGCTGTGGCCAGCTTGTTGGGGCCTTGGGGCTTTGGCGCAGCGGTGGTCGGATTGGCTCTGGCATGGGCCTACAGCGCACCGCCTTTTCGATTGAAAGAAAACGGCTGGTGGGGCAATGCGGCTTGCGGCATCAGTTATGAGGGCATTGCATGGGCCACCGGCGCTGCTGTGATGGCGGGCGGCCAAATGCCTGACAAACGCTCCTTGTTGCTGGCATTTTTGTACAGCATCGGCACCCACGGCATCATGACCCTGAATGACTTCAAAGCGGTTCAAGGTGATCGCGAAATGGGTGTGCGTTCACTGCCAGTTCAACTGGGCGTTCAGTCGGCTGCAGGCGTGGCTTGTTGGTTCATGGCTTTGCCGCAAGTCTTTGTGATTATTTTGTTGTTTGCTTGGGGCTGTCCTGCGCACGCTCTGGCAGTGACTGTCTTGCTGGGCATTCAGCTTTTGATGATGGACTATTTTTTAACGCGTGTGATGCAACGCGCCCTTTGGTACAGCGGTTTTGGTGTGCCATTTTTTGTAGCGGGCATGATGGTCAGCGCCTTCGCCCTGCGCGGTTTACTTTCATAAGGTGATGTCATGAGCTCCATAGAAACATTCGACGTTGTGGTGGTGGGTGGCGGTCCTGCAGGCGCTACGGCGGCGCACACATTGGCCAAGCGAGGACATTCGGTTTTGTTGCTGGACAGGGCAGGTCGCATCAAACCTTGTGGCGGCGCCATTCCGCCACGCCTCATCAAAGACTATGAAATCCCAGACCATCTGCTGGTGGCCAAGGCAAAATCTGCACGCATGATTTCCCCGAGCAACCATGGCGTTGACATTCCCATCGACAACGGCTTTGTGGGCATGGTAGATCGCGCTGAATTTGACGAGTGGTTGCGCGTCCGTGCTGCCAGTGCAGGCGCTGTCAGGCGCATTGGCACCTTTGAGAAGCTCACGCGCGATGAAGACGGTTTGAGCATTTTGCATTTTGAAGCCCGTGAGCACCAACAACGCGGCGGCGGCAAGCCTGCCATGGTGAAAGCGCGCACCATCATTGGCGCAGATGGTGCGAAGTCACAAGTTGGAAGACAAGGGGGCGTAACAGGCGCAGCCGAGACGCAATACGTGTTTGCGTACCACGAAATTGTGAAAGCGCCAGCAGTGAAGCCTGCAGGCTATGACGACACTCGCTGTGACGTTTATTACCAAGGCAAGTTGTCACCCGACTTTTATGGCTGGGTGTTTCCGCATGGCGACACCTTGAGCATTGGCACTGGCAGTGCCGACAAAGGATTTTCACTGCGCAATGCGGTGGGCGAATTGCGCAATGCATCGGGCTTAGGCAACAGCGAAGTCCTCAGACGTGAAGGTGCGCCATTGCCCATGAAGCCTTTAAAAAAATGGGACAACGGCCGTGATGTGGTGTTGGCTGGCGATGCAGCCGGCGTGGTAGCGCCTGCATCAGGCGAAGGTATTTACTACGCCATGTACAGCGGTGAGCTAGCGGCCTATGCCGTTGAAAAGGTACTGCACACAGGCGACGCTAAAAATTTGCAAATGGCTCGCAAACAATTTATGAAAGAGCACCGCACTGTGTTTACGGTGCTGGGCATCATGCAATGGTTTTGGTACAGCAGCGAAAAGCGACGCGAACGCTTTGTCAAAATGTGCGAAGACCGCGATGTGCAGCAACTCACGTTTGAGTCGTACATGAATAAAAAATTGGTGCGCAAAAAACCAATGGCACACGTGAAGATTTTCTTCAAAGACATGGCGCACTTGTTGGGCTTGGCGAAAGTGTGAACCTAGAAGATATTTACCAATCGACCTTGGTGGTCGACATTGCAATTGGCTTTATCGTCATCGAAACTTTTGCATTGTGGGCCTTTCACCAACTCACAGGGCGCGGCTTGGTGGTGCAAGATGTTTTGTTAACCATCCTTTCGGGCCTGTCACTCATGCTGGCGTTGCGCTGCGCACTAACACCTGGGTTCTGGCCCGGCATGGCTTTGTTTTTAATCACAGCTGGTTTAGCCCACGGGGCTGATTTGCGCGCACGCGCCAAAGCCAAAAGAGATGGCTACTAACGCACCCTTGAATACGCCAGCCAGGCAACGTGTCTTGGTATTGGGCGCCACAGGCACCATTGGTCAAGCTGCCGTTAAATCTTTGCTGCGCGAAGGTCACGAGGTGGTGTGCTTCATTCGCGCTAAGGCAGGCGTGAATGGCAAACTCACATTGCAAGATTGGCAAACGCGATTGCCCGGCGCTATTTTCCGAACAGGTGATGTCACTGATTCAAAGTCTCTTGTCCAAGATGGCTTTGCGGGCGAACATTTTGATACGGTCATGTCTTGTTTGGCCTCCCGCACTGGCAATCCCAAAGATGCATGGGCCATTGACCATGCTGCGCACATACTGACATTGCAGGTAGCCAAAGACGCAGGTGTGCAACACTTTGTCTTGCTCTCGGCCATTTGCGTGCAAAAACCTCTGCTCGCGTTTCAGCATGCCAAATTGGCCTTTGAAGACGCCTTGGTGATGTCGGGCATGCGCTATGCCATCGTTAGGCCCACTGCATTTTTCAAATCACTTTGCGGTCAAATAGACCGGGTTAGAAAGGGCAAACCTTTTTTGTTGTTTGGCGATGGCCAACTCACGGCCTGCAAACCCATCAGTGACCAAGATCTGGGCAACTATTTGGCGCAGTGTGTCACCGACCCCGCGCTGCACAATCGCATTTTGCCCATCGGGGGGCCCGGTCCTGCCATCACGCCTTTGCAACAGGGCGAATACCTTTTCTCATTGCTCGGTAAAACGCCCAAGTACAGCCACGTGCCAGTCAAAATGATGGATGCCATCATTGGCACTTTGTCTTTGTTGGGCCACCTCATTCCAACTTTGGCCAACAAAGCTGAATTGGCCCGCATCGGTCGCTACTACGCCACCGAATCGATGTTGGTTTGGGACGAGACCCAAGGCCGCTACGATGCAGACGCCACCCCCTCCACGGGACAAGACACTCTGTGGGATTGCTACCAAGCTTTGGTCAGCGGCAAAGCAAGTTTAGAACGCGGTGATCACGCAGTTTTTTAAAGTCCAAACATCATGGCTTGATTGCCAATAACTGAGCGTCCAGAAACTGTTTCACTGCGGCCAGACCATTTTCTGCTTGCTCTTCTTGCAACAAGTGCCCCAAATTGGGAATCACGATGGTGGTCGAGTTTGACAAAACACCTGCATAGCTCTGAGCATTGGCACTTGGAATCATCTGGTCCTGCGCACCCCATAAAAGCAGCGTTGGCGCTTTGATGTTCTTCAGACGCGGCACAGGATCTGTGTAAATGGTTTGGTTCGATCTGTCCAAAATAGCACCCCGCACGCCGGGTGCCCTGAGCATGTCGTAATAGCGATTCACCAAGGCCTCATTCAATGCTTTGACATCCACAAACGCCGGTTCAATTGATTTTTGAACAAAGTATTTGGGTAAAAAATATTGAATAACGCCCATGACGGCTGGCACTTCATAAGGCTTGCTGCCAATGTCTTTGGCTTCTGGAAAACCATCCGGAGCCATGAGTACCAAGGCTTGTACACGTTCGGGCTGAGAGGCTGCCAAGGACCAAGCCATTTTCCCGCCCATGGAGTGGCCGATGATTGAGAACTTGTCCAAGCCTAGTTTGTCGGCAAACTGGGTGAGCAAGGCGAGGTCGTTTTCTTCAGAATAGTTCCGCGATGGGCTGGCACCAGTAAGGCCGAACCCAGGCAAATCGAGCCTGATCACGCGATAGCTTGTCTCTAACTTCAGCGCCCATTCATCCCATGTTTGCAAGCTCGAACCAAAGCCATGCAACAACAGCAAAGCTGGCGCATCTTTAGGACCCGACTCTTTGTAGTGCAGCCTCAAGCCATCCACTTCCATCGTCTGAGACTTTGAGGCGGCATAGCGCTGCTCCAGCTCAGCGCGGTCTAGATCGGGGGTCCAGAGGCTGAACAGGGCAATGGCCAACAAAACAAGCCCAGTGTCTATGTATGTTTTCAAAGGACGTGACATGTTTCAAGAAAGGGGTTTAATTTAACTAGAATTGACAAATCGTCAAGTTAAATTGACACTTTATGGATTCTAAAAAAAATACATCCATTTGTATGGCAACTCTTTTACAAAATGACAGCTTTCTACGAGCTTGCTTAAGACAAGCCACTGATCACACGCCAGTCTGGCTCATGCGGCAAGCGGGTCGTTATTTGCCGGAGTACCGAGCAACGCGTGAAAAAGCCGGCAGCTTCATGGGCTTGGCAACCGACAAAGACTTTGCCACGGAGGTCACACTTCAGCCTCTGGACAGGTATGCCCTCGACGCAGCCATTTTGTTCTCCGATATTCTCACAGTGCCTGATGCCATGGGCTTGGGCCTTCATTTCGCACAAGGTGAAGGACCTCGCTTCGAAAAAGTGGTGCGAGATGAAGCCTCTGTGGCTGCACTTCACGTGCCAGACATGAACAAATTGAAATATGTGTTTGATGCTGTCACGTCTATCCGAAGCGCCTTGAATGGACGGATGCCCTTAATTGGCTTTTCAGGGAGTCCTTGGACCCTCGCGTGTTACATGGTTGAGGGCGCAGGATCAGATGACTACCGGCATGTCAAAAGCTTGATGTACAGCCGCCCTGACTTGATGCATCAAATTTTGAAAATCAATGCGCTGTCTGTCGCAGATTATTTGAATGCACAAATAGACGCGGGCGCTCAAGCTGTCATGATCTTTGACAGCTGGGGCGGCGTACTGGCCGATGGGGCTTTTCAGCAATTCAGCCTTCACTACACTTCGATGGTGTTGTCTCGTCTCAAAACGCATTCAGAGGGGCGCCAAATTCCCCGAATCGTCTTTACCAAAGGTGGCGGCCTGTGGCTAGAAGAAATGAAACATTTGGATTGTGAAGTTCTGGGCCTCGACTGGACCATGAATTTAGGCAAAGCACGTGCCTTGGTGGGCGGCAATGTGGGCGGCCCTGGCAAAGCGCTTCAAGGCAATATAGACCCCAATGTCTTGTTTGCACCGCCTGCAAGCATTGAGCTGGAGGTTAAGCGCGTTTTAGACAGCTTTGGCGCACCGCACACTGACATGAATCAAACTGGCCCTACTCATATTTTCAATTTGGGACATGGCATTCATCAGAACACGCCTCCAGAGCACGTCACATCGCTCATCGAGGCCGTCCACAAACATTCTTCGCGAAAATAATCAGACCTCTCAAACCCTTTCAAGCAAGCACATCATGACAACACCCTTTCCACTCAGTAGACCCCGTCGTTTGCGCCGTGACGATTTCAGCCGCAGATTGGTTCGCGAACACGCATTGAGCGTGAATGATTTGATTTATCCGGTATTTGTTTTAGAAGGCGAAAACAGGCGCGAGCCCGTGGCGTCGATGCCCGGCGTAAAGCGCTTGAGCCTCGACTTGTTGCTCAACGTGGCACAAGAGTGTGTGAACTTGGGCATCCCAGTGATGGCGCTTTTCCCAGTCATTAGCAGCCACCTCAAGACACCCGATGGCAAAGAGGCTACCAACCCACAGGGCCTCATTCCGCATGTGGTTGCCACCCTTAAAAAGAAGTTTCCTGCGCTTGGCATCATGACCGACATTGCGCTTGACCCCTACACCAGCCACGGCCAAGATGGCTTGCTGGATGAGTCTGGCTACATCCTGAACGACATCACAGTAGAAGTGTTGAAGCAGCAGGCCCTGACTCACGCCGCAGCGGGCGTTGACATTGTGGCGCCCAGCGACATGATGGATGGCCGAATTGGCGCCATTCGCCAAGTCCTCGAAGATCAAGGTCACATTCACACACGCATCATGGCTTACAGCGCCAAATATGCCAGTGCTTTTTATGGGCCATTTCGCGATGCCGTCGGCTCTGCTGCCAACCTCGGCAAGAGCGACAAAAAAACATACCAAATGGACCCAGGCAATTCAGATGAGGCCCTGCGAGAAGTAGGTTTGGACATTGCAGAAGGTGCCGACATGGTCATGGTCAAACCTGGCATGCCTTACTTGGACATTGTGCGCCGCGTCAAAGACGAATTCAAAGTACCCACCTTTGCCTACCAAGTGTCGGGGGAATATGCCATGCTGAAAGCGGCTGCCCAAAACGGATGGCTAGACCACGATGCTGTCATGATGGAAAGTTTGCTGGCTTTCAAACGCGCGGGTGCCGATGGCATCCTCACTTACTTCGCCATCGATGCCGCCAAAAAGCTCAAAGCGTCTACTTAATTCTTGATCTTCTATGACCTCCAAAATCATCATTGCAACACGCGAAAGCCGACTGGCCTTGTGGCAGGCCAATCATGTCAAGCATCTGCTGGAGGCTCAAGGGCATGAGGTCTCCCTGTTGGGCATGACCACCATGGGGGATCAAATTCTGGACCAACCTCTGAGCAAGGTGGGCGGCAAGGGCCTGTTCATCAAAGAGCTCGAGGTTGCGTTGGACCAAGGCACCGCGCACATTGCTGTTCACTCTTTGAAAGATGTGCCCATGGATTTGCCTGAGGGTTTTGAGCTCAATTGCATACTTGAGCGTGAAGACCCGCGAGACGCTTGGGTGTCACCACATTTTGAAAGCCTCGAAAGTTTGCCGCTCGGCTCTGTAGTGGGCACTTCAAGCTTGCGCCGCACGGTTTTGCTTCAAGCTTTGCGCCCTGACCTCCAAATTGCGGCCCTCCGCGGCAACTTAGACACTCGCCTGAGAAAACTCGATGAAGGCCAATATGCTGGCATTGTGTTGGCCACTGCAGGCTTGAAACGACTGGGCTTGAACGATCGAATTCGACAATCATTTTCTTTAGACGCCATGATTCCTGCTGCGGGTCAAGGCGCCATTGGCATTGAAATTTGCGCCAATCGACCTGAGCTTGCACGCATTTTGGAGCCCTTAAATCACCTCACGACGGCGGTGCGGGTGTACGCAGAAAGAGGCGTTAGCCGAACCATGGGGGGCAGTTGCTCCATGCCCTTGGCAGCGCACGCCACTCTCACTGGCAACACGCTTTCCATCCATGCAGCATGGGGCGACCCACTTCAGCCCAAGGCAGCACTGATCCATGCCAAAGATCAATGCAGCATCGATCTTCAGTCGAAGGATGTCCTTCAGCAGGCCAGCCAACTGGGTGTAACGGTAGCCAACAAACTCATTGATCAAGGGGCCATCAAAGCTGTACAGTCATGACCATGATATTAGGACATTCATGAATCAGCATATTAATAAAGAGCACCTTAACAACCCAGTCACACGGGATGCAATAAACAGTTTTTCCAATGCCACCGATCCTCGCTTGGCCGAAGTGATGGCTTTGTTGGTCAAACACTTGCATGCCTTTGTGAGTGAGTCCAATTTAAGCAAAGCTGAATGGCTCAAGGGCCTAGAATTTCTCACTGCTGCTGCCCAAATTACCGACCATGAGCGCAATGAATTTAGCTTGTTCTCAGACATCATGGGCATCTCCTCCATGGTCGATGTGGTATCTCAGCCTCCAGGCGGTACACCCAGCAGCGTGTTGGGGCCATTTCACAACCACGATTCACAAATTCAGCCCAATGGTTGCGATCTCACCCACGGTCAGCCAGGTGAACGCGTTTGGTTGCATGGCCGTGTTTTGGACGTTCATCAAAAGCCCATTCCAAACGCACAAATTGATTTTTGGCAAAACGCAGACAATGGTTTGTATCCTGCTCAAGACGCTGCGCAAGATCCCCAAAATTTGCGCTGCAAAATTCACTGTGATGCACAGGGAGGTTTTAATTTACTGACCATCCGCCCTCACCCCTACACGGTGCCCACAGACGGGCCGGTGGGTGCGCTCTTGGCAGCCAGCAACAGAGGCATTTGGCGACCTGCGCATTTTCACATAATTGTGAGTGCGCCCGGCTACGTGGGTTTGGTGACCGAGCTTTTCCCATCGGGCTCAGCCTATATCGACAATGACACCGTGTTTGGGGTCAGACCTGGCTTGATTGTGGATGTCAAAGATTGCCACAATCAAGAAGTTGCCAAACAATTTGGTTTAACCCAGCCATTCAAAGAAGTGGCGTTTGATTTTTCGTTGGTCCCACAATCGTCCACCACCTAAAGTGGTTTGAATTTTAAGGAGACATATTCATGGTTCATTCTTTCAAGGTACTTCTGAGTTTGGCGCTGCTCGGCAGCGTGCACCTTTCAAGCTGGGCTCAAGCTGAGTGGCCCAAAGCCAAGCCCGTGACGCTGTTGGTGGCCTTTGCACCTGGCGCCTCGTCAGACATTGTGGCTCGGTCTTTGACGCAAAAACTCAATGAACTCACGGGTGGCAATTTCGTTGTTGAAAACAGAGGTGGCGCTGGCGGCAACATTGCAAGCGGTCAAGTAAAAAGAGCAGCGCCCGATGGCTACACCATCTTGGTTCACAGCGTGGCCTTTGCTGTCAATCCCTCGCTCTATGCCGATGCAGGCTACGACGCCCTGAAAGATTTTGTACCTGTTGCACTGGGCCCCAAAACGCCCAACATTTTCACGGTCAACCCCAGCGTGGCTGCCAAGACTTTGCCAGAGCTGGTGGAAGCTGCCAAGAAATCGCCCTTCAGTTACGCATCTTCAGGCATTGGAACCACCACTCACCTGTCGATGGAGCGCCTGAAAATGGCAGCCAAAGTTGATATTGTGCATGTGCCTTATCAGCCCGCTGCTGCTGTCAATGCGGTGGTGGCAGGCCATACCCAAATTGCATCGACCTCCATGCCACCTGCAGTGCCCATGATCAAATCGGGCAAGCTCAAAGCCATTGCAGTGACCAGTGCCACCCGCTCACCCTTGTTGCCCGATGTGCCATCCATCACAGAATTTGGCTACAAAGAATTTGACGACTACACATGGTTCGGATTTTTTGCACCCGCTGGCACACCCGCCGACGTGGTGACCAAACTCAATGCTGCCCTCAATCGCGCCATGGCATCGCCTGAGGTAATTGAACGCTTTGGACAATTGGGCATGGCCAGCGCGCCCAACAACACCCTTGAGTTCAGCAACTTCTTAAAGGCCGAAGTACCAAAGTGGGCTGCTGTGGTGAAAAGCTCTGGCGCCAAAGCCGACTAAGTGTTCTACGCTCACTCACCAAAGTTAAGTGGCAAGCCCACGTAGTTTTCAGCCATGGTGCGTGAGCCTGCTTCGCTGTTGATGAGGTAGTTGAGTTCTGCTTCCTGGAAGCGCTGCCCCATTTCGCCTTGATCGGGAAAGCGGTGCATCAAGCTCGTGAACCACCAAGAGAAGCGCTCTGCACGCCAAATGCGCGCTAAGCATCGAGTGGAATAGTGATCGATGCCGGCATGCGATTTTTCAACGCAGGCTTCAATGAGTGCATCCGACAAATACTTCACGTCGGTGGCCGCCAAATTCAAACCCTTGGCACCCGTGGGCGGTACGATGTGCGCGGCATCGCCTGCCAAAAACATCGTGCCAAAGCGCATAGGTTCTGTGACGAAACTGCGCAAAGGTGCAATGCTTTTTTCAATGCTGGGGCCAGTGACCAATTGCTCGCTGGCTTCGGGGTCGAGTCGAAGACGCAACTCTTGCCAGAAGGCATCGTCAGACCACTGCTCTACCTTGTCGGTTAGGGGCACTTGCAAGTAATAACGGCTGCGGACGGTGCTGCGCTGTGAGCACAGTGCAAAACCACGGTGGCTGTTGGCATATATGAGTTCATGGTGCACTGGGGGCGTATCAGACAGCACACCCAACCATCCAAAGGGGTAAACTTTTTCAAATTCTTGAATCGACTTGCTTGGCACGCTGGCTCGGCAAACGCCATGAAAACCGTCGCACCCTGCAATGAAATCGCATGAAATCGTGATGCGCTGACCATCTTTTTCGTATGACACGCTTGGATTTTCAGTGTCAAAATCGTGAATGGTCACGTCATTGGCTTCATAGATGGTGGAGAGTCCTGCAGCTTTGCGGGCGTCCATCAAATCTTTGGTCACTTCGGTCTGGCCATAAACCATCACCTTCTGCCCGCCCGTTAGCGCTTCCAAATCAATCCGGTGCCGCTCACCCTTGAACAACAAGTCAAACCCCGTATGAACCAGGCCTTCTTTGTTCAAGCGTTGATCGACGCCAGCTTGGGCCAACACATCCAAAGTGACTTGTTCTAGAACACCGGCTCGAATTCGACCCAGAACATACTCCGGGCTTTGACGCTCCACAATGACAGCATCCACGCCCGCCTTGTACAAGAGCTGACCTAGCAATAAGCCCGAAGGGCCGGCACCCACAATGACCACTTGAGTTCGCATCGCATTTATCCTTAATTGATTCTTTGCCAAGCTTAAGTCTTGCGAAATTTAACGCAAGCCGAGATTGTGAGCTCTGCACGATGAGTAGAATACACGCACGATCATCGCGCATTTGATGGAACCCCAGAACATGAACCCCTCAGATTGGATTGAAGGCATTGCCCGAGGCATGGCGGTTTTAGAGTGTTTTGACACGGACAGGCAGCGCCTCAATGCCACCCTCACTGCAGAGCGCACGGGCCTCAGCCGTGCCACAGCCCGAAGGCACTTGCTGACCTTGGCGCACTTGGGCTACTTGGAAACAGATGGCCAGTACTACTGGCTTTCCGCCAAGGTGCTCGGATTCACTGGCAGCTACTTATCAGGCGCAAGACTGCCGCGCTCTGTGCAACCTAGCCTGCATCAGTTGAGTGCAGCTACTCG
This sequence comes from Limnohabitans sp. MMS-10A-178, assembly GCF_003063375.1. Taxonomy (GTDB): domain Bacteria; phylum Pseudomonadota; class Gammaproteobacteria; order Burkholderiales; family Burkholderiaceae_C; genus Limnohabitans_A. The sequence goes on along the minus strand of NZ_NERY01000001.1, from coordinate 950,426 downwards.
CTTGTCTTGTTCCGTCGCCGTTTTGCAAAAAGATGCCGTCATGATTGTGGCTCGCGGTATTTGGCAAGCCGCCGACACAAATGCCAAAGCCAATTCAATGGTCTTGGCATATGGCCTGCACGTGGGCACCAGATTGCCCGCACACGCCACATCTACCGGGCAAGTTTTATTGGCAAATTTATCGAGCGAGGCCCTTGATGCTTGGCTAGAAGAAAACACTTTGAGCCGCCTTACCGCACACACAGTGACTCAAGCCAAAGTGTTTCGGCAAAAACTAAAACGAATTGCCAAACAAGATTATGGCTATGCCAAACAAGAGCACGAACTAGGGGTTGATGCACTGGCGGTACCCCTGCGCAATGAAAGGGGTGAAACCATTGCCGCGCTCAACTTGGTTCGCTCGGGTGCAGGCTCAGATGCACCTCATTTGGCCAATGAGTGGCTACCCCTGTTGCAGCAAACAGCCCAGAGCTTGAGGCTACTCATTTAAAGTGAGTAGCCTCCACGAAGCTTCAGTTATTTTCCCGAAACGGCAACCAGTTCAACTTCAAATTGAAGTGTGGCATTGGGCGGAATAACACCGCCTGCACCCCGTGAGCCATAGGCAATGGCGGGCGGGCAAGTGAGCTTGGCTTTGCCACCCACTTTCATGAGTTGCACGCCTTCAGTCCAACAGGGAATCACACCATTCAAAGGGAATTCAATGGTTTGATTGCGCTTGTAAGAACTGTCGAATTCCTTACCGTCTGGAAAAGTTCCGCGGTAATGCACTCTGACTTTGTCTGTGGCCATGGGGCTAATGCCTTGGCCATCTTGCAAAGAGCGAAACACCAAACCTGAAGCTGTGACTTTGGCACCAGGCTCCTTGGCTGCGGCTTGGACAAAATCGTTTTGAGCCAAAGCTGAAGATATGGCGAATGTGCACAGGCCAAGTGCAATCAAAGAGCGTAGAGTTGTTTTCAAGATGGTTCTCACTTTTAAGTCAATGGGTCAATTATGGTGCGGTCAATGACGTTGCCCGCATCCACCAATCGAACGCGGTGGTCGACATAATAGCCGCCGTATTCGGTGTACTTGAGAACGGTACATTGGCAGGTTTTGCAGGCGTATACATCGCAACGGTTGTAAGGGAAATAGGCCAGCGCAATGGGCGCATCTGGCGAATCGTAGCGCGTGCCTTCGGGATGAAATTCTTCAAAGCTCAAATCGAGCTGACCCTCAGGCAGTTCGGCTCTGAGCGTGCCTGCTGACACCATCTGTTCAGCAGGCCAGCGATCATCACCCACACTCTCCCAGCCACGGCATATTCTCAAGGCGCAGGTGCAGTGACCGGGCTCATGCGTAGCGAGTTTTCTCAGCTGGTTCGATGTGAGCAGGGGTTTTGAAGCAGAAGTCATTGATGCACTATTATTGCGGAAAGAAGCTTGCCCTCGCATTTTTTGAAAATCAAATTGGTTTTATGTCACTCCTACCAACACCCGAACTCAAATTCTTTGCCGATCTATCGGTGCAAGTCGACAAGCCCATCGAAGTGGGCCAAACCCTTCACGGCAAGCGGCGAGTTATTCCTATTTTGGGTGGCTCTGCAACTGGCAATGGCTGGACTGCACGCGTCTTGCCTGGCGGCGCAGATTTTCAACTCATTGTGAACGAGCGAATGGCAGAGCTGGATGCGCGCTATGCTTTAGAAACCGATGCAGGCGACTTGATTTATGTACAAAACAGCGCTATTCGCACGGCCTCACCCGATGTCATGGCCAAGCTTCTGAAAGGCGAAGTGGTGAACCCCGAATCGGTTTACTTTCGTTGCATGCCGCGCTTCGAAACTTCATCCCCAGTACTCCATTGGATCAGTGAGCGCATGTTCATTGGCACCGGCGCAAGGCACCCTGATCGGGTGGTGATGCGATTCTTTGAAGTGTCTTGATTCATGAATTAATTAAAGCTGAAACTTCACAAAAACAAAAACCCCCGATTGCACACAGCAATCGGGGGTTTTGTTTTGAGGATTCAAGTTTGCAAGTTTGACCTTGCAAACATGGTGTCCTTAGTGCATGGCCGTACCTTGTGAAGTGGTACCGTCAAAGCTTGGGAAGCGAACGTTTTCAACGAGCTCCTGAACTTCTTGAGAAGGCTCTTTGGTGATCAAAGAAACAATGATGATCACTGCAAAACCCAGCGGCACACCGAAAATACCAGCAGAGATAGGCGCAATGTCCCACCATGTGTTGGCCTTCAGAATTTCTGGTGTCAGGCTACCGTTGTGGAACAAGCCGTACATCCAAGGATGTGTCTTGACCATGTAGTAGAAGGAAATGCCCAAACCAGCCACCATACCCAAAGAAGCACCCCACTTGTTGGCACGCTTCCAGAAGATGCCGAGGGTCAATGCTGGGAAGAAGGCTGCAGCAGCAAACGAGAACGCGGCAGACACCAAGAATAAAATGTCAGCCATTCGCAGAGATGCCACATAAGCAGCTGCCAAAGCAACGAACACCAAAATCACTTTGGAGAGCGCAACGCGACGGTTTGCGGATGCATTGGGGTCAATGATTTTGTAGTACAAGTCGTGTGACATCGCATTGGCAATGGTCAGCAACAAGCCATCGGCAGTGGACAAAGCCGCAGCCAAACCACCAGCAGCAACCAAACCAGAAATCACGAACGGCAAGCCGCCAATTTCAGGTGTGGCCAACACCACAATGTCACCGCCCAAGCGGATTTCTGCCAACTGCAAGATGCCATCTTTGTTGATGTCAGAAACTGCCATGAGGGTGGGGTCAACCACATTCCATCGCGCAATCCATCCCGGTAGCTGATCCATCGGCGTGCCGACCAACAGCGTGTAGATGTCGAACTTCACCAACACCGCCAAAGCAGGCGCCGTGAAGTACAGCAGCGAAATGAAGAACAAAGACCATGCCACTGACTCACGGGCTTCACGCACCGAAGGCACGGTGTAGAAGCGCATCAGAATGTGCGGCAAAGCGGCCGTACCAATCATCAAGCAGAAGACCAATGCCAAGAAGTTCTTCCGTGCAATGTCTCTGGCAGCCTCATCTTTGCCAGGGAAAGGCTCAGCATGACGCAAGGGCGGTGCTGCACGAGCTGTGTTGGTCGTACGAGCAGCGGTGTAAGCAGCTTTAGCAGCAGCCTCATCTTTAGGCAGAGCAGCAATCGCGGCGGTAGCGGCCTTGATTTCAGCTTCTGGTGCGTTGGCTGCTTTCAGGTCTTCCAGCTTTTTGTTAGCGGCTTCTCTGTCAGCGGCCAAAGCGGCAGGAACATCTTTCAGTTTTTCAGCGGCTGCATCAGCGCGAGCTTTGAAAATACCGCGAACTTCAAGTTCTTTGGGATCTTTCAACAGCTGCTCTTCTTTGGCAGTCACTTTTTCAAGCAGGTAGCCATAGGCAACCTGAGGCACAGGATTGCTAGTGTGTTTCACCGACAACCAAACCACAGGAATCATGTAAGCCACGATCAAGATGAGGTATTGCGCCACCTGAGTCCAAGTCACTGCGCGCATACCACCCAAGAACGAGCAGACCAAAATACCTGCCAAGCCCACATACACACCCACATCAAATGACAAACCTGTCATGCGAGCAGTGATCAAGCCAACGCCGAAGATCTGAGCCACCACATAAACGAAGGACACCAAGATGGCAGCAAAGATACCAATCGAACGAGCCATGTTGCCGCCGTAGCGTGCACCCAAGAAGTCGGGAATGGTGAACTGGCCAAACTTACGCAGGTAAGGGGCCAAGAACAAAGCCACCAAACAGTAGCCGCCAGTCCAGCCCAAAATAAAGGCCAAACCACCGTAACCTGTGAGGTACAGCGTACCGGCCATACCAATGAAAGACGCCGCTGACATCCAGTCAGAGCCAGTGGCCATACCGTTGTAAATGGCTGGCACACGACGGCCAGCCACATAATATTCGGCTGCATCATTGGTTCGACTCATCACGCCAATGCCGGCATACAAGAGTACCGTGGCCGCCAGGAAGGCATAGCCAATGTAGTCCCTGTGCATCCCCATTTGCTCGAGAACGGCAAGTGCAATCACAAAAGCTGCAAAGCCGACGCCGTAGAAAATGAAAACTCTGTTCAGCGATTTCTGAAACTGGCCTTGGGATTGGCCCTCCCCTCCAAAAACGCTCATGACTCTTCTCCTTCTGATACGCCATATTCCTTGTCAAGGTTGTTCATGTAGCGCGCGTAGTACCAAATGATCAGGCAATAGACAATCAAAGCACCTTGAGCAGCCACCCAAAAGGAAAATGGCCAACCAAAAAAGCTGAACGTCAAATCACGTGAAAAATACAAAAGTACGAAGGTCACAGAGAACCACAGGGCCAGCAAGAGCCCCGTGATTCTCAAATTCTTGCTCCAGTATTCCTGGTGCCGTGCAGTGAGCTGCATTCTCGTCTCCTTATGTTAAAAAAAACCAACTAACAAACTTGAATTTCTAAGCCATCTAAAGTGACCTTCGACATCAATCCGACCCGTTTAATTTCAGCCCTGTTTCTCTTTCGAGTTGGGCCGCCACCTTGGGTTCGAAACCTTTGAGGTGACGCATCACCGCCAATGCTTCGTCCGGTTGATTCAATTCCATGTGAACCCGTGCCATTTGGTACCAAGCGAAGGGGCTCATTGATTGGAGTTGCGTATTGCGCTTGAAAGCCTCCAAGGACTCTTCGAGCTTTCGCTGACGCACCAACACCAAGCCCAGACCGTACCAAGCGCGGTCAAATTTCTCATCCAATTGAAGAGCCGCCTTGAATGCAACTTCAGCCTCTTGGCTTCGTCCAAGCTCTTCACAAACAAATCCGACATTGAAGTGAGCATTGGCATTGTTGGGTGTCTGAACCAGAGCACGTTCAAAGTAACTCAAAGCTTGAACTAAATGACGATCGTTCAACTCCGCGTATCCAAGGCTGTTGAGCGCTAGAGCATCGGCAGGATTGATCTCGAGAATTTCTTGAAAGGTGTCATGGGCTTTGGCACGCAGTCCAAAAACCAAAAGTGTTTTGGCCTTGAATTTCAACCACAAGCATTTACTGCGAAAAGCAGTGCTTGCGTTTGCTGGGGAAATATGGGTGTTCACTGACATGCTGCTATACCCAATTCGAGGCACATTTCAATTTTCATTTGCACCACAAAAACCCAAGCAATGATGAGCCAGCTGCTGGTGGCCAATGGAATGTGCCGGTCCAAGATCAGCTTCGGGCTGATTTTGCGAGTGATCCACAAAGCAGGCTTGGAAGCCACATCAAGCAATTGCCAGAAAACATTGTTGTCTCGGTTGGGCCCAGCCAACAATCCCAGCAAAAATCGCCCGACGATGAACATGAGCGAAAGCTCAATCAAACTCTTGGCAATGACAACTGCAAGCAACATAGAACTTTCTTGACTTGGGTCAACTAATTTTCGGGATTCTATGAATTAGCCTGATGACCGCCTAATTGAAATAAAGCCCTTTTCAAAAATAAGTAAATAATGAAAATTTGCGATTGATTCGCGTCTTCATTCGAGGAAATTCACTTCCTGACTACTACCTTACAAATATTAGTGGCGCATCAAGCTTAAAAAGGCACTTTTTACGAGGGAAAACACCGACAAAAAAACGTGTGAAATTTAGGCTTCACTGACGCTTATCAGGAGAAAAAAGACTGGGCTCGTGCCATGCCATAGTGATATGGCGAAGATCGAAATTGGTATTAGACAACTTGAGAGGCCAAGAATAGATTCAAATAGAAGCAATTACTTTAGAACATGACCCAACAGAATCCCCCCTCCGTGAGAGGTTTCGTCATTGAGCGTCAAGACGGACAAACTCAACTGCCAGGAAGTTTGCACACCAACCGCAAACTCTCGCAGTGGTTGAGCTTGCAGACCCCGGGCCACATTGAAATTTTGACCGGCAAAGCCGAATTAGGACAAGGCATTCTGACGGCGCTGCGCTTGTTGGCTGCCGAAGAGCTAGATGTTGACTTAGCCCAAGTCAATCTAATCAGCGCCAGCACATTGCGCGGCCCCGATGAGGGCGTAACCTCTGGCAGCTTGTCGGTGCAAGACAGTGGCGGTGCCATTCGCCATGCCTGCGCCCATTTGCGAGGTTTGGCATTGCAACGCGCCGCTTCTCAATCGGGTGTGCCAATCGATGACATCTCTGTTCAGGCGGGCGTTTTGCATGCGGCCAATGGGCGTGCATTGGGCAACTACTGGCAACTCGTACAAAACAGCGACCTGAACATTGAATACGACGGTCAATATTTGCCTAAGCAGCCCCACCAACGGCGGCTCTTAGGAAAAAGCGATAACGCCAGAGTAGACCTGCAAGACAAGGTTTTTGGGCGTGCCCGCTTCATTCATGATTTGCGTTGGCCAGACATGCGACATGGCCGTGTTGTCAGAGCACCATCACTGACTGCAAAGCTAAGCAGTCTTCCAAATGACTTGATCGAACAATTACCAGCCGAAGTGCAGTGCTGGTCAGATGGCAGTTTTGTGGCGGTGGTGGCCAAACAAGAGCACCTGGCGCACACTTGGTCAGAGCGAGTGGCCAGTGCATTGACCTGGCAGCTACCAGAGCAATTACCCGCGCAACACAATTTGCCCGAGTTTTTGCGTCAAGCTGAACACCAGACCACGGTACCCTTTCAACAAGGTCAATCCGACTGGACGGCTCAAACCAACTTGCCTGGGAAACGTTTTGAAGCAACATTTTTCAAACCCTATTTGGCCCACGCCTCCATTGGACCGTCTTGTGCGGTGGCGCGATGGGATGGCAGCCACCTTGAAATCTGGACGCACAGCCAAGGCATTCACAACCTGCGCGATGACATCGTGTTGGCCCTAGCCAAGCGCTTGCCTGAACTCTCGCGCAACAACATCACTGTTCATCACGTTGAAGGAGCTGGGTGCTACGGCCATAACGGCGCCGATGATGTGGCTTTCGATGCCGTGCTAATGGCTCTGAAGTATCCTAATGCACACGTGCGAGTGCTCTGGACACGAGAAGACGAGTTGGCTCATGCACCGTTGGGTGCAGCCCAAAGCGTACAACTTCAAGCCTGTGTAGACCCTAGCGGCCAAATCACGCACTGGCAGCACGAGCTTTGGGCCAATGGCTACAGCTCACGCCCAGGGCGAGCGCGCTCATCTACCTTATTGGCAGCCAGTCAAATGGCTGGCGGTGAGCCCTTGCCAATTGCCATCAACCCACCTTTGTCAGCCGGTGGTGGCGCCGATCGCAACGCTGTGCCTGGTTATGCTTTGGCCAATTTGAATGTCATCAACCACCGATTGATGGTGATGCCCTTAAGGACTTCGGCCATGCGTGGGCTGGGTGCATTTGCCAACGTGTTCGCCATCGAATCTTTCATGGACGAAATTGCCAGCGCTACAAACCAAGACCCCCTGGCTTTTCGTCTAAGACACATGCAGGATGAGCGTGCCAAGGATGTTCTTCAAACGGTGGTCCAACGTTCCAAGTGGTGGTCAACCCCAACTGAGGAAGGCATTGGACACGGCATGGCTTGGGCACGCTACAAAAACACGGGTGCTTGGTGCGCAGTGCTTGCGCGCGTAGAAGTTGGAGAGCAAGTGAGAGTACTCAATTTGGACTTGGCAGTTGACGTGGGCATGGTGGTTGACCTAGACGGCGTGATCAATCAAACCGAAGGCGGCGCATTGCAAAGCCTCAGTTGGACACTAAAAGAACAAGTCAACTTTGACACCCAGCATGTCACGTCGCGTGACTGGACCAGCTACCCCATTTTGCGATTTAACGAAGTTCCAGAAGTCTGCGTTCATGTGCTAGACCGCCCTGACAAAGCGCCGCTCGGTGCTGGAGAAGCCGCACAAGGTCCTGTTGCAGCAGCCTTGGCCAATGCTGTGAGCCACGCCCTTGGACTGCGGCTGCGCCAATTGCCACTAACGCCTGACCAGTTGCTTGTGGCTATTCATGCCGAAGCTAATTCATGAAATCATGAACACATGAAACCATGAATACATAAAAACAATGGAGTCCCAATCATGCAAGTCAATGGTCAGACCGTGACACAAGAATTAGACCCGCAGCGCTTGTTGCTGTCGGTATTGCGCGACGAGCTTGGCCTGAGTGGCCCGAAGTTTGGCTGCGGGCAAGGAGAATGCGGCGCCTGCATGGTGCTGGTCGATGGCAAACCGCAAACGTCGTGCAACTTGCCCGTGTGGTCTGTTCAAGACGCTCACATCACCACCCTAGAAGGCTTGGGTACGCCCGAAGCGCCTCACCCAGTCCAAACGGCCTTTTTGGAAAACCGGGCTGCGCAATGCGGCTTTTGTGTTTCAGGTATCGTGACGTCTGCTGCGGCCTTGCTAACGCACCAGCCCAATCCTTCGCGGCAAGACATTGCGCAGGCACTCGACAAACATTTGTGCCGTTGCTGCGCGCATGTGCGCATGATTCGGGCAATTGAGCAGGCCGCTCAACTCATGCCACCTGCAACCGTAAAAGACTGATCAATTGACAAACAAATCCTTCAAGAAAGACAACAACAATGCTTAAAAATTGGTTAATCCCTCAAGGCGCAGGCAACCCCATTGGGGGTCTGCAATTTTGTGGATGTGGTTTGCGCACCATGATGCCAACTGGCGATGAGGCAGGCATTTCTTTGCGACGCCCTCCCGTCATGATCAAGGGCAAGCGTGCACGCACCGTGGATGTTCATGCACATTGCTTTTTTCAATCTGCCATTGATTTGATGGGCGATGAAGCCCCCAGCGTCATTCCTCCCGTGAAAGGCGTCCCCGAACACTTCATCGATATTCCCTCGCGCCTGTCCGCAATGGACCGCATGGGCATTGACATGCAGGTGCTCAGCATCAACCCTTTTTGGTATCGCAAGGACCGCGATACAGCAGAAGCCATCTGCCGCATCAACAACGAAGGGCTGGCCGAGCTGTGCGCGAGGGAACCCAATCGATTTGCCGGCTTTGCTTCTTTGGCCATGCAGTTTCCAGACTTGGCGGTGCAGCAACTTGAAGAGGCTGTTCGCAAATTCGGCCTCAAGGGCGCAGCCATTGGCGGCAGCGTACTAGGTCGTGATTTTTGCCATCCCGAGTTTCACCCGGTGCTGGCCAAGGCTGAGGAGTTGGGCGTGATGTTATTCATCCATCCTCAAAGCACCCCCGAATTGCAACACCGCTTCAAAGGCAACGGCTGGTTGGCCAACACCATTGGCAATCCATTAGATACCACCATTGCATTAGAGAAACTCATTTTCGAAGGCATCTTTGACCAATACCCAAAGCTCAAAGTATTGGCGGCACACGGCGGCGGATTTTTGGGCTCCTATGCACCTCGCATGGACAGGTCTTGCTTCGTTTCCCCTAAGAACTGCAACCCCGATATCGTTTTGCGCAAAAAACCTTCTGAATACATGCGGCAAATTTACGTCGACTCGCTGGTGTTCACACCAGAGGCATTGCGACACTTGGCGGCCGAAGTGGGCGCGGGACAAATCATGATTGGCACAGACCATCCCATTCCTTGGGAAGAAGATCCTGTGACCCACGTCATGAGTACCCCTGAGCTCAGCGACGATGATCGTCTGGGTATTCTTGGAGAAAACGCCATAAAGGTTCTCGGACTGAATGTTTGAGTAAGCTGTCAAATTTTTTAGAGTTTTTCTTTTTTTTATCTAGGAGACAATGATGAAGCAATTTCAATTGCACCAGCTGGTGAAGCAAGTAGCCACAGTGGTGGCTTGCGTTTCGACTTTGAGTTTGAGTGCCCAAGCTCAGGCGCAAGCAGCCTACCCTAACAAACCTATCCGAATGATCATTCCATTGGCCGCTGGCAGCGCAGTGGACGTGGCGGCCCGTTTGCTTGCGCAGAAGATGTCGGTCAACATGGGTCAGCCCATTGTGATTGAAAACATCACGGGTGCAGCCGGCATCATTGGTTCAGAACGTCTGGCCAAAGCGGCACCAGATGGCTACACCATTGGCGGTTTCAACGACAGCGTCTTAACGATGGTGCCCAACCTCAACCCCAACACGCCCTACAACCCGATCAACGACTTCACCTACATCACTCAGGCAGCGATCATCGATTTCACAGCGGCTGTTCCAATGGACTCCCCCTTCAAGACCATCGCCGATTTGGTGGCTGCAGCCAAAGCCAAGCCTGACACCATCACTTACTCATCCGGTGGCAATGGCAGCCCACAGCACATTGCAGGCGCCATGTTTGCTGCACAAATGGGCATCGATCTGAGACATGTACCCTACAAAGGTGCCAGCCAAGCAGCACAAGATGCCGCATCGGGTATGGTCAATGTGACATTTCAGGGCATTGCCACTGTCTCCGCGCTCATCAAAGGCAACAAGCTTCGGATGATTGGTGTCCCCGCTAAAACGCGTCACCCCGAATACCCCAATGTGCCCACCTTTGAAGAAGTGGGCGTTAAGGGCTTTGAGTTCAGCACCTGGTTTGCACTGACTGCGCCTCCTGGTGTGCCCAAGGACATTGTGAACACTCTCAATCGCGAAGCACTCAAAGCATTGGCAGATCCAGAAATCAAGGCACGATATGCCGGTCTGGGCCTCAAAATCACAGGCACTACGCCAGAAGAGTTTGTGGCGCTAACCAAAGACCAACTGTCCCGTTACGGCAAAGTTATTCGCGACGCCAAAATCAAGAGCGATTGATTCTGGTTAGAAAGTCCTGAAACCATGCCTTGGTGCCAAGTGGCGGCTTGAGTATCAATGACCTCTCGCGCCACTTAATCTGAAACAAGTTGACGAAACTTCTCGAAAAGCTTGCAGGCGGATGTACTATTTTGTATCTCCAAAGCACTGCGCCACCAGCGCACGAAGCCATTGGTGGCCAGGGTCTTTGTGCAGGCGAGCGTGCCAGAATTGGTGGATGGCACTGGCTTCAACGTGCAAGGGGAGCGGGCGGGTGGTCAGACCAAATGGCGCTATGACGCGCTGAGCAAAACGCTCGGGCACGGTGGCAATCAAGTCGGAGTGCCCCAACACATCACCCAGGGCCACGTAATGCGGCACCGTCAGGCGAAAGCTGCGCTTCAGGCCTTGTTTCTCGAGTGCTTCATCCACCCGGCCGTGGCCTGTGCCTGCAGCAATGATTCGCACATGCTGTGCTTGCGCAAAGGACTTGAGACTGAGGCGTTTTTTTTCATACAAGGCGTGCCCTTGCCGCATTAAGCACACATAGGCCTGGCGAAACAATGCCTTCTGAAAAAAGCCAGCTTGCAGTTGGGGCAGCAGACCCAGGGCCAGGTCGATTCGCCCAGAGGCCATGTCGTCTTTCAGGCTGCTTTGCGTCACGCTGACCACTTGCAGTGTGACGCCAGGTGCAGCCTGAGCCAAAGCATCCATTAGCACGGGCAAGAAATACATCTCGCCCACATCGGTCATGGCCAAGGTAAAGCGGCGCTCGCTGGTGAGCGGATCGAAGGAGGCGCGCACATTGAGCGCTTGCTGCAGACCCTCAAGTGCAACGGCCACGGGCTCGGCCAGTTGCAAAGCGTAGGGCGTGGGTTCCATCCCGCTTTGGGTGCGCAAAAACAGCTCATCGCCCAAGCTTGCGCGCAGGCGGCCCAGCGCGCTGCTCACGGCAGGCTGGCTCATGCTCAACACAGTGGCCACGTTGGACACGCGCTTTTCTCGCAACAGATGGTGAAACACCAGCAGCAAGTTCAGGTCGAGGCGGGCAAGTTCCATGGTTGGCCTTATTTGAAATTCAAATAATAATTATCTGCGAATTTAGATTTACGAAATCGGTACATTTCGCCATGATTGGGGTTACCCATTTCCAGAAGACCTCACCTCATGACCGAACACCCCATTCACTGGGAAACGCAAGGCACCAGCCGCGTCCCGTTTGCTGTTTACACCGACGAAGACCTTCACAAGAAGGAGTTAGAGCGCTTCTTTTACAAGAGCCACTGGAGCTACGTGGGTTTGGAGGCCGAAGTTCCCAACGCGGGCGACTTCAAGCGCACCGTGGTGGGCGAGCGCTCGGTCATCATGACGCGAAGCGAAGACGGGCAAATTCATGTGGTGGAAAACGTCTGTGCTCACAGAGGCATGCAGTTTTGCCGCGAACGGCATGGCAACAAAAAAGAGTTTGTCTGCCCCTACCACCAGTGGAGCTACACCCTGAAAGGCGATTTGCAGGGCGTGCCGTTTCGGCGCGGTGTTCGCCAGGACGGCAAAGTCAATGGCGGCATGCCCGCCGACTTTGACCCGAAGAACCATGGCCTCACATCCCTCAAGGTGGCCACACGCGGTGGTGTGGTGTTCGCGGCCTTCGACCATGATGTGGAGTCGCTCGAAGACTTCATGGGCCCGACCATTCTGAAATACTTTGATCGCCTTTTCAACGGCCGCAAGTTAGTGGTGCTGGGCTACAACCGACAGCGCATTCCGGGCAACTGGAAACTAATGCAAGAAAACATCAAGGACCCCTACCACCCCGGCTTGTTGCACACTTGGTTTGTGACCTTTGGTCTTTGGCGCGCCGACAACAAGAGTGAGCTGCGCATGGACGCGCACCATCGTCATGCGGCCATGATCTCCACTCGGGGCAGTGCGGGTCAGGCCACAGGCGCGGCATCACAAGTTACTCAAGTTAGCAGCTTCAAAGACAGCATGCAGCTTAACGACCCGAGTTTTCTGGACATCGTGCCCGAAGCTTGGTGGCAGATGGAAGACAAGATGCCCACAGCCGTGATGATGACGCTGTTTCCCAGCGTCATTTTTCAGCAGCAGGTCAACAGTGTGTCGACTCGGCATATTCAGCCCGATGGGCACGGTGCGTTTGACTTTGTCTGGACGCACTTTGGCTTTGAGGACGACACACCCGAGATGACCGAGCGTCGCCTGCGCCAGTCCAATCTTTTTGGTCCGGCTGGTTTTGTCAGTGCAGACGACGGCGAGGTGATCGAGTTTTCACAGCAAGCCTTTGAGACCAAACCCGAGCATCGCATGCTGGTGGAACTGGGCGGGCGCGATGTGAGCGAGACAGACCACATGGTAACCGAAACGCTCATCAGGGGTATGTACGAGTATTGGCGCAAAGTGATGGAGGCTTGAAAAAAATGACTACCATTAACTTTGAAACCCATATGGCCTTAGGCCGCCTTTACGCCGATTACGCCTTGGCAGTAGACAGCGGTCACTGGGATTTGTGGCCTGAGTTTTTTACCGAGCAATGCGTTTACAAACTCATACCGCGTGAAAACCATGAGCGCGGATTTCCGCTTTGCACGCTCTCGTTCACCAGCAAGGGCATGCTCAAAGACCGTGTCTATGGCATTCAGGAAACGCTGTACCACGACCCTTATTACCAGCGCCATGTGGTGAGTGCGCCTGTGTTGCGGCGGGTAGAGGGAGAACGCATTCATGCTGAAGCCAACTACGCGGTATTTCGCACCAAGCTCGACAAAGAAAGCAAAGTGTTCAATGTGGGCCGCTACATCGACACCATCGTATCCACCCCCGAGGGCCTGAAGTTCGCTGAGCGCCTGTGTGTGTACGACAGCGAAATGATTCCCAACGCCATCATTTATCCGATCTGACCGGGCGAGCACTTCCTACTCGTTCAAATGTGCGCGCAGGAACTGGCGAAAATAGGCCATGGCCGGCGCCTCGGTGCGCCCGGCAAGCGTGACATAGGCAAAACGCGCCGTGGCCCGTAGGCGGGGCTTGAGGTTCAGCTCCACCAGGCTACCGTCCTTGAGCCCTTCACTTGCTGCTGCCATCACACCCAAATAGATGGCGTCAGTCTGTGCCACAGTGGCAAGCAGGCCGTTGATGTCGTCACAACGAAGAGACACCATTTCTGAAGGGCTGGCCTGCGTCCCATGATGCCCAACATGATGCCGCGAGTGGGCCGGGGCAAATTAACTAACGTGTTCTACAACACCGGTCATGGTCATTTGGGCTGGACGCTTTCCGCGGTGACGGCGGACATGGTGGGTGGTGTGGTTCATGACGCCATGAAGCCCAGCGTGCTAGTGACTGCAGGCAAGCCCCTGCCAGCTTTCCAGGCCTGAGACAGGGCGCTACTGGCCTTGCCAGCACAAATTAATCAATGGCTTACACATGAACGACAGAGGTGTGGAAGCCAATGTGAAATCATGCTAGATTCAGTCAAGAAGCTGATCGGCACATCCAACTCTTTGCTGGCATAGCCGCCATCAGTCAATTCTTGCCACCGCTCATTGCCAAATATTCCAAAAAATTTCCTGAAATACAGATTGACCTTGAAGAAGGTGTTTGCAACGCATGAAAAGTCAAGACACTTCATCTCAACATCCACAAACTTCTGCCCTTCAAGGCATGAAGGTACTGGAGTTGGGCCAACTCATTGCTGGCCCCTTTGCAGCCAAAACATTGGCTGACTTTGGTGCAGAAGTCATCAAAATTGAACCGCCAGGAAGTGGCGACCCGCTTCGCAAATGGCGAATGCTCAAAGATGGCACGTCGGTTTGGTGGCAAGTTCAATCGCGCAACAAACGCTCCTTGGCATTGGACCTCAGAACACCCGAAGGGCAAGCACTGGTTAACACATTGGCCAACGAAGCCGACATCCTGATAGAAAACTTCCGCCCAGGCGCACTGGAGGGATGGGGTCTTTCACCCGAGCGACTCATTGAACAAAACCCCAAGCTGATTGTTTTGCGCATCAGCGGTTATGGCCAAACAGGCCCCTATCGCAATCGACCCGGCTTTGGAGTAATTGGTGAAGCCATGGGCGGCTTGCGCCATCTCACTGCTGAACCTGGCCGTGTGCCTGTTCGCGTAGGCGTCAGCATTGGCGACACGCTGTCTGCCCTGCACGGAGTGATTGGTATTTTGTTGGCTTTGCAACATCGCCATGTCACAGGCAAAGGACAAATTATTGATGTGGCTTTGTACGAATCAGTGTTCAATTGCATGGAAAGCCTGCTTCCCGAGTACAGCGCATTTGATGCCATCCGCGGCCCTGCTGGCAGTGCTCTGCCTGGCATTGCACCCACCAACGCCTACAAATGCAAAGACGGCGCATACGCCTTGATTGCGGGCAATGGTGACAGTATTTTCAAGCGCTTGATGACACTCATTGATCGCAATGACTTAGCCAATGACCCAAGCCTGGCAGACAACTCAGGACGTGTTGCAAGAGTCACAGAACTAGACCAAGCCATTGAGGCCTGGACACTTCAAAGAAATGTTGAAGAAGTTTTAGAAAAACTGGAAAGTGTTTCTGTGCCGGCTGGTCGCATTTACAACATTGCCGACATTGCAGCCGACCCGCACTACGCAGCCAGAGAGATGCTGCAACACATTGAAATGAGCGACGGTAGCAAATTGACCATACCAGGTGTGGTGCCCAAATTGTCCTTGACGCCCGGACAACATCGCCGAAACGCACCCAAGCTTGGCGAAGACACAGATTCGATTTTGAAAGAAATGGGTTTGAGCGCGGCACAAATTGCAGAACTCAAAGCCAAAGGCATTGTGGGAGGTGCTGTATGAAGCAACGTATTTATTTCAATGAAGTGGTCATAACGATTTGCCGACTTGGGTGGATGTCCTTATGCACCAGGCGCCAGAGGCAACATTTGCAGTGAAGATGCCATTCACATGCTCGACGTTGTAGGCCATACCGTACCCGGACAGGTTGCAAAAAGTGGCTGTATCACAGACCTGCACCCTGCACCAGCCTACGTGCATGAATTGAAAAAGGAGTTGGAATAATTGACCATCTAGATGGTGTATCCACTAGAACTTCTACCGTGCAAACTCTTTTCTCAGCTTATGACCGTGCTCATTTAACTGAGGCGCCTCTGCAAAAGTCTCTGTATCCCAAGGCCCCATCCAAGGCGACACAGGCACCTCAATATCTTTGCCCTGAACTTTCATTCGCTTTGTCAGCAACTGGGGATGTGCAATCAAATCGTGCACAGAGTTGATTTGTCCAAAAGCTGTTTGCGCTTCGGTCAAGCGGTCAATCATTTCGCCGCTAGGTATTTTGTCAAAAATATCAGCCACCGTACCATCGACAAAATCACGATGTTTTACACGTGAAGCGTTGTTCTGGCAGCGCTCATCAGCTAACAAATCTGGACGGCGCAAAACGATGTTGCAAAAATCGGCCCATTCGCGTTCGTTCTGGATGGAGATCACAATGTCGCGACCATCTGCGCAAGTAAATCCGCCATAGGGCGCAATTGAAGGATGCTTCAAACCGACACGCTCTGGCGCTTTACCACCGTATCGCGCTTGTAAATAGGGCACACTCATGAGCTCAGCAGCAGAGCCAAACAAGGAAACTTTGATTGCAGAACCCTGCCCCGTTTTTTCCCGCAACAACAAAGCTTGCTGAATGCCAATTAGTGCATTCAGACCTGCGTTGATATCGCACACAGACACACCAATGCGCCCCCACTCTCCAGGCGCTCCACTCACAGCAACCAAGCCGCTTTCGGCTTGCACCAGTAAGTCGTAGGCTTTCATACCAAAGAACTTACCTTCGTCACCATAACCGCTGATGTCACAAGTGATCAATCGAGGATGATCTTTGCGCAGCTGCTCCGAGCCTATGCCTAAGCGTTCGGTAGCACCTGGTGCCAAGTTTTGTATCAATACATCGGCCTTTGACAACATGGCCCTCAAGATAACCATATCGGCTTTGTCTTTTAAATTCAAAGAAACTGACTCTTTACCCCGGTTAATCCAGATCCAATAAGAAGACTCTCCATTGACTGTTCGGTCATATCCTCTTGCAAAGTCACCTTCAGGACGCTCAATTTTGATAACCCGTGCCCCCGCATCAGCCAAGCGACTGGTGCAATAGGGTGCGGCAACGGCTTGCTCAAGGGCAATGACCAAAATGCCATCCAACGGCCTTGATGTCGATGCCGCTGAAGTCGCGAAGGATGAGTTGTCGTTCATAAAGCTATTCCGTAATGCAACGCTATTGTGAGCAAATTGAGTTGAGTAGGGAATTACAAATATTCGAATTCAGTATTGCGAGTGCGGCAACACAGATGTTGCATTCGTTGAAACACAGATGTTGCATTCGCTGCAACACAGCGTGAATGATATTGAAATTGTCAGGACCCAAACTTGTCGTCACAGTATGTTCCTGTCATTCAACGATAGGAGACAAGGATGTCATTTTTACGCAAAAACGCTTTGGCGTTGGTTCCCGTGATTGCTGCACTCTTGCCAGTAGCATCATATTCACAAACACGTGATGTCAAAATTTATGGTTTTGGCGCCAAGAGTGGTGTCGTTCGTATTTTCGGCTTGAACAGCGAAGCGGCCATGAAAGCGGCGGCCGATCAAATTAACAAGGCTGGTGGTGTCACTTTGGGCGATGGCACCAAAGGCAGGCTGGTTCTTGAGTATTTAGACGATCGCTGTACAGCAGAAGAAGGCATCAACGCCCTGCGTCGAATTGCTGCATCTACCGATGGTTTTGTTGCTGTGGGACCAACATGTAGCAACGTAGCAGAACCACTGTTTGGCATTCTGCAAAAGAAGGTGGGCGATGCCACCGACACCGGTTTGCAATTCCCAGTTTTCACTGACGTAGCGGCCAAAGGCGGCTTGGCTTCGATGTCGCAGTGGGCTTTCCGCAATGTGCCTAGCGAAGCCAACATGTACAAAAGCTTGTTTGACTGGATCAAGGCCACACGTCCCGAAATTAAAACCATTTGGGGTGCTGTTGAAAAAGACTTTGCCCACAGCAATGCCACTTTCAACGTCATGAAAGACTTTGCCACCAAAGCAGGCTTTGAAGTCAAAGGCCAAAGTGAGTGGTTACTGGCAGACACCACTTTTTCAAACCAAGTGCGCGAAATGCGTCGTGGCGAAGCTGACTTGGTCATGATCTCTGCACACCCCTTCACCACTTGTGGTGCGCTTAAAGAAATGCAACGCCAAAACGTCAAACCCAAAATGATGGTGGGCTTAACCAGCTCCTCCAGCATGGAGACTTTGCAAGGTTGCGCAGCACAAGCAGAGGGCATGATCATTCCAACCAGTTTTGCCCCTGTGACAGACGAGGCACGCAAAGCGGCTCAGGCTCTGGCAGCAACAGGCGCTAGCATGGACTTGCACAATGCAGCTGCTTGGGAAAACATTTTCACGCTCAAAGACTTGATTGAAAAAGCCAAGATCATTGCCAAACCCGAAACCATCAAGGCCGATCGCCAAAAGATGCGCGATGCACTGGCCAGCATGAAAGAAAGTTCTGGCTTGTTGGGCAAAGTTGGCCGCACAGATGATCGTGAGGCTATCAAACCCTTCTTGTTTGTTCAAGCCAAAAAAGGCGAGTGGACAGTCGCTCACAAGCCTAACTGATTGAAACTGGAGTTATAGATGGCCTGGATCGATTTTCTCGATCTGGTGCAATCTCTCATGGACGGTGTGATGTTCGGTGCCACATATGCGCTAATTGGCATCGGCTTCACACTGATCTTTGGCGTGATGCACAAGATCAATCTTTCATACGCTGCTGCATCTGTAGGCGCAGCATACCTTAGCCTACTGATCGTCAGTGTTGCACCAACACCTTTGGTCTATTTGTTTGCAGCACTTTGCGGCGGACTCCTTGGTGCATTGATTTATTTTGTGTGCTTTAAATTTCTACCCCTCAATCAAGCCTTGGCCACATTGATGTCCACGGTTGGAATGCTTTTGGTTTTGGAAGAGGCCATTGTGCATGCAACTGCAGGAATGCCCCAAAACTATCCCGCGCTGTTTGCAGACACCGTATTCAACTTAGGCCCCTTCATTGTGCGAGGCGATTTGTTGTTCGTATTTTTATTGGGCTGTGCTGTGATGGTAGGCCTGAAATTCATGCTCGAGAAAACACGACTGGGTTTGGCGACACGTGCTGTTGCTCAGCAACCCATCGCTGCTCAAATATGTGGCATGAGTGTGGATCAAACCAATGCTTCCACTTTTGTGATTGCAGGCTTTTTAGGCGGCACTGCAGGTGCCATGACAGGCGCTGCCATTGGCGTTCTTTCACCCCTTCTCACCCTGCCCCTCACCGTCAAAGGTTTGGTAGTTACCGTCATTGGTGGACTAGGCAGTATTCCAGGTGCCATTTTGGCAGGCTTGATTGTGGGCGGCGCTGAAAGCCTTTTCCAATTTGTGCGTGGCGTGAGTGAGCGCGATATCTACGTGATGCTCATGCTCTTTGTATTTCTGGTGTTCCGACCCAACGGCTTGTTTGCAGCCCCTGGCGGACGCGACTGATGGGGAGCAACTGAAATGGATTTTTACATCGGTTTGCTCCAAGTCATTGGTGTACACACCCTACTGGGTTTGTCCGCTTGGTGCATCCTTCATACTGGCCAAGTGAGTATGGCGCAAGGTGGCTTTTTTGCTATTGGCGCCTACGTAGCGGGCATGTTGACGGCTATGGCCGGCTGGTCTTTGGGGCCAGCCCTATTGATTGCAGCGGTCATAGCCAGTTTGATTGCCATTGCCATTGGCTTCCCTGCTCTGCGCGTTAAGGGGTTGATGCTGGTTGTAGCCACAACCGCATTTGCTGAAATTGTGCGTTTGGTTTTTTTCAATCTCAAATGGCAAGTGCAAACACCCAATGGTCCTATTGGCCCAGACGGTGGTTTGGGTTTTGGTGGCATTCGTTATTTCCCTGCGAACGGATGGAGTGGCCTTGAAATATTGACACTGATTTGGTGCTTGGTAGCAGGCGTCATGCTGGTCCTGTGGTTGTTGGACCGTTCCCGAATTGGCACACTGTGGCGCGCTGTTGGTGAAGACGAGGTGGCGGCTCAAAGTGCTGGCATCAATTTAACGGCAGCCAAGGTATCGGCTTTTGGAATTGGTGGCGCCATTGCAGGTTTGGCAGGCGGTATTTTTAGTCACTACACGACCCACATTGAACATGGCAACTTCACCATTTTGCTAGCGACATTTGCAATTGCTTATCCCATCATTGGTGGCCTTAAAAGTTTGCTAGGCACTTTGATTGCGGTAGTTTTCATTCAGGGTGTTTTGATTGAAGGCTTGCGTTTCTTGGGTGATTTGCGAAGCCTGCTATTTGGCGCATTGATTTTGGCCATCATGCTAATTCGCCCTACTGGCTTGCTATCAGCACCCCTTCGTTTACCTTTCTTCAATTCCAAAAAAAATACGCCTGTTGGTGATGGCAAAACAGGAGCGCGCCATGCTTAAAGTGGAAAACTTAGCTCGCTATTTTGGTGGTATCAAAGCTGTTGATGGCATTGACTTCGATATTCATCGCGGTGAAATCTTGGGTCTCATTGGCCCAAATGGTTCGGGAAAGAGCACCACTGTCAATTTAATTGCTGGCCTCTACGCCCCCACTACTGGCCGTGTGACTTATGAAGGCCAAGACATTCAAAGTCTGCTGCCTCATGAGCGAGCCAATCTGGGTATTGCCCGAACATTTCAAAACATTCGTTTGTTTGGCCAACTCAGTGTGTGGCAAAACTTGTGGGCTGCGCGTGTAGTGCGCGAAACAGGCTGGTCAGGTTTGAAGGAGCGTTGGTTTTCAACTGCTTCTCAAGGCAAGTTAGAAACTGAATCTTATTTGGAATTTTGCGGTTTACAACACAAGCGCGATCAACTCGCTGCCAATCTGGCATTCGGCGAGCAACGCAGACTGGAGTTAGCGCGTGCAGCCATTTCAGGTGCGCCTCTTTTGCTCTTGGATGAACCTGCGGCGGGTATGAATTCAGAGGAAATTGACGACCTTGATCAACGCATTCGCAAACTCAGGGATCAAGGAAAAACGATTATGTTGATTGAACACCATATGGAATTGGTGATGGGTGTTTGTGATCGAGTTGTGGTGTTGAACTTTGGCCGAAAGATAGCAGAAGGTAAACCCGAACAGGTGCAACAAGACCCACAAGTGCAAGCGGCCTATTTGGGCTCCGACAGCGACGATGATTTCATGCAAGCCGCTTTGCAAGCCTAAGGAGAAGAGATGCTTGAAATTGAAGAAATCGCATGCGGCTACGGCAAGATTGAAGCCTTGCGCAAAGTGAGCCTGAAAGCCAATCAGAATGCGGTGACATGTTTGTTGGGCCCAAACGGCGCTGGCAAAACCACCTTGATGATGAGTTTGGCGGGTATTCTGAAGCCCACTCATGGCTCCATCAAATTTGAAGGACAAAATTTAATTGGTTTGACACCTTCGCAAATTGTGCAGCGGGGGTTGGCCTTGGTACCCGAAAACAGATTGGTATTTCCAGCACTCACCGTTCGTGAAAACCTGATGGCTGGGGCCTATTTGCGGAAAGACAAACCTGGCATTGCCAACGACATAGAACAGCAACTGCACCGATTTCCCCGATTGCACGAGAGGATAGGTCAATTGGCAGGCACCTTATCGGGTGGTGAACAGCAAATGCTGGCTGTCGGCCGTGCATTGATGTCTCGACCGCGCCTTCTAATGATGGATGAGCCTTCTGTTGGCCTTGCGCCAAAAGTGGTGGCAGAGATTTTTGGCATTATCCAAAAATTGCACCATGAAGGGACCACCATTTTCTTGGTAGAACAAAACGTGCACATGGCCATGAAAGTGGCACAACACTTTTACCTTTTGCAACAAGGCCGAGTCACTTTTTCTGGCACACCCGATCAGTTGGCCGGAGACGACTTGGTCAAGCGTGCTTACTTAGCAGGCCACAGCGCCGCCGCCTAAGCAAGCTGTATTTGCGCCATGCTTGAACTGCTACAACGCACGCTTGAGGGTCTGCTAGAAGCAGGTCCTTATGCACTGATTGGCTTAGGCCTGACGATCAGCTTTGGTGTATTGCGAAGAATCAACTTGGCGTTTGGCGCAACGGCGCTGTTGGCGGCCTATGTAGGCTCTTGGTTGCATGTTCGTTGGGGCGTTCCAGCGCTCGGGGTGTGGACGGCAGTGATTGTCATCACCGTGTTGGTGGGGTTTTATGTGGAATGGATGTGTTTCGACATTGCCGATGACAGCGTTGTGGGAATGCGCCGACAAAGTAGCGTGGCCCTCGGATTGGACATCCGTGAAGCCAGTGTGTTGGCAGCCAGTTTTGCGCTTTGGATGCAAATTGAGCAAGTGGCAGTGAATTTTCAGCCCAATCACCTACACCCATTTCCAGACTTATCTTCAAAGCACAATTTTGAATGGGGCGGCATTGACTTAAGACCAGATCGAATTTTTGTCTTCTTTTTGACATCCGCTCTGATTGCAGGTTTGGCAATATGGCTCCAACACTCTCGGCTTGGGCTCGGAATTCGCGCATTGTCTTACAGTCAAGCAGCGGCACAAGTTTGCGGCTTTAACATACTTCGACTGCGGTATATGGGAACCGCAGTTTCATGTGCTTTGTGCGGGCTGGCCAGTTGCGCAGTGTTGTCCATGGACGGACAAGTGACACCCATGTTTGGTATGTGGGTGTTGATCAAAGGACTGACCTGTGCCTTGCTAGGTGGTCTGGGGTCTGTGCGCGGCGTGTTGGGGGGCGCCATCCTTCTTGGTATTACGGAGGCGCATGCGCAAAGCTTGTGGGGGCCTATTGGGCGTGACGCTGCAACTTGGGGTCTTTTGCTTTTGGCCTTGTTGTTTCAAGCCCATTCCTTGAAGCACAAATTTTCTCATGCAAAGAAGGTTTGAATGAACAACGCACTTTGCATCACAGACCCTGGCGTTGGTTTTTACACCCAATGGATCATTTTGTCGCTAATGGGTTTATCAACTTGGTTGGTACTGCAAACAGGCCGTATTTCACTGGGGCAGCAAGCCTACTTCGGTATTGGAGCCTACGCAGCAGCAGTTGTCACAGTTATGTTCAATGGCTCTTTGATGACGGCATTGTTGGTAGCATGGCTGATAGGCATTGTTTTTTCAGCCATCATTTCCCGATTGTTGCAAAAGCTCAGTGGTTTGCAGTTTGCTTTGGCCACTTTGGCTATCGCTGAATTGGTACGTTTGGGATTGTCATCTTGGACTTGGCGTACAAAGCATGCAAAAGGGTATGAAGTAGGACCCGATGGTGTTCATGGATTTCGAGAAATCCGGTGGCTATTTGAAAACCAAATGGGCCCAGAAACTTACCTCACTTTAACTGCCGTCATACTGCTATCTGCACTTTTACTGATTTGGAAAATTAGCCAAACCAAACTGGGTTTGTCCATTCAATCGGTGGGCTTAGATTCTGAATTGACCACCGTTCAAGGTGAACCTGTAGCCGTTTTACAAACACTCACACAAACTTTTGCAGGCGGTATTGGCGCACTTGCTGGTGCACTTTATGCACACCAAGCCACGTATGTTGAACCTGCTGTATTTGATGTGATGCTAGGCATTCATGCAGTGGGCTACGCCATGTTGGGCGGACTTGCAACGCCATTGGGTCCGCTCTTGGGTGCTGCATTTGACTTGGGCTTGTTAGAAGCTGCTCGCATCTTTGAAGGATGGCGCATGGTCATTTTTGGAGGTTTGGTTGCCCTCTTCCTACGTTGGCGACCTGGCGGTTTGCTCAACCACGCAGCCGTATCTCATATCAAACATTTTTTTATTCAACGGAGAAAATCAGATGAGCATTCAAAATTTGCTTGAACAAAAGACCGTCATCGTCACGGGTGGTGCCACAGGTATTGGTCAGGCCTTTGCCATGGGCTGTGCTGCACAAGGCGCCAATGTGGTTGTGGCGGATATGAACTCGGCAGAAGAAACAGTTGAAGGCATCAAAAAACTGGGCGGACGTGCCATTGGCATTCAAGTGGACGTGTCTAACCAAGAGTCACTCACAGGCATGGCCGAAGCTGCCTTGAAAGCCTATGGACGCATTGATGGCCTGATTAATAACGCGGCTTATTTTCGGGAAGTCAAGCTGACGCCGTTCGAAGAAATTGACCCTGCCATTTGGGAGCGGATTTTCCAAGTCAATGTGCGTGGTGTTTGGCAATGCTGCAAAGCCGTCATGCCTGCCATGCGCTCCCAAAATTCGGGTTCTATTCTGAATATTTCTTCTGTTGTGGCCGTGGCAGGTCAACCAGGTTATTTGCATTATGTGGCCACCAAAGGCGCCGTTTTGGCAATGACCAAAGGCTTGGCCAAAGAATGCGGCAGTGCAGGCGTTCGTGTCAATGTCATTGCGCCTGGCTTCGTCATTACCGATGCCACTAAAGACCGGCCAATTGAGTGGCAACAAAGCTTCTTAAAAGCGCGAGCTATTTCGCGCGAGCAGCGTCCCA
This sequence comes from Limnohabitans sp. MMS-10A-178, assembly GCF_003063375.1. Taxonomy (GTDB): domain Bacteria; phylum Pseudomonadota; class Gammaproteobacteria; order Burkholderiales; family Burkholderiaceae_C; genus Limnohabitans_A. The sequence goes on along the minus strand of NZ_NERY01000001.1, from coordinate 926,174 downwards.
ATGATTTAGTGGGAACGGCCATGTATTTATTGTCTGATTTATCGTCCTTCGTTTCTGGCCAAACCGTTGTTGTTGACGGCGGCCACATCATGTACTAACCCTTACCCAGAAAGTAATTTTCATGACTACGCCCATTCTTCATCACTACGAGTTCTCGACGTTCTCGGAAAAAATTCGGACCGCATTAGGCTACAAGCAGCTGGCCTGGAAATCAGTCGATATTCCTGGTCTGCCTCCAAGACCTTTGCTAACACCACTGACTGGCGGCTACCGCCGCGCACCTGTCCTTCAAATTGGTGCAGACATTTATTGCGACACGCATGCCATTTTGAGTGCTCTAGAGCGCCTAAAGCCTACGCCTAGCCTTTTCCCTTCTGACACTGAAGGTTTGGCACGCGGCTTAGGTTTTGCGTGGGAGCGTCAAATGTGGGTGCCCACCATTGGTGTGCTTGTTCACTTTATAGGCGAGCACATTCCGCCCGAGTTCATCAAAGACCGCAAGGAAGGTTATTTAGGCATCGATATTTCTAAAAATGCCATGGCGCCACAATTTCAAGAGCATGTTCAGTTTGTACGTGGACAAATTGCTTGGTTGGCACAAGCCGTCACCACTCACAAGTATGTGCTGGGCGATCAACTGAGTGCGGCCGACCTGGCCTGCTGGCAAACCATTTTCTTGCTGCGCAAGAACTGCCCACCTGAGGTAGACACCTTGCTCAACCTCGGCCCTATCGTGCCTTGGTATGACCGCATTGCAGCCTTGGGCCACGGCACCTCAACGGCCATGACACCTGAGGAAGCATTTGAAATTGCTAAAACTTCAAAGCCTCAGCCTGTGACACACATCACAGCCTCTGCTAACTCTGAAGGCATTGCTGTGGGAAGCAAGGTCAGTGTCACCCCAGAAGACAACGCACGCGTTCCAGTGGTGGGCACCTTGGTAGCCTCTGACGCATTCAACATTGTGATTCACCGACACGACGACGTAGCGGGTGATTTGCACGTTCATTTCCCCCGCCTGGGCTACACCCTGGTCGCCGCTTAACTTCAATTCATTTTCATCAATTTAAGGAAATATCATGTCTGTTCAAGAACAAAACAAACAAACCTGCCGCGATTACTTTAAGGCATTTCTGGCACGCGACACCGCTTGGATGGCCAAGCACATTGCACCCGACTTCGTTCGCAACGACCCCGGCCTGCCCTTCCAAGTGAAGGGGCCAGAAGGCGTGGCCCAACTGCATGATGTGCTGTTGCCAGCATTTCCCGACATGAAGTTGCCCTTCTTCGATTTTGTAGCCGAAGGCGACAAAGTTTTGGTTCGCTTGAAAGTACAGGCCACACATACAGGCCCCTTCGGCGATTTGCCTGCTACACAGCGCAAGATTGACATTGATGTGATGGACTTGTTTCAAGTGCAAGACGGCGTATTGGTGGGTCACTGGGCACTGCTGGATAACTTGAGCATGCAAAAACAACTGGGTATCATTTCGTAATTCACTCAAGGATTCATGATGAAACTTCTAGCCAATACAACATCACCTTTTGTTCGCATTGCGCGTATAGCAATGATTGAAAAGGGCTTGAATATCGAGCCAACCATCGTTGATCCTTGGGCCGACGATTCCAGATTGCGCCAAGCCAATGCAGCAACGCGCGTACCCAGTCTGGTTTTAGACGATGGCACACCACTCACTGAGAGTATGTTGATTGTGCAATGGCTAGAAGCCACCTACCCCGCGCCAAAATGGCCCAGTCTGTTGGGTACATCGGCTTCGGCTGCAGGTGTACTTTCGCGAGCTGGCATTGCCATTGGCGGCATTGATGCATCAGTGACAACCATCATTACACGCAAAGTGACTGCGCCTGCATTGTTTGATGAAACACCCGTGGGTTTGCGTCGCCGCCGCACCATGATTGAAACGCAGGAGCGTTTAGAAGATTTTGCCAAAAGCTTTCATGGCAAGTACCCCTTTGATGTTGCGCCCTCTTTGGACATCATCTGTGCGGTGGTTTTGTATGACTATCAACAACTGCGCTACGCCGATCAAGCCTGGTTACCTCAAACGCCAGCCCTCAAAGCTTTGGCAGAAGCTATGCGACAGCGTCAGTCGTTTGCAGACACAATGCCGCGCATTGCTTAAATATTGAAGTTAAAGAATCGCCGCATCTTCGTCTGCGGCGAGTGCTTGTAAGTGGGCGGCCAGTTGTCCCAAGGGTGTTTGAGACGCCGGATGACTGCGAACACAGATCATCATTTTGCGCAATGCCCATTTGTCAGACAGTGGGATCACTTTAAGCTTCATGGCAGGCGCAAAACTGCGGGCGGCAGCCAAGGGCAAGATGCCAATGCCCAATTCAGCCTGCACGGCACGACACACTGCTTCAAAACTTCTAACCTGCACACGCAGTGCCATAGGGTGCATGTATTGAGCGGCTTGATTAGTCAACAAGCGTGTCAAAGTGCTACCTGCTTCGAGTCCGATCAAGTCACGCTCTAACAACTCACTGAATTCAACAGTTTCGGTTTTCAAGACGTCATCATGTGTGAGCACTGCGGCCAGTTGATCGTTCCGATAAGGCTGCAACCATAAACCTTGAGCGTCGCAGCCTTCTACCACCACACCCAAATCGGCTTCACCTGTTCTGACGCGTCTCACAACTTCTTCACTCCAAGACTCTTCCAACATGATGCGAACGTTGTTATTTGAGGCTTGGAAGCTGGCCACGTCGGATGGCAGAAATTGCGCCATGGCAGAGGTGTTTCCCAAAACTCTCAATACCGAGTTGCGGCCCATCGAATAGTTGGTCATCTCTGCGCGCATGTGTTGCACGGCAGCAATTACTTCACGTGAGTGTTTCAGCAGATGTTCGCCAGCCGGTGTGAGTTGCAACCCCCGCGAATGGCGTTCAAACAATTGTGATTTGAATTGGTGCTCTAACAAAGACAATCGCCGGCTAGCAGCGGGCACAGTAATGTGACTGGCCTCAGCAGCGCGTGTGAGGTTGCGCATTTCGGCAGCTTTGACAAAAAGTGCCAGGGAGTCGATATCGGGCAGCATGGTCGGGATTTTATCGCGACCTTTCAATATTGGCTTGCAGTCCGTGCAACACGCCGTTGCCCACATTCCAATTCACAAATTTCTCAGTCTTGCCTAAAGTCCACCCATTCATTCAATCTATAGGAATTTCATGCACAAAATGTTGATCGGGGGTCAATGGATCCATGCAAAAGATGGTGGCAGCCTGCCAGTGAGCAACCCTAGCGATGGTCAAGTATTTGATTCAATTTCACGAGGTGGCGCCCATGAAATTGACTTGGCCGTGAAAGCGGCGCGTGCTGCTTTGTCTGGCCCTTGGGGCGCCATGAGCCTGACAGACAAAGGGCGTATCTTGGTGAAGATATCGCAAAAGATTTTGGACCATGAAGAAGAATTGACCCAGCTTGAGGCGCGTGATACTGGCAAGCCCATAACGACCGCCCGCAATGACATCAAGGTGTTGGCGCGTTATTTTGAATTTTACGGAACGGCTGCCGACAAAATACACGGTGAAGTGATCCCCTTTGTCAACGGTCATCAGGTCAGCCTCATTCGCGAGCCTTTGGGTGTCACTGCGCACATCATCCCTTGGAACTATCCCGCACAAATGCTGGGGCGCACTGTCGCACCCGCCTTGGCAGTGGGCAATGCCACCGTACTCAAGCCTGCCGAAGACACCAGCCTATCTGCTTTGCGCGTAGCTGAATTAGCCTTGGAAGCTGGGTTGCCACCTGGCGTCTTGAATGTCGTCACTGGCTTGGGTGAAGAAGCCGGTGCAGCGTTGGCTGCGCACCCTGGCATCAACTTCATCTCTTTCACGGGATCGAACGAAGTGGGCACCTTGGTACAACAAGCAGCCGCCAAGAATGCGGTTAAGTGCGTTCTAGAACTGGGCGGCAAGTCGCCGCAAATTGTGTTTGACGATGTGGACGTTGGACGTGCTGTGCCCATTATCGTTAGGGCCATTGTTCAAAATGCTGGCCAAACTTGTACAGCGGGAAGTCGTCTTTTGGTGCAACGCACAATTTTTGACAGCTTCGTGGGCAAAGTGGCCGAGGCCTTTGCCAAAGTCAAAGTAGGCACACCCGAGATGGACCACGACTGTGGACCCGTCATGAACCCAGCGCAATATGCTCGCGTGAACCGCTACATCAACCAAGCACGCGAAAGTGGTGTACCTGTTTTGGCGGAAGGCACACTGGCCACTGGACTTAGCCCATCGGGCTACTTTGTCAAACCGACTTTGTTTGGACCCGTTCCTCGCAATCATGCCTTGGCTTGCGAGGAGGTTTTTGGCCCTGTACTGTCGGCCATGCCTTTTGAAGATGAAGCAGATGCCATCGCTTTAGCCAACGGCACCGACTATGGCTTGCTGGCTGCGGTATGGACAGAGAACGCTGGTCGACTTCAACGCGTGGCCAAGGCAGTTCAAGCAGGCCAAGTGTTTATGAATTGTTATGGCGCTGGCGGCGGTGTGGAGTTGCCATTTGGCGGTACCAAACGCAGCGGCCACGGACGTGAAAAAGGTATGTTGGCGCTTGAAGAACTTAGCTCCTGCAAGACCTTGGTTCATTACCACGGTTAAAACACACAGAGAAACAAACCATGACCACATTGAATGGAAAAATTGCCATCGTGACAGGCGCTGCAGCAGGCTTTGGTGCCGCCATTGCCACGCTCTATGTTCAAGAAGGCGCTAAAGTTATTTTGGCCGATATTGCAATTGAAGCTGGTACATCACTTGCTCAAAAACTCGGATCTTCTGCGCATTTCGTTACCTGCGATGTTTCAAAAAAAGCGCACATCGATGCCGCACTGCAAACTTGCATCCAACACTTTGGTGTACCCGACATTGTGGTCAACAACGCAGGTATGACGCACAACAACCAGTCAATGCTGTCTGTAGAAGAAAGCATCTTTGACAAAATGTTTGCAGTCAACGTGAAGTCAATCTACTACATGACCCAAGCTGTAGTACCTCACATGATTGAACGAGGCAAAGGTGTTATTTTGAACGTGGGGTCAACCGCAGGCATTCGCCCTCGTCCAGGCCTTACTTGGTACAACGCATCCAAGGGTGCCGTGAATTTGATGAGTAAATCGATGGCAGTCGAATTGGGTGGCCATGGCATCCGCGTCAATGCCATTTGTCCTGTGATTGGCGAGACTGCTATGTTGCAACAGTTCATGGGCCAGCCCGACACCCCTGAAAATCGTGCCAAATTCATTGCCACCATTCCATTGGGTCGGCTTTCGCGCCCATCCGATGTGGCAGCGGTAGCACACTTCTTGGCAACCGATGCAGCTGAATTCATCAGTGGCGTTGAGTTTCCTGTGGACGGCGCGCGAACTGTCTGAGTTTTATGAGGCTGCGCGCGCAAGCACAGATTGCGCGCGCTCAATGACCGGCTTGTCGATCATCTGCCCATCCAACGCTACCGCAGCTCCTTGACTTTGAGCCGCTGCGTGTAAAACTCGCTTGGCCCATTCGAGCTCTTCCGAGCTAGGAAGAAATGCTTTTTCAACAGCAGCAATTTGATTGGGATGAATACACAATTTACCGCCAAAACCCAAAGATGACGCACGCAGTGCATCTTCACTGACCAAGGTCATGTTGTCTATGGATGTGGTCACGCCATCTACTGGCGACTGCAGTCCCGCCAAGCGTGAGACCAAGACCAAGTGCGATCGGAAATGCAGCAAAGCTTCGCCATCACCTGAAATACCCAGGTCTTTTTTGAAATCAATTGTGCCAAACAAAAGACGCTCAACGCCAGGCGCTTTAGCTACTGACAATACTTGATGAAAACCAACTGCAGTTTCAATCAAAGGTAAAAGCGCCTTACCCAGTAACTTTTGCTGCAACAAATTCAGTTGAACTGGGTCTTCAGCTTTGGGCACCACTACACCCAATACTCGTTCAGCCGTGCACAGCTCGCAATCGTCTGAGTACCAAGATGTGTCACTGCCATTGATTCGCACATAAACTGGTACGGCGTCATCCGTTTGCAACCACTTCTTGAAGGCTTCTCTTGCCATCACTTTGTCTTGCGGTGCAACAGCGTCTTCCAAATCAACAATGACAGCACCCGCACCACTGGAAGCAGCTTTGGCAATACGATCAATGCGTGTGGCGGGAACAAATAAATAACTTCGAAGGGGCATGCTCATCTTTCACTGGATTTGAGCCTTGACACCATGAATTGCGAAGCATGAATCAAATGCTCTTTAGCCAATTTTTCGGCCAAGTCTGCCTTGCCTTTGCCAATGGCATCCAAGATCTTGGCGTGTTGGTCCCAAATATCTCGAGGCTCTTGATCTTCAATCAACACCTCCCCCATGGCGCGCTGCGTGTAGGTTAGGTGAGTAGCCATGGCGGGGCCAATGAGGGGATTGCCCGATAGGCTGTACAAATATTCATGGAACTTGATGTCTGCCGCAATCATTTTGGTAATGGCACCACTGGCCACAGCTTTGCGTCCCAGCTCAATGATGGCCAAGCCTTGTTTCAAGGTCTGCTCGCTGATATGGCCAGCGGCCAAACGACAGGCCATTCCTTCTATGCCGGCTCGCAATTCATAAATGTGGGCCACATGATCGGCGTCTAGTGGCGCCACAATCAAACCGCGACCGGGCGCATCCGTCAAAACGCCCTGATTGCGCAACAACAACAAAGCCTGTTGGACGGGCTGGCGTGAGACGCCCAAAGCCACGGCAATTTGCTCTTGGATAATTCGTTCGCCCGGACTCATTTTTCCAGACGCAATCTCTGCTAAGAGGGCATCTTTAACTTGGTCGACCAGGTTGGGTTGGGTGGCTATGGCTTTCATGTTATGCCAAGTCTATCGCAAGCGGGCATGGACTTGATTCAAGGCTTCTGAGTCCCTTGCAAAATCGATTGGCGCAACACACGGTGCAAAATCTTGCCTGTGGCTGTGCGCGGCATCTCCTCGTCTTGAATGAAAGCGATCGTTTGCGGACGTTTGTAACCCGCCATTCGGGTTTTGCACCAGGTAATTAGCTCTTCTTCGGATGCCTCAACTTCGTGGTGCAACACCACAAACGCATGCACGGCCTCACCCCACTTGTCGTGTGGTACACCCAGCACAGCTACATCCTTGACTTTTTCATGAGCACCCAATACGCCTTCCACTTCTGAGGGGTAGATATTTTCGCCACCGCTGATGATCATGTTGCTTTTGCGATCAACCAAGTGGATAAAGCCGTCTTGATCTCGCAAGGCCATGTCCCCTACCGAGCACCACTGCCCTGCAAAAGCCTCTTTGGTTTTTTCTGGGTCGTTCCAGTAACCGTCGAAAACGTAGGGGGTTTTAGAGAAGAGCTCACCCACTTCGCCATCTTGCACCTCTTGACCCTCAGAATTTAAGAGCTTGATGGCCCCCGAGCCTGCCCACTCTCGGCCTACAGAACCTAATCGATCAATTTGTTCATGGGGTCTGAGCAGCGTGACCCAGCCTGCCTCGGTTGAGCCATACAACTCATAAAGCTTGCCGTTTTTGAAGAAGGACAAAATGGCCAGTTTGGTATCTTTGCGCGCAGGCGCAGAGGAGATCATCAACTTTTCAACCGCAGAAACGTCGTACTTTGCCTTCACCTCTGCGGGCAATCCCAGCATCATGATGTAGTGCGTGGGAACCAAAGATGTAAATGTGATTCTTTCAGCTGACAAGGTGGCCAGCAATGTTTCTGGGTCAAAACTTTTGCGATCGTCGATGACGCAAGTGGCTCCCAACTGCGTGAAGGTGTGGCTGAAATACAGCGAATTGGCATGGCACATGGGCATCACCAATAAAGCAGAGTCTTCTGCTTTGAAGCCCATCTCAAGCGCTGTAGCCAAGGCAATGAGAGAGCTACCCTCGTGGCTGCGAACAGCCCCTTTGGGTCGTCCGGTGGTACCCGAGGTGTACATCAACGCGCTCATGTCGCTGGGTAAAACACTGACGGGTGGCTCATTCAAGGGGGCTGTGGCCAAAATTTGCTCATAAGAAGTCCAACCCCCTATGGCCTCTCCCAATGCAATGAACACTTTGCTTGGCAAATTCAATTTAGCGCGCAAGGGCTCTACACGTTCAATTAACTCATCTTGAACAATCATCGCCACTGCGCCACTGTGGCCCAAGATGTAATCAATTTCTGCCGTCATCAACCTGAAGTTCAAAGGTACAGCCACAAGACCTGCTCTGGCTAAACCAGCATACATCTCCATCCACTCAACACGGTTGTAGGCCAACAAGGCCACCCTGTCTCCTTTGGTCAAACCGAGCGCCAGCAAACCATTTGCCAATTGAGTTGCTCTTTCATGCCATGCCGCAAAGGTGAGAGAGCGCACGGAATCTCTTGCGCCAATTTTGTTGGGCGTTAGGCGTGCATGGGTGGCAACTGCATCGGAAATATTCATCAAACAATTCATGGCGATCGGGGGCAAATTGCAAAAAAGTGCTTTATTATGTCAGAACTCTGAATTCAGAGTTCAACAAGAAGAGCCTTAGTTCACTTTATTTTTTGACTCATCCTTCACATTCAAACCGCCTACGATGACTACACCGCAAATTTCCCCCGACAGTGCTGCGGCCCTGATTGCCAAATTTCTAAAAGCCCGTGGGGTCAGCCGCGTGTTTGCCCTTTGCGGCGGGCACATCATGCCCATCTGGATGCAAATCGATGCTCAGGGTATTCAAATCGTAGATGTGCGAGACGAGCGTGCTGCGGTTTACATGGCCCATGCCCATTCAGAACTTACTGGGCAAATTGGTGTTGCACTGGTCACCGCAGGGCCTGGTGTGACCAATGCCATGACGGGCATTGCCAATGCACACACTGCGCGCGCCTCTGTGCTTATTCTGTCGGGCACCCCACCCCAAGCGCAAGAAAACCGGGGCGCACTGCAAGACATGTCTCACGTTGAGTTTGTAAAACCTCTCACCCGCTATGCGCGCACCGTTCGCCATCCAGACTTGGTGTTGCAAGAGCTTGACGAAGCAGTTTCTAGGGCATTGGGGCACGGCGGCGAGCCAGGTCCCGCCTACTTGGATTTTCCAGTAGATACCTTGCGTGCACGCGTCAGCCCTGCCGTTCAATTGGCCGAATATTTTCAAATGCGCGCTCAACCCAAAATCCTGCCTGAGATGGCCGCCGCGCAAGCTGCCATGGAAATTTTGTGGCAAGCCAAGCGTCCTCTGATCATTTCAGGACGTGGCGCAAGAGGAGCCCAACAGCCTTTGGTCAAGCTCCTCGACAAACTGGGCGCGCTGTATTTAGACACAGGCGAAAGCCGCGGGCTTGTGCCAGAAAATCATCCGTCTGTGGTGGCCGCCATGCGAGGCTCAGTCATGTCGCAAGCCGATGTGGTGGTGACTCTGGGCCGCAAGCTCGACTTCCAATTGGCCTATGGCTCTCCCGCTGTATTTGGAGATGCCAAGTTTGTACGCATTGCAGACTGCGCATCTGAGTTGAGAGACAACCGCAGGGGGGCAGCTGAGGTATTTGCAAGCGTCTCATGCACACTCGAAACTATTCTAGAGCTGGCGGGCAATAGAGCGCCACAAACAGATCGCGAATGGGCTGCAAAAGTCAGGCAACAACACGAACAACGAGCTGACAAACTGGTCTTGAGCATGCAACAAGCGCCAGCTGGCAGCGATGGCTTGATGCACCCTAACAAACTACTGTCGGCCTTGCGTACCGAATTGCCAGAAGATGCTGTGGTCGTAGCAGATGGCGGAGACTTTTTGAGCTTTGCCCGAGTAGGCTTACCTGCTTCAACCTACCTCGATCCAGGATCTTTGGGCTGCATTGGCGTAGGCACACCTTTTGGCATTGCAGCAAGTTTGGCACTGCCCGAAAGAACCGTGGTAGTGGCGACAGGAGACGGTGCTTTTGGTTTCAACGCAATGGAAATTGACACAGCCGTTAGGCACAAAGCACCGGTGTTGATTGTGGTGGCTAACAATGGTGCTTGGGCCATTGAGGTGCGAGATCAACTTGAAACGCATGGCAAGGTGGTCGGTACGCAATTGCAATTTGCCGATCATGCCGCCATGGCGCGGGCCTTTGGGATGCACGGCGAGCGAGTGACGTCTGCAGAAGAATTGCCCGCCGCCATTCAACGCGCTTTGGCCAATAGGCCAGCCTTGCTGGATGTGTTGGTTACACCCGAAGCGGCATCATCTGACGCCAAATCAGGGCTGGCATGGGTACCAGACCTTCAGGCCTTGGGGGCTTGGGACAGTGCTGAGAAAAATTGGCGGGGTGAAATGTGAGCTAGCCTCAAATCAATCGCGGTCATGCAAATTACTAATGACCCAACAAGCAACCGCAATCAATAAAATAGAGCCGCTTTCATACAAAAGTATAGTGGGATCTCCGTCTTTGCCTTGAAGAATAATCAAACGGCTTAAGGCCGTCATGGCAATGATCAACGGTATGGTGATTGGAATTCGGTGGCTGCTGTAGAAGGCCCCAAGCATGCCCAAAACTTCTGCATAAATAAACATCAGCAGCAAGTCCTTCAGCTCAACCCTCCGCTGCTCAATCAGCACCATCACTTCTTGAACCATCGCTCCGACTGTAAAAAGAGCGATGATGACCAAAAAAGACTTTTCAGTTAAATCAATAATGCGTTTGATCGACACCTGTCTCTCCTGCTTTGTTGGATTCAATGCATATTAGTCGAATTTCAACAATACGCATATAAAAAGGCGCTGTTCCAGCGGTGCAAGACCTATTGGGTGGGCCCACCAGGACTTGAACCTGGGACCAAAGGACTAAAAGCAATCCAAATTAGTGATTAGGCATTTCATCACCAGCCACAGGAGGATGGTTTGGCACCAAATTTAAAAAGCGATCAAAGTCGCTACGGCTGCCTTTTGCAGCTTCCTGTTTTAGATAGTCGACAGTCATCACTGAGGCCATCTTCTCTGACACGGCAGCAGCAATAAATTGGTTGACTGAAATTTCATCGCGCTCGGCCAATTCCCGTATTTTCTGATGAACGGAATTTGGAAGTCGTACAGTCAATGCTGTCATGATTTACTCCTGATCAATGTCAAAAATTCCGCCGGCCTGATGGCATTCACCTTCAGTTCCGGGGCGCGCTTAAAGTCTTTTACGTTGTGCGTAATGATGTACTGACTACCTGAAGCTACAGCACACTCCAAAACCATATCGTCATCTGGATCACGCAGAAATGGACGCCACAAAAAGTGTACGTCTTGTAAGTGCGCAATCGAAGCCAAGTAACGTAAAAAGTCATTCGCATTTTCCGCACTGGCTCCTGGCGGCAAATGTTCAGCCCTAGTCAACACAGATTGCCACTCCGTATAAAGAGCTACTGACAGCGCAATTTCAAACTGTTTGCTAGGCAGCATTGAGAGCAAACAAAAGCTTGCCCCGTTACGCGACCTCGCTGCAGCGACCAAAACTGACGTATCTAGAATGACTCTCAAATGGTTATGCTTATATTTTTAGTTACACAGGTGTAACCAAATTTAACACTTTAGCGATAAAGGTGCAATGGCCATCAGCAAAAAAGCCACTGACTTCAAAAATCAGTGGCTTTCAATTTGGTGGGCCCACCAGGACTTGAACCTGGGACCAAAGGATTATGAGCAGCTTTATGAAATAAAATCTTATATAAATCAATAGGTTACAAGCGACCTACAACAGTGTGGAAGCAAATGTGGAAGCAATGCAAATACACATATGACTGCTTCGTTGCAAAAACGCTGCGACTCAAACCCATGCTTACCTTGCATTTCGATACTGACTAATCCAGTTCGTAAAGATCCATTGTGACAAGAAATCGCCGAGGGCACTGCAGATCGTGCTTGTGCTGACAACAAAGCGGCACCCAATTGCTTCCACGATATTGCAAAGTTTAAGCGTGTCGTGAAAATTGAAACGAGTGACGCTAACGTGAACGGCCCCGTTCGCAAAAAAGGTTTTATCGATTTGATGAAGATTCAAGATCCACAAGGCAAGTCACGCAAGCCGATGAACAACGGCGTTTTGACTTTCCCACTCTTCACCATTGAAAACGTGGATGTAGTGGACAACAAGCACATCATTGTTGGAAACGACAACAACTTGCCGTTCTCTACATCACGCGACCCCAACAAGGCTGACGACAATGAATTTATTTTGTTGGAAGTAGAGGCGTTGCTCAAGGCGCGCTAATCGCAGTCTACTTGCCACTGCTGATACAGTGGCATAGTGAAATATTAAATAAAAAGATCGACTTGCATTGCGCGTCGATCTTTTTTCATTCAAATTTCGTTAATTTCATTCAACTCAAAAGCTTCCATCACTGCAATCTCAGAATACTGCACGGCATTTAATTGATGGCGATAGGCCTTGAATGAATGCAATTCTGATGCAGTTTGATCACCCGCATCGTAGGCATCAGCAGCAAGTTCATGCTCTTTGGCAGCTTCAGAAAAATGATGCGCAGCCATGCGATGGTTTTCGCTTGGGCTGTCAAACTCATCCTCAAAATCACCTTCGACGTCGACTTCATGTGCATGGATTTCAGATGTCATTCAGATTCTCCTTGAGTTGGGGGGTGACAGCTTCTAGAGATGTCGAAATGCAATCTAGACCTACAGCATGTCTATTTAATGAAGAAGAGATGACGTATTCATTAGGCTATTCTCGACCCATACGCTCGCTTGAAAAGTATTCATGCTTTAGTCAGTCTTGATCACGTCACAACTTAATGGCATCCTAAGTTGAATCATTGAATGCAATTAGGAAAGTCTTCTGCAATGAACCAAGAGTTTTATATTCCGGGCCAAGTAGCACTGATTACAGGGGGCAATGTTGGAATTGGACGCATTACGGCCATTGAGCTGGCAAAAAAGGGTTTTAAAGTCGTTATTGCGGGGCGTTCACTTGAAAGAACTCAAGCTGTTTTAGATGACATCAAGTCGCTAAAAGTCGATGAGCAGGCCATATTCCTGCCTTTAGATTTGGCCAGCCTTGCATCAGTTAGAGAGTGCGCGCAACTTTTTCTTCAACTCAATTTGCCCTTGCACCTTCTAGTCAATAATGCAGGGGTGGCTGGTCTGAGAGGTTTAACCAAAGATGGATTCGAGATGACGTTTGGTGTTAATCACTTGGGTCACTTTTTGCTGACTCAATTGCTGCTAGAAAAAATGCAATCGTCAGGTCTTTCGCGTATCGTCACTGTATCAAGCCGTGCCCACAATCGAACAGCAGGTATCAATTGGGATGCCTTGTGTCAGCCTACCCGTTCGTGGACTGGGATTCACGAGTACGCAGTATCAAAATTAGCCAATTTGCTCTTTAGTGCAGAACTGACAAAGCGAGTCCAAGGAACTTCTATTTCGACATACTCATTACATCCTGGCGTTGTTGACACCGAGATCTGGCGAGCCCTACCCAATTGGGCCCGTCCATTATTAAAACTACGAGGTTTTCTGACACCAGAGGAAGGTGCTCGCACTACATTGCACTGCGCAATGCATGCACCTCAACAAGAGTCAGGCTTGTACTATGCTGACTCTAAACCGAAGCAACCGTCAGCGCTGGGGCAAAATTCTGAATTAGCAGCTGAGCTATGGGAACGCAGCGAAAAGTGGGTCAGTCAAGGTTTAAACAATTCAGTCCGACTTGAATGATGACTTTTCAGAATCTATTTAATTCCGATGCTGTTCAATATGCCTAGACCTGTGACCTTGCATGGAGTCGAACCAAGAGTGTGGAAATAATTAAAAAACTCAAAGAGCGATAGTCGGACTCAAAGACTTTCAACTCCAACGAATGCTTGCAGCGCCAAGCCCAACCAGGGTGGCGCCCGCAATTCGCCAACGCCCAAAGGGTTCTTTTAAAAACCATGCGCCCATCAAGGCTGCAAAGACGACTGATATTTCTCGCAGCGCAGCCACTGAAGGAATACTCGCTTGTGTCATGGCCCACAGCACGATGCCATAGGAGGCCATGCTCAAAAAAGCGCCCAAAAAAGATCTTTGCCACCCATTGAACAGCTGGATTGTGACCATTGCATAACCACGGCGCCAAATCAAAACACTTAAAATGCCCCAAGAGTTAAATAGAAATAGCCACAAAGTGTAGGATGCCGCATTGCCAGAAAGACGAACACCATTGCCGTCTAACACGGTGTACGTTGCAATGATGCCCGCATTGAGAAGTGAAAAAAATAGACCTTTTTGATGGCGCGTTTGCCAAGGCCTGCCCATCCAACTAGGCAACATGATGCCAAGCCCAATGATCAAAATACCCATGGTTTGAATGCTTGAAAGAAACTCCCCCGTGGCAAAGGAAATACCTGCTACCAAAATCGGTGCAATACCTCGCATCAAAGGATAGGCCAAAGATAAGTCTGTGTGCTTATAGGCTTCTGCCAAGGTTAAGAAGTAAGCCACATGAACAAACATTGTGGCCATTAACCAAGGGTAACATTGCGGATCGGGTGCAGGTACAAACGGCAAGCAAACTGCCGCAATCAAGCTACAACCCAGTGCAAATTTAGCCGTATCTAACTGAGCGTCGTCGCCTTTCTTGACTAACAAATTCCACCCAGCATGCATCAACGCCGACAGGAGAACCAAACCAGCCACCCAAGCAGACATTAGGCAGGCCAGGGCAAGGAATAGGTTTTGACGTTGGTAAAGCTTTTCATGGCTTCGAGTACACCTTCTTTATAGCCGAGGCCGGAGTCTTTGATACCCCCAAATGGCGTCAGTTCCAATCGATAACCCGGCACTTCGCGAACATTGACACTGCCCACATGCAATTCATTGACAAGTCGGGTAATCACATCCAATCGATTTGTGCATACTGCAGAAGACAATCCGTAGGCGGTGCCGTTAACGATGTGAATGGCTTCGTCCAGATTGTTAAATCGGATGACAGGTGATACAGGCCCAAAGGTTTCTTCCCTCACCAGGGTCATGTGAGGCAATACATGATCAAGCAAGGTCGGTGCATACAAAGCCCCCTCACGATGATTGCCGCACAAGAGCTTTGCCCCTTGGGCCACCGCCTCATTGACCCTGGTTTCAAACAAGCTGGCTGCTTGTGGGTCTATCACCGTGCCCATATCGACATCTGGGTCGGCAGGATTGCCAAATTTCCATACCTGTGTTTTGGCAAGTAATTTTTCAACAAATGCATCTGCAATATTGTCTTGCACCAAAATGCGTTTCACAGCCGTACAACGCTGACCTGAGTTTTTATAGGACCCAGAGATGGCAAGCATTGCCGCCTCTTCCAAGTCAGCATCGTCCATCACAATGATCGGATCGTTACCCCCCAACTCAAGCACCATGCGCCGATAACCCACAGTTTGAGCAATGTGCTTGCCAATGGCAACACCACCAGTGAATGTCACCAAATCTATATGCGGGTTGGTTAACAATTCATGCGCAATTTCAGTGGGATCGCCTGTGACCACCTGAAACATTGCAGGCGGGAGTCCAGCTTCGTACAAAATATCGGCCAAAAGCAAAGCACTCAAGGGGACTTTTTCTGAAGGCTTTAAAACCATCCGATTGTTGGTCGCAATGGCAGGCACAATTTTGTGCGCCACTTGATTCATCGGGTGGTTGAATGGCGTGATGGCACTGATAACGCCAAGCAAGGGATCGCGTTGGGTATAAACACGACGTTGACGGCCATGGGGTGTGATGTCGCAAGAAAATGTTTGACCATCATCTTGCAACGCGGCATTGGCACCAAAAATTAGAACGTCCCGCACCCGACCCGCTTCATAAAGGCTGTCTTTTTTGCACAAGCCCGACTCAAGGGTAATGAGGTCACTGATTTGCGCTGTACGCTGAACCACCAAATTAGCCGCTTTTTGCAAAATATCAGAGCGCTCATATCGACTCAATCGTGGTCGATATGCATGTGCGAACTCAAAGGCTTGACGAATGTCATCGACAGTGGCTTTGGGCACAGTGCCTATACATTCGCCGGTAAAGGGGTTTTGAATTTCAATGACACGATCGCGATGAATTTGTTGACCGCACATGCGCATGGGCTGAGAGTTGAATGACATCAATTTTAGTTCTCAGGTTAAGAAAGAATATGTTGCAAACGTTTTCGACTTTCATCCACATGCAATTTGAGTACTTTAAGGGCTTTTTTTTGATCCCCTATCAATAGCGCTTCAAGCAAGGCTTTGTGGTCTTCAACCGACTGCTTTAAGCTGGAGGCATCGGCTTGACGGGCATGCGCCTGCTGACGAAACAAGGACAGTTCATTGACCAAGCGGCGATAGGTATTGAGAAGTGTGTGATTGCCAGCCAACTCAGCCAATCGTTCGTGAAACTGAATGTTCAAAGCATGACAAGCTGAAAAATCAGCTTTGGCAGCCAACTTAGTGGCTTTGCTTAGAAGTTGCGGTAGGCCCGAGTTATGCAGGCAATCTGGCGCTTTTGCAATGCGGGACACAATGATTTTTTCAAGCGCAGTACGCACCTCAAAAATATCGTCTGCTTCTTGTGCCGTAATGACGCGTACAAATACACCTCGGTTCTTTTCAACCGTGACCAAACCCTTTTCTTCCAATGAACGAAATGCTTCACGAATGGGTCCACGCGATACACCCAACTGGGTGGCCAGTGTTGCCTCTCGCAGTGGATGCCCAGGTGTGAATTTACCTTTCCGAAACATGAGTTCAAGCTCATCTTGAACCAATGAGGGTAAGGAGTTTTGTTTGAGCACGCCCAAGTTTCTAGAAAATGTCATAAGTTTGTCACTGAATTTCAATCAATCAAATTAAATTGCACTGAATCGTAGATTGTCAACAATTTGACACATTGGAATTCTAAGCTTGCTTCATTGCAATTCAATGACAGCGATATTTTCATGCCTTATGCGGTCGTCACTCGAGAGTTAAGTAAATCGTTTGCCAACTGTCAAGCTTTGGACAAGGTGTCCATTCAAATTGAAGAAGGTGAAATGGTGGCCTTACTTGGTGCGTCAGGTTCTGGGAAGTCAACGCTTCTCAGGCACTTGCCAGGCTTTGTGACATCCAATAGCGGCGAGATTGATGTATTGGGTCAAACCGTTCAATCTAACGGAAAGCTCAAGGCTGGCTATAAGCAAGTCAGAAGTCGTGTTGGATTTGTCTTTCAGCAATTTAATTTGGTTAACAGGCTTCCTGTCATTACCAATGTGTTAATCGGACTACTTTACGAAACACCTTGGTGGCGCAGTCTGTTCATGCAATTTAGCGTTGAGCAGCGTCAAAAAGCACTGGAAGCACTTTCATCAGTGGGCATAGAGCAAACCGCTTGGCAACGTGCTGCCACCCTTTCTGGCGGCCAGCAGCAAAGGGCTGCATTGGCAAGGTGTTTGGTTCAAAAGGCCCGCGTCATTTTGGCTGACGAACCCATTGCCTCCTTAGACCCAGAGTCTTCAAGAAAGGTCATGGACCTTCTGCAACAAATGAATCGTGACAACAAATGCACCGTTCTGGTGTCCCTTCACCAGGTGGAGTTTGCAGTTCGATATTGCCCACGAACCATTGCACTGAATGCCGGTCGCGTGGTTTACGACGGACCGTCTGCGGCACTCACGCCCGAATTATTGGCCGAGCTATACGGCAGCAGCGCCTCTGAGCTCTTTGCAACGCCACCTGATGCGTTATTTGGTTTTCAAGCCAAGAACCCACCTCATTTATTTCCCACTGCAAACTTTTAATTCCCCCTCTCCCCTCCCCTCAACTACTTCTATTTAGGAAAAACATGCTCAAAACCATGAAGACCCTTCTCTCGGCCTTGGCCATCAGTGCTGCCACCCTTGCCAGCGCTTCAGACATCAAGGAACTCAACTTTGGCATCATTGCAACCGAAAAAGCGGGTGCGATGAGACAAATGTGGGAACCGTTTTTGCAAGACATGACCAAAGCCACTGGCATTAAAATCAATGGCTTCTACGCCACAGACTACGCTGGCGTTATTGAAGCTCAGCGCTTTAACAAAGTACAACTTGCCTGGTACGGCAACAAATCAGCGATCGATGCAGTCGATCGCTCACAAGGCGAAGTTTTTGCTCAGTTTGTGGACTTAGACGGTACGCCAGGCTACTACTCCTACTTGATCACACACAAAGATTCAGCCGTTAAAACGCTTGATCAAGTTTTACAGAATGGCAAACAATACTCATTTGGAATTGGCGACCCTTCTTCCACATCAGGCACATTGGTCCCAACCTATTATGTTTTTACACTCAATAAATTGGATCCCAAAACGCATTTCAGAGTGATGCGCTCCTCCAATCATGAAGGCAATTTCTTGGCTGTTTTGAATAAACAAGTTGACATCGCTACCAGCAACAGCGAAATGACCGAGAAAATGAAGGAGAAATCACCTGAGAAAATGGATCAAATTCGAATTCTCTGGACTTCACCCCTCATTCCTCGTGATCCTTTGGTCTGGCGCAAAGACTTGCCTTCTGATGTGAAAAAGAAAGTGCAAGACTTCGTCGTTGGTTATGGTAAGGATGCCCGCGAAAAAGAAATCTTAAAGAACATGTATCGCTTGGCTGGTTTCAAGGCGTCCACTGATGCCCAATTAATCCCCATCCGTCAACTCGAATTGTTCAAAGACCGCATGAAGTTTGAGTCCGATGTCAATATGTCCGCCGCCGAAAAGCAAACCAAGATTGCTGACATCGATGCCAAGCTAGCAGCTTTGGCAAAAGCCAAATAATTTGAGGCTTCATCTGCGCTTGCCAAGACCATGAAAACCACCATCAAAGACATTTCGCTTACACCGCCACCCACCAGCTTGTTAACTCAGCTGGCTTGGGGTCTTGTATTGATGATGCTCATATGGTCCTGGCAAGGTGCAGAAATACGCCCAATGGCGCTCATTGCTGACTCAGCCAATATGGCTGTGTTCAGCAAAGAATTTTTTCCCCCTAATTTTCACGACTGGCGCATTTACCTGAGTGAGATGGTTATCACAGTTCACATTGCCATTTGGGGCACTGTGTTGGCAATTTTTTGCGCCGTTCCTTTAGGCTTGCTGTGCTCTGAAAACATTGTGCCCGCTTGGGTTTATCAACCTGTGCGCCGCCTCATGGATACTTTTCGAGCCATCAACGAAATGGTGTTTGCCATGCTGTTCATTGTGGCCGTTGGGTTAGGTCCATTTGCAGGTGTGATGGCGCTTTGGATTCACACCACGGGTGTCTTGGCCAAACTATTTGCTGAAGCCGTTGAAGCCATTGACCCACGACCCGTCGAAGGCGTCAGGGCAACTGGCGCAAATCCATTGGAAGAAATTCTCTACGGCGTCATTCCGCAAGTACTGCCCCTTTGGATCTCCTATTCTCTTTACCGATTCGAATCCAATGTTCGCTCGGCTTCTGTTGTGGGCATGGTCGGCGCCGGAGGTATTGGCGTTGTGCTTCACGAATCAATTCGCGGCTTTGATTACGCAGAAACTGCCGCAATACTGTTTATCATCATTGTTTTCGTGTCCTTGGTTGATGTCATTTCAGCGCGAATTAGGCGCTGGAGTATTTGATTTTTAAAATTTACAAATGAACAAACTTGAACTCAATGGCGTCAGTTACAACTGGCCGCATCAACCTGTCGTTGTAGTCTGCATCGACGGCGGTGACCCTGCATACATTGAACAAGGCCTTAAAGACGGCATCCTTCCCAACATTGAGAAATTCATGCGTGAGGGCTATTCGGGCATCGCCAATGGCACCGTCCCTAGCTTTACCTGCCCCAACAACATGTCGCTAATTACCGGTGCACCCCCCTCTGTGCATGGCATTTCTGGCAACTACTATCTGAATGAAAACGGTGAAGCCGTTGTCATGACGGGTCCTGAACTCCTCAGAAGCCCCACCATCTTGGCCACATTTGCCAATGCTGGCGCCAAAGTGGTTTCAATTACCGCCAAAGACAAACTTCGCAAACAACTTGGAAAAGGCCTCGACCTATCACGTGGCAATGTGAGCTTCTCTTCAGAATTTGCAAGTCAATGCACTCTTGAAGAAAATGGCATTGCCAACGTGCTCGAGTTGGTGGGCATGCCTCAACCCGATATGTACTCCATGGACCTGTCTCTGTTTGTGCTTGAAGCTGGTATTAAATTACTTGAGCGTGATCAACCTGAGTTGTTATTTTTATCTTTAACCGACTATATTCAACACAAGTACGCACCTGGTGATGAAGTTTCAAACACGTTTTACAAGCGGCTCGATGATGCATTCGGCCGCCTTTCTGAATTAGGTGCCGTTGTAGCTTTGACGGCAGATCACGGCATGAATGACAAGTCTTTACCAGACGGCACGCCAAAAGTGATTTACCTCCAAGACATGCTTGATCATGCGTTTGGTCAAGGCACCACCCAAGTTATTTGCCCCATTACGGATGCCTTTGTGCGTCACCATGGTGCCTTAGGTGGTTTTGTGCGCATCTGGATGCGTGACACTAAGCTCACCGTGCAAGAAGTCATTGCCAAAGTCAAAGAGATTGAAGGTGTTGAACTGGCGCTGACCAAAGATGAAGCTTGTCTTCAATTTGAATTGCCCGCAGACCGTGAAGGTGATGTTGTCGTCATTGGCGATGCGGGCACAGTCATTGGTGCCAGCGTATCTGACCATGACTTGTCGAATCTAAACGATGCCAGATTGCGCAGCCATGGTGCAGTGGCAGAAGCTCGCGTGCCCTTCATTTTGAATCGGCCATTAAATCAGAAATACGCTGAAAGAGCGGCACACGGCCCTCTCAAGAGCCACTTCATATTCGACTTTGCTATCAATGGCGTAGCGGCCCGCGTATGACCATTCCAGCCTCTGGGCGAATTGCTGTTTACACTGCGCCTAATACACCTTTCCAAGTGCAGGCGTATCCCATTCGTGCACCTCACGCAAACGAGGCCTTGGTCAAAGTCAGCATGTCGACCATCTGCAGGTCAGACATTCACTCCTATCATGGCCACCGTCCCAGCCCATGCCCCGGTCTTCTTGGTCATGAAATTGTGGGCCGAATCGTGGCACTTGGCGAAGGCTTAACGCACGATATGCGCGGCGACCCCTTGTCTGTCAATGATCGAATTACATGGAGTGAGTTCTTCATACCAGGCGAAAACTACTTTTCAGAAGTTCTGGATTTGCCCCAAAAGTCTCACGGCGTTGAAAAGTATGGCCACATGGCGGTCACTACCGCTCCCCATCATCATGGTGGGTTTGCTGAATATTGTTATGTGCTACCTAAATCTTGGATCTTGCGTTTGCCAGACGACATCACAGACGCAGAAGCAACCCCTGTCAATTGCGGTGTCGCCACCATGGTCGCGGTCACAGAAGCCGCCAATATTCGACTCGGCAGCACGGTAGTCATTCAGGGCTTGGGCTTATTGGGACTGTATGGCGCTGCTTTGGCCAAGTCTCGCGGCGCCCGCACCGTGATTGGGCTTGATGTCAATCCGAAACGTTGCGAGCAATCAAAACGATTCGGAGTTGACATTGCCTTAGACGCCAGCAGTGACCCCCAAAAATTACTGAAGGATATTGAGGCACACTGTAAACCTGAGGGGCCTGATGCTGTCATCGAGGTATGCGGCGTTGCAGACGCCCTCCCTTTGGGCATTGAAATGGTACGAATCGGTGGCACTTACGTCATTGCCGGTTTGGTCAGTCCAGGCGCTAACGTCACCCTAGATGCCAACCGATTGGTCAAAAAAATGATCACTCTCCGCGGCGTTCACAACTATCACCCGCGGCACTTGATTGAAGCATTGGATTTTGTGGTGAAAAATAAAGTGCACTATCCTTTTGCTGACTTGGTGGATGCGCAATATTCACTCGATGAAGTCACACAAGCCATGTCAGATGCAGCATCACAACGCGTGCTGCGTGCAGCCATTGTTCCCTGAGGAAACTGTATGTCACAAGCCATTCTTTTAACGCCCGGACCTTTAACAACCTCCGCTCGAACCAAAGAAGCCATGTTGTCCGATTGGGGTTCTTGGGACGTCTCTTTCAATCAATTAACTGCATCGGTTTGTAACGACATCGTTCAAATTGTCAAGGGCCAAGCAACCCATGTGTGCGTCCCCATGCAAGGCAGCGGCACTTTCGCCGTAGAAGCTGCTCTGGGAAGCTTGGTTCCCCAAACTGGCAAAGTTTTAGTGCCTAGCAATGGCGCGTACTGTCAGCGAATTGCGCGAATATTGGGCTATCAGAAAAAAGATGTGGTGGTTTTAGAGCACGCAGAAGATGAACCCGCAAGCCCAGATCGCATTCTGGCCGCCCTCATTGCAGACCCAGGCATTACGCACGTTGCCATGGTGCACTGTGAAACCAGTGCTGGCATTTTGAACCCACTACATGACATTGCTCTTGTGGTGGCTGCACAAAAAAGACACCTGATCGTAGATGCCATGAGCTCCTTTGCAGCCATTCCGATTGACCTCACCACAACACCCATTGACGCACTCATTGCAGCCTCTGGAAAGTGCCTTGAGGGTGTACCTGGTATGGGTTTTGTGATTGTGCGTCAAGACGTACTAGAAAGTGCCAAAAGCAATTCACACTCTCTTGCATTGGATTTGCATGACCAATGGATCTACATGCAAAAAACAGGTCAATGGCGGTATACACCGCCAACGCATGTGGTTGCTGCTTTGCGATCAGCACTCGATCAGTTCCATGAAGAAGGCGGCGTCAGTGCGCGCAATGCTAGGTATCAAAAAAATTGTGCGGCCTTGGTAGCGGGCATGAGAACCCTTGGCTTGCGTACCTATTTAGCGGATGACGTTCAAGCTCCCATCATCGTGACTTTCCATTCGCCTGATCATCCCAATTTTCAATTCTCTAAGTTATACGAAGGGGTAAAAGCACAGGGCTTTATTCTTTATCCGGGCAAACTCACGCAAATTGAAACTTTTCGGGTAGGTTGCATTGGGGCCATTGATGCCAAAGACATTTTCAAAGCGACAGAAGCCACTGCTCGAACGCTGCATGACCTTGGAGTCATCTCGTCAATTTAAGTTAAATCAGAACTCAATGATTTCAAACAAACAAGAATTAGCACTGGCCGATTTAACATCGATTTATGCGGGTCGCGCCAATGGGCTCTATGGTTTAACGCTTGTCAACCAGCTGGCCCATGCAGTTCAGTCTGCTTACCATGCTCGCGCCGCAGGATTGTTAGATTCAGTGGTAGTGGCCGCATTGCTTCACGACATAGGCCACATGGTGCATTCATTAGGCGAGCATCCTGCTGGGCTGGGCATTGACGATCACCACGAGAAAATTGGGGCGAATTGGCTTGAACGCTATTTTGGATCTAATGTGACAGAGCCCATCAGACTTCATGTGGCTGCCAAGCGCTACCTTTGTACAGTTGAAACAGACTACTTTTCGAAGTTATCGAAAGACTCCGTTGAAAGCTTGGCCCTCCAAGGTGGCCCAATGTCAGATGCTGAAGTTGTCGCCTTTCAGTTGTCACCCTACTGGAAGGACGCCGTAGCATTGCGCCGAATTGATGAGCTTGCAAAGGACCCTCAAGGACCGATCCCTCAGTTTGAAGAATTTACTGGCCAACTACTGAGTAGCATGAAGCTCTGATGACAAGAAAATGATCAATGCAATATTGAGCCATTTTTGATTGGCCATCGTGCAGGCCGCAGTGTTGCAAGCAATCAAAGGCTCTAGTAAAACCCTAATTTTTCCATTTGGCAAATTTGACTCAATAGTCCATGCAGCTAAATTTGAAGGAGTTAGAGTACAAACGTTACCAGAGTGGGTAAAAAATTCAAATCGTTCAGACTGTCAATTTTTATAAATGTTAGTAATGTTTTGTCGGAATTTGTCATTTCATAAAATGAAAATACCCCTGCCATCGCTGACAAGAGTTTTTTTTACTTTTTGGTGGGCCCACCAGGACTTGAACCTGGGACCAAAGGATTATGAGCAGCCTCAAGAAATAAAAATCTATATAAATCAATAGGTTACAAGCGGTCTACGGAGGTGTGGAAGCAAATGTGGAAGCAACGTTGACGCAATTTAGGTCAATGGAGGGATGCCATGCCAAACACTTCCTATTCATTCAAATGTGCACGCAGGAACTGGCGGAAATAGACCATCGCCGGCGCTTCGGTGCGTCCAGCAAGCGTCACATAAGCAAATCGCGCCGTGGCCTGTAAACGGGGTTTGAGGGGCAGCTCCACCAGGCTTCCGTCCTTGAGACGGTCACGTGCCGCTGCAATCACCCCCAGATAGATCGCGTCTGTCTGCTCAACAGTGGCAAGCAGGCCGTTGATATCGTCGGATCGCAGGGCTACCATTTCAGATGGGTTAGCCTGCAGGCCATATTGGTCCACAAGTAACCGTGCCACCTCATCCGAAAGCGGAATGCAGGCCACTGGAAAGCGCACCACTTCTGACAGGCTGACTGACTTCTTGCCGGCCAGAGGATGCTTGTCACGAACCACAAAGCCTGCCTTGAGTTCGACCAGGGATTCGATGTTGAGGTCAGCGCTCGGTATCACGCGGTGCATGTCCACCACCATGGCATCGATCTGGCGGCTGCGCAGCTGCTGAATCTGCAGCTCCACTGGCCCTTGCGTGACGGCTACCCGCATGCCTGGCTGAGAGGCGGCTGTGCACATCAGGGGCACCATCAACAAGGCAGCGGGGCCAGAGCCCAGGCCCACGCTGATAGCGCCGCTGCCGCCTTCCTTGAGTAGCTTGGCACTGTGGCGCAGCTCGGATGCATCCCTAACAATATGCCGTGCCCGGGACACCACGTCCAAACCTAAAGGCGTGAGTTCATTGCGCTTGCCAATACGGTCCAGCACCTTGCCGCCCAAATCGTCCTCGAGGCTTTGAATGCTGCGGCTGAGAGCCGATTGGGTGATGAACATTTTCTCGGCAGCACGGCTGAACGAGCCGGTATCGGCCAGGGCCAGCAGGTGTTCCAAGTGCTTGATATTCATCGCAGATTGCTTTCTATTTTCATGAGAAAAATGAATGATAACAAGAAAAATAAGTCATTGGACACATTGAATTGAGCCCACTAACATTGATCTCAGCCCCCTGTCATAACTACTTATATTTGGAGACCACCATGCACCTCATCCCCCGTGCTTTTATTCGTCATTGCAGTGCACTGTTTGCAGGCATTGCGCTGGCCGCAGCCGTTGCCGCGCAGACTTTCCCTTCCAAGCCCATCAGCATGATCGTGGCATTTCCACCGGGTGGTGGCTCTGATGTGCTGGGCCGCGCCGTTGGCAAAGGCATGGCAGATGTATTCGGCCAGCCCATCATCGTTGAAAACGTCGTTGGCGTGGGTGGCTCACTGGGTGTGCTCAAGGCAAGCAATGCCCAGCCCGATGGCTATACCCTGTTGGCGGGTTCCCCATTGGAGCTGATCTACACCCCATTGGGCGTAGCAGCCGCTAAAAACAAGCCAGAGGACATGCGCCTGGCCGCTCTGGTGGGGCACACACCCATAGCGATCGTTGTGCGCAAGGACTTGCCTGTGAACACGTTGGACGAGTTTGTCGCTTTCGCCAAGAAGGCAGATAAGCCTCTCAGCTATGGCTCCACGGGCATGGGTTCCCTCTACCACCTGATGGCTGAAAAAGCCCTGCAAACAGCGGGTGCACGTGGCTTGCACGCGCCCTACAACGGCATGGCGCCCTACCTCAAAGACTTGATGGGCGGTGTGCTTGACTTTGCGGTCGTCCCACTGGTTGGTCCGGTGATTGGTGCCATCGAGAATGGTCAGATCAAAGCACTGGCCGTGGCCTCCAGCCAACCTCTGGCTCGCCTGCCTAAGTTGCCCCTGGCAAGCGCCACCAAAGGCTTTGAAGACTATCAGTTCAGCATCTGGATTGGGGTCGTAGCGAGTGCCAAGACGCCAGAGTCACAAATGGCCGCTGTGCACAAAGCCACCTATACAGCCTTGGGCAACCCAGAGATTCGCAAAATTATTGAGACTGCAGGCAGCACCGTGGCCGAACCCATGACCCTGGCACAGCTTGACGCCTTTTACAAAAAAGAAACGGTCACAGCTACTGCCATTGCCAAGTCGATCAAGCTGCAACCGCAGTAAGCCCATGTCAGCCACCTTGTCTGCCCTGCAAGCTCGCGCGAGTGCCTTCACCGCGCTGCGTCGTGACATTCACCAGCACCCCGAAATAGGATTCCAGGAGTTTCGCACCAGCGACTTGGTGGCAGAGCGCTTGAAGCAATGGGGCTATGAAGTCACACGCGGCTTGGGTGGCACAGGTGTTGTGGGTCAGCTAAAACGCGGCAGTGGCGCACGCAAGTTGGGCCTACGGGCTGACATGGACGCGCTGCCCATTCAGGAAACGACGGGCCTGCCCCATGCCAGTTGCCATGAGGGTTTGATGCATGCCTGCGGCCACGACGGACACACCGCGATGCTGCTGGCTGCGGCCGAACATCTGGCAAAGTCCACCACGTTTGATGGCACGCTGAATTTGATCTTTCAGCCCGCTGAAGAAAGCCTGGGGGGCGCGCGCAAGATGATGGAGGACGGCCTGTTTGACCGCTTTCCTTGCGACGCCATCTTTGCCATGCACAACCTGCCGGGCTTTCGACCTGGCCAGTTGTTACTGCGCGAAGGCGCAACCATGGCATCCAGCGAAAATATTGTGGTTCACATTGAAGGCAAAGGCGGCCATGGCGCCATGCCGCATCTGAGTGCAGATCCGGTGGTTGCGGGTTCGGCCATTGTCATGGGTCTCCAAACCATTGTTTCGCGCAACGTCCCCCCCCTTCACATGGCCGTGATCACAGTCGGCTCTTTTCAGTCGGGCGTCAGTAACAACGTCATCCCCCAAAACGCCACGCTCAAGCTCAGCGTGCGGGCGCTGGATCGGGGTGTGCGCGAGTTGTTGCGCAACCGCATTGTGGAGCTCGTTGAGTTGCAGGCGAAAAGTTATGGTGTGACCGCGCAAGTTGAGTTTTTGCCCGGTTACCCAGTGCTGGTCAACACCACTACTGAAACGACAATAGCCCGCGAAGTGGCGGTGGCCTTGGTAGGCGCAGACAACGTGGTGCTCCAAACCGAGCCGCTCACCGCCAGTGAAGACTTCGCCTACATGCTCGACCAAGTGCCTGGCAGCTATCTATTCATTGGAAATGGCGATGCCGATAACGGAGGTCACGGCGCCTGTATGGTGCACAACCCCAATTACGATTTTGAAGATCGCAACATTCCTGTGGGCGCTGCGTTCTGGGTAGCATTGACGGAGCGCTTTCTGGCATAGTTCGTGTTTTTTAAAATTCAGATCGGGAGAGATCGCGTTAAACCGCGACGCCGAAGGAGCAACCACCCCGGAAACTCTCAGGCAAAAGGACCGATTTGAATTGTTGATATCTCTGAAGAGTTGCTGGGCTTAGTCACCTGGCACACCGCAGGAGCAAGTGGTTGCATTGAACACAATGGGCCGCGAATCTCTCAGGTTCCAAACAGAGGGGGTGCATGCCACGCATGGTGCGTGAGTTTGCTTTTTGTCATCTTGACACCCTGACTTGTTTGGAGATCTGAATCATGAAATCAACCGCAACTTCCATCGCAGTGATTGGCGGCGGAATCACCGGCGTCACCACAGCCTACGCCCTGGCCAAGCGCGGCTTTGCCGTCACCCTGTTTGAGCGCCATCGCTACGCGGCGATGGAAACCTCATTTGCCAACGGCGGTCAACTGTCTGCTTTTAATGCAGAAGTATGGACACATCACACTACCATTTTGAAGGGTCTGAAATGGATGCTCAAAAGTGATGCGCCGCTTTTAGTGAATCCCAAACCCAGCTGGCACAAATTGTCTTGGTTTATGGAGTTCATGGCTTCGATGAAAGACTATGAACGCAACACAATTCAAACTGCGCGTTTGGCCATTGCTGCGCGTCAGCATTTATTTGCATGGGCTGAGGCAGAGGCCATCGACTTTGACTTGAAGAAACAAGGCATCTTGCACATTTACCGTGACAAAGCAGGTTTTGATCACGCTGGCCGGGTTTCTGCTTTATTAGCCAAAGGTGGGCTGCCTAGACAAGCTGTGACACCTCAGGAAATGAAAGCCATCGAACCCACACTGGCAGGTAAATACTATGGCGGCTACTTTACCGAAAGCGACTCGACAGGTGATATTCACAAATTCTGTTCTGGTCTGGCATTGGCTGCACAAAGACTGGGGGTTCGCACCTTGTATGGCCAAGATGTCACTTCGGTTGCCACAGACAATCAGACAGCCACCATCCAAGTTTCACACAGCGATGCACTACCTACTGTGCACACTTTCGATGGGGTTGTCGTATGTGCCGGTGTGGCCAGCAAACAATTTGCAACCCAACTCGGCGACAGAGTCAATGTATATCCAGTCAAAGGGTATTCAATCACTGTGAATTTGAACGACTCAGAAAGTCAGGCGGGTGCGCCTCAAGTCAGCCTGTTGGATGATGAAACCAAATTGGTTACCAGTCGTTTAGGTACAGATCGCTTTCGCGTTGCAGGCACTGCCGAATTCAACGGCTACAACAAAGACATTCGAGCGGATCGCATTAAACCCTTGGTCGATTGGGTGCAACAGTGTTTCCCAAAAATCAACACGCGCTCCGTGGTGTCATGGGCAGGTTTACGCCCCATGATGCCCAACATGATGCCTAAGGTTGGCAGGGGTAAGGCTTCTAATGTGTTTTACAACACAGGTCATGGTCACTTGGGTTGGACTTTATCGGCTGTTACTGCTGATATGGTGGCAGAGACCGTTAAGCAAGAATTGATAACCATCATTCAATCGCCCACTCCTTCGTCCATCCTAGAGCAAGTTCAATATGCCAAATAGCTACTTTTAAAATCTCGCGAATTTTTTGGTTTTAGGCGCGCCAAGCCGGCAGTTGCCAGTTGCGCCAAAGTGTCAGTGCTCGAAGGCCTACAGTAACAATAAGGCATCCAAGTAAGGCTACCCAGCCTGGGGTGTCTAAGGTCCAAAGGAGCACATAAGTCCAGCCACCAGCAAAAGAGCACACCGCGTAGGGGCGGTGGTCTTTGAAGGCCGTGGGGATTTCATTGCAAACCATGTCACGTAGCACACCACCAAAAACACCCGTGATCAGGCCCATTAAGACGGCGACTACTGGCGGCATGAGTGACTGCAAGGCGAGGTGAACTCCCGTGGCAGTAAATAGACCCAAGCCCAGCGCGTCGGGCCAAAGTATTGTTCTTTCAGTGACTTCAAAATGCCGCTGTCGCATGAAGACCATAGCAAACACGCACAAGGCCAATACGCCCCAAAGCATTTCGGTGTGTTGCACCCAAAAAAATGGGCGTTTATCAAGTAAGAAGTCGCGCAAGGTGCCTCCTCCAAACGCGGCTAGAAAAGCCACAACACAAATGCCCACCGCATCGAGCTTTTTACCCGCAGCTTTCATCAACCCAGAGAGAGCAAAGGCAGCTGTAGCTGACAGTTCGACCAGCAGACGTAGGGTGTCACCCCATGATTGAATTGAATACATTTCTGAATTATTTTACCTAGTCAAACCTTACTTACCCAAAGAAAATTCAATTACGCAATTAATTCCACGGTTTTAAAACATAGGGCGTTTAGCTATCAAGTTCAAGCCCGAAGCCAGCGTCTAACTTTTTGCGTTCAATTTTGCTGCATGCATTGATCAACTTGGGCCACTTTCTTAAACAAACACAAAATCCGTTTAAGAAATATTTCCCTCATACAGAACAACGACTTATAGGAGTCGAACTAAGAGTGTGGAAGCGGTGTGGAAGAAACAGGGAAATTTGCTTGGTTTTTAAGCAAATTTAGGCGGTTTTTAGCTAGCGAAAATAGTTCAGGTTTGCTCTGCGCTAACTAAACAGAAAATTCGCAGTTTCACTCGAGAAAACTGCTTTTAAATGCGTGCATTTGCAGCTAAAAGGCAAGAAAAAAGCGACTCGAATAAGTCGCTTTTTAAGTGGTGGGCCCACCTGGACTCGAACCAGGGACCAAAGGATTATGAGCAGCCTCAATTAAATTTATCTCAATGATATCAATAGGTTACAAGCGTTTTTCAGAGGTGTGGAAGCAAATGTGGAAGCAATTTTTTGTACTTTACAAACGATATTGACAGGCTTGCTAGGAAAATTAATAGGCTGTTGCGCAAACGCTTGATGCGTCAGTAAATCTAGTAATAAAAGCGGGGAAAATGCGAGTAAAAAATGACATCTTAAAGTTCCTTAGATGTTGATTTTCTGAAAATGTCAGAAAAATAAACCTATCGCCCTCGTTAAATCAAAGGGCTGATTGCAACTCTGGAACCGCACTAAATAAATCAGCTTCCAAACCGTAATCGGCCACACTGAAGATTGGTGCTTCAGGGTCTTTGTTGATGGCTACAATGACCTTGCTGTCCTTCATGCCGGCCAAGTGCTGAATGGCACCCGAGATACCGCAGGCCACATACAACTGAGGCGCCACAATTTTGCCGGTTTGACCCACTTGCCAATCGTTAGGCGCATAACCTGCATCGACTGCGGCGCGGCTGGCGCCCATGGCAGCACCCAGCTTGTCGGCCAAAGGCGTAATGACTTCGGCAAACTTTTCGGCACTGCCCAAAGCCCGGCCACCCGACACAATGATCTTGGCGGCTGTGAGTTCAGGGCGATCGTTCTTGGCAATTTCGCGGCCCTTGAACGCGCTCTTGCCGCTGTCGGTTGTTGCTGCTGCAGATTCAACGCTGGCAGAACCGCCCGTGGCGGCTGCTGCATCAAAACCTGTGGTGCGAACAGTCAACACTTTGACGCTGTCTTTGCTTTGCACAGTGGCAATCGCATTGCCCGCATAAATGGGACGCTCGAATGTATCGGCAGACACGACCAGGGTCACGTCACTTAACTGAGCCACATCCAACTTAGCAGCTACGCGAGGTGCCACGTTTTTGCCACCTGCTGTAGCGGGGAACAAGATGTGTGTGTAATTGCTGGCAATGGCCAACACCTGGGCTGCCACGTTTTCGGCCAAGCCATGGGCCAAGCCTTCTGCGTCGGCATGAATCACTTTGGAGACGCCTGCAATTTGTGCGGCAGCTTGTGCGGCAGCGCCAGCGTTGTGGCCTGCCACCAAAACGTGCACATCACCACCGCAAGCCACAGCGGCTGTGACGGTGTTCAAAGTTGCACCCTTGATGGTTGCGTTGTCGTGTTCTGCAATAACCAAAGAAGCCATGATTAAATTACCTTCGCTGTGTTCTTCAACTTATCCACCAATGTCGCAACATCGGGCACCTTGATACCGGCAGAGCGCTTAGGTGGTTCAGATACTTTGAGAGTTGTGATGCGCGGTGACACATCGACACCCAAGTCTTCTGGCTTGAAGTTATCAAGTTGTTTCTTCTTCGCCTTCATGATGTTTGGCAAAGTGACGTAGCGTGGTTCGTTCAAACGCAAGTCTGTGGTGATCACCGCAGGCATGGACAAAGACAAGACTTCCAGGCCACCATCAATTTCGCGTGTCACTTGCGCTTTACCGTCAACCACTTCCACTTTGGAGGCAAAAGTGGCTTGCGGCAAGTCAGCCAAGGCAGCCAACATTTGACCGGTTTGGTTGCAATCGTCATCAATGGCTTGTTTGCCCAAGATGATCAAACCGGGTTGCTCTTTGTCGACCAAGGCTTTGAGCAACTTGGCAACCGCCAAAGGTTGCAAATCCAAGTCGGCAGGTGTTTCGACCAAGATACCGCGGTCGGCGCCAATGGCCATGGCAGTGCGCAATGTCTCTTGGCATTGTGTGACGCCGCAAGACACTGCGATCACCTCAGTGGCAATGCCCTTCTCTTTCAAGCGCACCGCTTCTTCGACAGCAATCTCGTCAAAGGGGTTCATGCTCATTTTGACGTTGGCGATGTCTACGCCTGTGCCGTCAGATTTGACGCGCACTTTCACGTTGTAGTCGACAACCCGTTTCACGGGAACAAGAATTTTCATAGTGATTCAAACTTAATTTGTAAATGCAGCAATGCCTGTGATGGCGCGACCTAAGATCAATGCGTGAACATCGTGCGTGCCTTCATAGGTGTTCACTACTTCCAAGTTGACCAAATGCCTTGCCACGCCAAATTCGGCGCTGATGCCATTGCCGCCCAACATGTCGCGCGCCATGCGCGCCACATCCAGTGCTTTGCCGCAGCTGTTGCGCTTCAAAATTGAAGTGACTTCGACAGGTGCATTGCCGGCATCTTTCATGCGGCCCAATGCCAAGCAGCCCTGCAAGCCCAGGCTGATCTCCGTCAACATGTCAGCCAGTTTCTTTTGAATCAATTGATTGGCAGCCAAAGGACGGCCAAATTGGTTGCGGTCCATCACGTATTGACGCGCTCGGGTGTAGCAATCTTCTGCAGCGCCCAATGCACCCCAAGCAATGCCATAGCGTGCACTGTTGAGGCAAGTGAAGGGGCCCTTCAAGCCGCGCACTTCCGGGAAGGCGTTTTCTTCGGGGCAGAACACTTCTTCCATCACAATTTCGCCGGTAATGGAGGCGCGCAGTCCCACCTTGGCATGGACTGCAGGCGCTGACAAACCCTTCCAACCCTTTTCCAAAATGAAGCCTCTAATTTGACCTTCATCGTCTTTGGCCCAAACCACAAACACATCGGCAATGGGACTGTTGGTAATCCACATTTTGTTGCCCGTGATGCTGTAGCCACCCGGCACCTTGCGGGCGCGGGTGATCATGCTGCCGGGGTCTGATCCATGATTGGGCTCAGTTAAGCCAAAGCAGCCAACCCACTGGCCTGTGACCAACTTAGGAAGGTATTTTTGCTTTTGCGCTTCTGTTCCAAACTCTTCAATGGGCACCATGACCAAAGAAGACTGAACGCTCATCATGGAGCGGTAGCCTGAATCAACCCGTTCGACTTCTCGCGCCACCAGGCCATAACAGACGTAGTTCAAACCCGCACCGCCGTATGCTTCAGAAATGGTGGGGCCTAAAAGTCCCAGTTCACCCATTTCTGTGAAGATAGAACGGTCAGTTGTTTCCTCGAGAAAGGCATCCAACACGCGAGGGGCCAGGCGCTCTTGGCAATAGGCATGGGCAGCATCGCGCACTTGACGCTCTTCGTCGGTCAGTTGTCCGTCGAGGTTAAAGGGGTCGGACCATGAAAAAGTAGCTTTTGAGGTAGACATATTGATTCAGGAAAAAGTGAAAAGAAATCAAGCCGTGCGAAGCAGCTCGCGTCCAATGATGATTTGTTGAATTTGAGAGGTGCCTTCATACAGGCGCAGCAAACGAGCATCTCTGTAAAAACGCTCGACGGGATATTCGTTGATGTACCCTGCCCCACCGTGGATCTGAACACCGCGATCTGCAACACGCCCCACCATCTCGGTGGCAAACAATTTGGCGCAAGACACCTGCATTGAAATTTCGGGGTTGGACATGTGGGCAGGCTTTTGGTCAAAGCGGTGTGCCACTTCTTTGACCAAAGACCAAGCTGCCAAAAGCTCTGCTTGGCTGTCGGCCAGCATGGCTTGAATCAACTGAAACTCGCCCAGCGCTTTGCCAAATTGCTTTCTGTCGCGGGCATAGGTTCTGGCTTCGTCCAAGATGCGCGAAGCCAAGCCACACGATACGGCAGATATGTTGAGGCGCCCACGGTCAAGTACTTTCATGGCCGTTTTAAAACCTTGACCTGCGACACCACCAATGATGTTGGCAGCAGGTACTCTGACGTTTTCCAAAATGACATCGCATGTTTGCGTGCCGCGCTGTCCCATCTTTTTGTCCTTCTTGCCCAAACGAATGCCAGGCAAGTTAGAAGGCACAATGAATGCAGACACACCACTTGCGCCAGGTCCCCCCGTGCGCGCCATCAGCGTGAATGCACCAGCGCGAGGCGCATTGGTGATGTAGCGTTTGGTGCCATTGAGCACGTAGTGATCGCCATCTAATTCTGCTTTGGTCTTAAGTGATGCGGCGTCGGAGCCTACATCGGGCTCTGTCAAAGCAAAGGACATGACCAACTCGCCGCTGGCTACTTTGGGCAAGTACTCGGCCTTTTGAGCAGGTGTACCGTCCATCAAAATGCCTTGAGAGCCAATGCCAATATTGGTACCAAACACCGAGCGAAATGCGGGCGCCGTGCGACCCAATTCGTAATTCACCAAAATCTCTTGGCTGACAGACAAACCGATACCCCCAAACTCCTCAGGCACCGTCAAACCAAACAAGCCCATGTCTTTCATGTCTTGAACAATGTCAAGAGGGACTTCGTCGTGCTCTTCAAGGTGATTCTCAGCAGGAATCAAACGCTCCAAAATGAAGCGCTGAACGGTGGCGCGCAAAAGCTCAAAGGATTCGGTGTCGAGTGCCATATTTAACGGTGCTGAAAATCAGGTTTTCTTTTTTCGATGAATGCCCGCATGCCTTCATGTGCATCTGCACTGGCAAAACGTGCGTGAAGTTCACGGCGTTCAAACAGGATGCCCTCACTCAGACTTGACTCATGCGCTCTGTTTAAAGATTCTTTAATGGCCATCAGCGCCGGCAGCGAATAGCCCGCAATCTGCGCTGCCAACTTCAATGTTGTGTCTGTTAACTGCGCGTCTGGAACCACGCGCGAAACCAAACCATAACGGTCTGCTTCCTCTGCGCTCAGCATTCGCGCAGAAAGACACATGTCCATGGCCTTGGCTTTGCCTATGGCACGCGGCAAGCGTTGCGTGCCGCCTGCGCCTGGCAACATGGCCAATTTGATTTCGGGGAGTGCAAATTTGGCTGATTCTGCGGCCACGATGATGTCGCACGCCAAAGCCAATTCGCAGCCGCCCCCCATGGCAAATCCTGAAACGGCTGCAATGACTGGCTTTCGAACTTGCCGGATTGTTTCCCAATTGCGCGTGATAAAGCCGCTTTGATAAACATCCATATACGACCAATCGGCCATGACTGCAATGTCAGCACCAGCGGCAAATGCTTTTTCATTGCCAGTAATGACAATGGCACCAATGTCCTTGTCCTGGTCAAAACTGAGTAACTCGCGGCCCAATGCATCCATCAATGCATCGTTCAATGCATTGAGCTGTGCAGGTCGGTTGAGGGTGATGATGCCCACCCGACCTTCACGTGCGACGATGACAGGTTCTTCCAACATGTCTTGGGTCAATTTAATCAACTGTGATTTTTTGATCACGGATCAAAGCCGACAAAACTTTTCCTTCATTGGTCAAAAGGCTTTTGAATTCAGTAGTGTCTAAATACACGTTTTCACCGCCCAAGTCGGCGTAGCGCGCTTTCAAGGTGGGTGATGCCAGAACCTTGGCAATTTCACGATTCAAGCGTGCAGTGATTTCTGGCGGTGTGCCGTTGGGCGCCCACATGCCAAACCAAATGTCCAAACTTGCACCCTTGAAACCTTGCTCAGCGATTGTGGGAACGTCTGGAAAAAATGGTGAACGCTTGTCACTCAATACGCCCAACAACTTTACTTTTCCAGAGCGAATGTGAGGGAACGCAATACCTGGATCGCACACCATGTCAGCTTGTCCTGCCAAAACATCTTGCAAAGCGGGTGCGGCGCCTTTATAAGGTACATGCAAAATATTGGTATTGGTCGCCTGTTTGAACAATTCACATGCCAAGTGGGGTGGCGTACCCGCGCCAGCAGAGGCGTATGCCAACTTGCCACCTTTGGCTTGAGCCACCAATTCTTTAACGTCCTTGGCTGTAGTCTGAGGTTTGGTCACCAAGTACATTTGCGATTTACCAATCCCTGCAACAGGTGTCAAATCTCTCGAGGGCAGAATATTGGATTTGATAATGTAGGGGTTGACGGTCTCTACTGAGGTTGGTGAAATAAAGAGGGTATAGCCATCCGGTGTGGCACGAATGACTTCTGATGCCGCAATGTTGCTGCTCGCACCAGGCTTGTTGTCAATCACAACTGACTGGCCTAGGCTCTCGGTCAAACCCTGAGCTACCAGTCTTGACATGACATCGGTGGTCCCGCCAGGTGCAAAACCAATCACGATGCGAATAGGCTTGGTAGGCCATGACTGCGCCAAACTTGGGGTGCTTGTAACTGCACCCAAAATTGAAAGGGCAGCAACAGTTAAGCCACTGCGAATTTGAATTTGCTTCAATAGTTTCATGAAAGGTCTCCTGTTAATTTGTAAATACCATGCGCGTTAAATTCTTCAAGCAGCACTGTCGCGCAACTCATCGCGCAGCTTGAATTTTTGAATCTTTCCAGAAGGCGTCGAGGGCATACTTTCACGCACCTCTAGCTTTTCGGGGATGTACTGAATGGCAACTTTTTGCGCTTTCAGGTAGGCCACCATGGTAGGCATGTCAAAGCTTTCACCTGGCTTTGTCACAACCACAGCGCAGGCTCGCTCGCCTAAGCGCTCATCTGGATAAGCCACAATCGCAGCCATGGCCACTGCAGGGTGGCGATACAGCAAGGATTCAATCTCCACAACGGGGATGTTCTCACCACCGCGAATGATGACGTCTTTGCTTCGACCTGTGATGCGGACATAGCCTTTTTCGTCGATGCGCGCCAGATCACCTGTATCAAACCAGCCATCGGCATCGGTTCCATTCAAATGCGGACGCTTGAGATAACCACCGAAGTTAGAACAGGCTCTTAAAAATAATTTACCCGGCGTTCCAACAGGTAACGCAGGTTCAGAAGCATCTGATTCCACCACTTTCAGCTCAACGCCAGGCAATGGGACACCATCGGTTGTAAAAGCACGCTCGTCGGGATCATCAATTTTGATGAGCGTCACTGCGCCGTTTTCGCTCATACCCCATGCAGAAACGATCTTGGTTTTCAAGGCAGCCCTTGCTTGCTCAACCAACGGTCCTGGAATAGGTGCACCCGCACACAAGAATGTTTTGAGTGTGGGCACTGAGGTCTTTTTCTCTATGACGGTACGTGTCAAGTCAGTGAGAAACGGTGTTGAAGCCATCGTGAAACTGGCTTTTTCAAGCTGCACAATTTCGACAGCCTTATTGGGCTCCCAGATATCCTGCAACACTACGCTGGCCTTAAGCATGATGGGCATCATCAGTCCATACATAAAGCCTGTTTGATGCGCCATGGGTGAGGCCATCAAGACGACATCTTGTGCGTCCAACTGCAAGCGCTGCGAGTAGGGAATGATGTTGGCCATCACAGTATTTGCCGAGTGCATGACACCTTTGGGCTCACCAGTAGTGCCTGAGGTGTAAATCAGTTGCGTGATGTCATCGGGTCCGGGGCGATGGGCACTCAAGATGTCTTTTGCATCAGCTTCTTTTTCCCATGCAGGGCCGCTCAACAATGCTTCAAAGCTATTGGCTTCTTTGCCGTCGACCACCACAACATGTTTCAAGTCGGGCAGGTTCGGCTGAATGCCCTTGATCATGGTCTCGAAGTCAAAACCACGAAAAGTTTTAGGCGCAATGATGACCTTCGCTTCACCATGCTTCAACATGAAATTCAATTCACGTTCACGGAAGATGTGCATCAGCGGGTTAATGACCGCACCAATTCGAGAGCAAGCCAAATAGGTGACGGTGAAATGCCACCAGTTGGGCAGTTGACATGCCACGACGTCATTTTTCTGAACACCCAGCCTGCTCAAGCCAACGGCCACGCGATCTGCCATTTGTACCAGTTCACGGTATGTGAATCGGCGCAAATCGCCTGCTTCTAGCCGATAGGCTGTCAAGGCCAATTTATCGGGACAGGCCGCAAAACAAGCATCTAAATCGTCATTGATGGTGCGGTCATGCCAAAAACCTTGCGCAATCATTTGTGCACGGCGTTTGGGAAGTAAAACTGCATCGAACTCCATGGTTGTCTCCTTTGGATTAGATTTTTTCAATGACTTTTTAAGCTGGTACGTTTTTCCGTCCAGCGCGCGTACGTGCAATGATGGTTTTCATAATTTGGGCCGTACCGTCACCAATCTGGAAGCCCAACACATCACGCAATCTTTGCTCCATCAAGCCTCGGTCATAGCCGCCATGACCAAAGCACAGGAGGCACTGATGGATCACGTCATAAGCCAGTTTGGGCCCCCACCACTTGGCCATGCCC
Source organism: Limnohabitans sp. MMS-10A-178 (assembly GCF_003063375.1). Taxonomy (GTDB): domain Bacteria; phylum Pseudomonadota; class Gammaproteobacteria; order Burkholderiales; family Burkholderiaceae_C; genus Limnohabitans_A. Next base: position 888,043 of record NZ_NERY01000001.1, on the reverse strand, counting down.
GCCTCGGCAGAATGGGGCAGACCTTTGTCTTTAAGCCACAGTCCCTGTAAGCACACCAAGCGTGCACCTTCAACTTCTGTGTCGTATTGCGCCAATGGATGCGTCACGCCTTGAAAAGCCGAAAGTGGCTGACCAAATGCCTGACGTTGCGTGATGTACTCCCATGTTTCATCGAGTGCCACTCTGGCGACGGCTAAACACTGCAAGCCAATCAAGGAGCGCGAGTAATCAAAGCCATGCATCACTTGCACAAAGCCTTTGTTTTCATCACCCAGACGATGACTGACGGGAATGCGGACGTTCTCGAAAAAAATCGAGCCACGACCAATGGCGCGCTGACCATGGCAATCAAAACGATTGGTTGTGATGCCTGGTGTGTTCATGGGCACCAGCAATGCCGTAACGCCGTGTGCACCCGACTCAGGCGTGCCCGTTCGTCCAAAGACCACCGTGATGTCGGCTTGATCAGCAGCTGAGATGGAAGTTTTTTCGCCATTGATGACATAAAAATCACCATCACGCTCAATCTTTAAGCGCAGATTGGCGGCATCTGAGCCACCACGTGGCTCAGTCAATGCAATGGCACAGATCGCCTCGCCTGCTATGATCTTCTTTAGCCATGGAGCCACAATGTCTGCGTTTCCGTATTTGGCAAGAATATGGCTGTTCAAAGACGCCAACAAATTAAGATAAGAAAAACTCAAGTCGGCTCGTGCGATTTCCTCGTGGATCACACCGGCCGCCAAACAACCCATGTCCAAACCACCATAGGCCTCAGGCAACTCGGGACAAATAAAACCAAGCCCGCCCATTTCTTTGAGTAATTTTCGGTCTAAATCACGCGTTTTATCGCGCTCCAAAAAACCTGGTTTGACTCGTTCATCTGCAAAGCGACGGACCGTTTCGGCCAGCGCTTGCAGATCGTCATCAATGTAAGGGTTCGGGTTCATGGCATGCCTCCGTTTTGACTTTATTTGGCGTACTTGCGGAAATCGGGTTTGCGCTTTTCTTTCAGTGCGTTCACACCTTCACGCGATTCTTCTGTGTCGTAGTAAAGTTTGAGTGCGTACATGCCCATACCAGCAATACCGCTTTGATGAGCGGTGTCCATGTTGAAGCTTCGCTTGGCAATGGCAATGGCCGTTGGGCTGCGCTCACAAATGGTTTCACCCCACTCTTGCACCGTGGCGTCGAGTTGATCGTGCGGCACGCAGATGTTGGCCAAACCCATGTCCACAGCTTCATGGCCTGAATAGCGCTTGTTCAAATACCAAATTTCACGGGCTTTTTTCTCACCCACAACACGGGCTAAAAATGCGGTGCCATAACCTGGGTCCACAGAACCCATCTTCGGACCCACTTGGCCAAAGATGGCCTTGTCTGAGCAAATGGTGAGGTCGCAAATGGTGCAAAGCACGTTGCCGCCACCAATTGCAAAACCTTGAACACGCGCGATCACAGGCTTGGGCACATCGCGAATGGCAGTGTGCAACTCTTCCATGGGCAGACCAATGGTGCCACGGCCGTCGTAGTTGCCGTCGTGGGCAGACTGATCGCCGCCTGTGCAAAATGCGCGATCGCCAGCACCTGCCAGCACAATAGCGCCCACGCTGCGGTCGTAGCCCGCCTTGTTCAGGGCTTTGATAATTTCATCGCAAGTGGTACCGCGAAATGCGTTCATTTTGTCGGCTCGGTTGATCGTGATCCAAGCCACGCCATTGCGGTTTTCGTAAAGGATGTCTTCGAATTGCATGTGTTTCTCCAAAATTAAATTGACTGATTAGCCGTGCATCGTTAGTCCACCGGACACACTCAACACTTGACCCGTAATGAAAGAAGCGTCGTCACTGCTCAAAAATACGATGGCGCCTGCCAAGTCATCGGGCTGACCCAAACGGCCCAACGGAATGGCTTTCTTAAAAGCATCCATCAGTTTTTCTGGGTTGCTTGCACCTTCGGCAAAGCCAGCAAGGAGTGCGGTGTCTGTGGGGCCGGGGCAAACCACATTGACTGTGATGTTGTGACGTGCATGCTCACGCGCCAAGGTTTTGGACAAAGCCACCAAGCCGCCTTTGCAAGCTGCGTAGACAGCTTCACCGGACGATCCGCCACGTGCTGCATCTGAAGCAATGTTCACAATGCGACCAGCGCCTCTGGCCGCCATGCCTGGCAAAACAGCGTGGTGCATGTGCAATGCGCCAGTGAGGTTGATAGCGATCAGCTTGTCCCACTCCGTGGGAACCGTTTTGGTAAAGGGCTTGAAAATGTCCCAACCCGCGTTGTTCACCAACACATCAATAGGGCCCAACTGCGCCTCGGTAGCAGCCACCGCTGCGTCCACTTGCGCGCGGTCAGTGATGTTGCAGTTGAAAGCGGCGGCCTTGCCACCTGCCGCGTTAATCTCGTCTGCCACTTTTTGGGCAGCTTCTAAGTTCATGTCGAAGACGGCCACATTGGCGCCCTCAGATGCGAAGCGACGGCAAGCAGCGCCGCCAATGCCGCCTGCTCCGCCCGTGACGATGACTGTTTTATTTTCAAATTTCTTCATTTTGGCTCTCCGATGAATGCTGATGTTGGTATGCTTTACGTCAACATCATGCAATTGATAAGAGTGCATATATGTCAATGTATTGATATATTATGCAGTATCCTAAAATTGCAACGCAAGCATTTTTTTAAATAATTTACCAATGGTTAACCCTATGATTGACAGAGATCTAACTCGACTAGAAATTGCCAATAGGTTGTTCTTTCGTCTTTACCAATGTGCCAACATGTTGCATAAAACCGGCACAAGGGCTGTCGAGAAAGAAGGACTGACCACGCAGCAATGGGCGGTCTTGGGTGCCCTGTCTCGCAAAGAGGCAGAAGGCGGCATGAACGTGGGCGACTTGGCCAATTACCTGAAGGTCAGCCGTCAAAATCTGTCGGGCCTCATTGGCCGCATGGAACGGGATGGCCACATTGAATTGGCCGCTGATACACATGACCGCCGCGCCAAGAGAGTCAGCATGACCCAAAATGGCCGACATGTTTGGGAAAAGGAAGCGCAACCAAAAATTCGCGCCTATTACGAATCAGCACTGGTCGATTTTTCAACAGGCGATTTAACCCACACCCTTCACTACTTGCTGAAGTTGCTGGACAACATGGAAAAGATCGATCAAGCGGCTGGCATGGAAGCCGAATCTGTTGAATAACCTGCCTGTTATGGCCCATGAATCACCGATGGATGCCACCAATAGTCTGGGGTACTCCAACAAGGACATGAAACAAAGATAAGTGACTCAGAAAGTTCCCCGTGCAGTTCCGTAAGCGTTATCTCAATTTACAAAGGCATAACCGTCCATAGCGATGACATAGTCGCTCACACCTCGGTAAAAAGCTTGGGGCGTGGCAGCGGTTCCTGCAGCGCCCAGCGCCACAAACAGCGGCAACAAATGGTCTTCACTTGGGTGGGCTTGTCGGCCTTCGGCAGAGCGTTGGCGGTAGTTGATCAATGCGCTCAAATCATGAGCACTTAATTTTTCAGACACCCAATTGGAAAACTGGTGCACATAGTCGGGCGTTTGTCCGTTGGTCGATGCCGCAATTTGCCAGTCGCGCAAGTTGTGCGTGATGTTGCCGGAAGCAATGACCAAAATATTCTTCTTAACCAACCCTGAAAGTGCTTGTCCCACGCGATACGCGTGCTCGGGGCCTGCATGCGTTTGCATAGACAGGGGTACGATGGGCAGATCGGCATGGGGAAACATTTGACGCAAGGGTTGCCACGCGCCGTGGTCCAAGCCGTGTTGGCTGCTGTCATCCACGTCCATGCCAGCGTTACGCAACGCGTTGGCACCTTCTTTGGCCACTTCTGGACAGCCATTGGCTGGGTATTGAATTGTGTACAGCGCTTCGGGAAATCCGTAAAAATCGTGGATGGTTTCTAACTGAGTGGCAATGCTAACGGTGGGGACTCGAGTGTCCCAATGAGGGCTCACCACCACGATGGCACGCGGTGTGGGCAGCTTTTGCACCATCTGCAACATAGCTGTGCCCGCAGCACCGGGATTAAGGGCAAAGGTGGGAGCGCCGTGCGGAACAAAAAGAACATTGCGAAAGGTCTGCATACAAGTGATTGGGTGTGGCGCATGTAATGTAGAAACGATTCAAGATTAGAAAAAGTACCCAATCTTCAATTATTTGTTGCAAAATTAGCAACAATGGACAAACTCAATGCAATGCAACTTTTCGTGCGGGTGGCCGAAACTGGCAGCTTTACCGCCGTAGCTGACCAACTGGGTATGGCACGTTCGGTCGTGACACGGCAAATTTCGGCGCTCGAAAAACAACTGGGCGTCAAGCTGATGACGCGAAGTACACGCAGCCTCACACTCACCACGGCTGGTTCGGCCTACCTTGAAAAATGCCGCGCCATCTTGAACATGGTGGATGCTGCCGAATCGAATTTGATCGAAGAAAAAACGGAACCGCGTGGTCGCATCCGTTTGGGCTTGCCGTTGAGTTTTGGTTTGCAGCGCCTCATGCCTGTGCTGCTGGAGTTTGCTCAAGCCCATTCGAATATTGAATTGGTAATGGATTTCTCAGATCGGCGCAGTAATCTGATTGAAGAAGGCATTGATTTGTCCATTCGCATCACCAGTCGTTTAGAGCCAGGCGACATCGTGCGTAAATTGGGTGAGACACGTTTGCTCACGGTGGCATCACCCCATTACTTGGCAAAGAACAGTCGACCCAAGCACCCTCGCGAATTGTCACAGCACGCGTGCTTGGTGTACTCACAAAACTTTCAACCTACCTCGTGGACCTATGGCGCAAAAGACGGCAATGTGAACGTAACCATTCGCCCTCGCTTAGCGGCTAATAACGGCGAAGCATTGCTGCAAGCCGCGGCGCAAGGGCTTGGCATCACGCGCCCCCCAGACTTCATGGCTCAACCCTATTTAGACAATGGAAGTGTGGTCGCAGTCTTACAAAAGTTTGAGCCCATGCCACTGGGCATTTATGCTGTATTGCCCAGCAACAGGTACATCCCACACCGTGTGTCCGTGTTGATTGATTATCTTGCTGCTGCATTGTTAAATGGTGGGGTTGATAGACTATCGGTCGCACAATCTAAACTCAACATTTAGTTTAGCAAGTACTACACACTGGAGATAGCATGTATTACGAACCTGGTCGAACTCCTCATGGTCTTCCCCATGACCCGTTCAAATCTTGTGTCATTCCTCGCCCTATTGGATGGATTTCAACAATTGATTCACATGGCCGAGACAATTTAGCGCCTTACAGTCAATTTCAAAATGTCACATTTGACCCGCCTATTGTCATGTTCAGTGCCAATCAAAATACGCAGGGCTTGCGCAAGGACTCTGTTAACAACGCAGAACAAACGGGTGAATTCGTTTGGAACATGGCGACCTATGATTTGCGCGATGCTGTCAATCAATCTGCACAAGAGCTCGACCATGGGGTTGATGAGTTTGAAATTGCTGGCCTTGAAAAATTACCCTCTCGTTTGGTCAAGCCGAAACGTGTCAAAGGGTCACCTATTCAATTTGAATGCACCTATCTCAACACGGTCAGATTTCCTGGTACGCCACCTATGGGGTCTGTGGATGTTGTATTTGGCCGTGTTGTCGCCATTCACATTGACGACAACATCATCACGCCGGATGGTTTGATTGATGTCTTAAAGATCAAACCACTGGCTCGTATGGGCTACTATGACTACACCTATGTGGACAACAAATTTCAAATGGTCATTCCCGGCAACAGCAAAGCTCTGCTGGCTGGTCTCGAAGGCTCAGCTGATAAAGTTCAGAAAGAAAATAGAGGCTGAAATCAATGCCTGCAGTTCAATTCAAATATCAAAATTAGTTAGCCAGCTCTGTCACTACGATCTACGAAGTTTGGATATGGACAGCTGTTGCCTGCCACCTGTAACCAATCTGTTTGGACATCAGGTGCTATGGATGTGACCGGTACAAACTGTAAACGATGTCTCCAGTATGTACCCTTCTACTTCCAAAGCCTTTTTGAAGATGCTCAATAACTTGTCAGGTCGTTCAGTTTCCCTATAAGTTATCGAACGACGATTTGAAAAAAGCCACTGACTTTAAAAATCAGTGGCTTTTTCACTTTTGGTGGGCCCACCAGGACTTGAACCTGGGACCAAAGGATTATGCTTACTACTACAGCTTTCGCTGCCTGTTTCCAGTTTGTAGTCTGGACTGTCTCTTGTCTTTACGACCTACCCGTACAGTCTCTACACCTTCCCAATATTGCTACTGGGCTTGGCTCGGGATTACCACGCTGTGAACAGCACAGGCTTCCCCGAATTTGAGTAGTTCTACATGCCAGCAGAGTTAACTTACCTGCATGCAACCCAACGACAAATGACCATGACATTTTGATGTTTTAGGTCACCTGCTCTTTAAGTCCTCTGCTCTAACCAACTGAGCTATAGGCCCGAAAAACTGATTGTACTTTGCCCCTTTTCGACCCCAAAAATACTGCTTAAATTTTCAGCAAAGTGTGGAAGCGGTGTGGAAGCAAATTTTGACAACTGTGGCGCTGTAACCTGTTGATTTTATTGAGAGTATTTCAGAAACAAAAGTATTACAATCGTTTATGAGTCCTCTGCTCTAACCAACTGAGCTATAGGCCCTTGTGCGTCATTGTAAGGCACTCAAACAGCGCTTCTATGCCTTGCAATACACGTCTCAAGCACCTCAGAATAGTCTTTTTGCCACCAATTTTCTGTAGAAAAGATCTCTACCTCGCTAAAACCATTAAAGCCTTGCGCCTCAACCCAGCTCCTGATTTTTGGAATATCAATCGCCCCGTCGCCCATCATGCCGCGGTCGTTTAGCAAATCGCGCGTGGGGGTGAGCCAATCGCAGACATGGAAGGCCAACAACCTGTTGTGCCCAGCACGTTCAATTTGCTGCCGAAGCTTGGGGTCCCACCACACGTGATAAACGTCTACAGCCACCCCCAAAGCGCCAGTCTGCGCAGGGTCTAGTTTGTCGCACACATCCAAAGCTTGCTCTAATGTGTTGATGCAAGCACGGTCTGCCGCATACATTGGGTGCAGCGGCTCAATAGCCAATGGCATGTTGCACGACTTGGCATAGGCCAATAATTTTTCAATGCCCTCAAACACTTGGTCGCGCGATTGCTGAATGTTTTTATGGGCAGCTTGTCCTGCCAATGCGCCAGGCAAGCCTCCCACCACCAGCACCAAACAAGGCGCATTGAGCTCGCACGCTTCATCTACGGCTTGGCGATTGTCGGCATCTGCAGCTTGTATGCCCGCGGCAGTGGCAGCAGGAAACATACCGCCGCGGCAATAGCCAGACAGTTTCAAGCCATGAGTTTTGACCAGCTTGGATATGGTGTTCAAGCCCGCGGCAGCCACTTGGTCGCGCCATGGTGAGATGGCTTTGATACCCCGGCTAACACAGGCTTCAATGATGTCTGTCAATGGCAGGTCTTGGCCACGGCTTTTTCTGACTGTAGCTGTGTTGATGGAAAGCCACTCATGGTTGTTTGAGAAATCGCGCATGATTTATTTTTTGTTGGGTGAATGGGTTTTTTCACGTCGAATTTGGCGAATGATGGCGGCGTTGTCCAACTCACCATCGCCTTGTGCAATGGAATTGCGCATCAACTGTGCATGGGCCTGCGAAAGTGGCAAATTTTGGGAGCGCATCTCAGCGGTATCCAGCATCAGCTGCACATCTTTCAAATGCTGCCTAATGCGCGACTGTGGTTCAAACTGTTCTTTGACCATCATGTCGCCCTTCACCACTGCAGCTTCAGAACGGGCCGGCGTGTTCAACACCAGTTGTAGAAATGATTCAGGCTGAATGCCCATGGTTTGCGCAAAGACCATCCCCTCTGCCAATGCAGCTCGATTTAAACCCAAGACCAAATTGGTTGCCAGCTTGGCTTTGGCTGCCATACCCGCTCCACCCACATGGACTTGCGATGTAGCCAATGCATTCAATACAGACCTAACGCTTTCGATATCTTGATCTTCGCCGCCTAGCAGCAAGGTGGCTTGGCCGTTTTCAATTTGCACACTGGAGCCTGACAAGGGTGCTTCAATGAATTGAATACCTTCCGCAGACAACTGATGTGCCAACTCGGCCAGCTTGCTTGGGTCGCCTGTAGAGCAATCAATCAGTGTGATAACGGGCAGCTTTGTTTGATTTTTTCTGTGTTGCTGAATTTGCTCAACCACAGCCAGCACGCCTGAAGTGTCGAATACAGCAAGCACCAATGTATTGGTTTGATTGAGTATGCTGTTTACAGACTCACATGCTTTAAATCCAGCAGTTTCAAATGCGAGCATGGCTTCGTTGCGCATATCAAAACCAATGCACCGATATCCTGCTTTTTTTAAGCGTGTGGCCAACGCTGTGCCCACCAAACCCAAGCCAATAATTCCGACGCATTGATCAGTCACGAAGGCTGAAGACGCTTTCATACGTTGTTACTCTTCATTTGGAAGCTCAAGTTAATCAACGTGACACTGAAGCGCCACCGCAAATGGCAATGTCTTGACCCGTAATAGCTGCAGCTTCAGGGCGCGTTAAGAAAGCGACCAGTGCAGCCACTTCGTCCGGCTGAATCAAACGACCTATGGGTGGCAAGCGTGGTGTCGTGGCTACACGAGCAGGATCTTTCAGCATAGGCGTATCGGTTGCAGCAGGCGACACCACATTGACCGTCACACCCTCTGCAATGCTTTCTGCAGCCCAGCTTCTGGCCAATGACAAGATGGCTGCCTTGGTAGCGGCATACTGACTTCTACCAGCAATACCAACAGAGACACGACTACCCACCAAAATCATGCGGCCATGATGTACATGCTTCATGATGGGCAGAATGCGATTGGCCAATCTGGTAGCCACATCTACGTGCAACTGCCACATCAATTGACCCGCCTGCATATCGAGTGCACCTAAACTTCCCACCCTCAACACACCCGCCGCATGCACCAACACTTGCGGAAGATGCTTGGACACAATTTGATCTAAGACGGCTTCTAATTCATCCGATTGCGTCAAGTCGAGTGTCCATGAAGAAAATTGGGCTTGATGAAGGGGGGTGGGTGCAACATCTAGCCCATGCACATGCCAGCCTTCACTCAAAAGCTTTAACGCAATTGCTTGACCAATACCAGAACTGGTTCCAGTGACAATTGCGCAAGGTGAAAGCATTTCTAGCATGTAGAGGGTTAGTCCAATGCAATTTTCTTGTCGGCAATGATTTTGCCGGAGATAGCAATGTCATCAGCTTGGAATTTTGCAAACTCAGCAGCACTGCCACCTGCAGGCACAATGCCGTCTGCAATTAGGCGATCACGCATTTCTCCTGACAAAGCTTTGTTAACTGCTGCATTGAGTTTTTGAACCATGTCGGCAGGCAGTTTGCTAGGGCCCCACAAACCGTACCAACTGGAACACTGAAAATCTGGAATGGTTTCAGAGACGGTGGCTACATCTGGCAAATTGGGTAAACGCTTGCTGGAGGTCACGCCCACCACTTTGAGTTGGCCGCTACGGTGAAACTGAACCGATCCCAAAACAGGATCAATGAAGCCTTCAATTTGTCCTCCTACCAAATCGGTCATGGCAGGGCCTGTGCCTTTGTAGGGCACGATGGTAATTTGAGTGCCAGTAGCTTGTTCCAATTTGACGGTGCACAAGTGCCCCGCAGAACCAATAGAGCCTACCGCAAAATTCATTTTTCCAGGATTGGCTTTGGCAGCAGCAGCCAGTCCTTTGACATCCGATACACCCAATTTATTGCTAACAGCAATGGACAGCGGCGCAGAAGCTACGAAAGCAATGGGCGTGAAATCGGTTTGCACTTTGTAGGGCACCGACTTCATGGTCATGGGCGCTGTCACAAAAGTACTGGCATTGAACAGCAAGGTATAACCGTCAGCGTTGGACTTGGCCACCACGTCTGCGCCAATGATGCCGTTGCCGCCTGGACGGTTTTCCACCACAAAGTTTTGGCCGAGTTGTTCGCCCATTTTGAGGGCCAACATGCGGCCAATTTTGTCGAGCGTACCGCCGGGCGGGAAAGGAATAATGACCTTGACTGGCTTGTCTGGATAGTTGGCGGCGCTTTGTGCCCATAGGTTGGCAGAACCAAAACACAATGCAAGGCCTAGACTCACAAGTGTTAAGTGGTGTGTCATTTTTTTCATGATGTCTCCTGTTTAATTTGAGCTTGGATATAAGTTTTCAATTCATTCAACACCATGCATTGCCAACATGGTTTTCATCCGGTGCAAAGCCAAGTCTGGGTGCTCCAATAAATTGGCAGCATCGGCCAATTTGAACAACTCTGCCAAATGAATCACAGAACGCGTGCTCTGCTGCCCGCCCACCATGGTGAAGTGTTTTTGATGGCCATTCAGCCAAGCCATGAAGACCACACCAGTTTTGTAAAAACGTGTGGGTGCTTTGAAAATATGGCGCGACAAAGGCACCGTGGGCCCCAAGATGGCATGAAACTTTTCTACGTTGCCTTGGGCCAACTCACCCAATGCAGCGCTGGCAGCCGGCGCAATGGCATCAAAAATTCCCAACAAAGCATCGCTTTGCTTTTGCACCACGTGTTCACCCTGGCCATCGCCAGCGATCAATTCGGCGTAATTGAAATCATCACCGGTGTACATGCGAACATTGGCTGGTAAGCGGCGGCGCATCTGTATTTCTTTGTCTTTGTCCAGCAAAGATATTTTGATGCCATCCACCTTGTTGGCATGCGCCTGAATGATGCCCAACGCTGTTTCCATCGCCTTGTCAGTATCTTTGTTGCCCCAGTAGCCTGTTAGAGCTGGGTCGAACACATCACCCAACCAGTGCAACAACACTGGCTGTTTGGCTTGACTCAAAATTCTGTCGTAAACACGCTCGTAATCGGCGGGTGATTTGGCCACTCGGGCCAAGGCACGGCTGGCCATGATGATGAGCTTGCCACCTAACTTTTCAATGGCTTCCATCTGAAATTCATAAGCAGCAATTACTTCGTCTACAGTTGAAACTCTGTCTAAATTTAAATGATCGGTGCCACAACCAGAAGCCAAAAATGCACCAGGTACATCTTTAGAAGCATCAATTGAGCGCTGTATAAGAGTGAGCGATGTGGGCCAATCTAAGCCCATGCCGCGCTGTGCTGTGTCCATGGCTTCTGCCACACCCAAACCCAACTTCCACAAATGTTTTCTGTAGGCAATGGTGGCATCCCAGTCAACGGCGCAATCTAACCATGGCTCGTGTGGCGCCAAAGGATTGGACACCACATGAGCGGCTGAATAAGCAATTCGATTGAACTTCACACCCAACTTGGGTTTGACGGGTGCAGTGCCAACCAGGTTATAGCCCTCTAGTTGACCATCAGAGCTGGGTAATTGAATGCGGTAAGTCATGCTGCGCCTTAAATTTTGAGGGGCGCTACATCAACCCAGCGACGCTCTTGCCAAGATTGCAAGGCGGCCTCTACCAGCTGAACACCTTTGGCACCCTCTGGCAATGTCCAACGATAGGGTTCGTTTTCGACAATGTGCCGAATAAAGTGTTCCCACTGAATTTTGAAACCGTTGTCGTAGAACTGCGTATCGGGCACCTCTTGCCATTGGTCTGTGAACGTCATGGTTTGCTTCACGTCAGGGTTCCAAACAGGACGTGGCGTATTGACTCTGCTTTGCGCCTTGCAAGCTTGTAGTCCTGCAACCGCTGAGCCATGCGTTCCATCGACATGGAAGGTGACCAAATCTTCACGATTGACACGTGTGGTCCATGAACTGTTGACTTGTGCCACCACATGCTCGCCTTGATGACCTTTCAATTCAAAGGTGGCATAGGCTGCGTCATCGGCTGTGCATTCATAGGGCTTGTTGGCCTCGTCCCAACGCTTGGGAATGTGTGTGGCGCCTAAGCAAGACACCGATTGAACTTCACCAAACAGGTTGTCGAGCACGTAGCGCCAGTGACACACCATGTCGAGAATAATGCCGCCGCCGTCCTCTTTGCGGTAGTTCCAGCTGGGTCGTTGAATTGGCTGCAAGTCGCCTTCAAACACCCAATAACCAAACTCAATGCGCACGCTGAGCATCTTGCCAAAGAAGCCTGCTTTTCTGAGCATGTCGAGTTTGCGCAAACCAGGCAAGAACAACTTGTCTTGAACGGCGCCGTGCTTCACGCCCGACTTTTCTGCAAGGCGCGCAATTTCTACCGCTTCATTCAAATTGGTGGCAATGGGTTTTTCACAATACACATGCTTTCCAGCCTGAATGGCCTTGGCCAATAAGGTGGGACGCATTTCCGTTGTACCCGCATCAAAGAAAACAGTGTCGTCTTTGTTGGCCAGAGCTTTGTCGAGGTCTGTGTCAAAACGAGTGATGCCATTGGCGTTGGCCAAGGCTTCAATTTTTTCAGCATTGCGGCCAATCAAAATAGGATCGGGCATCACCTTGTCACCATTGGAGAGGGTTACACCGCCTTGATTGCGAATGGCCACAATGGATCGAATTAAGTGTTGATTCATCCCCATGCGCCCCGTCACGCCATGCATGATGATGCCAAGTCTCTGTACAGCCATAAATATCTCTTTTGCGTTTGGAAGGGTAAAGGTGTTGGTTGGAAATTAAGGTGCTGGCGAGAGTCCCGCAGCCTTCACCAAGATGGCGTTGCTCTTAATTTCGTCGCGAATGTAGGCGTCAAATTGCTCTGGCTTCATGGTCCAAGCATCTGCACCCAATGTCGTGAACCGCTCTTTTACTTCTGGTGTTGCAAGTGCTTTGACCACTTCGTCATTCAGACGATTGACAATATCGCGAGGCGTTTTAGAAGGCACCATCATGCCAATCCAAAAGTTGAATTCGGAACCTGGCACACCGGCTTCAGCGGTGGTGGGCACTTGTGGCAAAGCGCTGGCACGTTTTGAAGAGCCCACGGCCAAAGGCACCAACTGGCCATTTCGAATTTGACCAATGACTGGTGCAATGGGTGAAAAGTAGTAGTCGACTCGACCAGCAATGATTTCGGTAACTGCTTCGCTAGAGCCTTTGAATGGAATGTTGGTGGCTTCAATCTTTGCGGCCAATTTGAATTTCTCTGCATTCAAATGAGTTGCACTGCCCTGACCAGCAGAAGCAAAGTTCATACTGCCTGGCTTTGCGCGAGCTGCAGCCAACAACTCTTGCAAGGTTTTGATGTTTTTAGAAGGCGACATGACCAACACATTGGGCGTGCTGGAAATGGGCGTCACGCCCACAAAGTCGTTCAAGGTATCGAACGGCAACTTGGCAAACGTGGATGGACTGACCGTGTGCGATGAGGAGTGAACCATGATGGTGTAACCGTCTGCGGGTGCTGTGGCCACCGCCTGTTGACCAATGGTGCCACTGGCGCCGCCGCGGTTGTCTATGACCAAAGGCTGGCCCATGCTTTGACTCATCTTGTCGGCAATGGCGCGAGCAATGATGTCGGTGGTGCTACCTGCAGGAAACGGCACAACAACCTTGATGGGTTTGCTGGGATAACCCGCTTGGGCCAGTGCCACGCCAGATGTGAATGCAGTGAGGGATGCAATGAAAGCCAGCGCAAAGCGGCGTGAACGGGTCATAAAGCCTCCTAATTTTGAGTCAATGAAGACAAGCCACAACACACGCACCCCTGCTAAGGCGCTACTGTATTGAACTTGATAATTCACCATTAAGTGAATAATTCATTTTAGAAACGACTTAAGCCCAGCGTCAACCTGCTATCAAATCTAGTTCCTCAGGACATACCCTAGGATCACTTCACACATGTGCGACAGGCGCTCGCTCTTGGCTTTGGGGCTCATCAAGTCGCGTCCGAAGATGGTGGACAGCGTGGCGTTGTTGGATAAGTAGAAATAGGAAAGTGCTGCAATAGAAACATAGAGCTGCACCGGATCAATACCACCTCTGAACTCGCCCGACAGCCGTCCTTTTTCCAATATTTCGCCCAATAGTTCGATCAGCGGCGAATTAAGTGCTCGCGCATTGGGCGACTCTTGAATATGCCTGGCTTTGTGCAGATTTGCGCTGTTAAGAAGGGTTAAAAACTCTGGGTGCTCCAGGTAGTAATTCCAAGTGAATTCAACCAGCGTGCGAACTGCGGTGGCTGGTTCTAAAGACTGCAGATTGAGCTTCTTTTCGCTTTCCCGAATTTGCTCGTAGGCGCTTTCGAGCACCGCTTGAAAGAGCTGATCTTTGTCGGAGAAATAGTAGTAAATCAATCTCTTGTTGAGATTGGATCGCTCGGCAATGCGGTCGATCCTTGCACCGCCTAAACCGAACAGAGCAAACTCTTCGAGGGCGGCACTCAGGATGACTGCGCGAGACCTTTCGGCGTCTCGCGTCTTGATGACTGGTGAAGATTGTTGGGCACTCATGCCCCGAATAATTAACTATTAAGTTAATTAAGTCAAGGGCTTGTACTTTACGCTGCCACCGGCTTGAACTGATACCCAGTACCACTGACTTCCATGGTGCCAAACGCTGGGAATGGGAAGTGGAAACCACCGGCCATCATTTTGTCTTTGACCAACATGTCAAAAACGCGGCGGCGTGACATGCGGGCCATGGCAGGGTTCATGTCAAACAACACAGACCAGTCGGGCGCGCGTGCAAACAAAGAAGGCACATTGGTGATGTCGGCCACGTAAGCAAACGATTGGCCTTCCGAGTCCATGCGGAACAGAGTGTGGCCAGGTGTATGGCCAAAGGCGGCGATGGATGTAATGCCTGGCGCTATGACTGCACCGGGTTCAAATTTGACCAACTGATCGCTGCCCAAATTGCCCAGTGCACGGCGCACGCCCATGAAGGCGCCTTTCATGCCGGGAGGGGCAGCTTCCATGCGGGCGTCGTCCATCCAGAAAGCATGCTCTGGCGCAGGTACGTGCACACGCGCATTGGGATAAACCAACTGACCTGCTCTGTTGCGCAAACCGTTGATGTGATCGCCATGGAAATGGCTGAGCACCACGTTGTTGATGTCTGTGGGTTTCAGGCCAACAGCGTCCAATTGGGCGGCCAGTTTGCCGGTGGTGGGGGGGCCGTTGTCGGCAAAGCCAGTGTCAAACAAATAGCGCTGATTGCCATTGATGAGCAAGAAGGGGGTGTAGGGCACATCGATGTAATCGGTGGGCAGGTTTTGACTTGCAAGCAATGCTTTAACTTGCTCAAGGGGCGCGTTGGTCACAAACTCTTCACCCAAAGGACGGCGCACCGCGCCATCGTTCAAGGCAATGACTTCCATGTTGCCCAACTTCATGCGCTTAAAGCCCACAGTGGGCAAAGTGGGCGGGCCAAAGTTGGGAGAAGCTTGAGACCACACGGATGAGAAAGTGAGAGCGGATGCGCCGGCAATGCCAGCTCCTAAAAATAAGCGGCGGTCTAGCATGGGGAGGTCTCCTCAGTTTGATAAGTAATTAATGTACCAATGGGCCACAGGAGCACGGGTTCGTACTTCTGAATAACCCCTCTGAAACGCAGGCTTGGTTAATTTTTGGTCATCTCATTCGAAAGACGTGCACATTGCAATTATTAGAAATGGTCAAAACACCACAATCACCGCATAAACCGCGGAGAAAGTAGCTTGGTGTGATCAGCTCTGTGTCTGCGTAATTTCAATACAACCTTGATTTTGGTTGATCAAGACTTCATGAATCAAGGACTGTTGATCCAATAGGATTTTCAAAATGGTAGAGCGCGATGGATGCGTAGTTTTGATCCAAATGACACTAGGCGGATGCCCTTTGACCAATGAGAGTTCTTCGAAATCTGCATCTTGCGTAACGATTACAAAATCGTTTGCCTTGGCGTATTGCCAAACTTGAGCATCGTCTACGGCCTCCAAGCCTACCAAGACGACTTGAGTAGATCCTGGATAGGCGGTCAGTAAAAAAGGAACCAGCCGTCTAGACAGGTTCTCATCTAGCAACAGCTTCATCAGACTGCAACTGAATAGACTTTTCGCTCGCGATCGGCAGCAAACGACAGTACCGCCAGGATGTCTTCTGCTTCTAATTCAGGAAAGTCTTCGAGAATTTCTTGCTGCGTGGCCCCTTGGGACAACTGCGACAGGATGTCATACACCGTGATGCGCAACCCACGAATACATGGCTTGCCACCACGCTTGCCTGGTTCTAGAGTGATTCTGTTCATCTAGCGCCTTTCTTCGTTGATTGATGAAATGCATTGGCTTTGTAAAACCTCGAGCTGCCATTGTAGGTCTGGCAACTTGCGAAGTGGTATTTTCCTTACTATACTGTATTTTTGTACAGTATATTTCAAGCATGCCTACAAATGCTTTCATCACACCTCAGCCCTTAGACCCCTCAGCCCCCAAGCTGTGGCTCAACATGTGCGCCTGGAAAGTGCCCGCTGGCTTTCCCTCGCCTGCGGCCGATCACACGCAAAAGCGCATTGACCTCAATGACCACCTCATTCGCAACAAAGAGGCCACCTTCATTTTCAAAGTGAAGGGCGACTCCATGGTGGGTGCTGGCATTTACGAAGGCGATGCGCTCGTGATTGACCGGTCCATTGAAGCCAAGCACAACAACATTGTGTTGGCCGTGCTCAACAACGAGTTCACCGTGAAGCGTTTGTACAAGCGCGGTGGCGTGGTCAAGCTGGTGGCCGAGAACAATTTATACCCGCCCATTGTGGTCAAAAGTGGCGAGGAGCTCAGCATTTGGGGCGTGGTCACTTACAACTTGCACAAGTTGTATTGAGAGGTGCGCGCGCGTGGCTTTGCAAATACAGCAACCTTTGCAGCAGTTGGCCTTGATCGATTGCAACAACTTCTACGTCAGTTGCGAGCGCTTGTTCCGCCCCGACCTGCGCAACGTGCCCGTGGTGGTGTTGTCCAACAACGATGGCTGCGTGGTGTCGCGCTCCAACGAGGCGAAGGCCTTGGGTGTGCGCATGGGGCAACCTTGGTTTGAGTGCAAAGACTTGGTGAAAGAGCACGGCGTATTTGCCCTTAGCAGCAACTACGCTCTGTATGCCGACTTGTCCAACCGCGTCATGCAAATTTTGAGCGAGTACTCGCCGCGCACCGAGGTGTATTCCATTGACGAATGCTTTGTAGACCTCACGGGCACGCCCAATTTACGTGAAGTGAGTTACGCCATGCGCCAGCGTGTGGTGCAGTGGACGGGCATTCCGGTGTGTGTAGGCATTGGTCCCACCAAAACGCTGGCCAAGCTGGCCAACCATGTGGCCAAGAAGCATCCGCGCTCGCAAGGTGTTTTCAATTTCAATGCGCTCACTGAAATACAAAAAGAAAAGCTGCTTACGCAATTACCAGCAAGCGAAGTGTGGGGTGTGGGGCGCAAACTCACCAAGCGTTTGGCCGAGTACAACATTCACACCGTGCAAGATTTAAAGACGGCACACACCCCCACACTGCGCGCAGACTTTGGCGTCGTGATCGAAAAAACACAACGCGAATTGCAAGAAATTCCGTGCGTTGATTTACAAGAAGTCACGCCCGACAAACAGCAAATTATTTCTAGCCGTTCATTCGGCAATATGGTCACAGAATTGCCTGTTTTAAAAGATGCGCTGTCTACATTTGTGGCCAATGCCTGCGCCAAACTGCGCGCACAAAACGGCCAAGCCGCCGTCATTCAAGTGTTCTTGCACACCAACCGGTTTAGAAAAGACTTGCCGCAATACAGCCCCAGCTTGGCGGTGCCACTGCCCTACCCCACCAACGACAGCTTGGTCATTTTCAGGTGGGTAGATGCGCTGTGCGAGCGCATGTACAAGCCCGAGTACCAATACAAAAAAGCCGGCATCATGCTGAGCGAAATCAGCCCAGTCACGAACCACCAAGGTGACTTGCTAGAAGAGCCTTTGCCCACGCAAGGCACACTGATGCAAACCTTGGACGCCCTCAACAAACGCTTTGGTCGTGGCGCGGTAAAGGTGTCCACACAAGGCGCCTACAGCGGTTGGCAAATGCGGCAGGAAAGGCGGTCGCCCAACTACACCACCGATTGGACGGAGGTGCCGGTGGTTTAGCCAACTCACAAAAAGAGTGCATTCACTCAGAAGATATGCGAAACTGTGCGTGAGGCCATCTAAAGCCATGCAACCACAAACACTCATCGTCGGTATTCACCTCGCCCGCAGCACTCGCGGACGCATCTGCTCGCCTCCAAACAAACGCTTCTAATTTTTTAGCTAAGCGTTTTTATTTTTTTGGAGATAGACATGGCCGATTTGTTTGACAACCCTATGGGTTTGTGTGGTTTCGAGTTTGTTGAATTTGCTTCCCCCGTTCCTGGTGTTTTAGAGCCCTTGTTCGAAAAAATGGGCTTCTCTTTGGTAGCCAAACACCGCTCTAAAGATGTGGTGCTTTATCGCCAAGGCGATATCAATTTCATTGTCAACCGCGAGCCTCGAAGCTTGGCGGGCTACTTTGCGGCAGAGCATGGCCCTTGCGCCTGCGCTTTGGCTTTTAGGGTAAAAGATTCACACAAAGCCTACGCACGCGCACTCGACATGGGAGCCCAACCCGTTGAAGTGCCTACAGGCCCCATGGAGTTGCGACTGCCCGCCATCAAGGGCATTGGCGGCGCGCCCCTTTATTTGATTGACCGCTATGAAGACGGCAAGAGCATTTACGACATTGACTTTGAATTCATTGAAGGCGCCGACCGTCACCCCTTCGGCCATGGCCTGAAACTCATCGACCATCTCACACACAATGTGTACAAGGGTCGCATGGCGTTTTGGAGCGGCTTTTACGAGAAGATTTTTAACTTCCGTGAAATTCGTTACTTCGACATCAAGGGTGAACACACAGGTCTCACTAGCAAAGCCATGTCGGCGCCCGATGGCCTCATTCGCATTCCGCTCAACGAAGAGTCTGGCAAGAACGGCGGGCAAATTGAAGAGTTCTTGATGCAGTTCAACGGCGAAGGCATTCAGCACATTGCCCTGCTCACCGACGACATTATGAAGAGCGTCGACTCGCTTCAAATGGCGGGCATTCCCCTCATGACGGCACCCAACGACATTTACTATGAAATGCTGGAAGAGCGTCTGCAAGGCCATGGCGAACCCGTGGCAGAGCTGCAAGCCCGCGGTATATTGATGGACGGTTCAACTGCCAATGGCGAAAAACGTTTGCTCTTGCAAATTTTCTCGCAAACATTGCTAGGTCCTGTGTTTTTTGAGTTCATTCAGCGCAAAGCCGATGAAGGCTTTGGCGAAGGCAACTTCAAGGCATTGTTTGAGTCTTTAGAACGTGATCAAATGAGACGCGGCGCCCTTCAAGTAGACGCCTAAAGGAAAGTTATGAAAATCAGCCGAATTCACCACGCTGCTTACCGCTGCAAAGACGCCAAAGAAACCGTTGAGTGGTACGCGAAAAACTTGAACATGGACTTTGTCTTGGCCATTGCTGAAGACTTGGTGCCCTCCACCAAAGCACCCGACCCTTACATGCACATCTTCTTGGATGCCGGTGGTGGCAACGTGCTGGCCTTCTTTGAATTGCCCAACTCCCCCGAAATGGGCCGAGACGAAAACACCCCAGCATGGGTGCAGCACATGGCCTTTGAAGTGGACAGCATGGAAACCTTGTTGGCCGCCAAAGCCAAACTAGAGGCCAATGGCGTTGAGGTACTTGGCCCAACCAACCACACCATTTTCAAAAGCATTTACTTCTTTGACCCCAATGGCCATCGCCTAGAGTTGGCCACCAACACCGGCACCCCCGAGATGTACAAAACCCTGGACGAGGTGAAGTGGGACATGCTGAACGAATGGAGCAAAACCAAGCGCGCGCCTAAGCATGCGGCTTGGATGCATGAACCTTCTTGATTGAAAAACGAGTCAGTCGATTTACTTCGACTGACTCAAAGCATTGCCCACCATCTTGGATGTGATGTCCACAATTTGAATCATGCGCTCATAGGGCATGCGAGTGGGGCCAATGACGCCCAAGGTGCCCACAATGTGGCCATCCACCTCGTAGGGCGCACTGACCACCGACAACTCTTGCATGGGCACAAACTGGCTTTCGCCGCCAATGAAAATGCGCACACCCTCGGCCTGACTTGACACATCGAGCAAACGCATGAGCTGCGTTTTTTGTTCAAACAAATCGAAGGCCTGGCGCAAGTTGCCCATGTCGCTAGAAAAATCGCTAACCGACAACAAATTGCGCTCGCCTGAAATGACCACATCACCTTCATCTTCACTCAAGGCCTCAGAGCTCATCTGCACAGCAGCCTGCATGAGGCTGGCAATTTCAGATTGCAAATTGACCAACTCTTGCTTCACCCGCAGGCGAACTTGCTCAATGGCCATGCCAGCGTAATGAGCGTTCAAATAATTAGAAGCTTCTAGGAGTTGGCCTTGAGAATAGTCGGCCTCGGTAAAAATGACCCGGTTTTGCACATCGCCCTCAGGCGACACAATGATCAAAAGCACGCGTTTTTCAGACAAACGCAGGAATTCAATGTGCCTAAACACCGAAGCGCGCTTGGGCGCCATGACCACACCCACGTAGTGCGACAGGCTAGACAGCATGTTGGCTGCGTTGGCAATCACCTTCTGCGGTTGGTCGGGCGCCAGGCGCTGAGTGAGCAATTCACCCTTCTGAACCGTGAGCATGGTGTCTACGAATAGGCGATAACCCCTATTGGTGGGGATCCTGCCAGCCGATGTATGCGGGCTGGCAATAAGGCCCAACTCTTCGAGGTCAGACATGACATTTCGGATGGTGGCAGGGGATAATTCAAGCCCAGAAGCCTTGGAAAGCGTGCGGGAACCCACAGGCTGGCCGTCCGCAATGTAGCGTTCAACCAGCGCTTTGAGCAATAACTTGGCACGTTCATCTAGCATTGACACATTTTAATGATGTAATTTGCGAATGAAATCAAAATTTCGTCATGTCGCCTTATTTGGCAAGTACCACACCATGGTCACGGGAGCTGCTTTGGAGAGCTCGCGACGGGTTTTGGACGATGTTGCCCAATTTGTCAGCCGCATCGGCGCTGAGGTGGTCATGGAGGAAGGCACCTCCGAGCATTTGGGCCTGAACCTCTACCCTACCCTCAAAATGGCCGACATCGGCAAGCAATGCGATTTGGGCTTGGTGGTGGGCGGCGACGGCACCATGCTGGGAATTGGCCGGCAGGTGGCACCTTTTGGCCTCCCGCTCATTGGTATCAATCAAGGACGGCTGGGCTTCATTACCGACATTCCCATTGAGGAATATGCACAAACGCTCAAGCCCATGCTCTTGGGACATTATGAAGAAGAGCAGCGCAGCCTGCTGCATGCACAAGTTTGGCGCGACAAGCATTGCGTGTTTGATGCGTTTGCCATGAACGATGTGGTGGTCAACCGCGGTGCCACCTCGGGCATGGTTGAGCTTCGCATTGAGGTCGATGGCCGCTTTGTGGCCAAGCAGCGCGCCGACGGCCTGATTGTGGCCACGCCCACAGGCTCTACCGCTTACTCCTTGTCGGCAGGTGGTCCTTTGATGCACCCCAATTTAGGTGGCTTGGTCATTGCGCCCATTGCACCGCACACCCTTTCCAATCGGCCCATTGTGTTGCCAGACACCTCCAAAATCAGCATCGAAATTGTGTCTGGCCGAGATGCCAGCGCCAACTTTGACATGCAGTCTTTGGCCAGCCTCATGATGGGCGATCAAATTACCGTTGAGCAGTCGTCGCACAAAGTGCGCTTTCTGCATCCGCAAGGCTGGAACTACTTTGACACCTTGCGCAAAAAAATGCATTGGAACGAAGGGGGCATCTAGGCCATGGCTTTGCGGCACATCAGTCTGCGTGACTTTGTCATTGTTCGCGAACTTGACTTGAATCTCTCGTCAGGCTTCAGCGTGCTCACAGGCGAAACCGGCGCCGGCAAATCCATTTTGATTGACGCTTTGCAATTGGCATTGGGCGAGCGCGCCGACTCAAGTGTGGTGCGTGAAGGCGCCACGCGCTGTGAAGTGTCGGCTGAGTTTGATTGCCCCGCACCCGCGCAAGCTGTGCTTGAAGAAGCAGGATTTGAAGTGTCAGACACCTTGCTTTTAAGACGAAGCGTAGATACGCAAGGCAAAAGCCGTGCTTGGGTCAATGGCAGCCAAGCCACTGCCACCCAACTGCGCGCCTTGGGTGAAATGCTTTTAGACATTCATGGCCAACACGCATGGCAAAGCCTCACGCGGCCTGATGCGGTTCGCGGCTTGCTCGATGCATATGCCGGCCTCAGCACAGACGCTCTCAAAACGGCTTGGCAAGCCTGGCGCCAAACACAACAAGCGGTTCAGACAGCCCGCAACGCGCAAGATTCTTTGAGCAGAGAGCAAGAGCGTTTGGCGTGGCAAATAGGTGAGCTCGACAAACTGGCCCCCGCCTTGGATGAATGGGACGACTTGAATGCGCAGCACACCCGCCTTTCGCATGCTCAAGCCCTGATTGACGCGGGTCAATCTGCCATTGGCTCACTCGATGGCGACGAATCTGCGCGCTTGGGTAGCGCCACGGGCGCCTTGGGTTTGCTATCGCAGGCCATTTCGCAATTGCAAGACCAAGCGCATGTAGAGCCTGAGTTTCAAAGCATTGCAGAAGTGCTTCAATCCAGCCTTGCGCAAGCCGAAGATGCGGCTCATTCATTGCAGTCATACCTGCGCAAAACCGATCTCGACCCCGATCGCTTGAACGAGCTCGATCAGCGCATGTCGCAATGGCTTTCTTTGGCGCGAAGGTACAAGCGTCCGCCCGAAGAGTTGGCCGGCTTGTTAAGCGGCTGGAAAAAAGAGCTCAATGCGCTTGAAGCTGCTAGCGATTTAGAAGGCCTAGAAGCCCAAGAAAAAGCGGCCTCACAGGCTTACCACGCTGAAGCCAAAAAACTCTCACAGCTGCGCAAAAAAGCTGCCCCTAAGCTCGCTCAAGCCGTCACCCAAGCCATGCAAAACTTGGGCATGCAAGGCGGCCGTTTTGAGGTGGCCTTGCTCGGCTTAGACCAAGCCACCCAACATGGTTTAGAAGATATTCAATTTTTGGTGGCTGGCCATGCAGGCAGCACGCCTAGGCCCGTGGGCAAAGTGGCATCAGGCGGCGAGCTCTCGCGCATTGCCTTGGCCATTGCGGTCACCACCAGCGAATTGGGCGAAGCAGGTACCCTGATTTTTGACGAGGTTGACTCTGGTGTAGGTGGTGCTGTGGCCGAAACCGTTGGCAGGCTCATGAAACAACTGGGCGTACACCGCCAAGTGTTGGCAGTAACTCACTTGCCGCAGGTGGCTTCATGTGCCGACCATCATTTGCTAGTGAGCAAGAGCAGCAGTAAAGAGGGTGTTAGTAGCAGCGTGACGCCCATTGCAGGTGAGCAACGCGTGACAGAAATTGCGCGCATGCTCGGTGGCGAAAAGTTATCAGCAACCACGCTGGCGCATGCCCGCGAGATGCTCACCAAATAATGTTCTGAATTTAAAAAACATGGAAATCGTTCTCATCACTGGTATGTCGGGCTCAGGAAAATCTGTGGCCTTGCGCGCCCTAGAAGATTCCGGTTTTTATTGCGTTGACAACTTGCCCCCTGAATTGCTCATTCCATTCATTGAACTTGAAAACGGGCAAAAAGAAGAACGCGTGGCCATTGCCATCGATGTTCGCAGCGCAAATTCATTGCCCCTCATGCCTGGCCAATTGCAAGTTTTGGAAAGTCGTGGCTACAAAATTACATCTATCTTCTTGGACGCTTCCTCAGATACTCTGCTGCGCAGATACTCCGAAAGCAGACGCCGCCATCCTTTATCGGGTAGCAAGGCTACAGAAGGCGAGTTGGCCCTGACCGAGTCGATTGAATACGAACGCGAACTGCTCTCACGTTTGCGTGAAAAATCGCACATCATTGACACCAGCTTTTTGCGGGCGCCTCAACTCCAGAGCTACGTCAAATCATTGATCACCTCTACAAGCGCCAAGCTCACCCTGGTGTTTGAATCTTTTGGATTTAAACGAGGCCTTCCCATCGATGCTGACTATGTGTTTGATGTGCGCATGCTGCCCAATCCACACTACGAAAACGCGCTCCGTGCTTTAACAGGCAAAGACGAACCGGTCCAGAAATTTTTAGAAAATTATCCAGATGTGAAACTCATGCAGTCGCACATTACCAACTTCATAGAGCACTGGCTACCGGCCCTGGAAAAAGACCATCGCAACTACATCACGGTGGCCATTGGTTGCACCGGCGGTCAGCATCGATCGGTTTATTTGGTTGAGCAACTGAGCCAACATTTCAGCGCCAATTGGCTCACCTTAAAACGTCACAGAGAGTTGGACAGCAAGTGACGAA
The DNA here is from genome assembly GCF_003063375.1 of Limnohabitans sp. MMS-10A-178. Classification (GTDB taxonomy): domain Bacteria; phylum Pseudomonadota; class Gammaproteobacteria; order Burkholderiales; family Burkholderiaceae_C; genus Limnohabitans_A. The sequence goes on along the minus strand of NZ_NERY01000001.1, from coordinate 863,631 downwards.
TGGGCGTGGGCAAGCCCAATTCTTTCCAATTGTTTTCTGACCACCATGCGCCAGCTTGAGGCGTTTTCGGCTTTTGTTTGAGCTTGACTTTCACCACATGACAATGCAAATCTTTGTGGGTCAAAACATGCTTGAATGCGGGCAATACAGACACCTCTAGGTCAATGGGCGTTTGCGCATTTTTACCCTGCACTTGGTCAGGCTTGATAGGGAACTCAAACACAGCGCGCAATGCAGCCTCAGACTCAAAAATAGGCAAGCTGTAAAGGCTGGCCCAAATGCCTGCAGAAGGCCGCTTCTCTAGCCACACCTCACCCTTTGAGTTTTGCGCCAGCAAGAGCCATAGCACCTCGCTGCTGCGTTTCACTTTGCGAGTTTTGACAGGAAATTTTTCTGGCTCGCCCTGAGCCAAGGCTTGGCATTCTGGCTTCACTGGGCAGGCTTGGCAATTGGGTTTGCGCGGCAAACAAATGGTAGCGCCCAAATCCATGAGTGCTTGCGAATATCGGGGCATGGCTGTTTTGAGCTGGCGCGTCGGCAAAGCTTTTTCAGCCATTTGCCACAAAGCTTTTTCGTTTTGGCTGACAGACAAATCGGCGTCAAATGCCCACACACGAGTTAGAACTCTTTTGACGTTGCCATCCATGATGGCCACGCGCTCAGAAAAACAAAACGAAGCCACGGCAGCGGCGGTCGATCGGCCTATGCCAGGCAGCGTGATCAACTCGGCTGCGGTGGACGGAAACTTGCCACCGAACCTTGACACCACATCTTTGGCACATTGATGCAAATTGCGCGCACGGCTGTAATAACCCAAACCACTCCACAAGCCCATGACCTTGTCTTGGGGTGCAGCTGCCAAGTCGGCCACAGTGGGAAAGTGTTGCAAGAACTTCTCGTAGTAGGCCAATACGGTGCTCACCTGTGTTTGCTGAAGCATGATTTCAGACAACCAAACGCGGTAAGGATCTTGGGTGTTTTGCCAGGGCAAATGGTGGCGGCCATGAAGTTTCTGCCAAGCCACCATCGTCTCAGCAAAGGGGCGGGCCTCTTTCAATGCTTTTGACATACTGGGCAGAAAAATGTTGAGCGCTGGCCTTGCACAATTTGCTTGATGGGCGTGCTGCATGTTCGGCAAGGCAAGCTCGCTCTGCCGTACACCGAGGCTTCTAGTTGAAAGTACCCTGTGTTGCCCTGCGCATTGACAAAATCTTTCAGGCTGCTGCCACCTTGTTCCACCGCCCTGGCCAAAACTTGCCTGATCGCAGCATGCAATTTAGCCACTCTGGGCGCACTCAGCTTATTGGATTTGACGGTAGGCCGAATGCCCGACATGAACAGCGCTTCAGAAGCATAAATATTGCCCACACCCACCACCACATCGCCAGCCAACAAGACTTGCTTGATGGGCGCTGCGCGTTTTTTCAAACCTTGCTGAAACAGCTTGAGCTCAAAGCCCTCTGTGAGCGGCTCCATGCCCAGCTTGCCTAGCAACTTGGCGGCAGGTTCATCGGTTTCGGAATTAGACCAAACGGCCGCGCCAAAGCGGCGGGGATCGTGCAAGCGCAAAACGCCTTGGGTAGTGACCAAATCCATGTGATCGTGCTTGCCTGCTTCAGCTTGCGATGGCGCAAAATTCAGACTGCCAGACATGCCCAAGTGCAGCATCAAAATGCCGCGGTCCATGTCCAGCAAAAGGTATTTGCCACGGCGCCTGACACCCATCACGCTTTGCCCAACCAACAGGGCGGGCGGAACACCCAGGGGCCACCTTAGAGGCTTGCCCATGTGCATGGCCAGAACCCGAGCGCCAGCTATTCGGCTGGCAAAACTCAGCCGGGTAACCTCGACTTCTGGCAATTCAGGCATGGATGGACTTCAATGACAGGGTGAAATGGGGGGGTGCCGTGACTCTGACACAGGCTGTGGATTATGATGGCTCCATGAAGAATTGGTTTTCCTCTATTGCATTGGTCTGGGCCACAACAGGTGTTTGTGCCCAGCCGCCCGTGCAAAACTCCAACCTCAATGCGGTTTTGTTTTACCAGTTGCTGTTGGGCGAACTCAATGTACGCGCTGGGGAGCCTGGATCTGGCTTTGCCATCATTTTGGATGCAGCCCGAAAAACCAAGGATGAAGCCTTGTTTCAGCGTGCTACCGAATTGGCACTTCAGTCTCGATCGGGTGACGCTGCTTTGCAAGCCGCTAGGAGCTGGAAGTCAAGCTTGCCAGAGTCGCAAGAAGCCAACCGCTACATATTGCAAATTTTGTTGGCACTCAACCGAGTCGAAGAAGCTGGACAAGCCTTAAGGGCCAGCATTTTCAGCCTGCCCCTTCAAGAACAATCCGCAGCCATTGGCTCTATCCCTCGCGTTTTCAGCCGCGTCCAAGACAAAAATTTTGCAGCCAAAGTTGTCGAGCAAGCGCTCTCTGCGGCCATTCAAAATCCAGAAACTGCCGCAACAGCTTGGACCACCATCGGTCGAATGAAACGCGAAGCGGGTGAAATTCAGCCTGCCGCCGAAGCAGCGCGTGCGGGTCACGCGGCCAATGGTAAAGCGCCTGGCCCCATCATGTTGGCTCTGAGTCTTCTCAATGTGGTTCCAAGCGAAGTGCAGCCCATGATCACCCGTTACATGGCTGGCGATGCACTGCCAGACTTGCGTCTGGGTTATGCCCGCAGCTTGATTGATCTTAACGAGATGCAGCTTGCATTGGTCCAACTCAATCTACTTTCCAAACAGAACCCCGATTTTGCGCTGGGCTGGTTATTTTTAGGTTTACTGCAAACCGATTTGTCTCAATTCGCAGCCGCTGAATTGTCGCTTCAGCGATTCATCAAGTTGAATGCAAGCACTGATACAACCAATGCTGCCAATGGCCCTAGTGGCACTAGTGGCACTAGTGGCACTAGTGGCACTAGTGGCACTGACGCCTCTGGCGGATTGTCAGAGGCTTACTTTGCCTTGTCGCAAATTGCCCAAAAGCAAGGCCAATTGGCTCAAGTCGACCAATGGCTTGCTCGCATTCCACCCGACTCAGACCCTCTAAAAATTGCCAGCCGACGTGCTGCTTTGTTGGCTCAACAAGGGCGCAAAGCAGAAGGTTTGAATTTGCTTGAGCAGGTGAAGGTCAGCAACCCACAAGCTGCAAAGCAAAAGGCGTTGGCCATTTCTCAATGGTTGCGCGATGACAAGCAATTCAATGCAGCACTTACCACCATTGAAGAAGCCTTGACCAAGTTTCCTGCAGACACTGACTTGCAGTCGGAGTTGGCCATGATTTGTGAGAAGTTGGGCCGCTATGAACAAATGGAAAGTTTGTTGCGAGGCATCATGAAAGCCAAGCCCAACGATCCCCATGCCTTCAATGCTTTGGGCTATTCACTGGCCGACAGAAACACCAGGCTTGATGAAGCCCGCCAACTGATTCTCAAGGCGATACAACTGGCGCCGCGCGATCCCTTTATTCAAGACAGCCTGGGTTGGCTTGAATACCGAGTGGGCAATACCAAGGAAGCCCTGCGCATCTTAGAGGCCGCTTACAAAGCCAGACCAGATGCCGAAATTGCAGCGCATTTGGGCGAGGTGTATTGGATCTTGGGGCAGCAAGACAAAGCAGGCTCCATTTGGCGAGAAGGCCTGCTGCTTAAATCTGACAACGAAACCCTGCTTGAGACACTCAAGCAATTCAAGTTCACCCCTTGATTGGCTGGCGTGAGATGTTGACAACCCGTTTCCTTGCACTTTGCAGTGTGTGCATGATGCTTTTGGGGGGCTGCGCTACTCGGCCCATGGGCACTCAAACCTTTTTGTCACCTTCGGGCACTGCTCCCCCTGCTACCTCAGCCAACTCTCAGGTTATCAGCGTCGAGGCACCCGCTTTACCAACGCCTTTTAAAGCAGGTCGATTTGCTCTTCAAATTGACACAGAGCCACCCCAATCGTTCATCACCTCTTTTGACATTACCGGAGGTTGGCCTGAAGGCACGCTCAATATCTACAACCCTTTGGGAATGCAGATGGCCAGACTTGAATGGACAGCTCAAAGTGCTCGCCTTTTGCAAGGTCGCCAAGTGCGTGAATCTGCCAGCCTTGAGCGATTGGTTTTTGAGCTAACTGGCACCCAATTGCCCACTGCAGCGGTCATTGATTGGCTGGCTGGCAAACCCACGCCTGCCGAGGGCTGGAACGTCGATGTCAGTGAATGGCACTTGCGCCGATTGGTCCTTGAACGGGTTCAACCCGCTCCGCGCACTGTGCTTCGAATTGCCTTTGAATCATGACGTCTTTGCACCAGGTCTTGGCGCCAGCCAAACTCAATCTGTTTTTGCACATTACTGGCCGCAGACCCGATGGTTACCACCTGCTGCAATCGGTGTTCATGCTCATTGATTGGTATGACACCTTGCATTTTGATGTTCGACAAGATGGCCAAATTAGCCGAGAAGACCTCACTGTCAAGCTGCCAGAAGATGACCTGATCACCCGCGCTGCTAGGCTTTTGCAACAGGTCAGCGGCACTTCCTTGGGTGCTCACATTGCCATTGAAAAGTCAATTCCAGCGCAAGCCGGCATGGGCGGCGGTTCGTCCGATGCTGCCACTTGCCTCTTGGCACTCAACAAGCTTTGGAAGCTCAATTTCTCGGTCAATCAACTGGCTGAGTTGGGCTTGAAGTTGGGTGCCGATGTGCCATTTTTTCTAAGAGGAAACAACGCTTGGGTTGAAGGCGTGGGTGAAATCATCCAACCCATCTCAGTGCCGCCCGCCCAGTTTGTAGTGGTGAAACCGCCTGAGGGGCTTGAAACGGCCAAAATTTTTGGCTCTGAGGCCCTCAACCGAGACTCAAAGCCTGCTACAATTTCGGTCTTTGCAGCAAACCCGTTCGGCTTCGGCCACAACGACCTGCAGCCAGTGGCCCAGAGCCTCTGCCCCCAAATCAGCGACGCAATCGCCTGGCTTGAACAAGCCAGCCTAGAGCCCGCTGTTGTGAAAGGCAGAATGACAGGGTCGGGGAGTGCAGTGTTTGCGCAAGTGCCACGCGGCACGAATTTAAGCCAAATGCCTCAAGTTCCGGCTACTTGGTCCAATTGGCAAATTCGAATGTGTGGCAATTTGGATGTTCACCCCCAAAAGGGTTGGACCTCCAGCGACGATTGATCGGTCGACAGCTCTGGTTTTCCAAAGCTGCCAACCCGTGTAGGGGAGTCGCCAAGTTGGTTAAGGCACCGGATTTTGATTCCGGCATGCGAAGGTTCGAATCCTTCTTCCCCTGCCAAATCTTTCACAAGCAGTCAAACGCATTGTGAATTGATGCACGTTGAATCGTGCAACGATAGAAATTTATGCGCTAACCCGCATCGGCCCATCATTTGATCGCTGAGAAGCTCATGCAGCCCTCCAACACAAATTCAAGCTCCGACTTTATGGTCTTCACTGGCAACGCCAACCCCGTGTTGGCTGCCGAGGTTGCCTACGAGCTCGATGTTTCACTCGGCTTGGCCGACGTGGGCCGATTCTCAGACGGCGAAGTCACAGTTGAACTCAAGCAAAACGTGCGCGCACGAGATGTATTTGTCATTCAATCTACTTGCGCGCCCACCAATGAAAACATGATGGAATTGCTGATCATGGTCGACGCTTTAAAGCGCGCCTCAGCAGGTCGCATCAGCGCCATCATTCCTTACTTTGGCTATGCTCGCCAAGACCGTCGCCCCCGCTCCACACGGGTGCCCATCACGGCCAAGGTGGTGGCCAACATGCTGCAAGCCGTAGGCGTCAACCACGTCCTCACCATGGACTTGCATGCCGACCAAATTCAAGGTTTCTTCGACATCCCCGTCGACAACATTTACGCTTCCCCCGTGCTCTTGGGCGACCTGCGTCAAAAGAACTACGAAGACCTCATTGTGGTCTCGCCCGATGTGGGCGGTGTGGTTCGTGCACGCGCTTTGGCCAAACAACTCAACTGCGATTTGGCCATCATCGACAAGCGTCGTCCCAAAGCCAATGTGAGCGAAGTAATGCACGTCATTGGCGACATCGATGGCCGCAACTGCGTCATCATGGACGACATGATTGACACGGCCGGCACCTTGGTCAAGGCCGCTGAAGTTTTGAAAGAGCGCGGCGCCAAAAAAGTTTACGCTTATTGCACCCACCCCATTTTCTCGGGCCCCGCCATCGACCGCATTGCCAAAGGCTCCGCGCTCGATGAAGTGGTTGTGACCAACACCATTCCGTTGTCACAAGCCGCTGCGGCCTGCCCCAAAATTCGCCAACTCACTGTGGCGCCGCTGTTGGCCAAAACCATCCAGCGCATGGCCTACGGTGAGTCGGTCATGAGTTTGTTCTCCGATCAAGACTGATCGGGAGCATCAATGTGGCCTGCTTTCGGGTGGGCCTTTTTAAAACAGAGTCGTACTGGTCGCGGTCGACTCAACTTGGAGTTAGTTATGAAATTTGTCGCTTTTGAGCGCTCTATGCAAGGTACGGGTGCGAGCCGCCGTCTGCGCAATTCAGGTAAGACACCTGGTATTGTTTATGGCGGTGTAGATCAGCAACCCCAATTGGTCGAACTCGACCACAATGCCCTGTGGCACGCCCTGAAAAAAGAAGCTTTCCACGCAAGCATCTTGGACATGGAATTGAACGGTAAAGAAACCAAAGTGTTGCTCCGTGACTTCCAAATGCACCCTTACAAACAATTGGTCTTGCACATCGACTTCCAACGCGTTGATGCCAAAACCACTTTGAACCGCAAAGTACCCATCCATTACACCGGTGAAGACGTTTCGCCTGCTGTCAAAGTCGACGCTTGCTTGATCAACCACATCATGAATGAGCTCGAAATCACTTGCTTGCCAGCCGATTTGCCTGAAGCCATCAATGTTGATTTGTCTGGTTTGAAGAAAGGTGTTTCATTGCACCTGGCCGACATCACTTTGCCCAAGGGCGTCAAAGCCGTTACACACGGCAAGAAAAACCCTGTGTTGGTCTCTGTTGTGGCGCCTGCTGCCGAAGAAGCTGCACCAGCAGCCGATGCAGCACCCGCAGCCGATCCAAAAGCCAAAGCCAAGAAGAAGTAATTTTTCTGCGCTTTCAACACTTCAAGTGTTCCCAACAACCCGCCTTGTGCGGGTTGTTTTGTTTTTATACTTGCACATGATCAAACTGTTTGTTGGCCTCGGAAATCCAGGCGCCGAATACGAAGACACCCGCCACAACGCTGGCTTTTGGTGGATTGACGCCTTGGCGCGAGATCTCAATGTGAGCTTGGTACCCGACAAGGGTTATTTCGCCAAAGTGGCAAGAACCCAAATCAAAGGCCAAACGGTTTGGTTGCTAGAGCCTCAAACCTTCATGAATTTGTCGGGCAAATCAGTAGCGGCGCTTGCTAAATTTTTCAAAATTGCCCCGCAAGAAATCTTGGTGGCGCATGACGAGCTGGATGTGGTGCCAGGTCAAGCCAAGCTCAAATTTGGCGGCAGCCATGCAGGCCACAATGGTTTGCGCGATATTCATGCCCAATTGGGAACCGGCGATTATTGGCGCTTACGCTTAGGCATTGGTCATCCTGGCGTTAAGGCCGAGGTAATCCATTGGGTGCTTAAAAAGCCCATGGCGGAGCAGCGCGAACTCATTCAGGAAAGCATTGCCCGCTCGGTCAAAGCAGCCCCATTGCTGATCGAGGGTGAGATGGAGAAAGCCATGGTGCAAATTCACACCAGCAAACCGCCCAGACCCAAGCCGCCTCGGCCCGAGGGCGTTTAATTGGCCTGTTGTAGGCGCAGATACTTTTGAAACAAAGTTTCTTTGTTTTCCAAGTGAGCGGGGTTGACCGGAATACACGCCACAGGACAGACCTGGACGCATTGGGGCTCGTCAAAATGACCGACGCATTCTGTGCACTTGCTCGGATCAATTTCATAGATTTCAGGGCCAAGGTAGATCGCCTGATTGGGACACTCAGGTTCACACACATCGCAATTGATGCATTCGTCGGTGATCATCAAAGCCATAAAAATCTCACTTAAATCTACTGGAATTATCGTTCAGAGGTGTCAGCCCACCCGCTAGCACCTAAAATACCCCTGTGGAACCCTTACTCAACGCCGACTTGCATTGCCACTCCGTGGTCTCTGATGGCACGCTCACGCCTGAGGCTTTGGCTGCGCGTGCCAAAGCCAACGGCGTCCAACTCTGGGCTCTCACAGACCACGACGAAATTGGCGGCCAAGAACGAGCCATAGCTGCAGCCAAAGCCGAAGGCATGAAGTACCTCACGGGTGTCGAGATTTCCATCACCTTTGCAGGCAAAACGGTTCACATTGTGGGTTTGGGTTTTGACCATACCAACCAAGCCTTGGTTCAGGGTTTGCGCAATACCCGCGGCGGCCGAGCCGAGCGCGCCAAAGAAATGTCGGATGGCTTGGCCAAGGTCGGCATTCAGGGCGCCTTCGAAGGAGCCCTCCAATATGCAGGCAACCACGAGCTCATTTCGCGCACTCACTTTGCACGTTTTTTAGTTGAGACTGGCGTCTGCAAAGACACCTCAGAGGTTTTTCGCAAGTACCTCACTGAAAACAAACCGGGTTTTGTGCCACACCGCTGGGCCAGCTTAGAAAACGCCGTCAAGTGGATCACTGGCGCAGGCGGGGTAGCAGTCATTGCCCACCCTGCTCGCTATGGCTTCACAGCCAACGAAGAGTTCGCACTTTTTACCGAGTTCAAACAACATGGTGGGCGTGGTGTTGAGGTTGTCACAGGCAGTCACTCCAGCGCAGATGCTTTGCAATATGCAGAAACGGCACTCGAGTTTGACCTGGCTGCATCGCGTGGCAGCGATTTTCACAGCCCCGACGAAAGCCATACAGACTTGGGCACATTGCCGTGGTTGCCCGGACAACTCAAACCCGTGTGGGAATTGTTGTCAGACCGAATTCAGTGAAACACTCACCCGCTCAAACCTTCATGGTTTGAATATTCATGGCTCAGTATTTTTCTGTTCACCCTGCAAATCCGCAAACACGTTTGCTGAAACAGGCCGTCACTTTGTTGAACCAAGGCGGTGTTTTGGCGGTACCTACAGACTCTAGTTACGCCTTGGTTTGCCACTTGGATGACAAAGCCGCCGCCGACCATCTGCGCAAGGTGCGCGGTGTTGACGACAAACACCATCTCACCCTGTTGTGCCGAGACCTGAGTGAATTGGCCAATTACGCCAAAGTCGACAACGCTCAGTTTCGAATGCTCAAACAGGCCACGCCCGGCGCTTTCACGTTCATTTTGGAGGCCACCAAAGAAGTGCCACGCCGCGTGAGCCACCCTCAGCGCAAAAGCATTGGCCTGAGGGTGCCAGAGCACGCCGTGTTGCAAGAGTTGTTAGCCTTGCACGGCGCGCCCTTGCTGGCCACCACGCTTATTCCTATTGGCGAAACCGAGCCGCTCAATGATCCTGAAGAAATTCGAGATCGTTATGAAAAGCTCATTGCAGGTGTGATTGACGCCGGTGCTTGCACCCGGGAGCCCACCACTGTGGTGGACTGCACGGGTGGAGGCATTGAGGTCGTTCGCCAAGGTTTAGGCGATGTCGCTTTGCTTGGTCTGTCTTAAATTCTTTTTTCTACCAACTCGCCGTCACTTTGAGACAATTCATCCGTGGATACCTCGCACCTCATTCAAACCGTTTCGGTCTATGCCATCCCCGTGATCTTTGCCATCACGCTGCATGAAGCCGCTCACGGCTATGCCGCCAAGTATTTTGGCGATCGCACCGCCTACATGCTAGGTCGAGTGACTCTCAACCCTTTGCCGCATATCCATTGGTTGGGCACGCTTGTTTTGCCCTTGCTGCTTTACTTCAGCACCAGCGGCGCCTTGCTGTTTGGATTTGCCAAGCCCGTCCCTGTTGATTTTGGCAACTTGCGCAATCCGAAACGCGACATGGTGTGGGTGGCCTTGGCTGGACCGGCCGCGAATTTGTTGCAAGCCATCATTTGGGCACTTTTGTTTGTGGTCTACACCGACTTTGGAGTCTCTGAAAAATTCTTCTTGGCCATGTGCAAGGCCGGCGTTTTGAGCAATGTGGTGATGTTTGCCTTCAATCTGTTTCCACTGCCTCCACTAGACGGAGGACGCATTGTGGTGGGGCTACTTCCTTGGAAGATGGCCTATCAATTCTCCCGCATTGAGCCCTACGGCTTCTACATCGTGATGGCATTGGCCATTACAGGTGTGGTCAATCATTTGTGGTTAGACCCTGTGATGGGCGCCACATTTGGCTTGATCGAAATTATGTTGAAATCTCTCTCTTGAAAAAAATCCAAGCCATGACGACTGAAACTTCCACACGCACGCGCGTCCTCACAGGCATTACCACCACGGGCACACCGCACTTAGGTAACTATGTGGGTGCCATTCGCCCCACTGTGCAAGCCAGTCGCAATCCAGCCACGCAAGGTTTTTACTTCTTGGCCGACTACCATGCGCTCATAAAGTGCGATGAGCCAGCGCGCATTCAACGTTCAACGTTGGAAATTGCCGCCAGCTGGATTGCTGCAGGCCTTGACCCTGAGCGTGTCATGTTTTATCGCCAATCGGACATTCCAGAAATTCCAGAGCTCACCTGGTTTTTGACATGTGTCACTGGCAAAGGCGTTCTCAACCGCGCACACGCCTACAAAGCCTCGGTCGATAAAAACAACGCGGCAGGCAACGACCCCGATGCCGATGTGTCTGCAGGCTTGTTCATGTACCCGGTGCTCATGGGGGCCGACATTTTGATGTTCAAAGCCCACAAAGTACCCGTCGGTCGCGATCAAATTCAGCACATTGAAATGGCCCGCGACATGGCCTCTAGTTTCAACCATTTGTATGGCGAACACTTGGTGTTGCCAGAGGCTGTCATTGAAGAATCGGTTGCGCTGCTGCCGGGTCTGGATGGCCGCAAGATGAGCAAAAGCTACGACAACACCATTCCGCTTTTTTCAAGCAGTGCGCAATTGAAAAAATTAATTGCGAGCATCGTGACCGATTCACGCGCACCGGGTGAAGCCAAAGACACTGAAGGCTCGGCTTTGTTTCAAATCTATCAAGCCTTTGCCAGTCCCGAAGAAACCGCCGATTTGGCCAAGGCCTATGCCGATGGCATTGCATGGGGCGATGCCAAGCAAGTTTTGTTTGAGCGGATTGACCGCGAAGTGGCGCCAATGCGGGCTCAATATGAAGAACTCATCAGCAACCCAGCCAAAGTAGATGCCTTGCTGCTCAAAGGAGCGGCCAAAGCCCGTGAACTCGCAACGCCTTTCATCAAAGAGTTGCGTCACGCCGTTGGGCTGCGCGCACTGGCAAGTGCTGGTTCGAACAATGTGGGCACCAAACAAGCTCGCACCGCCATCCCCTCATTCAAACAGTACCGTGAAAAAGATGGTCAGTTTTATTTCAAGTTGGTCGACCCGCAGGGCAAAGTGTTGCTGCAAAGTTTGGGCTTCACTTCACCCAAAGATGCTGGCTTGGCCATCGCACGACTTCAGGAAAACACCCCACTTGCCATCACTGAGCTCGGCCCTCAAGTGGTATTGGGCCATGAGGTGAGCATTGACCTCGTGCTGGCGTCCATCGACAGCCTGGTCTCAGAAATTGCAGAAAGAGTCAAATCGAAGGGCTGAGCTTGTTATCAAATTTGCAAAAAGTGTTCAAATTCAAGAAAAGTTGCTTGATTTGTTCCTGACTTTGCTGATACTCTCATACTTTAAGTTTCATTCTTGAGCACACCATGACCGTTTACGTCATTGACGACCACCCCCTGATGCGCGACGCTCTCACCATGTTGGTTCAGAGGGTACGCCCCGGATTGAAGGTGGTTTCCGTGGCCAAATTAAACAGCTTGGAAGCCATGGTGGAACGTCAGGGCAAGCCAGAATTGATTTGCCTCGATCTCAAATTGCCCGACACTTTGGGCTTGTCGGGCGTTCATGCAGTAAGGGCCAAGTTTCCTGATGTGCCGTTGGTGGTAGTTACAGGGTCTGAGGCCAGTGAGTGCGAAGCTGCTTGCTTGGAAGCCGGTGCTCATTTGTTTTTAGAAAAAGCCAGCCCACCCAATACCATCATTGAGGGTTTACGTAGCTTGTTGCCTTCACCCGAGGAAGAGGCCCCAGCTGAAGGCTCTGTTGCAGCACCGACCAAACTGTCTAAACGTCAGAAGCAATTGATTTTGATGTTGGACCAAGGCTTGAGCAACAAAGATATTGCCGACAAACTCACCATCAGCGAGCACACCGTGAAGGTTCACTTCTGGCGTTTGTTCCGCAGACTTGGTGTCAACAGTCGCACGCAGGCATTGCACTTTGCGCGCACCAACGGCTGGCTCGGCATTTAAGCTCAGTCTTTTTTCTCTTTTTTCTTCTTATTGACGATGTCTGGGGTGACAGCGTCAATCACGTTCACGACTGTTTTCCCAGTGTAAATGACCGTGGAGGCCACCACATCGGCCACGGCCACGATGGCGCATCCCTGCAAAGACAAGCTAGTGAAAAGAACCACGCAGGCATTGATAAATTTCATGGCAAAAACCTATTGAGATGCCCTATTTTGTAGAAGCATCAAGAAAAAACGCCATTCTAACGGGCTTCATGCTCTACCGCTCCAGCAGGCTTAGCGGGAAGTGTAAATGTACTTAGCTCTCCACAAAGATGCGTGCTTTGCGAGGCGTGAGCACCAAGGTCTCGCCTTCTTTGTACTGCTGCTCGGCAAACAATATGGCTGACAACTGTGCTTCGATCACAGTGTCTTTGGCAAAGTCATGGTGATCGACGGGCTCAAACTCCAAGCGGGCAATAGGACCTACCACAATGGCACGCGTGAGCTTGGCTTTGATACCTGCGTCGCCGGAGCTGTAGCGCTTCACTTCAATGTCGTGAGGGCGCACATAAGCAAAGGCTTTGCTGTCTTGCACGTGTTGATGCTCGGGACTGTTTAAGCTGACGGCGTTGTCGCCACCAATGAGCATTTCACCTTCGTGAGCACGGCCATGGAATAAATTGACATCGCCCAAAAAACCATACACAAAGGGGCTAGCTGGGTGGTCCCACACTTGTTGGGGTGAACCAATTTGCTCCACACGACCGCTGTTCATCAGTACCACACGATCGGCCACTTCCAAGGCTTCTTCTTGATCGTGCGTGACAAAAATACTGGTCACATGCAAATCGTCGTGAAGGCGGCGTAACCAGCGGCGCAACTCTTTGCGCACTTTGGCATCGAGCGCACCAAAGGGTTCATCGAGCAACAAGACTTTAGGTTCTACTGCCAAAGCACGCGCCAAAGCAATGCGCTGACGCTGCCCGCCTGAAAGCTGTGACGGATAACGATCGGCCAGCCAATCGAGTTGCACCAGATTCAAAAGGTCGTGTACTTTTTGTTTGATAACGCTTTCTGATGGGCGGATGTTGCGGGGTTTCATGCGCAGACCAAAGGCCACGTTTTCGAACACGGTCATGTGGCGGAACAAGGCGTAGTGCTGAAATACAAAGCCCACTTGCCGCTCGCGCACGTGCACGTGGGTGGTGTCTTCTCCGCTGAAGGAAATGCTACCTGCATCGGCAGTTTCCAAGCCTGCAATGATGCGAAGCAAAGTGGTTTTGCCGCAACCCGAAGGGCCCAGCAAGGCCACCAACTCGCCAGAATCAATGTCGAGGCTGACATCGCGCAGTGCGTGGAAGTCGCCAAACTGTTTGTGGATGTTTCTTATTTCGATGCTCATGATACTGCTTTCAATGACAGATCCAAAGGCGTTGACTTGACATTTTCGGGAGACAAATCGCCAATGGCTTTCATCTCACGTTCGTGGCGCCATTCGGCCACAGACTTGATGACCAAGGTCACCAGCGCCAGCAAGGCCAACAAAGATGCCACCGCAAAGGCAGCCACCGATTGGTATTCGTTGTACAAAATTTCGACGTGCAAGGGCATGGTGTTGGTCTGACCGCGAATGTGCCCCGACACCACCGACACTGCGCCAAACTCGCCCATGGCACGCGCATTGCACAAAATAACGCCGTAGATCAAACCCCACTTGATATTGGGCAGCGTGACGTACCAAAAGGTTTGCCAGCCAGTAGCGCCCAACACAATGGCGGCCTGCTCTTCTTCGTTGCCCTGCGCTTGCATGAGCGGAATGAGTTCACGCGCTATGAACGGGAAGGTGACAAACACAGTGGCCAACACAATGCCAGGAACAGCAAAAATAATTTTGATGTCGTGCTCTTGCAGCCAAGGACCAAACCAGCCTTGTGCGCCAAACATCAACACATAAACCAAACCAGCCACCACGGGTGACACCGAAAAAGGCAAGTCGACCAAAGTGGTCAGGATCGATTTACCTCTAAATTCGTACTTGGCAATACACCATGCAGCGGCAATACCAAACACCAAATTGAGAGGCACAGCAATGAGAGCTGTGATCAAGGTCAAGCGAATGGCAGACCATGCATCGGGCTCTTTGAGTGCTTCCCAATAGGCATCAAACCCTTTGCGCAATGCTTCTGCAAAAACTGCGGCAAGCGGCAACACCAAGAATAAAAACAAGAAGATCAGCGTGATACCAATAAGGGTGTAGCGAACCCAAGGGGCCTCTGTGGTACCGGCTTCAGCTCGGCGAATCATTTGAGAACTCATACAGGTGCTCCCGAATGACGGCGCTGCCAGGCTTGCAAGCCATTGATGATCAAGAGCAAGATAAACGAGATAAGCAACATGACAGTGGCCACCGCTGTGGCGCCTGCGTAATCGTATTGCTCTAACTTGCCAATGATGATGAGCGGTGTGATTTCAGAAATCATGGGCATATTGCCCGCTATGAAAATGACCGAACCATACTCGCCTATGCCACGTGCAAAAGCCATGGCAAAACCAGTGAGCAAAGCAGGTGCAATGGATGGAAAAATAACCTTGCTGAAAGTTTGCCAACGCGATGCTCCCAAGCAAGTTGCTGCTTCTTCCAATTCTTTTTCTGCATCTTCAAGCACGGGCTGTACTGTGCGCACCACGAAGGGCAAGCCGATGAAGATGAGAGCAATCACAACGCCGTTGGGGTTGAATGCCAATTGAACACCTAAAGGTTCGAGGTACTGCCCCACCCAACCATTGCCAGCCAACAATGCTGTCAAAGAAATACCAGCCACTGCAGTGGGCAATGCAAATGGCAAGTCGACCAAGGCATCAACTATTTTCTTGCCAAAGAATTGATAACGCACCAGCACCCAAGCCACCAACAAACCAAACACCACGTTAACCAAGGCCGCGATGAGGGACGCACCAAAAGTTAGGCGGTAAGACGCCATTACTCGTGGTCCCGTCACGGCGGTCCAAAACTGATCCCACGTGAGCGTGAAAGTTTTGAACACCAGTGCCGACAATGGAATGAGCACAATCAGGCTGAGGTACATTAAGGTGTACCCCAAGGTGATGTTGAAGCCGGGTAAAACTCGGGCGGGCGCTCTGCGCTTGGCAGGCGCCGCCGCATCGGGACGAGATAGCATGAATTACTTAACGGTGTACAGCTTGTCGAAATTACCGCCATCGTTGAAGTGCACTTTTTGCGCTTCAGCGAAAGAACCAAACACTTCATTCACAGTGAACAGCTGCAATGGCTTGAAGGTCTTGCTGTATTTTTTCAAGATGGCGGGGTTGCTAGGACGCAAGGCGTGCTTGGCTGCAATTTCTTGC
Organism: Limnohabitans sp. MMS-10A-178; assembly: GCF_003063375.1. GTDB lineage: Bacteria > Pseudomonadota > Gammaproteobacteria > Burkholderiales > Burkholderiaceae_C > Limnohabitans_A. The sequence goes on along the minus strand of NZ_NERY01000001.1, from coordinate 847,905 downwards.
GCCTCGTCGGAGTAGAGATAATTCAAATAAGCTCTGGCCACATCGCCAGTGCCCTTCTTGGCCACTGTGCGCTCGACAACAGCCACAGGGTTTTCTGCCACGATGCTGATGGACGGGTGAATAGCATCTACCTTGCCGGCACCAAATTCGTTGTCGACAGAAATCACCTCGGACTCAAAGGTCACGAGCACATCGCCAATGTTGCGTTGCAAGAAGATGGTGGTGGCATCACGGCCACCCTTGGCCAACACAGGCACGTTTTTGTAGAGCTTCGCCACGAAGGCAGCGGCGTCAGCTTCGCTGCCACCCTTTTTGCGCACATAACCCCAAGCGGCCAAATAAGCCATGCGGCCATTGCCGCCGGTTTTAGGGTTGACCACGATCACTTGGATGCCCGGCTTGATCAGGTCGTCCCAGTCTTTGATGTTTTTGGGGTTGCCATTGCGCGTTAAGAACAGCATGGTGGAGCTGGTGGGCGATGCGCTGTGCGGGAAACGCTTGTTCCAATCGGCGGCCACAATACCCTTACTGGCCAAGAAGTCGATGTCGGTGGTGGTGTTCATGGTCACCACATCGGCATCCAAACCGTCGTTCACGGCGCGCGCTTGTGCGCTGGAGCCGCCATGGGCCTGGTCAATCTTCACATCTTTGCCTGTGGTCCTTTTATAGTTGGCCACGAAGGCGGCGTTGTATTCCTTGTAAAACTCGCGGGCTACGTCGTAGGAGGCGTTGAGCAAGGTTTGGGCTGATACGTTGAGGCCAGATACGGCCAGCAAGATGGCTGCAGCGATTGATTTGATTTTGTTCATAAAGCGTCTCAAAAGAGTAAGGACGCGATTGTGGAACCCATTCTTCAAAACTCAAACGAATCATTTTTTGTTTGTTTATACCTTTAATGCATATAGATTCAGAAAGGCAAGCCTATTTACGCCTCACCTTGATTGCAACCCATGCACTCAATATTGAGGGAACACTGGTGACAAACAATGTCAAAGAACTTGTGCGTGTGCCAAAGCTCAAACTCGAAAATTGGTTTGAGACGATTTGACTTGTCTGTTCACGCTACCAAAGCCACCGACTTCACTTGCGCCCACAAAGACTGCCCCACTTGCAGTCCCAACTCGTCTGTCGCACGCTTTGTGACGCGGGCCAGCACATCCTCAGTTCCGCACTTCAACACCACCATAACTTGAGAGGGATGCGCATCGGCCGTGATGCTTTGAATGCTGCAGCGCAGCTGGTTTTGAATGCTGGTGTTTTGCGGCTCTGACGTAGCCAAGCTCACATCACGCGCCAAGATGCGTATGCGTACGGCTTTACCAACAGGTAAGCCCTCATCGCGCATCCAAACGCTACCCCCTTCAAAGTCGACGCGTGACAAATGCCATTGCACATCAACTTTGCCGATGCGGCCTTCAATCAAAGCACCAGCATCTTCACCCACCATCACAGGGTTGACCACTTGCGTGAGGACGACGCTCACAGGCCCTTGCGCTTTGACTTGCCCTTGGTCCAAAACCACCAAGTGATCGGCCAATCGAGTAACTTCCTCTGCAGAATGCGTGACATACAGCATGGGCATTTTGAGCTCATCCCGCAATTTAGACAGCCAAGGGAAAATTTCTTGCCGACGCGCTGCATCCAGTGATGCCAAGGGTTCGTCCATCAATAGCAATTGCGGTTGCATGGCAATGGCTCTGGCAATGGCTACGCGTTGGCGCTCACCGCCTGAGAGCTGATCGGGCATGCGTTGCAGCAAATTGCCAATGCCCAAGAGCTCGATGGAGGCTTGCAGTGCTTTGGCTACTTCTGTCTGCGCATTACCCGATGTCTTCAGTGCGCGCTTCAAGCCAAAATGGAGGTTATCGGTCACGCTGAGATGCGGTAACAAGCTTGATTCTTGAAACACATAACCCAAAGGCCGTTGCCAGGTAGGCAAGTCAATACCTTGCTGCGTGTCTTGCCAAACGTTCGCACCAATTTGAATGCGCCCTTGCTGGTTTTTTTCTAACCCAGCAACAGCTCGCAACAATGTTGTTTTGCCAGAACCAGATGGACCAAAAATAGCCGAGATGCCCTGCCCTGGCAATTGGAGGTCTACTTCCAACTTGAAAGCTGAACGGTTCATCTTAATTTGCAGGTGAAGGGTGGTCATACCACTTGCCTTTGACGACGGTTCATCAAAGCCAAAGCCAACAGCACCACAAAAGAAAAGGCCAACATGCCTGCCGCCAAAACATGGGCTTGCGCATATTCCATGGCTTCAACGTGGCCATAAATTTCGGTTGACACCACGCTTGTCTGGCCAGGAATATTGCCGCCGATCATGAGCACCACACCAAACTCACCCACGGTGTGCGCAAAGCTCAAAATAGCTGCCGTTACCATGCCCGGCTTGGCCAAGGGCAAGGCCACAGAAAAGAAAGCATCCAATGGGCTGGCACGCAAAGTGGCCGCCACCTCCATAGGCCTTGGGCCGATGGCATCGAAAGCGTGCTGCAAGGGCTGCACCGCAAAGGGCAAGGAAAACAAAATAGAGCCAATCAACAAGCCGGTGAATGTGAAAGACAATACACCCCATCCCATGGCTTGCGTGAATTGACCTAGCGGTCCTTGCGGCCCCATCACAACCAGCAAATAGAAACCTAAAACCGAAGGTGGCAACACCAAAGGCAAAGTCACCAGCGCATGAATGGGGGCGCGCCATGCAGACTGCGTTTGCGAAAGCCACCAAGCCAATGGCGTGGCCAAGATCAACAAGATCAAGGTGGTTGAGGTGGCCAAAACCACCGTTAGTTGAATGGCTTGCCAAGAATCAGGCGTCAAAATCATGTTTGCAAGTTTACGACGAAGTCTTCTTGTAGACTGAAGTACGGGGATTATGTATCTGATAGAGATCCCTTAAATCCTGAATCACAGTGAAGATGACACATGACACCTCATACGCTTTCAGACTGCCAAGTCTTGGACCAGCATGACCCGCTGCGATCTCTACGCGATTTATTTCAGTTGCCCGAAGGTGTGATTTATCTGGATGGCAATTCTTTGGGTGTTCTCCCAAAGGAAACGCCTGCACGCGTTGCTCAAGCAGTGGCCCAAGAATGGGGTAACGACTTGATCAAAAGTTGGAACACGGCGGGCTGGTTTCAGATGCCTTTGAAAGTCGGTAACAAAATTGCCAGACTCATTGGCGCCAAAGACCATGAAGTGGTCGCAGCCGACAGCACCTCCATCAACTTGTTCAAAGTGCTCAGTGCAGCGCTGTCAATTGCCAAAGCAGACCAGCCTGAAAAAAATATCATTCTGAGTGAACGCACTAACTTCCCAACAGACCTCTACATTGCAGAGGCTTTGTGCAAAGAGCGCGGCTATCAACTTAAACTGGTCGAAGCCGAAGAACTGCATGCAGCACTGCAAGAGAATGTGGCTGTGTTGATGTTGACGCATGTGAACTACCGAACAGGTGCCATGCTGAACCTGAAAGACTTAACTGCCGCTGCTCATGCAGTGGGCGCGTTGGCCATCTGGGATTTGGCGCACAGCGCAGGCGCAGTCCCTGTTGACTTAAATGGCGCCAGTGCAGACTTCGCTGTAGGCTGCGGCTACAAATACCTCAATGGAGGCCCTGGCGCACCCGCATTTGTCTGGGTCAACCCCAAACACACCAATCGCTTTTGGCAACCACTTTCGGGCTGGTGGGGCCATGCTGCACCATTTGAATTCACGCCCGATTACCAACCCGCGGCTGGGATTGCCCGCTATCAATGCGGCACACAAGCAATCCTCAGCTTAACGGCTTTAGACACTGGCTTAGATGCATTTTTGGAAGCCGAAAAGTTGGGCGGCATGACAGCTTTGCGCCAAAAATCGCTGGCACTGACAAGCCTCTTTATGCAACTGGTCAAAACCCAATTGGCAGGGCATGGCTTTGGCATCGCCACCCCAGAAAAATTAGAAATACGGGGCTCGCAAGTAAGCCTCACCAGAACCGAAGGCGCCTACGCCATTGTTCAAGCCTTGATAGCCCGCGGCGTGATTGGAGACTTTAGAGCAGGCGATGGCAAGCAACATCCTGATATTTTGCGATTCGGCCTCACACCTTTGTACTTGGGTTATGCAGACGTGTGGCACGCAGTCCGTCACCTCAGAGAAGTGATGGAGACCCAAGAATGGCAACAAGAGCGCTTTTCTCAAAAGCAAGCTGTGACCTGAACACGAAAATAACCAAAGTAAACCAAGCTTTTAAGCGTTTCGCAAATTACTTTCGTGATTTAATTCGGGTACTTTTTTCCTAGTCGGAGTTCACATGTTGCGTTCCCCTCGTTCGGGTCCTTATTCCTTGTCGCTTTCTTTGATTGCCTGCCTGTGTATTGGCAGTACCTTGGTTGCTTGTAAAAAGCCCGAAACAGACGCTGGCAAATCGACCGAAAGTGTGGCTTTGATTTTGGGCAACGAAGACATCGTCCAACTGGGCAGCTCTGAATATGGAACCGGCCCCGTCATCTCTGGATCTTTGCAGCCAGAGGTTCGTGCCGATTTGCGCGCCGAAATCAGCGCCACCGTGGTCAAAGTTCACAAAGAAAATGGTGAGCCTGTGCGCAAAGGCGATTTGCTTGTCAGCCTAGACAGCAGTGTGCTACGCGACAACCTCAACTCTGCAGAAGAATCGATGCGGGCTGCCGCACAATCTTTAGATGGTGCCGAGCGCCAGTTTCAACGCATGAAATCATTGCAAGCTCAAGGTATGGTGTCCATGCAGGGTTTGGAAGAGGCTGAAGTCAAACGCAATGCAGCGCAAAGCGAGCATGTGGCCAGCAAGGCACGTGTTGCTGCTGCCAAACAACAACTCGAGCGTTCTGAAGTCCGTGCGCCTTTCAGTGGCATAGTGAGTGCACGCAAAGCTTCTGCAGGCGACACGGCACAAATTGGCAAAGAGTTGATTCAAGTCATTGATCCCAGCAGTATTCGCTTTGAAGGTCAAGTCGCTGCCGATCAAATGGGCGTGGTGAAAATCGGCCAACGCGTCAATTTCCGAATCAATGGTGTGGGGCAAAGCACAGATCAACTCAGCAGCCAAGGCACAGTGAAAAGGATCGATGGTGCTGCCAATCCTGTCACCAGACAAGTGTCTGTCATTGTGGCCATCAACGCGAAAGACAAACCGCCAGTGGTGGGCTTGTTTGCTGAAGGTGTGATTGAAGCGAGCACCAAACCCGCAGTCATGCTGGCTGAAAGCAGCTTACGCAGAGAAGGTGACAAAGTTTTTGCATGGATGCTCGATGGCAACAAAATAGTCAAGCGCGGTATTCAATTGGGAGGTCGCGATACTCGCTTAGGCAATTGGGTCGTCAATAGCGGACTTAGTGCAGGCGAGAAGGTTTTGAGAACTGCCAACAGCAACTTGAAAGATGGACAACAGTTCACCTTGAGCACTGACACATCGACCAAGGTGGGTCAATAAACCATGTTTTTGTCCAATTTCAGCGTTAAAAAGCCGGTTGTCACCATCGTTATTTTGATGATGCTGATGGCCGTTGGGCTGTTGGCATTGACCAAGCTCAAAGTCAATGAAATTCCAGATGTCGAAATGCCCTTGCTGGCCATTGACATCAACTATCCAGGCGCCTCACCCGATGCCGTAGAGCGAGAAGTTCTCAATCGAGTTGAAAAGGCACTTCAGTCGGTCAATGGTATCAAAGAATTGCGCGGCACAGCCTTCGAAGGCAACGCCAACATTTTGGTTTTCTTCGAATTCAAAAAGAACATGGTTGAGGCCACAGACGAAGTGCGCAATGCCATTGGCAGAATTCGCTACAAATTACCCACCGAAATTCGCGAGCCCGTCATTTTGCGCATTAACCCAACAGCGCAACCCATCATGCAATTGGCTCTTTCGTCTCGCAGCCAAAGTCATGCAGAAATTTCTCGAATTGCGGAAGATCAAATTGCAGACAAGTTCAGGGGTGTTCAAGGGGTTGCTCAAGTCAGTGTCAACGGCGCACTGAGACGCGAACTCAGTGTTTTATTGCACGCTCAAAAACTGCGCGAAGTCAATTTGTCGGTTACAGAAGTTGTCAATGCTCTGCGGACACAAAATGCCACAGCGCCTGTGGGCAAAATTCGCGGTTCTCTTGAAGATCAAAGCATTCGATTACTTGGTCGCATTGAAACGCCTGCTGAATTCAATCAAATTGTCATCAAACGAAGTGGCAATGACCTCATCCGGCTCGGGCAAGTAGCCACGGTAACAGACGGCTTTGCCGATCTTAATTCGCTCAGTGTGCGAAACGGTCAACCCAATGTGGGATTGGCCATCACTCGCTCTCGTGATGCATCCACCGTCAGTGTTGCCAATCAGATTCGCACCATGGTGGCAGACATCAACAAATCGTTGCCAGAAGGCACCAAGATTGACATCACGCAAGACGGCGGCACCGAAGCGCAAAACAGTTTGAACAATGTGGTTCACGCTCTGGTTTTTGGCGCAGGTCTCACCATTTTTGTGGTTTACTTTTTCTTAAATTCATGGCGCTCTACACTTATCACAGCGCTGTCTCTGCCAACCTCTGTCATTGCTTCTTTCATAGCGGTGTGGTTGTGCGGATTCACCCTGAACTTCATGAGTTTGCTGGGTCTGTCTTTGGCCATTGGCGTGCTCATTGACGATGCCATTGTGGTTCGAGAAAACATTGTTCGGCACATGGAGCGAGGTTTCGACAGGCGCACTGCAGCTTTGAATGGCACAGCGGAAATTGGCTTGGCGGTGGCCGCAACCACCTTCTCTATCGTGGCTGTCTTTATTCCAGTGGGTTTCATGCCTGGCATTTCGGGTGAATGGTTTCGCCCCTTTGGACTGACGGTGGTGGCCTCTGTTTTGGTCAGTTTGTTGATCTCGTTCACGCTAGATCCCATGTTGTCTGCGTACTGGGGAGATCCTCCCAATCATCACCTTGAACCCAAAACTGGTTTAAGCCTCAAACTCAAACAATTTAACGATTGGTTTGACCATCAAGCAGACCGATATGGCAATGTCATTGCTTGGGCTCTGCACCACAGACGATGGATGATTGCATTTGCAGTTGTGAGTTTTTTTACCGCCATCTTTTTGCAAGTCAAATTTGGAGGCTCCAGCTTCTTACCCAAAGAGGATGGCAATACTCTGGCCGTTGATGTGCGCTCTCCAGCAAGCAGCAATTTGGAATATTCCAGATTAAAGCTTGAAGCCGCGGCCGTCATGGCCCGCACTTTGCCTGAAACCAAAGCCACCAACAGCTATGTCAACCCCACGGGGGGACGAATCTACGTTGACATTGGAAAAAGCACCGAACGCCAACGCACAGCGCAAGACATTGCCACGGAATTGCGCCAACGAATATCCCAACTGGTGGGTGCCGAATACACTGTTTTAGACGATTTATCAAATGGCGCATCCAAGCCCGTTCAAATTCGTTTTAGTGGCACCGACTCGCGCAAACTCTTGGACATCACCAGCGATTTCATGGCGCAATTGAGACAAGTGCCGGGAGCAGTTGACGTTGGTTTGTCTCAACAAGATCCGCAAAACGAATTGCAAATTGAACTGGACCGCGGTTTGGCCAATTCACTGGGCATCTCTGTTACCGATACGGCCAATGCATTGCGTGTGGCCTTTGCAGGTATTGAAGTAGGTGATTGGGTTGACCCCACTGGCCAATCCCGCGACGTGGCCATCCGTTTGGCACCTGAAGATCGCATGAATGTGTCTCACATTGAACGTCTGCCCATTACCTTGAGCGGCATGAACACCGTGGTGCCTTTGTCTCAAATTGCCAAAATCTCAATGGGCAAAGCACCCACCAAAATTGAACACTTTGATGGCAAAAGAACCATCGGAGTCTCGGCCAATGTGCAGGGTCGATCTTCAGGTGAGGTTACTGCAGACGCTCTGAAATTGGCCAAGAGCATCAATTTTCCAGAAGGCTACGGCATTGAATTGGATGGCGCCTCCAAAGACCAAAAAGAAGTGTTCACCGAAATGGGCATTGCGCTTGTTTCAGGCATTGGTCTGATGTACTTCATTTTGGTGATGCAATTTAGCTCTTTCACTGCGCCCTTGGCGGTGATGTTCTCCTTGCCCTTGTCGCTCATTGGTGTGGTGCTGGCCTTGCTCTTAACGGGTAGCACCTTGAACCTGATGAGCCTCATTGGCGTGATCATGCTGATGGGCTTGGTGGCCAAAAACGCTATTCTGCTGTTGGATGCTGCACGCAGCTTAGAAGAGCAAGGCATAGACCGAGAAGAAGCGCTGATGACTGCAGGGCGCAAACGCTTGCGCCCCATCATCATGACAACCTTCGCCTTGATTGCGGGCATGTTGCCTGTGGCCATTGGCGTGGGTGAAGGCGGTGAGTTTTACAGACCCATGGCAGTGGCCATTATTGGTGGCACCATCACCTCCACCATCTTGACGCTGCTGGTCATTCCAAGTTTTTACGACAGCATTGAGTTGACTCGCGAAGCATGGGGACGTCGATTTCAAGCTATTGGCAAACGCATATCTGGGGCCTGATCCATAATCAACACTTTCATCTTCGTCCCGAATGGGCGCTCAACCCACTTAGGACCACTCCATGAAAAAAAACTTTCCTCTGCAAATTGAAGGTAAAAACCCAGATCGCGTGTTGGAGGCCGTTAAACACGAAATTCGCAAATACTTCAAGCGCGAACGCAATCGTGCGTTGCCCATAGATGTCGATTTTTGGGACTTTGATTGCAAAGTGGGGCTGACAGCCGATTCAGCAGCAGTGGTCAAAGTAAGTGCTGTGATTGAAGGCATTGACGCACTGGTCAAAGAAGGTGCCGCCTCAGTTTATGTAGAAATTTTGAGCAAGCATGGCATCCGAGTGATTCGCCCAGAAAACGATCCAATCATCATTGAGCGGGTTGACGACGCTGGTTTTGCCAACCCACAAACAGCCCCGCGCAGATAACCACTGCGCAGCCCAAGATCATGGGTGCATCTAACTTTTCCTCAAAGGCAAGCACGCCAATGGAAATGCCAAATAAAAGTCGCGTGTATCTGTAAGGTGTGACTGCTGCAATCGAACCTGTGCGCATAGCGCTCATGAGCGCTGTGTAAGCAAAGACACCTGCAAACAATGCAGCGCTGATCATCACTATCTGAAATGATTCAAGTGCCACGAAGGCTTTGCCATCCCAAATTGCATAGCATGCGCCCGCAATCACCGTGGTGCTAAAGCCATAAAAGCCAAGTACTTCTTTGGTTAAAGCAGGCGGCGCTGCGCGAGTCAATAAATCACGTCCCACAAAGCCCAAAGTACCAATGACTGCCAACAGTGAAAGGGCCGAGAAGTCGTCTGCAGAGGGACGCAGAATAATGAGCACGCCCAGCAGGCCCACCCAGATCGCCAACCAAGTCTTGGCATCTATTTTTTCATGCAAGAAAACGCGGGCTCCCAGAGCGACAAACAAGGGAGCCGCCTGCAAAATGGCCGTTGCAGAGGACATGGGGGTGAGCGCAATGGCCAAGATATAAAACAAACGGCCAAAGAACTCAAACACAGCTCTGATCAACATGTTTCGAGTGAAAACCTGAGGCTGAAAAAGTGGGGCTTTGATGCGTCTTGCCATGAACACGAAAATGCACAAACCGCCCGCGCCAAACATCATTAGCACTTGGCCCACCGGAACCTGTTTGGTAACTGTTTTGAGAAAGGCATCTTCAATAGAAAAAGCCGCCATAGATGCAATCATCCAGGCAATTCCCAATAAATTTTCTTGGCGCCTTGACTCTAAGTTGAGCATGTCTGTCTAATTGATAGCCCCATTCAGAGTGAAGCAGTTTTTTGGAAAAGGCTAATGCAAGTTGCGCTTGCCTGACTCACTGCTGAGCGCGTCCAGAATAAACATGGGAATGTCGACATCAAATTTTTCACCATCTTCAGCCACGCAAAAATAACTGCCATGCATGGTGCCCGTTGGCGTTCTAAGCCGCGTACCGCTGGTGTATTGAAATTTTTCACCGGGCTGCAACAAGGGCTGGTAGCCCACCACACCCAAGCCTTTGACCTTTTCATGCAAACCATTGGCGTCGTTCACGCTCCAATATCTTGAAATAACCTGGGCAGCAATATTGCCCTTGTTGGTGATGGTGATACTGTAGGCAAATGTGTAAAGATCGCTGGCAGGATCTGACTGTTCAGGCAGATATTGAGGAACGACTTCAACTTGGAGTTTGTAATTTGGCATATCGTGATTTTGATTGGATAACAAATTCAAACAAGGCTGAGCGATTATGCCTTTAGTGGCAACGACCGCACTCGCTTGCCCATGAGTTTGAACATGGCATTGGCCACAGCAGGCGCCAAGGGCGGTACAGAGGGCTCGCCCACACCCTCTGGCAACTGCGTACTGGGCATGATCCAAGTTTCAACCACCGGCGACTGCGCCAAATTCACCAAAGGATAGTTGGTGAAGTTGGTTTGTTGAACCACGCCTTCTTGAATGTCAATTTTGCCAAACATGGCTGCACTCAAGGCAAAGCTCACAGAGCTCTCAACTTGCTGGGCAACTGTATCGGGGTTAACCACCGTACCACAATCGATGGCACACACCACGCGGTGAACCCGAAGCACACCCTCTTTCATAGAAACCTCAGCCACTTGCGCCACGATAGAACCAAAAGACTTGTGCAAAGCCACGCCATGCGCGTGGCCTGAAGGCAAGGTTGCGCCCCACTTGGCTTTGTCTGCAGCCATCTTTAAAACCGCCGCATAGCGTGGCGTTTGAGTTAACAAAGACAAGCGAAAAGCGACAGGATCTTGTTTGGTTTCAAAGGCCAATTCATCGATAAAGCTTTCAGAGAAAAAAGCATTGTGTGAATGCCCCACCGAACGCCAAAAACCAATGGGCACCCCCATGCGCGTGGACACATGTGCCATGTGCTGGTTGGCAAAGCCGTAGGGCAAATCAAACAAACCCTCAGCTGTCGTTTTGTCGGGCGCATCAATGGGGCCAGACAATGCAGGCAAAACACGCGACATCCAACGCGGCGAAATAGCATCGCCTGCCGACTTGATGCGCAGACTTTCAACTTCGCCTTTGGCATTGATGGCGGCGCTCAACTGCGCCACATGCATAGGACGGTAAAAATCGTGCGTCATATCTTCTTCACGCGTCCAAACCAGTTGAACAGGTGCGCCATCGAGTGCCATGGCAATTTGGGTGGCTTGCGCGACCACATCGGCTTCTAAGCGACGACCAAAACCGCCCCCCAAAAGCGTGACATTCAACTTCACTTTGTCTTCAGAAACATCGGCCACCTTGGCAGCTGCAGCACGCGCCAAACCTGGTACTTGAGTGGGCGCCCAAATTTCAAGCAAACCGCCTTTGAACTGCGCAGTGCAGTTCATGGGCTCCATGGTGGCATGGGCCAAATAAGGGGCTTTGTATTGCGCTTGAATGATGCGGGTCGCACTGCTTTCAGCCTTGTCAGCATTCCCTTGGTCGTGAAACGCATAACCCTTTTCAGTTTTGAGCTTTTCAATCAGTTGCGCCTCTATGCCTTGGGTATCAATAGCACCTTCAGCACGCTGGGCCCATTGCGCTTTCACTTTGTCTGCCGCCTGCTTGGCATGCCAAGTGGACTTGGCAACCACCGCAAAGCCAGGCGCAGAGCCTGCCTTGCTGGCCAACTCAACAAACTTCACCACACCAGGCATTGCCAAAGCTTCTTTGGCATCAAAATTGACCATGGTGCCGCCCATTTGAGGCACTTGAACCACACTGGCAAAAAGCATGTTGGGCAGACGCACGTCCATGCCAAAAATTGCTGTGCCATTGGTTTTTGAAGGGACATCGGCACGCTTCGATGGCTTGCCAATGAGGGTCCAATCTTTGCGATCTTTGGGGGCAACATTTTGAGGCGTTTGGCCGGCTGCTGCCTTTGCAAACTCTCCATAGTTGGCTGATTTGCCAGAGGCATGCGTGAGTAAACCCTCTTTGACCTTGATTTCGTTCAATGGCACTTTCCATTGGCTTGCTGCGGCAAGCAGCAAGCTGGCCTTGGCGGTGGCCGCAGCCAATCGCAAATGAGACCACGCATCTTTCACAGAGGAAGACCCGCCAGTGGCATTGACGCCCAATTCACGCGCCACTTTGCCAACGATCCACTCACCACTGTGAACCACAAAGGGTTTGTCTACACCCTCAGACTGAAGGGGGTGAAACGGCAAAGTGCCAACGAACATGGCCACGTTGCCGTAGATGCTGTCGTGCCCGGCTTGCTCTAAACGAATCTGGCTCAAGGGCACATCGAGTTCTTCCGCCACCAGCATCGAAAGCGCGTTGTGAATGCCCTGACCCATTTCACTGCGGTGCATGGCCAGAACCACTGAACCATCTTTGGCAATTTTGATCCAACCATTGAGCGCAATATCGCCCTCAGTGAGCAACATGTTGCTGGGCTTGCCCAAACGCGAGCGCTCAGGCATCACACCCCAACCCACTACCAGCGCGCCGGTAATACCCAGACCGCTCAATATCAGGTTGCGGCGCTTCATGCTGTTGCTCCTGCTGCGCGGTGAATGGCAGCACGCACGCGTTGGTAGGTGCCGCATCTGCACAGGTTGGTCATGGCTTCGTCGATGTCTGCATCGGTGGGTTTGGGCTTTCTTTCAAGCAGCGCTGCAGCGGCCATGAGCATGCCACTTTGGCAGTAACCGCACTGCGGCACTTGTTCGGCAATCCAAGCCAGTTGCAAGGGGTGTGGCTTTTCGGGGGTGCCCAATGATTCGATGGTTTTGATTTTTGCTCCGGCTACGCTTGACACCGGCGTCACGCATGAGCGAACAGCTTGGCCGTCTTTGTGAACAGTGCAGGCTCCACAGGCAGCCACACCACAGCCAAATTTGGTGCCGGTGAGGTTCATTGAGTCGCGCAGGACCCACAACAAGGGCATCTGGGGGTCTACGTCTAGGGTGACGTTGTTTCCGTTGACTGTGAGGTTCATGGGGGGGGCCTAGGTTGGCAGGTTGAAGTGCTTGGAATACTGGGATGCTATCAGGTCATCTGCTTGTTTTCTTCATAATGGAGCGTTGAGCAGTTAGCGTATTGGGGGCTTCCTCATACTGGAGCGTTGAGCAGCAAGGCTAAGGGCAGCATCCTCATACTGGAGTACCAGAAATCGTCAGCCACCCTTAGCCTTGCTACTCAACTTCTGGCGTGCGGAAAATTTCTGAACACCAACACTGCTTTTCGCAGCTGGGTGAGGGTGAGGTGGGTGGGTGACGATTTCTGGTACTCCAGTATGAGGAACCCACCCACCATACCCTCACCCAGCGAGCACAGCAAAAGTAAAAGAGAAAATTGAATTAAAGGCAAAAACGTGTCCCTGTTTCCCCCAACTCGCGAAGAAGCATTGGCAAGAATTGCCTTGGTTCGACCTGCAGAATATGCTCGAACTCGCAATGCATTGAACGGTGCAGTAACTCAGCTTTCACCCTATATCACTCACGGCTTTGTGAGTTTGCCTGAAATGTTGGAGGGCGTGCGTTCGCAGCACACAGTGAATTCACAAGACAAATTTTTGTTTGAGCTGGGGTGGCGTGAGTACTACAGGCATGTGTGGCAGCACCGAGGCGATGGCATTTTTGAATCGCTGCATGAAGGTGTGTTGCCAGACGCAGCCTATTCAAATGAAATTCCTTTCGATATTCTGCATGCCTGCACAGGTGTAGCCGCTATCGATATGGCTGTGAGCACTTTGTACACCACGGGCTATTTGCACAATCATGCGCGCATGTGGCTGGCTAGCTATATGGTGCATCTGCGCAAAGTTCATTGGCGTGTGGGGGCCGATTGGCTTTATGGCCATTTGTTGGATGGCGACTTGGCCAGCAATCATTTGAGTTGGCAGTGGGTGGCGGGTACAGGCAGTAACAAACCCTATTTGTTCAATGCAGAAAATGTGGCGCGTTTTGCGCCTGAAGCTTGGCACAGTAGCGGCAGCGTGATTGACACGACCTATGAAGTGCTAGATCGAATGGCCAGACGAGCATTGCCTGCTAAAGGACAAGCTCAGACATTAAGCAATTCAATTGAGATACCAGCATTGATGTCTTCACCGTCAACTTCGTTGAACATTCGAACTCCAAATTCAAATGTGGCTAAGGGGCGCGATGTGTGGCTGGTTCATCCTTGGAGTTTGGGAGAGTTACCAGCAGATTTACCCAAGGACAGTTTGGTGATTGGTATTTTTGTGTCGGATTTTCATCGCAATTGGCCTTGGGATGAAAAGCGGTGGTTGTTTGTTCAAAGCAGAATGGCCGAGTTAACCAGTGAGTGTTGGTATGGCGATCGCTTGTCGATTGAGTTGGCGTTGCAAGAAGCCAAGCAAGTAGGTGGGGTGAGTGAAGCGCATATTGCTGCATGGCTGCCATCTTCTGGAATGTACAGATCTCAGCCTGCTTTATTTCCTAATGTTGAACGTCGTTGCGACTCATTTTCTAAGTGGTGGCAGCTTGTTTCTAAATAACTAAGGGGCGGGTTAGGGCAGCTTCCTCATGCTGGAGCGTTGAGCAGCAAGGCTAAGGGCAGCTAGCTCATGCTGGAGCGTTGAGCAGTTAGCCTATTGGGGACTTCCTCATACTGGAGTACCAGAAATCGTCAGCCCCCAATAGGCTAACTACTCAACTTCTGGCGTGCGGAAAATCTCAGACGGCCAACACTGCTGTTCGCAGCTGGGTGAGGGTGAGGTGGGTGGGTGACGATTTCTGGTACTCCAGTATGAGGAACCCACCCACCTCACCCTCACCCAGCGAGCTCAGCAAAAAAACATCAAAGCAGTGCCTTAATATCTTTCACCAACAAAAACAAATGGTAAGCATCAGTAGGGCTTTGTTCAAACTCCCATTGGCGGTACCAATTTCTAGCTTCCTCGTCTTTCGCATGAACCAATAGTGCCCGAATGCCCGCAATGTCTGCAGCCTGCACAGTTCGAAGCAATGCATTTTTCAGCAGTGCTTTGCCCAGACCTTGTCGCTGATATCTTTGATCGATGGCCAGTCTGGCAAGAATCATCACAGGAACTGGATGTCGCGGAATTCCTTTGATCACACGGGGCGCAGAATGTGATGGCTCAACGCTGCCAACGGCCAAACTGTAAAACCCAGCAACTTGGCCAGCATTGCAACTCGCATAAGTTTGTGAACTGTTTGATCTTTGATTGACTAAAGCAAAGCGCTGTAAAAACTCATTCAGGGCAACATGCCCACAATCAAACGACTCCACGCCATCAGCAATGCTCAGCTTGTGAACTGGCTCGAAGTTATGTGCGATCAACCGAGCAAACCTTTATCGGACAAGAGTTTCTTCAGCTTGGGTTTAGGTTTGACCGGTTGATCGAGAGCCTTCTGAAAGGCTGTCCAAGTCTCTTTGCTAAGGTCAAACTTTGTGCGATCGGCAAGTGCTTGGTTAGCTGCATTGATACCCGCATCCAATAAAAATTCACTCACGTTTTTGTGTGAAACGCGCGCGGCTTCCTGCAACAACTGTTTGACAGGGGTACTTGCACGAACATCGATGCGCTCGGATTTGGGATTGAGAGATGCAGGCATGGGCGCACTGTTGGCGATTAAAAGTTGAATCATAGCGTCCGGATGATGTACTGACAAGCGTTGTTTGATAATTGGTTTTTTGATCGTACATAGATACGCAATTTTTTGGCTTGCTTAAGCTTGCTTTGGATTAAATGGAGCGTTGAGCAGTTAGCCTATTGGGGGCTTCCTCATACTGGAGTACCAGAAATCGTCAGCCCCCAATAGGCTAACTACTCAACTTCTGGCGTACGGAAAATCTCAGACGGCCAACACTGCTGTTCGCAGCTGGGTGAGGGTGAGGTGGGTGGGTGACGATTTCTGGTACTCCAGTATGAGGAACCCACCCACCTCACCCTCACCCAGCGAGCCCAGCAAGCTCAGCCATAATCCAATGATGAAAAAGAAAGTAGCCCTACCGCTATTGCTCATCGTCTTAGTTGGCGTCATTGCCTCGCACATCAGCTTCAAAGCTGCTGACCACAGCTACTTGATGGTGGTAGACGGCATAGAAATCGACATTCTTGGCAAAATTCAAAACCAATGGCTTTCGCACACTCAGAATTGCAAAGGTGTGACTGAACCAAAAGAAAGCGAAGCAACCTTTCAAGCCATTCACAAAGCCATTCAAGCCTACAGCCCACCGCAATCTCAATCTGCGCAAATTGCTGGCATTTGGACCCTTGGAACATGGAGCTTGGCAGAGGTAGAGTTTGAGACACTTCTGCCCGCTTTTGTCACACTTCAAATGACTGACAGTGAACAGCAAATTGTGCCGCGTGGCATTTGGAGTGGCCATACCAAACCTTGGCTGGCAGCGCCATTAATTCGAACTTATCTCAAAACACAAGTACCCGAAATTCCTAGCCAGTTGATCCGTTGTTTTGACCCTCGCTCAAAATCTTTCAACTGAATCCACCAGACCTAGATCAAGCACTTACAAGCCAATAGGCTTTTGTACACCATGGCAATTCACGGAATTGTCACAATTGACCAACACCATCAAATCAATTTTTTATTAAAAAGTGATGGTATGAATTCGATGGGTGTTCTTGTCAGACGATTGTTTCTTTTTGGGAGCCTTGGCTTTCTCTCATTGATCGTTGCGTGCGGAGGGTCAGGAGGAGCGGGGGACGCAATAAGTTCGTCAAATCCACCTGGAACATCCAATCCGCCTAGCACTGGCGCCATCACCTTAAAGCCGCCCAAACTGTCATTTTCAGACACCGGATTGAGCGTGAGCGATGGCGTTACCCGAAATGGACTCTGGGCAGTAGACAGTGATTATTCTTGGGAGTTCTCTTTGGACCAAGGCGTCACCTGGACCATAGGCTCCGGCAAATCCTTTGAAGTGAAAGGTGATGGCCCGAAAATGATTTGGGTTAGAGCACGCGACGACGCAGGCAATAAATCTGAGATCGTTGTGGTGACGTGCGTCCTAGACACCATGGCGCCAGCACCTGTGGCTGTGAGCTCAAGCGTTGACGGCTTCACGCGGTCACTTCAAGTAACAGGCCTTGAAGCGAATGCAAAGTGGGAGTATTCGCTAGACAACCAGATTAGCTGGCATGCAGGCAGCGGCTCTGCTTTGGGTACTTTAGGGAATGGGCTGAGCATGGTTTGGATTCGCCAGGTCGATTTGGCCGGCAACGCATCGGCCTCGCAAGTCTTTGATCTGCAAGCAGCAGGTTCGAGCATGAGCCATGAGGCATCAACCAACCCACTGCAACCCAGCAAAATGGCTGAAGGTTTGCTCACAATGCTCATTCATGGCGTTGTTGTTCGTGGCGACGCTGACTATGTTCGGTGGGACATTCCCAAGAACCACCGAGTTAAGTCGGTCAGGCTGGTTCGCTATGTGTCAGAAGATGCCATTGCGTTTTATGCAATTCAATCAAGCAACGTGTTTGATGCTGGCGTAGACGTTAGCCGCATGCTCGTTTATGGTCACATGGGGCCTGCAGACTTAAACCGCAATGTCCTTGCCAATATCTCTCCAGAGAAACTCGGCGAAGGTCCGATGACCATTTGGTTTCAACAGACCGGCACGCTGCCCACCGAGTACGCCATCGAGATTATTTTGCAAGCCGTGAATTGATTTTTTCCAAGAACCAGCTCTCTCCATGCTTGAGCACAAAGAAGTTCAAAGGCACAGAAGACTCTTTCTTGGCAATCTCTAAGTCTTTCGGCGCTTGGTCTAAAGGCTCATCGCTCATGCCATCAAATGTGCCCCAGTGAATGCCCATGGCCGCTTTGGCTTTCACATCCTTCTGAACCTGCAGTGCCTCTGAAGGATTGACATGAGAGTCCTTCATAAACCACCGAGGTTCATAAGCGCCAATTGCAATGGCTGCCAAATCGAAGCCACCCATTCGCTCTCCAATGTCTTTGGTGTCACGCGAGTAGGCAAGGTCGCCAGAAAACCAAAATCGAAAATCTGGGTGTATGAAGGCCCAACTGCCCCAAAGGGTTTCGTAGCGATCGCCAATTGACCGCGCACTCCAGTGCTGCACGGCCAGAAAATGCAACTCTAGGTTTTTTGTTTTGCCTTTGATGCTGGTGTGTTGATCCCAGTCTAGCGCAATGACGTTGCGCGAAGGGCCCTCCAGAACAGCGCCTTTGACTTCTTTCTTGAACCAATGCTGAATGCCAAGCGGCACAAAGAAACGAATGCCTGAATGACGATCCATGAGGGCCTGAACAGTTTCTTGGTCCAAATGATCCCAGTGGTTATGTGAGATCACCACAGCATCGATTTTTGGAAGTTTGTCGAACGCAATGCCAGGTGCTTGATGCCGTTTGGGGCCTGCAAAACTAAAGGGTGAGGCACGTTGTCCCCAGTGAGGGTCTGTTAAAAGATTCAGGCCATCGATTTGAACCAGCAGCGTTGAATGTCCAACCCATGTCACTCTGGGCTGCGTGCTGTCGCTGTTGATCAATTCAAGGTTTGGCTCAATACCCACGATGGGCTTAGCTGGCGGCTTGGGCAAGCCGTCTCGCATGCGCTCCCATTGCCAACGCAGCAAGCCTGGCTTGTCGGATCGTTCTGAGTAGCGGTTAGAAAATCCGTCAGGGCGGTGGTGTGGTTTGCTGGCGTCGTAGTCGGGGTTGGCGCGAGGCGCCATGCTGACGCAGGCTGCTAGCAGCGCACATGCCAATGCGGAGACTGCAAGCAATACGAAGGCTTTGCGAGATTTCAACATGGGTTAATTTGAAGGATGAAGAATTGGATTAGCTGTTTCTATTTTTAGATAGAGCGTTGAGTGGTTAGCGTATTGGGGGCTTCCTCATACTGGGGTACCAGAAATCGTCAGCCCCCAATACGCTAACCACTCAACTTTCTAACGCGAAAAATTTCTGAACACCAACACTGCTGTTCGCAGCTGGGTGAGGGTGAGGTGGGTGGGTGACGATTTCTGGTACTCCAGTATGAGGAACCCACCCACCTCACCCTCGCCCAGCGAGCTCAGCAAAAAAAGCCTAGCAATCTAGCGAGGCAATTAACTTGGCGGAGAAGGTGGGATTCGAACCCACGGTGATGTTGCCACCACGCCTGATTTCGAGTCAGGTACATTCGACCACTCTGCCACTTCTCCTACATTCACATTTGCGGCTGGTCACTGCCGCAAATTCTATCAGTAGCCTTTAAGCACGAAGCTCAGTGATGCCGCCCATATAAGCCCTCAAAACCTCAGGTACCGTAACAGACCCATCTGCATTCTGATAATTCTCAAGCACAGCCACCAAAGCACGGCCCACGGCTAAGCCGGAACCGTTCAAGGTGTGTACCAGTTCATTCTTACCCTGCGAATTTTTAAAGCGGGCTTGCAAGCGACGCGCTTGAAATGCTTCGCAGTTAGAGCAAGAACTTATTTCGCGGTAAGTGCCTTGCGCAGGCACCCACACTTCAAGGTCATAAGTTTTGGTGGCACCAAAACCCATGTCGCCAGAGCACAGCAGCATGACGCGATAGGGCAAGCCTAGTTTCTGCAAAATGACTTCGGCATGGCCGGTCATTTCTTCCAGCGCTTCGTAGCTTTTTTCTGGATGAACAATTTGCACCATCTCTACTTTGTCAAACTGGTGTTGACGAATGAGGCCGCGCGTATCACGCCCTGCACTGCCCGCTTCTGATCGGAAGCAAGGTGTGTGGGCTGTGAGCTTCATGGGCAAATCGGACTCTGCCAAAATTTCATCTCGCACCACGTTGGTCAAGGTCACCTCGGAGGTGGGAATCAAATAAAGCGCTTGGCTTTCTGCGCCCTCTTCAGATTCTTGCCCGCCCTTTTTGGCAGCAAACAAATCACCTTCAAATTTGGGCAGTTGGCCCGTGCCGCGCAAAGTGTCTGCATTCACAATGTAAGGCGTGTAGCACTCGGTGTAGCCGTGTTGCTGTGTTTGAGTGTCCAGCATGAACTGCGCTAAGGCACGGTGCATGCGTGCAATTTGGCCGCGCATGAAAGTAAAGCGTGCGCCCGATAACTTGATGCCAATGTCAAAGTCGAGGCCCAGCTTTTCGCCAATGTCCACGTGGTCGCGCACCTCAAAATCAAATACCTTGGGGCCCTTGCCGTCCACGCTCCACTTGCGCACTTCCACGTTGCCGTGTTCATCGGCGCCCACAGGCACGCTTTCATGTGGCAAGTTGGGCACAGCCAACAGCATGTCTTGAAGTTCTGCCTGCAAGGCATCTAAGCGCAGTGCAGATGCGTCGAGTTCGGTTTTGATGCTGGCCACATCGGCCATGACTTGATCGGTGCTTTCGCCTTTAGATTTGAGCATGCCAATTTGTTTGGACAAGCTGTTGCGCTGGCTTTGCAGTTCTTCTGTGCGTGTTTGCAATGTTTTGCGCTCGGCTTCTAAAGCGCGAAACTTTTCGACATTCAAGAAAGCTTGTGGTTTTTTACGAGTCTCCAAACGCGCAACAGCTGCGTCTAGGTCTTTGCGGAGCAGAAGAATGTCTAGCATGGTGATAAAAATAAGGCAGTCGGAGTATCAGTGGCCATCGTTTAATTTGAGGCCCTTGGGCAAAGGGAATTTGATGGTTTCGGTCACGCCATCCAATTTGCGAATGGATGTTGCGCCCAGGTCGCGCAAGCGATGAATCACATCTTGCACCAGCACTTCGGGGGCAGAAGCTCCAGCGGTGAGGCCTACGCGGTGTTTGCCAACGAACCATTCATTTTGCAATTCTTCGGCGCTGTCAATCATGTAGCTATCGGCGCCCATTCTGCTGCCCAACTCACGCAGACGGTTGCTGTTGGAGCTGGTGGGGCTGCCCACCACCACCAACACATCAATTTGAGGGGCCATCAGTTTGACCGCATCTTGCCGGTTTTGAGTGGCGTAGCAAATGTCTTGTTGTTTGGGTTCACGCACTTTGGGAAAGCGCAGTTTCACTGCTTGCAAAATTTCGGCAGCGTCGTCCACACTCAAGGTGGTTTGGGTCACTACTGCCAAAAGTTCGGTTTGCTTGGGACGGGCGTTGACCACATCGTGCACATCTTCCACCAAGTGAATGCCATCGGGCAATTGGCCCATGGTGCCTTCTACCTCGGGGTGGCCCTTATGCCCAATCATGATGAACTCGTAGCCTTCTTTGTGCAGCTTGGCCACTTCCACATGCACCTTGGAGACCAAGGGGCAAGTGGCATCAAAAATGTTAAAGCCCCGCGCTTCTGCTTCGGCCTGAACTGCCTTGCTCACCCCATGCGCGCTGAACACCAAGGTGGCGCCGGGCGGTACATCGCTCAATTCTTCAATGAAGATGGCGCCCTTGGTTTTGAGATCGTTGACCACATAGGTGTTGTGCACAATTTCATGGCGCACATAAATAGGTCGGCCAAATTTGGCAATGGCTGCTTCGACAATGTCGATGGCACGGTCAACGCCGGCGCAGAATCCACGAGGCTCAGCCAACAAAATTTCTTGTACGCCCATAGTCTCTTTCATCTTTCTAATGTGGATTTACAAAATACCAATGACATGCACTTCAAACGTGACGGGATGGCCTGCCAGTGGATGGTTGAAGTCAAACAACACTGCGCCATCTTCGGCCACCTGAACCACAGCACCGGCATAAGTGCCATGGCCATCGGGCGTGGGAAACTGCACCACATCGCCAGGCACATAGTGTTCTTGTGCAGCACCCAACTGGGCCATCAACTTGCGCGCCACCCATTGCTGCATATCGGGGTTGCGATCGCCAAATGCCACGCCCGAGGCCAACTCAAACGTGGTGCGAACGCCCTCTTCTAAACCAATCAAAGCCGCTTCCATACCGGGCGACAGTTCGCCAGATCCCAATGACAACGTGGCAGGCTTGTCTTCAAAAGTATTGATGAGCGTTCCCTGAGGACCGGCCAAACGGTAATGCAGCGTTAAAAAAGATCCGGCTTGGACTGTGGTCATAAATCTAAATTCTGAGAATGAGACTTCAAATGCTCAGGAAACGCAATTCAATGCAGGCCAATGAAAATCCTAACCGCCCCAAAGACCGGGGTTTTGGCTCAGACTCATTGGTCCAATGCGCCATTGTAAAAAGCTTCTAAGGCTTTCGCCCCAAAAAGTCTGAATCTGGGGCATTTATCTGAATAGAATGCCCATGAAGCTCCAAGAATTACCCCCAGACACTCGTCCCCGCGAAAAAATGCTCACCCGCGGGCCCAGCGCTTTAAGCGATACCGAGTTGTTGGCCCTGCTCCTCAGAACCGGAGCGGCAGGCCGAAATGTGCTGCAATTGGCACAAGACATGCTGCTGGCCAGTGGGGGATTGGCCAATTTACTGCTCACACCACCAGCCTACCAACATGCCATCAAAGGCTTAGGGCCCGCCAAACAATCCGAGCTGATGGCCGTCATTGAATTGGCCAAACGGGCCATGGCACAGCAACTTTCCAGACGCGAGGTGATGCAAAGCGCCGCCAGCGTGCAGTTTTATTTGCAACTTCACTTGGCACACCAAACTCACGAGGTGTTTGCAATGATGTTTTTAGACGCCCAGCACAGGCTCTTGTGCATGGAAACCTTGTTTCGGGGCACTTTGAGTCAAACCAGTGTCTATCCGCGCGAGGTGGTACTTAGGGCCTTGCATCACCACAGCGCAGCCGTTGTGTTGGCGCACAACCATCCCAGTGGCTCGGTGCACCCCAGCCCTGCCGATTTGCACCTCACCCAGAGTTTGAAATCGGCCTTGGCCATGGTCGATGTCAGGGTTCTAGACCATGTGATCGTGGGGCCCGGGCAGGCCTTTTCAATGGCCGAACAAGGTGTTTTGTAAACCCGCCCTCAAAACCTGCAAAGCTTGTGGCAACATTGGCTGGTGAAATTCCAATCGCTTCAAGATCTCAAAAAAGTTCAAAAGCAAATTGCGGCGGCGCAGGCCCAAGCAGCTGCTGAGGAGGCCGCGCGCGCTGCAGCCATTCGCAAGGCAGAAGCAGATAAAAATCTTTTTTCACGCGCCATAGGCAAAGTGGCTCCGTTACCTGCTCACAACAAAGCGCATCTCCCCATTCAACCGCGCCAGCCTATTGCCACACAGCTTAAAAAAGACGAAGCCCAAGTCATTCAAGATTCCTTGAGCGATGAGTTCGATGTGAGTACCTTGCTAGACACCGACGATGCCCTGAGCTTCAGGCGCCCCACGGTGGGGCCCGAGGTCACACGCAAGTTGCGCAAAGGCGACTGGGCTATTCAGCGTGAAATCGATTTGCATGGCCTGCGCAGCGACGAGGCGCGCTTGGCGCTCACCACCTTCATTCGCGATGCACACAAGCACGGTATTCGGTGTGTGCGCGTGGTGCATGGCAAAGGTTTGGGATCACCAGGCAAAACGCCTGTGCTCAAATCCAAAGTGCACAGTTGGCTGGTACAAAAAAATCAAGTCATGGCTTTTGTTCAAGCCAAACCGGCTGAAGGTGGCGCCGGTGCATTGGTGGTGTTGCTCACACCGTCTTGACACAGCTTCTTGACACAGCGTCTTGATTTACTCAGACGCTTGACGCAAAGTTTGCGACACGGGTTGGCGAAGCACTTCCGCCAAACCCCACCAGCCCGCAACCCAAGCCAACACCGCACCAGTGAGTGCGCCAGCCACTGGCACCCACAGCGAAGCAGTCCATTCAAATTCAAAGACAAAGCGCGCCAAGCCCCAGCCCACCAACTCGGCCACCATGCTGGCCAAGAAACCCGCCATCAGCCCAACACCCATCAGCTCGGCTGTTTGCACTTGACTAAGCAAACGGCCCGTAGCGCCCAAGGCGCGCATGATGGCAAATTCGCGTTTGCGCTCTTCGCGTGTCGAGGTTACTGCTGCAGTGAGTACCAGCAAGCCCGCCATCAAAGTGAAGGCAAACAAGAACTCAACGGCGCGAATGACCTGATCTAAAACCTTTTGCACTTGCATCAAGGAGGCCCGCAAGTCGACACTGGTGACGTTGGGAAACTGCTGCAGCAAATTGCGCTCGAAGGCAGGTACATCGGGAGTTTTAAAAGCGGCCATGTAACTCAAGGGCACTTCTGGCAAATTGTCGACAGGGTAAATCACAAAAAAGTTGGCTCGCATAGAGCCCCAATCCACTTTGCGCAATGATGTCACTCGGCCCTCTGAAATCACACCCCCCACATCAAATCGCAAACGATCGCCCATCTTCAAACCCAGCGTTTGAGCAATGCCAACTTCAACACTCACAGCATCTTTTTCGCCTTCCTGCCACTGCCCTTTCACCACCGCGTTGTGCTCGGGCTGGGTAGCGTGGGCCGACAAGTTGAATTCACGATCGACCAAGCGTTTGGCACGCTCATCGGTGTAATCTTGCGGACTGGTTTCTCGGCCGTTGACCGCTACCAAGCGCCCTCGAATCATGGGATACCAGTCGTAATCTTTCACACCCACTTGGCTCAATTTGTCTTGAAACGCTTGAGTTTGATCGGGCTGGACATTGATCACAAATCGATCGGGTGCATTGACTGGCGTGGCCTTGCGCCAACTGCTGATCAAATCGGTTCTGAGCAACACCAACAAGACCAAGGCCAGCAAGCCCACAGACAAAGCACTCACTTGCACCACGGCATACACCGGCCGTGCCATGACCTGCCTCGTGGCCAACAGCAACCAACGCGGTGTGGTGTCGCTGGGCACCCACTTGCGCAGCAACTTCAAAACCAACCAGGTGGCGCCCGCAAACATCGAGGTGGCTATTGCAAAACCACCGACCGTCATCAAACCCAGTTTGACATCGCGGCTAGCCCACATCAAGGCACCCGCGAAGCCTACTAAACCCGTGAGCAGGACACCCAAAGAAGCTGGCTGCAGTCCACCCATGTCGCGGCGAATAACGCGCATGGCAGGCACTTTGGCCAACTGCAAAACAGGCGGCAAACCAAACGCCAACAACAAGGTCAGGCCCATGCCCAAGCCCAACAGCGCCGGTGCACCAGAGCTTGGCGGCAATTGCACATCGACCAATCCAGCCAGCAACCAAATAAAGGCATGGTGAATGCCATAGCCCATGATGACGCCCAACAAACTGGCAGCCAAACCTGCAGTGATGAATTCGAAGGCATAAGCCACAGACAATGTTTTTTGGCTCTGCCCTAGCACACGCAGCAAAGCACAGCCATCAAGGTGCTTGCTTGCAAAAGTTCTGGCTGCCAGTGCTACCGCCACCGCGCACAAAAGCGCTGCCAACAAAGCCACCAAATTCAAAAACTTCTCGGCACGGTCTAGGGTTTGACGCATTTCAGGGCGACCACTCTCCATCGACTCAACTTGAATACCCCTGACCTCAGGCTTAGCCACTTCATCGCGAGCCCACTTTAAAAACTGCTGCACATTGGCTTGCGATGCTTCACCCGCTACCGCCATGCGGTATGACAAGCGACTGGCCGGCTGAATCAAGCCCGTGGCCATCACATCCGATTGGTGAATCATGACCCTGGGTGCAAAGTTCATGAAACCAGCGCCTCGGTCTGGTTCGCGGTCAATGAGCGCCGCTATTTGAAAGGCCTTGTCGCCAAGCCACAGCGCATCACCCAGTTGCAAATTCAGCACCTCGAGCAGGGCAGGATCTACCCAGGCTTGGCCAGGTTGAGGTACTTCGCGGGTAGGTTTAGCGGGATAGATCTTTGACAAATCTGGTTTGATGGCGTCTCTGCCTTCTAGGTTCAACAGACTCATTTGCCCGCGCAAGGGATAACCTTCTGACACCGCCTTCAAGGCCACCAATTTGGTTTCGCCACCTTTGGCATCGTCTGCGCGTGCCATGCTGGGAAAACTCAGGGTGTCATTGGTTTTGAGACCCAAGGCTTGAGCCTTTTGCTGGAAGTTGGCGGGTGTGGGCTTGTCGCTCACCACCACCGCATCGCCGCCCAAAAGCTGTCTAGCATCGCGCCACAAACCGGCTTGCAACCGGTCTGAGAAAAATCCAACCGCCGTGAGTGCGGCCACTGCCAGCACAACTGAAATGATGAGCAGGTTGAGTTCGCCTGAACGAAAATCTCGCCAAAGGTTGCGCCAACCCAATTCAAATGAGCGTTGCCAAGAATGTTGAGTCAACATCGGCAGAGAAGGGGTGCTGGGCACTTGTGCTCCTTCAGCTTGCATCATGCAACACGGGCTTGCCCGCAGTTTCAGCCAACTCCGTTTGCCACTTCAATCTTTGGGGTGCGCTAAAGCACAAGAAGCGTTTGTTGGTGGCGCGGCCAATGGCACAAAGCTGCACGCGCTCGGCCACTTCCAAGCCCATTTGGGTAATGCCACTGCGCGAGACTGCAATGGGCACACCCATTTGAGCCGATTTGATCACCATCTCGCTGGTAAGCCTGCCAGTGGTGTAAAAAACTTTGTCGTACCCACTCACATCATTCATGGCCATCCAACCAGCAATGGTGTCCACCGCATTGTGGCGGCCTACATCTTCCACAAACATGAGCATGTCAGCGCCTTTGAACAAAGCACACCCATGCACAGAGCCCGAAGATTTGTAAGTGGTTTCTTGAAGGCGAATGGCATTGACCAAAGCATACAAAGTGGCTTGAGAAATGTGTGCGTCAGCAGGCAGCTGAATGGCGTCGATGTCATTCACCAAATCGCCAAAAACACTGCCTTGACCGCAACCTGTGGTCACCACACGCGCTGCAGTTTTAGGGCCCGCTTGGCTCAGGCCTTCGCGCGTTTTGATGGCCGCCACACCGGGTTGGCCCAATTCGCCTTCACCCAGAGTCCAATCTACCGTGACAGATTCAATTTCATCCACCGACTGAATCAAGCGTTGGTTTAGCAAGAAACCTAAAACCAAATACTCAGGGCTGGCACCCAAGGTCATGAGTGTGACCAACTCTTTTTTATCCAAGTACACAGTGAGCGCACGCTCTGCAGGAATGTGCACTTGGGATGTTTCACCAAACTCATTGACCACACTGATTTGACGCGTCAATTCAGCGCGCGCTTGAGTCAATCTGGGTTTAAGGGAAGAAGCTTGCAACATGGGTCAATCAAATATTCAGGCTTGAGCCTAACGCAAAAAGTCCCACGCTTATGCAGCGAGGGACTTTCAACCCGAAGAATTCAGGGAAAAATCAGGATTTTTTGGCTGGAGCAGCCGCGGGAGCAGGGGCTGGTGCAGCACCAGGGGCTGCAGGCTTAGCACCTGCCGCTGGGGCTGCGGCCACCGCTGCAGGAGCGGCTGGGGCTGCTGCCACAAAGGCACCTGGGTCGACGCATGGGGGTGTAGCCACGGGTGGGTTAGTGGGCTTGCCACTGGCCTTGGCTGTTTTGTAGTAGTGGGCCGCTACTTTTTCGCGCGACTTGCACAACTGAAAATCGGCTACTTTGTTGCCATGGGCTGTTTTGGCAGCGGCTTCTGCCGCTTTGGCCTTGGCTTCGTCGCTCAGAGGGGGCAACTTGGCCATGGCCGAAACGCTGAACAAAGATGCCAACACCAAAGTGGCCATGCTGATGAATGTTTTTTTCATGGTTTGAATCCTCAAACTTCAAGCAGATGCTGACGTGGAAGCCGCGCCACCATGGGCTACTGCTTCGGGAGATCTTTGGGCAGGAATTTTGCCTGCCTTGATGTCGTTGTACCAAAGTTCGTGGTGCTCTTTGGCCCAGGTTTCATCGACATAACCAGTGCGCATGGCACTGTAAGCGCCTTGCATGCCAATGGTGCCCATGTAAATGTGGCCCAAAAACATGGCCATCATGAGGACCGTGGCCACGCCATGAATCATGTTGGCAATTTGCATGGTGCCGCGCTCGTAAATGAGACCAGGAATGAGCTTGTCAAGCACCAGGCCAGAAGCCACCACTATGACGCCCAAGCCCAACACACCCAACCAGAACACCACTTTCTCACCTGCGTTGAAGCGGTGTGATGGCACTTCTTGTCCCGAGAACATGCCGCCGCCCTTCAGCATCCAAGTGATGTCTTCTTTGCTAGGCCAGTTGTCTTTGAGGAAAGTAAAAAACACAATGATGAGGGACACCGCAAACAAGGGGCCGGCAAAGTTGTGAACGTTTTTCAGGAAATAGGTGAGCCAACCAAACAAGGCTGAACCGATGATAGGCAAGATGAAATACTTGCCAAAAGCTATTACCACACCAGACACCGCCAACAAAACAAACGCAATGGCGTTGGTCCAATGGGCTGCGCGCTCGAGCGGCGTGAAGCGTTCAATTTTGCGGCCTGTTTCTGCGCCATGCAACTTCATGGTGCCTTTGCCGTAGTAGAACAAGGCAATGGCCAAAGTAACTATCAACAGCAAAGAGCCGCCGTAGGGGATGATCCAGTTGTTGCGAACTTGGCGCCATGCCTCACCCGCTGTGGTGAGCTTGGAGCCTGGGTATTGCACAAATGGCTGAATGAGGTTGCCCGCTTCAGGTGCTTCCGATGCAGGCAAGCTGCTGAAGCCGTTCACACCTGCGCCTACTTGTCGCCACATGGGCGCGTTGTTGCCAGGTTGAACCTTGTCACGCTCGCCATTGTTTTGGTCTGCGTATTTAGGATCGGTGCTGGCATCGGGTGCAATGGAGAAGATGTTGGCACTTTGCACGCCCATGGCGCCTGCTTTGGCCGCCTCAGGTGCCGCTGCTTTGGTGTCAGCCGCTGCTGGCTTTGCAGATGCTGCAGATGTTGCAGATGTAGCTGTTGCAGCTGGTGCAACTGGTGTTTGGGCCGACACACTCAAGGCCACGCCGAAGATCACAGCACCCATGAGAACATGGGCCTTGATCTGTTTCAGTACCGAAAATCGGTTCATGCTGGCACTCCCACGTTCAGTTGGATCGCGAGTGATCGTTTTGCCCATATTGGGCGCGAGTTTTGAGTTGCTGGGCCCAGCTGTTCTTGTCGCCTGCTTTCCAGTCAGACTCGGTGAACACCTTCACGCCTGTGCCTGTGTAAGGCGCGGCATCGAACTTGGGCTGGCCGGCCAGTTCTTGGGCTTTGTCGCCGCAGGCGGTGAGGCCTGCTGCCACTGTCAAAGCAATGGCGATACCCGTGAGTCGTTGAAAGCTGCTCATGATTTGGCACCTTTCGCATCGGTTTTGCTGCCATAGGCAGTGCCCCAGCCCCAAACTTCTGCGCCTTTGCCGCGTTGCACCACGCGGTTGCGGAAG
This sequence comes from Limnohabitans sp. MMS-10A-178, assembly GCF_003063375.1. Taxonomy (GTDB): domain Bacteria; phylum Pseudomonadota; class Gammaproteobacteria; order Burkholderiales; family Burkholderiaceae_C; genus Limnohabitans_A. The sequence goes on along the minus strand of NZ_NERY01000001.1, from coordinate 818,694 downwards.
ATGTCGGCCACCACATCGCCGTCTCCAGCGAGCAGGGCTTTGGTAGAACACATTTCAGCGCAAGCAGGCAACTTGCCTTCGGCCAAACGGTTGCGACCATATTTTTCAAACTCGGCTTGGCTGCCATTGGCTTCGGGGCCACCTGCACAGAATGTGCACTTGTCCATCTTGCCGCGAACACCAAAGGTGCCAGCGCTTGGGAATTGAGGTGCGCCAAAGGGGCATGCGTAGGAGCAGTAGCCACAGCCAATGCACACGTCTTTGTCGTGCAAGACCACGCCTTCTTCGGTGCGATAAAAACAGTTGACGGGACAAACTGCCATGCAAGGTGCATCTGAGCAGTGCATGCACGCCACAGAGATAGACCTCTCGCCGGGCACACCATCGTTCAATGTGACCACGCGGCGGCGATTAACGCCCCAAGGTACTTCGTGTTCGTTTTTACAAGCTGTGACGCAACCATTGCATTCGATGCAGCGCTCTGCGTCACAGATAAATTTCATTCTTGCCATGTTTTACTCCTGTGTGTGTGGAAAGCTTTACGCTTTCTCCACATCGCAAACGGTGGTTTTTGATTCTTGCATCATGGTGACGCTGTCGTAGCCATACGTGGTGGCCGTGTTGACGGCTTCACCGCGCACGATAGGCGCCGCACCATTGGGGTAGTGCGCCAGCATGTCGGCACCTTGCCAACGACCCGAGAAGTGGAAGGGCAAGAACACGGTATCGGGCGCAACGCGCTCTGTGACGAGCGCTTGAACGTTGATGCGTGCACCAGTGGGTGACTTCACCCAAGCACGGTCGCCATTGCGAATGCCACGCTTAGACGCTGTTTGCGGATTGATTTCCACAAACATCTCTTGCTGCAACTCGGCCAGCCAAGGGTTGGAACGGGTTTCTTCACCGCCACCTTCGTATTCGACCAAACGGCCGGAGGTCATGATGAGCGGGAACTTCTCATGTACCTTGTCGGCAATGTTTTTGTCTTGAATGGTTTTGTACAAAGTGGGCAGACGCCAGAAGGCTTTTCTGTCGTCGTGCGTAGGGTACTTGGCCATCATGTCGGGGCGAGTGCCATACAGCGGCTCGCGGTGCTGAGGAATAGGATCGGGGAAGTTCCAAACCACTGCACGGGCCTTGGCATTGCCAAACGGATGGCAACCATGGTTCTTCATGAACACACGGATCATGCCGCCAGAAGAATCGGTCTTCCAGTTTTTGCCTTCGGCCGCTTTGGCTTCGGCTTCTGTGAGTTCACCCCACCAGCCGAGCTTTTTGAGCAACACGTGGTCGAGTTCGGGGTAGCCGGTGGTGATGTCGGCACCTTTGGAATGTGAGCCGTCTTCAGCCAACAATGATTTGCCTTCACGCTCAATGCCAAAGTTGGCGCGGAAGTTGCCGCCACCTTCCATGACGTGCTTGGAGGTGTCGTACAAATTGGGTGAGCCTGGGTGTTTGAGTTCGGCCGTGCCGTAGCAAGGCCATGGCAAACCGAAGTAATCGTCGCCGAAGTCGTAGCCTGTTTCTTTGTCTTTGCCACCCTTCGATTTGAGGGTTTTGACATCGAACACATGCATGTTGCGCATGTGGGCTTTGAGGCGCTCTGGGCTTTGACCGGTATAGCCAATGGTCCAGACAGACTTGTTAATTTCACGCAGGATGTCTTCGGGCACGGGTTCGTCCATGCCTTTGACTTTTTGCATTTTGTAGTTCTTGACCAACTCTTTGGCAAAGCCCAATTTCTCGGCCAACTGAAGCATGATCATGTGATCGGAGCGGCTTTCCCACAAAGGCTCAATGACCTTTTCGCGCCATTGAATGGAGCGATTGGAAGCCGTGCAAGAACCGCTGGTTTCAAATTGTGTGGCTGCAGGCAATAAGTAAACCGCGCGGTTGGGGTTCAGGTCTTCAGGTTTGCCTGGCATGGCGGCCATGGCCGCTGTGGCAGAGGGATATGGATCGACCACCACCAACAAGTCGAGCTTGTCCATGGCGCGCTTCATTTCCAAACCGCGAGTTTGTGAGTTGGGCGCATGGCCCCAGAAGAATACGCCGCGCAAATTGCTGTCTTGGTCAATCAGCTCGTTTTTCTCGAGCACACCATCGATCCAACGTGACACGGTGATGCCGTTCTTACCCATCATGGCGGGACTTGAATAGCGGCCTTTGATCCACTCAAAGTCGACATCCCAAGCTTTGGCAAAGTGCTTCCAAGAGCCTTCAGCCAAGCCGTAGTAGCCAGGCAATGAATCGGGGTTAGGGCCTACATCGGTAGCGCCTTGCACGTTGTCGTGGCCACGGAAAATGTTGGTGCCACCACCCGTTTTACCAATGTTGCCCAGTGCCAGTTGCAAGATGCAAGAGGCGCGAACAATGGCATTGCCAATGGTGTGTTGGGTTTGGCCCATGCACCACACGATGGTGCTGGGGTTGTTTTCGTGCAGCATCTTGGCCACTTTGAAAACTTGCGCTTCATTAACGCCGCAAGCTTCTTCTACCTTGTCGGGTGTCCACTTGGCCATGATTTCGGCCTTGACAGCTTCCATGCCATACACACGGTCGTTGATGTACTTTTTGTCTTCCCAGCCATTTTTGAAGATGTGATAAACAATGCCAAACAAGAATGGAATGTCGGTGCCTGAACGGATACGGACAAACTCATCGGCTCTGGCGGCTGTGCGTGTGAAGCGGGGATCGACCACAATCATCTTGCAGCCATTTTCTTTGGCATGCAACATGTGCAACATGCTCACGGGGTGAGCTTCAGCAGCATTGGAGCCAATGTACATGGCGCACTTGCTGTTTTGCATGTCGTTGTACGAATTGGTCATGGCGCCGTAGCCCCATGTATTGGCCACACCCGCCACGGTGGTGGAGTGGCAAATACGCGCTTGGTGATCGGTGTTGTTGGTGCCCCAGAAGCTCACAAACTTGCGCAGCAAATAAGCTTGCTCGTTGTTGTGCTTGGATGAGCCCACGTAGTAGATGCTGTCGGGGCCACTGGTTTTGCGCAGCTCAAGCATGCGCTCTGTGATTTCTTTCAAGGCCAGGTCCCAGCTGATGCGCTGGTACTTGCCGTTGACCAACTTCATGGGGTAGCGCAGGCGATATTCGCCATGGCCGTGCTCGCGCAATGCAGCACCCTTGGCGCAGTGCGCACCCAAGTTGATGGGGGAATCAAAAACAGGCTCTTGGCGAACCCACACGCCGTTTTCAACCACGGCGTCTACCGCGCAGCCCACAGAACAGTGGGTGCAAATGGTGCGCTTCACTTCCACCTTGCCAGCACCCACTACACCGCCAGAAGTACTGGCAGCTTGGGCTTTTTTCACCAAACTCAGCTGCGAAGCAGCCAAGCCCACCCCCACGCCTAAGCCAGAGCGACGCAAGAACGTGCGGCGATCTAGGGTAGGCAACTCCTGAGTGAGTCCGCGGCGCAAGCTGTGCACGAATGGGGACGATGAAGCACCTGTGGTGCCCGAGTTCTTTTTGGTCAACAACATGAAACTCTCCAGAAGAGGTGAGTGTTTGAAAAGGGATTAGACCAAGGTGGTCTTGTAATAACGCTTGACGTGCTCTGAAAGCTCGTAACCACCGCCCCGCTCGGGCTTGGCTTTTTTAACGGCTTGGGGGGCTAACTCTTGCACTTGCGGCAGGAGGCTGGTTACTGCAGCTACCGCACCAACAGTACCGGCACCTGCAAACAAACTGCGGCGAGAAACTTTGGGATTTTGGGAATTCATAGACGCTTCCTCGAATGATGCTTAGGAAATACTTTGCATACCCCTGAATCTTATCAGTTTGCAAAACATGAACAATGGGAAAACCCTTAGGGAATTGTCTCTTGCATGACTTCTTGTGTTTGTCTTAAGTCAACAAATCGAATCCTTGCGTTTCAATACCTAAAAAAGCTTGTGTGAAATCGGCCAAACGGCCATAAAACTGCGCCTTCGGATGCCTTGAAATGACGTCGGCCATGTCTGAGGCCCAAGGCTGAAGGTGTTTGGCAAAAAATTCTCTTTGCTGGGTTAAGTTGGCAACACGCACATCGTCCCCTGCAATCAGGTAACGCATGACCTCACAAAGACAGGCAAAGTGGTCTTCCGTTTCCGACATGCTCTCATCTCGTTGCAAACCCAAGGCGTCCAAGTCCTCTCGCAACCTTGCAACCGGCTTGTCGTTTAAAAATCCACTGATGTAGTGAGATGCAAACAAATAGATTTCGGGCTTTCCAACGCCGCCAAACAAACTGTTGAATTCATCGGCAATTTCCAAATCAGAGCATGCTCTTGCGGCCGCTACCACTTGCCGCCAAGGCTCCTCTAAAAAGCCGCCTTCTACAGGCGCATCTGTGACGGCCACACGCAATTGCGCCAGCAAATCAGCGGACGGCACTTGATAAAACAATTGCGCCAACAGGCCATAAATTTCTGCGCGGGCCGTTTCTTCGTCTAGCGCTGAGGAAGATTGCAAATTAGAAGTCATGGCGTGTTGATTCAATTAAAAAAGTTCAATGAAAAGCCTCAAGCCTTTGGGGGCAGGTTCAAAATTTTGGCTTCTTCAGTGTTGGAGTAGATGTCAATCACGCGGCAATCGCTGCACATTTTGAGTCGCTCCAAGGCGGCCCCCTGAAACATGCTGTGACCCGCCAATTTGCCAAGCATGGCTTCGATGGCTTTGAGCGTACCAAAGGCTTTGCCGCATTTAACACAACCGTAAGGCTGAGATTGATTCAAAACCTGAGCTTGCTTGCGATCTGGGGTTCGCAAGAAACGCGGTACCAAGTCAATGGCGTCTTCTGGGCAGGTGGTGGCACACAGGCCGCACTGCACACAATTTTTTTCAATGAACCGAAGTTGAGGCAATTCGGGGTTGTCTTGAAGGGCGCTGGCGGGGCACGCGCTGACACAACTCAAACACAAGGTGCATTTGTCGGCATTCACCTTCAAACTGCCCATGGGTGCGGGTTTTGGCAAGGCGATGATTTTGTTGGTGTCATTCAAAGCCGCAGGCGCGTGCTCGCTCAAATGGTCTAGTGCAAGTTCAAGCGTACCGCGCTTCTCAGGGGCAACGGCGTATTTGGCAAACACAGCGGGAACTTGCAATTTGCTTTGTGAAGATAACTGCTTTTGCGCCTGCAAATTGGCTTGCAAACTCACATCCAAATCCATGGCACTTTTGGCCTGGATGATTTGAAAATGCACACCTGTGTAGCCCAAGCCAGCGAGCAAACTTTGGGCTACTGCCATTTGGGCGTTCAAGCCATCGACATATTGGGGTGCCTCTTCGTGCGTGTTGAGCACCAGCACTTGTTTGGCGCCATAGGCAATGGCCGTAAGCCAAACTTCCAAACCCAAACTGGCGGTGTGCCACAAAGACATGGGAATGACATTGGCGGGTACACCTTTTGCCAATTTCAGTTGCGCTGATCGACCCAACTCTTCGATGCATGCCGCGCCCGCGTCTTGGCTGTGCAGCAAGAGCGTGGCGTCTTGCCCGCCTGCGGCGTGGTAAGTGGACAAGAGCGTTTTGATTTTCAGCCCTTGTTCCTGCGCTTTGGGGTAGCCATAGGTCAAGGCGCCAGTGGGGCACACTGTGGTGCAAGCACCGCAGCCAACGCAGAGGTTGGGGTTGACTTTGATTTGTTGGCGCGACTTTTCGCTGGAAATGGCCTCTGCAGAGCAGATGTCAATGCAGGCATTGCAGCCCACCGTTTCGTTGCGGCTGTGCGCGCAAAGCTTTTGCTTGTAGGCAAAGAATTTGGGCTTTTCAAACTCGCCCACCATGTCGCGAAGCTTGATGAGGGTGGACAGGTCTTGGCCATCCCACTTGAAATAGCCCTGTGGGGGAGCGTGCTGAGGAAAGCCAGGGCCCACCGCGCCAGCAGCTCTAAGGTCCAAAATGAGATCAAACTTTTCTGCGGCTTCATGGGGCTCGCGATTGAAATCAATGGCGCCCGCTGCTTGACACACTTTGACGCAAGCACGGCTTGAGTTGCAAGCGTTCATGTCAATTTGATAGTCCAAGCCAATGGCGTTTTCGGGACACGCTTCTACGCAAGCATTGCAACGCGTGCACAGGTCCAAATTGATGGGGTTGTTTTCTGTCCAAGAAACGTCAAAAGCACCCAGCCAACCCGTGAGTTTTGTCAATTGACCCGCAATGACTGGATATTGTCTTGCCTGCGCGCCACCGGCATCACCCGCGCCCTGTGCAAAGATCACAACTTGCAAGGCATCCGCAAGCAAAGCGGCGGCTTTTTCAGCTTTGTCTAGAGGGCCAATGATCAGCAATCGGCCTTCGCTTTTGAAAGGCACCACAGGTACGGGATCTGGCTCTGGCAAGTGCGCAGCTGCAAGAAGTGCTGCCAATTTAGGGCTGGCGTTTTGAGCATCGCTGCTCCAACCGCCCATTTCCCGAATGTTGACAAACTTGATGGGCGATGTGGCACCTTCGGTTTGGGTGGCCAGTTCAGTGAAAAGTTTCTTTTCTTGCGTACAAGCCACAACGACCTCTTGGCCCGACTGAATGGCTTTTTGAAAAGCGCCCGCTTCTCTGCGGCAAAGTGTGCTGTGCAGCGTGAGCGATTCACCCAGCGCCTGACCCAGTTTTTGGGTCTGCAGAGGCATGGTCTGATTGCAATCGCAAATGAGTGTGGTCATGAGAGGCAGGATCGTTTTCTAAAGGGTTTGAACTTGTATCTTGGCTAGAAGAGTGTGCCGCATTCTGGGGCGGGTCGTCCTTGGTTTGCTCTGTCACAAGTTCGGGAAGGTTCTGAGGTTTGATTTCATCGCTGGTGGACTGTGCCACATCTTCTGGTGCTTTGACCAAGCCCAAAAACTGCGCCCCGACCATTTTGGCCAACATGCCCTCGGGCATGGGGTCGGGGGTGTTGTAGTCGCCAATGTAAATGTCAAGGCCATCCATGATGTTGTAGTGCGGGTCGGCCAAGAGTTTTTTCATGGCGGCGTTGCGCACTTCAGGCGATACGCCCTGGGTCATGTAAGAGGTGAAATCGGATTCGGGGGTGAGCTTGGCCACATCTTCCAAGGTCAGGACTTTGACGGGTTCTGGTGTTTGGGCGGTTTGATCCTTGGCGCCCGTTGCCTTGTTGGGTGATGTTGCAAGCGCACCGTTTTGCTCACTTCTTGGCTCACTTCGTATCTCTTGAGGCTTGGGCAAGGGTTCAGCCAATGGCGCACCCTGCTTCACAGCCTGTTTGCGCTGCGACCAACGGCTGAAAAATCCACCCGATTCTTCAAGGTTCTGCTTGCTGCCCTCGCTCATGAGCCCTCCACTTTGCGGCCTGAGCGATCGCCGGTGGTAACTTTGGCGGGTTGGCCAAAACGATCTGTGAGGGTTTGGAAGCTTTGGGGCCGCTGACGCCGCTTCACCTCGGGGGTGTAATGCTCGTTGGCAAAATCGCGAACCCACTGAACGATGTCGGGCGAAGCTGGCACTTGTTCGATGGTTTCCTGCGCATCAAGCCATCGACCGGCATCGTGATAGCTCAAAGACACGCGTTCAGGTTTGGCAATGGGCTCTTCGCTCAGGCAGGCTTCTTCTTCCATGCGCCACATCACAAAAAAACAAGGATCGGGGGAGGTCACATTGAGCAAATAGCCTTCTGCGTCGTCAGGGAAGAGCTCGACCTTGAAATGAGGGAAAAGCCAGAGAGCACCTTCTTCACTTTCGCGCAAGCACTTTGGCTCAGTGCCAAAGCCTTCTGATTGTGGCGTCACATCGTCTAAAACCCAGCGCCATGTTTGCCATTTGGCCATGTCACCCTGCACACGCTCACGGCGCATGACAACAGCTACATCGATGGAAGGTCTAGAACTCATGGGCTGATAGTACCAATGATTCTAGTCATCGGTGCTTGTCAGCCTTTAAACCACCTATTTGGAGGGCGAAACCTTAATAGGTTTCGAGGTGCAATCGACCTTCTTTTTTGAGCGCGGCGCCCACCTGATCCCAATTGAGACCCGCTTGGGTGGCCACGTCGTGCAAAGCCAAGACCACGCCCTCTTCCATGCTCTTCAAACCGCAGACATAGAAATAGGTGTTGGGGTCTTTGAGAAGGGCCACCAAATCGGCGGCGCGCTCGCGCATGGCGTCTTGCACATAACGCTTGGGCTGGCCAGGCGTGCGAGAGAAGGCAAAGTTGATGTCAATAAAGTCTTTGGGCAGCTTTTGCAGCGGGCCAAAGTAAGGCAATTCTTCTTGGGTGCGGGCACCGAAGAACAACATGAGTTTGCCACCTTCAAATTTGCCTGTTTGACGCAAACGACGGCGCCACTCGGTCATGCCGCGCATGGGCGCACTGCCTGTGCCGGTGCAAATCATGACGATGTTGGACTTGGGGTGGTTGGGCATCAGGAAACTGCTGCCAAACGGGCCAATCACCTGAATGGTGTCGCCCACTTTCACATCGCAAAGGTAGTTAGAGCAAACGCCTTGAACGGCTTTGCCTTCGTGGTCTTCAACCACGCGCTTGACGGTCAAAGACACATTGTTGTAGCCGGCCCGTTCACCGTTGCGCGGACTGGCAATGGAGTACTGCCGTGCATGGTGTGCCTTGCCAGAAGCATCAACGCCTGGCGGCACGATGGCCACTGACTGGCCTTCCAATACTGGGAAAGGCATGCTGCCGAAATCAATCACGATGTGATGGGTTTCGTTAGATGTACCGGCTTCGTTGACTTTGAAGTTGCCCACCACAGTGGCTTGCGTGGGCGTTTTAGGACCATACAAGTTGGTGTAGGCGTGGGCTGCAGACCAAGGTGGCAAAGTTGAACCATAGGCCGCTGAATTGAATGTCGCTTCGCCAGAAGCATTCACTGCTTGCGTAGGTGCATGCTCTGCCGCAGGAGTTGCCGCAACGGCATCACTGCTGACACCCATGGCTTGAAGTTCGGCTTCGCTCAAGGCGGAAGGCAGCTCATCCCACGTCAATTGCTCTTCTGTGGAATAGGCCTTGACCTTGGGCATGCTGCGCCAGTTGTCAATGGAGCCTGTGGGGCAAGGTGGCACACAGGCCATGCACAGATTGCATTTGTCAGCATCAACCACGTAATTGCGAGAATCGTGCGTGATGGCGCCTACGGGGCAAGTGGCCTCGCAGGTGTTGCAACGAATGCAGATCTCGGGATCAATCAGGTGTTGCTGAATTAAAACGGCTTCTGTGGTCATGGCGTGTGTGTTGGATCTACTTTAGATCTCAGCTGAAACGAACATAGTCGAAGTCTACAGGCTGGCGGTTGATGCCCATGACAGGAGGGGCAATCCAGTTAGCAAACTTACCTGGCTCTGTGACGCGGCCCATCAGGCTGGCTACATAGGCGCGGTCATCGTTGGTAGGCAACCACTCGCCCACTTTGGACATCCACTCTTCGCTGGTGACCACACGGCCATCGGGCGTGATTTTGGAACCAGACAAAGAACCGATGTTGCGGTGGAAAGCTTTGTGAGGCGCTGTCAACTTGAATGAAATACCGGCCTTTTCAATCACACGGTTCCAACGCTCAATACCGCCTTTGGAATCGGTGATGTAGTCGTCGCGCAGAACTTCGTTCAAAGCGTTCAACATGGGCACTTCTTTTTCAATCAACTTGCCATTTTCAACGGCCAAGATTTTGTAAGTGTTGCCCTTCAACACGTGGTCGTCTGTGCGCTTGCCTTCTTCGTAGCGGCCTTTGAGGCCTGAGCTGTAGAAAGTAGCAGCGTTGGAAGACTCGTCGGCACCAAACAAATCGATGGTGACTGAGAAGTGGAAGTTGATGTAGCGCTGTATGGTGGGCAAATCGATCACGCCAGCAGCACGCAGTTTGGCCACGTCGTCAGTCTTGAGTTGGTTCATCACATCAACGGTGCGCTGGATGGTGCGGCTCACGCCAGACTCGCCCACAAACATGTGGTGCGCTTCTTCGGTCAACATGAACTTGGTGGTGCGTGCCAATGGGTCGAATGCAGACTCGGCCAAAGCACACAATTGGAACTTGCCGTCACGGTCTGTGAAGTAAGTGAACATGAAGAAGGACAACCAGTCGGGCGTCTTCTCGTTGAAGGCTTGCAAGATGCGGGGATTGTCTTCGTTGCCGCTGTTGCGTTGTAACAAAGCATCGGCTTCTTCACGGCCGTCTCTGCCAAAGTATTTGTGCAGCAAGTACACCATGGCCCACAAGTGACGGCCTTCTTCCACGTTGATTTGAAACAGGTTGCGCAGGTCGTACATGCTAGGTGCCGTGAGGCCCAAGTGGCGTTGCTGCTCAACTGACGCTGGCTCGGTGTCGCCTTGTGTCACGATGATGCGGCGCAGGTTAGCGCGGTGTTCGCCAGGCACGTCTTGCCAAACTTTTTCACCCTTGTGATCGCCAAAATGAATTTGACGCTCTTGGTCACCTGGGTTCAAAAACACACCCCAGCGGTAGTCGCGCATTTTGACGTGACCAAACTGTGCCCAACCTTGTGGGTCAACGCTGACGGCTGTACGCAAGTACACGTCCATGTCTTTTGAACCCTCGGGGCCCATGTCGTCCCACCAGTTGATGAAGTTAGGCTGCCATTGCTCAAGCGCACGTTGCAGAGTGCGGTCTTCAGACAAGTTGACGTTGTTTGGAATCTTTTCGCTGTAGTTGATACCGGACATGAGAGTCTCCAGAAATTAAAGCAACGGTGGGGTCAAATTTGGGTTGCAGCAAAGACCACCGGGAACCTTGCTGCACAACACTTTCAAAACTTTTTGTAAATAAATGGCTTACACACGGTTCATGTCGAACTGCACTTTTTCACCTTTGCCGTACACCTTCAAAGCACCTTTTTCACCCACGGCATTGGGGCGCTGGAAGATCCAGTTTTGCCATGCAGTGAGGCGGCCAAAAATACGGGTGAGCATGTTCTCTTGGCTGGCAAAACGCAAGTTGGCTTCGAGGCCTGTGAGGGCGTCGGGTGACATGGCAGCGCGCTCTTCCAAGCACATGCGAATTTCGTCTTCCCAATCGATATCGTCGGGTGCAGCAGTGACCAAGCCCAAATCCAAAGCAGCATCAGCGTCCAATGCTTTGCCAATGGCACCACGAGCCGCTTCCATGGCCGGCACTTCTTCGTAGAAGCGACGAGCCAAACGAGACTGGTCGTTCACCATGGGGTAGAAGCCGAAGTTGAATTCGTTCAACTGAATGGTGGGTGCTTTGTCAGCATCGTCTGGCAAGGCCAACATGTAAGTGCGGTCTGCACAGAAGGCCAATTCGGCAAAGGTACCAACGAAGCAGGTGCCCTCTTCGACGATGGCAAAAATACTGCGTGATGACACATCCAAACGTGCCAAAGTGCGGCGCAAGTGGCCAATGGTTTCGCGCACGAACCAGTGATCTTTGTGAGCCAACAAAGTAGCGTCGCTGGCCAACACGGCTTTGGCATCGCCAGTGGCTTTGAGCAGCCATGTGCCAATATCAAGTTCGTTGGTACGCATGTGCAAAATGGCGTCGTCCAACTCACGCACCATTTGCAGGGGCCACCACTGAGCGCCAGCTGCCAAGATGCCAGCGATGTCTGTGGGTTGTGCAGAGGCAGGCGCTTTGACTGTGAAGGTGGCAACACGTTTTGCGCGGTCGATTTCAACTGTGACGTTGTTGTAACTGAGACTGTTCTCTGAAATATTGCGTTGAATGGGTGTCAGTGATACCCCTTTTTCAGCAGCAGGACGATCGCTTTGTGCAGCCAATTTGTCTGCGCGCTCACGCACCACTTGCTGGAATTGGTTGGGCTTGGCAATGGCATCGACCAAGCGCCAGTCGACGGCTTTTTGACCACGAACACCTTCCACACTGGTGCAGAAAATATCGGCCAAGTCGTGGCGTACGTGGCGCTTGTCGGTGACGCGAGTCAGACCACCCGTCCCTGGCAATACGCCAAGCAATGGCACTTCAGGCAATGAAACTGATGAAGAACGGTCGTCGACCAAAACGATGTCATCGCAAGCCAAAGCCAACTCATAACCACCGCCAGCGCAGGCGCCGTTCAATGCGGCCACAAATTTCAAGCCAGAGTATTTACTGGAGTCTTCAATGCCGTTGCGTGTTTCGTTGGTGAACTTACAGAAGTTAACTTTCCAGCCATGGGTAGAAACACCCAACATGAAAATGTTGGCACCAGAGCAGAACACGCGGTCTTTCAAACTGGTCACCACCACAGAGCGAACTTCGGGGTGCTCAAAGCGAATGCGCTGCAGAGCATCGTGCAATTCAATGTCCACACCCAAGTCGTATGAGTTGAGCTTGAGTTTGTAGCCAGGCCGAATGCCAGCGTTTTCATCGATGTTGATGGACAAAGTAGCCACTGCGCCGTCAAATGCCAAGCTGATGTGCTTGTAGTTTTCGGGTGAGGTTTGGTAATTGACGATGGGTGCTGATGTCATGTGTGTCTCCAAATTGAGTTGCTGAGCCGATGACATGCAGTTTATTGCATAAATTCAAAACACTCAACATGCAATTTATTGCAAATAATAAGTATTTACCCTATATTTTAGAAATATTTTGCAATCTTCACTCAACCCACTGAATTACTTTGCGTACTTCAGTTTTCAAACGTTTGAAGCTCTCGTCGGTGTCTTGCGCACTGGTATCGATGCTGATGTCGGCTTTTGAGTAAAAAGCCGAGCGGCCCTCCAAGATGCGCTTCAAATCTTCCATGGCTTCAGGGCTGGCCGCCATAGGACGCAGATCGCCTTGTGCAGCCACTCGTGCCATGTGATCGTTAGCACTGGCTTGCAACCACACAGTGGTGCAATGCGACAACAACAAGTTGAAATTGGCTGAATCGGAGACCAATCCACCCGGTGTTGCAATGACCACCTCAGGATAAATTTGAATGGCTTCCTCTAACGCACGGCGTTCGTAACGGCGGTAGGCATTGGCACCATAAAGGTTGTGAATTTCACTGATTTGACAGCCTGCAAATTTTTCAATTTCACGGCTGAGTTCGATAAACGCAAAACCCAAATCGTCTGCCAAACGCTGACCCAGCGTGGTTTTGCCAGCACCTCGCAGACCAATCAGTGCAATGCGAGTCCGACGAGCAGAAGCATCACCACCTTCTCCAAACATTTCTGTCAGCTGTACACGGGCACGTCTCAAATCAGACTCTGTGCGCTTGCTCAACAACTCCCGAATGAGCAGCCACTCGGGTGAGCTGGTACTGATATCGCCCAACAATTCTGCCAAGGAGCATTGCAAGGCATGAGACACCTGGAGCAATACCAACACAGACACATTCCCTGTGCCATATTCCAAATTGGCCAAGTGGCGCTCTGACACATCCGCTGCCAAGGCAACGGCTTTTCGCGTCATGCCTTTGCGAGAGCGCAAGTTGCGAACACGCTCTCCCAACGCCATCAAAAAAGGGCTGCGCAATGGCTCCAATGAGTCTCCAACTTCAACAAATGCGGTTGATGCTTCAGTCACCGACGTCTCCAAAAACTTATGAAGGGGATACAAATTTCTCAATTTATAAGGGAAAACCCTTAAATTTGGCGGCAGACAAAACATGCACTTTACTGCATACTCATCTGCAAGCAAGATAGTGCATTTATACCGCTTGTTGAAAGAATTCCAAAGCTTTTTAATGCACCTTGAATAAAAAATTTTGATCCAGATCACGGAGACAACCATGACACTGCCCTCAGCACCTCCCGCGCAATTCAACTTTGCACAATTTTTGATTGCGGCCAACAACAGTCGCAAAGACAAGACGGCGCTCATTGACGATGCGGGCAGCCTCACCTACGGCGAAATGGGCGAACAAATCAGAGCCTGTGCAGCGGGTCTGCGAAAGTTAGGCCTCAAGCGAGAAGAACGCGTTCTCTTGTTGATGCACGACAGCACAGACTGGATCGTGTCATTCTTGGGCGCACTTTATGCAGGTGTGGTGCCCGTTGCTGTCAACACCCTGTTAACGGCAGATGACTACGTATTCATGATCAACAACAGCCGAGCTCAAGCGGCTTTGGTGTCCTCGGCTTTGTTAACCACTTTGAACACTGCCATTTCGCTAGGCACCAAAAGCATCAAGCACGTGGTGGTGTCCCGCCACGAGGGCGAATTGCCAGCACCCCACATGCATTTCAAAGACTTGTTGGCGTCTGCCGCAGGCCCCAGCTTACCTGCTGAAACACATACAGACGAACCCGCTTTCTGGTTGTTCTCCTCCGGCTCAACGGGCAATCCCAAAGGCACCGTACACACTCAAGGCAATCTGTATTGGACCGCGCAGTTGTATGGCAAAGGCGTTTTGGCATTGACGTCCAATGACGTGGTGTTTTCAGCAGCCAAGTTGTTCTTTGCCTATGGTTTGGGCAACGCCCTCACCTTCCCCTTAAGCGTTGGCGCCAGTGTGGTGTTGATGGCAGAGCGCCCCACACCGCAAGCCACATTCAAGCGATTGATCACCCACAAACCCACCGTGTTTTATGGTGCGCCCACGGGCTATGGCGGTATGTTGGCAAGTCCTGACTTGCCCAGCAAAGACCAAGTGGCATTGCGCCTGTGCTCATCCGCTGGTGAAGCCTTGCCTGCAGACATTGGTGAGCGTTGGACCGCCCGCTTTGGCTGCGAAATCATCGACGGCATTGGCTCTACCGAAATGCTACACGTATTTTTGTCCAACACGCCAGGCGATGTTCGTTATGGCACCACAGGCAAGCCTGTGCCGGGCTACGAAGTGCAATTACGCGGGAAAGAGGGCCAGGTACTGTCGGGCCACGACGAGATTGGCGATCTTTACATCAAGGGCCCGAGTGCTGCATTGATGTACTGGAACAACCGCGAAAAATCACGCGACACCTTCCAAGGTGAATGGACCAAAAGCGGCGACAAATACTCACGCGACTCAGACGGCTACTACACCTACGCAGGACGCAACGATGACATGCTCAAAGTGAGTGGCATTTATGTGTCGCCGTTTGAAGTGGAGTCGACCTTGGTTCAACACCCGGCCATTTTGGAAGCCGCTGTCATTGGCAAAGCTGACACCGACGGCCTCACCAAAACGAAAGCCTTCATTGTTTTGAAAGCCGGCCAGAGCCTGACGGAAGAAGACGTGAAAGTGTTTGTGAAAGAGCGCTTGGCTCCTTACAAATACCCCCGCTTTGTAGAGTTCATCGCTGAGCTTCCCAAAACTGCCACCGGCAAGATTCAACGTTTCCGTTTGCGCGATATGGAAAACAAAAAGGCTTGAGGGGTTCAGGTGTTTTTAGAAACCGTGATGGTAGGGAACTTGGCTGAAAAGTCTTTGGCCTTGGCCGCAATTTTGATGGCCACTTGGCGAGCCACCGACTTGTAAATGCCCGCCACTTCGCCATCGGGGTCGGCCACCACAGTAGGTTTACCATTGTCGGCTTGCAAGCGAATTTGCATGTTCAAGGGCAAGGCGCCCAAGTAATCCATTTGGTAGTTTTCGGCCATTTTCTTGCCGCCATCGGCGCCAAAGATGTGCTCAATATGGCCACAATTGGTGCAAACGTGAACCGCCATGTTTTCCACAATGCCCAAAATGGGCACGCCCACTTTCTCAAACATCTTGATGCCCTTTTTGGCATCGAGCAAAGCGATGTCTTGCGGTGTGGTCACAATCACGGCACCGGTCATGGGCACGCGCTGGCTGAGGGTGAGTTGAATGTCACCAGTGCCAGGTGGCATGTCAATGATCAAGTAATCCAAATCTTTCCAATTGGTCTGGCGCAGCAGCTGCTCCAGCGCCTGTGTGGCCATGGGGCCACGCCAAATCATGGCTTCGTCTTGGTTCACCAAGAAGCCAATCGACATCACTTGCACACCATAGTTTTCCATGGGCTCCATGGTTTTGCCGTCTTCGCTCTCGGGGCGGCCTTCAATGCCCATCATCATGGGCTGGCTGGGGCCATAAATGTCGGCATCCAGCAGGCCCACACTGGCGCCTTCTGCGGCCAGCGCCAGCGCCAAGTTGACTGCTGTGGTGCTCTTGCCCACGCCGCCCTTGCCTGAGGCAACGGCTACGATGTTTTTCACTTGAGGCAACAAGGCCACACCTCGCTGTGCGGCATGCGCCACAATTTTGGTGGTGACGTTGGCAGAAACATTGGTCACGCCGGGCACCTGTTTGGCTGCGGCAATAAGGGCGTTGCGCAAACCAGGGATTTGGCTCTTGGCGGGATAGCCCAACTCGACATCAAAAGCCACATTGCCACCGTCCACCACCAGGTTTTTCAGAGCTTTGGTGGAGACGAAATCTTTGCCAGTGTTGGGGTCGATGACCGATTCGAGGGCTTTTTGGAGTTGTTCTGGGGTCGACATGTGAAACTTTCTGCGAATGGCAGGAAGTTTAGCGACATCGGAGGGCCGAAGCCCATAAAATCGAGGATTCCCCTACAAACTGACCCCTCATGTCTGCCTCGACTGCTTCGAACCTCCCCGATACCAAGCGACAAATATTTGTCACGACCGCTTTGCCCTATGCCAACGGCAATTTCCACATCGGTCACATCATGGAGTACATCCAGGCCGACACTTGGGTTCGTGCGCAGCGCATGCAAGGTCATGAGGTGCACTTTGTGTGTGCCGACGACGCGCATGGCGCTCCTATCATGATTGCTGCCGAAAAAGCTGGCATCACACCACAGCAATTTGTGGCCAACATTGCTTCGGGTCGCAAGCCTTATCTCGATGGCTTTCACATCGCCTTTGACAATTGGCACTCCACCGACGGCCCCGAAAACCACGAACTGGCCCAACAAATTTACCGCGATCTCAAAGCTGCAGGCTTCATCGCCACCAAGACCATCGAGCAATTCTTTGACCCCGAAAAGTCGATGTTCTTGCCCGACCGTTTCATCAAAGGCGAATGCCCTAAGTGCGGCGCCAAAGACCAGTATGGCGACAGCTGCGAATCGTGCGGTGCGGTTTACGCCCCCACCGAAGTGAAGAATCCCTATTCCGCTTTGTCTGGCGCCACACCTGTGCTGAAGCAATCTGAGCACTACTTCTTCAAACTGTCAGACCCTCGCTGCGTTGAGTTCCTAGAAAAATGGACGCACGACACAGGGCGCTTGCAGCCCGAAGTGCTGAACAAAATCAAAGAGTGGTTTGCCAAAGACGAAGAAGGCCAGGGCGGCTTGGGCGACTGGGACATCAGCCGCGACGCGCCCTATTTCGGCATTGAAATTCCTGACGCACCCGGCAAATATTTTTACGTGTGGCTCGATGCACCCATTGGCTATTTGGCTTCTCTCAAAAACTATTTGGGCAAAATTGGTGTGGACTACAACGCCTACATCAACAACCCCAAGGTCGAGCAGTACCACTTCATTGGCAAAGACATCACGTATTTCCACACCTTGTTCTGGCCCGCCATGCTGCATTTCAGCGGCCGCAAAACACCCAACGCAGTTTATGTGCACGGATTCTTAACTGTCAGCGGCGAGAAGATGAGCAAGAGCCGCGGCACCGGCCTCGACCCTCTCAAGTATTTGAAACTGGGCATGAACCCCGAATGGCTGCGTTATTACATTGCGGCCAAACTCAATGGCCGCAACGAAGACGTCGACTTCAACCCTGAAGACTTCATGGCCCGCGTCAACTCCGACTTGGTGGGCAAGTACATCAACATTGCGTCGCGCGCAGCTGGCTTCATTGCCAAGCGCTTAGGTGGCAAACTGGGCCTTGTGTCTGCCGATGGACAAGCTTTGCTCAAGCAATTGCACGAAGGCGTGGCGCCCGTTGCGAAGCTTTACGATGAGCGTGACTACGCCAAAGCATTGCGCGAAGTGATGCTCTTGGCCGACCGAGTGAACGAATACGTCGATCAAAACAAACCCTGGGAATTGGCCAAGCAAGAAGGCATGGACACACGCCTGCACGACGTTTGCACCACCTGCATCGAAGCCTTCCGCTTGCTCAGTGTCATGTTAAAACCTGTGCTGCCTTCTTTGGCCAGCAACGTGGAAAAGTTCTTGAATATTGATGCCATGAACTTCACAGATGTGAAAGCTTCGCTGGGTGCAGGTCATGCCATCAACGACTACAAGCACCTGATGCAACGGGTCGATGTGGCCATGTTGGATGCTTTGTTTGAAGCACCTGAACCTGTGGTCGAAGCGGCGCCATTGCCTGGCGGCGAAGCCATTGCACCCACCATTTCCATCGACGACTTTGCCAAGATCGATCTGCGCATTGCGCAAATTGTGCAATGCGAAGCGGTGGAGGGTTCAAGCAAGTTGTTGAGACTCACCTTGGATGTGGGCGAAGGCAAACACCGCAATGTGTTCAGTGGCATTGCCAGTGTTTACAGACCCGAAGACTTGGTTGGCAAGCTCACCGTCATGGTGGCCAATTTGGCGCCACGCAAAATGAAGTTTGGCGTTTCTGAAGGCATGGTACTGGCCGCCAGCCATGCGGATGAAAAAGCGGAGCCTGGCATTTATGTGTTGAATCCATGGCCAGGCGCAAAACCTGGCATGCGAATTCACTGATCTGGCTCTTTCGGCCAGCCAATCACTAGGTCGTTTCCAACGCTACACTGAAGCATGGCCTTCTTCTTTCGCCCCAAACTTGTCGACTCTTTGAAGGGTTACAGCCGGGCGCAACTGGGCACAGATATCGCGGCAGGCTTTACCGTCGGTGTGGTTGCTTTGCCATTGGCCATGGCCTTTGCCATCGCTTCAGGGCTCAAACCCGAAGCGGGCCTGTTCACTGCCATCATTGCAGGTTTCATCATATCGGCATTGGGTGGCAGCAGAGTTCAAATTGGCGGCCCGGCGGGCGCCTTCATTGTCATTGTGTATGGCATCTTAGAACGCTATGGCCTGGCCAATCTCATCCTGGCTACCGCTGCTTCAGGTGTCTTGCTCTTTGTCATGGGCTTGCTCAAATTGGGCAACCTCATCAGATTCATACCCGTGGCGGTAATCATTGGTTTTACCAACGGCATTGCCGTGTTGATCATGTTGTCGCAAGTGAAAGATTTTTTGGGGCTTCAGGTCACAAACATGCCTGCCGATTTTTTTGGCATTTTGCAAACCTTGCATGAAACGCTGCCCACCTTTCAAGCCCCTGCACTGGCATTGGCATGTGGCTCATTGGTCCTGATTGTGGTTTGGCAGCGGCTGTTTTCAGCCCAACAAGGCCAAGCGCCCGTGAAGGGACTTAAACGCATTTTGCAAGTGGTGCCCGGCTCCATCGTGGCCCTCATTGCAGCCACCTTGATTGCATCCTTACTGCAACTGCCAGTCGAAACTATCGGCAGTAAATTTGGTGGCATTCCTTCAGAGTTACCCAGTTTTGTCTGGCCAGAATTCAGCTTGGCCAACCTGCAGCACTTGAGCATGCCCATCTTCACCTTGACATTGCTGGGTGCCATCGAGTCCTTGCTGTGCGCCCGCATTGCCGATGGCCTCATTGGCGACAAGCACAACCCCAATCAAGAACTCATGGCACAGGGCGTGGCCAATTTTGTCACCCCCTTTTTCGGTGGCATGCCCGCCACTGGCACCATTGCACGCACGGTGACCAACGTCAAAAGTGGCGGTCGTTCACCCATTGCCGGCATGGTTCACGCCCTGGTTTTGTTGGCGGTGGTATGGGTGGCAGCGCCATTGGCCAATCACGTGCCATTGCCAGCACTGGCTGCCATCTTGATGTTTGTGGCTTGGAACATGGGTGAATGGCACGCATTCAAAGATTTAACACAGTTCCGAGTGCCTTACCGCATCACCTTGTTGGCCGTTTTTTTGCTCACCATCGTGGTCGACCTCACAGTGGCCATCGAATTTGGTTTGTTTGCCGCCTGCCTCACTTTCATTTACCGAATTTCCAACCTGAGCCGTGTTGAGCCATTGGGTCCCACGGACAGCCCCTCGCTAAAGAACCAGCATGGGCAAGTCAGTGCATATCGGTTTTATGGGGCCTTGTTCTTTGGCGCGGTGAAACTGGTAGAAGCCATCGAAGAAAATTTGCCGAAAAAATCACTGGTCTTAGACCTCAAAAATTTGATTTATATCGATTCGTCTGGCGCAGACGCTTTGTTGGCTCTGGCCAAAATCTGCCAAAAAAAGCACGTGCAGCTGATCATTTGCGGGCTGCATCACCAACCGCTCGACATTGCTCGCAGAACCGGCTTGCTCACCACAATGGGCCAGAATGTTTACCCAGATTGGTCTTCGGCGCTAGAAGCGGCCCTTGAAGCAGCTCTTGAAGTGGCCCATATGTCAGAAAAACCCTAGCGCCGTAACGCTAAAATAAGCCTCAATTCATTAGAAAGCGCTTTGCCATGTCGCTCCTGCATTTTTTCCGTCGCCCTGACTACCAATCCGACACCACCCAGTTCATTGAACAACTCAAGGCAGATCGGCCTCACCTTGACGCAGCGCAAAAAGAAGCCCGTGCTTTGCTGTGGAACGCCTCGGTTGACCGCCATGTCTTGAAAGAATTCAATTCAGGCCGTGTGGCCCAAAAGCCCTACGTTTATCAAACAAAAGGTTGAGTCTTTTGGAAAACACCGCTGCTCCCCCAGAGCTTCTGCCCACCGTTGAAAACACGGCGGGTCTGCCCGAGGTCATTGACCACGTGGCAGTGGCTCGTTTGTATGGCGAGCCTTTGTTTTCAATGCCCAACGACCTTTACATCCCACCCGATGCTTTAGAGGTTTTTTTAGAGGCTTTTGAAGGTCCTCTGGACTTGCTGCTCTACCTCATTCGCAAGCAAAACTTCAACATTCTCGACATTCCCATGGCCGCGGTCACGCGCCAGTACCTCAGTTATGTCGATGAAATTCGCGAGCACAACCTTGAGTTGGCTGCTGAGTATTTGCTCATGGCCGCCATGCTGATTGAAATCAAATCGCGCATGCTGTTGCCACCCAAAAAAGTGGCGGAGGGCCAAGAGCCCGAAGACCCGCGTGCCGAATTGGTTCGTCGTTTGCTGGAATACGAGCAAATGAAAATGGCCTCCATGCAGTTGGGCAATTTGCCGCAGTACGGCCGCGACTTTTTAAAGGCTCAGGTCTACATCGAGCAAAGTCTGCAACCGCGCTTTCCCGATGTGCACTTGGTTGAACTTCAAGAAGCTTGGCGCGACATTTTGAAACGTGCCAAACTGGTTCAGCACCACAAAATTACCCGCGAAGAACTCAGTGTGCGAGAGCACATGAGCATCGTTTTAAAGCACTTACAGGGCCGCAAGTTTGTCGAGTTTGAAAACTTGTTCGATCCCAGCAAAGGCACGCCCGTGTTGGTAGTCACATTCATTGCCTTGCTTGAGTTGGCCAAAGAAACGCTAATTGAAATTACCCAAGCTGAAGCCTTCGCACCCATCTACGTGCGGCTGTCGTTCACACCCGTTTAACTCACAAATGCTTTAAGCCGTTTCGCCCTTGGCGTCTCGACCCATGAGCGCTGCCACGGCTTCAGAGGGTTTTAAGTGGCCGTCTAGCAAGGCCACCACACCCTGAGCAATGGGCATCTCAATGCCCAGCGCCTGTGCACGCTTGACCACGGTGCGAGCGCTGTAAACACCCTCGGCCACATGGCCCAAGGATTGAACCGCTTGATGCAAATCCATGCCCTGCGCCAACAACAGTCCTACTTTGCGATTGCGGCTCAAATCGCCTGTGGCTGTAAGAACCAAATCGCCCAAGCCAGACAAGCCCATAAAGGTTTCTGCTTTGGCGCCCAAGGCCATGCCCAGACGAGTCATTTCTGACAAACCTCGGGTGATCAATGCAGCCCGTGCATTCAGGCCTAAGTTCAGGCCATCACACAATCCGGTGGCAATGGCCAACACATTTTTCACTGCGCCGCCCACTTCGACACCCACCATGTCGTCGTTGGCATAAACACGCAAACTAGGGCTGTGAAAAGCCTCTACCAAAATTTGTCGCACCGCGGCATGGGCACTGGCAGCTACCAGCGCAGTGGGCTGACCGCGCGCCACTTCCAATGCAAAGCTGGGACCACTCAATGCGCCCGACATCAAATGGGGCGCAACTTGTTGGCAAACCTCATGAGGCATGGCACCCGATTCAATGTGGGGTGAGGCTGCTTCAAACCCTTTGCAAAGCCAAGCCACCGGCACTTGAACATTTTGCAATGTTTGCAGCATGCTGCGCAGCGCAGACATGGGTGTGCCAATGACAATCAGGTCATGGCCAGCAGCCCATGAGGCCAATTCCGAAACATCTGAACTGGTGCAGCGCAAGGTTTTGGGGAATTCAACCTCAGGCAAATAACGCTGGTTGCGACCTTGCAATTGCATCTCTTTGGCAGCAACAGGGTCACGCGTCCACAATTGAACCTGGTGTCCTGCCGCATGCCGACTGGCGCTGACGGCCAGCGCTGTGCCCCAAGCACCTGCCCCGATGACCGCGATCTTCAGGCTCAAGTTGGGGGCCTCAAAGTCAATTACTGGACTTGCGGTGCTGCCGCTTTTCCTGCCGCTTCAGCTTGTTGTTGCTCGTACATGGCTTGGAAGTTAATTTCGGCCAAGTGCACGGGTGGAAAGCCTCCACGGGTGATCATGTCGGCAACGTTGCCACGCAAGTAGGGGTAAATGATTTGGGGGCAAGCGATGCCCATGACAGAGCCCATTTGGTCTTCAGGCAAATTGCGAATTTCAAAAATACCAGCTTGCTTGCACTCTACCAAGAACACGGTTTTGTCTTCAATTTTGGTGTGCACTGTGGCAGTAACGCAGACTTCGAAAACACCGTCTGCTGCTTGGTTGGCCTCAACACCCAACTGAATATCGACTGAGGGTTGTTGTTGCTCGAGCAAAATGGCAGGAGAGTTGGGTTGCTCCAAAGACGCTTCTTTCAAGTAAACGCGCTGGATTTGGAACACAGGGGTGCTTGCTTCTGACATAAAAACTCTTGGTAAAAAAGTGGTTTTCCCTTCGGCCGCTTGAAAAGCCCCTGCCGAGAGATTGCAAGCATTATGACCGATAAGAAAAGGGCCGCGTCATGCTTGAACTAATGGATTTAACTGGCTTGCAGGAGCGGCATCAAGCCGCCTTTGGCGTCGAGGGCCATTAAATCGTCGCAACCCCCAACGTGGGTCTCGCCAATGAAAATTTGAGGCACTGTTCTGCGGCCAGTGATGCTCATCATGTGCTCGCGAATTTCGGGCTGGGTATCTATCCTGATTTCCTCAATCTCGGTCACGCCCTTGGCCTTCAAAATTTGCTTGGCTCTAACGCAATATGGGCAAACAGCAGTGGTGTACATCTTCACGTGGGGCATGACTTCTCCAATTCAATACTCAAACAGGCTGATTTCTTTTTCAGATTCGATCAGGCTTTTTCGACGGGCAAACTGGCTTCGCGCCAGGCTTTCAAGCCACCCGATAAGGCCTGCGCACGCTCGTAGCCCAATTTTTTTGCTTGTGTGGCTGCTCGGCTGGCACGGCCGCCCACTTGGCACACCAAGATCACCGGCAAACTCTTGTTTTTGACCATCAGAGGCAGTTGAGTCTCCAACTGACCCAATGGAATGTTCTTGGAGCCCATTGCATGCCCCTGCGCATATTCAGCGGGTTCACAAACATCAATCAAAACCGCTTTTTCGCGGTTGATGAGCAAAACAGCCTCTGTAGGTTCGACACCGCCTGCAGCACCTTTGGTGATAGTTGGCAAAAACAAAGCCAAGGCAGAACCCGCTGCAACGGCGACCAACATCCAGTTTTCAATCAAAAAATTCACAAAAAACCCTTAAAAAGTTCAATTGCAGTCTAATTCAATAAGACATGCCAGATTCGAATTCTAAAATGCTGGGCGTGATCCCGCATTTCTTTCTTGATAAATCCTTTGACCATGTACAAATTCGTTCTTATTCGCCACGGCGAGTCCACTTGGAATTTAGAAAATCGCTTTACCGGATGGACTGACGTCGACCTCACGCCCACGGGAATAGAGCAAGCTCAAACAGCTGGCCGCTTGCTCAAAGCGGCAGGCTACGAGTTCGACCTAGCTTACACCAGCGTTCTCAAACGCGCCATTCACACCCTGTGGCACACCCTAGATGCCATGGACCGCCAGTGGCTGCCTGTGCACCACAGCTGGCGCCTGAACGAGCGTCACTACGGCGCCCTTCAAGGACTGAACAAAGCTGAGACAGCCAAAAAGTTTGGCGATGAGCAAGTTTTGGTTTGGCGCCGAAGCTATGACACCCCACCGCCTGCATTAGAAGCATCCGACCCCCGCTGTGAGCGCGCCGACTTGCGCTATGCCAAACTCAAGCCTCAGGATATTCCGCTCACAGAGTGCCTGAAAGACACGGTAGACCGGGTCATGCCATTTTGGAACGAGTCCATAGCTCCCGCCATCAAGGCTGGCAAGCAAATTGTGGTGGCCGCACATGGCAATTCCATCCGAGCCCTTATCAAGTACTTAGACAACATTTCCGATGCCGACATCGTGAACTTGAACATCCCCAATGGCATTCCGCTGGTCTACGAGCTAGATGCCAACTTGAAGCCCATCAAACACTACTACCTGGGTGATGCAGATGCAGCAGCCAAGGCGGCGGCGGCTGTGGCCAGCCAAGGTAAAGCTTGATTTACCCGAAAGACATGACCAGACTTGCACAAAGAAGACTGTCAGGGTGTATATTGGTTGAAAAGGAGACCTAAGGGGTCAAGCACATGGGACAGAAATTAAAAATCGCAGGTTGGCTCAGCATTGGCGCTTTAGCGGGCGCGCTCACCACCATTTCGCTTCAAACCACAGCGCGAGGTGCCTTTGCGCCCTTGCCGCTTGAAGAACTCCAACAACTGGCCGCCGTGTTTGGCATGGTCAAAAGCGACTATGTCGAAACAGTCGACGAGAAAAAGCTCATCACCGAAGCCATCTCTGGCATGGTTTCAAGCCTCGACCCGCACTCTCAATACTTCGACAAGAAAAGCTTCAAAGAGTTCAGCGAAGGAACCTCTGGGCGCTTTGTGGGTGTGGGCATTGAGATCACTCAAGAAGAAGGCGTGGTCAAAGTGGTGTCCCCCATTGAAGGCTCACCAGCCGACCGTGCTGGCTTGAAAACCAACGACCTCATTACCAAAATTGACGAGACCATCGTCAAAGGTTTGTCCATGAACGATGCGGTCAAGCGCATGCGGGGTGAGCCCAACACCAAAGTGGTCCTCACCATTTTCCGCAAAGACGAAAGCCGCACTTTCACAGTCACCATTGTTCGTGAAGAAATTAAAACCCAATCGGTCAAAGCCAGGTTGGTTCAGCCGGGCTATGGCTGGATTCGAGTTTCTCAGTTCCAAGAAAGAACCGTCGAAGATTTCTCCAAGAAATTAGAAGACATGTTCAAGCAAGATCCCAAGCTTCAAGGCTTGGTGCTCGATTTGCGCAACGACCCAGGCGGTCTTTTGGATGCCGCAGTTGCCTTGTCTGCCGCTTTCTTGCCAGAAAACGTTACCGTGGTTTCCACCAACGGCCAATTGGCAGAAAGTAAATTTGTGTACAAAGCTGCGCCCCAGTTTTGGCGCCGCAATGCAGACAACGATCCCATACAACGCCTCACCCAAAACACACAGGGCAAATTGAAAAAAATTCCTTTGGTGGTCTTGGTCAATGAAGGCTCCGCCTCCGCCAGTGAAATTGTGGCGGGTGCACTTCAAGATCACAAACGTGCCACCATCATGGGCAGCCAAACATTTGGCAAAGGCTCCGTTCAAACGGTTCGCCAGCTGGGTCCCGACACCGCTTTGAAGCTCACCACGGCCCGCTACTACACTCCCAATGGCCAATCGATTCAAGCCAAAGGCATCCTGCCGGATGTCATGCTGGACGAAACTGAAAACGGCAATGTGTTTGCAGCTTTGCGCACGCGCGAGGCCGATTTAGAAAAGCACCTTGGCAATGGCCAAGAAGCTGAAAAGAAAAATGAAGAGCGCCAAAAAGCCAGAGAAGCAGCACTCAAAAAATTAGAAGAAGATGCCAAAAAGCCTGAGTCCGAAAGACGTCCGCCAGAATTTGGATCTGACAAAGACTTCCAACTGATCCAGGCTCTCAACCAACTCAAAGGCTTGCCCGTCAAGGCCAGTGCCACTTTGGCTGAGCGCAAAGTAGAGAAAAAAGATAAGTAATCGCCCATGCGGGACGATCAGCTGCTGCGTTACTCGCGCCACATTCTTTTAGATGAATGGGGCGTGGAGGGTCAGGAGAAGGTCTCTCAATCTCACGCGCTCATCGTTGGCGCAGGTGGTCTAGGCTCACCTGCTGCCCTTTATCTGGCCAGCGCGGGGGTGGGCCATATCAGCTTGGTCGATCACGATCATGTCGATGTCACCAACCTGCAACGCCAAATTGCGCATGCGCAAAACCGTGTGGGGCAAGCCAAAGTGGCATCTCTTCAAACGGCCATTTCAGCCATCAATCCAGACGTTCGTGTAAGCGGCTATGCCCAAAAAGCAGACGCAGCCTTGCTCGCTCAATGCGTGCCTACGGTCGATGTGGTGCTGGACTGCACAGACAATTTTGAAACACGCCAACTGATCAACCAAGCCTGCGCCCAATTTGCCAAGCCCTTGGTTTCAGGCGCGGCTTTGCGCCTAGATGGTCAGGTGGCGGTGTACGACACACGGCAAACACACTCACCGTGCTACGCCTGCGTCTTTCCGCCCACCCAAAGTTTTGAAGAAACTAGTTGCGCCAGCATGGGCGTCTTGGCGCCCTTGGTAGGAGTCATTGGCAGCATGCAAGCAACCGAAGCGCTTAAAATTTTGAGCGGCATGGGCAGCAGCCTTCACGGCAAGCTCATGATGTTCAACGCGAAGCACATGGAGTGGCAAACCATGAACACGGCCCGAAATTTGAATTGCCCAGTGTGTCGACCTTATCGCCAGCAGGCCATTCATTGAACCCCCCTTCAAAGCCCACTGAACAACGCTTGGCATCATGAACCTCGTCAAGGCTTTGTTTCCCTTCCTCCAATGGCCGCGCTTAACGCCTGCGCTTTTTAAACAAGAGTGGACGGCAGGATTTTCGGTGGCCCTGCTCATGGTGCCGCAGTCGGTTGCTTATGCGGCACTGGCTGGCATGCCTTTGGTCACGGGTCTTTATGCCGCGCTCTTGCCGGCTTTGATTGGCGTGATGTGGGGCGGCTCTACCCGCCTGTCCATCGGTCCCTCTGCACTCACTTGTATTCTGATTAGCGCATCTCTCATCGGCATGGCTCAGCCTGGCAGTGGGCATTGGGTTCACTTGGCCGTTTGGCTGGCCTTGATGGCAGGCACTTTGCAGTTGATGATGGGCGTGTTTCGTTATGGTTGGCTTTTGAACCTCATCAGCTCGCCGGTCATGATGGGGTTCACACAAGCAGCAGGGCTTTTGATCATGGCTTCACAATTGCCCGCCCTCACAGGTTGGCAATCTGGCGGCTCTTTCCAATGGGCTGATTTGGCTTTTGGCGCTGCCAGCTTGGCTGCTTTGTTCCTGGCCAAAAAATGGGCTCCCAAATCGCCTAGCATCATGGTGGTTGTGGTTGTCAGTGCGGCGGTCAGTTATGCCATGGGCTATGCTGCCAATGGCGGTGCAGTCATTGGCGCATTGCCATCAGATCTGCCAAGCCTGTCCTTACCCAAGTTACCCTCTTTGGAAGAATTGGGCTTTCTGGCCGGCCCTGCTGTTTTGATTGCCTTAGTCAGTTTTTTAGAGGCCGCTTCTTGTGCCAAAACAGAGAACCAAAAAGAGGGCACTGTCTGGCAAGAAAACCAAGACTTGATTGGGCAGGGGTTGGCCAAAATTGTGTCGGGTTTGAGCGGCAGTTTTGCCACCAGCACGTCCTTCTCTCGATCAGCCATCAATCTGGCCGCGGGCGCCCAAACAGGCTGGGCTGTGGTGGGCACCACGTCATTCGTGCTCTTGGCCGTCTTTGCAGCGCCTGCGCTTTTTCATGTGCCACGCGCCGTATTGGCAGCCATTGTGATCTTGGCGGTCTCTAGCCTCATTCAGCCCATGGCCTTTGTCAAACTGTGGCGAATGGCACGCATGGAAGCCGTGACTGCAGGTCTGACCTTTGGCATCACCTTGCTCAGTGCCCCGCGCATTTATTGGGGTGTTTTAGCAGGCGTTCTGTTTGGCCTCAGTCACTTTTTGCACACTCGATTGCATCCTCGCATCATTGAAGTGGGCTTGCACGAAGATGGCAGTTTGCGCGACCGTCACTTGTGGCAATTACCCCCTCTGGCACCCCATGTATTTGCCATTCGGATGGATGCAGAACTAGACTTTGCCGCCGCCAGCAGCTTTGAAAAATACATCACAGAGCAACTCCGTGAGCAAGCGCAAATTCAACATGTGTGCCTGTTTGCGCAACCCATCAACCGCATTGATGCAACCGGCGTTGAGACACTTCAGCAACTTCGTCAATACCTCACTCGAAGCGGCATTCAGTTGCACATCAGCGGCATCAAACTGCCGGTAGAAAAAGCCCTCAAGTTGGCAGGCGAGTTGGGCCCAGACAGCCAAGTGAGCTTGTATCGAAACGACACGGAGGCCATTCAAGCTTTGCGATCACTCTAGGCTTGAGGCGCTCACAATCCAGCCTTCGAGTGGATCAAACTCTGGCAAGCCATAAGGCCCCTTTGAAGCCCCTGTTTCTTGCTGTTGCTGCGCCCACGCCGCTTGCACCATGCAAAGCACCGCGTCTAAAGAATCGCCCGATCCGTCGAGCAACAAAGTGTCGTGTTGCGCCGCGCTGAGCTTGAGCCGCAAACCCAATTTGGTTTGACCCAAATCGAGTGCATGCAAAATGTCTTTGCGAGCCATCCAGCGGTCGGGGGTTTGTTTTGATTTGTCGTCGCTCTTGTAGCTGCGCTGCTTCACAATTTCTTTGGCCAGCAAGCCTGGGTAAGCCTCTAAGGCCACGCGATCGGGATGGCCCTGGCTCATTCCTGGCAAAGTCCAATGCGCAGCTCGCAGTAGGGGCACACCCGCGTGCATCATCCATGCAACGGGTGGATTGACCCATTTCATCGAAGGGCTAGAACCTGCGGGCAAGTCTGTAGCGCGATGTGCAAACTTAGATCCTGCTGGACGACTGTCGCAAAACTGTTTGAAAAATTGACGCAATTGTTCGCGCGAGAAAGAGGCATAGCGGTCCATGCACTCAGGCCATGTGAGAGGCCATTGCATGTGCTCAACCCACTCGCGGGGCAAACCGAAAGGCAAGTCAAAGCCGCCCACACACATCGCGCCTGAAGGCACGGGTGCATTCAAAAAATTTTGAAAAGCATCAAGTGTGTGAAATTTTTCCAAGCGGTCAAGCTTGACGACGCTGCGCTGTTTGGTCCCCAGCGCAACCACAATGGGCTTGCGTTGACTCGGGCTGCTGGAGAAGTCGCAGCCGATCAAACAAATGTCAAGCACGCCCAATGATGGAAGCTGTGGCCATGAGTTCTTCGAGCAATGCCAAAGAGACAGACCCCGACACGCTGTAAGGATCAAGCTCGGCACGCTCAGAGTATTTCAACAAGATGCTGGTATTGACACGTGAGACATCGACTTGTCCCATGGTCCAACCACTGAAGCGACGTTGTGAAATTTCTTCGTAATGCAACAACACAACTTGCTTGTGGCGAGCGTCTTTTTGAATATGGCCGTACAAGTCACTCACTGCCTCACGACCACCTTCGATGGCTTGCAAAAAGATGCCGGCACCATAAACCAAAATACCAGTAATGCCTGTGCTGGGGTTGAATTGTCGGGATTGAGACAAGATGGATTCAATGACCGATGGCTGAGGGTCAACGGCACGACTTGCATAAAGTAAACGAACCAACATGATCAGGCCTTTCTAGGAATCAACGACAAGAATTCACGACGCAAATTGGCATCTTTTAAGAACACACCACGCATAACAGAATTGATCATTTTGCTGTCCATGTCTTTGACACCGCGCCAGCCCATGCAGAAGTGGCTGGCTTCCATCACGATGGCCAAGCCATCGGGTTGCGTTTTGCGCTGAATCAAGTCGGCCAACTGAACTACGGCTTCTTCTTGAATTTGAGGACGGCCCATGATCCACTCCGCCAGCCGAGCATATTTAGAAAGACCAATGACATTGGTGTGCTCGTTAGGCAAGACACCAATCCAGATTTGACCAATGACGGGGCACAGGTGGTGGCTGCATGCGCTGCGCACCGTGATAGGACCCACAATCATGAGTTCATTGAGGTGCTCGGCATTGGGAAATTCGGTGACCTCGGGGCTTTGAACATAGCGGCCCTTGAAGACTTCCTTCAGGTACATTTTTGCCACGCGGCGAGCCGTGTCTTGGGTGTTGTGATCGTTTTTTGTATCAATCACCATGCTGTCCAAAACCGTCTGCATTTTTTGCGCCACTTCGTCCAACATTTGGTCCAGTTCGCCAGGCTGGATGAAGTCAGCAATGTTGTCGTTGGCATTGAAGCGTTTGCGGGCGGCCAGGATGCGTTCGCGAATTTTCACGGAAACGGGTGTTCCGATGTCCTCTGCGGGCAAGTGAGCGGGAGCATTCATAGGCGTCTAATGAGAATGGTCAAAATTAGATCGTACCAGTGAATCAAGCCACTTTTCACTATACGGGCATGGCGGTTTAAGCCAATCATTCAATTCAATATCGATTGCCAGTCAGCCAAATGGCCAATCGCATGAGCCCGAAAGCGGTCCAATCCATGGCCCTTTGGAATTGCGAACGTTGCAAGAGGGATTGAGGCATGATTCGCTGGCTTTTGGACGCCATGGCGTGCTCAAGCCCGTCTCTAAGGTGTTTGGCAAAAAAAGTGTCTGCCACGACCACGTTGGCTTCCCTGGCCAGTAACAAACTAAAGGGGTCAAGATTGGAAGACCCTACAGTGGCCCAGGGTCGATCGTGATGGGCATCGATCACGGCCACTTTGGCATGCAAGAAGCTTTCTGAGTATTCGTATATTTCAACACCCGCTTCCAACAATTGACGATAGACAGGCCGCGCGGCATGGTATTGCATGAAGTATTCATA
Source organism: Limnohabitans sp. MMS-10A-178 (assembly GCF_003063375.1). Taxonomy (GTDB): domain Bacteria; phylum Pseudomonadota; class Gammaproteobacteria; order Burkholderiales; family Burkholderiaceae_C; genus Limnohabitans_A. Next base: position 787,692 of record NZ_NERY01000001.1, on the reverse strand, counting down.
CCGACCTTGAAGCAACAAGCGCACCCTCACACCTCGTTGAGCGGCATGCACCAAAGCTTGCCGCAATTTACGGCCAGGTAAGAAATAAGCATTGGCAATCACAATATCGTGCCTGGCCAAACCAATGGCACGCCGGTAAGCTTTTTCAATTTGCCCCCGATGTAGCAGGTTGTCCCTGAGCAACAAGCCCGCCTTGGCCACCCAAGTGTCGCCATGCGCTTGCCTTGTGTCATGAATCCAGGGCATGTGAAGGCCCGCAGCCCTGAAAGAGCTGAATGCCTCAGGAAAATTTTGCTGCCTTACATGGCGCACAGCTTGCATGCGCCACCAAAGCTGCGTGGTCGCCTCTTGAACTTGCTGCACCAAAGCGCCAGCGGCGCAAACCGCAAAGTCCAAACGGGGTGACTTCAAAGTACCGTGCTGGGGGTCGTAAAGATCATCGAGGATGTTGATGCCACCACAAAATGCCACATGGCCATCCACCACACACAACTTGCGATGCAGCCTGCGCCACCGACTGGGAATGAGAAGTCCGAGCGTACCCAAGGGCGAGTAAACGCGCCACTCCACGCCAGCCGAGTCAAATCGAGTTCGCCATTCCTCTTTCAGTTTTGGTGTGCCCACACCATCCACCACGACCCACACACGCACGCCACGTCGGCCTGCCCTCTCTAGAGCAGCAGCCACCAATGCGCCATCGCCATGGAAATCAAAAATATAGGTTTCAAGTTGGATGTGAGAGCGCGCAGCATCCAGTGCACGAATCAATTCAGGAAAAAAATCTGCGCCACCCTGAAGCAGTTTGATTTGGTGGCCATCGCGAAGAACTGGATGACTTTTCATAGGTCAAATTGCGCAACCAAAGGCAAGTGATCAGACATTTGGCGCCAAATTTTGCCGTGCGGCACCATCTGACTGACAGGACTCAATCCCTTGGCATAGACATGGTCTAGCTGAACAATGGGCAATCTCGAGGGATAGGTCGGGTATTTGGCGCCTTCCCATTCTTTCAAATTTTGCATGCGCATCATTTTGGTCACACGCGTGCCCCAATCGTTGAAATCCCCTGCCACCAGCAGAGGCGACTTGCTAGGCACTTCGCGCTCAATGTAGTGCTGCAACTGCTCTACTTGGCGAACTCTGCTAGCGGGGATCAGTCCCAAATGCACCACAATCACGTGCACATTCAAAGGCAATGACTGCTTGGCTTGGGCTGTTGTATTGGGCGTGCCGTGTGAAGCCACTTGAAGTGCGCCCCGGTGAATTTCGCCCACATGTATTTCACCCACTTGTATTTCGACATGCAGCAAGCCACGTTGCTCGAATCGATGGTCTGACATGTCTTCATGCCGATGCGACACCACAGGCCAGCGTGACAGCAAGGCATTGCCATGTTCACCGTGCCGCGTCACGGCATTGGTTTTGTAAATGGCCTGATAACCTGGTGGCGCCAAAAATTCAGCCTGCGGTATTTCTGGCCAATGCTTGAAATACTTTTCTTCGCGCCGATGAACTTTTCGAACCTCCTGCAGACACACAATGTCAGCGTCCAACTGCTCAATGGCCAAACCTAAGTTGTGAATTTCTAGCCGTCGCCCGGGGCCCATGCCTTGAACGCCTTTGTGGATGTTGTAGGTGGCTACCTTCAAAAAAGCAGCTTGCTCTTTTTTCATCGCAAACCTTGCAACCAACGGGGCAACATCAATATGGCCTCTGCATTAGAGGGAGAGAAACAGGTGTCTGCCGCCTCTTGCCAAGACAACCATTGGTACTCGGTGTGCTCCTTTGGGCTCAATCGGATGGGCATTTTCTTTGACATCTTCAAGCCAAAGACGCGTTCTTTGTTGTGACTCACATGGGGTGCGTATCGAAAACGCCAAGCCGGATAAATTTCATAAATATTCTCCAACGCCCAATCAGACAACTCGCAATGTGGGTGTGCAATGTCAATGCCCGTCTCTTCCATCACCTCTCGGCATGCTGTTTGATGCCAAGTCTCATGTTCAAAATCTTTGCTTCCAGTGACCGATTGCCAGGTGCCTGCATCTGCCCTGCGAATGAGCAAGACCTCGGCTTCAAGGGTGTAGATCACAACCAAAACAGACTCAGGTATTTTGAAATCAGGATTTTGCATAGCCTGTTCATTCTGCATGAACTTTGCCCTTGTCTTGAAGGGATTGAGCAATTGCCCCAGAAGCACCTATGATCAAGCCATGCACAGTCAAGACGCCCCCATCCTCCCCGCAAACTCCCACCAAGGAGTTGCCACCACCATTACTTGGCTAGAAAACGGCCATGATTGCGAGGATGTTTGGCGCAGCGAACGCGGCGCACCCGCTCCCAAACGGGTGGTGTTGGCAGACGATACCCTGAGCGCTGACAGGGCTTACCGCTTGGCATGTGCAGGTACAGGCATGCTCTGGCGGGGTGATTTTCAAAATGCACGGCTTCTGCTGCAAGCCTTGGCCAGGCGCTGCGATGCACCCAAAAAAATTCGCAGAGTTTCAAAGTCCCACCCTGAAACAAACCATACAGCGCAAGAAAATTTTCACTTGCACCGCCAAGCCCAGTCGCAACGCGCTCGCACCTTGAGCATGATCTTGATTCAAGTCAATCCAGACCGTCAGATCAGTTTGCGCCGCGCGCCAGATTGGCGAGCGGCCATGAATGAAGCCTGGGGCCCTGCCGGCACCACCGGTTGCGTAACATCCTTGCGCGAATTGTTAGGCTTGGTGGGAGCCCACGAGTGGCATGAAAAAGGCATGGAAATTTCAGCACTCGGCAGTTCACCTCACAACCGCATTCACCCCAGCTATGGTGTGTTCTCGCCCCTGCGCGGCGAGTACATTCAACTGGTTGCCGATGCACCGCTGCCAAGTACCGACTTGGCATTTGACATTGGCGTGGGTACAGGTGTGCTGTCTGCCGTATTGGCCAAACGTGGCGTCAAACGCGTGATTGGCACCGACCTTGATGACCGCGCCTTGTCATGTGCCAAAGAAAATATCAAGCGCTTAGGCCTACAAGGCAAAGTTGAATTGTCCAAAGCCAATCTGTTTCCCGAAGGCACAGCGTCTCTGATCGTATGCAACCCGCCTTGGTTGCCTGCACGCGCCAGCGCACCCATTGAGCGTGCAATCTACGATGAGAACAGTGCCATGCTCAAAGGCTTTTTGGCGGGCTTAGCAGCCCACCTTGTACCCCAAGGAGAAGGCTGGTTGATCTTGTCAGATTTGGCAGAGCATTTGGGATTGCGCACTCGCGCAGAGCTTCAAGAATGGATCTCAGCCGGAGGCTTGAAGGTCATCGGCAAACTCGACACCAAAGCCGAGCACAAAAAAGTCCAAGATGAAAGCGACCCTCTGCACGCAGCACGTGCGGCAGAGGTCACTTCCTTGTGGCGTTTGGGTTTGGCTTAAGCCTTAAGAAACCTTAGCGGCTTCAGGGTTGCGCACGCGAATGTGCAACTCGCGCAATTGCTTTTCGTCCACAGGGCTTGGCGCTTGGGTGAGCAAGCACTGAGCACGTTGTGTTTTGGGGAAAGCAATCACATCGCGAATAGATTCGGCACCCGTCATCAACGTAATGATGCGGTCTAAGCCGAAGGCCAAACCACCGTGGGGTGGTGCGCCATACTGCAATGCATCGAGCAAGAAACCAAATTTGAGTTGAGCTTCTTCGGGTGTGATTTTCAAAGCGTCAAACACTTTTTGCTGCACGTCGGCTCGGTGAATGCGCACAGAACCACCACCAATTTCCCAGCCGTTCAAAACCATGTCATAGCCTTTGGCAATGCATTTCTCGGGGGCTGTGACCATCCAGTCTTCGTGACCGTCTTTGGGCGCGGTGAAGGGGTGGTGCACGGCGGTGTAACGCTGTGAATCTTCGTCGTACTCGAACATTGGGAAGTCGACAACCCACATGGGTGCCCAACGGTTTTCGAACAAGCCCGATTTTTTGGCAAATTCGCTGTGACCAATTTTGAGGCGCAAAGCACCAATGCCATCGTTGACCACTTTGGCTTTGTCGGCACCGAAGAACAGAATGTCGCCATCTTGAGCATTGGTGCGCTTCAGAATTTCGGCAATGGCTGCATCGTGCAAGTTTTTCACGATGGGGCTTTGCAAACCGTCGCGGCCTTTGGCCACTTCATTGACCTTGATCCAAGCCAAACCTTTGGCACCGTAGATCTTCACAAACTCGGTGTAGCCATCGATTTCACCTCGGCTAATTTCGGAGCCACCAGGCACGCGCAAAGCCACCACACGGCCGCCGGGTGTTGTGGCAGGCGTGCTGAACACTTTGAAGTCGACATCGCCCATGATGTCGGTCAACTCAGTGAACTCCAACTTAACGCGCAAGTCGGGCTTGTCTGAGCCGAAGCGATGCATGGCTTCAGAGTAAGCCATGACAGGGAAAGCACCCAAATCGATGTTCAAGACTTTCTTGAACACGCTGCTGATCATGCCTTGGAACATGTCGCGAATTTCTTGCTCGCCCAAGAAGGACGTTTCAATATCAATCTGCGTGAATTCGGGCTGACGGTCGGCGCGCAAGTCTTCGTCGCGGAAACACTTGGTGATTTGGTAATAACGGTCGTAGCCAGCCACCATGAGCAATTGCTTGAACAACTGGGGCGACTGGGGCAAAGCGAAGAACTGGCCATCGTGCACACGGCTGGGCACCAAGTAATCTCGCGCGCCTTCGGGCGTGCTCTTGGTCAGCATGGGAGTTTCGATGTCGATGAAGCCGTTTTCGTCCAAAAACTTGCGCACTTCCATGGCCACTTTGTAGCGCAGCATGAGGTTGTTTTGCATGTAGGGACGGCGCAGGTCGAGCACGCGGTGTGTGAGGCGCGTGGTCTCTGACAGATTATCGTCGTCGAGCAAGAACGGGGGCGTGACGGATGGGTTGAGCACCGTCAGTTCGTGGCATAAGATTTCAATCTTGCCGCTTTTCAGGTTGTCGTTGGTGGTGCCTTCTGGGCGAGCGCGAACCAGGCCTTTGATCTGGATGCAAAACTCGTTGCGCAAGCCTTCGGCGGTTTTGAACATGTCAGCACGGTCGGGGTCGCACACTACCTGCACATAGCCTTCACGGTCGCGCACGTCGACGAAGATCACGCCACCGTGGTCACGACGGCGATTGACCCAACCGCACAAAGTGACGGTTTGGCCCATCAGGGCTTCGGTAACTAGACCGCAGTAATGTGAACGCATAGACATGGGGGAAGTTCTTTCAATTGGAAATCTTTGGCTCCAAGCCAATTCAAACTGCTTTGGAGGTATTGGCTTTGTGGGGCAATGCGTCGGGGCCACCGGGCACCACAACACCCATCGAGATGATGTACTTGAAGGCATCGTCCACACTCATGTCCAACTCCACCACATTGGCTCTGGGCATGATGAGGAAGAAGCCAGAAGTGGGGTTAGGCGTTGTGGGCACATAAACACTGACGCAATCATGGGGTAGTTGTTGCGCCACCTGACCACTGGGTGCGCCAGTCAAAAAAGCAATGGTCCAAGAACCTTGATGGGGGTATTGCACCAATAGCGCTTTGGAAAAAGCCTTGCCACTGCCAGAAAACAAAGTGTCGGCCACTTGCTTGACACTGGAGTAAATGCTGTTGACTACTGGAATTCGGGTGATGATCTTGTTCCACTGCCGCAAGGACCATTGACCAAAGATATTGGTAACAAACAAACCCGTGAAGTAAATAACCAATGCCACCAAGATCACGCCCAGGCCAGGCATGTGACGCAATGATTCGGCCAACTCGTGCATGCCAGGAATCACAGCATCGAGCGCGCCCAAAATAGCCAAGAAAATGCCATCCATGGTGCCAACCAACCAGGTCAGCAACCAGACCGTAACACCCATGGGCAACCAGACCAGCAAGCCTGTCAACAAATAATGGCGGATTTTCAAGTTCATTTAGAAAGTCTCAGTGACAGGCGCAAGAAGGCGCGCAGGCAGAAGCCGATGATGCCGATGAAGATGGCGAAGCGGCAGAGGGCTCGGCTGAAGGGCTTGCACCACCACCCGCGTCAGATGGCGTGGCAGTCCCTGCAGCAGCGCCCGCCACAGCGGGTGCAGCCGTGCTAGCGGCACCGCCCTTGAAATCAGTAGCGTACCAACCAGAGCCTTTGAGCTGAAAACCAGCGGCAGTGAGTTGTTTGTTGAATGTGGGGGCACCACAGGAAGGGCATTTTGTCAGGGGATCGTCTGACATCTTTTGCAAAACATCCTTGGCATGGCCACAGGAATCACACTTGTAGGCGTAGATGGGCATGTAGAAGGTTCTCGCGTTGAATCACAAAACCCTCAATTATAGGCGGCTACCTTGCAGAACGTGGTGGGAACCATGCTTGTTGGCGATGGCTTGGGGGCCCAAAGAACCGATCAACATGCCTGCCAAACTGGCCAAAACACCCGCCAATTGGGCTGGAAATTCTTCTCCAGCAGGGGTCAAGAGCAAAAGCAGCCAAGTCAGGAGACCCAAAACAATGGCAAAAATAGCACCTTGGGTGGTGGCTTTTTGCCAATACAGGCCGAAAAGCAAGGGAATGAAAGCGCCAACCAGAGTGACCTGATAGGCACCAGAAACCATCTCGTAAATGGAACTTCCCTGCATGGAAATGGCGTAAGCCAAGACCAAGCCACTGAAAATCAAGACCGTGATGCGCATGGCCAGCAAGGCCTGTTTGTCACTTTGGTGTGGGCGGAACTGGCGCCATATGTTTTCGGTAAATGTGACGCTAGGGGCCAGCAATGTGGCTGACGCACAAGATTTGATGGCAGACAGCAATGCGCCAAAAAAGAGCACTTGCATGATGAAAGGCATGTGATCCATCACCAAAGTAGGCAATACCTTTTGGGGGTCTTCCTCAATGAGTTGCGCTGCCTTCTCGGGCATGATGATAAGCGCACTGACCACCAAAAACATGGGCACAAAAGCAAACAAGATATAGCAAATGCCGCCAATGATGGGGCCCTTGGTGGCGGCATTCAAACTGTTGGCAGACATCACACGCTGAAACACATCTTGCTGAGGAATAGAGCCAAACATGATGGTGATGGCGGCCGCTACAAAAAACAAAATCTCTTTCAGATTGGGTTCAGGGAAAAAGTTGAACATGTCTTGGCTGACGGCCAAAGCAATAACCTTGTCGGCACCGCCCGCCTGATCTCCCGCATAGACGGCCAAGGCAGCCAGGCCTACCACCAGAATAATCATTTGAATGAAATCGGTAATGGCAACCGACCACATGCCGCCAAACAAGGTGTAGGCCAAGATGGACACCACACCAATGACCATGCCCATAGGCATGCTGATGACACCACCCGATAACAAACTGAACACCAAGCCAAGCGCCGTTACTTGGGCAGAAACCCAACCCAAATAGCTGACCATGATGATGATGGAACACAGGATTTCGACGGAACGGCCATAGCGCTCGCGGTAGTAATCGCTGATGGTCAGCAGGCTCATGCGGTACAACTTAGCGGCAAAAAACAAGCCCACCAAAATCAAACAACTGCCCGCACCAAACGGATCCTCTACCACGCCGCCCAAACCACTGTTGACAAACTTAGCAGGAATTCCCAACACTGTTTCAGAGCCAAACCAAGTGGCAAAGGTGGTGGTCACAATCATTGCCAAAGGCAAGTGTCTGCCCGCAATGGCAAAGTCAGCTGAAGTTTTAACCCGTTTGGCAGCCACCAATCCGATGGCAATGGTGACGAGCAAATAAGCGATGACCAATGTCAGCAACACAATAACTCTCCTTAGATTTGATGAAATCTTTCGAATGCATTGAGCACGATGAGGGTGGAAACAAAGCCGATCACAACATAGACAACAGCCTGCAACAGTCGATTGGTCCGTTGTTGTTCAGCCAGCAGCGCAGCCAATTGGTTTCGATCGTGTGCACTGGCTGTGGATTGCTTCAAGTAATCATGCATCAAGCGCGGCAACTGAGGCAATATTTTGGCGTATTGGGGAGCCTGTTCGCGGAGTTGTTGAAAAAATCTTTTGGGTCCGACTTGGTCAATCATCCACTGCTCAAGGAATGGCTTGGCGGTGTTCCACAAATCGAGCTCTGGGTCTAGCTGACGCCCCAAACCCTCAATGTTGAGAAGCGTTTTTTGCAGCAAGACCAACTGCGGCTGAATTTCGACATTGAAACGACGCGAGGTTTGAAACAGTCGCATGAGCACCATGCCCAAAGAAATTTCCTTCAAGGGCCTGTCAAAGTAAGGCTCACACACCGACCGGATGGCCGACTCCAGTTCGTCGACTCGCGTGTGGGCAGGCACCCAGCCCGACTCGATGTGCAATTCGGCCACGCGCTTGTAGTCGCGCCTGAAAAAAGCACTGAAGTTTTGTGCCAAATATTCTTTGTCGTATTCTGTGAGGGTGCCCACAATGCCAAAATCGAGTGAGATATAACGGCCCATTGTTTCGGGCTCAATGCTCACTTGAATATTGCCCGGGTGCATGTCGGCGTGGAAAAAACCATCTCGAAATACCTGTGTGAAAAACAGCGTCACACCATCTTTGGCCAACTGCGGTATGTCTACGCCAGCGGCACGCAAGGCATCGACTTGGCTGATGGGCAAGCCTTTCATGCGCTCCATCACAATGACTTCGGGATGACAGAAATCCCAATGCATTTCAGGAATCATGACCAAATTCAAACTTTGCATGTTGCGTCGCAACTGCGCCGCATTGGCTGCCTCACGGACCAAGTCCAATTCATCGTGCAAATGTTTGTCAAATTCTGCAACCACTTCGCGCGGCTTGAGGCGCTTGCCATCAGCGCTGAGTTTTTCGAGCCAGCCCGCCATCATGCGCATGAGGTTCAAATCTTTTTCAATGGCTGGCAACATGTTGGGGCGAAGCACCTTCACTGCAACCTCTTGAACCAAGCCCTCTTTGTTTTTCAACAAAGCAAAATGCACTTGGGCAATGGAAGCACTGGCCACAGGCACGCGGTCAAAGGACTCGAAAATTTCATCGACAGATCGCCCAAAGGCTCGCTCAATGCTGGCCACAGCAATGTCTGAGCTAAAGGGCGGCACACGGTCTTGGAGTTTGGCCAACTCCATGGCAATGTCGTCAGGCAACAAGTCGCGCCGAGTGGACATCACTTGTCCAAACTTCACAAAGATAGGACCCAAATGTTCGAGCGACAAACGCAAACGCTCGCCTCGCGAAGCCTTGTAAGTGCGGCCCAAGGTGAGAATTTTGGAGAGCAGTTTTAGCAGGGGCTGATTGAAATTGGAGAGAATCAGCTCATGCAGGCCAAATCGCCATACCGTCCAGACAATGAATATTCCCCTGAAAAAACGGTTCATGGGGCAGCCTTGTCGTTGGAATGGCCAGGGGCTTTTTGGCGAACAAAGCTTTGCATGGCATTCACTGCTTGACGCCCAAAACTGGCCATCTTGTGGGCCGCAGCATCACCAAACAAGGCCGCCAAATCTTCTTCAATGTCCCAGCGCACATGGTCAATGAGCCAATTGACTTCTGCAGCCAATTGAACATCGCCCTCAATGTGCACACCAGGCTTTTCGCCTTTGATCAAGGCGGCCGCCATGTTCAAAGGTGAGCTGTCGGTGAGCGTCAATTTAAGATCGAATGGCCGGCTCGATACACGCTCCAACAAGCCTGCAGCCGAAGGTGCCAACTGTAGGTGTTTGTCTTGCCATTGCAATTGAATGCAGCGACCCTTTTGGCGCGCAAGTCGGGCTTGGGCCTCGGGTTCTCTGCTGATGACGTGATTTAAAAATAGAATCACACGATTGAGTGATTCATCAACAACCCAAACGGGTGCTTGCGTGTTTGTTGCGAACTTCTCAAAAGCTTCGCCAACCAAAGAAAAAGGGGACTGTGTTGCCATAGCCCCCAATTATTCCCGAAAGGCTGGCTTGTGCCAGCCTTTGCTTGAGATAGCCTTGAAATTATTGCAGGGCTTGTACACCAGCAACCAACCAGCCACTGTTGCCATTTTTGGGCTTGGTCATGTTCCAAACCTCACGGAAAGGGCTTGGCTCTGAGGTGGGCTCTTCACGGATCACGCCGTTGAATTCAACGCTGGCCATGTAGCCCTCGGCCAACTCTTCAATACCCAACAATTGGGCTTCGAGCATGACCACTTCGGTTTTGTTGGGCTGGCCTGGGAAATTAACCTCACGCTCTGTCAATTGGCTCTTGATTTCAGACAGCATGCTGTCTGTCATCATGGCCTTGAGCGAACTCATGTCGGCGCGGTCCCAAGCATCTTGCAAGGTGATGAAATTGCGCTTGGCAGCTTCGACAAAACTTACAGTGTCAAAACCATCAGGAACACCCCAGGTTTGTGAACCCTGCTGGGCAGCAGGCTGGGCGCCGCCAATGGCAGAGCCAATCAAGGAGCCACCCATTGGAGCTTGGGCTGCGGGCGTAGGGTCAAAGCGCGTCTGCTGTGACTCCCAAGGACGTGCTGATGCATCGTTGCCCACTTTTTCGGGGTTGTACTGATGCATGGTGGCGGGGGATTCTGCGGATTGACCTGCGCCTTGGTAAGCCAAGTCACCCTGTCTGGTAGCGCCAGCTTTGCGTGAGCGTAAGAAATAGCCGATCACACCCACGGCCACCATGGCCAAGAGCGCAAACATGAGCATGTTGCCAAATTCCTCGCCAAACCCCATGCTGCTTGCCAACCACGCCAAACCTAAGCCAGCTGCCAAGCCACCCAGCATGGCACCCCAAGGGCGCTTTGCAGGAGCGGGAGCTGCTGTCGGTGTAGAGGGTTTTGCGGGAGCAGCGGCTTGGCTAGGCGCAGTTGGTGCAGCCGGTTTGACGGCATCACGCTGAGTGACGTTGTTGGATTGTTGTCCAACAGATTTGCCACCGCCCATACGGCGAGAAGCCTCAGCGTCCATGGTGCTGAAAATCAAAATTGAGGTCAGGAATAAGCTGAAAAATTTGTTCACATTAACTCCGAAAAATCAGAAAAGAACGATCAACATTTGATGCCGACGTGTAAGGCTACCACCCCTGCACTTAAATTGTGAAATTCAGCATGTCCAAATCCGGCATTTTTCATAAGGGCTTTAAGCTCTTCTTGACCAGGGTGCATGCGAATCGATTCCGCCAAATAACGGTAACTGGCATCGTCTCCGGCCACCCACTTGCCCAGTTTGGGCAGGACATTGAAAGAGTACCAATCGTAGGCTTTTTCCAAGGGCTTGGCCACTTTGGAAAACTCAAGAACCAGCAGCTTGCCACCAGGCTTGAGCACCCGGCACATCTCTCGAAGTGCAGCATCCTTGTGGGTCATGTTGCGCAGACCAAAAGCCACACTGACCACATTGAAATGATTGTTGGGAAAAGGCAACTTCTCAGCGTCACACACCAAGGTTGGCAACAACACACCTTCATTGACCAATCGATCGCGCCCCGTCCTGAGCATGGCTTCATTGATGTCAGTGTGAAAAACCTGGCCCGAGCTACCGACTTTTTTGGAAAAAGCCAGTGACAAATCGCCGGTGCCGCCCGCAATGTCGAGCGCACGATCACCTTCTTTCAGGTTGGCCACTTGCACCGTATACGCTTTCCAAACACGGTGAAGACCCACCGACATCAGGTCATTCATGATGTCGTACTTAGAAGCTACCGAATCAAAAACGCCCCTGACATGCTTGGCCTTTTCTTTTTCATCGACCGTTTTGAAGCCAAAGTGGGTGGAGCTCATTTTCAAAATCCAATCAATGCGAATGGCCACAAGAGGCACCCGCGGCAACGGGCATAGGATCGTCTCTTTGCACGCCAGCCGCCAACAAGCGTTCTTTGTATTGGTCTAAAAGACGGTCTTGTTCTGCACCTAAGTGGTACAAGTAATCCCAAGAAAAGATACCGCTGTTGTGGCCATCTGAGAAAGTGGGCTGGACTGCGTAATTGCCCACTTGCACCAGCTCAACGATATCCACCTCACGCTTGCCCGACTGCAAAACTTCTTGCCCCGGGCCATGGCCTTGGACTTCTGCAGATGGTGAGTAAACGCGCATGAGTTCAAATGGAATGCGAAATGTTTGGCCATCGGAAAAGGAAATTTCCAATGCCCGGCTTTGACCATGAAGGGTCAAGGCCTCTGGCGTTGGTGCGCCTGTTGTCAATCCGGCCATAAGGCTGTCTTTCGTGATGCTTTGCGTTAAACCAAAACCCGCTCAATGCCGCCGGCATTGGCCGCCGCCACATACTCAGGCATCCACTGCTCACCCAAGATGTGCTTGGCCATTTCGACAACAATATAGTCGGCTTCCAACAGGCCATTTTTCAAATCGTCGCCATAACGGGACAAGCCTTGCAAACAACTTGGGCAGCTGGTTAAGACTTTGATGTTTTCTTTTTCGCCCACCATGCCAGTGGCGCGCATTTGCGTTTCGCCTTTGAGAATTTCTTCTTCTTTGCGGAAGCGAACTTGCGTGGCAATGTCGGGGCGAGTCACGCCCAAGGTGCCCGACTCGCCGCAGCAGCGATCAGACTTCAGCACTTGAGGCCCCAACAAGGACTTGACCGTCTTCATGGGGTCTTGCAGCTTCATGGGGCTGTGGCAAGGGTCGTGGTACAGGTAGGCGCCATGGTTGCTGAGCGTCATGCCCTTTTCGAGCAGGTACTCGTGAATGTCGACGATGCGGCAACCAGGGAAGATCTTGTCAAACTCATAACCTTGAAGTTGGTCGTAGCAAGTGCCGCAACTCACCACCACGGTTTTGATGTCCAGGTAGTTGAGGGTATTGGCCATGCGATGGAACAGCACACGGTTGTCGGTGATGATTTTTTCGGCCTTGTCAAACTGGCCACTGCCCTTTTGGGGGTAGCCACAGCACAAATAACCTGGCGGTAAAACCGTTTGAACACCCGTGTGCCACAGCATGGCCTGCGTGGCCAAACCCACTTGGCTGAACAAGCGCTCAGAGCCGCAACCGGGGAAGTAAAACACCGCCTCCGTCTCGGGCGTAGTGACCTTCGGATTGCGAATGATAGGCACGTAGTCTTGATCTTCAATGTCCAACAAAGCGCGGGCCGTTTTCTTGGGCAAGCCGCCAGGCATCTTTTTGTTGATGAAGTGAATCACTTGCTCTTTGATAGGCGCTGCGCCAATGCTAGACGGCGGCGCTTTGGTTTGTTTACGGGCAAACGTTTTGAGCAAATCGTGGGCAAAGCGCTGCACCTTCATGCCCACACCCACCATGCCTGCTCGGGCCAGTTTGATGGTTTCGGGATTGGTGGCATTCAGCATGAACATGGCCGCAGCATTGCCGGGACGGAATGTTTTTTGTCCCATTTTGCGCAGCAAGTTGCGCATGTTCATGGACACATCGCCAAAGTCAATTTTGACTGGGCAAGGCGACAGGCACTTGTGGCAAACAGTGCAATGGTCGGCCACATCTTCAAATTCTTGCCAGTGCTTAATGGACACACCTCGGCGCGTTTGCTCTTCATACAAGAAGGCTTCGACCAGCAAGGATGTGGCCAAAATTTTGTTGCGCGGGCTGTACAACAAATTGGCGCGGGGCACATGCGTGGCGCACACAGGTTTGCACTTGCCACAGCGCAAACAATCTTTGATGCTGCCGGCAATAGCGCCAATGTCAGACTGCTGCATGATGAGAGACTCATGAGCCATCAAACCAAAGCTGGGGGTATAGGCATTGGTCAGATCGGCTTGAATACCCACACCCTGTGAGCCACTCACATTGCGTATCAATTTGCCTTTGTTGAAGCGCCCTTCAGGATCAACCCGCTGCTTGTAATCGGCAAAGGGTTGGAGTTCAGCGTCGGTCAGGTGTTCAAGCTTGGTGATGCCAATGCCGTGTTCTCCAGAAATGACCCCATCCAAACTGCGTGCCAAGACCATGATGCGCGACACAGTTTGATGCGCTGTTTGCAGCATGTCGTAATCGTCTGAATTGACAGGCAGATTGGTGTGCACATTGCCATCGCCTGCGTGCATGTGAAGCGCTACCCACACACGCCCCTTGAGAACGCGTTTGTGGATGGCCACGCATTCGTCCAAGATAGGCTTGAATGCTGACCCAGAAAAAATGCTTCCAAAAGGTGCCTTGATTTGGGTTTTCCAACTGGCACGCAATGTGTGATCTTGCAATTGTGGAAACAAGGTGTCCACCGACTGCAACCAGCCTTGCCACAAATCTCGCACATCGCGCACCACAGCCAAAGCCTGGCCAACCCTGTCTTCCAACAGCTCGGCAGGCGCAATTTGACCAGCGTCGTCTTCCTTGCCCAAAGGCAAATTGCCCTTGCTTAAAAACTGCTCCAATTCGTTGCACAACTTGATTTTGTTGCGCAGCGACAGCTCGATGTTGATGAGTTCAATGCCATCGGTGTACTCGGCCATTCGTGGCAGTGGAATCACGACGTCTTCGTTGATTTTGAAGGCATTGGTGTGCTTGCTAATGGCCGCTGTTCTTTTGCGATCTAACCAAAACTTTTTGCGCGCTTCAGGGCTGATGGCAATGAAGCCTTCGCCGCTGCGTGAGTTGGCAAGGCGAACCACTTCAGATGTGACTTTGGCCACGTCATCGGCGTTGTCGCCGGCAATGTCACCCACCAAAACCATTTTGGGCAAGCCACCGCGTTTGGACTTGGTGGTGTAGCCCACCGCGCGCAAATAGCGATCGTCCAAATGCTCCAAACCTGCCAGCAACACACCCGAGCGTTTTTGCTCTGCGAACATGAAGTCTTTGATTTCAACGATGCTGGGCACCGCATCTTTGGCATTGCCAAAAAACTCTAGGCAAACGGTGCGCGTGTGGTCAGGCATGCGGTGCAAAATCCAGCGTGCGCTGGTGATCAGGCCATCGCATCCTTCTTTTTGCACGCCTGGCAAGCCAGCCAAGAATTTGTCGGTTACGTCCTTGCCCAAGCCTTCTTTGCGGAAGTTTGCACCGGGAATGTCAAGGCGTTCTTGGCGGACCAGTGTGGTGCCATTGGCTTCGAAATATTTCAGTTCAAAACTGGCGACTTCTACATCGTGAATCTTGCCCAAGTTGTGGTTCAAGCGGGTCACTTCGAGCCACTGCGCATCGGGCGTTACCATGCGCCAACTGGCCAAATTGTCGAGTGCGGTACCCCACAAAACAGCCTTCTTGCCGCCTGCATTCATGGCAATGTTGCCACCAATGCAGCTGGCTTCGGCAGATGTTGGATCAACAGCAAAGACCCAGCCGGCGCGCTCTGCGGCATCGGCCACGCGCTGCGTGACCACGCCCACTTCGGTCCAAAGCGTAGGCACTTCTTTGTCTAGCCCCGGCAACTTCACCATCTCAATGTCTGACATGGCTTCGAGCTTTTCAGTGTTGATCACTGCGCTGTTCCACGTCAGGGGCACTGCACCGCCTGTGTAGCCCGTGCCGCCGCCCCTTGGAATGATGGTCAAGCCCAAGGTGAAACAGGCTTTGACCAAATTGGCCATTTCGGTTTCTGTGTCTGGCGTGAGAACCACAAAGGGATATTCAACGCGCCAGTCGGTAGCATCGGTTACATGGCTCACGCGCGACAGCGCATCAAACTTGATATTGTCTTTGGCAGTGTGCTTGCCCAGTCCCTTTTGCGTTTTTTTGCGCAACTGGGCCATGGCCGAGAAAGTCTCACCAAACTCTTTGACAGCCTTGCCTGCCAATTCCAACAACTCGCCCACGGCACCATCTCGCAAAGCATCGGCATCAGGGGTGCGACGTTTTTGGACTTCTCCCAGTCGATGCTGTAAGGCCTCGACTAAAAGCTTTCTCCGATCGGGGTTGTCTAGCAGGTCGTCTTGCAAGTAGGGGTTGCGTTGAACCACCCAAATATCGCCCAAGACTTCATAAAGCATGCGAGCAGACCTGCCAGTGCGGCGCTCGTCTCGAAGTTGATTGAGCAGGTCCCAAGCACGAACACCCAACAAACGAATCACAATTTCTCGATCGGAGAAGCTTGTGTAGTTGTAGGGAATTTCGCGCAAGCGAGGCGACGAATCGTCAGCCTGCATGAGGTGTTGGAGCGTGGTTGGAGCATTCATGGGGTTTAAGCGCAGATTTTACTGCAGGAGCTAATTCACGCACCAAGGGTGGGGACAGTGAACCCAGACATTGAGTTTGATCTTGGAAAGCTCAGTTTGTCACCAAAGCTTCATGACACATTAATAAGATGTGAAATCATGAACTTATGCTCATGTTTGATCCAACACTCAAAGGAGTACTTATGAATTACAAAAAAACGCTCGCCACTGTCGCTGTGGCCGCATTTGCAAGCTTCGGCGCGCAAGCCCAAACTGAAATTCAGTGGTGGCACTCGATGTCTGGCGCACTTGGCGAATGGATCGGTGACATTGCGAAAGATTTCAACGGCAAGCAAAAAGATTACAAAATTGTGCCCGTCTTCAAGGGCAACTATGACGAATCCATGACGGCCGCCGTGGCCGCCTTCCGCGCTGGCAATGCCCCACATATTTTGCAGGTGTTTGAAGTGGGCACTGCCACGATGATGGCTTCCAAAGGCGTGGTGGTCCCGGCAGAAAAAATCATGCGCGATGCAGGTTATAAATTTGACCCCCAATCCTATGTGCCCGCCGTGTCCGGTTACTACACAGCGCCCAACGGCCAAATGATGTCTTTCCCGTTCAATAGCTCAACCACCGTGATGTGGTTCAACGTGGATGCCCTAAAGGCAGCTGGCGTTTCGACCGACAAGCTGCCTCAAACATGGCCTGAGGTCGCTTTGGCCGCGGCCAAACTCAAAGCCAGCGGCCACAAATGCCCCTTCACGACTGCTTGGCAAGGTTGGACCCAGTTGGAGAGCTTCTCCACTTGGCACAACACCGAATTGGCCACCAAAGGCAACGGCATGAAAGGCATGGACGCCCGCTTGGTTCTTAACTCGCCTTTGCATGTGCGCCATATAGAAAACTTGGGCAACATGGCCCAACAAGGCCTGTTTGTTTACAAAGGTCGCGCCGGTGCAGCCGGTGCCACGTTTGAGTCGGGCGAGTGCGCCATGTACACCAACTCATCGGCTGCTTATGCCGGTATCAGCAAAAACGCCAAGTTCAAGTTTGCCGTGGGCACCTTGCCTTATTACCCCGATGTGGCCGGTGCGCCTCAGAATACCGTGATTGGTGGCGCCAGCCTCTGGGCCATGGCAGGCAAGAAAGCCGAAGAGAACAAAGGCGTTGCAGCTTTCTTCAATTACCTGTCTGACCCAGTCGTTCAGTCGGTGAACCACAAGCGCACCGGTTACTTGCCTGTGACAATGGAAGCCTTCAAGATCACAGAAGCTTCGGGCTTTTACAAGCAAAACCCCGGAACTGACGTGTCGGTCAACCAGATGATTCGCAAGACAACCGATAAATCGCGCGGCATCCGTTTGGGCAACTATGTGCAAATCCGAACCATTGAAGACGAAGAACTCGAACAAGTTTGGGCGGGCAAAAAGTCTGCCAAAGACGCCTTGGACAGCATCGTCAAGCGCGGCAATGAATTGCTCGAGAGGTTTGAAAAAGCCAATAAGTCCTGATCTTTTAGGTCTTTTTTTAAGGCAAGCCAGCCGGTGTTCGCGTCGGCTGGCTTGAATGATTTTGAGCAGCGATAAAAAAGTTATTTTTCGGTCCAAATGGTTGCCTTGGGTGCTGATTGCACCCCAAGGCTTCATCATTTTGGCGTTCTTCTTTTGGCCAGCCGGTCAGGCTTTGGTGCAGTCTTTCCAACAGTCTGATGCTTTTGGCACTTCGGTTCAGTGGAGCGGCCTGGACAACTTTGTCGCTTTGTGGCGCGATGAGACCTATTTGGAATCGTTCAAAACCACCGCTTTGTTTTCGGTGTTGGTGGCAGGCTTGGGGATTTCGCTGTCATTGGTTTTGGCCTTTTTCGCCGACCGCGTGGTGCGGGGCATCTGGTTGTACCGCAGCCTGCTAATCTTGCCTTATGCGGTCGCGCCAGTGGTGGCTGGGGTTCTGTGGTTGTTTTTGTTTTCGCCTTCGGTGGGCTTGGTGGCCTATGTGCTTGAGAAATTCGGCGTCGAATGGAACATTTTGCTCAACAGCACCCATGCAATGACATTGGTCGTGATCGCTTCGGTTTGGAAGCAAATCGCCTACAACTTTTTGTTCTTTTTGGCAGGTTTTCAAAGCATTCCCAAATCACTGGTTGAAGCTGCTTCCATCGATGGTGCCAGCGTTTGGCAGCGGTTTTGGACCGTGCAATTACCACTATTGACCCCCACCACTTTTTTCTTGTTGGTGGTTAACACGGTTTACGCCTTTTTTGAAACTTTCGGCATCATCGACGCCACCACCAAAGGAGGGCCTGGTAAAGACACGGCCATCTTGGTCTACAAGGTCTACTTTGACGGCTTCAAAGCCATGGATTTGGGCGGTTCGGCTGCGCAGTCGGTGGTGCTCATGGCGATCGTCATCAGTTTGACGGTGCTGCAATTTCGCTATGTCGAACGCAAGGTGAATTACTAACATGGTCGAACGGCATCCCTTTTTAGATCTGATCTCTCACGCCCTGCTGGCTTTGGGCGTGATGGTTATTGTGTTCCCCATCTACCTCGCCTTGGTCGGGTCAACCCATTCGGCACAAGACATGGCGCAGTCGCCCATACCAATCTGGTTTGGCCAAGATGCTTGGCTAAACTACCGCACCATATTGTTGGGCGAAGGCCCCGGTGTGACCAGCCAAGTGCCAGTAGCGCGGATGATGTGGGTCAGTTTGGTCACAGCCCTAAGCATTGCATTTGGCAAGATCGTCATCTCTTTGCTCAGTGCTTTTGCCATCGTGTACTTCAATTTTCCATTTCGCAAAGCGGTGTTTTGGGGCATCTTCATCACCTTGATGTTGCCGGTCGAGGTGCGGATTGTGCCGACCTACCAAGTGGTGGCCGACTTCGGGATGATCAACAGTTTTGCGGGCTTAACCATCCCCCTCATTGCTTCTGCCACAGCCACTTTTTTGTTCCGGCAATTTTTTCTGACGGTGCCCGATGAGTTGGCCGAAGCAGCCAAGATGGATGGCGCCTCACCCATGCAGTTTTTTTGGGATGTGCTCTTGCCTTTGTCGCGTACCAGCATTGCGGCCCTGTTTGTGATCCAGTTCATCTATGGCTGGAACCAGTACCTATGGCCTCTGCTCATGAGCACCGAAGAGCGCATGTACCCCATTGTCATGGGCATCCGCAGCATGACTGCTGGACCCGACTCGCAAGTGCAATGGAACTTGGTCATGGCCACGGCCATTTTGGCCATGCTGCCACCCGCCTTGGTGGTGGTTCTGATGCAAAAGTGGTTCGTCAAGGGCCTCGTTGATACGGAAAAATGATGGCTTCAATCACCCTCTCTCACCTTCAAAAAACCTATGGCACAGGCGCTAAGGGCAATACCGTCATTCAAAATCTGAGCGCTGACATCCACGATGGCGAATTTGTGGTCATCGTCGGGCCATCAGGCTGTGGCAAGTCCACCCTGCTGCGCATGGTGGCGGGTCTTGAAGAAATCACCGCAGGCACCGTGTCGATTGGTGAGCGCGTGGTCAACGACCTTGAGCCCGCTGAGCGAGACATCGCCATGGTGTTTCAGAACTACGCGTTGTACCCACACATGAGCGTGTTCGACAACATGGCCTATGGCCTGAAAATCGCCAAGCGACCGCTGGAGGAAATCAAGGCACGCGTGGACAAGGCCGCCGCGATTTTGGAGCTGTCTCAGCTGCTGCAACGCAAGCCGCGCGAGCTTTCCGGTGGTCAGCGCCAGCGCGTGGCCATGGGCCGCGCCATCGTGCGACAGCCTCAGGTTTTTTTGTTCGACGAACCTCTGTCCAACCTAGATGCCAAGCTGCGCGCCCAGACTCGGCTAGAGATTCAAAAGCTGCACCGCGAGTTGGGTATCACCAGCCTTTTTGTGACGCACGATCAGGTCGAAGCCATGACCTTAGCCCAACGTATGATCGTGATGAATGGCGGTCACATGGAGCAATTCGGTACGCCAGAAGAGGTCTATAACCGCCCAGCCAGTACTTTTGTCGCCAGTTTCATCGGCTCACCGCCCATGAACCTGCTCCAACATTCTCCTGGTACGCCTACAGGGCAAATTATGGGTATTCGCCCCGAGCATCTGGACATCACGCCAGTACCCGTAAACGGTAGCTGGTCGTTGACGGTGGACACAGTGGAACTGCTGGGCGCCGAGCGCCTGGTGCACGCCCGCTTGGGGCCAGAAACCCTCACCTTGCGGCTGGACGCATCGCTGCCCGCGCCTGATCCGGGCAGCACGTTACACGCCACACCACGCGCCGAACGCTTGCACTGGTTTGATGCGCAGACCCAAAAACGCATTGCTTAAAATGACTCGATGAAACATTGGCACTACCCCCGCTGGATCGCCCATCGAGGCGCAGGCACTTTAGCGCCCGAGAACACACTTGCCGCATTCCGCAAAGGCGCCGAGTACGGCTACCGCATGTTTGAATGCGACGCCAAACTCAGCGCAGACGATGTGGTGTTTCTAATGCATGACGCCACACTGAATCGAACCACCAACGGCCACGGCATTGGCGGTGAACAAAGCTGGCATCAACTCTCACAATTAGATGCTGGCAGTTGGCACTCAAGACACTACAGCGGCGAGCCTCTGCCAACTTTGACCGGCCTCGCCCAATATTGCAATCGGAACCAATTTTTCCTCAATATTGAAATCAAACCCACACCGGGTGTTGAATTCAAAACAGGTGAAATCGTGGCCCAACAAGCTGCGCACCTTTGGCAACACGAAAAAGTGCCGCCTCTGCTCACCTCCTTCCAATTTGATTCCCTCAAAGGCGCCCAACAAGCCGCGCCCCATTTGCCCAGAGGTTTATTGCTCCACAGCCTGACCGAGGGATGGTTAGAATCTGCCAAGCGCTTGGATTGCAGCGCCATCGTCTGCCAATACGCTCTGTGGAGCCCGGAAATTGTGTTGGCTGCTCACGGCGCCGGAATGAGATGCCTCAGCTACACCGTGAATGACGAGTGGGCTGCTCAGCACTTGCTGGCCTTGGGAACCGACGGCATTATCACTGACCGAGTGGATGTTTTCAGCCCTGCCGCTTAAATTTCATTTGCAAAGCCCACTCAATGGTGGCGCAAATCAACACCAGCGCACCGTAGGTGGCCATTTTCCCGTCGTTGCCGGTGATGACCAAACCGCCGACCAAGACAGCCAAACCGCCCATGGCACTGAAAAACCAGCGCCAAAGCCACCCGATTTGAGATTGACGCCGATATTGGAACGAGCCCCAAAGGGTGATGCCAAGAGATACCATCAAGGCGGGCAGCGAAAAATTCACCATATGCCAAAAAACGTCATCCCAAGTCATTCATTTCCTTATCTGAGGTGCAGGTTTTATAATCCGAAACATGGCAGTTTGGGCATTGGGGTTAAACCACACAACAGCCCCGCTCGATTTGCGCGGGCGGTTTGCGTTCGCCGTCGACCAACTCCCCCCCACTTTGCACCAACTCAGGGGCAATTTGGCCTCACAAACAGCGCGCGAACCTGAAGCAGCCATTCTCTCCACCTGCAACCGCACAGAAATTTATTGTGCCGCAGATCAGCCCATCATAGAAGGCACCTTGAATTGGCTAGCGCAAAGTGGTGGGGTCTCCATCCACGAACTGCGCTCCCACACCTACTTGCTTGAAGAAGGCCATGTGGCGCGACACGCCTTTCGGGTTGCCAGCGGGCTCGACTCCATGGTTTTGGGTGAAGCCCAAATTCTGGGTCAATTGAAAGATGCGGTCAGGGCAGCCGAAGAAGCTGGTGCCTTGGGCAGCACCTTGAATCAGTTGTTT
The DNA here is from genome assembly GCF_003063375.1 of Limnohabitans sp. MMS-10A-178. Lineage (GTDB taxonomy): Bacteria > Pseudomonadota > Gammaproteobacteria > Burkholderiales > Burkholderiaceae_C > Limnohabitans_A. Next base: position 765,821 of record NZ_NERY01000001.1, on the reverse strand, counting down.
CAAAGAAGTTTTGCAGTTGCCAAGGAAGTGCGCTCGACCACCGAAATTGGCGCTCATTCCATCAGCATGTCTGCCGCGGCAGTGCGCTTGGCCGGTCAGCTTTTTGAAGACCTCAGCAAAATCAAAGTGCTGTTTGTAGGTGCGGGTGAAATGATTGAATTGGTGGTCACTCACTTTGCCGCCAAAAACCCGCGCAGCATGGCCATTGCCAACCGCACTATGGATCGTGGTGAAAAGCTGGCGGCCCAATATGGCGCTGAAGTCATGCGCTTGTCCGAATTGCCCGATCGCTTGCATGAATTCGATGCTGTCATCAGCTGCACCGCCAGCACACTGCCTCTCATTGGCTTGGGGGCCGTCGAACGCGCACTCAAAAAGCGGCGCAACCGCCCCATGTTCATGGTCGACTTGGCGGTCCCTCGCGATATCGAGCCCGAAGTTAAATCTTTGGAAGATGTTTATCTCTACACCGTCGACGATTTGGCCAGCGTCATTCAAACCGGTCAAGCTCATCGGCAAGCCGCGGTGGCAGAAGCGGAGGTCATCATTGACGCCGGCGTGCAAAGCTTCATGCACTGGATGGTTCAGCGCGGCAGCGTACCGCTCATTCAGCAATTGAATGCCCAGGCAGATGAGTGGCGAGAAGCTGAAATGGCCCGTGCCCGCAAAATGCTGGCCAAGGGTGAGGACCCTGAAAAAGTACTGGAAGCACTTTCCCGCGGTTTGACCCAAAAAATGCTGCATGGCGCAATGGCCGAACTCCGCGAAGCAGACCCCGAACACGTGGCTCAAGCCACACACGCGGTTCAACGTATCTTTTTGCGCAAAGAGCGCTAGCGACTCTCGCCCTAGCCTGCGCTGCATTGAGAAAAGCTCAATGCCCCTTCAATTTTCTCTCTCAGATTCATGAAACCATTTTTACGCCATCAGCTTGAGCGTTATGCACAGCGTCTAGAAGAACTCGACTTTTTGCTGTCGCGCGAGGACATCATGTCCGATATGAATCAGTTTTTGAAGCTCTCGCGCGAACACGCCGACGTGAGTGCCGTGGCCAAACGCTATGCCCGCTTTCAAGAACGCAGCAGCGATTTAGACGCAGCCAATGCCATGCTCGAGACCAGCTCGGATGACCCCGACATGAAAGCCATGGCCGATGAAGAAATTCAAAGCGCTTCGCAAGAAATGAATGAGCTGGAAGTTGAATTACAGCGCATGTTGTTACCCAAGGATCCTGATGACGCGCGCCCCGCTTTTCTCGAAATCCGAGCCGGCACTGGCGGTGATGAATCGGCACTGTTTGCAGGCGACTTGCTTCGCATGTACACCAAGTTTTGTGAACGCAAAGGCTGGCGAGCTGAAATCATGTCAGAGTCTGCCAGTGAGTTGGGTGGCTATAAAGAGGTGGTCCTTCGAATCGAAGGCGAGAACGTGTTTGGCAGCATGCGCTTTGAGTCAGGGGGCCACCGCGTGCAACGCGTGCCCGCCACAGAAACTCAAGGCCGCATACACACCAGTGCCTGCACAGTGGCGGTATTGGCTGAACCCGACGAAGCCCAAGCGGTAAGCATCAATCCAGCTGACTTGCGCATCGACACTTACCGCGCCAGCGGTGCCGGTGGCCAGCACATTAACAAAACAGATTCTGCAGTGCGCATCACGCACATTCCCACAGGCATTGTGGCGGAGTGTCAAGACGATCGCAGCCAGCATCGCAACAAAGCCAAAGCCATGCAAGTTTTGTCCGCCCGCATTCAAGAAAAAGAGCGGAGCGAGCGCGCCGCCAAAGATGCTGCCTTGCGCAAAGGTCTGATTGGCAGTGGCGACCGCTCTGACCGCATTCGCACCTACAACTTTCCACAAGGACGGCTTACCGACCACCGCATCAACCTCACCTTGTACAAGCTGAGTTTCATCATGGAAGGCGATTTGGAGGAAGTCACGCAGGCTTTGCAGTATGCCCGACAAGCGGAGCAGTTGGCTGAACTGGAACTGAGCTTACCCCCATGAACGTCTCCCAATGTTTGATCCGCGGCCAAGCCATGGGGCTGCCACGGTTAGAGGCACAAATCTTGTTTTTGCATGCCATTGGCAGACCGCTGCACGATCGCGCTTGGCTGCTGGCACACGACACCGATGGAGTGACGCCAGAGCAGCTTGCAAACTTTGAGGCCTTTGCTGAAAGAAGACTTCAGCACGAACCCGTGGCCTATATCGTGGGCCAAAAAGAGTTCTTTGGCCTCACGCTCCAAATTGACAAACGTGTTTTAGATCCCAGAGACGACACCGAAGTATTGGTGGAATGGGCTTTGGCTTGTGCCGCCTCTTTGGCCACCCCGCGCTTTTTAGATTTAGGCACTGGCAGCGGGGCCATTGCGCTGGCCCTCCAATCGCAGCGGCCTGCGGCCATGGTGATGGCCGTTGATGCCAGTTCTCAAGCCCTTAGCTTGGCTTCTCACAACGCCAAGCACCTAGGCTTAGGGGTGTCATTCCTAGAAAGCAACTGGCTCAACCAAGTGCAGGGTGAATTTGACGTGATTGTCTCCAACCCACCCTATATTGAGGCCAACGACCCCCATTTGGCTTTGCTCAAGCACGAACCCCAAGAGGCCTTGGTCAGCGGCTCAGAGGGCCTTCAAGACATTCAAAAGATCGTTGTAAACGCTCACAAAAACTTGGCCCAGGGCGGTTGGCTGCTCATTGAACACGGTTGGCAACAAGCGGCTCAAGTCAGGGCACTTCTGCAGGCAGCAGGCTACGGCCATGTGCAGTCTAAGTTGGACTTGGCCGGCATCGAAAGGTGCTCGGGCGGTCAAAAATAGACCCTAAACAACACAAGCCCTTGCAACATGAAATAATCACCCCATCGATAGTTAACGAGGAATTTCCATGAGCGACACCCAAGCCCGCATTGATGATTTGGTCAAACAAAACGAAGTACTGCTTTTCATGAAAGGCAGCGCAAGCTTCCCCATGTGCGGCTTTTCTGGTCGCGCCATTCAAATTTTGAAGGCTTGCGGGGTCGACCCCAAGGCTGTGAAAACCGTCAATGTCCTAGACGACGCTGAAATTCGCCAAGGCATCAAGGAATACAGCAACTGGCCCACCATTCCTCAGTTGTATGTGAAGGGTGAATTTGTCGGCGGCTCTGACATCATGATGGAAATGTACGAATCGGGTGAACTGGTTCAAGTGCTGGGCACCACACCCAAAGAATAATCTCACTCAGATTGAGAGCTCAAGCTTCTACTTTGGAGCTTGAAAGAAAATGGTTTCAGTCCACCGACTGAAACCATTTTTTTTGTGCTGCCAAAACAGCGTTGGGGTAAGCAGCCTGTCCTCGACTGCCGTTGTAACGACCTAGGGCCAAAAATAGATTGCCTTTTTCACGCTCCAGCATGTACTTCAAGATGACACAACCAAAGCGCAGTTGCGTTTGGGTGTGAAACAAAGTGCTTTCGTTGCCATCGCCAATGCTGCGCGTCCAAAATGGCATCACCTGCATGAAGCCTCGTGCGCCTGCGCTAGAGATGGCGTATTTTCTAAAGGCGCTTTCAACTTCAATCAGGCCCAACACCAAAGACAAAGACAAGCCTGCACGACGCGCTTCATACCAAAGGGTGTGGAGAAACTCTTGTCGATCGTCAGGGTGTTTCATCCACTGACTCAAGCGAAGTGAAGCTTTGGCCAGCCAGTCATTGAATTGATTTTTTTCTAGTTCGGTATGGAGAACCGGCACGGGAGGGCCACTTTGCGCCACGGCCTGGCTTAGTGCCGTGCGCACTGAATCAGACAGCGCCTCTTCAGCTTGATTGCCCGCCCAAGCCAATGGCATGCAGGGCAGAACCAGCATTTTCAAGCCCCATTGGCGCAAAAACTTGCGTCTGTGCAAATTCATACGCCCTGCTTTCAATGGGCTCTGAGCAAACTAAGCAAGCTAAGCAAACTCACTTGCCGAGTTTGGCCAAAACAAAGGCTGCTATGTCGGCAGGTGCAACAGCCGTGGCGGCTTCATCGCGGCGGTGTTGGTATTCCACCTTGCCTTCTTTCAGACCCCGGTCGCCCAAAGTGACGCGGTGCGGCACGCCAATCAGCTCCCAGTCTGCAAACATGGCTCCCGGACGCTCGCCACGATCGTCCAGCAACACATCGACACCCGCAGCCATCAGGTCGGCATAGAGCTTTTCTGATACGGCTTTGACATCGGGGCTGCGATCGGCGCCAATGGGGCAAATGACCACTGTGAATGGCGCAATGGCATCAGGCCAGATGATGCCTTTGGCATCGTGGTTTTGCTCAATGGCAGCTGCGGGCAAGCGTGTCACACCAATGCCGTAGCAACCCATTTCCAAGAATTGAGGTTTGCCGTTTTCGTCCAAGAATGTGGCGTTCATGGCTTGGCTGTACTTGGTGCCTAAATAGAACACTTGACCCACTTCAATGCCGCGCTCAATGGCCAAGGGACCTTTGCCATCGGGTGACGCATCACCAGCTACCACATTGCGCAAGTCGGCCACCATCATGGGCTCAGGCAAATCACGACCCCAGTTCACACCAGTGATGTGGTGGTCGGGTTGATTTGCGCCGCAAATCCAATCGGCCATGACGGCCACTTCACGATCGGCCACCACGTTCAAGGGCTTCTTCAAATTCAAGGGTCCCAAGTAGCCTGGCTTGCAGCCAAAGTGGTCTTCAATTTCAGACAGCGTGGCAAAGCGGAAACCGGCATTGAGGCCAGGCAACTTGCCCACTTTGACTTCATTCATGTCGTGATCGCCGCGCAACAACAACAGCCACACTTTGGAAGCCTTGATGTTGCCTTGCTCGTCGGTGTCGTCAGTGGCCAAGACCAAGGACTTGACGGTGGTCGACAAAGGCACGTTCAACAAGGCCGCCACATCTTCGCAAGTGCTCTTGCCAGGAGTGGGCGTGAGGGTTTGCGCTTGAGAAGCAGCGGGACGTGCTTGGGTAGGCGCCAAGGCCTCGGCCTTTTCCATGTTGGCTGCGTAATCGCTGTTGGGGCAGTACACGATGGCGTCTTCACCGGTGGCCGCGATCACTTGGAATTCTTCGCTCAAATCGCCGCCAATGGCGCCGCTGTCGGCGGCCACTACGCGGTAGCTCAAACCAAAGCGATCAAAGATTTTGCGATAGGCATCGGCCATGATCTTGTAGCTTTGCTTGGCGGACACTTGGTCGCGGTCAAAGCTGTACGCGTCTTTCATGATGAACTCGCGGCCGCGCATCAAGCCAAAACGTGGACGGCGCTCGTCACGGAACTTGGTTTGAATTTGGTAGAAATTCTTGGGCAATTGTTTGTAGCTGCGCAATTCTTGGCGGGCCACATCGGTGATCACTTCTTCGCTGGTGGGCTGCACCACAAAGTCACGGCCATGGCGGTCCTTGATGCGCAGGAGCTCAGGGCCCATCTTTTCAAAGCGACCTGTTTCTTGCCAAAGCTCAGCGGGCTGCACCACAGGCATGGTCATCTCAATGGCGCCAGCGCGGTCCATTTCTTCGCGCACGATGGCTTCCACCTTGCGAATGACGCGCAGGCCCATGGGCATGTAGTTGTAAATGCCTGCGCCCAAGCGTTTGATCATGCCGGCGCGCATCATGAGTTGATGGCTCACCACCTCGGCGTCTGCGGGCGCTTCTTTGAGGGTGGAAATTAAAAATTGACTGGCTTTCATGGGCAATTCCAAGCGTTCTCAGGGTGAGTCCTAATGTTGCACAGATCTGTCCGTGCATAATGGACACAGTTTAAAAATTTGGGGTTTGATTATGCTTGACCGCGAAGGCTTTCGGCCTAACGTCGGCATCATTCTGCTCAACCAGAAAAATCAGGTGTTTTGGGGCAAGCGCATCCGAACCCACAGTTGGCAGTTTCCGCAAGGTGGCATTGACCGGGGTGAAAGCCCCGAACAAGCCATGTTCCGCGAACTGCACGAGGAAGTGGGGCTCCTGCCGGAGCATGTGCGCATCGTGGCCCGTACCCGAGATTGGTTGCGCTACGAAGTGCCTGATCGTTTCATCCGGCGCGATGCTAGGGGCCATTACAAGGGCCAAAAACAAATCTGGTATTTACTCCAGCTGGTTGAGCCTGACTGGAACATCAATTTGCGCGCCACCAGTCACCCGGAGTTTGACGCTTGGCGTTGGAACGATTTCTGGGTGCCACTCGATGTGGTGGTGGAGTTCAAACGGGGCGTTTATGAAATGGCGCTCACAGAACTGTCTAGATTCCTGCCACGCTATGACAACCGTGGTAGGTCTTATCGCGGTCCGTCAAGGCCTCGAAACGAAAGCCCCAACACGGCACCCCCCAGTCAGACAGGCGGCGAAGTTTCCATGACTGTTCAATTTGGCTTGATGCAAACCCAAATCCACATGGAGCTGCCTCCAGGCGGCAGTTTTGATCCCGATCCGCAAAACGATTTGAAAGATTAACGCGTCAATATCAGGTTGTCGCGGTGCACGAACTCAGACTCAGCGATGTAGCCCAGCAAAGCTTCAAACTCGGTAGAAGGTTTGCGGCAAATTAGGCGGGCTTCGGCGCTGGCGTAATTGGCCAAGCCACGGGCAATTTCTAAGCCGTTCACATCTCGAATGGCAATCACATCGCCGCGAGAAAAATCACCCTCGACTTGGGTCATGCCAATGGCTAACAAACTCTTGCCTTCAGCTTGCACTTTGGCAGCGGCGCCTGGATCGACGGTAACCGCCCCCCGCAATTGCAAATGATCGGCCATCCACTGCTTGCGGGCTTGCTGCTTCTGAGTTTGCGCCACAAGCAAGGTGCCAATGGCTTCGCCTTTGCACAAACGAATGAGGGCATCGGGTTCGCGGCCCCAGGCAATGACGGTAGAAGCGCCGGAGCCCGCAGCACGTTTGGCAGCCAATATCTTGGTAATCATGCCACCACTGCCAATGCTCGAGCCCACTCCGCCCGCCATGGCTTCTAAACTGAGATCGCCTGCGCGCGCTTCGTGCACGAATTGAGCTTCCGGATTTTTGCGTGGGTCGGCGGTGTACAAACCTTTTTGATCGGTGAGGATAACCAGGGCGTCGGCTTCAACCAAATTGGCCACCAAGGCGCCCAAGGTGTCGTTGTCGCCAAACTTGATTTCGTCATTCACCACCGTGTCGTTTTCGTTGATCACGGGCAATACCTTGTGCTGCAACAAAGTGAGCAAGGTAGAACGAGCATTCAAATAGCGTTCGCGGTCGGCCAAGTCGGCGTGCGTGAGCAGCACCTGCGCACTGCCCAAACCGTTTTCGCGCAACTTGGTTTCGTACATTTGGGCCAGACCCATTTGCCCCACTGCAGCCGCAGCTTGCAAGGCATGAATTTCTTGAGGCCGTGTGGCCCAACCCAAACGCTTCATACCTTCCGCAATGGCGCCACTGGAGACCATGATGACCTCGCGACCTTCTTTGGCCAGCAGCGCCATTTGGCGGCACCATTCACCAATGGCGGCTTCGTCTAGACCGCGACCTTCATTGGTGACCAAGCTGGAGCCAACCTTGACCACGATGCGGCGCGCATCGCGCAGAACAGTGGACGAGAAGGCTTGGCTCATGGCGGCGGTTCTTCGACAAAGCGAGGGTCAATGTAGACCGGCTCTTGCTCTTGTACTTGCTGAGCTTTGATATGTTGAAAAATGGTCTTGATCAAAGGCTCGCAACCTTCCCGCGTGAGGGCGGAAATTTCAAACACAGGGCCTTTGTATTTAAAGCGCTTGATGAAATCTTTGACACGGGCTTCCCGCTCTTCGGCAGGCACCATGTCAAGCTTGTTGAGGACCAACCAGCGTGGCTTGTCATACAAAGCTTTGTCGTATTTTTTGAGTTCGCCCACAATGGCCTTGGCTTGCGCTACAGGATCGACCGCTTCATCGAAGGGTGCAAAGTCAATGATGTGCAAGAGCAAACGGGTGCGCTGTAAATGGCGCAAGAACAAATGGCCCAAACCAGCACCGTCAGAGGCGCCTTCAATGAGCCCTGGCACATCGGCCACCACAAAGCTTTGCTCGGGGCCTACGCGCACCACACCCAAATTGGGATGCAAAGTGGTGAAGGGGTAGTCAGCAATTTTGGGACGCGCATTGGATATAGCGGCAATGAGCGTGGACTTGCCCGCATTGGGCATGCCCAGCAAGCCGACATCGGCCAAAACTTTCAACTCCAGCTTGAGTTCTTTTTTCTCGCCGGGCCAGCCAGGTGTTTTTTGGCGTGGCGCACGGTTGATGGCGCTCTTGAAGCGCATGTTGCCAAAGCCACCATCACCGCCCTTGGCAATCATGATGACCTCGCCCGGCTTGAGCAACTCATACAAAACATCGCCCGTTTCGGCGTCGGTGATGATGGTGCCCACTGGCATTTTGAGTGTGACATCGTCGCCCATGGCGCCAAACATGTCGGAGCCCATGCCATGCTGGCCACGCTTGGCTTCGTGCCTGCGTGAAAAGCGGAAATCGACCAAGGTATTGAGGTTGGGGTCGGCTACTGCAAACACGTGGCCACCACGGCCGCCATCGCCGCCATTGGGGCCACCAAACTCTTTGTACTTTTCGTGCCGGAACGAAACGCAGCCGTTCCCGCCATCGCCCGCGGCGATGTCAATGTAGGCTTCGTCAACAAATTTCATGATGGATCCGGTTTCTATGCCAGCTTGACTATTCTAAATTTGAGCACTGGAACAAAAAAGCCCCGACTCGGCGGGGCTCTTTGCGCAATGGCTGACGCTGTTTAAGCAGCAGTCACATTCACCATTTGCTTGTTCAGAGCACCCTTGATACCGAACGACACGTGGCCGTCAACCAAAGCGAACAATGTGTGGTCTTTGCCGATGCCGACATTGGTGCCAGCATGGAACTTGGTGCCACGTTGACGAACAATGATGGAGCCAGCGCTGATGAGTTCACCACCGAAAGCCTTCACACCGAGCATTTTGGGCTTGGAATCGCGCCCGTTTCGCGTAGAGCCGCCGCCTTTTTTCTGTGCCATGACCTAGCTCCTTAGCCTGCAATTGCACCGATTTGCAGTTCTGTGTACTGCTGACGGTGACCTTGACGTTTCTGATAGTGTTTGCGACGGCGCATCTTGAAGATGTGCACTTTGTCGTGCTTGCCATGTGCCAACACTGTGACAGTAACTGTTGCGCCGGACACCAGGGGCGTGCCAACCTTCAGATCTGCGCCGTTTCCGACTGCCAGAACTTGGTCGATCACGATTTCCTGGCCCACGTCCGCAGCAATCTGTTCTACTTTAATTTTTTCGCCAGCAGCAACACGATACTGTTTGCCGCCGGTTTTTATGACCGCGTACATAATGACCTTTTTGATATTTTTTGATATCTGAAATGGATGAACCCTAGGACGAACCCTAAGGAACCGCGGATTTTAGCACGGTCTTTTGGGGCTTGCCAAGCCCCCTTTTTCTAATATTTGAGTCATACCAGTTGCGTTTTGGCTCTCTATAATCAGGCTCACGCACAGAAATTCACCCTTCAACGCAGGTTTTTTGGGGGTTCTGCCCACGAATTTTGTTGACCAAAGACATTTTGCCCACCTCCGCCGCACCTCATCTAGCCTCTCCAGCCTCCGCTTTGGCCTTGGTGGCAAATGACATGGCTCGGGTTGACGAAGTCATTGCCAAACGTCTGAGTTCTGGCGTGCCGCTGGTGGGGCAAGTGGCCCAATACATTATTTCTGCGGGTGGCAAACGCCTTCGACCCGTCATTTTGCTTCTGACCAGTGGCGCACTGGGCTACCAAGAAGCGCACAAATACAGTTTGGCAGCCGTTGTCGAATTCATCCACACGGCAACTTTGTTGCACGATGACGTGGTGGACGAGTCGACTTTAAGACGAGGTCGGCCAACAGCCAATGAGAATTTTGGCAATCCAGCCAGTGTCTTGGTGGGTGACTTCCTCTACTCCCGAGCTTTCCAAATGATGGTGGATGCTGGCAGCATGCGCATCATGCAAGTTTTGGCCGATGCCACCAATATCATTGCTGAGGGTGAAGTTCTACAGTTAATGAACATGCACGATGCCTCTTTAGACGAAGCCGCCTATTTGCACGTCATTCGGTCTAAAACCGCCAAATTGTTTGAGGCCAGCACGCGTTTGGCAGCCATCTTGGCGAAGGCTTCGCCTGAGCTGGAAGAAGCTTGCGCAAACTATGGTCAGGCCCTGGGAACTGCTTTTCAAGTCATTGACGATGTTTTGGATTACGAGGGCAATGCCGCCGAAATGGGCAAAAACCTCGGTGACGATTTGCGGGAAGGCAAAGCTACCTTGCCACTTATTTTGGCCATGCAAAAAGGGACGGCAGAACAACGAGCGCTCATTCAACAAGCCATCGAAACAGGTTCTGTTGACCAGCTGAGCAGCGTCATTGCCATCGTGCGCGAAACGGGAGCCCTTGAAGCCAGCCGCAAGGCGGCCATGTCTGAGGCGCAGCGCGCCGTTGATGCGGCTCAATACCTGCCAGATGGCCCCTACAAAGACGCTTTGGTTGCGCTGGCGTCCCAACTGCTAGAGCGGCGAACTTAATCGCCTGAAGGATAGGCCGACATCAATTGCGAGAATCTGGCCATGTCAATATTGCCACCGCTGATGATCACGCCCACTTTTTGACCTTTGATTGAAGCACTTGCTTGAAAGGCCGCTGCCAAGGACAGACATCCTGTTGGCTCCACAATCATCTTCATGCGTTCGGCATAAAAACGCATGGTTTGGACAAGTTGTTCATCCGTCACGGTGTGAATGTCATGCACCAAGGCTTTGATGATCTCAAACGTGATGGCACCCACCATGGGCGTTTGGGCGCCATCAGCAATGGTCACTGGCGTTGCAATTTTGACGCGCTCTCCTTTTCTCAAAGATTGCTGTACATCATTACCCGCAGCTGGCTCTACTCCCACAATTTGGCAACCAGGCGATAGCGCCTGCGCGGCCAGTGCGCTTCCACTCAATAGCCCGCCGCCGCCTAAGCACACAAACAGCGCATCCAATGCACCGACTTCATTGAACAATTCAAGCGCAGCAGTGCCTTGGCCTGACAAAACATCGGGATGATCAAAGGGAGGGATGAAGGTCAGCCCTTTAGAAAGGGAAAGCTCTGTTGCAAGGAGATTGGCATCTTCTTTATAGCGGTCATAAGCAATGACCTTGGCACCATAGCCTTGGGTGGCTGCCAACTTTGCAGGAGCAGCGTCATGTGGCATGAAAATGGTGGCAGGGATTTGGAGGATTTTTGCCGACAAAGCCACTGCTTGCGCATGATTGCCCGATGAATACGCAACCACACCAGCTCGTCTTTCCGAATCGCTTAATTTGGCCAAGGCATTGAAACCGCCTCTGAACTTAAAAGCCCCCATGCGCTGGAAGTTTTCACACTTCACAAAAACCTGTGCTTGCAGTCGATCATCCAAAGTACGAGACCGAAGAACGGGCGTCTTGAGTGCGACGCCTTCAAGCCTTGCTGCTGCAGCCAGAACATCCTCGAAGGTGGGAAGAGCTTGCGGCATGCCTGAGGGAGTTAGGCGCGAAGAGCTGAGGTCATGAGTTTGCCCAGCTTCTCAAAATAGTCGATGCTCGCTTGGGTGGGCACCAAAAATTTGACCTTTTGATTTTGCTCAGTCTGCATGACCTTAATCAGTCCCGCTTTTTTCAAAATCTCAATGCGCCTGTGGATGGTGGCGGGGCTGGCAATGTCACTCAACTCCATGGTTTGCGTCACGACCAAAGGCTGTCCTTGTGCACTTTTAATGGCAATGGTCTCGAGTAATTTTTTGCCTATATCGTCGATCCCTGAAAGATCCATGAACTTGAAGGTCATTAAGACCAACAAGGTTCCTGCCCAATTGCTCAATGCCATGACACTGAAACTTAAGAGCCAGCTTTCCGTGAGTCCCAAGGTGTAGAACCAAAGTTGATGCAAAAACGCACTCAGCGTAGCGAAAAGCAGTGAAATCTTCAACAAGGTCATGGGGGAGACCACTTTAAATTCACGGTCTAAACCCAGAAACATCACGCTGAGTTGGCGAGCCAGCAACGGCGAGAGCCCTGCAATAAACCCAGTCATCAAAGCAAAATGAAGACCCAATTCAGGGTGGTCTTGATAGATCCAAAGAATACCGCCCAATGCGATGCCCAAAGCCCCAGACTCCAATGCCAGGAGAACCAGAACAAACCTGATGCCGCTTGGGAAAAACACCCAGTGCACATCAAAGGAAAAACCGGGTTCGCCCCAGACCCACTCATTGATGAGCAAAGACAGGTAATAAATACATGCCGAAACGCCAACGACCAAGCATTTTTTGAGCAATTTCATAAAAGTTGGATGGCGATTTTCACAAGGTGCTTTCAGACAAATGATGCCTGTTGAATCTTAATTTGCTTGACAATGTCATTTGTCGAAGCGCCCTAAATTCCCACATCAATTTCAAGGAAGTTTCATCATGTCAGAAATTCGTCCCGCCAACAATCGCCCCGACACCCCTCGGGTGCAACAAGAGCGCCCCGTGCAAACAGAGCAGAAAAAAGAAGCGCCACCACCAAGAACAGAGGCTCAGCGAGAAGTGACCAGACAGGAGGTCAAACCAACTGGCCAGGCCAAGGGCGGCAACGTCGATATCACTGTGTGAGTCGTCAGAGTGTGAACTTGAGGCGCCTAAGGAATGTCTTAGCATGTCTTAAAATGACAAGCTTACACCCTCACAGAGAAAGTACTCCCCATGGGCGCGCAGTGGAAAGCAAAAGGCAAGGCGCAAGCCGCAGACGCTAGAGGCAAACTCTTTGGACGTCTGGCCAAAGACATCATGATGGCTGCCAAAAGTGGGGCCGACCCTGCTGCCAACTCTCGGCTCCGACTGGTGGTCGAGCAAGCCCGAAAAGTGTCTATGCCCAAAGACACGCTTGAACGTGCCATCAAAAAAGGAGCTGGCCTTTTGGGTGACCCCGTCAATTTTGAGCGTGTCATTTATGAAGGGTTTGCTCCGCATCAAGTTCCTGTGATGGTCGAAGCACTGACCGACAACCTCAACCGCACAGCATCTGAAGTTCGTGTTTTGTTTCGAAAAGGTCAGCTGGGCACTTCTGGCTCGGTCTCTTGGGATTTTGATCACGTCGGATTGATTGAAGCAGAAGCTGCTCAAACCAATGCAGATGCAGAACTGGCTGCCATTGAAGCAGGCGCACAAGACTTCGAAGTGGCCGATGAAGACGGCGTGACTGTGTTCATCACGGACCCGACAGATTTAGATCTGGTTAGCAAAGCCCTGCCAGACCATGGATTTACGGTCTTATCTAACAAATTAGGATACAAACCTAAAAACCCAGTCGATCCTGCCAATCTGTCTGTAGAGCAACTGGAAGAAGTGGAAAATTTCCTTGCCGGCATTGACGGCAATGACGATGTGCAAAACGTATTTGTGGGTTTGGCCAATTAATGGTGATTTATGCATCAATGAAGTCATGACTTGATCATCAGGATGACAATAACTTCAAGTGACTTAGCCTCCTCACAAGATTGCTGTGAAAGCGTTTTCATGATAAGTTCTATTTTGAAACTTACTTAAATTATGAAAAACAAGCGCGCCGAAAATGTCAAGTCCGGCCCCGTCACACTTGAGCGTGTTGCCAAGCTGGCTGGCGTCTCACCAAGCACTGTTTCTCGTATCCTCAACGGTACTGCCGTTGTCAGCGATGAAAAGAGAAAAGCCATTGATGAAGCTATTGCAGAGTTAGGTTTTGTTCCCAACCCTGTAGCAAGAGGCCTTGCTGGTGGACGCACTTTGAGCATTGGCGTTGTTACGCAAGCCATAGACAGTCCCTTTTATGGCCCTGCTCTGCGCGGTATTGAAGATGAACTCGACAGTGCTGGCTACAGTCCCTTGTTTGTGAGCGCCCATTGGAACCCCGTGACTGAAGGCCGTTGCATTGATGTCCTCAGATCGCGCCGTGTTGATGGGTTGATCGTTTTAAACGGCCGCTTGAGTGACCAAGCACTTAAAAACGCTGCCAAACATTTACCAATCGTCGTCACGGGGCGCAATATCAAAGGTGGCGGTCTCTTTGCCCTTAACTTCGACAACTTTGCAGGCGGCGTTTTAGCCACTGAGCATTTGATTTCTTTAGGCCATCGCAAAATTGCTTTTATTTCGGGGGATGCCGCACATCCTGATGCCAATGAGCGATTTCGGGGTTACACCACAGCGCTCAAAAATGCGAGCATTCCATTTGACCCGCAGTTGGTGGTGTCAGGCGACTACCAAGTCGATGGGGGCCTCAATGCCACGGATCAACTTCTTTCAAACCGACGCAAATTTACAGCACTCTTTGCTGCCAATGACCAAATGGCATACGGTGCAGCTCTGAGCTTGCATCGCAAGGGTCTCAAAATTCCCGAAGATGTGTCCCTCATTGGCTTTGATGATCTTTACCATTCCATCTACGTTGCGCCGCCTTTGAGCACAATCCATCAACCTGCTTACGAACTAGGCCGCTTAACCGCTTCTGCCATTTTGCAAATGTTGGCAGACACCAAGCCAACAGCTGTCATGCCTGCACCCAAGTTGATCGTTCGGGAATCGACAGCCAAGCCTTGATTGAGCTCAGCCATAAGGGCTAGGGATAACCCTTTGACCCAATTTGACGGCGGTCACTATAATTCTTGAAAGCGCTTTCATGAGTTGCTTTCAGTGCATCGCATTGGTCAATTTGCGCCTGAGTTTCGTCTTTCCACAATGTTTGCAAATATACGATCTGTTGTCATAGCGGTTTTGCTAAGCCATCTGACACTCTGTGCACATGCTCAGAAAGTGTTAACTGTGGCCGCCTATCCTGCGGTTGACAGTATTATCAAAGCAGCATTGCCCGCATGGGAGAAAAAACACCCAGGCGTTCAAGTCAAAGTGATCAGTCGAGCGTACGCCGATCACCACACTGCAATGACCACCGCTTTGTCTACCTCATCCAAACCGCCGGATGTGATGGTTCTAGAGTCAAGCTACGTTGCCCGCTTTGCTACTGGGGGTGGACTTGAAGACCTTGGTGCCCCGCCTTACAACTTGAACGAATCGAAGCATTTGTTTGTTGCATTTTCAATTGACCAAGCCAAATCTTCAACGGGTCGCTTGGTTGCCATACCAACAGACATAGGTCCAGGTACCTTGCTTTACAGGCAGGACTTATTGCTGAAATCAGGACTGCAAGAAGCCGACCTAACAAACAGTTGGGACAGTTACATCAAAGCCGGGGTTGTCATCAAAAAATCAACTGGCGCCTACCTCGTAGCCCATGCTCGAGATGTGAAAGATTTGATTATTCGTGGCGGCGTTAAGTCAGGCGAAGGTTTGTATTTTGATGCGGCAGGTCATTCTCTTGTTACCACCGAACGATTTGTAAAGGCTTTTGAGTTGGCCAAACGAATTCGAGACAACAAATTGGACGGCAAAATCAGCGCATGGTCTAACGAATGGGCAGAAGGTTTTCGACGAGGTCATGTTGCCACTCAAATGTCTGGCGCATGGATTGCAGGACATCTCAACAACTGGCTTGCACCTGAAACAAAGGGACTCTGGCGTGCATCACAGTTACCTGAAAATACCTGGGCAGCGTGGGGCGGAAGCTTCTATGCCATTCCGAAAGCTGCAACACAAAAAGAGCTTGCCTGGGATCTGATTCAATTGATGACTCTCAATCCTGATCGTCAGTTGGAAGCCTTCAAATCACAAGACGCTTTTCCTGCACTGATCAGTGTTCACAACGATGCTTTTTTCAATGAACCTATCGCTTTTCTTGGACAGCAAAAGGCTCGAATTTTATGGCGCGAAGCCACGCGCCATATTCAAGCGCCTAAAGTTCATCGACTGGATACTTTTGCCGATGAAGTGATCAACACAGAGCTCGATAAAGTGCTCAATCAAGGTAAGGATATACGCTTGGCATTGAAAGATGCAGACCGTTTGCTGGAGCGTCGTGCACGGCGTTAACTCCATGACCCCAATATCCCCCAAACTTCAGCGCCGTCCTCGCTGGCGACTCCACCCCAAACTTGTGCCGTACGTTTTACTGGCACCTTTTGTTCTTTTATTTTTTATCTTTGGACTGTTTCCGCTTCTGTTCTCTTTGTTTCTGGCATTTCAAAGTTGGGAGCCTACATCTGGCTTGGCCAACATGTCTTACGTAGGCCTTGATAATTTTATTTTCACACTAGAAGATGAATGGTTTTGGAAATCAATCAAGAACACTTTTTGGCTTGCTGCAGTGTCTGGAATTCCTCAACATCTCATTGCAATTCCGCTAGCTTGCGTCATTCATGCTCAGTTCAAGCGCACACGCAATGCCACTGTCGGGGCCTATTTTTTACCGTACATCACTTCCACTGTGGCCATCGCCATGATGTTCAGCACCTTGTTCTCAACTGACTACGGACTGATCAATCAGGTGATTGCTGGTGCGGCCCAACTGCCTTTGATTGGTAGTTTTTTTCCGCAACAACCCATTGATTGGTTAGGTGAATCTGAATTCATCAAGCCTGCAATTTCATTTGTGGTGTTTTGGCGATATGTCGGATTCAACACAGTCTTGTACTTGGCTGCACTTCAAACAATTCCGAAGGACATGTATGAAGCAGCAACCATGGATGGTGCCAGTCGTTGGAATCAGTTTTGGTACATCACCCTGCCAAGTCTCAAACCAATGATTTATTTTGGTGTGACTTTGACTCTGATTGGTGGTTTGCAATTGTTTGAAGAGCCCTTCATTTTGACTGGCGGCCGTGGCGGCAGTGATCAATCTGGCATGACCACTGCCATGTACATGTATCGGACTGCTTTTGATTTCAATGATTTCGGAACAGCCAGCGCTTTATCCTGGATTCTTTTTGTTTTTGTGGCTGTCCTCACTTGGTTGACCAACTTGGCATTCAAACCTAAGAGGGGAGAAACATGATGACTGAAAGCCGTCGATTGCAAGGTAGTCATTCAGTCAGCGTAGTGACGGCATATGTCATGGTGGGTTTGGGTAGCCTGATCATGCTTGCGCCGTTCTATTTCATGTTTGTATTTGCCACACACACTAAATCCGAAATTTTCACACTGCCCCCACCCCTATGGCCTGGTACTGCATTTTTTGAAAATCTGAAAATATTGACTGAAAAAATTCATTTTTGGAACAGTCTTGGCTGGAGTCTCTACATTGCATTGGCGTCTACTGCATTGACGTTGATCTTTTGCTCCATGGGGGGTTATGCATTCGCCATGTTTGAGTTCAAGTTTAAAAAACCCCTGTTTCTCCTGGTCATGGGGACCATGCTGATACCCTCTTTTTTGGGCATGATTCCTACCTTCATGATCATGGATGTGCTGGGTTGGATTGATCAGCCCCATGCTCTTTTCATCCCTGGTGCCGCCAGTGCATTTGGAATTTTTTTAATGCGCCAATTTGTTTTGACATCCATTCCTAGAGAACTGATTGAGGCCGCCAGAATGGACGGTTGCTCAGAGCTAGGGATCTATGCACGGATCGTTCTGCCTTTATTGCAGCCTGCATTGGGCACGCTCGGCCTGATTACATTCATTGCTTCGTGGAATAACTTTATTGGGCCATTGGTGGTCATGCGTTCCCCTGAAATGTACACATTGCCATTGGCGCTGAGAAGCATGCAAAGCCCGGTAGATACAGAGTGGGGGGCATTGATGGCTGGCTCTGCAATCGCAACCGTTCCCCTGCTCATTTTGTTTGCTTTCTCATCCAAGCGATTGATAGAAGGCTTAACGTCAGGCGCTGTTAAGTAACACCATTTTTTTACACCATTGAAATTCCAAGCAAATGTCCGATCTAAATAACGCAATGCGCATAAAAAAGTTTCCAAAAGATTTTATTTGGGGCGTTGCCACGGCTGCATTTCAAATTGAAGGTGGCGGTCGATCTGATGGCAAAGGTCCTTCAATTTGGGATCGGTTTTGCGAGCAACCAGGCGCGATTGCAGATGCCAGCAATGGTCTAGTTGCTTGTGACCACTACAACAATTGGCAAGACGATATTCAAATCATTTCAGATTTGGGCGTCAATGCGTATCGAATGTCCATTTCTTGGCCTCGCGTTCAACCAACAGGCAAGGGGGCATGGAATTCAAAAGGTTTAGATTTTTATGATCGCGTTATCGATGCATTGTTTGAAAAAAATATAGCGGCATCAGTCACATTCAACCATTGGGATCTTCCGGATGCGCTGCAGCAAATGGGTGGTTGGGCTAACCGTGAAACAGTCCATCGCTTCGTAGACTATGCGCAAACCGTGGCTCGTCGCTTGGGTGATCGGGTCCAATCGTTTACAACACACAACGAACCTTGGGTCATTGCACATCTTGGCCATGAAACAGGCATATTTGCGCCAGGGATTAAACACAGAGGCGTAGCGACACAAGTTTCGCACCATCTGTTGTTGAGTCACGGTTTGGCTTTGCAAGCACTGCGCGCTGAGCGTCAAACCGCCAAGCTTGGGATTGTTTTGAATTTAGCGCCAATGCATTCTGCAACTGAATCAACTGAAGATAAACAAAAAACAAAACTGGAAGATGGCCGACTGCTTCGCTGGTACATGGATCCACTGTTCAAGGGAGAATATCCAGCCGATGTTTTGGATTTCTTGGGCAGTGATGCCCCTCAAATTGAGTCAAACGACATGGCTCACATTCAACAGCCACTAGACTTCTTAGGGGTTAACTATTACTCCAGATCAGTGGTTAGCGCGGCTGATCCATGGGACGTGCAGAAAAGCGGTTTACCGGTAACAGACATGCAATGGGAAGTCTATCCACAAGGCTTAACAGAATTGCTGGTTCGAATGCATCGCGACTATCCACTGCCTGCCATTTACATCACAGAAAATGGCGCAGCGTTCAAAGACAAAATAGTCAACGGCAGCGTCCACGATAAAAATCGCGTTGATTACTTGCAGCAGCACATCAGAGCACTGTCAGATGCCATTGAGCAAGGCGTACCAGTAGAGGCCTACATGGTGTGGAGCTTGATGGACAATTTTGAATGGGCCAGTGGCTATGAAAAGAGATTTGGCATCGTTCACGTCGATTACGAGACACAAAAGCGGGTTCTGAAGGACAGTGCACTTTGGTACAGAGAGTTTTTAAAGCAAGGGACTCAATTACCAGAGTTAAAAACAAATATGCTCAACGAACCCGCAGTGACCGTTCTAGGAAATTAAGTTCATGGGACATGTTGTACTTAAAAATCTGCACAAATCTTATGGCCGAAATGAAGTTATTCGCGGCATCGATTTGGAAGTTCATGATGGCGAGTTTTTGGTCTTTGTAGGTCCATCTGGATGTGGAAAGTCAA
Organism: Limnohabitans sp. MMS-10A-178; assembly: GCF_003063375.1. Lineage (GTDB taxonomy): Bacteria > Pseudomonadota > Gammaproteobacteria > Burkholderiales > Burkholderiaceae_C > Limnohabitans_A. The sequence continues at coordinate 746,450 of NZ_NERY01000001.1, read as the reverse complement.
CAACATTGCGCATGATTGCTGGGCTCGAAGAAATTAGTTCTGGTGATCTCACCATAGACGGTGTTCAGGTAACGCACACACACCCAGCCGACAGGGGTGTTGCAATGGTATTTCAAAACTACGCACTCTACCCTCACATGACGGTTGAAGAGAACATGGGCTTTTCTCTCAAAATGTCTGGCATCAAAGAAAAAGAACGCCAACTTCAAGTCCGTCAGGCTGCAGAGGTTTTACGCATTGATCAGATGCTCAAGAAATTTCCCAAAGAGCTATCGGGGGGTGAGCGTCAACGTGTTGCAATTGGTCGAGCCATTGTTCGAAAACCAAAAGTCTTCCTCTTTGATGAACCGCTGTCCAACCTTGATGCTGCGTTGCGCGTCAACATGCGCATCGAGCTTTCAAGATTGCACAAAGAATTAGGCACCACCATGATCTATGTCACGCACGATCAAGTTGAGGCTATGACTATGGGCGATCGAATTGCAGTTTTTAACAATGGGAACATAGAGCAGTTGGGTTCACCTTTGTCACTGTATGAGCAACCTTGCAATCAATTTGTGGCCAGTTTTTTAGGTTCGCCTCGCATAAACTTGATTGAGAAACCTAATTTCAACATGGCCTCTGAATGGCTGAAGGCTTGGTGGAATTTGCATTCAGAAAATTTTTCAACAAAGCCACATTGCATTGCTTTTCGACCAGAACACATTGACATTGTTGAGGCTGCTCAAGGTCTACCAGCCACCGTGGTGCTGGCTGAACATTTAGGCGACTCTTCCATTTATCACTGCCAAGTTAATGGTTTAACAAACTTGATCAATGTCAAAATGAACTCTGACAAAAAATTCAAAAGTCATGATTCGATTGGTTTGTTTTTTAACAAGAGCCACATTCTGGGGTTTGACTCAAAAAGTCATCGAGTCAACTGATCTGCTGATTGAAAAAGCCCTGAGAGTGCATTTGCAATCTCAGGGCTTTCTTGTATCCACTTAACTCTTATTTTGACCAATACACATTGTCAATGTAGATCTTAGTTCTGTCATTCGAGTTGTTTGACTTGCCTGTTTTTTCATACCTGTCGGCAATGACCAATGGGTTAGTCACTTTGCTTAAATCTAGTTTTGACTTACTGGCATCGGTCATGCCATAGGCCATGGCGCCGCGAGGCGTTATGGCGCTGACAGGTATGGAAACGTTGCGCCAAGTTCCATCATTGACATAACCATATGGATTATTGGCGGGATCAACTGTGAGGTAAACATCGTAAGCACTGCCCGCGGTTGTGGTACCTGTTAAAAAACCAAACTCAATTTTTCCTGGATACGTTGTCTTGATGCTGAAATTCAACTTACCTGTTGTGGCAAATTGTGAAAGGTCATCTGCAGAAGTTTGCAAGGCCGCAATCATGCCCCAGCCCCAGCTTGTAGGTGCGGGTGTGATTTCTAATGAATTGGGCCCATCGCCAGTTGCAAAGCTGATAGAGCTGCTTCCCGCATAAGCAGTTGCTGGGTTGTCCCAGCCAACCCACAAAATTGACTCCGAAGGCCTGACTTCACCTGCGGTATTCATGTCCGAGAAAATAGTGTATCGATTGGCAGTGATGGTGCCGTTACTCTGTGTGGGAATAAAATAAAGGGCGTCTGCAGATGTGTAAGCACCGGATTCCCAAATGCTATTTGGATAGAGTGACTGCACAACATAACGCGCCTTACGTTCGACATTGAACAGCCCCCATTTGTCGTCGGCTTTTTTCCAAGGCTCGTCAAACGCCTCAAAATAGAAAATGCTCTTTGGTTTTGCAGCTGCGCTAGAGTTGCTCCAAGCTGTTAAACGTTCAAAATACATTTTCTGATTAACAGGGTGTGCTCGGTAATTTTCACCGCCAGACGCTACTGCCTTCCAGCCTGTTTCTCCAATCACAATGGGCGTGTTGGTTAAGCCGAGGTTGTCCATGTAAGACCTTACCGCATTGAAATCACTTTTTGCGGCTGCAATAGCGGCATCCATCATTGCCTCTGCGCGCAAATTAGCTGCTTTATCAGTTTGCTGCCAGTTCCATTTGTTAGCGTCATGCACTGAGTCTGCCAGTGGATAAGTATGCATTGCCACAAAATCAACCGCATTCAAGATAGCTTTTGGTTCTTGGTTATTGTTTGCCTTTGCAAAAAATGCCCAATTGTCATCAGTGGTCACTGGTTGCGTGACTTGACTACGGACAGCGTTGATGTATTTGACCATGTCGGCTACAGACACTGGATTGAATGACCAATTGACCATCGTTTCGTTGCCCACGCTCAAAGCCAAAACGATACTTTTGTAGTTGTTGGCTAGGCTCACCGCCCTGGCAATTTCTGCTTCGTTGATCCCTCCAGGGTTTCCGGATTGGATCCAGACTCCAAGCATCACTTTGATATCCAGATTGTTATTTTTAATGGTCTCCAATATCACTTTGGCCATTGCATCACTGCTGTTGAACAAGCGAATGAGTGTGAAACCACCATCTTGTAACAAACGCAAATCTTGCAAGACATTGGCGGTGGTTACCACTTCATTTTGAAAATTATTTCCGTCGGTGCTGGTACTGCGATAAGGAGAATAAGAAACAGCTTTTCGAGTGCCAAAATCTGCACTTAAAGCTCTTACTTGTACGCCATTGGAAGGGACGACTCCTCCCCCGCCACACCCAATCAATACCAAAGCCATACTCGCAGCCATCAATAAGGATAGGTAGCTTTTGATCAAATTCTTCATGTTCAATTTTTCAAAGTTATTCATGCTTGTGTCCCTTCAATTTAGAACACGTAAACTGCGCCTAAACCCGCCCAATTGCCTGTGCGAGTAACTCGCGAATCGACGTCGGTGAATGCAGTGTTAGAGGGCATTGACATTGGAGCTAAGCCAATTCGTGCATAGTTAACGATGCCAACAAAGCCATAAACTTGGAAGCCTTGACGAACTTCATAACCCAGACCCAATGTATTGATCAGAGCAGCATTGCTTTGTCCTCGCTCACTGGGATTTGAAGTATTGGCTTTGCCTAGATATGTCAGGCCGGTATGTGCGGTCCATTGCCCCATTCTGTACCGAGCGCCAAGCATGGTGTCTACTGTTCTTGCGGCATAACCAGGATTGGGGACGCCATTGAGTTGGCCGTTCCAATCGACATTGAACATGTTATTCCACTGAGCTTGTGCACCAGGAACTGTGATAACTGCATATGCACCACTCCAGCGATTGATGCGAATGCCACCAGAAAGTTCAATTCGAGAATCAAGTTGATAGCGGCCCATGACCATGGCGATCGATTGTCCAGAACCGCCCAGCTTGGGATCGTCGGCTACATTTGGAGTCAGGCTTGTGAAGGGTCCTTGACTCCAAGCTTGAGGGTTGCCATTTCGGGTGTCCTGGAACATGGCGTCAATGACCAAATCGCCTTTGTAATACTGCGCATAAAGTTCAAGAAACTTTGGCTTGTTAATTTTGAAATCACGATTTCCTTGGTCGTAACTGGCCTCAACAACCAAATCTCCTTGCGCAACATCAAATTTTCTTGATGTATATCTGACCGCCTTTGTCAGCAAGCCGTATCCTGCGCCACTTGATCCCCATACACTGGCCACGCCAATGTTGGTGCCATAAGGATAGTCCGCGATGCTCCATGTTCGGGTGGTCATGGCACCGACTCTCAAACTTCCATAGTCGTCATGACTTATCGCTATATTTTTTTCATACCAGAAGCCAGGAATGTCATGTTTTCCGTCGCGCCATCTCTGGCTGACCAAGCCATTGAATTTGTAACCCTGACCTAGGTCATATTTCACGCCCAACCATGGCTGAAACAGTGTGACATCTGAATTGCTTGTGCCATAAGGCTTGCCTACGACCAAATCATCGGCCCAAATTCTTTGTTTGTTCTCGAGTGGATAAAGTTGGCATTCATTGCAATTGTTACTGCCTCTTCGAACTTCTGATTTCGCAAATCCAGTGAGGCTAAACATTCCCTCTGGCCCAAAGTCAATGGCATAACTTGAAGCACCCGAGAAAAGCACAATGGCTAATGCGATGGATCGGAACCGCGCACTTTGGCGTGCGATATTTGGCAAGATTGGATGTGTCATAGTTTCACTAATTTGAAAGCGCTTTCATAATCTTAAATTGTGAGAGATTGACCGTCAATGATCATTCACCCTCGTTTACCCTTAAATTTCAAAAAAACGCCATTTTTCTAGGGCTTGTCTGGCTTTTTGAAAGCGCTTTCATTATGATTCAGATGCTTCAAGATAGATTGACAAAATAGGTAGGAACATGACCCTCACACGTTACTTGGCCTTAAGCACATTGACTGCATTTGGTTTGTTTGGCTTTTTATTGCCCCTTTCGGCGCACTCCCAAAATGTCAGTATTGGCGCTGCGAGTTATGTCCTTAATCCAAAAGGGCAAGATCCGCGCCCCCCTGCCGCACCCCATAGAACCCCAGATTTATTGACCAAGGCAGCGCCTACCAACCAATGGTATTCAACTCTCATTTTTCATGACAAACCTGAGGCAATCTTTGCTCATCCTTTGAGTGTCAAGCCAACGGAGGCTGGCATCGAAGTATCTTTGCCAAGACAAGAGGTTGTGCCAACTGAGAGGCAAGACGTCGAAATACATTACGCTCACAAAAATCCTCTTCGAATTTCAAGTTCAACCTTGTCACTTGGCAAGGCCAAACTTGCTCGCACCAGCGATTGGTCAATTGATATCAGCCAATCTCAGGGGCAAGATCAACTTTTAGCCACCGTTACCCATGGCAGTCCTTATGTTTACTTTCAAGTCAGTCGTGGCAATCTTCGGATCGACTTACCCGCGGAAGGTAAAAAAATAGAGAGTCTTTCTGGGCAACCATTGGCACTCAAAGCACACCATTTGGTCTTAGAAGTGAACGGTCAATTTTTTGCACTTTTTGCCCCTACAGGTGCAAAGTGGGAGGTCATGAATGATCGCTCTTGGGCCTTGTCAATGCCCGAGGGAAAAGGCTATCTGTCTTTGGCTGCGTTACCCGACTCTTCAATTGCTGCATTCAAATTGCTCCAAGAGCATGCATACGCTTTCGTTTCTGACACCAAAGTAAGTTGGGAGTTCGATTCTGCCAAAAGCCAAGTCAAAACCCAATTTGATGTGAGCAGCAAAATGATGGAGGGCTTACAGAGAAGCCCACTTCTAGGACTTTACCCACATCATTGGCATCAAAACGCCACTGTCACTGACAAATTGGGACCTGCGTATGACACCATCAGGGGGCCCATTAAATTGCTGGCAAGCAATTCATTTGCAACTCAATTCACTTACAACGGATTTGTGCCCTTTTGGCCAGGCGTGAAAAATCCTCTGCAGGCTAAAGAACTGAGTGAGGTCACTAAAACAGACGTGAGAAACGCCAGGCGCATGATGCTTGAAATTGGCGTTGGGCCTTATTGGCAAGGTAAGGGATTGCAGCGAATAGCCAAGCTCATGGATGTCGTTGAGCAGCAAGGCGACTTGGCAGCACGCGATCAATTGTTGGCAACCTTGAAGACCCGAATTGAGAAGTGGTTCTCGGGCAAAGACAACAAAACTTATTTTCATTTGGACAAGTCTCTTGGTGCTGTCATTGCCTATCCAGAAGAATATTTCAGCATTTCACAAATGAATGACCATCATTTTCACTACGGCTATTGGATCCGAACAATGGCCGACATTGCCTTGCGCGATCCAGCTTGGGCTAGCCCTTCGCAATGGGGTGGGATGGTTAATTTACTCATTGCAGATATCGCTACCAGCGAACGGGGTAGAGCTGACTTTCCTTTCTTGAGAAACTTTGATCCTTACGAAGGTCACTCATGGGCATCGGGCGTTGGACTGGGTGAGCATGGCAACAATCAAGAGTCATCTTCAGAAGCCATCAATGCCTGGGCAGGGCTCATTCAGTGGGGCGAGCTAACTGGCAATACGCAGCTCAGAAATTTGGGCTTGTACCTCTACACAACAGAGATTGAAGCCATTCACCATTACTGGTTTGACAGCCACGGTATTGTTTTTCCAAAGGCCTATAAAAATGCTGAGGTCAGCATGGTCTTCGGTGGCAAATACTCACACAACACTTGGTGGACAGATGAACCACGACAAATCAAAGGCATTAACTTGCTTCCCATCACCACGGCCAGTACGTACCTTGGGAGAGCGCCCAACCATGTCAAGCGAAGCGTGGCCACACTTGGACCTGAAACTGCCTTGTATGCTGCAAGAGGGAAATATGCAAACCCGCCTGATATTTGGCAAGACATTTTTGCCAAATACTTAGCACTTGCCGATCCAAAGCAAGGCCTTGATTCTTGGAAACGTTGGGGCTCATTTGAGCTAGGTGACACGCGGAGCCACGCATTGCACTGGCTCTACAGCCTTAACGACATGGGTGTACCAGATTTCAGTGTTACAGCCAACACCATCTTTTATTCAGTCTTCAAAGACGCTACTGGGCGCAAAACATATTTGGCATTCAACTCAGGAAAAGCCGACCTGAAAGTTCAATTCAGTGATGGTAAATCGATGATCGTACAACCAGGAATGTTGCTGCGTGAGAATTAAATTTTTGTGCCTGCTGGCAGGATTGACAATGATTTCTCTAACTTCATGTGGGGGCGGCAATCAAGTTGTTTCTCAGAATTCTGAGCCTTCGACAATTGCAGTGAATGTCTCGCAGACATCGCCACTCAACCCTTCTAGCAAGCCTGGTTGGACCCTTGTTTGGTCTGATGAGTTTGAAACAAACGGCTTACCAGATCCTAAAAAATGGGCTTTTGACACTGACCGCAATAGAGCGGGTTGGTATAACAATGAGAAGCAATATTACGCAGCCAATCGGCTAGAAAACTCTCGTGTTGAAAACGGCAAATTGATCATCACGGCCCGCAAGGAAAGGCTCACAACAGCTGCAGATTATGGCGGTCAAAACTATACATCGGCACGTTTAGTGACCCGCGGTTTGGCCAGTTGGACTTATGGTTTTTTTGAAATTCGCGCCAAAATGCCGTGCGGACAAGGAACATGGCCTGCTATTTGGACCTTGGGTGTTGGTGGCTCCAGAGGCATGGTGTGGCCAGACGATGGTGAAATAGACATCATGGAGTTTGTAGGTAGCAAACCAACTGAGGTTTTTGCAACAGTGCACACCAAAAAATACAACTGGCAAGGCGGCACACCACCGGCTTCATTCAGCGCTTCAGTACCAGATGCCTGCACCACGTTTCACAACTACCAATTGACCTGGACGCCTGAAAAAATCAGCATCGGCGTCGACGATCGTATTTATTTCAACTACATCAATCCCAAAAATGGAGATACACAGGCTTGGCCTTTTGACCGACCTCAATACTTGTTGATGAACATTGCCATCGGAGGAGATTTAGGCGGCAAAGTTGATGACAGTATTTTCCCAGTGGAATTTCAAATTGAGCACGTTCGTGTTTATAAAAATTAGTCAAAACACTTCAATGCTCACCATCGAGCCACTCAACCCTCCGTTGCACTGGCAACATCACTAGGGAAAATCCCTAGGCTAATTTGATTGCAAATTAAACACGGCAAATTTATGATCTTGAAAGCGCTTTCAGATAGCGCTTTCAACTCTATGCGTATCTGTACCTGTCATTATTTGGAGACTCTCATGAATTTCATTTCAAACCGGTGGCTACTTTCAGCAGCTTCAATTTCTGTGGCAGCACTCGTAGCCGCTTGCGGTGGCTCCAGTACCCCACCACCTGTTGCGCAGGCCACACTGGTAGCTGTTGCAACACCAAGCTCATTTCTCACATCCGGTAGCTCCACTTTGAGCACGACGGGTGGCAATGGTTCAGGCGCTGTGACTTACACAGTTGCGTCTGGTCCTTGCACCGTTTCAGGCTCCACTTTGTCTGCCACTGCGGCTGGTACTTGTTCAGTCACTGCCAAAAAAGCTGCTGATACAAGTTATTTGGAAGCGACCTCAGCAGCTATCAGCGTCACTGTCACATTGCCATACGCCGCATTAACAGTTGTGCAAGAGCAAACAGCAACTCAAAACTCATATGTTGCCGGTGATGCGCCTGCGAATGCAGGTACTGCTTTGCCTGGTAACAATTTGACCGGAAGCTACGCTTGGAACCAAGGCGGTAACGACTGGTGGTCTGGCGTAGGTACCGATTCAGTTTACAAAGGCATTGGTGCACCAGCAAATGCTGGCGCTGGCGTTGGTGTTTATGTCAAAGGTGCTGGCACCACAACATGGTCTATTGATGGCGCTACATCGATGACTGTCGGACTTGGAACCAACCCCGAATGTGTGGGCATTTGCAAAGCAACCATCATCTTGAAATCGACCACCACCGATTGCATTGCCACCATCAAGACTCCCATCACGATATTGACGGAAAAAGTGAATACTGGCACTAGCAAAACACAAGTCAATGGTGCAGTGCCAACTTACTCTTCCACATTGACCGATGCCAATTGGACTGTGACTGGTTGCTCTGCCAACACAATGACCGCATTCAAAACCCTGCGCGTCAATGAAGTTCACGCTCAGTTGTTGCAAGCCAATATGCAGTCAACAACCCCCGTTGGTGGCCCTTACGCCAATGGTGTGAATTTGGGTGCTATCAAGTTCCAATAAGCGGAAGCAAATTGTGGGGGGTCTCTTTGTTGAGACTCCAAAAACCAAAAAACCTACCGAAATAATCGGTAGGTTTTTTTTCGTCTCATTTCGGGGCCGCTTTGGGCTTCTCCCCGACTGCCTTGTCCAAGCAAACAATTTTGGCAGGCTTTTCTTTGTATTCAAACTTACTACAAACCTCTCCTGCCTCCTTCTTCCCAACTGGCTGAGGCAAAGAGTCTGGCGTTGATTTCGGCCGAGTGATGCGTTCTGGTACTGCCGATCGTTCCTGGGATTTTTTGTCATCCCCTTTTTTAGGGGGATCGCTTGCATGTGCATTCAATGCTAGGAAGGTGACCAATAAAAATACGAATTTCATGAGTTCCTCAAAGTTCAGTTTTTGAACCATGCCTGATTTTCATCCAATTTGAGGAAGAGGACAACAGCGTACATGTTCTTGCATTTCTAAATTGAACCGTCGCGATGGCCCTATTGCAAGCATCATTGAATGCCCAGTTCTCATGAAACGGCGCTCAGATGGAAATCCAATCCGGCAACCCGCCCCCCTACACAGATGCAACTGTGGTTCACTACCTGCAGCAAACTTGGGAAATTGCAGCGCTTTTGCGAGCCTCAGACATTCATTTTGAGCCATTCGAAACTTTTTACCGTGTTCGACTGCGAGTAGACGGTGTCCTGCAAGAAATCGCCGCGCCACCTTTTGAGTTCAAAGACCAAATCGCATCCCGTATCAAAGTATTGTCGCGCCTTGACATTGCAGAAAAACGCTTGCCGCAAGACGGGCGCATGAATCTGGGACTTGAAAATTCGCAGCGACTTAATTTGCGGGTGAGCACTTTGCCAACCCTCTTTGGCGAAAAAATTGTGGTGCGCGTCTTATCAAGCGATTTGGCCAAACTCAATTTGGATCATTTGGGGTACAACCCATCGGACAAGCAAAAACTACTCGATGCCATCCAAAAACCGCACGGCTTTATTTTGGTCACTGGCCCCACAGGCTCAGGCAAATCTCAGTCTTTGTATGCCTGCCTGAATTTACTCAACCGAGCCGAAGTCAATATTGCCACTGTAGAAGACCCCTCTGAAATTCAACTCCCTGGCATCAATCAGGTCAATGTGAAAGAAAGAATTGGCCTGAATTTCGCTACGTCACTGCGTGCATTTTTAAGGCAAGACCCCGACATCTTGATGGTGGGTGAAATCAGAGACCATGAGACGGCCGACATCGCCATCAAAGCTTCCCAAACGGGGCATTTGGTCTTGTCTACTTTGCACACACAAGACGCGCCCAGTGCTTTGGTGCGTCTGCGAAACATGGGCATGGCCTCCTACAACTTGGCATCTAGTATCAGTCTAATTTCTGCGCAACGCTTGGTTCGCCGCTTGTGTGTGCACTGCCGCAAACCCATGGTGGTTTCAGCCCACTTGCTCAAAGAATTAGGCTTGCAATCCATGAGCCATCAAGCCACTGCGCAGCACCATTTTTATTCGGCTGAAGGCTGCTCTCAGTGCTACAAAGGCTATTGGGGGCGTATAGGACTGTTCCAATTGATGCCCATCACTTCTGCTCTTCAGCATTTGATTTTGCAAAATGCCAGTCGACAAGAGTTGGCCACCCAAGCTGAAAAGGAAGGCGTCTGCTCGTTGCGCCATGCTGGACTATTGCAGGCTTCCCTGGGCATCACATCTTTGGCCGAAGTTCTGGCGCACACCGATGTCCCTTGATGCTGCAATGTCTCGGGCCTTGGCCAGGCGAGAAAAGCCACCTGCGAACGTTTACCCAAGCAAGTCAGTCCCAGCCAAAACACTGAGCGTTTTCACTCGGCAGTGGTCAGCGCTCATGAGTGCCGGTATTCCACTCTCGCAGGCTTTTGAACTGCTGAGCCAAAGCATTGTGGGAACACGGGCCACGCAGAAGGCCTTTGGCGCAACCTTGCAAACACTTCGCGATGAGGTCAATGCAGGTCAATCGCTGCACAGTGCTTTTCAAAAACACCCTCAAATCTTCAATCAGCATTACTGCAGTTTGTTGTCTGCGGGCGAGTCTGCAGGCATCCTCGACAGCATTTTGGATCGCTTAGCCGATACGCTAGAGGCCCAAGCCGCCCTGAAAGCCAAACTCAAAAATGCGCTCATTTATCCGGCGAGTATTCTCACCATTGCGGCACTGGTTTTGGTGGTCATATTGCTTTGGGTCGTACCGGTCTTTGAGGATGTTTTCAAAAGCATGGGAGCCTCTTTGCCATGGGCCACACAACTTTTGATCGATCTGAGCTTCTGGTTGGGACATTGGGCTGGCGCTCTTTCTGCTGGCATCTTTGTTGTTCTCACCTTGCTTCGCTGGTGGTATCAAAAATCGGTGAGATTTCAAATCAATTTTGAAAAAATGGTGTTTGCTACACCCATCTTGGGACCCTTACTGCTCACGGCCATGGCCGTCAAATGGTCCCAAACCTTGTCTGCGCTGCTCAAGGCTGGCATACCTCTCGCAGAAGCGCTTTCGCCAGCATCGGCCGCCACTGCCTCGCCCAATTTGGCCCAAGCCACGCTCACATTGGCGCAGCGCATCCAAGAGGGGCACAGTTTGAGCAAGGCCATGTCAAAATCGAACTTATTCTCTGCGATGACCATTCAAATGTGCGCCATTGGTGAAGAAACAGGGTCGCTCGACGCAATGCTTCAACGAGCTGCCAAACTCATGGAATCTGATGTGAACCAACAAATTGGCAACCTTTCCACCCTGCTCGAGCCTCTCATCATGGTGCTGCTGGGTGCCCTCATTGGCGGCATTTTGTTGGCCCTGTATTTGCCCATCTTTAACTTAGGACAAGTCTTTTGATCACACCCCCTGCATGGCCTCAACTTTGGCAGCCGCCTGGCGCCATGGGATGGGTGTTGCCCCACGTGGCAGAGGTCAATCTGTGGCACATCGTGTTGTTTGCAGTCCTTGGCTTGGTCATCGGCAGTTTTCTCAATGTGCTCATTTACCGCTTGCCTCTCATGATTTTGCGGAATGAAGAACCAGAAACGACTGCTTTCAATCTCAAAACGCCGAGGTCACACTGCCCTCACTGTCAACACCAGCTTCACTGGTATGAGCTCATTCCTGTGCTGTCCTATGCTGTGAGCCTAGGACGATGCCGGCATTGTCAGCAGACAATTTCATGGCGCTACCCACTGGTTGAAATTCTCACTGCTGGTTTGTTCTGCTTGTGCCTGCTCAAATTTGGCTTTGCTTGGCCGGCGCTGTTAGCCAGCGCCTTTTGCGCCATGCTTTTGGCCCTTGCCTGGATTGATGCCGAAACCTTCCTGCTACCAGATGCGCTTACTCAAGCGCTGCTTTGGGTGGGCCTCATTGGCAGCGCCATGTCCCTCACCCCCACCCCCCTTATGCATTCACTCTCAGGCGCAGTCCTAGGATATGGGCTTCTTTGGATGGTCAGTTGGGGCTTTGAGCAACTTGCAGGCAAGGAGGGCATGGGCCAAGGCGATCTCAAACTGTTGGGCGGACTTGGGGCTTGGGTGGGCGTGTGGAGCCTGTTACCGCTGCTGCTTTTGGCCTCCATTTCAGGGCTGATTTTTGGGGTCAGTCAAAAAATGAGGGGGCAACTGGGTCACAATGGACACTTCGCTTTTGGACCTTTTTTGGCCTTTTCTGGATTCGCATGTTTCTTTTTAGGCATTTCTATGGGAGCTTGATTCGTTGAGCCGCAAGCCACTTCGACTGGGCCTCACGGGAGGCATTGGCAGCGGCAAAAGCACGGTGGCAAGTATCTTGGCGCGCGCTGGTGCTACAGTTATGGACGCCGATGCCATTTCCAGGTCTTTAACGCAAGCAGGGGGCAGAGCCATTCCAGCCATCTTGGCCGAATTTGGCGAGACATTGATCGGCCCCGATGGCGCCATGGACCGAGAAGCCATGCGCGCGCTGGTCTTTTCAAACCCCTCCAGCAAGCGCCAACTCGAAGCCATTGTTCACCCTTTGGTTGGGCAAGTGCTCCAAGAACAAAGCAACGCCGCCGTGGCGGCTGGCCACGCCTGTTTGGTCTATGACGTGCCCCTTTTGGTCGAGTCTGGCGATCGATGGCGCCGCCAAGTCGACTGGGTTTGCGTGGTCGACTGTGAAGTAGAAACCCAAATTCAGCGGGTCATGGCCCGAAATCAACTTGGCCGCGCCGATGTTGAGCGCATCATTTCTCAGCAGGCCAGCCGTCAACAACGGCTCGCATGTGCCGATGCCGTCATTTTCAACGAAGGCATCGATTTAGCGCATTTGGAGCGCTTGGTGCATGAAATGATGACTCGCTTCGGGCTATGATCTTGTCACTGAAAGACGCAGCGTGATACTTTACGAATACCCCCTCAACGAACGCACTCGAACTTATTTGCGTTTGCAACATTTGTTTGCGCGCTTCAACCAATTGAGCCAGCGATCCGAAGCCCTCGATCACCACTACGCACTTTCCACGATTTTTGAAATCATGGAAGTTGCTTCTCGCTCAGAGCTCAAGTCAGAAATTCTCAAAGACATCGAGCGGCACAAACAGCAACTCAACGGCTACCGTGGCAACCCTTCCATTTCTGAGCAGGCACTCGACCTGATCATCGAACAACTCGATCAACGCTTTGACTCGCTCAACAACATGGTTGGCAAAATGGGCAGCGCATTGAGTGAGAGCGAGTTCCTCAACAGCATTCGAAGCCGCTCAGCCATTCCTGGTGGCACCTGCGAGTTTGATTTGCCTGCCTACCATGCGTGGCAACACCATGCCCCCGATGCAAGGCAGGCCGATTTGTACAACTGGTCGCAGCACTTTGCGCCTTTGGCCAAAGCCATTCAACTCATTCTCAAAATGATGCGCGAATCTGGCAGTACCCAGAAGGTGATGGCCACAGGCGGTCAGCTGCAACAAAATTTGCCACAGGGTCGCAATTTTCAATTGCTGCGCTTGCGCATCGACGACGGCTTGAATCTCACGCCAGAAATCAGCTGCAACCGTTTGTTGGTGGTCATTCGCCTCATGCAACAACAAGCCGATGGCAAACTGCTTGCCAGCAAAGAAGACACACCCTTTGAAATGACACTCTGCTCTTAAAACGCAGACCCTTTTTGAATCTGGTGAGAGACCCATGAGCGAGCCATCTGCCAAGCCCAAACAAGTGAAATGCCCCACCTGTGGTGGCCCCAGTTTGTTCAGCTCACAAAACGCTTATCGTCCATTTTGCAGCGCGCGTTGCAAGGGTATTGATCTGGGTGCATGGGCCAATGAGAGCTTCAGAGTGCCCGAAGACACACCCTCCGATCAAGACAATTTTGGCGATCCCAAGCTGCAGTGATGGTGCTCAGCTAGAAGCTGGGTGTGTGGCTCCTAGAAAGCCACGCTCTTCAGCCAACCAAGTCAAAACAGGCACTGTACCTGGCAATACCGGCACCACATTCAGGGGCAAGCTTTGCCAAGCAAACTGTTGTCCTTCGCGCATTTCTAAGTTGCCCTGCCAACTGTGAACTTTGCAAAAGTTGAGTCTGACCAGAGCATGCGGGTAGTCCACCAATTGTTGACGCCACATTTGAACGTCACCAATTTTCAAACCCAACTCTTCTTCGAGTTCGCGTGTTAAAGCTTGTGCCACTGTTTCGTTGGCCTCCAGCTTGCCGCCCGGAAACTCCCAATAACCTTCGTAGACTTTGCCTGCGGGCCTTGATGTAAGCAAAAACTGTTGGTGCTCGTTGATCAAGATACCAACAGCCACATCGACCGTCTTTCGATCTTGACTGCCATCACGCTGGCGGTGTGCGTCGGCCACTAAAAGCGTTGGCGTGGCTGCCGTCTCATCAGTCATAAAGATCGCTGAGTAGAAGCACCCTGCCCCATGCGACCCACATAATCGCGCGCAAACTGATACGCCACACGGCCGCTTCGGGACCCTCTCTCGAGTGCCCAGACCAGTGCTTCGGGGCCAGAAGATTGAATCACAGCCTCAGTGGCGCCCAATGAGCGCAGCCACTGCGCCACGATGGTGAGGTATTCTTCTTGAGAGAACGGGTAAAAACTGATCCACAAACCAAAGCGCTCAGACAAAGAAATTTTTTCTTCAATGACCTCACCGGGATGCACCTCACCGTCTTCGGTGTGCGTGTAAGTGAGGTTGTCCTTCATATGCTCTGGCAACAAGTGACGGCGGTTGCTGGTGGCATAAATGAGCACATTGGGTGTAGATGCCGCCACCGAACCATCGAGAATCGATTTCAAAGCCTTGTAACCACCTTCACCATCTTCAAAACTCAAGTCATCGCAAAAGATGATGAATTTTTGGGGCTGGCCTGAGACCACATCGACAATGTCGGGCAAATCGGTCAGGTCTTCTTTGTCAACTTCAATGAGGCGCAAACCTTGTGACGCATAAGCATTCAAACAAGCTTTGATGAGGGAAGACTTTCCGGTGCCCCGTGAACCCGTGAGAAGCACGTTGTTGGCAGGCAAGCCTTTGACAAATTGCAAGGTGTTTTGTTGCAGCTTTTCTTTTTGCCCATCAATTTCTTGGAGGTCAGCCAAATTCATGTCGGACACATGGCGCACAGGCTCTAACACGCCATGGCCAGAGGCACGCTTGCGATAACGCCAAGCAATGGCCTCACCCCACTGGGGTTCACTCAAGGGCTGCGGCAAGACGCGTTCAATGCGCTCCATCACGAGCACAGCGCGCTCCAAGAGCTTTTCAATTGCAGCGCTCATGATCGGTAGTCTGCGTTGATGGAAACATAGTCGTGGCTTAAATCGCAGGTCCAAACGGTGTCTGCTGCATTTCCGCGGCCCAATGACACTTTGATGGTAATTTCACTTTGCTTCATGACACGCTGGCCATCGGCCTCTTGGTAATCTGGATTGCGACCACCGTTTTTCACCACGCACACATCGTCAAGGTGCAGTCCAATCAAGTCTTGATCGAGATCGTGTATGCCTGCGTAGCCGACTGCGGCCAAGATGCGGCCTAAGTTGGGGTCGCTGGCAAAGAAAGCTGTTTTAACCAAAGGCGAGTGCGCTATGGCATAGGCAGCCAATCGACATTCTTCCGAAGTTTTGCCGCCCTCAACACGAATGGTGATGAACTTGGTGGCGCCTTCACCGTCTCGCACAATGGCATGCGCCAATTTTTGCGCGACAGACATCATGGCAATGCGCAAGGCTTTGCCATCAGCCGAATCCCAAGATGTGATGGCCGCGTGCGCTGCTTTGCGCGTGGCCATCACAATGAAGGAATCGTTGGTGGAGGTATCGCCGTCGATGGTGATGCGGTTGAAGGAGGCATTGGCCAAGTCGGTGGCCAATGCAGGCAACAAGGCTGGGTCGATGTTGGCATCGGTGGCCAAGAAGCCCAACATGGTGGCCATGTTGGGGCGAATCATGCCAGCACCTTTGCTAATACCCGTGATGGTGACCGTTTGACCAGACAACACCACTTGCGCGCTGTAGGCCTTGGGCACAGTGTCGGTGGTCATGATGCCTTCTGCAGCCTTGGCCCAGTGCTGGGTTTGCGCATCTGCAATGGCCGCGGGCAGGCCCGCCACGATGCGGTCCACTGGCAAGTTCTCCATGATCACGCCCGTTGAAAAAGGCAAGATTTGTTGTGGCTTAACTTTGAGCAATTGGGCCAATGCTTCGGCCGTCGCACGCGCGTCGGCCATGCCTTTGGCACCGGTGCCGGCATTGGCATTGCCAGTGTTGATGAGCAAGGCGCGGATATGGGTGTTGGCATTGGCCACATCAACATGCTGCAAGTGCTCGCGACACACTTGGACAGGGGCAGCGCAATAGCGGTTTTGGGTAAAGACACCCGACACAGCGCTGCCTTCATCCAACAAAATGACAGTGAGGTCTTTGCGCCCCACCTTGCGAACGCCTGCCTCAGCAATGCCCAAGCGAACACCCGGAACAGCCAACACATCGGCGGGCTTGGGTGCTTGAAGATTCACTGTCATGAAAACCCTTTAGAAAAGCGTTTATGCCAATTTGCCGTGGCAGAACTTGTATTTTTTACCACTGCCGCACGGGCAGGGTTCGTTGCGACCCACAGGCGCGAACACCGCACTTGGGGAATCTGATTGAGTTTGCGGCTCGCCTTTTTCATCCGGCGCGGTGTAGGTGACATTGCTGATGTTTTCAGCACGCTCCTCCAAGACTTGCGCCGCTTCTTCAATTTGCGCAGGTGATTCAATTTTGACGTTCATCAAAATGCGTGTGACTTCATTTTTCACAGAGTCAAGCAATTGACCAAACAGTTCAAAGGCTTCGCGTTTGTACTCCTGCTTCGGTTGCTTCTGCGCATAACCTCGCAAATGAATACCTTGGCGCAAATAGTCTAAGGAGCTCAGGTGCTCGCGCCAGTGTGTGTCGATGCTTTGCAACAACACCACCCGCTGGAACGGCACAAAGTTTTCAACACCCACTACATCCAATTTTTCTTTGAAGACATTGTTGGCTGCTTGCACAACCATTTCCAAAATTTCTTCATCTGTGATGGCCGTGGCGGCCGCTACTTTTTCGCGCAGCGGCAATTCAATTTGCCAATCGTCTCTGAGTACACGCTCTAGGCTCACCAAGTCCCACTGCTCTTCTACGCTTTCTACTGGTACATACTGGCGCACCAGGTCTGTGAAACAACCCTCGCGCAGTCCCGTGATTTGGGCGTCCATTTCGGCGGCATCCAAGATATCGTTGCGCTGTTGGTAAATAACCTTGCGCTGATCGTTAGACACATCATCGTATTCGAGCAATTGTTTGCGCGTGTCAAAGTTGCGCGCCTCTACTTTGCGCTGCGCGCTTTCAATGCTGCGCGTCACCATGCCGGCTTCAATGGCTTCGCCTTCGGGCATTTTGAGGCGGTCCATGATGGCGCGCACCCGATCGCCCGCAAAAATGCGCATGAGTGGATCGTCCAAGCTCAGGTAAAAACGCGAAGAGCCTGGGTCGCCCTGACGGCCAGATCGACCGCGCAATTGATTGTCAATACGGCGTGACTCATGGCGCTCAGTGGCAATGATGCGCAAGCCACCCAAAGACTTCACTTGCTCATGCACCGTGAGCCACTCGGTGCGCATGGCTGCCACTTTCGATTGACGATCGGTTTCGTTTAAATTCTCATCGAACTCAATAGCCTGAATGTCTTTTTCAATGTTACCGCCCAGCACAATGTCGGTGCCGCGGCCTGCCATGTTGGTGGCAATGGTGATCATGCCAGGGCGGCCTGCTTGGGCAATGATGTCGGCCTCGCGTGCATGTTGCTTGGCATTGAGCACCTGATGAGGTAACTTGGCTTTGGTGAGCAATTCAGAAATGAGTTCTGAATTTTCAATGGAGGTGGTGCCTACCAACACCGGTTGGCCACGCTCAAAACATTCGCGAATGTCAGCAATGGCAGCGTTGTATTTTTCTGGCGCCGATTTGTAAACGCGATCGAGTTGGTCTTGTCGGCGGCTGACGCGGTTTGGTGGAATGACCACGGTTTCCAAACCATAAATTTCTTGGAACTCGTATGCTTCGGTGTCGGCTGTACCGGTCATGCCACCCAACTTGCCATACAAACGGAAGTAGTTTTGGAAGGTGATGGAAGCCATGGTTTGGTTTTCAGCCTGAATGGCCACACCTTCTTTGGCTTCGACCGCTTGGTGCAATCCATCGCTCCAGCGGCGACCCGTCATGAGTCGGCCAGTGAACTCGTCGACGATCACAATCTCGCCATCTTGCACCACATAGTGCTGATCGCGGTGGTAGATGTGATTGGCACGCAAGGCTGCCGTGAGATGATGCATGAGCGCAATGTTGGCGGGGTCATAAAGACTTGCGCCTTCAGGGATGAGCCCTGCGCTGGCCAAAATGCTTTCGGCCTTTTCATGACCCTGTTCGGTCAAGAACACTTGGTGTGATTTTTCGTCAACCGTGAAATCGCCTGGCTTGGTAATGCCCTCACCTGTGCGCGGATCTGCTTCACCTTCTTGGCGCGTCAGCATGGGCACCACTTGATTCATGGCTTGGTATTGCGCGGTGTGATCGTCGGCTTGACCGCTGATGATGAGCGGCGTGCGCGCCTCGTCAATCAAAATAGAATCAACTTCGTCGACGATGGCGTAGTTGAGGCTGCGCTGTACACGGTCTTTGGCTTCATAGACCATGTTGTCGCGCAGATAGTCAAAGCCAAATTCGTTGTTGGTGCCGTACGTGATGTCTGAGTTGTAGGCGGCCTGCTTTTCTTCGCGCGAGAGCTGTGACAAGTTGATACCAACACTCATGCCCAAAAAGTTGTAGAGCTTGCCCATCCACTGTGCATCGCGGCTGGCCAAGTAATCGTTGACCGTGACCACATGCACGCCTTTGCCAGGCAATGCATTCAAGTACACCGCCAGAGTGGCTGTCAAGGTTTTGCCCTCACCGGTGCCCATTTCAGAAATCTTGCCTTTGTGCAGAGAAATACCGCCCAACATTTGCACATCAAAGTGGCGCATCTTCATGACACGCTTGGAGCCCTCACGGACCACTGCAAAAGCTTCGGGCAAAATTTTGTCCAAAGTTTCACCTTGCGCCACCCGAGTACGAAACTCATCGGTTTTGGCACGCAATTGTTCATCGCTTAAAGCTTCGTACTGAGCTTCTAAGCCATTGATGAGCACCACAGTTTTGCGGTACTGTTTGATCGTGCGGTCGTTGCGACTGCCGAAAATTTTGGTAAGAAAATTGATCGCCATGGTGACACGGGTATGTCTATGCCAATAAAGCAAAGACCGGCCCGAAAATCCTGTCTTAAAGTGGATTCAAAAGCACCCGCGCTCAGAGCGCAAGTGAATGCGCCATTTTAACTGCTGAGTTCGACCAGATTTTCCTTATTTACCTCAGATTCACAGGGCTCTCGCATAATGGCGGCATGGCAAAAATCAATCAGGCAATCACGCTCATGGAAGCCGCCCAGGAATCGCCCAGTTTGGCGCGCCTGACGGAGCTCACCCGAGAGTCGAGCCTGAGGCTCAAAAGCCTGCAAACGCTCATACCTGATCCCTTGCGAAATGCCATCCAGGCGGGGCCCATTGAAGGCTCTGAATGGTGCTTGCTGGTCAATTCCAATGCCGCCGCCGCCAAACTGAGGCAGATGCTGCCAGCCCTTCAAGCTCACTTGAACAGCCACGGGCATGGCGTTGAAAAAATTCGGCTGAAAATACTTCAAAACCCCCGCTGAAAGCGTTTGGCTTCTAGGCTTGCAAAATTCAGGCGAAAAAAAACCAGCTAAAAAGCTGGTTTTCAAAATGGTGCCGCTTGTCGGATTCGAACTGACGACCTACCGCTTACAAGGCGGTTGCTCTACCAACTGAGCTAAAGCGGCACGGGCTGAATTGTAAGTCAATAATCAGCTGTTTTGCAGACAAGTGCTGGGTTTTTGGCTGCGCTTATTTGATTCTGGTAAGCGTGGGCCGCGACGGCGGAGGTGGCTCAGGTTTGTCTGCATCACTGGCAGATGAAGATGCGGATACAGACGAAGCCGCATCCGGCACCTTGTGCAACTTGTCCATACCAACCACCGTAGCTCCCATGGGAGAGTCTGTGACAGGAAAGGACATGCCCTGGCCATTTTCACGTGCATAGATGGCCATGACGCGATGGATAGGCACCATGATGTCACAGGGCTTGCCACCAAACCGGGCTTTGAATTCGATGAACTCATTGCCCAACTGCAAAGAACTTGTGGCATCAAAACTGATGTTGAGCACGATCTCACCACCTTGCACAAATTCACGGGGTACTTGAACAGAACCGTCCACTTTGACCGCCACATAGGGCGTGAAAGAGTGATCAGTACACCACTCATACATCGCCCGAATAAGGTACGGGCGCGTAGAGGGAGATTCAAGTGCGTTCATCACCATAAAAATCTCATTTACAAATGATTCCGCAAACAGCCAATTACTTGCGCATGACCTTTTCGGAAGGAGTGAGTGCCTCAATGTAGGCAGGGCGAGAGAAGATGCGTTCTGCATACTTGAGCAAAGGCGCAGCATTTTTGCTGAGGTCGATGCCGTAAAAGTCGAGGCGCCAGAGCAAGGGTGCAATGGCCACATCAAGCATGGAGAAGTTGTCGCCCAGCATGAATTTGTTTTTCAAGAACACAGGCGCCAATTGGGTCAAGCGGTCGCGGATGTGCGCGCGGGCTTTTTCCAAAGCTTTGTCGTTTCCCTTGAGTGTGCGGTTTTCCAGGGTGGCCACATGCGTGAACAACTCTTTTTCAAAGTTGAGCAAGAACAAGCGAACGCGTGCACGGTCGACGGGGTCGCCGGGCATGAGCTGTGGATGAGGGAAGCGCTCATCAATGTATTCGTTGATGATGTTGGACTCGTACAAAATCAAATCGCGTTCCACCAGAATAGGCACTTGGCCATAGGGGTTCATGACGTTGATGTCTTCTGGCTTGTTGTACAAATCGACATCGCGAATTTCAAAGTCCATGCCTTTTTCAAACAACACAAAACGGCAACGGTGAGAGAAAGGGCAGGTTGTACCTGAATAAAGCACCATCATGGTGAAGGCTCCTAAAAATCAAAAAGAGTGGGAAGCCACCGGGTTGGCAGGCCTGCCCACTCCATCAATTCGGGCATAGGCCCGAATAACGAGTTGTTACTTGATGTCTTTCCAATATGCAGCGTTCAAGCGCCATGCAATGAAAGTGAAGATAGACAAGAAAATCAAGACCCAAACGCCAATGCGCATGCGGGTATTTTGCCCAGGCTCAGCCATCCATTGCAAGTAGTTGACCAAATCGCCAATCGCTTGATCGTATTGCAGAGGTGTGAGGGTGCCGGGCTTTTCAGTTTTCCAACCTGTAAATACTTGTACCGCTTGTCCATGCGATTGACGCTCTTCATAAACTGGCGAACGCTCACCTTGCAGCTCCCAGAACGGGTTGGGCATACCGACGTTGGGGAAGGCCAAATTGTTCCAACCAGTGGGTTTGGTTTCATCGCGATAGTAAGTGCGAAGGTAGGTATAGAGGTAGTCTGCACCCGTGCCATCTTTGCCAGAACGTGAACGAGCCACCAATGTCAGATCGGGGGGCACTGCACCAAACCAGTCTTTGACTTGCTTGGGATCAGAATTGACCTTCATGGTTGCCCCCACTTTGTCGGTGGTGAACAAAAGGTTGTCTTTGATCTGCTGGTTGGTTAAGCCAATGTCTTGCAAGCGGTTGTAACGCATGAAGGCTGCAGAGTGGCAGTTCAGGCAATAGTTGACAAACAACTTGGCGCCGTTTTGCAAAGAAGCGAGGTCATTGGTTTTACCGGGCGCTTTGTCCCAAGGGATGGTGTTGCCGCCCGCAGCATGTGCACCCGTGATACTTGACAAAACCAAGCACAAAGCCAGTGCCAATTTTTGAATTGATTTCATTTCCAAATACTCCTGGGCTTAGTGCGCAACGAAAGTGACGCGGTCAGGTACAGGCTTAGGTGTACCCAACTTGCTCCACCAAGGCATGAGCAAGAAGAAGCCGAAATAGAACATCGTGCCCACTTGGGAAACACGCTCACCGATGGGTGAAGGCGGTTGCACACCCAAATAGCCCAAGATCAAGAAGTCAATGACGAACACGGCGTACACATACTTGTGCCAGTCGGGACGGTAACGAATTGATTTGACAGGACTGTGGTCAAGCCAAGGCAAGAAGAACATGATGATGACCGCACCACCCATGACCACCACACCCCAGAACTTGGCATCAATGCCGTACATGAGGGCAGAAATGACCACTGCGCCGCCAACAACACCTGCTTTGAGAATAGTGGGCATGGCGTTGTTTTTGACTGCCAAAAATGCACCCAGCAAGACGCAAGCGATGAGGACATACATCATCTCGCCAGTGATGGCGCGCAACATGGAGTAGTAAGGTGTGAAGTACCAAACTGGCGCAATGTGCAGAGGTGTCTTGAGCGGGTCGGCTGGGATGAAGTTGTTGTACTCCAAGAAGTAGCCACCAAACTCGGGCGCAAAGAACACAATGGCGGAGAACACCATGAGGAAAATGCTGACAGAGAAGATGTCGTGCACGGTGTAGTAAGGATGGAATGGAATGCCATCTAAGGGATGACCATTGGCATCCTTGGGTGCACCGGGAGCCTTGATTTCAACACCATCGGGATTATTGGAGCCCACTTCGTGCAACGCAATGATGTGCGCCACCACCAAGCCCAACAGAACCAAAGGCACTGCAATGACGTGGAAGCTGAAGAAGCGGTTCAAAGTAGCATCGCCCACCACGAAGTCGCCGCGAATGAGCAAAGCCAAATCGGGACCAATGAAGGGAATGGCAGAGAACAAGTTGACAATCACTTGGGCGCCCCAGTAGGACATTTGGCCCCAAGGCAACAAGTAGCCCATGAAAGCTTCGGCCATGAGGCACAAGAAAATAGCGCAACCGAAAATCCAAACCAGTTCACGGGGCTTGCGATAGCTGCCGTACATGAGACCGCGGAACATGTGCAAGTAAACCACCACGAAGAACGCAGAAGCGCCCGTGGAGTGCATGTAGCGAATGAGCCAACCCCATGGCACATCGCGCATGATGTACTCGACGGAGGCAAACGCCAAATCGGCGTCAGGTTTGTAATGCATCACCAAGAAAATGCCAGTGACGATTTGGATGACGAGCACGAGCAATGACAAGGCGCCAAACACATACCAAATGTTCAAATTTTTGGATGCGTAGTACTCGCTCATGTGAGCTTTGAACAACGAAGTTGCTGGGAAGCGGTTATCAACCCAGTTCATGAGTTTTTCGCCAGCAGAGGCGTTGGGGGAAATTTCCTTGAATTCAGCCATGTTGGTTTGCCTCAAGCCTTCTTGTCTTCACCGATCAGCAACTTGCTGTCGGACAGGTACATGTGGGGGGGTACTTCCAAGTTGTCTGGCGCGGGCTTGTTTTTAAAAACGCGACCAGCAAAGTCAAAGGTAGAACCGTGGCATGCACACAAGAAACCACCTTGCCAATCGTCTGGCAATGAAGGCTGTGGGCCTGTTTGGAATTTGTCGCCAGGCGAGCAACCCAAGTGGGTGCAAATACCAACAGCCACCATGAACTCAGGCTTGATAGAGCGATGGGTGTTTTTTGCGTATTCGGGTGTAGGGTAGGCCTGGCGGTCGGAGGCTGGATCGGCCAATTGACCATCGAGCTTCTTCAAAGCTTCAACCTGCTCAGGAGTGCGGCGCATGATCCAGACGGGTTTGCCGCGCCACTCAACGGTGAGTTTTTCACCGGGTTTGACATCGGAAATATCGACTTCAACAGCAGCGCCGGCGGCTTTTGCGCGCTCGGAAGGCTGGAAAGTGCTGACAAAGGGGGTGGCGACGAAGCCTGCGCCTACGGCGCCAGCGCAAGTAGAGGCAATGAGCCACGTTCTTTTGCTGCTGTCGACTGGGGTATCACTCATGAGAATCCTCTAGCGAATCGGTATCAGGGTTTAGCCTCGGATTGTAGCCGACTGCGGGGGGCTTTTTCTAGACCCTGACTCGACTCAGGGAATCAATTGGCGCGCCATTTTGAGGGCCGCCATCATGCTGGAGGCATCTGCACGGCCTTGCCCGGCAATGTCAAAAGCGGTGCCGTGATCGGGGCTGGTTCGCACCAAAGGCAAGCCCAGCGTGACATTGACGCCCTGCTCTATGCCCATGTACTTCACGGGAATCAGGCCTTGATCGTGGTACATGGCTAGCACCACATCAAATTCTGGGGTTGCATGGGGCTTTTGTCGCGCCCGCATGAAAACGGTGTCTGGGGCAAAAGGCCCTAGCGCTAGGACGCCCTCCGATCTGGCTTGTGCCATGGCGGGTTCAATGATGTCAATTTCTTCACGGCCAAACAAGCCCCCCTCACCAGCGTGAGGGTTGAGCCCAGCCACCGCTATTTTGGGCGCTCGTCCCAATACCAAGCGAAGTGAGTGATGGGTGATGCGCAGGCTTTCAAGCACGTTGTCGTACGTAACCGCCTCAAGGGCTTGCCTAAGGGCCACATGAATGCTCACCAGCACCGTTCGCAGCTCATCGTTGGCCAACATCATTCTCACCGGCATGTGTGTCAATGAAACACCTTGGTGCGCGGCTGCTTCAAACTGCAAAAGCTCTGTATGACCTGGAAATTGATTAAAGGGCGCGCCTGCCGCAGAGAGGGCTTCTTTGTGAAGCGGCGCGGTAACCATGGCGGCAATCTCTTTTCGAAGCGCCGCTTGGGCCGCCCACACCACACACTCGCCTGCAAATCGACCCGCTGCGGCTTGGACTGAGCCGTAAGCTGGCTCCTTGCGATTCGGAAGATACTCGGCAACTTGCATCACAGGCAACACACCCGTGGGCAAACCAAGCGCTTGCGCCAGCTTTTCGATGACTTTGATTTGAAGTTTTTGAGCTTGTGGGTCGACCAACTTAGCGGCCTGCTGCATCACCTCCACATCACCTGCCACAAAACATGCTTGAGTGACAGGCTTGGCTTGGGGTGTCAAAACGTCGTTCAAGAATGCACGCGCAATGACCTCAGGGCCAATGCCGCAAGGGTCTCCTGGCGTGATAGCAATAATGGGCAGAGTCGACATAATGAGTTAGGTGCTTGGCCTTACATGGCCAGCTAACGTATTGTCAACGAAGTCTGGCTTTGTGCGCGCTATTCAAGTTCAGGCCACAA
The DNA here is from genome assembly GCF_003063375.1 of Limnohabitans sp. MMS-10A-178. Classification (GTDB taxonomy): domain Bacteria; phylum Pseudomonadota; class Gammaproteobacteria; order Burkholderiales; family Burkholderiaceae_C; genus Limnohabitans_A. The sequence continues at coordinate 721,084 of NZ_NERY01000001.1, read as the reverse complement.
TGCACAACATGAAAAGATTTTGGCTCCTTTTTTCCCAGTCCGTGACCGTGCTCTTGGCCGCGTGGTTCATTGTTGCAACCCTCCAGCCTGGGTGGCTCAAGGAAGTCGACAACGCCAAAACCGTCGCCCTCACCCAAGCCCGAATCGAAGGGCTGTCAGACGGCATGCCGGGTGGCAGTTTTAGACTGGCTGCCCAAAAAGCCGCACCGGCCGTGGTGAGCATCAATGTGCAGCAAAAGGCCAGAAGCAAAAATCGCCGCGCAGACCCCTGGTTCCGTTTTTTTGAAGAGCCCGAAGACGAGTCATCTGGCGCTGGCATGGGCAGCGGTGTGATTGTCAGTCCAGACGGCTACATCCTTACCAACCACCACGTGATCGAGGGAGCTGAAGGCATTGAAGTCACGCTCAACGATGGCCGCAGCGCCATGGCCAAAGTTATTGGCACCGACGCCGAGACAGATCTGGCCTTGCTCAAAATTGACTTGCCCAAACTGCCCAGCATCGTGTTGGGTCAAATGGAGAGTTTGCAAGTGGGAGACGCCGTTTTGGCCATTGGCAATCCCTTTGGTGTTGGCCAAACCGTCACCTCTGGCATTGTGAGTGCTTTGGGACGCAAACAATTGGGCATCAACACCTTTGAAAATTTCATTCAAACCGATGCCGCCATCAACCCTGGCAACTCTGGTGGTGCGTTGGTCGATGCCAACGGTTTGCTAATGGGCATTAACACGGCCATTTATTCTCGCTCGGGTGGCAACTTGGGCATTGGCTTTGCGGTGCCTGTCTCTACGGCCACTCAGGTCATGGCTGCCTTGATCAAAGATGGCAAAGTGACCCGAGGTTGGATTGGTGTAGAGCCGCGGCCCTTGACGGCTGAAATTGCCGAGAGTTTTGGCATTCCCAAAGACAAGGCTACGGGTTTGTTGCCACAAGGTGTTTTGATCAATGGTGTCTTGCAAAACAGCCCCGCAGCCAAAGCCGGCATTCAACCTGGCGATTTGATTTTGAAGGTGGCCGGTGAAGTAGTTTCAGATGTACCCGAAATGCTGACGCGTGTAGCAGCATTAAAACCTGGCGAACCGGCAAGCCTTGCTGTACAGCGCAACGGCAAGTTGATGGAAATTCGGGTTACGCCGGGTACCAGGCCAATAAGACCTTAAAGTCAAAGCCCCGTTCAGTCGGCGGCCTTAGTGGCTTCGTCTTCTTTGGGTGCCTGCGTGTGCTTGATGAAAATTTGTGCGGCCCAAATTCCAACTTCGTAAAGCAAACACATGGGAATGGCCAAAGCAAGTTGTGACACCACATCGGGCGGTGTGACGATGGCTGCAATGACAAAAGCCAGAACCACGAAGTAGCCTCGGAAATCTCTGAGCTTTTCGATGGTGACAATATTGAGTCTGGCCAATACCACCACAGCAATAGGCACTTCAAAGGCCAAGCCAAAAGCCAAAAACATGTTCAAGACAAAGCTCAAATAGGCCTCGATGTCTGGTGCAGCGGTAATGCTTTTGGGGGCGAAGCTTTGGATAAAGGCAAAGACTTGTCCGAACACAAAGAAATAACAAAATGCAACGCCAATGAAAAACAACAGCGTGCTAGAAACCACCAGCGGCATGACCAAGCGTTTTTCGTGGGTGTACAAACCAGGGGCAATGAAGGCCCAGACTTGATAAAGCACCACGGGCAAAGCCAACAAAAACGCCGCCATCAAGAGTATTTTGAGGGGCACCATGAAGGGTGAAATAACCGAGGTAGCAATGAGGTTGGTTCCTGCAGGCAAATGGGCCACCAAGGGGGCTGCCAGCAAGTCATACAGTTCTGCTGGGCCAGGATAAAGTGCCATCAAACCGGCTGCAATGCCAATGGCGGCCATGGCGCGCACCAAGCGGTCGCGAAGTTCCATCAAATGGGTGACAAAGGGCTGCTCTGTGCCAGCCAGTTCGTCTTCGGTCTTGGATTTTTGATCGGACACTGAAAATTAACCTAATCGGGTGGGCCGGTAACGCGCCACTCTGGCTGCACCCGACAATGTTTTGGTTCTGACACCAGCACGCGCTTTGTACCACTGAGGCACAGCGGCTTGCTTCAAACGAAATTTTTTACCAGGATGCTTGTAAACCGGCGGCGGCGGCACCCATGGCGTGTGGTTGGGCTCGGAGGTGATACTGGCCGTGGTTTCAGCCCATTGCTTTTCAAAATCGACGGCCGACGATTGCACAGAGCCTTCAAGGTCTTTAGCTGCACCTTCCATGGACTCTTTCATTTTCTTGAGCTCATCCAAATCCATGGTGCGATTGACCTCAGCTTTCACATCAGAAATGTAACGCTGAGCCTTGCCAAAGAGATTGCCCAAGGTCCGCGCCACGCGCGGCAATTTCTCAGGGCCGATGACGATCAACGCCACCACCCCGATGAGGGCTATTTTGGAAATGCCAAGGTCGATCAAATCAGGACTTTGTCTTAGCTTCCACGTCGATCGTGGTTTTTTCAGCCGCAGTCGAAGCGGCTACTTGAGCGGCCGGCTTTTCATCGGTGGCCGCAGGGGCATTTGGATCTTTCATGCCGTCTTTGAAGCCCTTGACAGCGCCGCCCAAGTCGGAACCCATGTTTTTCAGCTTTTTAGTGCCAAAAACCATGACCACGATTAACAAAACGATGAGCCAGTGCCAAATAGAAAATGAACCCATGGAGATCTCCTAACAATGATTGGTGATTCTAAGCGTTTAACCGCGAAGCCAAGGGCGAGGTCCGCCCATGACATGGAAATGCAAATGGTGAATTTCTTGTCCACCTTCAGATCCGGTGTTGGTCACAATTCTGTAACCACCCTCAGGATAAGGGCGACAGCCCTGTTCCAAAGCCAGTTTAGGGGCTAAGGATATGAGATGACCCATTAAGTCCGAATGTTCAGGGGTAATTTGCGCCATAGATGGGATGTGCAGCTTAGGCACCATCAAAAAATGGACTGGCGCCCACGGTGCGATGTCGTGAAAAGCAAACACATGTTCGTCTTCATAGACCTTCTTAGAAGGTATTTTTCCTGCAATGATTTTGCAAAAGAGGCAGTTCGGGTCGTGCATCATTCACCTGTTTTTTCACGTTGTTCGGCTTTGCGGAGGGCTTTTTCCTCCAAGCCACTGAGGCCTTCACGGCGACTGAGTTCAGCCACCACATCGGCGGGCGACAAACCATAATGGGCCAAAGCAATCATGCTGTGAAACCACAAATCGGCCACCTCACCCACCAGTTTGTGCGCTTCGCCGCCATGGTCCATGTCTTTGGCCGCCATCACGGTTTCGGTGGCTTCTTCGCCAATTTTCTTCAAAAAGGCGTCTGGCCCTTTGTGCAATAGGCGCGCTACATAGCTTTTTTCGGGGTCGCCACCGTTGGCCGGTTTGCGACTTTCAATCACGGCCGCTAGGCGGGCCAAAGCATCGGTTGAACTCATGATTTTGGCAACGAGTGCTCACTTGTAAATGGATTCAGGGTCTTTCAAGACCGGCTCAATGCTGGTCCACGCGCCATTTTGATACTTTTGAAAGAAACAACTGTGACGCCCTGTATGGCAGGCAATGCCAGGCTCGTGGCCCAATTGGGTCACTTTGAGCAGCACCACATCGTTGTCGCAATCGAGGCGGATGTCGTGCACGGTTTGCACATGGCCCGACTCTTCGCCTTTGAACCACAACTTGTTGCGGGAACGACTGAAGTACACCGCGCGCTTGAGCTCCGCGGTTTTTTCGAGGGCTTCTCGGTTCATCCAAGCAAACATCAGCACATCGCCGGTGCTGGCTTCTTGGGCGATGACGGGCACCAAGCCCTGCGCGTCCCACTTAATTTGATCAAGCCAATTCATGCGCTGAATCTACCACTTGTTACAAACGCACAGGAATTCCCCGCTCGCGCATGCGCTGCTTGGCTTCCTGAACGGTGTATTCGCCGTAGTGAAAAATGCTGGCGGCCAGCACTGCGTCCGCGCCGCCTTGCTGCACGCCATCGGCCAGATGGTCCAAATTTCCCACCCCGCCTGAGGCAATCACGGGCACTTGGACACTGTCGCTGACGGCTTTGGTCAGGGCCAAATCGAAGCCCGACTTGGTACCGTCGCGGTCCATGCTGGTGAGCAAAATTTCGCCAGCGCCAAACTCGGCCATTTGGGTGGCCCACCTCACGGCGTCTAAACCCGTATTTTGTCGGCCGCCATGGCTGTAAACATCCCAGCCCTCACCTCTCAATTTGACATCCTCACCCTGACGGCGCTTGGCATCTATGGCCACCACAATGCACTGCGCGCCATACTTTTGCGACGCATCGCGAATAACCTGGGGGTTGGCAATGGCGGCAGAGTTGAAGCTGGTTTTGTCGGCACCTGCGTTGAGCAAACGCCGTACATCTTCAACTGTTCTGACGCCACCGCCCACCGTGAGGGGGATGAAGACCTGAGAAGCAACTGCCTCAATGATGTGGAGAATCAAATCGCGGCCGTCACTGGTGGCCGTGATGTCTAAAAAGGTGAGTTCGTCTGCGCCTTGCTCGTTGTAGCGCGCCGCAATTTCAACAGGGTCACCTGCATCGCGGAGTTCTACAAAGTTAACGCCTTTGACCACGCGGCCGCCGGTGACGTCGAGGCAGGGAATGATTCTTTTGGCAAGCATGGTGTTTAAACAGTGAAACTTTGCCAGCCCGTCCAAGTTTGAGCTGGTTGAACTTGAATTGAAGATGTGACTCTGGCGGCTTCAACGCACAACATGCCTTGGTATGCATCTTTGGGCATGTCTTTCAGTTGGCTGCATTTTTCAGCACCCGGATTCCACACCACGCTTTGGCCCCATGAAGCGCTTTGCGCAATTTGCAGTGCGTTTGGGCCCTCTTGCAAAGTCCAGGTGGGCTGGGCTTGGGCTTCGATATCGTAGACCCGATCAAACTCGGCATCAAACTTCAACACACCAGAACAGCTTTGGTGGGTGTCGCGCACGGCGTCCCATTCTGCTTGTTGAGCTTGGCCATGCAAACTCACGGCGTCAAGGTGCTTGACCGCCAAGTATGTGTGCAACGCCCCCGTGAAACTCAAAGTTTGCGGTCCCAGATTTTCAACTTGCAATTGAACTTTCAAATCACTCTCAGTGAGCAGCACACTCAGCAAAGCTCTGAACTGAAAAGGCCAAATGGCCAAGGTGCTTGAGTTGGCAACAAGCTCAAACACTTTTTCAGAGCCCTGGCTGCGCTCAGGAACACAATGCCACTCCAAATTGCGCGCAAACCCATGCTTGGGTAAATTGCCGCGTTGGTTGAATTGCGGAAAGCACACTGGGATACCACCTCGAATGGCAGTGGCTCCATCGGCAATGGAGGCTGAGCTCAAAAACAAACGTTCACGGCCCTTGGCTTGCCAAGACAAAACTTGGGCACCCTGCTGAGCCACAAAAACACTGTCGCCATTGGGCAAAGACCAACGCCAACCGGGGTAGCCTTGGTGGGTGTCAGTCGTTGAGTTCATCGGCCCGTGCCTGGGCTGCTTGGAAATCAAGGTCGCCAGAGTAAATGGCGCGGCCGCAAATGACGCCTTCAACGCCCTCTTCTTCCACCGCACACAATTGCTCAATGTCGGCCATGTTGGACAAGCCACCCGATGCAATGACCGGAATGGTGAGCGCTTGCGCCAGCTTGACGGTGGCGTCGATGTTGATGCCGCTCAACATGCCGTCGCGGCCAATGTCGGTGTAAATGATGGACTCAACGCCCCAGTCTTCAAACTTCTTGGCCAGGTCAACCACTTCGTGACCCGTGAGTTTGCTCCAACCATCGGTGGCGACTTTGCCGTCTTTGGCATCGAGCCCCACAATGATGTGGCCACCAAACGCACTGCAAGCATCGCGCAAGAAGCCAGGGTTTTTGACGGCAGCGGTGCCAATAATGACGTAGCGCAATCCGCCATCGATGTATTTTTCGATGGTGTCGAGGTCTCGAATGCCACCACCTAACTGAACTGGGATTTCATCTCCCACCGCTTTGAGAATGGATTTGATGGCCGCAAAATTTTGCGGTTTGCCCGCAAAGGCACCATTGAGGTCGACCAAGTGCAGGCGTCTTGCGCCTTTGTCGAGCCAGCTTTGGGCCATGGCCGCGGGGTCTTCGCCAAACGTAGTGGCTTGGTCCATGTCGCCTTGTTTGAGGCGAACACAATGGCCGTCTTTGAGATCAATTGCAGGTATCAGAATCATGGCTAAGGGGTAGCGCTAGAGTGAAGAAAAATGAAATTGGGGACGTCTTAAAAATCAGGGCTGCCAGTGCAAAAAGTTTCGGTACAGGGCCAAACCTTGGTTGGCACTTTTTTCTGGGTGAAACTGCGTGGCAAACAAATTATCGCGCGCAATGGCACTGGCAAAGCCACCACCGTAGTCTGTTTCCCCAGCCACATCGGCCATATTATGGGGTTTTGCGTAAAAACTGTGCACGAAGTAGAAATAACTGCCGTTGGGAATCTCTCCCCAAACGGGATGTGCTGCGCCCTCGTGCTTCATGAAATTCACTTGATTCCAGCCCATTTGCGGAACTTTGAAGCGACTGCCATCGGCTTGGGTTTGGCCTGAAAGACTGAACTTGATCACATTGCCTTGAATGAGGCCCAAGCCGGGCGTATTGCCTTCTTCGCTGTGATCTAACAACATTTGCATGCCCACACACACGCCAAACAAAGGCTTTTTGGCTGCCGCATCAAGTACAGCTTCCATCAAGCCAGAGTCGCGCAGCTCGCGCATGCAATCGGGCATGGCGCCTTGACCAGGCAATACAACACGGGTGGCATTGCGGACATCTTGCGGGTTAGAAGTGATTTTGACTTCGACACCCGTGTCTTGTGCTGCATGCATGACCGCCTGCGCCACAGAGCGCAAATTGCCCATGCCGTAGTCGACCACCGCCACAGAATTGGGGGACATGCTCAGAGCGAACCCTTGGTTGAAGGAATGATGCCTGCTGCTCGGGGGTCGATTTCAAGTGCGGCACGCAAGGCACGCGCAAAGGCTTTGAAAACAGTTTCAGCTTGGTGGTGCGCATTGTCGCCCCGCAAGTTGTCAATGTGCAGCGTGACCAAGGCGTGATTGACAAAGCCTTGGAAGAATTCGTGCATGAGCTGCGTGTCAAAGCCGCCCACCATGCCACTGGTGAATGGCACATGGTTGACCAAGCCAGGACGGCCCGAAAAGTCGATGACCACACGCGACAAGGCTTCGTCGAGTGGTACGTAGGCATGGCCATAGCGACGCAAGCCTTTTTTATCACCCACCGCTTTGGCCACGGCCTGACCCAGAGTGATGCCCACATCTTCCACGGTGTGGTGGCCATCGATGTGCAAATCGCCCTTGGCTTCGATTTCCAAATCGATAAGGCCGTGGCGAGCAATTTGATCGAGCATGTGGTCAAAGAAACCAATGCCGGTGGACAGGCTGGATTGGCCAGTGCCGTCCAAATTCACTTTGACGCGAATTTGGGTTTCTGCAGTTTGGCGCGTAACTTCTGCAACGCGGGGTGAGCTCATAAAGATTCCTTGAGTGCTGCCAACATGCGGGCGTTTTCTTCGGGGGTTCCGACAGTGAGACGCAAACAATTGCTCAGCAATGGGTGCATTTTAGAAACGTTCTTCACCAAAATACCTTTCGTTTTCATACCTTCGAAGCACTTTGTGGCGTCTGGCATACGAACCAACAGCATATTGGCCTGACTGGGGAAAACTTGGACACCTGGCAAAAGTGCCAGTGATTGGCTTAAGTTTTCGCGTTCTTCGCGAATTTGAAGGGCTTGAGCGGCAAAAACATCGGCATGCTCTAACGCAAAAAGCGCGCATTCACAGTTCAAAACACTGATGTTGTAAGGCGGGCGGACTTTGTCAATTTGGCCAATCAAGGACTTGGGGCCCACCATGTAACCGAGGCGAACACCGGCCAAGCCAAATTTAGACAAGGTGCGCATTAGCAGCACGTGACCATGACTGGCCAGACGCGACATGTAGGTTTGACTTGCAAAGGGCTGGTAAGCCTCGTCCATCACCACCAAGCCGCCCTGCTGGCCTTGCGCCACCACAATGCGTTCAATGGCGTCAGCATTCCACAAAGTGCCAGTTGGGTTGTTGGGGTAAGCCAAATAAACCACGGCAGGTTTGTGGCTTGCAATGGCGCTGAGCATGGCCGCTTCGTCCAACTCAAAATTGGCTTTGAGAGGCACCCCATGAAACTGCACGCCTTGAAGTTGCGCGCTCATGGCATACATCACAAAGCCAGGCAGCGGCGCCAAAAAGCTAGCACCCGGCACATCACATGCAACCGAGATAAGTGTGATGAGTTCATCAGAACCATTTCCCAGCATGATGTCAAAGCCTTCGGGCATGTGCACATACTTGGCCAGCTCAGCACGCAAGACATTGACCCGATCACCTGGATAGCGATTGAGTGCCAAGGCACCCAAACGCTCGCCCAATTGCTTTTGCAAATCTGGGGGCAAGCTGAATGGATTTTCCATAGCGTCGAGTTTGACCATGCCCGTCGAATCTTGAATGGCATAAGCGTGCATCGATTGCACGTCTTGACGAATGTGCTTCAGCCAAGCGGCGGAATTTTGATGGGCGCTCATGGTGTTTCTCTTTGCGGTGGCACGGGGTTCAAGCGCAGCTCGGCAGCGCGGGCGTGGGCTTGCAAACCTTCGCCATAGGCCAACTCAGCTGCAATTAAGCCCAAACTCTGCGCGCCTTTTTCACTCACCTCAATGAGGCTAGAGCGCTTTTGAAAATCGTAGACACCCAAGGGCGATGAAAACCTAGCGGTGCCACTGGTGGGCAAAACGTGATTGGGGCCAGCGCAGTAATCGCCCAGTGACTCACTGGTGTACGCGCCCAAGAAAATGGCGCCCGCATGTTTGAGCAAAGGCTCCCAAGCATGTGGATTGCGGCTGGACACTTCCAAGTGCTCGGGGGCAATGCGGTTGCTGATGATGCAGGCTTCTTCCATGCTGCGTGTTTGAATGAAAGCACCGCGGTCGTTCATCGATTTGGCAATGATCTCGGCGCGCGGCAAGGTGGGTAGCAGTTGGTCGATGGCGGTTTGAACTTTGTCAATGTAGGCCGCATCGGGGCACAGCAAAATGCTTTGGGCCAACTCGTCGTGTTCGGCTTGCGAGAACAAGTCCATGGCCACCCACTCTGGTGGGGTGCTGCCATCGGCCAACACCAAAATTTCGGAGGGTCCTGCAATCATGTCAATGCCCACGGCACCAAATACACGCTTCTTGGCGCTGGCCACATAGGCATTGCCGGGTCCGGTTATTTTGTCTACCTTGGGCACCGTGGCCGTGCCAAACGCCAAAGCCGCAACAGCTTGTGCGCCGCCAATGGTGAAGGCGCGCGACACACCCGCCACATATGCAGCAGCCAACACCAAGGGGTTCTTCACACCCTGCGGCGTTGGAACCACCATGATGATTTCTTCTACGCCAGCCACATGCGCCGGAATGGCGTTCATCAAAACAGAAGATGGATAAGCGGCTTTACCGCCGGGCACATAAATACCCACTCGATCGAGGGGCGTGACTTTTTGCCCTAGCAAGGTGCCGTCTTCGTCTTGGTATGACCAGCTTTCACCAGAAGCTTTTTTCTGCGCTTCGTGGTATGCGCGAACACGTTTGGCAGCGGCTTGCAAAGCATCTTTTTGAGCCACTGGCAAGCCTTCAAAAGCAGCCTTGAGTTCAGCCTGCGTCAGCATCAAAGCCTGCATGTCTTTGGCATTCAAGCCATCAAAACGCTGGGTGTACTCAAGCACGGCGGCATCGCCGCGCTGTTGCACGTCGGCCAAGATCTCGGCCACGCGGGATTCAATGGCTGCATCGGCGTCTGCAGACCAATGCAAGCGCTTTTGAAATTGGGCTTCAAAATCAGCATCGGTGGTGCTTAAACGCAGGGCTTTGGCTACAAGCGCAGTCATTGGTTTTCTCTTGAGTAGTTAGCGTGAAGTTGGGGCAGCTTGACGCGCTGACACGGCACCCGCAAAGGCTTGAATGATGGCGCGGATGGATTCTTGTTTGAGTTTGAGCGAGGCTTGATTCACCACCAAGCGCGAACTGATGTCCATGATGCGCTCCACTTCAATGAGGTGATTGGCTTTCAGGGTGCTACCCGTAGACACCAAGTCAACAATGGCATCGGCAAGGCCCGTGAGGGGCGCCAACTCCATGCTGCCATAGAGCTTGATCATGTCAACGTGCACGCCTTTTTGCGCAAAAAATTCACGCGCAATCTGGGTGTATTTGGTGGCCACTTTCAAGCGAGAGCCAGATTTAACGGCGGAGGCATAGTCGTAGTCGGCACGCACCGCCACACTCATGCGGCACTTGGCGATTTGCAAGTCGAGAGGTTGGTACAAGCCCTGGCCACCATGCTCAATGAGGGTGTCTTTGCCAGTCACGCCCAAATCGGCACCGCCATATTCAACATAAGTGGGCACGTCGGTGGCACGAACCAACACCACCCGCACGCCAGTTTGATTGGTGGGCAAAATCAATTTGCGAGAAGTTTCGGGATCTTCCAAAACCTCGATGCCTGCCGCTTTTAAAAGTGGCAGGGTTTCGTCAAAAATGCGTCCTTTGGACAAGGCCAAGGTGATCATGTCAGTTCCTGTGATTACTTTGAACGTTCTATTTGAGCGCCCACTTTGCGCAGTTTGGCTTCCATGCGATCGTAGCCTCGATCGAGGTGATAGATGCGATCGACAATGGTCTCGCCCTCGGCCACCAAGCCGGCAATGACCAGGCTGGCAGAGGCCCGCAAATCGGTGGCCATGACAGTGGCCCCCGACAAGCGCGCAACGCCCTGCACCACGGACACTTTGCCATCAATTTGAATGTTGGCACCTAAACGAACCAACTCATTGACGTGCATGAAACGATTTTCAAAAATGGTTTCAGTGACTTTGCTGGTGCCCTCTGCAATGCAATTCAAGGCCATGAACTGCGCTTGCATGTCGGTTGGAAAACCGGGGTACTCGGTGGTCCGAAAACTTTGTGCTTTCATTCGGCCTTGCGCTTTGACCCGAACAAAGTTAGAGCCCACTTCAATTTGCGCGCCAGCAGCCCTGAGTTTTTCGATCACAGCGTCGAGGTGATCGCCCCGCGCATGCTTCAACACGACATCGCCGCCGGTGGCCGCAACGGCGCACAAAAATGTGCCTGCTTCAATGCGATCGGCTACCACCGCATGATCACAGCCACTGAGTTTTTCAACCCCTTGAATGTGAATTCGACTGGTGCCGTGGCCTTCAATTTTGGCGCCCATTTGAATCAGCATTTCGGCCAAATCAGGAATTTCTGGTTCTTGCGCTGCATTTTCTAAAACAGTTTCACCTTCCGCCAAAGCGGCCGCCATCAGAAAATTTTCTGTACCCGTCACGGTCACCATGTCGGTAGCAATGCGGGCACCTTTCAGGCGTGTTCGGCCCTGGGTCAAACTGGCCACCATGTAGCCATGCTCCACCACAATTTGCGCGCCCATGGCTTGCAGGCCTTTGATGTGCTGGTCGACAGGGCGCGACCCAATGGCGCAGCCCCCAGGCAATGACACTCGAGCATGGCCAAATCTGGCCAGCAAAGGGCCCAGGGCCAGCACGGAAGCTCGCATGGTTTTCACCATCTCGTAGGGTGCTTCTGGCTTGTTCAAAGCGCTGGCATTCAATGTCACGCTGCCGTCTTCTGCATGCTGGCAAGTCACACCCATGTTGCGAATGAGTTTCAACATGGTGTTGACATCTTGCAACTTCGGCACATTGCGCAGCACCACCTCTTGGTCGGTTAACAAGGCAGCGCAAAGTTCTGGCAAAGCGGCATTTTTAGCGCCGGAGATGCCAATCTCGCCATTCAAAGAATGACCGCCGCGAATGATAAGTTTGTCCATTTTTTAGTTTGAATATCTGGAGGAACGCGTTTGAAATAGCCTGGTATTCAAGCTTGCGCTTTGGCCCATTCAGCAGGCGTGAATGTTTTCATCGACAAGGCATGAACCTCGTCGTTTTGCATTTTGTTGCCCAAGGTGGCGTACACCTTTTGGTGGCGCGCAATGAGGCGAAGCCCCTCAAATTGATTGGACACCACCACCGCTTGCCAATGGCGGCCATCACCGTCCACGGTGAGATGCTGGCATGAAAGCCCAGCGGCAATCATGGCTTGAATTTGTTCTGCAGTCATTTTGTAAAGCTCACGAAAAGTTTGAATCAGCCTCTGATTTTGTAGCCTGATTTCAGCCAATGAATGGCCAATGCACTGACGGCCAACATGGCCACAGAAACGACTGCCAAGCTAATCCAAGGCGACACATCGCTTTGGCCAAAAAAGCCGTATCTGAAACCATCAATCATGTAAAAGAAGGGGTTCAAGTGACTCAGGCCTTGCCAAAACGGGGGCAAGGAATGAATGGAATAAAAAACACCCGACAAGAAGGTCATGGGCATGATGACAAAGCTTTGGAAAGCCGCCATTTGGTCAAATTTTTCGGACCAAAGACCTGCCACCAAACCCAAGGCGCCCAACAAGCCCGCACACAAGACGGCAAAGACCAAAATCCAAACTGGCGAATGGTATTGCAAAGGTGCAAACCACACCGTGACAGCAAATACACCCAGGCCAACGGCCAAACCGCGCAACATGGACGAACCCACATAAGCTACAAACCAATGCCAGTGAGACAAGGGCGTGAGAAGCAAGAACACCACATTGCCCATGATCTTGCTTTGCACCAAGCTCGATGAGCTGTTGGCGAAGGCATTTTGCAAGACGCTCATCATGATGAGGCCCGGCAATAAAAATGCCGTGTAGGGCACGTTGTCATACACCTTCACATGATCTTCCAGCACATGGCCAAAAATCAACATGTACAGCACCGAGGTTAAAACAGGCGCAGCTATGGTTTGGAATGACACTTTCCAAAAGCGCAACACCTCTTTGTAAAGCAACATGCACCAGCCGCTCATGATTTCCCCTCGGCCATCACATCCAAAAACACATCTTCTAAATCGGCCTTGCGAATTTCAACATCCTCTGCCACCAAGCCTGCTTGGCGAACTGCCGCCAAGTAGCTTTCGATCTCCACCGCATCGTGGGCCGGAAACTGAACAATGCGACCTGTAACTCGCGCTTTGACAGTCAAATCGGGGGGCAATTGACCATCCAACTTGAAGCGAAGCACATTGCTGGAGGCCGATTTCAACAACTCAGAAGTGCTGGCCAATGCCAACACCCGCCCTTGTTTGAGCATGGCCAATCGGCCACACAGGGCTTCAGCCTCTTCCAAATAATGGGTGGTGAGCAAAACGGTGTGGCCTTCTCGGTTGAGCTTGGCAATGAATTGCCACAGCGTTTGTCTGAGCTCCACATCGACGCCAGCGGTGGGCTCGTCGAGCACAATGACACGCGGCTTGTGAACCAAAGCCTGCGCCACCAAGACACGCCTTTTCATGCCACCAGATAGCTGACGCATATTGGAGTTGGCTTTGTCAAGAAGCCCTAAGTTGCTCAGCAACTCATCAATCCAAGCATCGTTTTTTTTCACCCCAAAGTAGCCCGACTGAAAACGCAAAGCCTCGCGAACCGTGAAAAAGGGATCGAAAACCAACTCTTGGGGCACCACGCCCAGCATGCGCCTTGCTTGGGCGTAATCCAACTGAACGTCGTGGCCATGCACCATGACACGACCTTCGGTGGCCTTGGTGAGTCCCGCCAAAATGCTGATAAGCGTGGTCTTGCCAGCACCATTGGGGCCAAGCAGACCAAAAAACTCCCCTTCAGCAATGTCAAAGCTCACCTTGTTGAGTGCTGTGAAAGGCTGGCTGCCAGGCTGTTTGGCAGGATAAGTTTTGGAGACGGATTGAAAAGAGATGGCGGGCATGAGCCCCCTATTTTACGGTCATGCGCTTTCGATCAACAGCTCAGACACCCCATAAAGCTGGGCCAATTCGCGTAATTTGGCCGGGAATTGCTTGAATTTCAAGGTTTTCGACAAACTTTCGGCTTCTCGGCGGCAACCCAAGAGAACTGCGAGTGCGGAGGAGTCGAAGTCTGACAACTGTCCTGCCTGAATTTCTACCTCTGAATTTGGACTGCTTCGGATTTGCGCTTGCAGCTTTTGCAAGCAGTCTGCCGCGTTGCTGTGTCGCAAATCAGGTGGCAAGGTTAGAAGGGCCGTGGTCATTCAGTGGGCGCTCAATCAGGCTTTTTTGGCATTCGACTTGTTGCGGTCTGAAAGACTCTTGATCAAACCATCGACGCCGCCTGCGTTGATTTCTTTGGCAAATTGCGAACGGTAGTTTTCGACCAACCAAATGCCCATCACGTTGAGGTCAAAAATTTTCCAACCAGCACCCTCGCCAGGCGTTTTTTCAAGGCGATAGTCAAGCTGGATGGGCTCGCCTTTGCCTCTGACCTCGGTTTGAACCACCAGATTTTTGTCGTCGGTGGCACCGCGCAAAGGCTTCAACTCAATGGTCTGGTCGCTGATTTGGCTAAGGGCGCCAGAGTAAGTTCGAATGAGCAGCAATTTAAACTCTGCTTGCAGGCGCTCTTGCTGTTCTGGCGTGGCTTTGCGCCAACCCGGCCCTGTGGCCAATGCCGTCATTCGTCGAAAATTAACGTGCTGCATCAATTTGGTGTCGACCAATTGCATGATCTTGTTGATGTCGCCGCTCTTGATGCTTTTGTCGGAGCGCACCGCTTCCAAGGTTTCATTGGAAATGCGTTTGATAAACGCATCGGGTGCTTCATCGTTTGCCCAAACAGTGCCTGCGCTCAAAGACAAGCCCAATGCCCAAATAAGGGGCCATAAAAAAGTAAAGAATTTGCGATTCATAAAGTGTGATCATAAAGAGCGTTTGACTCTTTAACGCGCCAGCTTCAAAAAAGTTGATTAGACCACCAAGCCAATTTCTTGAAAAATCAAGGCTTTATAGGTAGCGGCGCCTTTGGCAATGACTCTGGGCTAATGGAAGTACCTGGCTGGTTGGGCGCCGCCATGGGAGCTGGCTTATCTGGATCGTCAAAGTCATCCAACATGGGCGGATTGCCGTCAAAAATATCGTTCAAGCGCTTTTGCAAGTAGGCATCCCGCGTGAAAGTGTAGGGGTCGAGAGAGGCCTGCCGAACAGCATCGGACAAGTTTAAGTAGCGTTCGCGCCGATCGGTAAGGCGCAAGACAGTTAGGAAGTTGCGCGAGCCCTGATCGGCCAATTGCTGATTGACGTCTGTTTTGATGTCAACATACAAACCAAAGCTGTCTCGGACCGTGGACGGTCCAAAAAAAGGCAAGACCACGTAGGGGCCGGAGGAGACCCCCCAAAAAGCCAAGGTCTGACCAAAATCTTCCTTGTGCTTGTCAATTTTGAGTTCGGAAGCCCAATCGATAATGCCACCCAATCCCAAGGTGCTATTGATTCCCACACGCATGGCGTTTTTAGCAGCCTTTTCGAGCTTCAATTGCGCCAAGCTGTTGAAAAACGACAAGACATCGCTTTGATTGCTGAAAAAGTTGCCAATGCCCTTGCGCACCACGGTGGGCAAATACTGGCCATAAATCACAGCCACGGGGCGCAGAACCAAATCGTCAGCCACATCGTTGAAAGCTGTCACTTGTCGGTTCAAAGGTTCGAGGGGGTCAGTGGGATCGGGGCCTTTCAAAGAGGCGCAGCCTTGCAGCAGCATCAAAGCTGCAATGGCCAAACCGAGGCGAAAACGCCAACCCAGCATCACTTTTTACTTTCGCTCGAGGGCGCAGCCGTGTCGGCTGCTTTGTTGTACAAAAACTGACTGATTAAATTTTCCAAAACCACGGCAGACTGTGTCGAACCAATTTTGTCGCCAGCCACCAGGTTTTTTTCTTCTGCCCCGGCTTCAATACCAATGTACTGTTCGCCGAGCAAACCACTGGTCAAAATTTTCAAGGAGCTGTCTTGGGGAAATGCATACTGATTTTGCAAAGCCAAGCTGACTTTAGCCTGAAAGCTGTCACCATCAAACTGAATGTTTTCCACACGGCCCACAACCACGCCTGCACTCTTCACCGCCGCCCCTTTTTTGAGACCCCCAATATTGTCAAATTTGGCTGTCACGGTGTAGTCTTTGGACCAACTGTATTGCAACAAGTTGGCAGACTTGAGCGCTAAAAAGAGCACAGCGGCCAAGCCAATCAGTACAAACAAGCCAACCCACACATCATTTTTTGAACGTTGCATCACGTCCTCCTTAAATGCTGAACATCATCACTGTGAGAATGAAGTCCAGTCCTAAAACAGACAACGAAGAAATCACCACGCTTCGAGTGGTGGCTGAGGCTACGCCTTCAGGTGTTGGCTTTGCCACATAGCCTTGCAGCAAGGCAATGAAAGTCACTGCCACGCCAAACACAACACTTTTGATCATGCCATTGCCCACGTCCTTGAAAACATCAACTCCGCTTTGCATTTGACTCCAGAACGAACCAGCATCAACACCAATGAGGAGCACACCCACGATATACCCACCCAAAATACCCACTGCACTGAAAACCGCGGTGAGCAATGGCAAGGCAATGATGCCGCCCCACAAACGTGGCGCCAAAATGCGCAACTTGGGATCGACGGCCATCATTTCCAAAGCAGTGAGCTGCTCGCCTGCTCGCATCAAGCCAATTTCTGCAGTGATCGAGGCGCCAGCTCTTCCGGCAAACAACAAAGCTGCTACCACGGGGCCAAGTTCTCGAACCAAGCTCAAGGCCACAAGCAAACCCAACGCATCGGCTGCGCCATAACGTTGCAAGGTGTAATAACCCTGCAGACCCAACACAAAGCCCACAAACAAACCTGAAACGGTGATGATGGCCAGTGAGTAATTGCCCAAAAAGTGAACTTGGTCACGGACCAAACCAAAGCGCTTCAGGCAGGGGCCAGACAACAGGGCGAGTTGGCCCAACAAACGTGCTCCGAAGCCCCAGTCTGCCAGTTTTTGACGCACAGCATAGCCAAGCTCAGCAGGGTGCAAAAACGTCATGCGCTGGCCCTCCCAAAGTCTTCAGCCACTGAGGTTGCTGGGTAATGGAAATGAACCGGGCCATCGCTGAGGCCATTGACAAACTGATGGATGAGTGGATCGGTGGTTTGCCTGAGCGACTCAGGGGTACCCTGCGCAGCCACTTTGCCATTGGCCAACACCACCACTTGGTCGGCAATTTGGAAGGTTTCGTCCACATCGTGCGACACCACCACACTGGTGATGCCCAAGCTGTCGTTCAACCTTCTGATGAGCCTTGCTGCAGTGCCCAAAGAAATAGGATCCAGCCCCGCAAAGGGCTCGTCGTACATCATGAGATCGGGGTCGAGCGCAATGGCACGGGCCAATGCCACTCGCCTGCCCATACCGCCTGAAATTTCTGAAGGCTTTAAATTTCTAGCGCCGCGCAAACCAACAGCATCGAGTTTCATGAGCACAATGTCGCGCACCATCGACTCCGACATTTTGGTGTGCTCTCTCAATGGAAATGCCACATTGTCAAACACGTTCATGTCGGTGAACAAGGCACCAAATTGAAACAGCATGCCCATGCGCCTGCGGGCCGCATAAAGTTGCTCGGTATTCATCTGACCCACATCTTGGCCATCAAAATTCAGTTGACCTTGTTGGGCCTTGTATTGACCGCCGATGAGGCGCAAGACAGTAGTCTTGCCGCCACCCGACACGCCCATGAGCGCCGTGACTTTGCCGCGGGGTATGCCAAAGGAAATGTCGTTCAAGATGACCCGATCCCCGTAGCCGAAGCTGAGGTCTTTGAGTTCTACCAGCAGTGGAGAGTTGGGCAGGGTCATGTTTGAAAGAACAAAAGCCGGGGTCGCCGGCTTTAGTAGGATAGGGCGTTCAGGTTAAGTTTGCGTGAAGCGTTTGGCGTTTCAGTCACTTAGCCTGTCTGCAGTCATTTTAACGGGGTAAGTCGCTGGTTCCCATTAAGAACTCATCAATTGAACGGGCAGCTTGTCGACCTTCGCGTATAGCCCACACCACCAAGGACTGGCCGCGGCGCATGTCGCCAGCGGCAAACACCTTGGGCACGTTGGTGGCATAGCCGCCCGTGAAGTCGGTGGTGGCTTTGGCGTTGCCGCGGTTGTCTTTGTCCACGCCAAAGGCATCCAAAATGGTGGCCACGGGGTTTACAAAGCCCATGGCCAAGAACACCATGTCGGCAGGGTAAGTTTTTTCGGTACCTGGCACATTGACCAATTTGCCGTCTTTGAATTCGACTTCAACGGTTTTGAGACCGGTCACCTTGCCTTTTTCGCCAATGAATTCTTGGGTAGAAACGGCAAATTCGCGGGTGCAACCTTCTTCGTGGCTAGAGCTGGTGCGCAGCTTCAAGGGCCAGTAAGGCCATGTCAAAGGACGGTTTTCCTCTTCGGGCGGCTGAGGCATCACTTCAAACTGCGTCACGCTTTTGGCGCCGTGGCGGTTGGAGGTGCCCACGCAATCGCTGCCAGTGTCGCCACCACCAATCACAATGACGTGTTTGCCGTCAGCGCGCAATTGGTCTTGGAGCTGGTCGCCGGCGTTCACTTTGTTTTGCTGTGGCAAAAATTCCATGGCGAAGTGAATGCCAGCCAAATCTCGGCCAGGCACGTTCAAATCGCGTGACTGCTCTGAGCCACCGGTCAGCAGCACGGCATCAAAGTCTTTCTGAAGTTGCTCGGGGCTGATGGTTTCTTGCGACCAGTTGGTCACTTTGGAACCTGCAGGCAGACTGCCCACCATGACGCCTGTTTTGATAGTCACGCCTTCAGCGACCAACTGCTCAGTACGGCGGTCAATGTGCGATTTTTCCATTTTGAAATCGGGAATGCCGTAGCGCAGCAAGCCACCAATTCGGTCGTTCTTTTCAAACAGGGTTACGTCGTGACCCACACGTGCCAATTGCTGAGCAGCGGCCATACCGGCAGGGCCTGAGCCCACCACCGCTACTTTTTTGCCAGTTTTGTGCTCGGCGGGACGAGGCTTGACCCAACCCTCTTGCCAAGCACGGTCAATGATGGCGTGCTCAATCGACTTGATGCCCACGGCATCGTCGGCCACGTTCAATGTACAAGCGGCTTCACATGGAGCGGGGCAAATACGGCCCGTGAACTCTGGGAAGTTGTTGGTGCTGTGCAGCACGTCAATGGCGTTTTTCCAATCGCCTTGAAATACCAAGTCGTTGAAGTCGGGAATGATGTTGTTGACAGGGCAGCCGCTGTTGCAAAACGGTGTGCCGCAGTCCATGCAGCGAGCGCTTTGCGCTTTGGCTTGCGCGTCGTCCAAACCGATGACGAATTCTTTGTAATTTTTGACGCGTTCTTCGACGGGTTTGTAGCCCTCTTCAACCCGCTCAAATTCCATGAAACCAGTGATTTTCCCCATGATCAATCCTTGTTATTTCTTTGTACTTATTTGGCAAATTAGCTAGCAGCAATTGTGTCGGTGGACTTTGCGGCTGCTTTGCGAGCGTTGATTTCACCCAAAGCGCGCTTGTACTCGTTGGGGAATACTTTCACGAACTTCAAACGAGCTTGCGCCCAGTTGTCTAGCAACTCACGTGCCCGCTGGCTACCAGTCCACTTGTGGTGGTCTTCCAGCAGTTTTCTCAACTGTGTTTCATCGGCTTGATCGCGGTGCCACACTTTGCGGTCCACTGCGGCTTCTTGCTCGGCCACACTGAGTACTTTTTCCATGCTGACCATGGCGGTGTTGCAGCGAGATGCAAACTGTCCGTCTTCGTCGTACACATAGGCAATGCCACCGCTCATACCGGCCGCAAAGTTGCGACCTGTTTTACCCAGCACCGCCACGGTACCGCCGGTCATGTATTCACAACCGTGGTCGCCTGTGCCTTCCACCACTGCGGTGGCGCCCGACAAACGAACTGCAAAACGCTCGCCGCCCACACCTGCGAAGAAAGCTTCGCCTGTGGTGGCACCGTACATCACAGTGTTGCCCACAATGATGTTTTGGCTGGCCACACCGCGGAACTCAAGACTAGGACGAACCACAATGCGACCGCCCGACAAACCTTTGCCGGTGTAATCGTTGGCTTCACCAATGAGGTACAAGGTAATGCCCTTGGCCACAAACGCGCCAAAGGATTGACCGCCCGTACCTTCCAATTGAATGCGAATGGTGTCGTCTGGCAAACCTTCTGGGTGCACTTTGGTGACGGCACCTGAGAGCATGGCGCCCACAGAACGATTCACGTTGCGCGCCACCTCCATGAACTGCACTTTCTCACCTTTGTCGATGGCGGCGCGGCTCTTGGCAATGAGGATGTTGTCCAAAGCTTTGTCCAAACCGTGGTCTTGCACATCGATGTGGCGACGGGGCACGTCGGCGGGTACATCGGGCACAGCCAACAAACGGCTGAAATCGAGACCACTTGATTTCCAGTGCTCGATGCCTTTGCGGGTGTCGAGCAAATCGGCACGGCCCACCATGTCGTCAAACTTCTTGATGCCCAACTGCGCCATGATTTGACGCACTTCTTCGGCAATGAAGAAGAAATAATTCACAACGTGTTCTGGCTTGCCAGAAAACTTTTTACGCAGTGTAGGATCTTGCGTGGCCACGCCCACTGGGCAAGTATTCAGGTGGCACTTGCGCATCATGATGCAGCCTTCCACCACCAGCGGTGCAGTGGCGAAACCAAATTCGTCTGCGCCCAGCAACGCGCCAACGGCCACGTCTCGGCCGGTCTTCATCTGGCCGTCAGCTTGCACACGGATGCGGCCGCGCAAGCGGTTGAGCACCAAGGTTTGCTGTGTTTCAGCCAAACCAATTTCCCAAGGACTGCCAGCGTGCTTGATGGAAGACCAAGGTGATGCACCAGTACCGCCGTCGTGGCCGGCAATCACCAAGTGATCGCTCTTGCACTTTGCAACGCCTGCCGCAATGGTGCCCACGCCAATTTCAGACACCAACTTGACGCTGATGTCGCTGTGCGGCGCCACGTTTTTCAAGTCGTGAATGAGTTGAGCCAAATCTTCGATGGAGTAGATGTCGTGGTGTGGCGGTGGAGAAATCAAACCCACGCCAGGCACTGAGTGACGCAGCTTGCCGATGTAGTCGGACACCTTGCCACCTGGCAATTGGCCGCCTTCACCGGGCTTGGCGCCTTGCGCCATCTTGATCTGAATTTGATCGGCGCTGTGCAAATATTCGGCTGTCACACCAAAGCGGCCAGAAGCCACTTGCTTGATCTTGGAGCGGAGTGAATCGCCATCCTCCAAAGGCATGTCAACTTCCACTTCTTTGGCGCCAATGACGCTCTTCAAAGTCTCGCCCTTTTTGATCGGGATGCCTTTGAGTTCGTTGCGATAACGCGCAGAGTCTTCACCGCCTTCACCGGTGTTGCTCTTGCCGCCGATGCGGTTCATGGCAACGGCCAATGTGGCGTGTGCTTCTGTGGAGATGGAGCCCAAAGACATGGCGCCAGTGGCGAAGCGCTTGACGATTTCGCTGGCGGGCTCTACTTCATCAATTGAAATGGCTTTAGCAGGATCGATCTTGAATTCGAACAAACCACGCAATGTCATTTGTCGCTTGGTTTGGTCGTTGATGATCTGTGCGTATTCTTTGTACGTGCTCCAGTTGTTGGCACGGGTGCTGTGCTGCAACTTGGCAATGGCATCGGGTGTCCACATGTGTTCTTCACCGCGAGCACGCCATGCGTATTCACCGCCCGCATCGAGCATTGTGGCCAACACGGGGTCGTTGCCAAAAGCGGCTTTGTGCATGCGCAATGCTTCTTCGGCAATTTCAAAAATACCAATACCTTGCACACGGCTAGGCGTGCCAGTGAAGTACTTGTTCACGGTTTCGGTGTTGACGCCAATGGCTTCAAACAACTGCGCACCGCAATACGACATGTAGGTGCTGACGCCCATCTTGGACATGATCTTGGACAAGCCTTTACCCACCGCTTTGATGTAGTTGTAGATGGCTTTGTCAGCCGACAAATCACCAGGCAACTCTTTGTGCAAAGCCTGCAATGTTTCCATGGCCAAGTAGGGGTGAACGGCCTCAGCACCGTAACCTGCCAACACGGCAAAGTGATGCACTTCGCGGGCGGTGCCGGTTTCAACCACCAAGCCTGCAGTGGTACGCAAGCCTTCGCGCACCAAGTGTTGGTGAATAGCAGACAGCGCCAACAAAGCTGGAATGGCCACTTGTGTGGGCGACACACCGCGGTCGCTGATGATCAAAATGTTGTTGCCGCCTTTGATGGCGTCTACGGCTTCAGCGCAGAGTGATGCCAACTTGGCTTCAACGCCTTCACGGCCCCATGCTGCGGGGTAAGTGATGTCTAAAGTAGCGCTCTTGAACTTGCCTTGTGTGGACTGTTCAATGTTGCGCAACTTGGCCATGTCTGCAAAGTCCAGCACAGGCTGGCTTACTTCCAAGCGCATGGGTGGGTTGACTTGGTTGATGTCTAGCAAATTAGGCTTGGGGCCCACAAATGACACCAAGGACATCACGATGGCTTCGCGAATGGGGTCGATCGGTGGGTTGGTGACCTGCGCGAACAACTGTTTGAAGTAGTTGTAAAGCGGTTTGTTTCGGTCTGACAAAACAGCCAAGGGGCTGTCGTTGCCCATGGAGCCCAAGGCTTCTTCACCGGCTTGAGCCATAGGAGCCAACAAGAACTTGATGTCTTCTTGGGTGGTGCCAAAGGCTTGCTGCAAATCGAGCAAAGACTCTTTCGACGCAGGCGCGTTGGAGGTGGTGGCTTTGACGTCATCTAGCTTGATGCGCAAGTTTTCAATCCACTGTTTGTAGGGCTTGCTGCTGGCCAAGTTCGACTTGAGTTCTTCGTCGTCGATCATGCGGCCTTGTTCCAAATCGATCAGGAACATCTTGCCGGGTTGCAAGCGCCACTTGCGAACAATTTTGCTTTCTGGAATGGGCAATACACCGGTTTCAGAACCCATGATGACCATGTCGTCGTCGGTGATGCAATAGCGTGAAGGACGCAAACCGTTGCGGTCTAAGGTGGCGCCAATTTGACGGCCATCGGTAAACACAATGGAAGCGGGGCCGTCCCATGGCTCGAGCATGGCGGCGTGATATTCATAGAAGGCCTTGCGGCGCTCGTCCATGGTGTTGTGGTTTTCCCATGGCTCGGGAATCATCATCATCACAGCTTGGCTGATGGGGTAACCGGCCATGGTGAGCAACTCTAAGCAGTTGTCGAAAGTGGCTGTATCGGATTGACCAGCAAAGCTGATGGGGTAGAGCTTTTGCAGGTCGTTGCCCAGCACGGGTGAAGACATCACGCCTTCGCGCGCCTTCATCCAGTTGTAGTTGCCCTTGACGGTGTTGATCTCACCGTTGTGCGCCACATAGCGGTAAGGGTGAGCCAGGGGCCACTCTGGGAAGGTGTTGGTGGAGAAGCGTTGGTGCACCAAGCCCAATGCAGATACGCAGCGCTCATCTTCCAAATCACGGAAGTAGGTACCAACTTGATCGGCCAAAAGCAAGCCTTTGTACACCACTGTACGGCTAGACATGCTGGGGATGTAGTACTCGTTGCTGTGCTTCAGCTTGAGGTTTTGAATGGCGGCACTGGCTGTTTTACGAATGACGTACAGCTTGCGCTCTAGGGCGTCTTGCACAATCACATCGGCACCACGGCCAATGAAAATCTGTTTCAGAACAGGTTCTTTTTCGCGCACGGTGGGCGACATGGGCATGTCACGGTTCACCGGCACATCGCGCCAGCCCAACAACACCTGACCTTCGGCCTTCACAGCACGCTCAAGCTCTTGTTCGCAAGCCATGCGCGAGGCATGTTCTTTCGGCAAGAACACCATGCCCACACCGTACTCGCCTTGCGCAGGCAAAGTGACGCCTTGCTTGGCCATTTCATTTCTGTAGAGCGCATCGGGCAACTGAATCAAGATACCCGCGCCGTCGCCCATCAATTTATCGGCACCCACCGCACCCCGGTGATCCAAGTTTTCAAGAATCTTGAGTGCTTGCGTGACGATGGCATGCGTTTTTGCGCCTTTGATGTGAGCCACAAAACCCACACCACAAGCGTCGTGCTCTTGAGTTGGGTCATACAGACCGGTTTGTTGCAAAGCTAATTTTTCGGCAGCCGAAGTCATGGCGCACTCCTAAAGATATTTCGCGGGAAAGAGAGCATATTGCATTGCAACAAAAATGCCAAGTAAATTAATTGGGGTCAGATCAACATTAATTTCCTCTTTTTCCAAATTTTAATTAATTGGGGACAGATCAAAATTGAATTAAAAAGAATTAAATAAGGTCAATTTTTTGACCTTCTCATGACTTTAAAGTGGTTTTTTAAATGGCCTGCCAGCCTTTTTCGGCAGGATGGGGCGCTGGGTTGTCTTCTGCAAAGACTTCAAAAATTCGGGTCGCCCCACAACCCGGCTTTTCAAAACTGACTCCGTGAGGTCTTTTTCAATGGAAGCAGAAAGGCCGCCCGCCACAAACTCTGCATAAGCAGCCTCCCTCGAAAAAGGCGTATTGCCCAAGCCCCAATAATGTGCATGAGGCGTCACCAATTTGTCGATTTTTTGACCAATCAGGTGCTTATAACTAGACCAGTTGAAATCTTCGGCCGACTCGGCCACGCCTGCCCTCACGGGGTTTAAATCGATGTAAGCCATGCACGTCAAAAGATAGGCTTCTGAGTCAATCACTGACGATTTGTAGCGCCCTTCCCACAAAGTGCCGCTGCGGGAGTGGCGATTGTTGAAGTAGCGCACATAACTTCTGCCCACCGACTGCATCATCAAAGACATGGCCTCATCACTTGGCGGCGTGAGCAACATGTGAAAGTGATTGTCGAGAAGCACATAGGCGTTAACCGCTACTTTGTGGCGCTGCGACTCTTCTAGCCACAAGCTGTAAAGCATCTTGCGATCGGCCTCGTCCAGCACGATGGGCTGGCGGTTGTTCCCCCGCTGAATGACGTGATGCGGGTAACCAGGAAGGGCTAAACGAGGATGACGGGCCATGCGTGAATGCTAACCCGAAAGAAATTAATGTTGATCTGACCCCAATTAAGGGTAACGCGATGCAAGGGATTCGGTGAGGCCGAATTCGGTCAGGAGGGATTGGAGGCGTTGGGCGGCGTCGGGTTTGGGGCGGCCGGAGTAGCGGGCCAGGATGAGTTCGTTTTTCATGCTGTGCTCCCAGCCCACCAGTTCGGTAACCGTGACGGTGTAGCCTTTGGATTCAAGGTAAAGGCAGCGCAGGACGTTGGTGAGTTGGCTGCCAATTTCGCGGGTGTGCAAGGGGTGGCGCCAGAGTTCGGCCAAAGGGGTGCGCGACAAGTTCAAGGCTTTGTTTTGGCGCAGCTTAGAGGCTACTTCGGCTTGGCAACAGGGCACCAAGACCATGGCGCGAGCTTTTTTCAGCAAACCAAAGGCAATGGCGTCGTCGGTGGCTGTGTCGCAAGCATGCAATGCGGTGACTACATCAATTTGCGCAGGCATGAGATCGGACTGCGAAGACTCGGCCACCGAGGTGTTCAAAAAGACCATGCGCTTGAAGTCCAAACGCTGGGCCAATGCGCGCGAGGCCTCAACCAATTCGGCACGAGTTTCGATGCCGTAAATGTGACCTTGCGGCAAAGCCTTGAAAAACAAGTCGTAAACGATGAAACCCAAATAAGACTTGCCGGCGCCATGATCGGCCAAGGTCAGGCCTAGGGCGTCTGAAGCCGAAGTCTCCTCCGCCAACTCTTTCAAAATCTTTTCAATGAACTGAAAAAGATGCAAGACCTGCTTGAGTTTTCGGCGCGAGTCTTGGTTCAGTTTGCCTTCGCGGGTAAGGATGTGCAATTCTTTCAGCAACTCAATCGATTGCCCCGGGCGCAGATCGAGGTCTAAAGGCTTGGCCGAATCAGACTTGGTGTTATTTTTTTTCATCGGTGTCATTCTGAGGCCATGTAGGCCCCACATTCAAGTCTTGCCAGCCCTGCAAACCCAATTGGTTCATGGTGGCCATATTGGCTTCAAAAATATCTTCTGCGTCAGGAAATGCAGCCACTGCGCGGTCAATGCTGGCTTCGCGAATCAGGTGCAAGGTAGGGTACGGCGAGCGATTGGTGAAGTTGGTGATGTCATCTTCATCGGTTCCAGCAAATTGGTATTGCGGATGAAAACTGGCTATTTGAATTTCGCCTTCCAGATCCAGTGCCAGCAAACAATCATCGGCCACATTCAAAAAATCGTTGTAGTCGACAAAATCTTGCAACAAATTTTGAATGATCAGCAAAGTGGTGTCTCGCTCAGCAGGCTCATGCGCCACAAGGTCTTTCAGCGCTTGTAGCAAATCATCACGCAAAGCTTCCAAGTTGCTGGCCTGACTGACGGTGCAATGCACTTGTCCTTTCACATAAACCGCTTTGGCAAACGGGCACAAGTTCAAGCCAATGACTGCGCGTTCTAACCAACGCAAGGTGTCTTGCACCATTCGATTTTGAAGCGACCCATCTGTTGCGGCAGTTGTCATGAAACCTCTCTTTGCTGACTCAAGGTGCGTGCAATTAGCACAGACAGCACGCCCCCAACCACACAGCACAAGCCAGTGGCCAACCAAGTCCACTGCCAACCACCCACTTGCGAAGCCAACCAAGCCACCAAGGGTGGTCCTGCAAACTGACCTGCTGCAGAGCCTTGTTGCATCCAGCCTACTGTGGTGGACACATTGCGTTCATGGGGTGCCAAACGCACAGCCAAAGAAAACAAAGTGCCTGGCACCAAGCCACCACAAGCAGAGAACAAAAGCACACCGGCGTAACGCAACCACGGCCAACTTTGAGTGAATTCAGAAAAAGCCAACAAAGCGCCAAAGCTCATTGCCAAAAATCCGCAGGCCAGCAACACGCTGGGATGAATACCCCTTTGCAACAAACGGCCAGAAGCCATGTTGCCCGACATGTTGACGGCAGCGGCCACAGCGGTAAGCAAACCCAAGGTAAGGCCGGACAAACCCGCTTGGGTGTAGATGGAAGGCAAAAATCCCACCACAGCCAGCCACTGGCCTGAGTACATGGCGAAGCAAAGAGCCACCCACCAAGGTCCTGGCGCAGAAAGTGTTTCGCGCAATCGCTGTGGCCACGCAACGGCTTTGCCAGCCTGTGTTTGAACGGGCGCATCAATTGGTTCGGCAACGGATGACAGCACATCGGCAGGCACGACACGCCAGAAAACGAAAGCAATCACCCACGTTAAAACTGCAAACAAAATCCACCAACTGCGCCATCCCCATTCGGGCAGCCACAGAGGCCCAAGCAACAAAGTGAGCGCCGTGCCTGCGGGCATGTAAGCACCCCAATAGCCCAGCAGCTTTCGCATGTGCTGTTCGCTGACCAATTTGCGAATGAGTCCAGGCGCTGGCAAGGTGACCCACAAAAATCCAACCCCTTCAAGGGCCCGCCAAACCATCAGGCTGAAAACACTGTCGGCTGTGGCGCCCATGACACTGGCAAAGCCCAAAACCAAAAGGCCTGCCAACATGCTTCGCTTCAAACCCAAGCCATCGGCTGACAAGCCAACTGCCAGTGCCAATGTCATGCCGGCCAATTGAACCAATGAGAGCAAGAAGCCTGACTGCATCAAACTCAAGCCCAATGTTTGACTTAACTCAGGCAAGGCCGGCGGCAGTTTTCCAATTTGCAAAGCGGCCACCACGCCAGAAAAAATGACGCCGTAAGCAGCCCCTAGAGACGCTGGCTTTGAGGGCGCCGAACTTGCGCTTGTCATACAAGCAATCGACGGCCCGTTAAGCGCTCATGCTCGCGGGCAGCAAAGCGATCGGTCATGCCCGCAATGTAGTCAGCCACTGCACGAGGTGTTTCTTCACGCGCCGCAAAATCAGACGACATCTCTTTCGGACTGCTGAGATAAGCGTCAAACAACTCGCGCACCATCAATTGCGCATGGATGGTTTTTTCCATCACCTGTGGGTGCCGATAAAGGTGTTTGAAAAGAAACGATTTCATGGCCTGAACTTGCTCTGCCATAGCCTCACCAAAAGCCACGATAGCGCCCGCCCGTCTGGCCTCATCGGCGCTTTGTGGCGCGTTCAATTTCAAATGTGCACGCGTGGTGTCAATCACGTCATAGACTTGATCACTGAGCATGCGGCGGATGGTTTCATACAAGAGGCGCCTGGATTTTGATGGCACTGCCAAACCTGGATGCTGCTGCAAGGTCAATCTTTGATAGTTGGCAAACAAAGGCACTTCGGCCATTTGCGACATGGTGAGCAAGCCAGAACGCACGCCGTCGTCAATGTCGTGGGCATTGTAGGCAATGGCATCGGCCAAATTGCACAGTTGGGCTTCTAAGCTGGGCTGTGTGCCTGCTAAAAATCGTGATGCTACACCCCCAGGTTCTTGCGCTTCAATCAAAAGTGCATTGCGCCTTGCACAGTGCTTCAGAATGCCTTCGCGCGTTTCAAAGGTGAGGTTGAGTCCGTCAAAGTCGGGGTAGCGTTCTTCCAAATGATCGACCACACGCAAACTTTGCAAATTGTGCTCAAAGCCGCCAAACGCTTGCATGCATTCATTCAGGGTGTCTTGCCCAGCATGGCCAAAGGGGGTGTGCCCTAAATCATGGGCCAGCGCTACCGCCTCAACCAAATCTTCATTCAAACCCAAGGCGCGGGCAATCGAGCGGCCCAGTTGAGCGACTTCCAGAGAATGCGTCAATCGGGTCCGAAACAAATCGCCTTCATGGTTGAGGAAGACCTGCGTTTTGTAAACCAGACGCCGAAAAGCTGTGGAGTGAACGATGCGATCACGATCTCTTTGAAAGTCATTGCGGGTTGGCGCTGGCACTTCGGCATGCCGCCTACCGCGCGAGTGCTCAGCATGACAAGCGTAGATTTCAAGCACAGCAACGATCAATCACAGCCCGCACCATGGCTTCTGGCGCCGCACTGACGCGGGCTTTGCCTGGTCCTTCGATCAAGACAAACTGAATGTCACCGGCCACTGATTTTTTGTCATGCAGCATGAGCGCCAAATACTGGCCCGCGTTGTCTTGGGCATTCAACACAGGGCCTTTGATGGGCAAACCTGCGCGCTCAATAAGTGCTGTCAAGCGCTTGACAAATGCAGCATCGATCAATCCCAATTCGGCCGACAAATTTGCTGCCATGACCATGCCACAAGCAACCGCTTCGCCGTGCAGCCATTCCCCATAACCCAGACCCGCCTCAATGGCGTGCCCAAAGGTATGGCCAAAATTCAAGATAGCGCGCAAGCCCGCCTCGCGTTCATCTTGACCCACCACATAGGCCTTGATTTCACAACTGCGCTTCACGGCATGCGCCATGGCCTGCGTCTGACATGCTTTTAAGGCATCGATGTTGGCTTCAATCCAATCAAAAAATGGCATGTCTGAGATGGGGCCATATTTGATAATTTCAGCCAAGCCCGCGCTGAGCTCACGTGCAGGCAAGGTTTTCAAAACGTTCAAGTCGCAGACCACTCGCTGGGGCTGATAAAAGGCCCCAATCATGTTCTTGCCCATGGGGTGATTGATGGCTGTTTTACCGCCCACTGATGAATCGACTTGCGCCAACAAAGTGGTGGGCACTTGCACAAAGGGCACACCTCGCATGAAACTGGCCGCGGCAAAGCCTGTCATGTCACCCACCACACCGCCGCCAAGGGCAAACAAAACAGTTTTCCGATCACAAGCTCGGCTGAGCAAGCTGTCAAACACAAGGTTCAGCGTGAGCCAATCTTTGTACACCTCGCCGTCTGGCAATTGAATGCTGTGAATACTCTTGTAGTGCACCGACAATGCTTGACGCAAAGCCGCCTCATAAAGAGGTGAAACTGTGGTGTTGGTCACAATCAGAGCCGCAGCAGCTTTGGGCAACTGTCCGTAAGTGCCTGCTTCACCGAGCAAGTTTTCACCAATCAGGATGTCATAACTTCTGTCTGCCAAATCTATTCGGACAGTTTCAGTGGGCGTGTGCAAAGCGTTCATGGTCGGCTTGAATGATGGTGTGAGTTGTGCGTGTCAAAACCATCAAGTGACAACTCTGCAATGATGGCGTTGAGCAATTTGCTGATGCTGGGACGTCCTGTGTCAAACACATGATGCGCTGTCTCACGATAGAGGGGATCGCGAACACTGAATAAATCTCTCAATTTTTCTTGAGGGTCCTTGACTTGAAGCAGCGGTCTTTGCACATCATGCCTCAGCCTTCTAAAAACTTCTTCCGGCGTAGATCGCAAATAAACCACCTTGCCCCGAGCGTGCAAGTGTTGACGATTGAGAGGCCGCAAGACCGCACCACCACCCGTTGATAAAACGCCGTGATGGTGCTTGCTTAAGTCGTCAATGACGTTTTGTTCAATGTCGCGAAAACGCTCTTCACCTTCACGATCGAAGAACTCCCGAATCGAACAACCCAAACGCTGCTCGATGACGGTGTCAGAATCTAAAAAAGGCAAGCCGAGACGACGCCCCATCTGTCTGCCGATGGTCGTTTTGCCAGATCCAGGAAGGCCAACAAAAATTATGAGCAAAAGTAGAAATTCAAGGAACGATTGATTCTCCAAGTGTATTCGAGGGCGGTAGGCTTTGGTTTTCGGCCAGCACCCTGGGGGTCACAAAAATCAACATTTCAGTTTTGCGCTGAGTGGCTTGTTGGGTTTTAAACAGCCACCCCACCAATGGCAATGCACCCAAGCCAGGCAATTGGGCCTTATCGTCCTTGTCGGCGGCTTCCAAAATGCCGCCAATGACCACCGTGCCGCCGTTGTCCACCAAAACCTGAGTTTTGACATGTTTGGTGTTGATGGCAAACCCGGCCGCGGTAATTTGTCCCACACTGTCTTTGGAGATGTCCAACTCCAACACGACAGCGCCTTCAGGGGTAATTTGTGGCGTGACTTCCAACTTCAAGTTGGCTTTGCGAAATGCCACAGATGCTGCACCATTGCCGTTGTTCACTTGATAAGGCAGTTCTGTGCCCTGCTCAATCAAGGCTTTGGTTTGATCGGTGGTGATCACTCGCGGACTGGCCACCACTTTGCCTCTGCCGTCAGCTTCAAGCGCCGATATTTCGAGGTTCAAAAATTGATGGGCGCCTGCGTTGAACAAAGACACAGCAAAGCTAGGGGCGGGATAGACGGCTTGGCCGGCTGAACCTGCTGGCAAATTTAACCAATAAGCGGGCTGAACGCCGCCCACACCGCCTTGAACTTGCCCACTGATGGCTACATTGACTGGCTTGGCATTGGCAGAAAAAGGCGCTGCAAAAGGCGCGGCAAAGGCACCACCCAATCGCACACCCAAGGATTGACCAAATTGAGACTCTGCTTCCACAATTTTGGCTTCGATCATCACTTGCCGTACTGGAATATCGAGCCGTTGAATGACCTCTTGAAGTTGTTTCAAGTAAGCAGGCGTGTCTAAAAAGAACAATTGATTGGTTCTAGGATCGGCCATCACCGAGCCACGCGCACTCAACCATTTGTGAGCGCCAGCAGCGGCGCCGCCACTGGAAACTTGCAAGCGTTGGGTCACATCAAGTGCTTTGGCGTATTTCAAAGGGATCACAAGCGTTTTTAATTGTTCAGGCGCCTCCGTTTTGGGTCCAATCCACAAGACACCCGCTTGTTGGGTTGCTACCAAATTCTTGGACTGAACCACCACGGCCAAGGCTTCTCGCCAAGTCATGTCTGCCAAGTGCAAACTGACAGGTCCAGACACCCCCTCGGCAACGATTAAATTTTGCTTGCCAATTTCAGCCAAGGATTGAAGCAATGCCTTCACTTCCATGTTTTGGAAACGCCATTTCAACTTTTGATCTGCTTCAAGTGCGCTGAGTGGCAATAGGCAGACAACTTGAAGGCATGCCCCAATCAAGCAGCGCTTCGTGCGTGAGCCTGAACAATTAAAACCGCTCATGGCTGCACCTTGTCCCATGCCAGCAAAGTAAGCGGTAGGCTCAGCTCAGTTCCTGTTGCCCCCTCCAACCAAAGCCCCTGACTATCCAAAGAAAGGACAAGGCGGTTTTCAAGGCCAAGGTATTGGCCAGGCCGAACCGCTTGAATTTGTCGGCCCAACTGCAGCAGTGTCCAAGTCCAGTCTTTGTTTGAGGGATCTGCTGACTGCGCCGCTCCCACAAGACGCATTTGACTCAGAGACTGGTCTGGCCACAAGTGGCTTTTCTGAAGGCTGATGTTGTTGGTGTTGTTGGTGTTGTTGAGCTTTTGCTTGAGGTTGACCTTGGCGTCAGCAGCGCTGCGACCCCTTGCTTGCAATTCAACGCCCGTGTCGGTGAAAGCATCTTCTGCATCCCACAACAAGTGCAATTGCCCTTCAAACAAGAAATTGCCATCTGGCAAGCGACGCCAAGTGAGTGCAGTCCAATTGCCATTTTGAAACAACTGATTCAATGCTTTCCAGAAGGACGCTGTAGCCAGTTCTGAACCCTTCACAATGAAGTTCAAGGTACCAGCTTCATAGCCATGTTCATTGGGCAAAGGGGCCAAGGCCATTTGTTCAATGCGCAAGTTTTGATATTGGGCCATCCTTTGCAATCGATCAATCAACTGGCTGCGCATTGCAGAGTTTGGCCAAGCCAATATCAAGTCATCCAAGGCCAATTGGTATTCCAGATGTGTCGCTTTTCTTTTTTCATTGGCCAAAGCCAAAGCTTCTAACTTGATTTGCTGCAAAGCTTCAATGTTTTGCAATGTGGTCTGCTCACCTTGCCACTGCTTCATCGCAACACGATGGGAATCAATCCAGCCAGCGCCACTGAGCAGCTGCCAAGCCATGCCGAACAACAACATGCTCAAACTGCCAACCAATATGGCGCGCCACCCTCTTGCTTGGGCAGTCGCAAACAATTTACCGTTGCGCCAGCGCAGGCTGGCTGCCGGCCATTTGAGCGATGCAACTTCCACACAAGTGTTCAAGCGCTTGTCAAACCATGTCTTGACTGTCATGGGGCAGACTTGGTGGTGGGCGTGCTTGAAGCACTTGTGGCTTGCCCCCAAATATGCGCCTTCAAGATATAGGCCACCTGACTCTGCCCGTTGGGGGGTGCTTGTGTTGCCCCCTGTGTTGCACCTTGTATTGCGGAGCGGTGAGTTTGGACCACTTGGGGCGCTGTTTTCCAACGATCAAACCCATTCAGTTCGTTCAACAGGGCCTGCCAATCTGCTGCAGATTGGCTGAGTGCTTCAAATTCAAGTCTGCCGTTTTGCCAGATCAAGCTATTCAAGCTGTACAAACTTTGTGAAAGAGCTGCCTGACCCGATGGACTCAGAACATTTTTCAACAGAATGTGCTGCACATCAGTGAAATTTTCTCGCTCTATTTGTCGGTGCGAAAGATACATCACACGCGCTTTCAAGTCTGCCAATTCAAGTTGAGAAATAGCCGTCTCGGATTCCTGCACGGGCTTGGCATCCTGCGAACTCTTGGCTGTTAGCGAATGATTCATCAGCGTGGTCATCTCACGCTCCGCTTCTTTTTCCAAGTAAAAAATAGTGCCTGACATCAGAATTGCTCCCATGCACAATGCGCTAGCCATGTCGATCCAGGTCTGACGCCATTCGGACCTTGATGAATGAATCAAATTCAACATAGATCGCTTCCTTTGCACAACTCGAAGTACCCATGAGCCAACTCACCAGGGTATGGCAATCTGAAAGCATGGGCGATGGTTTCAAACTGCAAGCCCCAAGATGCACACAAGGCTTCACTTTGAGACGAAGAAGTAAAGACCTCCAATTGAAAATTCAATGCGCTGAGTTGAGCCCGATAGGGCTGTACCAATTTTTGAAGGCAAGCCAAATACTTTGCGACCCAATGGCCTTGCGCGCTTAATTGAACTTCAAAGTCCATGTGCAACTGAGCCACCGGTACTTGCAGCTGGCTTGCGGCTTCTAAGCAACATTCAGCAGCAATGTCATCGGGTCGCCAATGGGCTGCGCACTGCAACTCTCTTTCCAAAAATTCAGTGGGCTCAAGCATCAGTGCCATGGGTATGCGCCTTGAGGGATTCTTTAGATCAAGCCAATTTTCAAAACAATCGGCGCGCAATTGCACCAAGAGATCTGACAGGTTTTCAGCCCTTCGAAACAGTGTTTGATGACCCCGAGTGGCAATGGCAGCCCAGGTTTTGACAGTGCTTGGCTGTATTCCTGCTGGTACTGCAGACACAGCGCTTACAACAAACCGCAAAGGCGAGGCAGACCAAAGTGTGGGGGTGGGCAGCACAGATAAACTTTCAAGGTATGGAAACAGTGCCTTGATTGAACACAAGATTTCGATTTGAAAGGACTACAATCCCACACAATTGAGTTGCTTTGTGCAACCTTCAAAATCTGCCTTCTGCCCAGCAGTTTTTTATAATGCGGTCAGCGGTTTTTTCCGCTTTATCCATGTCCAAAAAATCCAACGCAAACTCACCTCAACAGCCAGATCTGATTGAATCACCCCGATTGCATTGGGCGCTGCGTGCTTGTCTTTGGGCAGGGGGTCTGGTGTTTGCGGGATTGATGTCAATCTTGATGGTGGTGGGCGTGGCCATGGTCATGGCATACCCCCAACTTCCAGACATCTCTGATTTGGCCGATTACCGCCCTAAGCTTCCACTGCGCGTATACACCGCTGACGGCGTTTTGATGGGCGAGTTTGGAGAAGAACGGCGCAATCTCACACCCATCAAAGAAATTCCTCAAGTGATGAAAGACGCCGTGCTTTCCATTGAAGATGCCCGTTTTTACCAACATGGCGGCCTCGACTATTTGGGCCTCATGAGGGCTGGTATTGCCAACTTGAGCAAGCGCAAGAGCCAAGGCGCATCCACCATCACCATGCAAGTTGCGCGCAACGTTTACTTGTCGACCGAAAAAACATACACCCGCAAAATTTATGAAATTTTGCTCACCTTCAAACTCGAACATTTGCTCACCAAAGATCAAATTCTTGAGATTTACATGAATCAAATTTTCTTGGGCAACAGAGCCTATGGATTTGCTTCTGCAGCCGAAACCTATTTTGGCAAACCGCTCAAAGACATCAGCATTGCAGAAGCTGCCATGTTGGCTGGCTTGCCCAAAGCACCCTCCGCATACAACCCTATCAGCAATCCCAAACGGGCTCGCTCACGGCAGTTGTACATCATTGAGCGAATGGAAGAAAACGGCTTCATCACAGCCAAGCAAGCCACCGAAGCCAAGGCTGAGCCACTGCGCATTCGACCCAACAGCGACAAGGGCCGAATTCATGCGGAATACGTGGCTGAAACAGTGCGTCAAATGATGTTTGCACAGTATGGCCAAGAGACTTACACGCGCGGCCTGAACGTTTACACCACCCTGCAATCGACCGAACAAATTGCTGCCTATCAAGCTTTGCGTCAAGGCATCATGGACTTTGAGCGCCGTCAGGTGTATCGAGGTCCCGAAAAATTCATCGTGCTACCAGCTTCACCCAAAGAAACGGAAGACGCCATTGACGATGTGCTGGAAGACCATCCCGACAACGGCGATGTGATGTCAGCGGTAGTCTTGGAAGTTGGCCCCAAGAAAATTGTGGCTGTCAGACAAAACGGAGAGCAGCTCGAAATCACGGGCGATGGCCTCAAGCCTGCCCAGTCTGGCCTTTCCGACAAGGCGGGCCCTAACATCCGAATCAAACGCGGCGCAGTGATTCGGGTGGTTCAAACGCCCAAAGGAACTTGGGAAATTACACAATTGCCGGAAGTTGAAGGTGCATTCGTGGCCATCAATCCGAGAGATGGCTCAGTCAGAGCGCTGGTGGGTGGATTTGATTTTGCCAAGAACAAATTCAACCATGTGATTCAAGCTTGGCGTCAACCTGGCTCTAGCTTCAAGCCGTTCATCTACTCGGCTGCCTTGGAAAAGGGCTTTACCCCAGCCACCATAGTGAACGATGGGCCGCTGTTTTTTGACGCCGGCGTCACAGGCGGTCAAGCTTGGGAACCCAAAAACTACGACGGAACATTTGAAGGCCCGATGAGCGTTCGCAGAGGCCTGGCCAAGTCAAAGAACATGGTTTCCATTCGCATCTTGCAGTCTGTGGGCACCCGAAATGCCCAAGAATGGGTCACCAAATTTGGCTTTGACGAGGACAAACACCCTGCCTACCTCACCATGGCTCTTGGCGCAGGCTCAGTAACGCCCATGCAAATGGCCACCGGCTACTCGGTCTTTGCCAATGGCGGCATGCGCGTGCAACCTCACGTGATCACACGCGTGACAGACCAAAAAGGCAAAGTTTTGGTGGACAGTCCGGCACAACCCGTCGATGAAGCCGATCGCGCCATTTCGCCTCGCAACGCATTTGTGATGACCAGTTTGCTGCAAGAGGTCACACGTTCTGGCACGGCGGCCAAAGCCCGCGTTGCTCTGAAGCGTGACGATATTTACGGCAAAACCGGTACCACCAACGACTCGATGGATGCTTGGTTTGCAGGCTACCACCGTAATTTGGCAGCCGTGGTTTGGATTGGCTACGACACACCTCGCAAGCTGGGCGATCGTGAAACAGGCGGCGGCTTGAGCTTGCCCGTCTGGATCAGCTTCATGGAAACTGCCCTTAAAAACATGCCTGTGATGGATGCCATCGCGCCTGAAGGCGTGGTCTATGTCAACGGTGAGTGGTACTTTGACGAATATGCCAGTGGCGGCGGTGTAACCAGCCTAGGCTTGGGCAACGAAAAGGGGGGCAGCCTGCCAGAACCTGACGAGAAAAAACGAATTCTCGATCTGTTCAGAAATTGAGTTGCGCTTCCTAGAATTGAAGCTTGACGCCCGACTGTGCCGTGCCAAAGCGGGAGAGGTTTTCAAAAAACTCACCCTCACCCTTGGTGTCCTGCCAGGCACCGTCTTTGAATTTGTAATGGTAGCCCCCTGACTTGGCGGCCAGCCACACTTCATGCAAGGGTTTTTGCAAATTCACAATGATCTGGCTCCGATTGCTGAAGGTGATGGTAATCATGCCGCCCACCCTTTGGTTGTCGATGTCGGCATCGGTTTCATCGTTAATTCGATCGCAACTGGTTTCGATCCGCGACAAAAGACGTTCAGCAGTATCCAGAAATTCAAGGTCGGTCATTACAATCCGTGTCATGTTCAAAGTATTGAGAATTTTAGTCCTTGCCCAAACCCTTGGCGTTTGTGCGGTGGCTTTGACGGCATGTGGTCAAAAAGGGTCCTTGGTGCATCCCCAAGATCCCTTGTCTGCTGATCGCGCTACTTTGCTGCAAACTTTAATCCCAGCTCCCCCGAATAAGCCTGCCCCCAAACCATGAACGCCAACACCCTTCCTGGACAGCCCCACATTGCTTACCAAGCCAACACCTTGTGCATGGAGGATGTGAAGCTGGCCGATGTGGCAGCCCAATATGGCACGCCTGTTTTTGCATACTCAAAGGCCGCCATGCTGTCTGCCTTGGCGGCTTACCAGCGTGGCTTTGCAGGACGCAAGGTTCAAATTTGCTACGCCATGAAGGCCAACTCCAATTTGGCTGTGCTGCAAGTCTTTGCCAAAGCTGGATGTGGTTTTGACATTGTGTCGGGAGGAGAATTGGCGCGCGTTTTGGCAGCCGGCGGCACACCCGACAAAATCATTTTTTCAGGGGTAGGCAAAACACGCGCCGAAATGCAACAAGCCCTCGAGCTTGGGATTGGTTGCTTCAATGTGGAAAGTGAAGCCGAACTTGAAGTGCTCAACGATGTCGCCTTGAAGCTTGGCAAAAAAGCCCCCGTCAGTTTGCGCGTGAACCCCAACGTAGACCCCAAGACTCACCCTTACATTTCAACAGGCCTCAAAGGCAATAAGTTTGGTGTTGCGCACGAAAGCGCTGTGCAAACTTACCTGCGTGCAGCCGCCTTACCAGGCTTGGCTGTGGTGGGCATTGATTGCCACATTGGCTCGCAAATTACCGAGGCCACTCCTTACTTGGATGCCATGGATCGAATTCTCGATTTGGTGACCGACATTGAAGCGGCAGGTGTACCCATTCACCACATCGATTTTGGTGGCGGTTTGGGTATTGACTACAACGGCGACACGCCGCCTGCCGCCGACACCTTGTGGCAACAATTGCTGGCCAAATTGGATGCTCGCGGCTATGGCCATCGTCAGCTCATGATTGAGCCAGGCCGCTCCTTGGTGGGCAACGCGGGCGTGTGCTTGTCAGAGGTGGTGTTTATGAAGCCTGGTGAGCAAAAGAATTTTTGCATCATTGATGCAGCCATGAACGATTTGCCTCGCCCTGCCATGTACCAAGCCTTTCACCAAATTGTGCCCCTTACGCCCCGCGCGGGTGCCACAACCCTGGTGGATGTGGTGGGCCCCGTGTGTGAAAGCGGCGATTGGATAGGCCGAGATCGCCAACTCAATGTGCAAGCAGGCGACACCTTGGCTGTTTTGTCCGCCGGTGCTTATTGCATGAGCATGGCCAGCAACTACAACACCCGTGGACGAGCCGCAGAAGTTTTAATCGATGGCCATCAAGTTCACTTAATTCGCCATCGCGAAACTGCGGCCGATACTTTTGTTGGCGAGCACTTGGTGCCCTGAATAAAAACCAATTTGGTTTTAAGACTGAGTTTTTTCGCGTCTGGTTTGCAGCGCGTGCCAAACTCGCCATACCAGCAAAGCGCTCAGTATGGCGCCATAAACAATCACCTCATCGTAGTTTCTTTTGCCTGAGCGCATCCAAAAGAAATGCAACATGGCCAAAGCTGCAATGGCATAGACACAGCGGTGCAAGATTCGCCAACGCACCACACCCATCTTTTTGATAACCCGATTGGAAGATGTTGCGGCC
This sequence comes from Limnohabitans sp. MMS-10A-178, assembly GCF_003063375.1. Classification (GTDB taxonomy): domain Bacteria; phylum Pseudomonadota; class Gammaproteobacteria; order Burkholderiales; family Burkholderiaceae_C; genus Limnohabitans_A. Next base: position 682,198 of record NZ_NERY01000001.1, on the reverse strand, counting down.
AGCAAGCTCAGCAACACAGCTGCAGCAAAACCCACAGCAATGAAAGGCCGCTGGACGATGTCGGCCCAGATGTCATTCCACGCCAATCCCATGTCAAACAGGCTGTAGCACACGGCATGCAGGAGCGCGTAGAAGAAAGTCAACAAGCCCAAGCTGCGCCGAAACAGAAGCCATTCCGGCATTTTCAAGGTCACGCGCAATGGCGTGATCAGCAGCGTGATGCACAAAAATCGCAAGGCCCATTCGCCGGTGGAGCGAATTAAATATTCGGCAGGGTTAGGGCCCAATTGATCGAGAAATGCCGCTGCAAAAAGCCAAATAAAAGGCAAGAGCGATACCACCACCAAGCTCTGCTTGACGAAGGGTTTGCGCAGCACATCTCGCAGCATCAAAAGTTCTTGACCAAATCCATGCCTGCGTAAAGTGAGGCCACCTGCGCTTCATAGCCATTGAACATGAGTGTCTTGCGCTTTTTCTCAAACAAGCCCCCTTCGCCAATGCGACGCTCCATGGCTTGACTCCAACGGGGATGATCCACCAATGGATTGACGTTGGAATAAAAACCATATTCTTGCGGTGCTGCTTTGGCCCATGACACCATGGGTTGTTTTTCTACGAAGCGAATTTTCACAATGCTTTTGCCGCTTTTGAAGCCGTACTTCCATGGCACCACCAAACGAACAGGTGCGCCATTTTGTTTGGGCATCACTTCACCGTACATGCCAAAACTCAGCAAGGTCAAAGGGTGCATGGCTTCATCCATTCGCAAGCCTTCTGTGAAGGGCCAATCGATGTAGCCACTGCGCAGGCCGGGCATGGTTTGAGGATCGACCTGGGTTACAAATTCAACAAACTTAGCGCTGGGCAAAGGCTCTACGCGCTTGATCAAATCGGACAAAGAGTAACCAATCCATGGAATGACCATCGACCAACCTTCCACGCATCGCAAGCGGTAAATACGCTCTTGCATCGCGCCCCATTTCATGACGTCTTCCAAATTGAAACGGGTGGGTTTTTTCACCAAGCCTTCCACTTCAATCGACCAGGGTGTCGTTTTCAAAGTGTGGGCATAGCGCGCCGGATCTGTTTTATCGAGCCCAAATTCGTAGAAGTTGTTGTAGCTTGTGGCGTCTTTGTAAGAGGTCACTTTCTCAACGGTCATGGCGCCTTGAACGCCAGACTGGGTTGCAGGCAGTGCTGGCAATTTGACTGCAGCAGAACTGCCTTGTGCAAAGGCCTCTCGTTGCGCCCAAGAGCCCATGCCCAAGGCCGCTGCGCCTGCAGACCATTGGCGGAGCAACTGACGCCGGTTGGCATACACCTCTGGCGAAGTGATTTCGCTGCTAAAGGGGTGAATGAATCCATCTTGTTGGGTGCGAATCAGCATGGCTAACTTTCAAAGTAGATGAAGCATTGGAAAACTTCAGCCATAACCCCGTATTGGCAAGGGTTAAAACGGCAAAGACAGGCCAAAAATGAGCCAAAAAAATGGGCCGAAAAGGCCCATTTGGTGCAAAAGAGCGTTGGCTCTTTGCCTGCTTTTAGCGCAAACCAGCAATGTAGTCGGCAACAGCCTTGATTTCACGGTCGTTCAATTTGGCGGCCACTTGGGTCATTTGCAAATTGTTTTTGCGAATGCCATCACGGAACTGTGTGAGTTGGCTGATGGTGTAGTCGGCGTGTTGCCCAGACAAGCGAGGGTATTGAGAAGGCATGCCTGCACCATTGGGGCTGTGGCAACCTGCGCAGGCGGCAATTTGACGATCGGCAATGCCACCGCGGTAAATCTTTTCACCCAAAGCAACGGTCTCTTTTTCTTTGGCAAATCCGGGCTTGGCTGGTTTGCTGGCCAAGAAATAAGCCACATTGCGCATGTCGGCGTCGCTCAATTGAGAGGCAAAGCCCATCATGACAGCGTTGGCACGTTTGCCTGATTTGTACTCTTGCAACTGCTTGATGATGTATTCAGGGTGCTGCTGCGCCAACTTGGGGTTGACGGGGGTGGTTGAGTTGCCATCTGCCATGTGGCAAGCAGCGCAAACGCCGCCCACAATGGCTTCACCTTTGGCCAAATCTGGCTTTTCAGCCTTGGGGGCTGGTGTAGCTGCCAAAACAGAGCCTGCCATCAGTGTTGAAGTGAGGGCGGCGAGGAAAAATTGAGTCATTGACTTCATGGTCGACATCCGAAATAGTGGGCGCAAAAACCATGTGATTCTACAATGCCTGCTAGCGCCATTTCTGGCGCACCTCAAGTTTGACCCGAATGGCCACCAAAAATAGTCCCGCCAAAGCCTTAAAAGCAAAGCCTACAGCTCCTGCGAAAACCAGGAAGACACCTGCCGGAGCAGGGCCATTGCCTGAAATGACGGAAGCCAAGGCCATTACCCCCATGGGCTGGATGCACACCGCTCGTTTTTTGACCACCGCGGCCGAGTTGTTTCACCTGCCTGCCTTGGATGTGCCAGAAATTGCTTTTGTGGGCCGTTCCAACGCTGGTAAATCCACCTGCATCAACACCCTCACCCAGCAAAAACAGCTGGCTTTTGCCTCCAAAAAGCCAGGACGCACACAGCACATCAACTTGTTTGCCTTGGGCAAACAAGGGGTGACAGATGCCGTTTTGGCCGATTTGCCGGGGTATGGTTATGCAGCCGTTCCCAAACAAGACAAATTGCGCTGGCAAAAAGTCATGGCCAATTACTTGGTCACACGCGAAAACCTCAAAGGCATTGTGTTGTTGTGCGATCCCCGCTTGGGCATGACCGAACTCGACGAGGTGCTGCTAGAGGTTATTCGCCCCAGGGTTGAAGAGGGTCTGAACTTTTTGGTGCTGCTCACCAAGGCAGACAAACTGACCCGCGCTGAAGGCACCAAAGCCTTGTCCATTGCCAAATTGCAAGCGGGGGGCGGGCAAGCCAAGCTTTTCTCGGCATTGAAGAAACAAGGCGTTGAAGACTTGGCCCAATTGATGTGGGATTGGACCCATGAAGAGGCTGACACGCAAGAAGCGAGCGACACGCATGGTTGAAACTTGGCAACAGGCATTGCCCCACGGTATTCAATTGAGTTGCCGTGCCGCAGGGCCCAAAGGCGCACCCGTATTGATGTTCTTGCACGGCTTTCCTGAAGCGGCTTTTGTGTGGGACGACATGCTGCTGCATTTTTCCAAACCCGAAAACGGCGGCTACCGATGTGTCGCACCCAATTTGCGGGGCTACGAAAAGTCAAGCCACCCCACAGAGGTGTCTGCCTACCGTGCCAAATTTTTGGTGCAAGACATTGCCGCCCTGATTCAAATTGAATCCGGCACTTCCCCTTTGAATGCTTTGATAGCTCACGACTGGGGAGGTGGCGTGGCATGGAACCTGGCCAATCAAATGCCGGATGTCATGCGCAAACTCGTCATCATCAACTCGCCACACCCTGGTACTTTTTTGCGTGATTTGAAAGACAACTCAGCGCAAATTGCTGCCAGCGCGTACATGAATTATTTTTGCGAGCCGCAAGCAGCGCAAGAGCTCTCTGCCAATGAATTTGAAAAGCTTTTTGCATTCTTTGAAAAAGGCCCTCAACCCATTTGGCTCACACCCGAAGTGAAGGCAAAGTACAAAGCCGCGTGGTCACATGGTTTGCAAGGTGGTCTCAATTTTTATGTGGCATCCCCACTCAAACCCAACCAAGCCGGCCAACAAGATCTGCAAAATTTGACTTTGCCAGACAACATGTTGCGTATCTCTATCCCAACTTTGTTGCTATGGGGCATGCAAGATGTGGCGCTGCTGCCCAGTTTGAATGAAGGCTTGGATGCCTATATTCCCAAGCTCACTTATGTTCCCATTGCCAATGCCACGCACTGGGTGGTGCACGAACAACCTGAACGTGTTCAGCGCGAGATCACAGCGTTTTTGTAAACCGACTTCTCGCCCTCGGGGCGGGTTTTAAAGCGCTTGTGCACCCAATAATACTGAGAGGGCGAACGGCGAATGGATTTCTCGATTACCTCGTTCATCCGAATCGTGTCGGCCTTTAAATCTTCGCTTGGAAATTCGCTCCAAGCTTCTCCAACTTCTATTTCATAGCCCTCAGGCGTCATGCGCGTTACCAGCGTCAGGACTTGCGCACGACCCAGTCGCGCAAATCTTGGCAAGGATGGCACTGTTGCCGCATTCACGCCCATGAATGGCACAAAAATAGACTCTTCGGGACCAAAATCCATATCGGGTGACAAGTGCAGCATCTCTCCCTGCCGCAAGCCACTCATGATTTGCTTCACACCTTCTCGACGGAAATAAGGCTTCACATTGCCGGTGCGTTGGCGTCCTTCAGTCACCCATTCATCCATCACTTTGTTGTGTTGCGGCACAAAAATAAAGGCCACTGGTTTGTTGGCTCTTAAAGTAAGCGCCATGCCACCCGCATCGAGCCCAACAAAATGGGGGGCCAAAATAATCTTCGTGCCGTAAGCATCCAATTGAGAAAATGCAGCAGCGGTCCCAACCCATTTCAAACGCGATTCAAGCAACTGCAAAGGCGCATGCCAAAGCCATGATCGGTCTAGCAATGATTGCGCGAACTGCACAAAATGAGCGCGCGTGAGTTGCTCGATTTCTCGATTTGATTTTTCTGCAAAGCACAGTGTTAAGTTGGTCTGCACGATGTGTCTTCGGTTGCTTAAAAAAGCCCACAATAGCAAGCCCAAACCATGACCCAACACCCGAATACCTTTTAAGGGCATGCGAGACAGCCAACGCATCAAACCGACAAACAAATATTTCACCCGGTGGACTCCTGGCGCGGCTGTTTGTAGCGGGCATAACCCCACAGGTACTGGTCAGGGCGCGTCAAAATCAAGCGCTCCATGGCTTGGTTGATTTGCAAAACCAGCAAATCGACATCGGCTTTTTCTGGGGTGTTGAGTTCACTGGCATGAATGCGATAGCCTTGCCCCCAAGGCAGACGCTCACCCCAAATGACCATGAGTTTTGCGCCCGTTTGCAAAGCCAGTCTGGCCGCCAATGTCATGGTGTAGGCCGGCTTGCCAAAAAATGGCGTCCACTGCCCCATGCCTTCGGGCGGGACCTGATCGGGCAGCAGGCCCACCGCCCGACCCGCACGCAGCGCTTTGATCATTTGCCGAACACCTGCCAATGTGGTGGGCACTGTATCCAAGCCGGGCCTTGCACGCGTGGCCTCCATCACTTGACCCAAACCTTCCTTGCGTGAGGGTCGATAGAGCACCGTCAAGGGCCCAAACTTGGCACTGAACGAGGCCGTCAGTGCTTGAGCGGTCACTTCAAAGCAACCCAAGTGTGGCGTTAAAAACAAGACGCCATGTCCTGCGGCATAGGCTGATTCAACACAGTCCAGAGAGCCCTCCGTCCAAACCATGGCTGGGCTTTTGCCCATCCACAAACGCGGCAGTTCGGTGGACATGGAACCCGCCTGGCCGATGGCGCCTCGCACTTGGGAAAATTGCAAACCTGCCGTTTTGACATTGGCAGAAAACCGTTGGCGGTACGTGGGCGAAAACAGCCAAGCCAACCAACCAACAGACTGGCCGATGGCATGCAAAGCCCACAAAGGCCAATGGGAAAAAAATCGAAACCAGAGAATCATTTTAAATTTGGTAAACTTCTTGGGTCGCTGAGTTAACTAGAGCAACTTGCAGGGCGACACACACAGTCGGAACAGCATGCACCGCATGCCTCAGATTGTGCCTTGTCTTCGGACAAATCTGCTAAAGCGTTCGCCGAGGCCCCAAAGCATCTGGCAGCGCAAATCAACATGCATGCCAAACTTACAGGAGAACCCTCATGGCGAATGACTTTCTTTTCACTTCAGAATCCGTGTCCGAAGGCCACCCCGACAAGGTTGCCGATCAAATCTCAGACGCCATTCTCGACGCTATTTTTGAACAAGACCCCCGCAGCCGCGTAGCCGCTGAAACCCTGACCAACACCGGTCTGGTGGTTTTGGCCGGCGAAATCACCACCAACGCACACGTTGATTACATCCAAGTAGCCCGCGATACCATCAAGCGCATTGGCTACGACAACACCGAGTACGGCATTGACTACAAAGGCTGTGCCGTCATGGTTTGCTACGACAAGCAATCTAACGACATTGCCCAAGGTGTGGACCACGCCTCTGACGACCACCTGAACACAGGTGCTGGCGACCAAGGTTTGATGTTTGGCTACGCTTGCAGCGAAACCCCCGACCTCATGCCTGCGCCCATTTACTACGCACACCGTTTGGTGGAGCGCCAAGCGCAACTCCGCAAAGACGGCCGCTTGCCTTTTCTGCGCCCCGATGCCAAGAGCCAGGTCACCATGCGCTATGTCGATGGCAAGCCCCACAGCATTGACACCGTGGTGTTGTCCACGCAGCACAGCCCAGACCAAAGCGAATCGTCTACCAAGATGAAGGCCAGCTTCAACGAAGCCATCATTGAAGAGATCATCAAGCCTGTGTTGCCAAAAGAGTGGCTGCAAGACACCAAGTACCTGATCAACCCCACAGGCCGCTTTGTGATTGGTGGTCCTCAGGGCGATTGCGGCTTAACCGGTCGCAAGATCATTGTGGACACCTACGGCGGTGCTTGCCCACACGGCGGCGGTGCTTTCTCAGGCAAAGACCCATCGAAAGTTGACCGCTCTGCAGCTTATGCAGCGCGTTATGTGGCCAAGAACATTGTGGCTGCTGGTTTGGCTACCAAGTGCCAAATTCAAGTGGCGTATGCCATTGGTGTGGCCCGCCCCATGAACATCACCATCAACACCGAAGGCACTGGTGTGATCTCTGACGACCAAATTGCAGCCTTGGTGCATGAGCACTTTGACCTGCGTCCAAAGGGCATCATTCAAATGCTCGACCTGTTGCGCCCTATCTACAGCAAGACAGCGGCCTATGGTCACTTTGGCCGTGATGAACCTAACTTCACGTGGGAGCGCACCAACTTGGCCGCCACACTGCGTGCGGCGGCTGGCCTGAAATAATCCACTGAAAAGATTATTTGACGGGATTTTCTAAAACGCCAATCCCGTCAATTTCAACTCGCACCACATCGCCCGACTTTAAATATTTGGGCGGTGTGAAGCCAATGCCCACACCCACGGGCGTGCCTGTGGCAATCACATCGCCAGGGTACAAGGTAATGCCTGCACTCAAAGTTTCGATGAGGGTGGGAATGTCAAATATCAAATCGGGGGTGGCGGCGTTTTGGCGCTCTTCGCCGTTCACATAGCAACGCACGTGGGTATTTTGGCCGTCCATTTCGTCGGCACTCACCAGCCATGGGCCCATGGGGCAGAAGGTGTCAAACGATTTACCCATGTGCCATTGCATGTGCTTGTTTTGCCAATCACGCGCCGTGATGTCGTTCACAATGGTGTAACCCCACACATGTTTCATGGCATCGGCTTTGGTGATGCCCTTGCCGCCCTTGCCAATGATCACCGCCAATTCGGCTTCGTAGTCAATGGCGGTTGACACTTTGGGCATTTCGATGGCTTCGCCGGTGGCAATGACACACTCAGGCACTTTGGTAAAGATGATGGGCTCGGCGGGAATCTCACCACCGGCTTTGGCGCTGCTGTCGAAGCCACTGCGTGCAAATTCTTTGGCGTGCGCATGGTAGTTTTTGCCCACACAAAAGATATTGCGACGTGGGTGCGGCAGTGGCGCACGCAACTGCACATCTTTCAGGGCGATGGGCGCGCCTTGCGCTGGCAAGGCTTCACCGCGCGACAAGGCATCGACCAAAGTGAGGGCGCCCAGTTCGCGATTGTCCAAAGACAAATCAAAGGGGGCCACCGAGTTTGAATCTTGAGACACCAAGCCCACGTGTGGTTGGTTTTGGTAAAAGAAAGCAGCAATACGCATGTTGAGACACTCAGTGTGAAGGTTAAATCAGTCGCTATTGTGCCGCTTTGAGCCAATTCTGGCGGTGAGCCCAATTCACTGTGCGATGGTCCCTTGTGACCTAGCTTCATGCAGAAAAGAAAACGCGGTGTTAGAGTTCGTTGAAGAGCCACAGTGCTAAATGACACATCAGGAGACTTATGAAACCGTTCCCCCACTCAAAAACCGCCGTTGCCGCAAAACGTCATTTGCTAGGCACCGCCTTGGCCCTGTTTGGCAGCCTGTCTTTGAACTTGGGTTTGACGTCCAATGTGCTCGCACAAGCAGCACCTTATCCCAGCAAATCGATCACCATGATTGTGCCTTTCCCACCGGGTGGCTTGGCCGACATTGTGGCCCGCCCCGTGGCAGAAGCCATGAGCCGCGATTTGGGCCAGCCCGTGGTCATTGAAAACCGAGGCGGTGCCGGTGGCGGCATTGGCATGGGCGTGGCCGCTCGCTCAAAGCCTGACGGCTATACCGTTCTCTTGGCCTTGTCGTCCTTAACGGTCATTCCTGAAGCCGACGCTTTGCTGGGCCGCAACCCCATGTTTTTATTAAACGAGTTGCGCCCCATTGCACGCTACACCGCCGATCCCACGGTATTGGCAGTGCGCGCCGACTCACCCTGGAAGACAGTCAAAGATTTCGTTGAAGATGCACGCAAACGTCCAGGCGCCATCAACTATGGCTCCTCTGGCAACTACGGCACCATGCACGTGCCCATGGAAATTTTGGCGCAAACAGCCGGCATCAAAATGACGCACATACCCTTCACAGGCGCAGGCCCTGCTGTGGTGGCCATGTTGGGCGGTCAAATTGACGCTCTGTCGACAGGCCCCGCCACCGTCTTGCAGCATGTCAAAGCCGGCAAGATTCGTGTCTTGGGTCATTGGGGCACTGGCAGCTTGGCATCCATGCCCGATGTGAGCAGCTTGAAAGATTTAGGCTTCAACGCAGAGTACGCCCAGTGGTCGGGTTTGTTCATTCCCAGCGGCACGCCTGAGCCCATTGCGCAGCGCTTGCGTGCAGCCGCCAAAGTGGCTGCGCAAGATGCCAAAGCCCGCGACATCATTCAAAACACAGGCAGCCCTGTGCAGTACTTAGACAGCCCCGAGTTTGAAAAATACGTTCAAGCCGATGCCAGACGCATGACCGATGTGGTTAAGAAAATTGGCAAAGTGGAATAAAAAATTAAATTAAATTTGGAAATACAAATGAAAACAAAATACACCCCACAAACCTCTCAAGCGGTCAAACTTCAAACCCAAAAACGCCGCGCCTTGTTGGCAGCTTTGGCCAGTCTTGCATTCATTGGTACGGGCATATTTCTGTCGCAACAAGCGCACGCGCAAAACTACCCCACTCGCCCCGTCAAAATTGTGGTGCCCTTTGCCACGGGTGGCCCGGCTGATAACTATGCGCGTTTCATGGCGCAACGCTTGCAAGACAGCTTGGGTCAAACCTTTGTGGTTGACAACAAACCAGGTGCAGGCTCCGTCATTGGCACCGACTTGGCCGCCAAAGCTGCTCCCGATGGCTACACCTTGCTGTTGATGTCCAACACGCAAACCGTGAATGAAACACTGATTCCCAACAAGCCCTATGGCTTGATGAAAGACTTTGTGGGCGTGGCCCCCATCAACTATTCTGACTTGGTGTTGGTGGTCAACCCCAGCAAGGGCATGAACACTTTGGCCGATGTCATTCGCGTGGCCAGAGCCCAACCCGGCAAATTGAACTACGCCTCATCTGGCCCAGGCACGCCCTATCACATGGCTGGCGAGCTGTTCAAGAGCTTGGCCAAAATTGACGTGGTGCACGTGCCCTACAAAGGCAGTTCCGGTGCACGCACCGACGTTCTGGCTGGCCAAGTCGACATGATGTTTGATGCTGTGACCACCATGACCGAGCAAGTGAAAGCTGGCAAGGTCAAAGCGGTTGGCACCACTGGCAGAGTTCGCTCTGACGTGCTACCTGATGTTCCCACGCTGAACGAAAATGGTGTGGCAGGTTATGAAGCCACCATTTGGCTGGGTTTGATGGCGCCCAAAGGCACGCCCAAAGCCATAGTCGACAGACTCAATGAAGCGGTTTCCAAAATTGCAGCGCAAGCCGACGTCAAACAACAGTGGGCCAAGCAAGGCGCTGTGCCTATCATTTTGAACCCCACACAGTTTGACAAATATTTACAAGACGACATTGCCAAATGGGCAGGCGTGATCAAGTCTGCCAACATCAAATTGGATTGATGCTTTGACACGTTTTATTCATTTGCTGAGTGGTGGCGCAGCACAGGGCTTGGTCACCTCGCTCCAGCCCTCCATTGAACAAGCCACCAACACGCAACTCTCTTGCACCTTCAATGCCGTGGGCATGATGAAACAAAAGTTGTTGGAAGGTGCGCCTTGCGATGTGGTCATTTTGACAGCGGCGCTCATTGAGCAACTCAGCACCTCAGGGCATGTGTTGGCGGGAAGTGCCCGAAATTTGGGTATTGTCAAAACGGGGGTGGCTGTGAAGCACGGCACACCTTGGCCACAAATTGAAACTGCCGAACAACTCAAAGCTGCTATATTGGCCGCCACGGGTATTTATTTTGCCGATCCACAACTGGCCACTGCCGGCATTCATTTCATGAAAGTGCTGAACGGTTTGGGCATTGCAGACACCGTGGCTGCCAATTTGCGCCCCTATCCCAACGGCAACACGGCCATGAACGCTTTGGCTGCATGCGACGACCCCCATGTCATTGGTTGCACCCAAGTCACTGAAATACTGATCACCGCAGGGATTGATTTGGTGGCCGACCTGCCGCTCGAGTTTGAACTGGCCACCATGTACACCGCAGGGATTCGCTCCTCAAGCACCTGTGTGGAAGAGGCTCAAGCCATGATCAACACATTGGTGAGCCCAGAACACGCTCAGCTTCGCGCGAAGGGCGGCTTTTTGCCTGTGGCTTAAACTAGCAGCCCTTTTCGGAATCTCTCATCAGAAACTCTGATCTGAATCACTGATTTTTCAAGAGCCCTCTTGAAATCTGTCCAAACGCCCTTATCATTAGCACTCGCAGGAGATGAGTGCTAACAACTTCAGCACCCTCCAAAGAACCCTAAAGTATTCAATTTTGAATACTTTTTGTTTTTAACCTTGTTTCATATTTAGGAGATCCAATGAAACTGCGTCCTCTCGGCGATCGCGTGATCGTCAAACGTGTCGAAAGCGAAACCAAAACAGCCTCTGGCATCGTGATTCCCGATGCAGCTGCTGAAAAGCCCGATCAAGGCGAAGTCTTGGCCGTCGGCCCAGGCAAGCGCAATGACAAAGGCGAAGTGTTGGCCATGAACGTGAAAGTCGGCGACCGCGTGTTGTTCGGCAAATACAGCGGCCAAACCGTCAAGGTTTTGGGCGACGAGCTGTTGGTCATGAAAGAAGAAGACCTCTTTGCAGTGGTCGAGTAATTTTTATATCGGAGAAATTCAAATGGCAGCAAAAGACGTAATTTTCGGCGGCGAAGCCCGCGCACGCATGGTTGAAGGCGTGAACATTTTGGCCAACGCGGTCAAAGTAACTTTGGGCCCCAAGGGTCGCAATGTGGTGCTCGAGCGCTCTTTCGGCGCCCCCACCGTGACCAAGGACGGTGTGTCCGTGGCCAAAGAAATCGAACTCAAAGACAAGCTCCAGAACATGGGCGCACAGATGGTCAAGGAAGTTGCTTCCAAGACTTCTGACAACGCTGGTGACGGTACAACAACCGCTACCGTGTTGGCTCAAGCCATCGTTCGCGAAGGCATGAAGTACGTTGCCGCTGGCATGAACCCCATGGACTTGAAGCGCGGTATCGACAAAGCTGTGACAGCCTTGATCGAAGAGTTGAAGAAAGCCACCAAGGCCACTACAACCACCAAAGAAATCGCTCAAGTGGGTTCTATTTCTGCCAACAGCGACCACAGCATTGGCGACATCATTGCCAAAGCCATGGACAAAGTGGGCAAAGAAGGCGTGATCACTGTTGAAGACGGCAAGTCACTCGACAACGAACTCGACATCGTTGAAGGCATGCAGTTCGACCGTGGCTACCTGTCACCCTACTTCATCAACAACCCCGAGAAGCAAGCTGCTTTGCTCGACAACCCCTTCGTGTTGTTGTTCGACAAGAAAATCAGCAACATCCGTGACTTGTTGCCCACATTGGAAGCCGTTGCAAAAGCTGGCCGTCCTTTGCTGATCATTGCTGAAGAAGTTGAAGGCGAAGCCTTGGCTACTTTGGTGGTCAACACCATCCGCGGTATCTTGAAGGTTGTGGCTGTGAAGGCTCCTGGCTTCGGCGATCGTCGCAAAGCCATGTTGGAAGACATCGCTATCTTGACAGGCGGTAAAGTGATCGCTGAAGAAGTGGGCCTGACACTCGAAAAAGTGACATTGGCAGACTTGGGTCAAGCCAAGCGCATCGAAGTGGGCAAAGAAAACACCATCATCATCGACGGTGCTGGTGCTGCTGTCGACATCGAAGCACGTGTGAAACAAATCCGCGTTCAAATCGAAGAAGCCACTTCTGACTACGACCGTGAAAAACTGCAAGAGCGCGTGGCCAAGTTGGCTGGCGGTGTTGCCGTGATCAAGGTTGGCGCTGCCACCGAAGTCGAAATGAAAGAAAAGAAAGCCCGTGTTGAAGACGCATTGCACGCTACCCGCGCTGCTGTGGAAGAAGGCATTGTGGCTGGCGGTGGTGTGGCATTGCTGCGCGCTCGTCAAAACGCTGGCACCATCAAAGGTGACAACGCTGACCAAGAAGCTGGCATCAAGCTGGTCTTGAAAGCCATCGAAGCGCCTTTGCGTGAGATCGTGTACAACGCTGGTGGCGAGCCATCAGTGGTGGTGAACGCTGTGTTGGCTGGCAAAGGCAACTACGGCTTCAACGCTGCCAACGACACTTACGGCGACATGATTGAAATGGGCATTTTGGACCCAACCAAAGTAACACGCACTGCTTTGCAAAACGCAGCATCCGTGGCTTCTTTGATGTTGACCACAGAGTGCATGGTTTCAGAAGCTCCAAAAGAAGAGTCTGGCGCCGGCGGCGGCATGCCTGACATGGGCGGCATGGGTGGTATGGGCGGCATGGGTGGTATGGGCGGCATGGGCATGTAATTGCTCGCTGCTTCAAAGGTCTGCAAAGACCTTTGACCTCGCACAAAAAACCCCGCAAGTCATTGCGGGGTTTTTTTATGGCCGGTACACACTGCAATCAAGTCCCTTAACATGAGGCTTGGCTTTATCTGTATGCAAGCGCACTAACTCACAAAGACACCATCACGGTGTTGGCAATGACTTCATCGAACTCAGCGTCAACCCTGGCGAAACCAAAGAATGGGTCATCCGATTTGACAAAGCCCAAACCTTGCAAATGGCGTGTCTCATTCCGGGTCATTTTGAAGCCGGCATGAAGGGGCAGTTGCTAGTTCAAAACAAAGGCGCTGCTGTGCCGTCTGCCCTATCGACCAAACCTACAAAGTCGCACGATCACAGCACCCACAAGCACTGAGAAAATTTTCTAAACCGAAAAGCTTAGCCCTTGTCAGAGCTCAAGAAGTGCGTACCCTCTGCAACAATTGCGCTGTAGAGGCGTCAAGCCCTGCAACGTCACCCGAGGCCATTCGAGCATGAATGTCCTTGGCCAACACCTTGCCCAGCTCCACACCCCATTGGTCAAAGCTGTTAATACCCCATACCGCACCACTCACAAACACGCGGTGTTCTTGCAGTGCAATCAATGCGCCTAAGTTGAAGGGCGTTAAGTCCTCCAGCAAGATAAACGTACTGGGCCGATTGCCAGGAAAGTTCTTATGACCACCCGCATCGGCCTTGCCCACCATCAAGGCCTGCGCTTGCGCCAGCGCATTGGACAACAACAACGCTTGGTGATCGGGCAAAGCATGCGTGGCGTTTTTCACGGCTATAAACTCCAGCGGCACCACATCGGTTCCTTGATGCAGCATTTGGAAAAATGCGTGCTGCCCATTGGTCCCGGGTTCGCCCCACAGCACAGGCGAGGTGCCATAAGGCAATGCTTGACCCTGAAGGTCAACCTGCTTGCCATTGCTTTCCATTTCAAGCTGCTGCAGATAAGGTGCGAATCGTTTGAGTGCGCTGTGATACGGCGCAATACAGCGGCTGGTGTAATGCAAAAAGTTGCGATACCAAACATCGAGCATGCCCAATCGAACTGGCAAATTGTGTGCTGCATCGGCATTTTGAAAGTGCTGATCCATGGCGTGCGCACCCGCCAAAAATTCGCGAAACTTGTCTGCGCCAATGGCAATGGCCAAAGGCAAGCCAATGGCCGACCACAAAGAATAACGACCGCCCACCCAATCCCAAAAACCAAAACAAGTTTGAATGCCAAACTTGCCAGCCGCTTCTACGTTGGTGGTGAGCGCCGCAAAATGCCGCGACACATTGGTACCGCCTTGCGATTCAAACCAACGTTTGGCCGACAAGGCATTGGTCATGGTTTCCAAGGTGGTGAAAGTTTTAGAGGCTATCAAAAACAAGGTGCTTTCTGATTTCAAACCCTTCAACACGGCATCTAACTCGTGACCATCCACATTGGACACAAAATGAAAGTGCTTGCCCTTCAAGGCAAAAGACTGCAAAGCCATGACCGCCATTTGCGGGCCCAAATCTGAACCCCCAATGCCAATGTTCACCACGTCGGTAATCTGCTCATCTGAACGAATTTTTTCGGCATACGAGAGCATGTCGTTCAAGGTTTCGTGCACCTCTTTCAAACACACCTGAACAGAAGCAGGCAGTGCATCTGCTGCAGCACCCTCTGCAGGATGACGCAACAACCAATGCATAACAGCACGATTTTCTGTGGCGTTGATGGCATCACCTTTGAACATCCGATCACGATGCTTCAAAACGCCAGCTTGATCAGCCAACGCTATCAGTTGCGCTTCAATTCCTGCATCCCAATGGTTCTTCGACAAGTCGGCAAACACACCCGGTGCTTCTTGACTGAAATGAGCCGCACGCGTTGCATCCGACGCAAATGCATTGCGCAAATCAAAACCAAAAAACGCTTTCGAATACGCCGTCAAGCTTTGCCAAGCATCTGTTTGATCACCTCGCATAAACGTCCTTCTTAAGCCTTTTGCGCCGCCAGCATCAAGCCTTCGAGCTTGATGGCATCGACACAGAAAGCCCGTATGCCTTCAGCCAATTTTTCGGTGGCCATGGCGTCTTCGTTCAGGGCAAAACGAAAACCTGCTTCGCTATATTGCATCAAAGGCAAGTCCATGCCCTTTGCAGCCTGCGCATTCAATGCGGGCGTCAAGGCGGTTTCATTGGCTGCCAACAAAGCCAATAAATCGGGACTGATGGTGAGCAAGTCACAGCCTGCCAGAGCCACAATTTGACCCACATTGCGAAAGCTGGCGCCCATCACCTCGGTGGCTATGCCGTTCTTTTTGTAATAGTTGTAAATGGCGCGCACAGACTTCACGCCTGGGTCGTTGGCGCCTGCACTGGCTGCCTCGTCCCATGAAGCGCCTGCCGTCTTTTTGTACCAGTCGTAAATTCGGCCCACGAAGGGAGATATCAGTTGCACCTTGGCTTGACCGCATGCCACGGCTTGCGCAAACGAGAACAACAAAGTGAGGTTGGTGTGAATGCCTTCGCGCTCTAACTCAGCAGCCGCTTGAATGCCTTCCCAAGTAGCTGCAATTTTGATCAGCACACGTTGACGCGAAATGCCTTGCGCTTCATACAAACTCATCAAGCGACGCGCCCGGGCCAAGGTGCCAAGCGTGTCAAAACTCAAACGTGCATCCACCTCGGTAGACACTCGGCCCGGAATGGTCTTCAAAATTTCGCAACCAAAGCGCACCAGCAAATGGTCCATCACCACATCCAATGGCTCGCCTTTGTATGCAGCCACAGACTCAGCAAGCAAGGGCGCGTATTCGGGCTTTTGCACGGCCTTCAAAATCAAGGATGGGTTGGTGGTTGCATCTTGCGGCTGGAACTGGGCCAGCTGTTTGAAATCACCGGTATCAGCCACCACGGTGGTGTGAGATTTGAGCGCGTCGAGTTGGTTCATGGCAAAAAATAGAGTGCAAGACTTGAATTATCAATGAAACAAAGTTACATTACAAAATCATTTTTATGTAACAAATAAACATGTCCTTTGATTTGGTCTTTTTTGGCGGCACTGGCGACCTGGTTTGGCGCAAATTGATGCCCGCTCTTTTCCAAGCGTTTCGCCACGGCACCTTGCCCGAAGGCGGTCGAATCATTGGCGTGGCACGCGATGCCATGAGCGATGAGCAGTATCGGGCCCTCATTCAATCACGGTTTGAGCAAGTTGAGGGCGCCAAACGACCCAACGATGAAGAATTTGGCCTGTTCAAGGCCATGCTTCATTACGAACGGGTCGATTTGTCCAACCCAGCCGACTACGCCAAATTGGCGGCCAGATTGGCAGAACGAAAAACCGAACAAGTCGTGTTTTATTTGGCCACAGCGCCCAACCTTTTCAACACGGTTTGCGAACAACTGGCCATCGCCAAACTGAACACACCCCAAACTCGCATTGTGTTGGAAAAACCGCTGGGCCACGACCTCAAGTCCAACAAGGCCATTAACCAAAATGTGCGCAAGGTTTTTGAAGAAAAACAAATTTTCCGCATTGACCATTATTTGGGCAAGCCCTCAGTGCAAAACCTGTTTGCCATGCGTTTTGGCAATGCCTTGTTTGAACCGCTGTGGCGCCGCGAACACATCGCCAACATTCAGATCACCATTGCCGAAGAGTTGGGCGTAGAAAAGCGCGGCGCTTTTTACGAAAACACAGGCGCACTGCGCGACATGGTGCAAAACCATGCCCTTCAATTGTTGTGCGCCATTGCCATGGAGCCGCCCATCAATGCGCATGCAGACGCCATTCGCGATGAGAAGCTCAAAGTCTTGCGCGCCCTCAAACCTTGGACCACAGACACCCTCACCCAACACGTGGTGCGAGGCCAATACAGCGCGGGCAATGTGAACGGGCACGCAGTGCCTAGCTACAACCAAGAGACCGGCGTGAATGCCAACAGCAGCACCGAAACCTTTGTGGCACTGCGCACCGAAATTGCCAACTGGCGCTGGGCGGGTGTGCCCTTTTACATTCGCACTGGCAAACGCTTAGCCTCACGCGAGGGCTACATTGAAATCAATTTCCGGCCTACACCGCATGCTATTTTTCAGTTACCTGCGGGAGGCGTCAACAAACTGGTGATTCATTTGCAGCCAAAGGATGGCTTGGAATTGCACCTGTTTGCTGAAGGCCAACACAAACGCATCCCTAAAACCAATCAGGCCTCGGCCAAATTGAGTTCGGTGCAGCTTGACCTTGATTTCGACAAGCGCTTTGGCAGCGAACGCGTGGGCGCCTACGAACGTTTGCTATTGGATGTTTTAGATGGCCGTTTGAATTTGTTTGTGCGCAGCGATGAGCAAGAGGAAGCTTGGCGTTGGGTAGAACCCATTTTGCAACATTGGGCCACCGACACCCAAGGTCCTCGTCACTACGCAGCAGGTACTTGGGGCCCGAGTGCCTCTAGTGCCATGATTGCACGCGATGGATTTTGCTGGTCGGAGGAAAATTAAAAGCATGCTAGACCGCATCAAAGCATCATTGCCATCCTTGGCACCTGCAGAACAGCGCGTAGGAAAGTTGGTGCTGCAAGACCCGCGCGCCTTTGCCAATTTGCCTGTTACAGAATTGGCTGAGCGCGCGCACGTGAGCAAACCCACGGTGGTGCGCTTTTGCCGAAGTGTAGGCTATGACGGTCTGTCCGATTTCAAACTGAAGCTGGCTGGCAGTGTGAGTGAGGGTGTGCCCTTCATTCATCGCAGTGTCGATGTCGACGACAAAACCAGTGATGTGGCGGTCAAAGTGATCGACAACACCGTAGCGGCATTTTTGAAATACCGCAACGATGCCTCTTCTTTTGCATTAGACATGGCAGTGCAAGCTTTGGCAGAGACCCACAGCACCGGCAAGCGCATCGAGTTTTATGGCGTGGGCAACTCTGGCATCGTGGCGCAAGATGCGCAACACAAATTTTTCCGACTGGGCATGAACACCATTGCCTACAGCGATGGCCACATGCAAGTGATGAGCGCCTCCATGTTGGGCAAAGGCGATTGTGTGGTGGTCATTTCCAATTCTGGTCGCACCCGCGATTTGATGGATGCCGCTGACATTGCTCGCAAACGGGGGGCAACTATCATTGTGATCACTTCAAGCGGCTCGCCTTTGGCCGCTGCTGGCCAAATTCACCTCACAGCTGACCACCCTGAAAGCTACGATCGATACAGCCCCATGGTGTCGCGGTTGTTGCATTTGCTGATCATTGACATTTTGGCCACCACTGTGGCTTTGCGAATTGGCGAGTCATTGCAACCTGCTCTGCGCGAAATGAAAAACAATTTGCGCAACAAGCGCTACACCTGATTTGGGCGGCCTTAAGCTTGCTTGTAAACCTTGCCGTCTTTCACAATCACTTCGATGTGATCGCCTTGGCCTAACAAGCAAGAGATATCGGTCAGCGGATTGCCATTCACCAGCAACAAGTCGGCAATGGCACCGGCTTTCACCACGCCCAACTGGCCAGACATGTTGATCAATTCAGCCGCATTGAGGGTGGCTTGCTGCAAAGCCGCGCCATTGCCCAAAATGCTGGCCCGAATGCGCAGTTCTTCTGACTGATGGCGGTGAGATTCGCCCAACAAATCAGAGCCCAGCGCCATCTTGACACCCACCTTGGCCAAAAGTTCCAAAGCCTTTTGGCCTTGACTGCGAACCGTTTCAATTTTGGCCACAGACACGGCAGGCAGTCCAAGGCTTTCGCCTTCATTGGCCAAGGCTTCGTAGGTGATCAAGGTGGGCACCATGAAAGCACCTTTCTCGGCCATGAACTGGGCTGTGGCTTCATCGATCAAGTTGCCGTGCTCAATGCTGCGTACACCAAAGGCCACAGACCGGTGGATCGCCTTGGGGGTGTAGGCATGCGCCATCACATAGGTGCCCGCGTGCTCGGCCTCTTCCACAATGGCTCTGATTTCGGCTTCTGAATAACCCAGGTAGTGGATTGGATCGTTGGGTGAAGCTACGCCGCCTGAGGCCATGATCTTGATTTGATTGGCGCCCTTCATGATTTCTTCGCGCACCGCCAATCGCACGTTGTCTACGCCATCCACCACGCGGGCCAATGCGCCCACTCTGCTGGAACAACCGCAAGGTTCAATCACATCGCTGCGCGGCCGGCCGTCGCCGTGACCACCGGTTTGAGACAGCGCCCGGCCAGATGCAAAAATACGCGGGCCTTCCACCATGTCGGTGCGTGTGGCCTCTGCCAAATTCCAATCGCCGCCGCCAGCATCGCGCACCGTCGTGAAACCGCGCATGAGCATGCCCTTCATAATGGGCAAGGCACGCAAAGTGGCAAACACATTGGGCTGATTGGCCGTGATGTTGAGGTTCAGGTGTGCAGCAATCACATGAACATGGCAATCGATCATGCCGGGCATGAGGGTTTTGCCCTCGGCTTTGATCACCTTGGTGCCGGAGGGAATGAACACGTCGGCTTGGTGGGGTCCAACTGACTTGATCATGCCGTTTTCTACCCAAACGTCTTGCCCAGTTTTGAGCTGCAAAGACGCCACATCCAGCACATTGGCCGACTGAAACAAGATCGCATTCATAAATGACCCGTCCTTGACTGCAAAGATCACATTAAAACCGATAAATCTGGCCTTTTCCCACTGGGCAATTACCCTGATTTCACTTGCGATGGGGCATGACCCTCCCCTAGAATGAAACTGTCACTCAACTTCGACAGGATTTAGCATGTACCAACGCTTCCTCAAAACCTCACGCTGGCTGACGCTGGCTGTGGGGGTCTCAGCCTCCTTGCTAGGCTTCACTGGCGCGCAAGCTGCCGAGCTCAAATGGGCCGCTCAAAATGACATTTTGACGCTCGACCCTCACTCACAAAACCACGCCACCACCAACAACATCGTTGGCCATGCCTACGAAGCTCTGGTGCGTTACGACAAGAATTACAAAGTTGAGCCCTCATTGGCCACCAGCTGGTCCAACGTCAATCCCACCACTGTGCGATTCAATCTGCGCAAAAACGTGAAGTTCCATGACGGTTCTAACTTCACCGCCGACGACGTCGTCTTTTCATTCGATCGCATTCGTCAGCCTCAAGGCACCATGGGCATCTATGTGGCTGGCGTCAAGGAAATGAAAAAGGTAGATGACCACACGGTGGACGTCATCTTGGACAAACCCAACCCCACCATGTTCAACAACTTCACCACGTTCTACATCATGAGCAGAGCTTGGGCCGTTAAGAACAAGTCAGAAAAAGTTCAAGACTACAAAGCCAAAGAAATTACTTTCGCTTCCAACAACACCAACGGCACTGGCCCTTATGTCATCAAAGAATGGCAACCCGACCAAAAGCTGGTGATGACTCACAACAAAGCTTGGTGGGACAAGCTGCAAGGCAACGTCACTGACGTGATTTACACCCCCATCAAGTCTGATCCCACCCGCATTGCGGCACTTTTGGCTGGCAACGTCGATGCGGTCACTGACTTACCCACGCAAGACGTTGCACGTCTGCGGAGTTCACCCAACTTGTCTGTGCTGGACGGCCCCGAAGTCAGAACCATCTTCTTTGCTTTGGACATGGGTAGCGACGAGTTGAAATATGGCCCCAAAGGCAAGAATCCATTCAAGGATGTCCGTGTTCGCAAAGCCATGAGCATGGCCATTGACCGCACTGCCATCCAGCGCAGCATCATGCGCGGCTTGTCGGTTCCTGCCAGCATCTTGGTGGCGCCTGGCGTGAATGGTCACACAGCAGACTTAGACAGAGTAGCCCCCGCCGACGCTGATGGTGCCAGGAAGTTGTTGGCCGACGCTGGCTACCCCAACGGTTTTGAATTTACCCTCGACTGCCCCAACAATCGCTACGTGAATGACGAAGAAATTTGTCAGGCTGTTGTGAACATGTGGGCTCGCATTGGCATTAAGACCAAGCTCAACGCTGTTAACTTTGGTCCTTTCATTGCCAAAGTCCAAAACTTCGACACCAGCGCTTACCTGCTCGGCTGGGGCGCTGCCACCTACGACGCACAATACTCATTGCAGTCTTTGGTCATGACACGCACGCAAGGCGCCGATGGCAACTTCAACTATTCCAGAGTGAGCAATGCCAAACTAGACGCTTTGGTCGAGTCGATGAAAACTGAGACTGACAAAAACAAGCGCGACGCCATGATCAAAGATGGCTTGGCCATCGCACGCGATGAAGTCTTGGTCATTCCTTTGCACCATCAGATGCGCCCTTGGTCTATGAAGAAAAACGTCACCATGACGCACAACTCCAACGATGCGCCTAAGATGATGTACGTCACAGTGAAATAAATCACAGTGCCAAGAAAAAAGACACCTTCGGGTGTCTTTTTTTGGCCTTAGTTTTAGCGTCAGTTTTAGCCTCAGTTTCAGCCTCAGTGGCGGCCTTCTTCTACCGCATGGCATGCAATTTTGATCCCATTGAGATCTTTCAACACCGGGCGTTCTGTCTTGCATCTGGCGTTGGCCAGTGGGCACCTCGGATTGAAGCTACAACCCGGTGGTGGGTTGAGCGGGTTGGGTACTTCGCCTTGAACTGGCGTGCGTGCACGGCCTGTATCTTTCATTTTGGGAATGGCATCGAGCAGCATGCGCGTGTAAGGGTGCTGCGGATTGTCAAACAAGGTGTGCTTGTCGGCCAACTCCACCAGCTGCCCCAAATACATCACACCCACTTTGTCGCTGACATGCCTGACCACAGCCAAATTGTGCGAAATAAACAAATAGGTGAGGCCGCGTTCGCGCTGCAAATCTTTCATGATGTTGAGCACTTGGGCTTGCACGCTCACATCCAAGGCAGAGGTTGGTTCATCGCAGACTAAAAAATCGGGGGCAGTGGCCAACGCACGTGCAATGGAAATACGCTGCCGCTGGCCGCCGGAAAACTGGTGTGGGTACTTGACCATGTCAAGCGCAGACAAGCCCACTGACTTGAGCAATTCAGCCACTCGATCTTTCAGCTCTTGCGCGTCTTTGATCAAGCCGTGCTCGTGCAGTGGTTCTCCCACAATGGCTTCGACCGTCCACCTTGGATTCAAGCTGGCATAGGGGTCTTGAAAAATCATTTGAATGCGCTTGCGCATGGCCTTGGCATCGCTTGATTTGAAAGCAGCATAGGCATCTTGGCCATCAAAGTTCAAAGCGCCGCGTGTGGGTTCATAAAGGCCCACCAGCAATCGTGCAACCGTGCTTTTGCCGCAGCCAGACTCGCCCACCAGCGCCAAGGTTTTGCCGCGCTCAATTTCAAAACTCACACCGTCGACAGCTTTTAGCAATTGGCGGGGTTTGCGCTCAATGACCCGGCTCAGCCAAGGCGCAGAGACATCAAATGTTTTGGCCAAGTCACGGGCAACGACCAAGGCTTGAGAAGACTGTTGAACGCTCATCACACGCCCTCCAATGCGTTGGCTTGGTGCAGCCAACAGGCCACCTGGGTTGGGGTGTTTTGGCCCCCTCTAGAAACTGCTGCCAAATCTGGGCGCTCTTCTTGGCAACGCTCAAAAACTTGCGGGCATCGCGGATTGAAAGCGCAGCCTTTGGGTATGGCATTGAGACGCGGCATGGCACCATCAATTTGGTTCAATCGGTCGCGGTCACTGTCCATGTCTGGAATGGATGCCATCAAGCCCACGGTGTAAGGGTGCTCTGGCTGGTTAATCACTTGGTGCACTGGTCCAATCTCGGCAATGCGCCCGGCATACATGACGGCCACACGATCGCATGTTTCGGCAATCACACCCATGTCGTGCGTGATCAGCATCACGGCAGCACCGCGTTTTTTGCAAATATTTTTCAAGAGGCTGATGATCTGCGCTTGAATGGAAACGTCCAGTGCGGTGGTAGGCTCGTCGGCCACAATCAATTGGGGTTCGGCAGCCAGTGCCAAGGCAATGACCACACGCTGGCGCATGCCGCCAGAAAATTGATGCGGGTAATGGTCAATGCGCTCTGCGGCCGCTGGAATGCCAGTGTCTTGCAACAAAGCAATGGCACGCTGACGTGCTTCTTGATCGGACACGGGCAAGTGGGCTTGAATGGTCTCGGTCAGTTGTTTACCCACTGAGTACAGGGGGTTTAAAGATGTGAGTGGGTCTTGAAAAATAGCGCCAATTTTGCGGCCGCGAATGCTGCGCATTTGGTCGTTGTTGAGATTGTCGATGCGCTGGCCTTCTAACAAGATTTGTCCCGAAGCAATGCGACCTGGCGGCTCTAAGAGTCCAATGATGGAAGCACCTGTGAGAGACTTGCCTGCGCCAGATTCGCCCACCACACCCAAGATTTCGCCGGGTGCAATGTCGAAAGAAATTTCATCGATGGCGCGCAAGGTGCCGTGCCGGCTGGGAAACTCCACAACCAAATTTTGAACTTGTAACAAACTCATGAAGTAGGACTCTCTTTAAACACGTCGCTTGAATCAAAAAAATTTAACGCAAACGAGGGTTCAGGGCGTCACGCAGCCAATCGCCCAACAAATTGACAGACAAGGCAATGAGCACCAGCGTCACACCTGGGAAAATGGTAATCCACCACTCACCTGAAAACAAAAAGTCGTTGCCAATGCGAATGAGTGTGCCCAGCGAAGGTGAAGTGGGAGGCACACCCACACCCAAAAATGAGAGCGTGGCCTCGGTAATGATGGCAGAGGCCACTTGAATGGTGGCCAGCACCGTGACAGGCCCCAGCACATTGGGCAACACATGGCGCAGCATGATGCGAAGGGGCGCAACCCCAGTCACTCTGGCGGCTTGCACATACTCTTTATTGCGCTCCACCAAAGTAGTGCCGCGCACCGTGCGCGCATATTGCACCCAGCCCGTGAGTGAAATTGAAATGATCAAAACACCAAACGCCAAGGATTCATCGGCATTGGGAAACACAGCACGCCCCACACCGGCAATGAGCAAGGCCACCAAGATGGCAGGAAATGAAAGCATGACATCACACAAACGCATGAGGAAAGCATCGAGCCAACCACCGCGAAAGCCTGCAATCAAACCAAGGCTTACACCTGCGAACAATGAAAGCAACACAGAAGAAATGCCCACCACCAAAGAAATGCGAGTGCCATACATAAGGGCCGACAAAATATCGCGACCTTGATCATCGGTGCCTAGCAAGTATTTGGTACTGCCCTCGGCAGACCAAGCGGGGGGCAAGCGCGAGTCCATGAGTTCAAGCGAAGCAGCATCAAAGGGGTCGTAAGGGGCAATCCACTTTGCAAAGACCGCACAAACAATGAACACGAACGCAATGAACGCAGCCACCATGGCCGTTTTGGACTGCCTGAAGCTGTAGCCCACATCGCTGCTCAACCAACGGGAAATAGAATTGGACATGCCGTCTGAATCTTTCTAAAGGGATGTACGGAGTGTGGCCATGCGCCAGCGCATTCGCTTCAATGCCCGCCAACTTTACCCACGCGCAATCTAGGATCGACGGCAAAGTAAAGCAAATCGACAGTGAGGTTGATCACCACAAAGATGAGCGCGATAAGGCACAAGTAAGCCGCCATGACAGGCACATCGGCAAAAGTAACGGCTTGGATAAACAGCAAGCCCATGCCTGGCCACTGAAACACGGTTTCTGTGATGATGGCAAAGGCAATCAGACCCCCCAATTGCAAACCGGTGATGGTCATTACAGGCACCAGTGTGTTTTTAAGGGCGTGGCCAAAATGAATGGCCCGATTGGACAAGCCGCGCGCGCGCGCAAATTTGATGTAGTCGGTGCGCAGCACTTCCAACATTTCAGCGCGTACCAAGCGCATGATCAGGGTGAGCTGAAACACAGTGAGCGTGAGGGCGGGCAAAACAATGTGCTGCCAGCCTTTGGCGGTGAGCAGCCCTGTGCTCCACCAACCAATTTTGACCACATCACCTCGGCCAAAACTGGGAAACCATCCCAACAGCACGGCAAAAAACAATATGAGCAAAATGCCAATGAGAAAAGTGGGCAGAGACACACCCAAGAGTGAAAAGGTCATGAGCAATTGGCTCGACAAACTGCCGCGCCGGAGTGCGGCATACACACCCATAGGGATGCCCAACAACAAGGCCAAGCCTGCCGCAATGAACGCCAACTCTAAGGTGGCAGGAAAGCGATCGGCAATGAGCTGTGATACTTTGGCACCTTGCCGCAGACTGATGCCAAAGTCGCCCTGAACAGCGTTCAACAAAAAATGGCCAAACTGAACAATGAAGGACTGGTCTAGTCCTAGGTCTTTTCGCAGTGCATCAATTTGATCTTTTGTAGCGTCTTGCCCCAACATGAACAAAACAGGGTCGCCCACGTACTGAAACAACAAGAACGCAATAAAGGACACGGACACCATGACCATGATGGCCTGGATGAGGCGCTGCAAAATAAAAGCAAACATTCACTTCCCTGAAAAAGACTCTGAACTATGCAACAAAGAAGTCGGGTATGGACAGAGGGGAATCCCCATTTCACTTCAGGGCAATAAAGAAATAGGGCCATACCAAGCCTGGGCATGGCTTCGAGTGTTGTCAGTATCGGTCATGATGGCAATGCCAATCAAAGCGCCTGGCGCCTCACCAAAAGCTTTTTCGAAATCAGCCTTGATGTTGCGTTCGTAGGAAATTAATTGATTGACTCGCTGCGGCCCCGACTCAATCACTATTTTGCGAATTCGATCTGTTCGGGGATTGTGAATGACCGAATTGACGGGTCGGTGGTTGCACCACACATACATGAGCGTGGCATAGGGCATCGGCTTACCCGAGACCGCATGCGAGAGCTCGCTCAGCATGGCGTTTTTGGCTGAAAACTGACTGCGATCGCCATCAAAAGCCAACACCAATCTCACAGGAGAGTCTTCAGTTTCTCTCTGCGACATGTCGGCATCTGCTATCAATTTTTGAATTTGCCACGAAAAGCTCAAGGCATTCAAACGCTCAGGCTCGATGTGCAAATCTTGGCGCAACATGCTGGCAGATGCCTTTGCATTGGCCTTGAGCTTGTTGCGATTGTTCAAACGCACCAGCGAGTACTCAGTAGCCAATTTGCCTGGAATCTTCACAGACTCCCATTTCAATTGATCTTCTGGTTGCCAAGTGGCTGGCACCTGAGAAGCCAGCTTGGGGGTGCTGGGCGGCAAGCTGCTGCAAGCGCTCAAGGTCAATACAGCGACCCCTAAGCAAACAGCCCATCCCCATCGTTCAACTTGCGGCATGAACATGCTGTGTGATGTTAGTGGATAGGCCAAACCAAATGAAATTAACTTGGTTTGATTTGGGCTCGTTCAACCACGGTCTTCCAACGTGCCTGTTCTCTGGCAATGAACGCTGCGTATTCGGCAGGCGTGCCTCCACCTGGAATGGCGCTTTCGGCTTCATTGCGTTTAATGACTTCAGGCGACTTCATGGTTTTTGCACACTCTTGTTGCAATTTGTTGATGATTTCAACAGGTGTGCCATTGCGCACGGTGATGCCGTACCACTGAACGGTTTCAAAGTCTTTGTAACCCAACTCTGCCACAGTGGGCACATCGGGCAACACGGGAATGCGCTGCGTAGTGCCCACGGCAATGCAACGCAAAGCGCCACTCTTGATGTGCGGCAACAAGGCGGGGGTACCCGCAGACATGAACTCAATGCGGCCAGCCAACACATCGTTCAGCGCAGGCCCAGTACCGCGGTAAGGAATGTGCGTGATAAACATGCCTGTAGCCACTTTCAAGGCTTCAACCGCCAAATGGCCTGCACTGGCATTGCCTGCAGAAGCGTAATTGAGTTGGCCTGGTTTGGATTTGACATACGCCACAAAAGACTTGAAATCTTTGACAGGTACATCTTTGTGCACCACAAACAAACTGGGTACGCGAGATAGCAAGGTTACAGACGTGAAGTCTTTGTTGACGTCGTAGCCGCTGTCTGGGTAAATGAGGGGGTTGACCGCCATCAAGCCGATGTGGCTCATGACAATGGTGTACCCATCGGCCGGTGCACGCATGGCCTCTTGCATGGCAGGTACGCCGCCACCGCCGCCTTTGTTGTCAATGACAAAAGGCACACCCAACTGCTTGGTGAGCTCAGCACCAATGGAGCGCGCCACAATGCTAGAAGTGCCGCCTGGTGCAAAGGGCACGATCCATCTCACTGCTTTTTCGGGCCAGCTGCTTGTTTGACCAAGCGCAGGCAAACCAGCAGCAGACAAACCAGCAGCACCCATCCACTTGAGGTGATCGCGACGATTTATATTTTCAAACGCCATAACAGCTCCATTCAAATTTTTCTAAGTTGGAATATGCCACAAATGAATACTGCCCTTTTTAGAAAAGGATTTCTAATCAAGCGGCCAGCACTTTCCAAACAGCACAACAGACCTGCAAAGATGGCAGGCACGAAAAAACCCACTGTGTTGCCACAGTGGGTTTTGATTGGCTTAACTCTTCACTGGCTTACGCCAGCTTGGAATTAGAAGTTGTGGCGAACGCGAGCCACGAAGCCTGTGCTGCTACCAACAGCGTCTTGCTTGAACATGTCGGCGCCAACAGTGGTGCGCTTGCTCAAAGCGTAGTTGATACCAACGGCTGTCTTGGTGTCAGCAGTTGCAGCAGCTTTCTTGTTCTTGGCAGAGCTTGCCAACAAGGTGTAAGCACCCATAGGAACAGTTGCTGTGAAAGCAGTGATGTCAGCTGTTACTGTACCAGCAGCGTTTTCTGTCTTAGCATTGAATGCTGACAAAGTAGCAAAGCCGAAGTTGTAACGAGCACCCATAGAAGTACCTTGACCTGGTTCATCTTTGATAGATGGTGCACCGCCTACAACGTCACCACCAACGTTAGCGCTGTTCTTGCTCTGCAAGAACTGAGCAAGCAAAGGACCTTGTGAGTAGTTCAAGCTCATGACCGAACGCTCATTGTTGCGTGAAGACACTGATGTGTGGTAGCTGGCGTTGAAACCGCCAACTGTGGGTGTAACGTAGCTGACAGACTGGGCAATGGTGCCAGCAGCGATCAAGCCAGAGATAGTGCCTGAAGCGCCAGCGTTGGTGCCTGCACCGCCGGTACATGCCCATGGATCAAATGCGCAGTTGTTGGCTTCAATGATTTTACCGACGCGAATAGTACCCATGCCGCCGCTGATGTAAGCGTTAGCACCGTGGAACAAAGCTGCACCAGTACCATTTGAATTGCGGTCACCAGTGGCTGAGCTGAAACGCATCTGGCTGTCGAAACCAGCGCGCATGCCGCCACCCAAGTCTTCAGCAGTGACGATGTTGATGGCATTGGCACCACCACCCAAAGAGGCAACGGCCGCTTTAGCGTTAGCAAGGCCAGTGTCCATGACACCAACAGAGATGGAACCAGAAATTGTGGCTGTAGATTGAGCGAAGGCGGTGCCTGAGACTGCCAAAACAGCAAGAGCAATAAGGGTTTTTTTCATTTGAAAGTTTCTCCAAGGTTTTACAAGGGCCCAATTTGAGTGGCCTGCAAAAGCGCCGACCACTGAATCCTGAGCTAACCTCCGTTGTGGAAGTTGTTGCTATTGCACCAGACGACAGACCAGACTGCAAAGAAAATCACCAGAAAGCCGGCAATTTTGTTGCTTAAGCACAACAAGGGGGCTAAACTTCTCTCTATGAATGCCGATGCTTTGATCCTTGCCGCCGACAGCGCCTTGCGCACCCTATTTGCCAAGCCAAGGGCTTCAAGGCCTATGCCTAAGCCTCAAAAGCTGCTTCAAGTGCAGGCAGACAGCCAAATGCTTGAGCCGTCTGAGCCGCCCGAGCTAACAGAAGCAGAAAAGTCGCTTTCTGCCGCGCTCATGCGCGTCAACCATGTGGGCGAGATTTGCGCTCAAGCTCTTTACACAGGGCAGGCGCTGGCCTGCCAAAACCCCGCTCTGCGAGCCAAGCTCGATGCCGCTTGCCGAGAAGAAACCGATCATTTGTCGTGGACAGCGGAGCGATTGGAACAATTGAACAGCCGCCCCTCCTTGCTCAACCCCGTTTGGTATGCGGGTGCTTTTGCCATTGGCTATGCCGCAGGCAAGCTGGGCGGAGACAAGTTGAGCTTGGGCTTTGTCGTAGAAACTGAAAACCAAGTGGAAGCACACCTGGCAGAGCACCTGTCGCAATTGCCCTCCAACGACATTGCCTCCAGAGCCATCGTGGCCCAAATGAAAACCGATGAAGCAGCGCATGCGCGCATGGCTCAAAAGTCGGGTGCACTTGAATTGCCAGAGCCCGTCAAGAGAATGATGGGAGCTTCAGCCAAAGTGATGACCACTGTGGCCCATCACATTTGAATCAAATCAAAGCTGGTGGTAATTTCAGCTGTCTTGGCCAACATGATGCTGGCCGAGCAGTATTTCTCGTGACTCATGGCCACAGACCGCTCCACCGCAGAAGCCGGTATGCCCTTGCCCTTGACCGTGAAGTGCATGTGAATTTTGGTGAACACTTTGGGATCGGTGTCGGCTCTCTCAGAGGTAAGCTTCACTGAGCAGCCCTGTACGTCGTGGCGGCCACGCTTCAAAATGAGCACCACATCGTAGGCTGTGCAACCACCTGTACCCGCCAAAACCGTTTCCATAGGTCGGGGAGCCAAGTTTTGTCCGCCGTTTTCGGGCTTGGCAGCATCAGGCGCGCCGTCCATGACCAACACATGGCCGCTGCCTGTTTCTGCCACAAATCCCATGCCTGAGCGCGCACCTGAGGCGCCGGTCCAACTCACTGTGCATTCCATTTTGATGAACTCTTTCTTCAAATATTCAAGCTTAGCTTGATCTGCATCGTAAAGCTTTTGAAAAAGTATTGCACTGCAGCAAAATTTATGTAGAATTTCGAACAGTCGTGCTTTTTTATTGAAATTGGCACGAACCCTTTGTCTCCTCCACCCTCCGAAAAGGTGGATTTGCCCCGAGTCGCAAGACCCGGGGCATTTTTTTCGCCCGCTATCATTCGGGTATGACTGCGAAAAATCTCAAACCGGCCGATTACCTTAAAAAAATTCTGAACGCACGTGTTTACGACGTTGCCACCGAATCGGCTTTGGAGCCCGCGCAAAACTTAAGCAAGCGGCTGCACAACACCGTTTTGCTCAAGCGCGAAGACCAGCAGCCCGTGCACAGCTTCAAGCTACGCGGCGCATACAACAAAATGGCGCACCTCACGCCGGCCCAACTCAAGAAAGGCGTTATTTGCGCCTCTGCTGGCAACCATGCACAAGGCGTTGCCCTAGGCGCCAGCAAGCTGGGATGCCGCGCTGTGATCGTGATGCCCATCACCACACCTCAAGTCAAAATTGAAGCGGTGAAAGCCTTGGGCGGTGAGGTGGTCTTGATTGGCGACAGCTACTCCGATGCGTTCAACCATGCGGTCATGCTCGAGAAAAAAATGGGCATGACTTTTGTGCACCCTTTCGACGATCCTGAAGTCATTGCGGGGCAGGGCACCATTGCCATGGAAATGTTGCGCCAACACCAGGGGCGCTTGGATGCTGTGTTTGTGGCCATCGGTGGCGGTGGGCTTATTTCTGGTGTAGCCAATTACATCAAAGCTGTGCGCCCCGACATCAAAGTCATTGGCGTGCAGATGAACGACTCCGACGCCATGATCCAATCGGTGAATGCCAAAAAACGCGTCACCTTGAATGACGTTGGTTTGTTCTCAGATGGCACAGCCGTTAAGCTGGTGGGCGAAGAAACTTTTCGAGTAACGCGCGGCTTGGTAGACGACTACATGACAGTAGACACAGACGCAGTGTGCGCTGCTATCAAAGACGTGTTTGTAGACACACGCTCTATTGTGGAACCCGCTGGTGCATTGGCTGTTGCAGCCATCAAGCAGTACGTGGCCAAACACAAAACCAAAGGTGAAACCTACGCAGCCATTTTGTGCGGCGCCAACATGAACTTTGACCGCTTACGCTTTGTGGCAGAGCGGGCCGAAGTGGGTGAAGAACGCGAAGCCATTTTTGCCGTCACCATTCCCGAAGAGCGTGGCAGTTTCAAACGCTTTTGCGAACTGATTGGCAGCTTGCCTGGCGGCCCGCGCAATGTGACGGAATTTAACTATCGCATCAGTGATGCTGCCAAAGCGCATGTGTTTGTGGGCCTGACCACACAAGGCTCAGGCGAAAGCACCAAAATTTCCAACAATTTCAAGAAGCACGGTTTTGACAACCTCGACTTGACGCACGACGATTTGGCCAAAGAGCATATTCGGCACATGGTGGGTGGCCACACCAGCTTGGCGCAAAACGAGCGCCTCATGCGATTTGTGTTTCCAGAGCGCCCCGGCGCTTTGCTCAAATTTCTCAACCTGATGCGCCCAGGCTGGAACATCAGTTTGTTTCACTACCGCAACCAAGGGGCCGATTACGGGCGCATTTTGGTGGGCCTGCAGGTGCCTGAAAAAGACGACAAAGCCTTTGACAAATTCTTAAGCACCTTGGGCTACCCCTACGTGGAAGAAACACTGAACCCGGTTTACCGGATGTTCTTGCAACAATCTGCCTGAATTTTCAAGCTCAAATTGTCCAAGCTCAGGGCTCGGCTTTGGGCAGTTCTAATGTGAGGGTGGGTGTGTTTTGCTGGGCAGGCGCTAAACGTGCCAACCTGTGACCCACAGAATGCAAAACCCAACCTGGCGCTACCACTTGGCCTGGTCGATAAGCCTTGGGCGGCTGACCATCCACCGACAGCAAGGCACTGCCTTGCCCCGAAGCGCCTGCCACCACGCCCAACAGCGTCCATTGGTGATCGGCAGTTATGGCATTGGCGCCACTTGGAGCACCGGCTGCCAAGGGCGCGCCCAAAGCGGCTGCCACGTAGGAACTTTGAACATTTTGAAGGGTGGATGCTGGCGAGGCTGATTGAGCGGCCACTTGTAGCGAAGAAGGTACCGAAGAAGGCGCAACGGAAATACTTTGAATTTGCAACACCCAAGCAAGGGCTGTGTAAGCGGCCAAGCCCCCAAGCACCAGCGCACAGATCGCAGGCCAGAGGGATTTGGAATTGCCATGTTTAAGTTGCAACATGAGGGGATTATGATGGAGAAGTGTTAGAAAAAGCAGAGAGCCTTTTGTCATGAAATTAGAAAATCCAAATTCCATAGCCGATATTCAAACTTTGAACACCACAGCAGCCCCTCTTGGCCGCAAAGCCAAACAGCAGCGCGGCTTCACTTTGATTGAGTTGATGGTGGTGCTGGCCATCATTGGCATCCTGGCTGCCTTGGTGGTGCCCAATGTTTTAGGCCGCGCAGACGATGCGCGAGTTACTGCCGCGCGAACCGATGTTGGCAATTTGACGCAAGCCCTTAAGCTCTACAAGCTAGACAACCAGCGCTTTCCCACCGCCGAGCAAGGCTTACAAGCCTTGGTGGTCAGACCTACTGTTGAGCCTGTGCCAAGCAACTGGAAAAGCTACTTGGACAAACTGCCTGCCGACCCTTGGGGCCGACCCTACCAGTACCTCAATCCCGGTCTGAAAGGCGAAGTGGATGTGATGTCTTGGGGCGCTGATGGCAAGTCGGGCGGCAATGGGGCCAATGCGGACATCGGCAGCTGGCAATAATTTTCTATGCGCGCATCTCACGGCTTCACCTTGATTGAATTGCTGGTGGTGATTGCCCTGATTACCATTGGCACTGCGGCTGTCAGCTTTAGTTTGCGCGATTCCGCCCAAACTGTGCTCGAGCGAGATGCCGATCGATTGGCCGCCTTGTTTGAATCGGCCAGAGCCAGGTCGAGAGCCAGCGGCATGCCCGTGAAGTGGTACCCACAAACCACCGGCGTCAACCCCAATGGTTTTGTGTTTGATGGTTTGCCCAGCCAAACCCTGCCAGACAAATGGCTCTCGCCGCAAATTCAAGTAGCGCCCAACAGCCTTGTCATCTTAGGGCCCGATCCCATCATTGGCCCGCAAAGCGTGCAATTGCGAATGCACGATTCGCAGATGTGGGTCAGTACCGATGGGCTCAAACCATTTGCAGCCAGGCGAGCCGCGCCGTGAACGTCAAATCGAGGCCAGTGCGCCAAAAGTCACAAGCCAGCAGCGGCTTCACACTCATTGAAGTGCTGGTCGCTTTGGGCATTGTGGCCATCGCCCTCATGGCTGGTTTGCGCTCAACCGATGCACTCAGCAGAAATGCAACGCGCCAATCGACTCAATGGCTGGCCCAGATGTGTGCGGAAAACGAGTTCAGCCGCCTGCGACTTTCGAGGCAAGTGCCCCCTGTGGGTGAAAGCAGTACCAGCTGTTTGCAGGCCGGTCTTGAACTGCAAGTGAATTTAACGGTACAAGTGACACCCAACCCCAATTTCAGACGAGTGGATGCCAGGGTGGTACAGCGCAGCGGATCAGAAATCACGCCCTTGTTGCAATTGTCGACCGTACTGGGGCGAAATTGATGCGCCGCACCGATTCCAAGGCCCACAGCATGCGCAGCATGGCTGGCTTTACCTTGATTGAGGTGCTGGTGGCCAGCGCCATCTTGGCGCTCATGGCGCTCATTTCTTGGCGCGGTTTGGAGGGCATGTCCAAAGCGCAAGAGGCGCTGCAAACACGCAGCGAAGCCAATCAAACTTGGCAAGTGGGCTTGGCGCAATGGCGAACCGACCTTGACAACATGGTGAGCTTGCCAAACATCCCCGCACTCGATTGGGATGGTCGTGTGCTGCGCATCACGCGCCAGCACTCGCAAGATCCTCAAGCAGGCATGCAGGTGGTGGCATGGACTTTGGGCAATGGTCAGTGGACGAGATGGCAATCTCCGCCCCTGACTCAACGCGATGTGTGGGCTCAAGCTTGGAACCAAGCGCAAATTTGGGGGGATTCGGCGGGTCAGCCCCTGTCCAACAATACCCGCGAAGTTGTGATTCATGCCATTCGAAGCTGGCAAATTTATTACCACCGCGACGGTGCTTGGAGCAATCCGCTTTCGAGTGCGGGTAACAGCTCAGTTCAAAGCTCGCTGAATCAAGCGGCGGCCTTGCCAGAAGGTATCCGTTTGGTCATTGATTTGGCTGAGAGCGCGCAAGTCCAAGGCAAGCTGACCCTAGACTGGGTTCGCCCTACCTTCACGGTGAACAAACAATGAGCCGACCAAGCATGACCACCAGCAAGCATGCTCAGCGCGGCGCAGCCTTGATCAGCGCTATGCTGGTGGTGACTTTGGTGGCCACATTGGCCAGTGTGGCTTTGTGGCAGCAATGGAAGCATGTGGAAGTGGAAAGTGCAGAGCGGCACAGGGTGCAGGCATCTTGGTTGTTGAACGGCGCTTTAGATTGGTCTCGGCTCATTTTGAGAGAAGATGCTTTGGCCAGGGGCGGCGGCACTGGCGGCCAAGCAAATTCAAACACCGATCACTTGGCAGAGCCATGGGCATTGCCCCTTAAAGAGGCCAAGCTTTCTACCTTTCTGGCTCAAGATCAGCAACTGCGTGAGGGCGACCCTGAGGTCTTTTTGTCAGGCCAAATGACCGATGCGCAAAGCCGCATCAATTTGACCAATTGGACAGAGGGCAATGACAGCAAAGGCGGCACACAGCTCAATGAAACTATGCAAATTGCTTTGGTTCGTCTGTTCAAAGTATTGGATTTGCCTCTGATTGAGCTTGAACGCCTGGGCCAAGCATGGCGCGCTGCGTCCCAAGCCGCCAAGCTGGCCAAGCCCGAAGTGGGACAAGCCTTGGCCAACGTGGCACCTGGTACAGCCCTGCTGCCTCAGCAAATCACGCAGCTTCAGTGGCTGGGGGTTAGCCGTGAAACGGTGCAGCGGCTCGCCCCCTTTGTAACCATCTTGCCGCAACCGACACCGGTCAATCTGAACACTGCAAGCGCTGAGGTAATTTATGCCATGGTTCTGGGTTTGGATCTGGCCGCTGCCCAGCAATTTGTAGAACTGCGCTCGCGCTCGCACTTTGGCAATTTGACAGATGCTGGCAAGGCCTTGGGCGGGAAAACACTGGAGGCACGTTGGTTTGCCGTGGGGTCGCGCTTTTTTGAAGTTTGGGGCAGATTGCGCATGGAAGATCGCACGCATGAAGAAACCGCATTGATTTTTCGAGATACAGGAAATGTGACATTTGTGTGGCGACAAAAAATTGCCGGAATTCTCCCCCCAACGAACCAGCAGTCGCTTCTACAATCAAGCCAGCCATGAGTACTCAAATTTTCACGCTGCCGCTTCGCCCACAAAGTGGCGCAGCTTACCCCCAGACCGTCTTGTCTTCACAAGTGGCTGGTGCGCGCGACAAAGAAATTTGGGCTTTGGTTCCCGCAGAAGCCATTTCTTGGCACCGCATCAATTTGCCCGCAGGCCTTCAAAAACAATCTAACCGATTGGCGGCTGCACTTCAAAGCTTGATGGAAGAGCGGCTCTTAGATGAACCCGAGCTCTTGCATTTGGCATTGCAACCCGACTGGGAAGCCAATGCACCAGCCTGGGTTGCAGCTTGCAACAAAACCTGGCTCCAACAACATTTGGCACAGCTTCAAACCATGGGCCATGTGGTCCATCGCATCGTGCCTGAGTGGGTGCCCAATACCCAAGCGGGTGGCATGTCCGCTTGGATCAGTGGTGTGCCAGAGGATGCATGGTTGTGGGTAAGCGACACCCAAGGCGCATGGCGCTTGCCCCTTGAAGCTGGTATTAATTTTTGGATTGAAAAATTAAAGTCAGCCAATCAACAAGACATACCCGCCCAATTGCGCATTCAAGCAGACCCTGCCGTGGCAGAACTGGCACAAAAAGCTTTGCGCCAATTGCAGGCCAACGCTGCCACTGACACTGCAGATCGCCTCGCATCATGGCGAGCTGAAGTCGCTGCGGGTACGAGCCGTTATGCGCAAGCTGCCGCCTCCCAGTGGGATTTGGCGCAGTTTGAATTTGCAGCACATGGTTCTGCGCGTTGGCTTCAAAAAATCAAGCGCATTTGGCAAACGTTTGCCAATAGCCCTTCTTGGAAAGCCGCCCGCTGGAGCCTTGCCTTGTTGGTTTTAGCGCAGCTCATTGGCTTGAATGTGGCCGCCTGGCAACTCAATGCGCAAGCCCAACTGCAAAGCGATTTGCAAAACAACATCCTCAGCCAAAGTTTCCCCCATGTCACGGTGGTAGATGCCCCATTGCAAATGGCCAAGGAACTAGAACGCTTGCAGCGCAATTCAGGCGCCATTTCACCGCGCGATTTGGAATGGGTCTTGCAGGCCGTGGGCACTGCATTGCCAGCGGGTCAATTCATTTCCAATTTGGATTTTCAAGTTCAAGGCAATGGCGAAACTCGGTTGCAAGGCTTGCAGTTGTCTGAATCGCAAGCAAATGACTTTGTACAAGCACTTCGCAAGCAAGGGCTAGATGCGCAAAGCAACGACGGCAAATGGCGCATTGTGAGTCTGAAGGCCGGCCTATGAGCATGAAATTTTTAAGCAGCCTACAAAGCTTGCCGCCCAAAGACCGCCAGCGACTGTTGGCTTTGGCCTTGGTTTTGTTGGCCCTCATACTTTGGACATGGCAGATCTCCCCCGCCTTGCAAACCTTGCGCGACATGCCTGCCCAGTTGGCTCAGTTGCAAGATCAAACCCAACAATTGAAACTCATGCAAGCACAAGCGCAAGCTTTGCAAAAGTCACCGCGCGTTCAAGCCAAGGACGCTCGCACACTGCTGCAAAAAGTTGCCACAGAAAATTTAGACAATGGCGCCCGACTCAACATTGAAGGCTCGCGTGCCACGCTCACAATCAGTCGCGTTTCTGCAGAATCTCTTGCGCAGTTTTTGGCCTTGGCCCGCACACAAGCCCAAGCCTTGCCCATTGAAGCCCAGCTTCAAAAATTCACAGATGCAGGCGCGACCAAAACAAATACCCCCACCGATCTTTGGCGCGGCACGCTTATTTTGAGTTTGCCAGGCGTATAACAATGGCCAGCTTGCGCCCTTCTCACATTCAAAGCACTTGGTCTTGGGCCTTGGTGGGTGCAGTGCTTGGCGCTGTTTTGGCCGTGTTGGTTCATTTGCCCGCACAGTGGCTGGCAAAAGTGGTGTCCCAGGCCACCCACCAACAGGTGCAAATTCAAGAGGCACAGGGCTCTGCCTGGCGGGGTTCGGGCAAGTTGGTTCTAACAGGCGGTCAAGGCAGCCGAGATGCCTTGGCATTGCCAGGCCGCATCCAGTGGCAAACCGCATTGGCCTTCCATGGCTTTGAATGGCCACAATTCGTATTCAATTTGAATGCGGCTTGTTGCATGACCCAAACGGTGCAGTTGTCACTTCAAGTGGCCGAGCGTTTGGGCATCTGGCAATTGCAAATCAACGACCACCGCTCGCAATGGCCGGCCCATCTGCTCAGTGGCTTGGGTGCACCTTGGAACACGCTGCAGCCAGAAGGCAACTTGATCCTTGAAACCAAACAATTGCAAGTGCAATTTCAAACAGCAACAACTTGGCTTCAAGGCGGCTTGACCCTCACTGCAGAAAACATGTCCTCCAAGCTGAGTACCCTCCAGCCCATGGGCACCTATCGAATTCAGTTGGGTGGCAGTGCTTCGCCCAACGTCATGCCTTCATTGACCTTGAGCACCCAATCTGGCAGCTTGCTGCTCAGTGGGCAAGGTCAGTGGCAAGGCTCAAGACTTCAATTTCGAGGCGAAGCCTCTGCAGTGCCTGAGCATGCAGAAGCTTTGTCAAATTTGCTTAATATCATTGGACGTCGCCAAGGGGCGCGCAGCTTGCTTTCACTGGGTTGAACATCATGGTTTCACGACAATCTTCTTTCAAAAATTTGCCACAGCGCCAGCGCTTGGCAACTTGCTTGATGGGGCTGTGCCTCATTTATGGAATAGGTTTGCCTATGGTGCTGAGCCCAAGCCACGCTCAAGCTCAAACACAACCACAAACACAAACACAAACGCCAAAGCCCACCAAAAAATCCAACGCGTCCGGCAAGCAGGCCCCCGAGCCCGTCACATTGAATTTCAACAATGCTGAGATCGATGCCGTGGCCAAAACTTTGGCCACCTTGTCTGGCCACAACGTGGTGGTCGACCCTCGCGTCAAAGGCACCATCAACCTCACCAGCAATGTGCCTGTGGCGCCATCGCAAGCTCTTCGCCTGTTTGCAGCCCAGTTGCGCACACAAGGTTTTGCGTTGATTGAATCGGCTGGTTTGTATTTGGTGGTACCCGAGGCCGATGCCAAATTGCAAAGCGGCGCTGTATCGGCTGGCACAGTGCCCACCTCCAATGGTCAGATCGTTACCCAAATTTTTCAGCTCAACCACGAAAACGCCAACAATTTGGTGCCCATTCTGCGTCCGCTTATTAGCCCCAACAACACCGTCAACGTGAACCCTGGCACCAATGCTCTGGTGATCACAGACTATGCCGACAACTTGCAGCGCTTGGGTCGCATCATTGCGGCCTTGGATGTGGCCAACGCCACAGGTGTTGAAGTCATTGCTCTGAAACATGCTTTGGCCTCAGATTTGGTGCCCATGCTTCAGCGCTTGCTAGATTCGGGTGCTGCCAGTGGCGCAGCGCCTGCACCTGGGCAGTCAGACACGGCACTCAAAACCACTGTCATGGCCGAGGCTCGAAGCAACTCACTCATTGTGCGGGCTGCCAATGCAGCACGCATGGCCTTGGCCAGATCCCTCATTGTCCAACTCGACCAACCCTCCGCCTCAGGGCCCAATGCGGCCAGCGGCAATATCCACGTGGTGTATTTGAAAAACGCAGACGCCACCAAATTGGCAGCCACTTTGCGCGC
Source organism: Limnohabitans sp. MMS-10A-178 (assembly GCF_003063375.1). GTDB lineage: Bacteria > Pseudomonadota > Gammaproteobacteria > Burkholderiales > Burkholderiaceae_C > Limnohabitans_A. Next base: position 643,362 of record NZ_NERY01000001.1, on the reverse strand, counting down.
AGCCCTCAGCGCACAAAGCGGCCCCAATTCAAGTATCCCCTCCACCACCAACATGCCCAACAACCCAGGGGCCACGGCCAGTGGCACCAATGCCAGCTTCGGTGCAACAGGAGGGCAAGTGTCTACGGGTGGACAAATTCAAGCGGACCCATCTACCAATGCCCTCATCATCACGGCGCCTGAGCCGCAATACCGACAACTGCGTGCGGTAATTGACAAGCTGGATGCACGGCGTGCGCAGGTCTTTGTTGAAAGTTTGATTGCCGAAGTGAGCGCCGAAAAAGCGGCTGAGTTTGGAGTGCAATGGCAAGGCCCTGTGGGCGGCAAAGGCGATACCAACATCGGTCTCTTGGGCACCAACTTCCGAGTTGGTGGCGCCAACCTCATCGCGCTGGCCGCTCAAGGCGCCAGTGGCAATGTGGCGCCTTCTTCGGGCTTGAATGTGGGCATTGCGCACAACACCAATGGCACCTATGTCCTCGGGTTCTTGGCGCGGTTTTTACAAACCACAGGCGATGGCAATGTGCTGTCGACACCTAACCTCTTAACCCTTGACAACGAAGAAGCCAAAATTGTGATTGGTCAAAATGTACCTTTTGTCACGGGACAATACACCAACAACAACACCAATTCTGGTGCCGTCAACCCTTTCCAAACCATCGAGAGAAGAGATGTGGGCCTTACATTGCGGGTCAAGCCGCAGATCAGTGAAAACGGCACTGTCAAATTGCAAATTTACCAAGAAGTGAGTCGACTCGATCCTGCGTCCATCAACTCCGCGACCGGCTTGATCACCAACAAACGCTCCATTGAGTCTAGTGTGTTGGTTGAAGATGGTGCTATTGTGGTGTTGGGTGGATTGCTGCAAGACGACTATGGCAACAGCCAAGAGCGTGTGCCTGGTTTGAGTGATGTGCCCATTTTTGGCAATTTGTTCAGAGCCGAATCACGCAGCCGCAAGAAGACCAATTTGATGGTCTTCCTCAGACCCGTGGTGGTTCGCGATGGCGCTGCTACCGGCGGACTCTCTTTGGATCGATATGAGCAAATGCGCGGTGTGCAAACTCAGGCGCAACCCGGCACCAGCCCAGGCCTGCCCGCTATGGGCGCACCCATTTTGCCTGAGCCAACTCGCAAACCTTGATGGCCCATCGCTACCCACTCCCCTACGCATTTGCGCGCAGCCACCAACTGTTGTTGGAGGACGATGGCGCGCGGCTGAGCTTGTGGCTTTGTCCGGAAAGCGGGGCCAATGCCATTTCGGAAGTCATGCGCAAATGGGGTCACGCAGAGTTGTCTCTCGATATTGCACACGAAGACACAGTGCAGCTCAAACAGCGCATCAGTCAGGCTTATGCGGCTCAGTATGGTGCCGGTGAATCGAGTGCCGCGGCTGTGGTGAGTGAAGTAGAGTCGGCAGCCGACTTGTCGCGCATGATGCAAGAGCTTCCCGCCGTGGAAGACTTGCTAGAAACCAGCGACGATGCCCCCATCATTCGCATGCTCAACGCACTCCTCACGCAAGCTGCGCGCGATGGTGCCAGCGACATTCACATCGAGCCTTACGAGCGGCATTCCAGTGTGCGGTTTCGCGTAGATGGCAACTTGCGTGAAGTGGTTCAACCCAATCGCGCGCTTCATGCTGCCCTGATTTCGCGTTTGAAAATCATGGCCGAACTCGACATTGCCGAAAAACGTTTGCCGCAAGATGGTCGCATCAGTTTGCGCTTGGGTTCGCGCGCTGTCGATGTTCGGGTGTCAACGTTGCCCAGCGCCCATGGCGAGCGAGCTGTTCTGCGTTTGCTCGACAAATCGGAGAGCCGTCTCAGCATGGCCTCCGTGGGAATGCAAGGCGCTACCTTGCAGCGTTTTCAGCAGTTGGTCACCCAACCTCACGGTTTGATCTTGGTCACTGGGCCCACCGGCTCTGGCAAAACCACCACGCTGTATGCCGCCCTGCAAAGCTTAGATGCCATGGGCAGCAACATCATGACGGTGGAAGACCCCATCGAATATGAATTGGCCGGCGTGGGCCAAACGCAGGTCAATGCCAAGATCGATTTGACGTTTGCCAAAGCATTGCGCGCCATTCTTCGCCAAGACCCCGACATCATCATGATTGGTGAGATTCGCGATTTTGAAACGGCTCAAATTGCCATTCAAGCCTCCATGACAGGCCATTTGGTTTTGGCCACCCTGCACACCAACGATGCAGCAAGTGCAGTCACCCGCCTCACCGACATGGGCATCGAGCCCTTCCTGCTGAGCTCTTCTTTGTTGGGGGTTTTGGCACAGCGGCTGGTGCGCAAAGTTTGCACTCAATGTGCTGGTGAAGGCTGTGTGCAATGCGGTCAAACGGGCTATGCTGGCCGCACCGGTATTTTTGAATTGCTCATCACCGACGATGCACTGCGGGCTCAAATTCATGCCAAGCAATCGGAAGCCAGCATTCGAGATGCTGCCGTTGCGGGGGGCATGGTGCTCATGCGCGAAGATGGCGAGCGCTTGGTTCAGTTGGGCATTACTCGCGCTGAAGAATTGCTTCGCGTAACCCGCGACTGACTACTTTTTTTCAGATCTTCAATCAATGCCCGCCTACTCTTTTGAAGCTCTGCAAAACGATGGCGCCTTGCGCAAAGGCGTGGTCGAGGCCGACAGCGCCAAAGCCGCTCGCACTCAACTGCGGGCGCAGTCTTTAGTGCCATTGAGCGTGCAAGCCTTGGCCCCCAGCAGCTCAGACAAGCGCAGCATATGGCAGTACAACATTGGCTCGAGTCGTTGCTTCTCGCCCAATGCCTTGGCCGTTTGGACACGCCAACTTGCCAGCCTGGTGGGCAGCGGCCTGCCCTTAGAGCGCGCCTTGGCGGCACTGAGCGATGAAGCGGAATCAGAAAAGCAAGCGCATTTGGTGGCCAACCTCAGGGCCGAGGTCAATGCGGGCTTGGGCTTGGCCAAAGCCATGTCTCAACATCCTTCCGAATTTTCTGCGCTTTACACCTCGGTCATCAGTGCTGGCGAGCAAGGCGGCAATTTAGGTGCAGTGTTGGGGCAATTGGCCGACGACTTGCAAGACCAGCAAACGCTCAAAGCCAAGCTCTTGAGTGCCTCCTTGTATCCCGCCATCGTAAGCCTCATTGCCTTGCTCATCGTGATTTTTTTGCTCAGCACGGTGGTGCCGCAAGTGGCGCAAGTTTTCTCTGGCAATCAAAGAAAACTGCCCACCCTCACCGTCTTCATGCTGGCGCTCAGTGATTTTGTGCGCAACCATGGTTGGACTGTGGCACTGCTGTTGGTGTTGGGCTGGTTGGGCTTTCAGCAGGCCATGAAACAGCCCAGTTTGCGTGTGCAGTTTGATGCGGCATTTTTAAAATTGCCCATTTTGGGAAGGCTGGCCACAGGCTACAACACCGCCAGGTTTGCAAGCACCCTGGCCATGCTAACTGGGGCTGGCGTGCCCATTTTGAAAGCCCTGCAATCGGCTGCAGACACCTTGTCCAACCAAGCCATGCGCGAAGATGTGCTCGATGCCTTGGTGTTGGTGCGCGAGGGCGCGCCCTTGGCCATGGCCATTGGGCAGAAGAAGCGTTTTCCCAGTTTGCTGGCCATGTTTGCAAGGTTGGGTGAGCAAACCGGCCAACTGCCCCTCATGTTGCAGCGCGCAGCCCAACAACTTTCGGCCGATGTTCAGCGGCGTGCCTTGGCATTGGCCACCATTTTGGAGCCTTTGCTCATTGTGGCCATGGGCGGGGTGGTCATGCTCATTGTGTTGGCCGTGCTCATGCCCATCATGGAATTGAACCAATGGGTTCGTTAACAAGGAGCATCCCATGCCAGTCAGCCTAGATGGTCAGTTGGTGGTGGCTATTTCGTCGCGCGCCCTGTTTGACTTTGAAGAAGAAAACCTGGTGTTCGAGCAAAGCGACGACCGTGCTTACATGAAGCTTCAATTGGAGCGACTTGAAGAACCCGCCAAGCCAGGCGTTGCTTTTTCTTTGGTGAAAAAACTTTTGGCCTTCAACGATGCGCAAACGCAGCGTGTGGAGGTGGTCATTTTGTCGCGCAACGACCCTGTCTCGGGCATGCGCGTTTTCAGATCTGCACAGCACTATGGCCTGCCTATTCAGCGCGGAAGTTTCACGCGTGGCCAATCTCCTTGGCGGTATTTAAAACCTCTGAACGCCAATTTGTTTTTATCGACCCATCTCTCCGATGTGCGTGCCGCCTTAGATGCCGGCGTTCCAGCTGCGCAGGTCTACCCTCACTCTGCTCACGCATCCGAGGCCCATCCCCATGAAGTGCGCATTGCATTTGACGGCGATGCTGTTTTGTTTTCCGATGAAGCTGAACGCATTTTTCAGTCGGAGGGATTGTCTGCATTTCAAGCGCATGAGCGCGCCAAAGCTTCGCAACCTTTGCTGGCTGGGCCTTTCAAGCCTTTGCTGGCGGCACTTCACCGCTTGCAGCAAGAGGGCACGCCCGCTATTCGCGTTAGAACGGCACTGGTCACAGCGCGCAGTGCCCCGGCGCACGAACGTGCCATTCGAACCCTGATGGAGTGGAACATTGAGGTAGACGAGGCCATGTTTTTAGGCGGCTTGCCCAAAGGCGAATTTCTCAAAGAGTTTGAGCCCGACTTCTTTTTTGACGACCAAACAGGCCACATTGAGTCGGCAGCCCAACACGTGCCAGCCGGTCATGTGGCCAGCGGCATTAGCAATCCGACCCACTAAGGCAGCGCTTCAGGCTCTTCTTTTCTGCGGCCCTCGCGCCGCGCAATCCAGATGGTCGACACCAAAATGACTGCGGCGCCAAGCCAAGTCCATTTGCTGGGGATGTCACTGAAAACCAACCAGCCCAAGAGAGAAGCCCACAACAAGTCCAAGAACCGAAGTGATTGGGTGGCAGAAATATCAGCCACACTGAATGCTTTGGTAAAGCTGTAATGGCCAATGGTGCCCAACAAGCCTGCCACCATGAAACCACTCCACTGCCAAAGTGTGGGGGTTTGCCAATTCAGCAATGCCAAGGGCAAGCTGAACAAAGTCACCGTGAGGGATTGCCACATCACAATCACCCCTGGCTTTTCAGTTCGGGTGAGGTGCTTGGTAATGAGAAATGAAGCTGCAAACACAGGCGAAGATGCCAACATCACCAAGTTGTACCAACCGCCAGTGCCCGATAAATTGGGGGCCACCACTACGATCACACCGGCAAAGCCAATAGCGGCTGCAATCCAACGGTCTTTGCGCATGGGCTCCCCCAAAAACCAGGCCGCGCCCAGCATGATGAAGATGGGCCCTGTAAAACCAATGGCCGTCATGTCGGCCAATGGAATTTGGGGCAACGCCACAAACCACAACATGAGGCCAATGGTGTGCACACCACCCCGCCAAAACTGCCCTTTCACATTGACTGGTACATAGGCGCTCAAGCCTTGGTGCCACAGCAAAGGCAACATGACGATCAAGCCACAAAAATAGCGCAGAAACTGAGCCTCAAAAGGATCCATTTGCATGGACAAACCTCGGGCAATGGTATTGAGCAAGGAGAACGTCAAACCACCGAGAGTCATCCAGGCCATGCCCCGAACAGGCCCTGGCAAACGTTCAAAACGACGTGAGCTTTGAAGAAGCGCGAGGGTTAAAAATCGCTGCAGTGAAGTGGGAACAAATCTGGACACCAGTGCACTATAAAGGACGCCTGTGTGAGCCAAAGTCTCATGGGTTACCAGAAGCCATCTTCAGGGCGTGCAGAGCGCCATGAAAAAAGGCCCAGCCATGTGGCTGAGCCTTTTCAATCAAGAAAGCTGTGCTCAGTTGTTTTGCAAAGCCGCAATACGCTCTTCAATGGGGGGGTGCGTAGAAAACAACTGGCCAATGCCACCTGCAATGCCCATGGCCGCCATGCTTTTTGGCAACTCGGCGGTGTGCAAACCGCCCAATCGGGCCAAGGCATTCACCATGGGTTGCTTGCGGCCCATGAGTTCGGCAGCGCCGGCATCGGCTCGGAACTCGCGTTGGCGGCTGAACCAGGCCACCACAATGGCAGCCACAAAGCCCAACAAAATGTCCAAGACAATGGTCGTAATCCAGTAACCCATGCCAGGGCCGGTGTTTTCTTCGTCGTTCTTGCGCAAGAAACTGTCGACGGCATAGCCCACCACTCTGGACAAGAACACCACGAAGGTGTTCATCACACCTTGAATGAGGGCCATGGTGACCATGTCGCCATTGGCGATGTGGGCCACTTCGTGAGCCAACACAGCTTCAATTTCTTCGTGGGTCATGTTTTGCAACAGGCCCGTAGAGACGGCAACCAAGGCAGAATTTTTGAAAGCGCCGGTGGCGAACGCGTTGGGGTCGCCCTCGAAGATGCCCACTTCTGGCATACCAATACCCGACTTGTCGGCCAATTTCTTCACCGTGTCGACCAACCACTTTTCGTCGGCATTGCTAGGCTGCGCAATGACCTGAACACCCGAGCTCCACTTGGCCACGGGCTTGCTGATGAGCAAAGAAATGAACGCGCCACCAAAACCCATGATCAGGGCAAAGCCCAGCAAGGCAGTTAAATCTAAGCCATTGGAAGTAAGAAAGCGGTTCACGCCCAACACACTGGCCACAACACCCAACACCAGCACCACAGCCAAGTTGGTCAATACAAACAAAATAATGCGTTTCATGAGTAATTTAGGTTTACTGCCCAGCGAAGGCCAAGCACACAGGCTGAATATTAGGGGTGACGCACGCAAAATCAAGTGCGCGACTTTAATTCCTCAAAAATGAACGGAATTAGGCCCCTCTCGGTGGGCGAAACACCTGTGTATCGGCATAAAAATCAGGATTTTCATTGGCTGGCCACCACCCAGGCACGCCTAAAACAGGGGTTGGCAAAAAGGGTTTGGCGGCCAACTTTCTGGGCTGCAGGTCTTGCGCCAACCAGGCATCCCATTCGGAAGTTGGTAAATTGGAAGGCACACGCCACAAATGAACCGTGATGGCTTTGTAAGGATTGACCAATTTTTCCAAAGCCGCATGGCCAAAGACCCACATCTGCACGTCTTGCCAGCTAGATTTCAGGTTGACAAATGCCTTGTGCCAATGCCTTTCTTGCAAAGTACGCCAAAGGTCATCGGGCAATTGAATCAAGGTGGCGTTTTCGTCAAACACTGTGACAGCATCTCGCACGGGCCCACGCACCGCGCCCACCCCTTGCGCTTGAATGGCTGTTGCTTGGACTAGATTGATTTGCTTTTTGGCCAAGGGAAACTGCAACCAACACAGTGCATTGAAAAAATCGTGAAGGCCATCTCGCGTGGGCACACTCTGAGTGTCAAAAATAAATTGCTCGTACGCTTGGCCGTCAGGCAAGGCTGACTGCGGCACAAACTGCACCTCACAAATGGCATGGGCCAGGCCCTGAGCCTGGGCCTGGGTGCCGAGGTCTTGCATGCTCAACTCACGCTTGTGCAAAGCGAGTGTTGCGTTGAAAGCTTGTTCAACCGAAACGCCCTGCTTTACCTGATGGGCAATGGGTTCACCTCGTTCGCGCCAGGGCTTGAGCCAAGGCGCTTCCCAATCAATGCTGCTTAGGCCATGCGCCATGGCAAGGCTTCGCCAGAACGCAGCGGCTTGAGTTCAGCCTCGCCAAAAGGAAAGCTTTCTTGGGGCGTCCAAGATTCGCGCTTTAAAGTGATCTGGCCCTGATTGCGCGGCAAGCCGTAAAAGTCGGCGCCATTGAAACTGGCGAAGGCTTCGAGTTGATCGAGCTTGTCTACGCTGTCAAAAGCTTCTGCATACATTTCCATGGCGGCATGGGCTGTGTAGCATCCGGCACACCCAGTGGCGTGCTCTTTCAAATGGGCTGGGTGAGGTGCGCTGTCGGTGCCCAAGAAGAATCGCGCATTGCCAGAGGTGGCTGCGTTCAACAAAGCCAAGCGATGGGTTTCGCGCTTGAGCACCGGCAAGCAATAGTAATGGGGCCGAATACCGCCTGTGAAAATAGCGTTGCGGTTGTAAAGCAAATGATGCGCCGTGAGGGTAGCGCCCATGAAACGATCGGCAGACATGACATAGTCTGCGGCGTCTTTGGTGGTGATGTGCTCAAACACAATTTTGAGCTCTGGAAAATCTCGGCGCAAGGGAATGAGCTGCGTCTCAATAAACACCGCTTCACGGTCAAACAAATCGATGTCGCTGCTGGTCACTTCACCGTGCACCAACAAGAGCACGCCCTCTTTTTGCATAGCGGCCAAAGTAGGATAGATTTTTTTCAAATCAGTGACGCCTGCATCGCTGTTGGTGGTGGCGCCAGCGGGATACAACTTGCACGCAAGCACACCTGCCGCTTTGGCTTTCACAATTTCCTCGGGTGGCAAATTGTCGGTGAGGTACAAAGTCATGAGGGGTTCAAAATGAACACCCTGAGGAACGGCGGCCAAGATGCGCGACTTGTACTCAAGGGCCATGGCGGCTGTGGTCACGGGCGGCTTCAAATTGGGCATGATGATGGCGCGGCCAAATTGCGCTGCTGTATGGGGCACCACCGTTTTGAGCGCATCACCATCGCGCACATGCAAATGCCAATCGTCAGGCTGGGTGATTGTCAGATTTTGGGTCATGTTCATCTTTCATTTCAGATTTGATGCTTTGCAAAGATTGCAGCAATTCAAGCGCTTTGGCATGTAACACCTCGCCAGCCGGCGTGAGTGTGGTGGGGTATGAACTGCGATTGATCAAGTCAGTACCGGCCCAAGCTTCAAGCGATTGAATGCGCCTAGAAAAGGCCGATTGGGTGATATGCCGCAACTGAGCAGACCGGCTGAAACTTCGCGTTTCAGCCAAGCTGACAAAGTCTTCAAGCCACTTGGTATCCATGCACGCATTATCCCGCAGTTGCCCCCTCAGAGCTGGTCTCTGAATTTTGCTGCAACGCCCACATTTGAGCGTATCGGCCATTGAGTTGCAGCAGCTGGGCGTGATTGCCCCGCTCAATAATGTGCCCAGCCTCCATGACCAAAATTTCGTGTGCATCCACCACGGTGGACAAGCGGTGGGCAATGACCAAGGTGGTTTTGTTTTGGGCTGCGCTGGCCAACTCGGCTTGAATGGCTCGCTCGTTGGCCGAGTCGAGTGCCGATGTGGCTTCATCAAAAACCAAGATGGGTGGGTTTTTGAGCAAGGTTCGCGCAATGGCCACACGCTGCTTTTCGCCGCCCGACAGCTTCAGGCCGCGCTCGCCCACGGAAGTGGCATAGCCCTTGGGGGTGGAAGCGATGAAATCGTGAATGCGCGCCGCTTTGGCCGCGGTTTCAATTTCTACTTGGGTTGAACCTGTGCGGCCATAGCCGATGTTGTAAGCCACCGTGTCGTTGAACAACACCGTGTCTTGCGGCACGATGCCCAAGGCTTTGCGCACACTGTGCTGCGTCACTTGGCGAATGTCTTGCCCGTTGATGGTGATGCGGCCTTGCTGCACGTCGTAGAAGCGAAACATTAAACGCGCCAATGTCGATTTACCAGAACCAGAAGGGCCCACCACAGCCACTGTTTTACCTGAAGGAATTTCAAAGCTGATGTTGTGCAAAATGGGGCGGTCTGATTCATAGGCAAACGACACCGACTCAAACTTCAAATGCGCGCCTTGCTGGCAATTCAAATCGGGCGCGTTGGGTACATCGGCCACTTCGCGTTCTCGGTCCATCAGCACAAACATCTTGTCTAAGTCAGTCAGACTTTGTTTGATTTCGCGGTACAATACACCCAAGAAATTCAAGGGAATGTAGAGCTGAATCATGAAGGCGTTGATCATGACCAAGTCGCCCAAAGTCATGCGTCCTTCCACCACACCTTGCGTGGCGCGCCACAGCATGGCCACCAAAGCGGCAGCAATGATGAGCTGCTGTCCCGTGTTGAGCAAGGACAAAGACGTTTGCGATTTCAACCTTGCTTTGCGCAGTCGCTCCAAGCTTTCGTCATACCGGCTGGCTTCATAGGCTTCATTGCCAAAGTACTTCACGGTTTCGTAGTTGAGCAAGGAGTCGATGGCTTTGGTGTGCGCTGCTGAATCAAATTCGTTGGCTTGTTTTCTGAAATGCGTACGCCACTCGGTAATGCGCACTGTGAAGAAAATGTAAAAACTCAGGGCGGCCAATGTGATCCATGCAAACCAAGCGTCAAACTTGACCGCCAATATGGAGAGCACCAGTGCCACCTCAATCAAGGTGGGCACGATGCTGTAAAGCGAGTAAGAAATAAGCGATTCAATACCGCGCACACCGCGCTCTATGTCACGCGTCATGCCGCCCGTTTGGCGCGCCAGATGGAAACGCAAGCTCAGGGCATGCAAATGCTCGAAGGTTTGAAGCGCAATGGTGCGTGCTGCGCCCTGCGTGGCTTTGGCAAAAACCAGTTCGCGCAGTTCGGTGAAGGCAGAGGTCATGAGCCGAAGCGCACCATAGCCCAACAACAAAGCCACCGGCACCACCAAGATTTGAGCCGGGTCGTTGGGCTTGAAGCTCATGGCGTCGACCAAATCTTTCAGCAACAGGGGCACGCTGACGTTGGCCAATTTGGCGCCCACCATGAACAACAAGGCGGCTGCCACACGCCACTTGTAGGTCAGTAAATACGGCAACAACCTTTTCAGGGTTTTGGTGTCTGAGTCTTGAGGGATGTTGGCAGCTGAGGAAGCTACAGGCGGAGAACTTTCACCGTGGTGGCGCATGGGACACAATCTGAATCAAAATCAAGCTCACATTGTGCACCTGTCTGAGACGGTGCCTCCAACTTTGTACTCAAGAAGTGAGATAGGCCGCCGTGCCCGTTGACAGCAATTTGCCGTCGGCACTCAAAAACTCCATGCGCGCATTGCCCACTCTGGCACCAACCCGCATGGCCTCGGCATGCACGATGAAAGAGTCGCCAATGCCAGGCCGCAGAAAATCGATGCGCAAATCGATGGTGCTGTGGCGCGCAAAGCGTTCTAAGCGCTTAGCCACAGATTCATCCATGTGCTTGGCGCCTAACGCTGCCATGACTGCCAAGCTGCCCATGGCATCTAGCACGGCACTGATCACACCACCATGAATGCGGTGATACGCATAGTGGCCCACCAGCTCGGGTTTCATGTTGAGGCTAGCCACAATGCCCGTGGCCTTGATTTTGTCAACCTTCAAGCCCATCCACTGATTGAAGAGAATTTTCTCTTCGTAAATGTCGTGCAAGGCGGCAATGAACTCTGGCTCAAATTCAACGTCGGTGGGAAGGTCTGAGCGCGAGGAAGTCATGGAAGGTCTAAGTTGGCAGAAGAACTTAGATTTTAGAGAAGTCTGGCTTGCGTTTTTCCATGAAAGCACCAAAAGCTTCTTTGGCAGCAGGCTCGGTGAGCATGCGTCTGAAGCTTTGTCCCTCTTCGCCCATGCGCTCAATGAGGGCCTTGGTCTGTCCACCCTTCATCAAGCGTTTGGTTTCTATCAATGCAGAAAGAGGCTTGGCTGCCAATTTCTTGGCCTGAGCCTGAGCATGGGCATTGACTTCTGTAGGTGGCACCACGCGATTGACCAAACCAATTTCCAAAGCGGCTTCAGCAAAGAATGCCTCACCCAAAAGCAAAGCCTCTGCGGCACGGTGATAGCCAAACATTTGCGGCGCCAGCATGCTGGATGCAAATTCGGGACACAAGCCTAAATTGACAAAGGGCATGGAAAACGCAGCGTTGTCGCCGGCATAAACCAAATCGCAGTGAAACAACAAGGTGGTTCCAATGCCAACCGCTGGACCTGCCACCGCGGCAATCACAGGTTTTTCAAACATGGTTAAAGCACGCATGAAATGAAAAACCGGAGAGTCAACGGTAGACGGCGGCTTGTTGAGAAAGTCGCCAATGTCATTGCCCGCACTGAAAATACTTTCGTGCCCTTGAATGACCAAAACCCGAATGGCGGCATCGGCTTGTGCTTGGTCAACGGCTTGCGCCATGGCGGCATACATGTTGCCTGTGATGGAATTCTTTTTGTCTAAGCGATTGAAGGTGAGGGTCATCACACCTGCGTCGATGTGGGTCAAGATGTCTGACATGGCGTAGCTTCTTTCGAAAAATAAAAGTGAGTGATGCTCGAATTAAGGCACGCGCACCCAAGTCTGTGTTCGGCCAATAGGGCCAAATGAACCGCGCACTTCCAACTTGGCACCATTTTCAATGGGCGTTAAGCGCAGGGCATAGGTTTTTCCATTTTCAGGATCGAGAATTTCGCCATCTTCCCAAACATTTTTGCCACTGGCTTTCTTGGCGCCTCGAATGATCTCAAGCCCCACCACTGGCTGGTTTTTGCGATCGTCGCTGCACTTATCGCATTTGGCAGCAGGGTCTGCACCTTTGCGCAGCACCTTCTCAACTCGGCCCTTAACGGCACCTTGATGCTCAAAAATAACAACCATGCTTTTGAGCTCCCCCGTTTTCTCATCCAAGGTGTGCCATTGGCCCACTGGTGAGTTGGCCAAAGCCCAGGGCGTCATGAGACATGAAAGCGTCAGTAAACTGATTTTCAAAAGGCGAGTTGTCAAGTTCTTTGTTGTCATAAGTCAATCCAAAAAAATTCAATCAGACGTCAGTCAGGATAAGGCCAAATCAGTGTCCATTAAAACATCAGCACCAGAACGAGCCGTGTTCATCAAGCTCAATGTTTCGGGCAGCAAGCGAGCAAAGTAGAAACGAGCTGTTTGCAGTTTGGCTTTGTAGAACGGATCGGGTCGCTGGGCTTCTTCCTCGGCAGCTGCAATTTTGGCCAAAGCCACTTGCGCCATGCGCGCCCAGAAATAAGCAAACACCAAGTGACCTGCTACACGCAAATAGTCTACCGAAGCAGCGCCCACCTCGTCGGCGTTGCCCATGGCCTTCATGCCAATTTCGGTGGTGAATTGCGTCATCTTTTGGCCCAAGTCAGCCAATGGTTTGATGAACTCGGCCATGGCTTCATTGCCTATTTCTTGCGCGACCAACTTGCCAATCAGCTTGCCAAATTTTTGCAAACTGGCACCTTGATTGCCGAGTACTTTTCGGCCCAGCAAATCAAGTGACTGAATGCCATTGGTGCCTTCATAAATCATGTTGATGCGCGCATCGCGCACATACTGCTCCATACCCCACTCTTTGATGTAACCATGGCCACCAAACACTTGCTGGCACATGTTGGTAGCGGCGAAACCGTTGTCGGTTAAAAAGGCTTTCACAATGGGCGTCAACAAGGCCAAAATTTCTGCAGAGTCGGCACGCACTTTCTCGTCGGGGTGGTTCAACTCTTTGTCGAGCAGCAAAGCACCATAGCAAGCCAGCGCACGGCCACCTTCGGCGTAAGCCTTGGCCGTTAGCAGCATGCGCCGCACATCGGGGTGAACCAAGATAGGGTCTGCAGGTTTGGCCGGCGCTTTCACACCAGACAAACTGCGCATTTGAAGACGGTCTTTGGCATATGCCAGCGCATTTTGATAAGCCACTTCTGTGAGGCCCAAAGACTGATTGCCCACACCCAAACGCGCGCCATTCATCATGACAAACATGGCGGCCAAACCTTTGTTGGGTTGACCCACCATGGCGCCTACCGCACCGTCTAGCACCATCTGACAAGTGGCATTGCCATGGATGCCCATCTTGTGCTCCAAACCACCACAGTAAATACCGTTGCGCTCACCGACAGAGCCATCTGACTTCACATTGAATTTAGGCACCACAAACAAGCTAATGCCCTTGCTGCCCACTGGTGCATCTGGCAATCTGGCCAAGACCAAGTGAACAATGTTGGCCGCTAAGTCGTGCTCACCCGCACTGATGAATATCTTTTGACCGGTGAGGCGGTAAGTGCCATCGGCCTGCGGCTCGGCCTTGGTGCGAAGCATGCCCAAGTCGGTGCCGCAGTGTGGCTCGGTGAGACACATGGTGCCAGTCCATTCACCGCTGGTGAGCTTGGGCAAGTACATGTCCTTTTGTTCTTTGGAGCCGTGTGCTGACAAGCACGCATGTGCACCATGCGACAGGCCAGGGTACATGGTCCAAGCTTGGTTGGCGGAATTCAACATTTCAAAGAAGCACTGATTCACAATCAGGGGCAAACCTTGACCGCCATATTCTGCTTCGGCACTGAGAGCGGCCCAGCCACCTGCCACGTACTGCTCGTAAGCTTCCTTGAAACCCTTGGGCGCTTTCACTTCATGGGTGTCACGGTTCAGATGGCAGCCTTCTTCATCGCCAGAGATATTAAGCGGGAAGACCACTTCAGCGGCAAACTTGCCGCCCTCTTCCAGAACAGCGTTGATGGTTTCTGCGTCTGTTTCTGCATGCTTGGGCAAGGCTTTCAATTCATTTTCTAAATCGAGTACTTCATGCAAGACAAATTGCAGATCACGCAATGGAGGGTTGTAGGTTGGCATGGTTTTCTTTCAAAAAATTCAATTTAAAGCATTGGGGTGTGGCGCTTTGGATCTATCAAGCTGACGGTTGATTTCGCGCCACAATTTCTGTAAAACCTTTGCGCGCGCGGTCTGCTGCGCCAGGATTGCGCAAAAAACGGGCCTCGTAGTGCAGCGCCAAAATGAGGCCATGAATTTCAAAGGCTACTTGCAAGGGGTCTGCCACGGCGGTGAGGTGTTTTTCTTCTTGTTCTTGCGCCACAGAGCGTTGCAGTGCGTTTTGCCAAGTGCTCACCGACGATGCCAGCGCATCCCTCACTGAACCTGGCCGATCATCAAACTCAACCGCGCCGCTGATGTAGATGCAGCCTGAGTCAATTTCTGTGGTGGTGCGTTGCATCCAATTGTCAAACAAAGACTGCAAGCGTGGCAGGCCTCGCGCGCAACTGAGCGCAGGATAGAAAACTTCGCTTTCGAAACGGTCGTGGTATTCGCGGATGACAGAAATTTGCAATTCTTCGCGCGAACCAAAGTGCGCAAACACGCCCGATTTGCTCATGCCTGTTACTTCAGCCAAGGCCCCGATAGAGAGCCCTTCCAGTCCAATTTGAGATGCCAAACCCAAAGCCGCATCGACAATGGCCGCTTTGGTTTGGCGGCCCTTCATCAAGGTTCTGCTGCTGCCATCTTCGGCAACTTGTGAAGCTTGTGACAAAGAGGTGATGTGACGCACATTCATGGTTTGCAAGTTTTTAAAATAGAACGCTCGTGCTATTTTGCATGAAAAAGAAAGCATCGGCAAAAAGAAAAGGCGAATCAGGGTTATTCCTGACTCGCCCAGATTGCCGTCTTGGAGACGGACACACTCGAAGCTTGGTGCTTAAGCTTTGCGTTTGTAGGCCACCACTTTTTGGGTTTGCTCGCCCAAGCCTTCAATGCCCAAGTGCATCACGTCGCCCTTTTTCAAGAACACGGGCGCGGGTTTGCCGTCCTTCTTCACGCCCATTCCCACACCTGGCGGGGTGCCAGTGGTAATTACATCACCGGGCTCGAGGGTCATGAACTGGCTGACATAGCTCACCAATTTGGTCACCCCAAAAATCATGGTTTTGGTGGAGCCATCTTGCATGCGCTGGCCATTCAATTCCATGTACATCTTCAGATTTTGCGGATTGGGCACTTCGTCTTTGGTAACCATCCAAGGACCGATGGGGCCGAATGTGTCGCAGCCCTTGCCCTTGTCCCAAGTACCGCCCATTTCAAGTTGGTAGGCGCGCTCGCTCACGTCATTGACGGTGCAATAGCCAGCCACATAGTCGAGCGCTTCTTTTTGTGTCACATAGCTTGCGCGCTTGCCAATCACAATGCCCAACTCAACTTCCCAGTCTGACTTCAAAGAACCTTTGGGCAACATGACGTCATCGTCTGGGCCTTGAATGCAAGAAGTGGCCTTGATGAAAACAATGGGCTCTTTGGGAATAGGCATGTTGGCTTCAGCCGCATGATCGGCGTAGTTCAAGCCAATGGCAATGAACTTTGGCACGTGTGACACGGGGCATCCCATGCGGGGCTTGCCTTTGACCAAGGGCAGCTTGTCAGTTTTAAGTTTGGCCAATTTGGCCAAGACTTTGTCAGACAGCTGTTCAGGGCCAATGTCGGAAACCACGCCACTGAGGTCACGCAATTTGCCTGCTGCATCAATGAGACCTGGTTTTTCTTTGCCGGGTTGGCCATAACGCACGAGTTTCATGGGAACTTCCTTTGTTAAAAATCGATGGAATTGTGAATTGCCACTTTTGATGGTGATGGTGCTGGTGATGTCGATACCGATGGCAAGATTGTGATCGAAATCACTTCAATAAGTTGAACGGCCACCGGATAAATCAAACACAGCACCTGTTGAGAAGGAGCAATCTTCGGTCATGAGCCAAGTGACCATGGCCGCCACTTCTTCGGGCATGCCAAAACGGCCCATGGGAATTTTGGACAACATAAACTGAATGTGCTCCGGCGTCATCTGATCGAAAATGGCGGTTTTCACGGCGGCAGGCGTGACGCAATTGACCCGCACGTTGGTACTGGCCAATTCTTTGCCCAAGGATTTGGTAATGGCCATGACAGCAGCTTTGCTGGCACTGTAAGCACTGGCGTTGGGGTTGCCGTCTTTACCTGCCACAGAGGCAATGTTGACAATGCGGCCTGCTGGTCGATCTTTCAAATGCGGAGCCCATTCGCGGCAGCAATAAAACACGCCATTGATGTTGACATCCATGACTTGCTGCCAAGCATCTACCGGATAGTTCCAAACTTGGGTATTGGGGCCTGTGATGCCAGCGCAATTGACCACGGCATCGACCGGACCGATCTTCAAAGTTGCCGCAGTGGCCGCAACCACAGAGGCATGCTGCGACACATCGACTTGCACACTGTGCACAGAGCCAGGGTGTTTCAAGCTGGCAAGCGCTTTGTCCATACCGGCTTCATCGCGGTCCCAAATTGTGACGCTACCGCCAGAAGCCAGCACACGCTCTGCAATGGCATAGCCCAAACCTGTGGCACCGCCGGTAATGACCGCGTGGCGGCCTTTCATGTCATATTGGTTCATGGAATATTGTTCAGTGAAGTGAGTTGATAAATTGAAAGATTCGAATTTAATTTGATGGCTTGAAGGCCGCTTAAATGGTCATGCCACCATCAACCATGTAAGCGTTGCCAGTGGCAAAAATGGCTTCGTCGGAGGCCAAGAAAACAATGATAGGGGCAATTTCATGGGCTTGTGCCAAGCGGCCCATGGGCTGACGGGCAATGAAGTTTTTGCGCGCTTGAACGGGATCGGCTTCTGCGTTGATGCGGTCATGCAAAGAAGGTGTCTCAACCGTACCAGGACAAATGGCATTGCATCGAATGCCTTGGGTCACATAGTCGGCAGCCACGCTTTTGGTGAGGCCAATGACAGCTGCTTTCGAAGCGCCATAAATAAATCGGTTGGGCAAGCCGCGCACGCTAGAGCACACGCTGGCCATATTGATGATACTGCCGCCACCTTGCGCCAGCATTTTTGGCAACACAGCTTGAATCATCCAAAACTGTGCACGCGCATTGAGGCTGAAAGCAAAATCCCAGTCTTTGTCGGTGGCTTGCAAAATGGTACCGCTGTGCACTACGCCAGCGCAGTTAAACAGGGCATCGATGCGCGGAATTAGCGCCACTTGCTTTTGAATATCGTCTTTGTTCAAGACATCAAGCACCGCAGTGTGAACATTGGCAACGCCCGCATAGCTTTTGAGCAGCTCGGCATTGACGTCGGTGGCCCACACAGTGGCGCCCTCTGCCGCCATGGCCATGACGGCTGCATGACCGATGCCTTGTCCGGCAGCGGTTACCAAAATGTTTTTGTTCTTAAGTCGCATGATTAATCTCCAAATAAATCTGTTGCCGTTTTTCAATGGCATCCCAATTCCATAGGATGCCCAAGCCATTTGTGTCGGGCGGATATGCAAAGCCGTCTTGAACTTTCATGCGCGAATGTGTGATGTCGTCCAGCTGGGGAATGTATTCAACCCAAGTGGCATTGGGCACTGCGGCACACAAGCTCACATGCAACTCCATGAGGAAGTGAGGGCAAACAGGCACATCGAAGGTTTCGGCCAAATGCGCCGTTTTGATCCACGGTGTGATGCCACCAATGCGCGCCACATCGGGCTGCACCACACTGCACGCGCCTTGCTCTAAATATTCGCGAAACTGCATGGGGTGGTACATCGATTCACCCACCGCCACCGGAATGCTGGTGTGCTCGCGCAAGTGCCGGTGCCCGCTCACATCTTCGGCAGGCAATGGCTCCTCGAGCCAAGCCAAATCGAGACCCTCAAACGCTTTGGCGCGGCGCACCACTTCTGCGCGGTGAAAGCCTTGGTTGGCATCGGTCATGATCTCAAAACCGGGGCCTACAGCGTCTCGCACAGCTGACAAACGGGCCACATCTTCGCTCACATGCGGCCTGCCAATTTTGATTTTGGCACCCTTAAAGCCCTCCTCTTTGGCTTTCAAAGTTTGCTCGACCAAAACCTCGGTTGACAACTGCAACCAGCCGCCTTCAGTGGTGTAAAGCGGCACCTTGTGTTGCGCGCCCCCCAACAATTGCCACAAGGGCAGCTGCTGGCTTTGGGCTCGCCAATCCCATAGCGCCGTATCGACACAGGCAAGTGCCAAGCTGGTCATGGCACCAACCGCTGTGGCATGGGTGTGAAAAAACAAATCTTTCCAAATGGCTTCAATGTGAACTGGGTTTTGACCCAATAGGCGTTGCACCAAATGGTCCTTGAGCAAGGCCACCACCGAGCTGCCACCCGTGCCAATGGTGTACGCATAGCCCGTAGCCTGGATGCCATCACTGCAAAACAAGGTGAGCAAAATCGTTTCTTGGGTGACAAACGATTGAATGGCGTCGGTACGCTTCACCTTGGGCGGCAAGTTGACCTGCCGCAAGTGAACGCGATCGATGGTGACTGAAGTCATGGTGGCGATAAATTGATTGCGACGAGTTCGGGTTTGTTTGGATGAAAACAGTCTTGACCCTCACTCAGGTTCCATGTGAAGATTGTGCAACTGGTCTGACCAATTGTCCAATGCGCGTATTCCCTGACAAGCCGTCTTTGACCTCACATTGGTTGACCCCACTTTGAATGACCCCACGTTTTTAAATAAGCAAATTCTGTTCATGCCAGACAAGTCAGTCGAACCCCAAAGGCTTTACCGCCAAATTGCCAAACAAATCCAAGACCTCATCAAGTCTGGTGAGTTTGCAGTGGGTTCTCGCTTGCCCGCCGAACGTGACTTGGCCACACAACTGAGTGTCAGCCGGCCGTCGGTCAGAGAAGCACTCATTGCTCTGGAAGTTGAAGGGGTCATTGAAGTTCGAACTGGGTCTGGCATTTATGTGAAATCTTTGGGGCAAAGCTCTCACAGCAAGTCAAATTATCTCAACACCCCCGCCGAGTGGGGCCCCTTGGAAGTGATGCGTGCGCGCTTATTTATTGAGGCTGAAATGGCGGCATTGGCGGCTGAGTATGCATCGCCGGCCGATATCAAAGCCATGTCGGCTGCCTTAAAAGGCATGGAAAAAGATGCCAAGGCTGGGCGCATTCCACGTGACAACGACATTGCGTTTCACATGGCCATTGCCAACGCATGCGCCAACAGCGTCATGCAAGACACCCTGAAGCTGTATCTGCAAGCCAGAAACGGACCTTTGTTTGAACGCCTTGGCGACTATTTTGAGTCTCCAGCTTCTTGGGTTTCGGCCATAGCAGAACACCATGAGGTGTTAGCTGCCATTCAAGCACACGATTCACAGGGCGCACGCAAAACCATGCAGAAACACCTGCGGCAAGCCCACAAACGATTCAGCGCTAGCTGGCGAAGCGCACCTTCTCGAGCTTAGTTTTTCGCCAGCACATCCAAATCATTTCAACCAAAGGAGACACCATGACCACCAAACGAAACTCACTGAAAGCTCTGGCCAGCGCCAGCCTCATCGCCTTAGGGCTGGTAGGCGCGTTGGGCAGCACCGCCGTGCAAGCGCAAACCAAACTGAAATGGGCTCACGTCTATGAGACTTCAGAGGCCTATCACACAGAGTCTGTGTGGGCTGCCGAAGAAATCAAAAAACGCACCAACGGCAAATTTGAAATTCAGGTTTTCCCAGCTTCCACCTTGGGCAAAGAAACCGACATCAACCAAGGTCTCACTTTGGGCACGGTTGACATGATCATCAGCGGCCCTTCATTTGCAGCCCGCGCTTATCCCCGTTTCGGCATTGCTTACTATCCTTTCATCTTCCGCGATGGTGACCACCTCATTGCTTACTCCAAGAGCCCCGTGTTTGCAGAGATGGTGAATGAATTCCGCGCCAAAACTGGCATTCAGGTCACTGCCTATACCTACTATGGCGCGCGTCACACCACCGCGCAAAAAGCATTCACCAACTGCGCCGGTATGAAGGGCATCAAAATTCGCGTACCTGATGTGCCTGCCTACCGTGCCACGCCAGAGGCATGCGGCGCCAACCCAACACCCATTGCATTTGCCGAAGTTTATTTGGCTCTGCAAAACGGCACTGTGGAAGCCCAAGAAAATCCTTTGACCACCATCGAAGCCAAAAAGTTTTTTGAAGTTCAAAAAGCAATCATGCTGACGGGTCACATCGTGGACGGTTTGACCACGCAAATTGCACCTCACGT
Organism: Limnohabitans sp. MMS-10A-178; assembly: GCF_003063375.1. Lineage (GTDB taxonomy): Bacteria > Pseudomonadota > Gammaproteobacteria > Burkholderiales > Burkholderiaceae_C > Limnohabitans_A. The sequence goes on along the minus strand of NZ_NERY01000001.1, from coordinate 622,718 downwards.
TTGGAACAGACTTTCTGATGCAGAAAAGAAAATTTTTACCGATGTGACACAAGAGGCTGCTGTTCGCGCAACCGCCAAAATCAAAACACGTGAAGCCGAGTTGGCCGAAGAGTTCAAGAAAAAAGGCTTGCAAGTGGTGCAAGTCGATCGCAAATCTTTCCAAGACGCTGTCTTGAAAAACAAGCCACTTGAATCCATGGGCTTTACCAGAGCTGATTTCGACAGAATTCAGGCTGCGAAGTAAGTTGTTCAGTGCATGCACCGGGCCCCTCGGGGCTCGGTACATTCAAGTGGGTCGAGCCGAAAGGCCCGACCTTTGAGGTTTTTTGCGTTTTGAAGGACAACCCATGAGCAACACCCCCGACCTAGACGCCATGCCCAAAGTGATGGGCGACGATGGTCAGTTTCATGCCGTTGATGAAGAAGTCGATTTGTCTGGCACCCCCATAGAAGCTTGGGTGGCCTTGGGATTTTTTTGGTTGCTCGGTGCAACTGTGTTCTACCAATTTTTCACGCGCTATGTGCTCAACAACTCGGCATCGTGGACCGAGGAAATTGCGCGTTACTTTTTAATTGCCGTTGTCTTCACTGGCGCCGCCATTGGTGTGGCCAAAAACAACCACATTCAAGTTGATTTCTTTTTTCGTTTCATGCCATCTTGGATGTCCAGAGTCATGACCACCTTGGTCGACATTCTGCGTGTGGCTTTTTTTGTGGCAGCCACCTTCCTAACTTGGCAAATGATGCAGAAGCTGGGATCTTACAAAATGACCATCGTCGATTTGCCCATGAACTTGGTTTATGGCGTGGTGATGGCAGGCTTTGCAGCCATGAGTTTGAGAGCCATGTGGGTTATGAAAATTCATTGGCAACGCGGCTTTACGGTCTTAGAGCGTCCCGAGTCAGAAATGACCGACCGCTGAATCTCTGTCCTTTATGTTTAGACGCCTGAAAGTAGTCGCATGTTAAAAATTCTTTTCTTGCTCCTCATGAGTGGTGGCATTCCAGTTGCTATTGCCATGGCAGGTGCGTCGCTCATTTATTTGTTCTGGACGCAAAGCTCGCCACCCTTTGTAGTCATTCACCGCATGGTGTCTGGCATTGACAGCTTTCCACTTCTTGCTGTGCCCTTTTTTATTTTGGCTGGCAACCTCATGAACAACGCAGGCATTACCAACCGCATCTACAACTATGCCTTGGCGCTGGTGGGTTGGATGAAAGGCGGCTTGGGCCACGTCAATGTGGTGGGCTCTGTGGTATTTGCTGGTATGAGTGGCACGGCCATTGCCGATGCAGCAGGCCTTGGCACCATTGAAATCAAGGCCATGAAAGACCATGGCTACAGCACCGAGTTTGCCGTTGGTGTCACCGCTGCTTCGGCTACGCTAGGCCCCATCATCCCCCCGAGTTTGCCGTTTGTGATTTACGGCATGATGGCCAATGTGTCTGTGGGCTCTTTGTTTCTTGCAGGCATCTTGCCAGGTGTTTTCATGGCTTTTTTGATGATGGTCACTGTGGCCTACTTTGCCCATAAAAACAACTGGGGCTCTGACGTCAAATTCAACTGGCCTCGCGTTCTCAAGGCCTTGTCAGAAACTGCCGTGGTGGTGTTCTGGCCCTTTTGCGTTTGGGGTCTGGTTACAGTGTTTGAAACACCACCCCAAATGACGGTGTTTGTGGCCTTGGCCTTTTTATTTGTGGCAGACAAATTATTCAAGTTTCAGGCTGTGTTGCCCATCATGACGCCCGTACTGCTCATTGGCGGCATGACCACTGGTGTATTCACACCCACTGAAGGCGCTATTGCAGCATGCGTGTGGGCGCTCATTTTGGGCTTCCTCTGGTACCGCACCCTGAACCTCAAAATGTTCGTCAAGATTTGTTTAGACACCGTCGAGACCACTGCCACTGTGATGTTCATTGTGGCTGCGGCCAGTATTTTTGGTTGGATGCTCACGGCCACAGGCGTGACGGCGGCCATCAGCGATTGGGTGCTGGGCGTGACGCAAGAGCCCTGGAAGTTCTTGCTCTTGGCCAACTTGCTCATGCTCTTTGTAGGCTGCTTCTTAGAGCCCACTGCGGCCATCACCATTCTGGTTCCTATCTTGGTTCCCATTTGCCAAAAATTGGGCATCGACTTGGTTCACTTTGGTTTGATCATGGTACTCAACCTCATGATTGGCTTGCTGCACCCCCCCATGGGCATGGTGTTGTTTGTGTTGGCACGTGTGGCCAAACTCAGCGTGGAAAGAACCACTGCTGCCATCTTGCCTTGGCTGTTTCCCTTACTGGGCAGTTTGGCGGTCATCACTTACGCACCCAGCTTGGTGCTGTGGTTGCCAAAACAATTTTATTAAGTCGACAACATGAGCCTTTTCATTCGCCTCCACTCTGCCGATGACGTGGTCATTGCGCGCGCACAACTCATGAGCGGTACCAGCGTTGATGGTGTTGCTGTTCGGGGTTTGATTCCACCAGGACACAAAGTGGCCACCCGTGCCATTCAAGCTGGCCAAGCTGTGCGCCGTTACAACCAAATCATTGGCTTTGCCAGTCAAGCCATTCAAGCCGGCGAGCACGTGCACACGCACAACCTCAATATGGGCCCCGAGAAAGGCAACTTTGAACGCGATTACGCCATCGGGCAAGATGTCAAGCCAGAGGCACCGCGCAAGCATGCCACCTTCATGGGCATCAAGCGCTCAGATGGCCGTGTGGCCACGCGCAATTACATTGGGGTGTTGTCCAGCGTCAATTGCTCGGCCACGGCGGCACGCGCCATTGCCGATCACTTCTCCAAACGCAACAACCCAGCCGCTTTGGCCAACTTCCCCAACGTCGATGGCGTGGTGGCACTCACCCACGGCACCGGCTGCGGCATGGACACTGAGGGCTTGGGTATTCAGTTGCTAGAGCGCACTTTGGCAGGCTATGCCACGCATGCCAATTTTTGGGGTGTGGTGGTGGTGGGTTTGGGCTGCGAGTCCAATCAACTCAACACTTGGTTGGCGCACAGCAGTTTGCGCGAAGGCGACACCCTCAAGGTTTTCAACATTCAAGACACAGGCGGCACGCGACTCACCGTTGAAAAAGGCATTGCGCTCATTGAAGAAATGCTGCCGCGCGCCAATCAAATCAAGCGCGAGCCCTGCAGTGCCGAGCACATCACGGTGGGTTTGCAGTGCGGCGGTTCTGACGGCTACTCTGGCATCAGCGCCAACCCAGCATTGGGCGCTGCGGTTGACTTGCTTGTGCAGCATGGCGGCACGGCCATCTTGAGCGAAACCCCCGAAATTTATGGCGCAGAGCACCTGCTCACACGCCGTGCAGTCAAACCAGAGGTTGCGCAAAAACTCATTGACCGCATTCACTGGTGGGAACAATACACCGAGATCAACGGCGGTGAAATGAACAATAACCCATCGCCTGGCAACAAGGCAGGCGGCCTCACCACCATCTTGGAAAAGTCATTGGGGGCCGTGGCCAAAGGCGGCACCAGCAACTTGCAGGCCGTTTTCGAATATGCAGAGCCAGTCAATACCCATGGTTTTGTGTACATGGACACACCAGGCTACGATCCTGTGAGTGCCACGGGCCAAGTGGCGGGCGGTGCCAACCTCATTTGCTTCACCACAGGGCGCGGCAGTGCCTATGGTTGCGCCCCCTCTCCCAGCTTGAAGTTTTCCACCAACTCCGCTTTGTGGAAAAAACAAGAGGAAGATATGGATCTCAATTGCGGTGAAATTGTCGACAACGGTGTGAGCATTGCCGACATGGGTCAGCGCATTTTCGAAATGATTTTGAAAACCGCTTCAGGCGAACCTTCCAAGAGCGAGCTGCACGGCTATGGCCAAAATGAATTTGTGCCATGGCAAGTGGGCGCCGTCATGTAATTTGAAAGTCAAACAATGAGCCAATGTATTCCAGCCGATCAGTTGCGGCAGCGTGTTGCCTCCATCATTCAACAGGCAGGAAGCCAAGCCGCGGAGGCTGAGCAAGTGGCTGCCAATTTGGTCATGGCCAATTTAAGTGGCCACGACTCGCATGGTGTGGGCATGGTGCCGCGCTATGTCGATGCTGTCCTGGAAGGTGGCCTCAGCCCCAACACCGGCGTGAAGGTTGTCCTAGACACGGGCCCTTTGTTGAACTTGGATGGTCAACGTGGTTATGGGCAAATCACGGGCGTGCAAGCCATGCAGATGGGCATTGAACGCGCCAAACAATACGGCGTTTGCACAGTGGCGCTGAGCCGCTCCCATCACTTGGGGCGTATCGGTCACTTTGCCGAAATGGCGGTGGCGCAAGGTTTGGTGTCGATTCACTTTGTGAATGTGTTGTCGCGCCCTGTGGTGGCGCCTTATGGAGGCGGTGACGGACGCTTTGGCACCAACCCTTGCTGCATTGGCGTGCCCATGGGGCAGCGCAAACCTTTTGTGCTCGACTTTGCCACCAGCCGCGTGGCGCAAGGCAAGATGCGCGTGGCATACAACAAAGGTGAGCAAGTGCCAGATGGCTACTTGATCGATGAAAAAGGCCACCCCACCAACAACCCAGGCGTGGTGGTGGTGCCGCAATCAAATGGTTTCTTTGGTGCGCTCATGACCTTTGGCGATCACAAAGGTTTTGGCATGGCCATGGCTTGCGAACTTTTAGGCGGTGCGCTTACGGGCGGTGGCACATGGCACCGCGAAGCAGACAACAAGCGTGCCGTGCTCAACGGCATGCTCACCATGATCGTCGACCCTGTTCGCTTGGGCACGCATGACGCCTTCGAAAAAGAAGCCTTGGCTTTTGAAGACTGGTTGCGCCAAAGCCCCAATGCGCCGGGTACGGAAGGTGTCTTGCTGGCCGGTGAGCCTGAGCGCAAAGCGCGCACCGATCGTCAACTCAATGGCATCTGGGTTGACGATGCCACCTTGGCCGAAATTCAAGCATCCGAAGAAAAACTCAAGCAGCGCCATGTCTGAATTGCTTCTGTGCCGCGAAACGCAATCACGCCTTCCAAAGTCCGTTCAATCACCTTCCTATCAACCCATTCCCTCAGCGGCTGGGGTCTTGCATCTCGGATTGGGCGCGTTTCACCGCGCGCACCAAGCCATGGTGTTTGACCAGCTGCTGCGTGCAGGTGATATGCGCTGGGGCGTTCATGGCGTGGGCATGACTCAGCCCGGTTTGGTGAACAAACTGCGCGCACAAGACGGTTTGTATGCGGTTCGCATTGCAGGATCAAAAGGCATTGAATGGCAATTACCTGGCGCCCTTTGGCAAACCAGCGTGGCTACCACCGAGCGGCAGAGTGTGATCAAAGCCATTTCTGCTGCCAGCACCCGTTGGATCACACTGACCGTGACTGAAAAGGGATATACGCCTACATTGGCGCAACTGCTGATAGAAGGCTTGCGCGTTCGCTGCGCAGAAGGTCGACCAGGCCTGACCATCGCCTCTTGCGACAACTTGCAAGGCAATGGCCACAAGCTCAAAGCCTTGATTCACGCCACAGCCACGCCGCAAGACGCACCTGCCATGAAGTGGATGGACGCCCATTGCGCGTTTCCTTGCAGCATGGTCGATCGCATTGTGCCTGCCGCTACCCCTGAAGTGACAAATGCCGCCAAAACCGCACTGGGCTTGGTAGACGAGTGCGCTCTCAGCACCGAAACATTTTGGGAATGGGTGATTGAAGACAATTTTGCAGACCCTGCTGATGCCGCCTTGCTGAGCCAGTGTGGGGTGCGCGTCACAGCCCATGTTCACAGCTATGAAGAAGCCAAATTGCGAATGCTCAATGGCAGTCATTCCGCCATGGCCTTGATGGGTGCTGTCACAGGTCGCGCCTACATTGCCGATTGCATTGGCGAAGACCACATTCGCCAATTTGTTGAACGCTTGATGAGTCAAGAAGTTGCCCCCCATTTAAGCCGTGCCGATTGGGCCAACTACCGCGATGCCCTCATTCAACGTTTTGGCAATCCGTTTTTGAAGCACAGCGTGCACCAAATTGCCACCGACAGTTCGCAAAAAATTCCGCAGCGTTGGCCGCCCTCCGTTTTGGGACAAATGGCTAGCAATGCTTCGTTTGAACACCACGCCCTGGCGGCTGCCGTTTTTTTGCGCTACACCTTGGCCAAAGATGAGCAAGGCAAAGCCTACGCACTCAACGATCCGCAAGTCAGTAGCCTGATGGCCATTGGTGCCAATCAAGCCACAGAGCCTCATGAAAGTGTGCGTGCATTGTTGGCCCGTGAAGATTTGTGGGGCAAAGAACTGGCGGCATCAGCAGCTTGGCTTTCACGCGTAAGCTATTGGCACGATCAAGTGTTGCACCAAGGCATCGACGCCACCGTGAAATACATCACTCAGCAAGAATTCTCATGAAAATCACCGCTGCACGCGTCATTGTTTGCTGCCCTGGCCGCAACTTTGTCACCCTCAAAATTGAAACCGATGAAGGCCTCACCGGCATTGGCGATGCCACGCTCAATGGCCGCGAATTGTCGGTGGTGAGCTACTTGGAAGAGCACGTTATTCCTTGTTTGACTGGCCGAGATCCACAACAAATTGAAGATATTTGGCAGTACCTCTACAAAGGTGCTTACTGGCGCAGAGGCCCTGTCACCATGTCGGCCATAGCCGCAGTTGATACTGCGCTGTGGGATATCAAAGCCAAGATTGCAGGACAGCCGCTGTATCAATTGTTGGGTGGCCGCAGCCGCACGGGCATCATGTCTTATGCACACGCCACAGGACGCGACACCGCAGAAACAGTGGATGAAGTGTTGCGCTACAAAGAAATGGGCTACCTGGCCATTCGCGCACAAAGCGGCATACCAGGCCTCCACAAAGTCTATGGCGTGAGTGGCAATGGCCGCATGTACGAACCTGCAGATGGCCCTTTGCCAGGCGAGCACGATTGGAACACCGAGAAATACTTGCGTCACACGCCTGGCTTGTTTCAAGCAGTGCGCGATGCCGTTGGACCCGACACGCATTTGCTGCATGACGCACACCACCGTCTCACACCCATTGAAGCGGGACGCCTAGGCAAAGAGCTCGAGCCCTTCCATTTGTTTTGGCTGGAAGATCCCACCCCCGCAGAAAACCAAGAAGCCTTCAAGCTCATTCGCCATCACACCACCACACCTTTGGCCGTTGGTGAAATTTTCAACACTGTGTGGGACTGCAAAGATTTGATTGAGCAGCAACTCATCGACTACATCCGCACCACCGTGACACACGCGGGAGGTATCACGCATCTTCGCGTCATTGCCAACTTGGCCAGCCTGTACCAAGTGCGCACTGGCTCTCATGGTGCAACAGACTTGTCGCCAGTCTGCATGGGTGCTGCATTGCACTTTGACACGTGGGTACCCAACTTTGGCATTCAAGAACACATGGCGCACAGCGAAGAGATGCTGTCGGTCTTTCCCCACGATTGGCGTTTTGAAAAGGGCATGCTGTATTGCGGCGAGTCATCAGGCCACGGCGTGGACATTGACGAAAAACTGGCCGCAAAGTATCCGTATCAGCGCGCGTATTTGCCCGTCAACCGATTGCAGCACGACGGTACGCTTTGGAGTTGGTAATTCAAATTAGTTGTGCCGCTTAACAGCACTCACATACGCCTCACTGTGGTCTCGCCTGCCAACAGCAATGACCATGACGACCAATTTTTGCTCGATCACTTCATAAACTAAACGGTAACCTACATCACGCAACTTGATCTTGTAGGTGTTTTGTAATTCGCCATGCAGCTTGGCAGAAGGCACATGTGGAGTTTTAAGACGTTTGGCCAAAGCATTTTGAAACTGCGATTTGATTGAGCCGTCTAATTTTCTCCATTCCTTGAGAGCCAGCTCGTGAAACTCAAGACTATAGGTCGTCAATGTTGACCTTGACTGATTTACCACCTTGGCGTGCTTTGACGATCTTGGTCAGTGCCGCGTCTTCAATTTGCTCCAACATGTTTTCATATGCGGCAGCCGATATCAAATAGGCTGCTGGCTTATTGTGATTCAACACAGCGACTGGTGCCAAATTAGCCACCTCAATGACCTCGGCTGGATTTCGCCGAAGATCAGTCATGCTGACTGTATTGCGGGCATATATGGTTTGGGTAACAGGCATTGAATTAGCACTTAAAAAAGCACATTATTTAGTGCTTTTTTGAAAATGTCAACCACTCAAACCTGATGCTCTCAAAACCTTCAACTCAAAGAATGCGAGCCAACGAAGCCTGCAAATTCTCTGAAGGCAAACGTTTAAAGCCAGAACGCGCAAAGCGTTGCATGAGGCCCATCATGAAGGCCACCAACATAGAGGCTGTAACTTGCGCATCCACAGTGGGGGTGTCGCTCTGAGGACCGCCATCGCGCAAAGATTGCTTGAATGCACTTTCGAGTTTGTCGAACAACAAATTCATGCGCTCTTGCAAACGCTCGTTTTCAAACACCAGCGCATCACCCGTCATGACGCGGGCCATGCCGGGGTTCTTTTCTGCAAATTGCAAAATGAGCGCTACGGTGCGCGCCACTTGGGCTGGGCCTGCTGGCTCGCGATCGGCAATTTGCCGCACAAACGCAAACACCGACTGCTCGACAAAATCAATCAGGCCTTCAAACATTTGCGCTTTGCTGGCAAAGTGACGGTAAAGCGCCGCTTCACTCACACCCAACTTGGCCGACAAAGCGGCCGTGGTAATGCGCTCTGCGCCAGGCTGCTCCAGCATGCCGGCCAAGGTTTGCAAGATTTGCAAACGACGCTCGCCGGGCTTGGGGCGCTTGCGTGTGGGCGTGGCGCCAGCCTCTTCGTTGTCGGGCATGCTGCCTTCGTGGCTTGTCTCTGTGGTCATGGAAAGGCTCCTGCTCAGTAGCTGCGAATCATGGTGCCGAAGGCTTGATCAGTCAGAATTTCTAACAACATGGCATGCGGTACACGGCCATCGATGATGTGCACGGCTTTCACGCCACTCTTAGCGGCATCCAAGGCGCCACTGATTTTGGGCAACATGCCGCCGCTGATGGTGCCATCGGCAAACAGCTCGTCAATGCGGCGAGCGCTCAAGTCAGTCAACAAATTGCCAGCTTTGTCCAACACACCAGGTGTGTTGGTGAGGAGCACCAGTTTTTCCGCCTTCAAAACACTGGCCAACTTGCCTGCCACCACATCAGCATTGATGTTGTAGCTTTCATTGTTTTCGCCAAAGCCAATGGGGCTGATAACAGGAATGAAGGCATCGTCTTGCAAAGCTTTGACCACGCTGGGGTCAATCGATTCAATCTCGCCCACTTGACCCACGTCGTATTCTTTGTTGGGATCGGCGTTGTCGACCATTTTCAATTTTTTGGCGCGAATCAAACCGCCATCACGGCCCGTTAAACCCACTGCTTTGCCGCCTGCTTGATTGATCAAGCCCACAATGTCTTGCTGCACTTCACCGGCCAACACCCACTCCACCACTTCCATGGTTTCTGCGTCGGTCACGCGCATGCCTTGAATGAATTCACCTTTTTTACCCAAGCGGTTTAAGGCGGTTTCAATTTGCGGGCCGCCACCGTGCACTACCACAGGGTTCATGCCTACCAATTTCAAGAGCACCACGTCTTCAGCAAAGTCGGCTTGCAAGGCGGGGTCGGTCATGGCATTGCCGCCGTATTTGATGACCAAGGTCTTGCCGTGAAACATGCGGATGTAAGGCAAAGCCTGGGCCAAAATTTCTGCTTTGTCGCGAGGAGAAATGTGGGCCAAAGAATCGTTGTCAGTCATGATGGTTCTTCAAAGTGAAAACATGCAAGTCAGTACTTGCTCATGTGATGAAAGGCTGTCAGAGCCGTATTGTGAACACTTTTGGGGCATTTAACACCCCATGCAAGCCCAAGTTTACAAAATTTTTGCGAGCATGGCATCCACCCCAGTTTGCCAAGCCGGCAATTTGAGTTGGAGGGCTTTTTCAAGCTGGCTGCAATTGAGCCTAGAGTTCAGCGGGCGAGCCGCAGGTGTTGGAAACTGGGTGGTGGGAACCGCAGCAAGCTCTTTCACCGTGTACGTCAAATCTGGCTTGAGGCTTTGGGCAGTCTGCAAAACATATTGTGCGTACGCGTGCCATGTGGTCTCGCCAGCCGCCGCCAAGTGGTAAATGCCTGTCAAGGGCGTTTCGTGCTGCAAACACAAAGCTGTGATGTCGGCCAACAAGGCCGCGCCGGTGGGAGCGCCAAACTGGTCATTGATAACCGCCATCTTTTCGCGCTCTTGGGCCAAGCGCAGCATGGTTTTGGCAAAGTTGCCGCCTTCGGTGCCATACACCCAACTGGTTCTGAAAATGACATGCTTGGCGCCTTGCTTGGCAATGCCCTTCTCTCCTGCCAGCTTGCTGTGGCCATAGACATTGACCGGCCCTGTTGCATCAGACTCAAGCCAAGGTTTTTGACCCGCGCCATCAAACACATAGTCGGTGGAAAAATGCACCAGGTAAGCATCAATGGCCGCACAGGCACGGGCCAAGACCTCTGGCGCCAAGGCATTGACCAAATTCGCCGTTGACTGATCTGTTTCAGCTTTGTCAACTGCTGTGTAAGCAGCTGCATTAACCACCACGTCGGGTCGATACACCCGCACAGTCTCTGCCAGACCTTCCAAATTGCTCAGATCGCCACAGTGCGTTGTGCTGTTTCTGTCTAGGGCCAGCAACTCGCCCAATGGCGCCAAGCTGCGCTGCAGTTCCCAGCCGACTTGGCCTTTTTTGCCGAGCAATAAAATTTTCATGCGGTGTATTGCTTTGAAACCCACTCACGGTAAGCGCCGCTTTGCACGTGCGCCACCCATTCGGTGTTTTCCAAATACCAAGCCACTGTTTTGCGAATGCCGGTCTCAAAGGTTTCGGCGGGCCTCCAGCCCAATTCTTTTTCAAGTTTGCGAGCGTCAATGGCATAGCGTCTGTCGTGGCCAGGACGGTCTTTGACATACGTAATTTGCTGTGCATAGCTGGCACCATCGGCACGCGGGCGCAGCTCGTCGAGCAAGGCGCAAACTGTTTTGACAATTTCAATGTTGGGCTTCTCGTTCCAACCGCCCACGTTGTAAGTCTCGCCCAGTTGGCCGCCTTCCAGCACACGTCTAATGGCGCTGCAATGGTCTTTGACATAAAGCCAATCGCGCACCTGCATGCCGTCGCCATACACCGGCAAGGGCTTGCCTGCCAGCGCATTGACAATCATGAGGGGAATGAGCTTTTCAGGAAAGTGCAAAGGACCGTAGTTGTTGCTGCAGTTGGTGGTGAGCACCGGCAGGCCATAGGTGTGATGCCATGCACGAACCAAGTGATCGCTGGCCGCCTTGCTGGCACTGTAGGGGCTGTTGGGCTCGTACGGATGTTGCTCGGTAAAGGCTGGATCTTGGGGCGCCAAACTGCCATAAACCTCATCGGTTGAGACATGCAAAAAGCGGAAACTGCTTTGCGCATTGGCTTCCAAACTTTGCCAGTAGCCGCGCACCGACTCCAACAAACGGAAGGTGCCCACAATGTTGGTTTCAATGAATTCGCCGGGGCCGTGAATGGAGCGATCGACATGGCTCTCGGCTGCAAAATTCAAAACCGCTCGGGGTTGGTGCTCGGCCAAAAGCTGGGGCAACAAAGCAAAATCGCCAATGTCACCCTGCACAAACACGTGCTGAGGCTTGTTTTTCAAGGGTTCCAATGACTCCAAGTTGCCCGCGTAGGTCAGCTTGTCGAGATTCACAATCTTTTCGTCGGTGTTGGCCACCCAGTCCAATACAAAGTTGGCGCCAATGAAGCCCGCACCACCGGTCACAAGAATTGTCATTTTTTCTTTCCAAAACTGTATTTTATAAGCATTGGCATGTCGTGCGGCAGCGGTTAAAGTGAGGTTTTGATGGTCCATCAATCGAAGTACGGAGTTTTCATGGCCCCCACCGCCCCCAAAAAGCCAGCTCAAGGCAATTCCAAAGGTACTGGCAGCGCAGGCTCTGCGCACAGCGCGGCTTCCAAAGACATTTGGCTAGCAGGCCTCGGCGCCATGGCGCAAGCGCAGGCACAAGCTCGCGAACAAGGCAGCAAAGCCTTTGAAGCTTTGGTGGCAGAAGGTTTGGCGTTTCAGAAAAAATCGCAAGCTGCTGCCCAAGAAAAAATCCAAGAAGCCGCAGCGCATTTCAACCAACTCACGCAAAATTTGGGGGCTGGCTTGGTTCAACCGGTTGGTGCCAAAGTTGATCGCTTAGAACACCTTTTTGAAGATCGCGTGGCTCGGGCGCTCAAAAGTTTGGGCCTGCCCACTGCCCAAGAAGTGGCCGAGCTGCAAGATCGAGTGGCCGTTTTGGAGGCGGCCCTGGCAAATGCAAAAGTAAAGGCAGATGCAAAGGCAAAGGCAAACGCCAAATCGCCCGCCAGAAAACGCGTCACCCCTGCCAAGTAATTCATGGCCAAAAAAGCCCCCCGTCGCACCGCCGAGCGCATTGCCACAGTGTCTTTAGACCTGTTCAATCGCTATGGCGAACCCAATGTGTCGACCACGCTCATTTCGTCCGAGCTCAACATCAGCCCGGGCAATTTGTACTATCACTTTCCCGCCAAAGACCAATTGGTCAGCCATCTGTTTGACAACTACAAAGCAGACATGCTGAAGCTGCTTGATGCCAGCCAAGATGTGAAGGATGTGGAAGATGCGTGGTTCTTTTTGCACTCCTTGTTTGAGCTCATTTGGACGCACCGATTTTTGTACCGAGACCTGAACGACTTGCTGTCTAAAAATCGGCATTTGGAAACCAACTTCAAAAACATCTTAGAAGTTAAAACAGCTTCGCTTCACCAGTTGCTGCAGGCTTTGGCCAGACAAGGCCACATTCGGCATGAGCCCGACACCTTCAATACCTTGTCAACCAGCATGTCGGTGGTCGTTACCTATTGGCTCAGTTATGAGTATGTGCGCAACCCTAGGCATGCCATGGAGCCAGAAAGCGCTGGCGATGCCTTAGCCCGTGGTGCACGGCATGTGCTTTTGTTGTTGGCACCCTACTTGGAAAACCCAAGCGAACGCGCTCACTTGATGCAACTCACGCATGCCTATGCGTCAGAGGTGAGTTAAAGCAATTTAGACAAAACGTGTTTGCGCCAGCTTCAACAGGCCATCAAAAATAAGGCTGTCCACCAACTCAAATTGGATGGCCATGCTTGGGGCCATTTTCCAACCCGCACCACCCGTCATGACACACTGCGGCTCTTGTCCGGTGTGTTGTTTTAGGTGCTGCACCATGCGCTCGCAAGCACCTGCAATGGCGTAGGTTCCACCGCTGGTTAAAGCATCACTGGTATTGGTGGGGAAGGGCCTGACTTCCCCAGTGGGAACATGCAATCCAGCGGTGCCTGACTCTAAGGCGCGCAACATAATGCCGTGGCCGGGCAAAATAAAGCCGCCTAAAAATTTACCGTGTTGATCCAAGGCTTCCACTGTGACGGCTGTGCCCACCATGACCACCACCAATGGTTGGGCTGGGCCTTTGGCCAACATGCGGTGGCGCGCACCGATCATGGCCACCCAACGGTCGGAGCCCAAGCGAGTGGGATGGTCGTAGCCATTGCTCACGCCAGCCTCCTGGTTGGAAGACACCACCCATTGCGGCGCAACGTCCCACAGTTCCAATTGTTCTTGCACACGGCGCTTCACGGCATCGCCAGCGACCACACAGCCCAGCACATGTTTGGGCGCAGCCAAGCCCGCCCAAGGTCCATCGGAGAGGGTTTCGATGTTCTCTAAAAATTCCGCGCCTTGCGCAAGCACATTGGCTTGGGTATGCGGCCGATCGTAGAGTGCCCACTTCAAACGCGTGTTACCGACGTCGATTGCCAAAAATGTCATGTGCAGATGATACTGATTTTTTCAACTTGCTTAGCCTCAATGCTCGCAAGCAAAGTGCAGGCTTGAAGCGCACAAGAACCGCGTGGGGCTTTTGACTTGATCAATTCTGTCGCCAAGGCAGGCCGCGCATTCGCCAACCGCCTAACTTACCGCGATGCGCATTGGCATCGGGATCGCCTTCAAAACCTTCCAAAATATTGAACGCCTCAATGCCCAAAGTGGTGGCTCTTTGTGCTGCAGCAACAGACCTTACACCACTGCGACACAACAACACAATTTTGAGGCCTGTAGATGCAATGGCTCGAATGCCTGCATCAAACTCTGGATTGACATCCACCACCGGCCATTGCTTCCAAGCCAATGGTTTGGCTTCAGGCACAAAGCCCACCCACGCACGTTCTGCATCCGATCGAACATCTACCAAAACAGCTTCGCCCGACTGCACCCAGTGCCAGGCCAGTTCAGGATAGACATCGCCGGCATAACCGTCTGCGGGACGAATGGTTAGGACATCATTTCTCACAGTTTCTCCTCCGGCATCTTGCCGTAATCCAGAATTTAAATTGGCAGGCACGGCTTCATCAATTCGCCGTGGCTTGGGCAAATTCAGGTTGTTCATGATGGCCACAAACTGCGCTTCGGTGTGACCTGCAACACGCACATTGTGTTTGATTTCATCACCAATACTTGAGTGAGTTTGACCTTTGTAATCATGGCCTGGCCACACCGTGGTGTCTTGCGGTAACTTGAACAAGATTTGCGTGATGCTGTGATACAGGGCCTGCGCACTGCCCGATTGAAAGTCGGTGCGGCCGCAACCACCAATGAGCAGGGTATCGCCTGTAAACACATGTCCACCCTCTTGCGCAGCCACATAAAAACTCATGCTTCCTGCTGTATGGCCAGGGGTGTGCAAGGCCTTGAGCGCAAAAGCCCCAAACGGAATCAATTGACCATCGACCAATTGCACCGAGGCTGTTCCAATGTGACAGCCTTCAGGCGCTGCCGTTTTCAAGCCCAAATGTTCGGCCAGCAAACCTGCGCTTGTGATGTGATCTGCATGTGCATGTGTTTCTAAAGCCCATCGGACTTTGAGGCCCTTGTCTTGAATGAGTTGTTGATCGCGTTGAATTTGATCGTCGACCGGATCGATGATGACCGCATCCAGCGAGTGGGGGTCATAAACCAAATAGGTGTAGGTGCTGGACTGGGGGTCAAACAGCTGAATGACTTGAGCTTGGGAAGTGTGCATTTGAAACTTCAGGCAAATTTGGTGAGCATTTCAGCCACATGCTCAGCCGATTGGTCGCCTTGCTCAATCATGCAACCCACCATGGAGAAAAAAGCTTTGTCTAAAGCTTTGCGAGATGCCGCCATTTGCTGGGCTACTTTTTCACAATCGGCGTCACTGTCGATGAGTTTTTGTAAACCTCGAATTTGGCCTTCAATTCGGGCCAAGCGAGCACAAAGGGCTTTCTTTTTTTCAGGATCAGCAATGCGGCTCATGAGAATCTTTCAGAATGGGATCAAATTATGATAACTTTTGCCAGCTTTTTTGGAACAATTTCGGGAACACAGCTTGATGCTTGACAATTTTCATCCTTATTTCATTGCCGGTCTCGGCGGTATTCTCATTGGTTTGGCCAGTTGGCTGCTTTGGTGGGGCCTTGGCCGTATTGCCGGCATCAGCGGCATTGCCTCAGAAACCATGGCTGCGCCCACCCAGCCCGACACTTGGCGCTGGGCTTTTTTAGCCGGTTTGATTATTGGCGGATGCCTTTTGGGTCAGGGCTTAGAAATCCCCACCCTGCCAACTCGGCCCTTGTATTTGCTGATCCCCGCGGGACTTCTGGTGGGCATTGGTACCGTCTGGGGCAGTGGCTGCACCAGTGGCCACGGGGTGTGTGGCTTGGGCAGGTTGTCTGTCAGGTCCTTGGTCTCAGTTGGCGTTTTCATGGCCACTGGCATGGCGGCCGTGACCTTGATGCGAGGTGCCGTATGAATGACAACCCCCAACGTGCCGGCCGTCTAGGACTGGCTTTTTCAGCAGGGCTCTTGTTCGCCTCTGGTTTGGTGTTGTCTGGCATGACCCAACCGCTCAAAGTGATGGGCTTCCTAGACATCACAGCCATGGGCAAAGGACCCTTCCCTGGTTTATGGGATCCCACCTTGGCATTTGTCATGGGCGGCGCGGTCAGCGTCACCCTTTTGGCATTTGCATGGACCCGCAGAATTTCGCAAACCCCCTTGTTTGGCAATCAGTTTTATGAGCCTTCACAAAACAAAATCGATCTGCCGCTGGTTGGTGGAGCAGTGATGTTTGGCGCAGGCTGGGGCTTGGTGGGTTATTGCCCAGGCCCAGCATTGGCCAGCGCGCTTTTGAGCGCCGATGCCCTTATTTTTACGGCCGCCATGTTGGCTGGCATGTTCATTTGCAAGACTTTTCTCAGCAAAACCGCTAAGATCGCTAGTTGACGTTGACGTAAACGTAAAGTCAACCTTGAACGGAACCATGCCATGACCGACTTGTCTGCCGAATACAAAGCCCTCGCTGAATACCGCCCCACGCACAAAGTGCGTTTTGTCACTGCCGCCAGTTTGTTCGACGGCCACGATGCAGCCATCAACATCATGCGCCGCATCTTGCAAAGCATGGGCGCCGAAGTGATTCACTTGGGTCACAACCGCTCAGTCGATGAAGTGGTCACGGCCGCTTTGCAAGAAGACGCGCAAGGCATTGCCATCAGCTCCTATCAGGGCGGTCATGTGGAGTATTTCAAATACATGGTCGACTTACTTCGCCAGCGCGGCGGCGAACACATTCAAGTGTTTGGCGGTGGCGGCGGTGTGATTGTTCCCGCAGAAATTCGCGAGTTGCATGCCTACGGCGTGGGCCGAATTTACAGCCCTGAAGACGGCCAGCGCATGGGCTTGGCCGGCATGATTGGCGAGATGGTGATGCGCTGCGACAAAGACATTAGCGCGTATGCACCCAAAGATTTGAAAGCCATTCAAGGTGGCAGCGAAGCCAACTGGCGAGCGCTGTCACAGCTCATCACCGTTTTAGAAAACGGCAACGCTTCTGCCGACATGGTGGCCGCATTGCGCACCGAAGCTGGCAAACACAAAGTGCCCGTGCTGGGCATTACTGGCACTGGCGGCGCGGGCAAGTCTTCTTTAACCGACGAACTCATTCGCCGTTTGCGCTTAGACCAAGGCGACAGCTTGCGCATTGCGGTGGTTTCCATCGATCCTTCACGCCGCAAGAGCGGCGGCGCCTTGTTAGGCGACCGCATTCGCATGAACGCCATCAACCCATGGCGCAATGGACAGCGAGTGTTCATGCGCAGTTTGGCCACGCGCGATTTTGGCAGCGAGATCTCTGCTGCCTTGCCCGATGTGGTGGCTGCTTGCAAGGTAGCGGGCTTTGATGTGGTGGTGGTGGAAACCTCTGGCATTGGCCAGGGCGATGCGGCCATCGTGCCGCACGTGGATGTGCCCATGTACGTCATGACGCCCGAATTTGGCGCAGCCAGCCAACTGGAAAAAATCGACATGCTCGACTTTGCCCAGTTCGTCGCCATCAACAAGTTTGACCGCAAAGGTGCCAGCGACGCACTGCGCGATGTGGCCAAACAAGTCCAGCGCAACCAAGAAGCTTGGACTGTTCCCACCGAACAAATGCCCGTGTTTGGCACCATGGCCGCTCGCTTCAACGACGATGGCGTGACCGCTTTGTACCAAGCGCTCAAAGTTCGCTTGGGCGAGTTGGGTTTGAACTTGAATGAAGGCCTGCTACCCAAGGTAGATGTACGGCACAGCACCAACCAAACGCCAGTGGTTCCACCTGCACGCTCGCGATACTTGGCAGAAATTACCGACACTGTGCGGGGCTACAAAAAACAAGCCCGTGCCCAAGCTAAATTGGCACGCGAAATTCAACAACTGCGCGCAGCCGCTGTCATGTTGGAAGTCGACAAGCCAGGCCGCGCCAAAGCTTCCGAAGCCGCCATCGACTTGGCTGCTCGCCGCGAAGAAACGCAAGACCCCGGCGCGCGCAAGTTGTTGGCCCAATGGCCAGAAATGCAAAAGGCCTACGCTGGTGATGAGTACGTAGTGCAAATTCGCGACAAAGAAATTCGCACAGCGCTCACTTCCAAAAGTTTGTCGGGCACCACCATTCGCAAAGTGTCTTTGCCCACCTACGAAGACCACGGCGAAATTTTGAAGTGGCTCATGCTCGACAATGTGCCAGGCAGCTTCCCCTACACCGCTGGCACTTTCGCGTTCAAGCGCGAAGGGGAAGATCCCACACGCATGTTTGCTGGTGAAGGTGATGCATTCAGAACCAACACCCGCTTCAAATTGCTGAGCGAAGGCATGGCCGCCAAGCGTTTGTCCACCGCTTTTGACTCAGTCACTTTGTATGGCAACGACCCCGATCCTCGCCCCGACATCTACGGCAAGGTGGGCAATTCTGGCGTGAGCATTGCCACCTTGGACGACATGAAGGTGCTCTACGGCGGCTTCGACTTGTGCAACCCTAGCACCAGCGTGTCGATGACCATCAACGGTCCTGCGCCCTCTATCTTGGCCATGTTCATGAACACCGCCATCGATCAGAATTTGGATAAATTCAAGGCCGACAATGGCCGCGAACCGACAGCCACCGAAGCCGCCAAAATTCGCGAGTGGGTTTTGGCCAATGTGCGCGGTACGGTGCAAGCCGACATTCTGAAAGAAGACCAAGGTCAAAACACTTGCATCTTTAGCACCGAGTTCAGCTTGAAGGTCATGGGCGACGTTGCACAATTTTTTGTCAACAACGATGTGCGCAATTTCTACTCCGTGTCTATCAGCGGCTATCACATTGCAGAAGCTGGTGCCAACCCCATCAGCCAATTGGCCTTCACATTGTCCAATGGCTTCACGTTTGTGGAAGCCTACTTGGCACGGGGCATGCACATCGATGACTTTGCGCCCAATTTGAGTTTCTTCTTCAGCAACGGTATGGACCCCGAGTACACCGTGATGGGCCGTGTAGCTCGCCGCATCTGGGCGGTGGCCATGAAGAACAAGTACGGCGCCAACGAGCGCAGCCAGAAGTTGAAGTACCACATTCAAACCTCAGGCCGCTCACTGCACGCGCAAGAAATTCAGTTCAACGACATTCGCACCACGCTGCAAGCTTTGATTGCCATTTACGACAACTGCAACTCTTTGCACACCAACGCGTTTGACGAAGCCATTACCACGCCCACCGAAGACAGCGTGCGCCGTGCTATGGCCATTCAACTCATCATCAACCGCGAGTGGGGCTTGGCCAAAAACGAAAACCCCAACCAAGGCGCCTTCATCATTGAAGAACTCACCGAGTTGGTGGAAGAAGCCGTGTTGGCCGAGTTTGAAAAGATTGCAGACCGAGGCGGTGTGTTGGGCGCCATGGAAACAGGCTATCAGCGCGGCAAGATTCAAGACGAATCGATGCACTACGAAATGCTCAAGCACACCGGCGAGTACCCCATCATTGGTGTCAACACTTTCCGCAACCCCAAAGGTGACGAAGTGCTCGAGAAGCTGGAATTGGCTCGATCTACGGAAGATGAGAAAAAGTCTCAACTCGATCGTTTGCACGCCTTTCATGCCCAGCATGCCAAAGAGTCTCCCGCCATGTTGGTGCGCCTACAGCAAGCCGTGATTCACAATCAAAATGTGTTTGAGGTCCTAATGGACGCTGTGCGCGTTTGCTCGTTGGGTCAAATTACCAATGCCTTGTTTGAGGTGGGTGGTCAATACCGCCGAAACATGTAAATTTCCGACTGTCATGCGCAGTTAATGTCTTTGTGAGACATTACGCGCATGAACATCCTTTTCATTGTCGACCCCCTCGCCTCCTTCAAGATCAAGAAGGACACCAGTTTTGCCATGATGCGCGAGGCCCAAAAGCGCGGCCACAGCATCACGGCTTGCGAGGTACCGCATATTCAATGGCAGCGCGGTGAGTGCGTCAAAGCGCAAGTTCAAGATCTGCACTTAACCGGCGATGCCAACACCTGGTACGAAGTGACGGCCACGCGCCAAGCTTGGCTGAAAGACTTTGACGCCATCATCATGCGCAAAGATCCACCCTTCGACAGCGAATTTTTCTACGCCACACATTTGCTAAGCCAAGCCGAACGCGAAGGTGCCAAGGTGTTCAACAAAGCATCTGCTTTGCGTGACCACCCCGAAAAACTGGCCATCATGGAATTTCCCGAATTCATTGGGCCCACTTTGGTCACACGATCGGCCGACGCCATCAAGGCGTTCCACGCGGAGCACCAAGACATCATTTTGAAACCGCTCGATGGCATGGGCGGCATGGGCATTTTCCGTGTTGGCGCCGATGGCATGAATTTGGGCTCGATCATTGAGACGCTCAACCTCGATGGTGCGCAATCGGTCATGGTTCAAAAGTTTTTACCCGCCATTGCGCAAGGTGACAAACGCGTGCTCATCATTGGCGGCAAGCCTGTGCCTTTCTGCTTGGCGCGCATTCCGCAAGGTGGCGAAGTGCGCGGCAACTTGGCTGCGGGTGGCAAAGGTGTGGCGCAGCCCCTTACAGACAAGGACCGCGCCATTGCAGAAACCATTGGCCCCATTTTGGCGGCGCGTGGTTTGTTGCTCATTGGTCTTGACGTCATTGGCACCAGCGTGACCGAGATCAACGTCACCAGCCCCACTTGCTTCCAAGAAATTTTTGACCAAACCGGCTGTGATGTGGCGGCTATTTTCATTGATGCATTGGAAGCGGCGATCAAAGCGCCTTGAAGCAAAGCGCCTTAAAGCAAAGCGCCATCCTTAAACACCATCACCTCGCCTGGCACAAACGCTGTCCACGGCTCGTCTAGCGTGAGGGGGGCGGTGACCACCACCGCCACACGGTCGGTGGGCTTGGTTTGCTCGGCAAAGTTCACTTGCATGTCCTCATCTTTGAGCGTGGCCGTTTTGAATGGGTACTGCCGAATCACGTAGTACAAGTTGTTGGAGGCATGTGCCCAAAGCGCTTGGCCGTTGGACAGCAAAAAATTGAAGGTGCCGTGCTTGGCAATTTGCGGCACTAACTCACGCAGTGTGAGGGTGAGCTCTTGCACACTGGGTACCGTTGCATGCGACTTGGACAGCTCCTGCATGATCCAACAAAATGCCCCCTCACTGTCGGTTTGTCCCACAGGCTGAAAGTGGCCATGCAAGCGCGGATAGAAGTTTTCTAAATTGCCATTGTGCGCAAACACCCAATAACGGCCCCAGAGCTCGCGCACAAACGGATGACAGTTTTCGAGTGACACCGCACCTTGCGTCGCTTTGCGAATGTGCGCAATAACATTTTGGCTTTTGATGGGGTAGCGCCGAATGAGTTCGGCCACCGGCGAACGGCTGGCCTCTTGGTGGTCTACAAAATGCCGCACCCCCGCACCTTCGAAAAAGGCAATGCCCCAACCATCCGAATGGTGATCGGTGACACCGCCTCTTTGCGAAAAGCCACTGAAGCTGAACGTCGCGTCCGTGGGCGTGTTGCAGTTCATGCCCAAGAGTTGGCACATATCGAAGCCTTTTTCAAAGGCGGCCCACAATAGGCCGCCCTGAAACAGTTTAGCCGGCCTTGACCTTCAAACGCCATGCATGCAACAAAGGCTCGGTATAACCGCTAGGCTGCTCTTTGCCTTTGAAAACCAAGTCGCAAGCCGCTTGATAAGCCTTGGATGTTTTGAAATTGCCGGCCATCTTTTGGTACAAAGGATCGCCTGCATTTTGCTGGTCCACCACTGCGGCCATGCGCTCCATGGTGGACTCCACTTGGGCTTGTGTCACCACACCATGCGCCAGCCAGTTGGCAATGTGCTGGCTGCTGATGCGCAAAGTGGCACGGTCTTCCATCAAGCCCACGCCATGGATATCGGGTACTTTGGAGCAACCTACGCCTTGGTCAACCCAACGCACCACATAACCCAAGATGCCTTGGGCGTTGTTGTCGAGCTCATCTTGTTTGTCTTTCGCGGTCCACTCTGCAGCTTGTGCTGCGGTCACTACGGGGAACTGCAACAACTTGCTCAAGGTTTCTTCGCGCATGGCCTTGGCACTTTGCTTAGCAATGGTTTTTTCCATCTGCTTTTGCAGAGCTGGCACGTTCACTTGGTGGTAGTGCATGGCATGCAAGGTGGCCGCTGTGGGGCTTGGCACCCAAGCAGTGTTGGCACCCGCATTGGCGTGACCAATTTTTTGTTTCAACATGTCGGCCATCAAATCGGGCATGGCCCACATGCCCTTGCCAATTTGTGCACGACCGCGCAATCCGGCTTGCAAGCCCACGGCCACATTGCTTCGCTCGTAAGCACCCAGCCATGTACTGCCTTTAATGTCACCCTTTCGCATCACAGGGCCTGCCAACATGCAGGTGTGCATTTCATCGCCAGTGCGGTCCAAGAAGCCGGTATTGATGAAGGCCACGCGCGATTTAGCGGCTGCAATGCAGGCTGCCAAATTGACACTGGTGCGGCGCTCTTCGTCCATGATGCCCAGCTTCACGGTAGAAGCCTTCAAACCCAAGACCTTTTCAACGCGGCCAAACAAAGTGTCGGCAAAACCGACTTCTTTGGGGCCATGCATTTTGGGCTTCACGATGTACACGCTGCCGGTGCGGCTATTGCGGAAATCGGCGCCCTTCTTCTTTTGCAAATCGGCCATGGCACAGGTGGTGGTAATCATGGCGTCCAGGATGCCTTCTGGAATTTCTTTTTGCGTGCCGTCTGCGGCGTTGTACAAAATGGCAGGGTTGGTCATGAGGTGACCCACATTGCGCACGAACAACAAAGAGCGGCCATGCAACACTTCGTGGCCTTTGCCGCTGGGCTTGGTGTACACGCGGTCGCCATTCAAAGTGCGCTTGAAGGTTGTGCCACCCTTTAGCACGTCTTCAGACAACGTGCCTTGCAAAATGCCGAGCCAATTGCTGTAGGCCAACACTTTGTCTTCGGCATCAACGGCTGCCACCGAATCTTCCAAATCCAAGATGGTGGAAAGCGCCGCTTCAGCCACCAAGTCAGACACGCCCGCGGGGTCTGTTTTGCCAATGGGATGAGACTTGTTGATTTGCAAATCGAGGTGCAAACCGTTGTGCTTGAACAGCAATGATGTGGGCGCCTTGGCATCGCCTTGGAAGCCCACAAATTGTTTGCCATCGGCCAAGGTGGTGGTGCCCGATTTCAAGCTCACCACCAACTTGCCGTCCTTCACGCTGTAACCCGTGCTGTCAATGTGCGAGCCTTTTTTCAAGGGCGCGCAACGGTCAAGCACATAGCGGCAATACTCAATCACTTTGGCGCCGCGCTTGGGGTTGTAGCCTGTGCCCTTTTCGCAGCCATCGGCCTCGCTCAATGCGTCAGTGCCATACAAGGCGTCATACAAAGAGCCCCAACGTGCGTTGGCTGCATTGAGTGCATAGCGCGCATTCAAAATAGGCACCACCAATTGTGGGCCAGCCAACACTGCCAATTCGGCATCGACGTTTTGGGTAGTGGCTTTTGGGCTCTTGGGTTCGGGCACCAAATAGCCAATGGACGAGAGATGTTTGCGATACGCCTTCATGGCTTTGGCATCGCTCACGGGGCCTGGGTTGGCGGTGTGCCACTTGTCCATTTCCAATTGAATGCGGTCGCGCTCAGCCAACAAAGCGATGTTGACGGGTGCCAAGTCTTTCACGATGCCATCAAAGCCCGCCCAAAATGCTTGGCTTTTGACGCCTACTGCGGGCAGCATTTGGTCTTCGATAAAACGAAAAAGTGGTGTGGCCACGTGAAGTCCGTGGATGGCAATGCGATCGGTCATGGAAGCCTCTTTAAAAAAATAAAAACAATTTTCCGAATAAACCTCACTTTATTCGATGTTTCAGAGTTTATAAATCAGAGAAATATCTTTTGACTTGTGACTTTTTGGCAAAGATTCGGGCCAATTACGTCAAAATTAGTGAAAATATTGTTCAGTTCTGAAAAGATTGAAATACCCATACGCACATTTTCATACCCAAAGACAGCATGTCCTCTTACCGTGTTTTGCCATCATTGCCCTACGAAGGCATCCGCGTTGTTGAACTCACGCACATGGTGATGGGGCCTACCTGCGGCATGGTGCTGGCCGATTTGGGTGCAGAGGTGATTAAGGTGGAGCCAATTGGCCACGGCCACGAGGGCGATGGCACGCGAAAACTTTTGGGCTCGGGTGCAGGTTTTTTTCCGCTTTTCAATCGGAACAAAAAAAGCTTGGCCCTTGATTTGAAAACACCCGAAGGCAAAGAAGCGGTTTTGCGTTTGATTGCCACGGCCGACATCTTCAGTGAGAACTTCAAGGCCGGCACCATGGAAAAGCTAGGGCTTGATTACACCACCCTGAAAAAGCTCAACCCACGCTTGATTTACGTCTCTCTCAAAGGTTTTTTGCCAGGCCCTTATGAACATCGCACCGCCTTGGACGAAGTGGTGCAAATGATGGGCGGCTTGGCCTACATGACAGGCCGATCCGGCGATCCCCTGCGCGCAGGTACCAGCGTCAACGACATCATGGGCGGCATGTTTGGTGCCATTGGCGCCATGGCAGCACTGGCGCAACGTACACAAACAGGCCTTGGGCAAGAGGTGCAAAGCGCCTTGTTTGAAAACAATGTGTTCTTGGTGGCGCAACACATGATGCAATACCAAGTGACGGGCAAAGCGGCAGCGCCTATGCCAGAACGCATTTCGGCTTGGGCTGTTTACGATGTGTTTGTGGTCAAAGACGGCGAACAAATTTTCTTGGCCGTTGTAAGCGATACAGCTTGGAAAATTTTCTGCGAGGTCTTTCACTATGCCGACTTGTTCAATGACCCACGCTTGCTCACCAACAACGACCGGGTGAAAGAACGCGATTGGCTAATTCCACTTCTGCGTGAGCGGCTCAAAGCATTTTCTGCGGCTCACCTGAGCGAAGTGTTTGAAAAAAACGCATTGCCTTATGCGCCCATCACGGCCCCTCACGAACTGCTAGACGATCCGCATTTAAAGGCCACGGGCAGCTTAGCGCCTGTTGAACTCAACGATGGCCGCAGCATCAACACGGTGTTGCTGCCTTTCAGCATGAACCAAGAGCGCTTGAAGGTTAGGCAATCTGCACCTCGCTTGGGCGAGCACAACGCGCCTCTGCTCAGCAGCTTGGGCTACAGCGCCGAAGACATTCAAAAACTCAGCAACCCAAGCAGCTAAAACCAAACACCTCAACACATTAACAACTAGACACCATGGACAAACTCAAAGTTTTTGAATCTTTTGTGTCAGTGGCCACCCGTGGCAGCCTGAGCGCTGCCGCACGCGCAGAAGGTGTAGCGCCAGCCATCATTGGGCGCAGACTGGATGCTCTGGAATCCCATCTGGGCGTGAAGCTGCTGCTGCGCACCACCCGCCGCATCAGCCTCACGCATGAAGGCAGTGCGTTTTTGGAAAACTGCCAACGCCTCTTAAGCGACGTGGCCAATGCCGAAGACAGCTTATCGGCCGGCGGCCTCAAAGCCAGCGGTCATTTGCGCATCACTGCGCCAGCGGGCTTTGGGAGGCGCCATGTGGCTCCCTTGGCCCCCCTGTTTCACGCCCAAAACCCCGATGTCAAAATCTCCTTGAACCTGAGCGACCGGGTCATAGACCTTGCTGCAGAAGGTTTTGACTTTGCTGTGCGCGTGGGCGACTTGCCAGACTCTTCCTTGGTGAGTGTTCGCCTGGCCGACAACCGCCGTCTATGTGTGGCCACGCCCGCTTACTTGGCAAAGCATGGCACCCCCCAACAACCGTCAGACCTGCTGCATCACAGCTGCTTGACCTTGTCTAGCGATGCCTCTCAAACCCGCGGCTGGGCCTTCAAAACCACTTCCCCAGACACCTCAGAAGGCCCAGAAGTGACTCACCTCAGGCCGCACGGCCCCTTAGATTGCTCGGACGGTCAGGTCTTGCACAGCTGGTGCCTGGCCAGCATGGGCATTGCCTGGCGCAGCACTTGGGAGGTAGAAAACGACATCCAATCGGGCCAGTTGGTAGAGGTTTTGGCCAATTATGCGGCCCCGCCCAATGGCATTTACGGTGTTTTTCCCCAGCGCAAACACTTGCCCCTGCGTTTGCGGCTTTGGATAGACTTTTTAAAGCATCACTACAGCTTGCCCGCAACTTGGCAAAGCGCCCCGTAAAATCGGGGGATGCTTCAAGCCAAACAAGATTTACTCTCGGCCCTTGCCGCCGAACTCGAACGCCTTCACGCTGGTGCCGGCGCCAAAGCCATTTTTGAGTCACCCAAGGTGGCCGCCCATGGCGATTTAGCCTGTACGGCCGCCATGCACTTGGCCAAACCCCTGGGGCAAAACCCAAGGCAAGTGGGCGAGGCTTTGCGAACTGCACTCATGGACACACCTGCGTTCAGCCAATGGGTTGAAAGCATCGACATTGCAGGCCCTGGCTTTTTAAACCTCAAGCTCAAGCCCAGCGCCAAACAAGCGGTGGTCAAAGAAGTGCTGCACGCTGCATCTTGCTTTGGCAAACAAGCCGAGCGCCATGAAAAAGTATTGGTGGAATTTGTGTCGGCCAACCCCACAGGTCCCTTGCATGTGGGCCATGGCCGGCAAGCGGCATTGGGCGATGCCATTTGCAATTTGTTTGCCACCCAAGGTTGGTCGGTGTACCGCGAGTTCTATTACAACGACGCCGGCGTGCAAATTAACACCTTGGCCACCTCCACGCAATTGCGCGCGCAAGGTTTCAAACCGGGCGATGCTCAGTGGCCCAGCGGCGAAAACGCAGCCGCCTACAACGGCGACTACATCCACGACATTGCGCAAGATTTCTTAGCCAAGAAAACCGTCAAGTCGGACGACCGCGAATTTACCGGCAGTGGCGACCTCAACGATTTGAATGGCATGCGTGAATTTGCCGTGGCTTATTTGCGCCATGAGCAAGACCTCGACCTCAAAGCCTTCGACGTTAAGTTTGACAACTACTACCTCGAGTCCAGCCTCTACACCAGCGGCCGTGTCGACAGTGCGGTCAAAAAACTTCAAGAAGCCGGCAAGACCTACGAACAAGACGGCGCTCTTTGGCTCAAGTCCACCGACTATGGTGATGACAAAGACCGCGTAATGCGCAAAGGCGACGGCACCTACACCTACTTCGTGCCCGATGTGGCTTATCACATCACCAAGTGGGAACGTGGCTTTACCAAGGTGGTCAACATTCAAGGCACCGATCACCACGGCACCATTGCCCGCGTGCGCGCTGGCTTGCAAGCCGCAGGCGCAGGTATTCCCCAAGGCTACCCCGACTACGTGCTGCACACCATGGTGCGCGTGATGCGCGGTGGCGAAGAAGTGAAAATTTCAAAACGCGCTGGCAGCTATGTGACTTTGCGCGACCTCATTGAGTGGACCAGCAAAGACGCCGTGCGGTTTTTCTTGCTCAGCCGCAAGCCCGACACCGAGTATGTGTTTGACATTGATTTGGCCTTGGCCAAAAACAACGACAACCCCGTTTACTACGTGCAGTATGCCCACGCGCGCATTCAATCCATCTTGCGAACCTGGGGCGGCAATGTGGCCAGCTTGGCCAAAGCAGACCTGTCCAGTTTGGACAACCCCAAGGCACAAGCGCTCATGTTGCTGTTGGCCAAGTACCCCGAAATGCTCACGGCGGCATCACAAGATTTTGCCCCGCACGACGTCACCTTCTACTTGCGCGACTTGGCAGCCAGCTACCACAGCTACTACGATGCCGAACGCATTTTGGTAGAAGACGAGTCGCTCAAATTGGCGCGCTTGGCACTGGTTGCAGCTTGCGCGCAAGTCTTGCAAAATGGCTTGAAAGTCTTGGGTGTGTCAGCGCCTGAGCAAATGTAATTCTGACGTCACTTTTTCAGAACGAATTAGAGAGTACTTCACAACATGTCCCATTCCAACATCCAACGCCAGCGCGGTGGTACCTTGCTCGGTTTTGTTCTGGGTTTGGTCATTGGTCTCACTGTGGCACTCGGTGTGGCCATGTACGTGACCAAAGTGCCCATGCCCTTTAGCAACAAAAATCAAACTCGCTCTGCAGACCAAGATGCGGTTGAAGCCCAGAAAAACAAAGATTGGAATCCCAACGGAGCATTGCAGAGCAAACCGGCTGCGCCGGCAGTGCCGCCTGATGCGGCAGCTGCCCCAAATACAGGTGCTGCGGGTGCTGCAGGTGGGGCAGCCACAGCAGGTACCCCAGGCACTACAGGCCCTACAGGCTCTACAGGCGCAACTCCGCCAGCCGCCAATATGCCTGCGCCCGCTGTCACGGCCGATCCACCCATTGCTGCGCCAGCACCTGCGGCCACACCTCAACCTGCCACCAAAGCTGCCGCTTCAAGCGATCCTTTCACTTACTTTGTTCAAGCCGGTGCCTTCAAGTCTGCCGCCGATGCAGACGCTCAAAAAGCCAAGCTTTCCATGATGGGCATTGAGGCCAAAGTGAGTGAGCGTGAGCAAGCTGGACGCGCTATTTTTCGGGTTCGCAGCGGCCCCTTTGACGACAAAGAACAAGCTGAAAAAATCAAATCACGCCTTGATGCCAGCGGCATGGATGCCGCCTTGGTGCGCGTGCAACGCTGATCATGCCTTCGGCTGATTGACTCACACCTCTATTGACCAGGAGCAACTCATGAAACGTCGCGAATTTTCTTTGGCTACATTGGGCACGGCTGCCGCTGTAGGCACTGTGGGCCTCATGGCTCCCGCATTGGCGCAAGGCCCTGCCAAGTTTGTGGCTGGCAAAGACTACATCAAGCTAGGCCGTCCCATTCCTACAGAAACCGAAGCGGGCAAAATTGAAGTGATTGAATTTTTTTGGTACAGCTGTGGTCACTGCAACGCTTTCGAACCCGCTTTTGCCCAGTGGGTCAAAAATGCGCCCAAGGATGTGGTGGTGCGCCGCATACCCGTTGCGTTCAGAGAAGACTTCGCGCCCCAACAACGTTTGTTTTTCTCTTTAGAAGCCATGGGCTTGCTCGATAAATTGCATGTCAAAGTCTTTCAGGCCATTCATGGCGAGCGCTTGCCCTTGAACACCGACGCCAGCATTTTGACTTGGATCGAAAAGCAAGGTGTCGATAAAACCAAGTTTGCAGACACCGCAAAGTCTTTTGGTGTGGCCAGCAAACTCAAGCGTGCTGTGCAATTGCAAAACGATTTCAAGATCGAAGGCGTCCCATCCCTGGGCGTTGCCGGCAAATACTACATTGACGGCACTTCAGCAGGCAACATGGATCGGGCATTGCAAGTGACCGATTCTTTGCTGGCCTTGGTTCGACAAGGTCGTGCCTGATTCAAAGCAGGTGTTGCACATATGCCCGCATCTGCGGGCTTTTTTTTGTCATTTTTTCATCAAAGAGGCTTGACTTCTCTCTGACGACCTACAATCAAGCAAGATTCGCGCCTTTATGAAAATCAAGCTCAACATTCTGCTCTGTCTTCTGGCTGCCGTCTTCACGGCGCAGATGGCTTTCGCCGAAAAAGCAGACCGCGACAAGCCCATGAACGTCGAGGCCGACAGCCTCAAACACGACGACCAGCAACAACTCACCACCTTCACAGGCAAAGTGCTAATGACCAAGGGCACTTTGGTACTGAAAGCCGCCAAGATGGAAGTCAAGCAAGACAGCCAAGGCAATCAGGTGGCCAGGCTGTGGGCCGAGCCCGGCGAACGCATTTTCTTTCGTCAAAAACGCGAGGGCGTTAACGAATACACCGAAGGCGAAGCCGAAACCGCCGTTTACAACAGCCAAGCCAACACCCTCACACTCACCCAACGGGCCGAATTGCGCTTGTTGCGAGGCACGGTGGTGGCAGACCGAATTCAAGGGCAGCAAATTTTGGTCGACAACAACACCGAAGTTTTCTCGGTGGACGGCAAATCCAATGCAGCGGGCAACAACGCTGGCAGCCAGCGCGTCAAAGCCACCATCACACCACGGCCCAAAACCAATGAAGCAAGTGCGCCTGTCGTCGGGCCAGCTTTAAAAAGTAGTCCTCGCACAGGGGGCGACAAGCCATGAGTGCGCAAAGTCTCGTCAGCAGTTTAGAAGCGAGGCATTTGCAAAAATCGTACGGCAGCCGCCAAGTGGTGTTTGACGTCTCCGTCAAAGTTGAAAAAGGCGAGGTGGTTGGTCTGCTTGGCCCCAATGGCGCTGGCAAAACCACATCCTTCTACATGATTGTCGGTTTGGTGCGCAACGATGGCGGCCAAATTTTGATCGATGGCGAAGACGTCACCCGCATGCCCATTCACCGTCGCTCGCGCATGGGCTTGTCTTATTTGCCGCAAGAGGCTTCTATTTTCAGAAAACTCACCGTGGCAGAAAACGTGCGTGCGGTCTTAGAGTTGCAACACGATGCCCAAGGCCAGCCCCTCAACCCAACAGACATCCAAACACGGCTAGACGGCCTGTTGAAAGATTTGCGCGTTGACCATTTGCACGACTCACCTTCTTTGGCATTGTCTGGTGGCGAACGGCGGCGGGTTGAAATTGCCCGCGCCTTGGCCACAGAACCTCGCTTCATTTTGTTAGACGAGCCCTTTGCAGGCATCGATCCCATTGCCGTTATTGAAATTCAGCGCATCATTGCCTTCTTGAAAGAGCGCGGTATTGGCGTGCTCATTACCGATCACAACGTGCGCGAAACATTGGGCATTTGCGACCATGCTTACATCATCAGCGAGGGGCGCGTGCTGGCACAAGGCACGCCGCAAGACATTGTCAACAATGCCGATGTTCGCCGCGTGTATCTGGGCGAACATTTCCGAATGTGATGGCTGAAAAAATATGAAGCAAAGCCTCTCCCTTCGGATGTCCCAGCACTTGGCGCTTACGCCACAGCTGCAACAATCCATTCGGCTGCTTCAACTCTCTACCCTAGAGCTAAGCCAAGAAGTTGAGCAAATGCTCGACGAGAATCCTTTCCTTGAACGCAGCACCGACGATGCACCGCAAGAGGATTTTGGTTTGCCAGAAGCCGACGCACGCGTGAGCTTAGGCGATCGAGTGTCTGAAGCCGCCAGCGACGCCAGTTCTGACTCACGCGATGCCGCCAGCGAATCGTCTGCGTCGGTGTCCAACGACGAAGCGGTGACTGATGTGGCCGACAGCTGGGATGGCGATGGCAGCGTGGAGATAGCGCCCGACGACAGCGAATGGGGCACTGACGCAGGCGCTCGCAAGAACAACACCAACAACGACTCCGAGGGCGCAGACGCCATTGAGTTGGCGCGCGGCTTAGGCTCCCTCACAGACTATTTGCACCGTCAAGCTTTGTCCATGCGCTTGTCTGAAATTGACCGTGCGGCCTTGCGTTTTCTCATTGAGTCTTTGAACGACGACGGCTACTTGGAAGACAGCCTCGAGTCTTTGGCGCAAGGCTTGGCTGGTACAGATGACATTGAGCAACTCGAAGAATTGGTGCACCGCTTTACCGTGGCCTTGAATTTGTTGCAATCGCTTGAGCCTGTTGGCATTGGCGCTCGCGATTTGGGTGAATGTTTGCGCATTCAGCTCAAAGCCATCTTGAAAGATGAGCCCGACAACGAAGTGGCTGCAGTGGGTTTGAAAATTTGTGCTCTGCCCTTAGATCTCTTGGCCAAGCGCGACTTCAAACGCTTGGCGGTGCAGTGCGGCGAAGACGAAGCACTTGTCAAACAAGCATTGACCTTCATCACACGCTTAGAACCCAAGCCAGGTCGTCCTTTTGCCAACGCCGAACAGCACGTCATCGTGCCCGATGTATTGGTCATCGGTACACGCAAAGGTGGTGAGCCTCACTTTAGAGTGCAACTCAATCCAGATGTCATGCCCAAACTGCGCGTACACGACATTTACGCCAACGCATTGCGCGGTGGCAAAGGCGAAGGCCATTTGGGTTTGCAACAAAGGCTACAAGAAGCGCGTTGGTTCATCAAGAATATCCAACAACGCTTTGACACCATATTGCGCGTATCCACCGCCATTGTGGAGCGCCAGCGCAACTTTTTCATTCATGGCGAACTGGCCATGCGACCTTTGGTGCTTCGCGAAATAGCCGATGAACTCGGTTTGCACGAGTCCACCATCAGCCGCGTCACCACAGCCAAGTACATGACCACGCCCATGGGCACGTATGAGCTGAAGTTTTTCTTTGGCTCCGGCTTGGGCACCGACAGCGGCAGCGCAGCGTCCAGTACCGCCGTGCGTGCACTCATCAAGCAATTGGTGGCTGCCGAAAACCCCAACAAACCCCTTTCAGACAACCAACTGTCTGAAATGCTCAAAGAACAAGGCATTGATTGCGCCCGCCGCACCGTTGCCAAATACCGCGAGGCGCTCAAAATTGCGCCCGCCAACTTGCGTAAAACTCTGTGAATTCGCTCCAACTCTTTATGCCTTGCGCCGCTGGCGTTGAAGGTCTGCTGGCCGACGAGGTCCATCAACTCACGGGCCTCACAGGCAATGACTTGCTCACAGGTCGTGGCGGTGTGATGGCCAACGCATCTTGGCGCGAAGCCATGCGCCTGAACCTGCACAGCAGACTCACTCAGCGTGTCTTGATTCAACTGTCGCAAACTTTTTATCGCAATGAAAAAGATTTGTACGATGCGGCCAGCGCTGTGGCTTGGGAAATTTGGTTCACCACCAAGCAAACCTTCAAAATTGAAATCACGGCACAACACAGCCCGCTCACCAGCCTGAACTTTGCTGCACTCAAAATCAAAGACGCTGTAGCCGATCGCTTTCGCGCCAAGCGTGGCGAGCGTCCAGATGTAAACACACAGTGGCCCGATGTGCGCATTTATGTGCACCTCACCACCGACAGCTGCACGCTTTACATGGACACCTCTGGTGAACCTTTGTTCAAACGCGGTTGGCGCGAAGACAAAGGCGATGCGCCTCTCAAAGAAACTTTGGCCGCCGCCATGCTGGCCGCCAGTGGCTGGGATGCGCACACGCCCCTGTACGACCCTTGCTGCGGCAGTGGCACCATTGCCATTGAAGCCGCCCAAATTGCCTGTGGCATTGCGCCTGGCATCATGCGTCGCTTTGGCTTTGAAAAATTGCTCCCCTTCCAGCCGCACGTATGGCATGCATTGCAAGACGATGCCCGCGCACTAGAGCACGCACCCACCACCGAAATTCATGCCTCCGATGTGGCCTTCCGCATGGTCGACTTCACGCAGCGCAACGCTGAGCGCGCTGGTGTCGGTCAGGTGGTGCAAGCGCGAGGCGGTGACGCACTCCAGCGCATGCCACCTTGCGAGACACCTGGCTTCATGCTTCTCAACCCACCTTATGGCGAGCGCATTGAAGCGGCCGGTGTGGCAGGGGCTTCAAGCCGTGCGCGTGAAATTGCAGAAGGCGACGATGGCGGCGAGTTCTTCTCGCAACTGGCCTCGCATTGGAAAAAAAATTACAACGGCTGGACCGCTTGGATGCTCACACCCGACTTGAAGCTGCCCTCCAAGATGCGACTCAAAGAATCCCGCCGCGTGCCCATGTGGAATGGCCCTATCGAATGCCGCATGTTTCGCTTCGATCTGATGAAGGGCTCTGTGCGTGACAAGCTCTGAGGTTCACGCCAGGCCTGCTGCCCAAGCCTGGGTAATCGACACCAATATCGTGCTAGATCTGTGGCTGTTTGAAGATCCAGCCACTGTACCTTTGCGCGCTGCTTTGCAAAGTGGTGTCATTTCTCATTTGGCCACCGCCAGCATGCGCGATGAGTTAGAACGCGTTCTCACCTACCCCCACATTGTGAAGCGCATGGCCAAGTCGGGCATTCAAGCGCAAGACATATTGAATCGCTTTGACGATCACTGCATGACCGCAGAGCCAGCCAGCAAAGCGTCTTGCACTTGCAAAGACCCTGACGATCAAAAATTCATCGATCTGGCAGTGGCCCATGCCGTACCTTTATTGAGCAAAGACGCTGCCATTTTGTGCATGAAGAAAAGACTGCTTCAATCTGGCGTGGTTCTCAATCCAGCCCAAATTCCCGTTAACTGAACACTGGAACACCTCATGACCGGTTTGCAACCCGAAGACTTTGATGCCCTTGACGACATCTTGGACGACCTGCGCACGCGCTACGAAGAAACTCCGCAATGGGAATTTTGTGAAGGCTTTATGGTCGCCCTTATTTGTTGCAGACGAGCCATTCCAGAAGCCGAATGGTTGCCAGTTTTGCTGGGTCTTGAAGACGATGAGGGCGGCGCAGAATTTTTAGATGAAGTGCAAAAAGTTAGATTCTTGAATCTTTGGCAACGGCGTTACGACGAAGTCAAAAAAGCCCTGGACACCGAAATCAAAGCCCTCGACGAAGACAGTGCCTATGCACCCGAAGTGATGGATGTGCGAGGCGCCATTGCCAGCCTGCCAGCAGAAGAGCGCGCAGAAATTGCAAGCGAAGAAATCCCAGCCTTTGCACAGGTGTGGGCACTAGGATTTATGTTCGTCGTCGAAAACTGGCCCGATGAATGGGCCGCGCCAAAAGACAAAGACGCCGCGCAGTGGCACGACACAGCGCTAGAAGCCATAGTGGCACTCACCGAAGACGACACCGACGAACCCACCCTGTCGGCCCTCAGCGAAGACGGACCCTTGAGTGTGAGCGAGTCGCGCCTGAATACCTATGGCGAAGCCCTCTGGGCTGTTTACGATTTGCGAGAAATTTGGCGAACCGTGGGGCCCCGCGTTACGCAGGTAATCAAAGAAGCTGCGCCAGGTCGCAACGATGTTTGCAGCTGCGGCAGTGGCAAAAAATACAAGCGGTGTTGCGGCGCCCACTAAGCCTGATAAGGAGGCTTGGTTAGGGAGCTTGTTCAAACCATGAAAGCGCGAAGGCTTTCAACGGTTCGTTCTGGCAACTCTTCTGGAATGAAGTGACCTGAAGGCACGGCGTGTCCAGTGACTTGCCCCGCACATTGAGCTTGCCAAAGTTCAAGCGGCTTGAACATTTTTTGAACCACGCCACGGTCACCCCAAAGTACCAGCGCATCACATTGTATTTTTTGATTCTGCGCACGGCTTGTCTTGTCGTGATCCAAATCAATGCCCGCACTGGCTCTGTAATCTTCACAAGCGGTGTGCACGGCTGGCATCAAATCGCCAGGCTGTTCTGGCTGCAAATTCATGCTTCGCTCGTATTCGGCCATGGCTTCAGGCTCAATGAAAGAAGTGCCTTGTGAGCCCCATCCGCCCAACTTGGTGTGCAAGTAATGCAGCACGTTGCCGCCAATCATTTTCTCGGGCAAGGGGCTGGGCTGAATCAGGTGAAACCAATGGTAATAGGCACGCGCAAAATCCATGTCGGTGCGCTTGTACATGTCAAGGGTGGGAGCGATGTCTAAAACGCAAAGGCGGCGCACACGTGCTGGATAGTCAAGGGCCAATCTGTGGGCCACGCGGCCGCCACGATCGTGGCCGCACAAAAAGAAATCGTCCACATTGAGTTGATCCAATAGGCCCACCACATCTTGCGCCATGGCGCGTTTGCTGTAGTTGCTGTGATCTGG
The DNA here is from genome assembly GCF_003063375.1 of Limnohabitans sp. MMS-10A-178. GTDB lineage: Bacteria > Pseudomonadota > Gammaproteobacteria > Burkholderiales > Burkholderiaceae_C > Limnohabitans_A. The sequence goes on along the minus strand of NZ_NERY01000001.1, from coordinate 587,254 downwards.
CAAACCTGGTGCATGGGAAGAATCTCCGTAGCCGCGCAAATCGGGCAAGACCAAGCGATAGTCGGTTTTGAGGGCTTGGGCCACACGGTGCCACATCACATGTGTTTGTGGAAAGCCATGCAACAACACCAATACGGGCTTGTCTAATTGGTTCAACCAATTGGCAGATATGCGGGCGCAGACCACCACGCCATTCACATTGAATTGTCTTTTCTCAAAACCATCGAACCAAGTGTTGAGAGTTTCTGTGGTGGATGCGTCATTTGTGCTCATGGCGCTATTTTCTCTCAGCTATCCCATTGGCGCAACGCCCACAACTTTGGCGTGCAACACAAAAGTGATGACAGCCCACAAAGCCATACCGCCAAACAAGGCAATGAGGGTGGCAAACAGATTGGGCTTGAGAGGAGCGTCTTCGCTGGCATCAGAAAGTTGCACTTGAGCACGGTCACGCGCACGTGCAGACCTGAAGTTCAAAACCGCCCAAATTAAAAATGCGCCAAACAAGAGCAAATCAGCCAAATTGCCATTGGCAATCAGGTGTGACAAAGCCCATACCTTGACAGACAAGACCATGGGGTGCCTCAAGCGCATTTTGAAATGGTTGCGAGGAATGTAGGCGGCCACCAAGAGAATGCTTGAAAACAGCATCAAAAGAATGCTGATGTGTTTGGTGAAACGGGGCGGATTCCAAAGCGCCACCGTTTCCAGCCTTGCTGCGCCATAACCCACCACCAGCAAGTAAAAGCCAAGGAGGGCGACAAGGGTATAAATGCCCTTGAAAACCTTCTCACCCCTCGCCTCAATGGTGCGAGTTCGCCAGTCATCCGCAAAGATGCGAACTGAGTGTGCGCCAAGGAACAAGATCAGGCCCAAAATCAACTGTGTCATTGAAAATCCTTTGTGAGATTTGATGCCTCATTGTCTAAGAATTCAAAGACATGAGTTGTTTCTGGAGAATAGGCTTTTGCACCTTGCCCAAAGCGCTTTTGGGTAATTCGTCCACAAAGACCATTCGGCGCGGCAATTTAAAGCGCGCAATGAGGGTTTCTAAATGTGCCTTGATGGCAGTTTCAGAAAGCAATAGCCCGTCAGGCGAAGGTGCTCGAACCAAAGCCAACACGGGCACTTCACCCCACCGCTCATCGGGCAATCCCACCACAGCACACTCTGCAAGTCCTGGGAAAGCAGCCAAGACATTCTCAATTTCTGCAGGGTATATGTTTTCTCCCCCCGAGATAATCATGTCCTTGTTGCGGCCCACAATTTGCAAGCACCTCTGCGCATCCAGATGCCCCATGTCGCCTGTATGGAACCAACCATCCTTCAAACTCGGCGCAACACTCTGGCTTGAAGCATGCCAATAGCCGCGCATCAAGTTGTTACCGCGCACACACACCTCACCCATTGCTCCTGAATTGACTTCACGCCCCTCTGGGTCTCTCAATTGGAGCTCTGAGTTGGCATGGGGCCAACCTGCAAACCCTATTTTTTCAACTGCATCTTGAAACTTCAAGATCACACTCACTGGGCCTGTTTCGGTGGTGCCATAAATTTGTCCAACGGGCACACCTCGTTGGTGGAATTTTTGCAAATAGCTTTCTGGCAGCGTCGATGAGCCCGCCATGATGCCCCGCAAACATCTTAAATCAACACTGGGCCATAGTGGATGTTCCAACACAGCACGCATCGTGGCGGGTACCAAAAGCGACAAAGTGGGACGTTCTTCTGGCTCGGCTGTAGATACATCGCTCAGCCATGCATCGGTATCAAAGCGTGGGTGCAGATGCACAGACACGCCGGCAAGCAAAGCAGGCAGAGTTTGAATGCAAAGGCCGCCGACATGAAACAAAGGCAAGGTTGACAACACAATGTCGGTGGGCTTGAACTCATGGGCCTCAAGACTGGCTTTGGCATTGGCCAGCAAGCCTGATTGGGTATGTACAGCGCCCTTTGGATGGCCTGTGGTGCCTGAGGTGTAAACCAACAACACATCTGCATCGTTGGCCAGATCAGGCAGTAGCAGATTTTGGGGCGAAGGGCTTGAAATGAAACTCTCCAAGCTGTCACTGGGCAGGCTATTTTGGGACAAAATTTTGGCCACCTCGGCGTGCAGGGAGTCATGAATCAACATACTTGGCTTGGCATCTTCCAGCACCACGCGCAACTCAGCTGTAGCAAGCCGAAAGTTCAGTGGCATGAAGATCAAACCCAAACGCGCGCAAGCCACCAAAGTGACCAATTGCAATTCATGGTTCAAGCCAAGCCAAGCAACACGCTGGCCAAGGGTCAAACCATGCGTCATTTGCAGATGCCCAGTGATACGCTCTACACGCCGCCAAAATTTGGCAAAGTCAAAATCAGCAGTGTGTCCGGGCATGCCAAATCGAATGGCCAATTTTGCTGGCTGCGTCTGCGCTAGTTCCCAAAAGCGATGTGCTAATTTGGAACTTTCGTTCATTCGTCTTTCTCGCCGGCTTCGTACAAGGTTTCGCGCCCCAATCGGTCTAAGCACAACTCAGCCGTCCAAGGCAGCATCAAAGAGCCACAACGGGCATCGCGGTACAAGCGCTCAAGGGGCAAAGACTTGAGCATCGACTGCCCACCACAAGTGCGAATGGCCAAGCGTGCAATGTCTTGTGCGTTTTCCATGATGGTGTACTGCGCGGCATAGGCACGCAGGCGTGACGATTTGGGCGGGTCAATTGTGGCGTCTTCAATGGCGCGCAAAAATAAGTTTCGCGTTTGCTCTAGCTTGACAAACATTTCAGCTACCGCAATTTGCTTGGTGGCAAACTGGCGTCGCTTGACTGGGCCTGTACCAGGAATTTCGCCACGCAAATAAGCCACTGTGAAATCGTAGGCCGCTTGTGCAATGCCCATGTAAGTGGGGGACAGCGTCATGAACATGTGAGGCCAGCGGCTGGCCGCTTGAAAGTAAACACCTTGCGGCATGAGCGCAGCATTGTCAGGCACAAACACATCTTTGAAAATCAAATTGCGCGACACCGTGGCACGCATGCCCAAGGGATCCCAGTCGCCTTCTATTGTCAAGCCAGGGGCTGTGCGCGGGATGGCCAAATAAAGTGTGTCACGGCGCGACAAGTCGGCATCTGGTTTTTTCTCAGTGCAAAGTACGCCAAAGAAGTCTGCAGCATCTGAGAGCGATGCAAAAATCTTTTTGCCATTGATGCACCACCCGCCCTCCACCTTGACAGCCAGTGTGCCAAAGGGTTGGGCGCCAGATGCCGATGCACCGCCTTCAGAGAAGGGTTGTGCATAAATAGCACCTTCATTGACAACACGCGCAAAGTGCGACTTTTGATGCACAAGGTGCAAAGCACGCTGCTCAGGCGTCATGTCTAAATCATCAGACAACAAGCCACTCCACATTGTGGTGCAAACATGCATATTGAAAGTAAGCGCTGTGGCACCACACCAACGGCCAATTTCTGCCGACACCATGGCATAGGTAGCGTAATCGGCACCTTGACCGCCATGCGCTTCGGGCACACAAAGCGCGAGCAGGCCTGCAGCCTTCATGTCTTTGTAATTCTCAAATGGAAATTGTGCGTCGCGGTCCAATTGAGCGGCACGGGGTGCAAATTTGTCTTTGGCCAAATCATGGGCCAATGACATGAGGTGTTTTTGTTTATCTGTGAGCGGGTAATCATCCCCGCAAATTGGCATGTAAGGCTTAGCAGCCACATTGGTCGTCATACAAACATCCTCAAGTCAAAAATAGCGTCTTGTGAAATTCAAAACAGCTTCGTGAAATAGGGCTTCATTTTCAAAATTCATCAGATGCCCTACCCCCTTGAGGCATTCATACTCGGCACTGGGTATTTTTTGCGCCATGCGCCGCAATACCTCTGGTGGCGCTGTTTTGTCATGCTCTCCCGCCAAGCACAAAGTGGGAACACTGACGGTGGGCAGTGCCCCGCGCTGCTCAAACTTCACCAAAGCGTTAAGAGCTGCGCGGTATGTGCTTGGCGGCACCGCCGACATGCACGCATGTGCCAATGCCAAGCCTGCGGGGTATTGCGCAAGACCTGCACCGGCGGCCAATGCCAGGGGCGCTACCATACTGGGAATCAAACGATCAGCTACTTCCGACATGGTTTTTCCAGCGTTCAAGGGCGCCAGCCTTTGTGCCACAAATTGTTTTTGAAAATCACCGTCCTGATGACCAAAAGCAGGGCTGCTTGCAGCCACCACCAGGCCTGCAATGCGCGACGGGCATTGGGTCCAGGCTTGCAAAGCCACCATGCCACCCATGCTGTGTCCAATCAAAACGGCTTTCTCCACATGCGCCGCATCCAACATGGTTTCTAGAGAGGCTGCCAAACTTTCAAAGCTCAAGGTGTCGTGCGCTTGGCTCTCGCCGTAGCCGGGCATGTCCCAAGCTAAGGCTCGGAAGCCTTGCTTCGCAAAAAAATCGACCGACGATTGAAAACCTTTTTTACCGCCACCAATGCCATGCAAAAAAACCAAACAGGTTTTGGCACTGGGCGGTCCCGCTTCCAAGTAAGCCGGTGTTGAGGCCGTCATGAAGCGGTGCTTTCAAACACACCCTTGACCAACTCGCCCTCTTGCACCACAAACAGGCCATCTAGAGCAATGCTGCAGTGGCGCATGGGCAAATCGAAGTGTCCCAAAGTGTGGCGGCCCGCTACTTCGTTGGCGCCCGTGGAGTACAAGAAGTTGCCAGCAAAGGCTCGCAATTCTGTGCCATTGCAATCGCGCTTGTCATAAAACGTCATGGCATCCCAACGCGCAGCAGGATTTAAACCAAAGCCCACGTGCGATACAGCACAGGCATCGCGATGGCCTTCCTTGTCAATCCAAGCTTGGTAATAAGAGCGCATCATGTCCACGTCGACGCCTTTGCCTTCGATGTGCGAGATGGTGTCGTTTTCGATGGTGAGATAGATGGTGTCTCGCAAATAGCGTTTGAAAGTGAGATTCACATCACCAGGCGCCATGACCAAGGTGCCATTGACGCTGCCAGCAGCAGGAAACGCCAGCGCCAAACCGCCTGGCCAGTGCGACACCATGCCTGGTTTGGCACAAAATCCCCAAACGCCACCCACCACAGCAGACTTCAGCTGGATGTTCAAATTGGTACCCGCCTTCGAGGTGACATGCATATGCTGTGCAGCGCGCAACTTTTTCATGGCTTGGCGCACCACCCCCTCCAGACCAGCATCGGGTACTGTGCGCTCTAAAATTTCAGGATGCTCGTTGGATATCATGAAGAGGCGTGGCACCACGCCATCTGCGCCTTTCAAAATTGCAGGCAATTCAGGCGCATGCAGCATGCCTTCAACCGTGCAATCGATGATTAGATTTGCACGCTGCAATGCCGACACAACGGGCGCCAAGTTTTGAATCACATCGGTGGCACCCGTCGATCGAATGGGCGCCGGTGCACTCAAAGCAGGCGTGGGTAGACATACTTCGAACACTTTAGCACCCATGCGCTGCAGGGCAAGTCTTGCCAAGTCTACATTGACACGCCTAGACTGACTCTCCGTTAACAAGGCAACCACCTCGTCAGATTGCACTTTGCACAAGGAAAAAGTGCGCTCAAACGCTGACAACCAACGGTGCTCAATTTGCTCAATTAGCATTTTTACTCCTTGCAACTCCCAAGCCGTCGTGGCAAGGTGTTGATGCTCTTCAAACAAGTTTAAATGATATTGAAATGGATCATTTACATTGACTAAAGCTAGCCCAATAGACGCTGCACCTCAAGGCTTCACAGCCGTCACTTCAATTTCCACCAAGGCGCGGTCTTCCACCAGGTCGGCCACCTGAACCAAGGTCATGGCAGGGTAGTTTTTGCCCATCACCTCTTGGTACACCTTGCCCAACTCACGCCCTCGCGCGATGTATTCCTTTTTGTCTTTCACGTACCAAGTCATGCGCGCCATGTGTTCAGGCCCTGCCCCTGCACAAGCCAGCGTGGCCACAATGTTTTGCAGCGCTTGCTTGCACTGCTCCACAAAATCATCGGTCTCAAACTGGCATTGGCCGTTCCAGCCAATCATGCCTGCAACAAACACCATCTCGCCACGCGCAGCAATGCCATTGGCATAGCCTTTGGCAGGCGCCCATCCCTCTGGCTGAAGCACTCTCAACATATCTTGTGACATTTCTGCTCCTTATTGTTCTGTATTGAAAGCTGACGCTTTCTGTCTTAACTTAAAGCGCTGCAACTTGCCAGTTTCGGTGCGCGGCAAGCTTGTGCAAAACTCTACGCGCCTTGGATACTTGAAGGGCGCAATGGTTTGCTTCACAAATTCTTGAATTTCTTTTTCCAATTCAGGTGTGCCTGTCAATCCTGATTTCAAGACCACAAAGGCCATGACCACCTGCCCGCGCTCAGCGTCAGCAGCACCCACCACGCCACATTCTGCTACAGCAGGGTGCTGCATCAGCGCTCCCTCTACTTCGGGTCCTGCTATGTTGTATCCCGCAGAAATGATCATGTCGTCATTGCGCGCCTGATAACTGAAGTAACCATCGGCGTCCATCACAAAGGTATCGCCGGGTAAATTCCAGCCTTCTTTCACATACTCTTTTTGCCGCGGGTCATCCAAATATCGGCACCCTGTTGGGCCTCTCACAGCCAAGCGTCCTACTGTGCCGGGCGGTACGGGTTTCATGTCTTCGTCCACAATTTGTGCCTGATAGCCAGGCACCACTTTGCCAATGCTGCCAGCACGCACGTCTTGGCCTGCACTGGAAATATAAATGTGAATCACCTCGGTACCTCCAATACCGTCGGTCATCTCAATGCCCGTTGCCTTCTTCCACAACTGACGCGTGGCATCAGGCAAGGCCTCGCCTGCCGACACCGTGTGACGCAATGACTTCAAGTTGAAGCCATATGGCTTTTCAGAAACCAACATGGCCATTTGGCGGTACATGGTAGGAGCGGTGTAGCACTGCGTAGCGCCATACTGCCCGATGGCAAGCAGCAATGATTCAGGTGTGTATTTTTCAAGGAGCACAGCACATGCGCCATAGCGCAGGGGGAAAGCCAACAAACCGCCCAAGCCAAATGTGAATGCAATGGGCGGCGTACCACACACCACATCATTGGCACCCATATTGAGCACATGCTTAGGAAACAAATCGCACATGGCCAAAACATCTCGGTGAAAATGCATAGTGCCTTTGGGCTTTCCGGTGGTGCCGCTGGTAAAGGCAATCAAGCACACATCATCGCGGCTGGTGGCCACTGCTTCAAATTCCTTCAAATGCTTGGCCATTCGGGCCTCTACGCCCTCTTCATCCAAGCTTCTAAACCACAAAACTTGTTTGAGTGATGGGGCAAATTGAGCATGCGTGTGATCAGTGCAGTGCGCCAATTCTTCAGCCAACACACTGTCACACAACGCTGCTTTCACTTGCGCCTTGTCCAAGATTTGTTTGAGTTCTGAGGCCCTCAGCAAAGGCATGGTGGGCACCACCACCAAACCCGCCTTCAATGCCGCCAAGAAACACGCCGCCATCATGGGGCTGTTGCCCCCACGCAGCAACAAACGTTCACCCGATTTCAAGCCCATGTCATGCACCAACACATGGGCAATTTGATTGACCTTGCTTTGCAGTTGCGCATATGTCCAGCCCATAGGGCCTGCTGTATCTTGGCCGCGCACTGCCATGCGATTGCCATGGCCTTGCGCCACATGATCGTCTAACAAGGCCTGAACACAATTGAGTTGTTCAGGATATTGAACTTCAGGTCGATCAAAGACAAACACGGGCCACTGATCTAGCGGCGGCAAATTGTCGCGCGTAAATGTGTCTGTGTGTGATGAAGGCGCTAATGACTGGCTCATTTCAATCCTCACTTCAGTAAATCACGACCAATGATCAATTGTTGTACTTCAGTGGCGCCTTCGTAAATGCGCAGCGCTCTAATTTCTCGGTACAAAGACTCCACAATGCAGCCTTTTTTAACACCCATGCCTCCATGCATTTGCACAGCCATATCAATAATTTGCTGTGCATTTTCTGTGGCGGTCATTTTGGCCATGGCCGCTTCTTGAGTAATGCGTTGCCCTTGATCACGAAGCCATGCAGCTCTGTAAGTGAGCAGAGTGGCGGCATCGAGCAGGGTGGCCATTTGCGCCAACTTGCTTTGCGTAATTTGAAAGTCTGCCAAGGTCCCGCCAAACATCTTGCGCTGCTTGGCCCAGGCAATTGATTCATCTAGAGCTCTGCGCGCAAAGCCCAGCGATGCAGCCGCCACCGAGGTTCTAAAAACATCCAAAGTGGCCATGGCCACCTTGAACCCCTCACCCGTCGCACCAATGCGCTTGGCATGTGGCACCAATACATTGTTGAAATGAAGGGTGGCCAAAGGGTGTGGTGCCACCACATCAATGCGCTCTGCAATTTCCAAACCTGGGGTGTTGGCATCCACAATGAAAGCGCTGATGCCTCTGGCGCCTGGCGCCTCGCCGGTGCGTGCAAACACCACATAAAAATTGGCAATGCCACCATTGGAAATCCAGGTCTTGAAACCATTCAAGCGATAGCCTTCGGGGGTTTCAACTGCGCTGCATTGCATGGCCGCCACGTCAGAGCCCGCATCGGGCTCGCTCAAGGCAAAGGCTGCTAGCGCCTCGCCTTTGGCCACGCGAGGTAGGTAAGCGGCTTGTTGCTCTGGTGTTCCTTTGAGGCTGATAGCGCCTGAACCCAAGCCCTGCATGGCAAATGCAAAATCAGCCAAGCCATGATGCCAAGCCAACTCTTCGCGCAACAAACAAATGGTGCGTGTGTCGATCACATCAGCAGCTCCGCCATGCTTGGTGCCTGCAATGGCGGGCTTTAACCAACCGCCTTGACCCAAGGCTTTGACCAAGCTCACACACTCACGGTCAATGGCCTCACGCGATTCATCGTGTGCGTGCCATTGGCCAAACTGCTGCGTGCTCCACTGTTGCAAGTTGGCTTTGAATTCTCGATGCGACGCATCAAAAAACGGCCATGCCAAATGAGCTGCTGAGTTCATGGTCAGTCTCCTTGAAACACGGGCGTTTGCTTGGCCACAAAGGCGTGATAGGCCCTGTGAAAGTCGTTGGTGACCATGCAAATGGCTTGCGCTTGCGCCTCGGCTTCAATGGCTTCGTCGACACCCATGTTCCATTCTTGCTGCAACATTTTCTTGGTCATGCCGTTGGCAAAGGTAGGGCCACTTGCCAGCATTTGGGCCATGGCTTGTGCCTCGCTTAAAACAGTTTCGGGTGTACACACTCGGTTGTAAAACCCCCAGCGCTCGGCCTCTTCACCTGCAAGGCCTCGGCCTGTGTAAAGCAATTCGGAAGCACGGCCTTGGCCAATCACACGGGGCAACAAGGCGCACGCGCCCATGTCACAGCCAGCCAAGCCTACCTTGTTGAATAGAAAATAGGTTTTGCTGCGGGCCGTGCCATACCGCATGTCAGAGGCCAAGGCCAGCAAGGCACCTGCACCGGCGCAAATGCCATCGATGGCAGACACAATGGGTTGCGGGCACGCCCGCATGGCCTTGACCAAATCGCCCGTCATGCGCGTGAACGCCAACAAGCCTGGCATATCCAGTTTGGTAAGGGGCCCAATGATTTCATGTACATCACCGCCTGAACAAAAATTACCGCCTGCGCCAGTGACAACCACAGCATGCACATCTTCGGCATAGGCCAGTGCGCGAAACAAATCGCGCATTTCGGCGTACGAGTCAAATGACAAGGGGTTTTTTCGCTCCGGCCTGTTCAAGGTGAGCGTGGCCACACCGTCCTTCACTTCAAACAGCACGTGTTCAGCTTTGTAGTGGGCCAACTTGTTGTTGTGGCGAGGCAGCTGCTGTGGCTGGCCAGGCAAGTACTTTTGACTCATGATGTCTCCTCTTGTTTCTGTAAATTCTTTTTCATGGCACCTAACAAGCTATACAACTGGCTTTGTTGGTTGTTGGACAAGCCAGAAAACAACTCAGCCACCCATTCCTCATGCGCAATGGCCATATCGGTGAATGCGACACGGCCTGCAGGAGTTAGCTTGACAGTGAACGACCTGCGATCGTTCAAGCCCACTTGGCGCATCACCAGCTTTTCTTTTTCAAGTTGATCGACGATGGTGGTGATGTTGCCGCCTGTGACCATCATGCGCCGCGACAACTCGCCCATACTCAAACCGTCTGGATCTCTCTCGAGTTGCGCCATCAAGTCAAAGCGTGGCAGCGTGATGTCAAATGACTCGCGCAACTTTTGCCGTATTTTGTCTTCTACCCGCGTGGTGCAGGACAACAAGCGCAACCACAATCTCAAGGAGGCATGGTGATCGGCGTGGGCTCTAAATTCATGATCCACATTCACCACTGAACTTGAATTCGCATGCATCACATAGTCTCCCCACCATCAACGGCAATTGACTGACCATTCACTGAAGCTGCAGCATTGCTGCACAACCACAACACGGTATTTGCCACCTCGTCTGGTTGAATCATTTTCTTTTGCGGGTTGTGCGACACCAAGGCTTCACGCGCTTGCTGTTCTGTCTGGCCTGTTTTGGCCACAATGTTGGCAATCGACTCGCGCACAATGTCAGTTTCTGTAAATCCAGGGCATACAGCATTCACGGTAACGCCCTTTTTGGCCAACTCCATGGCCAAACTGCGCGTTAAACCAATCACACCATGCTTGGCTGCTGTGTAGGCAGACACATAGGCGTAGCCCTTCAAGCCAGCTGTGCTGGCAATATTGACAACGCGGGCCGCCTTGCCACTGGCGCCAGCAGCCAACAAATCTGGCAGCGCTGCCTGAATGCACAAGTAGCTGCCGGTTAGGTTGACATTGAGCATTTGTTGCCACAAAGCCAAATCTGTTTTGGCAAAGGGCTGGCTCAGTGCTTGACCTGCGTTGTTTACCAACACCTCCACAGGGCCCAGAGCCGCATGGTTTGACTGCCAGGCGGCTGCAACCGAAGCTGCATCGCTTACATCCATGGCACTGCAGTGCACCTTCACATTGGGACACTGGCTTTTTAAATGCGCTGCTTGTGCTTGCAGGGTTTTTATGTCTCGACCAGACAAACTTAATGCAGCTCCTTGGCGCGCAAATGCCAAGGCCACGGCAGCACCAATGCCTCGGCCTGCGCCCGTGACCCAGACATGCCTCATCAATTTTCTCCCTTGGCTGCGGCCGGTGTGGCACTGGCAGCGGCCATGGCTGCAGCTCGCTCAAAGTTGGTTTCCATTTGCCGCTTGCCAGACACATAAGCCTTGTGCCAATTCAAATCGGTGTAGCCAATGCGGGCTGCCTCTTGCATGGTCCAAGAGGGATTGGCCAAGTGCGGGCGAGCCACTGCGCACAAGTCGGCACGGCCCGCTGCGATGATGCTGTTGACATGATCCGCTTCCGAAATAGCGCCCACAGCAATGGTGCGCACACCCGCTTCATTGCGAATGCGATCGGCAAACGGGGTTTGAAACATGCGGCCATACACTGGCTTTTCGCGCTTGTCTACTTGGCCCGATGAGCAGTCGACAAAATCAACGCCAGCTGCTTTAAATTGTTTGGCAATCTCGATGGCGTCATCGATGGTGATGCCGCCTTTAACCCAATCGTGTGCAGAAATACGCACCGACATGGGCTTGTCTTGAGGCCACACTTTTCGCAGCGCTACAAAGACGGCCAAGGGGAAACGCAGTCGATTTTCCAAGCTTCCCCCAAATTCGTCGGTGCGCTGGTTGGTCAATGGCGAAATAAAGCCAGACAGCAAATAACCGTGCGCGCAGTGCAGCTCCAGCCAGTCAAACCCCGCTTTAGCGCCCCGCTCCGCTGCAGATACAAAGTCTGCCAGCACCACCTCCATGTCAGCACGTGTCATTTCATGTGGCACCTGACTCACGCCGTCTATGTAGGGCACAGCCGATGGCGCCATGAGTGGCCAATTGGGGCCATCTCGCGCTCCATCGTTCAAAGGCATGTCAATGCCATCCCACGCTCGGCGTGTAGAACCTTTGCGACCTGCATGACCCAACTGCAAAGCCATCTTGGCATCCGACTGAGCGTGCACCAAACTCACAATGCGCGCCCAAGCGTTTTGCTGCACATCATTCCACAAACCAGGGCAACCGGGTGTGATGCGGCCTTCGGGTGAAACGCACGTCATCTCGGTGAACACAATGGCAGCGCCACCTACAGCGCGTGCGCCGTAATGCATCAAATGAAAATCACCAGGCACACCGTCTATGGCCGAGTATGTGGCCATGGGCGACACCATCACGCGATTTTTCAAAGTGATGCTGCGCGCCTGCAAAGGCAAAAACATGGGTGGTGTTGACTTGGGGCGCGAGCTGTCATCGAAGCTAACCAATGACGCCATGAAACGTTCGTATGACTCTACAAACTTAGCATCGCGCAGTCGCAAGTTTTCATGCGAAATGCGTTGGCTGCGTGTGAGCAATGAATAGGCAAATTGCTGCGGTGGCAAATTGACATAGCGCGCCACATTCTCAAACCACTCTGTGGAATTGCGCGCTGCATTTTGAATCTTCAAGACCTCAATCGAGCGCGTCGCTTGATAAGCGTTCATCACTTCTGGCATGCCCTTCACACCGTGTCCCACACGCTCAAAGGTATCAGCCAATTCAATGGCATCTTCCAGCGCCAGCTTGGTGCCAGAGCCAATTGAAAAGTGGGCCGTGTGTGCAGCATCTCCCATCAAAACATAAGGTACTGAGCGGCCATCGGAGGATGTGTCCCAGTGCACCCACTGATCGCAAATCACCCTTGGAAATTTGATCCAATGCGCCGAACCACGCAGGTGCTTGGCATTGGTCATAAGGGGGTTGCCGTCCAAGTATTTGGCAAACAACTTTTCACAAAATGCCACCGACTCTTCTTGCGACATGTCCTCAAACCCCGCGGCCTTCCAAACAGACTCTGGTGTTTCCACAATAAAGGTGGAGGTGTCGCCATCAAACTGGTAAGCATGGGCTTGAAACCAACCGTGCTCAGTTTCCTCAATGGCGAATGTGAAGGCATCAAACAGCTTGCGCGTGCCCAACCACACAAAGCGGCAATGGCGCTCATCGATGTCGGGCTTGTAGGTCTTTTCAAAACGGGTGCGAACCCTAGAGTTGATGCCATCACATGCAATGACCAAGTCGGCTTGGTACAGCGCACCGATGTCGGCATGGGCATCCACCTCTGCTTCAAACACCAATTCAACGCCCAAGCTTTCACATCTCTTTTGCAAAATATTGAGCAAACGCTTGCGGCCAATGCCACAAAACCCGTGCCCTCCTGAGCGCATGGTTTCGCCCTTGAAGTGCACAGCAATGTCGTCCCAGTGATTAAAAGCACCCAAAATTTCTGAAGCTGTAACGGGATCTGCCACTTGCAACCTCGACATGGTGGCATCGGAGAAAACCACGCCCCAGCCAAAGGTGTCGTAAGGCTTGTTGCGCTCTAGCACGGTGATGCGGTGTTCAGGATGCCGCAACTTCATGAGCAGCCCAAAATACAAGCCTGCGGGGCCGCCGCCCAAGCACACGATGTTCATGATGAGGTTCCTTGTATCAAGCCCGTCCGGCAAATTGTTTTGACTTCAATAGTTGAAGCTTGAAATGATTATGGGCAATCTGATGTAGCTGGTCAAGGGCCAAAAAAAAGCAGCTTGAAAAAGCTGCTTTTGAGGGTTTTATTGGTTCATGACCGTGATGCTGATCCGCCTGTTGCGCGGGTCTTTGGGGTCTTTGGGGTTGTAGGGGGCCGTATCGGCCACACCTTCAATTTTGGCAAATCGATTTCCTGGAATGCCTTTTTTCTCAATGATCTTGCGAGTTTCCTCGGCTCGCTCTGCCGACAAGGACCAGTTGTTGCGGTCATCGGTGTTGGCAAACTGCACGCTGTCGGTGTGACCGCGAATGGCCACTTTGTTGGGCAAGGCTGCCAGTGTTTTGGACACCTCGGTGAGCAAAGCCTGGGCTCTGGGTGTCATGGTGGTGGTACCCAGACCAAACATGGCGAAATCGGCTTTGTCGATGATCTCTATGCGCAGGCCTTCGTTGTCGCGGGCAAATGAAACTTGGTCTTTGAGTTTGTCCAGCCTAGGATTCTTTGCCATGGCCTCTTTGATATCTTTTTCCAACTTCTCAAAGTTGGCGGCGTCTGCAGCTGCAGCGGCGGCTGCGGCAGCAGCAGCTGCCGATTTTTTACCTGGATCGCCGTCCTGCCCAGACTCTTTGCTGTCAGCGCCATTGGGCGAAGGATCGTTTTCTGTGGGGCCACCTTGCGAACGCGGTGTCACCATGTTCAAAGCGCTGGTTTGCTTGGCAGAGAAGGGAAAACCATCAGGATCAATGACGGAGCGACCGCCCAACATGCCGTCAGAGCCCGCCAGCTTGCCCATGGTCACATTGCTGTGCGAAGTGGGCTTGAAATAGTCGGCAATGCTTTTGCGTTGGTCGGCATTGGAGGCACCCAAAAGCCACATCAACAAGAAGAAGGCCATCATGGCGGTCATCATGTCGGCTAGGGCAATTTTCCAGGCACCACCGTGGGCACCGCCGTGCCCATCGTCCATGATTTTCTTAATGGTGATGCTAGGCGCAACCACCACAGGCGCATCGACATCCGCCTCTTCTGGAATGAGAGGAGCAGCTTCGGCCGCACCCTCTGCGGCATCAGCACCAGCCGGTGCTTCAGCCTCCAGAACCTTGGCCTCGTCTGTTGGAGCCTCTAAAACTGCCTCAGCCATGGCTATTAGCCCCCTCGCAAGCCATCAAATACTTCAGCAAAACTTGGCTGATTGTGGTGACTGATACCTGCCCTCGCAGCCTCAATGATCAATGGCATAGGGTGACCGTGCAAGGTACCAATGATGATTTGTTTCACCACTTTGTAAATTTGACCTTCATCGTCAATGATCTGCGCCAAGCGCGAGGCCATGGGTTCAACAAAGCCGTAAGCCATGAACACACCCAAGAACGTGCCCACCAGAGCGCCACCAATCATGGCACCCAAAACAGCGGGCGGCTGGTCAATCGCGTCCATGGTTTTCACCACACCCAACACGCAAGCCACAATACCCAAAGCGGGAAGGGCACCAGCCAAAGTGGCCAAGGCGGTTTGGGCTTTCAGGGCATCGTGGTGGTGGGTTTTGATAGAGAGGTCCATCACGTCTTCCACCGCATATGGGCTTAAGGGGCTGGTAGACACCACCATCAAACGAACTGTGTTGCAAACCAAATCTAACAAAGCATGGTCGTGCAAAATTTTGGGGTACTCAGCAAAGATGGCACTGGATTCAGGATTCTCAATGTGCGCCTCAAGAGCCACAGGGCCCTCGGTTTTTAGCGTTTTCATGATTTTGGACACCACAAAAATGGTGCTCAAATAATCTTCTTT
Organism: Limnohabitans sp. MMS-10A-178; assembly: GCF_003063375.1. GTDB lineage: Bacteria > Pseudomonadota > Gammaproteobacteria > Burkholderiales > Burkholderiaceae_C > Limnohabitans_A. Next base: position 571,844 of record NZ_NERY01000001.1, on the reverse strand, counting down.
TTTGTAGGCAGGGCCCTTGAACACTTTGCCCATGCCGCCCAAGGCGCCCTTGAAAATGTCCATGCTGTTGCCAATGAGCATGCCGCCAATACCAGCGCCCAAAATAATGAAAGTCTCAACCGGCGCCGCTTTGATAATCGGCTTCATGCTTCCGCCGGCCATGATAAAGCCGCCGAACACGCAGACCATCAAAACAACGATACCAATAATCGCATTCATATTTCTCTCCAAAAACGACCAAACGGGCGGCTGGCTTCCCAGCTGCGCCCGTCATTGTTCCCTCAAAACCTTGCCTCTAAAGGCAAAAGCTCAATGCATTGAAGACATTACAACACCTGAAGCAGGCGCAGATTTGGGTAACAAGTTAGGAACATCACGCCAAGCTTGGCGAATTTCATTCAACAAGGTGTGAACTTCTTGCAATGCATCGAGGTCATTGCGAGCGTTCACGTGAACCAAGCGGCGTGTCACATAGCTGTACAACTCGTACAGGTTACGGGCCAAATCGCCACCTTTGTCTAAATCAAGCGAGCCTTGCAAGCCCAAAACAATGCGACCAGCGCGCATCAAGCTTTTGTTCTTGTCTTCAATAGAGCCACGCTGAATGTGGCCCTTGGCAGTCACCAGGCTGTCAATCAAGCCGTCAAACAACATTTGAATGAGCTCAACTTTGTCGGCCACCAACGCTTGTGATGCATTGTTACCTTCGCCGTAGCTCTCCATCGCCTTGAAATGTACTCGCATGATGTCTTGTTCCTTTTGTTCCTGACACAGCAGGAATCGGAGGGACACCGGAAAACTTGAGTCTTCTTCCAGAAAAGAAGCATTGAGGGGCAAATGGGACACACCCAGGCTTGAAAGAGCTAAATTGGCAAACATCATGCGCCCTTCCCAGCCTTGGGTTTGGCCACGTGGGCGGGCTCGACTTTCAAAGTGCCCCGCAACTTTTTGACAACCGCCGTGAGCAACTGACTGACCCGCGACTCGGTCACACCCAAAACTTCCCCAATTTCTTTGAGGTTGAGCTCTTCAACGTAATACAAATTCATTAACAATTGGTCGCGCTCGGGCAAATCGGCAATGGCTTCCGTGAGCACGCCCATGAACTGCTCGTGTTCCACAATGGCTTCGGGCTGCTGCGACGAATCGGTGGCAATGTTCATCACCTCTTCGGTAACCACTTCCATGGAATAGGTTTCAAACCTGCGGGCTTGCGTGCGTTCCTTGTGAAAAAGCTCAATGTCTTTGCCCATGTGGTCGGCCAGCTCAGCTTGGGTGGGGGTGCGCCCCAGCTCGGCGGCCAATTCGTGAGTGGCTTCGCTGTGCGACTTATTAATGGCCACGGCAGAACGAGGCAAAAATGACAGCCTGCGAACTTCGTCCAAAATAGCGCCGCGAACACGGCTGTGGGCAAAGTTCTCAAACTCCATGCCTTTTACAGGGTCAAAGGCGCGTGCGGCTTCTAAAAGGCCAATCATGCCCACTTGAATAAGTTCGTCCAACTCCATGAAAGGAGGCAACCTGACTTTGAGGTGCAAAGCCACGCGCTTGACCATGCCCAAATGGGCCATGACCAGCGCTTCGCTGTTGTTTTGAACCTGTTCGTAAAGTCGAGTGGAGTTGGCCATGTTGTTTATGCGCTGGTTTTCACCAACCGCTCCACAAAAAATTGCAAGCCACCCGAGGCTTCGTCAATGGGCTCGAGTTGGCGAACGGCTTCCGCCAAGCGCCTGAAGTCTCTTGCACCGGCGCTGCCAGGGGCGTATTCTGAAACAGGTTGGTATTTTTTCAAGGCCGCCAAAATGAGTTCATCGTTTTCAATCGAGCCCAAATATCGCACGGTTCGGTTGAGAAAGCGGGCGCAAACCTGGTTGATTCGCTCAAAAAGTTGATAGCCCTCTTGCGCACTGCCAACGCCATTGGGCACCAGGTAAATTTCGTCCAAGCCATGATCTTGAATGAGCACCTTGATGGTGGCATAGGCGTCGGCAATGGAAGACGGATCGTCTCGCACCACTACAAAGCGCCTAGAACAGGCCGCCATGAAGGCCAAAACTTCTGGCGAAATGCCGGCGGCCATGTCAACAATGAGGAAATCGATGTCATCGTCTAGGGCACTAAAAGCCCGCACGATGTTGGCCGCCTGAATGTCGCCCAAGGCGGCCATTTCTTGAATGCCAGAAGCTCCGGGGACCAACTTCACGCCCTGGCGGGTGGTGACGATGATTTCGGCAAGGGTTTTTTCGCCGCTTAAAAAATGACTCAGGTTGTAGGGACAACGGCAGCCCAATGCAATTTGAGCATTGGCCAAGCTCATGTCGGCATCAAACAACATGACGCGGTGACCCATGGCTTGCAGTGCAACAGCCAAGTTCACGGAGACCGTGGTCTTACCCACTCCTCCTTTGCCACTGGCAATGCCAATGACTTGCGTTGTTTTTGCTTTATCCATGAAGCTCACTTTGAGGAATTTCAAGCGACCAATTGGGACGGCTCAAACCCATGTCATGGGTGATTGGCTCATTGGCAGCTTCCACTTCGTTCACCTGAGTGTCTAGTGTCGCAGGTTTTACGCCCTGTTCGAGCTCTGAGCCTTCAAATGCCTCTGAAATTGGGTGCAAATTGTCAATCGCAATGTTGATCAGTTTTTGCAAACCCGAAGATTTCAAACCATCGGAAATTCTGTCAGAGCTACCGCCCGCAGAAACCACGCACTGCGCACCGTCTGCAATCAAAAACTGTATCAATGGCCAAGGTGAATTGGACTCATCCAGCTTGCTGATCATGAGCGACTGCCATTGCACCTTGGATTTGGACATGATTCGAGACAGACTGACACCCGAAGAATCGGCTGGCACCACAGCGTGCAAGCCAGCTTGTGGGCAGATTTGCACAATTTCTGCCAAACGGTCCGTCATTTGAACACCCGGTGTGTCAATCAAAACGAGCCTTCTGGACGACAACTCATTGAGCAACAATTGCAGCGTTTCAGGGTTGCTTGCACGGAAACAGTCGACGCCCAATTGTGCGCACAACATTTGAGTTTGACTCCAAGCTCCAGCACGCATGTCGTGATAGCTCACCACCGCCACATATTCTGCGCCGTAATGCATGGCCACCTGCTGAGCGGCTTTGGCCACCATCAAGGTTTTCCCAGAACCCGACAATCCAGCCATGACATGGACGCCGCGATTAGGGAAGCCCTCTTGAGGGCGCTCTAAATTGTGTGCCAACTGGGCGCGAATGCTGTCCAAGGCGCGGTCTAAAGTGGGTTGCTCACGCAAACCTTCTTGCAACAAGGCACGCAAAGCAGTGGGCACACCTGCTTCGGTCATGGTTTGAATCAAAGGTTGAATGTGCGCTGGCCAATATTGGTTCATTTGCCAACTGGCTGTTTGCTGGCTCAAGCGAAATTCTTGGCGCAAGGCGGCCAACTCTTCACGAACCAAAGACACAATTTCTTGGCTTCTCACTTGGTCGCGGCCTTGTGTCAAAAGCTGCTCTGTGCTGATTGGAGCAGCAGGTTCTGCTTCTTCTGCTTGGGCCATCTTTGAACCAGGCTGCAGCAACTGATGCAAATGATCACTGAAAGGATTGTTCACAGAAGACGGCGTGCTGGAGATACGAGCACGAGGACCTGTGGCTGCCACAGTCACTGGGCTAGACGCCTGGCTTTGAGCCTCTGATGTCATATCAAACATTTCTTCGGGCGCAGTTTCAGCCACATCCATGGCCACGATCAACTCGGTTTGACCTTCCACACGGTTATTGGAGATGATCAACACATCGGGGCCGTACAAAGCCATTGCCTTTTCAGTGGCACTGCGCGTGTCGCGGGCAAGTATGCGTTTAAGTTCCATGGCGTTATCTCTTCTTCAATCTTAATATTTGGACGTGTTTTATCGAGTTTCAGCGTGAACCGTATGGACCACCTTCACGGTCTGGTCATCTGGAATTTCGCTGTAAGACAACAAGGTCAAATCGTTCACGCGATATCGCACAGCCTTGGACAACCAGGGGCGAATCACAGGGGACACCACCAACACAGCGGGGTGACCCATTTCTTCTACGGCGCGTGCGCCATCGCGCAAAGCACCAAACAAACGCTCAGCCAAACCAGGCTCCATGGCAATGCTTTGGCCAGGGGCGGTTTGTTGCAAGATGTTGTGAATGAGTTGCTCAAGGCTAGGGTCCAAGGTCATAACCGACAAACCATTGCTGTCGTCAACCAAGCTCTGAACAATCATGCGGCCCAACTTAGGACGAACCAGCGAGGTGAGTTGCTCGGGCTCTTGTGTGCGGCTGGCCACTTCAGACAAGGTCTCGGCAATGGTGCGCATGTCCCGAATCGACACCGATTCGTTCAACAAATTTTGCAAGGTGCGAGTGACCACACCCAAAGACAACTTGCCAGGCACCAAGTCTTCCACCAACTTAGGTGACTTGGCAGCCAACTTGTCGAGCAACTGCTGAACTTCGTCGTGGCTGAGCAAATCGGAAGCGTTGTCACGCAGCACTTTGTTCAGGTGCGTGGCCACTGCGGTGCTGGCATCGACCACGGTGTAGCCCAAAGTACGGGCCAAGTCGCGCTGCGAAGGCTCAATCCACACGGCGTCCAAACCAAAAGCTGGCTCTTGCGTAGCTTGTCCTTCCAAAGGACCATAAACTTGTCCTGGGTTGATGGCCAATTCTTTGCCCACTTTAATTTGACCCTTACCGCGAACCACACCCTTCAACACAATGTGATAAGCATCGGGATCGATGGTCAAAGCGTCGCGAATGCGCACGGGTTGAACCAAAAAGCCCAACTCAGCAGACAATTTTTTGCGCACACCCTTTACACGGTTCATCAATTGACCGCCTGTTTCGGGGTTGACCAAGGGAATCAAGCCGTAGCCAATTTCTAGGCCAATCAGGTCCACTTGATCGACATCGTCCCAATCCAATTCTTTGGGCTCTTCCAAAGCGGCTTGGGCAGCCTGCTCTGCTGGCGTGGCAACGGGGTTGTCTTGTTTTTGTGTAAGTCGATAAGCCAAGCCTGCCGTGGCCAAAGCGATGGTAAGGAACACCAAATGTGGCATGCCGGGTACCAAGCCCATGATGGCCAAAATCGCGGCCGAAAGGTACAAAGCCGCAGGGTTGGACAACTGAGAAGAGGCTTGTTCCGTCATGGACTCAGCAGTGGTCACACGGGTCACGATGATGGCTGTCGCCAATGACAAGAACAATGCAGGAATCTGTGCCACCAAGCCATCACCGATGGTCAGCAGGGTGTAAATACGGCCAGCTTCGGACAAAGACAAATCGTGTTGAGCGACGCCAATGATGAGGCCACCCACCAAGTTAATTACCAAAATAAGTAGGCCCGCTATCGCGTCGCCGGACACAAATTTAGAGGCACCGTCCATAGAACCGAAGAAATCTGATTCTTGAGAAAGCTCTTCGCGGCGCTTTTTCGCGGTTTCTTGGTCAATCACGCCAGAATTCAAATCGGCATCAATCGACATTTGTTTGCCAGGCATGGCGTCCAAGGTAAAACGAGCGTTCACTTCAGATACACGTCCCGCACCCTTAGTGACCACGATGAAGTTGATGATCATCAAGATGGCGAAAATAATGAAACCCACCACGTAATTGCCACCGATCACAAACTCACCGAAAGCCGCCACCACTTTGCCAGCAGCCTCGTGGCCTTCATGGCCATCGACCAAAATGACACGGGTAGATGCCACGTTCAAGCCCAAACGGAGCATGGTGGCAAACAACAACACAGATGGGAAGGATGAAAACTCGAGCGGCTTGCGGGTGCCAATGGCAATCATGATGACCAACAAGCTGCAGCCAATATTGAAGGTAAACAGAATGTCCAACAGCAAGGGTGGAAGAGGGATCACCAACATGGCCATGATCAACAACACCATGGCGGGCAAGCCCAGGCCGGCGTAATCAAATTTGGACAGGTTCTGTCGAACCGCTGACAGGGTCAAGGTGCTCATAGTTGGCCTAAGGGGCTGTTTAGAGGGGTCAAGCAATCAAACTGCATGGTTTTCTTCCATAGTTCAGCTTGTCGAGCAAAGACCATGCCATGTGGAATCCCGACACCAAGCCCTATTTCCCAGATTCAGCCAAAGCGGCAAGCCCTGACCTGTCACGGTTTTTGCTAATACAAGGCATGCCCGGCCTGAAAACCGGGGTGTACACATCCAACTGAAGATGGAATTAACATGGACGCCAACCTGAATTTTGCAACGACCCCTAGCTCAAACCCCACGTCAGTAGGGGCTTCCAGCGGTTCTAAGGGTTTAGACCCGAGCCTTGCCAAGCCCATGAATGGGCAGGAATTTGCGGGTGTGATGCGGGACTTGATGGCCAAGGGAGAGCGGCAAGAGCTTGCCGGAACTGAGCCCAAGGAAGCCACCGATGCCACAGCGGCAGCTCTGCAAACTCTGAATTTAGGCAGCCAGTTCTCTGTGATTACCGCGGTTTCCCCGCTACCCGACCCCAACAGCCTGGCGGAATTTGCCCGTGCCCAAGGCTTGAGCGAGACTGCAGTGCAAGCTCTGTTTGGAGACCTGGCAACGAAGCCCGTCACTGACATGGCAACCGGACTTACGCCCGCCGTAGCCACTGGGGGTGCCACCACCTTGACTCTGTTGCCCAGCGCTCCCCCCCTAGGATGGATCCAATCTCCTGCAAGCAGTTTAAGCGTCTCGAATCAGGCCAGCAGTTCTATATTGGCGCAAGCGCCAAATCTAGCAATTATTAGCGCCCCTCAGGCGACAAACCCTAAAGCCTCAGATGTTAATGCCTTGTTGGCCACAGCGGGCGCCACTGGCGTACTCAAAGCATTGGGAGACATGGGCACAGCCCCCTCACAAGCACTTGGCAGTGCTGACAATTTGGCCGAAGTTTCACCAGAACTGGGCCCCTTAGACGCCATGCGAATGCGCATGGTGCCAGCTTGGGAAAACATGACCCGCCAGTTGGCCAAATTGAACGGCACAGATCAAGCAGCCGCTTGGGGACAACTGACCACCAACATATTAACTAGCAAAGTGCTATGTGGCGATGTGCCTGAGGTGCCGCTGGACTTGGGCGTCAATGACCCCGCTCTTTTAGCGGCACTTGATACCCTACAAGACCAAAGCAACACGGGTACCATCAGCCTTGATTCAGCTCGCAACACCGCCAGCACAGGCACTTTGGGCGCTGCCGCTACCAGTGCGGCCTTGGCCAACCCCGAGTTGACCGACCGCGCTGCTCAAATTCAGGACTTGGCCGACAAACTGGGCAAAGCCATGGGAGAAAGACTCCAAGAGCAGTTGGAACGTGGAGAATGGAAACTGCAGTTGAAGCTCAACCCCGCCCATTTGGGCAGAATTGATGTTGAGCTTGACATGAGTTCAAACGGCTTAGACGCCATTTTCAAGACTGACAACCAACTCACGCGCGAACTGATTGCACAAGGCATGAACAAACTCAAGGACAGCTTGGCAGAATCAGGCATGACAGTTGCTAATGTCTGGGTGAACAGTGAAAACCAGCGTGGATCTGGCGGAAACTCGACACCTCGACAAAACTCGGACTCTGACAAGCATGCCAGCGCCCCTGTGTCGGATGTCAAAGCCGCTGAATCCCGCGTCAAAGAACTTAGATCTTCTGACGCCTGGGACACACTGGCTTAAGATTTAGCTAAAACGCCCGGTTCAACCGGTGACAATTTGTTTTTATAGAGGTGCCCTATGGCAACAGCAGCCCCAGAAGCAGCAGAAGTCGTTGAAGAAGAGCCGAAAAAGAAGAAGCCCATCGTCCTGATCATTGGGGGCGTTGTCGGTTTGATCGTCCTCATTGTGGGCATTGTGCTAGGTACGCTCTTTTTTACGGGTTACTTCAACCCCAAGCCCGTGGTCGACCCAGAGCTTGCTGAAGAAACGGCAGGCGGCAAAAAAGCTGACAACAAGCCTGGCAAGAAAACCAAAGATTCACCAGAACTCACACGCTTTGAGTACACCTACTTGCAAATTGAACGCGAGTTCTTGGTCAATGTGAGTGGTTCCAAAAAAGTCATGTCGGTTCAAATTGCCGTCATGACCCATTACGATGAGCGCGTCTTTGAGAATGTGAAAAAGCACGACTTTGCCATTCGCTCTGCCGTTTTGGATGTGATGAGACAGACCACCGATGCAGACTTGGTTAAACCTGAGTTCCGCAAAGAAATAGCTGTCAAAATTCGCGACAGCATCAACACCTTGCTTGAGAAGTACGAAGACTTTGGTGGCATAGAAGAAGTTCATTTCACGAGCTTCATCGTGCAGTGATCGCACCCATCGTTCAAAGTATTTGCTTTATTTCATTTTGATTGTTTGAGTTTCATGGCCACTTCTTTGCTTACACCCGACGAACTCTCTGCCTTGGCAGAAGGCGTGATGGATGGTTCGATTCCAGTCGATACTGGATTCAACACCACCGCACGGGTGAAGAAACACGACCTGGCCAGCGAGGACAGCAGCTTGGGGGTGAACATCACCTCCATCGACATGATCAACGAGCGCTTCATTCGCACCTTCCGTTTGGGCTTGGTCGAAATGCTGCGTACAAGCCCCAAAGTCAACCCCAACCAAGTTGAAATTGTTCGCTTCGGTGATTACCTTAAAAGCTTAAAAGCCCCCTTGTCTGTCAATGTGGTTCGCATGAACCCCTTACGCGGCAATTCCATTGTGGTCATCGACCCCACGGTGGTTTTCAGTTCACTAGACAGTTTTTTTGGCGGATTTGGCAAAGGTGTTGGCAATTTGCCCCCTGGTCGTTTGTTCACACCCACCGAATCGCGCATCATCAACATGATTTTGGAAGTGTTTTTCAAATCACTGACAGAAGCTTGGGCTGCTGTCTTGCCAATTGAATTTGAATTGGTCAGCTCTGAAATCAATCCACAATTTGCACAAATTGCCGACGAAAACGACTTGGTCATCTTGACGCGCTTCGAAGCCGAAGGCAACATGAACTCCCAAGGCTTTATCGATCTGGTGTACCCCTATGCATCACTCAAACCCATTCGCGAACTGCTGCGCAGCCGAGTACAGTCTGGCGATGGCAACGATGAATCAGACAAGCAGTGGCGTATTGAGCTTGAAGAAGCCGTTGACAGCGCCGGCTTAGAAGCAAGGGTCCTTTTGGGCAGCATTGAGTCTTCATTTGGTGAAATTGAAAGCATGAAAGAGGGTGACGTGCTGTTCTTCAAAAAACCCGAATTGGCCCGATTGCTTGTGAATGGATTGCCAGCTTTTGATGTTCAAGTAGGTACCATTGGCGCACAAACTGCTGTGCAAATTGAACGGGCTTGTATACCCGGTATGCAATAAATTTTCAGGAAAACGACATGACCGATAACAACACAGAAGCCGCTATCGAAAACGAAGCCGCACATCGCCAGATCAATCCTGAGGTGTTGCAAAACATCAGCGTCACCCTGTCTATTGAAGTGGGCCGCGCCATGATCAAAATTCGCGATCTCATGCGCCTCACTCAAGGCAGCGTGGTCGAACTCGATCGCATTGCAGGCGAACCGCTCGATCTCTTGGTCAACAACACCGTGGTGGCTCAGGGCGAAATTGTGCTGGTCAACGACCGCTATGGTGTTCGCCTCACGCGTGTGGCTCCCGCATCAGAACGCATGAAGAACCTTTAAACTTCAGGCTTCAAAACCACTAGCAAAGAGAAGCAAATGGCACCCGGTATTGAAAGCGCCGACCTGTTTCGGATGATCGGCAGCTTTATCTTGGTGCTGGCAATCATGGCCGGGCTCTTGTGGGCTTTGCGCAAGTTGCAATCCCGCCTGAACAGCCAAAATTCTGGCAAACGCATGCAGGTTCTGGAAACTCTTAGTGTGGGCCCGCGTCAGAAATTTGCGCTTCTTAAAGTGGGCGACAATGAAGTTCTGGTGGGCATCACCCCTACCCAAATGAGCTCCTTGGGACAATGGCCTGCTTCAGCTTCCTCCGCTGCGGCTTCCAATGATTCTGCCGCCATAATCAACGCAATCCCTTCCGACAACGGAGCTTCTCATGTTGCGTAAACTGATTCAACAACCCCTGTTCTTGGCCACCGGCATCATTGCCTTGGCTTTGTTGTTCTTACCAATGGCTGCCTCCGCACAAGGCATTCCCATGATCAATGTCACAGGTGGCCCTAAAGGCCAACAGCAGTACAGCTTGTCGCTGCAACTGTTGGCCTTGATGACATCACTCACCTTGCTGCCATCGTTTTTGCTCATGATGACCGCCTTTGTGCGCATCATCATTGTGTTGTCTATTTTGCGCCAAGCATTGGGCACAGGTCAAACACCGCCCAACACTGTTTTGGTGGGACTGGCTTTGTTCCTCACTTTGTTCATCATGTCCCCCATCTTGAACGATATTTACAACAATGCTTTGGTGCCCTATATGCAAAAAGGCATGGCCTTTGACAAAGCCTTGGCCGCCGCAGAAGAACCGCTGCGCAATTTCATGATGAAACAAACCCGCGAAGACGACATTGGTTTGTTCATGCAAATGGCTAACAAAGGCGAGCCTGTCAATGCGGCGGCTGTGCCCTTTTCTACCTTGGTACCCGCCTTCATTACCTCTGAATTGAAGAGCGCATTCACCATTGGCTTTTTGATTTACATCCCCTTCGTGGTCATTGACCTCATTGTGTCCAGCGTGCTCATGTCCATGGGTATGATGATGTTGTCCCCCATGATGATTTCCATGCCCTTCAAACTCATGTTGTTTGTTTTGGTCGACGGTTGGAGCTTGATCTTGGGATCGCTTGCAGCCAGCTTTGCCACCTAAATTGGAGCCCTCACATGGACACCGCCACAGTTGTTGATTTAGGTCGCCAAGCTCTCTGGATCACCGTTTTAATTTCGGCACCCTTGCTGGGTGTTGCCTTGTTTATTGGTTTGATCATTGGTATTTTGCAAGCGGCCACGTCCATCAATGAAGCCACCCTCAGCTTTATTCCCAAGCTAGCAGCACTGGCTATTACCTTGGCCGTGGTGGGTGGATGGCAACTCACCACCTTGGTGGATTACACGCGCGGTCTTTTCCAGCGCATTCCCGGACTCTTCACCTGATATGGACATCGCAGTCACCGAACTGATGGAGCGCTTTTATGGGCTCCTTTGGCCGATGCTGCGAATCTCGGCCCTGTTGGTCGCTGCGCCCATTTTTTCATTGCGTGCAGTCAACTTGCGCATTCGCATTGTGCTTGCCATGGCCATCACCTGGTTGGTCTACCCTCTGCACGATTGGCCTGTTATTGACCCGCTCACACCTGCTGGGCTCCTTGAAATATCCAATCAACTCATGATTGGCTTGCTGATGGGGCTCATGCTCCAAGTGGTTACTGCGGCCATTGTGCTGGCCGGTCAATCGATTGCCAATGCCATTGGTTTGTCAATGGCCACCATGATTGACCCAAACATGGGCAACGTGCCTGTCATTTCACAATTTCTCTTGATCATGGCCACCCTGATTTTTGTGGGGCTGGGCGGTCATGCTCTGCTGTTGAATTTGGTTGTCGAAAGCTTCAACACCTTGCCCATTGGCAGCAATCTCATGAGCACTGAGGCTATGAAGCATGTGATTGCTTGGAGCTCCATGCTGTTTTTGGGCGCCTTGCTCACGGCCTTGCCGGTCTTAGTGGCCCTGCTGTTCATCAACATTGGCTTGGGTGTGGCCACGCGCGCTGCGCCCAGTTTGAATATTTTTTCCGTCGGATTTCCAGCCATGATATTTGCTGGTTTTGGCGTGCTCATTCTGGCCTTGCCCAGCATTGGCGCACGCATTCAGTGGCTTTGGATGCAGGGCTTTTTTCAAGTCCGCGCCTTGGTTGGTATCTCTTGAAAGAGCTGAAATATGGCTGAAGAATCCAGCGCCGAAAAAACCGAAGAGCCCACGGCCCGAAAACTACGCAACGCCCGTGATGAAGGTCAAGTGGCGCGCTCAATCGAGCTGCCTGCAGCAGCGGTCACCATTGGCGCCATCTTGGCTTTGTTCATGATGGGCGGCTACTGGCTTCAACAAGTAGCCGAAATTTTTGCATCCGGCTTTAAGTTCGACCGCAAAGCTTTAGACAACCCCGACTTGATGATTACCGCTTTTGCACATCAGTTGGGCGAGAGCTTCTTGCTCATCGTGCCTGTGCTCTTGGTCACGGCCGTGTTGGCCGTGTTGTCCAGCGGTGCCACGGGCGGCTATCTCTTTTCATTGAAAAGCCTTGCACCCAAGTTCAGCAAACTGAGTTTGCTTTCTGGATTCAAGCGCATGTTTGGCACTCACGCCGCTGTGGAATTGTTAAAGGCCATTTTGAAATTCACTTTGGTGGCTTCCGTGCTTTGGGCGCTGGTCAGCCGGCAAATGGATCAAATGTTACAGCTCGGTCAAATGGCTGTCGAACCCGCTCTGGCTGCGGCTGCTTGGATGATTGGCGAATCGGCCTTGTGGTTATCTTTGAGCTTATTGGTCATTGCGCTCATTGATGCGCCTTACCAAAAATATTCTTTCATCAAGCGCATGCGCATGACCAAGCAAGAAATCAAAGATGAAATGAAGGACATGGAAGGTAACCCTGAAATCAAGCAACAAATTCGCCAACGCCAACGCGAAATGGCCAACAACCGAATGCTTGAAAAAGTCAAAGATGCAGACGTTGTCATTACCAACCCTGAGCACTTTGCAGTTGCCCTGTCTTACGATCCCACCGGCGATGGCGCTCCCATTTTGTTAGCCAAAGGTACTGACCACATGGCTGCGCGTATTCGCGAAGAGGCTCAAAAGCATGGTGTTGAAATGTTTGCAGCGCCGCCGCTTGCGCGTGCTCTTTATTTCAAGACCGAACTCGACCACCCCGTACCCGAGGCTTTGTACTTGGCCGTTGCGCAAGTCATTGCCTATGTGTTTAGCTTGGCTGATGTCAGGCCAGGCGTGGCACCCATGTCCAAACCCAACCCTAAAGTCCCTGCCTCCATGCAATTTGATGCGGACGGCAGGTTGATGACCTCTTAAAGCAAGAAAGTCAGGAAATACCATGAGCGAAAATTCCAAATCCAACGAGCCTGTGATCATCAAAAGTGATCGCCCCCACGAAGTTACCATGCCCGAAGGCACCAATGTGGCGGTGGGTAAAAAGGGGGAAGAAGGTACGCCTGCCGTGCGCAAAGTTTTGGCCGATCCCGACCAGCATGCGGTTGAACACCTGGTAATGGACGGCGGCGTGAGTCAACAGGCTGAGCAGTTACATAGCTTTCATGCTCAAGACCCAAACTACAAGGGCTATCAAACCGCAGCCGATATGCCCGATCGCTTTGTTTCAAACGAAAAAAGCGCCGCTGTACCGCCGCCTGTTCGCAAACAGGTCGATATCACCAAACTAGACAGCATTTTGAAGCCTCAAGAGAAAGCAGTTGGTGTCGATGCTATAGAAAGTAAAGCTGTGGTCGAAGAAGCGGCGGCACCTTTTTCAGAGCAAGTCTATGAAGAGGAGCCCGTGATGGACTTCCCAGCTCGCGTTATCAATATCAAAATCGAGAATGACCAGTTGCGTGCACGCCTGGACAAGCTTGAGTAAAGGAACTCTCAATGAGCACTCAACCCACAACAGGCGGACACGATCATGGCCATCAAGACCATGCCGCCCACAATGCTCAGTCAGACAATGACGAATTAGAGGGCATCAAAATGGTGGCGCTCGAATCGGCTGAGCTTGCCACCCGCTCGGCCAACTTGGCTGTGGGCGCGGGCGAAAACATGAAAAAAGCCACGCACAATCTTGAAGAGCTCATGAAGGCCAACAAGAAGCAGCACCAAATCATGTTGGGCATTGCTGGCGGCTTGATGTTTGTCACGGCCATCATTTTTGGCACATCCATTTTCACCTTGAAGTCCCGCATCAATCAAATGGACGCCATGCTGGCGTCTCTCAGCAAACGCGTGGTTGAGCTGAACGACTCTATGGAAATGGTTGGCTCAGTCAACGAGGGCCTTCAAGCCATGGTGGCCAAACAAGATGACATTACCAAAATGCAAGGCAGTTTGGAAACCCGTCTGAACGAGGCCATTAAACAATCTGAAAGCGTGCCTGAAAAAACCGCTCAACAAGTGGGTGAAAAAGGCCAAGCCTTGGCCGCTCAAGTGAAGTCTTTAGAGGGCCGATTTGTGCAGCAGTCAAAAGCTTTGAATGCCTTGGCCAATCAGGTGGGCGGGCTTCAAGGTGCGGTGGGAGAAACCGGTTCATTCAAGAAAGAAATGGAAGCACTGGCGCGCTTGCAAAAGGAACGTCAGGCTGCTGAAAATGCAGTCACGATCAAATCGAACGCCAACGCCAATGCTGCCAACCAAGCCGCACTTGCGGCTGCCAAACAACGCGAGCGCATGGTTCAATACCCACGCCCTCAACAAGAAACAACACCTGCGGGTGCAAGTGGCGTCTTGAGTTCCAAACCCTGATTGAGTTGGGCTTAGCCCACGTCTCTTTCAAGATCAGAGTTTGCAACAGGCAAGGTGCCCTGCCGCAAATCGTACTTGTTGAGCTTTTCAATCAAGGTGGTGCGCTGCAAATTGAGAAGCCGCGCAGTTTGAGAGACATTGCCGTCTGTGCGGTTCAAAGCTTGCACAATAAGGTCTTTCTCAATATCGGCCAAGCGGTCTTTCAAAGACAAGCCCTCAGGCGGTAAGCTGGGCAAACCTTGCGCCAACATGATGATGTCCTCAACTTCATTGTGCAGGTCCATCTCTAAAGGTGGCGCAGGGTTGGCAAAGGGGTTCATCATGTCTGCATTGGCGCTGTGCTGCATTTCTTTGGCCAAGGGCGCCACAATTTCAAGCGAGTCGACAATGGGAGTGCTAACGCGCTGGGCCTGAAGCGCGCGCAAGCCCTTGGGCAACAAGGAAGAGGGCACCGTTGCCAAACTCAAAAGTTGGCCGCTGAACAGGGTGTTAAAGCGATCGACCAAGTTGGACAATTCCCGCACATTGCCAGGCCACGCATAATCTTTCAATGCTTCTATAAAGTCTGCCGTGAACGAAATAGGCGTCTGACCTTTGACCGCAAAATGCTCGGCAAAGTGGGCCAGCAAGGCAGGTACATCTTGTGTTCTTTGGCGCAATGCGGGCGTGTTCAAAGGGAGCACATTGAGACGGTAATACAAGTCTTCTCTGAATCGACCTGCCTCAATTTCCGCCTCCAAATCTCGGTGCGTGGCGGCCACCACACGCACATCCACCTCCACCGATTTCAAGCCACCCACAGGATCAACCGTTCGCTCTTGCAACACACGCAGCAGTTTGACCTGCATGTCCAAAGACAAATCTCCAATTTCGTCCAAGAAAATGGTGCCGCCGTGAGCCAACTCAAACCTACCAATGCGATCGGCCATCGCCCCTGTAAAAGCACCCTTACGGTGGCCAAACAATTCACTTTCCAGCAAATCTTTGGGGATGGCAGCACAATTGATGGGGACAAAATTTCCGCCACTCCGGTCGGATTGATCGTGCAAAGCCCTGGCCACCAACTCTTTGCCCGTGCCACTTTCACCGGTAATTAGAACCGTGGCGCTAGATGAAGCCACGCGTTCAATCAAATGACGAATGGCCTCAGCGCCAGCACTGGCGCCAATAAAAGCTTTTGAAGGGCTCTTTTTAGCCATGGACTATGGTTGCAATGGTCATGAAATGTCTCCAGACAGCACTGTATTGCAATTTTGGTTAAAAATGTCTTAAATGTCGGAAAACCGTCAAGGTGCTTCGCCTTTTCGCAACAAGCGGCTTCGCAAAGTCTCAAGCTTCGCCAGTTGAAGCCGAATCAGAGGGTGAAGGACTTCAAGTCCTCCCTTCTAACAAGGAACTGAACATGAAACGCATGACCTCACTCTGCTTGGCATTTGGCTTGGTGGCTCTAACTGGCTGTAAATCTGTGGATTTGGCAATGTTGTCGCCCAACACCAAAGACCAGACCGCCATGGTTTCACCGTTGATTGAAAAACGGGAAACCATCACCGCCACAGGCTATGCAGTGGTTGCTGTGCAAAACCACAGAAACCCAGCGCAGCAACGTTTGATGGCCATTCGGGCCTCCAAACTCGATGCCTACCGCAACTTGACCGAGCAGGTCTATGGTCAGCAACTGGATTCCAGCACAACCGTGGCCGACATGGTGGTGACCAACGATACCTTTCGCACCAAAGTAGAAGGTGTGATTTATGGCGCTCGTTTGGTCAGCATCACCCCCGTGGGTGATGACACTTACGAAACCACTTTGTCGCTCGACAAAGATGTGGTGCAAGATTTGCGCATTTTGTTCATGGGTCAGATGGTTTCCAAAGGTCGCTGATCATGCGCTTGGGTCACAAACTCCTTCACATCAACGCCTTGTGCCTCGCGTTGAGCGCTGGCATGAGCGTGCAGGTTTCGGCCCAAAGCACAGCACCGGCGGCAAGCAAAAAGTTGCCAATTGGCTCGGTTGCACCTCAAGCGCCTCTCACACCCCAAGAGAGGCTCGATGCCATTCGTCAAAGCCTGGTCGAGGCCTCATTGCAAAGCCCCACCCGCGTTTCCTCCACCAGTTGGGTTGACTCACAGGGTAGCTTGCGTGAAAACAGCACTTTTAAAAATGCCATCGAAGTTCGCGGCGTCAAAGTACTGAGATTTGAGCGCGATGAAAACGGCCAAGCCAAAGCCACATTGCAATATCCCAGCAACCCAGAGCCTGAGGCCAAAGGGCCTAAGCCAGATGCATCAGACAGCCATGAAAATGGTTTACAAGCTGCGGCGCAAAAGTTGCGATCCATGGTAAGCAAGGTTTTGGCTCCCATACAAAACTCAATGTCTGACGAAGCATTGGTGCCAGCTGTAGCCGCCTGCACCCCTCAAGTGGGCGCGCGCATGAACCACGTCATTGGCCTAGAAGTTGAAATCGAACCTCTTGCCCCACAATTTTTATTGCAGGCATTGGTGCCCCAAATTCAGGCGCAATGGGTTCAAGCGATTGCCCAAAATGGCAAGCCTAATGCTTGGCGTGCTGTCAACAATTTGACCGCTGCCTCCATGGCCAACAGCATGACGAACTATGAGCGAGCTCTGGTTGGTAACAGGCCAACAACACTGCCATGGCACGCCATGTTGAAGGTGCAAACAGAGTCTTTGCCGCCCACCGCTGTAGAGGCTCACATGGGCGCGTCCAATCCAAACTTCCTGATGAAACTTGAGTTTCAATTGGTGAGCACTGACGGTAAGCCTGCTCAGCTTGACCAAGAAGCCACCCTCCAATTGGAGCTTGAGCGCTCATCATGGGCGCCGCCCAAATTGACAGCGGCCAGTGTCTCAAAAATTCAAGAACAACTTCAAGCTTGGCGCAACACATCACACGACTGGCTCAACTGCCAAGCCCTGAATCCGGTGGTCACATCCGTCAGCGGTCAGCAAGTTGAAATCAATGCAGGGTCTATGTCGGGTGTTCGCAAAGGCGATGAGTGGCTCATCGCCAATCCCGCACAATTTCCTGCCGAGCTCATGAGCCGTGAAGGCGCACCCCAAACTTTGCTGGCCACGGTGCAGTCCGTCACACCTCACGGTGCCAAACTCACGGTTGTGGCTGGCCCCGCGCAAATTGTTCAAACAAATTGGCGCGCATGGCCTGCCGAAAAAGCCACTTTGAAACCCTAATGATTGAATTGAGTTTGACATGAACACTTCCTCACATCCTGCATTTTGGAACAGCACAACAGCCTCCTCTTGGCTGCTGGTGGGTGCCTTGTCATGTGTTGCAGCCACTCACGTTCGCGCAGCCGACAACCCAGCTGAACCTTCAGAACCAGTGGCTGTTGTTCAGGTCACACTCGATCAAAGTACGGCTGTCGACAAACTGGTGCAAAAGTTTTATCCCAACAGCCCCATTGCCAGCAGCGTGTTGCGCAAGGCCTTGCAAGATGCCAATCCCAAAATCATTTCAGGCAATCCTCAACAGCGTGTCAAAGCAGGTACCACGCTGGCTGTGCCCGATCATGGCCACATTGCCGTTACGGTTTTGACGCCCTTTGCAGCAGCTCATACTGCTAAAAATTCAGACCCCGGCCCTTCAGCTCGCGACGCTGCCGTTCGCAAGCCTTGGGTCCGCTTCCCATGATTTCGGTGGCCGACGCACTTGCTGCGCCCGGCCGAATCCCCACCATCTATCTGGAAGGCAAATTGCTGCCTTTGCAGGCCAGCACCGCCGCAGAGTTGGGGTTAAAAGACGGGCAAGTGGTTCAGGCTTCCGTCAGGCTACAGCAAGACCAACCGATGCTCATGCTGCAAGGCAAAGCATTGCACGCACCCGGCCTGTTGGCCACACAAGTGGGCGAATCCATTTGGTTGCGCGCGCAAGGTGGCAACCTGGTGCCCATCAGCGCGCCCCCCATTGTGTCGCGCATCGCAAGCTTGCTTTACAGACCCAATGTCAATTCGGTGCTGCCGCAGCTTTTTCAGCCGGGCACTTTGGATGAGTTGTTAAACCAAGTCCAACGGCCCGACTTGCAAGCGCAATGGCGAGGCATGCAATTGTCCATGTCTCAGCTCACACCTGGCAATTTGCAACAGGCCATGATGGCTGCCATGGGTGCCGAGGTATGGTTAGCCAGAGGTATGCAGCCACCTCAAGATGTGAAGCAATTGATGCGCAAACTCATTGCTGAATTGAGTGTGGCGCGCAACGATGAAGAGCCAGATACAGGCCTCATTGAAAAACTCACCCGGGCAGTAGACGACATTGAAGCTCGCCAAGTGCAAGCTGTTCAAGCGCAGGCCCAACAAGAAGTTTTGTTCAGCATGACGCTGCCCTTTGTCGATGCCAACCCCATTGAACTCACCGTTCGACGCGGCCCGCGCCAAGATGGAGAACAGGCGGTGCTGACCATCAATGTGCATTCCAAAACAGCAGACTTGGGACCAGTTTGGTTGAAGACCCAACTCATGAATGCCCAACAACTTGAGCTCACCATGTGGGCTGAGAACGAGTCTGTGGTGACGCAGGCCCGATCTCGCTCTTACTTGCTGGGCGATGAGTTGCGCGCTGCAGGCCTCAACATGCGCGCTTTCAACGTTGTGCACGGCGCGCGGCCGCCAGAAGCTAGCGACTGGACGCCCTCGGGCCGAGGCCTGGTGGTGGATGTGTCAGCATGAGCCGCTACATGCGTCAAGCCGTTGCGCTTGCCTATGGCAAGAACCCCGTGCCCGTGGTCACTGCCAAGGGCGACGACGATTTGGCATTGCGCATGATTGAAGAAGCACGCCAACAAGGCGTGTTCATTTCGGAAGACCCCCAGCTTCTGGCATTGCTCAGCCGATTGGAAGTCGATGAAGAAATTCCACAAGAGCTTTACACGGCTGTGGCGGTTGTCTTGTCTTGGGTGTATTGGCTCAAAGGCATGCGCCCTGGCGATGAAAAGGCAAATGCCAATTCTCAGAATGACATCGATCCTCTGGAATCAATGAACCCCAGCCCGCCACCTGTTGAGCCAGTGAACGGCTAAAGCTCAAACCTCTTGGTATCCCCTGCCGCGACTGAAGCGGGCCACTTGGCCTAAGCGGTCGTAGACTTCAACGGGGCTGCCAGATTCACCCGCTCGCAAACTGTGCAAGGCACCGCGGATGGTGTCTAGTTTGCGCTCGATGAGAACGGCGTTGCGTCTGTGCATATCGCGGCATTGAATGAGCGATTCACGCAAAGCATCCCACTCGGGGAGATTTTGGAGGTCTTCTGGGGAGGGGCAAAGTGCCGAGAGCTCAGTCAAAAGATCGTTTTTGCCATCTTGCAAAGATTCAAACCGATCCAGATCTTGGCTTTTAAGAGCTTCAAACTCCAAAGCCAACAGCTGGATCAGCTGGTCGGATACGAAAAGTGCACGCTCACTCACGAATCATTTGCTCAATGGCATGGAAGCTTTCAGCAATTTTGCGAGGGTTCAATGGATATTGACCATCTTGAATTGCTTGCTTAATGGACTCCACCTTGGCGCGATCAAAGTCGGGCTCGGCCATGGCGCGTGCGGCCACATTGCTCAAACGCAACTCATCGGCACCTGGCGCTTTGGCAGTTGAAGCAGCAGGCGCTGACGAATCGAGGGCCACACTGTCTTTTGAGCTGCTTTTGCGGTTGGCTTTGTCCAATGCGCTGCGCAACGACGCGTCCGACTGGGCGCGCTGTCCATAGTTTGAAATTGCATCGGTCATACCTAACTCACTTTCTAATTTCTTCTCACATCAACCCGAAAAAGGGGGTTGGACATGCTCAGTATCGGCAGTAGATTCTAGAACTTGAATCATTTTTTGAAAATATTGGCTTAAAAGTGCAAAAAAAATGCTTTTTTGCATTTCAAAGCCCCTTTGCCGCATTCGGCCCAGTCACGATGCCCGAAACTTGGCGGCCCGACTCAGGGTTTCTCAACTTCACTTGATCGCCAAGTCGACCATCCTGCATGGCTTCCATTCGAATGGAAATCTCAAAATCTGACTTATTCCCAATCGACAACATCACCGTTTGGCCCTGCTTGACTAGCACGGCACGGCGAATATCTGACACCCTCAGAGCTTGTCCTGCAGGAATATCTCTGGTGATTTCGGCGTGATGCGCATCCTTTACTGTATTCAGTAACTGAGTATCGGCATTTCCAGGGGAAGCTTGAACTTCTTCCAACATATCGGGCTGCACAATGATGCCTCTTTGCAACAAGCGTCGGGCAACCACCAGGGTTTTGGGCGCACTGGCCACATTTTGCGGAGCGGCTGAGCTTGGCGTTCCCCCTGCATTTGGAACACCCGCGGGCGTGCCTGCCACCGGGGTATTGGCTCGCGCAGTGGGCATCGTGACTTGCAAATAGAGTTGCCAAACAGGCTCGGAACAACGAACACGTACCGTTTCTTTCGAGGCAAAGGGGTGATCAACGTTCAAAAGTTTTTGACAGCCTTGAACTTTTAATCTATCGTCCAAAGGCGCAATGATCACATCTTTGGTATTGACGCCATGGGTTTGAGACATCCACTGACGCACTTGTAGGCCCATCGCATCGGCAGCTGGGTTGGATTTCGCAGGGGCCGATGTGTTGGCTAATGTATTGGCTGTTGTATTGGCAGATGCATTGGCTGAATGAAGCATAAAGCTTACACACAGCCAAAAAACCGTCAGGCACAGGATTTGCATCAGTGCTTGAGCAGGTGTAGATGTTTTGACACTTGGTTTGAACATACCGGAGTTCATGCAATAAAGATGCCACATCATCATGAGAATTGAAGCCAATTTACCTAATAACCTTGCCAACAACACGTCCAATGGTCCGGCGGTATCTGCGCGGCCTGGATTTGCCAAAGCTTTGGAGCAAGTGCAGCCGGCCAATGTCAAGGTCATTCAAGCGGGTGACACCCTCACCAGCATTGTGAAAGAGCAAGCCCAATTGCAAGGCGTCAAGCTCACACCCTCAGAAGAATTTAGATGGGCGCAAAATTTAGCAACTGACAGCGGCATTCAAAACCCCAATGCCATTTTCCCGGGCCAAAAAGTTCTATTGCAAAAGATGTTGAGCCAATGGCAGGCGGGACAAACTCAGCCGCAAAACACGGCACTAAACACTGCACAGAACCTGGCACAAACAAGCCCCAAAGCCACGCCAGCCATAGCCCAGAACAAACTTGAAACCCTTACCATCACTGCCAACAGAACTGTACCCTCTCTGCCAAAAGGCAACTTCATCAACGCTGTGGCCCACCCAGTGCTCAGCCAAACCCTCGATAGAGCTGTGAGCAGAGGCTTTATTCCCAAGGTGGAAAAGCAAGATGTTTACAACAAAGTTTTGCAAGTGGCAAACAAGCACAACTTTTCGCCTGACGATTTTGCCCGGCTGACTCTAATGGAAAGCGACGGCATGAACCCGCAGGCCACCAATACGCGCTGCCACGGCATCATTCAGTTTTGCGATGGCCCAGCGCGCGGTGCGGCTGAAGTGGGCTTTGGCCAATCACCCAAATCCATTTTGGGCCTGAGCGTTTATCAACAATTGCATTTGGTAGACACCTACTTTGACAAAGTGGGTCTGAAGAAAGAAGGCGCTGTGCCTTTGGACGAACTTTATTTGGCAGTGCTGCAACCGGCTGCCCGAGGCGAGAAACGCCCTGAAGAGCCCTTAGGGATCCCAGGCAAACAAGCCAAATACTTGTATGAAGGCCGCGACCCTCAAGCACCCATGACTCGCGCCTCTATCACGCAAGGCTTGATGCAGAACGCCGCAGATCGTTTAGGACTTAAAAATTTCCGAAGCAATACCAACAGTGTGCCTGTCAGTTCTACTGTCAACACTTCGGCGGCCCCATCGGCCAACAACGCCGTGAATTCAGCGCTGAACCCAGCGTTGAGTTCAGCCTTGAACCCTGCATCAGATTCGCATCCCAATTCAACTGCGCGAATTAGACTGCAAGTTCAAAAAGCGGCTGACTACGACGCATTAGAAGCCCCAAAAACTTGGTTGCGCTAAGCCAACTAGGCTTCGCCCTGCTTCAACTCACATAGCTTTTTTCTTCAAAGCGGCAAGGGTTTGCCGCTTTTCTCTGCGCTCGAGGTCTGAATCGCTGGGTACTCGCAAACCCGCATTTCCCCTCTCAAAGCGGCCTAAGCACCCGTCAAAAATCCATCGACAAACGGCAAGAAAAGCATGGCACGGCTCTTGCAATCGAACACTTTGCAAAGAACTTTAATTCTTTGGGCTGTCGGATATCCGGCATTGAAAGTTTCGTGAAGGAGAGCACATCATGGAGATGATTGACAAAGCATTGGGCGTTCACGCACAGGCTCTGGGATTGCGCAGCAAGCGCATGGAAATCCTTGCGCGCAACATTGCCAATGCCGACACACCCCACTTCAAAGCCAAAGACATCGACTTCAAGTCAGTTTTAAAGCAAACCAAAGAATCTGCCTTAAACACCACCAGCAATCTGCACATGCCCATGCCCATGGAAGAGGATCCTGGCGGCGAAAAGTTTCGCATTCCATTCAATGCATCTTTCGACGGCAATACCGTTGAGATGAACGTCGAGCAAGCCAAGTTTGGTCAAGTGGCTGCCGACTACCAAGCCACATTGAACATCCTTGAAAGCCGCGTGAGTGGCATTCGCCGTGCGTTGCGTGGAGATTAATCAACATGGCACTTGATCGTATTTTCAATATCGCGGGTTCTGCGCTCAATGCGCAGACCACCCGCATGAACACCACGGCTTCTAACTTGGCCAACTCGGGCACCGTCACAGGCAAAGAAAACGAAGCATTTCGAGCCAAACGCACCGTGTTCAAAACCATTTTGGAACAACAACAAAAGCCTCACGAGCAAGGTTTTGCGGGTGGTGTTCGGATTGAAAAGATCACGGACGATCCATCTCCCATTCGCAAAATGTCAGAGCCCAACAACCCCATGGCCGACAAAGACGGCTATGTCTACTTGGCCAATGTAAACGAGATGACCGAGATGGTGGAAATGATGGCGGCTTCTCGCTCCTATCAAAACAACGTCGAAGTAGTGAACACCACGCGTCAGATGTTGATGCGCACCATCGACATCATCAAAACTTGATTTGTAAAAAACACAAATCAACGATCAGGAAACTTCCATCATGTTTTTATCAGCCAACAACACCGGATTGAATGCAGCGGCCAACGCCGTCAATTCAAGCAAAACAATCAACGCGCCTGCCGGTCTCAAAACGACTTCACAAGCGGCCAACGAAGCTTTGATGACCAAAGCTGGCACCACCGGCGGCATGGGTCAAAAAGATTTCTTGACCCTTTTCACCACACAGCTGAAATGCCAAGACCCCTTAGACCCTGTAAAGAATGAAGCCTTCGTGGCGCAGCTTGCGCAGTTCTCGCAGCTTGAAGCCACCACCACCATGTCGGACACCCTGAAGTCCTATGTCGACAGCATGTCCGGCGAACGCATGATGAGCAGCACCAGCATGATTGGCAAAACTGTTGCTGTGCCAGGTGCTCCCGCCATTATTACGCAGGGCGGCAAACCCGCTCAAGGTTTTATCAATTTGCCAACTGGCGCAGAAGGCGTGAAGCTCGAAGTGTTCAACGACAAAGGCCAATTGGTCACCAGCAATACCTTGGGTGCACAAAACATTGGCGACATGCCTTTTGCGTGGGACGGCACCAGCGATGCTGGCAGCAAAGTACCCGATGGTGTCTACACCTTCAGAGCCACTGTCATTAGCCAAGGCAAGACCAGCAACCCAGTGGTCAATGTGTTGTCTACCGTCACTGGTGTGAACCAACAAGCCGACAAAACCATTTTGTTGGAAGTGACCGGCGGCAAGTCAGTGAAGCTCACTGACGTGCAACGCATCGGCACCTAAGTATTTCTAAATCAATTTATCAAGACCCAACTCAACCCTAGGAGTTAACCACCATGTCTTTCTATACCTCGCTGACCGGATTGAATGCTGCCACCGCCATGTTGGGCGTAACCAGCAACAACATCTCCAACGTGGGCACCACCGGCTTCAAGCGTTCACGCGCTGACTTCGGTGACATTTTTGCAACCTCACCTTTGCAAAAAGCTTCTTCCACAGTGGGTCAGGGCGTGTCTCTGAAACAAGTGTCGCAGGAGTTCTCCCAAGGTAACATTTCTTTCTCGTCCAACGCACTTGACCTGGCCGTGACTGGTGACGGTTTCTTCCCCATGCGCTCAGCCGATGGTTTGCAAGAGTTGTTTACTCGTAACGGTTCGTTCTTGTTGAACGAGCAATTTAACGTGGTGAACTCTTCAGGCCAGCGTTTGATGGCAGCGACAGTTGACTCGACAGGTTCTGCGAACATCAACGAACGCGTGGTGCTCACCATTCCACAAAAAACATCGGGCGATGCCAAACAAACTTCTTTGGTGTCTTTGGGCTTGAACTTCCCAGCCGATGCGGAAGTGATTACCGAGCCTTTCAATCGCTCCAACCCTGCCACGTACAACAAGTCAACCGCCTTCACGGTGTACGACAACGGGGGTAACGGTTATTTGGCCACCATTTATTACACCAAAACATCGAACGCCAACCAAAACGTACCATTCAACAAATGGCAAACCAACGTATTTGTGGGTGAAGACCAAGTGGCAGCGTCATTGGTGCAAGCCACCGATGCCAATAACGAAAGAATCTATGTGAACCAATACGGTCAAACCAAGCCTTACAGCGAAGTAAAGGACGAATTGACCACGGCCAAAACACAATTGTTTTCTTTGGATGAATTGACTAACAAGAAGATATCTATCGCAGCCACTGCCACTGGCAATATCGTGCCAGAAACCGGCGCCAGCAGCTACGACTGGGTGGCAGGTTTGCCTAAAGGCGACGCCAAACTGGCGGGTCTTTTAACCGACAACGCATTCACAGTGGATGTTGACAACAGCGGATCTCCCGTCACAGTGAGTTTGGCTAAGTTGGCAGCATTGCCAGCCACAACACGCATCACAGGCGACCTCATTGCCCAAGAAGCAACCAACCAATTGATCAGCAAGTTTGGAACTTCTCGAGGCACTACCACCACATCGACATCCGTAACAGCCACAGGTGCAACAGAGGCGAGTTCAGTGACAAGCACCGTCGGTAGCGTCACAACCACAGTGGTCACCACCGCAGGCACACTGACATCGCCTGGCACGATCACAACCACCGTCACCAAGCCAGCAAGCAATGAACGTTATGGCATGAAGGTGGGCTTTGATGCGGTGAACAAACAGTTCTTTATAGAGTCTGGCACCACCGGCGACACCTCTAGCGTTGCACTTTCAGCAGTGAGCACTGCTGCAGCCACGGCCATGGGCCTTAAATCTCAAGCAGTTGCGCCAGAGGCAGTTGCAACACGTGGTATTCCTTCTAAACCTGCAATCACTTTTGGTATTACACCCACTGTGAATACAGCCACCAATTTCAGTGTAGACGCTACCAACAACAAGTTCATTGTGACCGTAGATGGCATCAAGTCAACGGTCACCCTGCCTGTTCGTGAATACTCTTTGGCTGAGTTCACGCAAGCTTTGGAAAATGAAATCAACAACATGAAAGAAGTGCGAACCGACGGTCTCACGCCCAAAGAAATCAGTGGTGTGAAGGTTGAATTCGACAACACCAAAAGGGCTTTTAAATTTACCAGCGGTACATCGGGTGCTGATTCTTTCATCAAAATTTCAGGCGAGCCTGTTTGGGGTTTGTCTACAGTTGAAGCAGGCCGTGGCGAAACGTCTACATGGATTCTGCCCACACAGCGCGTTGACGTGGTCAATGGCACACCGCAGCCTAAGTACATCGATGCACAAGGCAACGAAACCACCAGCACTGATGGCTATGTGGGCTTGCCAGCATGGTCGCCTGTTTACTTGGACAAAGGCGAGCTGACCTTTGACACCGGCGGAAACTTGGTGTCACCCATCGAAGGTACTCAGTTGGAAACTGTTTACTTGGCAGGTGGTAAAGGTGCTTTGAGAATTAACATCGATTATTCAGCCTCTACACAATTTTCATCAGCGTTTGCGGTGCTTTCACAGTCTCAAGATGGCGCCCCAGAGGGTGACCTAGTGGGCGTGACCATTGGCAACGACGGCTTGGTGAGCGCATCTTTCTCCAACGGTTCCCAAAAATCATTGGCCAAAATTTTGCTGGCCAACTTCTCAAGCCCAGTGGGTTTGCGTCAGATTGGTGACTCCAGCTTCTTGGCTTCTGCAGCTTCCGGTAGGCCAATTTTGGGTACGCCAGGTTCTGCTGGTTTCGGTACCTTGCGTGCTGGTGCCACAGAACGAGCCAACGTGGACTTGACTCAAGAATTGGTCGACCTGATTACCGCTCAACGTAACTTCCAGGCCAATGCCAAAGCCATTGAGACGTCGAGCACCATGACGTCGGCCATCATTAACTTGCGCTCTTAAACCGCTCAAGTTCTAAGCCACTAAGCCCCTAAGCCTCAAACAGGACTTCACCATGGATCGTTTAGCCTTTAACGCCGCTGCCGCCATCAACGAGATGCGAACTGCTCGCCAGATGACGACCAACGAATTGGCCAACGTGGCAACGCCAGGTTTCAAGCGCAGCTTTGAGTCAGCCATGTTGACCATGAAAGTTCAAGGCGCAGGCTTTGAATCGCGTTTGCAACCCCAAGCCTTTGCCAGCGACAACATCAACATGAAGCCCGGCGTGATTGTGAAAACAGGTCGCGATTTGGATGTGGCCATGGATGAACAAACGGTGATGGGCGTCACAGCAACCAACGGCGAACTGGCCTTCACGCGCCGTGGTGATTTGAAACTCAACGGCTCGGGTGTACTAGAAATGGGCACAGGCGCCTTGGTGCGCGGTCAAGCCGGCGGCCCCATCACCATTCCGCCAGGATTCTTCGTGAAGATCAGCAAAGACGGCTCTATTTATGCAACCAATCCTGCGCAAGTAGGTGTTGCAGCACCCGTACTGATTGACAGAATATTGTTGCGCGATGCCAGCCAAGTGGGCTTGGAGCGCCGTGAAGACGGTCTTTACAAAGTTGTAGGTAAGCCCAGGGGTGAAGACATTCCTGTGACCGGCAAATTGGCTACTCTCACGCCCGAAACATTAGAAGGTTCCAACGTGAATGCCATGGAAGTCATGGTGAAACTCATGGACCAAAGCCGCTCATTTGAAATGCAAGTGAACGTGATCAAACAAAACAAAGACGTTGACGAATCGGGCGGCACCATGATGCGTGCCTCGGGTTAATGGTCTTCATTTTTTTAACGAACAACTGAACAATTAAAAGGAGCTCGCCATGGACGCAAGTATGTGGGTCGCCAAAACAGGCTTAGATGCGCAGCAAACGCGCATGAACGTCATTTCCAATAACTTGGCCAACGTCAACACGACAGGCTTCAAGCGCGATCGCGCTGTGTTTGAAGATTTGCTGTATCAAAACATTCGCCAAGCGGGCGGTCAAACGGGTGCCAATACGCAAGCGCCAACTGGCCTGATGCTGGGTACCGGTGTGCGCATTGTGGCCACTGAAAAGCAGCACGCGCAAGGCAATATGGTGAACACCCAAAATCCATTGGATTTGGCCATTACTGGTGAAGGTTTTTTCCAAATTGCCCAACCCGACGGCACCATTGCCTATACACGCGATGGAAATTTCAAACGCTCTAACACTGGGCAAATTGTGACCGCCTCGGGTGCATTGTTGCAGCCAGCCATCACCATTCCCAACACGGCTTCATCAGTAACTTTTGGTCGTGACGGCACAGTGTCGATTGAATTGGCAGCAGGTGGCTCACAGGTCATTGGACAAATTCAGTTGGCCCGTTTTGTGAATCCAAGTGGCCTCGAAGCCAGAGGTCAAAACCTGCTCAAAGAAACTCCCGCTTCAGGCCCGGCTCAAGTTTTGCAACCAGGCGTGACAGGCGCTGGCAATTTGATGCAAGGCACTTTAGAAGCATCCAATGTGAACGTGGTGGAAGAAATGGTCAACATGATTGAAACCCAGCGCGCTTACGAAATTAACTCCAAAGCCATCTCAGCAGTTGACGGCATGCTGAAGTTCATTAACAACAACCTCTAAAGCGAAGCATCATGAAATTCATCAAAACTACGGCTTTGGTTTTATTGGCTGGCTCCTTAACTGCTTGCAACGTCATACCGCCAAAAGCCATGACGCACTCTCCTCAGTTTGAGCCTGTTTATCCCATTCAACAAGTTCAAGCGCCCATTGCCACAGGTGCTATTTATGTGGGCCGCCAAAGTGAAAGTTGGTTTGGCAGAGGGCGCAATTTCCAAGTGGGCGACATCATTACCGTGTTGCTCAATGAATCAACCCAAGCTGCTCGCAGCCAAGTGGGCTCCGTCACTCGCAATTCAACCAACGACATGCTCGCACCAGGTTTGGCTGTGCTTGGCAACAAGCTGGGCGGCGTCATGAAGGGCACCGACTTTTCGAAAACCGACATCAGCAACAAAGGCACAGGCACAGCCGATCAAACGGCCAGCTTGAATGGCTCGGTGGCTGTTGCGGTGGTTGAGGTGATGGCCAATGGCAATTTGGTTTTGCGTGGCGAAAAACAACTGGCCCTCACTGAAGGTTCCGAAGTGATTCAAGTGGCCGGCATCATTCGGCCCGAAGATGTGTCGCCCAACAACACGGTTCAATCGCGTCGTTTGGCCAACGCACAAATTGCATATCGCGGCTCTGGCGACCTGGCCAATGCTACGCGCGCAGGCTGGGGCACCAGTGCCCTTCTCAAACTTTGGCCCTTCTAAGCCCCTTGTATCTGCTTGATTGAAATTTCAAGGCACTGAGTCAACTCACAAAGCATCTCATCATGAACAAAATCTTTAAGTCTTGGTCCGTTTTGGCTCTGTTGCTTGGTCTGAGCTGCACCAATGCCATGGCTGATCGAATCAAAGATCTCACCACAGTGGCTGCCATGCGAACCAACCAGCTCATTGGCTATGGTTTGGTGGTGGGCTTGCAGGGCACTGGTGATGGCTCAGACGTGGCATTTACGGCGCAAAGCATGAAGACATTGCTCAACCGCTTGGGGGTTCGCTTGGAAGGCCCCTTGTCTGACTTTGAAACCGTGGCCAGCGCCGGCAAAGTCGACATCCGCAACGTAGCGGCTGTGATGGTTACCGCCGAGTTGCCTGGGTTTGCAAAGCCAGGTCAAAAAATTGACGTCAGTGTGTCAGCCATTGGCAGGGCCAGCAATTTGCGTGGTGGCACCTTGCTCCTCAGCAGTTTGCGCGGCGTTGATGGCGAAATCTATGCCTTGGCCCAAGGTTCACTCACGGCCACTGGCATTGATGCGCAAGCTGCCGGCTCCAAGGTTGCTATTGGTGTGCCCACTTCTGCGCGCATCCCCTCTGGCGCGACTGTAGAGCGCATTGTGGACAACCCATTTGATAAAGCCGATCGCATTGTTTTAAACGTACGTGAAAGCGACTTCACCACCACCAACGCCATTGTGAATGCCATCAACAGCCGATTTGGCAACGACGTAGCGCGTGCCCTCGATGGCGTGTCCATTACATTGCAAGCCCCCGTAGATTTGACACAACGTGTGGCCTTTATGAGCATGGTTGAAAACATCGATGTCATGCCAGGCGAGCCCACGGCCCGCGTGGTGATCAATGCCAAAACAGGTACGGTGGTGATCAGCCGCAATGTGCGAGTGACGGCGGCGGCGGTCACGCATGGCACCATCAGTGTGTCGATTGCAGCCACCAATGAAATTTCTCAGCCTGGCGCATTCAGCCAGGGCCAAACGGCTGCCGTGCAAAACGCCGAAGTATCGGTGAGTGAACCCAACAAGCCCATGTTCTTGTTTCAGCCCGGTGTTGACCTGCGTCAAATTGTGGATGCTGTGAACCAAGTGGGCGCATCACCCTCTTCCCTGATTGCCATTCTGGAAGCCCTCAAAAGCTCGGGCAGTTTGCGTGCAGAGTTGATTGTGATCTAAGCACACAGCGGCAATGCATCGACCTACAAGCTGGCACAAGATTTGCTGATTAACTTTCAAATATTCCGTTGAATCAAAGACTGACATCAGCATCTCAAACAAAAAATCATGGACGCCATCAACACGCCTTCTCCCAGCTCTTACCTAGACTTTGACGGTCTGGGTCAATTGAAGGGACAAGCACGTCAGGATGCCAAGAGTGCCATCAAGCAAACAGCGCAGCAATTTGAGGCTCTGTTCCTGCAGATGATGATGAAGTCGATGCGCGAATCGATTGTAAAAAGCGAATTGTCTGAGTCGAGCACCATGGAAACCTTTGAGGGCATGTTCGACAAAGAGGTGTCGGTGCAACTGGCCAAAAAGAATTCACTGGGTTTGGCCGACATGCTGGTGAAAAGCCTTGAGCAAAATCAAGCCAACCTTGCCACCACAGCCGATATTTTGAAACAGCGGCAAGATCCTGCCGCTTTCAATGCCGCTGCCAAAGGCATGGCATTGAATCCGAAAACAATGGGCATCTCACTCGACAAGCTCAATGAGAAACCAGGCGGCATTGCTCTACCCAAGTCTCAAATTCTGCCACTCAATTTACCACCCAAGCCTATGAGTAACGGAGGTGGTCAATGAGCGATTTAGTCAGTGTTGCCTCCAATGCGGTCCAGTCGTACCAACGTGCGCTGGGCACAGTGTCTAACAATATTGCCAACGTATCGACCGAAGGCTATTCACGCCAACAAGTGGTCATGGCCGCCAACCCGGTGGCCAAGGTGGGCACGGTGTTCTTGGGAACCGGTGTGACGGTAGACAGCGTCAAACGCCAGTACGACACCTTTGCCGAAAGCAATTTGCGCAACAGTAACAGCCAGCTCACCAGCCAAGAGCCGATGGTGAACTACGCCAACCGCGTGATAGACATCATGGGCAGCACCTCCATGGGCTTGAGTGGTGCGCTCGATCAGTTTTTCAATGCGGCGCGCGATTTATCGTCCGACCCTGCCTCCACCGTGATGCGCGGCAGCTTCTTGCGCGATTCCGAAAATTTGGCGGCCCGCTTTGGCGAGCTGTCGGGCCAACTCGATTTGGTTCAAGACGAAACCGACGAAGCCGTGAAAAGCTATGTCAATTCGATGAACACCATTTTCAAGCAGCTGGCTGCGGTCAATACGCAAATGACCAAGCAGAAGACTGCCGAATTACAGCCCGCCGACTTGCTGGATCAACGCGATGTGTTGCTCAAAGATTTGTCTGGCTATGCTCAAATCAAAACAGGCTTTGCAGAAAACGGCGCAGTGACTGTGAGTTTAGGCCCCTCCCTCACACGCGATGTGGTGGTGGATGGTGTGAATTATTTCATGCTGGGTACTAACTTCAATTCAGCTGCGCCCGAAAAAGTCAGCTTGGTTTTAGACCCTTACGGTGCTTCCACCACGCTTTCAGGCATTAGTGGCGGCAAGCTCTCGGGCATCATGAGCTTCAGGGAACAAGTTCTGGGCAGCAGCCGCAGCTCATTGGACACCCTGGCCAACAACTTTGTGAAAGAAGTAAACGCCATTCATACCAGTGGCATTGATGCCTATGGCAATACAGGCCTCGCGCTATTTAACATTGACAAAAACTCGGTAGGCTCAGCCGGTACCGTCAAAGTGAATTTGAACGACCCCCTCAAAGTTTCTGCTGCAGCGCAGTTCAGGGTCATTGAAGCCCCCAACAACACTGGCGGCGCCGATGCTGGCATTTCCTATGTGGGCAAGCCGACCAACGGCCCACCCGATCTCACCCTGACCTTGGTCAACAACCCCAGTTCGTCAGCCGCTATCACAGTCAAGCCCACCATCTCTCGCCCTGTGGCAGCGGTGGCCACCATTCCCAATGGTTTAGAGAATATCAGCGTGCTGATGGGCGAAGCAGATCCTGGCCAACAGCTGCAAATTTTCACGCGTGATGGCAGGCAGTTGGCGGGCAAAGCGGTAGACGCTGCCACCCAAAGTTTGATCTTGACTGAAGCCAACGGCTTTGCAGCCAACGCCAGCTACAGCGATGCTTACTTGAATGTGAATGGCGCTAACAGCTACAAAGACATCAATGTTTTTTATGGCGCCAAAGCCAGCGTGGGCTCTGTGATTCAGGCCGATAGCACCGAAACAGATCCCACCAAACACAGCACTTTGGCCAAAGTGGCAGTGCCGGCCACCTTGCAAAGCGATCGCATTCAAACTGGCCTGACCAGCATTGCAGCGGGCTTGATCAAGCTAAATGGCGTGACGTTGCCAGAAATTGCCGTTACAAGCGGCACCCTGCAAGCGTCCGACATTGCCACCAAAATTCAAGCTGCCGGCATTTCAGGAATTACAGCAAGCGCCAAAAACGAAATTCGTATTCCAGTGAGTCAACTCAAACTGGATTTGCCTTTGTCACTCAAGAGTGGCAATGCCGCTGGCTTTACCGTGATTCAAGCGGTACCCACTGGCCTCACCAGTGTGCAAGGCTTGATCGATGCAATCAACAGCAAAAGCAGCACCACTGCCGTACAAGCCTTCTTGGGCAACGATGGCAATTTGGTATTGACCAACACCACAGGCAACGAAGGCAAAGACATTGCCATTGACAGCTCTGCCTCACCCAACGCCTTGGGTTTGAAGGCCATCACTTATGGCGGCCAAATTAGCATTAGCCGCGCATTGGTAGATGGTATGGATACCCCCATTGAACTTGGCTTTGCCAACGGCGCTCCCGCCGACTTGGCCAAAATGGGTTTCAAAACAGGTGCTTATTTGTCGGGCACGGCCAATGAAGATTTGTTGGTATTTGTAACAGGCCCTGGCGAAGCCAAAATTTCTACAGGCTATACCGGCAAGCCCGTTGATGCCAAGCAGGCGTTGCGAACCAACCCTTTGCAAGTGCGCTTTGATTCACCCACCCAGTTCAGCATTGTGGATATCAAGACCGACACCGTGGTGGCTTCGCGCAAATTTGACCCCAACTACCTTGAGCCTGCCTTTGTCTACCAGGGCATTCAAATTTCGCTGTCCAACCCACCCAAGGCGGGCGATATTTTTGTCATTGATGGCAACAAAGACGGCACCGGCAACAACGAAAACATGTTGGCACTGATTGACTTAGAGTCAGAGCCTGTAATGGGCGGCGGTAAAACTTTCGCCGCAGCCTACATCGACAACGTGAATGACATGGGCAACATTGCCCGTCAAGCCACCATCTCCCAATCGGCGCTGCAAGTGGTTTTTGACCAAGCCCTGACCGCACGCGACCAGGTTTCGGGTGTGAGCTTGGACCAAGAAGCAGCCGACCTGGTGCGCTACCAACAAGCCTACCAAGCCGCCGCCAAAATTTTGCAAGTGGCCAGCCAGCTGTTTGACAGCGTGCTGCAAGTTCGTTGAAGTGCGTGAAAGCTAAACCATCATGAAAATTTCAACCCGCCTTTTATTTGACCGAGCCTCCGCTCAAATGAGCAATGTGCAAACCAAGTTGACGCAAACCCAAGCGCAGCTGGCACAAGGCAAACAAATTATCAACGCGAGTGATGCGCCCAACCAAGCGGCCACCATTCAGCGTTTGAAAAGTATTTTGAACAAACAAGACAGCTATCAAAGCTCGTTGAACACCATAAAGGCTAGGCTTCAAGGGGAAGACACCACCTTGAACAGCGCAAGTACCTTGCTTGTTCGCGCCAAAGAAATTGCCGTACAAGGTGCCAACGACACATTGAGTGTGCCAGACAGAAAAGCCTTGGGCACAGAACTGCAAGCTTTGCGCGACCAACTACTCAGCTTGGCCAACACCAAAGACAGTAGCGGCAACTATTTGTTCTCTGGCAGCCGCGTGAAGCAGCCTGCCTTTGTTGAAACTGCCAATGGTAGCCCGGTGTACATGGGCGACCAAACTCGCATGAATGTGCGAGTGGGCGATCAGCGCAGCATTCCCATTAACCGCACAGGCACCGATGCATTTGTGCCCGTAGCTCGCCCAGATACCGATGGTAAAGCCACTGGAGTGGGCTTTTTCCAAGTACTCGACGACTTAATTTTGGGCTTGAACAACGTCAAGGTCAATGACATTCGACGCGGCGTGGGTGAACTGGATGCGCTAACACAAGGCGTGAGCTTGGCACAAGCCCAAATTGGTACCAACTTGAATGTGGTGGATCAGCAAACAGCTGTTTTGGAAGACACCACCCTCAATTTAAAAACCACCTTGTCTTCGATTGAAGACTTGGACTATGCAAGCGCCATTACCAAAATGAACCAACAAATGATGAGCTTGGAAGCGGCGCAGGCTAGCTTTGCCAAGGTGAGTCAGTTGAATTTGTTTAACTATATTAAGTAAATAAAGTTGAAATAAACCATGGTTACCGCCACTTCGTCAACCACCTCTACTGCAGCTACCGCCACCTCGGCCAAAGCCGCGGCTGGCAAAATTATCAGCACCTTGAGTGCGGGTTCGGGAGTGGACGTAAACTCATTGGCAAACAGTTTGGTTGAAGCCGAAAAGGCACCCCGTAAAGCAGAAATAGATGCCAGAGTGGCCAAGGCAGAAGGTGGTATTTCTGGGTATGCCGCCATGAAGTTTGTTTTAGGTGATTTGCAGTCGGCATTTGCCAGTTTAAAGAACCAAAGTTCTTTCAACACCTTAGTGCCGCAAATTAGCCAACCTAATGCAGTCAGCGTTACAACCACGACATCTGCTACAGCTGGCAGCCACACCATATCGGTGACCCAATTGGCGCAGCAGCAAAGAAGTATTTCTGCAGACAATGTGCCTGGCTTCGCCACACCACTTTCGCAAGTCAACGGTGGGGAAGCTTTTAGCTTAGTTTTAAAAAACAGCATTGACCCAACGCCTACCAAGGTGTTTACACAGGGCACAGTCAATTCGCCCTCTACATCGACTGTCACCTTCAAAGCCATGAACAAAGGCGACACCGTTACGGTAAACGGCCTCACATTGACGGCCAACAAGTCCTTAAGCGCCTCGGAAGTTGGTGAACTGTTTGATCAGTTAGACACCACCACTGTAGCTGCCGTGGCTGCGGGCGGCGTAGAGGCAAGCGCCATTAACAGTGATGCGCTGGCAATCTACGGCACGTTTGCTGGTAAATTTGCAACGGGCTATTCTTCGGGTGTTAACAACAGCGGCGTGCTTACGCTGACGTCTACAACCAACAACGCAGCAGACATTGCAACGCCTGCTGGCACCCAATTTTCAAACACCATTGCAGTGGCTGCCAGTGCAAGCACTCCCGCGGGCATCGTGGCCGCTATTAATTCTGCCAACTTAGGCATATCTGCCCAGCTCGTCAATACTGGCAACATTGCAACGCCTTTCCGAATTATGGTTACGGGCTCTACTGGTGCAAGCAATGCCTTTTCTTTGACCAGTCTTAAATTAGGCGGCGGCGAAGTAACCGGTGTGAGCTTTGGCAAAAAATTGCAGTCTGCCGTAGACGCCACCTTCAATGTCAACGGCATGGACATGACGTCGAGCAAAAATACAGTGACCGATGCAATTGCCGGCGCCACACTGAACTTGACAGCCACCACCACCGCAAACGTACCCGCCAACTTGGTTTTCTCAAGAGACACATCGTCAATTTCAACCAAGTTGAATGCACTGGTTACTGCATACAACGACGCCAACACCATGCTGGGCGTGGTGTCAGACCCAAAATCAACCGTCGAAACTTATGGTGCTACGCTGGTGGGCAACTCCATTGTGGGTTCTGTGCGCAGTCAAATGCGCCAATTGATTAGCGGCAACTCAACTACGCCAGCAGGTGGATTAACAGCATTGCGCGATATTGGTTTCAATATCGATCAAAAAGGTGTGTTGTCTATAGACAAAACCAAACTTGATAACTCGCTCAAAAACAACTATGACAACGTGGTAACCCTGATAACAGGCAACCAAGAAAATCAAAGTAAATTTAGCTTGGCTCCCTCAGGTGTGGCAGGCGAAGCCGCTAAAAAACTGACCGCTTTGCTAGACACCTCGGCCCCTTTGACCACCCAAAGCGCCAACCTCACTAGCAAAATAAGTGAGTACAAAAAGCAATTGGACAAACTAGATACCCGAATGACTGAGCTTTTGGCTCGTTATAACAAACAATTTGCAGCCATGGAATCGATGGTGGGCCAATCGAAGAGCCTACAAACCAGCTTAAAGAGCACCTTTGACGGCATGATGGCCACCTACACCAACAAATAATTGAGCTGTTAAAAAGAATTAGATATTCTTGAAGTCTGCAAGCCAATGACAAGGCTTGCTTTGAGTGATGGCATAGGATACCATCATGTCAAATAAATCCACTTTAATCTTAGACAGCAAAACCATCCTTGCGGATGGTCGACTAATTCAAAGAAAAATTTGGCAACTTGCAAGACAAGATGCAAGTCACAAGCACGGATTTAAGTACAGCCTGTACTGCGGTAATTCAGGGGTCACTATTGTGCGATACGACAATGAATCTGGTAAGGGTGACCACAAACATGTTGGCAAAGCAGAAGTTGAGATTGCTTACACTTTTAAATCACTTCAACAGCTTCTCATTGACTTTGTATCTGACATAGAACACCTCTCAGGAGAAATCAAATGAAACGAATCGAAATAGAGGTGGTCAATCCTAAACAAGAACAAGCCCATTTGCTAAATTGGGCCAGTAACTTAGACAAAGGACACAAAGGTAAAGCTGCAACACCCAAGCTAAGGTTCGCCAGTTACAAAGTGCTGCACAGCATGCTGACAGAAAAGCGCATGGCACTCCTAGAGTATGTGGCCAACAATCAAGGCCTTAGCATTCGACAATTGGCCATTGAGCTAGAACGAGACTACAAAAATGTCTATGACGATGTTCAAAGACTAATGAGCATCGGGCTGATTGAAGTACAAAACGCCACTCTTTATGTTCCTTACGACGAGATCGATATAAGGAAAACCCTTAGGGCTTCTGTTTAAGGCCCCAGAGGTACTAGCCACTAGGATGCCCTAAAGAAGTGTGCAATTTGACCGATTCCCCATAGTTAACTAAAAAACTTCGAAAAAAGTTTCAATCCTGCCCCTCAAGTTTTCCGCGGACCTGCCGATTCACCAACCACTGAACTTCTCTTGATGCTCTCTGAGCACAGGAGACCGGTGGTATTCGGCATGTTCAGCATGCTTATGAAGAAAAGGACGGATAACTATGGTTTCCGAAATCAGCAACATTGCTAGAGGGGGTGCCGGCGTCGCAGCAGCGCGGCCGAGTGCCCCTGCGCCTGCAAGTTCACAAGCACCTGGCAGTTCGGCCATTCAAATTCCTGAAACACCCAAAGTTATAGCCCCCAAACAAGTGGCCATTAAGTTTGATGCATCAGAAGTAAGGCAGAACCTGCAAGAAGCAGTGAGCATGCTTAATCAACAAATGGCATCCACCAAACGCGGTCTGGGCTTCCAGATTGATGAGGCCGTTGGCGGCCCTGTAGTCACTGTGCGTAGCGCAGAGACAGGTGAAGTGGTTCGGCAAATTCCCAATGAAGTAGTAGTGCGTGTAGCGCACAACATTGAGAAGGTCAAAGGCCTGTTACTAAATGCTAAAGCTTGATGTGAAAACAAAAAGACTTTGCATTATTTCAATTAACGCACTCAAGTTCATTCAACAACTACCGAATCAGCAAGTAACAAGATTTCAAATTGGATTTCTTGTAACTTCGTTATAAACCCTTGAAGGAGAAAATCCATGTCAACATCTATCAACACAAACATCAGCGCATTGGCTGCTCAAAACTCTTTGCGTAAAACTGGTATTGCACAAGCAACATCAATGGAGCGCCTATCCACAGGTATCCGCATTAACAATGCGAAAGATGATGCCGCTGGCCTAGCTATTAGTACACGAATGACCGCAAATATTCGCGGCATTTCTGCTGCAATTCGTAATGCAAATGATGGTATTTCATTGACGCAAACTGCTGAGGGAAGTTTGTCAGCCATTGGAGATAACTTGCAGCGTATTCGTGAATTAGCAGTGCAATCTTCAAACAGTAGTAACAACAGCTCTGACCGATCTGCTCTTAACGCTGAAGCACAACAATTAGTTGCTGAAATTGATCGTGTTGCAAACAATACGGCCTTTAACGGTATCAAATTAATTGATGGTTCGTATACAGCACAGTCACTTCAGGTGGGTGCAGGCAATGATAGTAACGATCGAATTAGCATTTCAATTTCAAGCGCAAAGTCATCTGCACTAGGGGTGTCTTCGCCTAAAATTACTGGGGCAGCTTTGACTTCCGGTGCGGCCCTAACAGATGGTGGCATAACAATTAATGGAGTCAATGTCGGCGCTTCAGTGACGGATGGTGTATCAACTGTAGAGTCAACTGGTAGCGCACTTGCAAAGGCTAACGCTATTAATTCTGTTTCGGGCCAAACTGGTGTCACCGCTGAAGTTGGTCCTACAACAGCATCACTCACTGCAACAACTGCTGGTGGTTCGTATGCACTGCGTATAAACGGCGTAAGCGTAACTGGTAGCACCTCAACTGCCGCAGTTGCTGAGGTACAAACCGCAACACTTACAGGAACTGTAACTGCTGCTGGCTCAGTTGAAATATTTGGAGTTGCTACTTCCGGTCTTGCAACAGGTGCAACCGCTACTCAAGTTGGTACTGCTATCGTAGCGAATAAAGCCGCTATTTTGGCAGGCACTGCGGCCAAAGCCCTGGGACTCACTGACATTACGACAAATGCAGGTGTACTTACACTTACCTATACTGCTGGTGGAACAGGCGTTATCGGGGCTGGTGATGTTGGCAACTTAGGTGTGCAAACTGCAAGTAATGGAATGACACTTGCTTACACTGCTACTGGTACAGCTGGCGTTGCTGGCTCTACCGGGGGTGCTACAGGTACAGCAAGTGAGATTGCAGCTGCTATAAACGCAGTTTCAAAGGATACTGGTGTGGTTGCAACAGTTGGTACTGCAGGTGCTTACACTTTAACTGCAGCAGACGGCCGCAATATCAGAATCGAAGTTCCTACTACAGGTGCTACTGGAGTTTCTGCTGCTTCAACTGCTTATGGAACTATTACCCTTAAGTCAACCAGCTCTGCAGGTATCAATTTGGGTGGATCACAGGCAACAATGGCTATTTTGGGTTCTGCTGCTCAAATTGCAAGTTCAAGTGGTGCGGGTGTATCTTCAATTGACCTATCAACCACTAATGGTTCACAAAGTGCACTCACCGTATTGGATAAAGCGATTGATTCGGTTACAAATACTCGCGCTTCAATGGGTGCTTATCAAAACCGTCTCACTGCTGCAATTTCAAACTTAGAAACAACTTCTATGAATTTGTCTGCCTCACGCAGCCGCATCTTGGACACTGACTACGCTAAGGAAACTACAAACCTTGCTAAGTCTCAGATCATTACCCAAGCTGCTACAGCCATGTTGGCTCAAGCTAACCAGTCAGCTCAGTCTGTCTTGGCCTTGCTCAAGTAAGCTAACGCTCCAAGGATGGCTTGGTTCTAGCCACCAAGCCCCTCTAAAAGCCATTGGCATCACTGCCAGTGGCTTTTTTTTGCCACTTTTTTAGCCAAAACGGCAACGCACTGCCACTTAACGTCAGGCTTTCGACACAAAGTGGCAAGGAAAAGCTGGCACACCTCTTGCTCCATACCCTGTATTCGCATCAGCAGCCTTGATTTCATTCAGTTTGCTGGTGTTCATTCACTAAAGGAGCTAGACATGCACATTGAATTACAACAGGCCATGCAACATTTGGTCAGCGAACAATCTTTGAACCTCAAAGAGGTTTCACGCTTTACCCCCGTTGATTTCCGCCTGGGCATTCAATGGCTCGTTGCTCAAGACCAACCCGACCTTGCTCAAGCCTTGGCCGAAGCAGGTTTGGCTTTATATCCATTGAGTGAAGACATTCTGGCAATTTCAGGCCTCTTGGCCATCACCCGTGAAGACTGGCCTCTTGCTGTAGAAATTTTGCAAGACCTGGTTTCCATTCAAGTTGACCGCGTTCAGCCCATGACATATCAAATGCTGGCACGTGCATTGGCTTGCAACCTCGACGTGGCTGAAGCACACCAAGTGCTTGAGACTGCCCTGCAAAAGTGGCCAAACGATGCCACTTTGATTCAAGAACGCAACGCCATGGCCGCAGCAGTTCAGGACGCCATGCCTGCATCTACCTTAACCAACTAATTAATTAGTAATTGAACTAACGGCAATCAAAGCGGCAACGTGTTGCCACAAAGCAACCCATCGCAATACCTTGCCACTCGCCCCATTAGGAGATTCCCATGACCGTCATCAATACCAACGTCAAAGCCTTGTACACACAAACGGCGCTTAGAACGTCCAACCGTGACAGCCAAGTTGCCATGCAGCAGTTGTCCACCGGCAAACGCATCAATTCGTCCAAAGACGATGCCGCCGGCTTGGCCATTGCAGCGCGGATGACTCAAAACATCCAAGGCCTAAAGCAAGCGGTTCGCAATGCAGGTGATGCGATCTCCATGATTCAAACGGCTGAGGGCGCCACACAAGAAATTACGGTCATGCTGCAACGCATGTCTGAGTTGGCTGTGCAGGCTTCCAACTCCACCTACTCTAATGAGCAGCGTGGCTATTTAAATCAAGAATTTCAGCAACTCAAGCAAGAGATTGTGCGAATTTCTGACACACATGAGTGGAATGGCTTCCCCATCTTGAATGGTAAGGCCGGTATACCTGTAGGTTCGCCTAAGGTCGATACTGTCACTCGCGTTGGTGTTGCGGCCAATGAGCTTGGCAAAAGTCTGAAGGATGGTGATCTTTCCATTCAAACAGACAAAGGCTCCTTTCCTATCCCAGCCTCTTTGTCGTCAAGCGATCCCAAAAGTAGCGCACTGGCCTTCTCTAGCAACAAAGCTGGTAGCGCTATTGCAATTGCAGCAGCCATTAACTCTCGAATTGGAGACACTGGTGTCAATGCAACTGCCAATGCGGCGGTGGTTACAGCAACAAAGACACGCGTTGGTACAACATCCATTCAAACTGACTTGTATGTGAACGGTGAGAAAGTTTCTCTGAGTCTGTCTGCAGGTCAAACTTCGAGCGAACGCCGCCAGTACGTGATGGAAAGTATCAATGCGGGTACTGCCGTCCATGGCGTCACTGCTGGCGATGGCGGTGGCGGTGGTTTGACTTTGAAAACCGTCGATGGACGCAATCTTTCTGTTTGGTATGACAACACCACCCTTGAGGGTATGGACTTTGGCTTGGGCATGGACACGGCCACACCTTCAACGCCTGTTGGTGTTTCGGGCATTACCGGTTCAAGTGCAGTTTCAGCTGGTTCGGCCGAAACTTCAGCCATCACATTCAAAGCCTTAACGGCTGGACAAAAAATCACGCTGAATGGCTTGACGTTTACTTCTACGGGCTCCTCAACCAAAGAACAAGTAGCAGGCGCATTTTCTAACTTACGCTCAGGCATGACTGGTGTTGCAGCAACCGCTGCCAACCCAATCAGTGCAGCACTTGGCACTTTTAGCGGTACATTTTTCGAAGGCTTTACCACTGGTTCTAATCTTGCAGCCAATGGAACTGCTACTGAAATAGTCACTGCCACCGCTACCGGCAAAGGCAATGTAGGCAACATTACAAGCTCTGGTCCCGTACTTTCAGTGATTCAAGGTGCAACAGGTTCAAAAGAAGTTGCAACAGTAACATTCAATGACTTGGCAGCCTCTGAAGCTGTTACTTTTGGTGGCTTAACTTTCACGGCTTCTGCCCCCATCACTGGTACTGAAATTGCAAGACTTTTTTCTTCACTGACGCCCACAACCACACCTTTGCCAACTTCCACCAAGGGAACAATGTCTGGTAGCCTAGCTTCCGGATTCACCACTGGTGCAAATGATGGCGCAAATATTTCGGCCACCTCAACGGCCAATGGTGATGTTGCAACAGACCTGACGGTTTCATCAACTTACTCACCCTCAATTTTGGTAACGCAGGGCAATACTGTTGCCGCTTCAACAGCCTATGGCACAGTAACCTTGTCGTCAAACAACCCATTCATCATCAAGCCTGGTGCTAATGCCACTCCTGTTGGCTCGTCACCAGCTGCCGACCCAACTTATTCCAACTTCACAAGTTTAGGGTTCGAATCAGGCACCATAAATGCAAAGAATATTGGACGTTTGAGCTTTCAAGTGGGTCCAGCTGCAAATCAGCTCATCAACATTGACATGGCCGACTTTGGCCCCAATGGTGACATCACAGGCCCTATTACCAGCCAGTTAGCGCCAACCAACTTGTTGAGCATGCAGTCTGCCAACGATGTGATCATGAACGTCAACAAATCCTTGGACCGCATTGCCGAAACGCGTGCCACCATGGGTGCGGTCATGAACCGTTTGGAACACGTGATTGACAACTTGACCAACGTGGTCATGAACTCAGAAGCATCACGCAGCCAAATTGAAGATGCCGATTACGCACAGGCTTCTACCGAATTGGCCCGTACGCAAATCATGCAGCAGGCCGCCACTGCGGTGTTGGCACAAGCCAATACGTCACAGCAGACGGTGCTCAAGCTGTTGCAGGGCTAAGCCCTAGCCCGCTTCAACCTGTCGATTAATTGACTAAAACCCTCATTTATTAGGTTTTAAGTATTCAATTTTAGGTGGCACGCTCATTGCTTCTACTCATGCATTCACATGCACATGAGGCACCAGAAAGCAATGAGCTCTATTCATACCGCGCAACAAGTTCTGTGGCTGGACCCCATCCAGCCTTTAGATGCGCCTGAGCACGCGCAACTCACAGCGGCGGGTTTGTCTGTTCGCTGTATCAGCACGCTTGACGAACTTCAGTCCGCCTTAAGCCACGGCCAAATAGCGGCTTTGGTGCTTCGCCACGAAACCACCTTAGATTTGCTGCAAAGCTGCCAAAACATCATGCTTCGTGCAGGTTGTGCTGTGCCTATGGTGTGCCGCGTCGATCGCCGTCATTTAGAGCTGGCCGTTCAAGCCATGCGCCAAGGTGCCGCACATGTGTTGGCCACCGACGACTGGTCTGCCGCTTCTTGGCAAATGGCGCATCAAGCCATTCAAGCTTTGCGTTTGTCTTCTTCTGCAGCTTCCATGGTGGCGCGCATGGCGCCGCCCACCGAGGTAGTGGCTGCAGCGGCACCGCAAAAGAGCGTGGTGTATGTAGACCCTGTTAGCCGTCACTTACTTGCTTTGGCACAGCGTGTGGCCCAAGCCAACGTAACCGCCCTCATTGAAGGCCCCACAGGTGCTGGTAAAGAAATTTTGGCCCGTGTGTTGCACGAGTCCTCGAAGCGTGCACGTGGCCCGTTTGTGGGTTTGAACTGCGCAGCTTTGCCAGAGCACCTCATTGACGATATGTTGTTTGGCCACGAAAAAGGCGCGTTCACAGGCGCACAAAAAGATTTCAAGGGTTTGTTTGAACAAGCCCAAGGTGGCACTTTGTTCTTGGACGAAATTGGCGAAATGCCTTTGCACTTGCAGTCTAAGTTGCTGCGCGTATTGCAAGAGCGCTTGCTCACGCGCTTGGGTTCTGAGCGCCAAGTGGCCATTGATGTGCGCATCATTGCCGCTACCAACAAAGATTTGCGCGTGGCCATTGCCGAGCGCGAGTTCCGCGAAGATTTGTATTTCCGCATCAGCACATTCAAATTGCGCGTGCCGCCTCTGCGCGAACGCAAAGGCGATATTCTGCCTTTGGTGGCCAGCTTGCTGCTGCGCCACGCACCCAATGCACAAGAGTTCACTTTGAGCGATGAAGCTCAAGCGCAGCTCTTGTCTTACCCATGGCCAGGCAATGTGCGCGAATTAGAAAACGTGGTGCAACGCGCTGTGGTGTTGTGTGCCGACCAGCACATTGACATCCAACACCTCATGTTTGACGACACTGCCGACATTCAAATGAGCATGGCATCCGACTTGCCAGAAGCACCTGTCCATGCGTTTGCAATGCCCACAGAGGCTTTGCGCTACCCAGACACCAGCAACGCCGAAGACAGCGCGGTCATAGCGTCTAACTTGCAAGAGGCTGTGAAAACCAGCGAGCACCAAATGATTTTGGCAGCCATTCAAACCACCGAAAGCCGAATGGAAGCTGCCGCCAAGTTGGGCATCAGCCCACGCACGCTGCGTTACAAACTCGCCAAGCTCAAAGCTGAGAACGGCACCATGGCCT
The DNA here is from genome assembly GCF_003063375.1 of Limnohabitans sp. MMS-10A-178. GTDB lineage: Bacteria > Pseudomonadota > Gammaproteobacteria > Burkholderiales > Burkholderiaceae_C > Limnohabitans_A. The sequence goes on along the minus strand of NZ_NERY01000001.1, from coordinate 527,109 downwards.
GGGCCGCTTAAGGGGAACACATGATGGAAAAAATTAACTCCCAAGGCAACATTCAATCGATGTTGCAAACGCTTCGTTCTTACCAATCGCAGGCTGCTGGCGGCATGGACGATGAAGGCAACAAAGTTGGCAACCTCAATGGCCTGAATGGCTCCAAAGGCACAGAAGGTCCTTCTGGCTTTGGTGATTTGGTCCGCCAAACGGTGAACAAGGTCAACGAAAACCAAACAAATGCATCCAAACTGGCATCCGCTTATGAGCGCGGCGAAGGCGTACCGCTCACCGATGTGGTGCTGAGCATGCAGAAGTCGTCTTTGAGCTTTGAAGCCACTTTGCAAGTGCGCAACAAGGTGCTCAAGGCCTACGAAGACATTTTGAACATGCCTGTTTAAGGCTCATTCCGAGTAGCTAATTTAAAAGATACGACTGAGAGATTTCAAACATGGCCACTACAACAGCTCCCTTCACCCCGGCCTTGGCCACGGGTGGCTCGAACAGCACTGCACTTGCTACCACTGGCGGCGCAGGCTCTAACGCCGGCGGTGCATTGGCAACCTTCACGCCCGGCATGGATGTGCAACAAGGCAATGGCAACAATTATGGCGGTGCAGGCAATGGCGGCCCCTTGGCCTCTGTGCAACAAATGCTGCAACAGCCTAGCGTCAAAAAAGCCATGCCCATCATCTTGATGGCCTTGGCTGTTTTGTTGTTTGCACTTTTGTATGTATTGATCAATATGCCCAGCTACCGGCCCCTCATGGTCAACATGAGCGAAGCCGATCAGCAAACGGCCATGGAAGCTTTGAGAGCCAGCGAGTTCAAGCCAGTGCTCGATCCATCGACCGGTCAAATTACAGTGCCTTCCAACAAGTACCACGAAGCCCGCATTTTCTTGGCTTCCAAGGGCTTGCCCAAAACAGGCAACACGGGCATTGATTCTCTCAAAGACCAATCGGCCATGACCACCAGCCAATTCATGGAGCAAGTGCGGTATACCGCTGCCATGGAGCAAGAGTTGGCACGTACCATCATGCAAATTGACTCTATTCAACAAGCACGTGTGCACTTGGCCATGCCCAAGCAATCGGTGTTTGTGCGCGATCGCACACCACCCAAAGCCTCCGTCATCATCACGCCGCATGCCGGCCGCTCTGTGTCACAAAATCAAGTGCAGGCTTTGGTTCACTTGGTGGCATCCAGCGTGCCCCTCATGACCCCCGAAAACGTTGCTGTGGTGGACAACCAAGGCAAACTCATTACCGATTCCAGCAATGCTGCAGCCTTGGGCCTTACATCAGCGCAAAGCAATCACAAGCAAAAAATGGAAGATGTGTATCGCCAGCGCGTGATGCAAATTTTGTCTCCCATTGTGGGGGATAACAACGTGCGCTCACAAGTGAATATGGCGCTAGACTTTACGCAAACCGAAGTGACTACCGAAGATTTTGACACTCGCGAAAAAGGACCCAAAACCCGTTCGGAAGCGCTGAGTGAAGACAAGAGCGGTGCCGCAGAAGCCGCCGGTATTCCTGGCACACTGTCTAACACCCCGCCACCAGCACCTTCGGCAACCACCAACTCTGCAGCTTCCACACTCGCAGGATCTGGTGGTACTACCAACAGCACAACCGCACGCAGCACTCGCAACTATGAACTAGACCGTTCTGTTCGCCATGTGAAAAATGCAACGGGTACTGTAGAGCGCTTGAGCGTGGCTGTGTTGATCAATGAACGTGCACCCACCACCACCAAAAATGAAAAGGGCGAAGTAACCGACTCAAAGCCTAACCCCTATAGCGAAGAAGAAATTACCCGCATGCAAGATTTGGTGCGCGGCGTGGTGGGTTATGACGAAAAGCGCGGTGACGTGGTCACTGTGGTTCAGGCCAAATTTGAGCCAACTGTTGCTTATGACTTGAGCATTCCTTGGTACAAAGATGAATCCTTGCAAACCTACATCAAGAGTGGTTTGTTGGGTGTGATGTTCCTGGCGTTTATCATGATGGTCATTCGCCCTGCGGTCTTGCGTATGTTGGGCTTGCTCAAAACGCCAGCCGAGTTGGAAGCCGAAGCTGCAGCTGCAGCCTTGGCAGCCGAGAAGATTGCACTGGCCGATGGCGAGTTGTCACCAGAAGACATGAATGCCATCCAGTTGGGCGAAGGCGAAACCTTGGAAGAAATCAAGGCTAAGCTCAAGCCCAAGAAATCGAGCATCTCCATGGAGATGTTGGACACAGCCAATACTTACGACGACAAGGTTGCGCTGGTGCGCATGATTGTGGCGGAAGACACCTCGCGTGTGGCCAGTGTGCTGAAGAAGATGATCAAAGTAGCCTAAGGAAATACCATGGCCGAAAAAGAAATCACCAAAACACCCGCAGAAATCGAAGCTGCAGAAAAACTGCGCATCGAGATGTCCAACATCAGTGGCGCGCAGCGTGCAGCCGTATTGATGTTGTTGCTGGGCGAACAACAAGCTTCAGAAATTATCAAGTTTTTGAATCCCAGCGAAGTGCAGGCTTTGGGCGGCGCCATGGTGGCGGTGTCTGATGTCTCGCAAGAAGCTGTGAACGAAATCTTGGACGACTTTGTGTCCACCATCAAAAAGCAATCGAGCTTGGGTTTGGGCACCACCGACTATGTCGAAAAAGTATTCAAACGAGCTTTGGGCGACGACAAAGCAGCCTCTGTGTTGGGCCGCATCTTGCCAGGCCAAAGTACCAAAGGCCTCGAAATTTTGCAGTGGATGGACGCACGCGCCATTGCCGACATGATCAAAACCGAGCACCCACAGGTGACGGCCATTATTTTGTCGGTGCTCGACCACCAAGTGGCAGCCGACGTGCTCAACTTCTTGCCCGACGAAACACGCCCAGAAATTATTCAGCGTGTGGCCAGCTTAGAAACTGTGCAGCCTTCGGCCATGCAAGAGCTTGAGTCAATTATGAAGCTGCAGTTCACCAACAACACCAGCTCCAAGTCTTCCAGCTTTGGCGGTATCAAGGCGGCGGCGCAAATTATGAACTCCACCAAGACTGCCTTGGAAGCGTCCATCATGAAGGGCTTGGAGAGCATCGATGCCGACTTGATGATGCGCATTCAAGACAATATGTTTACTTTCGAGAACCTCAGCGCTGTGGACAACAAAGGCATTCAGGTGCTCATGCGTGCGGTGGACAACAACCAGCTGATGATTGCCATGAAGGGCGCCAGCGAAGATGTCAAAGCACGTTTCTTCGACAACATGTCGGAGCGTGCCCGTGGCATGTTCAAAGACGAGATGGATGCCAAAGGCCTCATGCGCTTGTCGGATGTGGAAGAAGCGCAGAAACAAATCATGCGCTCTGCCCGCAAGTTGTCTGACTCTGGTGAGTTGGTCTTAGGCGGAGGCGATTTTGTATAACGCATCTTCTGGCCCAACAGCCAAATTGGGTTTGCCAAAGGGTGCGCCCGTGTGGCAACCCCTCAAGCCCCTCAAACCCGTTGAATTACAAAACGCAGGGTTTGTGCAAGAAAAATATCTGCAGGGCAAATCGGCACATTTCTCATTGTGGACGGTTGAAGAGCAACTGGCTGCCGGAAAAATTGCGCAAGAAGCCGAGGAGCTCACCATCACAGACGTGGTGGACAAAAACTATGATGATGCCGATTTATCCGCACAAGCGGCGCTTTCTGGCATGGACGCCGAAACCCTAGAACAAATTAAAAAAGAAGCCTACGAGCGCGGTTTAATAGATGGCCAAAAACTGCAGCAAGAAGCCGCAGTACATGAAGCTGAACAAGCAGCGGCAGACAGCTTGGCGGCCTTGGCCGACAAAGCCAACCAACTTTTGGTCAACATTGAGCAAGGCGTTGCAGCATTGCAGGAGAACCCTGCTGCTTGGAACGAGCCTTTAAAGCGCTTGGCTTTGCATTTGGCCGAACAACTTACCCTCACTGAGCTGAGTATTTCTGCCAGTTCCATTCAAACCATGATTGACCGCTGCATTGAAACCTTGGATGTTCAATCGGCTGCCAGTGTGGTGGTAGAACTCAACCCCAACGACATGGCTGTGTTGCAAAACCACAAAGCCGCGCCCGGTGAAAAAACACATCAATGGCGCTTGGTGGCAGACGCTCATTTACTGCCCGGCAGTGTGCGCGTGCGCGCAGACGATGCCGTGGTGAGCGATCTCATTGAACATCGCCTTGAAACTCTGGCGCATGCCTTATTGGAAAACCCCAAGCCATGGCAAGCGCAAACAGCCTTCCAACCCGAGCGTTTAGCCGCTCGCAGAGGCAAAGCCGAAACCGTAGAAGATGCATTGCCGCGCGATGCCAGCGCTAGGTTTGAAACAGCAGAGCCTTTAGATTTATCGTCGCTTGATTTGCCTGACTTGGACTTGCCCGAAACAAGCCCCAAGACAGATGAAGACAATGCAGGGCCAACACATGACTAACTTTGCAGCTGAAGTTGCTCGCAGCATGTCGATGGCACGGGCCTCAAGCCCAGAGCGCTGCGGCACCCTGGTGCGATTGGTGGGCCTGCGCATGGAAGCGCGCGGCATCATGGCGCCTGTGGGCTCTAGCTGCGAAGTGATTGGTCAAGATGGCCACCGCATTGAAGCCGAAGTGGTGGGCTTCAACGACAAAACCTTGTACCTCATGCCACTCACCGAGCCTGTGGGCATTGGCCCTGGCGCATCGGTGCGCATGGCCTATGACTTGGGCACTGCCTGCTTAGGCCCCGAACTTTTAGGCCGCGTGATCGATGGCCGCGGCGAGCCTTTGGACGGCAAACCCAAGCCAGCCTGCAAAGCGCGCTTGAGCTTGTTGGGCCTGCCCATCAACCCCATGGAGCGCGGCCCCATCGACAGCGTGCTGGATGTGGGTGTAAAAGCCATCAACGGATTATTGACACTGGGTCGCGGACAGCGCGTAGGCTTGGTAGCCGGCTCTGGCGTGGGCAAGAGCGTGCTCTTGGGCATGATGACCCGCTTTACCAAAGCCGATGTGGTGGTGATTGGTTTGGTGGGCGAACGAGGCCGCGAAGTGCAGGCCTTTATTCAAGAATCTTTGGGTGAAGAGGGCTTGGCCAAATCAGTGGTGGTAGCAGCACCGGCCAACGTATCGCCTGTGCTTCGCTTAAAGGCTGCGCACATGACCCATGTGATTGCAGAATATTTTCGTGATCAAGGCTTGAATGTATTGATGTTGGTCGACAGCCTCACGCGCGTGGCCCATGCCCAACGCGAAATTGGTTTGGCCATTGGCGAGCCGCCCACCGCCAAAGGCTATCCGCCATCGGTGTTTGCCTTGCTGCCCAATTTGATTGAGCGAGCAGGCGTAGGCCGTCATGGTCACGGCTCGATTACCGCCATCTACACGGTGTTGGCCGAAGGCGACGACGCCAACGATCCCATTGTGGACATTGCCCGCGCTTCTTTAGATGGCCAAGTGATGCTGTCGCGCAAATTGGCCGATGCTGCACACTACCCCGCCATCGATTTGAATGGCTCTATTTCTAGGGTGATGCAAAGTTTGCTGTCGCCCGAAGATTTGAAAATGGCCAACAAGTTCAGGCGCCTGTGGTCTTTGTACCAACAAAACATGGACCTGATTCAAGTGGGCGCTTACGAAGTTGGCAGCAATCCCACCTTGGATGAAGCCATTCGATTGCGTGAATCTATGGAGCAGTATTTGCGCCAAGACATGCACGAAGGCAAAGACGAAGCCAGCACACGCGAAGACATTCGCAACATGATGGCGGCCATGATATGAACGACTCTGTAGTAGCTCGCCCCTGCTGGACCATCTTGGCGCAAAAGGCCGAAGATAAAATTGCGCTCATTCAGAATGAAATGATGCTGGCGCGCCAACGTCTGCAAAGCCTTCAAACCAGTGAACAGCGCATTCAAAAAATGTACGATGAATACCGCGATGGCTTGACCAAGTCAGACGCCCAAAGCGTAGGCATGCGGGAAGCCATGAACCAACGTCAGTTCATGTCACAACTTTTAAGCTTGATGCAGCGCGTTAAAACCGATATTTTGTACACCGAAAACACCATCATTGGCATTAAAGAACAACTCATTGTGCAAGAGCGCGAGCGCATCAAAATGCAAACCTTGGCCGATCAAAATGCCATGGCTGTGCAGCGTGAAGAAAATAAAAAAGACCAACGCCGCATGGATGCCTTGGGTGTGATGCAGTTCAACCTCAAGCCACAAGCATGAACCTCACGGGTGGCTTGGCTTGGCATTGGTTGGCGTGGCGTTCTGAGGCCCGCTGGGCACCCACTTCACTGGCCATTGAAAATTGGCTCTTATCTAATGCTCAAACCTCTTCACCCAGCAACCCAGAAAACCGCCCTAGCCTGCTACTCATTGGTGCCAGTGCGGGCTGGATGATGTCGAGCCTATGGCTTCAGAAATTTGCCAAGGTTGACACTTTTGACATCGACCCTAGGGCTGCCCTGTTGTTTAAATGGCGCCATGGCAAAGCACTTCAAGCCAATGGCACAGAGCTTCATTGCCATACGCGCGATGCCCTGCAAGACTTGCCTGCTTTGCTTTCGGCAAACCCCAAGGCCTGTGTATTTTTTGACAATGTATTGGGCCAGTTGCGCTTTCAAAACCAAGCAACCGATTGGCAACAAGTAGAGCGCCGGCTCAAACAACTCAAGGTGCAACTCAAAGGCAGAGAATGGGGCAGCTTACACGATCGAATGTCGGGGCCCTGCACAAGGCCAATAGCGCTTGACAGTGCTTTGCCTATTCGGCATCCCGATTGGCATGACCAACATTGGCTTACGCAATTGGATGCACAAAGCCCCTGGCTCGATCACTTAACGCAAGACGTGTTTCCAACTGGCGTGTCGGTGCAAAATTTTGCTTGGAATTTTTCAGCCAACTACAGACACTGGCTTCAGGCCGGGTGGGTGCGGCCATGAATGTTTTGAAGGGCTTATTTGCCGCAAATGAATTTGTAAAGCGCCACCAAGGGCGTGTCGGGAGGAATGGTTTGCCATTCGCGCATCACCCCCTGCGAGTCGATAATTTCGCCCGTGAGCATGGGGCCACTGTGCATGGAAAATTGCAAGATGTGAACCATTTCTTTGCGGCAATCCATTTCCATGTGCGTGCGTGTAGACACAAAGAAAGCCCCTCTTTGCGCTTTTTGAGGCGTTCTGTAATCGAGCAAACTCCAGAAAGATCGAATGGGGCCATTGCGCTTGATAGTGCCGTCATCGACATAAATAATGCCCGAATCGGTAGTGGTTATTTTTTTCCATTCGGCCTGAGCAGAAAGTGGCGCGCAAAGAACAAGCAAACTGGCGACAAGCGCCAAGCCAACATTCAAAACAGCACCCAATCCTTGTGGGGCGGCCGTATTTTTAACAAGATGGTGTTTGGTATTCATGCGCCCTACTATAAAGTAGCGCACTGATCTTGAAAAGAGCCATGCCATGAACAACCTCACTCACACCAACAACACCCAAAATTTGAGTTTCTGGGCGAGGCCTCTGTCGGCTTCTTTTACGTCTTCTCTTTCGGCTTCACTTTTGGCTTGCCTTTTGGCAGTGGGTATATCGGCCTGCGGCGGCGGGGGTGGCAATGAGGCCATCAGTGTCAACCCACCAGCCACAACACCCGAGGTACCACCAGCCACACTCATCACGGCTGGCGCATATGTTGGCACTTTGGCTGGCAAACTGGACAAACTGCCAAAAGACTTTGTCACAATCTTGCTGCCAACAGAGCCTGCGTCTGGCGGCGTCACCAAGTTTTATGCCTTGCATTACGACGACGCCAACCCTGACATTTACAGCGGTACTGGGCAAATCACTGGCAAAGCCACAGCCTCTTTGGCTCAAGTCAATTACCAACGCTATTTCGCCCCTTTAATTCGAAGCGGTACTGGGACCTTAAATAGCATCAGCTCTGGAAAAATGAATGCCTCGCTTAATTTTCCATTGATCAACTCGGAGAATGCACTGGAAATAAAAGACCTAGAGCTCAAATTTCCAACAAGCTACATTTACAACACAGCTGCAACACTGAGTTCAGTTCAAGGAAATTGGCTAGGCGTCTTGTCCTACAGCAATGGCTCCAATGATGCCTACTCGATCAGCATCTCATCGACAGGGACACTCAGCAGTTACATGTCCTTTTGGGGCGATTGTCAACTCTCTAAGGGTGAAATAAAGCCTAACTTTGACGGCACGAATCTTTACAAAGTGTCGGTAAGTATTCCAGCCGCCAATGCTTGCACTCAAAATAATTTAGGAAATAAAGATTTAACCGGCTCAGCCTTTATCACGACTAGCCCTATTGCTGGCAAAACCCAACGCCTTTACTTAGTAGGCGTTACTTCCGATGGCCGAGGAATCAGTTTCAAAGCCGATCGATAAATTCAAGTTTTCAAGCTTGCTGACGAATCTGTCTAAGCTCGGAAATTACATTCTGGAATAGACCATGATCAAACTTATCGCCATCATATTGCTCGCCATCTCTACGGCTGGTGCGGGCTACTTTGGCTGGACACAAAAGAAGTCGAGCGCTGCAGCGACCGAGCAAGTGGCTGAACTAACTCAACAAGTAGAAGAGGCAGATAAAAAGATCGAGGCTACCGAGGAAGAGTTGGCTGCTAGCAAAGAAAAGCTGCCAGCCTTGATGACCAAAGCCCAAGAACTCGAAGCTGTCAAAGCAGCTTTTGCTTCTGGCATGGTCTTGAAAGATCTTGAAGCAGCTTATGCCAAAGAGAAAAAAGCACTTTCTACCGAGCGTCAGCTGGGCTTGGCTGGTGTTCGCCTCTTAACCAATGGCACCAAAGATCCCGCCACTGTTGAGGCGTTCCAAAAAGCTTTGGAAATGACCGACTGGAAAGGCCAACAAAAAGTCATTTGCGCGGCTCAAAATGCATTGGCTGCGGCTGGCGAAAAAGTGAAGGTCATGTCCGAATGCCAACCTGAGGCTGGCCCTGGCAAAGGTGACAGTAAGACGGGCTCCAAAGGAGCCCCATCCGACAAAGCAGAAAGTAAAGACGCCAAGGGCTCTGACGAAAAAAAAAATGATAAAAAATTAGACAAGAGTGCCCAAGGGCATGCCGAAGCGCAACCTGTGCATTGGGAATACGAAGGCGCAATGGGCCCAGAAAACTGGGGCAAAGAATTTCCAACTTGTGGCAGAGGCAAGTCGCAAGCACCTTTGAGTGTCAAAGGTCCGTATGAAAAGGTTCGTTACAGCTTGGCGCCCGATTACAAACAAGGCCAGCTGAAAATTGTGAACAATGGCCACACCATTCAAGTCAATGTGCCCAATGGTTCCAAAATTCGAATTGATGGCAGGCCTTTTGAACTGGTGCAGTTTCACTTCCACCGCCCTAGCGAAGAACACATCGACGGCAAACCTTCCGCCATGGTGATTCACTTGGTCCACAAAAACATGGAAGGTGAACTGGCTGTTCTAGCCGTTATGCTGCGCGAAGGCAACGAAAATCCAGTCATCAAAACTTTATGGACGCATGCACCTAAAAATGCAGGCTCCGAAGTTCTGCCTGACGGCGTCATGTTCAACCCAGCCAGCTTGCTGCCTAAAGAACTAGATTTTTTCCACTACGACGGCTCACTCACCACACCGCCTTGCACAGAAAAAGTGAAGTTCTACATTTTGAAGACGCAAGTGAGCATCAGCAAAGAGCAAATAAGCGACTTCCCCTTCAAGATGAATGCGCGCCCCATCCAACCTTCCAATGGTCGGCCCATTTATTCAAATTAAAAGGCCTCAGAGTTCTTGATTGGTGTTGCTGGGGTAGTGAACCCATTCGGCTGTGACGGGGCTCGGTGCAATGGCACTTGGAAACATCACCCAGCCTTCGGCCTTTTTAGACAAGGCAAACCTGGTAGCGGGAAACCTCACCCAACTTTCAGTTTTAGGATTGATTTTGGGTTTGGTGGTTTTTGTACCTGCCAACATTCCTTTGGCTGGCGTCTTTGTGTCTGATGGGCTTGCATCAGCCAATTTTTGAGCTTGAGCCGCTGCAACTTGAGTCAATTTGTCACCCAACTGCGCTTCCACCATATTGAACACTTGATTCTGATTGGGCACCTTCAAGGCCGTGCTCAGCTTGGTCACACTGTTGACGTCCTTGCTGAAGTGCAAGGGGTTGAGTGCTTTAAAGGCTTCTGCCAAAACCTCTGGTTTGAGGTCATGATTTGGCATGGTTTTGGCAATGATTCGCTCCAGCGATTCGCCCACGATGGGGGTGTAGGTGAAACTTGACTTGAGGCCCTCCCAATTCACCAAGCTGGAAGCTTGAATGCTAGGAGTTGCTGCTAAACCAAAGGCCAGAACAGCAGCTGCAAAAATGGGGCGGTAGGCGTGTGTCAAGGTTTCGACTCCTAAAGGGAGAAATCAAGGGTTTTGACACTCCCTCCTGCAAGACACATGCCATCGAAAAATTGACAGGGCTAGACCTTAGGCTGTACCACTTTCTTCAATCGCCACAACAAAAACATAGCAATGCTCAAATTCAAAGCATTCCAAAGCACACCATTTACAAAGGCTGCGTGATAAGACCCTGTTAAATCAAACACCTTGCCCGACATCCAGCCCCCCAGCGCCATGCCAATCATGGTGGCCATGATGGCAGCGCCTACCAAAACCCCAACTCGCTTGGCAGGAAAATACTCGCGAACAATGATGGCATAGGCAGGCACAATGCCGCCCTGAAACAAACCAAACAAAGCCGAGATCACATACAAAGAAACCATGCCATCGAACGGCAAAAAGAGCAGCAATGCCACGCCCTGAAGCAATGATCCAAGCGCCAAAGTTTTGAGCCCGCCAATACGGTCACAAATGGCCCCCGAAATAAGCCGACTCACAATGCCACAGGCCAACATGAGTGACAACATTTCAGAACCGCGCGCTGCTCCAAAGCCAAGGTCGGTGCAGTAAGCCACAATGTGCACCTGCGGCATGGCCATGGCCACACAACAGGCAACACCCGCCACGCAAAGCAAAGCATGCGCGGTGTTAACCGGCAAACCAAACGGTCGTTCTGAAGCCATAGACTGAACACTGCCAGGCGCTGCCACCACCATCATGGGCGGACGTTGCTTCATTAAGAACGACAAGGCCAGCATGCCCAGGCCACACACAATGCCAATCCAAATGTAGGTTTCGCGCCAGCCCAAAGTTTCAACACCCTGCTGGGCCAGCGCGGGCCAAATACTTCCCGCCAAATAATTGCCACTGGCACACACTGCCACGGCAATGCCGCGTCGCTTGTCCCACCACAAAGAGGTGTCGGCAAGCAGGGGCGCAAATGTCGATGAACTGCCCAACAAGCCCATGAGCAGGCCGTGCGCCAATGCAAACAACCAAATGTTGGAAGCCATGCCGGCCAAAATAAAGCCACTGCCCACGCCCACGGCGCCAATCCAGAGGGCCACATGCACGCCCCATTTGTCGGCCAACTTGCCCATGGCCAGCCCCCCCGCACCAAAGCCCAGCATCATGAGGGTGTAAGGCAGAGACGCATCGGCCCTAGAAACGTCAAATTCTTTTTGCACTTCGGGCAACACCACCGACACCACATACATGCTGCTGCCACCCAAAGTCATGAGGAGAAGCGTGATGAAGAGGCGCCGGGCGGCGTAGGCCGAGTCAATAAGGGAGGCGTCGGCCTGGTTGGATGTTGCAGTATTCACCAACTCACCTTATCACCCCCAGGACCGATCTCTCCTCCCTGATTTCCCTAAAAGCAGGCATTTTCCTGATGCTATAATCCCGCTTCTCCAAGGCCCGGTAGCTCAGTTGGTAGAGCAGCGGATTGAAAATCCGCGTGTCACTGGTTCGATTCCAGTCCAGGCCACCAAATTTACACCGTAAGTACGCAAGTGCTTACGGTGTTTTAGTTTGTAGTGTCATTTACCTGATGTCCGAGGTTTTTAAAGAATCCCCTAAGATGTTGCAAACAGCGACATTGAAGGAGTCATACATGTCAGACATCAACTCTCTTCCCTTGAGAGACGCCAGAGCTGTGGTTCACGGCTTAACCAATCTGTCCCTTCATGCGCAGCGCGGCGCCAGCGTTATTCAATCTGGCAAGGGTGTTTGGGTTCAGGATATTCATGGCCGCGACTACATTGAGGGCATGTCTGGTTTGTGGTGCATTGCCTTGGGTTATGGCAATGAACGTTTGGCCAATGCAGCCCACAAGCAAATGTTGGAGTTGGCCTATTACCCGCTTACCAACCACAAAAGCCACCAGCCTGTGATTGCTTTGGCCGAAAGATTGTTGTCGATGGCGCCCGCTCCCATGTCCAAAATATGGTTTGCCAGCACAGGCTCAGAGGCAATCGACTGTGCGGCCCGTTTGTGTTGGTATTACTGGAACGCTGTAGGCCAGCCAGAAAAGAAGAAGTTCATGTCGCATTTGTTGGCCTACCACGGCAACACCATTGCCGCAGCCAGCTTAACTGGTGCCAGCTACGCGCACGACAAATTCAATTTGCCGCTGCCCGGCTTTATCCATCTCACCACGCCTCACTTCACCAAAAATGGGCAAGCAGGTGAAACAGAAGAAGCATTTTGTGATCGGCTAATTGCGAACATTGAGCAGCGCATTCTGGCCGAAGGCGCGCACACCATCGCAGCTTTTTTTGTAGAGCCGGTCATGGCGGCTGGGGGCATCATTGTGCCGCCCGCGGCTTACTACGATAAATTGCAGCGGCTTTTAAAGAAGTACGACATCTTGTTGGTTTGCGACGAGGTGGTTACAGCTTTTGGCAGAACGGGTGAGATGTTTGGTTCAACCACCATGAAGCTTCAGCCCGATCTATTGGTATGTGCCAAAGCTTTGTCGAGTGCTTACATCCCCATTTCTGCACTCATGATTTCGCCGCAAGTTTACGAGCCCATTGCAAGACAAAGTGGTGAGCTGGGCATGTTTGGCCTCACCATGACTTATTCGGGACATCCCGTTGCTTCTGCGGTGGCATTGGAAACACTGAATATCTACGAAGAACTCAACATTGTTGAACACGTAAGGCAAGTGGGCCCGTGCCTTGTGAATGGCTTGAAGCAATTGGAAAGCCACCCAAAAGTCAAAGAAGTGCGTGGCATTGGGCTCCTGGCGGGCGTTGAGCTCACAGCCAACCATGGCCGTGAATGCGCCAAGCTGGTAGAAGAAGAGGGGCTGATTGTGCGCGCCATTTGTGACACCATTGCCTTTTGTCCACCCCTGATTATTTCTGAGGCTGAAATTCAAGAATTGTTGGCACGATTTACAAAAGCCCTCAACCGACTTTGAAATCTTGAATTCTTGACTTTGGCCAAAACCCTAACTCAAACATCTAACATTGCCGATATGAAAGAAACAACGCTTCGCGCAAGGCTGCGCCAACGCCTACAAGAACCTGGCCTGGTTGTGGCACCCGGCGTTTTTGACATGGTCTCACTTCGCTTGGCCGATTCATTTGGCTTTGATGCTCTGTACATGACAGGCTACGGCACGGTGGCTTCGCACATGGGCTTGCCCGATGCGGGGCTTGCCACTTACAGTGACATGGTAGGCCGCGTGACTGCCATGGCGGGCATGGCCAAAACGCCGCTCATTGCAGATGCCGACACAGGTTATGGCGGCCTCCTCAACATGCGCCACACCATTCGTGGCTATGAAGCCGCAGGCGCCGCAGCCATTCAATTGGAAGACCAAGAGTTTCCCAAAAAGTGTGGCCACACACCAGGGCGCAGGGTGATTGCCATGGAAGACATGGTGCGCAAAATCAAGGTGGCTGTTGATGCACGTACCGACCCCAACTTTCTCATCATTGCCCGCACCGATGCTCGCACCACGCTGGGCTTAGATGAAGCCTTGCACCGCGCAGAAGCTTATGCGCGAGCAGGCGCCGACATTTTGTTTGTGGAGTCGCCTGAATCGGAGGAAGAGATGCGGCAAATTGGCCGATCGTTTGATGTGCCTTTGCTGGCCAACATGGTGGAGCGTGGCCGCACACCTGTGTTGTCGCGTGCCGAGCTGGAGTCGATTGGCTACAAACTGGCCATCTTTCCTGTCACTGCGTTGTTGGCGGGCGTTCATGCCATGCAGCGCGTGTATCAAGAGTTTCAGGCGCAAGGCTCTTCTAGCCAGGGCGCTACCGAGCTCTATGATTTTGCCGATCTCACCAAGCTAATGGGCTTTGAAGACGTCTGGGAATTTGAAAAAAGATACGCTGAACCAAACTGAATTTAAATCTAACTGGAGACAAAATGATGAGCAAAATTTTTCGCAGGCAATGGCTACAAGCTGCCTTCTTGGGCGCTTCACTCACCTTGATGGGCTCGGCCATTGCCCAAAGCTATCCCAGCAAGCCCATCCGTTTGGTGGTGCCCTTCACCCCTGGTGGCGTGACCGATACCAGCGGCAGATTAATTGCAGAGCAATTGTCAAAGCGCTTGGGCCAACAAGTGATTGTGGACAACAAGCCAGGCGCATCGGGCAACATAGGCACACAGCAAGTGGCCGCCGCTGAAGGCGATGGCTACACCTTGCTTTTGGGTTTTGACGGCACCTTGGTCATCAACCCGCATGTGTTTCCCAAAACAGGCTTTGACACCCTCAAAGATTTTGCGCCCATCGGCAAAATTGGTGATGCCGTTCTAATTTTGGTGGCCAACCCCAGCTTTCCCGCCAAGAACCTCAAGGACCTCATTGCCCTGTCTAAAACCCAAGCGGGCGGCTTGTCTTATGGCACTTCAGGCACGGGCGGCACACCACACATTGCGGGCGAGTTGTTGCGCCAAAGAACAGGCGCAAATTTAGTTCATGTGCCTTACAAGGGTGGCGGGCAAGCTCTGACCGATGTCTTGGGTGGCAACATTCCTTTGGTCTACACCGCCATTGCCGGTGCCATTCCCCATGTGAAGTCGGGCAAGTTGTTGCCCATTGCAGTGTCTAGCAGCAAGCGCGCCAGCTCTCTGCCCGATGTGGCCACATTCATAGAAAACGGCGTCTCAGACTTTGAAGCCAGCTCATGGGTTGCATTGCTAGCACCTGCCAAAACACCGCGCGCCATTGTGACGCGCCTCAACACCGAGCTCAATGCTGTCCTTAACGACCCTGAAGTGAGGGAAAGACTCAACGGCATGGGCATTACAGCCGCACCCGGCACGCCCGAGAGTTTTGGGGCCGAACTCAGTAGAGATCTTTCGAAGTACGGCCCCGTGGTCAAAGCGGCTGGCATCAAAGCAGAATAATCCAATCACAGCTTTCACAATCAAGGAAATCAAAATGTTCAGTCACGTCATGCTAGGGGTCAATGACCTTGAAGTTTCAAAAAAGTTTTACGACGCCTTGTTGGGCACACTGGGCTATGGACCTGGCGTGGCCAACAAAAACCGTTATTTTTATCGCAGCCCCACCGGCACCTTTGCCATTTCCACGCCCATCAATGGTGAGCCTGCCAACCACGGCAATGGCAGCACCATTGGTTTTACCGTGAAGTCACCCGAACAAGGCGATGCCTTTCATGCAGCGGGCATTGCCAATGGCGGTACCACCTGCGAAGACCCACCCGGATTTAGAGAAGGCCCCGCAGGCAAGCTTTATTTGGCTTACCTGCGCGACCCAGACGGCAACAAAATTTGCGCGCTGCACCGTCCAAGCAGCACATGAAATCTCCCGCATGAAATCTCCCATCAACATCGTTGATGTTGATCGCCCAGAAAGCTGGACCCGCTACAAAGCGGGCATGTGCGACACCTGCGCGGCCAACTGTTGCACGATGCCGGTGGAGGTCAAAATGCCCGACCTTATTCGGCTGAACTTGGTCAGTACGTTTGAAGCAGAGAACGAAGAGCCCAAACAAATAGCCAAGCGCCTGAGCAAAGCAGGCTTGATTGACCATTTCAATTTCAAGAACAGCATTTTCACGCTGGCCAGGCGCAGCAGCGGCGATTGTCAGTTTTTAGATGCCAAGGGCCGGCATTGCACGGTGTATGACAATCGGCCCAATACCTGCAGAACGCATCCGCAGGTAGGGCCCAAGCCTGGCTTTTGCCCTTATGGCGCTTTGGCGCAAAGCCGCTCTAAATTGTGATGCGCAAGATGTTTGCCTTTAAGTGATTTTTTGCGCCAAGTGAAAGCCATCGCTTAAAATGGCGCTCAACCATGCTTGAAAACACACCATCTGAATTTGACAACAGGCCCCTTTCAAACGGGCCTTTGTTTCAATGGCTAGGCGTGCAATGGCAGGGTGCCAACTACGCCATTTCTCTCAACAGCATTTCAGCTGTTTTTAAAAGCACTCAAGCAGCAGCTCCCAGCGCGTCTTCTATTCAGTTGGATGTGGCTGTGCACGATGGCAACGCCATCTTCATGAAGTCTTTTTCTGATTGTTTTGCCCTTCCGCCAAACGGCCACTTACAAAACTCAAGTGAGTTAACTCAATGGGCCATTGTGTTGAATCCGCCTATTTCGTCTGCCACAGGATGCCGCGTGCAATCGGTGGTGGGTCCGTTTTGGGCCAAGGCCGGCTTGGCCACTTTAGACCACGACGGCCAAGCATGGGCGGTGGTTTATCGGTCTGGCGATATGTCTGGAGAGTCGCATGCTTGAAGGCCGAAAGCTCAGCCTTGAGATGCAGCGCGACAGCAACAGCCGCGTTTGGACAACTCTTTCTTTGCTCATAGGAATAGGCTGTGTGAGTCTGCTGGCCAGCCTGTGGATTGGCTTGACCATTGCGCCACCAGCGCCCGACAAGTCGCAAGACAACATGGCGCAAGCACATGACAAAGTTCTTGAAGGTGTTAACAAACTAAAGAGCGGCTTGGCTGCCGATCAAACTCTTAGCCCTGAGCTCTTTGCAGAACTGGCTGAATTGGTTCCTTTGCTAGATGGCTTTGCGCAAGCCTCAGCCAAGGCCACTCAGGCAGCAGCCGATTCTCGCGATCCACAAATTTGGCCGGGCCGCGCCAATTTGATATTGGACGACCTCAACACCCTCATCTTGGCCAAAGAGCCCACGCTCAATTTGATGAGCACCCGCGATAGTTTGAGCGCGCTGTACAAACCCAAGGGCCCTGTTTCTCCTCAGGCATCCGTGCCACTCTCAGCGTTTCGTGAGTTCAATACAGGCGTGGCCGAGTGGGTGAAGCTCACAACGCCTAACGCCAGTAGCAGCGTCGGTGCAAGTACTGCAAGTGCTGCAAGTGCTGCAAAGTCTCCTGCAATCTCTGCCCCCATCACTTGGGGCTTTGTTGCCAGTTCCAAAGTGCCTTTGCGCCAAATCAATGTCCAAGTGGATGCCTTAGAGGCCGAGTCCAAACTCACCGACAACACCACGGCAGCACAAGCCAAAGCGGCTCAAACTCTTTTGACGGCCTTGAATGCCAATAACTTGACGCAAACAATTCGATCGACTGATGAACAAATGAGCAAAGTTTGGGTGGCTCACGAGCGTTTGTTGGCATCGCTTGAGCAGTTGCCACCGGTGCCCAAAGTGTTTGTGCCGCCAGCACCTTTTTCTTGGTCTCAATTGGCCTTTCCTGGCAATGCGGCAGAGGGCCTGATGGGTGCCATGGCACTTTTAATTGTTGGTCTCTCCGTGCTGTTGGCAACTCACATTTCTGGCCAGCGGCATTTGAAGCTCATGTCTCAAAAATGGCTGGCTCTTACTCAGCAATTAGAGAACACCTTGCGCGAGGCCTCCCAACCTCTGGCCACCTCAATTACCCAGCAAGAAGAGCTCATTGCAGAATTCAACCGACTGCTTGAGCAGTCAAAGTTGTTGCAAGAAACCATGAACACGCCTTTGGAAACGCCGCAAAAGTCTTTAGAAGACCAAGCTTGGCGTGCGGCCGCGCGCATGCAAGCCGACCTAGAAAGTGAGCTCATGCTTTTGCGCGAAAAGCTGTTGAACATTCACCTGCAATTTTGCTCTGGCGCTACCCATGAAAACTTGGTGTACGACTTGGCCTTCACGGCAGAGGGCATTCAAACCGTGCTAACCACCGCGTCCGATTTGGGTCGCTCGTTTGCCCTGCTCAAAGAACATTTGCATCAAACCGATGCGGTGGGCAATGACCAAGAAGTGGTGGCCATGATGTCGCAAATTTCGAATCTCAAAAATTCGGTCAAGCGCATGACCCAACAACTGCGCGACCTGTCCAACAAATTGCAGGTGGCCGTGGAAGATGTGCCCGATGGCAAGAGGTTTGATTTTCTCAACTCGCCCAGAGCCAGTGAAAGAGTGACAGGGAGGCCCCATGGCAACCCATCAGTTTGACCATCTGTCATTGGTGGTGTCCGATGCAGAGCTTAGCTTGCAGGGTTTGACACGCAGCATTCAAGTGGGCTCGGTCGACATGCAACAGGGCGCTTTGTATGCACGCGATTTATCGGGTGCTTTGTCGGTGTTGGGCCTCGATACCGCAGCTAGCTTGGTAGAAGACGTGGCTCGGCAGCTCACTCTGGGTCAGCCCAGTGTTTTGGATGTTGCGCAAGGTTTGCTGCCCAACGTGGCCAGTGCCCTCAAGGATATTCAGCTGGGGCAAATTCTGGAGCCCGATGCGCAGCTCAAAGTGTTTGGTCCTTGGGCTTCTAGGCTGCAGGTTTTGGTCTCGCGCGATACTGCGTCACTTAGCAGTTTTGAAGCTGTGGCACCCAAGAGTGCACAAGCTCAACTGCTAGGCCAAGGCGATCCTGGCTTTAAAGCCATGCGCATGAAAGGCCTCAGCCTCATTCAAAACGCCCGCATTGTGAACCAACGCGACGACGAACGCACCGTGGTGCAAATGGACGCATTGCTCAGTGAGCTGCAAGACTGGACTTTGCGAGTGGGCCAAGTGCCTTTGTCGCAACTGTTTCCCATGTCTGCTCAAGCCATGCAAGAGGTTTGGTTAGACAGCAGTTTGCTTGATTTGCTAGACCCGCTCAGAGAATTGGGCGCCCAAGCCGGCAGCATTCAGGCGCAATCTAGAAGCCTCACCATTTACATGGACTGGCTGGGGTTGAACCTAAGCAACGATGAGTTTCAAAAGCTGGGGCAGTGCATGGCGGCTGTTGCAGGCCATGTAAAACGCTTGGCAGATGGCTACAGATTGGTTTTTCCGTGCAGCCTTTCGCGCATGCGCATGACGCCCTATGTACAAAATGGCGTGCGCTATGCGGTGGGTGCGGGTCAATTCATTCAGTTTGACCCCCATGCCGATGGCTCAGGCTTTGCAGGCGTGCTCACTTTGTGTTCGGGCCTTGTCAATCAAACCCTTCAAGTAGAGCGCGTGTTGCCTGCTCAAAATATGAATATTTTTGCCGTGCCCCCAGATATCCCCAAGCCAGAAGGTGTTTCGGGCGTGGCTTTGGATGCCATGGGCGAGATCTATTATTGTTTGAGCATGACTTGATAAATGGCATAACCAGCTCACTTATGCGTACTTTGCTATCTATTTTCTGTTTGATGTTTTGCTTGGCAAGCCCTGCGCAAGCTGCATTAAGCGTTCAGGCTGAAGATGCCGTAAAACAGTTTCTAGATCAACACCCTTCTTTAGAGGGCCGGGAGTTCAGCATTCAGTGGGAACCAAGCAAGCTGGAATTTCCAGCTTGTACTAAAAACCCAAGTGTTGAACTTTTAAGAAAAGACAAGGCCTGGGGCAAGCTTCTTTTGAATTTAAGGTGCGATACAGGTCGGGTTTGGGCCAGGCCCGTTAGCCTTTATGTGGTGGTCAAGGGGCGCTATTTGGCAGCCACCAGGCCCTTGAAGTCTGGGCAAGTTTTAACGCCAAGCGATTGGAAATGGGTGGACGGCGACCTGTCAAAGATGGGCGACAGCTTGGTAGACAGCCCAGAATTGCTCAAAAACATGGAGCTCAGCCGGGCTCAGCAGGCCGGAAACGCCCTTCGACTAAACGATTTCAGGCCAATGTCCGTAATTAAATCGGGAGACCAAGTTCGGGTGGCCATTGTGGGCCGTGGATTTGGCATCGATGCGTCAGGACAGGCTCTGGCTGACGCGGCTTTGGGGGCATCAGTTAAAGTACGTATTTCTGATGGCAAAATAATCCAAGGCACTGCTGTTTTGCAGGGCGTGGTTGAAGTGGTGATGGAATGAGGTAAATCATGGTGATTAAAAATGACATTCGTGGATTGGCACAACCCAAGGCGCCTAGCCTTCAGGGTGGCCCTGCTGCTGCGTCTTTGCAACAACCTACACCTAACAAATCTGAGCCAGCCGTTCGCATTGGCATTAGCGAAGCGGCTGTGTCTGTGGCTGCTCAATCTAATGCCAGCACCAGCGCCGCAGTAAAAGCCCACGCCAGCGACAAATTTGACATTGAGTTGGTGAAAGAAATTCGCCAACGCTTGGCCGACGGTACCTTTGAAATTGATTACAACAAAGTGGCTGGCAACTTGTTGGGTGATGCAGTGGCAGCGGTTCGCGCAGGTCACAAATAAAGCACCACAACTTAGTACGCCTGCATGACATTTGAAAACACGCATGCCCTGGTAGAGCAAGTGGCACAGGCTGTGCATGACTTGCGCATCACATTAGAAAATCACGCATTGCCCGGACTAGAGGCGGCCATTGTTAACAGCCAAATGGCCCTCAAAAGCTTGGAAAACCACCCAGGCGGCGTAGATGGTTTGAAACAACTCATTGCCACCTACACAGAAGACCAACAAGCGCAATTGAACAACCGCCTGGCGCAGGCCCGATCTGACCATCAACTCAACAGCGATCTCATTCGTTTGGCCATGCAGCGCAATGCGGCACTTCAGGCCTATGCGGCGCAATCTTCTGCCGGTGCTACTTACTCAAGCGAAGGCGGCGTATCGTTTTTAGGTGGTGGTCAGTTGCTTGGCAAGTTCTAAAGCCAACACTTCAACTCAAGCTACTCAACAATAGCTCAACCAACTTCCACGTTAAGCAAGGCCCGAATAGAAATCATGGCCTGTGTGTGCAGCTGGCTAATGCGGCCTGGCGTGAGGTCTAGCACTGCTGCAATTTCTCGGTACGACAAATCTTCTTGGTAATGCAAGGCCATCACCAAGCGCTGCTTTTCTGGCAGCGTTTTTAAAATGTCTACCACCTGCCCCAAGAATTGTTGGCCTGACACCTTTTCTAAGGGGTCTGCAGAATAATCGGTGGGCAACAAATTTTCGGGCACATCGTCAATAGGCATCACATTCACGAAGGTGTCGATCACCACAAAATACTCTTCTATGGACACGCCTGCTTCTTTGGCAATTTCTTGCTCGGTGGGCAGCCTGCCCAAGCTGTGTTCTAAGCGCTGCGTTACTTTTTCTAGCAAATCGAGTTGGTCGCGTTGGTTGCGCGGCAAGATGTCTTCTTTGCGGCAGGCATCGTAAATGGCGCCTCGAATGCGCATGCTGGCATAGGCTTCAAAGCTTTGGTTGGGTTGCGGCACATAACGCTGCAAGGCATCTAGCAAACCCGTCATGCCTTCTTGAATCAGGTCGTCCAACATCACATTGGCGGGCAACTTGGAGCCAATGCGCGAGGCAATGCGCTTTACAAGCGGTTGATATTGTTTGAGTTGCTCACCCAAATCTTGTTGATACTTAGGCGGCATGCTAGTGAATCAACAGATGGTTGGTGAGCTTGGCAGTGAGTTCGGGCCACCTTTGCCAAGCACTGTGCAAAGGCAAATTTGCAACCGATGTATCTATGTGGCCCAGCACTTTTACATGGGGGCCTAAATTGGTTTTGACTTTTTCTTCGGCCCAACCCAATGTATTGACAGAGGTACCTGCTTCACCGGCCAAAACCAAGCCCCAAGACGCTACCGGTGTTTGATCTTGAATGTGGGCCAACCACTCAAAGGTTTGGTTCAGCTCTGCCGCTTCGCATCCAGTTAAGGCCGTGCAATGAATGCGTGGGCCATAGTGCTTGAAGCTGTCTGCCTTGAGCGCGGCCGTTGAAACAACGATGGTGTCAAACTCTACGCCGCTTCGCATCAATCGATCGGACAAAGTTTGCACGCTGTCTTGGATGCGAGCAGTGTGCAAAGACAAACCATACCAAAGTGTGGGTTGCAAGGGCGATACGCTTTGTTCAAGGTCTACAAAGCCTTGAAGGGTTTTGGACAAATCAAACTTCACTTTGCAAGGCAGAGGCCATTGCTCGCGGTTGGCAAAATCAATTTCGTCTACCCACATTACGGTTCGCTCTAATGCCACCAAGCTTTGGCTTAGTTCGCTCATCAAAGACAAGGCCAGCGAGGGCCTGGTGGGGCAACACAGCACATGCACTGGCGGCGGCGATTGACCAAACAACTCACGAAGACCATCGGCTTGGTCTTTGAGCCCGTTCAGTGTGGCCGGTTCACTCATGAAGCCTTGACCCAATCGTTCAATTGGTCGGCCATGTGCACCGGTATTTGATCGTCGGGAATTTGCAAACGGCTAGACAGCATGCGCGGGCGCAATGCTCTGTGGCTAAGGTAGGCCGTGTTGGCTTGGCTTAAGTCTTCGGGCACGCGCTGGCCGTTGGCCAAAAACATAAGCGGCAACTGATGGCGAATGAGGCAATCGAGCACAGGGCCAATTTGCGCGGCCTCATCTGTTTTGGTAATGATGGCCGCGGTTACAGCGCGAGACTTTTCATTCTTCTCGGCCATTTGGTACATCAAGATCACATCTTCTTGCGTGCGCAAATCGGTGGTGCTGCTCATGACCAAAATGCGCTTGAGCGCAGGTGCTCCTTCTAGCAACAATTGCGACTGCTCAAGCATTTGGGTGTCGCGTTGGCTCACACCGGCGGTATCTAGCAAAATAACTCGGCGGTCTTTCATGCTACTGAGCTTGGAGGCCAAATCGTCGCTGTCGCGCAATGACACCACAGGTACGCCAATAATTTTGGCATAAACCTTCAATTGTTCTTGCGCGCCAATGCGAAACGTGTCGGTGGTGAGCAAGGCCAATTGGTCGCGGCCATAGCGCAGCACACAGCGCGCAGCAATTTTGGCAATGGCAGTGGTTTTACCCACGCCAGTGGGGCCAATAAAAGCAAACACACCACCGGGGTCAAACACCGAGAGCGGGTCTAGGGTTTGAATTTTAGATTCGAGCAAGGCCTGCAAGCGATCCATCAAGGGCACATCGGAAGGGCCTTGCGCGCTCAATTGATCTGCCGTTTCACCACAAAGTTGTGGAGAAAATCCTGCATTCAAAAGAATGCGAAGTGCTTCCGCTTTTTCTGTAGATTGCGCCTGCATGTCGTCCCACGCTCGGGCTGACAAATGCGTTTGCAGCAATTGCTTCACTTCAGAAAACTCGGCCAACAGTTTGTCGACGCGCTTGTCTTCGGGGGGTGAAAAATCTGCTGCTGATGGCTTGAAAACCTTAGGGGCAGCGGCCGTTGCAGGCGAGCTAAAGCTATTTGCAGAAGCCGTGCTGCTAGGGCTTGGAGCTAAAGGATTAGCAGCTGGACTTGCAACTGGCGCCACTTTGGCTTCAGGCCTTTGCGACATCTTGGCCAGTGCTTCTGGCGAAATGGCCACAATTTCCACACCGTCTGGTGTATCTCGGGTGGACAACACCAAAGCATCGCCACCCACTTGCTCGCGAACCAGCTTAAGCGCTTCGGTGGTGGTAGCTGCAATGATTTTGTGGGGGGCCATTTGAAAGAGTTATTCCGCTTTATTGTGTTTATATTTGATTTAGCCAGCACTTGCCTGCGAACACAAGAATTTTTCAAACGTGAGCTGTGTGTCTAGCGGCAATTCTGTCATGGCCAACACATGCGCTTGACTGCGAATTTTCTTCACAATTCTGGCAAAAGTTAATCGCGTGCGAGGGTTGCACACAATGACGGGTGGCAAGTTTTTGGCCTCCATGTCGTCTACATGGGTAGAAATTTCTTGCACCAACAGGCGCATGAGCGAAGGCTCAATCACACCATCGGGTGCTACCGCGGCAGTGCCAATGGCTTGCTCAATGAGGCGCTCAAACTCAGGCTGCACGCCCAACACTCGGGCTTGTTGGCCACTGCCTAAAGCGTTTTGCACAATGGTACGGCGCAAAGCTTGGCGCACCATGGGCAGAATGTCCAATGGATCTGGCGTTTTGGGAGCGTGCTCTGCAGCCACTTCCAAAATGGTTCGCAGGTCTTTCACATTGATGCCTTCTTCAAGCAACAGCTGGAGCAAACGCTGCAACAAAGCCAATGGCACCACCTTGGGCACCACATCTTCCACCAGCTTGGGAAAACTGCCTTTAAAGTGATCAAGCAGTTCTTGCGTTTCTTGCCGGCCCAAAAGCTCTGAAGCGTGGCGGTGAATGAGCGTGTCTAGGTGCGTGGCCATAACCACGGCGGGCTCCACCACGGTGTGCCCACGGCTGATGGCAAATTCTCGGCTGCTGGTTTCAATCCAAGTGGCGGGCATGCCAAAGGAGGGGTCGCGAATTTGCAAACCAGGCATAGGCTCGACACCCTCCGGCGCAATGGCCAACAACCTGTCGGGCAAGCACTGACCACGCCCCACTTCGCCGCCGTAAATTAAGAAGCGATAGGTTTCGGGTGGCAGTTGCAGATTGTCTCGAATGTGCACCGAAGGCGTAAGGAAACCCATGTCGTTAATAAACTTGCGCCGAATGGCTCTAATGCGCTTGATAAGGTCGCTGTCTTCGCCTTTGTCCACCATGGGAATGAGGCGGTAAGGCAACTCTAAGCACAAAGGCTCCACCACGGGCACATCGGTCCAGCCTAACTCTTGCCGGGCAGCTTCATCTTTGTTGAAGGCGGCCGTATCGCTAACCACATTGGCCGCTTTGCGCCTGATCATGTACGCCAAGCCAGCAAAAAACACTGCAAATGAAATAAACATGGCATGCGGCATACCAGGCAACACGCCCAACAAGCCCAGCACACCGGCAGCAATGAACAATGAGCTTTGGTTGCTGCTCATCTGCTTGGAAAGCTGCTCGGAGAAATTGTCTTCGGTGGCCACACGCGTGACCAAAATACCAGCCGCTGTAGAAATAATAAGCGCAGGCACCTGGGCAACCAGACCATCGCCAATGGTGAGCGTGCCGTAAATGGTGAGCGCTTTGTCAAAGCTCATGTTGTGCGCAATCATGCCAATGATCAAGCCGCCAATGAGGTTGATCACCAAAATGAGAATGCCGGCAATGGCATCGCCGCGCACAAACTTAGACGCACCGTCCATGGAGCCAAAAAAGTCGGCCTCTTGCGCCACCTCTTGGCGCCGCTGCTTGGCTTCCTCTTGCTTAATAAGGCCCGCATTCATGTCGGCATCAATGGCCATTTGTTTGCCAGGCATAGAGTCCAACGCAAAGCGAGCAGACACCTCGGCCACACGCCCCGAGCCCTTGGTAATGACCACGAAATTGATGATGGTGATGAGGATAAAAATGACCACACCCACCGTGAAATTGCCGCCAATGAGGAACTGCCCAAACGACTCAATGACCTTGCCTGCAGCATCGGTGCCTGTGTGACCGTTTAACAACACAATGCGCGTGGAAGCCACATTGAGCGACAAACGCATGAGGGTGGTAATGAGTAATAGCGTGGGAAAAGAAACAAAGTCTTTGAAGCTTTTGACATTCAAGGCGGCAATAAGGACCATGATGGCCATGCCGATGTTGAGCGTGAAAAGCAGGTCTAGCAGGAGTGCCGGCAGGGGCACCAGCATCATGACCAGGATGAGCAGCACCATGACCGGCACGCCGGCTTGAGCCAAAGGCTTCTTGAGCCCTTCAAGTCTGGACGTGATGGTTGCCATTTAGTTAATTGGTTTTCAACATGTTACCAATTAGGGGTTGGAAATTGGGCAATGGAAGATTACAGAGTTGTTATTTAAGGGGGATTGAGTGATTTCTGGATCGAAACGCTAAACAGATTGGGGAGGGGGGCCGTAAGAGATGCTGTAGGGCCTTTGGAAATACCGGCCTAACAACCAACAACCTTTTTAGGAGAATCTCATGGCTGCAGTATTAGGTACAAACATCGCTTCGATTTGGGCTTCCAAAAATCTTCAGTCTGCGCAGTCTGACATGGCCAATTCTGTTGAGCGCTTGTCTTCTGGTTTGCGTATCAATCGTGCAAGAGATGACGCGGCCGGCTTAGGCATTGCCAATGCGTTGACACAACAAATCAATGGCGCAAATCAAGGCGTCCGTAATTTGAATGACGGTATCTCTATGGTGCAAACGGCTGAGGGAGCTATTAGTGCAGCTTCTGAAATGGCTCAGCGTATATTGACCCTAGCCACACAAGGTGCCAACGGAAGCATGAACTCCGATCAAAGATTAGCAATTTCAAATGAATTGACGCAGCTTTGGGGTGCAATTGGAAGCATTCAATCTAGGACTAAGTTTTCCAATAATGCATTGTTGGGAGCATCTGCGGACATTACGATTTACGCAAGTAATGTTTCGAGTGATACGGTCACAATTGGCTCGGCAACTAGCATTAACGCTATTTGGACTGATACAGCTAGCGCAGCCTACGGTTCTACCTATGCTGGTGCAGCAGGCGATTTGAAAAAAGCAATTGCAGCAGTTGCAACTGCTGGTTCAAGTGCGGCAGCATCAGATTTTACGACAGTAATAACCGAAGCAAACTCATACATTACAGCTCTTGATACTCAAAGATCATCGTTAGGTGCAACCCAGAATAAAATGGAATACGCAGTCAATAACGTGACTGAATTATCTGCTAATTTGACAGCCGCACGCAGTCGTGTTCAAGATACCGATTACGCTGCTGAAACTGCTTCGTTGACTAAAGGTCAAATCTTGCAGCAAGCTGCCACTGCAATGCTGGCCCAAGCTAACCAAATGCCTAACGTCATTTTGTCACTCCTTAAATAAACTTTTTTAATTGGAGAATAAATATGGCCGCAGTTTTGGGTACAAATATCGCCTCAGTGTTGGCGTCTAAAAACCTTCAGTCAGCTCAAGGTGCAATGGCTTCTTCCGTAGAACGCTTGTCTTCTGGTCTACGCATCAATAGGGCTAAAGATGATGCGGCTGGCTTAGGTATTGCAAACGCTTTAACTCAACAAATTAATGGCGCTAACCAAGGTGTCCGCAACTTAAACGATGGCATTTCCATGGTTCAAACCGCAGAGGGTGCAATCAATGCGGCGACTGAAATGGCCCAGCGCATTTTGACTCTTTCAACACAAGGAGCGAATGGTTCAATGAATCAGGATGGTCGGACAGCTATTCAAAACGAGTTAAAGGGTTTGCTAAGTTCAATTAGTTCAATTGCAAACCGCACTAGTTTTGCAGGCATTAGTTTATTGAATGTTGCAGAGAGCGCAACTTCGACAGATACAAAAACGACTATCTATTCTAGTGCTGCTACTTCTGACACTATAGCTTTAAAAAATAGTGGTTTTTTTAATATTGGTGGCAATTTTGCTACGGCAACCAACACTGGAAATGCTTCAGCGACATCGCTAACTTTATCCTCTGCAGCAGCAGCGTCTGTGGCAAACGGAGGAACAATTTGGAAAATGGATGGCGCTGGTGCTTATGTAGCCTTGGGCACTTTGCATGCCAGTACTGCAGTCTCATCAGATCGATTAACCATAACACTAGCAGCTGGTACTGCCTGGACTACAGGTGACATCATTGTTTTTGACAAAGGCGTTTTAACTAAAAACAGCACTAATGCTTCTAAGTCACTTGCAGAGGCCGTTTACTCAACCAATTTGGCTTCAGCAACAGCTTCTACTGCACAAACTGCATTTGAAACAACGAGCAAAGCAGCTTCTGATTACCTAACATTGTTGACAAAACAACGTTCAGAATTAGGTGCATATCAAAATCAAATGGACTATGCAGTTAACAATGTCACAGAGCTTTCAGCAAATTTAACTGCTGCACGTAGCCGTGTTCAAGACACCGACTACGCTAGTGAAACAGCTTCATTGACCAAAGGTCAAATCTTGCAACAAGCCGCTACAGCCATGTTGGCCCAGGCAAACCAGATGCCTAATGTCATTTTGAGCCTGTTGAAGTAATATGAAGTTTCTCAACCAGTCTTCAAAATCTGGTTGAGATTCTTTAAAGGAGAAACAACCCATGGATGCGATTTCTAAAAATGCAGTCAATCTGGGGTCTATGTTGTCTAACGTCAAGGCCCCCATTGAAACGGCTCCAGCCACCGATGCCAATGTTGTGTCTAAGGTGGCCAGCGTACCACTGCCTAAGACCAATGTACGAGAGTCTAGCCAAGAGGTAAGAGACGCCGCTGAAACGGCAATGCGCGACATCCAGCACTTCATCTCATCCCAAGCTCGGTCTGTTCGTATTTCAAAAGACGAAACCTCAGGCCACATGATTGTTCAGCTGGTCGATCCTGATACTGGCGAAGTCATTCGCACTCTACCTTCTGAAGAGTTGTTGCGCCTTGCTCGCTCTTTTGAAATGCTCGGTAACAAAATGGTTCATCAGGTGGCCTGATTTTTGCATTTGCTAGATCATGGCAGTCTCTTCCACTTCTAGCAGTTCTTCACGCGCAGGCAGCTCACTCGATGTGGCTGGCATTGTGAGTGGGCTCATGGAAGCCGAAAACGTACCGGTTAACAAGCTAGACGCCAGAATCAGCAGGTCTACGGTCAAAATTACGGCCTTGGGCCAAATTAAAAGTCAGTTGTCTGCACTCAAAGCCAGCTTAATTGAACTTCAAACGCCGGCAAATTTTTCCAAGCAAGCGGCAAAAATTAGCAATGCTTCGGTGGCATCGGCAGAAATTACTGCTGCGGCCACTGCGGCCAGTTATCAAATGGAAGTAAGCAGCCTTGCGCAGCCTACCATTTGGAATGTGTCTGGATTTACCACAGCAGCAGATGCGCAAGCTTGGTACGACGATGCTGCGCAAGCTGCCGTTAAAACAAGTGCCGATGCCACTGTTTTTCTGAGCAATACAGGGCAGTATGTACTCTCGCTAAAGTCAAAAACAACAGGCACCGCTGCTGCATTTTCTTTGACGGATAACACGGTAGCAGCAGGCATTACCAAGACGCAATACCAAGCAGCCCAAAATGCTACTTTTAAACTCAATGGCGTAGAGTTCACCCGCGCTAGCAATACGGTGTCTGATGCCATTACAGGCATTACGCTCAACTTGGCCACAACTACGGCATTGGCAACACCCGTTACCTTGACGGTATCAAATGACTCTGTATCGGCCAGGCCCAAACTAGATGCCTTGGTCAAAGCCTACAACGATTTGTATTCTTTGTTCAAATCTCAAACCGCCTCCAGCATGGATGCATCGTCACGAGGTGTTTTAAACAGCGACTTTGGTGTGGCCAGCATGATGCGCCAAGTGCTTACTGGGCTTATGCTGCCCATGACCAACCTCACAGGTGGCGCATTAGCAGGTCAAACCGATTTGTCTGCTATGGGCCTGAAGCTTCTAGACAGTGGCAATTTGGCGGTAGACGATACCTTGTTGGCGGCTGCCAGCAGCACTTTGCAAACGCGCTTGGCCGCTGGTGTTCGCATTGGCTACAGCAGTAGCACCACCTCAGATTTAGCTTCCCAAATTGGCGACATGATTTTGAGCGGCGGCGTTATTCAAGATCGAATTGCCAGCGAGCAAAGCACACAGTCCGACCTCAACAAGCGCAAAACAGCGCTGCAAGACAAACTCATTGCTGTGCAGGCTCGCTATACCGCGCAATACGCCTCACTCGACGCTTTGCTGTTCAAACTGCAAGGCACCAGCGACTCTTTGAAGAGCGCGCTGGATGGGCTCACCAATTCCCAGAAAAACAATTGAATTTAGTGGCAACCCCTGTTTGTTAAAGGAACCCTTATGACTATGCGTGCACACCGAACCTATGCAGCTACACAGCGCGAAACCTCTGTGTCATCCGCCAAACCTGTAGAACTTGTGGCTATGGTTTACCAACGCCTGCTTGATCATTTACAAACGGGCAAAATTCAAATGGCTGAAGGCGCAGACTCATCTGAGTCTTTAACCAAAGCCATCGACCTCATTACCACTGGCCTTGAGTCTTGCTTGGACAAAGAAAGAGGCGGCGAAATTGCACAAAACCTGGCCTTCATTTATGACTGGGCCGGCAAAGAAATTATTCGCGCCCGCCTCCGCCGCGACCCCGAAATGATTCAAGGCGTGATCAATGCGTTTGTGCCTTTGGCTGAAGCTTGGTTAGAACACGCTGGTCAAAAGGACGAGACTTTTGCATCTAAGTATTTGCAGCCTGTTATGGCAACAGCAAAGTCTTTGTCTAGCAAAGCCGTTGGTACGCCTTCTAGTGGCATCAACGGCATGAATGCCGCGTTAGCCGCCAGCGCCTAATAAGCAACGGGCATTTACCAAATGGCCGCTAAGCCATATCATTGCTCGGCACCATGTTTATACCCACACCAGTTCAAGAACTGCACCTGCCGCTAACGCAAAAGTTAGAGGTGGGCCCGGTGTCGCCGGTAACTGCAGTGCCCGGTGTGGCCGAAGAAGCGCAATCGTTAGACAGCCGAGTAGCCTTGCAATGGACACAGCCCGTGTTTGCAGGCGCAGAGGGGCAAGCGGCACGATCTGCTCTGGCAGCGCCGCTGCCTTTAACGTTGCTTCAGTCGCCCAAGCCGGCAGTGCCTGGGTTCCAGCCTCAAGGCGCAGATCCCGACGCATTGAAGTCGGGTGATGTGCATCCCTTGTTGGCGCAAGGTTTGTCAACTTGGTTGAGTGGTGTGCTGGCCAAATCGAATGGCAATGTTGCCAACTTGATGCCATTCTTGTTGAGTATTGCAGCACAGACTTCCGCTAAACCCAAAGACGGTGAACCTAAGGCTCCTTCTTCTGCAGACATCAACAGCCAACTCAAAAGCATTTACGAAGCCATTGCCAAAAGTGATGTGTTTGCAGCGCAAAAACTCAATGAAGCCTGGCTTTCTAGGCGCGATGCCTCTTTCCAAGAGCCCAGTGCCGCACAGCTAACTCAATGGGTTTCAGCCTTAGAGCCCGACAGCGACGCAGCCGAACAAGCAGCGCGCATGCTCACGCAAGGCAACATGGTGTGGCAGACCGAGTTGGTGCCTGGCTTGCCCATGCGCATTGTTAGAGAAGACACTTGGCGCAATAACCCAAAGCTAGCTGGGCAGCTTGAAAAAGGCGCTATGTTGAAAGTGGAAATCACACTTCCAAACCTTGGGCAGCTTCGAGTTGCAGGGTCTCAATGGGGGCAAGACATTAGCTTGCAGGTTTTGTATGGCAAGCCAGACGAAGATGGCAAAGTCAATTGGTCGGCTCTTGCGCCCAAGCTATTGCAAGAATTGAAAACGCATGGGCTGACAGATGTTAGGGTGGAGCAATTGCCAGACCCAACAGCTTTGCTTTCAGACAAGGAAGCACCCTATGTCTAACTTGGGCCACGAAGAAATTTTGCAAGCAGTGGCCGTTGGCTACAAGCCCAACACGCCAGCACCTCGCGTTTTAAGCAAAGGCAAAGGTGAAATTGCCCAAGCCATATTAGACCGCGCTAAAGAGCTTGGCATTCCCACACGCAGCGAACCCAGCTTGGTGGCCTTCTTAATGGAACTAGACCTCAACGCTTGGGTACCCCCCGAGCTTTATGCAGCCATTGCCCAAGTGTTGGCTTGGGCGCATGAAGAAGACAAGAAGTTGGAAGAATCTAAATACTGATTCTTTGGATTAACTTCCCAAAGTCAGCTTTACTCGAATCTCTTCTACCTTGGTGTGCAAGCTAGGAAGATCACGACGAATCGTCTTCCAGAGAATTTCAAAATCTACTTGAAAGTAGCCATGAGCAACGGCATTGCGCATTTGATATGCAGAGGCCAGTGGCAATTCTGGATGAGCCGCCACAAACTCAGGAAAGCGCTTTTCTATGTTGTTACTTGCTTCACCGATAACTTCGAAGTTACGGATGACAGCGTCTTGGACAAGTTTATTACCAAGAAAACTCATTTCTTCCAAATCTGCAACGTACTCTTCAATACGCTCTATCGCTTCCAGAATATGATCAAGATAGTCGGACAGCCGCTTCGGGTCTCGCATCATACAGGGCGAGCTTCGTTGATGACTTTAGCTCGGAATGAATCAGGTAAGGCATTGGGTGTGAGCACATCCACTTGAACGCCTAGCAATTGTAAGAGTTCATGGCGAATTGCGCCAATGTCAAAGAGTGTGGTGTCGGGTGTAGGGTCGATCAAAATATCTAAATCGCTGCCTTCTTGATCCTCGCCGCGTAGCACCGAACCGAAAACTCGCGCGTTGCGCGCATTGTGACGCTCAACAACAGAGCGAATTGCTAGTCGATGCGTTTGAAGAGCAATTGATGGTTTCATTGTTTTTCTTCAAACTTTGGTTGAGGCTTCAAACAGAAGCACTCAAACCTGCAGGTTGGTAACTTCTTTGTAGGCATCCACCAAACGATTGCGCACAGCAATCATGGTTTGGAAGGACAGGTTGGCTTTTTGCAAGTCGACCATCACTTCTTCCAAGGTCATGTTGCTTTGACCGGTGGAGAAGCTTTGCACTTTGGCTTGCGCCACGTTTTGAGTTTCGTTGACTGCCAACACGGCTTTTTTCAAAGCTGATTCAAAATCGGGCTCGCCTGCCTTGGGCAAAGTGGATGTTGAATTTAACTGACCCGACGCCATATCGGCCATGACTTTCATCTGGCTGGTGAGGGACTCGAGGTTAATGTTTGACATGCTATTTATCTTAATTCAATTCAATCAAAAAGAAAACCGGCTTCTTTGTAGGCCTTGAGCTTGTAGCGCAGGGCCCTTTCGGACAATCCCAAAACGTTGACGGCTTCTTTTCGGTTGCCACCCACTTGCTTCAGAACTTTCAAAATGTGCTCACGTTCAATGGAATCCATGTCCTGTGCGCCCGAAGTTGTGCTTTCAGTGTCTGAACTGTATGCAAGAGGTGTGCCACTGGCGGTCAAATTGCCAATGGGTGCACTCACAGCACTGCTTGGCTCGCTGCCATGTAGCTCAATGTCGTTGGGTTCGATCAAATCGCCATCGCTTAAAAGCAGGGCGCGCTGCATGGCGTTTTCCAATTCACGCACATTGCCCGGCCAGGGGTAGCTTTGCAAGGCTTGATTGCTTTGGGCGGAGAGTTTCAAGCCCTGGCGGCCCATGGTGCGGCCATAGCGCGCCAAGAAATGTTCGGCCAATGGCAAGATGTCTTGTTGGCGCTCACGCAGTGGTGGAATGCGAATGGGAAACACGGCCAAGCGGAAGTACAAATCTTCCCTAAATTTGCCGTCTTTCACTCTCTGCTGCAGGTCTTGGTTGGTGGCCGCCACAATGCGCACATCGCAATTCACAGAGCGCATAGAGCCTAAGCGTTCTACCACTTGGTCTTGCAGCACTCGCAGCAGTTTGGCCTGCAATTCAAGCGGCATTTCGCCTATTTCATCTAAGAAAAGCGTGCCGCCGTTGGCCTGTTCAAACTTGCCTGGCTGGGCCTTGGTAGCACCCGTAAAGGCGCCTTTTTCATAGCCGAACAGGGTGGACTCAAGCAGGTTGTCTGGAATGGCGGCGCAATTAATGGCCACATAGGGCTTGCTGTTGCGGCCCGAAAGTTGGTGAATTTGCTTGGCAAATACATCTTTGCCCACACCCGATTCGCCCGTTAAAAGCACGGTGGCGCCGGTGCCAGCCACACGCTCGCAACGGTTTTTAACGGCAAGAATTGCCGGATCGGAGGCAATTATTTCCCCATCAGCGCTAATTTTTGCCGAGGGTGGGCTGGGGTGATGGCGCGCAATGACCTCCAACAATTGTTGGGGCATGAAGGGCTTGATGAGGAAATCACGGGCGCCACCTTTCAAAGCTTGCACGGCCAACTGGGTGTCGGCATAGGCGGTCATGACCACCACCGGAAGCTGGGGGTGTTTGTCTCGGGCTTGGGCTAACAACTGCAAGCCATTCATGCCAGGCAAACGGAAATCGGTCACCAGCATTTGCTCTACTTCGGGGTCTATGGCGGGCAGTGCATCTTCGGCGCACTCAAAGGCCACGTGGTCTACGCCGCCCAAACGCAGCGTCACGCTGATGGCCTCGCGAAGGTCGGTGTCGTCCTCAACTAGGAGAATTTGAAACGGATTCATGTGTGAGCAGTTGTTAACTTTGTAGGCTTATACAGAGTTTAAATGTTGGCCATGCTGGGCAAAGCCACCACAAAAAGCGCCCCGCCTTCGGGTTTGTTTTGCGCGGTAATTTCTCCACGGTGGCTGCGAATGGCATTCTGGGCAATTGCAAGTCCTAGGCCAGTACCCGTCACGCGGTTGGTGGCGAAGGGTTCAAACAGTCTGGAAAGCATGTCTTCGGCAATGCCGGGGCCATCGTCTTCAATGCTCAGTTGGCCGCGCAAATGGTCGGCTTGGGTTTGAACCACAATGGTTTGGCCCGGGCTAGAACACTGAATGGCGTTTTCCAAAATGGCAATAAAGGCCGACACCACGGAGGGGCGTTCTACGCTCACCATGCAGTTGTCTGCCTTCAAGCTAACCGACAGTTCAATGTGCTTCTCTTGAGACAGGCCTTCCAAGGTTTGCAGGGCCTCGCTTACCAACTCGTCTAGGGCAATGATTTGGGTTTTGTGGGGGCGAGCCCTTACAAACTGCAACATTTCACCGGCCATTTTTTCTAGGTGAATCAGTTGGTTTTGTAGTTTTTTGGCGAAGCTCACCCTGTCTTGCAACTCCAGTTCTTGGTTGCAAAGGTGCGATGCATACAACAAGGCTGTAGACAAAGGTGTTCTAAGTTGGTGCGCAATACCGGCCGACATTTTGCCCATGGCGGCCAAGCGGTCTACCCGCTCGTTGTCTTCTAGGGTGCGCAAGTTGGCGGTAATGTCTTGAATTTGTATCACGCTGCGCAAGCCTTCTTGCACGCGTTGGGCTTGCAGGGTGCGCAGACCCTCGGATGAATTGACATGAAATTCGTCCGGTCCATGGCCAGGCTTCCATGAGGCAGGCGTGGCCCAAGCCTCTCCCGTTTGAAGTCCTGGCACCAATTGTTCTGCTGCCTGATTGAAATGGCTGATTTTGTCGTTTTCAATGAGCACCACGGCGGCAGGCAAGGCGTTGAGCAAAACGTTCAAACGCTCGTTGGCTTGAAACAGGTCGGCACTGAGGTCTTCAACTTTTCGGCTGAGAGTGGCGTATTGCTGCTCTAGCGCTTGCGATGCTTCAACAAAAAGCTCAAATGCACCAGCCAGATCACTGGCTTGAGCGGGTGCCGTTACTTTTTCTGAATTTGCCATCTTTGAATCTGTTGTCAATTTAACTGTTCTGAATTGATAATAAAAGTAAGATTGCGATCCAAGTGACCTGCTTTGTTGTGCTTTCAACCAGGCTGAAAACCAATATACCTTAATTTAAGAGAAGGCCAGGGCCCCACTTTGGGGTTTGCCATGAAGCGATGAAGATCCTCCTGATAGAAGACGACGAGCAAATTGCAGACTTGGTGGCGTCGGCTTTTGAGGCTGTTGGCATACAAACTCAATTGGAAAAAGACGGCTTCAGAGGCCTGCGAACAGCTTTGCAGCTCAACTTCGATGCCATCTTGCTCGATGTGGCATTGCCCCTGATGGATGGTTTTCAGGTGCTGGAGGAAATTAGACGCAACAACTTGAACACGCCAGTGATCATGCTCACGGCATCCATTGACCTGCCAGACCGCTTGAAGAGTTTTGAAAAAGGGGCAGACGATTATTTGCCGAAGCCCTTTTACATGGAAGAGCTAATTGTTCGCGTGAAAGCCATGATCAACAACAAGCGCGGCAAAGTTGAAATGACGCTGGTGCAAGGCGATTTGTCTTTAGACCGCTTTACACGCGTAGCCACTTGGCAAGGAGAAAAGGCCACTTTGACGCAACGCGAATATGTGTTGCTCGAGTGCTTGATGACGTCGCCCGGACAAATTTTTTCACGTGAACAAATATTGAAACAAGTTTGGAACGTGGACTTCGACCCCGGCACCAATGTGGTGGATGTCTCGGTGCAAAGACTTCGCAAAAAGCTAAGCAGCCCAAGCCCAGAATTGGGCATTGCCTTTCCCATTGAAACCATTCGAGGCGTGGGCTATCGGTTTAAAACTCAATCTTAAAAATGCTGCGTTCATTTAAGCTGAAGTTTTTTTTACTGGTCACCATCTCGATTGTTTTTTTTGCAGTCGTCACGCGAATTTCTGTGCGCTACGCCTCTACCAAACCCCTGCATGAAATTTTTTATGGCAATTTTGCAAGCTATCTGGAATTGAGTTTGAAAGACCAAAGCTTGAGCGACTTGAGCGCTCAAGCCGTTCAACAAAAGATCAATGCTTTTTATTCAGACTTGAATCCCAATGAAGCGCAAGTATGGCTAAGAGATACAGGCAATACGGCCCAGCAAAACATGCTTTCGGGGGCGGTTTGGCGCAACATCCGAAATCCTTCGCGCACCTACGCCGTTGAGTTGGCAGAGCTACGCCAGGGCGAAAGCGATTGGATTTTGTTCAAAGTCCCCCAAGGTAATCAAGATTTTTTCGTTGCCATTCCAGCGCGAATGTTTGAAGCTAGGTTTGAAGACATGATGGAAGCTCGCGAGAGTGTGGTTAACAGCATGTGGCCCTTGTTGGTGCTTTGTATTTTGTTGTGCACCTGGTTTTTAACTTATTGGGTGATGCGTTCATTGCAAAATTTGCAAAACACATTCCAAAAAATTGACCTCAAAGGTAATGGCAATGTTAGTGGCAGTAGTAGTAGCAGTGGCAATGCACTTTCTGAAAAACAATTTGATGTGGAGTTTGCAAGTTTTGTTGGCTACTTCAACAGTTTGATAAAACGACTTCAATTGAACTTCGAGCAAGCCTCGCGGTTTTCAAGCGATGCGGCCCACGAACTTCGCACGCCATTGACAGTGATCAGGGGCAACCTCAAGCGCTTGCTCAACAGGGCACAAGACAACAGCGTGGAGCAAATTCAGTTGTCGATGCTTTCAGATGAGGTGGAGCGCTTAATTTCTATTACCAACAAACTGGTTTTGCTGTCACAAGCAGATGGCGACAACTTCAAGCTAGACCTCCAAGAAATAATGTTGTTCGATTTGATTGCAGTCACAGGCGAAGATATTCAAAGCTTGGTACCCCATGTTCAATTTGAATACTCACTCAATCCCGATATCAAACTCTTGGCCGACCCCAACTTGTTTCAGCAACTTCTTAACAATTTGGTCAGCAACGCCATCAAATACACGCCGCCGCAAGGGAAAATCAAATTCAATGCCAAAGTGTTTGGTGATTTGGTTGAGTTTTCCCTGTCCAACACCACCTTCCTGTCTCTTGACGGCATTGATGACCGCATCTTCCAGCGCTTTTACAGACACTTAAACGATCCAAACATCGATACACAAAGGCCCAAAGGTGATGGTCTGGGCCTTAGCTTGTGCCAAGAAATTGCAAAGGCGCATGGCGGCACATTGAGCTTGCACAAGGGTCCTGACCAGTGGGTCAGCTTCAAAGCCACCTGGCAAAGAGCTTGATTAAAAACTTGTAGTCCTACATTACAGCTGTGTAATGATTGGTTTATGTCAGTGAAAATTTGAAACAATGTGATTACATATGGAGGCACTGACTTAATTGGATGCTCCCAAAACTCTCTCTCCAGATCGAGACGCTGTCGTTCTGTCGATGGGTGGTTCCGGCGCGGCAAATTTAAACACACCAGCAGGTGTGGTTGATTCTTTGCGCGAACGGTTTCAAGCCCTCACCACCAATCAACGTTTGTTCATGGGCCTTGGCTTTGCCGGCTTGGTTTTGGCTTTGGGTGTTGTTTTATCAGCAGGAAAAAGCTCGCAAGACTACAGAGTGTTGTTTGCAAACGTCAATGAAGGCGACGGTGCCGCCATCGTCACGGCCTTACAGCAAATGAATGTGCCCTACCAATTTACGGAGGGCGGAGGCGCTATCACAGTGCCTCAAGCTTTGGTCTATGAAACCCGTTTGAAGCTGGCAGGGCAAGGTTTGCCCAAGGCCGGCAATGTGGGTTTTGAGCTTTTAGAAAACCAAAAATTTGGCACCAGCCAGTTTGTTGAGCGCGTCAATTATTTGCGCGGCCTTGAAGGCGAACTGGCCCGCAGTGTCAGCTCTTTGGGTCAAGTTAAATCGGCGCGTGTGCATTTGGCAGTGCCCAAGCCCTCTGCCTTTGTGCGTGAACAAGAGCGTCCCACCGCCTCCGTCATTCTCACTTTGCACCCTGGCCGCATGCTGGACAGCCCTCAAATTGCAGCCATTGCGCGCTTGGTCAGCTCTGCCGTTCCCGGCATGCGCGTGCAAGAAGTGTCCATCATGGACACCGAAGGCGGCATCTTAGGCAACAGTGCCGCACGCCAAGAGGGGCTCGATCCTTCGCAACTTAAATACACCTCCGAATTAGAAGCCGCACTCAACCGCCGAGTGGCTGCCATCTTGGAACCACTGGCTGGCAAAGACGGCTTCCGCGCGCAAGTCACGGTCGATTTGGACTTTGACGAGCGCGAGCGCACGTCTGAAACATTTGGCAAAAATTCACCGCCCGACAAAGCCATTCGCAGCCAAATGTCCATTGAGGCCAGTGGCGGCAAATCGGGCTCTGGCGGCGTGCCAGGCTCGCTCACCAATCAGCCCCAAGATCCTGCCAAAGCGCCCATCACCACTGAGGCAAGAGGTGACAACCTCCGTGCGCCCGGCAGCATTGACACAGGCGCATCGGGCTCTGAGGAAGGCAGTTCACGCAATGAAAAGACGGTGAACTTCGAAGTAGACAGGGCCATTGAAAGAATCAAATCGAGCAAAGGCCAATTGCGCCGCGTGTCAGCCGCTGTGGTGCTCGATTACAAATACGAAAAAGGCGCCAAGGCCAATGCCACTCGCACTGTGGCCTATACGCCGCAAGAAATTCAGCAGATCAATGCCTTGGTGAGAGACGCCATTGGCTTTGTTCAACTCCGCGGCGACACGGTCAGCGTGGCCAATTTGCCCTTCTCGGAAGAGCCTGTGCCGGTGGCAGAAGATCCTGGCCGTCTAACGCCCGAGTTAACGTCGCAGCTCATTCGGTATGGCGCCATTGCCTTGGGCTTGCTGTTTGCCTACTTCGCCATTGCACGCCCCTTAATGCGGCCCGTGCCACTGCCGCCCATCGATCCCGATTTGCCCAACTCTCCACAAGGCCGCGCAGCTCAGCGCATGCGGGAAGAAATCAAAGAACTTGATTTGTCTTGGGCCATGGAACAAGAAGTCAAGCGCGCACAAGAGTTGCGCGTTGAAAGAGAAATTGAGGCGCAAATGGAGCGCATGCGCGAACGCGAAATGGCCAGCAAAGCCAAGTTTGAAGATGTGGTGGCCTACGCTACCCAATATGCCACCGATCAACCCGACGACACCGCTTTGCTGTTGCGTGCTTGGGTTTCTGAAAAGGGCCCTGCCAATGCACCGGGGCAGGACAAATCATGAACACGGCCGTTTCAAATTTCAAACCGGGCGTTTTGGGTGGCGCACTTCGCAAAGGTCTGCAATCGCCAGACCTTGAAAGAAGCAGTGGTGCCAACTTAG
This sequence comes from Limnohabitans sp. MMS-10A-178, assembly GCF_003063375.1. Classification (GTDB taxonomy): domain Bacteria; phylum Pseudomonadota; class Gammaproteobacteria; order Burkholderiales; family Burkholderiaceae_C; genus Limnohabitans_A. The sequence goes on along the minus strand of NZ_NERY01000001.1, from coordinate 487,548 downwards.
ACGGTCCTTCACGCGCTGCCATTGTGCTCATGTCATTGGGCCCCGAAGTAGCCGGCACTTTGCTGAAAAACTTCACACCTGCTGAAGCCCAAAAAGTGTCATCGCTCATGGCCAACTTCAGAAGCATCGACCGCGAGGTCATGATTCAAGTGCTGGAAGAATTTAAAAACGTCACAGCGCACCGCAAGCAAGTGCCGTTTGACCCGCAGCGTTTTGTTACGTCTCTCATGGACAAGTTTGCAGGCGAAGCCGGTGGTTCAACAGCCAGCCAATTGGCCAGCACGGTGCCTGCGCTCGATTTGCTAACCAGCATGAGCAACGAGCAATTGCAGCGCCACTTGCAGGCAGAGCACCCCCAAGTGTCAGCCACCCTGCTGTCGCTCATTCCTGCCGAAAGATCGGCCGCTGTATTGGAATTGTTTGAAGCCGAATTGCGCGACGAATTGGTGCTGCGTGTGGCCCTGCTTGATCAAATCAATCCCTCTGCCTTGGTGGAATTGAATGACATGTTGGAGCGAACGCTTGGCGACGACACCACCGCAGAAATCAGTGGCGTTGGTGGCGCACGTCCTGCTGCCGAAATTTTGCGACTGTTTACTGGTGGTTTGGAGAAAACCACCTTGGCCAGCATCCGACAGCACTCCGAGAAATTGGCAGAACAAATTTTCGAGCGCATGTTCACGTTTGAAGACTTGATGAAAATTGCGCCGCAAGCAGTTCAAACCTTGCTTACCGAAGTACCAGACGATGCCATGCTGGTGGTGCTCAAAGGCGCCAGCCCCAATTTGCAAAAATTCTTTTTCTCCAACATCACCAAAAGCAAGGCAGATCGTTTCCGCGTGGAAATGGAAAGCATGCCACCTGTTCGAGTGCAAGAGGTTCAGGCCAAACAAGCGGAAATTGTGCTGCTGGCACGTCAGATGCAAGACGAAGAGCGAATTTCTTTGGCCATCGTCAGCATGGGTACTGGGGCCAATTGATCATGAACCGCTGGAGCCCTCCCTCTTTTGACGGCGAGCCGGCCACCACCGAGCACTCCCTAAGCCACACTTCTGTGCGCCAGATAGACGAAGCCATTTTGGTTTTGCCCAGCGTCAACGAAGTCGATGCCATTCGCGGCAAAGCCTACCAAGATGCCTATGCCCGAGGTCTTCAAGAAGGCCTCAACGAAGGTCATGCGCAAGGCGCTGCCAAAGGCCGCGAAGAAGGCATTGAGCAAGGCCGCACAGAAGGCTTTCAAGTTGGATATCAGCAAGGCTATCAAAGCGGCATCAAAGACATTGAGCACATGTCTAAAGAAATGCAGCGCGTCATGGCCGAACTGCAATCTTTGCCACAAGCCTTTCAATCTGCTTTGCCCGAGTGGGTGTATGAAACAGCACTGCGCTTGGCCGGTAAAGAGCAAATGGACCGCTCGGTGTTTGTAGCCGCTGTGCAAGAAGCCCTCATGCGCTTGCCCCGTCCAGGTGAAAATTTAATTGTGGGCGTGCCCCCTGCAGAGCTTGAAGCTTGGCAGTCTTTGCTTAGCCACCCTGACATGCCATTTCAGTCTTTGGTTCGAGCCGATGGAGAATTGAGCAAGGGCTTTGCTTATGTATTGGTCGATGGCACCAGGCTCGATGTAGGTGTCAGTGCACGCGATGCATTGGTGAGAAGCGCATTAGGTTTATTGCCCCAACACGCTTCGGATACAGTCTGAAGGAGACCGCCTTGAGCCAGGCCGATCTTCAACAATTTGTAGACTCACAACGCGCCAAGTTGGCCAACTTGCCCTTGTCTGTGCGCGAAGGCCGCGTGAAACGGGTGTCGGGTCTGTTGGTAGAAGTTGAAGGCTTGCCCTTGTCGATTGGCGCGCAAGCTTGTGTAGAAAATTCTCGGCAAGGCACTTGGGTCGATGCCGAATGCATTGGCTTTGAACGCGACACCACCTACCTCATGGCCTTTGATCAAATGGCGGGGCTTTCGCCAGGTGCCGTGGTCTACCCATTGCTTACACCGCAGCGACGCGCGCAGGGCTATCAAATGCGGCAGGGCATTGCGTCAGTGCCCATTGGTCCTCAGCTGTTGGGCCGAGTGGTTGACGGTTTGGGCAGACCCCTTGATGGTTTGGGCGGTGCCAGCTGGAGCGACGACCTCATGCGCTTTGCCTCCCCTAACCCGCTCAAACGCAAACCCATTCACGAACCGCTTGACACCGGTGTGCGCGCCATCAATGCCATGTTGTCTGTGGGGCGTGGCCAGCGCATGGGCTTGTTTGCCGGTTCTGGCGTGGGCAAGAGTGTGTTGCTTTCCATGCTCACACGCAATTGCGTGGCCGATGTCATTGTGATTGCGCTGGTGGGCGAACGCAGCCGCGAGGTGCGCGAGTTTTGCGATGACCAATTGGACGATGTGTCGAGATCTCGTGCTGTGGTGGTGGCCTCGCCTGCCGATACGTCTCCCTTAGCGCGTGCCAAAGGCGCCGAATACGCCACCGACGTGGCCACTTGGTTCAGAGACCAAGGCAAGCATGTGGTGCTCATTGTTGACAGCCTCACCCGCTACGCCATGGCGCAACGCGAAATTGGCTTAAGTCTTGGCGAGGCGCCAGTGGCCCGCGGCTACCCTGCCAGTGTGTTTGGCAAGCTGCCAGCGCTGGTTGAAAAAGTGGGCAACGGCGAACACCCTGAGGGCTCCTTAACGGCTTTTTACACGGTGCTGCTAGAAGGCGACGATGTGCACGACCCCGTGGCCGATGCTGCGCGGGGTGTGCTTGATGGGCACATTTTCTTGTCACGCGAATTGGCCGACTCAGGTCACTACCCCGCCATTGACATTGAAAAATCTATTTCCAGGGTGATGCCCAAAGTGGCTACGCAAGACCATGTGCTGGCGGCCCGGCGCATTAAACAACTGATTAGCCGGCACGAGCGCAGTCGCGACATGGTGGCCATGGGCGCTTACATGCAGGGCAGCGACCCCGATTTAGATGCGGCGCTGAGATTGTGGCCTCACATTCAAACTTTTTTGCAACAAGAGTCGCACCAGGTGGCTGACCTTGAGGGCAGTGTGACGGCTTTGAGCAGCATTGCGAGGGCTTCCAAAATATGAGCAATCGCGTGTTTGAAGTGCTTCAGCAAATGCTGAAATTGCGCAAAGACCGGTCTGTGGCGCAGTCCAAACGGGTTCAGGCCGAATATGAGCGCGTGCGCAATTTCAATTTGCAAGTTGAGTCCTATGCCAAGGAATACGAAACGCAGTGGGTGAAAGCAGCCAAAGAAGGCGATAGCGTTTTGAATTTGCAAACCCAAGCCAATTTTGGTCTCAATTTGCGGGCTACAGCCAAATCGCAAGAGCCCGAGGTGCAGGCTTTGAAGTCACAAAGCCGAGAGGCCCTAGACAAAGCCTTGCAAGATGCCCAGCGCCTCAAAACCCTTCAATCTTTCTTGGCCAAGCGCAAACAACAGCGCCAGCATCAGTTTGAGAAGCACGAGGACAAGGCTTTAGAAGACGTTTTACAGGCCCGACAAAACAGCAAATAGCAAGGTGGCATTGAAGTTGCATTACATGATTTAAATTTTGGAAATTAAATCATGGCCATCTTTGTATCCAACCCACCTTCTGCTGCGGCTCCAACGCTTTCCATCGACGCACTAGATCCTGCTGCGCTAGCGCCAGAAGAAGGCTTTACACAGGAGCTGGCAGCTGCAATGCAAGCCCCTGCAGGTCTTACAGAGGTACCTGCAAATTTGAGCCCAGACAATTCGGAAGATGCTGCCAAGAAAGCATCAGACCTGCAAATTTTGCCGGCAGAAGTGCTCATGAATGCCGTGGGAGATGCAAATTTTGCCTTAACTGGTCAGGCAGGCCTTGCCAATTCAACAGGTCAAGATTTGGCATCTGGCACTTTATTGACCGATGCCACCGAGGCTCTCAAGCAAGACACCACAGCCCTTGATTTAGCCAATTCATTGCAAGGCGCAGAGTTGGCTGCAGCCAACTTGGCAGCGCAAATGTCAACTTCAGCGACCAATGTGCCTGTGCCCGCTGCCGCCAATTTGGGCGAAGTTTCGGCCACACATTCAATCGGTGCTGCTTCGGGAGCTGGTCAAGACGCTGGGCAAGTACCCCAGGCGCTGGCCTCTGGCGCTGGCTCTGTTTCCAGCTCTGGCTCCGGCCCCGGCACCGGCTCTGGTTTGCAAGTAGAGGCGCAAATTGCCTCGGCTGCTCAGTTGGCATCCCCTCAGAGCTCGTCTTTGTTGAACAGTGAGAGTATTCCCGCCAGCCATGTTTCAACCGGCAATCCGTCGGCTCAGATGGCTTCTATGGCATCCGCAGCTGCCGAGCTGGCTTCCACCCCTGCAGACACCGCGCAAGCGCAAAATGCACTGACTGCCCCAGCTTCCAACACCGTCAAGCCTGCCGGCTTGCAAGCTGAAGCTGTCATTTTCAATCAGGCTTCACTGCCGGCGGCTTCGCCTATGGTTGCAGACCCTTCTTTCACTTTGAAGTCTGAGGCAAATTCAGCGTCCACCAATGGCGTTGACCAGAAAAGTACTTCTGTAGCAAATCCAACGTTGGCAGTACCCATCAACTCTGCAAACGCTGCACAGTCTTTAGCTGTTGGCAACTTGGCTGCTGAAAAGAAAAATACTCTATCTGACACAAGATCAGACTCAAGAACTGACGCGATATCAGACACAAAGGCAGAAGCGCAAGTTTCTCAGACACAAGAAACCGCATTCAATTTTGATGCAAAGTTGTCTAAGTCGGATGCGCCATTGCTACAAGCCGGCCAGACATCCAAAGGCAACGCGCTTGGTCTGCAAGGTGGTGCAGCCTCATCGGAAAATCAGATTGAGGGTGTCTCGTTCAGCAATGTGCAGTCGGGCATCAAAAATGAGCAAAAAGGCGACGCCACCGGGGTCAATCGAACAGATTTGGCCGGGCTGACAGCCACTAGCACTGGTTTAACAGAACTTGTGCAAGAAGCGCCTAGGCCAGAAACAGTTCAAAGTTTGGACGACATTTCTTCGAGTTTTGTGAGTAGCTTGGTGGGAGGTCCACAACGCCCAGTGACAACCGTGATGGATTGGATTTCTACGCAATCACAAGAACGTGTAGCGCCGCTGGTTCCTCATGAAGTGAGACTGGATGCCGGCGCAATACAGCTAGAAATTCAAAAGATGGTGAAGCAAGGCGGCGGTCATGTGGTGATGGAACTCACACCCCCCGATCAAAGCAAATTCACCATTGAGCTAAAGCTCGATGAACGCGGCAACGCCTTGCTCATTGTGGAAGGCGTGAGCGATTCCACCAAAACCCGACTCGAACAAAGTGCGCCGCAATTGCGTGAGCAATTTCAGCAAATGGGTTTGGAGTTGCAGCTTGATATGCGGCAGCAGGGTCAGTCTGGCTCTTCCAATGCTGCAAATTTTGCAGATTACCAAGAACGTGCTTTTAGCGGCAATCAGGCTGCTGGCGACCCATCCAAGGTTATGACGCCGCGGGAAACAGGCGCCATGCGCGCCCGCGAAACCGGCTCTAACCAAGTTTATCTCTACGCGTAAAGCTTTGAGCCTAGAAGAAACTTATGAACACCAACCCAGACAACATGCAATTTCCATTTGCCAAAGAAGCCCTAGAGGGCTTAGACACTCAGGTCGCGCACGACTGGGATCGCGAGCAGCTGGATGCTATGCACATGCAATTTGTAACGCAGTGGCGACAGTCTATGTCTACCTTGGTTCCAGCTGAAATCAAGATTTTGGCTGGCCACATGGAGATGAAAACTTACGAAGCCTTTGTGCTCGAAGCACCCTCTTTTGCAGACATTCAAGTGTTTGAAATCGATGCGCTTCAAACACTTTGCGCCTGGAGCTTCGACTCTCGCTGGGTGGCTGCAGCCGTAGATTGTTTGTTTGGCGGCGCCGGCATCATTCCCATCAAACCAAGAAGCAGCAAACTCACACACATCGAATTGGGTATTCGGCAACGTTTGCTTGAAACATTGGCCACGGCCTATGAGGCAGCGTGGCAAACAGCTTACCCCATTCGATTGCAACCCCTCAGGCAAGAGCAACAACTCTCCTCGCTCAGGCTAGCCTCTCACAAAGACACGGTGTTGCACGCTCAATTTTCCATCCACTTCAACTTGCTCGAACTGAAAGTAGATTTGTGTCTGCCCAAGCGCGCACTGAGCTGGCAAACCCCCAGCACCTCAGCCAACCCTTCCGAAGCTTCGGGGCAACCAGGCGGGTGGAGCCGCAGCCTGCAGCATCAGTTGTATGCCAAGCCCGTCGAGTCTGTGGCCGTCTTGTGTGAAAAAGAACTTTCTGTGGCGCAATTGTTGTCTTTGTCTTTGGGCCAAGTTCTGCCCATTGATTTATCGGCACCGGTGCGCCTCATGGTCGATGGCGTCAGCATCCTCAGCGGGCGCTATGGCGTTAGAAATGGCCATTACGCTCTGAAGGTGGAGCACATGAATGCCGCGCCGGTCATTCCCAAAATTGAAGACTTTGAGGGTGCAACTTCGGGTCAATACCTCGGCAGCCTTGACGTTCCCGCCCAGGCGCAAACAGACTTGGCCAATGCCGCAAAGGCCCTGAGCCAGTTAGATCAACAAATTCAAAAAAGTGAAGGTGACCTGTGACCGAGCAGATTGAAAAACGGCACTCTGATGACTTAAGTCATTGGGGCAAGGTGCCTTCTCCCGAAGCAGACACCGCAAAACCGGCCATTCACGACATGGACATGGTCATGGACCTGCCCGTGAAGGTGATGATTGAGTTGGGCCGAACCCAGATGCCATTGGGCGACCTCATGTCGGTTCAAAACGGTGGCGTGATCGAGCTTGACGTGGAGGCTGGAGAGCCCTTGAATTTGGTGGTTAACGGTTGTTTAATTGCACAAGGCGAAGTTGTCATCGTTGACGACCGCTACGGCATCCGCTTGACTGATATCATTTCACCATCGGAGCGTTTACGGAAATCTAAAAATTGACCCCACTTTCCTCCTTGTCGCGTCTTTCAGCATTTGTCTATTTAGGCATTTTCTCAATTGCCGCTCAAGCGCAAGCCTTGTCAGCGCCCGTTTCAAATGGCGCTTCTGGCTCATCGTCGTCTGTCTGGGGAGGCGCTTGGTTAGGTTTGGTCACTCTCAGCTTGCTGGTGGTGCTGGTTGCGGTGGTGGTTTGGCTTTTTCGCCGTGGCGCACAGGGCTCTACAGTAGGTGGACAAATTCAATTGCTGGCCGCCTTTCCAGTGGGCCCGCGCGAACGTTTGTTGGTGGTTCGCATGCAAGATCGTATTTTGGCCTTAGGCCACACCCCCACGCACATCAGTTTGTTGGCAGAGTTAGACGATTTTGAACCCATGGCCAACTCGGGTTCACTGCCCTCTGGCTTTGCTGGCCAACTCATGACACTGCTTTCAAGAAAGAACAGCGCATGAGGCTGTTCAAGCTCAAATGGCTGGTGGCCATTGCCCTTCTTCTGTGTTGCGGTTGGGCTGCAGCTCAAAACTTACCGCTGGTCACTTCAAGCACCTCCAAAGCCGGCACTGTGTATGCCGTACCCGTGCAAACCTTGCTGGCCTTAACGGCCCTTTCTTTTTTACCGGCTGCGCTCATGCTCATGACCAGCTTCATTCGAATTCTCATTGTCTTTTCGATGTTGCGGCAAGCATTGGGACTTCAAAGCATGCCGCCCAATTTGGTCTTGATCGGTCTGTCGGTGTTTCTGACATTTTTTATCATGAACCCCGTGCTCGATGCCATGTACCGAGATGCTTACTTGCCTTTGGCCAGCGGCAAAATTGGGTTTGAAGAAGCGGTAACCATTGGCACCGAGCCCTTGAAGCAGTTCATGCTGAGCCAAACCAACAAAGACGACCTCAGCCTTTTTGCCAAGCTTTGGGGCAAGCCCATTGAAACCCGAGCCGATGTGCCCATGACGGTCCTCATTCCCGCTTTTGCCGTCTCTGAAATCAAAACAGGTTTCTTGTTTGGCTTCCTCATTTACTTGCCCTTCTTGGCCATCGATTTTGCTGTGGCCAGCATTTTGACCTCATTGGGTATGGTCATGGTCTCACCCATGATGTTCTCATTGCCTCTCAAGTTGGTGGTATTTGCATTGGCAGACGGCTGGTCTTTGCTGGCCGCTTCTTTGGTCAACAGTTTCAAGGTCACCTAAGATGGATTCAGGCTTTGTCATCGAAGTTGCCTTTAAAGCGCTGTGGATGGCTTTCATTCTGAGCGGGCCTATCCTCATCAGCCTTCTCATTGTGGGCTTGGTCATTGGTATTATTCAAGCGGCAACATCGGTCAACGAAAGCTCCATTGCATTCATCCCCAAGCTGGTGGTCATCGCTGTGGTCATGCTCATTGCCGGACCTGTTAGTTTGGCAATCTTTGTGGATTACCTGCGCGAGGTCATTCAAGAGCTGCCCGACATTCTGAGGTAAGCCTCGTGTTGCCGATCAGCCCAGATTGGATGACCCAAACAGCAACCCTCTGGATGCTGATTTCAGTGCGACTTTTGGGTTGTTTCATGACCATGCCCTTGTTTGCATTCAGGTCAGCCCCTATGCGATTGCGAGTTTTGCTGGCCTTGGTCATTGCATTTGCACTCGTTCCGCTTGTTCAATCAGACCTTCCTCCTATAGACAGCATGCCACCCGGGTATGCCTTGGTGTTTGTTGAGTTGGCTGTTGGCCTCACGTCTGGCTGGATGGTCAGAATTGGCCTGACGGCAGTAGACATGCTGGCCGACGTGCTGTCGCAGCAATCTGGTTTGAGTTTTGCGGCCACACTGCAACAAGATGCCAATTTGGCTTCAGGTTTGGTAGGCGAGTTTTTAGGCTTGTTGGCCATTGCCTTGGCCTTCACACTGAACATTCACTTGGTCATGCTTGAGTTGTTGGCGCAAAGTTTCAAAGTATTGCCTTTGGGAACTTGGCCAACTGCTTGGAACTGGGGCTCTGTGCTGGGCTTGGTTCAAGATGCCTTCACTTTAGGCTTGGTGTTGGCCCTGCCAGGCATTGTGATTTACTTTTTGTTCAACATGACGCAAGCCATCTTGGCGCGGATTAGCCCACAAATGAACCTTTTCTCGGTGGGTTTTGCCATCATGATTCCGGTGGCCTTTGTGGTGGTGGTTTTGTTGCTGCCGTCTTTCGCAGACTTGGTTCAAACCGCCCTTGAGTCCCCCTTCGAATTAATTCGCGCTGGTTTTGGCCCCAGGCTCTAGGCCTGCTCTAGGCCTGGTCTAGATTTGGCAAAGCGCCAATTTCTGGCAGAGGCAAGTCGTCTGCCGCAGAAGCTTGCTTCAACTCATAGGCCCAAGCCAGCACCTTGGCCACCACCTCAAACAAGGGCGCCGGAATGGGTTCGCCCACCTTCAAATGCTTGTGCAGCAACCTGGCCAAAGGAGGGATGCGGGCCACCGGCACTTGGTTTTCATTGGCCACGCGCTGAATGAGCAAGGCTATTTCGTCCATGCCTTTGGCCACCACGATGGGGGCACGCATTTTCTCGGCGTCATACCTGAGAGCCACAGAATAGTGATCGGGGTTGGCCAGCACCACATCGGCTTTTTCCATTGCAGACATCATGCGCGATGTGGCAATTTGACGCTGCCGCTGTCTGAGACGAGATTTCAATTCGGGCGAGCCCTCAGTCTCTTTCATCTCCTGCTTCAACTCTTCTGGGCTCATTTTCATTTTCTTTGAGAAGCTGAACCACTGAATGACCACGTCCAACGCTGCCACCACCAAAATGGGCAACAGCAACAGCAGCAATCCCGTTTCTATGAGGCCTAAACTGTTGGCCAAGGCTTGGTCTAAACCCTGTCTGGATAAAACGCTGAGGTTGCCCATGAGGCTGGTGACATAGGCCACGCCCACACCAAAAACCACAATGACTTTCAAAATATTCTTGGCCACCTCGGTCAGGGTGTCCGTAGAAAAAATTCGGCCTAGACCTGCAAACGGGTCAAGCCTGTCAGGATTGAGTTTGAAAGCCCAAACTGGCTGAAACTTCACCATGGCCAAAGGCGCCAAGGCGGAGACCAGCCACAAGGGCAATACGATGGCCAAAATCCAGAGCATGGCGCCAAACAAGGGGCCACTGGCCCATTCGCTCAAGTGGACTTGCCAGTCTTCACTGGTGCCAAAGGTCAAGCCTTGCTTGACCAATTCCACCATGCCCTTCATTAAAAAGCCGCCGACTCCTAGAAAAAAAGCTGCAAACAGCACGAGCACCAAGAAGGTGGTGAGGTCTCGAGATTGCGCGAACTGACCCTCCTCGCGCGCGCGTTCAAGCCGCCGCTCCGTCGGGTCTAGTTCTTTTTCTTCACTGTTGTCTGAGGACTCTGCCAATTCAAATCTCTGAGCTTGTGTTTTCGCGGCATAAATTGCCAAGGGCCAACAAGGCAGGCCTGCAATTTTTGCCGTGAAAACCAGTTAAGGATCGGTTTTGGGCTATTTGTACCACTTAAAGCTGCCAACTATGGTGTTTTTAGAAGTTTTAGTGGGTTGGCACGCAGTTTGCGAAGTATCTGAGAAATTTGATTAATTTATTGGATCTAACGTGAACACCGTCCCTCAATTTGACTCGCTGAAATTTGGAGAAGCCGCACTCAAGTTGCGCAGCCTTCGCCATGAATTGCTCAGCTCAAACTTGGTTAACGCAGACACGCCCAATTACAAAGCGCGCGATATTGATTTTCAATCGGTATTGATGCAGCGCTTGTCTGGTCAGGCCAGCACAAACTCAGTGAGCCTCCAACGCACTCATCAGGGTCATATTCATATGACTTCCTCTGTTCAGTCACCCCAGCAAATGTTTCGCGTAGGTGTTCAGCCTTCTTTAGATGGCAACACAGTAGACCCCGACATTGAGCGTGGCAACTTTGTGAAAAACGCCTTTTTCACTGAAGCTGCCATCAGCTTCTTGGGCTCTTCCTTTCGCTCGCGTCTGTCAGCCATTACAGGGCAGCCATCATGAGCTTGATGGGCACTTTTGATGTGGGCACAACAGGTTTGGTAGCGCAGTCATTGCGCCTGAACTTGATTGCATCCAATGTCGCCAATGCTGAAAGCGCTGTGAGCGCAGATGGTCAAGCTTACCGTGCACGCCATGTGGTACTGCAATCTGAAGCTCGTGCAGGCCGAGTGGGCCAAGGTGTGAAGGTGGCTCGCATTGTTGAGAGCAATGCTGAGCCACGCATGGAATACCGGCCTGGCCATCCTTTGGCCGACTCTAAAGGCTACGTCACCATGTCCAACGTGAACCCTGCAGAGCAGATGGTGGACATGGTGTCTGCATCGCGCGCCTACCAGTTCAACATTGAAATGATGAACACCACCAAGCAACTCATGCTCAAGACGCTGGATCTTGGCAAATAAAGGAAGCAATCATGTCAACAACGATCAATAACATTCCTGTTTACGACCGCTTTGCACCGCCAGCACCGGCCACCAGCAATGGCACTTCTTCGGCTGATCTTTCAAAGAACTTTTTGAAAATGTTGACGGTGCAATTGCAAAACCAAGATCCGATGAACCCCATGGACAACGCCGCCATGACTTCACAGCTGGCTGCGCTAAACCAGGTAGATGGCATTAACAAACTGAATACATCGGTGACTGCCTTGGTAGCGCAAATGCAATCGGCCAACTTCATGAACTTGTCTTCAAGTGTTGGCAAAACAGCTTTGGCGGAAGGTTCACAGATTTACTACTCTGGAAATGCTGTGGGAATGGCAGCCAAATTGGATGCACCTGCTGATTCTTTGAAAGCTGTGATTCGCGATGGCAACGGACAAATCGTCAATCAGTTTGATTTTGGTCCCACCCCAGCAGGAATGAGCGATTTCATTTGGGATGGTGGCAACGATGCTGGCAAGCAAGTGGCCTCTGGCGTTTATACGCTTGAACTTATTTCCAAAGATGCACAAGGCAAAACTTCTTCACCCAAAGCCTATGTGGGCGCCATGGTGGCCAGCATAGGTCAAGAGGGCTCAGACATGAAAGTGGGCCTGAGCGATGGACGCAACATTTTGACCACTGACATTGTCAAGTGGCTGTCCATTTAATTTTTTTGAATCAACAGATTAACCTGAGGACATTGACATGAGCAATATCGCAACCGCACTCTCTGGACTGCAAAACGTTTCCCAAGCCATTGACACCGTCAGCAACAACATTGCCAACGCCAATACCATTGGCTACAAAACTGGCGAATATGTGTTTGCCACGCAGTTTCTGAACGGCAGCAACTCGTCTGACCAGCCCGCGACAGGCCAAGGCAGTCAAACCTTGGGTGTGCGCCGTGCAATGACGCAAGGTGCCATTACCAACTCAGCCAACCCTCTAGACTTGGCCATCAGTGGCAAAGGCATGTTCCGTTTGTTGCAAGGCTCTGGCAGTGCAGCAACTGTCGATCCTTCTGCAGTTTTTTACTCTCGCAATGGCCAGTTTGGTGTGGACAAGAGCGGCTACATCGTGAACGAAAATGGCATGTACCTTACTGGCTATCAGCCCACCATGGATGGCAATCAACTGACGGATGACTTGATCAAGAACAACGGCTTGCTGCGCATGCCCGAAAGCAACTTGCCAGGCAATGCCACCACATATTCCAATTTGTCGGCCATGCTGGATTCCACTTCCACAGCGTTTACCAAATCAGCCAATGTTGCATTTGACCCTACTCAGGCAACTTACAACAACAAAACCACTCAGACCGTGTTTGACAATTCAGGCAATTCACACACCTTGGAGGTGTACTACCGCCGTATCAATGATTCAACATTGTCAATCACTTCGGGGGCTAACGGTTATACCTATACACCCAGCACTGCAGCATCGCCCAATACACTGGGCACCACCAGTGTGACGTTGAACAGAGAAACCATTTTGCGTGTCAACACAGCACCGGTTGCCTCAACCTTGGCTAGTACCGAATCAGCCGGCACAACCGTCTCCTTAACAGCAGCTCCAAGCAGTGCAGGGTCAGCTGTGACGGTAACAGCTGGTATGAAAGTGTTCATCAATGGTGTTGATTCTGGTGTAACGGTAGCCACCTACACAGCTGGTGCTACTTCGCTCACAACCAGTGCCAACGTGACAGTTCCCAGCGGCGCTTCTATTTCGTTTTTCAACAAAGATAACGCAACCACAACCACTGCCAATACCTTGGCCGCAGACACATCTGTTGCCGTGACAACAGCAGCTGGCTTGGCGGTTGGTGACAAAGTCTATCTCGGCACAACGGACACTGGCACAACCATCACCGCGATCAACGGCTTGAACATCACGGTTTCTGGCGCAATTGGTGCTTCTACCTCTGGCGCAGCGATCACATTCAAGCGCCCCTTGTCGATGACTTTGATCACGCCCGAAGGCACTGAAATTCCTGTTACAGGTGCAACCAACAAAAAAACTTCTGGTGAAATTTTGACAACCACCACTTCACAAGTGGAAGTTTATGCATCAATTGATGGCAAGTTTTACGACTACCAAGATAGCTCTACATTTTCCAGTCGCGCTGCCAACCCTGAAACTCAAGGCGCCAACGGAACTGGCTACAAAACTGTAGCCAAGCTCAGCTTCATGGGTGGCCAAAACATCGACACCATCGTGAAAGACTCTTTGTCTGGCGATTCGATGTTCAAAACGACCACCAAGTTGACCAGCCGCCTTACCAACCAAGCTGGTGGCAGTACTGATTTGATTGTGGATCTCGATTTGTCAGGCACACAGCTTCACGCAGGCGCTTTCCAGATTACCAAGAGCATCCAAAATGGCGAGCCAGTTTCACGCTTAACCAAAGTGACGGTTGACAACGAAGGCCGCATCGTGGGTGTCTATGGCACTGGCAAACAACAATTCATTGGTCAAGTTGCCATGGTGAGTTTCGACAACGAAGAAGGCCTTATTCCTGTTGGCAAGAATGCGTTTGCTGCTTCCAACATGACCGGCACCGAGAAAGACGGCACTGGCGTTACTGTAGGCCGCGCAAGCACAGGTGTGTTGGGCGAAATTCGCAGCCAAGCACTCGAAGCATCCAACGTTGACCTGGCCAACGAACTGGTTCGCTTGATGATTTTGCAACGCTCTTACAGCGCCAACTCACAAAGCTTGAAAGCTGTTGACCAGACTTTGCGCGACACATTGCAAATGGTCGGTTGATCTTTATAACTTCTTAACAAACCTGGCTTAAATCATGATTGATCGTTTTGTCTTCACTGCCATGACCGGTGCCAAAAGCGCCATGGGGCAGTTGGCCACAACATCGCACAACATGGCAAATTTGCAAACGCCAGGTTTTAGGGAAATGTTGTCTTCATTTCGGGCCGTTCCTGTGAATGGAAGCAATGCAGATTCTCGCGCCTTTGTGGTTGATTCAACACCCGGTGCAGACTGGACGCCTGGCGCAGTCACTGCCACGGGCAATTCATTGGATGCTGCCATTCAAGATCAAGGATTGTTTGCTGTACTTCGCAGCAATGGCCAAGAAGCCTACACACGTGCTGGCAAATTTCACATGGATGCACAAGGTTTTCTGGTGAACTCATCGGGCTTGCGTGTTTTGAACGAGCAGAACCAAACCATTCAAATTCCAGTGGGTAGTCAAGATGTGGCCATTCAGCCCAATGGCACGATCACAGCCACATTGCCAGGCCAAAAATTTGAAACGCCTGTGGCACGTTTGAAATTGGTCAACCCAGCGCCTCACACTTTGGAGCGTCAAGCCGACGGCCTGTTTACCTCCAACCAAGATTTGGCTTCTTTAGATGACATTCGCTTGGTGCCTGGCTCTTTAGAAAGCAGCAACGTCAGTGCAGCACAGGCCATGGTTCAAATGATTGCGCAAAACCGCTTGTTTGACTTGAACATTCGTTTGGTTCAAGTTGCTGAACAAAATTCGAAATCTGCAGGGGCTTTGATGTCTCTGTCTAGGGTTTAAACACCCGTGAATGAAGGAGTTAGAAAATGTTGAGATCATTATGGGTTGCCAAAACTGGCATGGATGCACAGCAGGCCAACTTGGACAGCATCTCCAACAACTTGGCCAACGTTTCAACCACCGCCTACAAACGTGTTCGTCCTATTTTTGAAGACTTGCTGTATCAAAATATTCGTGCACCTGGCATGAACGAAGATTCGGCCAGCTATGTGCCAGCTGGCTTGCAAGCAGGCAACGGTGCTCGCATTGCGGCCACTCAGCGCATTAACAACGCGGGCTCTTTGGTACAAAGCCAAAACCCCTTGGACATGGCCATCAATGGCAATGGTTACTTTGCTGTATCAACATCCAATGGTGTGGCTTACACACGTGCAGGCAATTTCATGCGCAACGACAAGGGCCAAATTGTGACGGCCAGTGGCAATGTGCTGTTGGGACAAAGCAGCATCTCTTCTGCCAGTGCCGGTTCAGCGGGCATTGTGATTCCCTCTAAAGCAACCACGGTTGCCATTGGCACCGACGGCACCGTGAGCTACAACTTGGCTGACTCTACATCACCTACGCAAGCCGATCAAATTGCCATGGTGAACTTTGTCAACCCAACAGGCTTGGCTTCAGCAGGCGGTGGTTTGTACTACGAAACCATGTCTTCTGGTGAGGCTCAAGTGGGTGTTGCAGGCAAAGACGGTATGGGCTCCATCACCCAGTTTTACACCGAGCAATCGAACGTGAACGTGGCTGAAGAATTGGTTTCGCTTATTGCTGCACAGCGTGCTTATGAAATTACAGCCAAGTCAGTTTCGGCTTCCGATCAAATGCTGCAAAAGTTAGGACAACTGTGATGAAACAACTTTTATTGCTTATTTCAATCGCTGCTGTTTTGGCAGGCTGTGCAGAGTTGCCTTCTGCCTCCAAGCAATCGTTGGTCAATGGCGGCACAACCGCACGGCCTGAATCGCAAGCCGTCATTGCAACGACTAAAGGCTCACTGGTTCCTACTACAAGGCCTGTAGCTTTGACACACAGAGGCCTTTTTGAAGAGCGCCGTGCTGTTCGTGTGGGCGATACACTGACTGTGTTGTTGAATGAAACAACCCGTGCCAGCAAAGACATTGGCACCAACGCACGCCGCTTGTCTTCAAACGGATTGAATGCTGGACTCAACTTGAGCACAAGTTCAGGATCAACTACCGGTTTGAATGGGGGCGTTAATTCGAACGGTAACACTAACTTTGACAGCAAAGGCGGATCCTCAGCCTCTAATCAATTTTTGGGCACGATCACAGTCACTGTTTTGGAAGTGCTGCCCAATGGCAACTTGAATGTGGCTGGTGAAAAACGCTTGGCTGTAGGTCACGAAGAAGAAGTAATTCGCTTTGGCGGCGTTGTGTCTCCTGCCACCTTGCAGGGCAATACGGTGCTGTCATCACAAGTGGCTGATGCTCGCATTGAATACCGCGGTCAAGGTATCACCGATCAAATTCAGAGCCCTGGTTTCTTGACCAAATTGTTCACACGGTTTTCTCCTAACTGAGGCATAGGCCATGACCCATCGCACTCTCTCTCAATGGTTTTTGATCGCGGCTTTTGTGTTTGGCATGTCTGAAGTCATGGCCGCGCGCTTGAAGGACATGGCCGTGGTATCGGGTCTGCGCCCCAATCAATTGATTGGCTACGGCTTGGTGGTGGGCTTAGACGGTACTGGCGACAACTCTGGCGCCAATCCTGTTACGGGTCAGTCTGTCATTACCATGCTCAATTCACTGGGTGTGGCTGTGCCGCCTGGCATTAATTTGCAAGCACGCAACGCCGCTGTGGTTATGGTGACAGCAGAGTTGGCCGCATTGGCCCGCCCTGGTCAGACCATGGATGTCACCGTTTCCTCTTTGACCAGTGCCCGCAGTTTGCGCGGCGGTACTCTCATCATGACGCCTTTGAAGGCAGCCAACGGTCAAGTCTACGGTCAAGCACAAGGATCGATTGTGATTCCAGGTGCGTCTGTGAGCACTGCCATGGCCAGAACCACCATCAATCAGTTGTCATCGGGTCGTATTCCAAGCGGCGGCATTGTGGAGCAAGCTGCACCAGAAGCCGACTTAGACCCTGTAGTTGAGTTCAATTTCCACAAAGTGGATTACGCTCAAATTCAGCGGGCTGTCGAAGCCATCTCTAAGGTGGTGAGTGAAGAAAATGCAGTAACGGCCATCGATGCCAGAACTGTTTCTGTTCGGGTGCCCGTTCAAAGAGCACAACGCGTCAGTGTGATGGCGCAATTGCTTGAACTCGAGATTCAACCCGTTGTAGACATTGCCAGGGTGGTCATCAATGCACGCACAGGATCTGTGGTGGTGAATCAGTCAGTCCGTTTGGCGCCTTTCGCTGTGACTCATGGCAATCTGACCATCCAAGTACAAGCAAGCAACCAAGTGGTTCCCCAATCATTGTTTTCTCGCAACCGCCCAGTGAACCAGCGCAATGAGCGCGTCAGCATCGATCCCGGCCCAGCGGGTCAAATGGTGCGCGTCGAAGAAGGCGCTTCCTTAGAGCAAGTGGTCCGCGCCATCAACTTGTTGGGTGTGACACCGCAAGATTTGATGTCTATTTTGCAAGCCATGAAAACTTCTGGTGCATTGCAAGCAGAGCTGGAAATTATCTAACATGGCCGACCTCATTGTCTCTGGTTTGATTTCTGCAAAGCCGCTTACTAGCGGTGTAGCCGATACGCCGCAAATTCAGAAAATCAAACAGACAGCTCAAGACTTTGAGGCTGTGCTGTTGCGCCAGATGATGCGCGAGATACGCAATTCCGTGTTCAGCGAAAGCAGCAAAGGTGGTAGCAGTTCTACCTATTTGAGTTTGGCAGATGAACAATTGGCCAACAACATGGCCGCGCAAGGCGGTTTTGGCTTTGGCAAAGCCATGGCACAGCAAATGATTCAGCAGGTTCAAGCAGCGCAGTTAATCAACTCTGCTGCCACTGCCGTAAAGCCTTAAGCACATCGGAACCATTCAGTGAGAACAGCAGCCCTTTTTGACAGCGCCATGGCCGGACTTCAGTCCGCTCAGTCGGGCATGCTGGTCACTTCACAGAACGTCACTGGTTCATCGGTTGAGGGGTATGTGCGTCGCACTTCCAATGTGCGAGTGAATGGCTTGTCGCCTTCTTCAATGGATCTGACTGGCACCTCCTTTGCCGTTGAAGGTTTCACAAGATATTTTGACAATTTGCTGCAAGGCCAATTGCTGTCGCAGCAAAGCAAAACCAGCTACAGCCAAGCACTGACTCAATCGGTGGCGCCCTTAGATGCCATGCTCACCGAGCCTGCCACATCCATTGCCACTGCCTTGGGCAATTTTTTCAATGCCGCTGGCTCTATTGCCAATGAACCCACCAACTCGGCTTACCAACAAAGCTTGATCGGCAATGCGCGTTTGGTAGCCGATCGGGTGCGTGGTTTGGCCAATGCCGTGGGACAAATTTCAAGTAATGCTTCTCAAGCTTTGGCCGATGTGCTGAATCAAGCCAATTCACTCACGCCTCAATTGGCTTCCATCAATGCCAAAATTCGCGCCGCAGCTATACCCGGCGTTGCTGCAGCGTCTCCCGATTTGCTAGACGAACGCGATCGAATTTTGGGCAAGCTTCAAGAACTGGTCGGTGGCAGCACCTTGATCAATGAAGATGCCACGGCCAGTTTTTTGCTAAATGGGCAACATTTGGTTGACCGGGAAGTGGCCAACAAATTCACCAATACTGCAGGCACAAGTGTCATTCGCAGTGACATGCCTCTCACCGACCTCAGAATCAAGGTGGCATCTTTGGATGGGCGCAATCCTGTTTATGTCAAACTTGTGCTGCCCTCTGTCGAACAAAAAGCAATCGATGGTGTCAATCCGCTGATTGATGCCAATGGCAATTCTGTGATGGTGCCTGGCCAAACCATTTTGCAAGATGGCAAAGCGGGCGCTTATGTCCATCTGATTCAAAACTTTGTACCAACAGTACAAAAGAGCATTAATTTGCTGGCCACACAACTTGTGCGAAGTGTCAACCAAATTACCAACGCCGCCGGCAATGCCATTGCACCTATATTTGGTTTTTCTTCAATCACCTCAAGCCCCACCCCACTGACGGGCATTAGCACTGACACTGCCGGCAAAGCTTTGCTAGATGGGCTTTGGAAAAAAGCGGATGGCACTAATTTTGTTTACAGCGAACTCGTTGAAGGCTCAAATCCTCAGAGCAACAACTATCGAAAGAGCATTGACACTGCATTGAGCAAAGCAGAGTTTGATGCGCGTCAGTTCAAAGTAGTGGGTACATTTGACAACGCACAGTTTGCCAACATGGACGCCACCGCTTCTGCCGCTTTGCAAAGCAAACGCGATTCATTTACTTCTCCCGTAACTTTCATCACCAGCAGCGTAGCAACCACCATTGCCACATGGAAGAACACGCTGCAATCGGATGAAGCCTTAGAAAAAAGTTTGGCCAACCAAAAATCTTCCATCACCGGCGTGAATTTGGATGAGGAAGCGGCCAACTTGGTCAAGTACCAGCAGCTCTACAACGCCTCCAGCAAATTGATGCAAACTGGCAAACAGATGTTTGACACTCTGCTTGGCATGTTGTCATGATGAACTTTAAGCAAGGACCAAAACAATGAGAATCAGCAGCCAACAGGTCTTTGACAGCGGCGTATCGTCAATGCAGCAGCACACCTCGGATGTGGTCAAGTACCAGCAACAAATTTCCTCGGGTCGCAAATATCAAGTGGCCTCTGACGATGCATTGGCAGCCGGCTTGGGTGTGCAAATTGATTTGGACAATGCGCAATTTGCCATGTTCAGAGTCAATCAAAATCACATCAATGCTTCTCTGACATCGACTGACTCTCAATTGAGCGGCATTAACATTGCTTTGACTAAATTTCAGCAAATGATGGTGCAAGCGGGCAACGGTACCTTGGGTGCTGATGGCCTTAAAACCTTGGGGCAGCAGGCAAGCACTTTGTACAACACCGTGAATCAAATGTCCTTGGCAAAAGATGCCAATGGCGAGCAGATTTTGAGAACCGCCACACCCACCAGTGTTTTAGTTGCCCCCAATGTCAGCTTAGAAACTGCATTGAGCTATTCTGAGGTCATGTCTGCGCCCAATGGAATGACACAAAATGTGTTGACGTTCATGGGCTCGGTTCGTGACAAATTAACGGCTGGTACGGCTTTGTCGGCTAGCGACATGGACAACATTCAATTGGTCTTAAAGCAAGTCACCACAGCCCAAGTGAAGACAGGCCTGTTGCAAAATCAATTGGATGCAGCCACTGAAGCAGCGGATGTGCAAAAAAACAATGTAGAGCTGCAACGCAGTAATTTGCTAGACACTGATTTAGCAACAGCCACTGCAGGATTGGTGAAATCTAACGCGCTGCTGCAGGCCGCGCAATCGATCATGACCAAGCTCGACTCGAATTCACTTTTCCAAAAACTGTGATGTTGAATGGTGTGCATTGTTTTCAGTCTCATTGATTGGATTGAATTTCAAAGTTGTAATGCTCTGCACATTTTTTGATGCTACTATTTTTTGATTACTTTTAACCTCACAGCGCATTCCGCTTTTAAGATATGAACATTGGTTTGGGTTGGATCATTGCCTTTGGCTGTGCTATTGGCGGCTTCATTTGGCTAGGCGGCCATATCGATCAATTGTGGGTGCCCCAAGAATATTTGATCATTTTTGGTGCGGCTGTTGGCACCTTGGTCGCTTCAAACAAGTGGCGCAACTTAAAAAGTTTGTCGCGTGCTTTTTTTCGAATCTTTCTGCCATCAACTACTGGCAAAGAGGCCAACTTAGGCCTGCTCTGTTTGATGTTTGAGTTGCTCCAAAGGATCAAACGCGATGGCGCCTTGTCCATTGAAGCCGATATTTCTGATCCCAAGCAAAGTGAGTTGTTTGCAAAATACCCAGCTGTGCTTAAAAGCCCGCGCCTGATTGAGTTCATTACCGATTATTTCCGCATGATGATGGACGGAACCGTTACCCTGGGGCAACTTGAGTCGGTCATGGCGCAGGAAATTGAAGTGATGAACCAAGAAGCACTTGAGCCCTCTGAGTCGATTGCCACACTTGCCGACAGCATGCCCGCATTTGGCATTGTGGCCGCCATTATTGGTGTGGTTCATGCATTGACATCGATTAAAACTGGCATTGGGCCAGGCGAAATTGGCGACCTCATTTCGGAGGCTCTCATTGGCACTTTGCTGGGCGTTTTCTCAGCCTATGCCATGATGCTGCCCATCAGCCGCTCTATGGAGCAGTTGGCAGCAATGGATGTCAAACCCTATGAAGCTGTTAAAGAAATTCTCATTGCCAACTACAGCAATTTCTCTCCCATGATTGCAGTGGAATATGGTCGCAAGGTAATGTTCACCGACCAACGCCCCACCATGACAGAGCTTGCTGAAGGTGTCATGGCAACATCTGGCAATAAGTTAACTGGTTAATTTGCATGAGCTCGGTTCCAGACAATCAGCTTGCACCGCCAGTTGGCGGCGTAGAAGGCACAGCAAGCGCTGCGGCCATGGAAACGCCTGAACTTCCCTTGAAGCCTGGTCCTGGCACAAAAACAAAAGCGGCATCGACACGTCGTAGTCGCTATATAAAGAAACACAAAAAAGAGGTACAACACGGATCTTGGAAGCTGGTCTATGCCGACTTCGTGACCGTGCTCATGGCCTTCTTTATTGTGGTGTGGGTCATGTTGTTCGACAACATTTCAAAGCGCGAGCGCATTGACACTTCATGCATAGAGCCTGTTGCCAAGGAACTGAAAGAACTCATTGCAGGAGATGCGGGTCTTCAATCTGCCAAGCCTCCCTTCGACATTGACTACTCTACAGACGGATTGCGCATTACCCTCAAAGATGCAGGCGAGCCTTTGTTCCAAAGAGGGGGCACTACCTTGTCGGACTTTGCCAAAAAGCAATTCCAAAAAATTGCGGCTGTGGCCAACAAATGTCCTACGCACAAATTAAAAATTGAAGGTTATACCGATGCAGAGCCTTATGGCGGCGGTATTGCGGGGTATGGCAATTGGGAGCTCTCTGCAGAACGGGCCAATTCTGCAAGACGAGAGTTGGTTTTGGAAAAGGTGCCAATTGAACGCATTTCACAGGTGATTGGCTATGGCGACAGTGTGCCTTCCATGCCGCAAGACCCAACCAACCCTTTGAACCGCCGAATTTCTATCACCATCATTCCGCCCAAAATTGGGGGTGAGGTCAAAATGGGTGGCATGTCTCCCATCTAATGGATGGGTCTGATGAACTCACAAACCTAAGGTTTAGGTTTTTTGGGCTTATTGGGCTCAGACTGGTTGGTTGCAATTTGCACCGAAGTGATGGTGACATTGGAAGACAACTTCAAACGCGAAATGGTGTTTTTAGCCCGTTCAACAGACCTGAAGGGGCCAGTCATGACTGCAAATCTGGCTTCGTCTTTTCCTAAAGTAAACACCGGTGCAATGCGCGCATTGATCAGCCACTCTTTGTCTTTGATAAATGCCCTGGCTTCTTTCACTGTTTCAAAACTTTCATGTTCTAAAACGAAGCCATCTTCAGGCAAACTCTTTAGCCAGAGTCGTCCTTTAAGGGCTACATCTGGCAATTCAGTAATCACCTTGGCTACAACTTCTTTGGCTGGTTCGGGAGGGGGCAGCGGCGCTGGAGCAGGCGCGGGATCAGCAGCAGGTGCAGTTGAGGCAGGTGCAGTTGCGGCAGGCACTGGGCCAGGAACCAATTCAACTTTAGGCTCAAGTTGAGAGAGGTTGGGGGCGCCTGGAGGAACTTCCTTCGCGTCAGCGCCAGCCGTACTGGGGGTTGGCTTGTCTTCTTTTGACTGGGGTTTGCCTGGGCCTTCCACGATGTCATTGACCTTGGCCAAAACTTGGTCTCCCACTTCTGGGTTCAGCCAAAACGCAACGCCCAAGGAAACACAAAGCAATGCGCCAATGGCTGCCACGACAGTCAAACTCTTTGCAGTTTGACGGGGCTTTTGTGAAGGCGGTTGTTGGGGGGGCGCCTTTGAAGCGACAGGGGCAGCACTTGCTGTGCCGCCAGCAGCAGCGGGCATTTTTTTCACAGCCGATTTGCTAAGCCGATTGAAGAAGTCAACAGCGGCTTCCTCTTGGCCATTTTTTCGTGCCTGTTGAATGGTCGCTAATTTTTGTTCAGCAGTAGGCCGCTCTAAGGACCAGGATATAAATTGTTTGTTTTGGCTGGCAATGGCATCACCTTGTGATGTGCCCTCAGTGAACATCAAAATGACACTGATGCCTGCGCCAGGGAACTGTTGAATGAGTCGGGTGAGCAGTTGAATTTCATGCCCGCCCATGGCGTTGGCATCGTGCACCACCCATATTTTTTCAGGTGCAATGCCTGTGCGAAGTTTGGTTGCCACATCCAAGGAAAGGGTGTTGAGCAACTGATTGAAGCGCTCAAGCATGGCCTCGGTGTCACGCGGCAAAAAAACTTCGAGCTGAGTTTGCGGGAGTTTTTGCTTAATTCGGCGAACAAAGGCTGCGCCGTAATGGTCAATGAGTTCGTTGGAGTCGCTGGAAATGACCACACTTTTGCCGTCTTGCGCCAAGGCTGTGAGGCAACTGTCCATTTGGAGACGATCGGTCACCCTGAAGAAAAACTCAGAAGATGAATCCTGTCCACGCGCTCCGAACTCACTCATGTCATGCCAACAATCTTAAGGGTCTAGTATCAGTCAGATGTCTGGCAATGATACTCAAAATTGGCCCATTGTAGGCTGGCTGGGAAGCGGCTTGAGAATTGCGGTTTAGCTGTTGTTTTTGGTGGACTGGGCGCTTTGGATAGCCGCTTGAGCTCCCGAGGCCGAGGCCGATTCGTCTAGCGCTTTGTTTTGAATGATGAGCCCAGACAGCTTGGCACCGTGCTCTACCGCAATGGATCCATAGGAAACATCACCCTGGACACAAGAGTCTTTTTGAAATTCAACGCGATCGACCGCATGGATGTGCCCAAAAACTTTACCCGCTACCATCACCCGGTGGGCCTTGATGTCACCCGTCACTTCGCCCGTGGGGCCAATGGCCACCGCAATTTTGCAGTCAGGCGCGGCCTCAATGTTGCCCACCACTCGGCCATCGATGCGCACGCTGTCGAGCAGCATCAAGTTGCCTTGAATGGTGGTGGTTCGGCCAACGATGGTGTCAAATTTTTCTGAACTTGCGGCCATTGACTGGCGGTTGAATTTTTCAAACATAGTGCCTGCTGTGAGGAAAGTTAAGAGGGTAGTTCAAAGGGCCAAGTATTTAACGGGTTGTAGCTGGTAAAACGGTCAACGGGTTGAGCGCTCGGCCATTTTGAAAAATTTCGTAATGCAAGTGGGGGCCGGTCGATCTGCCTGTGTTGCCCACATTGCCAATGAGTGCGCCGCTTTGCACCATTGCATTGACAGTTACCAAGCGTTTGCTGAGGTGTGCATAACGGGTGATGAAATTTTCTGCGTGCCTGATTTCAATCACATTGCCATAGGTGGCATCCCATTCCGAACGAACCACCTGACCTTGGGCAGGCGCCACCACAGGCGTACCAATTTCGGCCGCAAAATCAATGCCTTCATGCATGGCCAGGCTGCCTGTGAAGGGGTCGTTTCGCACGCCAAAGCCACTGGTCAATTTAAATTCCCCTTGAATGGGCAAAGCAATGGGCAAGGCCTCAAGCCATGTTAGATGCTGTTGCCAATCTTGTTGTTGCAGTGCGAGCAATTGGTTGACTGAATGCACATGCTCAGCCGTTTGTTGCAATTCTGTTTGCAAAGGCTGCTTGAAAATTTGACCCATCCAATTTTGTGTCAGATTGGGCAGCACAAAGGGGCCCCCTTTGGCGTTTTGCAAGGCAGGGGCCTTGTCCTTAAGGCCAGCAGGCGTTGCCAAGTTCATGAACCTGTTTTTGAGCGCCTCTAGTTTTTTCACATCTTGAACCGTCTGATCCATGGATGACTGGATTTGCCTGAGGTTTTGCCTGTAAACAGATTCCATTCGCAATTGCTCGGCCTCTGTGGTCACACCGCCCAAACTGCGAGCAAGGTCTGGGTTGTATTCAACCGCCACCCGCAAGCCAACCCAGTTGAGCGCAAAACCCAAAAGCAGCAAGGCCATGGCCAAAGCACCTGCCGCAACCAAGATATTGCGCGCAGTGATGGAAACAGATTTAACCTGGCCGGTGGGGCCAGAGAGCCACATGAGTTGCATAGGATTAAAAAGCTAGGGAAGCGGATTCTAGGCAGTCCAAAGCAAGCCGTCTAGCGCACCAGTTGAGGTATTTCTTGCAAAAAAATTGCTAACTTGCTGATTTATATGTTGATCATTAGAATTCAAGATTGCAAAATATTTCAACCCACCCTTGGCAGGCCCCATGAACAAGCCCCAATGGACCCATGAGCATGGTGTTCTGTTAGAACGTTTGCGCACCAGTGCGGGGTTGGATCGCGCCACATTGGCTCGTCGCAACATGCTGTCGGTACTTCAGGTTCAGCAACTGGAAAAGGGTGGCGACTCTGGGTTTTACAACTCAGATATTAAGTTTTCAACTGGCAAGAAACTTCTGCAATTTTTGGGGCACACGCTTCAAGTTGAAGTTAAAGTTGAAATTGAAGCTGAAGTTGCATCCAGCGTTTCAAACACGCCTTCACCGACCCTAAAAGTAGCGCATGAACAAGCTGCTGCCGCAAAGCCTGCATTCAAGATTTCAGGGCTGGGAGGCGCACTGATGGTGATGGCCATTTTGATGGCGGTTTTTTTCCTAGTGCAGCAATCTTCCAATTCAGTCAGCAAACCTTCCACTGAAGCCAGCATCCAAGCCACACAGCCAGAACCTAAGGCTGAACCTGCAACTGAAACTAAGCCAGAAACTAAGGCAGAGCCCAAACAAGAACCCTCTCCTGCCCCTCAATCTACTGAGTCTCTCAACACCTCCTGCGCATGGGAGACCACTGACACTGAAATTCAACCCGCAACTGCGCGCAAAAAAGGCGAGTATGTGCACGTGGTGGCTTTAGACAATGTCAAGCTGTGCATCATGGATGGCAACCAACGCGTAGCCAGCTTGTCTTTAACGCCAGGTCAGGAAAGAAGCATTTATGGGCCTGGGCCGTTCAAGGTTTACAGCCAGCAGCTGCCTCTGGTGAAAATCTATTTCCAAGGTCTGGCCATCAAATTGCCAAGCCCAGAAATTCGGCAAATCACACTCAAGCCAGTGGCCTTGCCTTAAAGCATTTACATACTTCGAAATAACTGCGCGGCACTTCGACTGACTTGCAGTTTTTCTGATCGACCCTTTATCAAAACTTCTTGTCTGCCTCTTTCATCGCGAAGCACGCCGGCAATGGCCCGCACATTCACCAAGGTGCTTCTGTGAATTTGCCAAAAAATAGCGGGGTCTAGCGCTTCCACCAATTCTTTGATGGGCTTGCGAATCAAAAACTCTTGCCTGGCTGTTTGAACGCGCGTGTATTTATCATCGCTCACACAATAAAGCACATCTTCAACAGGCACCATCTGAAGGGTTTGACCCACCGAGGCTTGCAACCAAGACAAATACTGAGTTGGACGCCCCGACACCTGCGCCGACAGCACATGCAGCAACTGCTGAACTGAATGGGTGATAGGACTGCTGTCTTTCTCATGGCCATTGAACTCAGGGACGCGTTGCATCAACCGAGTCTTCAAGCGTTCTGCCGTCAACCTCAGTCTTTCAGGCTCTGCAGGTTTTAAAACATAGTCAACCACGCCTTGCTCAAACGCGTCGATGGCGTACTGATCGTAGGCTGTGATGAAAACCATTTCGGGCAACAAGGCATCGTCGCTGAGCTCAAGTTGTGCAATTTCTTTGGCTGCTTCTACGCCGGTGAGGCCTGGCATGCGGATGTCTAAAAAAATCACGTCTGGCTGATGTTCTCTCACCGCTTGAACCGCTTCAAGCCCGTTTTTGGCCTCGGCCACAACTTCTAATTCTGGCCACACCTGATGCAATCTGGTGCGCAGTTGATCGCGCATGAGTCGCTCGTCGTCGGCAATCACGGCTCGAGGCATTTTTGACATGCTGGTGTTCAAAATCATTTCAAAGACCCGCCGTGGCTTCGATGGGCGCAGACTTGTAGGGCATAGTGAGAATGGCCAAGGTGCCAGAGCCTTCATAGGGTTCTAAGGCCCGGATGCTCAAACTGGCTTGGTCGCCATAAATAAGCGCCAATCTGTCGCGAATATTTTTCAAACCAAATCCGCCTTGCGTTGATTCAGCTTGCGCAGTTTGATCGGCTGGGAAATAACCCACCCCAGAATCTTTCACAGTGACCACCAATTTGCCATGTGAGACCTCTGCGCGCAACACCAATGTGCCACCCTCAGCCTTGGGCTCAAGGCCATGCTTGAATGCATTTTCCACCAAACTGAGCACCATCATGTTGGGCATTTCGGCGGAATGAAGCCCCTCTGGAATATCCCATTGAATTTGCAGGCGATCTTCCATGCGCATTTTTTGAATATCAAGGTAAGGGCGAATGACGCTCAGCTCTTGGCCCAAATAGCGAACGGTGTTGGGTGATTGCTCGCGCAATGTGGGCAGCGTGGCTCGCAACAAAGCGATCAAACTCTTTTGCATCAAACTGGCGCGCGGCGGATCGGTTTCAATCAAGTGATCGATGGAGGCCAAGGTATTGAACAAGAAATGAGGTTCTACTTGCGCCTGCATGGTTGCCATGCGCGCCTCCACCAATTGACGCTTGAGTTGCTCGGCTTCAGCCAAGTAAGTGGCGGCAGTGGCTTTTTCTTCGGCTTGAATTTGTTGCTTGAAAGTAGCCTTGATCACAATTGAAGTGAGGATGATCAAGAACGCCAGTTGGGGCAAGTCAAAAATGCCAAAGGCCATCAGTAGAACAATGGACAAGCCAACAAATAATTTCCAACTGATGTTGACCAACCAAGTGGCGTAAGCGTGAAAGGTGTCTTTGGCCGCTTGCCAATTGGGCGCATTGGGAGAAGAGGATGGTGTTGTCATAAGACCTCGCTGTTTAGAAGGGGCCTAATGTAGACAGCTGTGTGTGTCAATGCATTCGATTTGCGACGAACTGTCGAAACCGAGGATTGAACAGCAAAAATCAAGCGCCAGCGCGCTTGCCTTTGGTGAGGTCAACG
Source organism: Limnohabitans sp. MMS-10A-178 (assembly GCF_003063375.1). Lineage (GTDB taxonomy): Bacteria > Pseudomonadota > Gammaproteobacteria > Burkholderiales > Burkholderiaceae_C > Limnohabitans_A. The sequence goes on along the minus strand of NZ_NERY01000001.1, from coordinate 459,373 downwards.
CCCAATTGCTTCAATTTGCGATACAGGTGGGTGCGCTCCAAACCTGTTTTGTCGGCCACGCGGGTCATGGAGCCGCCTTCATTGGCCAAGTGAAATTCAAAGTAGGCTTTTTCAAAAGCATCACGGGCGTCGCGCAGAGGCAAATCAAGGTCAAAGGTTTGAGAAACCTGGAGAACGTTGTCTGGAACGCTGGCAACGCCCAACTGCGCAGGGGCTGCAACACCAGCGGGCAATTGAGAAGCTTGGTAAGCCGCAGCCGCTTGGCGCACTTGCTCGCGTGCCAAACCTTGCTCAACCGTTTTCAAAAGTTTTTGCAGTGTGATGGGTTTTTCTAAAAACGCCTGGGCGCCAATTCGAATGGCATCCACTGCAGTATCGATGGTGGCGTGGCCACTCATCATGATGACCGGCATGTTCAAAAGGCCACCGGTAGACCATTCTTTGAGCAAGGTCACACCATCGGTGTCGGGCATCCAGATGTCGAGCAATACCAAATCGGGCCGCATGCGAAGACGTATCTCTCGCGCTTGCGCGGCGTTCTCGGCCAGCTCGACGTTGTGCCCTTCATCGTTGAGGATTTCGGAGAGCAAATCGCGAATGCCCAACTCGTCATCGACCACCAATATATTTGCCATGTTGCGCTTAGTTGCCTCAAATTTGCATCAAATGTGCTTCTTCATTGGACACTTGAAGTCCTCCTAAAAACTGACGCATGTTTTAAATCTGCGCTAATTTCTCGACAGTGAATGATAACGATACTTGGGCACCTTTGACCACCCCATCTTCAACTCGGTTGGCAATATCCAATCGGGCACCGTGCTCATCGGCAATTTTCTTCACTACTGCCAGCCCCAAACCGGTGCCTTTGGCTTTGGTTGTAACGTAAGGCTCGAAGGCGCGCTGCAATATATTGGGCGAAAAACCAGGGCCTTCATCAAGAACGGTGAACTTGACGCGCTTGCGCGCAGGGCTCCAACGGGTCACCACGCTCACGTGCGATTGAGGATCGCTGGCATCCTGTGCGTTTTGAATCAGGTTGTGAACCACTTGCCTGAGTTGCTGTGCATCGCCCTCTATGAGCGGCAAAGTGGGGTCAAGGTCGGCTTTCACTTGAGGCCGTGATGCTCTATCCACTGGCTCTGATGCATACAGGGCCATCACATCGTTAATCAAGCTGTTGAGATCAAGAGGTTTGAGGTCAGCTGAGGGCAGACGGGCGTAGTCTCTGAACTCGTCCACCAAACGCTTCATAGCAGCCACTTGATCGACGATGGTTTTCACCGACTTCGACAAAACCGTCTGGTCTGCCTCCACCAACTTGCCATCGAGTTTGCGCTCTAAGCGCTCGGCTGACAACTGAATAGGCGTCAGGGGGTTCTTGATTTCGTGCGCCAAGCGGCGGGCCACCTCGCCCCAGGCCTGCGAGCGTTGGGCCGACACAATTTCAGAAATATCGTCAAACACCAAAAGTCGCATGCCGTCGGGCAAGATAGCGCCCCTGGCCACCAGCGTCACGGAGGTGGCCTCCAAGCCTTGGCCCGATGCATGAATTTCAAAGGACTTTTGCCAGTGGTCAAGTTCATGCCGGTCTTTGTCTGCGGAAAGCAGTTCAAACTGCTCTTGCACGCCTGTAGCAAAGTTTTGCAAATTGGGCAAGCTCAAAAAAGACGCTTTTTGATGCGCCGCCAAGGGCACTTTCAAAATGCGCGTGGCACCCGGGTTGGAAGATTGAATGACCCCGCGGGCGTTGAACACAATGACGCCAGCGGTCAGGTTGTCCAAAATGGTTTGCAAGTTGCCTCGGGCGGCATCGAGTTGCATCAAACTGCGCTCTACGGCACTTCGGGCGTCCGAGAGCTGCTGCGTCATTTCGGCGAAGGAACGGGTCAAGCCCCCCAGCTCGTCTTTGCCTTGCAGCGTGTATTTGGGAGTGAGGTCACCCGCAGCAACTTGGCGCATACCGAGCGCCAACAAGAGCAAGGGCCGGGCAATTTGGTTACCCAACAGCACCGCCAACAACACCGCGGCCAGCACGGCCATGATCAGGCTCAATGTGAGTGTGCCGATGTACATTTTGCGAAGCCCATCTCGCGCCAGTGCACGCTCTTGGTATTCCCGATTGGCCAGCTGAACATCCAAGGCATTGGCCACCAAGGTAGCGGGAAGTTCCTGAGAAATTTGCAAAACCCAAGGGTCGTCACGCAAGCTCAGGCTGTTTTGTGGCACCAGGGTGAGCACTTTGATGCGCCCGCTTGGCGTACCTGCCGCTTCATCCAGCCCCTCCACTATTTCCAAACTGAGTTTGCTGCGCACTTGCTTGAACTGGGCTGCAGTGGGCCGCTCTGGCCGAATGGCAAAACGCGACTGCCCTGCCGTGGCAATGAGCCGCCCATCAAGCGTCCACAACACGGCATCGTTGGCATCCATTTGGGTGCGGACTCGGTCTAGTGTGAGTGCGGCAGTGGCCTCTTGCACATCCACCAACTGCTGGGCCGCCACGCGAGATTGTTTGGCCAAATCGCTCGACAAAGTGTCTAAGGTGGCGCGGCCTAAATTCAAGCCCGCCACCAAGGCGCCCTCCACCTTCACATCAAACCAACTCTCAATAGAGCGAGACACAAACTGATAAGACACCACATAAATTAAAACGCCAGGCACCACGCCTACGAGGGCAAAAATAGCGGCCAGCTTGACCAACAGGCGGGAGCCAAATTGCCCCTGACGCAAGCGAATGATGAGGCGCGTCAGGCCCCAAAGCAATCCAGCCAACAACAGCAAAGCCACCGCGGTATTGATCCAGTACAGGCGATCGTAGTTGCGGTCGTAAAGCGCGCGGTTGCTGGTGGCCTGTGTGAGAAGAATCAGCAGCAGAAGGCCGATGATGAATAAAATGGTGACCCCAATACCAACCATCCAGCGCACTGTTTTAGAGGCTTGTGCGCCTGTGGCAATTCGATCTTTGGGGTTCCGATTCATGAGGAAAGTCTGCTTGAACCGAGCGGGTCATCGACCTAAATCAGAATTCAAGCGCAAGGTTCTTTGGGTGCTCAAATTCCATTCCGATTGACCTCCCGTCATCATCTGAAACGGCCTTGGCAATTGCGACACATCCAAACGAAACTTGAAAATGAGGGTGAACTTGTTGTCGCTACCAAGCTCGGACACATCGGCCAATTTCCAATTAACCGTTCTTCGAATGGCCGCCAGAGCCTCTGGCAAGGTTTCGAAAGTTTGCGACAAACTGCTGGCCAAGCCCACGGCCCCAATGGGTTCGCGCGACACATTCAAACGCCACATGCGGGTGAGGGGCTGGTAGGCCAATCGGTAATGGCGCGCAATAGTGCCAATTTTCTTGTCATACCAATACCAACGATCGCGCGTCAACTCGGCCTCGGTGACAAAATAAAGCGGCATGCCTTTTTGCAAGGCTTCTTCAAAGGTGCTGCTCAGGTCTAAGCGCAAAGTGCTTTGCAAAAGCAAAGCACCTTCCGAACGCTCAAGGCGCAATTCTGTGACTTCTACCTGGGAGGCTGCCGCCGTTTGGGCATGGCTAGGCAAGGAAAAAGCGCAGACCGACCACACACACCAAGAGAGCACACGAAGCCAAAGACTTGTGCGCGCCATGCCATTCAACTCAAATTGAACGCTTTTCCAGCAGTGCGTAATAAAAACCGTCATGTTCACCCATGACATTGTCGCGGAGACTTGTCACAGATGTCGCAATTGAGGGCGTTAAATGGCCTGGAGAAGGCAAGATCTGGGCATCAGTGTTGTGTTGAACAAACGTTTGGATTTGGGATTCGCCCTCGGCCTTGAAGACCGAACATGTGCAGTAAAGCAATCTGCCCCCGGGTTTGACCAGGGGCCACAGGGCCTTCAGTAGCTTGGCTTGAATGGCGACCAACTGCGCCACATCTGATTCGCGCCTGAGCCACCTCACATCGGGGTGTCTTCGGCCAATGCCAGAGGCGGTGCAAGGTGCATCGAGCAAAATGCCGTCAAAGCTTTGGCCGTCCCACCAATCGGCAGGCTGGGCTGCATCGGCAGCCACAATTTGGGCTTTTACCTTGAGACGATCTAAATTTTGTTGAATGCGCTCACAGCGCACGGGGTCGACATCCAAAGCCAAGACTTGGGCCTCAGGATGACACTCCAACAAATGGCCTGTTTTGCCACCTGGCGCTGCACAAGCGTCAAGCAAACGCAAACCATGTTGGGATGGTTTGAAGCCATTGAGCAACAAGGGCGCAGCCAACTGCGCCGCGGCATCTTGCACGGACACATGGCCTTCAGAAAATCCGGGCAGCTGATAGACAGGTACTGCCTTGAACAACTGAACGCCAAACTCGGCCACTGCTTTGGCGGTAATGCCCTGCGCCTCTAAAACTTGCAAATACCCCTGCACCGTGCTGTGTTCGGGACTGACGCGCAGTGTCATGGGCGCCGCCGACTGCGCCGCCTGCAAAATGCTTTGCCAATCTTGCGGATGGTCTGTTTGCAAGCGCTTGACCCACCAAGCCGGGTGGTTCCAAAGTGCAGTGAGATCGGTATCGGTTTGTGCAATCAAGGCCTCGCGTTCTCGCAAGAACCGGCGCAAACACGCATTGACAAACGGTGCTTGCGCCCGCGTGTCTTTGTGCCTGCGTGCTGCTTCGACCGCTTGGTTGACCAAGGTGTGAACTGGATAGGGGGCTAAATCGTCTTGCCAAGACAAAGCCAATGCCGTACAGAGCAAGGCATCTGCTTGTGCCGGCGGGGCTTTGCGCGCCAAGCATTTTCGAAGCGCCAAGGCGCGCCCCCACCATCGCATGGTTTGAAACGACAGTGCTTGAACACCAGGTCGCAAATCTTTGGGAACTGCCTCCAAAGCGGCGGTCATCGACCGGCCGTTTTGAACGGCCAATGCCACCTGTGCCGCAGCTTGCAACAATTGCCACAGCGGTGCTTGTAAATTTGGCTGCAATGCGTGCCTTCAGTAAAAACCGGGCTTCATGCCAACAAATCGGCAATGTCCAGCGTTTGAGCCGGTACAAATTTGACTTGTTTGGCCAACACACTGGCTGGAAATTGACTCACCGCTTCGTTGTATTTGGCAGCGGCTTGGTTGTAGGCGTCCATTAGAGGCCAGGCTTGGGCTTTCAAGCGGTCAAACTTGTAAGGCAGTGGATCGATGAACCAAGTGGCCTCGCCGCTTTGACCTGCGCGCACTTCTGCTTTGGCCCACGCGGCCAAGGCCAAGCGGTTTTCATTGACCTGTTGCATGACCACGGGAGACAAGGGCTGCGTTCGCGCAGCATCAAGGCTGTCTGACAGCGCTTCCAGAATGTCCAACAACTTCAAGTCACGTTCATTTTTGAGCAAGGCCTCTGGCAATGCCGCCTCTTCCATCTCGCTCAACATATCGCGCATGGAGGCTGGCAGGTTGCCTTGCAACCAAACCAGCACACGAAGCAACTGAGCGTCTACCGCCGCAAACTGTTTGGCCACATTGGCGCGCAACACCATCAGGCGGTTGTAAGCACCAACCGCCCAGAAAAAAAGTGTGGCCAAAATGGCGCAAAAAACAAGCAGTGACATGTTGCCGTTATTTTGAATCAAAACAGTCGCAAAAACAAAACGCCTCTGGCCGAGTCATCGGGTCAGAGGCGCTGTTCATTCCGACCGAAGCCGGAAGTCGATCAAGCGTTCGAATCGGCAGCGTTGGCTGCGTCTTCGGTCAACTGTTGGGCTTCGGCCAATTCAACGGCTTCGGCTTCTGTGATGGCGCGGCGCTCGGCCTCGTCCATCGCATCTTTGGCGGCACGTGCTTTGTGATAAGCCAAGCCTGTTCCCGCAGGGATCAAGCGGCCCACAATGACGTTCTCTTTCAGACCACGCAACTCGTCGCGCTTGCCCATGATGGCAGCCTCGGTGAGCACGCGGGTGGTTTCCTGGAAGGAAGCCGCAGAGATGAACGAGTCGGTCGACAAAGAAGCCTTGGTGATACCGAGCAACAAGTTGCTGAAGGTTGCAGGGATTTTGCCTTCGGCGCGCAAGGCGTCGTTGGTGTTCAAAATCTCTGAGCGCTCCACTTGCTCGCCAGCGATGTAGGTGGAGTCACCAATGTTCTCAACCACCACACGGCGCAACATCTGACGCACGATCACCTCGATGTGCTTGTCATTGATCTTCACGCCTTGCAAGCGGTAAACGTCTTGCACTTCGTCGACGATGTAGCGAGCCAACTCTTCCATACCGAGCAAGCGCAAGATGTCTTGTGGGTCGGCTGGGCCGTCCACAATGCTCTCGCCTTTGTTCACAACTTGGCCTTCGTGGACCATGATGTTTTTCTCTTTGGGGATGAGTTCGTCCCACACTTTGCCGTCTGGATCGGTAATCTGCAAACGAACCTTGCCTTTGGTCTCTTTACCAAACGACACGGTACCGGTCATCTCGGCCAACATGCCCTTGTCTTTGGGGCTGCGGGCTTCGAACAGTTCGGCCACGCGTGGCAAACCGCCGGTAATGTCGCGGGTCTTTTGACCTTCAACAGGGATACGCGCCAAGACTTCGCCTGGGCCCACATCTTGGCCGTCGCGCACTTGAATGAGTGAGCCGATTTGGAAGCCGATGGTCACAGAGTGATCGGTGCCAGGAATCTTCACTTCTTTGCCAGCAGCGTCGATCAGTTTCACTTGCGGGCGAACCACTTTGGTAGAGCCACGGCGCTTAGGATCGATTACCACCAAGGTGGACAAACCAGTCACTTCATCGACCTGCTTGGCCACTGTCAAACCTTCTTCGACGTTCTCGAACTTAATCTGACCGGCAAATTCAGTGATGATGGGTCGTGTCAATGGATCCCAGTTGGCCAAAATTGCGCCAGCCTTGATGGCTTGGTCAATCTTGACTGTGAGGATGGCGCCGTAAGGCACTTTGTGACGCTCGCGCTCACGGCCATGTTCATCGTGAATGATGATTTCGCCGGAACGAGAAATGACCACCAACTCGCCTTTGGTGTTGGTGACATAACGCATGGCAGCGTTAAAGCCAATCAAACCATTCGACTTGGCTTCAACACTGGAAGCCACAGATGCACGTGAGGCCGCACCACCAATGTGGAATGTGCGCATGGTGAGCTGTGTACCTGGCTCGCCAATAGATTGCGCAGCAATCACACCCACAGCTTCGCCGTTGTTGATCAAACCGCCACGACCCAAGTCGCGGCCGTAGCACTTGGCGCACAAACCAAAGCGTGTAGCGCAAGTGAGGGCGGTGCGAACTTTAACTTCGTCGACGCCTTCAGCTTCAAACACTTCAATCATGTCTTCGTCGAGCAAGGTGCCAGCCGTAGCCACTACAGCGCGCGACTCAGGGTGCAATACGTCGTCGGCCAAAGTACGACCCAAGACGCGATCGCGCAAGGATTCAATCACTTCACCACCTTCAACGATGGCGCGCATTTGCGAGCCGTCTGTGGTGCCGCAATCGAGTTCAGTCACCACCAAGTCTTGTGTCACGTCAACCAAACGACGTGTCAAGTAACCGGAGTTGGCGGTCTTCAAAGCCGTATCGGCCAAGCCTTTGCGTGCACCGTGTGTAGAAATGAAGTACTGCAACACGTTCAGACCTTCACGGAAGTTGGCCGTGATCGGCGTTTCAATGATGGAGCCATCAGGCTTGGCCATCAAACCGCGCATACCAGCCAGCTGGCGAATCTGCGCCGCAGAACCGCGGGCACCAGAGTCGGCCATCATGTAAATGGAGTTGAACGATTCTTGCTCAACCACATTGCCGTGACGATCGGTGGTTTTCTCTTTGCGCAGCTGGTCCATCATCACCTTGGACACAGCGTCACCCGCTTTGCCCCAGATGTCAACGACCTTGTTGTAACGCTCGCCAGAGGTAACCAGACCCGACACATACTGCTGCTCGATGTCTTTGACTTCTTTCTCGGCTTCACCAATGATGGCGCCCTTCTCGGGTGGTACCAACATGTCGTCAATGCCAATCGAGATGCCCGAGCGTGTGGCCAAACGGAAACCGTTTTGCAACAGCTTGTCGGCAAACACCACGGTCTCTTTCAAACCGCACTTGCGGAAAGAGGTGTTGATGAGCTTGGAAATTTCTTTCTTCTTAAGTGCTTTGTTGATGTTCTCGAAAGCCAAGCCCTTGGGCAAGATTTCAGACAGCAAAGCACGGCCCACGGTGGTGTACACCATGTTGGTAGAAGGTGTGAACTCTTTGGTTTCTTTGTTCAGAATCCAATCGGTCACGCGCACGCTGATTTTGGCTGTGAGTTCAACCGCACCGGCATCCAAGGCACGCTGCACTTCGCCGATGTCGGAGAAGATCAAGCCTTCGCCTTTGGCGTTGATGCGTTCGCGGGTGGTGTAGTACAAGCCCAGCACCACGTCTTGCGACGGCACAATAGAAGGTTCACCGTTGGCTGGGAACAGCACGTTGTTGGAGGCCAGCATGAGGGTGCGGGCTTCCATTTGCGCTTCCACAGACAAAGGCACGTGAACGGCCATTTGGTCACCGTCGAAGTCGGCGTTGAAGGCCGCGCAAACGAGGGGGTGCAACTGAATGGCTTTGCCTTCAATGAGCAAGGGCTCAAAAGCTTGAATACCCAAGCGGTGCAAAGTAGGCGCACGGTTCAACATGACGGGGTGCTCTTTGATCACCTCTTCCAAGATGTCCCACACCACGGGTGTACCGGCTTCAACTTCTTTCTTGGCTGCCTTGATGGTGGTCGCGATGCCCATGGCTTCGAGGCGTGCAAAGATGAAAGGCTTGAACAACTCGATGGCCATCAACTTGGGCAAACCGCACTGGTGCAGCTTGAGAGTTGGGCCCACGGTAATCACAGAACGACCAGAGTAGTCGACGCGCTTGCCCAACAAGTTTTGACGGAAACGACCGCTCTTGCCTTTGATCATGTCGGCCAAAGATTTGAGGGCGCGCTTGTTGGCGCCGGTCATGGCTTTGCCGCGGCGACCGTTGTCGAGCAATGAGTCAACTGCTTCTTGCAACATGCGCTTTTCGTTGCGCGCAATGATTTCAGGCGCTTTCAACTCGAGCAAACGGCGCAGACGGCTGTTGCGGTTAATGACGCGGCGGTACAAATCGTTGAGGTCGGAAGTGGCAAAACGGCCACCGTCCAGTGGCACCAAAGGACGCAGGTCCGGTGGCAACACGGGCAATACTTCAAGCACCATCCACTCAGGCTTGATGCCTGATTTTTTGAAGGCTTCGAGCACTTTCAAACGCTTGGCGTTTTTCTTGACCTTGACTTCAGAGCCAGTGAGGTCGCCGCGCAGGCGTTCAATTTCTGATTCGATTTCAATGCCGTGCAACAAATCTTTGATGCCTTCCGCGCCCATCTTGGCTTGGAACTCATCGCCGTACTCTTGCACTTTGGCATCGTAGTCGTCTTCGGACATGATGCTGTACTTCTTCAAAGGTGTCATGCCGGGGTCGGTCACCACATATGCTTCAAAGTACAACACGCGTTCGATGTCACGCAGGGTCATGTCCAATACCAAGCCCAAACGGCTAGGCAAAGATTTCAAGAACCAGATGTGTGCGCAAGGTGCTGCCAAGTCAATGTGACCCATGCGTTCGCGACGCACTTTGGTCTGTGTGACTTCAACGCCGCACTTCTCGCAGATCACGCCTCGGTGCTTCAAGCGCTTGTATTTACCGCACAAGCATTCGTAGTCTTTGATGGGGCCAAAAATTTTGGCGCAGAACAAACCATCACGCTCAGGCTTGAACGTGCGGTAGTTGATGGTTTCAGGCTTTTTAACTTCGCCGAAAGACCAAGAACGGATTTTTTCGGGTGAAGCCAAGCCAATGCGGATGGCATCAAAATGCTCGTCCGGTGTGAACTGCTTGAACAGGTCCAGAAGTGATTTCATGAGACTCTTCCTTTTATTAATCTAGCAGGGGTTCAAGAACGCTCGAGTTCAATATCGAGACCCAAGGAACGAATTTCCTTGACCAAGACGTTGAACGATTCGGGCATGCCGGCACTGATGGTGTGCTCGCCTTTGACAATGCTTTCGTACACTTTGGTACGGCCTTGCACGTCGTCGGACTTGACCGTGAGCATCTCTTGCAACACGTAAGAGGCACCGTAAGCTTCCAAAGCCCACACCTCCATCTCGCCGAAACGCTGGCCACCAAACTGGGCCTTGCCGCCCAAAGGCTGCTGCGTGACCAGTGAGTAAGGACCTGTGGAACGGGCGTGCATTTTGTCGTCGACCAAGTGGTGCAACTTCAAGAAGTGCATGTAGCCAATGGTGGTGGGACGCTCGAAGGCTTCGCCAGTGCGGCCATCAAACAAATGCGCTTGCGTGCGCGTGGCGGTGAGACCTTTGCGTGCAGCGACATCGTCGGGGTAAGCCATTTTCAACATGGTGCGAATTTCTTCTTCCGCAGCGCCGTCGAACACGGGCGTGGCGAATGGCAAACCACCTTTGAGGTTTTCGGCCATGGCCAAGACGTCTGTATCAGACAACTTGGACAAGTCTTCTTTGCGGCCAATGCCGTTGTAGAGTTCTTCGAACAAGGTGCGGAACTCGGCCACGCGGGCTTCGGCTTGGAGCATGTCACCAATGCGGTGACCAATGCCCTTGGCAGCCCAACCCAAGTGAACTTCCAACACCTGACCCACGTTCATGCGGGAAGGAACGCCCAAGGGGTTCAACACGATGTCAGCAGGTGTGCCGTCTGCCATGTAAGGCATGTCTTCCACGGGCACGATCTTGGAGACCACACCTTTGTTGCCGTGACGGCCGGCCATCTTGTCACCAGGCTGCAAGCGACGCTTCACAGCCAAGTAAACCTTGACCATTTTCAGAACACCTGCTGGCAACTCGTCGCCTTGTGTGAGCTTCTTGCGCTTCTCTTCAAAAGACAAATCGAAGCTGTGACGCGTTTGCTCAAGCGAGTTCTTGATGGACTCGAGTTGACTGGCAATGTCTTCGTCGGCAGGACGAATGTCAAACCAGTGGAACTTCTCGATGGACTCGAGGTAAGCCTTGTCGATCTTGGTACCTTTGGCCAGCTTCTGGGGGCCGCCGTTGGCAACTTTGCCGTCCAACAATTTACCGATACGATCAAAAGCGTCGGCTTCAACGATGCGCAATTGATCGTTCAAATCCAAGCGGAAGCGCTTGAGTTCGTCGTCAATAATTTGTTGCGCACGCTTGTCGCGCACAATGCCTTCGCGTGTGAACACTTGAACGTCAATGACGGTGCCTTGTGAGCCTTGGTCCACGCGCAATGAGGTGTCTTTCACATCGCTGGCTTTTTCACCGAAGATGGCGCGGAGCAGCTTCTCTTCTGGTGTGAGTGTGGTTTCACCTTTGGGTGTGACCTTGCCCACCAACACATCGCCGGGTTGCACTTCTGCACCCACGTAGATGATGCCTGACTCGTCCAAGCGGCCCAATTGCTGCTCTGACAAGTTAGGGATGTCACGTGTGATTTCTTCGGCACCCAACTTGGTGTCGCGTGCCATGACCACCAACTCTTCGATGTGAATTGAGGTGTAGCGGTCTTCAGACACCACGCGCTCGGAGATCAAGATTGAGTCTTCGAAGTTGTAACCATTCCAAGGCATGAAAGCGATCAGCATGTTTTGACCGATGGCAATTTCGCCCAGGTCAGTGGAGGCGCCGTCGGCAATCACATCACCTTTGGCCAACTTGTCACCACGCTTCACAATGGCGCGTTGGTGAATGTTGGTGTTCTGGTTAGAACGTTGGTACTTGATGAGGTTGTAAATGTCAACGCCCACTTCGCCCGCTTGGGTTTCGTTGTCGTTCACACGAATCACGATGCGGGTGGCATCGACATAGTCGACCACACCACCGCGAGTGGCAGTGACCACGGTGCCAGAGTCGACCGCAGCAACGCGCTCGATACCGGTACCCACCAATGGCTTCTCAGGACGGAGCACTGGCACGGCTTGACGAGACATGTTGGCACCCATCAACGCACGGTTGGCGTCATCGTGCTCTAGGAACGGCACCAAAGATGCGGCCACAGATACGATTTGAGCAGGTGACACGTCCATGTATTGAATGCGATCTGCACCGCACAAAATGGATTCACCTTTTTCACGGGCAGACACCAGACCGTCGGTGAGGCGACCTTCTTTGTCCAATGTGGCGTTGGCCTGAGCAATCACGTACTTGCCTTCTTCGATGGCTGACAAGTAATCGATGTCCATCGTCACTTTGCCTTCCACCACACGGCGGTAGGGTGTTTCAATGAAACCGTACTCGTTCAAACGCGCATACAAGGCGAGTGAGTTGATCAAACCAATGTTTGGACCTTCAGGCGTTTCGATAGGGCACACACGACCGTAGTGGGTCACGTGCACGTCACGCACCTCAAAGCCTGCACGTTCGCGGGTCAAACCACCTGGGCCAAGGGCAGACACACGGCGCTTGTGCGTGATCTCTGCCAAGGGGTTGGTTTGGTCCATGAACTGTGACAACTGTGATGCACCAAAGAACTCTTTGAGTGCAGCAGAAATTGGCTTGGAGTTAATCAGGTCGTGAGGCATCAGAGGCTCTTGCTCTGCTTGGCCCAAACGCTCTTTCACAGCTTTTTCGATGCGTGCCAAACCGGTGCGGTATTGGTTCTCGGCCAACTCGCCCACGCAACGTACGCGGCGATTGCCCAAGTGATCGATGTCGTCGACTTCGCCGCGACCATTGCGCAAATCAACCAAGATCTTGACCACGGCCAAGATGTCTTCGTTGGTGAGCACCATGGGGCCCGTAGACTCGTCGCGGCCCACGCGGGCGTTGAACTTCATGCGGCCCACGCGCGACAAATCGTAGGTGTCAGGGTTGTAGAACAAGCGCTGGAACAAAGCCTGCACTGCGTCTTCTGTGGGTGGCTCACCAGGGCGCATCATGCGGTAGATGGCCACACGTGCTGCGAATTCGTCAACGGTTTCGTCCACACGCAATGTTTGCGAAATGTACGCACCTTGATCGAGTTCGTTGGTGTAAATACATTGCAGTTCTTGCACGCCAGCAGAGCGCAATTTTTTGAGCAATGCTTCTGTGAGTTCTTCATTGGCTTTGGCAATGATTTCGCCAGTGTCGGTGTCGACAATGTTGCGCGCAACCACGCGGCCCACCAAGAAGTCTTCTGGCACGCTGATGTGCGTGGTAGCAGACTGCTCGAGTTCGCGGGTGTGGCGAACGGTAATGCGCTTGTCTTTGGCAACAATCACTTTGCCAGACTTGTCGGTGATGTCAAAACGGGCCACTTCGCCGCGCAGACGCTCAGACACAAATTCCATTTGTGCGCCACTGTCCATCAAGCGGAAGTTGTCGTTCACAAAGAAGTTGGCCAAAATGGATTCTGGGTTCAAGCCAATGGCTTTGAGCAGAATGGTGACGGGCATCTTGCGACGACGGTCAACACGGAAGTACAGCAAGTCTTTGGGGTCGAATTCGTAGTCGAGCCAAGAACCGCGGTAAGGAATAATGCGTGCGCTGAACAACAATTTGCCAGAGCTGTGGGTCTTGCCCTTGTCGTGTTCAAAGAACACGCCAGGAGAGCGGTGCAACTGAGACACGATCACGCGCTCGGTACCGTTGATGATGAACGAGCCTTTGTCGGTCATGAGGGGCACTTCGCCCATGTAGACTTCTTGCTCTTTCACTTCTTTCACAACCTTAGACTGTGATGTAGAAGAGTCACGATCGTAGATGATCAGCTGAACGCGAGCGCGCACAGCCGATGCAAATGTGAGGCCACGTGTTTGGCATTCGCGTACATCAAAGGCCGGCTTGGCCAAGTTGTACTCGAGAAATTTCATCTCGACAAAACCGTTGTGAGACACGATGGGGAAAGCTGATTCAAAAGCAGCTTGCAGGCCTTCGTGGGCACGTTTGTTGGAGGCAACACCTGCTTGCAAAAATGACGTGTACGCGTCTTTTTGCATTTGGAGCAAGTAAGGAACTTCGAGCACGCTTTCGCGTGTTCCGAAACTTTTGCGAATGCGTTTGCGTTCGGTAAATGAATAGGCCATGAGATCTCCGGGGCTTGATCTTTCGGCGACTGTGTGTTTTGTGAAATACATCACAAAACGGGCTTGGCCGCTGGCCTCTACCAGCGTTGGCGGACGGCTGCGCATTGCACGCAGCCCGAACCAAGGCGTCTCTGCAGTCGGGTCAGAGAACACTCAAAAAATTGGCTTTGAAGCTATTTTTTGGCTGTGCTCTGTAAGCACCAAAGGCTGGAGGCCCTTTTGGGACTCTCCAGCCTTGGACAAAAGTCGAATTACTTGAGTTCGACTTTGGCGCCGGCTTCTTCCAGCTTTTTCTTAGCGGCTTCAGCGTCAGCTTTAGAAGCGCCTTCTTTGACCGCCTTAGGAGCGCCGTCAACCATGTCTTTGGCTTCTTTCAAGCCCAAGCCAGTGATTTCACGAACCGCTTTAATGACGGACACTTTGTTTGCGCCGGCTTCGAGCAACATCACGTTGAATTCTGTTTGCTCTTCAGCAGCTGCAGCGCCACCACCGCCACCACCAGCAGCAGGTGCTGCCATGGCTGCGGCGCTCACGCCAAATTTCTCTTCGATGGCTTTCACCAAGTCGTTGAGTTCCAAGACCGTCATGCTGTCGAGCGCGGTCAAAAATGCGTCTTTATCAAATGCCATTTTTATTTCCTAACAATTATTTAAAAAAGGACTGCGCGATTACGCGGCAGCCGTTTCGCCTTTTTTGGCCGCCAATGCACCCAACACCACTGCGGTACGGGAAATTGGTGACTTCATCAAGCCGCACAACTGAGCCAACAACACATCTTTGGATGGGATGTTTGACAGTTGCTTAACGCCGTTGGCATCTAAAACTTTGCCTGAGATGGCACCACCGCGAATGACCAACTTGTCGTTGGTTTTCGCGAAGTCAGCGACTACTTTTGCAGCAGCCACAGCATCTACAGAGAAGCCATAGATCAGCGGACCGGTCATCTGATCAGCGACAACTTCAAACGAGGTTCCGGCAACAGCACGGCGGGCCAAGGTGTTTTTCAACACACTCAGGCTCACACCTTTGCTGCGTGCATCAGAACGCAGTTTGGTCATGTCAGTGACCGTGATGCCGCGGTATTCCGCAATCACCAGCGTTTGAGCTTTGGCGGCGAGGCTGGTCACTTCTGAAATGACCGCTTCTTTCTCACTGCGATTAAGACTCAAGGTCTACTCCTTTTGAATGAGCTTTTGAGCAATTGCGCTCTAGAGCTCGCCTAATTTCAGCGATCAACTGTTCAGGATTTTGTCCATCTGCAGCGGGATCGCCATCTGCGTTGGCTTTCACGATTAAGTGCATTGCTGCACGCCAACGGTCTTGGATGGCCTGAACTTGTTCCGAAGATTGGGTTCAGCCCACCACACTGAGTGAAGTGCCAGATTGCCCCAGCACTCCCCTCGGTTTTTCACGATCAAGCCGCGATGGATTGTGTGTCGACGCGAACGCCCACACCCATGGTTGAAGACACCGCCACTTTGCGCAGGTAAACACCTTTGCTGGTTTGGGGCTTGGCTTTGACCAAAGCATCGATCAATGCGGCCAAGTTGCCTTGCAACTTTTCAACATCAAATGAACGCAGGCCAATGGCGCCGTGCACGATACCGGCTTTGTCAACGCGGAACTGAACTTGACCGGCTTTGGCGTTTTTAACGGCAGTGGCCACGTCGGCAGTCACAGTGCCAACTTTGGGGTTAGGCATCAGACCACGTGGGCCCAAGATTTGACCCAAGGTACCCACAACGCGCATGGCGTCGGGGGCAGCAATGACCACGTCGAAAGGCATGTCACCAGCTTTGACTTGTGCAGCCAAATCGTCCATGCCCACCACGTCTGCACCAGCGGCGCGGGCTTCGTCAGCCTTAGCGCCTTGTGCAAACACGGCTACGCGTTTTGTTTTACCAGTGCCGTTAGGCAAGACCACGGCGCCACGCACC
Source organism: Limnohabitans sp. MMS-10A-178 (assembly GCF_003063375.1). GTDB lineage: Bacteria > Pseudomonadota > Gammaproteobacteria > Burkholderiales > Burkholderiaceae_C > Limnohabitans_A. The sequence continues at coordinate 443,389 of NZ_NERY01000001.1, read as the reverse complement.
ACTTGGTCAGATTTCTTGGCGTCAATACCGAGTTGCACGGCCACGTCGATAGATTCATCGAACTTGGCAGTGGCACACTCTTTGACCAAAGCCAATGCATCGGCTACGGCGTACAACTTGTTGGCGTCTACTTTGCCAACCAGTGCTTTTTGTTTTTTAGTTAACTTGGACATTTACACGCCCTCCACAGTCACGCCCATTGAGCGAGCAGAACCGGCGATGATGCGGACAGCAGCGTCCAAATCGGCGGCGTTCAAATCTTTCATTTTTGATTTTGCAATTTCTTCGAGCTGAGCGCGAGAAATCTTGCCAACCTTGTCGGCGTGTGGACGAGCAGAGCCCTTGTCCAACTTGATGGCCTTCTTGATCAAGGTGGTCGCTGGAGGCGTCTTGATGATGAAGGTGAAGCTCTTGTCGGCAAAAGCGGTAATGACCACAGGCAAAGGCAGACCTGGCTCAACACCTTGAGTCTGGGCGTTGAACGCCTTGCAGAATTCCATGATGTTCAAACCACGTTGACCCAATGCCGGGCCGATGGGGGGTGATGGGTTGGCCTTGCCAGCTGGTACTTGCAGCTTAACGAAGCCGACGATTTTTTTCGCCATGTTTAACTCCTAGTGGGTGCAAACGCTTGATGGTTGAGGTCAAGCTCCCCTGATTAACGACTCTTCTTTTTCAAACTTTTCTTGCGGAGTCGGGTCACAAGAAAAGAGGTTTACGTTTTCTCGACTTGACCAAACTCAAGTTCGACTGGTGTTGATCGACCAAAAATGGTGACCGCCACGCGCATTTTATTTTTCTCGTAATTGACTTCTTCCACGGTGCCATTGAAGTCGGTGAACGGGCCTTCTTTGACGCGCACATACTCGCCCACTTCAAACTCCACTTTGTGGCGGGGCTTTTCAGTGCCTTCCTGCATTTGGCTCACAATTTTGCGAACTTCATTTTCAGAAATAGGCGCAGGACGGTTTTTGGCACCGCCCACAAAGCCAGTGACTTTGTTGGTGTGCTTAACCAAGTGCCATGTCTCATCGTCCATGACCATCTCGACCAGCACATAGCCTGGGAAAAACTTGCGCTCCGTGGTGCGCTTTTGGCCGTTCTTCATCTCAACCACTTCTTCAGTGGGAACCAGAATACGACCAAACTTATTCTGCATCTCGGCGCGTTGAATGCGCTCAATGATGTTGCGCTCAACCGCCTTTTCCATGCCTGAATAAGCATGGACCACATACCACTTCAAATCCGGATTGGTGGATTCGCCTGCTTTAGGCGCGTTATCAACAGCGTCAGTCATTATTTTTTCCACCCCAAGATCAGATCGTAGAAAACCCACTCGAGCGTTTTGTCGGTGAGCCACAAGAACAACGCCATGACCACCACAAAGACAAACACGTATGCCGTGATCTGCATGGCTTCCTTGCGCTCTGGCCACACGACCTTTTTAACTTCGCGCACGGCATCTTGGCCGAAGGCGATGAACTGCTTACCCGTCTCTGAAAGCAAAAAGACCACCACGGCAGCGATCAAGCCCGCAATGAGTGCGCCCCATTGCGCCAAGGCGCCATGCTTGGAGAGCGCATAGAAAGCGGCCAAAGAAGCCACCACCAATGCAATGGCCAAGCCAAGCTTGAGCTTGTCAGCAGTGGAACCTACGGTTTGAACTTCAGAAGTTGCCATATTGGCTTACAGACCTTTTTTGAGCTCTTTCAAGCCCGACAAAAATACCTTGTCTTTTAGACGCCGAAGCCCGCCAGGTGATGGCGGGCTTGTTTTGCTCACCTTTTCAGGTGGCAGGGGCAGTAGGAATCGAACCTACAACCTTCGGTTTTGGAGACCGACGCTCTGCCAATTGAGCTATACCCCTTCAGCGCATAGAAAGACGCAAATTAAGCGAGGATCTTGGCCACAACGCCAGCGCCCACAGTGCGGCCGCCTTCGCGGATCGCAAAGCGCAGACCTTCTTCCATGGCGATCGGGTTGATCAGCTTCACAGTGATCGACACGTTGTCGCCTGGCATCACCATCTCTTTGCCTTCTGGCAATTCAATGGCGCCTGTCACGTCAGTTGTACGGAAGTAGAACTGGGGACGGTAGTTGTTGAAGAATGGCGTGTGACGACCACCTTCGTCTTTAGACAAAACGTAAATTTCGCCTGTGAAGTGTGTGTGTGGCTTGATCGAGCCGGGCTTGCACAGCACTTGGCCGCGCTGCACGTCTTCGCGCTTGGTGCCGCGCAGCAAAATACCCACGTTGTCACCGGCTTGGCCTTGGTCCAGCAACTTGCGGAACATCTCAACGCCTGTGCATGTGGTTTTTTGCGTATCAGCAATACCCACAATCTCAATCTCTTCGCCAACCTTGATGATGCCGCGCTCGATACGGCCAGTGACCACTGTGCCGCGACCAGAGATGGAGAACACGTCTTCCACTGGCATCAAGAATGCACCGTCAACCGCGCGGTCGGGTGTAGGAATGTAGGAGTCCAAAGCGTCTGCCAACTTCATGATGGCTTCTTCGCCCAAAGCACCCTTGTCGCCTTCCAAAGCCAGCTTGGCTGAGCCTTGAATGATCGGTGTGTCGTCGCCTGGGAAGTCGTACTTGGACAACAACTCGCGAACTTCCATCTCCACCAACTCGAGCAACTCGGCGTCGTCCACCATGTCGCACTTGTTCAAGAAAACGATGATGTAAGGCACGCCCACCTGACGAGCCAACAAGATGTGCTCGCGGGTTTGGGGCATGGGGCCGTCAGCAGCGGAGCACACCAAAATGGCGCCGTCCATCTGAGCCGCGCCAGTGATCATGTTCTTCACATAGTCGGCGTGGCCTGGGCAGTCAACGTGAGCGTAGTGGCGATTGGCCGTCTCGTACTCAACGTGCGCTGTGTTGATGGTAATGCCGCGGGCCTTCTCTTCAGGCGCTGCGTCAATTTGGTCATACGCCTTAGCAGCGCCGCCAAACTTGGCTGCCAACACGGTGGTGATAGCAGCTGTCAATGTTGTTTTGCCGTGGTCAACGTGACCAATGGTGCCAACGTTCACGTGCGGTTTTGTCCGCTCAAATTTCTCTTTTGCCATTTCTCGACTCCGAAAAAAACATTAAAACTCTGACTAAAAAACTGGTGCCCTTGGCGGGAATCGGACCCGCGATCTCCCCCTTACCAAGGGGGTGCTCTACCACTGAGCCACAAGGGCGATCTTGACTCAGCACAACAAGGCACTTTGTCCGCACTAAAACTGCACCCTCTTGTTAAAAACTGGAGCGGGAGACGGGAATCGAACCCGCGTCATTAGCTTGGAAGGCTAGGGTTCTACCATTGAACTACTCCCGCATTGTCTGCAGCAGAGTCAGGTACATCATCTAGGGAACAAGCCAAAGGCTGCCAAACCCCAGATGCGTTCATCTGATTCCAAACGCTCTTTGTTCTTAACAAGTTAAGTTTTGCTGGTGGAGGAGACTGGATTCGAACCAGTGTAGGCGTAAGCCAACAGATTTACAGTCTGCCCCCTTTAGCCACTCGGGCACCCCTCCTCAGCGAATCTGGGATTATGCCACTTTTTTCAAGGCCCCCGCAAGCTCGAAACAGGAAATTACCACCGGATTGGATTTTTCTTTTGACGCTCAAGCCAGTGGTTCACTTGACCAAAATGACCGCAGCCCATGAACGGCAATGGGGGTCGCAAAGCCGATAAAGGCGAGGGGTGATTGGCCTTTAAAACCAAATGCCGACCGTCGATGTTCAAGCTGTCAATGAGGCTTGCCTTGCCCTGAGCGTGCGCGCCCCACAACAAAAATGCTTTGGGTTCAGGGTGGGCTGCAATGCCTTGGATAATATTGTCAGTAAGTACTTCCCAACCCCACTTGCTATGACTGGCAGGCAATGACTGCTCAACCGTGAGCGCCGCATTGAGGAGCAAAACACCTTGCTCCGACCACCGCACCAAGCTGCCCGCTTGGGGGCCAGTGGGCATGGGAACACCCAAGTCTCGCTGAATCTCTTTGAAGATATTGCGCAGGCTGGGGGGAATTTTCTGACCCGGCCCGACAGAAAATGCCAAGCCCTCCGCTTGGTCAGGGCCGTGATAGGGGTCTTGACCCAAAACCACCACCTTCACATTTTCAAAAGGTGTGAGGGCAAAGGCCTTGTACACAGCTTGCGGGAAAAAAACTCGCCCAGCGGACAAGCCGGCACGCATTTTCTGGTCAAGCAACACGCCTGTGGGGCTGCGCCAAAAGTGGCCCAACAGTTCTTGCCAGCCTTGCGTGAGGACCTCCAGCTTTGGCGGCCAGTCGGCAGCCAGCAGCTGATTTGAAGGCTGAGCCACCTTCAGGGCATCGCCTGCAACATTGAACAAGTCGGATTGGCTCAGCCGCATTTTGGCTGTTGGCTTTCAGTGAAACAAGTCGGCCAGGGCTTGCCCCGGATCGTCTGCGCGCATGAAGGCCTCACCCACCAAGAAGGCATGGACATGGGCTTCACGCATTTTTTGCACATCGGTGGGCGACAAAATGCCGCTTTCCGTGATCAGAATGCGATCGGCGGGCACATCCTTCAACATGCCAAGCGTGGTGTCTAGGCTTACCTCAAAAGTGCGAAGGTTGCGGTTGTTGATGCCCACCAGAGGGGTTTTGAGTTTCAAAGCGCGACTCAGTTCGTCTGCATCATGCACCTCGACCAACACCGCCATGTCCAAACTGCGCGCAATGGCTTCCAGATCTTTCATTTGGGCATCGTCCAAACAAGCGGCAATGAGCAAGATGCAATCGGCGCCCATGGCGCGTGACTCGTAAACTTGATAGGGATCGACCATGAAGTCTTTCCGAAGCACTGGCAAGTCGCAACTGGCTCGGGCTTGTTTCAAATAGTCGGAGCTGCCTTGAAAAAACTGCACGTCGGTGAGCACAGACAAGCAGGCCGCGCCATGCTCTGCATAACTTTGCGCAATGTCTGCAGGCATAAAGTCTGCGCGCAACACGCCTTTGGACGGGCTGGCTTTTTTAATCTCTGCAATGACGGCCGCTTCTTGTGCCTCTATTTTTTGCCGAATAGCGCCCACAAAATCGCGCGTTAAAACTCGACTTTCAGCATCGGCTTTCACGGCTTCGAATGATTTCTTTTTGGCGGCCAGCGCAATCTCTTCGTGCTTGACGGCCACAATTTTTTTCAAAATATCGCTCATGTGGGGCTGCCTGATTTTTGGGTGAATGTCACAAACTGTTCCAACTTTTTCTGAGCGGCGCCAGACGCAATGGCTTCTCGTGCCAAAGCAATGCCCTCTTTGATAGTGGCTGCTACATTGGCTGCATACAAAGCTGCGCCCGCATTCAAGATCACGATGTCGCGCGCAGCGCCAACTTCGTTGTTCAAAACGCTGCGCAAAACAGCCTGCGACTCTTCAGGGGTTTCGACGCGCAAAGCCCGATTGCTCACCATCGGCATGCCAAAGTCTTCGGGGTGAATTTCATACTCAGAAATTTGACCATCTTTCAATTCGCCCACCAAGGTGGCTGCACCCAAACTGACTTCGTCCATGCCATCGCGGCCGTAGACCACCAGCGCGTGCTCTGCGCCTAAACGTTGTAAAGCTCGAATTTGAATGCCCACCAAGTCGGAGTGAAACACGCCCATCAAAATGTTGGGTGCGCTTGCGGGATTGGTTAAGGGCCCCAGAATATTGAAAATGGTTCTGACACCAAGCTCTTTGCGCACAGGTGCCACATTCTTCATGGCCGGGTGATGGTTGGGCGCAAACATAAACCCAATGCCCACCTCTTGCACGCACTGCGCAATTTTGTCAGGCGACAAATTGATGTTGGCGCCCAAACTTTCAAGAACATCGGCACTACCCGACTTGCTGCTCACACTGCGGCCACCGTGCTTGGCTGTTTTGGCGCCAGCAGCAGCAGCCACAAACATGGCGCAGGTTGAAATATTGAAGGTGTGTGAGCCATCGCCGCCAGTGCCCACGATGTCGACCAAGTGACGGGCGTCTGGCACATGAACCTTGGTGGAAAACTCACGCATCACTTGGGCTGCAGCGGTAATTTCGCCAATGGTTTCTTTTTTAACTCGAAGGCCTGTAATCAGCGCAGCCGTCATGACGGGAGACAACTCGCCATTCATGATCATGCGCATGATCTTGAGCATTTCGTCGTGAAAAATTTCGCGGTGCTCAATGGTTCTTTGAAGTGCTTCTTGTGGGGTGATGGGCATGTTGTTCTCTGAAAGTAAATTCAAGCGTTGAAGAATTGGCGAATGGCCGCAATGGCGCGATCAACCCCTGCACGATCGACATCGAGGTGCGTGACAAATCGAAGGCGGTACAAACCCGTCATGTCGATGCCCTCTTGCTTTAAATGCGCTTGCAAGGCAACGCCTTTGGCTTTGGCGCCGTCCACCAAGTCCACAAACAAGATGTTGGTTTGGGGAGTTTCAACTTGAAGTCCAGGAATACCAGACAAGCCTTGCGCCATGTACGCCATGAGTTGATGATCTTGAGCCAGTCGCTCTACATGGTGATCGAGGGCATAGGATGCGGCAGCCGCCATGAAGCCCGCTTGTCGCAAGCCGCCACCTGCCATTTTGCGAACGCGATGGGCTTTGGCAATTAACTCTTTGGTGCCGCACAAGGCAGAGCCCATGGGTGCGCCCAAACCTTTGCTAAAGCAAACAGAGACACTGTCAAAACACTGCGTGATGTTTTTCAGTTCGTCGTAGGGTGATGTGCCTGAAGCCGTGGCTTGGGCCACCGCCGCATTGAACAACCTGGCACCATCCAGATGTCGGGCCAAACCTTTTTGCTTTACAAAGGCACTGAACTCATTCAGGTAAGTTTGTGGCAAAACTTTGCCGCCCCATGTATTTTCCAAGGCCACCATTTTGGTCATTGCAAAGTGCGCATCATCGGGCTTGATTGCGGCTTCGATGTCTGAAAAGGACAAGCTGCCGTCGGGCTGCTGGGTGAGTGGCTGTGGCTGAACACTGCCAAACACGGCGGCGCCGCCACCTTCCCAGCGATAGCAATGTGCCATTTGGCCCACAATGTATTCATCGCCGCGTTGGCAGTGCGACAAAATGCCGCACAAATTACTTTGCGTGCCCGTGCTCATAAACAGCGCCGCCTCAAAGCCCAGCATCTTGGCAATTTTGTCCTGCAGCTCGTTCACGCTAGGGTCGTCTTTGTAAACATCGTCGCCCACCAACGCTTTGGCCATGGCTTCTCGCATGCCAGCCGTGGGGCGCGTGACCGTGTCGCTTCTCAAATCGACTCGAGACGATGTGGCCAAATGATTGGCCGTCTGTGTGCTTGCAGGTGTGCTTGCAGGTGCGCTTGCAGGTGCACTTGCAGATGAGCTAGCAGTTGAGTTCATGTCAATGGGCTTCCAAGAAGTTTTTCAGCATGGCATGTCCATGCTCAGTGAGAATCGACTCTGGGTGAAATTGAACACCTTCAATGGCCAAACTTTTGTGGCGCACTCCCATAATTTCACCATCGTCGGTCCAGGCTGTCACCTCCAATTCGGCAGGGCAGCTAGCACGCTCGATGGCCAGTGAGTGGTAGCGATTGACCGTGAATTTTTCTGGCAGATTTCTAAACACGCCCTGCTGCGTGGTGTGAATGACACTGGTTTTGCCGTGCATCAATTCTTGCGCTCGCACAATCTTGCCGCCGAAGGCTGCGCCAATGCTTTGATGGCCCAAGCACACCCCCAAGATGGGCAGCTTGCCTGCAAAGTGCTGAATGGCTGCCACCGATATGCCAGCCTCTGCGGGTGAGCAAGGCCCTGGCGAAATCACCAAGCGATCGGGTTTTCTTTGTGCAATGCCTTCGAGGCTAATTTCGTCATTGCGAAAGACTTCAATGTCTGCGCCCAGCTCACCAAAATATTGAACGATGTTGTATGTGAAAGAGTCGTAGTTGTCGACCATCAACAATTTGATTTTTGTCATGTCGGTTACTCCAAGCCTTCTTCCACCAACTCACTGGCGCGCAACAAGGCGCGCGCTTTGTGTTCGGTTTCTTTCCACTCCAACTCTGGCACAGAGTCGGCCACCACACCTGCTGCAGCTTGCACATACAAGACTTGATCTTTGATGATGCCCGTGCGAATGGCAATGGCAACATCCATGTCGCCCGCGTAGCTCAAATAACCACAAGCACCGCCATACACACCGCGCTTGGTGGGCTCCAATTTGTCAATCAGCTCCATGGCGTGCACCTTGGGTGCGCCGGTGAGTGTGCCCGCAGGAAACGTGGCCTTGAGCACATCCATGTTGGTCATGCCCTCGTTCAAAATGCCTTCCACATTGCTCACGATGTGCATCACATGGCTGTAGCGCTCGATGGCGAATGCTTCAGTCACTTTCACAGAGCCTATTTTGGCAATGCGGCCAATGTCATTGCGCGCCAAATCAATCAGCATCACGTGCTCGGCCCGCTCCTTAGGATCATTGACCAACTCGAGCTCAGCCGCTTTGTCTTTTTCGGGTGTGGCGCCACGTGGCCTTGTGCCTGCCAGTGGGCGAATGGTAACTTTCACGCCCTCTTCGGTTTGTTCTTGGCGCACCAAAATCTCGGGGCTGGCACCGACCACATGGAAGTCGCCAAAATTGTAGAAGTACATGTAGGGGCTGGGGTTCAAAGACCTGAGAGCACGGTACAAAGACAAGGGACTTTCGGTGTAACGTTTTTTGATGCGCTGTCCCACCTGCACTTGCATGAAATCGCCGGCCGCAATGAGTTCCTTGGCTTCCAACACGGCTTTCAAATAATCTTCTTTTTTGAAATCGCGTTCGGCAGGGTAGGTTTGTGTGGAGCTCAGCACCGGTGCACTGACCGAATACTTCAATTGCTCTTTCAATTCACGCAAACGCTTTTTGGCTTTGGAATAAGCTTCTGGCACGCCAGGGTCGGCATAGACCATCAAATAAAGTTTGCCCGACAAGTTGTCAATCACGGCCAACTCTTCACATTGCAGAAGCAAGATATCGGGCGTACCCAAGGTATCGGGCGGGCAAGATTTTTCGAGTTTCTTCTCGATATATCGCACAGCGTCGTAGCCAAAGTAGCCCGCCAAGCCACCGCAAAAGCGTGGCAAGCCAGGCCTGAGCGCCACCTTAAATCGCTTTTGATATTGCTCAATGAAGTCAAGCGGGTTGCCTGGTGCCGTTTCAACGACCACGCCGTCGGTCACCACTTCGGTGTGCGCTGCGCTGCCAAAGCCACGCGCCTGCAAAAAGGTGCGCGCTGGCAAACCAATGAAGCTGTAGCGACCAAATCGCTCGCCGCCCACCACAGACTCCAACAGAAAGCTGTGTTTGCCGCCATCTTTTTGATGGGCCAGCTTCAAATACAGCGAGAGTGGGGTTTCTAAATCGGCAAACGCCTCGAGCATGAGGGGAATGCGGTTGTAGCCTTGTTGGGCTAAGCTTTTAAATTCAAGTTCTGTGATCACGATCGAGGCTCCGTTTTTCTAGCCAGTTCATTCAAGCGTTCATGTGTGGGCATGAACCATTCTTTGACAACCAAGGGGCTGCCGGTTCTAGGCAAATTTAAACTGGCTGACGCCAAGACCAGGCTCCCCGGCTCAAAGTGGCCGGCAGCTGGACTGCGAAGAATGAATGAAACAAGATCATGAGGCCACCAGTGTACCAAAGCTCTGGCGGGTGTTCAAAGCAGAATTTCTGCCAGAGAGTCTAGGTGGTGATCGGCCTCCACCCCTCTGACGGGCAAGCCATGGTTGTAGCCATAGGTGAGCAGCACCACTTTGCAGCCCGCAGCGCGCGCCGCTTGCGCATCGTTGCTGGAGTCGCCCACCATCACAACCTGGTGCGGCGCAAAGCCCAGTGCCTCACAGGTTTTGAGCAAGGGCAAGGGGTCGGGTTTCTTGCGTTCAAAGGAGTCTCCGCCAAAAACCAGCGGGAAAAATTCGGCCAAACCTTTTTGTTGCAGCAGCTTTTGCGCCAAATCTTTGGGTTTGTTGGTCAAACATGCCAATGGCAAGCCCTTGGCTACCAAACCTTGGAGCCCTTGCAAAACACCCGGATAAACAGCACTGGCCTGTCCATTCACGCGCTGATAATGGGCTTGGTAAATTTCCCAAGCTTGATGCAACTGTGCCTCGGAGGGTTGCGCTATTTCGCCAATGTGCTGTTGGGCATACTCTGCCGAAGGCATTTGCCGCTGAAGCACACACTGAATGAGATATTCAGAACCCTTGCCAACCATGCCCTCTAGGTGCTCGCGCCCTAAGGGTGGCAAACCCAAATCTTGAAGCATCAAGGCCACCACCGCTTCAAAGTCACCCATGGTGTCGACCAAGGTGCCATCGAGGTCAATCATGCAGGCTTGCACCTGCATGCCCAGCAACTTAGCCACCCTTCAATTCCTGGCGCATGGCTTGAATGACTGCCGCGTAATCGGGTTTGCCAAAGATGGCACTGCCCGCAACAAAGGTGTCGGCGCCGGCATCGGCCACACGGCGAATGTTGTCGACCTTGATACCGCCATCCACCTCAAGGCGAATGTCTTTGCCTGAGGCCTCGATCCATTTGCGAGCCATTTCCACTTTGCGCAATGCGCTGTCAATGAAACTTTGGCCGCCAAAGCCTGGGTTGACCGACATGATCAAAATCAAATCGATGTCTTCAATGACCCACTCCAAGACATCAAGCGACTGGGCGGGGTTGAACACCACGCCCGCCTTGCAACCCTTGGATTTGATGGCCTGAACGCTTCGGTGCACATGCGCCGATGCATCGGGGTGAAAGCTGATGAGGTCGGCGCCGGCATCGGCAAAAGCGGCGGCCAATGCGTCTACAGGTTGCACCATGAGGTGAACATCAATGGGCACGTCTTTGCCATCGGCCGTTTTGGCATGGGGCTTGAGCGCCTGGCAAATCATGGGGCCGAACGAGAGGTTGGGCACGTAATGGTTGTCCATCACGTCAAAGTGAATCCAGTCGGCGCCGGCAGCAATGACGTTGCGCACTTCTTCGCCCAAGCGAGCAAAATCGGCTGACAAGAGTGAGGGGGCAATGCGGTAGGTGGTCATGGCCGAATTGTCGCATTTTGCGGCCCTTCATTGCAGCGAAGTGTTTTTTCTTTGGCTTATTCTTGCGCTTATTCTCCCGCTTTTTCTTCCGCCAATTGTTGAGGTTATGCTTGAGCTTATGGGCGAGTTTGATCTGATAGAAACCTTCTTCAAGCGCCCCCCGCGCCATGCCACGCTGGGGGTGGGTGATGACTGCGCGCTGCTAGCCGTCAAATCTGGGCAGCAGTTGGCCATTTCCAGCGACATGCTGGTGGAGGGGCGTCACTTTTTATCGACCGTGAGCCCCGCACACTTGGGGCACAAAGCACTGGCCGTCAATTTAAGCGACTTGGCTGCATGTGGTGCCGAGCCCAAAGCTTTCTTGCTGTCGTTGGCCTTGCCCGAAGTACAGCCGCAGTGGTTGGCAGAGTTTTCCAAAGGCCTGTGGGCATTGGCAGACCTTTACCAATGCGATTTGATTGGGGGCGACACCACCCGCGGGCCGCTGAATATCTGCATCACCGTCATGGGCGAAGTGCCTGCATATCAAGCACTGTTGCGCCGTGGCGCCCAAGTGGGAGACGACATTTACGTCAGTGGCCATTTGGGAGATGCGCGCTTGGCTCTGGAAGTTTTTCGAGGCCATTTGAGTGTGCCGCAATCGGTTTTTGACACCGCGCGCCTGCGCATGGAAAAGCCCACGCCCCAAGTGGCGCTGGGCATGGCGTTGCGAGGACTGGCTCACGCGGCGGCTGACATCAGCGATGGCTTGCTGGGCGACTTGCAACACATTTTGAAGGCCAGTGGTGTGGGTGCTGAAATTCACATTGCCCAAGTGCTCAGCACCATGGCTTGTGCCAAGAGCTCTGGCTTGCCAGAAGAGGTTTTGCTGCCCCTTTGTCTGTCGGGTGGTGATGATTACGAATTGGTTTTCACAGCGCCAGAGCACCAACGCGGCGCCATCGTGGCCGCCAGTGAGGCGGCCAGCACCCATGTCACGCGCATTGGCAAGATCATCGCATCGCCCCAACTGACATTGTTAGACAGTCAGGGCAGTTCGGTGGCCAATACCTTCTCTTCTTTTGACCATTTCAAAACACCATGAGACCCGATGCTGGTTTTATGTTTCGTCATCCGGCCCATTGGGTGGCACTGGGCTTTGGTGCGGGCCTTTCGCCCAAAGCACCCGGCACAGTGGGTACGCTGTGGGCTTGGCTCAGTTGGTGGGCGCTGCAAGATTTTTTCACTCAGAAAGAGCAATTTGCAATCATTGTGATCGCCAGTTTGGTGGGCGTTTGGGCTTGCAAGGTATGCGCTGAGAATTTAAACATTTCAGACCCTGGTGCCATTGTTTGGGACGAGGTGGTGGCCTTTTGGTTGGTGCTGTTCGTGCTCTCTCCTGCCAGCTTTAGCACCCAGTTGATGGCCTTTGCCTTGTTTCGTTTTTTTGATGCGGCCAAGCCTGGCCCTGTAGCCTGGGCCGATCAATTGTTCAAAGGATTTGGTTGGCGCGGCGCCTTTGGCATTTTGTTCGATGACTTTGTTGCCGCGTTCTGTACGCTGTTTTGTTTTGCACTTTGGAGAGCATGGTGACACCCCACATAGAAACCCTTTGTGCATCGCTAGCCCAAGTTTTAGGGGCTCGACAGCTCAGCCTGTGCACTGCAGAAAGTTGTACTGGCGGCTTGATTGCTGCCAGTTGCACCCAATTGTCGGGTTCAAGCGCTTGGTTTGAGCGCGGTTTTGTGACTTACTCCAATGCCTCTAAGCACCAGATATTGGGTGTGCCAATGGCCCTCATTGAAGCTCATGGCGCTGTGAGTGAAGAGGTTGCCAGGGCCATGGCCTTGGGAGCTTTGGCACATTCAAGTGCCCAACTCAGTGTGGCCGTGACTGGGGTTGCAGGCCCCACGGGCGGCAGTGAAAGCAAGCCTGTGGGCACTGTGTGGCTGGCTTGGGCTTGGCGCGATGCGCATCAGCAAACCCCTCACCAAACCCAACAGCAAACTCATTGCCAAACTTTGCTGAAACACTTTAAAGGCACACGTTCTGAAGTTCGATTTGCCACCACCGAGCTGGCATTGTCGGAACTGACTCAGATTGCTGAAAATGTCTTTTCTTAAATTTTCTTAAACTTTTATTAAGCGAGCGGCCAAAAAAATACCCACCGAAGTGGGTATTTTTCAATGTGCAACAAGGCGTTTGCCTTGGCTTCATTTGGTTGCGGGGGCCGGATTTGAACCAACGACCTTTGGGTTATGAGCCCAACGAGCTACCAGACTGCTCCACCCCGCGGTAAAAACGTGAGTATAACTTGTTAATCAGCTTTAATACTTAAGAATGAAAAATTAAAGCTGAAATCAAACCATTGATTAAGCGGCAGGCGCTTGATCGGCCACATCAGGACGGTCGACCAACTCGACCAAAGCCATGGGCGCATTGTCACCCACACGGTAGCCCATTTTCAAGATGCGTGTGTAACCACCGGGGCGCGCATTGAAGCGAGGGCCGAGGTCTGTGAACAACTTGGTGACGCTGTCGCGGTCGCGCAAGCGGTTGAAAGCCAAGCGGCGGTTGGCCACTGTGTCAACTTTGGCCAAAGTAATCATGGGCTCAATGACGCGGCGCAATTCTTTGGCCTTTGGCACTGTTGTTTTGATCACTTCGTGCTCAATGATGGAGTTCATCATGTTTTGCAGCATTGCCAAGCGGTGTGAGCTTGTGCGATTGAGTTTACGTAATCCGTGTCCGTGACGCATGGTGCTAGTCCTTTCTTTATTAATCAAGCAGCCGTATCAGGTACTGCCCGTGCACTGCCCACTTCTTTCTTGCAAGTGGGACTTTTAAAAATTAACGCTTTTCCAAACCGGCAGGTGGCCAGCTCTCGAGCTTCATGCCCAATGTCAAACCACGTGAGGCCAAAACTTCTTTGATCTCGTTGAGTGACTTGCGACCCAGGTTAGGGGTCTTGAGCAATTCGTTTTCGGTACGCTGAATGAGGTCGCCGATGTAGTAAATGTTTTCTGCTTTGAGGCAGTTGGCAGAGCGAACAGTGAGTTCGAGCTCGTCGACTGGGCGCAGCAAAATTGGATCGAAGCTGCTGGCACCACCGCGCTGTGCAGGTGCGTCGAATGCAGACAATTCGCTGCCTTCGAGCTGTGCGAACACAGCCAATTGCTCAACCAAAATTTTGGCAGAAGAACGCACTGCGTCTTCGGCGGTAATGGCACCGTTGGTTTCCATTTCGATGACCAACTTGTCGAGGTCGGTACGCTGTTCAACACGCGCGCTTTCGACTGTGTAGCTGACGCGCTTCACAGGTGAGAAAGAGGCATCGAGAACAATGCGGCCAACAGACTTTGTAGGCTCGTCGGCAAAACGGCGCATCGAACCGGGCACATAGCCACGGCCTTTTTCAACCTTGATTTGCATGTCGAGTTTGCCACCTTGAGACAGGTTGGCAATGATGTGCTCAGGGTTGATGACTTCAACGTCGTGCGGTGTTTGGATGTCGGCGGCAGTGACTGGGCCTTCGCCGTCTTTGCGCAAGCTGAGCGTCACTTCGTCACGGTTGTGCAGTTTGAAAACCACACCTTTGAGGTTCAACAAGATGTTGACCACATCTTCTTGCACGCCATCAATGGATGAGTACTCGTGAACAACACCGGCAATAGTGACTTCGGTGGCGGAATAACCCACCATGGAAGACAACAAAACGCGGCGCAAGGCATTGCCCAGCGTATGGCCGTAGCCACGCTCGAAGGGCTCCAAGGTGACCTTGGCGCGGTTGGGGCCGAGTTGTTCGACTTGGATGGCTTTGGGTTTCAACAGATTGGTTTGCATTCAGACTTCCTCTCAATACCCCCGGTCCGTTACACCGGTAAGGCTGATGAAGCACCCAAGCTGCGATGCGACGCAGCGAGGGAACGATTGAAACAAGATGAAATTAGCGTGAATACAATTCAACGATCAATGATTCGTTGATGTCAGACGCAAATTCATCACGATCAGGAGACTTCTTGAAGACGCCTTCTACTTTTTCGATGTTGACTTCAACCCAAGCTGGCATGCCAACTTGTTGAGCCAATTGCAAAGCTTCCAAAACACGTGTTTGTTTTTTGGATTTTTCGCGAACTGCCACCACATCGCCAGCTTTGACGAGGTAGGAAGGAATGTTCACTGGTTGGCCATTGACCGTCACAGCTTTGTGAGAAACCAATTGA
Source organism: Limnohabitans sp. MMS-10A-178 (assembly GCF_003063375.1). GTDB lineage: Bacteria > Pseudomonadota > Gammaproteobacteria > Burkholderiales > Burkholderiaceae_C > Limnohabitans_A. Next base: position 428,129 of record NZ_NERY01000001.1, on the reverse strand, counting down.
CGTGATTCAGCGCGTGTAGAGCCAAAGCCCATGCGGTAGCAAACGTTGTCCAAGCGTGACTCGAGCAAGCTCAAGAGGTTGGAGCCGGTGTTGCCTTTGCGACGGTCGGCTTCGGTGAAATAGCGGCGGAACTGCTTCTCGAGCACACCGTACATGCGTTTCACTTTTTGCTTTTCACGCAATTGCAGACCGTAGTCTGATGTACGCTGACCTGAAGTGCGGCCGTGCTGGCCGGGCTTGCTGTCAAATTTAGACTTGTCTGCGATAGAGCGGCGTGCGCTCTTCAAAAACAGGTCTGTGCCTTCACGGCGGGATAGTTTGGCCTTAGGGCCTAGGTAACGTGCCACTTGATCTTCCTTTTCTGTCAACTACCGCATGAGACATGCGGGAGCCATTGCCAACACGGCAATGGCGGTGGGCTTTGAAATTAAATACGGCGACGCTTTTGAGGGCGGCAGCCATTGTGTGGCATGGGTGTGACGTCTGCAATCGAAGTGATGCGGATGCCCAAGGCGCCCAATGCACGAACTGAAGACTCGCGACCTGGGCCGGGGCCTTTGATCTCGACGTCGAGGTTCTTGATGCCTTGCTCAATGGCAGCACGACCAGCTACTTCGGAAGCAACCTGAGCTGCAAACGGTGTTGACTTGCGTGAACCTTTGAAACCTTGACCACCTGATGAAGCCCATGACAACGCATTGCCTTGGCGATCAGTGATGGTGATGATGGTGTTGTTGAACGAGGCGTGCACGTGTGCAATGCCGTCGGCAACGTTCTTGCGAACTTTTTTGCGCACGCGTTGTGCGGCGCTATTGGATGGGGCTTTTGCCATAGTGGTCTCTCAATCCCTGTTATTTCTTCAAGCCTGCAGCGCCTTTGCGCGGACCCTTGCGAGTGCGAGCATTGGTGCGAGTACGCTGACCACGCATGGGCAAACCACGGCGGTGGCGGAAACCACGGTAGCAACCAATGTCCATCAAACGCTTGATGTTCATGGTTGTTTCGCGACGCAAGTCACCTTCAATGGTGATCAATGCGATTTGATCGCGAATTTTTTCCAGGTCGCCATCCGTCAGATCTTTGATCTTTTTGGAATAAGCAATGCCTGAAGCCTCGCAAATTTTGCGAGCGCGGGTGCGACCGATACCAAAGATAGCTGTCAAGCCAATTTCGGTATGCTTGTGCGGCGGAATGTTGATGCCAGCGATACGTGCCATTTTCGTCCTCTAATAACTCTTGCAATCAGCCTTGACGCTGCTTATGACGTGGGTCTGTGCAGATGACACGAACCACGCCCTTACGGCGAATGACTTTGCAGTTGCGGCAAATTTTTTTGACCGAAGCCGAAACTCTCATTTCATTTCTCCTAAAACTCTTTTATCTATCAATTCAATCACAGCGTTGTTTTGAAGTTCGCCTTTTTGAGGAGCGAGTCATACTGCTGAGACATCATGTAGTTCTGAACTTGTGCCATGAAATCCATGGTCACCACAACAATGATCAGAAGTGAGGTGCCGCCAAAATAGAACGGCACGTTGTACTTCAAGATCAGGAATTCGGGCAAGAGACAGACAAAGGTGATGTACACGGCACCGGCCAATGTCAAGCGCACCAAAATCTTGTCAATGTATTTGGCAGTGTGGTCACCGGGACGAATGCCGGGGATGAACGCACCACTCTTCTTGAGGTTGTCGGCCGTTTCGCGGCTGTTGAACACCAAGGCTGTGTAGAAAAAGCAGAAGAAAATAATGGCAGCTGCATAGAACATCACATAGATCGGCTGACCTGGTGTGAGTGTAGAGGCCACATCTTTCATGAACAACACCACTGGGTTGCTGGACTCGCCAGAGCTGAACCAGTTGATCACCGTGGCCGGCAACAAAATGATAGAAGACGCGAAGATGGGGGGAATGACACCCGCCATGTTGAGCTTCAGGGGCAGGTGTGACGATTGACCGCCATACACCTTGTTGCCCACCTGACGGCGAGCATAGTTGACCAATATTTTGCGCTGGCCGCGCTCAACGAAGACCACAAAATAAGTGACCAACATCACAACCACGATGATGAAGATGGAAACCAGAGGGCCCATGGCGCCTGTGCGAACCAACTCCAACAAACCACCGATAGAGCTTGGCAGTCCTGCAGCAATACCAGCAAAAATAAGAATAGAAATACCGTTGCCCAAACCGCGCTCGGTAATTTGCTCGCCCAACCACATGAGGAACATGGTGCCCGCAGTCAAACTCACAACGGCTGTCATGCGGAAACCAAAACCGGGGGCAATGACCAAGCCTGCAGAGGCTTCCAAGGCCATGGCAATGCCCAGCGACTGGAACAGCGCCAAGCCCAAGGTGCCAAAGCGGGTGTACTGAGTAATTTTGCGACGCCCTGCTTCGCCCTCTTTCTTGAGCTGCTCGAATGCAGGCAAGACATAGGTGAGCAATTGCATGATGATGGACGCAGAGATGTAAGGCATGATGCCCAACGCGAACACTGTGAAGCGCGACAAGGCACCACCAGAGAACATGTTGAACAAACTCAGGATGCCGCCCTGCTGACCATTGAAGAGTTGTTGCAGTTGTGCGGGGTCAATGCCTGGAACAGGAATGTGCGCACCCACACGGTAAACCACCAGGGCGAACAACAAGAAGACGAGACGGCGACTCAAGTCTCCGTACTTGCCTTTGTTTGCTGTTGTTGCGCTAGTGACCACTGCTTATCTCTTTTGAAACGTTGTAAATTCTTGGCCGATTAGGCCAAAGATCCGCCAGCAGCTTCAATGGCTGCTTTCGCACCTGCTGTTGCGCCAATGCCAGTCAACTTGACAGCCTTGGTTAACGCGCCGGTTTTAACGACCTTGACCACTTTGGCCAACTCGCCAACCAAGCCAGCTTGCTTGAGTGCCAACAAGTCAACTTCGGGCAAGCCGAGTTTGTCGAGGGCAGTCAATGTGACTTCGGCGTTGAACTTCAAGAGTTGAGACTTGAAGCCACGCTTGGGCAGACGACGCTGCAAAGGCATTTGACCGCCTTCGAAACCAACTTTGTGGTAGCCGCCTGAACGAGATTTTTGACCTTTGTGGCCACGACCAGCGGTTTTACCCAAGCCTGAACCAATGCCACGGCCAACGCGACGCTTGGCGTGTTTGGCGCCAGCTGCAGGTTTAATACTATTGAGTTCCATCAGAATTACCTCAGAGAACTTTGACCAGATAGCTGATCTTGTTGATCATGCCGCGAACTGAAGGTGTGTCCTGCAATTCGCTGACGCTGTTGAGCTTGCGCAAGCCCAGACCCCGAACGGTGTCGCGGTGGTCTTGTTTGCAACCGATAGGGCTGCGAACCAATTGGACCTTGACGGTTTGTTGTTGTGTTGTCATCTTGATGCCTTTTTGGTTTAAGCGAAGATGTCTTCAACGCTCTTGCCACGCTTGGAGGCAATCTCATATGCCGTTGTGCATTGAGTCAGAGCGTCTAAAGTAGCGCGAACCATGTTGTAAGGGTTTGACGAGCCATGGCTTTTGGCCACGATGTCAGTGATACCCATCACTTCGAAAACAGCACGCATTGGGCCGCCGGCAATGATGCCAGTACCCTTGGGAGCGGGCGCCATGAAAACGCGCGCTGCACCGTGGTGACCGTAAACGGTGTGATGAATGGTGCCGTTTTTGAGCGACACTTTTTGCAAGTTGCGACGTGCTTCTTCCATGGCTTTTTGAACAGCGGCTGGCACTTCTTTCGATTTGCCTTTGCCCATGCCCACTTTGCCATCGCCATCGCCCACGACTGTGAGTGCTGCGAACGCCAAAATACGTCCACCCTTCACAACCTTGGTCACGCGGTTGACCGCGATCATTTTTTCGCGGAGACCGTCTTCTGGACCGTCACCTTGTGCTTTTGCCTGAAACTTAGCCATTTGTAATTTCCGATCCGTTTAGAACTGCAAGCCAGCTTCGCGAGCGGCTTCAGCCAAAGCTTTGACACGACCGTGGAATGCAAAACCTGCGCGGTCAAAAGCCACTTTTTCAACACCAGCAGCTTTCGCTTTTTCAGCGATGCGCTTGCCGATCAATTGGGCTGCATTGGCGTTGCCACCCTTGCCGGCTGCGCCGAGTTCTTTGCGAACATCGGCTTCGGCGGTAGAGGCACTGGCCAACACTTTGCTGCCGTCGCCGGAAACGACGCTGGCATAAATGTGAAGATTGGTACGGTTCACAGTCAAACGTGCCACGCCTTGCTGTGCAATGCGGATGCGTGTTTGACGTGCACGACGGAGACGCTGCTCTTTTTTGGTCAACATGATGCAGCTCCTTATTTCTTCTTGGTCTCTTTGATCGTGATCTTCTCATCCGAATAACGGATGCCTTTGCCTTTGTAAGGCTCGGGAGGACGAACAGCACGAATCTCAGCAGCGATTTGACCCACACGTTGGCGGTCAGCGCCTTTGATGATGATTTCGGTTGGCGCAGGTGTTTCGACCTTGATGCCAGCAGGCATGTCAATGTTGACAGGGTGCGAATAACCAACCGCCAAGTTCAACTTGTTGCCTTGGGCAGCAGCTTTGTAACCCACGCCAATGAGGTTGAGCTTTTTCTCAAAGCCTTTGGTCACACCGATCACCATGTTGTTGACCAGCTGACGCATGGTGCCGCTCATGGCATTGGCTTCACGGGAATCGTTGACCGGAATGAAGGTCATCATACCGTTGTCATTGTTCACTTTGACCAACAGGCTAGAAGCGGTGGCAAGCGTGCCGCCAGTTCCTTTGACACTGATTTGGTCTTCTTTGATAGACACATCCACACCAGCGGGGATGGTCACAGGCATTTTTCCAACTCGGGACATTTTTTAGTCTCTCCTGCGCTTAAGCGACGTAGCAAAGAACTTCGCCGCCGACACCGGCTGCACGCGCTTTGCGATCGGTCATCACGCCCTGGGGTGTGGTGACGATGGCCACGCCCAAACCGTTGAGGACTTGTGGAATGGCATCGCGGCCTTTGTAAACGCGAAGGCCAGGGCGACTGACGCGCTCGATGCGTTCAATCACAGGGCGACCTGCGTAGTACTTCAGGGCAATGGAGAGTTCGGACTTGCCGCCCTCTGTTTTGACTTGGAAGCCGTCGATGTAACCTTCATCTTTCAACACCTGGGCAATGGCCACCTTCACTTTGGAAGAGGGAATTGAAACGGAGGCCTTGGCCACCATTTGGGCGTTGCGGATGCGAGTCAGCAAGTCGGCAATGGGATCACTCATGCTCATGTTGTATCTCCTCTGCCGATTACCAGCTGGCTTTGGTCACGCCAGGAATGTTGCCTTGGAAGGCTAATTCGCGAATTTTGGCGCGGCCGAGGCCGAATTGACGGAACGTACCACGTGGGCGGCCAGTGATGGCACAGCGGTTACGTTGACGTGTTGGGTTTGCGTTGCGTGGAAGCTTTTGCAGGCCCAAACGGGCTGCTGCGCGCTCTTCGTCGCTGCGTTTTGGATCTTGAGAAATGGCTTTCAATTCCGCGTGTTTAGCCGCGTACTTGGCTACCAATTTGTCTCGCTTGAGCTCGCGCTCGATCAATGCTACTTTAGCCACGTGTCACCTCAGTTCTTGAACGGGAAGCGGAAGCCGGCGAGCAATGCTTTGCATTCGTCGTCGGTCTTGGCCGTCGTGGTGATGCTGATATTGAGACCGCGCAAAGCGTCAACCTTGTCGTACTCAATTTCAGGGAAAATGATTTGCTCTTTCACACCGACGTTGTAGTTACCACGGCCGTCGAAAGCGCGACCAGAGATACCACGGAAGTCGCGCACACGGGGCAAAGCCACGGTGACGAAGCGATCGAGGAATTCATACATTTGCACGCCACGCAATGTGACCATGCAACCAATGGCTTGGCCTTCGCGGATTTTGAAACCGGCGATTGGCTTTTTGGCCTTGGTAACCACTGGCTTTTGGCCAGCAATTTTGGTGAGGTCGCCCACGGCGCTGTCCATGACCTTTTTATCGGCAACGGCTTCGCTCACACCCATGTTGAGGGTGATTTTGGTAATGCGGGGAACTTCCATAACTGACTTGTAACCAAACTTGGTCATCAGTTCTGGTGCGATTTTTTCGCGGTAATGTTGTTGCAGACGTGCCATCTTTATGCCACCTTGATTTCTTCGCCGCTGGACTTGTAAACGCGAACGCGCTTGCCATCGGCCAACAACTTAATGCCCACGCGATCAGCCTTGCCTGTTGCTGCATTGAAAATAGCAACATTGGACTGATGAATAGGCATGGTCTTTTCAATAATGCCGCCGTTGATGCCCTTCATAGGGTTTGGCTTGGCATGCTTTTTAACCAGGTTGATACCTTCAATCACCACATGCGAGTCATCGGCACGGAGCGACACGGTGCCGCGCTTGCCTTTGTCACGACCGGCGATGACGATCACTTGATCACCTTTGCGAATCTTGTTCATGGCGTGTCCTTAAAGAACTTCAGGTGCCAAGGACACGATCTTCATGAACTTCTCAGTACGCAATTCACGCGTGACTGGGCCGAAGATGCGGGTGCCAATAGGCTCCAACTTGGCATTGAGCAAAACTGCTGCATTGCCATCGAATTTAACGAGTGAGCCATCACCACGGCGAATGCCCTTGGCTGTACGAACGACCACAGCACTGTAAACCTCGCCTTTTTTGACGCGGCCACGGGGCGCAGCTTCTTTGATGCTCACTTTGATAATGTCGCCAACACTGGCGTAACGACGTTTAGATCCGCCAAGCACCTTGATGCAAAGGACGGACTTAGCGCCGGTGTTGTCGGCAACATCCAACCGAGTTTCTGTCTGAATCATTTCAATATTTCCCAACTTGCACCTTGTGCACCCCCAAAAATCAGAACTTTTTAGTTTGATTTTCAAAAGCACCAAGATCAGTCTTGGACCCGTCATCCACACTGCGAACCACTCGCAATGCTTTAGTTTGGGTAGATAACTCCGCCTTTTTTGAAAGCGAAGCCCGCGATATTACAACATTTATGGCCTGTGTCAACACTTTTTGAGTGAAAAAGCGATGGAAATATGCATTTAAGGCATTTGATAGGACTTTGCCAGGGCCTCGAAAGCCGCCAATTGGGGTGTCACCCCCGTTTCTGAGCTCAGAATTTCTGCCACCTGGGGCGCCACGGCCAGTGCCGCAGTGGCATCTAAGAACAGCAAGCGATTTCGGCGCGCCAACACGTCTTCCACGGTTCTCGCATATTCAAAGCGGGCTGCAAACCTGACCATGGCCTCATTTAAATGAGGCGCAAGCCAATGCTGCGCTCCCGGCAAGGTGGCCAACATTTCGGCTTCTGAGCCATATCTGGCGTATTGACCTTGTTCGCTGGATAAACCACTGTCGGCATCAGGGCTAGGCGCTCCCCACAGCTTGGTCTGGGCGGTAACATCATCCGAGGTCAATGAAAGCAGCTGGGCTTGGCGAATGGCTTGCATGACATCGGCGGCCATGGCACGGTAAGTGGTCCACTTGCCGCCCGTAACTGAAACCAAACCATTGGTGGCCACTTTCACGGTGTGTTCTCGGCTCACGCTTTGAGTGGCGCCTTGATCTTGCGAGGTTTGCGCTTTTCGCGCCAAGGGCCTCAGCCCAGCCCACACACTGGTCACATCCGAGCGCTGAGGCACTTTGACCAAATATTTGGCTGCCTCTTGCAAAATTTGCTCAATTTCAGACTCTAGCGCCTGCGGCTCCCATTCCACTTGGGCTTTGGGCGTGTCTGTAGTGCCCAACAACACTTTGCCTTGCCAAGGCACAGCAAACAAAACGCGGCCATCTTGGGTGTGCGGCACCAACAAGGCCGATGAACCCGGCCAGAAGGATGCGTCCACCACCAAATGAACGCCTTGGCTTGGCCTCACTGCTTGCGGCAATTTGACATCGGCGGCATTGCCTGGCGCGGTGTGTAGCATGGCCTCAATTTGGTCCACCCAGACGCCCGTGGCATTGACCACGCAACGCGCTTTCAGTGTGCGCTCTTGCCCCGTTTCGGCGTCTTGGCAGATCAAGCCTTTGATGCGCCCCGCCGGATGCTCCGTTACAAAGCCTTTGACGGGCATATGGTTGAACAGCATTGCGCCGTGGGCAGCAGCCGTGCGCGCCAAGGCCAAGGCCAAACGGGCATCGTCAAACTGGCCGTCCCAATACTGAACACCCCCCACCAAGTGCGTCACCCTGACGCCTGGCAAAGCCCGCACAGTTTCGGCATGGTTTAAAAAGCGCGTTGGCCCTAGCCTAGCGTGCCCTGCCAACAGGTCATAAAGCTTCAAGCCCAGGCCATAAAGCCATTGGTCTTTTCGCCGATAAGCGGGCATCACAAAGGGCATGGGCTGAACCAGGTGGGGCGCATTGGCAAGCAGATTTTTTCGCTCTCGCAAAGCTTCCCTCACCAAAGGCAACTGGCCTTGCGCCAAATAACGCACACCGCCATGAACCAATTTGGTGGAGCGTGATGAAGTGCCTTTGGCAAAGTCGTGCGCCTCCAAGAGCACCACTTTCAAGCCGCGCACAGCCGCATCCACGGCGACACCCAGGCCGGTGGCGCCGCCTCCAATGATGGCCAAGTCAAACTCTGGCGCATGGTCGAGTTGAGCCAGCAACTGCGCTCTGTTGGTCAACAAAGGATTCATGCCTTCATTTAATCTTTCGCCCAAGACCGCGCGCGCGCAACTGCTTCGCGCCAGCGCGCATGACCGGCCCGTCTAGCTTGTGCTGCACGCAAACTGATATTTGGGACAAATTTTCGATCTTGCGACCACTGCGCCGAAATTTCGTCTGCACCCGACCAGAATCCTGTGGCCAGACCCGCCAAATAAGCAGCACCCAAAGCCGTGGTTTCAGAAACGCTGGCGCGCACCACTGGCACACCCAATGCATCGGCTTGCATCTGCATGAGTAAATTGTTTCGGCTGGCACCGCCGTCTACCCGCAACTCCGTCAATGGCAAGCCGCTGTCTTTGGACATGGCAGAAAAAATATCGGCCACCTGCCAAGCAATGGCCTCGAGGGCTGCACGCGCAATGTGGGCGCGCGTGGTACCGCGCGTCATGCCCACCAAAGTGCCACGCGCTTGGCCATCCCAATCGGGCGCTCCCAAGCCTGCGAAGGCAGGTACCAAAAAAACATCGCCCGTATCGGAAACGCTGGCCGCCAGCGCTTCAATGTCGCTGGCGTTTTGAATGATTTGCAAACCATCCCGCAACCATTGCACCGTGGCGCCAGCCATGAACACAGAGCCCTCTAATGCATATGCGGTTGAACGCCAAGAGTCAGTTGTTGGAGGGCCTTGCCAAGCTACCGTGGTGAGCAGTTGATGCCGACTTTGAACTGGCACATGACCGGTGTTCATGAGCATGAAACAGCCCGTGCCATAGGTGTTCTTGGCCATGCCGGGCGTAAAACATGCTTGTCCAAAAGTGGCCGCCTGCTGGTCACCCGCCAGCCCCGCGATGGGAATCGAAGCACCCAAAAGATGCGCATCTATTTCGGCCAGCACACCACTGCTGGGCACCACCTGCGGCAAGATTGAAAAGGGGATATTGAATTGTTGGAGCAAACTTGCATCCCAGGCTTGGGTGTGCAAGTTAAACAACAAGGTTCGAGAAGCGTTGCTGGGATCGGTCACGTGAACCCGGCCGCCAGTGAGCTGCCAAATCAGCCAAGTGTCAATGGTGCCAAAGGCCAAATGTCCTTGCGCTGCCAAACGCCGAGCGCCCGCCACATGATCAAGCAACCACGCAATTTTGGTGGCAGAAAAATAAGCGTCTAGCACCAAGCCAGTTTTTTGTTGAATGCCCTTGGCAGCACCTTTGGCTTTGAGCTTGTCACAAAAACCTGCGGTTCTGCGATCTTGCCAAACGATGGCTGGCGCAATGGGCAGGCCCGTTCTGCGGTCCCACAACACGCTGGTTTCGCGCTGGTTGGTAATGCCGATGCCTTCTATTTGAGAAGCAGCAACGCCCGCCTTTTGCAACACCTCTTGCATGACTTTTTTTTGCGTCTGCCAAATCTCAAGAGCATCGTGCTCAACCCATCCTGGCTTGGGAAAGTATTGGGTGAACTCTTGTTGCGCGATGGCCACTGGCTTTGCATCGCGATTGAACAGCACCGCCCTGGAGCTGGTGGTGCCTTGGTCAAGTGCAAGGATGTACTTCATGACTCGAAGATTAACCGAAAGCCGCCCTCTGAAAAAGAGACAATAAGCCCAATTGACCGAATCGGACAAAATAAATCAAACTTTGAACAAAGCCGTTCAAGGCCTCCCTCTCTATCTCGAGAATGATTCATGACTTCATCGACTCACATTGATTTTCAAAATATGCGCTTGGCCTTCATTGGCGGTGGCAACATGGCCAGCGCCATTTTGGGCGGCCTGATTAGACAAGGACTTGCACCCAAGCAAGTGACTGTGATTGAACCGTTTGCAGAAACTGCCGACAAACTGCGTAAAGAATTTGACATCGAAGTTCATGCGGCAGCATCGGATGTTTTGGCCGATGCCAATTTGGTGGTTTGGGCGGTCAAGCCACAAGTTTTCAGAGATGCCGCTTTGCCTGTGGCTGCATTCACACCCAAGGCCCTTCACCTGTCGGTGGCAGCAGGCATCCGAAGCGACAGCATTGCACGCTGGCTTCACACTGAGCGCGTGGTGCGCAGCATGCCCAACACACCAGCCTTGGTGGGTCAGGGTATTACTGGCTTGTTTGCGCGAGCAAGTGTTTCGGCAAACGACAAAGCATTGGTCGAACAGGTCTTACAAAGCACTGGCGAGTGGCTGTGGGTTAAACAAGAGTCTGACTTGGATGTGGTTACCGCGCTTTCTGGCTCTGGGCCGGCCTATGTGTTTTACTTTTTAGAGGCCATGACCGAAGCGGGCGTTCAAATGGGTTTAAGCCAAGACCAAGCCTATCACTTGGCCAAAGCCACCTTTGGCGGCGCCACCCATCTGGCCCGTCAATCGACAGACTCACCTGAAGTGCTGCGCCAACGCGTGACCTCCAAAGGCGGCACCACTTATGCGGCACTCACTTCCATGGCCGATGACCATGTGAAAGAGGCTTTCGTGAAAGCCATGCTGGCAGCGCAAAAGCGCGCAGCTGAATTAGGTGATGAGTTTGGCAAAGACTAACCGAGGCGGCTCAAAGGTAGCTCAGCACCAGCCCCACAAACACTGCAAAACCCACCCAGTGATTCAATCGAAATGCTTTGAAACAACCCTCACGTGAGCGGTCTTTGATGAGCCAAAAATGCCAAGCAGCCTGCAGCGCAGCAGCAGCCAAGCCCACCCACAAAAGAGGCTTGTGAGTTGCATCTAGCACCACGCCCCAAATACCCACAAAGGCGGCATAAAAAAACATCACTGCAGCCACATCCCATTTGCCCAAAGTGATGGCAGAAGTTTTCATGCCAATTTTCAAATCGTCATCGCGATCGACCATGGCGTACTCGGTGTCATAGGCCAAAACCCAAAACAAATTACCGAGCAGCAGCGCCCAAGCCATCCAAGGGACTTCTCCAGTGACAGCAGCAAACGCCATGGGAATGCCAAAGCTAAAGGCAACGCCCAGTACAGCTTGTGGCATGGCCACATATCGCTTGGCATAAGGGTAGAGAAAGGCTACTGCTAGTGCTAAGCAAGACCACGCCAATGTTTCTTTTCGAAGAGTGAGCACCAAACAAAAGGCAAGCCATGCCAATACGGCACCAACCGCCAACGCTTCTTTGACGCTGATTCGACCGCTTGTGACGGGTCGATCTGCCGTGCGTTTGACATGCTTGTCAAAATCGCGGTCGGCCACATCGTTCAAACAGCAACCCGCGCTGCGCATGAGAATGGTGCCGAGCGTGAAAACAATGAGCAAATGCCATCCTGGAAAACCATCTGCAGCCACCCACAAAGCCGACAGCGTAGGCCACAACAGCAAGAGCCAACCAGCGGGTCGGTTCCAGCGAATCAGGTCTAAGTACAAGCTGAGTTTTTCACGCATGGCAGATGAAGCTTTTGGACGAGAGCAGCTTGCGTTGCACTTAGGAGAGGCGAGTCACCCCAGGCAGCTCGCAGGCATAAATGGCATTGCGGAGTGCGGCAATGGCTTCATAGCGCGTGAAGCTTTTGCGCCAGACCAAGACCACTCGGCGTGTGGGCGGCAAACCGCCCGCCTCATCGATGATGGGCAAGTACGCAATGTCGGGGTCTTCGTGTTTTTTGCGCTTGGCCTCTTTGGCCAGGGCCTCAGCTGGCACCGACAAACGCGGCACCAAGGTCACGCCCATGCCAGCGGCCACCATGTGCTTGATGGTTTCAAGCGAAGAGCCTTCAAAGCTTTTTCGGATGCCTTCTGCATTGCTAGAAAACCGAGCAAATTCTGGACACACTTCCAGCACATGGTCTCGAAAGCAATGGCCCGTGCCAAGCAGCAACATGGTTTCGTTTTTAAGTTGCTCTGCGGTGATCGATTTTTTCTTGGCCAGCCCATGCTTGACAGGCAAGGCGGCCATGAAAGGCTCATCGTACAAAGCGGCGGTGGCCAAACCCATGTCTGGAAAAGGCTCAGCCAAAATGGCGCAATCGATTTCACCTGCGCGCAACATTTCCATCAGTTTGACCGTGAAATTTTCTTGCAGCATCAAAGGCATTTGCGGTGCCTTCTTCATGATCTGCCGCATCAAATCGGGCAGCAAGTAAGGCCCAATGGTGTAAATCAAACCCAAACGCAAGGTGCCTGCCAAGGGGTCTTTGCCGCGCTTGGCAATTTCTTTGATTTCGGCCGCTTGCTCCAACACCCCTTGTGCATGGCGAATGATTTCTTGACCCAACGGCGTGGGGCTGACCTCGTTGGCACTGCGCTCGAACAATTTCACATCAAGCTCTGCCTCGAGCTTTTTAATGGCCACCGACAAGGTAGGTTGCGACACATAGCATGCATCGGCCGCTTTGCCAAAGTGCCGCTCGCGGGCCACCGCCACAATGTATTTCAGCTCTGTCAGGGTCATGCCAATTTCTCAAGCTTTCAAAAACTCCGATTTTCCACCCAACCAGCGAGCGATGTGTCGCTCGGCCATGTCGGGGTATTTTTCCAGCAACATCGGTGCTGTTTGCCTTGCCCAGTCAAGCAAATGCTCGTCGGTGGCCAAATCGGCAAACCGCAACATGGCGGCCCCCGATTGTCGCGCACCCAGAAACTCGCCTGGCCCTCTGATTTCCAAATCGCGTCTGGCAATTTCAAAACCATCGTTGGTGTCTACCATGGCGCGCAAACGCTCGCGTGCCGTTTCACTCAAGCGGCCGCCCTCGGGTGTGCCATACAGCAACACGCAGGCAGACGCCGCAGCACCGCGCCCCACACGACCCCGCAATTGATGCAATTGGCTCAATCCAAAGCGCTCGGCGTGCTCAATGACCATCAAGGAGGCATTGGGCACATCGACGCCCACTTCAATCACGGTGGTGCTGACCAACACGCCCATGCTGCCTTGTGTGAATTGGGCCATGACATCGCGTTTTTCTGTTACCGACATGCGGGAATGCAACAAGCCCACGGTCACGCCCGGCAACACGGCAGACAATTCTTCGTGGGTGGCCGTGGCATTGGTTAAATCCAAGGCTTCACTTTCTTCAATCAGAGGACACACCCAATAAACCTGTCGCCCTTCGGCCAGTTGCGCGCCAATGCGCCCAATGACTTGATCGCGTCGGCTGTCTGAAATCACTTTGGTCACCACAGGGGTGCGGCCGGGTGGCAACTCGTCAATGACCGAAACATCCAAGTCGGCGTAGTAGCTCATGGCCAAGGTGCGCGGGATGGGCGTGGCCGTCATCATGAGCAGGTGCGGCTCCATGCCAGGATCTTGCATTTTGTCTCTGAGCGCCAAGCGCTGTGCCACACCAAAGCGATGCTGCTCGTCAATGATGGCCAGCGCCAAATTTTTAAACTTCACTTGCTCTTGAATGACTGCATGCGTACCCACCACCAAATTGGCTTCACCGGATTCAATCAAGGCCAGCATTTCGGTGCGTTCTTTTTTCTTCTGACTGCCGGTGAGCCAAGCTACGCGCACGCCCAATGGCGCCAGCCAGCCCACCAACTTGGCAAAATGTTGTTGCGCCAAAATTTCGGTGGGCGCCATCAGGGCACACTGCCAACCGCCATCAATGGCCAACATGGCAGCCAAGGCCGCAACCACGGTTTTGCCTGCACCCACATCGCCTTGAAGCAGCCGGTGCATGGGCACAGGCCGTGCCAAATCTTGTGCAATTTCTTGGCCCACTCTGTGCTGTGCCGCTGTGAGCTGAAAGGGCAAAACTTCTTTCAACTTGTCGTGCCAACCGCCAGCTTTCACTTGCAAGGCGGGAGCTCGCAAGGTATCGCGCTCTTGTTTGGCCATGCGCTGTGAGAGCTGCTGCGCTAGCAATTCTTCGGCCTTCAGCCTTTGCCAGGCAGGATGCGAGCGGTCTTCAAGGGCCGCAATCGAAACCTCTGGTGTGGGATGGTGCAAGTAGTTAAGGGCTTGGCGCAAGCTGGGGGCTAATTTGCCATGGGGTGCAGAAGGCCAAGTGATGGCGGCAGGCAATGACTCGCCCAAATCGGCGCGCGACAAGGCGCTTGCAATGGCGCGTCGCAAATAGGTTTGCGGCAAACCGGCAGAAACAGGGTAGACCGGCGTGAGCACCGATGGCAGTTCACCCGATGCGGCTTTGAACGAAGGGTGCATCATGGTGAAACCCATCATCCCGCCCTTGACTTCACCTCTGGCCCTGATCACTTGGCCAACCGCCAAGGCCTTTTGCTGGGCTGGATAAAAGCTGAAGAAACGCAACACACAGGTGTCGGTGCCATCATCGACTCTCACCAGCAGTTGGCGACGCGGGCGCAATTGCACCTCGGATGAAACCACGGTGGCTTCAATTTGAACGGTATCACCCTCTCTGGCATCGCGCAATTTGACGATGCGCGTTTCGTCCTCGTAGCGCAAAGGGATGTGCAGCGCCAGATCGATGTCGCGCACCAAGCCCATCTTGCGCATGGCTTTTTGCGGCGCTGACAAGGGCTTTGCAGGGGGCTTAGCAGAAGGATTTGACGATGCATTGGCTAGCATCCTGACATTGTGCCGTGGATGCGCGCCTAAGTTAGCCCTGTGCTCAGGGCATTCTCTCGGCCGCCTTGGCCAACACAAAGGCAGACACCACATCTCGAATGGTTTTGCGTTCTGCCTGTGACAGCGACAAGTAACGGTCGATCATTTCACGATCGGCCAGGGCCATTTCAATGGGACCGTCATTCATTTCATACACATAGGTTTTGCCAGGTGCACGGCCAAAGCGAAGTTCGTCAGGGCTTACTTGCAGCCACTCAGCCAACACACGCAATTTGTCTTGCGTGGGCATGACTTTTCCCAAAAGCCAGTTGCGGGCCGTGTGCGGGGTAATGCTGCGCCCGTGGTAGCGAAGGTTGAAGGCGTTGGCCACCAGGGTCGGTGAAGCACGCACGCCCGCACTTTCCAACGCGCTGCGCAACCGATCAGCGAATTGTTGGGATTCGGATACTACTTTTGGCATGGGCGTACGGTACTGTCTTGGGTTAGCGCGATGTTGAATAAAGATAGATAGTTTCTTGAATGCGGTTTACATAATGCGCTTTGTTACAAAATTTAGAAACAATTACTTGGTCAAACATTGCGCTGTGTCATGGGACAATCAGTTTCTTTCACTTGGAACGGGTCTGGTTCGGCCCTCAAGACCATGACTTCTACTAGCAAACCCAAGCCAAATTCAAAGCCAAGCCCAGTCCTTCAAGCCAAACGCCAATTCAGTTTGAGCGACTTTGACTTTCACCTGCCCCCTGAACTCATTGCCCAACACCCTGCCAGCGAGCGCAGCAGTTCTAGGCTTTTAGACGGCAGTGCGCAAGAACCCATTGATCGAATTTTCAAATCCTTGCCCGAATTGATGCAAGCAGGCGACTTGCTGGTCTTCAATGACACCCAGGTGGTGAAGGCGCGAATCTTTGGCGAAAAGTCAACGGGCGGCAAAGTTGAACTGCTGATCGAGCGCGTGTTGCCCGATCACCGCGTGGTGGCCCACATGAAAGTCAGCAAAAAACCGCCCATTGGCGCAAGGCTTCACATGGGCATTGACGCTCAACAGGGCGCCGGCGGTTTTGAGGCCACTTTGTTGGGCCGCTGGCCAGATGACAAAGGTGCCTTGTTCTGCTTTCAATTGAAAGACCAACCACACGCCTTGATGGCTCAATATGGCCATGTACCTTTGCCGCCCTACATCGAACGGCCGCATGACGGCAGCGCGTCTGCCGCTGACATTGCAGAAGACGAGGCGCGCTACCAAACTGTGTTTGCACGCAACCCGGGTGCCGTGGCAGCACCCACCGCGGCGCTGCATTTTGACGAAGCGCTTTTGCAACATCTGAAAGAGCGGGGGGTGAGCACAGCCAGCGTGACCTTGCATGTGGGTGCGGGCACCTTTCAGCCGGTTAAGTCGGAAAACATTGCTGAGCACACCATGCACTCCGAGTGGTATGACATTCCTGAAAGTACCCAGCGTGCCTTGCATGAATGCAAGGCACGTGGCGGCCAAGTTTGGGCAGTGGGCACCACCTCGGTCAGAACTTTGGAATCATGGGCCCATTCGGGTCAAGCGCAAGGAGATACCCAAATTTTCATCACACCAGGCTTTGAGTTTCAATGGGTAGACTGCCTCATCACCAATTTCCATTTGCCCAAAAGCACCTTGATGATGTTGGTCAGTGCTTTTGCAGGCTATGACCATGTGATGGATTTGTACGCGCATGCCATTTCAAAGCAGTATCGATTTTTCAGTTATGGCGATGCCATGTTACTGAAGCGAGCTTGAGCTCTTTTGCCCTTCAACAACCCCTTGCCCAGATTGCCGCATGCTTGAATTTAAACTCCTCAAAACTGACCCCAACAGCCATGCGCGAAGAGGTCAGCTCACGCTCAACCACGGCGTGATTCAAACACCCATCTTCATGCCCGTGGGTACCTACGGCACCGTGAAAGGCGTCATGCCGCGAAGCCTTGAAGAAATGGGCGCGCAAATTATTTTGGGCAACACCTTTCACTTGTGGATGCGCCCCGGCCTTGACATCATGAAAAGCTTTGGCGGCTTGCATGGTTTTGAAAAATGGCAGAAACCCATCCTCACCGACTCAGGTGGTTTTCAGGTTTGGTCTTTGGGCGCGATGCGCAAAATCACCGAAGAAGGCGTGCATTTTTCTTCGCCCGTGAATGGCGACAAACTCTTCATGTCGCCCGAAGTGAGCATGCAAATTCAAAGCATTTTGAATTCAGACATTGTGATGCAGTTGGATGAGTGTACGCCTTATGAAACAAAGGGCCATCTCACCACTGAAGCTGAAGCCCGCAAATCGATGGAGATGAGTTTGCGCTGGGCCACGCGCAGTCAAAACGAGTTTGCGCGCCTTGAAAATCCAAATGCTTTGTTTGGCATTGTGCAAGGCGGCATGTTTGAAAACTTGCGCCAAGAGTCCTTGGACCATTTGGTTGAAATGAATTTCCCTGGCTATGCCATTGGCGGCGTGAGCGTGGGCGAGCCCAAAGAGCAGATGCTGCAAATCATGGCGCACACGCCGCACCGTTTGCCGGCCCACAAGCCGCGCTATTTGATGGGCGTGGGCACCCCCGAAGATTTGGTGGAAGGCGTGGCGCAAGGTGTCGACATGTTTGACTGTGTCATGCCTACCCGCAATGCACGCAATGGCACCGTGTTCACACGCTTTGGCGATTTGAAACTGCGCAATGCTCGCCACAAATCGGACCCACAACCCTTGGACACCACGTGCACCTGCTACGCCTGTGCAGGTACTTCAAACGTGTCTTGGGACGACGGCGGCAGAGAAGGATTTAGCCGCGCCTATTTGCATCACCTCGACCGCTGCGGCGAGATGCTCGGCCCCATGCTCACCACCATCCACAATTTGCACTATTACTTGCGGCTCATGCAAGAAGTTAGAACGGCATTAGAAGCCGATACCTTCTCGGCCTTTCAAGTGCAGTTCAAACAGGCACGAGCGCGCGGCGTTTGAGCAGGACGCAGGCGCGTCATCAAGCCTCTTCTTCTGGTGTGGTGAAAACCGTCAACACACCGGTGTAGCCATACAAGTGGTGATGGGCAATTTCGCCGCTGGCAAAAAAACCTACCAAAGGCACATCGCCTAGGGCATGGCGAATCCATTGCAACTCAGCACTGGGGCCGCCAAAGTGCGGACCGCCTCGCCCAGAGCAACTGACATACACAGCACCTGCAATGCGCCGGGCTAAGTGCGGCGCTGCTTCTGCTTCACTGGCGGCCAAGGCATTGGCCATTTCTAGGCTCAAAGTTTCGGGCTCTAACTCTTCTCGAATCTCAGAACAAATGCGCCGAAGATCAGACTTGGCGGCTTGCAAACTCATCTGACAAAAAGCCAATTTCTGTCCCACCTCCAGATGGTCGGCAATGGCCACGCCTTTTCGCGCAGGGTCTAGGCCCACAATATGGCGCACACGCACATCGGCACCCAAACTGCCGGTTCGGCCAACCCCTTGCTGACCTGGCGACGAGAGGCCTACAAGCGTCGATCGCACCGCTTTGAGTGCTGTTTGGGGCTCTGACAACGACACCTTCAAATCGGCCATGAGCACATCGAGCGCAGGCAAGCCATCGAGTTGGTAAACCACATGCCCTTCGGCTTCTGTGATCTCTCGCTCTTTGCTGATGGGCGCGCAACCCTGGGTCACGCGCGACAAAATTTGAACCTCTGGCGCCCACGCCACGCCGCTCAAACCACCCGAGAAAACGCCTTTCTGAGCAGGCTCTGAATCGTGCCATGCAAACTGCACCGCCTGCTTGCGACTGGCAGTGAGGCCGCCAAACAAATAAGCTTTTTGAGTTCGGCTTGCCATTTCTGCAATGAGCTCTGCCAGATCGGGGGTTTGCGGATCGGCATGCACAAGCGCACTGGCTGCTTCAAAGCTAGGAGGCAAGGGCTGAGCCCCCGAAAAAACCCGGTATTGCTGGGCTGGCAAATCACACAACATGAGGGCCATGCCGGGCTCGTCAAAATACTCTGCGTTGTTGGCGGCCACACCCACACCCACCGTGCCGGCCCAATCTTTCACCATGGGCAATTCTTGCTGGAGGTGCGCCAGAATAGCTTCCGCGTCATTGGCGTAATAGTCGGTGATGTACAGCAAACCTAAACGCGGACTGCTCGCATGGCCAGGCAAGGTCATTTGGGCGCGCAACTGGGCAATCACCAAGCCTGCTGCCATGGGCCACTGCGGGTGCGTGGCATGTCCGAAGGGAAACAAATTCATGGGGCTGGTTTTTTGGCGCGCGGTGCACGCGGCTTTTGGGCTTTGGCAGATCTTGGCGCTTTCGTTGCGCTTGTTTTTGTGCTTGTTTTTGCCGATGTTTTTGCGCTTGTCTTAGCTGTTTTTTTGCTAGGCTGAGCGCCCTCTTTCATGGCCTTGGCAGCCACATCTTTCACTGCTGCTGCCGCAATGTTTTGAAACTGTTGCGTGAGCGATCCCCACCACTGCATGGGGTCGACGGCAGGGCCTTTTGCTGCTTCTTGTTGGGGCTCAGTTGCTTTGACTTCTGGCTGGACCTCTGGCTTGATTTCTGGCTTAACTTCTGGCTGTAAATCTGGCATTTTGGCGGTAAAGGCTTTGGCCATTTCAGCCATGTTGACATTCATGCCTTGCAAGGTCGACAAGGTCATTTTTTGAACTTCCAAAGCCTGAATGGTGGCCTTCAGCGCATTGGTGTTTTGCTCCAGCCAAAACTGAACCGTTTTGAGCTCTTGAATGCGCTTGTCGAGTTCTTCGATGTTCAAGGTAGGCGCCACCCAGCTGGCCATGTTTGGCATGCCCTGCGGCGAGCCTTTAGCGCCAGGATTGGCGGCTTGTCCCAAGTTTTGCAAGAAGTCAAAACCAGGCACAAATTTTCCAAATCCGAAAGCTGATGTATCGCTCATGGGGGCTCCTTGGGGTGTGGGAGGCTCAAGCTTAACGCATACAGTGAACAAAGCCAGTGCAAGCAAGGCGTGGCGTCAACTGCGCGACCCACCAAGGCACGATCAAAAGTTAAGCTCTGGT
Source organism: Limnohabitans sp. MMS-10A-178 (assembly GCF_003063375.1). GTDB lineage: Bacteria > Pseudomonadota > Gammaproteobacteria > Burkholderiales > Burkholderiaceae_C > Limnohabitans_A. The sequence goes on along the minus strand of NZ_NERY01000001.1, from coordinate 407,957 downwards.
TTTATCTCGTTATCTCTACAGGAAGACTCAACATGCTCACACTCTGCGGCTTTGGCGCCAGCAACTATCACAACAAAGTCAAATTGGTCCTGCTGGAAAAGGGCGTGGCCTTTGAAGAAGAGTTGGTCTGGGTGGGGCAAACCGATCCAGACGCTAGCCCCTTGGGCAAAGTACCCTATTTGAAAACAGCGCAAGGCTCAATCTGCGAGTCGGCTGTCATGGTGGAATACATTGAGCAGCAATACCCTGAGCATCCCCTGCTTTCCAAGGATGCCTTCCAAGCGGCCAAGGTGCGTGAACTCGTCATTTTTTTAGATTTGCACTTAGAGTTGGTGGCACGAAATCTCTACCCCGAGGCCTTCTTTGGCGGCAAGGTGAGTGATGCGGTCAAGGAAAAAGTGGGCGCACAGCTGGAGAAGAATGTGGCAGCATTTGCCAAGCTTGCGCAATTCAAACCCTTCATTGCCGGCAATGAAATGAGCATCGCCGACTGCACCGCAGCCGTTCATTTGCCATTGATCACGGCAGTTAGCAAAACCATGTACGGCCGAGATTTTCTGGCCGACTTGCCCGTCAAGGACTACATGAAGATGTGGTCGGAGCGGCCCAGCATGCAAAAAGTGCAAGCGGATCGCAAAGCCAACAATGAACTCTTCTTGGCTCGCATGAAAAGCAAGGCTTAAAAATGGGGTGAGCGGCGCTCTCTGAGGCTGGCCAAACCCTCTTGCACATCAGGCCCTGCAAAGCCCATGAACTCCAAGACCAGAGAAGCATCAAAGCTGGGGCCCGCTTGGCGCAACCAATTGTTCAAGGCATATTTGGTCCAGCGAATGGCCGTTTGGCTGCCATTGGCCAAGCGATCGGCCACCTCATAGGCCTTAGGTAATAGCTGGTCTTCTTCAACCGCCAACGACACCAAGCCAATTCGCTCGGCTTCTTCGCCACTCACAGGCTCACACAACAACAAGTAGTACTTGGCTTTGGCCATGCCACAAAGCAATGGCCAAATGATGGCGGCATGGTCGCCCGCTGCAACGCCCAAGCGGGTGTGGCCATCCACAATTTTGGCGGTCTTGCTGGCAATGGAAATGTCTGCCAACAACCCCGCTACCAACCCAGCGCCCACTGCCGGTCCGTGCATGGCACTCACGATGGGTTTGTCGCAGTTGATGACGTTGTAGACCAGGTCGCGGGCTTCTTTCCAGACCCTGCTGCGAATCTCGAAATCGCGCGCCATGTCTTCCACCAAGGCCAAATCGCCACCGCCCGAAAAGCCCATGCCTTCACCTCGCAGCACCGCAGCTCGCACGCTGTCATCGCGCGACACATCACGCCAAATTTCGGCCAGCTCCCAATGACCTTCGTGACCCGCTGTTGGCAGCTTGCCATTGCCACCAGGGCCACCGGCTTTCATCTGAATATCGAGCACCGTTTGATTGGCACCCCGACGCGTGATTTGCAGTGTTTGGTAGCGACTGTAGTCAATGACTTGGCTCATGAAGGTCTCCAGAAAAATGGTCAAGTTCGCATGAGGCCGTCGGTCAGGCTTGCTCGAAAGGCGCAATTTTCTGGTCAATGGCGCCAAACACACTTTGTCCGTCTTTGCCCTTCATTTCAATGCGAATGCTGTCACCGAATTTCATGAACTCGGTGCTGGGTTTGCCATCCAAAATGGTTTCAATGGCCCGCTTTTCAGCAATGCAGCTATAGCCTTTGGGCCACTCAGGCTTGCCATTGACGTCGATACTCTTGTTGCTAACCGTGCCACTTCCCACAATAGAGCCCGCGCGCACGTTGCGCGTTTTGCCAATGTGCGCAATGAGTTGGCCAAAGTGAAAGGTCATTTCGGGGCCAGCTTCACACATGCCTACTTTGCGACCGTTCCAAGTTGACTGCATGGTCAGGTGCACACGGCCATGATCCCAGGCATCGCCCAGTTCATCCAAGGTGACGGCTACTGGGCTGAAAGCGGTTGCTGGTTTGCTTTGAAAAAATCCAAAGCCTTTGGCCAGCTCATTGGCGATGAGGTTTCGCAAACTCACGTCATTGGCAAGCATTACCAAACGAATACCGTCCAAGGCATTTTCGGGGGAGACCCCCATGGGCACATCGCCAGTGATAACGGCAATTTCGGCCTCAAAGTCAATGCCAAAGGCTTCGTCGCGGCAAACCACTGGGTCGCAAGGCCCAATGAAGTCATCACTGCCGCCCTGGTACATGAGTGGATCGGTGTAAAAACTGTGCGGCACTTCAGAGCTGCGGGCGGCCCGCACCAACTCCACATGGTTCAAATAGGCTGAGCCGTCTGCCCACTGATAGGCTCTGGGCAAAGGGGCCATGCAGTTTGCCGGGTCGAAGGGAAATGCATGGCGGGCTTTGCCACTGTTCAGCGTTTGGTACAGGTCTTCGAGTTGGGGCGACAAAAAGTTCCAGTCGTCTAGTACCTGCTGCATGCGCAAGGCAATGCCAGTCGCATAATGTGCTGTGCTCAAGTCACGCGAGACCACAATCAATTGACCGTCACGTGATCCGTCTTTGTATGTCGCTAATTTCATGGGGGAGCCTCAAAAAAGAATCTCATTGATGTTTCAAGCTGAATGCAAAAGATTCAAAGCGTGTCTTCAGTTTAACCAATCTCAATCACCCTCTATTTTCCGACACACAAGATAGCTAGATTTTTTTCAAATGCCCGCTGACCGTGATTTAACCCAAGACAAGGCCCAACAGCGCCATGGCACCTTGGCCATGTTGGGTGCATTGGTGTTGGGCGTTCACCTTTGGCTGCTCTGGGCACCTGGCATCGATATTTGGAAAATTGAAGCAGAATCGCAAAAGTTGGGGCCCTTGCAAACCCGCATGGTGCCGGCCCCTATTTCCGCCGAGCCCAGGCCGCCAGCACAGGCACTGGCTCAGACTCAATCTAAACCTAAACCTATATTGAGGCCACCGCAAGCCTCGAATTCGCCCAGCACACTGCCCCCCGCCAACATCACAGCCTTGCCCTCCGAAGCTTTGCCGGCTCCAGAGGCCAGTGCCATCGAGGTCAGTGCAACTGAGGCCGCTCCAAAACAAGCCATTGCACCAGCGCCAAACCCTGCGCCGGAAATTGGGACTGCGGCCACTTCAACACCTGTACAGCCAGACACAGAAGTACCACCGATTGCAGCTGAAACATCTTTGCCCATGGCGCAAGCAACGCCGCCTGCATCAAATGCACTCACCGCCAAAACAGGCGACTTTCCCCCCAGTACCCAAATCAACTACAAACTGGTCGGGCAAGAGCGCGGTTTGATTTACAACGCATCCGGATCACTCAAATGGCAGGCCCAAGCTGCCAATGACAAGGGTTTACCCAGAGCCTACGAGGCAGAGCTTCAGGTCAAGGCATTTTTAATGGGCAGCCGTGTTTGGCGAAGCATAGGTTCGTTAACAGACAACGGGTTGGCACCGCTTCGATACTCCGACCGCTGGCGGGGTGAGCGCGCAGCCCACTTTGAAACCGCGAATCAAAAAATCAGTTTCAGCGGCAACATGCCCAGTGCCCCGTTACAAGCAGGCGCACAAGATCAAGTGAGCTTGTTCATTCAAATGGCGGCGGCAGTGACTGCGAAAAATTACGCGCCAGGCTCTCAGCTCATGGTGCAAACTGCCACCGCACGAGATGCCGTGAACTGGACAATCACATTCCAATCGACAGAAGAGATCGTCGTCGATGGCAAAAAGCTTGAGACCCAGCGTTGGGTTTGCTTGCCCAGAGGCAAGTACGACAGTCAAATTGAACTCTGGCTTTCACCTGCGCATGGCGGTCTGCCCTTGCGAATCAAGATCAGCCAAGTCAATGGCAACTTCATTGACATGGAAATGCGCAACACCGAAAAGCTACCCGCTTTGCCATCTTGAAAAAATTTACAACAACCCTATCTAAATGAGACAGACTTAAGTCAGAATGTCACTATGAACTTGTTGTACGAATCCGAATCATTTGCCGTCATGCATGTGTTGGCCAACGACACCGGCGAGGCTACTCCCCTCTCAAAGCCCCCCACGCTAGAGCGACACGGCTTTGAAATCGTCGACAAACGCTCGGGCAAAGAGGTTTACCTCGATGGCTCGTGGGCCGAAATGTTTCAAATGCACATTCAGGCCTGGCAACAAAATACCCCAACGCAAGAAGAGGTGGAAGACACCCTTGAGCGTTACACGGGCTTGGCACAGCAGCCTGTTGTCGTTCACTAGTTGCTACTCAATTAGCTTGCGCCATCAATCGGGCACCGCCACCCTGCGGTAAAGCGGCCCCACAATCAGCAACACAGCCATCAAGCGGCAAACCTGAAAAGCCGTGACCACGGGCGCGCCCAGTTCCAGCACTTTGGCCGTGATGGCCATCTCGGCAATGCCTCCCGGCGAAGTGCCCAAAATCAAAGTGGCCGGATGCAAACCAGTACCCAAGGCCAAGGCCCAACCAAAGGCTACCGATGCCAGCATCATGCCCACGGTACCAATTGCCACTGACAACAACCATTGCGGCGCTGTGCGAATGAACTCTTTCTTAAAACGCACACCCAAACTGATGCCAATGAAAAGCTGCGCCATGTTGGACATTTCAGAGGGAATGGCTGTCCATTGAACACCCGCCAAGGTCAACCCCATGGAGGCCAACAAGGGACCCATGAACCACGGGTTGTTGCGTTTGATGAGCACCATCAGCAGTGCGCCCACCAAGGTGGCCAAGCCCAAATAAAAAATGCCTGGCCACTGCAAAATTCTGGGCCCTGGCAACAGGCTGGAATTCACATTCAAACCAAAGTGCGCTTGAAACCATTGCATGGCAAATGGCAAACAAATGACCACCATCACAAGGCGCAAGCTGTGAGAAGCCGCCACCAAATCTGAGCGTGCATGGTGGCGGTCGGCCATGAGCGTCATTTCGGATGCGCCGCCAATGGCGCCTGCAAAATACGAAGTGGCGCGCATGTCTTTGGCGGAGAGCTCTGGCAGGTATGGCGCATTGCGCCACTGCAGCCATAGCCCAAAACCAAAGCCCAAGGCCAAGGCCCACACAATGCCGAGCAAAATGGCCCACCACAAGCTCAGCACCAACTGCCCTACTTCGGCCGTGAAATACAAACCCAAAGCGGCACCAATGGTCCATTGCCCCACATTGCGCAAATAGCCTGAACTCTTGGTGGGCGCACCCGACACCGACAAACAAGCCGTGGCCATTAAGGGCCCCAGCATCCAAGGAATGGGCGTGTGAAGCCACTCACACAGCAGCGCCGCCGCTGTGGCCACCAGCAGTGTCAATGACAATTGAAAAAAGTAAGGCAACGCGCGCAAAAAACTCAGGCGTGTTTTCGAATGCTGTCTGCCAGTGTGTTGACCATTTGATCAATGTGCTCTTTTTCAACAATATATGGCGGGCAAAGGACCAAATTTTCTCCTGCAGAACGCACCAACACGCCCTTGTGAAAGCAGTCTAAGAAGATGTCGTAGGCACGTTTTCCGGGCGCTCCTGGAATGGGAGCAAGTTCAACAGCGCCGGCCAGTCCCAAGCTGCGAATGCCAGTGACATTGGGCAAGCCCTTGAAGGCGCTGTGCATGGCATCGCCCAACACGGGGCCCATCTGGCCAGCACGCGCAAACAGATTTTCTTCTTTGAGCAAATTCAAAGTGGCAATGGCCGCCGCGCAAGACACAGGGTGGCCAGAGTAGGTGTAGCCGTGAAAAAACTCTACTGCATATTCGGGCGCGCCAGCGTTCATCATGGCGTTGTAAATGAAGTCGCGGCAAACCACGCCGCCCAAAGGAATGACGCCATTGGTGACGCACTTGGCAAAGTTGAGCATGTCGGGCACCACGCCGTAGTAGTCGGCACCAAAGTTGGTGCCCATGCGGCCAAAGCCCGTGATGACTTCGTCAAAAATAAGCAAGATGCCGTGCTTGTCGCAAATCTCGCGCAGGCGCTTCAAGTAGCCTTTGGGCGGCAAATACCACCCAGCAGAACCTGCCACCGGCTCCACAATGATGGCCGCCACATTGCTGGGGTCGTGCAAGGCCAAGATGCGGCCTTCTAGTTCTAAGAGGGGGTCTTCTTGCCAAACGGGTTCTTGGTTGTGAATGTAGGCATGGTTCACTGGGTCGTGAATGAAGCGCATGTGGTCGACACGCGGCAGCAGCTGAGCGCCATAGACTTTGCGGTTGGCAGGCAATCCGCCCACGCTCATGCCCCCAAAATTAACGCCGTGGTAGCCTTTTTCGCGGCCAATGAACACATGGCGGTGGCCTTCGCCGCGCGCACGGTGGTAGGCCAATGCCACCTTCAAAGAAGTGTCGGCGGCCTCCGAGCCGGAGTTGCAGAACAACACTTTGTTGAGATCGCCCGGGCACAAATCGGCAATCATTTGGGCGGCTTCAAAAGCCTGATCGTTGCTGACTTGGAAGGCCGTGGCGTAATCGAGGGTGTCGAGTTGCTTTTTGATGGCCTCGGCAATGGGTCTGCGGTTGTGGCCAGCGCCCACACACCACAAGCTGGAGATACCGTCGACCACTTTTCGGCCATCGTGGGTGGTGAAGTGCATGCCGTCAGCCGCCACAAAAACACGCGGATCTTGCTTGAAATGGCGGTTGGCCGTGAACGGCAACCATTGGTGGTCCATGTTGATTTGAAAGGCGCCCGGTGCGCGCTGAGTTTCCTGAGAAGACATGTGATCGCCTCGCTTCAAATAAAGTGCCAAAAGCTGGATAAAAACAGTGTAACCCCGTGAAAGTCTCCGTTTCGGCAAAAAAGTCTCGTCCCTGCGACAATGTCGCCTATGAATCACGCATTTATTCTCACGCTATCCTGCCCCGACAGAACGGGCATCGTGCACGCCGTGTCGGGCTTTTTGCTAGAGCGCGGCGGCAACATTGAAGAGGCCGCCCAGTACAACGACCACGATACCGGCCTGTTTTTCATGCGCGTGCAGTTTGCCTGCGACCAGGTGAGCGAGGCCGATTTGCGCAGCCAATTGGCCAGTTTTGCAGTCCCCTTCCAAATGACCTGGAACTTGCACAACACCCAACAGCCCATGCCTGCGGTCATTTTGGTCAGCAAAGAAGGCCATTGTTTGAACGATTTGCTGTTTCGCTGGAAAAGCGGCTTGCTGCCCATCGACATTCGCGCCATTGTGAGCAACCACCGCGAGTTCTACCAGCTGGCGGCCAGCTACAACGTGCCCTTTCACCACATCCCCGTGACAGCGGCCAACAAAGCCGAGGCCGAAGCCAAACAGTACGAGATCATTCAGTCTGAAGGCGCCGAGTTGGTGGTGCTGGCGCGTTACATGCAAATTTTGTCTGACGACTTGTGCCGCAAGCTGTCGGGCCGCGCTATCAATATTCACCACTCCTTCCTGCCCAGCTTCAAAGGCGCCAAGCCTTATTACCAAGCGCACGATCGCGGCGTCAAATTGATCGGCGCCACAGCCCACTATGTCACCGCCGACCTTGACGAAGGCCCCATCATTGAACAAGATGTGGCCCGTGTAGATCACTCTAAAACCGTTGAAGACCTCACCACTCAAGGGCGCGATACCGAAAGTCAGGTGTTGGTACGTGCCGTGAAGTGGCATAGCGAACACCGCGTGCTCTTGAACGGTCACAAAACCGTGATCTTCAAATAAATTTGATTTCTCGTTTGCAAAGATTGCCATGAACGCACTCACCAACTTCGAAGCGCTGTCGCGCGCCGATCGACAAGCGCAAGTGGTGCACGCTCTAAGCGGCGTGCTGCCTGCACACGCTTTGCTCTACACCCTCGAGGACACCGTGCCCTATGAGTGTGATGGCCTCACGGCCTATCGCGAGCGTCCCTTGGTGGTGGCGTTGCCCGAAACAGAAAGCCAAGTGCAAGCTGTTTTAAAGGCTTGTCATGCCTTGGGCGTGCCGGTGGTGGCGCGCGGCGCTGGCACCGGTTTGTCGGGGGGCGCCATGCCGCACAAATTGGGCGTTACTTTGTCGATGGCCAAGTTCAATCAGATTGTCAAAATTGATGCGCATTCAAGAACAGCGGTGGTGCAATGCGGTGTGCGCAACCTGGCTATTTCAGAAGCCGCATCGCCACATGGCTTGTATTACGCACCCGACCCCTCCAGCCAAATTGCATGCACCATTGGCGGCAACGTGGCAGAAAACTCAGGCGGCGTGCACTGCCTCAAGTACGGCCTCACCTTGCACAATGTGCTCAAGGTGAAGGGCTTCACCATTGAAGGCGATGCCATCACCTTTGGCAGCGATGCGCTTGATACATCTGGTTTTGATTTGCTGTCGGTTTTGGTGGGCAGTGAAGGTATGTTGGCCATCACCACCGAAGTGACCGTCAAGCTGGTGCCCAAGCCCCAATTGGCACGTTGCATCATGGCCAGCTTTGACGACATTCGCAAAGCGGGCGACGCGGTGGCAGCGGTCATTGCAGCCGGCATCATTCCTGCAGGCCTAGAGATGATGGACAAACCCATGACCGCTGCGGTGGAAGATTTTGTGCACGCGGGCTATGACCTCAATGCCGAGGCCATTTTGTTGTGCGAAAGCGATGGCACGCCCGAAGAGGTTGAAGAAGAAATTGGCCGCATGAGCGATGTGCTGCGCGGCTGCGGCGCTACGGCCATTGCCGTGAGCAAAGACGAAGCCGAGCGCTTGCGCTTTTGGAGCGGCCGCAAAAATGCATTCCCGGCTTCGGGTCGTATCAGCCCCGACTACATGTGCATGGACTCCACCATTCCGCGCAAACGCTTGGCCGATATTTTGTTGGCCATTGCCGAGATGGAAAAGAAGTACCAGCTGCGCTGTGCCAATGTGTTTCATGCGGGCGATGGCAACTTGCATCCACTCATTTTGTTTGATGCCAACGACCCCGATCAGCTGCACCGCTGTGAATTGTTTGGCGCCGAGATTTTGGAAACCAGTGTGGCCATGGGCGGCACCGTCACAGGCGAGCATGGTGTAGGCGTTGAAAAACTCAACAGCATGTGCGTGCAGTTTTCAGCGGAAGAAAATGCGCAGATGTTTGCCTTGAAAAAAGCCTTTGACCCAATGGGCTTGCTCAATCCAGGCAAGGTTATTCCAACGCTCAACCGCTGTGCTGAGTACGGCAAGATGTTGGTTCGGGGTGGCCAAATATCGCACCCCGATTTACCGCGCTTTTAAGCGGCTGTGGGGCGCGCTCCAAAGATGGCCGTGCCAACTCGCACGCACGTGCTGCCCTCGGCAATGGCCGCTTCCATATCGGCGGTCATGCCCATCGACAGGGTGTCTAACTTCAAGCCCGCGGCATTCAAGCTGTCAAAAAGTTCTTTGGCCTGACGGTGTACCGCGCGAGCCGCGGTATCGTTTTCGGCAGGCTCTGGAATGGTCATGAGGCCACGCAATTGCAAATTGGGTAACTTGGCAACAGCCTCTGCCAAGGCCAAAAGATCTGGCGGCGCTACACCCGACTTGTTGGCGCCACCATCGACATTGACTTGCAAACAAACCTGAAGCGGTGGCAAATGGGCAGGCCGTTGAGCAGACAAACGCTCGGCAATTTTCAAACGATCAATGCTGTGTACCCAGCCAAAATGTTTGGCCACCAGCTGGGTCTTGTTGCTTTGAATGGGCCCAATGCAATGCCATTGCAGGGGCAAGTCTGCCAATTCGGCTATTTTGTCGACACCCTCTTGAATGTAGTTTTCGCCAAACGCCAGTTGGCCAGCTGCATAGGCCTCCCGAACGGCCTGTGCTGGCATGGTCTTCGAAACGGCCAACAAGGTTACAGCATCTGCCGCTCGCCCCACCGAAGCACAAGCCTTCGCAATCCGTTGGCGCACCTGCTGGAGCTTGTCTGAAACTTGAGTACTCATGGGCACAAGGTTACCAAAAATCTCAATCTGGTGGACAATTGCAAGCTTGATCATTTCTTCAACTCTTTCACACAGACAATCATGAGCAGCCTCAACGCAAAAACCTACGAATCCGCTCCTTCCCAAAATGTGGCCTTTTTGGGCTTAGGCGTGATGGGCTATCCCATGGCCGGACACTTGGCCCGCGCTGGTCACGCCGTGACGGTTTACAACCGCAGTGCCGCCAAAGCAGCCGCTTGGTGCCAAGAGTTTGCAGACACCAAAAAACCAGCCCACGCAGCAACACCGCGTGAAGCAGTGGCCCATGCCGATATCGTTTTTTGCTGCGTTGGCAATGACGACGATTTGCGCGCAGTGGTGCTCGGTGCAGATGGCGCATTGGCTGGTATGAAGAAGGGCGCTATTTTGGTCGACCACACCACCGCTTCCGCCAATGTGGCGCGCGAGCTCTACCAAGCTGCCAAAGCGCAAGGTTTGAATTTCATCGACGCCCCCGTATCGGGTGGTCAAGGCGGTGCACAAAATGGTTTGCTCACCGTCATGTGCGGTGGTGATGCCGCTATTTTTGAAGCCACCAAGCCTGCCGCCATGGCTTTCTCACGCGCCTATACCCTCATGGGCGAGTCAGGTGCGGGCCAACTCACCAAGATGGTGAATCAAGTTTGCATTGCAGGCCTAGTGCAGGGCTTATCCGAAGCCATTGCCTTCGGTCAAAAAGCCGGTCTCGACATGAACCTGGTGTTGGATGTCATTGGCAAAGGCGCCGCCCAAAGCTGGCAAATGGACAACCGCGGCAAGACCATGGTGGCCAACAAATTTGACTTTGGTTTTGCTGTCGATTGGATGCGCAAAGACTTAGGATTGGTCATGGACGAGGCCAAGCGCAATGGTGCGCGCTTGCCGGTAACCGCCTTGGTCGATCAGTTTTATGCCGATGTGCAGCAAATGGGTGGCAAGCGTTGGGACACTTCCAGCTTGATCAAACGCTTGGGTTGATTGCAATGTGAAAAAAAGGGCGCCGATTTGACCGGCGCCCTTTTTATTGAAGTGACAAATTGTTCAGAGCTTGGGCTGCGCTTGAGGCGACAGCGGCTGAGCACTGATTCGCTTCAGCTCTTCATCGGTGATGGTTTCAAACACCCGAACCACTTTGACCACACCACTAACGCTACCGCTGCGAGCAATTTCAGAGGCGCGCTGTGCCTCTCGGGGTGTAACACGGCCCATCAAATAAACAATGCCGCGCTCAGTGATGACTTTGAAGGCATTTGATTGCAAGTCTTTGGCATCCACCAACAAAGCCTTGATTTGACCCGTGGTGATGGCATCTTTAGAGCGCTGCGTGAGTGAACTGGCTGGCTGAATGGCCAAGTCATTGACCACAGAGTTGACGTTCTCTTGACTCTTGGCCAGTCTTTCGGCGAACTCTTTTTCAGCGGCTGAACTCACCTCGCCTGTGAGCAAGACCATGCGGTTGTAGCTGGTGACATTCACATGTGCCGCATTGCTCAAATTTTGGCGCAAGCCCTGAGCAGTGCGAAGTTCAATGCTCTCGTCTTCCAGTTGAATGCCTGCGGTACGGCGGTCAATGGCCACAAAGCCACCCATGACAGCACTGCCCACAATCAAAGGCGCACAGGCCGAGAGGCTGGTGACCAAGGCGCTGATGGCCAAACCAGAAAGCATCCAACGATTGAGATTGAGTTTCACTTGAAAAGTCCTTTGAGAATCTTTGAATATTTTAATCAGGAAGAAATGGAAAAGAAATGCCCTTCATTTCGTCATGCCCCCGAGTCTTGATCGCCCATGAGTTGGGCATCCACACCATCGCACAAACAGTGCAAAGCCAGTTGTTGAACTTCGCGAATGCGCACAGCACGATCGTGGGGGACGCCCACATGCACGTCTGTTTCAAGCAGGGCTTTGGCCACAGCGCCACCGCCTTTGCCCGTGAGCGCAATGACGGTCATGTCGCGTTCATGGGCTGCGTGCAATGCCCGCATCAAGCCCTCTTCTTCACCGTTGGTGGTGAGCAGCAGAAGCACATCACCGGCTTGGCCCAAGGCACGCACTTGCCTGGCCAAACTTGCATAAGCAGGGTCGCCTAAGCCTTCGTGGCGCAGCGCTATGGCGGCCAACTCGGGACGCTCGCGCTCAAATCCGCCAACAAACAAACTGGCGAAGTACTGCGCCAAGGCTGCCGAGCTACCCTCGCCACACACTAACACCTTGCCGCCACTGGTGACGCAGGCCATGAGCGCCTGCACACCCGCGTCCAAGGGCTTGGCCAAGGTTTCGGCCGCTTGGTATTGCAGGTCGGCGCTGTCGATGAAGTGTTGCTGAATGCGCAGGTCTAACATGGGCTTGATGATACCCTCTGCCGATTCCATAGCGCTAAAAAAGGCTTCAAGAAAAGGCTTCAATTAGAGGTATCAAAAGCGGCCTTGACCCAAATCATGCCTTGTGGCTCCCACGCAATGACGTCAAAACGGGCAGGTGGAAGGTGCTGCCAGCGCAACAAAAAATACCGCGCTGCAAAAATAATACGCCTTTGTTTGATGGCGCTCACACTGCCCAATGCGCCGCCAAAGCGACTTAAAGTTCGCTTTCGAACTTCCACGAACACCACCGTGCTGTCGGATTCTTGCAAAATGAGGTCAATTTCGCCACCACCCCGTCCGGGCGTTCGATAATTGCGCTGCAACAAGCGCAAGCCCTGTGCTTGCAGAAAACGCAGCGCCGCAATTTCTGCGGCATCGCCCGCTTCTTTGGTGCTTTGATGTGCCGAAGCTTTGCGTTGATTTGTTGGATTGAGGAACACCATTGACACGACTTTCTGAAACATTGCCTTCTGAACCTTCTGCAGCGCTAAGCTCGGTGTATGGCACAGCCTTTCAGGCTGCCCGCGAGGCTGTGGGTCCGCAAAACCATCCCGCCAGCACACTGTATGTGGTGGCCACCCCCATTGGCAATCTGGCCGACATCACCTTGCGCGCTTTGTATGTGATTGAAAGGGCCAATACACTGGCTTGCGAAGACACCCGGCATACCCAACAACTTCTGCGGGCTTATGGCTTAGATAGAAACAACTCTCAACTGTTGGCCGTTCACCAGCACAACGAAGCCGAAGCGGCTGCCCAAGTCATCGCGCGCTTGGCACAAGGTGAGCGCGTTGCTTATGTGAGTGATGCCGGCACACCCGCCATCAGCGACCCTGGCGCACGCTTGGTAGCGGCAGTTGCAGCTGCTGGCTATCGGGTTATGCCTTTGCCTGGCGCCAGCAGTGTGACCACGCTTTTGAGTGCCGCTGGCGTTGTGGGAGAAGGGGGCTTTGTCTTCACGGGCTTCTTGTCTTCCAAGGCGGCAGAAAGACAGCGCGCCATCGAAACATTGGTGGGTGAGCAGCGTGCAGTGGTGCTGCTCGAAGCGCCTCATCGCATTGAAGCACTCGCACAGGCTCTGAACATTTTAGGCGGCAGGCTTGTGACCATCGGCCGTGAATTGACCAAGCAATTTGAAACAGTGCACACCCTTGAAGCCCAAAAATTGACTGCTTGGTTTGCCGAACACACAGACCGTGTGCGAGGCGAATTTGCCTTGGTCATTCATGCGCTTGAAAAACCCAAAACAGACCCCACTGAGGCATTAGACGCCAGCAGCTTGCGCACCTTGAAATTGCTGCTCACCGAACTGCCCTTGAAGACCGCCGTCAAAATGACCAGCGACATCACTGGCGCATCCAAAAATGTGCTTTATGACACTGCGCTGAGTTTGAAAAAGGGCCTTGAGTAAACCATCTGGATGCAACAGGCTCGAGTCTTGTTGGGCCTTCAGCGTTTGCGAAGACCCAGCCACATCACAGTGCCCACCACCAGCGCCGCGCCCATCAATTGAATGGGTGCAATGCTCTGACCTAGCAGCGCCCACGCTAAGACCAAAGCGAAGATGGGCTCAACGTTCATGATGGCTGAGTTGCCCACCACGCCCAACTTGGGCAACACGGTAAACAAAATGGTGAAAGCGGTGCCGTACAAAAATGAGAGCATGCCAAGACCCCACCAACCCGCAGGCGCCTGCGGCAAATGAAAGCCCCCTTGGCTCATGGCAACCACTATGGCAAACACACCCACAATGGACATCGAAGAAAAGGTGCGCAAGCGACCATCTAAGCCAGTGGTTTCATGTTGGGTGTAGACCAGCGCCAAGCCAAAGGTGGCAGAAGCGGCCAATGCAAATGCCACACCACTGCCAATTTGTGACCAGTGCTCGGCCGCGCCTAAACCAGACGCTGCACCCATCACATCCAAAGCCAGGGCCAAGCCCAACAACAAAATGGGCATGCTCCAAAGCACCGCTTTCTCTGGTTGATGGCCATAAAGCACCCTTGCCCAAAAGGCTGTCGACAATGGGTAGGTATTGAAAGCCAGCAAAGCCAAGGCCACAGGCAGTCTGGCCACCGAAGAGTACAAGCACACACTTTGAACGGCAATCAGCGCGCCAATGATGAGCATGTATTTTTTGTGGTGCGCAGTTACTTGAATTTGGACTTTTTGCTGCCACAAAATCAAACCTACCACGATGGCGGTGAGCACGCTGCGAAAGGTGACCGCCGTGACAACATCGACACCATCGTTGAAAGCAAAGCGCGCCGCCACATGGTTCGCGCCCATCATGAAGGCGATGAGCAGCAAGGTGGCGAAGGCGGTGCTGGACAGCGATTTTGATTGTTCGGTCATGCCATCATTGTGCAGGGTAGAGCCCGTGCACTCTGGCATGCAGGCGACTCAAGCCCAACAGCGCATCGGTGTAAGGGGTACTGACTTGGGTGAGTTGGCCCAACTCCCGCACCACACTGACCAAAGCATCGAGTTCAACCGCTTTGCCCGCTTCGACATCTTGCAACATGGATGTTTTGAAGGCGCCCAATTTGCGAGTGACCGCATGTCTGTCTTCTGGTGTTTGTGCAATCGGTATACCAATCTTCTCACCAATGACTTTGGCTTCCAGCATGATTTGAGAAACAAAGTTGCGCACCAAATCGTCTTGCATGATCAAATCGGTGGTGGCGCCTGTGAAGGCACTGATAGGGTTGACCGTCATGTTGCCCCACAGCTTGTACCAAACATCTTTTTGAATTTGAGCCGATGCACTGGCGTTGAATCCAGCGGTTTGCAAATGTGCCACCAGCTCTTGCACACGCTCAGCCACCTGCTCGCCCTGTTGGGCAGGTTCGCCCAAAATAAGGCCTTGGCCAAAATGGTGGCGCACCACGCCTGGTGCATCTAAGGAGCAACTGGCGTGCACCACGCAACCCACCACATGGTGGGCAGGAATGGCGTGGTCAATGTGCCCTTCAGGATCGATGGTGTTCAAACGCGTGCCCTTAAGTGCGCCACCAAATCCATTGAAGAACCACCAAGGCACACCGTTCATGGCCGTCATGACCATGGTATGAGGCGCCAGCAGTGGCGCCATGTTGCGAGCAACGTCCAACATGCCAGGCGCCTTGACCGACACGATGACCACATCCTGCGGGCCCATATCAGCAGCTTGGTCCGATGCTTTGACTTGGGCTTTGAGGGTGATCAAACTGGGCTGCGTTTGAATGCATTGCAGTCCGTCTTTTTTCAAAGCTTGCAATGTTGCGCCGCGCGCCACCACGCTGATCTCGTGGCCAATTTGCGCCAAGTGTGCGCCAATCCATCCGCCAATCGCGCCTGCGCCGTAGATGCAAACTTTCATAAACGATAACTTTCTTCGGGTTTGCGCAACTGTCGGTCTACCTGTCGAATCAGCGCATCCAGCACATCGGTGCCGGCGCCATGGTTGGGGTTGAACTGCAGTGCATCGCGGGTGCACTTTGCAGCCACTTCTTCGCTAACCGGAATCACTTGGGACGGGCCGCCCATGCTGAAGGTGGCCAATTGAATTTCACATGCTCGTTGCAATGTCCAAAGAATGGCAAAAGTTTGAGGCAAGGTGGCGCCCCAAGACAGCAAGCCATGGTTGCGCAAAATCACGGCTTGTTTATTGCCAATGCTTTTGAGCAAGCGGGGGGCCTCTTCAGAATGAATGGTGATGCCTTCGAAGTCATGGTAGGCAATCATGTTGTGCAATTGCGCCGTGTAAAAATTAGTTTGTTGCAAACCCTCTTTCAAACAAGCCACTGACACACCTGCGGTGGTGTGGGTGTGCATCACGCAATGTGCGCCAGGCAGGTTGTCATGCAAAGCAGCATGCACCGTAAATCCAGCAGGATTGACTGGGTAAGGCGAGCCGTCTAGCGGCTTGCCTTTCAAATCAGTTTTCACCAAATTGCTGGCCGTGACTTCGCTGTAGTGCAATCCAAATGGGTTGATCAAAAAATGTTTTTCGGCACCACTCACTTCTTCCGGCAAGCGCAAGGTGATGTGGTTGTAGATCATTTCAGTCCAGCCTAAAAAGGCAAAAACTCGGTAGCAGGCAGCCAATTGCACGCGCGCCTCCCACTCCTTGGGGTGCACTTCGTGTTGCAAAGATCGAGACGGCGGAAGTTGGTGCGTCAACATGATCAATACACCTGGCCGCTTGTGGGTAAAGCAATGCCTGCATCAGGTTTGAATTGACGCACCAAAGCAGATGTGTGGCGAACCAAGATTTGAGTGTCAAGACCCACCGCTACAAACAAAGCGCCTAGCTCTAAGTAGTGTTTGGCTTGGGCTACGTCAGAGGTCAAAATACCTGGTGCTTTGCCTGCTTTCAAAATGCGCGCAATGGCCTTTTCAATGGCGTCTTGCACTTCAGGATGGTTGGGGTCGCCCACATGGCCCAAAGACGCCGACAAATCGGCAGGGCCAATGAACACACCATCCACACCGGGCGTGTTGGCAATGGCTTCTAAATTTTTCAAGGCTTCGCGCGTTTCGGCTTGCACCAACAAGCAAACTCGTTCATTGGCTTCTTTGGTGTAGTTGGGAAACATGCCCCAGCGTGAGGCGCGCGCGCCACCCATTCCGCGCACACCACCCTTGCCATCGTCTTGCGGATAGCGCATTGCTTGAACACATTGCGCCGCTTGCTCGGCTGTATCGATCATGGGGATGAGCAAAGTTTCGGCACCCAAATCCAAATACTGTTTGATCAAGGCAGTATCGCCCACAGGCACACGCGCTACGGCGTTGTTGACAGGATAGGCTGCAATGGTTTGAAGTTGTTGCTGAATGGTTTGCAAATTGTTGGGCGCATGCTCGCCATCAATCAGCAACCAATCAAAGCCTGCCATGGCGCACATCTCGGCGCTGTAGCTGCTGGCCAAGCCCAGCCACAAGCCAATTTGGGGGCGCTTTTCAGCAAGGGCTTGTTTGAAACGATTAACAGGAGTTTTCATGATGTCTCTTTCAAATGAATTTAAAGTGCAAACAACCTAAAGCGCCATAGTCGGCTTCGAACACGTCGCCCACTTTGGCTGGAACTGGTTTGGTAAAGGAGCCGGCCAACACAATTTGGCCCGCTTTCAAATGCTCACCCCAAGGAGCCAACTTGTTGGCAAGCCAAGCAATGCCCACCGCAGGGTGGCCTTGGACACCTGCCGCCAAGCCGGTTTCCTCCACCACGCCATTCAATTTCAAAATGGCGCCGCACCAAGGCAAATTGGTAGCGAGGGGGTCGACTTTTTCGGCGCCCACCACAATGCCGGCATTGGCCGCGTTGTCGCTGATGGTGTCGAAGACTTTGCGCATCACTTTGGTGTGGCGGTCAAATTGTTCGATGCGTGAATCGATGATTTCGATGGCAGGCGTGACGTACTCCGTGGCAGCCAATACTTCTTGCAACGTCACGTTGGGGCCGTGAAGATCTTTTTTCAAAACGAATGCCAATTCAACTTCAACGCGCGGCACTACAAAATCGGTGAAGGCAATGTCAAGAACTTTGCCTGGCGTGCAGGTGTACAGCATGTTGTCGAGCAGAGTGCCGTAGTCGGGTTCGTCAATTTGACTGGCCTGTTGCATGGCACGCGACGTGAGGCCAATTTTGTGCCCAATGATTTGGCGACCTTCTGCCAATTGAAGCGCCACCCAGGCTCGGCTCACACGATAACCATCCTCAATGGTCATGCCTGGAAAGCGCTTGGAAAAGTGCTCGACCTGCAGGCGTGTTTTCTGTGATTGCTGCAACTCTGCGGCCAACTGTGCAATGCGGTCTGAATCAAACATGGATTTCTTTTCAAAGGCTTAAAGCGCTGCAAACAAAGGATGAAGGTTGCTGTGTTTGTTGTCAAACACTTCAGGGCCCTCGTCAATTTGCAAAGTGATGCCAATGTGGCGTTTGGCAAACAATTCAGCGAAGTGTTTATGCGTGACCTCCACCAAAATTTCACCCGCACGTTTGTGTGTGGCCGCACTGCGTCCCTTGCCCATGCGAACATTCAAATAGACAAAGGCGTAGTCTTCAGAGCCCCCATGCGGGTTGTTGTCAAACATGGCCGCCTTTCGTCCGCCCGCACCGCCATCGGCCACCGCGTAGTGCGGCGCGGGGTAAGCCAACACACGAGTACCGCCAGTGGGAAATACTTGTTTGCCCGCTTCATCGACCACGCTCAACATGGCGTCGGCCAAATCACGGCACAACACTTTCATATTGGTTTCGGCATCCAACTGACCGGTGTAAAGAATGACCAAATGAGGCATCTGATAACTTTCAAAAATAAATCACAAACGGCTAGCGCCTGCAGCGTAAACCGCTGCGGGGTCTTTCAGGCTTTGGAGGTTGAGCGTATGCAATGAATGGCCTGTTTCGTCATTGACAGGTGTGACCGGAAACACCACATTGATTTGCCCCGTGCCCGAGCTTGGAAAATAAGGCGTGACCACTTCGGCTTGGCCTTGATACCGATCCCAGCCCAAGACACCGAGCAACATGGCGGTGTCGTGCATGAAGCCTTCGCCATGGCCCTTGGCCGCATACTCAGGTAGCATGGCGCAGAAAGTTTTCCAATCGCCACGTTGCCACATTTCAACCACGCTGTGGTCAAGTTGCTCTAAAAACGGACTCCACATTTTGTTGGCGTATTCAGGCGCCAAACCATTTTGGGCAAAGCGGTGCGACAAAGAGCCACTGGCAAAAAAGGCCACATTGCCGTCGTAATGTTGCTCTACCGCTTGGCGCATGGCCCAACCCAGTTGCGCGCTTTCAGACAAGGAATGGACCATGCACAAAGCAGACACCGAAATCACTTTGTAGTGCCTGTCGGCATTCATGTAGCGCATGGGCACCAAGGTGCCATATTCCAAGGCCAAGCTGGTGTGCTCATGGGCCAAGGTGGTCACGCCCGCTTCATTGCAGGCTTTGGCCAAAATGTGACCCAGCTTAGGATTGCCGTCGTATTCATAGGGCATGTTGCTGATGAAGTGCGGCAATTCATTGCTGGTGTAGTTGCCTTTGAAATGAACCGCGTTGTTCAAGTGATAGGCAGAGTTCACCAACCAGTGCGTGTCAAAGACCACGATGGTGTCTACACCCAAGGCACGGCAGCGCCTGTCAATTTCGTGATGGCCATCAATGGCCGCTTGGCGCGTGCCTTTTTGAGGACCGTCCAGCTCGCTCAAATACATGGACGGCACATGCGTGATTTTGGCCGCGAGTGAAACTTGTCCCATGCTCATACTCCCCAATGTGGAATGTGGTGTGAGCCCATCGACACGGCCACATTTTTAGGTTCGCAAAAAACTTCGTAACTCCAAGTGCCACCTTCACGGCCTGTGCCGCTGGCTTTGGTGCCACCAAAAGGTTGGCGCAAATCGCGCACGTTTTGGCTGTTGACAAAACACATGCCAGCTTCAACCGATGCTGCCACGCGATGCGCACGGCCAATGTTTTCTGTCCACACATAACTGGACAAACCATACTGAATGTCGTTGGCCAACTCAATGGCGTGCGCTTCATCGCGGAAAGGAATCAAGCAAGCCACTGGACCAAAAATTTCTTCTTGTGCAATTTTCATGCGGTTGTCGACATCGGCAAACACAGTGGGCCAAACGAAGTTGCCTTTCTTCACACGGTCTGATAGTTCAGGCGCATAAGAAGGTCTGTCCAAACCGCCACACAAAAGCGTGGCACCTTCTTTGGGGCCGAGCTCGATATAGCTTTTAACTTTGGCCAAATGCGCTTGGCTGATCATGGGGCCCACGATGGTGTTCTCGTCCAGTGGATCGCCCACAGAAATACGTTTGGCGCGCTCCGTGAATTTCTGCACAAAGTCGGCATAAATACTTTGCTGTACCAAGATGCGGCTGCCTGCCGTGCAGCGCTCGCCGTTGTTGCTGAAAATCATGAACACGGCTGCGTCCAATGCGCGGGGCAAGTCAGCGTCTTCAAAAATCACAAAGGGTGATTTGCCGCCCAACTCCATGCTGAACTTTTTAAGGCCTGCGCTTTGCACAATGCGGTTGCCAGTAGCGGTAGAGCCTGTGAACGAAATGGCCCGCACATCGGGGTGTGACACCAAGGGCTCGCCAGCATCGCGGCCATACCCATGGACCAAATTCAACACGCCAGGTGGCACACCCGCTTCCAATGCCAACTCACCCAATCGAGCTGCCGACATGGGCGACAACTCGCTCATTTTCAACACCGCTGTGTTGCCAAAGGCCAAGCAAGGCGCCACTTTCCAGGTGGCTGTCATGAAGGGCACGTTCCAGGGGCTGATCAAGGCACACACACCCACTGGGTGAAACAAGGTGTAGTTCAGGTGCGTGGGTGTGGGATAGGTATGACCATCTACCCGCGTGCACATTTCTGCAAAGTAAGAAAAATTGTCGGCGGCCCGGGGTACCAACTGCTTGCCTGTTTGCGAAATGGTTTGGCCACAATCGCGGGTTTCTGTTTCGGCAATGTCTGGCACATGCTTGGCAATGAGTTCGCCCAACTCTCGCATGATCTTGGCGCGCTCGGTGGCTGGGGTGGCTGCCCATTTTGGAAAGGCCGCTTTGGCAGCTGCCACGGCTTGATTGGCTTCAAGCTTACCGCCCGACGACACCTCGGCCAAGACTTCTTGCGTGGCCGGGTCAATGGTTTCAAAGGTTTGTGAGCTGGCCACTTTTTGGCCGTCAATCAAATGGTCAATGCGCATTTCTATTCCTGTTTTGTTCGGATGTTTTTTTCTGATGCTGGGTTCAATGACCCGAGCATTAAGGCTATTCACCCAAGGTGTTGATCAAATCGCCCACACCTTCAATGCTGGTGACAATCACATCACCCACCTCACAATTGACCACACCATCGGGTGTGCCTGTCAGAATCAAATCGCCGGGCTGCAGGGTCATGAAGGCGCTGAAATACTCGATCAAGGTGGGCACATCAAAAATCATGTCGCGTGTGTGGCCGCTCTGCGTTACCTTGCCATTCACCGTGGTTTGCAAACTCAAGTTCATGGGGTTGCCATAGGCATCGTGAATGTCTTTGGCGTCCACCAGCCAAGGTCCTATGGGCGTGCAAGTGTCGCGGTTCTTCACGCGAAAGTTGGGCCGATACCAATTTTCCAAATAGTCGCGAATGGCGTAGTCGTTGGCCACGGTGTAGCCGCACACATAATCCAAAGCGTTTTCTTTTTTCACATGCTTGGCTGTGCGCCCTATCACCACGGCCAACTCACATTCATAGTGCATGTAAGTCACGCCTTGCGGTCTGCGTGTAAGGGCCTTGTGGCCAATGAGCGAGGCCTCACCTTTGACAAACACCAAGGGTTCTTCCGGCGCTTTGAAGGCCAATTCTTTGGCATGGTCCGCGTAGTTCAGCCCCAAAGCCAAAATGGTTCTGGCTTGCGCCACAGGCGCCAGTGGTGGCAACCACACCACCTCGTCAAACTTCAAGCGCTTGCCAGACCATGGACTGCGCGTGAGCAACAACTCGCCATCCGATTCCACCGCTTCGTGAATGGCGCCTGCCCATGCAATGCGTGCGTGCTTCATACAGCACCTCCTGCAAATGAATTCACCAAGGTCTCGAAACCATCGGCTGAAATTTCGACCACATCGCCTGCTTTGGCGCGGGGCCTTTTGCCATCCGGCAAACAATCACTGCCAAGCAACAACACATCGCCTTCTTGAAAAGTCATGAATTCTGAAATGTCGGCCAACAAGGCTTGCGATTTGCGCACGGTGTCTGCGTAATTCAGTTGCTGAACAAGCTGCCCGTTCAACTTCACCGTCAATACCACCGCATCTGTGCTGACCTGCTCAATGCTTTGGGCTGTTGCGCCCACGCCCAAGAATCCATCGATACATTTGAACTTCACAGGCGGCCTGTAATAACTCTCATGCGGAATCGACACGTCATTGACCAACACACACGCCACAGGCTGAGCATCGGGGCCAAAGATCCAAGCCAAGTTGGCACCAATATCAACTTCGGCCACTGTCGATGGCAGCGCAATGCGGCCCCCAGATGGCGTGAAGGTGTTGGCCGTTTTGATGAAAAGCACGGGCGCTTTGGGCGCGCCTTTGTAAGGCGCGTCTGGCATTTGGGGCGCCTTGATTTGCCACTCTTGCTGGAAGTTGAGCAGCGCACCATACACCGTACCTTGCGGCCAATAGCCTTGGGGACTTGAAACGTTTTGAGTCATCTTGATTTATTCCATTTCTGCCACTGGCTGAACTTGCTCACCCTTTTCATCCATTTGATCCATCTGATCCATGGGGGCGGTTTCCAACTGAATGACCGTATCCAACAATTGGTACAACTGGGCCAATTTTTGTTTTCCCAATTCGCTTTCCATCCATTCATAGTGCGCCTCAATGGCTTGCGACAACTGAACCACTTTGGACAAGCCCAATGGGGTGGCACGCACCACCGTTCTGCGCGCATCTTGAGCGCAGCGGCTTCGCGCAATGAGGCCGGCCCGTTCCATGCGCGTTAAAACGCCCGTCAAACTTGGCCCCAATAAAAAAGCCTCTTTGGCGACGCGCCCGGTCTCCACGCCCTCGGTGCAATGCGCATGCTCGCCCAACACACGCAAAACTCGCCATTGTTGGTCGGACAAGCCATGCTCGCGCAAGCTGGGGCGGGTGTGCGCCATCACCGCCTCACGTGCTTGGAGCAGCAAACGAGGCAAATTGCGGTGGACAAAGGCTTGTTGTTTCATGGGTTTTGAATTTATTTAACATGTTAAATGAATTTCTAAACAATGCCAAATCGGGTTAACCCCATTTCTGCCAAAAAATTCCGAAATGGCTCTCCTCATGGGCCCGCGCTGCGGGAATAATTGCTTGATGCGCACTTCATTTTTTGACACCCACTCGCTCCGCCTGATTCAAGCGCCCATGGCTGGTTCTCAAAATCACCGACTGGCGGCGGCCGTCTTCAAAGCAGGCGGTATCGGCAGCATTCCAGCCGCCATGCTCAGCATCGAGCAACTGCAACACGAGCTGAACGCTTTCAGCGATGCGATTCAAAACGTCGCGAGCAATGCCACTGCAACTCGCAATTCAGCGGCCTGGGGGGGCTTGTTGCCAGTCAATGTCAATTTTTTCTGCCACACACCACCGGCCCCGCAAGCCGAAACAGAAAGCGCCTGGCGTTTGAAGCTCGCTTCGGCTTATGCAGCGCACGGCATTGACGCTGCCACTGTGGCCTCCGGACCAGGTCGCGCGCCCTTTAGCGAAGAGAGTTTGAAGTTGCTAGGCCAAATCAAACCTGCCATCGTCAGCTTTCACTTTGGCCTGCCCAAAGCCGAATGGGTCAAGCAACTCAAGGCTTGGGGCATCCAAATTTGGTCTTCTGCCACCACCGTGCAAGAAGCGCAGTGGCTAGAGCAACACGGCGTTGATGCCGTCATTGCGCAAGGCCTCGAAGCGGGCGGTCATCGCGGGATGTTTCTCACAGAAGACCTGAGCACCCAATTAGGGACCTTGGCTTTGCTTCCCCAAATTAAAAAAACCGTGCAATTGCCCGTGATTGCCGCAGGTGGCATTTCAAATGCAGCGGCGGTGAGTGCCGCCAAAATATTGGGCGCCAGCGCAGTTCAAGTGGGCACCGCATTTTTAACCAGCCACGAAGCCAGCACCAGCGACTTGCACCGCCAAGCCCTGATGTCCGACGCTGCAAAGCACACCGCCTTAACCAACCTTTTTAGCGGCAGACCCGCGCGCGGCATAGTCAATCAATTTATGCGCGACCTTGGCCCCCTCAACCCTCAGGCCCCCGCGTTTCCCTTGGCTACCGCAGCGGTCGCGCCTTTGCGAGCAGCAGCTGAAGCCAAAGGCCAGAGCGATTATTCGCCCTTGTGGTCAGGTCAAAATGCCTCCGACTGCGAAGCTTTGCCTGCCTCCGACATCGCGCACAAACTCTTGCAAGCTTGGGCATGACAGCGGCCCTTGCACATTTGTCAGCTTCAGAGTGTTAGGCTTGCGACATGGCCAAAGACAAAACCATTTTCACTTGCTCCGATTGCGGTGGCACCACGCCACGCTGGTTGGGCAAATGCCCTGCTTGCGGTGCCTGGAACACCCTCATCGAAAGCACTCTTGATGCTGGCGGCAGCGCCAAAAACAGATACACCAGCCAATTTCAAGCGCTGGCCAAAACCTCAGAGCTCACCAAACTGGGTGACATCGAAGCCACCGACGTCGACCGCAGCCCCACCGGCATTGAAGAGCTCGACCGGGCTTTAGGCGGCGGCGTGGTGGAAGGCGGTGTGGTGTTGATTGGCGGCGACCCCGGTATTGGCAAATCCACCTTGCTGTTGCAAGCGCTTGATGCCCTGCAACGCAAAGGCATGAACACCCTGTATGTCACCGGTGAGGAAAGCGGCGCCCAAGTGGCACTGCGCTCCAGACGGCTTGGGCTAGACCACAGCCAAGTTCAAGTGCTGGCCGAAATTCAACTCGAAAAAATTCTGGCAACGCTTCAAACTGAGCGTCCGCACATTGCGGTCATCGATTCCATCCAAACGGTTTACTCCGACCAACTCACCTCTGCGCCTGGCTCGGTGGCTCAAGTTCGAGAGTGCGCCGCTCACCTCACCCGCGCCGCCAAAGCCACGGGCACAGCCATCGTCTTGGTAGGCCACGTGACCAAAGAGGGCGCCTTGGCGGGGCCACGTGTTTTGGAGCACATGGTCGACACCGTTTTGTACTTTGAGGGCGACACCCACAGCAGCTTTCGCCTCATTCGGGCTATCAAAAACCGCTTTGGCGCGGTCAATGAAATTGGCGTTTTTGCCATGACCGAAAAAGGCCTGAAGGGTGTTTCAAACCCCAGCGCCATCTTTTTGTCGCAGCATGCAGAGCCGGTGGCGGGCAGTTGTGTCATGGTCACCTTGGAAGGCACGCGGCCCCTTTTGGTCGAAATTCAAGCCCTGGTCGACAGCGGCGGCCCCAGCCCGCGCAGGCTGTCAGTGGGCCTTGAAAGAGACCGATTGGCCATGCTCTTGGCGGTTTTGCACCGGCACGCTGGGGTGGCCTGCATGGATCAAGATGTGTTTGTCAATGCAGTAGGCGGCGTTCGAATAAGTGAGCCAGCAGCTGACTTGGCAGTAATGTTAGCAATCACTTCATCACTTAGGGGCAAGCCTTTGCCCAAGGGTTTTATTGCCTTTGGTGAGGTAGGTTTGGCGGGTGAAGTGAGGCCGGCGCCGCGCGGCCAAGAGCGCCTCAAAGAAGCTGCCAAGTTGGGTTTTACCGTGGCCGTGGTGCCCAAAGCCAATGCGCCCAAAAAGAACGACAAGAACTTTGAAGGCCTCAACATTTATCCGGTTGACCGCATCGAAGACGCTATGAACTGCGTTCGGGGACTTTAAGATCCGGCCATGAACTTTTCCAGAATACTGATCCCGATTGGGGTAATTGTCTTTGTTGCTGCGGCCTGGCATGAATACAAGTGGCCAGGAGTGGCTGTGGCCACAGGCGCTGTGGTGATGTGGATTTTGTTGCATTTCACCCGCATGGTGACCGTCTTGAGCCGAGCCGCCAATCGGCCTGTTGGGCATGTCGACAGTGCCGTCATGCTCAATGTCAAGTTGAAAAAAGGCGTCAATCTGATGCACGTGATTGCCATGACCAAGTCTTTGGGCGTGCGACTTTCTGAAGAAAACGCGCAGCCTGAAATTTTCAAGTGGACCGACCCTGGAGACTCTTTTGTCGTCTGCACATTCAAAGCTGGCAAGCTACAGGGATGGGAGATGACGCGGCCTTTGCAAGAAGAAGCTGAAGAATCTGTAGCTTCTCTTTAAGAACTGAAAAAAGTCGAGAAAAAGTCGAATAGAAGTCGAGCAAAAGACCCCCATAAGGCTCGTAAAATGAACGCTTTGCGAAACTGGCAACAAAGGACAAAACAATGAGCACCGCAACACCCTCGATGGAAGACCGTGACGGCAAAATTTGGATGGACGGCAAGATGGTCGAATGGCGCGACGCCAAGATCCACGTCTTGACTCACACTTTGCATTACGGCTGCGGCGCCTTTGAAGGCGTGCGTGCTTACAAAACTGTCGATGGCACCGCCATTTTCCGCTTGCAAGAGCACACCGACCGACTTTTCAACAGCGCCAAAATTTTGCGCATGAAGTTGCCCTTCACCAAAGAGGAAGTGTGCGAAGCGCAAAAAGCCGTGGTGAAAGCAAATAATTTGGAAAGCGGCTACATCCGTCCTCTGACTTGGATTGGATCCGAAAAGTTGGGTGTCAGCCCCAAAGGTAACACCATCCACCTCATGGTGGCTGCATGGACTTGGGGCGCTTACTTGGGCGAAGAGGGCTTGAAGCGCGGCATCCGCGTCAAAACCTCCAGCTTCACGCGCCACCATGTGAACATCACCATGACCCAGGCCAAAGCGGTGAGCAACTACACCAACTCCATTTTGGCCAATATGGAAGCTGTCGATGAGGGCTACGACGAAGCCTTGTTGCTCGACACCTCTGGCTTTGTGTCCGAAGGTGCTGGCGAAAATATTTTTGTAATTAAAGATGGCGTGATCTATACCCCCGACTTGTCGGCCGGTGCATTGAATGGCATCACGCGCAACACCGTTTTCCACATCGCCAAAGATTTGGGGCTTGAGATTGTGCAAAAGCGCATCACACGCGATGAAATTTACATCTGCGACGAAGCCTTCTTCACTGGCACGGCAGCCGAAGTCACGCCCATTCGCGAACTCGATCGCATCGAAATTGGCGCTGGCAGCCGCGGCCCTATCACTGAAAAAATTCAGACTGGCTTCTTTGACATCGTGAACGGTAAGAATCCCAAATACGCTCACTGGTTGACGCGCGTTTAATTCAAAAAGGACCCTGTTCATGAGCCAAGCTATTGAACTTCTGGCGAAAGACTTAAACCCACAAGGTGGTGTCTTTTGCCCCAGCCCCAAGGCTGACATGAAAGTCTGGAACAACCACCCTAAGGTTTACTTGGATGTGGCCCGCGAAGGTCATGCCAAGTGCCCCTACTGCGGCACGGTGTACCAGCTGAAACCGGGCGAAACAGTCGGCTCATCGCACTGAACGAAAATTGACCCACTAAGCCATGTTTTCAAACACTGGGCAACCGTTAATTTCGATTGCCATGTGTACTTACAACGGTGAACGATTCTTAGCGGCGCAAATTGATTCCATCTTGAATCAAACTTGGAAAAATTTAGAGCTCGTGATTGTGGACGATTGCTCGACAGATGGAACCCTTGCCATTGCCGAAGAACGCGGACAAAAAGATCACCGAATTCGCATTTACAAAAATGCTCAAAATTTAGGCATTAACCAAAACTTCAGCCGCGCCTTGAGTTTGTGTCAAGGCGAATTGATTGCTCCCTGCGACCAAGATGACATTTGGCATCCTGACAAGTTGATGCGATTAGAACATCAGCTGGGCGACCACGTGATGGCCTATTGTGACTCCCAACTCATAAATGCCGATGGATCACCTATGAACATGCGAATTTCTGATCGGCTTCACATGTACCAAGGCCATCAACCCGCCGTCTTTGCATTCTGGAATTGCATCTCTGGTCATGCGATGCTTTTCAAACGCACCCTCTTGGAACAAGCCCTGCCCATACCGCCCATTAAATTTCACGATTGGTGGTTAGCGTTTTGGGCAGCCACTGTGGGCGACATTAAATATGTCGACGAAGCACTGGTTCAATATCGCCAACATGCTGGTGGTCAAACCGACGTCTCTCGACAAGTCAATCGGGTAGAGGCGGGCAATCGGGCTGACTTGTTCAAAGAGCGCTGCAACTGGTTTTCATACTTAGCCAGCGTGCCCAGTCAGGATCAAGCCTACTTGCAAACATTGTCCAACTTGTACCAAGCACAATCAAAGCAATGGCTGTCGTTTGAGTTGATTCGTCATTTGCGCCTTCGTGCGAATGATTTGCTTTACATCAACAAAAAGAAGTCTTTCTTTCGTTTTGCATTGAAGCATTTTTGGGGCTTGAAAGCCAAAGCTTTTTTCAGTCCGTCTAAATATCAAACTGATTGAAATGAACAAGCCCAGCATCTCCGTTCTCATCAGCAGTTACAACTACCAAGACTATGTCGTTGAGGCTGTGCTATCTGCTTTGTCACAAACTTATCCGCCCCTCGAAGTGATCGTGGTGGACGACGGTTCTCAAGACGAATCCGTGGCGCGTCTGACGCAGGCCTTTAACAAGCATCCCAAAGTGAGCGTTTTGACACAGCCCAATTCGGGCCAAATGGCGGCCTGGATCACAGGATGCGCAAAGGCGAATGGTGATGTCGTGGCGCTGCTTGATTCAGATGATCTGTGGAATTCAAATTATTTGGAAAAAATGGCGGCCATCTACGAGGCCAGCCCCAGTCTCGATTACGTCTATTGCAACATGCAAAAGTTTGGCGCCTCCGAAGGGCTCGTATTGAATCGAAAGCGCCACCAAAAAAGCCGCGACCTTGGCTTGTCCATTCTTATGGGCGCCTTCATTCAGCGCTGGCAAGGTGTTGCAACTTCAGGCAACACACTCAAGCGGTCTCTGCTGAATCAAATTCTTCAATTGCCCAAGGAACAAGTTGCCGAATGGAAGTCTCGCCCTGACGATTGTCTTTTCTACGGCAGCGACATCCTCGGTGCTCACAAATACTATTTGGCAGAACCGCTGGTGATGCACCGAGAGCATGCCAACAATGCCCTGCTTGAGTTCCGTCATTCGCCAATCAAAAATGCACGCTACGCTTTGCGTGTCGAGAAGATGTTGGCTTTTTACCGAAATGAAATGGGCGTTACAACGCAATGGTTGAAACTTGCAAAATATGAATTTCGAACCAAGCCCACACCAAGTTTTTCTGAATTTTGGATCTACTTTTGTTTCTCCTTGCAGGCTCCCATTCGATGGTCTGCACGTCTGAGTCAAGCCATTGCCATTCTTGCGCATTACCTTCAATCTGTGAATTCAAAGAAATAATCCAAGCTTCACCATGCAAAGAACACGACATTTAGATTTAGGCTGCGGCCCAGTGCCTCGCAACCCTTACCAACAGGATGAGCTCTTTGGTGTCGACATTGCACCCACAGAAAATTCATCTCAAATTACCATTCGCCAGGCCAATTTAACGCTGCAAGCAATTCCTTTTCCAGATCACTACTTCGATTCGCTGTCAGCTTTTGATTTCTTGGAGCATGTGCCGCGCGTTCTACCCACGCAGGACGGATTGTCAACTCGCTTTCCGTTCATTGATTTGATGAACGAAATACATCGCGTACTTCGACCAGGGGGCATTTTGTATGCTCTCACTCCCTGCTATCCCGCTTTTGAAGCATTTCAAGACCCGACGCATGTCAACATCATGACCGAGAAAACACATCTCTACTTTACGGGTGCAAACCCCTTAGGCAGGATGTATGGATTCTCGGGTCAATTTGAAGCGCGCAAAGTTGAATGGGTGGTGCACAAAGATGCATTGACGCCACTGGTCCCACTCAATCTGAGTCAACAATTTCGCCGCATGAACTACAAACTCAAGAATAAATTCACGCATATCGCTTGGGAATTTATTGCAAAGTAAATTTTTCATTGGATGAATTTGAGGGTTAACGGGCCCATTGCTTTTTGTAAAAAGCTTCGATCCGATTGACCTGATTTTCATAATTGAAATCACTGAGATCGTAGCTGCGTTTTGCGGGACGTTCTCTTAAAAACTGCTGCAGTCCTTCGGCCATTGACTGTGCGTCTCCGCACTTCAACAAGGGCCGCCCGATCAGGGCTTGAAACATTTGAGCCCCATCGCTGGCGGTGGACAGCACAGGCAAACCAGCAGCGAAGGCCTCTAAAAAAACAAGTCCAAATGGCTCATACCTTGCTGCACTCACATAGCCATCAAAGGCGCTGAACCAATCTTGTGGTCGATTCACAAAACCCGGCATCAGGATCTCGGTGGGTGTTTTTTTTCTCAAGGCCTTCCATTCATGTCCACCCCCAACAATCACCAAGCGAGAATTAGCTGGCGGGTTTGTCAAGTAGGCGTCAATCAGAACGTCTAAGCCCTTGCTTTTTTCTGCGCGACACAAGGCGCCAATTAAAAAAGTATCAGGTGGTATGCCGAGTTCAGCACGTATTTTTTCGCGTGCTGAGGCATCTGGTTTTGTAGCTTGCGTCCAATTGTTAATCTGTTCTGTACAAGCCAATTGATCTGGTGGAATCTCTTTCATTTGCCATGGTGCGATGGCAATCAATCCGTCCATGCCGCGATGCTGCTGCGGTTTGTAATGAATGTGCAATGTTGCAACGCGCAAAAAAGGTGCGCGCAGCGACTGGATAGCTCTGCACCCCCCACTTAAATGGGCGTGCGCCACATCGATTTGTAATTTTTGAACGATTTGGCGTGCCCACCAAAAAGCAATCCAACTGGGGCCTCCCACAAACAGTTGCCGAACCTTTTCGTTAAACCGATGAGCGATTGAGTTGGGTCGATCTTGCGCAGCTCGCTTGTGCAAAATAACTGTTACTTCATGGCCTGACAGGGCTTGTGCGTTGGCAAGTTCAACCACATACCGTTCGGTGCCAGCAAAACTATGCGTCAACAGCAAATGCGTAATTTTCATGGCTTCAAGTATAAGAGGCGCAACTTGAGGTCATGCGTCTAAATAACACCTAAAAAGCACCGTCCTCTATCCGGCAGGTCGCGGTGAATCACTTGAATCAGTCCTCAGTAGGAGGCTGAAAAGAGGACGGTTCAGCAGTCTGATAACGCGCTGCCAGCGCAACCAAAACCAGCACTGGCAAACCTAGCAGGGCCGTGGCATTGAAGAAGTCGGCATAGCCATGGGCATTGACAAAATCACCCGAGAAACCGGCAATGAACTTGGGCAATAAAAGCATCATGGAACTCAAAAGCGCATATTGCGTTGCCGAATATTGAATATTGGTCAAGGAAGACAAGTAGGCAATGAACGCAGCAGAGGCAATGCCACTGGCCAGGTTGTCTGCCGATATCACCAGGATCAGCGCATTGACATCATGGCCATGTCCGGCCAACCACGCAAACAACAAGTTGCTTAAAGCACTGAGCACGGCGCCCAGCAACAAAATGCGCATCACCCCCCAGCGCAGTGCCATGACACCACCTACAAAAGCACCCAGAAGAGTCATTAGCACACCATAGAGTTTGGTGACGCTGGCCACCTCTGTTTTGGTGAAGCCCATGTCCACATAAAACGGGTTGGCCATGATGCCCATCACCACATCGCTGATGCGATACACCGCAATCAAGCTCAATATCAAGGCTGCCTGCCACTTGTAGCGCTTCACAAAATCGGCAAAGGGATCTATGAGAGCACCTTTCAACCATTCCTTCACATTTTTTGCGGGCGGCAATTCGGCTGGCTTGGGCTCACGCGATCGCAGCACCGTGATGACACCGACGAACATGCTAGCCGCCATCACCAAATAAGCTGTTTGCCAAGCAGCATGCATGTAGCCACTACCACTGTCGCCCTGCACCCATGCAGCCACCCACAACACACCCGCACCGGCCCAAATCATGGCCAAGCGATAACCCGTTTGATAACTGGCCGCCAACGCAGCTTGGTGTGTGGGGTCGGCTGACTCAATGCGAAAAGCATCGAGTGCAATGTCTTGGGTGGCAGAGCCAAAAGCCACCAACAAGGCACACCAAACCACAGGGCCTAAAGTATGTGAAGGATCGCTCAGTGCCATGCCCACCAAGCCCAGCATGACCATGGCCTGCGCCAGCAAGAGCCAACTGCGTCTGCGGCCCAAAGAGCGCGTGAGCCAAGGAATGGGCATGCGGTCGACCAAAGGCGCCCAAACCCACTTAAAACCATAGGCCAGCCCCACCCAACTGAGGTAGCCAATGGTGCTGCGGTCGATGCCAGCCTCACGCAAACGAAAGCTCAAAGTACCCAACACCAACAGCAAAGGCAGGCCTGCCGCAAAACCCAAAAACACCATGCGCAAGCTGGCAGGCTCTAAATAAACGCGCCAAGAGGCAAGCCAAGAAAAAGTGGGCTGATTTGAAATGGGCTTTTCTGTCATAACGACATTATCCAAGCATGTATGCGGATTTTGCGAGTCCCTTGCCTTGAAATCTGTGGGTGCGGCACTATGATTGAAGCATGTGCTGGCGATGCTATTCAAATTTGAACGGGCCTGACCCCTTAGAGCCTTCAGTTTCTGAAGCAGAGGGGTCTTCTCGCCGTGCTTTTTTGAACCAACTGGGCGGGGCCGGCTTGGGCTTCAGCGCATTGCTGGCCGGCACTGCCCATGCACAAGTCGACGTGGGCAAAGCCTCTGGTATTCGCAAGCTCATTCCAGCCGAAACGCTGGAGGCATCAGCCAAGCAACAATATCAACAAACCCTGGGAGAAGCCGACAGCAAAGGTGCCTTGGCCCCAGACGACTATCCACCACTCAGACGCCTGCGCGCCATCGCCGCCAAACTGATTCCGTTCACCGCCCAATGGAACCCCGATTCGCGCAAGTGGCGATGGGAAGTCAACCTGATTAACAGCAAGCAAATCAATGCTTGGTGCATGCCCGGTGGAAAAATTGCTTTCTACACCGGCATCCTCGATCAACTCAAGCTCAACGATGATGAAGTGGCCATGATCATGGGGCACGAAATGGCGCATGCTTTGCGCGAGCACTCGCGTGAGCGCTTGGCCAAATCAAAAGCTACAGGCATGGGTTTGTCGGTGGCCTCACAGCTCTTGGGCCTGGGCCAACTGGGCGATGTTGCGGCCAACTTAGGCACCCAATTGCTCACCTTGAAGTATGGCCGCGACGACGAAACAGAAGCCGATTTGGTCGGGCTTGAAATTGCAGCGCGCGCCGGTTTTAAACCTGAAGCCAGTGTCCAGCTTTGGAAAAAAATGCTGAGTGCCACTGGCGGCGGCAAAGGGCAACCTGCTTTTTTGTCGACACACCCGAGCGGCAACAACCGCATTCAGGAACTTGAAGCCAACTTACCCAAAGTGGCGCACCTTTATGCGCAAGCCATTCAGGGTAGTGGTACCGCACCACTCAATTGAGTTCAATTGAACTCAATTGAACACAATTGAGTTAAGGGCCCTTGAAGGCTCAGGTCCCACCCACATAAGGGTTGCTGCGACGCTCACGACCAAAGGTACTCTCGGGGCCATGTCCAGGAATGAACACCGTGTCATCGCCCATGGGCCACAAACGCTGCGTGATGCTGGCAATCAAGGTGTCGTGGTCGCCTTGCGGAAAGTCAGTGCGGCCAATGCTACCGGCAAACAGCACATCGCCCACAAACGCACGTTTGATTTCAGCTGAGTAAAACACCACATGACCTGGCGTATGTCCAGGGCAATGCCGCACGTTCAGTGTGTGTGAGCCCAAGGTTACGGTATCGCCATCCGCAAGCCATCGGGTGGGTGTGAAAATTTCTGCGTCGGGAAACTGAAACATGCGGCCTTGATCAGACAAGCGATCAATCCAAAACTGATCACCAGGGTGCGGGCCTATGATGGGTAAATTCAAAGTGCGCGCCAACACAGCGGTACCGCCTGCATGATCGATGTGTGCATGGGTGAGCCAAATTTGCTCGAGTTTCAAACCCCGTTGTTGAACCTCGGCCAAGATCAAATCAAGGTCACCGCCAGGATCGATCACTGCGGCTTGCTGGGTTTGATCGTCCCAAACCAAAGAGCAATTTTGTTGAAACGGCGTGACAGGGATGGTTTGGTACTGAAGCATGCTGGAATTTCAATGGGTTTCGCTTGCAAGGCAATGTAACAAAGTTTGCCTCTGAAACTCGTATTGTGAGGTCTTGTTCACTGACTCTCACATGACCACACCACTTTTCCGCACAGAAGTTACCCAATCCAAGCAGGCCTCTTGGATGGGTCCCATTCACCTGGCACACCATCCGCGCTTCAGCGTTGTGGCTGGCATGGCTTTGCTGCTGGCAGGTGCTTTGCTGGCTTACGGAGCATGGGGCCAAGTGGCTCGCAAGGTTCGCATTCCTGGCGTCCTCATGCCGCAATGGGGTACCGTGGAGTTGAGTTCTGCCGTTTCAGGTGTGCTGCTCGAACAGCGCGTCAAAGAAGGCGACTGGGTTGAACAAGGACAAGTTTTATTTGTAGTCAACACCGACAAAATCTCGATAGAAGGCAGCACAGCAAGTTTGCTGGCATCGCATTTGGCACAACGCCGCAGCACGCTGTTGGCTGAACGCGGCTCGCGCGTTGCTCAAAACCACCAGCGCGAAGCTCATTTGGCAGATCGCATTCGCTCTTTGACACTCGAAGCCGCACAAGCAGCCCAAGAACACGCTTTGGCAAAGCGGCGGGTTGAATTGGCGCAAAAAACCTCTGTCCGATTTGAGCAAATGGCGGCTCAAGGTTTTGTCTCCGACATTCAAGCGCAAGGCAAACAAGAAGAACTCATAGACCTGCAATCTCGCTTGGAAAATACGCTGCGCAACGGCAATGCTTTGGCACGCGAGCAAAACTTAGCGCAGGCCGACTTGGCCCACCTGCAAAGGCAGTTGGCCATCGATCTGCTCCAAATCGACCGCAGCCTGGCCAGCCTCGATCAAGAAACAGCCGAAATTCAATCGCGCAAAACCAGCAGTGTGCTTGCACCGCAGGCAGGCCAAGTTAGCACCGTTCACTTAAGCCTAGGCGCCATGGCGCAGAATGGCCAAACCATTGCCAGCATGGTGCCGCTCGCTAGCCCATCGGCTCACACCTTGGTTGCCGCTCTGTTTGCGCCCACTCGCACCGCCGGCTTCATTCAACCCGGTCAAGAAGTGTGGCTTCGCTTGGCCGCCTATCCGTATCAAAAGTTTGGGCTGGCCAGAGGTCGCGTTCTGAAGGTGAGCGGCACCCCTATTGCGCCACAGGACTTGCCGCATGGACAAGGCACAGCCCTGATGGCTTCCACGCAAAGCAACGAGCCGCTCTACAGAATCCACGTCGAATTAGCATCCCAGCATGTCATGGCTTTTGGCGAGGCACGGCCCTTGCGCCCAGGCATGACACTCGAAGCCGACGTCATTCACGATTTGCGTGGCATTTGGGAATGGGTCTTTGAGCCCCTCTTGGCCATTCATGCACGTCAAAAAATGTCATGAGCTTCATTCAAAGTATCAGGGCCTTGCCCCTCAATCGGCATGGATTCATTGACGTGCTGGTTGGCATCAATCTGATTCAAGCCATCCACATCACTTTGATTGCCGTGCTTTGCAATTTAGATGGTGGCCCAGACGACGAAGAAACCAAGTCGCTCGTATCCATTGCGGTTTTCATGATGTTGGTAGCACCGCTTATTGAAAATTTCATCATGATTGTGGCGGCCGCCATTCACGAGAAACTGTTTAATAGGCGCTTGCTGTTTGTGGTGGCGCCATTGTTCATGGCCTTGCTTCACTTCACAACGCCAGACGATCTGCCAGTCCCCATTTTCATCCGACTCATTGCATTGTTTTTCTTCTTCTACTTTTTTTTAAAACAGTACGACTTGCACAAGTTGGAAATGGGCAAGGGTAAGGCGTATCTGTTGAGCTGCATTCTTCACTCATCAGTGAATGCCACCGTGATTTTGGTCTTGTCTGCATTTGATTTTTATATCGCCGCTGAAACGATTTTTTCAGCACAACCAGGAGAATAAAATGAGAAATTTAAACATAGAAGAATTGGGCCAAGTCGAGGGGGGAAATATTGCGTATCGATGGGCAGTCAAGCTAGGTGAAGCCATCGCCAACATGTATGCCGTGTATGAGGCGGCTGGATTGTTAGATATTGACACCTCTTCGCGTGAAAAGCCAGACCCCAATGCCTACAACCCCATGGGCGACTTCTCCGGGAACATGTGCACGCGATAAGTCTGACCTGCAACTGCCTGCGCACCAACGGTGCGCAGGCATCTTCTTTCACACATCAGAAATGAATTCCCCTTGAATCCTGTTTTGCAATTGCAAGCGTCTGAATGCGGCTTGGCTTGTTTGTGCATGATTGCCAACGCCCATGGTCAACATTGGCAATTGATGGATTTGCGGCACAAGTTTTCACAATCACTCAAGGGCGCCAACCTCAAGCAACTCATCGATCACAGCCTGGTGTTGGGATTCAATGCCCGCCCCGTTCGCTTGGAGTTGGAAGAGCTGAGCCAATTGCGCTTGCCATGCATCTTGCATTGGGACTTGAATCACTTTGTGGTCCTGCAAAAAATCAAAGGGAACAAAATCACCTTGCTCGATCCTGCATTGGGCTTAAGGCTGGTCTCACGCGCTGAAATTTCGCAGCATTTCACGGGCATCGCTTTGGAGCTCACACCCCAACCCGACTTCAAAACCATCCCAGCACCCAAGGCTTTTCCACTCTCCATGCTCACCGGCAAGCTCCAAGGCTTTGGCAAATCGGCACTCCAAATATTGGCTCTGGCATTGGTCCTCGAGCTGTTTGCCATCCTCACGCCCATGTTCAACCAAGTCGTGGTAGACGATGTCTTAAGCTCGGGTGATCACGAATTGCTTTCTGTGTTGGCCATCGGCTTTGCCATCATTCTCCTCATTCAATCGGCGCTGTCCTACGCGCGCAGTTGGTGGGTCATGGTGCTCAGCCAAAGCGTTTCGGTTCAATGGCTTGGCAATGTGTTTGCGCACTTGGTCAAATTACCAGCCGACTGGTTTAGCAAGCGCCACTTGGGCGATATCTCATCGCGCTTCAACGCGGTTCATGACATTCAAAAAACACTCACTCAAACCGCTATCGAATCACTGCTCGATGGCTTGATGGCCATTGCGGCCTTGGTCATGATGTTCATTTACTCACCCTCACTCACTTGGGTGGTTGTCACCGCTTGCGCCTTGTATGCTCTGGTGCGCTGGGTCAGTTATTCGCCGTTCAGGCACGCCGCCTCAGAGCGATTGGTCTTGTCAGGTCAGGAGCAAAGTCACTTTATTGAAACGCTTCGAGCCATGACACCCCTCAAATTGTTTTCAAGAGAAAATGAACGGCGCGCGCGATGGCAAAGTCTGATGGTGGAAGTCATGAACCGTGATTTTCAAACCGCCAAATTGAATATTGGTTTCAATGTGGCACGAACACTTATTTTTGGCCTTGAAAATTTATGCGTCTTTTGGCTAGGTGCCAAAATCATTTTGCCTTCGCAAGCACTCAATCAAAGTACAAGCGTTTTCACAGTGGGCATGCTGCTGGCCTTCATCAGTTACAAAATTCAATTCACGGGTCGTGTCAGTGCACTCATCAACCAAGGCATTGAATTCAAGATGCTCAATTTGCACCGCGACAGGCTGGCCGATATTGTGCTCACACCGCCTGAACAAGATACACCCCAAGGCAACTTGCCTTTTCACGACTTGGCCCACTTGCCGGCTAGTCTTGAACTTCGCAAGGTGTCATTTCGATACAGCGAGGGCGAACCTTGGCTGCTTTACAACATGGACCTTTGCATTCAGGCGGGGGAGCATGTGGCCATTTCGGGCGCCAGCGGCTGCGGCAAAACCACTTTACTCAAAATTTTATTGGGCCTGCTCACGCCAACACAGGGCATGGTCTTGTATGGGGGCGTGCCCATCAGCCAATTGGGCATGTCCAATGTTCGCCGCAAAATTGGGGTTGTCATGCAAGAAGATGCCTTGCTCACGGGCAGCATTGCCGACAACATCGCCTTCTTTGATATGTCGCCTCACCTTTCCAGAATTGAAGCCTGTGCCCAATTGGCAGAAATTCACAAAGAAATTACACGCATGCCCATGGGCTATCAAACGCTCATTGGCGAGTTGGGCACGGGCCTCAGTGGCGGTCAAAAGCAGCGTATTTTGTTGGCGCGTGCGCTCTATGCGCAGCCCAGCGTTTTGGCCTTAGACGAAGCCACCAGTCATTTGGACATGCAAAATGAAAGTGCCGTTTCCAACACACTGGCACAGCTTAAGCTCACGCGCATTGTGATTGCCCACCGCCCTGAAACCATTGCCCGCGCAGACAGGCATGTGCACTTCAGCTTGCCAGAGCTTCCGGCTTGAGCGTAAGATGGGTTGAATTAAGCACAACCCGTGCTTGCCCGATTGTTTATCTGCCACATCACACATCAACTCCCTCACTGGGTCTGAACGACCCTCCATCCAACTGCGCTTACGGCTATCAAATCAAGCACGAGTCCATCGCTGTTCTAGGCGTTCCCAATTTGCTCATTCGCTCTTTGCTCAACAAGCAACAATTTTTTGACCCTGAAGGTGCCGCACAGGCCCTTGGCATTTCATCCGCTTTTTGGTCGCTGTTTGGTTTGCTCTGGCCCTCAGGCTCAAAGTTGGCAGAGCGCTTGGCCACCCGGCCTGTAATTGCACAAGAACGCATCCTTGAACTGGGCTGTGGCTTGGCGCTGGCAAGCTTGGTTGGGCATCGCAGAGGTGCCAATATCACGGCATCAGACTGTCACCCACTGGCCGGTGAGTTTTTGAAAGAAAATTTGCGCCTCAACAACTTGAGCCCCATGAGTTACCAGCATGGTCAATGGGGCGAACACGCTGCACAACAACAAGACCCTGTTGTAAGCAGCAAGTTCGACTTGATCATTGGCAGCGACATTCTTTACGAACGCGATGAGCGTGGCGACCTGGCCCATTACATCAACGAGCACATTGAAGACCATGCGGAGGTTTGGGTGGTTGATCCCAATCGAGGCAATCGCTCCCACTTTCATCGCAACATGGCCGCACAAGGTTTTTCGCTCAATGAAGAAACACTGATCATGTCAGCCACACAAACAGAGGCGGCCTACAAAGGCCGAATGCTCACCTATTTGCGCGATTAAGTTCTGCGCACTTAATGCTTAGAACTCAAACTGCGCTCACAATGTCCAGTTGTAATCGATGGTCAAAGGCGCATGATCGCTGAAGCGCGTTTCTTTTTAGATCTCAGCTTTTTGTGCACCTGCTGCCAATGCGGCAGTAGCCAAGTGATAGTCCAAGCGCCAGCCCACATTCTTGGCGTAGGCTTGTCCTCGGTTGCTCCACCAGGTGTAGCACTCGTCGGTGGTATCGGGATGCAGCCTGCGGTACACATCCACCAAGGGGCCTTCGGTGGTCATGTGCGTCATCCATGCACGCTCCTCGGGCAAAAAACCGCTGTTCTTGAGGTTGCCTTTCCAGTTTTTCAAGTCGGCTTGTTGGTGCGCGATATTCACATCACTGCACACAATGAATTCGCGCTGGGCACCCAAAGACTTGAGGTGCGGGCCCATGTGGTCCAAGAAGCGAAACTTGGCTTCTTGCCTTTCAGGACCTGAAGAACCACTTGGAAAATACGTGCTGATCACCGACAGCTTGCGCTTGGGTGTATCAAATCGCAACTCTACAAAACGACCCTCAGCATCAAACTCATCACAACCCATACCCACAAGCACTTCGCTGGGTTCGTGCTTGGTGTAAACCGCCACACCCGAGTAGCCTTTTTTCTCAGCAAAGTGAAAATGACCCTTGAGCCCAGCCAAAGTCTCAAATTTGCCCGCCACATCGGGCGCTTGCGCTTTAACCTCTTGCACGCAAATACAATCAGGATTGTTTTGAGCAATCCAAGCCTCCACCCCTTTGGTGGCCGCAGAACGGATGCCGTTCAAATTCAAGCTGCTTAATTTAAACAAGGATTTCCCCATGGTGACTGGACACACACCCCAAACCGACACAGCGGCCTTGGCGCAAGAGTTTGTTCAATTTTCTGTCGATGCGGGTGTGCTCAAGTTTGGTGAATTCAAAACCAAAGCAGGCCGCATGAGCCCGTATTTCTTCAACGCAGGCCTGTTTGACGATGGCGCCAAACTCGGAAAACTCGCTCAATTCTATGCAAAAGCTTTGATGGCGAGCGGCATCGAATTTGACATGATTTTTGGACCCGCCTACAAAGGCATTCCTCTGGGTGCGGCTGTGTCAATTGAACTCGCACGCCTAGGCAAAACCGTGCCCTTTGCCTACAACCGCAAAGAAGCCAAAGACCATGGCGAAGGCGGTACCTTGGTGGGTGCACCGCTCAAAGGCCGTGTGCTCATTGTGGATGACGTGATGAGCGCTGGCACTGCCGCGCGCGAGTCGATTGAGCTGATCAAAAAAGCCGGTGCGACTGCGCATGCCATTGCCATTGCTTTAGACCGACAAGAAATGGCCACCGAAGTACAAGCGGGTGGCACGGTCAAAGACGTCCCCCACAGCGCTGTGCAATATGTACGCAACACCCTGGGCATGAGCGTGTG
Source organism: Limnohabitans sp. MMS-10A-178 (assembly GCF_003063375.1). Taxonomy (GTDB): domain Bacteria; phylum Pseudomonadota; class Gammaproteobacteria; order Burkholderiales; family Burkholderiaceae_C; genus Limnohabitans_A. Next base: position 367,413 of record NZ_NERY01000001.1, on the reverse strand, counting down.
CTGCATTGCGCAGCTGTCTGATTTGCTGGCGTATTTGTCCACACAAAGCGGCAACGAGATGGGCCAACACCTGCCGAAAGTACAGGCCTATCGGGATCGTTACGGCGTCTAATGACAGCCAAGTGAAGCGTAAATTTTCATTTTACGCTTCACATTTGAAGCGTAAAAGCTTATGATGCGCTTTATGTACCTCTGGCAATCTTCCAAATGGCCTCACTTCAAGGTCGACCTGGCTGCACTTCAACCCGCGATAGCGGCCACACGCTTTTCACAGGGAAGAGCCATGGGACTCGCGACGCACCTGCAATTGCCTGACCTCGTCGCGCTTCAACTTCAGGGCTGGTCAGATGAAGCTTTGGCAACAGCTCAAATTGAAGGCGAAATACTGCAACTCAACTCGGTCAGAGCGTCTGCCGCACGTCGTTTGGGTTTGGCTGACGGAAAAAAAAACAAACGCGACGCGCGCGCCGAGGCCACACTCAATCTACTTCAAGGCGCCTTGCAAAATAGTCATCGCGCGCTGAGTCACCAAACTTTGTTTGACTGGCAAGCCGCTTTGTTTCCAACCGGCCGGAGTGGCTCCCAAAAGATTCTGACAGGTGCTTATCGGACACATCCGGAGCCCATGCAAATCGTCACACCTCGAATGGGCAAGCCCGACCTTGTGCACTACCAAGCGCCAGCTTCTAAAGATGTCAAGCGCAACATGGAACTCTTCATCGATTGGTTTAACAGCAGTCTGGGCAAACAAGATGGTTTGGTTCGTGCCGCGTTGGCTCACCTGTGGTTTGAAACCATTCATCCCTTTGAAGATGGCAATGGCCGCATTGGCCGCGCCTTGGTGGAGATGGCCTTGGCTCAAGATCTTCAAACAGAACAACGCCTGTGGAGCTTGTCACAACAAATTTGGCATGCAAGGAGCGCCTATTACGAACAACTTCAATCGGCAACCAGCAGCGCCAACATGGACGTCACGCACTGGGTTCAATGGTTCGTCGCTTGCATTCACAAGGCCGCTGACAGCAGCTGGGAACAAATGCAATCAGCCATGCACAAAACACGTTTTTGGGCAGGCTTGCGAGAACATCATTCAAGCCTCACACCATCCCAAAACAAAGCCATCAATAAACTCTACGATGCAGGGCCCGATGGATTCAGTGGCGGTTTGAGTACCGAGAAATACGTCAACCTCTGCGGCGTGTCACGCGCCACAGCTTATCGCGAATTGACAGCCCTGCTCGAAGCTGGTTTGTTGGTGCAAACTGGCACCGGGCGTGGCACCCGGTACCAGCTTCATCCCTCTCCAATACTTGGCTTAACCCTGTAACTTTTTTAGCAACAACTCATTCACCTGAGCCGGGTTGGCCTTGCCTTTGCTGGCCTTCATGATGGGGCCCACCAAGCCGTTCAAAGCTTTGGCATTGCCAGCTCTGAACTCTTCCACGTTCTTCGGGTTGGCCGCCAATACTTCGTCAATGATGGCTTCCAAGGCGCCGCTGTCGTTCATCTGCTTCAGGCCTTTGGCCTCAATGATGGCATCCACTTCGCCGCCTTCCGTCCACAGCGCATCAAACACTTGTTTGGCGGCGCTGTTGCTGATGGTGTTGTCGGCAATGCGCGCAATCATGGCAGCCAGTTGTGCAGCACTGACTGGTGCGTTCTCAATGCCCACTTCGCTGGCGTTCAAGCGACGTGACACTTCGCCCATCACCCAATTGCTGACCAACTTGGCTTGCCCACAAGCCTTGGCAGCCGCTTCAAAATAAGCGGCCATGGCTTTGCTTTGCGTGAGCGTGGTGGCATCGTACTCGGGCAGTCCGTAGTCGGCCACAAAACGCGCAGCCATGACACGTGGCAACTCGGTCATCTCAGACTGCACACGGGCCACCCAATCGCGACCAATGACAAGCGGCGGCAAATCGGGGTCGGGGAAGTAGCGGTAATCTGCCGCATCTTCTTTGGTGCGCATGGCGCGTGTTTCGCCCGTGTCTGGATCGAACAATACGGTGGCCTGTTGGATCTCGAAGCCGTCTTCAATTTGTTCAATTTGCCAGCGCACTTCAAAGTCGATGGCTTGCTGCATGAACTTAAAACTGTTCAAGTTTTTAATTTCGCGGCGTGTGCCCAAAGGATCCCCCGGTTTGCGCACCGACACGTTGGCATCACAACGGAAACTGCCCTCTTGCATGTTGCCATCGCAAATGCCAATCCAAGTCACAATTTTGTGCAACTCTTTGGCGTAGGCCACGGCTTCTTCGCTAGAGCGAATGTCGGGCTCGGTCACAATTTCTAAGAGCGGTGTGCCCGCGCGGTTGAGGTCAATGCCGCTTTGGCCAATGAAGTCTTCGTGCAAAGATTTGCCCGCATCTTCTTCCAAGTGCGCACGCACCAAGCGAACGGTTTTCTTTTCGTCACCAACAAAGAAAGACACCTCGCCGCCTTGCACAACGGGAATTTCAAATTGACTGATTTGATAGCCCTTGGGCAGATCGGGATAGAAATAATTTTTGCGCGCAAAAATACTGGCTTCAGCAATGTGGGCGCCTACCGCCAAGCCCAATTCAATAGCGCGCTCAACCGCCCCTTTGTTCATGACGGGCAGCGTGCCAGGCAAAGCCAAGTCAACCGCACAAGCTTGCGTGTTGGGCTCTGCACCAAACGCTGTGGGTGCGCGGCTGAAAATTTTGCTTTGGGTTGAAAGCTGTGCGTGCGTTTCAAAGCCAATGACCACTTCGTAGCCTTGGAACAAGAGAGATTTTTGTTTTGTGCTCATTTTGCGCCTCCAGGTTGACGGAGGTGGAAGTCAGTGGCTAGCTGCAAACGATGTGCGGCGTTGAGCAACTGTGCTTCTTTGAAATAATTGCCAATGAGTTGCAAGCCAACAGGCATGCCCTCTTCACCGAAACCTGCTGGTACGCTCATGCCAGGTAAGCCTGCCAGAGATGCGGGCAGCGTAAAAATGTCAGCCAAATAATTGGCCACAGGATCGTCGGCTTTCTCGCCTAACTTCCACGCCACAGTGGGCGCTACCGGACCTGCAATGACGTCGCAAACTTTGAAAGCTTGTTGGAAGTCATCGGAAATCATGCGCCTGATTTTTTGCGCTTGCAGGTAGTATGCGTCGTAGTAACCGTGCGACAACACATAGGAACCCGTCATGATGCGGCGCTTCACTTCTTCACCAAAACCTTCAGCGCGCGAGCGCTTGTACATGGACACCAAGTCGGTGTAGTCCTTGGTGCGATGGCCAAACTTCACACCATCGAAGCGGCTCAAATTGCTGGACGCTTCTGCGGGCGCAATGATGTAGTAAACAGGAATAGAAAGTTCGGTGCGAGGCAAGCTGATAGGTACCAACTTGGCGCCGAGTTTTTCGTATTCTTTCAAAGCCGCATCGACAGCTGCACGAACACCAGACGCCAAACCATCACCAAAAAATTCTTTGGGAATACCAATGCGCAAACCATCGAGGGACGCATTCAAATCGCGTGCAAAGTTTTCTGCGGGCACATCGAGTGAAGTGGAATCGCGGTCTAGGTCGGGGCCGCACATGGCTGACAACATGAGCGCGCAGTCTTCTGCGGTGCGGGCCATGGGCCCAGCTTGATCCAAGCTAGAAGCATAGGCAATCATGCCGTAACGTGAGGCACGGCCATAGGTGGGTTTGATGCCCGTGATGCCGCAAAAGCTGGCCGGTTGGCGAATGGAGCCACCCGTGTCTGTGCCTGTGGCCGCGGGCACCAAGCGTGCAGCCACAGCCGCAGAACTTCCGCCAGAAGAACCACCCGGTACACGTGTTGTGTCCCAAGGGTTGGTCACTGATTGGTAAGCCGAGTTTTCATTGGACGAGCCCATGGCGAATTCATCGCAATTGAGCTTGCCCACATTGACCATACCTGCACCGCCGGGCTGAACTCCCAATTTGCGCACCACTGTGGCGTCAAAGGGCGAGCGATAGCCCTCCAGCATTTTGGAGCCTGCCGTGGTGGGAAAGTCGGTGGTGACAAAAATGTCTTTGTGGGCCATGGGCACGCCAGCCAAAGGCCCGGCAATGCCCGCCGCCAGTTGGGTATCGGCCTCTTTGGCTTGCGCCAGGGTGGCTTCTGGGTTGAGACTTAAAAACGCGCCAGACGTATCCGCTTGGCTGCGTGCCAAAAAGTGCTGGGCCACTTCTGTAGCGCTAACCTTTTTGGTGCGAAGTTCGGCAGCCAAAGCTGCAACGCTTAAATCATGTAAAGCAGTCATGGCGTTCCCTTATTCGATCACTTTGGGAACCAAAAACAGGCCACGCTCAACAGCAGGGGCGCTTTGTTGATTGGCTTCTCGCTGATTGGGCTCAGAGGCCACGTCATCGCGCAAGCGCAGCGCCATCTCTTGGATGGTGGCAATGGGGTGTGGCAGGGGCTGTACACCGGTGGTGTCAACCGCACGCATGGCTTCCACAATGCTGAAAAAGCCATTGATTTGGTCCAACATGCGTTGGCCCTCCTCTGGCGGTAGCTCTAACCGGGCCAAATTGGCAATTCGGTCGATGTCTTGGGCAGTTAAGGACATAAATGGTGACTCATGACTGGCGCTTCAAGCGCCACAAATTTGGGCTTTTAAACCGCATTTTTTTCAAGCGATCGGTTATTATCGTGTGTTCGCTGCCAGCTCTCCAAAAAAGCTTGTTCAAGCCCACAATTTACGCCCTTCAATGACCCCCAAACTGCATGCCGCCCGCATCACGACAGCAGTTGCTTAGGATTTGTTATGTTCAGTTCGTTTCGCCGCTATTTTTCTACCGATTTGGCCATTGATCTGGGTACCGCCAACACCCTCATTTTCGTGCGCGACAAAGGCATCGTGCTAGACGAGCCCTCAGTGGTAGCCATCCGCCACGAGGGCGGGCCCCAAGGCAAGAAAGTTTTGCAGGCTGTTGGCCACGAAGCCAAGTCTATGTTGGGCAAAGTACCCGGCAACATCGAAGCCATTCGACCCATGAAAGACGGTGTGATTGCCGACTTCACCGTCACCGAGCAAATGCTCAAGCAATTCATTCGCATGGTGCACCCCCGCAGCACCTTCAGGCCCAGCCCCCGCATCATTATTTGTGTGCCCTGTGGTTCTACCCAAGTTGAACGCCGTGCCATTCGCGAATCAGCCCTCGGCGCTGGCGCTTCCGAGGTTTACCTCATTGAAGAGCCCATGGCCGCAGCCATTGGCGCCGGCTTGCCGGTGTCTGAAGCCTCCGGCTCCATGGTGGTCGACATTGGTGGTGGCACCACCGAAGTGGGCGTTATTTCTTTGGGCGGCATGGTCTACAAAGGCAGCGTGCGCGTGGGTGGCGACAAGTTTGACGAAGCCATCATCAACTACATTCGCCGCAACTACGGCATGCTCATTGGTGAGCCCACCGCAGAAGCCATCAAGAAAAACATTGGCTCGGCCTTCCCAGGCAGTGAAGTGCGCGAGATGGAAGTCAAGGGCCGCAACCTGTCAGAAGGCGTGCCCCGCAGCTTCACCATCAGCAGCAACGAAATTTTGGAAGCCCTCACCGATCCTCTGAACAACATCGTCTCAGCCGTCAAAACCGCTCTGGAACAAACGCCTCCCGAGCTGGGCGCCGACATTTCAGATCGCGGCATGATGCTGACAGGCGGCGGCGCTTTATTGCGCGACCTTGATCGTTTGCTGTCCGAAGAAACCGGCTTGCCCGTCTTGGTGGCCGAAGACCCTCTCACTTGCGTGGCACGCGGTTGCGGCATGGCCCTCGAACGCATGGACCGCCTGGGCAGTATCTTCACCAGTGAATAACGCTGGCGCAATACATGGCGCTAGAGTCTCTTGATCGCTCTCCTCCACCCTTTTTCAGGGTGGGCTTTGCGCCTCTCACCAAGCTTGTCTTTTTTTCAGCATTGTCCTTGTTGCTCATGTTTGGCGACATGCAACTGCAATTCACCAAGCCCCTTCGCGCAGCGCTTTCAACACTCATTTTGCCTGTTCAGTGGCTGGTGCTTCAGCCTGGACAAGCACTGAACTTTGCAGGCAAACATTTTCAAAGCTTGGAACAAGCCCAAGAAAATCTCAAGGCCGCAGACCTCAAAATCCTTGAGCTGTCTGCTCGCTCACAACAAGTAGAGCAATTGAAATTCGAAAATCAAACACTGCGCCAATTGATGGGGCTGTCATCCAACATTTCTACACCATCGCAAGCCGCCGAAATTTTATTTGATGTCCCCGACCCCTACAACCAACGCCTTGTGCTCAACAAAGGACAAGTCGATGGCGTCGTTTTGGGATCACCCGTCATTGATGCGGGAGGTGTGATTGGACAAATCACGCGCTTATTGCCCATGACCGCTGAAGTCACACTTTTAACCGACCACCAACAAAGCATTCCTGTTTTGAACAGCCGAACAGGCTCACGCAATATCACCAACGGCGACATGTTGGAGGGTGTGCCCATGATTGAGTTGAAATTTGTACCTGCCAGCGCCGACGTCAAAGAAGGTGACTTGCTCATCACAAGTGGCATCGATGGTGTTTATCCTGCAGGACTTCAAGTTGCCCGCATTAGTCACATTGAAAGGCGTGTCGATATTTCTTTTGCGCGCATTCACGCCAAACCGCTGGCCGAGCTGCAAGGTCGACATGTCTTGATCCTTCAACCCACTGGCGCAACAGCTGCTTCAGCTGCTTCAGCCGCTTCAGCCTCCACCAAAGGCAAAGCACCATGATCATGGATCGTCGCGAAGCCTTGCTGTTGCCTGTCAGCCCCTGGTTCATTGCGGGCAGCTTAATCTGTGCATTGCTGCTGAGCATGTTGTTGAGTTTTTCACAAGCTCTTTGGATGCCAGACGTTTTGGCCGTGTGTATTTTCTTCTGGGGTATTCATCAACCTCGCAGAGTCGGCATGGCCATTGCCTTCGTTTTGGGTCTTTGGATGGACGTGCAGCACTCATCCTTGTTTGGCCAGCACGCACTGTCGTATGTGGTGCTCAGCTACTTTGCTTTCAGCTTGCACCGTCGATTGCTTTGGTTTCCCATCAAAGAGCAAATGCTGCAAATTGCGCCTTTCTTTATTCTGGCAGAAGCCATTGGCCTGCTCATTCGTCTGAGCACTGGCAATGACTTCCCTGGTTGGCCCATGTTGCTCGCACCATTTTTAGAAACCTTGTTGTGGCCCGTCGCCAATTTCATCTTGCTCGCGCCACAACGTCGGGCACATGACCCCGACGCCAATCGGCCCATCTAAATCATGGCCTTTCACCTGCCCTCGTTAAGCGAGTTGCGCAACACAGAATTTGAAATTTTCAAATTTCAAACGCGCGTGATGGTGATGCAGGGTGTCGTGCTTTTGTGTTTTGCGTTGCTGGGCATGCGCTTGTTTTATCTTCAAGTCATTCGCCACGATGACTTGCTGGCGCAAGCTGAAAACAACCGCACCGCCATCTTGCCCACAGTGCCCAACCGCGGCACTATTTTGGACCGCAACGGTGTGGTGCTGGCCAACAACTACTCCGCTTACACCTTAGAGATCACACCCTCGCGCGTGAAGGACGTCGAAGCCACCATCGACCGATTGTCTGAAATCATTGACATCCCACTGCGCGACAGGCGGCGCTTTAAGCGCATGCGCGAAGAGTCAAAAAACTTTGACTCGCTGCCCATTCGCTCTCGACTCACCGACGAGGAGGTTGCCAAGTTCACAGCGCAGCAATTTCAATTTCCGGGCGTTGAAATCAAAGCCAGGTTGTTTCGCAACTATCCCTTTGGTCATTTAGGTAGCCACGTGGTGGGCTACATTGGCCGGATCAACCAAAAAGAAAAAGAGCAGCTTGAAGAAAGCGACGAAGAAGCCAATTACCATGGCACGCAGTACATTGGCAAGCTGGGCGTCGAGCAACGCTACGAACGTGAATTGCACGGCATCACTGGCGTCCAAGAAGTAGAAACATCCGCTGGTGGTCGAGCAGTTAGAAGGCTGGCCAGTAAGCCGGCAACGCCTGGTCAAAACGTGGTGCTTTCGATCGACATCAAATTGCAAAAGATGATTGAAGATCTCTACGGCGATCGACGCGGCGCTTTGGTTGCGCTTGATCCCCGTACCGGTGAAATATTGGCCTTTGTGAGCAAGCCCACTTTTGATCCCAACTTGTTTGTTGATGGCATCGACAGCGAGAGTTGGAAAATGCTCAGTGAGTCGATTGACAAACCGCTTCTCAATCGCGCCATCCGCGGCACCTACCCACCCGGCTCCACCTACAAACCCTTCATGGCACTTGCCGCCCTTGAAACAGGCAAACGAAGTGCCACCGAAATCACCAACGACACCGGTACTTGGACCTATGGCGGTCACACCTTCAGAAGCCACGGCGATGCAGGCTTAGGGCCTGTCGACATGGTTCGCTCCATCGTGCTGTCTAGCAATGTTTATTACTATTCATTGGCCAACACCATGGGCGTCGACGCCATCCATGACTTCATGAAGCCACTGGGTTTCGGTCAAATCACGGGGCTCGATTTGCCTGGTGAACTGCGCGGAACCTTGCCCAGCACCGAGTGGAAAAAGAAAACTTATAAAAAGCCAGAACAACAACGTTGGTATGGCGGAGAAACAATTTCCTTGGGCATTGGGCAGGGTTACAACGCGTTCACCATGTTGCAATTGGCCAATGCAACGGCCGTTCTGGCGAATGGTGGCACCTTCCACAAACCTCGCTTGGTCATGGCCACCCAAGATCCAATTCAGCGCGTCGATCGCGCAGTCAAGAGCGATGCGCCTGTTAATTTGGGCTACAAACCCGAACATGTGGAAGTGATCAAACAGGGCTTGATTGGCGTTGCCAAAGATGGAACCTCTGCGCGTGTGTTTGCAGGCACACCCTATCAAAGCGCTGGCAAAACTGGCACGGCGCAAGCTGTGACCATTGGCCAAAAAGACAAGTACAACGCCAGCAAACTGGAAGAGCATCAACGCGACCATGCTTTGTACATGGCTTTTGCGCCTGCAGACAATCCACAAATTGCCTTGGCCATCGTGGTTGAAAACGCAGGCTTTGGCGCAGCCCAAGCGGCGCCCATCGCCAGACGTGTTTTTGACTACTGGTTATTGGGAGATTATCCTAGCCAAGAAGACATTGAGGCCTCACAAAAGGGCCTCACTTCCACACCCATTGGCACGCGCCGGCGCAAAGACGATATTCAACTCGTACCCAGCGAAGGTGTGGTGGGTGGCGGAAAAAATCGATGAGCAAGTGGTGCGGCTGGCGGGGATCGAACCCACGACCCTTGGCTTCGGAGGCCAATACTCTATCCACTGAGCTACAGCCGCGCCTGTTTCATTGCTGATGGTAGCGGTCAATTATGGCATGCGACCCCGCAATTCATAGCTTGCCAGGGCCGCGCACTAAATCTCGGAGGTTATAATCGAAAGTTGATTCCGTTCAACCGGATACAGTTCAATAGAGATTCATTGAGGACGCTATGAGCGACAAAAGCCACGATCAAGCCCACGAAGACCACACTGGCCCGGTCAAAACACCCAAGCAAATGTTGATGCTGAGCTTTGCCTCCTTCATCATTCCCGTCTTCATCATCATTGGCCTGGTGTACTACGTGACATCCGCCAACAAAACAGCCCCTGGCAGCGACACCGAGCGCACTGTTGCCGAGCGCATTCAAAAAGTAGGTGCGGTTGAAGTGCGCGATGCCAACCGCCCCATGAAAGCCGGCCAAGAAGTTTACAAAGCACAGTGTGCCGCTTGCCACGATGCTGGCGCTGCAGGTGCTCCTAAGTACGCCGACGCAGGTGCCTGGGCGCCTCGACTCAAAATAGGTTATGACGCTTTGGTCAATTCTGTGCTCAAAGGCAAAGGCGCCATGGGTGCCCAAGGTGGCGGCGATTACAGCGACCTCGAAATTGGCCGCGCCGTTGCCTACCTCACATCCTCTGCAGGTGGCAAGTTCAAAGAGCCAGAAGCACCTGCTGCGCCTGCTGAGAAAAAGTAAATTAGTTTGGTCAGCCCAGTCTCTGGGCTTGCTTCAAAACCGCTCGATCAACGTCATGCACGTCAGAGCGGTTTTTTGTTGTCTGCTTCTGGGCTAAGGGTGTAGGCAAATCGGCTTGGTATCTCTGCGGCATCCACACGCTCTAAGGGCCACAGATCCATCTCCAAGCCTTCTGCCGCCTTGGCCACATCCAAAGTGTGAAGCAAACCAAAGCCCATGTCGGTTTCAAAATAAACTCTTCCGGCTTGGTCAGTGAAGCAAGTTTGGGCCAGCGTTTCTTGTCCCGTTTGAGCGGTCAATTTGAAATCCGATGACATGCGCCAAACAAAGGGCGTGGCGGCCAACTCCACATAAACACGCTGCGGGCCATTTTGAAAAAACCAGGCACCCTTTTCATCCACCGCGTAATTGCGATGAATGAACTCGATGAGTTTGTCGTGCTGAAGCAATGAGCCTTTAGAGCCAGGTACACCACTTTGAAAACGGCCGCGTGCTTGCGCATGGTCGTCTCTGAGGTACCAATGTCCGCGCTCATCCAGGCCCAACCAGCCCAAACAATGAGGCACATTGGGCCACTTGGCCATGGCTTGTTTGACAATATCGTCCATGGCTTCAATCTTAGGCGATGTGCTGTAAAAGCCATTGACCCACAGCCTGTGGCATGGCTTTCAAATGCCCGGGGAGTGCGCCGCTGGCAAATCCCACATGGCCACCACCCCTTGGTTGCCACAGCTTTACGTGAGTGCTAACTTGGGCCTGAGTTGGCAAACTGTTTGACGGTATGAATGGGTCGTTTTGAGCATTCAAAGCCAAAGCAGGTACAGCAACTTGGCCCAAGAGGGGCAATGCGGAGGCCCTCAACCAATAATCATCGGTGTTTAGAAAGCCATGCAAGGGCGCGGTGAACACATCGTCAAACTCGTACAAATCTTTGGCGGCCATCAGTTTGCGTGCATCAAACAGGCCAGGGAACTGCTTGAGTTTGGCCATGGCTTTGGGCTTCATGCTGCGCAAAAACATGCGCGTGTAAACCTGTCGGTTAAAGCCTTCTCCAATGGCTTTGCCGCTGGCTGTAAGGTCTAATGGTGAGCAAATGCTGGCTATGGCTTTCACAATTTGTTGCGCCGACTGGCCGTGTTCACCAGCCCAGCGCATCAAGGCATTGCCGCCCAATGACACGCCCGCCGCCACAAGTCCAGGTCGTCCTTGTGCGTCAACCTTTTGCTTGAATCGACGGAGCAAATGATCAACCTCTTCATGGTCACCGGAGTGATAGGCGCGGGGCATCAAATTCAATGTGCCACTGCACCCCCTAAAGTGAGGCACTGCGACATCACAGCCATTGCGTATGCCCCAATCTGCAAAGGCCTGCGAAGAGTGACTGCTTGAAGAGCCTTCGAGCCCATGAAACAACACCAGCAAAGGTCTGTGTCTTTGATTCAAGCCAGTTCCACCTGAAGACTGGGCTTCACAAAAATCGACATCAACAAAATCACCATCAGGCGTGTTCCATCGCTCGCGCCGCCATTGCGGTGGAGAAGCTTCAAACCTGCGCGACCACAAGGCTGGCCAAATGGTTTGCAGATGGCCGCCAGGCAGCCAAGGAGGTGCTAAATAGTCTGTCAATGCAGTGTTGAAGGGCTGGAGGAAACTTCTGCAGGCGCATTGGGCGTACCAGGACTGGCGTGGTGCGCCACCATGCGCCAACCTTGTGGCGTCTTGTGATACACGTTGGTGGCCAATACATAGGCTGTCTGAGGTCCATCGGGGCCTAGCACTTCAACCCGCTCAAGCAAATGGTGCATGGCACTGGCCAAGGATTCAACCTTGTGCACTTGCGTTGGGTGCGCTTGAACCGTGCCGTTGGCAAACATGGCTTCAAAGGTGGCGCGGATAGCCCCAGCCCCAATCAGTCTGGGGCCTCCTGGGTGCACGCACACAATTTCTTCTTCGTCCGCCCAGCAAGCCATCAAGCGCTCAATGTCGCCTTGTCTGAGTGCGTCATAAAAAGCCGCCTCAATGTCGTCAGGGTTGCCGCCCAATGTGGCCGCTTGAAGTTTGGCTTTGCGCATGGTGTCCTTAGAAGCAAAAAACCCGGCGTGCGCCGGGTTTCAGAAAACAAACAGCGTGTTCAACGCCATCATTTTATTTTTTAGTGCGGAACTTGCGCAAGGCCGCCAGTTGGGCAGCAAACACTGCCAACTCGCTTTGCGCACGTGCCATGTCGATTTCAGATTTGGCATTGCGAAGCGCGTCTTCTGCAGAAGCTTTTGCCGCATTGGCTTTTTCTTCGTCCAAATCTTTACCGCGAATAGCAGTGTCAGACAACACGGTTACGTGGTCGGGTTGCACTTCTAAAACGCCGCCAGCCACGAAGACAAACTCTTCGGTGCCGTCGGCTTTTTCGATGCGAACAGAGCCAGCCTTGATGCGTGAAATCAACGGTGTGTGACGGGGGTAAATGCCCAACTCTCCAGCTTCACCAGGCAAGGCCACAAAACGGGCTTCACCTGAGAAGATGGACTCTTCGGCACTGACCACATCAACGCGGATGGTGTTCATAGTTTGTTCCTTGAAAAGGGTTTACAAAAATGGCTTACGCCATTTTCTTGGCCTTTTCGAAGGCTTCGTCAATGCCGCCAACCATGTAGAACGCTTGTTCTGGCAAGTGATCGCACTCACCGGCCACAATCATCTTGAAACCGCGAATGGTTTCAGACAAAGGCACGTACTTACCAGGTGAACCTGTAAACACTTCAGCCACGTGGAATGGTTGTGACAAGAAACGTTGAATCTTACGGGCACGGGCCACAGCCAACTTGTCTTCAGGTGCCAAGTCGTCCATACCCATAATGGCAATGATGTCGCGCAGTTCGCGATAGCGCTGCAATGTGCCTTGAACAGCGCGAGCTGTTTCGTAGTGATCGACACCCACAACCAATGGATCGAGCTGACGGCTTGTAGAGTCCAGAGGATCAACCGCAGGGTAGATACCCAAAGATGCGATGTCACGAGACAACACCACAGTGGAGTCCAAGTGAGCAAAGGTGGTGGCAGGTGATGGGTCGGTCAAGTCATCGGCTGGCACGTAAACGGCTTGGATGGAAGTGATGGAGCCCACTTTGGTAGACGTAATACGCTCTTGCAAACGGCCCATTTCTTCGGCCAGTGTAGGCTGATAACCCACAGCAGAAGGCATACGACCCAACAAGGCAGACACTTCGGTACCGGCCAATGTGTAACGGTAGATGTTGTCAACGAAGAACAACACGTCTTTGCCTTCGTCACGGAAAGATTCGGCAATGGTCAAGCCTGTGAGGGCCACGCGCAAACGATTGCCTGGTGGCTCGTTCATCTGACCGTACACCATGGCCACTTTGGACTCAAGCAGGTTTTCCAAGTTCACCACACCAGAGTCAGCCATTTCGTGATAGAAGTCGTTACCTTCACGAGTACGCTCACCCACACCGGCGAACACGGACAAGCCGCTGTGCGCTTTGGCAATGTTGTTGATCAACTCCATCATGTTCACGGTTTTGCCCACACCGGCACCACCGAACAGACCCACTTTACCGCCCTTGGCGAATGGGCAAACCAAGTCAATCACCTTGATGCCGGTTTCCAGCAATTCTTGTGATGGGCTCAACTCGTCATAAGCAGGGGCTTTGCGGTGAATAGAAGCTGTGAGTTCTTGGCTCACGGGGCCGCGCTCATCGATAGGCGTGCCGAGCACGTCCATGATGCGACCCAATGTGGCTTTGCCCACGGGCACAGTGATGGGGTTGCCCGTGTTGGACACCATCAAGCCGCGGCGCAGACCGTCGGATGAACCGAGCGCAATGGTACGCACCACGCCGTCACCGAGTTGCTGCTGCACTTCCAATGTGAGGGCTGAGCCATCCATTTTCAGAGCATCATAAATCTTGGGCATTTGATCGCGTGGAAATTCCACGTCAACCACGGCGCCAATACATTGAACAATTTTTCCTTGGGCTTGCATTTTTCGCTCCAATAATTTGAATTAGCTGAATTGACTTAACCGCTGATCGCCGCAGCGCCAGAAACGATTTCGGACAATTCTTTGGTGATGGCTGCTTGACGAGTTTTGTTGTAAACGAGTTTGAGCTCGCCAATCACATTACCCGCGTTGTCTGTTGCGGCTTTCATGGCCACCATGCGAGCAGCGTGCTCGGAGGCCATGTTCTCTGCAACAGCTTGGTAAACCAAAGCTTCCGCATAACGAACCAACAAGTCGTCAATGACGGCTTGTGCATCGGGTTCGTACAAATAGTCCCAACCGTGATGCGTACCAGACGCCTTGGTTTCAGCTTCCATCTTGTCGGCCGACAAAGGCAACAACTGATCGATGGTGGGCTGCTGAGCCATGGTGCTGATAAATTTGTTGTAGCAAAGGTAAACCGCGCTCAACTCACCATTGGCATAAGCATCGAGCATGACCTTGACGGGGCCGATGAGTTTTTCCAAATGGGGCTTGTCGCCCAGGTGAGTGACGTGAGAAACCACCTTGGCACCCACGCGATTGAGGAAACCCAAACCTTTACTGCCAATGGCCACTGCTTGAACAGTTTTGCCAGCCGATTGCGTTTCACGCAATTGGGTTGTGACTGCACGCAACAGGTTGGTGTTCAAACCACCGCACAAGCCTTTGTCTGTGGTGACCACAATGAAGCCAACGGCTTTGCCGTCAGAGTGCTTCATGTAAGCATGCACATACTCAGGGTTGGCCTGGCCGAGATTGCTCGCGATGGCGCGAATTTTCTCGGCGTAAGGACGCGCCGTGCGCATGCGCTCCTGCGCTTTGCGCATTTTGGAGACAGAAATCATCTCCATCGCTTTGGTGATCTTCTTGGTGTTCTCCACCGATTTGATCTTGGTGCGTAGTTCCTTGCCCGATGCCATTAGAGGCTCCTTTTGGTCAGGTAGAAATTAAGCAAAAGATTTCTTGAATGCGGCCACAGCAGCGTTCAACTCAGCTTCGGCATCTTTGTCCAAAGCTTTGGTCTCTTCGATTTTGGCCAACAGGGCGGCACATTTATCTTTGAGGTACGCGTGCAAACCACTTTCGAAGGACAGAACTTTCTTCACGTCTACGTCGTCCATGAAGCCTTTGTTGACAGCGAACAAAGAAGCTGCCATCAAGCTGATGGACAAGGGGCTGTACTGAGCCTGCTTCAGGAGTTCTGTCACGCGGGCACCGCGGTCGAGTTGTTTGCGTGTAGATTCGTCCAAGTCGGAAGCGAACTGCGCGAACGCAGCCAATTCACGGTACTGCGCCAAGTCGGTACGAATACCGCCAGACTGACCCTTGATGACTTTGGTTTGAGCCGAGCTACCCACGCGAGACACGGAAATACCAGCGTTAATCGCAGGACGGATACCGGCGTTGAACAAAGATGTTTCCAAGAAGATCTGGCCGTCGGTAATCGAAATCACGTTGGTTGGCACGAAGGCAGACACGTCACCGGCTTGCGTCTCAATGATTGGCAAAGCTGTGAGTGAACCTGTTTTGCCTTTGACAGCGCCTTTGGTGAAGGCTTCAACATACTCAGCATTGACGCGAGCTGCGCGCTCGAGCAAACGGCTGTGGAGATAGAACACGTCGCCAGGGTAAGCTTCGCGGCCTGGTGGACGGCGCAAGAGCAAAGACACTTGACGGTAGGCAACAGCTTGCTTAGACAAATCGTCATAAACGATCAATGCGTCTTCGCCGCGGTCGCGGAAATATTCACCCATGGTGCAACCAGAGTAGGCTGACACGTATTGCATGGCCGCAGATTCAGAAGCGGAGGCTGCCACCACAATGGTGTAAGCCATGGCGCCAGCTTGCTCCAACGCGCGAACCACGTTTTTGATGGAAGAAGCTTTTTGACCAATCGCCACATAGACGCAGGTCATGTTCTGACCTTTTTGGTTGATGATGGCGTCGATGGCTACAGCTGTTTTACCAGTCTGACGGTCACCAATGATCAATTCACGTTGGCCACGGCCCACGGGCACCATGGAGTCAATTGACTTCAAGCCAGTTTGCATTGGCTGGTCAACAGATTTACGTGCGATCACACCAGGCGCAACCTTTTCGATCACGTCGGTCATCTTGGCATTGATGGGGCCTTTGCCGTCAATTGGCTGACCCAAAGCGTTGACCACACGGCCAATCAGTTCAGGGCCCACGGGCACTTCCAAAATGCGGCCGGTACATTTGACCGTGTCGCCTTCAGAGATGTGCTCGTACTCACCCAAAATCACGGCGCCGACAGAGTCGCGCTCTAAGTTCAAAGCCAAACCGAAGGTTGCAACACCTGCGGCCGTAGCGGGGAACTCAAGCATCTCGCCTTGCATCACGTCAGACAAACCGTGAACGCGCACGATACCGTCAGTGACGGACACCACAGTGCCTTGGTTGCGGATGTCTGCATCAGAAGACAAACCTTGAATTCGGCTCTTGATCAGCTCAGAAATTTCTGCTGGATTGAGTTGCATGACTCTTTCCTTCTTTCTTTAATTAGATCGGGCCTCTCGCTGCATCAAGCAGTGAGAGCCACTTTCATTTGTTCCAGACGGGCCTTGACGGAAGTGTCTAACACCTCGTCCCCCACGACCACGCGCACGCCACCAATCAGTGACGCATCGATCTCAACGCTGACGTTGAGTTTGCGGCCAAAGCGTTTTTCAAGCGTTTCAGACAGATCAGCCAAAGCGGCTGCATCAATGGGGAAAGCACTGTGAACGATCGCATCGGCTGTGCCACCTTGTGCATTTTTCAATGCGCGAAATTGACTGGCAATTTCGGGCAAGGCCACAAGCCGGCGGTTTTCAATGGCCAAGCGCAAAAAGTTTTGACCTGCCGCTGGCAACGCCGTTTTGACGACGCCAGAAATTAGATCGAAAACCTGCGCGTCGGTCACCTTGGGGTTTTCAGAGAATTGCAACAGTTGCGCGTTGCTCGCAACTGCGGCAAGCTCGTCGAGCCAAGCTGCAGTTCCCGCAAGGTCGGCCGATTGCGCTTTGAAAAGCGCATCGGCGTAGGGGCGGGCGATGGTTGCAAGTTCTGCCATGGTCTTCTCGGACTGTTAAGGATTACAGCTCGGTCTTCAGACGGTTCAACAGATCGGCATGAACACCCGCATTGACTTCCTTGCGGAGAATCTGCTCGGCGCCCTTCACAGCCAATGCCGCAACTTGCTCACGCAAAGTTTCACGGGCATTCACCGTTTGTTGCTCTGCTTCAGCTTTGGCTGCAGCAATGATCTTGTTGCCTTCTTCAGTGGCACGGGCTTTGGCTTCTTCGATGATCGTCAAAGCACGGCGCTCGGCGTCAGCCAAGCGTGCAGCCGTTTCGTTGCGTGAGGTGGCCAATTCGGCATCGACGCGCTGGTTGGCAGCGGCGAGTTCAGATTTGGCTTTGTCAGCAGCGGCGAGGCCGTCGGCGATTTTTTGAGCTCGTTCATCCAATGCGGCTGCAAGGGGTGGCCACACGAATTTCATCGTGAACCAAACCAAGATTGCAAAAACAATGGCTTGAACAAACAGGGTTGCATTGATACTCACGGCAACACCTTTCTTATGGTTGTTGCAGGAATTACTTCAGAACAAACGGGTTCGCGAAGGCGAACATCATGGCGATACCAACGCCAATCAGGAAAGCCGCGTCGATCAAACCAGCCAACAAGAACATTTTGGTTTGCAGTTCGTTCATCAATTCGGGTTGACGAGCAGCTGCTTCGAGGTATTTGCTGCCCATGATGCCAATACCGATACAAGCGCCAATCGCGCCCATGCCGATGATGAGACCAGATGCCAGTGCGACGTAACCGAGGACGTGTTCCATTTAATTGATCCTATGGATGATAAAAAAAGTTAAGAAAGAAACCTGAAATAGATACTCAATGAGCATCGTGCGCTTGACCGATGTAGACCAAAGTCAACATCATGAAAATGAAAGCTTGCAAAGCCACGATCAAGATATGGAAGATGGCCCAAATGGAGCCAGCGATCACGTGACCGATGGGCAACAGAATGCCTGTCAATGACATAGCGGCCGCGCCACCCATCAAAGCGATCAACATGAAAATCAGTTCGCCAGCATACATGTTGCCGAACAGTCGCATGCCGTGAGACACGGTTTTGGCGACGAATTCAATCATTTGGAACACAAAATTGAAGGGCCACAAAATAGGATGTGCGCCGAAAGGTGCGGTGGTGAGTTCATGGAACCAGCCACCTAGGCCTTTGATTTTGATGTTGTAGTAGAGGCAGATAAACAACACAGACACAGACATGCCCAGCGTGGTAGACAAGTCGGCTGTGGGCACAACGCGGAAGTAGTGAATGCTGCTGTCGAGACCTGTTAAGACAAACAAGGAATGGAACAAGTCAACTGGCAAGAAGTCCATGGAGTTGAGCAAGAAAATCCATACGAAAACCGCCAAGGCCAAGGGTGAAACCAGCTTGCGGCTTTGGGCGTTGTGAATGATGCCCTTGGCTTGTGAGTCGACCATTTCATACAAAATTTCGACAGCGGCTTGAAAACGGCCAGGCACACCCGAGGTGGCTTTGCTGGCAGCCTTCCAAAGCAAGAAGCTGCCCACAACGCCTAAAAAGATACCCCAAAAGATGGAGTCGATGTTAAAAACTGAAAAGTCAATTACACCCGACATCTCTTTGTTTTGGAGATGCTTCAGATGGTGGCCAATGTATTCACCGGCGCTGGGAGCGTTTGAAGCTGACATTCTCTAGGCTCTTTAAAAATTAACTTTAACTTTTCAACTTGGTTTCAAATCAAGTTTCTGGGTGAAACACTTTGCGCCAGGCAAACACCACCCAATAAACCTTCATTGTGACCACCAGACCCACCAACATGGCAGGCCAACTCAAATCTTTGACCAACCAGGTTGCCGCATAAAGCATGGCAATCGTAAGGCCGATCTTCACCATTTCCCACAACAAGAATCCAAAAACCGCAGTTCCTGAGTTCAAGGTGGTGGCTTTGCTCGTGAGGCCCCGCGCAAACAAAGCTGCAGGAATGACCACCGCCAAAGCACCATAAGCTGCCGACCATGCCGCCGAAACTCGCCCCGTAAAGAGCCAAGTGAGGGCCGCAACAGCCAAACCAACCACAAATTGCGCCAAAACCACTCGCCAAATGGAGAGGAGGGGTTGCTGAAGTCTTAGCTTTTGTGCTTCCTCAGCTGTCAGGGGCCTGAACTTTTCAGCACCATTGACGTCACCATCGTCTTCAAAATCTTGTGGCGGTATTCTGACCATGTTTGTTTACAACCAGGTTACAGATACCCTTGGTTCCGCAAAGCTCACGATTGTAAGTGAAAACCCATACATCGGAAAAGGCTCACAATCGAACTGGTCATTATTTTGTCGCATTCCTTTGAAACGAGTCAATCCTCATGTATGAAATCATTAAATTTGTCCATTTGGCTGCTGGCATCGTCTGGATGGGGGGCATGGCGCTCATGATTTGGGCCATTCGTCCTGTGGCCATTGCCCAGCTAGAGCCGGTTTTGCGCTTGCCCCTGTTGGGCGGTATCTTGGCGCGTTTTTTCAAGATGGTGGGACTTTGTATTTTGTTGCTGCTGGCCAGCGGCGGCCTGATGCTCATGGGCGTGGACATGCGACTTGTCCCCAAAGGTTGGCATGTCATGTTGGGCGTTGGCTTGCTCATGTGTCTGGTCTTTGGTCACTTGTACTTCGGCCCATTTCGAAAGATGCAAGCTGCTCTGAGCGCAGGCGATCTTTCGAGCGCAGGCGCTCAACTGGGCAAAATTCACCCGCTTGTTCTTTTAAACTTTGGCTTGAGCTGGATTGCCGTCGGAGCCGTGGTCATTTGTCGTTAAATTCAGCCCCAAAGAAAACCGATCTCATGAGCGCCTCCGCCATTCCCCCCATCCCAAGCGACTCTCGAAAAGAGTCCCTGATTGAATATCCCTGCGACTTTCCCATCAAAGTGATGGGCGCAAGGGTCGACGGTTTTGCCGAAACCATGGCTCAAATTGCCCAACAATTCGACCCCGGCTTCAACCCCGCCACCATTGAAATGCGCCCCAGCAAAGCCGGCAATTACCTGAGCCTGACCCTCACCATCAGAGCCACCAGCCGAGAACAACTAGACAATCTCTACCGCGCACTCACGGGCCACCCCATGGTCAAAGTAGCGCTCTAAGCCCACCGCCATGCTGGTCAAACAACTGGGTCTTGTTCCGTACACGGACACTTACCAAGCTATGCAAGACTTCACGGCCTTGCGCACCGCTGAAACTGGCGATGAGTTGTGGCTTTGCGAGCACCCCCCGGTTTTCACGCAAGGTTTAGCGGGCTTGGCAAATCATGTTTTGAACCCGGGCACAACGCCCGTCATTGCCACCAACCGAGGCGGGCAAGTCACATACCACGGCCCTGGACAAGTGATGGCTTATCCCTTGCTCAATTTGCAGCGCCGAGGCTACTTTGTCAAAGAATATGTTTATCGCCTAGAAGAGTCTGTTATTAGAACGCTGGCTCATTTTGGCGTCACAGGACACCGTGTTGCCAATGCACCCGGCATTTACGTGCGCATGGCCGACCCCTTCGCTCACACCGCATTGACAGGCCCTGTATCACCCAACGACCCCTTCAAAGGCTTGGGGAAAATCAGTGCCTTGGGCATCAAAGTCTCCAGACACTGCAGCTACCACGGCCTGGCACTCAATGTGAAAATGGACTTGGAGCCCTTTCAGCGCATCAATCCATGTGGCTATGCTGGTTTGCAATCGGTAGACCTTTTTACAATAGGCATCAACACCTCTTGGGAGGAAGCTGCGGACGTCTTGGCGCACAAGCTCAGCGCCTTGCTCGCCCCCTGAAACAGAAAGAATGCAATGACCAAAGAATCCATCTCAACCGGCCAGGTTGTGCGCGAGGCACAATCTCAAGAAAACTACGACCCCACGGCCAAGCAAAAAGCGGCCGCCAAGTTGTCTCGCATTCCCATCAAAGTCACGCCTGGCGAAGTTCTCAAAAAGCCAGACTGGATCCGTGTCAAAGCCGGCTCGCCCACCACCCGCTTCTACGAAATCAAGGACATCCTTCGCAAAAACAATTTGGTCACCGTTTGCGAAGAAGCCAGTTGCCCCAACATTGGCGAATGTTTTGGCAAAGGCACTGCCACCTTCATGATCATGGGCGACAAATGCACACGGCGCTGCCCCTTTTGTGACGTCGGTCATGGCCGCCCCGATCCATTGGATGTGAATGAACCCGACAACTTGGCCCGCACCATTGCCGACTTGAAGTTGAGCTATGTCGTGATCACCAGCGTCGACCGTGACGATTTGCGCGATGGCGGTGCAGGCCATTTTGTCGACTGCATTCGCGAAACGCGAGCGCTTTCACCCAAAACGCAAATTGAGGTGTTGGTCCCAGATTTTCGCGGCCGTGACGATCGCGCACTTGAAATTTTGAAGGCTGCACCACCCGATGTGATGAACCACAATTTAGAAACCGTGCCGCGCTTGTACAAAGAAGTTCGACCCGGCTCTGACTATCAATTTTCTTTGCAGTTGCTGAAAAAATTCAAAGCGCTTTTCCCACATGTGCCCACCAAAAGCGGCCTCATGGTGGGCCTGGGTGAAACAGACGAAGAAATTTTGCAAGTCATGCGCGAAATGCGCGAGCACAACATTGAAATGCTCACCTTGGGGCAGTACCTGGCGCCGTCCACCAGCCACTTGCCCGTGAAGCGCTATGTGCACCCAGACACCTTCAAGATGTTTGAAGAGAAGGCCTACGAGATGGGCTTTAAACACGCCGCTGTGGGTGCCATGGTGCGCTCTAGCTATCACGCTGATCAGCAAGCGCACGGCGCTAGTTTGTCACGCTAATGCGCTCTAGCCTTCGCGCCACTTGGCTGGCCTTAGGCGCCATTGCACTGTGGGCCACCTTGGCGCCAGTGGGTGTGCGCTTGTCGCATGTGCCGCCATTTTTAACGGCAGGCTGCGCGCTCTTAATTGGCAGCTTGGTGGCTTTGCCATGGTCGGGCTTTCAATGGCGCTTGGCCATCGTGCCCGCCAAAACGTTGGCGCTTGGTATCTACGGTTTGTTTGGTTATCACTTTTTGTTGTTCTTGGCATTTCGCACGGCGCCCGCCGTTCAAGCCAATTTGGTGAACTATTTGTGGCCTTTGTTGATCGTGGTGTTGGCGCCTTTGTTTCACAAACACAGCCGCCTGCACTTTCGCCAAGTGCTGGCAGCCATATCGGGATTTTCTGGTGCGGTGTTGGTCATGACCAACGGCCAAGCCATTGATGCCGATTTCAATTTGGGCTATTTGGCCGCCTTGGCTTCTGCTTTCATTTGGGCCACTTATTCGCTCATGACGCAGCGGGTACAGCCCTTTCATACCGCAGCCATCGGCTACTTCGGATTTGTCTCCGGCGTTCTGTCTTTGCTGTGTCACTTCACACTCGAAACACCTGTGTCGCTCAGCTTTAGCGATGCGGCCTTGCTCATTTGGATGGGCCTTGGGCCCTTGGGTCTGGCTTTTTATTTGTGGGATGCCGCCTTGAAACATGGCAACGCGCAACACATAGGACTGCTCAGCTTTTTAACGCCTCTTGGCTCCACCTTGTTGCTCTTGATTGACAGACAGGAAGCACTCACAAGTTTGGTGGCATGGGCCGGCGTGCTCATTGTGGGGGGCGCATGGCTGGGGCGAACAAGCAAGAACCAGCAAGCGGCCAACGATCCTCAATTTGAAATCAAGTCGAGCTCCAATTAGAGCTTGCTTGAATCAGCTGGCCATCAGGCTCGATGGATCTTCTGACGCCAGCACTTGTTGCGCAAACGCTTTGAGCTTGGCCGCATCTGAGCGCAAAATTTGTTGCTTCACTTGCAGCACCTGTGAGGGGTGCATGGAAAAACTTTTCAAGCCCATGCCCAACAGCAAACGGGTCATGCTCACATCACCGGCCATCTCGCCACACACCGAAACCTCCTTGCCTTGCGCTGCACCTTCAGCAATGGTGTCGGCCACCAGTCTGAGCACCGCAGGGTGCAAGGGGTCGTACAAATGGGCCACGCTTTCATCAGCACGGTCAATGGCCAGCGTGTACTGAATGAGGTCGTTGGTGCCAATTGATAAAAAGTCAAAGTACTTTAAGAACAATTTGAGCGACAAGGCAGCGGCTGGAATTTCGATCATGGCGCCTATTTGCACGGGGCCATACACCACGCCGCGTGCATCTAAATCAAGCTGCGCTTGCTTGACCAAAGCCAGCGTCTGGTGAATTTCACTGGCGTGCGCCAGCATGGGCACCAACAGATTGACCTTGCCTAAAGCAGCCGCTCTCAAAATAGCGCGCAGCTGGGTTAAGAACATTTCAGGATCGGCCAAGCTCCACCGAATGGCGCGCAAACCAAGCGCCGGATTCAAGTGAGCGGCGTCATGTCTGGCTTCATCCAAGGGCTTGTCAGCCCCCACATCCACCGTGCGAATGGTGACGGGCAAGCCTTGCATGCCCTCCACAGCGCGCCGATATTGTTGGAACTGCTCTTCTTCATCTGGCAAGTTTCCTTGCCGGCCCATGAACAAAAATTCGCTGCGGAAAAGACCAACGCCAACAGCGCCCACCTGCAAAGCGCCTTTGGCATCTTCAGGCATTTCGATGTTGGCCAACAATTCGATTTTTTGGCCATCTAAGGTGACCGAAGGGGTGTGGCGCAGTCGGCTCAGGCGTTCGCGCTCTAAATCGCCCTGGCGTTGTTTGAAGCCATACTCTGCCAAGATGATGGAAGAAGGGTCGACAATGACCACGCCCGCATCGCCATCAATGATGACCCAATCGTCTTGCCGAATCAGTTGGCTGGCACTGCGCGCACCGACCACTGCGGGAATGTCTAGGCTTCTGGCCACAATGGCCGTATGAGAAGTTTTGCCGCCAACGTCGGTGACAAAGCCGGTAAACACACTTTGCTTGAATTGCAGCATGTCGGCCGGTGACAGGTCGTGCGCTACCAACACCAAAGGCACATCCAATGTGTCGCCCAATTGCAACTCTTGTTGGGGCCTGGCTTGTGGCTTGATGCGCACCACAGGGGAGTTTCCGCCTTTTAAGAAATGCAGAATACGCTCGGTCACTTGCTCAAGGTCTGCCTTGCGCTCACGCAAATAGGCATCTTCCATTTCGTCAAACTGTCGGCCAATGACTTCCATTTGACTGGTGAGGGCCCACTCTGCGTTGTAAAGCCGCTTTTCAATCCACTGCTTCACATCCACTGACAAACTCTCGTCTTCTAGCAGCATAAGGTGAACATCGAGCAGGGCCCCCAACTCGGGCGGCGCATCGCTTGTCAGATCGTTTTGAAGTCGCCTTAGCTCTTCAATGACGGCATCGCGAGCTTGTCGCAAACGAGCAATTTCTGCCCCCACTTGATCGGGCTGTATAAAGTAGTGCGCTACATCCACACGGCTCGACGCCACCAGCACCGCCCGTCCAATGGCGATGCCTCTAGCAACTGCTAAGCCATGGATGCTGAAAGTCATTCACCCTCACCAAATTTGTCTGCGATCAAAGCCAGAACAGCATCCAAGGCTTCTTGAGCTTGATCGCCATCGGTGTCGATGGTGACCTGACTGCCAATGCCTGCTGCCAACATCATCACGCCCATGATGCTTTTGGCATTGACACGGCGCTCACCTTTGGCAATCCAAACTTCACACGGGAAGCCTCCCGCCAACTTGGTCAATTTGGCGGAGGCTCGCGCATGTAAACCGAGCTTATTGCTGATGGTCGTGGTAGCTTGGAGCATGTCGGGGTCCTGATTGATTTTGTGGGGCTGTAAAGCCTACCGGCATGATGCCTTGGGTACCGCCAGCTTGCGCACGCGCAGCTAGGGCATCTAAGCTTTCATGGCGATAACAAACACTGCGTAGCAACATGGGCAAGTTCACGCCAGCGAGCAAACGCGTGTCAATGCCGTCATTGAGTTTTTCTGCCACATTCGATGGGGTGGCTCCAAACACGTCGCTTAAAAGCAAAACCTCTGCCGTGTTGAGCCTTGCCATGGCCGCTTTGGCCAGCAACAGACTTTCCTCAGGGCTTGCGTTAGGCGCAATGTCTAAGGCTTGAACGCCAGCGGCACATTCGGGAAAGACATGCAAAGCGCAATCTCGCAGGGCAGAAGCCAGCGGCGCGTGAGCGATGATGAGAATTCCGATCATGCTGAATTATCGCGGTTTGCCCAATGAAAATAAACATAGGACAAAACAAGGCACAAGCCAAATACCGAAAAGGCCGCTTGAAAGGCCAAAACAGGCGGCCATCCTAGCGACTTGAACAAATCAATGCCCAAGCCAATGCCCCACTGAACCACAAACACACCAACAAAAATAACCAGGTTGTAAGCAGACAGTGCACGACCCGCCAAATGGGGCGGAAAAGACATGCCGACAGTAGGCTGCGCCAAAGACACAAAAGTGCTGCTGATGCAAAACAAACTCAAAGCCAGCGCAGTGTTGTCGCCCAGTTGAGGGCCAGACACAATGATCCAAGCCAGCACCACGAAGCTAAGGGGCTGACCCCATGCAATCACTTGATTGGCTGAAATGCCACGCTTTGCAAAATGGGGCGTGACCAAGCCCCAAGCCCAAAAAGTAAGCAACATGGCAACGTTGATGCCGAACAAACCCGTTGCAGCATCCATCGCCGAGTAGCCTCCGACCACGGTCATCCAAGGCGCCACCCAAAGGGTCTGCAATGCCACCAAGCCACCGTAGCCAAAAAAACCAAGCGGTGCCATGCGCCAAAAATACGCGCTGCGCCAAATGGGTCTATAGCCCTCTTCACTTTCAACGGCTTTCGTTGGGGAATCTTTTGCGTCGGATTCTGGCTTTGCCCACACAGGCACCAACAGATAAATCATGACCATCGACAAAACGACCAAAACGGCCATGCCTGCAAATATGGCTCGCCAGCCCACCATCGGCATCAGCCATTGAATGGGCAATGTAGATGAGACCATGCCCAAAGAACCCGTCATGAGCATCCAAGAGTTGGCGCGCAACTGTGCACCGGGTGACATCCATCTTCGATAGGCAGTCAAAGGCGCCATCAAACATGCGCTAACCCCCACTCCACACAAAACCCGGGCCAGCCACAGGCCCATGAAACTCTGGGCCATCGCAAAAGCGATGCAACCCAAAACGGCAACCACCAGAAAAGACAACAAAACTTTTTTAGGGCCATGCCTGTCAAGCCATTTGCCCAAAGGGAGTTGGGTGGCTGAAAAGCCCAGAAAGTACCCCCCCGCCAGCAAGCCCAGGTCTTGCGCAGACAAGGCCAACTCTTGGGTCAAGGTGGGCGACAAAGTGGCCGTGATGGCGCGGATCAAATTCGAAAAGAAATAAGCCGAGGCAAAAGCCAAAAAGACCCCCACCATTTGTCGCGTCGGCAAATTAGGGCTCATCACTGGGTTCATGGTAATTTCAAACTTTCAATCAACTGCTCAGCACTTGAGTCCATTTTGGGGCCTTGGTTTTGATAAACCACCGCATGCACCAAACGAACCGCCTCGCCCTCTAAATGTGAAAACCAAACGGCTTGAGCATGTACGGGCTGACCCTTGGCCGATGTGCCAAGAGACTTGATGCGAAGAGTACCGGGCAAGGCTGCCACGCGGCTTGGTGACCAAGTTAAGTCTTGCGTCTGAGTGGCTCGCATGTTTTGCAGGGTGGCTGTGCGCCAACCTTTCAAAATTTCAACACGGTCGGCAGTGGCCGGTACTTGGGCTGTCATGACGGCCCAAACCGCGTCATTGGCCTCGCAACCCACCATCGACAAGTCGATGTCAAGCCCAGCCATTTTGACGGATTTGGTGGTTTTATCTGGCTTGCACGGCAGCTCAAACTTGAGGTTCGTCCCCTCCAATTGCACAGCCCGCCAATTTAAACTGGGCTGGCATGCGGTGAGGCCTGCAATGGCGAAAAAGACGGCTGCCGCATTCTTCAAAAAATAATTGCGCATGCTTCGATTATCAACGCCTGCATGTGAGTTTATTTTTCGCGACAATGACGGTATGAATTCATTAGACGGCATTCGCATCCTAGATCTCTCCCGCGTGCTCGCGGGCCCCTGGTGTACCCAAACATTGGCCGACCTCGGCGCTGATGTGATCAAAATAGAACGCCCGGGTGCAGGCGACGACACCCGCAGCTGGGGCCCCCCATTTCTGAAAGATGCACAAGGCAAAGATACGCCTGAAGCAGCATACTACCTTGGCACCAACAGAAATAAGCGCTCACTCACTTGTGATATTTCTAAACCAGATGGCCAAGCCTTGATACGGGAGTTGGTAGTTCATTGCGATGTCTTCATTGAGAACTTCAAGGTGGGCGACATGGCCCGCTATGGGCTTGATTACCCCAGTTTGAAAGCGCTCAACCCCCGACTTGTTTATTGCAGCGTCACCGGCTTTGGACAAACTGGCCCTTACAGTGACAGAGCAGGTTATGACTATGCGGTCCAAGGCATTGGCGGTCTGATGAGCGTTACTGGCGAGCGCGATGATTTGGGAGGTGGCCCCCAAAAAGTGGGGGTTGCCGTGGCCGATTTGTTCACGGGCATGTATGCCACTGTGGGTATTTTGGCGGCATTGCGGCATGCCGAAAAAACCGGCGAAGGCCAATATGTCGACATGGCTTTGCTAGACACCCAAGTCGCCATGCTTGCCAATTTGGGGGCCAACTATTTGGTCAGCGGCAAAACCCCAGGACGCGCTGGCAATGCGCATCAGAACATCGTGCCCTATCAAGTCTTTGAGGTGATGCCTGCGACAAATGCCATACCTGGTTCGCGCGACCATCTGATTTTGGCGGTTGGCAATGATGGTCAATTTGCCAAGTTTTGCGAAGTGGCGGGTCACCCCGAATTGGCC
Organism: Limnohabitans sp. MMS-10A-178; assembly: GCF_003063375.1. GTDB lineage: Bacteria > Pseudomonadota > Gammaproteobacteria > Burkholderiales > Burkholderiaceae_C > Limnohabitans_A. The sequence goes on along the minus strand of NZ_NERY01000001.1, from coordinate 339,480 downwards.
ACTGATCCGCGATTTAGCAAGAACACCGAGCGCGTCAAAAACAGAGCGGTGTTGGTGCCCTTGCTTGAAAAGATCATGATGACGCGGCCCAAAGCTGCGTGGTTGTCTGCGCTTGAATTGGCCAAGGTGCCGTGTGGTGCCATTAACAGTTTGGCTGAAGTATTTGCAGATCCGCAGGTAACGGCTCGCAACATGGTGAGCACCTGGCAACACCCACATCAAAAAGATTTGCAACTTGTGGCCAGCCCTCTGAAGCTCAGCCTCACCCCTGTGCGGCAAGACCATGTGCCGCCTCAATTGGGGCAACACACCACACAGGTACTGAACGAGGTACTGGGTTATGGCCCTGCACAAATTGAACAACTTCAAACCAAAGGTGTGATCTGATGGCGCAATTTTTATTGGTGCATGGCGCATGGCATGGTGCTTGGTGCTGGAAGCACGTGACCGAAAGCCTCATTCGTGCAGGTCACAGTGCTCACGCTGTGACGCTGACGGGTTTGGGCGAGCGCTCGCATTTGTTGCACCGAGGGATTGATTTAGAAACTCACATTCAAGATGTGTTGCAAGCGCTCGACGCAGAAGAAATGCAAAACGCCATCTTGGTGGTGCACTCCTACGCGGGCATGCTGGGCACGGCCGTGGCTGATCGACGTGCCTCTCGCTTGAAACACTTGGTCTACTTAGATGCTGTGGTTCCCAAGCCCGGTGAAAGCTGGAGCAGCACACATGCCAGTGCCACCCAAAAAGCCCGCATCGATGCGGCGGCTGAAAGTATCAACAACAGTTTTCCGCCACCCGACCCCGCTGTGTTTGGCCTGTCTGCCCAAGGCTATGAATGGGTTCAAAGGCAACAAACGCCGCACCCTGGCGGTACCTACCAACATGTTTTGAACTTTGATGCAGCCCGCGTTGCCAGCGTGCCGCGAACCTTCATCAATTGCACTGTGCCGCCATTGGCCACCATCGATGTGGCCAGACGACGTGTGATGGACCCCCAATTTTGGGATGGTTTGTGGCAACAAAATTCACGCGTGATCGAAATGAAAACGGGGCACGATCCGATGATCAGTGCCCCGACAGAATTGACAGCGCTGCTGTTGGCATGCGCTGAAGCTTAAAGATTATTCTTTGCGGAAATTGTCGTGACAATTTTTGCATGTGGCTGCAGCAGGACCAAAGGCTGTTTTCAATGCATCGACATTGCCGACTTTGGCGGCAGCTGAAAGCTTGGTGAGTTCGGCTTGCATTTTGTCTGCGGCTTCTTTGTACTTGGCGCTGTCTTTCCAAATTTCAGGCTTGGCACGGGTATCGCCTTTGTCAGAGCCTTCAGTGAATGCAGCCCAAGGCAACTTGGACATGGCCGCTGCAATGTCTGCATTTTCTGCTGCGGCTTTGGCGTCATAGGGCGCTCTGCCTGAGGCCATGGCACCCACGCGGCCAAAGTGGGCCGACATGACGGTGAAGCTGGCCTTGCGGTATTTGATGGCATCTTCGGGTTTGGCAAATTGCGCTGAAGCGGGCAAAGCCAGCAAAAGGGCTAGCAAGCCCGAAAAGAAGGCAAATTGTTTTTTCATAAAAACTCCCAATGGCGTTGAACTGCTTTACAGTTTCTCATAGTTTTTTTATTCTTTGTTGACAAAACTTCAGGTTTCGAAAGTTTTTTCATGATTCAGATACGCGTTTGGGATTGGCCAACTCTCCTCTTCCACTGGACTTTGGCGGGCTTGATCATTGCATTGGTGATCACAGGCAATGTGGGCGGCAATGCCATGGTCTGGCATTTCAGATGCGGTTATGGCGTTTTGAGCTTGCTCATTTTTAGAGTCATGTGGGGCTTTTGTGGCGGCTATTGGTCTCGCTGGCAGCAATTGACTTGCACGCCAGGCTTGGTGCGTCAGTATTTAACGCCTTCTGCGCAGCACACCTCTTTTCTAGGCCACAACCCTTTGGGTTCTCTCTCCATCATCGCCATCCTTGGCTTGTTGGCTTTGCAAGCAAGCACCGGGCTTTTCAGTGACGACGAAATTGCCAATTCGGGTCCCTTGGTTCGCTTTGTTTCAGAAAGCACTGTGAGTCTGGCCACACGCTGGCACAAAGGCTACGGCAAGACAATCATTCTTATGCTGGTGGCCATTCATCTGTTGGCCATCCTCTGGTATTTGATCAAGAAAAAAGAAAACCTCACTCGCGCCATGTTGACAGGCAATAAATCAGTTGAGACTCCCGCACCCTCTTCCAAAGATGGCCCCACCCATTGGTTGTTGGCTTTGGTCTGCATCTTGATCAGTGCTGGCTTGGTGTTTGCCCTGATCAATCTGGGTGCTTCGCCCATTTGATCGCAACCATTTACCGCTAAACTTTCACCGTACTTTTTGCTCAGCCCTAGCTACTTTGCCTCACTTGCATCCCTCCACACCTCCCACCATCTCTTTGTTCGAAGCAACAACGGCTGAACACATGTTGGCGGTGCGTGAGATTTTTCTTGAGTACGCTCAATCGCTCAGTGTTGATCTTTGCTTTCAAGATTTTGATTCGGAGTTGGCGCAATTGCCAGGTGAATACGCAGCACCACGGGGCTCTCTGTTGTTGGCCATGGTGAATCAAGAAGTGGCGGGATGCTGTGCACTGCGACCCCTAGACTCTGCCGACTCACCCAACGCGGCAGAAATGAAACGCTTGTATGTGAGGCCCGCATTTAGGCGCCTTGGCTTAGGGCGTCAATTGGCTGAGAGTATTTTGGATGCTGCACGTCAATGCGACTACAGCTGCGTTTTGTTAGACACGCTAGACGAGATGGAAACTGCGCGCGCGCTTTACGAAGACCTTGGGTTTGAAGAGGTTCCGCCCTACTATCACAACCCATTGCCTGGTGCGCACTATCTCCGCGTGATGCTTTGATGTGCGACCAGGCGCAATGGCTATTTAGGCTTTCGCTTGAGACAACATGGTGTCAGCATCGCTGACCTCAAATTTGCCAGGGCCTTCGACGTTCAAAGTAGCCACTTTGCCATCTTTCACCAACATGGAATAGCGATTGCTGCGCAAGCCCATGCCGCGCGCTGTGAGGTCCAAAGTCAGGCCTGTGGCCTTGGTGAAATCGGCGCTACCGTCACCCATCATGCGAACTTTGCCTGTGCTTTGCAATTCACGGCCCCATGCGCCCATCACAAACGCATCGTTCACGCTGACACACCAAATTTCATCGACACCAGCGCCTTTCAAGGCGTCAAATTGCGCCACATAACCAGGCACGTGCTTGGCTGAGCAGGTGGGCGTAAAGGCTCCTGGCAAAGCAAACAAAGCGATGGTTTTGCCAGCAGAAGCTTTTGCAACATCCACGGGGTTGGGGCCAATGCTGCAACCGTTGCCTTCTACTTCTACAAACTCTGTCAATGTGACTGCGGGAATGGTGTCTCCGACCTTGATCATGCTAATTCCTTAAAAGTGAACTGTTGAAACGAAAAAAAACGACCCACTATTGTGAGTCGTTTTTTGAAAGCTTGCTGAAATGAGCTGATAAAGCTTAGATCGCGACAGCCTTTTCAACCAAACGGGTGGCAACCCAGTTTTTGGTTTTGGAAATTGGCTTGCTCTCGGTGATTTCAATCACGTCGCCGATGCCATATTGTCCAGTTTCGTCATGTGCGTGGTACTTGCTTGATTTGGCAACAATCTTGCCATACAAAGCATGCTTCACGCGACGCTCCACCAACACCGTTACGGTTTTGGCGCGCTTGTCGCTGACCACCTTGCCGATCAAGGTGCGCTTGAGGGATGTTTTAGCTTCCGTCATGGTCACTCCTTATTTGGCGGCTTGCTTTTGGGCAAGGATGGTTTTGGCGCGAGCGATGCTGCGGCGAGTTTCGCGCAGTTGGTTCGTGTTGCCGAGTTGCTGAGTGGCTTTTTGCATGCGCAAATTGAAATGGGCTCTTTGCAGATCCTTGATTTCTTTCGCCAAACCAGCTTCGTCTTGGGTGCGCAGTTCAGTTGTGTTCATTGTGAGTTCTCCTGAATTACTGGCCAATCATGCGTGCGACAAACGTCGTGCGCAAGGGCAGTTTGGCTGCGGCCAATTTAAACGCTTCACGGGCCAATTGCTCTGGCACGCCAACGATTTCATACAACACCTTACCGGGCTGAATTTCAGCCACGTAGTACTCGGGGTTGCCCTTACCGTTACCCATACGAACCTCTGCAGGTTTTGTAGAGATTGGCTTGTCGGGGAACACACGAATCCAGATACGGCCGCCACGCTTCACGTGACGTGAAATTGCACGACGTGCAGCTTCGATCTGACGGGCCGTCAAACGGCCACGGTCGGTGGACTTCAAACCGAAATCACCAAACGCAACCGTGTTGCCACGGGTTGCGACGCCGGTGTTACGGCCCTTTTGTTCCTTACGGAACTTTCTGCGAGCGGGTTGCAGCATGTTTACTCTCCTTTGGCACCGTCAGCTGCTGCAGCTGGCGCGGCTACTTTACGTACGCGCTTAACGGTGGGTTTGACATCACCACCTGCGTCGGCGGGCTTGTCGCTGCCGTCAACAGGTGCTGTGTTGGTACCGCCAGCACGACGTGGCGCACCGCGCGCAGGCCGGTCACCCGGACGTGCATCACGACGCGGCCCACGTGGGCGACGCTCTTCTTCTTGACGGGGCTCAGCCAATGCAGGTGCATCGTTGCGACCCAAGGTATCACCCTTGTAGACCCAGACCTTCACACCAATCACACCGTAGGTGGTCTTGGCTTCAGAAGTGCCGTAGTCAATGTCTGCGCGCAGAGTGTGCAAAGGCACGCGGCCTTCACGGTACCACTCGGTACGTGCAATCTCGATACCGTTCAGACGGCCAGCAGACATGATCTTGATACCAAGGGCACCCAGACGCATGGCGTTTTGCATGGCACGCTTCATGGCGCGGCGGAACATGATCCGCTTTTCGAGCTGTTGTGTGATGCTGTCAGCAATCAGTTGGGCATCGATTTCGGGCTTGCGCACTTCTTCGATGTTGACTGCCACTGGCACGCCCAAACGAGCTGCGAGTTCTTTCTTCAAGCTCTCGATGTCTTCGCCTTTTTTGCCGATCACCACACCCGGACGAGCCGAGAATATAGTGATGCGTGCGTTTTTGGCGGGGCGCTCGATGAGGACGCGTGCCACAGCAGCGTTCTTCAACTTGGCCTTGAGGTATTCACGAACCTTGATGTCTTCGGCCAACATGCCGGCGAAATCACGGTTGCTTGCGTACCAACGGCTTGCCCAATTGCGGCTGACCGCCAGGCGGAAGCCGGTAGGATGGATTTTTTGTCCCATATTCTTCCTAGGCCTTTCAGTTGCCAACCGTCACATACACGTGGCATGTGGGCTTGCTGATACGGTTGCCACGGCCTTTGGCGCGGGCTGTGAAACGCTTGAGTGTGGCGCCTTGTTCGACGTAGATGGTTTTCACCTTCAACTCGTCGATGTCAGCACCGTCGTTGTGTTCAGCGTTGGCAATGGCGGACTCCAAAACCTTCTTCACAATGCCAGCAGCTTTTTTCTGCGTGAATGTGAGGATGTTCAAAGCTTGATCCACTTTTTTGCCGCGAATTAAATCGGCGACCAGGCGGCCTTTATCGACCGACAAACGGACGCCCCTGAGGACTGCACGTGTTTCCATGGTCTTTCCTTATTTCTTCTGGACTTTTTTGTCCGCTGGATGACCCTTGAATGTACGGGTCAGAGCGAATTCACCCAGCTTGTGGCCAACCATTTGGTCAGTCACATAAACAGGCACGTGTTGCTTGCCGTTGTGCACAGCAATGGTCAAACCGATGAAATCGGGCAAGACCATAGAACGACGTGACCATGTTTTGATGGGCTTCTTGTCTTTCGTTGCAACGGCTTTTTCAACCTTGGCAACGAGGTGATGGTCAACGAATGGACCTTTTTTAAGTGAGCGAGTCATTGGCTACCCTTTACTTCTTGCGACGCGACACGATCATGACCTGCGTGCGCTTGTTGTTACGGGTACGGTAGCCCTTGGTCAGGTTACCCCATGGGTCAACTGCATGACGGCCTTCACCGGTACGACCTTCGCCACCACCGTGTGGGTGATCAACAGGGTTCATGGCCACACCGCGGACGGTAGGACGAATACCCATCCAACGCTTCACACCGGCTTTGCCCAACTGGCGCAAGCTGTGTTCTTCGTTGGCGACTTCACCAATGGTTGCACGGCATTCGATGTGAATCTTGCGAACTTCACCGGAACGCATACGCACTTGAGCGTAGATGCCTTCGCGGGCCAACAATGTGGCAGAAGTACCAGCAGAGCGAGCGATTTGAGCGCCGGCACCTGGTTTCAATTCGATGCAGTGAATGGTGGAACCCACTGGAATGTTGCGGATGGGCAATGTGTTGCCTGCACGGATCGGAGCTTCCGAACCGGACAACAAGGTTGCGCCAACTTCCAAGCCACGGGGTGCAATGATGTAACGACGCTCACCGTCTGCGTAGCAAACCAGTGCAATGTGCGCTGTGCGGTTTGGATCGTACTCAATGCGTTCCACTTTGGCTGGAATTGCATCTTTGTTGCGTTTGAAGTCAACAACACGGTAGTGATGTTTGTGACCACCACCCTTGTGACGGGTTGTGATGTGACCGTTGTTGTTGCGACCCGCTTTTTGATGCTGTGCTTCGAGCAAAGGCGCATAGGCCTCGCCTTTGTACAGGTGATCGCGAGTCACCTTCACCACGCCACGTTGGCCGGGTGAGGTTGGTTTGAGTTTAATGACTGCCATGATTAAGCGGCCTCCCCTGAGAGGTTCAGCTCTTGACCGGGCATCAAGGTGACATAAGCCTTGCGAACATTGTCGCGACGGCCAATTGTCTTGCCAAAACGCTTGGTCTTGCCTTTGGTGTTCACCACAGACACGCCCTTAACTTCCACCTTGAACATCAACTGCACAGCAGCTTTGATTTCAGGCTTGGTAGCGTCCTGTAGCACTTTGAATGTGACGGCGTTTGATTTTTCTGCAACCATGGTGGCCTTCTCGGACACGATAGGTGCAACCAACACAGCCATCAGACGACCTTCGTCAAACTTTTGTGTGCTCATGCGAACATCTCCTTGAGTTTGTCGACAGCTGCTTTGGTCACAAGCACTTTCTTGTAGTGCACCAAAGAAACTGGATCGGCGTAACGGGGCTCAACAATGAGGACATTGACCAAATTGCGGGAAGCCAAATACAGGTTTTCGTCGACTTCGTCGGCAATGACCAAGACGGAGTCGAGGTTCATGGCTTTGAACTTGGCAGCCAACTGTTTGGTTTTGGGGGACTCAACCTTGAGGGAGTCGACCACCGCCAAACGGCCTTCGCGTGCCAATTGAGAGAAGATAGAAGCCATACCAGCGCGGTACATCTTCTTGTTGATCTTCTGTGTGAAGTTCTCGTCGGGCATGTTCGGGAAAATCCGACCACCGCCGCGCCACAGAGGCGAAGAAGTCATACCAGCACGTGCACGACCGGTGCCTTTTTGCTTGAATGGCTTCTTGGTTGAGTGGTGAACTTGTTCACGGTCTTTTTGAGCGCGGGTGCCTTGACGGGCATTGGCTTGATAAGCCACCACGATCTGGTGAATCAGGTCTTCGTTGTATGCACGACCGAACACGGTTTCTGGCGCATCAAATTTTGAAGCGGCTTGGCCTTGGTCGTTCAGGAGTTCGAGCTGCATCAGTTCGCTCCTTTAGCTTTAATGGCGGGACGCACAGTGACGAAGCCGCCTTTGGAACCAGGGATTGCGCCTTTAATGAGGAGCAAACCACGAACTTCGTCTACGCGCACGACGTCGAGGTTCTGGGTTGTGCATGTGACATCACCGAGGTGACCGGACATGCGCTTACCTGGGAACACGCGACCTGGGTCTTGCGCCATAGAAATCGAGCCTGGCACGTTGTGCGAACGGCTGTTACCGTGCGACGCGCGCTGTGACTTGAAGTTGTGACGCTTGATGGTGCCCGCGAAGCCTTTACCGATGGAAGTGCCTTGCACGTCCACTTTTTGGCCCACAGCAAACACCGTAGCAGGCACAGCAGCGCCAGCGGCGTACTGAGCTGCTGTATCAGCAGTCACTTTGAATTCTTGAATGATTTCACCGGCTTCAACGCCTGCTTTCGCAAGGTGGCCAGCAATTGGCTTGGTCACGCGCGATGCTTTGCGCGAGCCGAACGTTACCTGAAGGGCAACGTAGCCATCGTTCTCTTGGGTTTTAACCTGGGTCACGCGGTTGTTTGAAACATCTACCACTGTGACAGGCACTGCGTCCCCATCATCAGTGAACAGACGCATCATGCCCACCTTGCGGCCCAGCAACCCTAGGGAGTTGCTAAGACTCATGTTTTTTTCTCCAAAACTTCCACCCCAGCGACTTCAATTGGCCACTGAGTTATGTATGAAAGAAGGTTAATAAATCCCAACCCAAATTGGGCTGAGCCTCAAATTATAGCCGCTCGTCAAGGAATATGGCAAGCGGTTTTTAAATTCGAGTCTTTTTGGGGCTTTTTCAGACCCCGATGAGGACATTGCCGGCCTGGTTTTCCAGGCTAGCAAGGCCTCAACTGTCTTTCAATTGCAAATTACTGCAACTTGATTTCGACGTCCACGCCAGCAGGCAAGTCCAACTTCATCAAGGCGTCCACAGTTTTATCTGTAGGGTCAACGATGTCCATCAGACGCTGGTGCGTACGGATTTCAAACTGGTCACGGCTGGTCTTGTTGACGTGCGGTGAACGCAGAATGTCAAAACGCTTCATGCGTGTTGGCAAAGGTACGGGGCCTTTGACAATTGCGCCGGTGCGCTTGGCAGTGTCCACGATCTCAGCAGCAGACTGGTCGATCAATTTGTAATCAAACGCTTTGAGGCGAATGCGAATTTTTTGTTTAGCTGACATGTGTAAGTTCCAAACTTAAATGTGTTGAATTAAGCGAGGATCTTGGCCACAACGCCAGCGCCCACAGTGCGGCCGCCTTCGCGGATCGCAAAACGCAGACCTTCTTCCATGGCGATCGGGTTGATCAACTTCACAGTGATCGACACGTTGTCGCCTGGCATCACCATCTCTTTGCCTTCTGGCAATTCAATAGCGCCTGTCACGTCAGTTGTACGGAAGTAGAACTGAGGACGGTAGTTGTTGAAGAATGGCGTGTGACGACCACCTTCGTCTTTAGACAAAACGTAAATTTCGCCTGTGAAGTGTGTGTGTGGCTTGATCGAGCCGGGCTTGCACAGCACTTGGCCGCGCTGCACGTCTTCGCGCTTGGTGCCGCGCAGCAAAATACCCACGTTGTCACCGGCTTGGCCTTGGTCCAGCAACTTGCGGAACATCTCAACGCCTGTGCATGTGGTTTTTTGCGTATCAGCAATACCCACAATCTCAATCTCTTCGCCAACCTTGATGATGCCGCGCTCGATACGGCCAGTGACCACTGTGCCGCGACCAGAGATGGAGAACACGTCTTCCACTGGCATCAAGAATGCACCGTCAACCGCGCGGTCGGGTGTAGGAATGTAGGAGTCCAAAGCGTCTGCCAACTTCATGATGGCTTCTTCGCCCAAAGCACCCTTGTCGCCTTCCAAAGCCAGCTTGGCTGAGCCTTGAATGATCGGTGTGTCGTCGCCTGGGAAGTCGTACTTGGACAACAACTCGCGAACTTCCATCTCCACCAACTCGAGCAACTCGGCGTCGTCCACCATGTCGCACTTGTTCAAGAAAACGATGATGTAAGGCACGCCCACCTGACGAGCCAACAAGATGTGCTCGCGGGTTTGGGGCATGGGGCCGTCAGCAGCGGAGCACACCAAAATGGCGCCGTCCATCTGAGCCGCGCCAGTGATCATGTTCTTCACATAGTCGGCGTGGCCTGGGCAGTCAACGTGAGCGTAGTGGCGATTGGCCGTCTCGTACTCAACGTGCGCTGTGTTGATGGTAATGCCGCGGGCCTTCTCTTCAGGCGCTGCGTCAATTTGGTCATACGCCTTAGCAGCGCCGCCAAACTTGGCTGCCAACACGGTGGTGATAGCAGCTGTCAATGTTGTTTTGCCGTGGTCAACGTGACCAATGGTGCCAACGTTCACGTGCGGTTTTGTCCGCTCAAATTTCTCTTTTGCCATTTCAATTCTCCAAAGAACAAAGCCCGTGTTGTGGTTTTATGTTTGCATCCAATTGCTTGTTCACACCGCACGGGTACAGCGTGGCACTGGATCGCAGACAGGTTTAACTTTTTTCTATCCTGCTAAGGAAGATTGATCAGTTGAGGACAGAGCAAAACGCTTTGCATTTTGATCAGTCCCGCAATGTCTTTACTTTGCCCTTGAGGCCACAATAGCTTCAGCAACGTTACGGGGCGCTTCAGCGTAGTGCTTGAATTCCATCGTGTACGTGGCGCGGCCTTGTGACATCGAGCGCAATGTGGTGGAGTAGCCGAACATTTCAGAAAGTGGCACTTCAGCTTTAATGGCCTTGCCACCGCCGACCATGTCGTCCATGCCTTGAACCATGCCGCGGCGTGAGGACAAGTCGCCCATCACGTTACCAGCGTAGTCTTCCGGTGTTTCAACTTCAACGGCCATCATGGGCTCCAAGATGACGGGGCTGGCTTTGCGGCAACCTTCTTTGAAACCAAAGATGGCGGCCATTTTGAAAGCCATTTCGTTGGAGTCAACGTCGTGGTATGAACCGAAATGCAAAGTAACCTTAACGTCAACCACTGGGTAACCAGCCAACACGCCTTGGCCCAAAGCTTCGATCACGCCTTTTTCCACCGCAGGGATGTATTCGCGAGGAACCACACCACCCTTGATGGCGTCAACGAATTCGAAACCTTTGCCGGCTTCTTGTGGCTCAACCTTCAAGACCACGTGACCGTACTTACCCTTGCCGCCTGATTGACGAACGAACTTGCCTTCGGCTTCTTCGACAACTTTGCGGATGGTTTCGCGGTAAGCCACTTGAGGCTTGCCCACGTTGGCTTCAACGCCAAATTCACGCTTCATGCGATCGACAATAATTTCGAGGTGCAATTCGCCCTGACCACCAATGATGGTCTGGCCAGATTCTTCGTCGGTTTGAACGCGGAAAGATGGATCTTCTGCCGCCAAACGTGACAAGGCCATGCCCATTTTTTCTTGGTCGGCTTTTGTCTTTGGCTCAACAGCTTGACGGATCACGGAGTCGGGGAACACCATGCGCTCCAAAGTGATGACCGCGTTGGGGTCGCACAATGTTTCGCCTGTGGTCACGTCTTTCAAACCCACGCAAGCAGCGATGTCGCCGGCGCGAATTTCGTCAACTTCCTCGCGGTTGTTGGCGTGCATTTGCACGATACGACCAATACGCTCTTTCTTGCCGCGCACCGCGTTGTAAACGGTGTCGCCCTTTTTCAGAACGCCAGAGTAAACACGAACGAAAGTGAGTTGACCCACGAACGGGTCGGTCATTAGTTTGAATGCCAAGGCAGAGAATTTCTCTTCGTCGTCGGCCTTGCGTGTGACTTCTTTTTCGTCTTCGTCAAAACCTTTGATGGCTTTCACGTCCAATGGAGAAGGCATCAATTCCAAAACAGCGTCCAACATGCGCTGCACGCCTTTGTTCTTGAAGGCGGTGCCGCACAGCATGGGCTGAATTTCGCTGTTGATGGTGCGCATGCGCAAACCAGCAGTGATTTCTTCTTCGGACAGGTCACCTTCTTCGAGGTACTTGTTCATCAATTCTTCGGTGGCTTCAGCAGCAGCTTCGACCATTTTTTCGCGCCACTCTTTGGCCAATTCGACCAAGTTAGCGGGGATTTCTTCGAATGTGAACTTCATGCCTTGTGAGGCTTCGTCCCAAATGATGGCCTTCATTTTGCGAAGGTCGACAACGCCGGTGAAGTTGTCTTCAGCGCCGATGGGGATGACGATTGGCACAGGGTTGGCCTTCAAGCGCAACTTCATTTGGTCGACCACTTTGAAGAAGTTGGCACCAGTGCGGTCCATCTTGTTCACGAAGGCCAAACGGGGCACTTTGTACTTGTTAGCTTGACGCCACACAGTTTCAGACTGTGGCTGCACGCCGCCCACTGCACAGTAAACCATGCAAGCGCCGTCTAGCACGCGCATGGAACGCTCAACTTCAATGGTGAAGTCAACGTGACCAGGGGTGTCAATGATATTGATGCGGTGATCTTCGAAAGAGCCGTCCATGCCCTTCCAGAAACATGTGGTGGCTGCAGAAGTGATCGTGATACCACGCTCTTGTTCCTGCTCCATCCAGTCCATGGTGGCAGCGCCATCATGCACTTCACCAATTTTGTGATTCACACCGGTGTAAAAAAGAATACGCTCGGTGGTGGTGGTTTTACCCGCGTCAATGTGCGCGGAAATACCGATGTTGCGATAGCGCTCGATGGGAGTATTGCGAGCCATGATCAACCTCTTGGAATTCAGTTAAAACAAAAAATACAAATGCCCTGCAGGGTCTCTACAGGGCTTGAACTTCGGTTGGGGCCCACCACAGGGCCGAGCACCAACCGCAGAAATTAGAAGCGGAAGTGTGAGAAGGCCTTGTTGGCTTCAGCCATACGGTGCACTTCATCACGCTTTTTCATCGCGCCGCCGCGGCCTTCATTGGCCTCGAGCAACTCGTTGGCCAAACGCAAAGCCATGGATTTTTCACCACGCTTGCGGGCCGCTTCTTTGATCCAACGCATGGACAAAGCCAAGCGACGGACAGGGCGAACTTCGACTGGCACCTGGTAGTTGGCACCACCCACGCGGCGGGATTTAACTTCCACCATGGGCTTGACGTTGTTGATGGCGATTGAGAAAAGTTCGACAGGGTCTTTGCCCGTTTTCTTTTCCATGTTTTCCAAGGCACCATAAATGATGCGCTCGGCAACCGCTTTTTTGCCGCCTTCCATGATCACATTCATGAATTTGGAAAGTTCGACATTACCGTACTTGGGGTCCGGCAGGATTTCACGTTTAGGGACTTCACGACGACGTGGCATATTTCACCTCTTTGCTTCAGTTTGATGGCTGGACGTCCGATCCAGACACCCTGCAAATTCAATTTGAACTTGCACTTACTCGACTCCAACATGGAGTCACTTCGTTGAACCGGCTCGTCTAAAAACCAGAACAACACCTTTTTTGAAAGCTAACTTAAGCTTTCTTCGGGCGCTTAGCGCCATATTTAGAACGCGATTGCTTGCGGTCTTTCACGCCTTGCAAGTCGAGTGAACCACGCACGATGTGGTAACGCACACCTGGCAAGTCTTTCACACGACCACCACGTACCAAAACCACGGAGTGTTCCTGCAAGTTGTGGCCTTCACCACCGATGTAGGAGATCACCTCGAAGCCGTTGGTCAAGCGCACTTTGGCAACTTTACGCAGAGCGGAGTTAGGTTTTTTAGGCGTCGTGGTGTACACACGGGTGCACACACCGCGGCGCTGCGGAGAGTTTTGCATCGCAGGGCTTTTTGACTTGGTCTTTTCGACCTCGCGCCCCTGACGCACCAATTGATTGATGGTTGGCATTTAAAAAAACGTCCCTAAACGTTTGGAATTAAAAAAAAATACTTCTCCGCCCCAAATGCGGAAAAGCCTTCTAGTATAGCGTTGGATTAAGGCTTAGGCAAAAATTTCTGCGTGAGGTCCGTGCTGACCAAAGTTGGCAAGTACCAACTTTTCTTATTTGATCCACAAACGAACAGCATCCCAGGCTCGGCCCAACACGCCAGCTTGCTCAACCGAGTCTAGGGCCTGCAGCGGCAAGTCAACCCAAAGCTGGTCGCCACGGAAAACCTGAAGACTTCCAATGGCTTGGCCTTTGGTCACAGGGGCCACCAAGGGGTCGGGCCTCACCAATTGGGTTTTGATTTGCGCCGCTGAGCCTGCGGGAACAGCCACCACAAGGGCTTCGGATCTTCCCAATTTGACGCTGGAGGCCTTGCCTTTCCAAATGGCCGGTGTGGCAACGGCTTGGCCCGCATCAAACAATTTAACGGCATCAAAAGCGGTATAGCCCCAGTTGAGTAATTTTTGCGCTTCATTGGCCCTGGCAATTTCGCTGTTGGTGCCCAACACAATGGCCATCAAGCGACGGGGGCCAACATTTGGGAGGTCGCGCTTGGCGGTTGCCACCAAGCAGTAGCCTGCGGCGTCCGTGTGGCCCGTTTTTAAACCATCGACGGTTGGGTCTTTGAACAGCAACAAATTGCGATTGCTGTCATTGGCGGCTGGCGTACCCGGGTAACGGTACTTTTTGATGGCATAAGTTGGGACATATTCAGGAAAGTCTCGCATCAATCGCGTGGCCAAGGTGGCCAAGTCGCGCGCGGTGGTGGTGTGCCCCGCTTCGGTCAAACCCTCTGGGTTTTTGTAGCTGGTGCTGTTCATTCCCAAAACCTTGGCTTGCTCGTTCATCATCTGGACAAAGCGCTCCACCGTGCCGCCCACGCCCTCAGCCAAAACCACAGTGGCGTCATTGCCCGATTGCACGATCATGCCCTTGATCAGGTCTTCAACTGGCACTTTCATTTTGGGGTCAATGAACATGCGCGAGCCAGGCATTTTCCAAGCACGCTCGCTGACGCTGGGAGTTTGTTTCAAGTCAATTTTTTTGGCTTTCAAGGCATCAAAAACCAAATAGGCGCTCATGAGCTTGGTCAAGGAGGCCGGCTCCACAGGCATGTCCATGTCGCGGGAGGCCAAAATTTGGTTAGCTGTGACATCCAACAACAAATAGGCACGGGCTGCAACTTCTGGTGGCACAGGCGCTGGGCCCTGCGCTTGCGCGGTACCAGGCAGGCCAACGACAACCGTGAGCGCAAGGCTCAAGGTGAGTCCAGCGCGGAGCGTGTATTGGCGGAGTGTTGAAAACAAAGTTGTCATGGTGGGTTTGTGAAAGCGTCAAACAACATCAAGCGCGGAGATGGCGGCTGACCAAGGTCCGAAGGAGGGGCAATTGTCCGTGAAAGAAGTGTTCAACACCAGGAATGACCGTGACCGGCAAGGATTGTGGCCGAGCCCAGTCCATGACGCTGGCCAATGGCACTGTGTCGTCAATTTCGCCATGCACAACCAAGGTTTTTTCATGGAGCTCGGTGGGCACTGGGGCCACTTGAAAACGCGATGCGGCCGTGCCAACCAACACCAGTTTTTCTAAGGGCATGGTAGCAGGCAAGCGAATAACGGCTTGGCTTGTGACAAAGGCGCCAAAAGAAAACCCAGCAAGCGCCAGCGGCTGCGAGCTTTGAAATGTGGCTTGAATCACGCTCATCAAATCATCCACCTCACCGCGGCCTTCGTCATAGACACCCGCGCTTGCTCCGACGCCGCGAAAATTAAATCGAATGGCGCGCCAACCACTTTGGACAAAGGCCTTGGCCAAAGTTTGCACCACTTTGTTTTGCATGGTGCCGCCAAACAAAGGGTGTGGGTGTGAAATTACCGCTGTGCCGTGATAAATGCCGCCTTCAGGCACATCACACAAACTCTCCAAAACGCCCGCAGGCCCTTGAAGCAGCAGGCTTTGCGTGGCAGCGTTCATCAGCGCCCAAGTTCGGGTGGCGTCAACAAGCGAGTGACAACCTGGCCATTTTTCAAATGGCTGTCGACAATTTCATCGATGTCCGCGTTGTCTACAAAACTGTACCAAGTGCCCTCGGGATAGACCACAGCCACAGGCCCGCCTGCACAACGGTCAAGACAGCCGGCTTTGTTCACTCTAACTTGTCCAGGTCCAGAAAGTCCGAGGCTCTTGACGCGTGACTTGCAGTGGTCAAAGGCCGCTTGGGCGCCCTGAAGTGCGCAGCAGGCTTCGCCATTCTTTCTTTCGTTCAAACAGAAAAAAATATGGCGTTCGTAGTAGGGCTTGCTAGGAGCAGCCGCTTGGCTTGACTCTGTTGGGGAGGTTGCAGTTTGGCTCATGCGCTCATTTTAGTGTGGCGGGCTGAAGACAAACGGCGCATCAAATAAACCAGCAAAACAAAGGGCCAAAGCCAGCCCACCCACTGAATCAAGCCATGGAATCGAATAAATTGTCCTTGCTCCCAATTCTGCAGGGTCAAGGCAAAGTAGAC
Source organism: Limnohabitans sp. MMS-10A-178 (assembly GCF_003063375.1). Classification (GTDB taxonomy): domain Bacteria; phylum Pseudomonadota; class Gammaproteobacteria; order Burkholderiales; family Burkholderiaceae_C; genus Limnohabitans_A. The sequence continues at coordinate 323,373 of NZ_NERY01000001.1, read as the reverse complement.
ATTGGCCGATGCATTGTTGAGCAGGGTGAGTTGCAAAACCAAGCCCACCAGCGCCAACACTTGCAGTGTTTTTTCTTTAAGCCACATCAAGGGCCAAGCCGCCAAGGCGGCCAACACCAAGGCCACTTGCACCTGCGGGCTTAGCCAGCTCCACGCATGCGCAGGGCCATACGTCAAAGCCGCCGAGAGGGCGGTGCACAGCAAGCCAAATCCTGACAAGAAAAACCAAGACACCACTTTTTGATGCCCTTGCCGAACCAGGCTAAATGCCAACAGGCAGGGCAGCAATTGGCCCAAACTGACACACAAGATTTCATAAAACGGGAGCAATGGTTGGAGTTCCACTTCCCGAACTGGCAGCCAATCAAGCCATGGGGTTTCTTGCAGCCACAAGGCCAATGCTTCTTCAGCACGCTCCAAAACCTGTCCCAAGCCCATGGGCACTGGGGCTGGAAAAAGCAAGGCAACAGGCCACAAGGCCAGCAACACCAATGAGCCTTTGGCATCGGGCAAAAACCAGTTGGCTCGAAATCGGCTCCACCGATCTAAAAAACCAAAACGCTCCAAAATCCAAGCAGTGCCAGCCCCTATCAAAGTGCCCAAGCTGTTCAAGCACCAGTCCAAATTTGAAGGTACTCGGGCCGGTAGAAAAAGCTGCATAGACTCCATGGCCAGCGCCAAAAGGGAACCCATGGCCAAGGTCAAGATTACCGCGGGCCATTGGGGGGCACTGCGCTGCAGCGCCAAGGCGACCACAAAACCCAAGGGCGCATAGCCTAAAACGTTAGAGAGGACATCAAAAGAAGTCCAATAGCGCGGCCAAGGCGCCCAAAAAAAGGCCGTCCAATCAACCCCCTGTGAACGCCAACTTTCAAATGGATAAAGACTGGCATAGATGATCAACACGGCATAAATGCCAGCCAAAGGCCATGCCGCTGTTTTATTCATCGTGCGTGTTGGCTTGGCTTAAAAAGGTTTAACCACCACCAAAATGACCACTGCGACCAGCAACAAAACAGGCGCTTCGTTGAACCAGCGGTACCAAACATGGCTGTTTGTGTTTTGTTGGGCTTCAAATTTTTTCAAAATTCGGCCGCAATAATGGTGATAGCCCACAATCAAAACCACCAAACCTAACTTGGCGTGCATCCAAGCATTGCCCGGGCCCCAGCCAATGCCAACGCCCCACCAAAGCCAAACACCGAGCGCGATGGCGGGCACCGACAAAATGGTGGTGAAGCGCAACAGTTTTCTGGCCATGAGCAGCAGTCTCTCGCGCTCTGCCACGGAGTCGTCTGGCACCATGGCCAAATTGACGAAAATTCGGGGCAAATAAAACAAACCAGCAAACCAGCTGGCCACGAAGACAATGTGAAAGGCTTTGATCCAGAGCATGCCCTAAGTGTAGCCCCGTCGCTTCATTTGACAAAGATCAGGCACAATTTTCAAATGGCATGATTCGCTCACCCTAAGCCCCTCTGCCGCCCATCAATATAAGGCCCCCTCACATGCGCGTATTTACTGTTTCAGGCCATCACGTGCAAGCCGCCTTGACATTGCCAAGAAGCCTGCCTGACCGAGGTTTTGTTTGGCTGGCCTGTTCGCGAACTTTTTTTCAAACAGAGCTGGTTCAAGTTCAAAAAGCTCTGCTTGAGTTGAACGGGCACAGCTTGCTCGATTTGCATGTGTCAGATTTACTCAATAGCCAACTGCCCTCTCGGTTTGATTTAACTTCTGACTGCGATATTTTGGTGTTCAGGCGCTTGGCCAATGCTGCTCGCGAAACTGAAAATGCGGAGCTTACTGGCCAGAGAAAAAGAAAGCCCAAGCTCAGTGGGCCGCCAGCTTTGCGCCGTGTCGATACCAGTCCCATTGGCTTTGCTGTGTTTGACCGGGTGCTGCTCACGGTCCACCCTGACGACTGCGCCGTTCGAGAAGCTTATGCCGATCGGCTTTTGGCGGCCAGCCATGCTTTGCTTGAGAAAGAAAGCGCAAGCCAAACTTCAGGGCAAGCTCAGGATGCCGCCGACAGCCGCTCGGCTAGCGCCAGAGGCATCCCTTTCAGCCCCGCAGACATGATGCTTCGCATGGTCAGTTTGGTGGTCGATGCTTATTTGGATTTGCGCCGTGACCTTACGCGTCAACTGGATCATTGGCAAGCTGAGCTCATCAATCCCTACACCCGATTTAACAATTGGGCCGCACTTTTGGAAGCGCGCTTGTCTCTGCACCACTTGGATGAAATTTGCGAAGACCAACGCAGCGCCATGCAAGCTTGGCTAGAGTCATTGAACACTTGGGCGTCACCTAATTCCAATGACTTGGCCAATGAACACGAAATTCTCAAAGTGCGAAGCCGCGATGTTCTAGAACACATTGATCGGGTTGTGAACCACGTGCGGCGCTTGGAGCAAAGTATCGAGACAGCCGTACAAATTCACTTTAACGCGCAAAGCAATCGCACGAACGAGTCGATGCGAATGCTCACAACCCTCACGGCTATCTTTCTGCCCTTGAATTTGATTGCCGCTATATTTGGCATGAACTTCGATGTCGTCCCGCTGTTGCACGCACAAACGGGGTTTTGGTGGATCATCGGCTGTATGGCCCTGATCGCTTTGTGCTTGGGCTGGTTCTTTTGGCGCAAGCGCTTTTTGGCGCGATCAGGGAGGTAAGTTCAATGTGCGCTGCCCAGCAGGTGCATTTTGAAAAACGCCAAGCTTCTTTGCTTGGCCAAAGCAGCAGCCTCCGCTTGCCAAGTGCCTCTGTGGTTGCAATTGAAGCCGTGATGCGCAGGATAGGTAAACACCTGCGCAGCAGGTTGTGCTTTCTGGAAGGCGGCCACAGATTCCATTGAAATCCATTTGTCCTCTTCAGCAAAGTGCGCCATGACAGGCACTTTGGCTTGGCGTGCAGATTCAGCTTCTGTGGTCATGCCGCCACCGTAGTAAGGGGCCGCCGCAGACAAGCCATTCAAAAGGCAAGCCGATCGCCAAGTGAGCAAGCCACCCCAGCAATAACCCACAATGCCCACTTTGCCACCACAGCTGGCGTGTGCATGGTCAATGGCGGCTTGAATGTCTTGCAAGGCGCCGGGTTCGGGCAGTGCTTCAACGGCTGTTTTGAGGGCCATGCCAGCACCCATGTCGGCCTCCGCATAACCCAGCTCCACCTGGGCTTGAACGCGTTGGAACATGGCCGGTGCAATGGTCAAAAAACCCTCACTGGCATAGGCATCAGCCACTTCTCGGATGTGCGCATTGACCCCAAAAATTTCTTGAATGACCAGCACGGCCGCCTTGGCGGGCGCGGCGGGTGTGGCCACATAGGCCGGCACTTGCGTGCCGTCTGCAGCAGTCAATTGAATGGTGGATCCCATGAGTTACTCCTGAAAAATTAAGTCGCGAGCGCTCGCTCGACAAAATCAAGGCGGTCTTGACCCCAAAAAATTTCGCCATTCACCACATAACTGGGTGCGCCAAAGACCCCCACATCAATGGCCATTTGGGTATAGGTTTCATAGCGCTCTTGGGCCGCTTGACTGTAGGCCTGCTCTAGGCAAGTGGCTGGCAGGTTTTGCTCCTTCAGCAATTCAACCAAGGTTTTTTCATCGGCAATGTTTCGCTGCTGCGACCAAACCGCCGACAAAATAGCGCCCGTGATGGCCATGGCGGCATTGGCGCCTGCGGCCATGTCGACCGCAATGATGAGTTTGGCTGCGTCGTCGCCACTGACCGGAAAAAATGTGGGCTTGAGGTGCAAGGGTGCACCCAACCATTTGCTAAAGCGCGCCAGTTCCGTCAAGCGATAAGCTTGTCTTTGAGGCGCTCTTTGACCTAAAGGCAGGCCCCCAGAAATAGGAAAAACCTTGCCGCCCAAATCGATTGGCATGACGCGAACCGAGGCCCCCGATTTTTGCAGGATGTTTTGAAAACGTTGGTGGCCCAAATAAGCCCATGGGCTTTGCGGGGCGAAATAATAGTCGACTGAGTGACTCACAAAAAGCTCCTACTTAAGGTAATCTGCGCAGATAAAGCAAACACAGGCCTCTGTTTTAACAGTTTGGCCATAACTCTGCAGGAGACAAAGCATGCGCAAAGTTGTATTGGTCACGGGAGGTGGCCGCGGTATTGGTGCTGCCACATGCGTTTTGGCAGCTCAAAAAGGCTGGGATGTGGCGGTCAATTACGCCGCCAATGCCGAAGCTGCCCAACAGGTGGTGAAGCAAATTCAGGCCACGGGGGCGCGTGCAATCGCCGTCCAAGCCGATGTGGCTGACGAAGCACAAGTGCTGGCCATGTTCAAGCGCGTGAAAGCCGAATTGGGCCCCATGCAAGGCCTGGTCAACAACGCTGGTGTGATCGATGTCTACGCGCGACTCGATGAAATGAGCATGGCGCGCTGGCGCAGAATGTTTGACATCAACGTCTTGGGCTCTATGTTGTGCGCGCGCGAAGCCATCTTGCAAATGAGCACCAAACACGGCGGCCAAGGCGGCAGCATTGTGAATCTCTCGAGTGCGGCATCTCGGCTCGGCGCAGCAAGTCAATACTTGGATTACGCCGCAGCCAAAGGCGCGATTGACAGTTTCACCTTGGGTTTGGCCAAGGAAGTTGCCGGCGAGGGCATTCGCGTCAATGCCATTCGCCCCGGGCTCATTGACACCGAAATCCATGCTTCGGGTGGCCTGCCAAATCGTGTCAAAGACTTGGAGCATTTGGTGCCTGCCAAGAGGGGCGGCACCGCGATGGAAGTGGCGCAGGCCATTGTGTGGCTGCTGTCTGAAGACGCCAGCTACACCACCATGAGCTTGATTGACGTGTCTGGGGCACGCTGATGTCGAGTGAAAGCGCGCGCACCATCCGCTACTACTGGGAAGACTTGCAAGCCGGCCAAGAGCGCGATTTGGGCACCATCTCCCCCACAAGAGAAGAGATCATTGCTTTTGCCACACAGTTCGACCCACAACCATTTCATCTGAACGATGAGGCGGCCAAGGCTTCTGTGTTTGGCAATTTGTGCGCCAGCGGTTGGCACACCTGCTCGATGGCCATGCGACTGATGGTGACCAACTTTTTGCAAGAGTCTTCCAGTCTGGGCTCACCAGGCTTGGAAAACGTGCAATGGAAAAAACCCGTCTTCCCCAATGACATCTTGCACTTGAAGCACAAAATTTTGGAGTCCAGGCCCATGCGCTCTAAACCCGATGTCGGTTTGGTGCGCACCCAATGGGAAATGAAGAACCAACATGGAGAGTACGTTTTGCAAATGGAGGGCTGGAGCATGTTCAGACGCCGCCACCCTGGTGCCGCACAGCCCAAGACCGATTAATATTCACATATCCACAAACCCTATATTCACTCGCCCTTGAGGCCGCAGGATTCTTCATGACTGTCACCAGCATTGCTCATTTCATATCAGGCCAAACTGTGTCGGGCACCAGCGCTCGCGCGCAAGATGTTTTCAACCCCGCCACCGGCGCCGTTACAGGCCGCGTGCATTTGGCCAACACCCAAGACGTCAATCAGGCTGTTGCGTCTGCTCAGGCTGCGTTTCCAGCTTGGGCCGACACACCGCCACTTCGCCGCGCCCGGGTGATGTTCAAATTTTTGGAGCTGCTCAACCTTCACCGCGACCAACTGGCGCACATGATCACGGCAGAGCACGGCAAAGTTTTTACCGATGCACAAGGTGAAGTCACTCGCGGCATTGAAATTGTCGAGTTTGCTTGCGGTATTCCTCAATTGCTCAAAGGCGACTTCACAGACCAAGTTTCAACCGGCATTGACAACTGGACCTTGCGCCAGCCTTTGGGTGTTGTAGCAGGTGTCACACCCTTTAACTTTCCCGTCATGGTGCCCATGTGGATGTTTCCAGTGGCCATTGCGTGTGGCAATACCTTTGTCTTAAAGCCCAGCCCCCTCGACCCGAGCCCCAGTTTGTTGATGGCTGAGCTTATGAAACAGGCGGGCCTGCCTGATGGTGTTTTCAATGTGGTGCAAGGTGACAAAGAAGCCGTGGATGCACTGGTCACACACCCCGATGTGAAGGCTGTGAGTTTTGTAGGCTCAACTCCCATTGCCAACAGCCTGTACGAAAACGGCGCTCGCCACGGCAAGCGCGTACAAGCTTTGGGCGGCGCCAAAAACCACATGGTGGTCATGCCCGATGCCGACATCAACCAAGCTGCTGATGCACTCATTGGCGCAGCTTACGGTTCTGCAGGCGAGCGTTGCATGGCCATCAGCGTGGCCGTTTTGGTAGGCGATGTGGCCGAACGCTTGATGCCCTTGTTGTTAGAAAAAACACGCGCGCTCAAAGTTTTGAATGGCGAGAATTTGGCCGCCGAAATGGGCCCCATTGTTACAGCGGCAGCCAAGCAGCGCATCAGTGGCTACATTGACGCCGGCGTGGCTGAAGGTGCCCAATTGTTGGTCGATGGCCGGCATTTTGATGGCGCCAAAGCAGGTGAAGGTTGCGCCAACGGTTTCTGGTTAGGCGGCACTTTGTTTGACAACGTCACCACCGACATGAAAATTTACAAAGAAGAAATTTTTGGGCCTGTGTTGTCTTGCGTGCGCGTGAAGGATTTTGGCCAAGCCGTGCAAATGATCAATGACCACGAGTTTGGCAATGGCGTGAGTTGCTTCACGCGCGATGGCAATGTGGCGCGCGAGTTTTCACGCCGCATTCAAGTCGGCATGGTGGGCATCAACGTGCCCATTCCTGTGCCCATGGCCTGGCATGGTTTTGGCGGCTGGAAGCGCAGTTTGTTTGGCGACATGCACGCTTACGGTGAAGAAGGCGTGCGCTTTTACACCAAGCAAAAATCCATCATGCAACGCTGGCCAGAGAGCATTGGCAAGGGCGCCGAGTTCGTCATGCCAACGGCCAAGTAAGCAAAGACTCTTTTTTGAAGCGCCATGAACGACAGCACTTTTGACTACATCATCGTTGGCGCAGGTACTGCAGGTTGTCTTTTGGCAAACCGCTTGTCAGCCGATGCCAGCAAACGTGTGCTGCTCATCGAGGCCGGCAAGCGCGACGACTACCACTGGATTCACATTCCAGTGGGTTATTTGTATTGCATTGGCAACCCCCGCACCGATTGGCTGTATCAAACAGAGGCTGCACAAGGCTTGAACGGCCGAACCTTGCGCTACCCTCGTGGCAAAGTATTGGGCGGTTGTAGCAGTATCAACGGCATGATTTACATGCGCGGTCAGTCGCGTGATTACGATCAATGGGCCAAGCTCACAGGTGATGACGCGTGGCGCTGGGATCAGTGCCTGCCCTATTTCAGGTTGCACGAAGATCACCACATGGGCGCCTCTGACGTGCATGGCGCAAAAGGCGTTGTCACTGAACTGCTCAAGCCCCAAACGCATGACAACCCCGCTTCTATCGATTACTTTCAACTTCTCAAAGCGCGCCAAGCAGGCGGCGAATGGCGTGTTGAAAAACAACGTTTGAGTTGGGAGGTGCTAGATGCTTTTGCGCTTGCGGCTCAGCAAGCAGGCATTCCCTCTTCAAGTGATTTCAATCAGGGCAACAACGAAGGCGTGGGCTATTTTGAAGTGAACCAAAAAAGTGGCTGGCGCTGGAATACGGCACAAGCCTTTTTAAGGCCCACCTGCTACGCGCGTCCCAACTTTGAACTTTGGACTCAAGCCCAAGTGGCCGGCCTGGTCATTGAAACCGATGCCGATGGTGGCAAGCGATGCACGGGCGTCAAGGTTTGGGACGGCCACCAATTGGTCACCGCCACCGCCACGCGCGAAGTGGCGCTCAGTGCAGGCAGCATTGGTTCTGCCCAAATTTTGCAACTCTCTGGCATCGGCCCCGGCCATGCTCTAAAGCAAGTGGGCATCGATGTGGCTCATGACTTGCCGGGTGTGGGTGCTAATTTGCAAGACCATTTGCAAATTCGTTCTGTTTACAAAGTAAAGAATGCCAAAACGCTGAACACCTTGGCCAACAGCTGGTGGGGTAAGGCCAAAATTGGTTTGGAATATGCTTTGTCTAGATCGGGGCCTATGAGCATGGCACCCAGCCAATTGGGTGCCTTCACAAAAAGCGATGCACAGCGCGAGTGGGCCAACATTCAATACCATGTGCAGCCTCTCAGCCTAGACGCCTTTGGCGAACCCTTGCACAGCTTTCCTGCCATCACGGCCAGCGTTTGCAACTTGAACCCCACCAGCCGCGGCAGCGTGGGCTTGAAGAGCCCAGATTTCAAAGTGCCGCCGGCCATTGCGCCCAATTATTTGAGCACAGAGGAAGATCGCAAAGTAGCCGCCGACAGCCTGCGCGTCACCCGGCGCATCATGTCGCAGGCAGCCATGGCAAGCTTTGAGCCTGAAGAGTTCAAGCCGGGTGTTCAATACCAAAGCGATGAAGAGTTGGCCCGACTTGCTGGCGACATTGCCAGCACCATTTTTCACCCAGTGGGCACCACTCGAATGGGCCGTGAGGACGACCCCATGGCGGTGGTCAACAGCCAATTGCAAGTTCGCGGCATTCGCGGTTTGCGCGTGGTGGATGCCGGCGTCATGCCCACCATCACGAGTGGCAATACCAACAGCCCCACTTTGATGATTGCCGAAAAAGCGGCCCACTGGATGGCCAGAAATGCCAAGGAGTCTGCCGCGGGAAATCCCTGATGGCAAAGCCTCATGAAGCGTTTTACATTTCATGCACTCGATGAACTGCAGTTTGGGTTCGTTTTGAGGGCAGAGGAGACACCCAAACTAATCGAACATAAACATCCAAAACGAGATGTGACTTTTTATAAGCGTCGCGCAAGCGGCGCTTTTTTTTGATGGAAATTTTGCTTGTCTCCCTGGCTTCGCTGTTTGCGGGCATGGTCGACTCCATTGTGGGTGGCGGCGGACTCATTTTGGTTCCCGCCCTCTTTGCCGCCTTTCCTTATGCACCCCCCGCCACCTTGGTTGGCACCAACAAAAGTGCTGCCATTTGGGGCACTGCCTTTGCCACCTATCAATTCAGCAAAAAAGTAGACCTGCGTTGGGCGGCTCTGATTCCAGCTGCGGCTGCTGGCCTGTTGGGCTCTGCCTGCGGCGCATGGACCGTGACTTACATTGATCCGAGTTTTCTGCGAAAAGCATTGCCGTTTTTACTCATCGCTTTGCTCATTTACACACTTGCCAAGAAAAACATGGGGCAGTTGCACGAGCCAAGATTTCAGGGCAAAAAAGAGGCTTTGGTGGCAGCGGGCATGGGCCTGCTGATTGGTTTTTACGATGGTTTTTTTGGACCAGGGACCGGTAGTTTTTTTGTTTTTGCCTATGTTCGTTTCTTGGGCTACGATTTTTTGAACGCCTCGGCTTCTTCCAAACTGATGAACACTGCCACCAACTTTTCGGCCTTGGCCTTGTTCACTTGGCAAGGCCATGTGTGGTGGCATCTGGCTATTCCCATGGCCTTGGCCAATGTGATTGGCAGTCTGATTGGCACCCGACTGGCACTCCAATACGGCGCAGGCTTTGTGCGTTATGCCTTCTTGGTCGTCGTGAGCATGCTCATCATGAAGACCGCTTACGACGGATTTTTGCGCTGAGGCGCAAATTGCGTGTAGGCAACACCGAACAATGCAATGGCGGCACCCGCCAATTTGGTGGCGGTATATTGCTCACCCGTAATGGCCCACGCAAACAAACCTGCCACGGGCGGCATGAGGTACATGAGAGGTGCCGTTTTGGCCACACCCCGAACCTGATTCACCCAGCCCCAAACCAGCCAACCCCCAAAAGCGGAAATCAAAATCGACCAACCCATGGCAGCCCAACCTTGAACACCCAAAGTGGCCCACGGCGCTTCGAGTCCTGCTGGAATTGACAACAACATGACCGGCAAGCCACCCCACAGCGTGGCATAGCCCATGGTCAAAATGTTGCCGTGTTTTTCGAGCATGGGTTTGGCTTGCACGGTGTAATAAGAAAACAAGACAGCCGCGATAAAAAGCACCACGTCACCACCGGTGGCCCGCATGTCACCTTTCATGATTTTTTCAGAAAGGAAAAGCAGCACGCCCGCAAACGCGACCGACACACCCAAGACTTGGTAACGCTGAAGCCGCTCATGGCCTTTCCAGCGCAAAATCAGCAAGGTAAAAATAGGGCCGCAGGCCAATATCACAGAACTTGAAAATGGCGTGGACAAATGAATGCCATAACAAACAATGCCCACATGCAAGCTGTGCCCAATAAAGCCCAGACTGGCCAATTCAAAAAGGTCTTTTCGAGCGATAGGCGGAAAAAATTGACCCAATGTGATGCGCATCATGATCAAGGCACAGGTCGGCATGATCAGGTAACGGGCGAATAAAAAACCACTCGGTGACAAGGTGTCAAGCAGATACTTTTGAACGCTGAAGTTGGCGCCCCAAATCAAGATCAACATGAACGCGGCCACCAGGGCCAAGGTGTTTTGCTGCTTGGCGTTCAAGGCGAATCCAAAACCGTGACAGGCACACGCGCCGCCAATGCGCACATCAACTCATATCCCACAGTGCCTGCCGCACTGGCCACTTCATCAATCGATACGCCCGCAGATGGTATGCTGGTTTTTGTGGGCAAGCCCCACAGCGTAACCTCACTGCCTCGATCGGCATGAGGCAAGTCGGTGATGTCAACGGTGATCATGTCCATGCTCACGCGGCCCACTGTGCGCGATCTCACTCCATCCACACAAACGGGCGTGCCGGTCGGTGCATGTCTTGGGTAGCCATCTGCATAACCACACGCCACCACACCAATTCGCATGGGCCGATCGGCAACAAACGCAGAGCCATAGCCAACCGTGTCACCCACTTGCAAATGCTGTACGGCAATGATCGCCGCATTCAAACTCATGACCGGTTTCAAAGCCCAGTGCGCTGGCGAATGTGCGGGGTAATCTGGGGAGCTGCCATACAGCGCAATGCCTGGGCGCACCCAATCAACGCGTACCTTGGCGTCTTTGGCGTGACGCAAAACGGCCGCGCTGTTGCAAAGACTGCGTTCGCCCGATAAGTCGTGGGTGAATTCTTGAAATATCGCCATGGCCGCCGAAATGCCTTTGTCGCCATCTGCGTCACTGAAGTGCGACATGAGAGAGATCTCATCGACTTGAGGCAATGCATTCAAGCGTGTCCAAGCCGCTCGAAAGGCCTGAGGTGTAAAACCCAATCGATTCATACCCGTATTCATTTTAAGGAATACACGATGCGCTTGATGTGTTTTGTGAATGGCCAACATGTCAATTTGCGCTTCGCAATGCACCACATGCCACAAGTTGAGACGTGAACACCACTCCAGATCGCGAGTTTCAAAAGCCCCTTCCAGCAACAAAATGGGCCCGCGCCAGCCCAGTTGCCGAACACGCTCTGCGTCTGCCAAATCAAGCAGGGCAAGGCCGTCCGCTGCACGCAAGCCTTGCAAGACCCGCTCAATGCCATGGCCATACGCATTGGCTTTCACAACCGCCCACACCAAAGCATCGGGTGCGGCTGATTTCATTTGCGCGAGATTGTGTCGCAAAGCTTGAAGGTCGATGGTGGCCTGAATCGGTCTTGGCATGTCAGATCGTTAAACTGAAATCAATCACAAGGGAAGAAGCCTAGATTGTGTCACTTCATAGCGTGATATAACAGAAACTTACGCCAACACTTGCATTGAAGGTGTTGCTTTCATCAACTTTCATAATTTCGAGTTCGGTTTTTTTGCTCTCTCGAAACACAGCATGATTTCATGAAGCGCGGTTTTTACACCATCATGTCGGCCCAGTTTTTCAGCTCGCTGGCCGACAATGCACTTTTTGTCGCAGCGGTTGAACTCATTCGCATCAGTGGTGGTGCCGAATGGCAACGTGCGGCTTTGGTGCCCATGTTCGCACTCTTTTATGTGGTGCTCGCGCCCTTTGTGGGGGCCTTTGCCGACTCCAGGCCCAAAGGTGAGGTCATGTTCATCAGCAACGCCATCAAAGTGGTGGGTTGCTTGATGATGCTGTTTGGCACGCACCCACTTCTGGCGTATGCCATCGTGGGCTTGGGCGCTGCAGCCTACTCACCCGCCAAATACGGCATCTTGACTGAGCTGCTGCCATCCTCTCAATTGGTCAAAGCCAACGGATGGATTGAAGGCTTGACCATTGCCTCGATCATCTTGGGTGTTTTGATTGGTGGCCAATTGGTAGGCCCCAATGTGACTGAGTTCTTGTTGGGCTTCAACATGCCGTTCATTGATACCGGCATCGATACAGGGCCTGAAGCTGCCATTCTGCTTTTAATTTCTCTGTATGCTTTGGCCGCTTGGTTCAACACCCGCATTCCCAACACCGGTGTCGAGATGCGCCCAATGCCTAAGAACTTAGTGGCCTTGCTGCCCGATTTCTGGGGTTGCAATTCACGTTTGTGGAATGACAAATTGGGACAAATTTCTTTGTCTACCACCACCTTGTTTTGGGGCGTCTCGGGCAACTTGCGTTACATCGTCTTGGCTTGGAGTGCCGCCGCTTTGGGTTACTCCACCACACAAGCTTCGAGCTTGGTGGGTGTCGTGGCCATTGGCACAGCAGTGGGTGCAGTGGTTGCCTCTATGCGCATGAAACTGCACCAAGCCACAATGGTGATGCCATTGGGCATTGGCATGGGCGTTTTGGTGATGGGCATGAACTTCATTGACAACGTTTGGGTAGCGGCGCCTTTCCTCATATTGCTGGGCGCCTTGGGTGGCTTTTTGGTGGTGCCCATGAATGCCTTGCTGCAACACCGTGGCCACAACCTGATGGGAGCTGGACGCTCAATTGCAGTTCAAAATTTCAATGAGCAGGCCTGTATTTTGTTGTTGGGCGGCTTATACACTTTCTCTACCGGCATGGGGCTCTCTGCCTTTGGCGCCATCACGGCATTTGGTTTTGTGGTGGCCTTTTGCATGTGGCTCATCCAACGCTGGCACGAACGCAACTTGCGCGAGCACAGTGAAGAGGTGAATCATTTGATTGAAGTGGCTAAAAATGACAACCTGCATGGTTGAGCGTTTAGCCTGTTGTTCATTTGACTTTGCTTTTTAAAGGCGCATCCTGTGAAAACAATCTACGATTTTGAAGCCACTCAAATGAACGGCCAAAGCTTGGCGCTGAGTCAATTGCGCGGCAAAGTCATGCTCATTGTGAACACCGCCAGTGCTTGCGGCTTCACACCTCAATTTGCAGGACTCGAAAAAGTTCATCAAGCCTACAAAGACCAAGGCCTGGCGGTGTTGGGCTTTCCCTGCAACCAATTTGGCAACCAAGACCCCGGCAGCAATCAAGCCATCGCGCAATATTGCCAAGTCAATTACGGCGTGAGTTTCACCATGCTGGAAAAAATCAATGTGAATGGGCCTGATGCACACCCACTTTACCAATGGCTGTGCGCCGAAGCACCCGGCCTATTGGGCAGCAAAGCCATTAAGTGGAATTTCACCAAGTTTTTGGTTGGGCGCGATGGCCGCGTGATCAAGCGCTACGCTTCCATGGACAAGCCAGAAAAAATGGCACAAGACATTGAAGCGGCTCTGACTAGCACTCACTGACTTTTTGACAGCACCTCATCCACCAGCTCCACCCAGTGCCTGACAGGCACATCGGCGCCACTTTGCAAATGGGTAATGCAGCCAATGTTGGCGCTCAAAATAGCTGTGGGCTGCAACTTGTTGAGATGCCCCAGTTTGCGATCGCGCAAGGCATAGGCTGTGTCGGCTTGAAGCACAGAATAGGTGCCGGCCGAGCCGCAACACAAATGTGACTCGTTGTCGGCCACGCGCAACTTGAAGCCCAGCTGGCCCAGTTGGGTCTCTACCCCACCTTTGAGTTGTTGGCCATGCTGTAGTGTGCATGGCGGGTGGTAGGCAAGAAGGCCAACTTGCGCAATTTGCTCGGGCTTTAATTTCTTTTGCAGCTCAGGCAAACACATGGGCAACAACTCGCTCAAGTCACGGGTGAGTTCAGAAATGCGTTTTGCCTTTTCTGCATATTGCACGTCATGTTGTAGCAAGTGACCATACTCTTTCACAGTGACGCCACAGCCTGAAACATTCATCACAATGGCTTCGACACCTTGCTCAACCCATGGCCACCAAGCATCGATGTTGTGACGCATGTGATCCAAACCACCCACTTGATCGTTCAAGTGAAACTTCACAGCGCCGCAGCAGCCTGCCGCTGGCGGCACGACCACCTGAATGCCACAAGCATTGAGCACGCGCGCTGTTGCTGTGTTGATGTTGGGCATCATGGCGGGCTGCACGCAACCGGCCAACATCAAGACCTTGCGTGCATGCGTTTTTTGGGGCCACGCACCTGCATTTTGTGGCGCTGGAACTTTGGCCTTCAAAGCGGCCGGCAACAGTTCTCGAACACTTTGTCCCAGCTTCATGGCCGGTGCAAACAGCGCAGAAGTAAGCCCTTCCTTGAGCACCCAACGCAGTGCACGCTCCTTCACGGGCCTTGGCACTTTGGCATCGACCACCTTGCGGCCGAGGTCAACCAAATGTCCATATTCAACACCGCTAGGGCAGGTGCTTTCGCAATTGCGACACGTGAGGCAGCGGTCGAGATGCAATTGTGTTTTGCGGGTGGGCTCTGCCCCTTCAAACACTTGCTTCATGAGGTAGATGCGGCCTCGCGGCCCGTCCAATTCATCGCCCATCAATTGATAGGTGGGGCAGGTGGCAGAGCAGAAACCACAATGCACACATTGGCGCAAAATGGCCTCGGCCTCTTTGCCGATCAGGGTGTTTTGAAACTCAGGTGCGAGTTGGGTTTGCATTTTGAGCCTCAGAAATGCGCGTTCAGTCTGCGCGGACCAAAGATGCCCGCAGGATCGAATTCGTGTTTCAACGCTTGTTGAATGCGTTGTTGCACCGGGTCAAGCGGTGTGAAGACGGGCGTGGCGAGGCGCATAGCCGCACTGGCCTGTTGCGGCCGACGAAAAACCGTGGCTTGTCCACCCACGGCTGCAACTGCGTGCCTAATATTAGATGCTTGGCTGAGCGGCGCCCACACCCAACGCTGAGCACCATGCCACTCTATCAAAGTGCCACTGGCCGTGATGGGCAAGTTTATGACTGGCGCAGTTTGGGGAACCGACAATCGCCACAAAGCCAAGTCTTCAGAAGCGGCGTGTTCTGTGAAAAATGGCAAACGCTGATCTCGGGCCAAGACCCAATCATGGCTTGCTGCTTCGGCAGTTTGTTCTATCAATTCACTTTGTAACTTGGCCACATCTTGCGACATGCGCAGCTTGGCAGATTGCACTGCTGCGTGTGCGCCTCGCAAACGCACGAACAAAAACTCGGGCGCGCCAGCTTGCGTTGTGTCTTTAACCCAGCAACTGGCATTCAAGGGCAAAGGTTGACCCCCCCACTGATGTAGCAAATTGAGTGCTTTGTCTTGCGGCAGCTGGCACATCAAAAAGGCTTCGGCAGGCGCCATGGGCAAGACCTTCAAAGAAACTTCGGTGATCAGGCCCAAGGTGCCCCAACTGCCGGCCAACAAACGGCTCACGTCATAACCGGCCACATTCTTCATGACTTGGCCACCGAAGCTCAGGTGTTCGCCGCGGCCATTGATAAACCGTAGCCCTAGCACAAAGTCTCGAACCGAACCCACGCTGGCCCTCGCAGGGCCACTCAGGCCAGAGGCCACCATGCCGCCCACCGTGGCTGGTTTGGCGGAAGGGGCTGATTGAGTAGCTCTTTGGAAGTGAGGCGGCTCAAAAGCCAAGCACTGCCCCTGGTCTGCTAGTGCAGCCTCTAACTCCTGCAGAGGCGTGCCCGCAGCCACCGTGACCACCAGTTCACTGGGTTCGTACTGCGAAATGCCCTGTAGGCCGCACGTTTCCAACAATTCGCCCTCTAAGGATTCGCCATAAAAATCATGGCTGCCAGAGCCATGAATGCGAAATGTGGGTCGGCGGCCTTCAGGCTCTACGCTGGCAGAACGGATGGTCTCCAAAAGCGTTGGCAGGTTGGGTGGGCTTGAATTCATGTGGCAATGGTAAACGTCTGTATCTTGTTTAGGACATTTTCAAGCAGTTTTGCTCTAATGAAATAGGTCAATTCAGTTTTTGAAAAAACTCACAGCTTGCCCTGGCGTATCAACACGCATGGCAAAAATGCAGCCTGAATGGGGCAAAGCCTGCAACTCCACTGCACTTCGGCCATGGGCCGATGTCGTGATGAACAAGGTGCGCAGGTCTGCGCCGCCAAAGCAGGGCATTGTGGGGCACTGAACAGGCGTCTCAATCCAAGCCAAGCAACGACCATCTGGCGCAAACTTGGCCAAGCGTTGCCCCTCGTACATGGCCGAATAGTAATTGCCTTGTGCATCTACAGCGGCCCCATCGGGTCGACCCCAATAGGCCTGTGCGCTGGCAGTCCCGTAAGCCCAGTCTTTGGGCTTCTGTGGGAATTGGGCAAACACACGCTCTCGACTCATGGCCTGCGTGTCAGGGTCGTAGTCCCAAGCCCTGATGCAATGTGCGCCTGTGTCAGACCAATAGATTGTTTTACTGTCAGGGGACCACGCCAAACCATTGGCTACCGTAGCGTCTTTGGCCTTGGCAGCCAATTGACCATCGGCTTTCAAGGCATACAAAACAGCAGCGGCTTGATCGCGCGGCTCGTACATGGAACCAATCCAAAAGTTGCCCGCAGGATCACACTTGCCATCATTGAAACGCAAGCGCGAAACATCGTAAGGTGCGGCCGCCAACTTTTGCAAGGCGCCGCCCCAAGATTTGGCACGGTATACCCCACTTCGCAAGGCAATGACCCAGCCCCCGTGAACGGCTGGGGCAAAACAACCGGGCTCCTCATCAAGTGACCACGTGTCAGGCACTTGCCCGCATGACAAATCGTCAGACACGCTCATTCGGCGCAAACGCTTGCCAGGGATGTCGACCCAGTACAAACGATTTTCTGCAGGATGCCAAAAGGGCGACTCTCCCAAACCATCGGCGTCGGAGGTGATGCGATGCCATTGCGGCTTGATGATGGGCGTTGTCATGTTTCTCGTCGTGCAGGCGGTCGTAGTTTGAAATTCGAACTTTGAACTTTGAGCTCTAGATTGTGAATTAAGAACGCCATGCAAATGGTTTAAACCTGTTGGCAGACGAAAAAAAGCCCGCCGAAGCGGGCTTTGAACTTGGAGACTAACTTCTCGGAAATTAGGATGGCTTAGCTGTGATAAGCAGTTTCGCCGTGTGAGCTGATGTCCAAGCCTTCGCGCTCGGCTTCTTCAGAGACGCGCAGACCCACTGTCATGTCAACGAGTTTGAACGCAATCAGAGAAACCACGCCAGACCACACAATGGTGAGCAACACGGCTTTGGCTTGTGTCCAAACTTGTGCAGCAATGGAGTAATCATCAGCAGTGACCATGGTGACGGTTACCCAGTCGGCAACAAAGCCAGGGCCACCCAAGGCGGGGGAATTGAATACACCCGTTAGCAAGGCGCCCACAATACCGCCCACACCGTGCACACCGAAGACATCCAAGGAGTCATCAGCGCCCAACATTTTCTTCAGGCCATTGACGCCCCACAAGCATGCAAAGCCTGCCACGATGCCAATAACCAAGGCGCCGCCAATACCGACGTTGCCAGCAGCTGGCGTGATGGCCACCAAACCAGCCACTGCACCCGAAGCCGCACCCAACATCGAAGCTTTGCCGCGCATGAGGGCTTCACCCACACACCAGGCCAACACAGCAGCGGCCGTTGCCAACAAGGTATTGGCGAAAGCAAGAGCGGCAAAACCATTGGCTTCCAAAGCAGAGCCAGCATTGAAACCAAACCAGCCCACCCACAGCAAAGAGGCACCGACCATGGTCAATGTCAAAGAGTGAGGTGTCATGGCTTCGCGGCCATATCCAACACGTTTGCCGATCATGAAGGCGCCAACCAAACCAGCCACAGCTGCGTTGATGTGCACAACGGTACCGCCAGCAAAATCAAGCGCACCCCACTGCCAGATCAAACCAGCTTTGCCCGTCATCTCGTCAACCACTTCTTTGGTGGCGTAAGCGTCAGGACCCATCCAGAACCACACCATGTGGGCAATAGGCAAGTAGCTGAAAGTGAACCACAAAGTCATGAAGAGCAAGACTGCAGAGAACTTAATGCGCTCTGCAAAGGCACCCACAATCAATGCGCACGTGATGCCAGCGAAAGTGGCTTGGAATCCAGCGAAAGTGATTTCTGGAATGACCACACCTTTGCTGAATGTAGCGGCATTGGCAAAAGTACCTGCTGCGTTGTCCCAGATGCCTTTCATGAACAAACGGTCAAGGCCACCAATGAAGGCGTTGCCTTCTGTGAACGCCAAACTGTAGCCATAAGTGAACCACAAGACGGTGATTAAAGAGAAGGTGACCATGACTTGCATGAGTACCGACAGCATATTTTTGCTGCGTACCAAGCCGCCATAGAACAGGGCCAAACCTGGCACCACCATCATGATGACGAGGATGGTGGAGACCATCATCCAAGCCGTGTCGCCTTTGTTGGGGACCAAGACGGGAGCAGCTTCAGCGGCTGCGGGCGCAGAAGCTGGTGCTGGTGCAGGCGCTGTAGCTGTAGCTGTAGCGGCAGCATCGGCTTTCGCCTCAGCTTTCGCTTCCACTTTGGCTTCAGGGGCAGGTGCAGTTTGAGCAAACGCAGCACCACCGAAGCACAAGGACAATCCCAACGCGAGGGAGGCAAATAGTTTTTTCATTTTTGTTCTCTCTTTCAGGGACATCAAAGGGCTTCTGCCCCAGTTTCACCGGTGCGGATGCGAATGACTTGTTCCAAGTCGTACACAAACACCTTGCCGTCGCCAATCTTGCCGGTGCGTGCACCTGACTCGATGGCTTCGATCACACGTTCAACTTGATCGGATGAAACAGCGGCTTCAATTTTTACTTTCGGCAAGAAGTCCACCACGTACTCAGCGCCGCGATACAACTCGGTATGACCTTTTTGTCGACCAAAACCTTTGACTTCCGTTACCGTAATTCCCTGAACGCCAATGGCGGACAAGGCTTCACGAACTTCGTCCAACTTGAACGGTTTAATGATGGCGGTCACCAGTTTCATGATGGCTCCTTGTGTTTAAGCTAATTTAAAACGCGTATTTGAGACCAACAACCACACCGGCTTTGCCGAGTTGCTTGGTGCCATATACATAAGAGCCTTTTTCAGCATCAGTGCCAATCACGGCAGCAGAGGCTGTCAGGCCATTGCCCAAATCTTTGCCCAATGTCAGTGCATAGTCTGTGTAGGAATACTTGCCGTTGTCAGTACCCTTGACGGTTTGACGACCCAAGTGAGGCGCCAATGTGTAGCCGCCGCCCAAATCAAATGTGGCGGTTAAGTCCAAGTAGGTGCTTCCCTTGCTGTTTGCAAAACCAAACAGGTTGCCCGTGCTTTGTGAATACTTTGCAGTCAGGGGGCCCATGGTGACGGCGCCATACAACTCGTTGGTGTTGGCACTTGGTGTCAGCTTGTTGCCTGAGTACTCATAGCGCAAGAAACCCAAGTCATAGCCAATGTCGCCAACTGTGAATTTGTAGCCGCCATAAATGTCAACTTCCATGTTGGAGTCACCACCAGCGTCTTTGATCCATTTGATGCTGGAACCCCAAACACCCAAATAAAAACCGCTCTTGTCAGCATAGTCGGCACCGCCCTGAACTGCAGGGTCGAGGCGGCTTTGCGAAATACCACGATAACGGTAATCACTGACCGCGCCCACATTGAAAGACAAGCTTGATTCTGGTGCTGCAGGCGCCGTTTGGGCCATTGCGCTGCCAGCGCTTGCCAAAGACATGGCCAGCAAGAGGGGGGAAACGATTTTTTTCATTGGTAGATCCTGAAAGTTATGAATAGACATTGGAAACTTAGCATTTAGCATGCCAATGCTGCACTGCACCAGTGCAAGCCAATGTTATCCCCCTTAAATGCGCCGTTTTCATCAGTTCGGTGTTCCAATGACTTTTGCACCACCCTAGGTATGGCTTGTCAAAAGCCACCCCTTTGGTGCACTAACTTGGTGCAAGGAGCTGGTATGCGTCTGTCTTTGGTGCAAAGTCGAGCTTTGCTGGGTCTTCAATCACCGCCAGTCACTGTTGAGGTGCACCTTGCCAATGGTTTGCCCAGCTTTACTTTGGTGGGCCTGGCAGATGTTGAAGTAAAAGAAGCTCGTGAACGCGTTCGCTCTGCGCTGCAAAACTCTGGTTTTGATTTCCCAAACAACCAGCGCATCACCGTGAACCTGGCACCCGCCGATCTACCCAAAGACTCTGGGCGCTTTGACCTGCCCATTGCATTGGGCATCTTGGCCGCCAGCGGACAAATCGATGACCATGAGTTCAAGCACTTTGAATTTGCCGGCGAGCTGTCTTTGTCTGGCGCTTTGCGACCCGTCAAAGGTGGGTTGATCATGGGCTTGGCCATGCACCAACAACCCAAAGGCCGAGGCCTGGTGCTGCCGCCAGGTAGCGCAGAAGAAGCATCGCTGGTGCCGGATGTCATTGTTTATCGAGCTAAAAGCTTAAAGGCTGTGGCCAAACGGTTTGCCCTAGCGGACTCAAAGCATGAAGTTGCTGACATTCAAGACGACCAGGGCTGGGCAAAGTTAGAGCCCAGCGCACTGCCCACACAAACCATGGCGCAGGTACTCGATTTGGCCGATGTGAAAGGACAGGCAGGGGCCAAACGTGCACTTGAAATCGCTGCGGCCGGGGGTCACAGCTTGTTGATGATGGGCCCGCCAGGGTCGGGCAAGTCTATGCTGGCCCATCGTTTTTCGGGTTTGCTTTCGCCTCTCGATGTGAGCGAAGCATTAGAAGCGGCTGCCATTGCCAGCCTCGCAGGAAGGTTTGATCTTGCACATTGGGCAAAGCGGCCTACGCGCCATCCACACCATTCAGCCAGTGCGGTGGCTTTGGTTGGCGGTGGCTCGCCACCGCGGCCTGGGGAAATTTCTCTGGCTCATCATGGCGTCTTATTTTTAGATGAGCTGCCAGAGTTTCCAAGGTCTGCCCTAGAAGCACTGCGCGAGCCACTTGAATCGGGCAGCGTGACCATTTCGCGGGCCGCCATGCGGGCCGAGTTCCCTGCCAGGTTCCAGTTGATTGCGGCCATGAACCCTTGCCCATGTGGTTATGCGGGTCAGGTCCGTTCGGGTCAACACAATGGGCCTTTGTGCCGATGCACGCCCGATCAAGTTCAAAGGTACATGCGAAAAATCAGCGGCCCTTTGTTAGACCGAATTGACTTGCACATTGAAGTTCCTAGCCAAGATGCCAATCTTTTGATCCATGCGCCTGCCGCAGAAAGCACTGCCATCATCAGGGGCAGATGCCTGCAAGCAAGCCGCTTTGCCCAACAGAGGCAAGGATGCGCTAACCAGTTGCTCAGCGGTGCTCTGCTAGATATGCATTGCGCATTGTCGTCAGAGGCTTCGACATACCTTCAACAAGTTGCTGCACATTTTGGATGGAGCGGTAGAGGCACGCATCGTGTCTTGAAAGTCGCCAGAACCATTGCCGATCTGTCGAGCAAAGCCGAAATTGAAATATCGGATTTGGCAGAAGCGGTGCAGTACCGCAGACCCATTGAAGCAGACCGATAATGCAGACATGCGCATATTCAGGCATTTTTGGGAAATATCAAAACCAAATTTTGAAGCACCCTCTTTGGGTTCTTTTTCCGTTTGGCTGTCATGGGCCCAACTCATCACATGGGGCAGCGTTTTCTACACTTTCTCTTTGTTGATGGGGCCGGTCGAGCGCGAATTAGGACTGACCCGTGCCGAAGTGTCATTGGGTTTTAGCTTGGCCCTCTTGGCCGATGGTTTGATGGCTTACCCCATTGGGCGTTGGATTGATCAAGGTCATGAGCGCAAGGTCATGACTTGGGGTTCTGTGTGGGTGGGTGCTTGTTTGCTGGCCCACAGCTTCATCGACTCCTTGCTGGGGTTTTATGGCGTATGGCTGGCCTTGGGTATCGGCATGTCGGCCACTCTGTATTCACCTGTTTTCGCCATCGTCACCCGCAGATTTCCCAACGATTTTAGGCGGGGCATCATCATCATGACATTCTTGGGGGGGCTGGCCAGTACGGTGTTCATTCCGCTGTCTTCGTGGTTGATTCAATCTTTGGGTTGGCGCCATGCCTTGTGGGTATTGGCCATGTTGCATTGGTTTATTTGTTGGCCTTTGCACTTTTGGTTCTTGCGCCATGCCCATGGCAAGAAAAGTGCTGAAGAGAATCAAAAACTCGAAATTCAGGGGCCGTGCAATCCTGAGTTACAGCCCCCACAAATTCCAGCAGATGCCATCGGTGTTCACTTAAAACGCGCACCTTTTTGGCTGCTTGCCTGCTTCATGTTTTTAACTTTCAGCGTCAGCTCTGCACTTCCAGCACACATGGTGAGTTTGTTGGAAGAGGCACATTTGTCACCCGCATGGGTCATCGCCATTCCAGCCTCAATTGGTGTCATTCAAGTGTTGGGGCGATTATTGTTGTTTGTCTTTGAAAAACATTTAGATGTTCATACCGCCAATAAATGGATTCCTTGTTTGGTGCCTTTGGGCTTGTTGTTTTTAGTGGCAGGTGGTTTGGAGCCTTGGGCTGCTTTGATGTTTGTCACCTTCTACGGTTTGGGCAATGGCCTAAACACCATTGTCAAGGGCACCGCCATGGCGCAATATGTCAGCCGCGACCATGTGGGCCAACTCAATGGCATGTTGGGCCTGCCTTTGGCTTTAGGCCGCGCAGCAGCGCCCTTGGCTTTAGGTTTGTTGTGGACGCCCGAGGTGGGCTACACACATGGCTTGCGCTGGCTTTTGCTTGCTGGCGTTTTGGGTGTTGCGTGCTTGTGGCTGGCGCAAATTAGCGCTCATCAAAGCGCTCACAAATTGGGCGCCAACAATCGCTGAATGTCTGACACTTTCAAGTTCTGGCGTTTTGCCAAATCATGCACTTGGTCTTCGCTCACCTTGCCCACGTTGAAGTATTGGCTATCGGGGTGGCCCAGGTAAAAACCTGACACGCTCGCAGCCGGCGTCATGGCCAAACTCTCTGTCAGCCCCATGCCAATCTCGTCGCATTGCAAGAGTTCAAACATTTGCTTTTTGACTGAGTGGTCTGGACATGCAGGGTAGCCAGGCGCAGGCCGGATGCCTTGGTATTTCTCGGCAACCAAATCTTCGAGCGATGCATTTTCTTGCGCAGCATAGCCCCACAAGTCTTTGCGAACACGCTCGTGAAGGCACTCTGCAAAGGCTTCTGCAAATCTGTCGGCCAAGGCTTTGAGCATGATGGCGCTGTAGTCATCGTGCGCCGCTTCAAAAGCTTGTTCGCGTTTTTCAATACCGATGCCAGCAGTCACTGCAAACACGCCTACGTAATCTTGCAACTTGGTGGGCTGACCTTTTGCATCTAATTGTGGCGCTACAAAATCTGCCAAGCAACGGCTAGGTTTTCCAGGCTGCTTTTCTGTTTGTTGGCGCAAGCCATGCCAAGTGAGCACAGGCGATTGGCGCGACTCATCGGCATACAAAGCAATGTCGTCGTGGTTCACGCTGTTGGCGGGGTACAAGCCCATCACACCGTGCGCCGTGATCCAGCGTCCTTCAATGATTTTTTGCAACATTTTCTGTGCATCATTGAAAACTTTTTGCGCTTCAACGCCCACTACTTCGTCTTTCAAAATGGCAGGGTAAGGTCCCGCCAAATCCCACGTCTGAAAGAAGGGGCCCCAGTCAATGTAGCGTGCCAACTCGGCCAAATCAAAATTCTTGAACACACGGCGACCAATGAACTTGGGCGTGGGCGATTTGAAATTTGTCCAGTCGATGTTTGTTTTGTTGCTGCGCGCTTTGGCCAGTGCCCACATGGGCGTTTGTTTTTTATTGGCATGCAATTCACGCACTTTGGCGTAGTCGGCATTCAGCTCGTCAATGTAGGTGGCAGCTTGGTCTGACAACAAGCCTTGGGCCACGCTCACACTGCGCGAGGCATCGGGCACATACACCACCGGGCCTTCGTAGTGCGGTGCAATTTTGACGGCAGTGTGCACGCGGCTGGTGGTGGCGCCACCAATGAGCAAAGGCATTTTGCGCAAGCGGAAATGCGCATCTTTTTGCATCTCGCTGGCTACGTACTGCATCTCTTCCAAGCTGGGCGTAATCAGCCCAGACAAGCCAATGATGTCGGCATTTTCTTCTTTGGCCTTGGCCAAAATTTCGTGACATGGCACCATCACACCCATGTTGACCACGTCAAAATTGTTGCACTGAAGTACCACCGTCACAATGTTTTTGCCAATGTCGTGCACGTCGCCCTTCACGGTGGCAATCACAATCTTGCCTTTGGACTTCACGTCTTGGCCAGCGGCTTCTTGCTGGCGCTTTTCTTCTTCAATGTAGGGCACCAAGTGCGCCACCGCTTGCTTCATCACGCGCGCCGACTTGACCACTTGCGGCAAGAACATCTTGCCTTGGCCAAACAAATCACCCACCACATTCATGCCATCCATGAGCGGGCCTTCAATCACATGCAGCGGCCTGCCGTTCTTGGCCAAAATTTCTTGATAGGCTTCTTCTGTGTCTTCGGTGATGAAGTCAGTAATGCCGTGCACCAAGGCGTGCGACAAACGCGCCGATACCGCTACAGGAGCATCAGGCGTACCGCGCCAAGCCAGCTTTTGTGAGTCGTCTTTGGCTGCGCCTTTGGCGTTCTCGGCCACTTCCACCAAACGCTCACCGGCATCAGGCCGTCGATTCAACACCACGTCTTCTACGCGCGCGCGCAGTTCGGGCTCGAGTTCGTCGTACACGCCCACCATGCCGGCATTGACAATGCCCATGTCCATGCCCGCCTGAATGGCGTGGTACAAAAACACGGTGTGAATGGCTTCGCGCACAGGGTCGTTGCCGCGGAAGCTGAACGACACATTGGACACACCGCCCGACACTTTGGCGCCCGGTAAGTTTTGTTTGATCCAACGTGTGGCTTCAATGAAGTCCACCGCATAGTTGTCGTGTTCCTCAATGCCGGTGGCTATGGCAAAAATGTTGGGATCAAAAATAATGTCTTCGGGTGGGAAGTCGACCTCATCGACCAACACGCGATACGCGCGTTCGCAAATTTCTATTTTGCGCTGGTAGGTATCGGCCTGGCCTTTTTCATCAAAGGCCATGACCACTGCCGCGGCGCCATAGCGCTTGATCAGCTGTGCTTGTTGCTTGAAGACGTCTACGCCCTCTTTCATGCTGATGGAGTTGACAATGCCTTTGCCTTGAATGCAACGCAGACCTGCTTCCATCACGCTCCATTTGGAGGAGTCGATCATGATGGGAACGCGGGCAATGTCGGGCTCAGAAGCAATGAGATTCAAAAATCGCACCATGGCCGCTTGACTGTCCAACATGGCTTCGTCCATGTTGATGTCAATGATTTGCGCGCCGTTCTCGACTTGCTGACGGGCCACGGCCAAAGCTTGCTCGTACTCGCCATTCAAGATCATGCGGGCGAAGGCCTTCGAGCCCGTGACGTTGGTGCGCTCACCAATGTTCACAAACAAAGAGTTCGTACCAATCGAGACCGGCTCAAGGCCCGACAGCTTTAATGGAGAAACAGTATCAAACAAAACTCACCCCTTGGATCGCAGGTGAGCGTAGTTTGCAAATGAGATAGGGCAAAGCCCCGCTTGAAGCCCCAAGCCTGACCCGCGGCCAATGTGGCTGGCGGGCTGCAACGCTCCTTGGGAAGTGGCTATTTTAACCACGCCCAAGGCGTTTGGCGCATCAATACTGCTTATAAGGCAGGAATTTGCCCGATAAGACCACGTTCACCCGGTCCCCTTTGGGGTCGGGCTGGCGCACGATATCCATGCTGAAGTCAATGGCGCTCATGATGCCGTCGCCAAACTCTTCGTGAATCAGTTCTTTGATGGTGGTGCCGTAGACACTCACAATTTCATACCAGCGGTAGATAAGAGGATCTGTGGGCACAGCGGTAGGTAAAGAGCCTTTGTAGGGCACCACTTGCAGCCACTTTTGTTCTTCGGCTGTCAGGCCAAAAATCTTGCCAATGATCTTGGCTTGTGGGGTATCCAAGGTCATTTGGCCCAGGCAAGCGGCCGTGACCCATTCTTTAGACAGTCCCACTTTGTCGGCCACATCAGACCACTTGATGCCCTTGGACACCTTGGTGCTGATGATTTTTTCTGTCACGTCTAAGCGATTCATGATGTTCCTCGTGAAAATGAGTTGAGATATAAAGTCAGTGAAAAATCAGTGAGAAAGTCAGTGCGCCTTGGCGCGAGAGACCAAGAAATCAACAATGTGATTTCGAATGTCGTAATAACCGGGCAAGTGATGCAACTGCGATCGGGTTCGGTCTCTGGGCAAATTGTTCACCACCACCTCGGCCAAACCGCCTGGCACATAGCGGCCGCTGGTTTCACTGCCGTTACTCATAAGCAAAATTCGATCGGACAGCAAAATGGCTTCGTCCACATCGTGCGTAATCATGAAAACCGTTTGCTGCGTTTGGCGAACAATGCCCATGAGTTCATCTTGAATGGTGCCGCGCGTCAGCGCATCCAAAGCACCAAAGGGTTCATCCAATAAAAGCATCCTCGGTTGAATGGCAAAGGCCCTTGCAATACCCACGCGCTGCTTCATACCACCCGATAATTGGCTGGGCTTTTTATCGATGGCTGGCAACAGGCCCACCATGTCCACATGCTTTTCAACATGCTCATTGACTTGCGCGCTTTTCCAATCAGGCCATTTAGACTTCACTGCAAAGGCAATGTTTTGTCTGACGGTCAACCACGGCATGAGCGCGTGACTTTGAAACACCACGCCGCGCTCTAAACTGGGACCTGCAATTTCACGGCCATCCATGAAGGCATGGCCGACGCTGGCGGAATCCAAACCAGCCAATACATTCAAGATGGTCGTTTTGCCACAGCCCGAATGACCGATGATGCAAACAAATTCGCCTCGTGCCACTGAAAAGGATACATCCGCAAAAACGGGTTTGTCGGCTTGATAGGCCTTGCCCAATTTTTCAATTTGCAAGAAGTTGGTCTGTGCGAAATTGCCTGTGCGCTCGCCGGGTTCATTCCACATAGCTCACCCCTTTTTGTAATTTTGAAAACTCCATGTCAAGCAACATGCCTACTACACCAATCACCAGCACTGCAAAAATCACATTCACCAGAGATAAGTTATTCCACTCGTTCCAAACGAAGTAACCAATGCCCGTGCCACCCACCAACATTTCAGCGGCCACAATCACCAACCAAGCAATCCCCATGCTGATGCGCATGCCCGTCACAATGGTGGGCGCTGCCGCTGGCAAGATCACCAAGAAGGCTTTGCGCAATGGGTTGACTTCTAAGGTGTTGGCCACGTTCAACCATTCACGCTTGACCGATGCAACACCAAATGCGGTGTTAATCAGCATGGGCCAGACCGAGCAAATGAATATCACAAAAATGCCGCTGATGCTGGAGTCCTTCAAGGTGTAAAGCGCTAAAGGCATCCATGCCAACGGACTGATAGGTTTCAACACTTGGATGAACGGATCAAAGGCTTTTTGCATGAGCGGCGACATGCCAATTAAAAAACCCAATGGCAAGGCAACCAGCACGGCCAACGCAAAACCCAAACCGACACGGCCCAATGAATGCGCCAATTGAATGCCAATGCCTTTGTCGTTGGGTCCGTTGTCATAAAACGGATTGGAAAGCTGTTTGATTACGGCCTTGGCAACCTCTGCAGGCGGCGGAAAGCCCGTGCTCTTGCTCGCGCCTGGGTCTTTGCCCATCATTTTTTGATACTCAATTTCTTCTGCCGTTGCGCCCGCCTTGGTTGCAGCACCAATTGATGGGCCTTGCGATGAAAGCTGCCACGCACCTAAGAAAAAAACCAAGATCAAGCAAGAGACAAGCGCCGCTCGGAAATTAATTGAAATGGTGTTCACAATCGATCAGCCCATCTTGTGAATGGCAAAGGTTTTCAAATACTCTTCGGGCTTGGCCGCATCAAACTCTTTGCCCATGATCTTGTGCTTGATGTAGTTGCCTCCAGGTGGCACGGTTTGCCCCAAATCCTTCATGTGCTTGCGCGCATCGGTAATGAGGAAAACTTTTTCGGCAATTTGTTTGTAATCCACATTGCCTTTGATGTAACCCCAACGCTTCATTTGCGTCAGCATCCACACCGCCAAACTCTGCCAAGGCATGGGGTCAAAGTCTGCACGGTCGGGCACGTTTTGAATCTTGCCCAAGCCATCGGCAAACTTGCCCGTTAACACTTGGCTGATCACCGCTTCGGGTTGGTTCAAGTACTGCGTGGGGGAAATCACTTTGGCAATCAATTCGCGGTTGCCTGGCAAGCGTGCCATGGCGGCTGCCGTGAGCACCGCACGGAAAAGCGCAGCAAAGGTGTTCGGATTTTTTTGGATGAACTCAGTGCTGGTGCCAAATGCGCAGCAAGGATGGCCATTCCAAAGATCTTTGGTAAGCATGTGAATGAAACCCACCTCATCAAACACTGCGCGCTGGTTGAAAGGATCGGGGCCTAAGAAGCCATCGATGTTGCCTGCGCGCAAATTGGCCACCATCTCTGCAGGTGGAATAACGCGAATTTGTACATCGGTATCAGGGTTCAAACCGTTTTCTGCCAAGTAATAACGCAACAAGAAGTTGTGCATGGAGTAATCAAACGGCACACCAAACTTAAAGCCCTTCCAGTTCTTCGGATCACGGTTGTCTTTGTGCTTCAAGCTCAAGGTAATGGCTTGTCCATTGACGTTTTGAATGGTGGCCACATTCATGGGCGTGGTGCTGGCACCGAGCCCCATGCTGATGGCCAAAGGCATGGGCGACAGAAAGTGCGACGCGTCATATTCTTTGTTGATCATCTTGTCGCGAATCAAGGCCCAACCAGCCGTTTTGGTCACCTCAACATTCAAGCCTTGCTTGCTGTAGAAGCCCAATGGGTGCGCCATGATGAGGGGCGTGGCGCATGTAATTGGAATAAAGCCAATCTTCAAGTTTGGTTTTTCAAGCGGTCCTTTTTCTTGCGCCATGGCTTGCAGACTGGCCACAGGCAACACGCTGGCAATGGCGGCCATAGCGGTTTTTTTACCCACCGCGCGCAAGAAGTTGCGGCGCTCTTGGTCTTGTGGAAACAAGGCTTTAACTAACGTGGCTTCAATGAACTCTTGGCTATAGGCCTCAAACTCTGCGGTTTCTGATCGCGCACGCAATGTAGCAGCTGCGGCATCGGCCGCAACTTCTGCATAGTGGTCGGCGGGGGAGTGATCGCGACCGCAACTGCATTTCAGCATCAAGGGACGATCGGCGTTGTACGGATCAAAGAACTCAGACATGGCAACCTCTTTTCTGTAAAGACGAGAGGTACTATGCAAACAATGGGCCAACTTGCAGTCGGCCCTGTTTAATATGTGTCGTGGCAGTTTGGCCCTGTATAAAGGGCCTTAGCGTTTCAAATTTAAATCAAGCACCGCACCAAAGCGGCGCATCGATCGCTAGGCGCGTTGCGGTTTGGTGCGCCCTTGGCGTTGCAAGCACCAACTCAAGCAGCTTCCTTGTAAAACGCCCCAAGATGCAATCCGCGAGGTGCCAGCGGACTGACTGCTTTGTCAATCGCGCCAATGTGCTCTGGCGTGGTGCCGCAGCAACCGCCCACAATGTTGACCAGCCCTTCAGCCGCAAACTCATGCAACAAGCGGCTGGTGACATCGGGGGTTTCATCAAAGCCTGTGTCGCTCATGGGGTTGGGCAGGCCCGCGTTGGGGTAGCAGCTGATGAAGGTGTCGTCAGCCACTTTGGCCAACTCTTGAATGTAGGGGCGCATCAAGGTGGCGCCCAATGCGCAATTCAGGCCGATGGCCAACGGGCGCGCATGGCGCACGCTGTGCCAAAACGCTGTGACGGTTTGTCCGCTCAAAATTCGGCCAGAAGCATCGGTCACGGTGCCGCTGATGATGAGGGGCAAGCGCTCGCCGCTGGCTGCGAAATATTCTTCAATGGCAAACAACGCCGCTTTGGCATTCAAGGTGTCGAAGATGGTTTCCACCAACAACACATCCACGCCGCCTTCCACCAAGGCTTGTGTTTGTTCGTAATAGGCTTTGCGCAAGCTTTCAAAATCCACATTGCGCGCACCTGGGTCGTTCACGTCTGGACTGATGCTGGCTGTTTTGGGTGTTGGGCCTAAAGCACCCACCGCATAGCGCGGTTTGTCGGGGGTTGAAAACTTGTCGCAGGCGGCGCGAGCCAACGCGGCCGAGGCGCGGTTCATTTCAATGGCTAGGTCGGCCATGTGGTAGTCATCCTGCGCAATGGTGGTGGCACCAAAGGTATTGGTTTCAATCATGTCGGCACCTGCCGCCAAGTAACCTTCGTGAATGTCGCGAATGACATCGGGGCGGGTTAGGCTGAGCAACTCGTTGTTGCCCTTCACATCTTTGGGGAAATCTTTGAAGCGCTCACCGCGGTAATCGGCTTCGCTCAATTTGAAGCGCTGGATCATGGTGCCCATGGCGCCATCGAGAATGGCAATGCGTTTTTCCAGAATGGCTGGCAAGGCTTGGGCGCGGGTGTAGTTCAGAGGTTTCATGTCCTTATTGTAAAAAACATCAGGGGCTCTTGAAGTGCATTGCAATCAAATACCTTGAAATACACCCGCTTCCCATCCAAAGTGCAACAAGGCTTCGGAGACAATACAGGCCGTGTCTACCGAAGTCCTCATTTCACCCCATATTCTGAGCATCCTCAGTGAGGTCTTTGGCTATGAGTCGTTCAGAGGGCCGCAGCGCGACATCATTGAGCATGTCACCAGCGGGCAAGACGCGCTGGTGCTCATGCCCACAGGTGGCGGCAAAAGCTTGTGCTATCAAATTCCGGCCATTGCTAGGCAAAACGCTGGCTTTGGCATCACCATTGTGGTGTCGCCCTTAATTGCCCTGATGCACGACCAAGTTGGGGCGCTGCATGAAGCCGGCGTTAGCGCTGCTTTCCTCAACTCCACCTTGAGCATGGACGAGGCTCAAACCATCGAGCAGCGCTTGCGCCGAGGCGAAATCACCCTGCTTTATGCCGCCCCCGAAAGAATCACCACGCCCCGTTTTTTGGCTTTGCTCGATTCGCTTTACAGCCAAAATGCTCTAAGCCTGTTTGCCATCGACGAAGCGCATTGTGTGAGTCAGTGGGGTCATGACTTCCGGCCTGAATACCGCGGCCTCACAGTGCTGCACGAGCGTTATGCCAATGTGCCCCGTGTTGCCCTCACTGCCACAGCAGATGCGCTCACGCGAGCCGACATCATTGAGCGCTTGCAGCTGGAAGACGCACGCCTCTTTATCAGCAGCTTTGACCGGCCCAACATTCGTTACACCATTGTTGAGAAAAAAGACGCCAGCACCCAGCTGCTTCGCTTCATTGAGCGCGAACATGAGGGTGAGGCCGGCGTGGTTTATTGCCAATCACGCAAGCGGGTGGAAGAGGTAGCCGAACTATTGAAAGAAGCGGGCATCGATGCCTTGCCCTATCACGCAGGCTTGGATGCCGCCATCAGGCAAAAACACCAAAATCGGTTTTTGCGCGACGAGGGCGTGGTCATGGTGGCCACCATCGCTTTTGGCATGGGCATTGACAAACCCGATGTGCGATTCGTGGCCCACTTGGACATGCCCAAAAACATTGAAGGCTACTATCAAGAAACAGGTCGCGCAGGCCGCGATGGCTTGCGCGCAGACGCCTGGATGGCTTACGGCCTGCAAGACGTGGTCAACCAACGGCGCATGATTGATGAAAGTCCTGCAGAAGAAAACTTCAAACAACTGTTGCGTGGCAAGTTGGATGCTTTGCTGGCTTTGGCCGAAGCCACAGACTGCCGCCGGGTTCGCTTGTTGGCTTATTTTGATGAACACAGCGAGCCCTGTGGCAATTGCGACAACTGCCTTCATCCCCCCGCCGTTTGGGATGGCACCGACGCCGCCCGAAAATTGTTGTCCACCGTTTTCCGGGCTGAGCAACACAGCGGTTTTTCATTTGGAGCGGGTCACATCATGGATATCTTGCGCGGCAAGTCCACAGAAAAAATGACCCAATTCGGCCACTCGCAATTAAGTACTTTTGGCATTGGCGCCAATTTCAGCGAGACACAGCTTAGGGGTGTATTGCGCCAGCTCATAGCCATGGGTGCTCTCAATGTTCAGGGGCAAGTGTTCAATACCTTGCAGCTGACCGAAGGCTCTCGGGCGGTGCTTCGAGGCGACATCAAGGTGTTGCTGCGAGAGTCTGTGAGCCACAAACCCGAGAAAAAAGGTCGCAAGCCCCAAGCGCCTGGACCCGCAGCGGCCAATTTAAGCCAAGACGATTTGGTGCGCTACATCAACCTCAAGTCTTGGCGTGCAGAAGTGGCCAAAGAACATAATTTGCCCGCATATGTCATTTTTCACGACGCCACACTGGCACACATCGCTTCAGCCAACCCCCAAAATTTGGACGATTTGCGCGGCATCAGTGGCATTGGTGTGAAAAAGCTAGAGGCCTACGGGCAGGAAGTGTTGCAGGTATGTCGAGTTCAGCTAAAATAGCCGGCTGAACAAAATGAGGTTTTTTCATGTCCGCACACAACGATTCACACGAAACCCAAGATCCTGTTGAAGGTGTCGTGAAGCACATTCCCGTCGTGATCCCTGTCGCTGGCGCAGTTTTGATCTTTTTGCTGGCTTTCATTGCTATTGCCATGGCCTAAAACGCCCATCTCAAATCGCCCTACCCGCCTTCTTCAAGGCGGGTTTTTTACGCCCGCCCAACAAAGAGACCGCCTAGGAACCCAAGCAAAAAACTAGGGTTATGCATGCTTTGCATACATTTTGAAGGGTTTTCATCATTAAGAGCACCCTTTTTCCGCCATCGTCTTTAAAATTCGGGACCGGTTACGGGCAGGTTACGGGACTGGGTGTCGTTTTTTGAAAAGCTCATTGTTGGCGTCAACAAGGGCTTTTCAAAAAACGATTTTTAAACTTAGGAGCTTTTCCCATGAACTCACCAGTGATGCAGGGCCTGAACCTCAACACCCCCAACTATGTGAAAAACCCCAAGCTGATTGCTTGGGTGACAGAAATGGCGGCCCTGTGCAAGCCTGACAATGTCTACTGGTGTGACGGATCCGAAGAAGAGTACGACCGACTTTGCCAACTTTTGGTAGACAAGGGAACCTTCAAAAAACTCAATCCCGCCAAGCGCCCTGGCAGCTTCTTGGCTTGCTCTGACCCATCCGATGTGGCCCGCGTAGAAGACCGCACTTTCATTTGCACTGAAAAGAAAGAAGAAGCCGGCCCCACCAACAATTGGATGGCTCCTGCAGAAATGCGCAAAACCTTGCACCCTTTGTTTGAAGGTTGCATGCAAGGCCGCACCATGTATGTGGTGCCATTCTCGATGGGACCCTTGGGCTCACACATTGCCCACATCGGCATTGAATTGACCGACAGCGCTTACGTGGCCGTTAACCAAAAGCTCATGACCCGCATGGGCAAGGCTGTGTTTGATGTGATCGGCGCAGATGGCGAATTCGTGCCTTGCTTGCACACCGTGGGTGCACCCTTGGTCAATGGCGCCAAAGACGCCACCTCTTGGCCTTGCAACCCAAGCTTGAAGTACATCGTTCATTACCCAGAAACACGCGAAATTTGGTCTTACGGCTCAGGCTACGGTGGCAATGCTTTGCTGGGTAAAAAATGCTTGGCCTTGCGCATTGCCTCCAGCATGGGCCGCGAACAAGGTTGGTTGGCCGAACACATGCTCATTTTGGGCGTAACCAACCCACAAGGCAAAAAGTACCATGTGGCAGCGGCTTTCCCAAGCGCTTGCGGCAAAACAAACTTCTCTATGTTGGTGCCGCCTGAAGGCTTCAACGGCTGGAAAGTCACCACCATTGGCGACGACATTGCATGGATCAAACCCCAAGCCAACGGCAAGATGATGGCCATCAACCCCGAAGCCGGTTATTTTGGTGTGGCCCCAGGCACCAACCACCACACCAACCCCAACTGCATGGCCAGCTTGGACAAAAACGTGATTTTCACCAACGTGGCATTGACCGATGATGGCGATGTCTGGTGGGAAGGCATGGACAAAGACACCGGCAAAGTACCCGATCACTTGATCGACTGGCAAGGCAAAGACTGGACACCCCAGATTGGCAAAGAAACAGGCGCCAAAGCAGCCCACGCCAATGCGCGTTTCACCGTGTCTGCCATCAATAACCCAGCACTTGACGAGTGCCTGGGACGATGCCGCTGGCGTGTCTATCGACGCCTTCATCTTTGGTGGCCGCCGCTCCACCACCGTGCCATTGATCACTGAAGCTCGCAGCTGGACCGAAGGTGTTTACATGGCAGCCACCATGGGTTCTGAGACCACGGCAGCTGCCTTTGGCGCACAAGGCGTGGTTCGCCGCGATCCTTTCGCCATGCTCCCCTTCTGCGGTTACAACATGAGCGACTATTTCCAACACTGGTTGGACATGGGCGCCAAAATTCAGGCCGACGGTTTCAAGTTGCCTAGCATTTACTGCGTCAACTGGTTCCGCAAAGACGAGGCTGGCAAGTTTGTCTGGCCAGGTTATGGCGACAACATGCGTGTTTTGAAGTGGATCATCGACCGCTTGGAAGGTCAGGCCCAAGGTCAAGAGACCATGTTTGGCATCACGCCCACTTATGGCGAGTTGAACTGGACAGGTTTGAACTTTACAGCAGATCAGTTCAAAACTGTGACCAGCATTGACAAAGCTGCCTGGCAGCAAGAGTTCCAATTGCACACCACACACTTTGAGCAATTGGCATACAAACTTCCAAAAGCATTGCTAGACACCAAAGCGGCGTTGGAGCAACGCTTGGCTGCGGTCTGATCAACACAGACTCGCGCCAAAAACTGGCGCAAGCTTTGATATGGATTACACCGGCCTTGTGGTCGGTGAATTACATTGTGGCCAGAATTGCACCTGGCATCATCAGTCCCCATGTCTTGGCATTGGGGCGCTGGTTTTTAGCCGGTCTCATTTTGGCTTTGATTGCCCGCCAAGAGCTTTGGCACGAGCGCCATAGCACCCTGAAAGCTTGGCGGCAGTATGTGGTCTTGGGCAGTTTGGGCATGCTCATTTGCGGCGCCTGGGTTTATTGGGCAGCAGAAACAACCACGGCCATCAATATTGCATTGATCTATGCGGCCTCGCCAGTCTTGATCACCCTCGGTGCTGTCTTCGGACTGAAAGAGTCATTCACTTGGAAACAATCGCTTGGGGTTGGCATCGCCTTGCTGGGTGTTTTGCATGTGGTGGTCAAAGGCCAGTGGGTGGCACTGTCTCAAGTCGTTTGGGTTTTGGGTGATGGCCTGGTGGTGATAGCCATGGTGGCTTGGGCAGCCTACGCTTTGTTGCTTAAAAAGTGGGCCAGTCCATTGAGCTCAACCGCGAGATTGGCAGCCACTTGCCTGGGCGGCAGCCTGGTTTTACTACCCTTTGCAATCATCGAGTGGACTGCGACGCAGCATGCTGGATGGAGCTTAAATGCTGGATTACTTGTAATTGCTGCAGCAATTTTCCCAGGAGTGGGCGCTTACTGGGCTTACGGCTTTTGTCAAAAAACCTTGGGGGCGAGTCGTGTGGCGACAAGCCTTTACCTGGGGCCTTTGTATGGCGGCCTGGCGGCTTGGCTGTTCTTGGGCGAAACTTTGGGTTGGCACCATGCAGTGGGTGCCGCTTTCATTTTGCCGGGCATTTATTTGGCCTCGCAAAAAGTCAACTCTGACTCTCAAGAACCCGCCTGAGGCGCAACTTCAAAATCAAAAAAGCCTCCCGAAGGAGGCTTTCGCGTCGGCCCAAAATACGGCTCATTAATCGGCCCATTAAATATAGTACTGACGGTTTTCAAGCATGCGCTCAACTCGGCGCTGTGTGCTGCTTTGAAGTGAGGGCAAGTCTTTGTCAGAGCGGCTCAAAGCACTTTGCAACTCAGACATCAAGCGGGCATCCGTTTGCGCAATTGCCCACAGACGCTCATCGGAGC
Source organism: Limnohabitans sp. MMS-10A-178 (assembly GCF_003063375.1). Lineage (GTDB taxonomy): Bacteria > Pseudomonadota > Gammaproteobacteria > Burkholderiales > Burkholderiaceae_C > Limnohabitans_A. Next base: position 287,219 of record NZ_NERY01000001.1, on the reverse strand, counting down.
GGCGGCGCGCCATGCTTGCAGACCAAGCATTCAAGGCTTGCTTTGCTTGAATCGCCAGTGATTTGGACACCCCAGCAAACAAACCGACAGCGGCAAAGGCCACCGCCCAAAGCGTCACCCATGCTGCCAGCAAATGGCCATCTGCCCACGTGGCCATCATTTGGTCAGCCACAACCACAAACGCTACCACGATGGCCGCCAAAAGCATGGCTGCCAAGGTGCGTGTTGGGCTGAAACTGTCGCTCATGCGTTTGATGTTGGCAACCGCCCGCTCGGCACGGTCAACACCTGGGTGTGTGAGGGGATACTCTACGTGAACAAAGTTGTGTTTCATTTTGATTTCCTAGTTAGGAAAGGCTATGCGGAGCCTTAGCGTTTGGGCCTTAGCTTTGGGAAAAATCCCACTTTTTGCTTGACCATGAACGAATCATAGGGTTTACTCTAGTGTTATTCAACTTTATATTTATGATGCTAAACATTCACAATAGAAATGATTGAAGCTGTTCATACCAACTTTCGCACCTTGGACCTGAATTTACTTCGGGTCTTCGATGAGGTCATGGCAGAAAAGAGCTTGACCAAAGCGGCGCGCAATTTGTCGATCACCCAGCCCGCTGTGAGCAATGCACTGCGCCGACTGCGTGAAACATTGGGCGACGATCTGGTTAGGCGCGATGGCCATGGCATCACGCCCACGCCCTTTGCTTTGCAGCTGTGGCCCAACGTGAGGGCCGCACTTGACCAATTGCAAACGGCCTTGGTGCCTCAACACTTTGTGCCTGCTGAAGCACGCAATTCTTTTGTCTTGGCGATGGCCGATGCAACTGCGGCAGAACTGATGGGCGATCTGGGTCAAGTGTTAGAAAAGCATGCGCCCAATGTTTCTATTCGCGTTTTGCCGCTGACCACGCGCGACCCCAGAAACATGTTGAACGACGGGACTGCCGATTTGGCTTTGGGTTATTTCCCCGCTGTATTGGCCGACCTCACCGCAAAAGCACAATCGGGGGAGGCCGTTGCATTCGAGCACCAACGCTTGTACGACGGTGAGTATGTTTGCGTCATGCGGCGCCAGCATCCTTTGGCTCAAAAGAACATCAGTTTGGATGAGTTTTGCAATGCTCGACATTTGTTGGTGAGCTTTTCTGGCCGCCCTTATGGTTTTATTGATGAGGCCTTGGCATCCATTGGAAAACAGCGCCGTGTGGTCATGACCGTGAACCAATTTTTTACCGCAGGCCGTGTGGTTGTGAATTCTGATTTGCTAACCGTTCTGCCCAAACACTTTGTACCCACCACAGGCATCGCCCATGAACTGTTCATGTGCGAGCTGCCGTTCAAAGTGCCCACCCTGCACGTCGATGCGGTATGGCACCGACGCAAGCAGGCGCAAAACGAACACGTTTGGTTAAGAGAAGTTCTGATCGACATTGCGCACGGTGTTTTCAAAAGTGCAAGGCCCTCATGAACATTCAACTGCTGTCAGATTTACATCTGGAAACTCACCCACGCTTCACACCCGAACCCTCGCCTTTGGCCGATGTCTTGGTCTTGGCAGGCGACATCGGTTCTTATCAAGATGGCTCAATGTTGATAGATCACCAGGACACCGATTTTGGTTTGGCTCGATTTTCTCCCCGACAAGATTTGGCCGCATGGCCAGTGCCTGTTTTCTTTGTGCCAGGCAACCACGAATACGATGGGATGCCATTTGAAGTGGCGGACGAGCGCTTGCGCGAAACATGCCAGCGCTTAGGCATCACGTTTTTGCATCAAGGCGTGGTGATTTTCAAAGGGGTGCGCTTGATCGCTTGCACTTTGTGGAGTGATTTTGAAGCGCTGGTCCCCCTGAACGGCCCCCTCACCCAACAGCTCAAAGCACGCGAGAAAGCTGAGCGTGCCGCTGATTTTTACCTGCGCAAAACTGGCACCACCTTGAATGGTGAGCCATTTCTATCTGCGGCCGTGAGAGCCAAAGCGCAAGCCGATCAAGCCTGGCTGACAAATGCATTGTCAGAGCCTTTTGAGGGTCCCACGGTGGTCATCACACACTTCGCACCCAGCTTGAAAAGCGCAGATCCACGCTACGGTTTGACACCTGGCACAGCTGGCTTTTGCAATGCACTTGACCACCTCTTGCCCAAAGCTCAGGTGTGGTTACATGGTCATTTGCACTGCGCTCATGATTATGTTCACCAGGGGTGCAGAGTGGTTGCCAACCCTTTTGGTTATGCTCGCAAAAATGAGCAAGTCAAATTTGAGCCGCAAAAAATAGTGCGTGTTGCGGTCTAAGGGCTTGTCAGTTTTTTCTTGCCGCCAAGCCTTCAAAGCAAGTGCTCATCACCATTTCAATGATTTCTTCATTGCTGTGCAATTCGCTCATTTTGAGAAACTCCACCACCGGGTCGCAAGCGCGTGCGTACAAGGTGTACAGCACGGCAATGGGTGGCAACGCAGGATTGATGTAACCCTCTTTTTGCGCCTGAACAATCCATGTGCCGAGCAAATCACTCACATTCATCAGGCCGTCCATGTAGGTTCGACTGGCCATGAGGCTAGCGCGCAAGCTGGAATTGTGACTGGGCAAGGTTGGCATTTGTCCGGCCAACTTCAACTCGAGTGTCCAACGCGTGGTGGCCTTGAGTTTGTTGAGTGCAATGCTTGCGCTTTGACTGTCTGACTCCATCGATTGGGCCTGCAGCTCCTCCAAAAAAGCTTGTGCTTTTTGCATGGCCTGCTCCATGGCCGCACAAGCCAACTCTTCCTTGCTGCTGAAATGCTTGTAAAGGCTGGCTTTGGCAATGCCCACCTCTGCGGCCACCTCATCAACGGTCATGGCATCAAAGCCTTTCTCAGCCAAAAGGCGATTGACAGAAGCCGTGATGGCTGTCTCTCTGGCCTCTAGCATTTGGACTTTGAATGATTTTTTGAGGGGCTCAGTTGTACTTGTCATAATGGCATTTTAGCAAGCGATGCCAAAACTTGAACTGGTCGGTCATAAAATGGGCTTTAGGTTCATGTTGACAATTTTGAATTCGCAGGCACAGCCGTCCAACACATGACCTCAATGAATACCCAAAAGTTAGGAGCTCCCTTGAACCGCCGTCAACTCTTAAAAGCCAGCGCTCTCAGCTCCATGCTGGCAAGCCTGGGGGTTGGTGCACAGGGAAAAAGTAGCCATGCAGCCGAGAACCCCGGAGCTTTACCTTCTTCACCTTCTTTACCTGCATGGCCCACTCAAATTCAAAAAGTTATTTTTGGCTCTTGCATTGATCAGAAAAAGCCGCAACCCATTTGGCAAAGTATCTTGGCCGCCAAGCCCGACCTGTTTATTTTTGGCGGCGACAATGTTTATGCAAGCAGCCAACCGTGGCAGTTGCAGAATTTAGAAAATGCCTATGCGACCCAAGCCGCTCAGCCTGGGTTTGCTGCCTTGCGTGCCAGCGTCCCCCACCTGGCCGTTTGGGACGATCATGACTTTGGCTTGAACGATGGCGGTGAGGAGTTCGTGCACAAGCAAGAGGCTAAAAATGCTTTCCTCGACTTTTGGCGTCTGCCCGCAGAAGACCCCCGAAGAACTCGCCCCGGGCTTTATCACGCACACATTTTTGGGCCCATCGGCCGACGCGTCCAAGTTGTTTTATTGGACACTCGCTGGTTCAGGTCTAAGCTTCGCATCACCGATCAGCGAGGTGTCCCTGGCAAAGAGCGCTTTGTGCCTGACACAGACCCCCAAAAAACCATGTTGGGGGAGGCTCAGTGGCAATGGCTTGAAGCGCAATTGAAGCAGCCAGCTGATCTTCGATTGATTGTTTCTAGCGTGCAAGTGATTGTGGAGGGTCACGGCTGGGAAGGCTGGCACAACTTCCCTTTAGAGCAAACGCGATTGCGACAACTCATCAAGCGAACCCATGCCAAGGGCGTGGTGTTTTTATCCGGCGATCGACACATCGGCGCCATTTACAAACACGCAGAACCCGAAAGCTACCCTTTGTACGAGGTCACTTCAAGCGGCATGACGCACGCATGGTCCTCTGCCAAAGAACAAGGCCCCAATCGCTTGGGCGAACTGATTACACAAAATCACTTTGCGCTCATCGAAATAGATTGGCCGCAACAGCAAATTCAACTGGGCTTTCAAAATACCCAAGGCGAATGGCTGAAAAAGCAAAGCATTGGCTTGTCTGAGTTGCGCTAAAGACAAACTACCTCACAAAGCCCGATAATCTCTTTTTTTGATTTTTTACACACTTCCATGCAAACCCCTCCCATGATTCAAAGTGGCGCCATTGCCTACGGCCTCGCAACCATCGCCAAAGACGGCACCGTGTTAGACACTTGGTACCCCGCCCCTCAACTGGCCGAAGGCTTGAAAGAAAATGGCAGTCAGGTTCTCAGCGAAGCCGATGCCCGTGCGCATTTGGGCGAGGCCTTTGTCAAAACGCTTGGCCCTTGCGAATTGCGCGGCGTCAATGTGGTGGCCGTCAAAACCAGCATTGCCACATTGGCAGAACCGGCCAAAGACACGCACGATGTGTTTTTGCGTTTGCATTTGCTCAGTCACCGTTTGGTCAAACCGCACCAAGCCAACTTGGCAGGCATCTTTGGCATGCTGGCCAATGTGGCCTGGACATCGATGGGCCCTTGCCCCTTAGACCACTTGCAAGACGCACGTTTGCGCGCACGCGCAGCTCGCGTGGTGTTTGACGTCAAAGCTGTCGACAAGTTCCCCTACATGACAGACTACGTGGTGCCCTCTGGCGTGCGCATTGCCAACGTCGATCGCGTGCGCTTGGGCGCACACTTGGCCTCTGGTACCACCGTCATGCACGAAGGCTTTTGCAACTTCAACGCAGGCACCTTGGGCGCATCGATGGTGGAAGGCCGCATCAGTGCAGGCGTCTTGGTGGATGATCAAAGCGATGTGGGCGGCGGCGCCTCCATCATGGGCACTTTGTCGGGCGGTGGCAAAGAGGTTATCTCCGTGGGCAAGCGTTGTTTGCTGGGTGCCAACTCTGGTATCGGTATTTCATTGGGTGACGATTGCGTGGTGGAAGCCGGTTGCTACATCACCGGCGGCACGCGCGTCAAAATGCCCGATGGCAGTGTGGTCAAGGCGCGCGAGTTGTCTGGCCGCAATGGCATCTTGTTCCGCCGCGATTCTCAATCGGGCGCGGTGCAAGCCATTCCCCGCACCGAAAGCTGGGGCAGCTTGAACGCAGATTTACACAAGAACTGATTTTTAATCACACCGTTTTGGCCAAATGTTTTTTGGCCAACGCCACATACCAATCTAAGCAAGCTGGATTGGCCATCGCATCTTTGTTAACCACCTTTTCTAAGGGCTGGCCCAACATGAGTTTTTTAATGGGCAGCTCTTGTTTTTTGCCAGACAAGGTGCGCGGTATTTCAGATACTTGAAAAATTTCGTTCGGAATGAAGCGCGGGCTCAGGGCTGTTTTGATAGCGTTGTTCAAGGTGCTTTTCATCGCATCGTCTAGGGTCAGCCCAGCTCTTAAGACCACAAACAAAGGCATGTAGCTTTCACGGCCCAAGTATTCCAAATCAACCACCATGCTGTCGATCACTTCGGGCAATGCTTCTACAGCGCTGTAAAGCTCACTGGTGCCCATGCGCAAACCATGGCGGTTGATGGTGGCATCGCTGCGGCCAAAAATGACACAGCCTTCACCGCCGTTTTGACCTTGGTCTGCAGCACCAATGCGCAACCAATCGCCATGCCGCCACACGCCACCATAAGAAGCATCGGCATCGCCGCCGCCAGGTTGGCGTCCATGGCCTGCTGGGTACATTTCGAAATAGCTCGCCAAATACCGCGTGTTGTTTTGGTCATTCCAAAAATACAATGGCATCGAGGGAATGGGCTGTGCACACACCAACTCACCCACCTCGCCGTGCACGGGTTCTCCCGCTTCATTCCATGCTTCCACCGCACAACCCAGGAGGCGGCATTGCATCATACCGGCTTCTTGTGGCAACTCACGGTTGCCACCAATGAACGCGCCACAGAAATCGGTACCGCCTGAAATATTGCACCACCAAATATCGCCGTCTGTTTCGCGGTGAAGGTGCGGCACGTTTTGGTGTTGTGCTTTGATGCGTTGAAACTGGTCGTTGCCCCAATTTTGCGTGTCTGCAGAAAGGGGCGATCCCGTTGTGCCCAATGCGCGAACGCGCGACAAATCACCACACTTTGTGAGGTCCACACCTGACTTTTGACAATTGGCAAAAAAGGCAGCGCCTGCACCAAAAAATGTCACCTTGTTTTCAGCTGCAAAACGCCACAGTGTGCTCCAGTCGGGATTGTCTTTGCTACCGCCAGGATTGCCGTCATAGATGACGCAGGTGGTGCCATTCATCAAGCCGCCCACTTGCGCGTTCCACATGACCCAGCCTGTAGAGCTGTACCAATGAAAGCGCTCGCCCCAGCTGTTGATGTGATAGCTACAGCCGATGTCGTTGTGCAAAATTTTGAGCGCCAAAGCCACAATCAAAGTGCCGCCATGACCATGCACAATGGGCTTGGGCAAACCTGTGGTGCCACTTGAATAAACGATCCACAAAGGATGATCGAAGGGCAATGCCATCGGTTGGAATGCATCAACTTCTGGTCCGTGTTTTGAGGTGGTTTGAGACAGTCGAATGGCTGACGCCACTTCATTGCTGGCCAAATCTGCAACTCCCAAGTTGTCATGCAAGATCACATGCTGAACCGTTGGCAGCGCGTCCTTGAGCTCTTGCACCACCGACATGCGGTCGTAATCCTTGGCACCATAAGTCACGCCATCACAGGCAATCAGCACCTTCGGTTCAATCTGTTTAAAACGATCGAGCACAGCCAAGGTGCCCATGTCGGGCGCGCAAATACTCCACACGCCGCCCACACTCACGGTGGCCAAAAGGGCCACCATGGCTTCCGGAATATTGGGCAAGTAAGCGGCCACCCGATCACCCGGTTGGACGCCCTGTGCTTTGAGGTGCAAAGCCATGGAGGCTACTTGGCGTTGCAGCTCGGGCCATGAAATTTCTTGGTGCTGACCTTTTTCGTTTTGGGCAATGACAGCGGGAAAGCCTGCGGCATGCGCTGGCTGCACATGCCTTAACACTTGACTGGCATAGTTAACTTGTGCGCCCGGAAACCAAATGGCACCTGGCATTGCATTCTTGGCCAACACCGCCGTGTGCGGTGTGGGTGATTGAACATCAAAGTAATCCCAAATGCTTTGCCAAAATGCATCGAGTTCAGTGATGGACCACTGCCACAGATCTTTGTAATGATCAAAGACAATGCCGCGGTTTTCTCTCAACCAGTTTTGGTAAAGGCGAATTTGCGGAATGTAGGGGTGCGGTGCCTGCGGCGCTTGCTTGGGCAAGTCTGACACCGACGAAAGATAGGGCGATAAAAATGGCTTGGGGGTGCTGGCGTTCATGGCCATAGCCTAGCTTGCGCGCAGCTTGCTGTCACCCTGAAAACCCCCAATGCTTGCGCTTAGGCGACAGCTTCTTCGGCCTTGGAGCCCTCGCAGCTTGGGTTCTGTGCGCATTTACTTTTTCATGCGCTCGCTTTTCCAATAGACATCGGTTCCACCGTCCATTCTGTTTAAAACCCGTGAAAGCACGAACATCAAATCGGAAATTCGGTTCAAGTATTGGCGCGGCGCCTCGTTCAGCGCCTCCTCGTTGCCCAGCGCCACAGTGGCCCGCTCCGCACGCCGAGCCACCGTGCGGCAGATGTGCGCCTGCGAAGCGGCTCGGTTGCCGGCCGGCAAAATGAACTCTTCTAGTTTGGGCAATTGCGAGTTGTATTTCTCTAGCGCTTCATCCAAAACCAACACGGCCTCGGTTTTTAACAACTCGAAACCGGGAATGGACAACTCGCCACCCAAATTGAAAAGTTGGTGCTGCACTTCAATCAACAAGTGGCGCACATCCTCTGGCATGTTTTCACAAAGCAACAAACCGATGTGCGAGTTCAGCTCGTCCACATCGCCCATGGCATGTACGCGCAAGCTGTTTTTGGACACCCGTTGGTTGTTGCCCAAGCCCGTCGTGCCTTCGTCCCCGGTTCGGGTGGCAATTTGTGTCAGTCGGTTACCCATGGTGTTTCCCCTGTGTAAAACAGTATGCAATCATTCAAGTCTCAGCGTAAACTCTGATTTTGACCGAGTTTGGCCACATTTCCCTGACCATGGTCATTGAGCAATGTCATGCCACCTGTTTCAACCGTCCTTCAATTTGGAGCTTCATCATGAACGCACCGACTCACGCCGCCCATTTGGCGCCCGTCGTCAACGCTCGTCCTGTCCCCCAGGTTTTCATTGACGCGTTGAAAGCACGCTTTGGCAACAACTGCTCAACCGCCTTGGTCATTCGGGAGCAACATGGCCGCGATGAATCTGCCTTTGCGCCAGTCCCTCCCCCCTCGGCGGTGATCTTTGCCGAATGCACACAAGATGTGGCCGATGCCGTTAAGTTGGCCAGCGAATACAAGGTTCCCGTCATTCCCTTTGGTGTGGGCTCATCTTTAGAAGGCCATTTGCTTGCCGTTCAAGGCGGTATCAGCATTGACCTCACGCGCATGAACAAAGTTTTGTCCATCAACGCTGAAGATCTCACTGTCACGGTGCAACCCGGGGTCACACGCAAACAGTTGAACGAAGAAATCAAGTCAACGGGGCTGTTTTTCCCCATCGATCCAGGCGCAGATGCCACCCTTGGCGGCATGAGCGCCACCCGCGCCAGCGGCACCAATGCCGTGCGCTATGGCACCATGCGCGAAAACGTGTTGGCACTTGAAGTGGTCACCGCTTCTGGCGAAATCATTCGCACCGGCACGCGCGCCAAAAAATCGAGCGCGGGTTATGACCTCACGCGTTTGTTTGTGGGCAGCGAGGGCACCTTGGGCGTGATGACCGAAGTGACGGTTCGCCTATTCCCCTTGCCCGAGGCCATTTCGGCAGCCATATGCTCTTTTCCCAGTATTGAGAAAGCCGTCCAAACCGTGATTCAAGTGATCCAACTTGGTGTTCCCATTGCGCGAGTGGAGTTGATCGATCACAACACGGTGCGTATGGTCAACGCGTATGCCAAGTTGGGTTTGCGTGAAGAGCCCATGCTATTAATGGAGTTTCACGGCTCACCTGCAGGCGTGAAAGAGCAAGCCGAAACAGTTCAAGAAATTGCCAGCGACCATGGTGGCAACGCCTTTGAATGGGCCACCACCCCCGAAGAACGCACACGCCTTTGGACGGCCAGACACAATGCATATTTTGCGGCGCTGCAAAGCCGGCCTGGTTGCCGCGCCATCAGCACCGACACCTGTGTGCCGATTAGCAAATTGGCCGACTGCCTGCTTGACTCTGTGACCGAAACCGAAGCCAGTGGCTTGCCCTACTTTTTGGTGGGCCACGTGGGCGATGGCAACTTCCACTTTGGCTATTTGATCGACCCCGAAATTCCAAGTGAGCGCGAAATTGCCGAAGACTTGAATCACAAACTCGTCAGCCGGGCCTTGCGCCTTGGCGGCACTTGCACAGGCGAGCACGGCATTGGACTGCACAAAATGGATTTTCTGGTGACCGAGGCAGGGGTGGGCGCCGTCAACATGATGCGCACTTTGAAGCAAGCGCTAGACCCTCACAACATCATGAATCCTGGAAAAATCTTCCATTGAAAAAAGGGCCTTATCAATCGATAAGGCCCTTTTTAATAGCGTCAAAGTGTTTAAGCCTTGGCATTGGCCTTGACCTTGACCTTCATGCGCGAAGTTTTTCAATCAGCCCATTGAGTTCGTCCAAAGAACCAAACTGAATCGACAACTCACCCATTTCCTCAAAGCGTCCGTGTCGCTTCACGCGTTTTTTAACGCGCACCTCCACTTGTGCCATCAACAAATCTGACAACTCTTCTTCCACGCGTTTGATGTCTCGCGACTTTTCTTTTTTCGGTTTTTGCTGAACCAAAGAAAACTCTGCGCTGAGTTTTTTCACCAAGCTTTCTGCTTCGCGCACCGACATTTTTTTAGCGCTAATTTGGTTGGCGGCCGTAATTTGAGCCGCCTTGTCTAAACCCAGCAAGGCGCGGGCGTGGCCCATGTCAATGTCGCCTGCCATCAACATGGTTTGCACGGGTTCGGCCAAATTTAACAAACGCAGCAAATTGCTGGCAGCACTTCTAGAGCGTCCAACCGCTTGCGCGGCTGTTTCGTGAGTGAGTCCAAACTCTTTAATTAGGCGTTGCAGGCCAAGAGCCTCTTCTAAAGGGTTGAGGTCTTCGCGTTGAATGTTCTCAATCAAGGCCATGGCCGCCGCGGCTTCATTGGCCACATCTCGAACCAACACGGGCACCTCGTTCAAGCCCGCCAAGCGAGATGCGCGGAAACGGCGCTCACCCGCAATGATTTCGTATTTGCCAGCATTGGGGCCATCGCTTAGCTTGCGAACCAAGATAGGCTGCATGATGCCTTGCGCTTTGATGGACTCGGCCAATTCGTAAAGTGCACCCTCGTCCATGCGGGTTCGCGGTTGGTACATGCCGGGCACCAACTCGCTAAGCGCCAAGGTACTGGGGCTTCGATTGGCGGCGGCTTCAACCGCTTGCGGTGAGCTGGCTTCGTTTTGCACTTTGGGGCCAAGTAAGGCCTCAAGTCCGCGGCCTAAGCCTTTCGGTTTTTTAGTGACCATGTTCTTTTTCTTTCATCAATTCACTCAACAAAGCGTGGCCCTCTGGCCAATCGCCCAAATTGGATTCGGCATTCAGATGCCCACACTCACCCAGACTCAAATATTGCGCACCCCATAACATTGCAAAATGTGCTGCGCGTTCTGCACGGCAATCAAGGTCGTTTTGGCTGCCAATCAAAATGGACTTGAATGGCAAGGCCTTCAGCTCAATGGGTCGCCAACTCGAAAGCACATCTTGAAAGTGCGAGGCTTCAACATCGCTTGGAGCCACCAACAAGGCACCATGCACCTTGTGACTGTGAGCAGAGATTTGAGCCCAGGCTGCAATTTGAATGCAGCCCAAACCATGTGCTACCAAATAAACCGACTCACTCACATCAGACATCACCTCTTCCAATCGAGCTAGCCAATCACCTCGAAGGGGGCGCATCCACTCATGCTGATCTACGACTTGGTAAGCATATTGATTGACCCAGCGCATTTGCCAATGTGAGTGCCCGCTTCCTCGCCAACCAGGCAATATAAGTACTTTTTGGTTTGCCATGATGACTCAGCAACGATCTCAGAGTGTTGGGATGCGTTGTACCAACTCTTTGGCAAACTCCACAAATGCCTGACTGCCCTTGGCTGAAGGATCAAACACCACGCCTGGCAAACCATAGCTTGGGGCTTCGGCCAAACGCACATTTCGGGGAATTACGGTGTTGAATACCTTGTCGCCAAAGTGTGATTTCAACTGCTCACTCACTTGCTGTTGCAAGGTAATTCGCGGATCAAACATCACTCGAAGCAAACCAATGATCTTCAAATCGGGGTTCAAGTTGGCATGAACTTGCTTGATGGTATTGACCAAATCTGTCAGACCTTCAAGGGCAAAATATTCGCACTGCATTGGCACGATCACACCATGCGCCGCACACAAACCATTCAAGGTGAGCATGGACAAAGACGGCGGGCAATCAATCAAGACAAAATCAAAATCTTTGTCGACTACTTCCAATGCCGCCTTCAAGCGTTGATCGCGTCTTTCAAGATCAACCAATTCAACCTCGGCGCCCGCCAACTCGCGGTTGGCGCCCAAGACGTGATAGCCACACTTCTCTGAAAAAATAGACGCCTCTTGAATGCTGGCTGACTCAAGCAAAACGTCATAAACGCTGAGTTCTAACTGGCGCTTGTCCACACCCGAGCCCATGGTGGCGTTGCCCTGAGGGTCGAGGTCAACCAGCAAGACACGCTGTCCCACCTTGGCCAAACCAGCAGCCAAGTTCACCGCAGACGTGGTTTTACCAACACCGCCTTTTTGATTTGCAACACAGAAAATTTTTGCCATTTTTAAACTTCTTTTTCAGTGAGTGCGTTCATTTACCGAGGGCCAATTTGATACCAAAACCAATCAAAAACAATCCGGCAACTTTTTGAAGGAATCCAGAAAATTTGGGATTGGCTCGAAGGCGCTCCGCCATGTGGTGGGTAATGAGCACCATTCCAAAACAATACACAAATCCCAAAACAGCAATGGTCAAAGCCATGAATACAAAGGTAATCATTCCCTGGTGGCGCTCTAGGTCTATGAATTGTGGGAAAAAGGCAAAATAGAACATGACGGCCTTGGGATTGAGCAAGGTAATCAGCATCGTTTCCTTAAAGTACTTGCCCGGCGTGATTTGGATGGAAGGCCCTTCACCAGGTTTTGCAAAAAGCATTTTAGAGCCAAGCCAGGCAAGGTAAGCAGCACCGACCCACTGCAAAGCCATGAAAAAATGGGGATAGGTTTGTAGAAGTGCCGCCACCCCTGCAACAGTCATCCACAACAAAATTTGATCGCCCAAGAGCAAGCCCATGACTGAGGCAAAGCCACCCTTGATGCCGCCTTGAGAGGTAGAGGTAATGAGGGCCAAGTTTCCAGGGCCTGGCAAGAACAAAAGCAACACAAAGGCGGCAACAAAAGCACCGTAATCAGAAATTCCAAACATCAAAGGCTTTCTTATCAAGCCCAAGTGTAATGGGCGAAACTCAAGTCGAGCTTGCCGCAGCTGACAAACTTGCTGATTTTTTCATCCAAACCACGCAACGATCGGCCTCCAAGCCGGGAACTTTCAGCTGTTCCACGTGAAACACTTTTGCCGAGGAAGGCAAAGCCGCCATTTCATCTTCGGGGGTTTTGCCCTTCATGGCCATCCAAACCCCATCATGGGCCAAAGCACCCAAAGACCAACTCACAAAGTCTGGCAACGAGGCAAAGGCCCGAGAGCAAATAAGATCAAAGGGCCCAGACAAACCTTCTACGCGAGCGTGAACACCCTGCAAATTAGGCAGCCTTAGACTGGCAGCCGCCTGCTGAATGAATGCGGCCTTCTTTGAAACGGTGTCGACGCATGTGACGCGAACAAAGGGGCAACAGATAGCAATCACAACCCCTGGCAAACCACCCCCCGAGCCGACATCCAACAAACTCACAGTTGGCTGTTCGGATAACTTGTTTTGCTCAATGTGCCGAAGCAAGGGCGTAATGACAGACAAACTGTCTAGCACATGGTGAGTCAGTATTTCTTGGAGGCCTCTTAGCGCAGTGAGGTTATAGACCTTGTTCCATTTTTGAATCAGATCCATGTAGCTCAACAGCTGATGCTGCTGCGCCTCGGTTACCCGCAAACCCAAGGCATCTATACCGCGCGCAAGGTCCAAGGGAATATTAAGCAGGTGCGATGGTCCGACAGTCATGACTTCAGACTCACGGCGCCCTCTGAGTTTGCGCCCTCAAACTCCAGCGACTCAGGCTTAACCGCCATGAACTCCTTGAACCCACCTCTTTTGAGATAAATCAACAACAAAGAAATGGTTGCGGGGGTAATGCCCGAGATTCTCGATGCCATGCCCAAGGTTTCGGGTCTGTGCTTGGCCAGTTTTTGCCTTGCCTCTATCGACAAAGAGGTCACCTGAAGATAGTCTAATTTCGCGGGCAACTTAAGATTTTCAAAGTGCGCCGCGCGCTCAACCTCTATCTTTTGCCGATCTATGTAGCCCGAGTACTTGGCCGCTATCTCAACCTGCTCAATCACTGCAGCCGAAAGATCGCCAAGTGTTTCACGTGAAACAGCCTCTGCCACAAAACGATCGGCGTCCAAAGTCATCAGGCTTTCGTAAGCAACACCAGGCCGCCTCAACAAATCGAACAGGTTGTGCTCGTGCTCAATGGACTTGCCAAGAACTCGCTCCGATTCTGCCGCCGGCAAGTTTCTCGGGTTCACCCAAGTTGACTTCAGCCGCTCTGTTTCACGTGAAACAGCCTCGCGTTTTGTGCAAAAAGACGTCCAGCGCGCTTCGTCCACCAAGCCCAACTTTCGACCCACTTCTGTCAAGCGCATGTCTGCGTTGTCTTCCCGAAGTTGCAAGCGAAACTCTGCCCTGCTGGTAAACATTCGGTAGGGTTCAGTAACACCCTTGGTAATCAGGTCATCTACCAGCACGCCCAAGTAAGCCTGATCACGGCTTGGCAACCATGCCCCGCCCATATCATTGCCCAAGCCAGACATAGCTCGGCACTGAAGTGCGGCATTGATGCCAGCAAACAAGCCTTGCGCTGCAGCCTCTTCATAACCTGTGGTGCCGTTAATTTGCCCAGCAAAAAACAATCCGCCAATTTGGCGTGTTTCAAAACTGCTCTTCAGGGAGCGCGGATCGAAGTAGTCATACTCAATGGCATAACCAGGCCGAAGGATGTGGGCATTTTCCAGCCCCTTCATAGACCTCACCAATGCGTACTGAATGTCAAATGGCAAACTGGTGGAAATGCCATTGGGATAAAACTCGTGGGTGGTCAAGCCCTCGGGCTCCAAGAAAATTTGATGGCTGTCTTTGTCAGCAAATCGATTGATCTTGTCCTCCACGCTAGGGCAATAGCGAGGTCCAACACCTTCAATTTTCCCCATGAACATGGGGCTTCGGTCAAAGCCGGAGCGAATGATCTCGTGGGTTCTCTCGTTGGTATGCGTGATCCAACAAGGCATCTGCGCTGGGTGCATGTCTGCGCGGCCCATGAAGCTGAAAACTGGCACACCCGCATCAGCATTCAAGCCACCTGGCATACCGTCGCCCGGCTGTTCTTGGCATTTCGAAAAGTCAATGGTACGGCCGTCTAACCGCGGGGGCGTACCCGTTTTTAAGCGGCCCTGGGGCAACTTCAGCTCTTTCAGGCGGGCAGACAAACTGACCGCCGGAGGGTCACCTGCCCTGCCGGCTGAGTAGTTTTCTAAGCCTACGTGAATTTTGCCATCCAAAAAAGTACCGGCCGTTAGAACCACCGTTTTGGCACGAAAGCGAACACCCACTTGCGTGACAGCCCCCACCACACGGTCTTCTGTGCCATTGGACTCCACCATGAGGTCGTCCACCGCTTGCTGGAAAAGCCACAAGTTTTCTTGGTTTTCAAGGCGGCTGCGAATGGCGGCCTTGTACAAAATACGATCGGCTTGAGCGCGCGTTGCGCGAACTGCAGGCCCTTTGGAGCTGTTCAAAATTCGAAACTGAATGCCGCCCTCATCTGTTGCAATGCCCATGGCACCACCCAAGGCATCCACCTCTTTCACAAGGTGGCCTTTGCCAATACCGCCAATAGAGGGGTTGCAGCTCATCTGGCCCAAGGTTTCAATGTTGTGAGACAGCAAAAGTGTCTGACAACCCATGCGCGCAGCCGCCAATGCGGCTTCGGTGCCGGCGTGGCCGCCGCCAACGACGATCACATCAAATTCTTGTGGGTAAAGCATCAAATCACCAGTGCATCAACTGAAGGCCGGCGCTGCTCGCGCCGTAAGGGCCAATGGCCAAAGGGCTCGATTTTATCTGCATCGCGTGTTCCATGCGCGACCCGTATCAGAGCACCCTCGCGCTAAGCTCGGCCTAGAACTCAAGGAGGCACCATGAAACAAAGCACCAAACCCACGAATCAAATGGACCATCAAATGCACCCAGATGAATGGGCCTTGCGCGTAGACCTGGCCGCCTGTTATCGCTTGGTGGCCTTGTATGGCTGGAGCGACTTGGTTTTCACGCACATCAGCGCCAAATTGCCCACCAGCGTGAGTGAGGAAGAACACCAGTTTTTAATCAACCCCTACGGCTTGATGTTTGATGAGATCACCGCATCAAGTCTTGTCAAAGTAGACATGCAATGCAACAAGCTTGACGCAGACAACCCACACCCGGTAAACCCTGCTGGTTTTGTCATTCACAGCGCAGTGCATGAAGCACGCCATGAGGCCGGCTGCGTGCTTCACACGCATACGCGCGCAGGCGTGGCTGTGAGCGCACAAAAGGAAGGCGTGCTGCCCATCAGCCAGCAAAGCACGTTTGTTTTGGCGTCACTGGCCTATCACGACTACGAGGGCGTTGCCATTCGAGATGAAGAAAAGTTGCGCCTGCAAAAAGACTTGGCAGACGCCAACTATTTGATGCTGCGCAACCACGGCTTGCTCACAGTGGGCAAGACGATTGCCGACGCATTTTTACAAATGTACACGTTTGAAAATTCATGTCGCATTCAAGTTGACGCCTTGTCAGGTCAGAACAAAGCGGCAGACTTGATTGCCATCGACCCGCAGGTTTTAACGGGCGTAGCACATGCCATGAAGGTTCAGACGGGCGGCTTGGGCGGCAACTTTGTTTGGCCATCGTTAATTCGCAAGCTCGATCGTGAAAATCCAGGGTACGACGTCTGAACACCAATCAACTTTGATGAATCGGTTTTTGTTGCCAAGCCAACAAAGCGCCCAACAACAGCGCAGCCGCTGAAAAAACCAGTCCTCGTTGAAGTCCACCAGGGCCATCAGCAATCCATCCGACCACCGTAGGCCCCACGATTTGTCCTGCGGCAAAAACCACCGTGAACACACTGATGCCTGCCGCCCACTGTGAAGGCGCAAGGTTGTGTTTGACCATGGCCGTGGTAGAGGCAACCACCGACAAAAAGACGCCACCAAACAAAATACCCGACACCATCATGAGAGGCCACGCCGATGTGAGCGCTGGGATAACGGTTGCAACACTGAGCAGGGCGCTCAAAATAGACAAGGCCTGCCCGCCTTGGTAGCGATTCAACAAGTTGGCCCAAACCCGAGACGACGCCAACACGGCCAAACCCAGCATGGCGTAAAAAAATGTGATCTGAGAGGCGTTGGCACCCTGCTCTCGCAAGACCGCCACCACAAAGGTCATGTAACCGATGTAGCCCACGCCAAAAAGCCCATAGGCTGTCAAACCAAATGTCCACTCTGGCCAATGCATTTTGCGCACGCGCTTTTCAGCTTGTGAGTCAATGCTCGTTGACGCATTCACTTCAGGCATAAATTGAAGCATCGAGCGGCGGATAAAAAACAACAACACGGTCATGGCAAAGCAAGCAAGGCCCAAGGCCCACCAAGCCCACGCCCATTCATGAAGCTGCCCGTTTTGAGTGGCCAAATCCATGGCAATAGGCACCAACACCGCAGACAAAGAAATGCCCAGGCCCGTTCCGCCGTAATAAATACCCAACAACAAACCAGACTGTGCGGGCAAGTGCGTACCCAGCCTGGCCGCCAACAATCCGCCAGAAACAAAGACCGCCGCACTGGCCATACCTGCCAACAAACGCTGAATCAAAAGAATGCTGGTGTCTGAAAAAAACCCCGTAGCAACCATGAGCAACGAAGCCATCAAAGCGCCGCCTATCAAAACACGCACAGCACCCCACTGACTCAAAATGCGCGGCGTTAACAGCGCCCCGATCAAATAGCCAAGCGCATTGAAAGTGTTCATGCTGCCTGACAAGGTGTAGGTCCAAGATAAATCTTCACGCATGGGCGGCAAAAGCAGCGCGTAGGCAAAACGCGTGATGCCCAATGAAACAGCCGCCGCCATAGAGATACAAATTGCCAACCAGAGCGCCGAGAAAAACCGTATGCTTTGCGTCATGAAAAATTTATTTGAACCCTGTCAAGCCGGCCAATTGCAACTTGCCACCCGCATTGTGATGGCTCCTCTCACGCGCAATCGGGCGCCTCATGCGTTGGCGAATGCTCTAATGGCTGAATACTATGCGCAACGCGCCAACCCCGCAACGGGTGCTGGCCTCATCATCACAGAGGCAACGGCCATCAGCCATCAAGGCCAAGGGTATTCAGATGTTCCCGGCATTTGGTCTGCCGAGCAAGTCAAAGCTTGGCAACCCGTCACCGCCGCAGTGCATGCTCAAGGTGGAAAAATTGTGATGCAGCTTTGGCATGTGGGCCGCATTTCTCACACCAGCCTGCAGCCCAACAATCAAGCACCTGTTGCGCCCTCTGCCATTGTGGCCAAATCAAAAACCGTCCTCATTGAAAATGGTGTGCCTCGCTTTGAGCCAACATCCATGCCGCGAGCGCTTGAATTGACAGAAATACCTGGCATCGTTGCAGACTATCGGCAAGCAGCCAAAAACGCCATCCTGGCGGGTTTCGATGGCATTGAGGTCCATGCCGCCAATGGTTATTTGATCGATCAATTTTTAAGAGCCGACAGCAATCACCGACAAGATGCTTATGGCGGTAGCATTGAAAATCGGACTCGGTTTTTGAAGGAAGTCATGACTGCTGTTACACAAGAAATTGGTGGTGGTCGATGTGGTATCCGAATCTCCCCTGTCACGCCGGCCAACGATGCCAGCGATGCCTCGCCGCAGAAACTGTTTGAGCATGTTGCAGCTTTTCTGGGTCCTTTGAATTTGGCCTATGTTCACACCATCGAAGGCTCTACAGGTGCTGCACGCGATTATCAGCAAGGCGAAACGAACTTCGATTACGCTGCCTTGAAAACAGCTTACCAACAAGCGGGAGGCCAAGGCGCATGGATGCTCAACAATGGTTATGACAGCGAGCTCGCCAAGAGCGCATTGAACCAGGGTGCCGATTTGATTGCTTTTGGAAAAGCCTTCATCGCCAACCCAGATTTGGCAAGCAGACTTCGACAAAACGGCCCCTACAACACGCCCGAAAGAGCTACTTTCTATGGCGGTGGTGAAAAAGGCTATACCGACTATCCAAGCTTATCAATTTCTTGACATGGAAATCATTCAAACCCCATTGATGGGTCGCAGTGTTGAGCAGCAAGTCGTTGGTCAGGCAACCCGCGATGGCGATGGCGTGAAGCTCACTCGTGTGCTCACACAAACTCATCAGCGCCGGCTCGATCCGTTCTTGATGCTCGATCACTTTGGCAGTGACAACCCGAACGACTATGGCGGTGGCTTCCCAGATCATCCACACCGTGGTTTTGAAACAGTAACTTACATGATTTCCGGCCGCATGCGACACAAAGACAGCGCAGGAAATGAAGGCCTTTTACAAAATGGTGGTATTCAATGGATGACTGCTGGCAGCGGTGTTGTGCACAGTGAAATGCCTGAACAAGAAGAGGGGCTTATGGAAGGCTTTCAGCTTTGGCTAAATTTGCCATCTCACCAAAAAATGTGCAAGCCTGCTTATCTCGATATTCAAAGTGATCGCATTCCAGAAACATGGTCCCATGAGTCGGTCAAAGTGCGTGTCATTGCGGGTGAGTCAAATAGCACACTTGGGGCTGTTCATCGGTCACCTTCTCTTTTTCCAACACAAACTCTTTTTTTAGACATTCACTTCCAAAAACAAAGTAGCTTTGAGCAAGCTTTGAATCCAAAACACAATGCTTTCCTATTTGTGTATCGCGGTTCAGTTTCTGTTGTCAGTGAAAAAGAAACAACTGCTATTGAGTTAAACCGAATGGCCATTCTTCGCAATGAAGGCAATGGTGTGCTAATTCAAGGATCGCCTGGTGCCAGAGTATTGTTAATTTCGGGCCAAGCTTTAAACGAACCCATCGCTCAATACGGCCCCTTTGTCATGAACACCAGAGAAGAATTGATGCAAGCTGTTGATGACTTTAGGGCAGGCCTTTTTAAATCGTAATTTAATTTGGCTTTTAAAAAGCCTTTTTTTATTTCTTTGTCAATGAACAAAGATGTGGATAGTTTTGGGATAACAGGGAGGTTATCCACAGAATTTTTAATTTGAAGAAGTTGTTCATATTTTGAAGACAGCACCCATGCAGGCTGGTGCACATGCTTCAAAATGATTCAATACATTGATCTATAAAGAAAAAAGAGACTTGTCCACAGAACAAGCCTCTCCTTATCTACTACTACTATGTATTAATCTATATAAAAGAAGAATACAAAGACAAACTCAGAATTCAAATTAATTTGTTTTTCTGAAGTCATCCATGCAGCTTTGCCACTGAACCATCACTGCAGCCAAGTTTCTTTCTTTGACATGGCCAAAGCCTTTGATTTGGTCTGGCAAATTTGCCATCTTGACGGCCAGTGCATGATTTTTTGAATTCAAAGAAACCAACAACTCATCGATGGCGTCCTTGTACTCTTGAATCAATGCACGTTCTGTCTGGCGTTCTTCGGTTCGACCAAAGATATCCAAAGAAGTGCCACGCAAAAATTTCAAAGGCGCAAGCAGCTTGAAAGCCAAGAGCATGTGAGGGCTCATTTTTTGTTTGAGAAGCTGGCCCTTCTCATTGCGTTTGGCTAGTAGGGGTGGGGCTAAGTGGTAGAAAACCTTGAAATCACCCTCAAACTGCGATTTGACGCGTTCTAGGAACTGTTTGTCGATGTGCAAGCGTGCCACTTCGTACTCGTCTTTGTAAGCCATCAGTTTGAACAATTGACGCGCCACAGTTTCTGAAAGCAAAGAAAGGCCAACGGAGCTTTCTTTGGCTTTGACTTTCAGCACAAAATTTTCATACTGTTTGGCATAACTTGCATTCTGATAAGCCGTTAAAAATTCCACGCGAGAAGCAACAAGTTCTTCTAACTTTTCTCGCTTTTTCAATGAAATAACTTGAACAGGCGTGAACAATGCTTGGACAGCAGGCAAATGGTGTGCTGCATGGCGGCCCCATTCAAAGGCCGCTAAGTTTTGAGCAACCGCAACTTCATTGAGTTCAATGGCTCGCTTCAGTGCATCAAGGCTCAATGGCACCCAACCTTTTTGCCATGCATAACCCAAAATCATGGGGTTGATGTAAATGGTGTCGCCCATCAATTGGCTTGATAGCTGGTCTGCATCAAATGCAGCCAAACCACTGATGCCAACAGCCGCGGCAATTTCAGCAGCACAACTGTCAGCCGGGTTTTGCCATTGGGTATTTTTAACAAAAGCAGCTGTAGGCGTGCTGTGCGAGTTCAGTGCAACGCGAGTTCTACCCTCAATCATGCGCGATAAAGTTTCTTTGCCCGCACTCACAATAGGATCGCATCCCAAAATCAAATCGGCTGCGGCCATGCTGACGCGCGTGGTTTGAATTTGATCTTGGTTTTTAGCCAACAGCACATGACTCCATGTGGCACCGCCCTTTTGAGCCAAACCAGCGGAGTCTTGTGTCACGATGCCAAGGCCATCTAAGTGGGCAGCCATTCCCAACAGCTGACCAATGGTAATCACGCCAGTACCGCCAACACCTGCCACCACCACACCATAAGCTTGTGTGGCTGTTGCTAAGTTTGGCAACGTAGGCAAAGGTAAAGAAGGCAACGAATCTAAGCTGAATTTTTGCTGCTTGGATTTTTTCTTCAGTTGCCCACCTTCAATAGAAACAAAGCTGGGGCAAAACCCTTTGAGGCAGCTGGTGTCTTTGTTGCAAGAATTTTGGTTGATGGTGCGCTTGCGGCCAAACTCAGTTTCAAGTGGCTCAACAGACAAGCAGTTGGACTGCACACCACAATCGCCGCAACCCTCACAAACCAATTCATTGATCATGACGCGCACGGCAGGATCAACCATGGTGCCACGCTTGCGGCGACGGCGTTTTTCAGTGGCGCATGTTTGGTCATAAATGATGACCGTGCAACCTTTAACCTCGCGCAGCTCACGCTGAATGGCATCGAGCTCATCACGGTGATGCACCAACACACCTTCTGCAAGGGCAACACCACTGTATTTTTCGGGCTCGTCTGTAACCACTTTGATGATCACAGCGCCTTCAGCCCGCATGCTTTGCGCAATTTGCACAACCGTATGACCTTCGGCGCGCTCACCCACACGTTGACCACCGGTCATGGCAACGGCATCGTTGTACAAAATTTTGTAGGTGATGTTGACGCCAGCAGCGATGCTTTGGCGAATGGCCAGAATACCGCTGTGAAAATAAGTGCCATCGCCAATGTTGGCAAACACATGATTCTCATGGCTGAAATGCTGTTGCCCAATCCAGGGCGTGCCTTCGCCGCCCATTTGGGTAAAGCCCACGGTGCTGCGGTCCATCCAAACACTCATGAAATGGCAACCAATACCTGCCATGGCACGAGAGCCTTCCGGCACCTTGGTGCTGGTGTTGTGCGGGCAACCAGAACAGAACCATGGCATGCGATCTGCCGCAGGATTGAGTACCAAACTATTTTGCGCGCGCTCTTTGGCTTCGATGATGCTGAGTTGCGCATTCATGCGCGCCAATACATCGGATGGCAAATCGAGCTTCATCAAGCGCTTGGCCAAGGCCTTGGCAATGAGCGTAGGCGTAAGATCAGCATTGGCTCTGAGCAAACGGTGAGCCGTTGGATTGGGCACAGACCATTCGCCACCAGAATCGTTGCCTTCTAGCTCATCAAACTTGCCCACAATGCGAGGCCGCTGTGAGTCTGGCCAGTTGTACAACTCTTCTTTAAGTTGATACTCAATGATTTGGCGTTTTTCTTCCACCACCAAAATCTCTTTCAAGCCCTTTGCAAACTCGCGCGTGGTGTGAGCCTCTAATGGCCAAACCACTGACACCTTGTGCACCCGAATACCCAGACGCTGGCAAGTTTCAGTGTCTAAACCCAAATCAATCAAAGCTTGGCGTGTGTCGTTGTAAGCTTTGCCACTGGCCATGATGCCGTAGCGATCGTTGGGGCCCTCTATGGCGTTGTAATTCAAACGATTGGCGCGGATGTAGGCCAGTGCTGCATACCATTTGTAATCAAACAAACGTGCTTCTTGGTCAAGTGCCGGATCGGGCCACCTGATATGCAAACCGCCAGGCGGCATTTCAAATTCAGGCAAAACAATCTTCACGCGATCGGCGTTGATGTCTGCTGTGGCGCTGGACTCCACCACTTCTTGGATGGTTTTCATGCCAGACCAGACGCCTGCAAACCGGCTCATGGCAATGGCATGCACACCCAAATCCAAAACCTCTTGAACAGAAGAGGGAAAGAAAACAGGCAAGCCGCACGCTTTGAAAATGTGATCGCTTTGGTGCGCGGCCGTTGAGCTTTTGGCCACATGGTCGTCGCCGGCCACCGCCAAGACACCGCCCCACGGGGTGGTGCCGGCCATGTTGGCGTGTTTGAATACATCGGAGCAGCGATCTACGCCTGGACCTTTGCCATACCAAATGCCAAACACACCATCAAACTTTTGAGTTCCTGGGGGCGCAAAGCCCATCTGTTGAGTGCCCCAGAGCGCGGTTGCAGCCAGCTCTTCATTGACCCCAGGTTGAAACACAATGTTGTGTTTTTCTAAATAGGATTTGGCTTTCCAGAGCGCTTGGTCATAGCCACCCAAGGGCGATCCCCGATAACCGCTGATCAAGGCGCCTGTATTTTTACCCGCCATGGCATCACGCTCTTGGATCAGCATGGGCAAGCGAACAAGGGCCTGAACCCCACTCATGAATGCGCGCCCCGACTTCAAGCTGTATTTGTCATCTAGCGTGACGGTTGCCAGCGCGTGGCGCAAATGTTCAGGCAATGGAGCGTTCATGGTATTTCACTTTCTAAAGCATGAATCAACAGTGTAGAGGGACTGAGCTTATCTTGGAAGTAAAACCCATGCTCTCATGTCTTGTTTGAGACGCCCCGCCAACTCTCCAGCGGCATCCCCAGAGCCTGCGAAATAGTCGGCCCGAACAGCGCCCAAAATGGCACTTCCCGTGTCTTGCGCAAAAACCAAGCGATTGAGTGAGACTTGAGGGCCGCTGCTTGAAAGCCAGACCGCAGACCCGTATGGAATGCTTCCGGGGTCTACCGCAATTGACCGCTCAGCGGTGAGCGGAACGCCCATTGCCCCTTTGGGCCCCAAAAGAGCATCCGGCCCCGTAAGGGCCTCTTCTTTAAAGAACACAAATCGCGGATTGCGCCACATCAGCTCCTGGGTTCTTTTGGGGTTTTGTGCAAGCCACGATTTAATTCCAGGCCAAGTGGCGTCTTTGGTCAGGTTTTGATCAAGGAGCCACCGGCCAATGCTTTGATAGGGGTGGTCATTGGTGCCGGCAAAGGCCAATCGAATTTGCTTTCGGCTGCCATCGTTTTGCGTGACCCACAGCCGGCCAGAGCCTTGAATATGGAGGACCATGGCATCGACGGGGTCGGCAATGAAAGCGATCTCTTTCCCTTTCAGGGCCGCTTGAGCCGCGGGCAACTTAGAAATCTCTTCTCGGCTGTACCAAGGAGAACGCGATTTGAGGTTGGCAGGCAAACCGTACAAGGGGACGGAAAACCCAGGTTTTGCACTGCGAGAGGCCTCCAAAACAGGTTCGAAATAGGCGGTTAATAGTCCGTTTGCTGGAGATGTCGAGGCACTCAAACTCTCTACCCGATAGGGCTGGAAGTTTTGCATCAACCAGGCTCTTTGGGCTTCTGAGGTCTGCCCCTCCAATCGCCTGACGTTAGCGCAAAGCTGTTGGGAATGGGGCAAATTGGGCGTGTTGCGCGTGCAGTTTTGCCGCCAAGCCAGCCAAGCCTCATTGAAGTTGTCGGCATTCAGCCCGGGCAAGTCTGCCCAGTTTGCCAAAACCCATTTGCTTTTGGCTCTTGTCAATACGGGCGGCGTTGTTTCGCCAATCGTGGCTTGCGGGGGCGGGGCAGAAGGCGCGGGATTAGATGCAACAGGCGGCGTCAAAGGAGGTGGCGCACTCGGAATAGGTGTTGCCTTTTTTGGCGAAGAACAAGCGGTCAAGAGCCAACACACGCTCAAGCAGATGCTCCCTACAATGCACGATCGAAGGAGTTTTTGCATGGGCCTGATTCTGTTAGAAGCGCTGTTGGCGCTGGTGCTGCTGGTGTTGATCGTTTGGTGGACCATGTTTTCGGGTCGAGACAAGGGCGAGCTCAGGCCAGACGACAAAGAAGAGCGCACCAATAAATTACCTGACAAAGCGCCCGACAAAGAATGAAAAGAAAAGCTGCTGCTGGGCGCTTTCATTCAAACCTCGCGCAGCAAGTTGGCCAACTCAACGGCCGACTTCACTTCCATTTTTTCAAAAACGCGCGAACGGTGAACTTCCACGGTGCGCACACTGATGTCCAGTTGGTCAGCAATGAGCTTGTTGGGCATGCCCGCGACCACCAAGCGCATGACATCACGCTCGCGCTCAGTGAGTTCATCTAGTCGCGAGACCAATCCTGCACTTTGCTGATGAACCGTTAGCCGTTCTTGAGACAAGGCCAATGCTTGCTCCACGCGGTCAACCAGAGCATTGTCAGAAAAGGGCTTTTCGCAAAAGTCAAAGGCACCCCGCTTCACGCTGT
Organism: Limnohabitans sp. MMS-10A-178; assembly: GCF_003063375.1. GTDB lineage: Bacteria > Pseudomonadota > Gammaproteobacteria > Burkholderiales > Burkholderiaceae_C > Limnohabitans_A. The sequence continues at coordinate 261,950 of NZ_NERY01000001.1, read as the reverse complement.
CTACCGCTGTTGGCACATCGGCGTGCCCTGTTAAGAAAATCACGGGCCACGTGTGGGCAAGGCCATTATCGATCAGAGTTTCAAACAGAGCCAAGCCACTTTGACCAGGCATTCGAACATCTAACAAGATGCAACCGGCTTGTGTTGGGACTGGCGTTTGCTGGCCTGGAAACTTTTCTTTCAGCATTTTTTCAAATGCATCGGCACTGGAAAAAGACTCGCTCATCAAGCGCCTAGAGCGAAGCAACCAAGCCATTGCATCGCGAACACTGGCATCGTCATCGACAATGAAAACACAGGCGTTGAGGGCAGGTTGCATGATTTGATTTTAGCGGGACTTAAATTTCAGATGCCGTCGGCAGGGTAAATCGAAAAAGAGTGCCGCAAGGCTTATTGTCTTCAAACTCCAAGTGGCCACCGTGTTGCTCAACCACCGTGCGGCACAAACTAAGTCCCAAGCCCATCCCTTCTGCTTTGGTGGTGAAAAAAGGTGTGAACAAGTTTTGCGCCACTTCGGCAGAGATACCCAGTCCCAAGTCAAGCACTGAAAACTCCACCCAAGCTTGTGACTGGCTTGAAGCCCCGCGCTTGACTTTCAAGGTCAGGGTGCGTTGATGGCAAGTTGGGTGATCCATGGCCTGCATGCCATTGCGAGCTAGATTCAAAAGAACTTGTTCAACCATGGTGCGGTCGCACAGAACGGGTAGCAAGCGAGGGTCTAATTCGGTTTGAATGCGCACATGAAGCTTGTGTGCTTGAAGTTGCACCAAGGGCATGACGGCATCAATAATGGCCTGGGGCTTGACGACTTCTTTGTCTTGATCGCGGCGCCTGACAAAATCGTGCACGCTGTTGATCACCTTACCTGCGCGACTGGCCTGCTCTGAAATTCGCTCAAACGCCATTTGAAAATCGCTCAATTGGGGGGACGCTTGGCCATTATCTGGGTGCCGCAAAAGATTCAAGGAGCCGGTGGCATAACTCGAAATGGCCGATAAAGGCTGATTCAACTCATGGCTCAAGAGGGAGGCCATTTCACCCACAGTGGCAAGTCTGGCCGTGGCTTGCAAGCGCTCCTGACTGGAGCGAGAAAGCTCTTCAATGCGTCGCTGTTCGCTGATGTCCAAAAAAGCACTCATCCAGCCTGTTTGTTGGCCAAGCACGTTAATTAGAGGGGCCTCGAAAATGAGCACCGGAAAACGCGTGCCATCTTGCCGAATAAACACCGATTCAAAGCCTTCTCTGGGAGGCGCATTGCCGGCCAGTCGAACAGCTTGACGTTGTTGATACTCGCCTACCATTTCAGGTGGCCAATAAGGCATGGGCGCAGACTTTCCCAAGAGCGCTTCGGCTTCAAAGCCCACCATCTGACAAAAAGCGGGATTGACATAAGTGATCCGACCTTGAAGATCGCGCGCTCTCAGGCCAGTCACCAAGGAGTCTTCCATGGCCTTGCGAAAGGCCAGCGCGTCGGCCAGGTCTCGCTCTGCCTGCAAGCGTCGGCGTGAGTCTTTGACCAGCAAAACCAAAACCGAAACCAGTGCAAAGGACATGGCCGTTACCAAGGCAGGCAAGATATTGGGCAACAAGTCGGGTACTGCACGGCGACCGTCCATCCGAAGCATCAGAGTGGTGCCAGGTAAGTCGAGCAATTGCTTGGCGGTGAACAAGCGTTTTGCGCGAGGCAAGCTGCCGTGAACCGCTAAGCGTGTGCCGTCAGGTTCGACGAAAGAAAGCTGATTGCGTTGACCGTAAGTCTCACCCAACCTCGCAGACAAAACTTCTTGCAGGCTGTAGGTCAAAAGCGTGAACCCCGCTGTGTTGCCGCGATCGATCATGGGCAAACACATCTCCATCACCTCTAGGCCTCGGCCGTTGGATTGAGGTACAAAGTAGCTTCTGGAGTAGGCAGGGCCATTCAATCGACGCGCGCGCAAACAAGCTTGCTGCGTTTCAGGGTGCTCTCCCATCCCTGATTTGTCATTGAACAAGTCAGGCTTGAGAGGCGATGACACCACGTCTAGCGTGCGGCCTTGCAAGTCTCTTTTTTCGACGCGAAGCCAATCTCTGTTTTGACTCAACAGGTCTGTCATTTCCGCTAGCCATAGCTTTTGTGAAAGAGCTTTGGCATGCAGGTTTTGCAAAATCAAAACGTTTTGATCAAAACCATTTCGAATCTCACTTGCGGCATCTGCTGTGTCGCGGTCTAGTTCATCTTGGTATTGACTGGCTTCATATCGACCGGCAAGCCAAACTAGCGTGACCAGCAGGGCGACGACCAGCACCACCAGGGCAATCCACAATGAAAATCGACGATCGGTGAAGGAGCGTGTGATTTGTTTGAAAAACTGCCACAGGATGTGAGAGTTTTGCAATGAAGGTGAATCTGCTTGCGCCATTTGCAAAGGTTTTGGTCAAGCTTAAGGGGTCACAGCGCTGTTGACAACCTTGGTCACCCGGGGATCGGACCATGTGCCATCAACCAAAAACTCTTGTGTGTTGACGCGGCTCAATGGCTGTTTGAGAATCAATTGGGCCAAAAACGTACTCAAACCGATAGCGGGATTGAGCGCAATGCCAGCCAACAAAGAGGCGGTGCCCGCATCGACTTCGGGCAAAATTAAAACACGCAAGTTTTGTGTTTCTCGCGCTATGTCAGAGCTGCCATCCATTTGCACCACGGCATTGACGCCCTTCATTTGAAGGTTGCGAGTGGTAGCAATGCCTTGTTGAATCAAGACATCGCCCCGAATGGTGTCAAACGCAAAACCAGCACTGAACACATCTCTGAAATCCAATAACAAACGGCGCGGCAGAGCTTGAAGACTTAACACGCCCAACAACTTGGCAACACCCGGCTCTGCTTGTAAAAACTGCCCGCGGCCAATGTTCAAGTTAAAGCGGCCGCTCATGCTGGGATAGTGAAAGGTCATTGGTGAGCCCTGCCATTGAACGTCGCCCTCTAACTTACCAGCCCCGCCTCGCAGCGCGTCTTTTGTGCCCAATCGGTTCAACAATTCGCCAGCATTTGAAATGTCCAAGCGAAAATTCATTTCCGTATTGGCTTGCTGAGCACCCTCTCGCGCAGTGGCCCACTTGCCGCTGGCTTTGAAGCTGGCCTCAGGCGTGGTGATGTTGAGCTTGTTCAAACGCCATTCACGCCCAGTCGTTGTCTTGGCTTGTGCCGGCTCTGCATTGACCGCTTCAATTTCGACACGGCCTAATTTTTTTCCACGCAACTCCAACTCATCCACCACAATGTCCAAAGCTGGAATGCTCACGGGGGAGTCTTCTAGGAAGGACTCCACGGTTTGATCGGCAGAGGGCGGCAAGCTCAGGCGAGCCAAGCGTGCGTAAATACGCCCCGCATTTTGACTGTTGGACTGGCGATACTCCAAGTAGCCACTGAACTCTCTGGCATCTAAATTGGAGCGCCATAAAGCACCTTCACGAGACCCGTTGACAGAGACGTTGTGCAGTTGGCGGCCCTGCAATGTGACTTCATTGGCCTTCAGCGACATGCGAGAAGGAAGGTAGGAAGAAGTGGCCAAGCTGAGTGCTGCATTTTGTGTTGAATGCGAAGCAGGGCTTGACTTCGGTGGGGAGATCACTTGAAGCCACTCGTCAATGGAAAACGAGGGAAGGTTGACAACGGCCGTCACACCAGACTCAGACGGGTTGCTTGTAGATGGCGCTATGGCTTGACCCACTTGCACGCGACCATGGATGACGCGCGGCTCTGTGCCCGTCAAGTCGCGCAAGTAAGAGGCTGACAAGCCGGAGCCCCAGGATATTTGCAATTGATCTCGCAGCGCTTTGTAGGGCGACACATTGCTCAGACTTTGAATCACGCTTTCATATTTAAAGCTTGTCGACTCATCAGCACGTTTGCCAAATGGTGCTGGCAAGTTGAGGGAAACGCCTTGAAGTTGTGACTGAATACTGAGCTCACTGTGTCCACCCTTGAATCCCAAGCTTGCGGTGTAGGCGCTAGCGCCAGTGGCATGCTGAGCAAGAAGGCCGAGTGTGCTGAATTCTTTGGCCTGTCGAAGACCGCTTGCGCTAACCTGACCTTGAATGCGAAAGAATGGGTTGGCCTCTGTGCTGCGCGGTGCGAGTTTTCGGGAGCCTCCTTCAAGCTTGATGGGGCCGCCTAAAAACTGTGCGTTTACCCCAACCAAACTGAACCCTGCTTCGCTAAATTGAATACTGCCCTGAGCCTTTTCAAGGGTGGGAAAGTCGCTTTGAATGCGCACGTCGTTGCCACTCAAGGCAACCGATCCCTGAACACTTGATTTATCAAGCGAGCTCAAGGGCAAGGACAACTTCAAGCGCGAAGACACGGTGCCCGTGCTGCTGGCCTGAGCCAGTGCCCCGCTGAGCATTTGGTTGACGGGTGACAAACGCAAATCATTCAAGACAACATTGGCGCTGGCTTTAGACTCCCCTTGGACATTGACCAGCACTGGCGCGCTGAGGCTGGGAATCTCGGCCTTGATTTGTGTGAAAGGCGTGTTGCCCCATTTGCCAGACGCGCCATTGACTTTGAAATTGAGTCTGTCAAAAACAATGTCACCATTCACTTCACTCATGGGTGGCCAAACGCCTTCAGTGCTGTTGGCCAAAGCATAGGCATATTGAACATCTTTGACTTTGCCCGCGAATCGAAATTCGCCGTCTTTGGGGTTGGCAAAGGGCAGACGTTGGAGGTCGCCTTTGACCTTGACGGAAACGCCTTGGACCGCGCCTTTTAAAACCGAGTCCCGCACATAGTGCCTAACGTTTTGAGGAATGCTCAATGGCAAATATCGGTGAACGCGCGCGGCATCAGCACGCTGAATGTTGCCCTGCAAATCTAAAACCCCCCAGCTGCCTTCTAGTGCACTGGGTTTCCAGCTGCCTTTGAGATCTGCTGAAACGTCGGCGTTTTTCAAACTCAACTGCCAGTCGGGAATGAGCAGTTGGTTTTTTTCATGCTGCCACTTCACAGAGGCTTGTAATTTGTCTAGCGGAATTCTCGAGTCTTCAAACAGTCGATTGATTTGAAGCGCGCCTTTGTCGATGGATGCTTTGATGTTGCCTCCAGCGGCAGTCATGTCAAAACTGATATCGGCATTTTCAATGCCCGGCCAATTTTCGGATTCGGTGCCGCTTTTTCCTGCTTCAAAAAAGAAATTGTCGAAGCGGCCATTGGCCGTGTTCACTTGGAATGTTTTTTCGGTACCGATCACTTTCTCGGTCCACTCAAGGTTCAGTGTGTTGACCAAGCCGCTAACTTTGTGGGCTTGAAGGGTTTGCCGAGCGGATGGGGGCAGCGGCAATTGAAGGGCAATGTTTCGAAGTGCGAGCAAATCCAAAGTGTCGCCCTGAAAACGGCCTTGCGCACTGTTGCCTTGATCTGCTTCTAAATAAGAGAGGCTGACATTGCCACCAGGCCAATGCAAGCCATCGGCTGTGTCAAAGCGCAAGCCTTCGGTGGAGAAATCAAAACCATGGGGCTTGGCTTTGGCAGAGACCCGGCCCGCAATGTGTTTGAACGACAAGGCCTCCAGCTCGGGACTGAGTTGGGCCTTGGCGTTTTCCAACACCAGATCGGCCGTGGCTTGCTGAATGTCGCCAAGTTTCAAATCGACCCACACTCGCAAAGCGCCTTGTCCTTGTGTGGCATTGACTTTCCAAGGTAAGTGGGGGCCTAGCTGTGACAAATCGACATCTGAAAACTCGGCATGAAGTTGACCGCTCCAGTCTTTCACTCGGCCAGCGTGTGTCGATAAAAGCCCTCGCCGTAAATCGCCCATGAGTGTGAAGGGCGCGCCCCAACCATTGGGCGGTGTGGCATCAAGTCGCCACAAATGATGGCGTGCGGTATTGCGCAAGACCCAAGACACCTGGTTTAAATTCAAGGCCGGCTTTTCTCTTTCAAGGGGGTTGAATTCATCGGTCCAGACCACAGAGCCATTTTGAACAAGGATTTCTTTTTGCGAAAAAACCCAGTCGGCTGCCGCTGAGTCGGGGGAGTTGTCTTTTTTAAGCTTGAGACCCGCAACACGCCACTCGCCATTTGCGGTTCTGCGAATGTCCAGCGTGGGGGAGTCGATGACCAACTGCTCGACCCCTAAGTTCAAAACCGATCGAACGCTGATGGCAAAAATAACTTTGGGCAGAGTGAGTGCGCGTCTTCCTTCTGGGTCAAGGAGTGCAAGATCGTAAATTTCAAAAGTGGGCATCCAACCCGTGGAAATCGCCCTCAGTTGACCCATTTGAACAGGAACCCCGATGGCCTGAGTGGCCATCTTTTCCAGACTGGGTCGGAAGTTTTCAATTCGGGGCACAATCCAAAAATGAAGCGCACTCCATGCCATTCCCAAGACAAAGCCAGCCAACAACAAGAGCCATGCGACAAAACGCAAAGCAGAGCTTGTAATTCGGGTGATGGCAGACAACTTCAGCATTCCAATGACAATTCGGACATAAAGACCTAGGCAGGGAATTATGACCGCCACAAGCCCATTTGAGACAGCCAAAGTCATGGATTCAAAGCGCCCAGCACCACTCTCTGAAGGATCGCGATTTTTTCAGCGGCTTCAAAGACGCTATGCAGATACTTTTGCCAGCTTGCCAGCAGGGGTGCCGCATCAAAGTTTGTTGATGCAAGCCTACCAACAACTGCGCGCGCAGGGCCACGAGGTTGGCCCCGCTATGAGAATCTTGCGCCAATGGACCATGGCTCGCCTCCTCACCATGGACTGTGAGCAAGACGCGCCTCTAGACGTCGTTACCACGGCGGTGACCCATTTGGCGGAATTGGCGCTAGATGAGGCTTGCCAGCAGGCATTTCATGACCTCGACGCAAGGCATGGTGCCCCTTTGCTCGCCAATGGCGAAAAAGCCCAGCTTTGGGTGGTGGGCATGGGCAAACTGGGTGCACGAGAGCTCAATGTTTCAAGCGACATCGACCTGATCTATGTCTACGATGAAGACGGCGAGACGGCAGGCAATGCTCAGGGCTTGGGCAAGATCTCCGTCCATGAGTATTTCAGCCGAGCCGTCAAGGCCATCTTTACCTTGGTGGGCGATACCACCGAGCATGGTTTTGTATTTCGAATGGATTTGGCGCTGCGGCCCAATGGCAACTCTGGCCCCAGTGTGGTCTCTTTGGGGGCCTTGGAAGAGTATTTGATGGCTCAGGGTCGCGAGTGGGAGCGTTTTGCTTGGATGAAGAGCAGAGTGATTGCCCCCCGAAGCGCAGTTCAAAATGGTTCTGCGGCCAAGCTTCGAAGTGTGGTGTTGCCGTTTGTATTTAGACGTTATCTCGATTACAACGTCTTTGAGTCTTTGAGAACCTTGCACCAACAAATTCGCGATCATGCCGCCAAAAGGAGCGCAGGTCATCCTGAGCGCGCCAATGACGTCAAGCTATCGCGCGGGGGTATTCGGGAAATTGAATTCACTGTGCAACTTTTGCAGGTGGTTCGAGGCGGGCAGTTCCCAGAGCTTCGCACCCGACCCACCGTCGATGCGCTACAACGCATTGCCAAAGCGGGGCTGATGCCCCTAGAAACGGCGCAAGCTTTGACACAAGCGTATGTTTTCCTTCGAAAAGTGGAGCATCGCATTCAGTATTTGGATGATCAGCAAACGCATGTTTTACCCACACAAGATGCAGATCTGCAATGGATAGCCAACACCATGGGGTATACCGAAGGTTGTGACTTCCTGTCAGATTTGGACGCCCACCGTGAAGTGGTTGCGCATGAATTTGACATTCTCCTGGGGGGTGATCGGGAGTGTAAATCCTGTCAAACCCAAGCGGGCCGTGAGCGCCCCGAACTTGAGGCTGTGTTGGATTTGTTCAAAGGCGAGGCGCGAGCTCGCTTGGCACATTGGCAAGACAGCCCCAAAGTCAAAGGCCTGAGAGACGATGCCAGAGCTCGTTTGATGCGCTTGTTGCAGCGCACGGCTCAGTGGCTCAAAGAGGGTCGTGTGGAAGTGGATGCGGTGGTGCGAATGGCAGACTGGATGGAGCCATTGATGCGCCGCGAAAGCTACTTGGCCATGATGCTCGAGCGCCCTGCCGTGCACGAGCGCCTGTTGCGACTCTTGGGCGCCGCCAAATGGCCTGCGCGTTATTTGGTGCAACACCCCGGCGTGATTGATGAGCTGGCCAATGGCGATGTGCTGCAACAGAGGTTTGTGGCCCAAGACTTTGAAGCTGAATTGCAAGCGCGTCGAGCAGCCTTAAAAAGAACAGGCGAAGATGACGAGGAAAACTTGTTGAATTTGCTGCGCCGAGCTCACCACGCAGAGGTTTTTCGAACCTTGGCGCGTGATGTTGAAGGGCGCCTGTCGGTTGAGCAGGTGGCCGACGATTTAAGCGCCATGGCCGACGCAGTGCTGCGCATCACGGCGCAATGGTGTTGGTCGTGCCTGAAAAGCAGGCACCGTGAAGCGCCTCAATTTGGCATCATTGCCTATGGCAAATTGGGCGGCAAAGAGCTGGGGTATGGCAGTGATTTGGACATTGTCTTTGTCTACGAAGACGCCGATGAAAGGGCTCAAGAGGTCTATGGCGCCTTTGTTAGAAAGCTCATCAATTGGTTCACGGTCAAAACTGCAGAAGGCGACTTGTTTGAAATTGACACCGCACTGAGACCCAACGGAAGCTCAGGTTTGTTGGTAACCACTTTCGCGGCGTATGCCGATTACCAACAACAAAGGGGCAGCAATACAGCCTGGACTTGGGAACACCAAGCCATGACACGGGCCCGCTTTGTAATGGGCGAGGAGCACATCGCCAAGCAGTTTGAAGAGGTTCAACGCGCCGTCATCAGTGCCCCTCGCGATGAGTCTGCATTGAAGTCTGAAATTGTGGCCATGCGCATCCGAGTCCGCTCTGCCCACGCGATCAAGTCAGAACTGTTTGATGTGAAACACAGTCCTGGTGGCATGGTCGATGCGGAGTTTGCGGTTCAGTATTTGGTTTTGATGCACTCAGCCAAGCACCCCGAAATGGCCCACAACGTTGGCAACATTGCTCTGCTTCAGAGTGCAGAAAAAGCAGGTTTGTTGCCCCATGGCGTGGGGTTCAAGGCAGCATCGGCCTACCGGGAGTTGCGCCGTGTGCAACACAAGGCGCGGTTGAATGAGGAGCCAACGCAAGTTTCCCAGGCCGCTTTGCACGCTGAAAGAGAGGCCATTCTGGCCTTGTGGGCGGCGGTATTTCCCTAATCAAAAAAGCCTTTAATCAGTTCGTGACAAGTTAAATAAAAAAAAGTAAACTGTCCAGTCACAAAACAGAATGGACAGTTTATGCCAAGTTTTAACACGTTCAAACCTTGCTTCTTCTTGCTTGGGGTGTTGGCCATGCCCATGGTTTGGGCGCAGACGCCCGCCACCAACGTCGCCTCATCGGCGGCATGCCCTGCTTTGTTAAACCACACCTTTCCAAGACTGCAAGACGAAAAGCCTCAGTCGCTTTGTCAGTACAGTGGCAAAGTCATCTTGGTGGTGAATACGGCCAGCTACTGTGGTTTTACATCGCAGTACAAGGGCCTCGAAGCCTTGCACAGCAAATTCAAAGACAAAGGCTTGGTCGTTTTGGGCTTTCCCTCTAACGACTTTGCGCAAGAAAAATCCTCTAACCAAGACATTGCAGAGTTTTGCGAAAACACCTTTGGCGTGAAGTTCCCCATGTTCACCAAAACCTCTGTGACGGGCGAAGCGGCCGCGCCCTTTTTCAAACAACTCGCCAAAGAGCCAGGCCAAAGACCTAAGTGGAACTTTTACAAATATTTGATCGGCCGTGATGGCCGTTTGATTGACAGCTACAACAGCATGACAAGCCCCGAAAACAAAGGCTTGACGCAAGCGATTGAGAAAAGCTTAGGACAAAAAGCCTCCTAACTTGTTACGTCAGAAAGATTCAAACCTTGAAAAACAAAAAGATTGCCATTGTAGGTTCAGGCATCTCGGGCCTAGGCGTTGCACACAGCTTGCAAGGCAAGGCCGACATCACCTTGTTGGAAGCGGGCGCTTATTTTGGCGGGCACGCCAACACAGTCGACATTAGTTTGCCAACAGAAAATGGCTTGCTCACCTATGGCGTAGACACCGGGTTTTTGGTTTTCAACGAAAGAACCTATCCCAACCTGATCAAGTTGTTTGAGGAGTTGGGTGTTGAAACCGCACTCTCCGATATGTCGTTTTCTGTTCAGGCGCCCAATGCTTGGGGTCGGGAAACACTCGAGTGGAGTGGTAGCAATTTAGACACGGTGTTTGCGCAGCGCCGCAACTTAGGCCGGCCAAAGTTTTTAAAGATGTTGCTCGATGTGGTGCGCTTTAACAAGCTGTGTACGCAAATTGCAGAACAACAATCAGAACGAGAAATGCGTCAGCCACTTTCTGAGTTCTTAAAGCAGCATGGCTTTGGTGATGCCTTCAAGAGTTGGTATTTTCTGCCCATGATGGGCTGCATTTGGAGTTGCCCCACCGATCAAATGTTGGCTTTTCCTGTGGCCACCATGATTCGGTTTTGTCACAACCATGGCCTGATTCAAGTGACCAATCGACCGCGCTGGTTCACTGTAAAGGGTGGATCGCGCAACTATGTTGAAAAAATAGTCAGCAAGATCGCAGACAAACGCTTGAACACGCCTGTTCAATTGATCGAGCGCGACGAACAAGGTGTGCGCGTGATCACACAGGGTCATGCAGAACGATTTGATGAGGTGGTCATTTGTACTCACTCCGACCAAGCGCTGCGTCTATTAAGAGAACCCAGTCCTGCCGAAGTGAAAAATTTATCAGCCATTCGATACCAAGACAATGTGGCGGTTTTGCATACCGACGAAAAAGTCTTGCCAAGCCGGCGCAAGGCTTGGGCCGCTTGGAATTACGCGCGCGCTGCAAGCGATCAATTGGAAAGCACGCGAGTTTGCTTGCACTATTTGTTGAACAAGTTGCAGCCTTTACCTTACTCGCAGGCGGTGGTGGTGTCGCTGAACCCTACCCAAGCCATTGACCCCGAAAAAACCATTCAAACAATTGCATACGCGCACCCCGTGTTTGACTTGGCCGCCATTGATGCACAACACAATATGCACCTCATTCAAGGCCAGCAACACACGTGGTATGCAGGCGCATGGCTAGGCTATGGTTTTCATGAAGATGGCTTGAAATCAGGCTTGTCGGCGGCCCGCGAGCTTTTGAAAAAGGTGCATGCATGACCACCGGTGGCGTGCTCATTGGCCATGGTCAAGTGCGGCATGTCCGCCTGCGACCCACACAACACGCCTTTGATTACAGCGCTTACTTTTTGATGTTGCCCATGAGGGCTTTGAAGGCCATCCAAGTTGGGCCATTGAGTTTAGACAAAGGCCAGAAAACTGACTTGGCCATCAACCAAGCGGGCATGCTTTCGTTTTTTGACGTTGACCACGGTGATGCTAGAACCCCAGAACAGGGCGGCGCGCTGGGATGGATTGAAGAGTTGCTTGAAAGAGAAAACATTCAAGATGCCCATGGCGAAATTTGGCTGCAAACTTTTCCCAGAGTATTTGGCTACACCTTCAAGCCGGTGAGCTTTTGGTATTGCCACAGAGCAGACAACACCTTGGCCGCCATCTTGGCCGAAGTTCACAACACCTTTGGCGAACGGCACTGTTATTTGTTGCCCCAGCCCAAGTTTGGCCAAACTGAATTGGCCCAAAAAATATTTCATGTGTCGCCTTTTTGTGAGGTTTCCGGTCAGTATCGATTTCGCTTTATGCGAACTGCATCGGAGCGGCTTGTGGCCAGGGTTGACCACGACGACGCCAATGGCCCCTTAATTCAAACCAGCATCAGTGGCACCTTGGTGCCCGCTACACAAGAAGAAATTCGCCGCACCCTTTGGCGTTATCCCTTGTTTACCGTAGCCGTGATGTTTCGAATTCACTGGCATGCCTTGCTCCTTTGGTTAAAGCGTGTGCCATTTTTTGCCAAGCCAGAACCGCCGCTTCAAGACGTTTCACGCGCGCAAGTATCTACAACAGTCATTTCCAAAACCAGCTGAACATGAACACTAGCACCTCAAGCAGCCCAACCTTTGATACTTTATCTGCGCCCATGGCCGTCCGCAGAGTTTTGCAACTCCTCGAAAAAATGGAGCATGGCACCCTCACCGTTCAGTTTCCAGACCGCAGCACCAAAGTCTTTGGGAAATCCTCCACGCTGCATGCCGCCATCAGTTTGCAAAACTGGAATGCGTTCACAGCCAGCATGAAGTCTGGCGACATTGGGTTTGCAGAGTCGTACATTGCAGGCGACTGGAGCACGCCTTCTCTGAGTGATTTGCTGCGCGTCATGATTCAAAACAGACGCGTGGTAGACGATTTGATTTTTGGCACCTGGTGGGGTCGCATGGCCTACCGCATCAAGCACTTGCTGAATCGAAATCACAAAGCCAACAGCCGAAAAAACATTCATGCGCATTACGATTTGGGCAATGCTTTTTATGAGCTCTGGTTAGATGGCACCATGAACTACTCTTCGGCTTTGTTTGAAGGCGACTTTGATCAAAGCATGGCCGAAGCGCAGCGCGCCAAAGTACGCCGTGCTTTGCGCATGACCGATGTGGGTGTAGGCTCGCGCGTGTTGGAAATTGGCTGTGGCTGGGGTGCCTTGGCCGAAATGGCCACCTCAGACTTTGGTGCAAGTTTGACAGGCGTGACTTTGTCTACGGAACAATTGGCTTTTGCCAAGGCACGCATGGCCTCGAACGGCAAACTTGAAAAAACAGATTTGCGTTTACAAGATTACCGCGACATTGACGATGGCCCCTACGACGCCGTGTGCTCTATCGAGATGATTGAAGCGGTTGGCAAAGAGTACTGGCCCACGTACTTTCAAACCATTGCCAAAATGCTCAAGACGGGCGGTAAAGCGTGCATCCAAAGCATTGTGATTGACGACGCTCTGTTTGACCGCTATTTGAAGTCGACGGATTTCATTCAGCAGTACATCTTCCCTGGTGGATGCTTGCCAAGCCCCTCCGAATTCAGACGACAAGCACGTTTGGCAGGCCTAGAGGTGATTGATGAGTTGAGCTTTGGCCCCGACTACGCAGAAACTTTAAGGCGTTGGCGGCATGATTTCATGGCGCAAGAGTTGCAAGTTTTAAAGCTGGGTTTTGATGCCAAGTTCTTGCGCTTGTGGGAGTTTTATTTGGCCTATTGTGAAGCCGCCTTCGACGAAGCCAACACCGATGTCGTGCAATTTACCTTGCAAAAAAGGGCCTGATATGTGGTTTCGTTTGCCTTTGCGCAGCTTGTCGAGCATGGTCATTTTGTGGGCCAGTATGTGTGTAGGCCTTTCAGTGCAAGCCTCGTCAGTCGTAATTCCTGGCGCCAAACCTTCAAAGCAACAACGTTTGACCGTTTGGGGTTTTGACGTTTACGACGCGCGCTTGTGGGTTCGCCCTGGCTTTTCAATTCCCAGCTATACAGATCATTCTTTTGGTTTGGAATTGTCCTACTTGAGAAGCTTGGAGGGTGCGGCCATTGCAAAACGCTCCATAGATGAAATGCGCAAAGTTGGCTCATTTTCTCGCGAACAAGAAAGCAACTGGTTGAAAGCCATGCAAGATATTTTTCCCAATGTTCAAAAGGGAGACCGCCTGTTGGGTGTTTATGTCCCCAATGTTGGCGCCGAATTTTTGCTCAATGACAAAGTGCTGGGCCGCATTCAAGATCCGATGTTTGCTCAACTCTTTTTTGGAATTTGGATGCACGAGTCGACCTCTGCGCCGGCTATTCGCCAAGCATGGATGAAGGGTCTATGAGCTCGCAGCCCCAAGCTTCGCATGGCCTGAGCTTTCGTGCTGGTTTGCTAGCGCTGCCATTGGCATTTGTGGCGCTGCCCATGTACGTCAACCTGCCGCATTTTTATGCCACGCAGTTTGCGGTGCCCCTGGCCAGTTTAGGCGCAGTGTTGTTGTTCAGCCGCTTGGCCGATGCCTTGATTGATCCGCTCTTAGGACGCTTCAGCGATGCGCTGTATGCCAAATCTACAGCTCATGTTGTTGGTGTTGCAGTGGCCTATGCCGTCGGCTTGTTTCTGTCCTTCATTGCACTTTTTTTCCCGCCCAGTTTCGATGAACCATTTTCATACGTGATGTGGGTGGCTGTTTGCGTGACGCTGTGTCATCTGACCTTCAGTGGCTTGAGCATCCTCCATCAAGCTTGGGCGTCGCGCTTGGGCGGTGGGGCCAGCCAGCAAAGCCGAGTGCTTGCATGGCGTGAAGGCGCAGGTTTGGTGGGTGTGGTCACGGCCTCTGCGCTCCCGGTCATGGCGGGTTGGTTGCCCACCACGTTTTTTTTGGGCGTCATGCTTTTCTTGGGCCTCTTCTTGTGGTCCTTGGTGGTGAATCAGGCGCGCACCCTTTCGGGCAGCGATGCCAACACCCATCTAAACGGCAGTGCCGACAAAGACAACTACTTGCCACTGCGTCAAATCAGCTTTCGAAAACTTTTGATCGTCTTTTTGCTCAACGGCATCGCCAGCGCTGTGCCTGCAAGTTTGGTGATGTTCTTTGTTGAAGATCAAATCCAAGCTTCCGCAAACATGTCACCCTTGTTCTTGGGGGCGTATTTTTTAGCTGGTACTTTGTCTCTGCCCTTGTGGCTCAAATTTGTGCGCATGTACGGCTTGCCCAAAACGTGGTTATTTGGCATGGCTTTGGCCATTGTGAGCTTTGCGGGTGTTGGCTTTCTTGGCCCCGGCGATGAGATGGCTTTTCTGGCGGTCTGCATTGCCTCTGGCATTGCATTGGGCGCCGATTTGGTGGTGCCCACGGCCCTGCTCAATCGGGTGATTGACACGCTGGGCCATCGTGGCCGAGCCGAAGGCCTTTATTTAGGCTGGTGGAACTTGGCCAGCAAATTGAATTTGGCTTTGGCGGCAGGCATTTGTTTGCCGCTCTTGTCTTACTGGGGCTATACGCCGGGCACGCAAACACCAGAAGGTTTGAGTGCTTTGTCTTTGGCCTATGGCGTGTTGCCGTGTGTCTTGAAACTTTTGGCGCTCGCCACTTTGTATGTTTTTTGGATTCAACAGCCAGCGCTTCAGCCGGCAATTAGGAGAGATTGATGAATCGACGTTTGTGGTTACAAAATTTGACTCAAGGCTTGGCCGCACCATGGGTGGCGCGTGCAGGCACATTGGGTTTGGCAACAGGCAGTGCTTTGGCCTTGTCGGCTTGTGCAGGGCCTCAAATTTCAGACTATGCCGCTGAAACGCCCGTCCTCGATTTGCGCAAGTACTTCACAGGCACCGTGGATGCTTGGGGTATTTTCACAGATCGCAGCGGCCGTGTGGTTAAGCGGTTCACGGTCGTCATCGATTGCCAATGGCAAGGCGATGAAGGCGTGTTGGATGAAGCATTCACCTATTCAGACGGCACGCTGCAGCGCAGAGTTTGGCGCTTGAAGGCTTTGCCCAATGGCCGCTATGAGGGCCGTGCAGACGATGTGGTGGGCATGGCCACAGGCCAAACCAAAGGCAATGCATTCCAATGGCAATACACCTTGGCCTTGCCTGTCGATGGCAAGGTGTGGGAAGTTCAATTTGACGATTGGATGTTTTTGATGAACGACCGTGTCATGTTGAACAAAGCCGTCATGAGCAAGCTGGGCGTGACTTTGGGCGAAGTGACCTTGTCGTTTTCTCGGCGTGAAGCTTCTGTAGGAGCTAAGCCGTGAGTCTTCAAACCGCGAAAATAGAAGTTCCTAAAGCAAGCACGCTCACACCGTCATCCCCTGTCAGGCGGAGATGGGGCGCGCCCTTGAATGCCCCCATCCAAGACTGGCAGGGCCGACGTGTTTGGTTGGTCGGTGCTTCAAGTGGCATTGGTTTGGCGTGTGCCAAAGCTTTGCATGCCGCCGGCGCGCAGGTGATTGTTTCTGCTCGAGATTTGGGCACTTTGTCGGAGTGGGCTGCAACTTGCAAAAGTCAAGGCTTGCCAGTTGAATTGCTCTCCCTGGACGTGACCGATGCTTTGCAAGTTAAATATGTGGCGCGCCAAGTAGCTGCAGGCGGCAAACTCGATTTCTTGTTGTATTGCGCTGGACATTACCGCGCACAACGCGCCACAGACTTCGATTTGACCGACATGCTGCGTCACCAAGACGTCAATTACAACGGCCTGTTGCGTGTGTTGGATGCGGTCTTGCCCATGTTCTTGCAACAAGGCTCTGGCCACATCAGTGTGGTGAGCAGTGTGGCGGGTTGGCGTGGCTTGCCCAACGGCTTGGCCTATGGCCCGACCAAGGCCGCCGTGACGCATGTGGCAGAAACTTTGTACATGGACTTGCAAGACAAGGGCATTGGCGTGAGCGTGGTCAACCCCGGCTTTGTGGCAACGCCCTTGACGGCACAAAACAACTTTCAAATGCCCGCGCTCCTGTCACCCGAGCAAGCCGCGGAGGCCATGTTGGCGGGGTGGTCACAAGGCTTGTTTGACATTCATTTTCCCAAGCGCTTTACAGGATGGTTGAAGTTGATGCGCTTGTTGCCCTATCGCGCCTATTTTGCGTTGGTGCGTCGTTTCACCGGACTTTGAGCATGAGCCACCGCCAGAGATTTAGCGACATTGCGCAATTTTTTGAAACATTGCAACCGCAGAGCTTGTCGGAGTTTAAAAACTGGTACAGCCCGGATGCTCGTTTCAAAGATCCGTTCAATGCGGTGCAGGGGGTGAAGGCGATTGAGCAAATTTTTCATCACATGTATGAATCGCTTGAGAATCCGCACTTCGTGATCACGGCTCAAGTGGTGGACGGCCACCAAGCCTTTCTCACATGGGAATTTAGGTTTCGATTCAAACGGTTTGACACCGTTACCGAGCAGGTGGTGCTGGGCACATCGCATTTGGTGTTAGACGATCAGATGCTCATCATGCTGCACCGAGATTATTGGGATGCGGCCGAAGAGTTGTATGAAAAGCTGCCTTGGGTGGGCGGCTTGATGCGCTGGCTTAAAAAGCGCGCCAATTCATAGAGATCACTGAGCTCAAAGAACTTAAAGAGTTCATAGCCCTCAGAAAGCCATTTATTTGGGCAAGCTGTCGATGAAGCTTTGACGCTGCATGAGCTTTTCATACAGCTTGTCAAGATTGGGATATGTGCTGCGCCATGGAATGGATGGAAAACGGAAGTCCAAATAGCCCACGGCACAGCCCACAGCGATGTCAGACAAACTCATGGACGCGCCTGAGCAATAAGGCTTGTCTCCCAAGCCATTTGACATGGCTTTGAGCGATTCAGAAATTTTGCCAAGTTGACGATCTATCCAAGCCTGGCTGCGTTGCTCGGGTGTTCGGTGTGCCCAACCAGCTTCTAAACGAGCCAATATGGAGGCGTCTAGCAAACCATCGGCCAACGCCTCCCAAGTTTTCACTTCTGCGCGCTCACGCCCATTGCTTGGAATCAACTTTCCAACTGGAGACAGGGTGTCCAAATATTCCACAATGACGCGGGAGTCAAACACAGCCTCACCGCCCTCCAGTACCAAACAAGGCACTTTGCCCAGTGGGTTGGAGGCGTTGATGGTGGTGTTGGGAGACCACACGTCTTCGGCCACCATTCGGTAGTCCAACTTTTTCTCCGCCATCACGATGCAGACTTTGCGGACATAGGGGCTGGTAGGTGAACCGATCAGTTTCATGGTTTGTAAGTGTCTAAAAGAGTCAAAATGCTTTGTCAGTAGCCTGCATTCTAGAGGAATCCAAACGCTGTTCCCTTGTAAGGCCTAGAACTTACAATGTGGGCATGACTTCTTCTCCCATCTCTGCCCTCTCTCCGTTGGACGGTCGTTACGCCAACAAACTCAACGCTTTGAGACCACTCATGAGTGAGCAAGGCTATATGCACCGCCGAGTCCAAGTGGAGCTGGCTTGGTTCATTGCTTTGTCGGATGCAGGCTTCGAGGAATTCAAACCATTGTCATTGGGCGCAAGGCGTTATCTCACGGGCTTGGCTACTCAGTTTTCGGAGCAAGACGCGTTGGCCATCAAAGACATTGAAAAGGTCACCAACCACGATGTCAAGGCGGTTGAGTATTGGATCAAATCCAAATTCAAAGATCGACCTGAATTAGAGCAGGCCTCGGAGTTTGTGCATTTCGCTTGCACCAGCGAAGACATCAACAACACCAGCCATGCTTTGCAACTCAAAGGGGCAAGGCAGCGAGTGATCTTGCCGGCATTGGATGAAATCATTGACCAGTTGCGAAGCATGGCGCATGCCTACGCAGCGGTGCCCATGCTAAGCCGCACACATGGCCAAACAGCCAGCCCCACCACGGTGGGCAAAGAGTTTGCCAATGTGGTGGTTCGATTGAGCAACACCCGCGAGAAAATTGCGGCGGTGCCTCTCAAAGCCAAAATGAATGGTGCGGTGGGCAATTACAACGCGCACCTCTCGGCTTGGCCAGATTTTGATTGGGAATCGTTTTCTAAAAAAGTGGTGGAAACACCCGAGTCCAATGAGTCGGGCGCCTCTACAGAACACTGGGGCTTGGGCTTGTCCTTTCAGCCCTACAGCATTCAAATTGAGCCACACGACTACATGGCCGAGCTGTTTGATGCCATTGCCCGCACCAACACCATCTTGATTGATTTGTCGCGCGACATTTGGGGCTATGTGAGCTTGGGTTATTTCAAGCAGCGATTAAAAGCAGGCGAAATAGGTTCTTCCACCATGCCCCACAAAGTCAATCCCATTGACTTCGAGAACGCCGAGGGCAACTTGGGTTTGGCCAATGCGGTGCTCAAGCACTTGTCTGAAAAACTGCCCGTCAGCCGTTGGCAACGCGACCTCACAGACTCTACCGTTTTGCGCAACATGGGTGTGGCGCTGGGCTATAGCGCATTGGCCTATTCGTCTCTCATGACGGGTTTGAAAAAGCTAGAGCTCAACGAAGAAGCCATTGTGCAAGATCTAGACGCTTCTTGGGAAGTGTTGGCCGAGCCCATTCAAACTGTCATGCGGCGCTATGGCGTGCAGGGGGCCTACGAAAAATTGAAAGAAGTGACGCGTGGAAAAACCGTCACGGCCGACGCCTTGCATGGCCTCATTCGCGAACTTGATATACCGCAGTCAGAAAAAGATCGACTCTTGGCCATGACGCCTGCTAGCTACATTGGCAAAGCCATTGAGCTGGCCCAACGCGTTTAAACAGGCCTCATCGAGCTCGAAGCCATGGCCCTCAAGTCCACCATCTACAAAGTCAATCTTTCCATCGCCGACATTGACAACAGCTATTACGCAGACCATGCGCTCACGCTGGCCAGGCACCCCAGCGAAACCGACGAGCGCATGATGATTCGTTTGTTGGCACTTGCCCACAACGCCTTTAGGCTTCAGGCCGAGTTGAATGGCGACGGCCAACTGGCTTTTGGTGCCGGCTTGTCTGACCCCGATGATCCCGACTTGTCACTGCGCGACTTCACCGGTCAGACGCGCTTGTGGGTGGAGGTGGGACAACCAGAGGACAAACCCTTGAACAAAGCCTGCCAAAAAGCAGATGCCGTGATGGTTTACTGCTTTAACCACGCCGCTGAAGTTTGGTGGCGCGGCATTGAGAGCAAACTCAGCCGCATGGACAAACTTCAGGTGTGGCGTGTACCCACAGAGGCCAGTCAGGCATTGGCCAAGTTGGCTGAGCGAAGCATGCAATTGCAAGCCACCGTGCAAGAGGGCGCAATCACTTTGAGCAATGCCAAAGACAGTGTGCATCTGGAAGTGATGCGTTGGAAATAAATCGGTTTAAAAAAACTAATTGTTGAAACCCAGCGGAACCTGAGCATCAGCGGCCGCACGCGCCAAGCTGCGATCTTCGGCCGCACGCTCAGCGTATCGATTAAATCGCCATGAGGTGCCATCGACAGTGATGCGCCGCCAAACAGAACGCTTTTCCCCTGGGCTCATTTCAGTCCAAAGCTGAACCTCTTCAAAAGAGCGGCCACAACCTTTGCATGCGGGATCGCCCTGGAAGGTTGAGCAAATGGCAATACAGGGCGTATCGGGTGTGCTGGCGTACCACGCTTGCCATGCCTCGGCAGCCGCCAAAGGCAAGCTAAATTCATCGGCCTCATCTTCTTTGAAGTAAACCATCAACGCATAAACCTCTGCGAGCGCTCTCAATTCGCGAGGCAATGTCACGCCATCCGGCGACGGATTTTTTTCGCGCCAATAGTTGATGGCCGCTTCGATGTCGGTGATGTGGATGCCAGCCATAGGTACTTTGTAGAGGGATCGAGATCATAGCCGTTCATGCAAGTTTTTGCAGGCAACAAAGCATTAGAGCCAACCTAAGATGGGTTTATGAATATTAAATTCTGATTAACCAACCAAGGAAAACATCATGCAAGACTGCAGTATCGAATTCACCCGACAAGTTCAAGGGGGCGGATTTTGGGATTTTTTTACATTTGCTTCAGGCACCTCCAACGGCATCCGAAATGATGGCAATGCATTAGGGGCAGGCTGCGGAACCGTCAAAAGCGATGCGTTTGTGCCAGATATCATGTTTGGCATCGATGTTTCACAAGCCTGTTTTCAGCACGATCAAAGTTACGCAAGCTGTGGCTTTAGCCGCAGCACAGCCGACGCCAACTTAAGCAAGAATATTTTGAACGACTGTGGCACACAAGGGGGCAACACCTTGACATGCCACTTCATTGCGGGTGTCTATGGCGTGAGTGTGAGTTTGTTTGGTGGGCGCGCATTCAAGCAAGCACAAGAGCAAAGCTGTTACTAACTTCTTCGACACAAAAAGAACAGCAAGTGAAGCATTTTCAAGCCAGCTTAAAACCTTTAG
Organism: Limnohabitans sp. MMS-10A-178; assembly: GCF_003063375.1. GTDB lineage: Bacteria > Pseudomonadota > Gammaproteobacteria > Burkholderiales > Burkholderiaceae_C > Limnohabitans_A. The sequence goes on along the minus strand of NZ_NERY01000001.1, from coordinate 241,094 downwards.
GCGCAATGGTGTCGTGGCTTTGCTTGTTGTTTTCTGTTGGGTGCAGCGCAGAATTCTTTGTAGACAAAGGCCATATCGATGTCATCAGGGGTGTTGAATTTGAAATCAAAGCGCCCTATCTCTACGAAAAAAAGGCTTTCAATTTAAGAGCTGAAAACTTAAGTGCATGGCAGCTGCAACAAATTTCCGATGCCATGCCCACGATTGCTGCATTCACAAATTCAGTGCTTGCAAACGACACAAGACCTATTGCGCATGCAAAAAGAGACAGCAAGGTAAGAAGCATTCGGCAGCTTCAACACCTCGATCAAAAAACTTTTCTGGCGGTCAAAACCCTTCAAAATTGGCAAGTCACTGAGGGCCAAATTCAATTCACCACAGACTACTTTTACACGGGCTCCAACGGCCAATTTGTTTACTTCCGAGACAACTACGTGTTTCAAAAACTTCAGCATCAATGGGTTTTTAAACGACACGCCCAACCTCAACCCGAGGGCTTGCTACAGTGTGAAAAACCTCAGCTTGGTTGGCGCCAATGCGCACCCAAAGTTTAAAGTGCCGCCCTGTTTAGCGCACTTGTCTTTCTAAGAGTTGCTCACGCAAAATACCGTGCGCAAAACGCAGTCGCGAATCGACAATCGCTGCCTCAATGTGGTCGCCCATTTGAGGCGGGTTTTTTCTAGAAGCATCCTGCGCAGCCTTGAATCTGTCCACGGCAGCACCAAAATCCATGCGGGCTAACTGCGCCTCCCCTTCCGCCCGCAGTGAGGCCAAATTGCGGCCTTGGGCAGCCAGCGCGCTGGCCAAAATTTGCCAGGCCTGGGCATCTTGCGGTGACTGCAACACCCATGCTTGCAATGCCGAAACGCTCTTGGCCAATAGTTGCGAAGTTTCGATGGACGGCGATGCGGTTTGCAGTCTGGCGCTGGCTTGTGCCACAAAAATCAACTCTGGCCGTTGCCACTGACTTGAGGGCAGCTGGGTGGTGCTACTCAGTGCGCGCAAAGCTCCGCGCATGTCATTTTCTTTGAAGGACATTTCCATTTCCAACAGCTGAACGATGCGCAGTGCCTCGGCATGACCGCCAAGGGCGAGTCGCAAGCGAGGTAGCAATGCGCGAGCAGCAGAGAAATCGCGCAACTGCATCAAAGACAACGCTGCGCCATACAAAATACCGATGCGTTTGTTGAGCGCTTGTGTCTCCATGTTTGTGTCTGTGGCTTCGTTGGCCCAAGCCCTGAGTGCACCAACGCCAGGCTGTGCCAAGACACGTGCCCTGGCCGACATGATAGCCTGCACGATATCTTTGGCTTCATTTGCGGGCCTGGGCGTTTGGAGTTGTTGCCGTGCTTGCATATCGGCGATGCGCTCGCTGCTTAAAGGGTGACTTCGCAGATATGGAAAAGAGCCGCGGTCGTTCAAGCCCGCCGCTTGCTGCAATTTGCCAAACATGGTGACAAAACCTTGCGTATCAAAACCCGCCTCCGACATCACGCCGTAACCAATTCGATCGGCCTCGCGCTCCATGTCTCGAGAAAAATTCAGTTGGGATTGTGCCGCCATGGCTTGTCCGCCCACAATCACGGCTTGAGCACCTTGTGTACTTTTGCTGGCTGCCAACATGCCCAAAATCATGGCGCCAATGAGCAACGGCGACATGCGCGCTTGATCTCCGATCGATCTGGCAATGTGTCTTTGGGTCACATGGCTTAATTCATGCGCCATCACGGAAGCCAATTCGTCTTGCGTATTCACCACACTGATCAGGCCCAAGTGAACACCTAGATAACCGCCTGGCAAGGCAAAGGCATTGATCGAGCGATCGCGGCCAATGAAAATTTTCCAAGCAAAACGCTCTAGCAATTCGGGAGTCATCTCGCCTCGGGCCTGCGCGCCTTTTACCAGGGGTTGCCAAATACTTTGCAAGTACTCGTCTAGGATGGGGTCTTCCAAATAGTCGGGATCCCTGTACAACTCACGCACAATTCGATCGCCCAGTTGCCGTTCTGCGCTCAGGGTAATGTCTGAGCCATCGCCCAAGGCGGGAAGGCTGTTTGCGATGACCGTTTCAGAGCGCTGAGACCACACGGGTGTGATCCACAGTGAAATGGCCAACAAGGCCAGCAGTGGCTTAGATTTTGGAGAGACGCGCTTCAATGTAGGGGTACCGATTTCTAGGGGGCGGCGAAAACCGTATCATGCTCGAACTTCCTTAACCTTTTGTAAATGGTTTTTACCAGTTTTCAAGGCCAATGCCATGTCTGATTCTCTGCCAAACACCTCGTCCCCTTTGACCCATTTTGACGCCCAGGGCCAAGCCCACATGGTGGATGTGGGCGCTAAAGCGTCTACCCACCGTGTGGCAGTGGCTACGGGCCGTATTCAAATGCTGGCAAGTACGCTGGCCTTGATTCAATCGGGTACCGCCAAAAAAGGCGATGTGCTGGGTATTGCACGCATTGCTGGCATTCAGGGTGCAAAGCGAACCTCTGACTTGATCCCTTTGTGCCACCCCCTGGCGCTGACGCGTGTGACCGTTGACTTTGTGGTGTTGCCAGATGGGCAAACGCCAAGTGTGGTCTGCAAGGCAAGCGCAGAAACTGTAGGGCAAACAGGCGTTGAGATGGAAGCCCTAACAGCCGTTCAGGTGGCCCTGCTCACTATTTACGACATGTGCAAAGCGGCCGACCGGGGTATGACAATTACCGATGTGAAGTTGTTAGAGAAGCAAGGCGGGAGGTCGGGGCATTGGGTGGCGGAGAAGTAATCACTGATTTATATTCGAAGTAGAAAGCGCTGAAAATTTAGTTTGCCCCACGCTTGTCCAAATTAGGAACGAAAAATGTACTAACCAAGGACTTTGAAGCCTCGGCCAATCATGCAGTTCATCACTACTTGCTTGCCTCCTTGAGCAGCACTTCCTAGGCCTTCTGCGCCACCCGTGAGAGCACCTGCTTTGGCTCCAAATGCAGCGGTTTCATTCCTGTACCCGCGTCCACCCAAAAGACCACCAACCAACGCCCCTGCTACTGCGCCAGCGACGGCTTGACCAGCTGCATCGCCGGCGCGATTGCGCTGAACTTGTGAAGCTAAAGCTCGACACTCAGTTAGGTTGCTCCAATATTTTTCATCTTGAGGACCATCAATGACTGGCGTGTATTTAGCACCATATCCTGTGCCAACAGCGTTTGGGTTTGAGGCGCAACCTACCAAAGTGAAAGTAATAGCAATAGCAACCGATTTAGTAAGAAGTGACTTAAGGTTCTTCATATTAGTTTAGATGTCGGGACATGTTGTTCGGGCAGATTATCGAGTTTATGAGCCTTTGCAAGTATTGGGCAAGTATTTGTCGTTCAGGGGGGTGCTTGCTGCAGGACCGCAAAGCCAAGTGGCAATGGATTTGCCACCATCGGTGGTTCCGACCAGTGCCGTTGTGCCCGTTTGAGCGGGCGTGAACGACACAGCATTGCTTTTATCGTTGATGTTGCCACGCAATGTGGCGGGGTTGCCCACTACCGTGATGACTCCGTTGGCATCAACGGCCAAACTGGCAACGTATTTGGAGGCTTGAGTGGCACAGGCTGCTGGAAGCATCGTGCTGATGTCGGCCTGTGAGGCGGAGCTAACCAGTTCAGTGACGGCCGTTTTGCAGGGTGTAGCTGCCAACATCATTTCAGACACTTTGGCGCGCACCGCATAGTCTTGGTAGGCAGGCAATGCCAATGACCCCAAGATGCCAATGATGGCAATAACCACCATGAGCTCAATCAGGGTAAAGCCGCGAAAATAGAGAGAGCGTTGGCGTGTCATGATGGTCCTTGGTAAAGGTCAATTTTAAGCCTGATGGTTAAGTTGTAGGCGTGAAAAAGCCGACCACAAGGGGTCGGCTTGGCTACAAACGCTTGCTTGATTTTCAGGCTCGCGCGTCGGTGGGCAGCTCTTTGTCGTGCTTCTTTTGAAAGTATTTGCCAATGACCAAAACAGACAAGGCGCCCAATGTGGCAGCCGTGTAATGCAGCCAAGCATTCTCCGATGAGAACTCACGCAGGGCCACATCGCTGGCAATGGTTTCGCCGCCTACCCAGCCAATCAAACAAGCACCAAAGGTAACGATGATGGGAAAGCGCGACATGAGTTTGATCATGATGGCACTGCCAAAAATCACCATGGGGATGCTGATGGCCAAGCCCAAAATAAGGAGGGTCATGTTGCCCTTGGCTGCGGCAGCCACAGCAATCACATTGTCTAAGCTCATGACTATGTCGGCCACGAGGATGGTGCGAATGGCCATGAACAAGCTCGCTTTTTCAATCCCGCCTTCACCTTCGTCGCCATCTTCACTCAGCAATTGAGCGCCGATGTACAACAGCAAGATACCGCCAATGATTTGTAAAAAAGACAACTCAAGGAGCGCAGCAGCAACCACCGTGAGTGCAATACGCAGTACAACAGCAGCGCCGGAGCCAAACATGATGGCTTGTCGTTGTTGATGTTCGGGCAGTGATCTTGCCGCCAAGGCAATGACCACGGCGTTGTCGCCCGATAAGATGATATTGATCCAGACGATCTTCATCAAGCCGATCCAGAAGTCGGCGTTTTGTAACATTTCCATGTCAGTCCCTTTGCATTTTTAGTAGGAATAAGAAAAGGCCCCTGAGGGCCAATTCTTTTGTCGGGACTTGAATTTTAACGGCCCGTCTAGGCCGTGGGATGCCTAAAACTGCTTACGGCAATTACAGCATGGCCTTTAGCAAACGGCCCATTTCGGAAGGGTTGCGGGTAATTTTGAAACCGCATTCTTCCATGATGGCCAATTTGGCATCGGCTGTGTCGGCGCCGCCAGAAATCAAGGCGCCGGCGTGGCCCATGCGCTTGCCTGCTGGTGCAGTCACACCCGCAATAAAGCCCACGATTGGCTTCTTCATGTTGTCTTTGCACCAGCGCGCGGCTTCTGCTTCATCGGGACCGCCAATTTCACCGATCATGATCACGGCATCGGTGTCTGGGTCTTCGTTGAAAGCGCGCATTACGTCGATGTGCTTCAAGCCGTTGATTGGGTCGCCACCAATACCGACCGCAGAAGATTGGCCCAGACCGATTTCGGTGAGTTGCGCCACAGCTTCATAAGTCAAGGTACCAGAACGAGACACCACGCCAATGCGGCCTTTGCGGTGAATGTGGCCGGGCATGATGCCGATCTTGATTTCGTCAGGGGTAATCAAACCTGGGCAGTTGGGGCCCAGCAGCAAAGTTCTCTTACCGCCAGCCGCTTCTTTGGCGCGCATGCGATTGCGAACTTCGAGCATGTCACGAACAGGAATGCCTTCGGTAATGCAGATGGCCAAGTCGAGGTCGGCTTCAACGGCTTCCCAGATGGCTGCAGCGGCGCCTGCTGGGGGCACGTAAATCACAGAAACTGTAGCGCCTGTGTCGGAAGCCGCTTCTTTAACGGACGCGTAAATTGGGATGTTGAAGATGGACTCGCCCGCTTTTTTGGGGTTCACACCTGCAACGAAACAGTTTTTACCGTTGGCGTACTCTTGGCATTTTTCAGTGTGGAACTGACCGGTCTTGCCGGTAATACCTTGGGTAATGACTTTGGTGTCTTTGTTGATAAAGATAGACATGTAATTAACCTTTCACCGCTTTAACGGCAGCTTGTGCTGCTTCTGCCATGGTGTCCACTGAAATGATGGGCAAACCGCTTTCTTGGAGCATCTTCTTGCCCAAGTCTTCGTTGGTGCCCTTCATGCGAACGACCAAAGGCACGTTCAAGTTGGTGGCCTTGCAAGCGGTGATTACGCCGGTTGCAATGGTGTCGCACTTCATGATGCCGCCGAAGATGTTGACCAAAATGGCTTTCACTTTGGGGTTCTTCAACATGATCTTGAAAGCTTCTGTAACTTTCTCGGGGGTGGCGCCGCCGCCCACGTCCAAGAAGTTGGCTGGCTCTGCGCCAAACAACTTGATGGTGTCCATGGTGGCCATGGCCAAGCCCGCACCGTTGACCAAGCAACCAATGTTGCCGTCCAAGCTGATGTAGGCCAAGTCGAATTTAGAAGCTTCGATTTCTGCAGGATCTTCTTCGTCCAAATCGCGGTAAGCCACGATTTCGGGGTGACGGAACAAAGCGTTGGAATCGAAGTTGAACTTGGCGTCCAAAGCGCGAATGCCGCCGTTGCCTTCCAAGATCAAAGGATTGATCTCAACCAAAGACGCGTCGGTTTCCATGTAGCACTTGTAAACCTTTTGCAGCACGTCAGCGGCTTGGGCGGTAGAGCCAGCTGGCACGCCAATGGCGTCAGACAGCATCTTGGCTTGTGCATCGGTCAGGCCCAAAGCAGGGTCAACGATTTCGGTGATGATTTTCTCGGGTGTGTCGTGTGCCACACCTTCAATGTCCATGCCGCCTTCGCTTGACACAATCATGGCCACGCGTTGTGAAGCACGGTCTGTGACTGCGGAGATGTAATATTCTTTTTTGATGTCGGCGCCGTCTTCAATTAGCAGGCGACGAACTTTTTGACCTTCGGGGCCCGTTTGGTGTGTGACCAACTGCATGCCCAGAATTTCACCGGCAAGCTTTTTCACTTCGTCGATAGAGCGAGCCAGCTTCACGCCGCCGCCTTTGCCGCGGCCGCCCGCGTGAATTTGTGCTTTGACAACCCACACTGGGCCGCCCAATTTTTGAGCGGCTTCCACCGCTTCTTGCACTGTAAAGGCCGGAATGCCGCGGGGCACTGGCACACCAAATTGACGCAAGATTTCCTTGCCTTGGTACTCGTGGATCTTCATGAGGTTTCTCTCGAGGGTGGTTATTCTCACCAGCCAGTCAGGGTGATTTGCCCTAAGCAAGCACTGGACACTTCAGCCGGCGACTGTATCATGTTGCAACGCACCAATCTTGAGCCGGGTCACTTACATTGTCATGACGCGGCGAAATTTTTTCTTGGGAGAGCCCTGAATGGCCAAAAAAATATTCATTGACGGCGAAGCTGGCACCACCGGGCTCTTGATCCGTGAGCGCTTGCTGGCCATGCCCGAAGTGGAATTGGTGAGCATTGCCCCAGAAAAACGCAAGGACCCTGAGGCCAAACGCGAGTTAATGGCCCAAGTTGATTTGGTCATTTTGTGCCTGCACGATGACGCCGCCAAAGAGTCGGTGGCCATGATTGACGCCTTGCCTGGCCATAAACCGCGCATCATCGACGCCTCCACGGCCCACCGCGTGAACGATCAATGGGTCTTTGGTTTTCCCGAAATGCGTGCGGGGCAACGCGTGGCGGTGGTCAACGCACAACGTGTCAGCAATCCGGGCTGCTATGCCTCCGGCGCCATCGCGATCTTGGCGCCTTTGGTCAGTGCGGGCATCTTGCCCTCTGATTTTCCGTCAGTTTTACCATCAGTGAGTGGTTACTCCGGTGGCGGGCGGACCATGATTGAAGACTATGAAGCGGGCCGTGCACCCTTGCATGAAGCCTATGCCTTGGGCCTTCAGCACAAGCACGTACCCGAGATCATGAAGTACGCTGGGCTCACGCGCCGTCCCATTTTCTTGCCAGCTGTTGGCAATTTCCGACAAGGCATGTTGGTGGAGTTGCCCTTGTTTTTAGACGACATGCCCAGCAAGCCCAAAGTGTCGGAAGTGCACGAAGCCTTGCGCGCGCATTACGCCAGCAGCCAAAACGAAGGTGGTTGGGTGAGTGTGCTGCCTGCTGAAGAAAGCGGTAAGTTGGGTGCCACGGGCAACAACGATTCCAACAAATTGGAAATTCGGGTGTTTGGCAATGAAGCGCATCGTCAAGCGGTGGTGGTAGCCCGCTTGGACAATTTGGGTAAGGGTGCCAGCGGCGCGGCGGTGCAAAACCTGAAGCTCATGCTGGGGCTCTAAGTTTCTCCTGCCCAAATTGAATGAGGGCTAGTGTTCGAAGTCTTCGTCGGGAGCACCCGATTGTGTGACCACCTTGCGAACCACTTCAGCCGAAAAACCGCGGGTGAGTAAAAAACGGTAATGCTTGGCGCGTTCGTTGGCATCGGCTGCTGGCGCGCCAAACTTTTTTTGCCATACCCCTTTTGCGCGTTCTAGTTCGGAGTCTTTTAAGTCGAGCATGGCTTGGGCGACTGCGGCGGGCGCCAAGCCCTTGGCCATTAGCTCTTGCTTGATTCGGCCATTGCCCAGTTTGGGTGTGCGGTGATTGAGAACCGACTCCAAGACGCGGGTTTCGTCGATGAAACCTTTGGCTTGAAGGTCGTCCAATGCCTGTGCCAGCTCGCCAGGCACTTCCTCGTGAGGGGAAAGTTTGCGAACCAGCTCAGCCCGAGAGTGTTCGCGCTGCGACAAAAGCCGCAGCGCACGTCCTTTGAGGGACAACTTAAACCCAGGCTGAGCCATTGATCAAGGAACGCAACTGGAGAAATCAGAAGGCTTAAGCTGCCGTGACAGCTTCGGCCAACAATGGGATGCCCAAGGATTCGCGCACTTTGTTTTCAATTTCGGCTGCCAACTCGGCGTTCTCGCGCAAAAACTCGCGAGCGTTGTCACGGCCTTGGCCGATTTTCTCGCCGTTGTAGGCGTACCAGGCGCCAGACTTGTCGATGATTTTGGCTTCAACGCCCATGTCGATGATTTCGCCCTGGCGGCTGATGCCTTCGCCAAACAGAATGTCGAACTCAGCGGTTTTGAACGGCGGGGCCACTTTGTTTTTGACCACCTTGACTTTGGTTTCGTTGCCGATGGCATCGTCGCCGCGCTTGATGGTGCCGGTGCGGCGGATGTCTAGGCGCACAGAAGCGTAGAACTTGAGCGCATTGCCGCCGGTGGTGGTTTCGGGGGAGCCGAACATGACGCCAATCTTCATGCGAATTTGGTTGATGAAGATGACCATGCAATTGGTTTTCTTGATGGTGGCGGTGAGCTTGCGCAGGGCTTGGCTCATGAGACGGGCTTGCAGGCCGGGCAGAGAGTCGCCCATGTCGCCTTCGAGTTCGGCTTTGGGGGTGAGCGCGGCCACGGAGTCGATGACGACCAGGTCGACGGCGCCAGAGCGAACCAGGCTGTCGACAATTTCAAGGGCTTGTTCGCCGGTGTCGGGTTGGCTGATGAGCAGGTCTTGCAGGTTGACGCCGAGCTTTTGGGCGTACTGAATGTCCAAGGCATGTTCGGCATCGACGAAAGCGCACTGGCCGCCGATTTTTTGCATTTCTGCAATCACTTGCAAGGTGAGCGTGGTCTTTCCTGATGACTCTGGGCCGTATATTTCAACAACGCGGCCGCGGGGCAAGCCGCCCACGCCCAAGGCGATGTCGAGGCCCAAAGAACCGGTGGATACCACCTGGATGTCTTCGATGACTTCGCCTTCGCCCAAGCGCATGATGGTGCCTTTGCCAAATTGTTTTTCAATTTGGGCCAGGGCTGCTTGCAGGGCTTTGGTTTTGTCGCTGTTTTGGTCGCTCATGAAAATCTCCTTGAGAATCAACGGGTTAAAAATGGTGCATTCAGAAAGTTGATCAAAGACTGGATGCTTGAACAGTACTTTAACGGCATAGTCTTATCAAGTAAATAGATTTTTTAGTCAGTTTGCTTTACTATTTGCAAATGCCAGTCAATGACAGTTTTCAGCCAAACTCAGAGCCCCAAACAGCAATGGCGCTTGCCATGGATGACCGCTGGCGCGAGACACATTTGGGTCGGCTTTTAGGTCATGCCATGCGCCGCTTTGATGCCCGCGTGTTGACGCTCATGGCGCACAACGACCAAGTGCCTTTGGCGCTTTCTAATTTGGCGGCCAGAGACCAAATCAGCGCAGCGCACATTCACATCACGCGGCATTTGTCGCTTCAAGGTTCAAGGCTCACAGACTTGGCACAAGCGGCAGGCATGAGCAAGCAAGCCATGGGCAATTTGGTCGATCAATGCGAGGCTTGGGGACTGGTCAAAAGAGAGCGTGATGGCCGTGATGCCAGAGCCCGGCAAGTTGTTTTCACGGAGGCTGGCTTGGCTTGGTTGGCTGCATTTCAAACGGCGGTTGCACAAGCCGAAAGTGAATTCAAAGCTTCCGTCGGCAAGGAAATTGCCACGGTGGTTGCCTTGGGGTTGGAAGCGTACTGCATGTAACGGACAAACAAAGTTTCGACATAGAGACGACAGAGTCGCCTAAAATTGACCGTACACCCGAAAAGGGTTTCACAAAGCCGTTGCACGGCAAACAGCAGGAGACGACGATGCGCATTTTGATAGCAGAAGACGATCAGGTCTTAGCCGATGGCTTGTTGCGTACTTTGCGAAGCAGCGGGGCTGCAGTTGACCATGTGGCCAGTGGCACAGAGGCCGACGCAGCACTGATGACGAACAATGAATTTGACTTGCTCATTTTGGATTTGGGTTTGCCCAAAATGCATGGTCTTGAGGTGCTGAAAAAGCTGCGCTCGCGCGGCTCTACATTGCCCGTTCTTATTCTCACGGCGGCCGACAGCGTAGAAGAGCGCGTCAAAGGCTTGGACTACGGTGCAGACGATTACATGGCCAAGCCGTTTAGCCTGCAAGAACTTGAAGCGCGGGTGCGTGCACTGACCCGTCGTGGCATGGGCGGTGCAACGTCGCAAATCAAGCACGGCCCCTTGATTTATGACCAATCTGGTCGTGTGGCCACCATCGACGGCAAGATGGTGGAGTTGTCTGCGCGAGAACTGGGATTGCTCGAAGTCCTGCTGCAACGCGCAGGCCGTTTGGTGAGCAAAGACCAACTGGTAGAGCGTCTGTGCGAGTGGGGCGAAGAGGTGAGCAACAACGCCATTGAGGTTTATATTCATCGCTTGCGCAAGAAAATTGAGAAGGGCCCCATTCGCATTGCGACAGTGCGCGGCTTGGGTTATTGCCTTGAAAAAATTCCAGGTTAATGGTGCCGTTAACACCGTTGGTGAATGAACCGTAAAAATTGGCAGCTGTCCTTTTTTCGCCGCGAGCAGCGCTCGTTGTTTGGCGAAATTTTGGACTGGATGCTCACGCCTTTGCTCTTGCTGTGGCCAGTGAGTTTGGCGCTCACTTGGTTGGTGGCGCAAGGCCTTGCCAACAAGCCGTTTGACCGAGCCTTGGTTTACAACGTCCAAGCACTTGCGCAATTGGTCAAGCTAAGCCCAGATCAACAAAGCTTCCAATTCAACTTGCCGCAACCAGCCAGTGAATTGCTTCGAGCTGATGATGCCGACCTGGTTTATTACCAGGTCACAGGTCCTCAAAACGAATTGCTGGGCGGTGATCGAGATCTGCCACAGCCGCAAGAAGAAGAAAAATTGGGCAGTTTCGAAGTCAAAATTCGCGACGATGAAATGCGCGGACTTGAAGTGCGTGTGGCCTACACCTGGGTTCAATTGACATCTGAAAAGTCGCCATCCGGAACAGGCCCGGTGTTGGTTCAAGTGGCAGAAACGCGAGAAAAAAGATCTGTTTTGGCTACCGAAATTATCAAGGGGGTGATGCTTCCGCAGTTTGCAATTTTGCCCTTGGCGGTTTTGCTGGTGTGGCTGGCCTTGGTTCGCGGTATCAAGCCTTTGTCTGAATTGGAAGAGCGTATTCGCTCCAGAAAATCGGATGACCTCAGTCCCCTGGATGAAAAAGCGGTACCACTTGAAGTGGCGCCATTGGTGTCTTCGGTGAATGACTTGCTGCGACGTTTGAAAGATTCGATCGGCACACAAAAAAGATTCTTGGCAGACGCAGCCCATCAGTTGAAAACGCCATTGGCAGGCCTGCGAATGCAAGCCGATCTCGCGCAAAGAAAAGATGCAGGCGAAGATGAGTTAAAGCAATCGCTCAAGCAAATTGGCCGCGCGAGCGTGCAAGCAACCCACACTGTGAATCAACTTTTGTCGCTGGCGCGCGCGGAGGGTGGCGGCGCCATTGATTTTCAAACGTGTGACATGGAGGCTTTGATCAGTGAAGTACTCAACGACTCATTGCCACACGCCATGGACAAGGGCATTGACCTGGGCTATGACGGCGTTGACTCAGAAAAGAAACGCAAGTTTTTGAAATTGCAGGGCAACCCAACCTTGCTCAAAGAAATGATTCGCAACTTGGTGGATAACGCCATTCATTACACGCCAAGCACGCCCGAAAGAATGGGCATCATCACCGTTCGCTTGCTTGTTGACCCTTATAGCAAAGCACTTGCCGTGCAAGTTGAAGACAACGGCCCAGGCATTGCGGCGGCAGAAAGGGAGCGTGTCTTTGAGCCCTTTTATCGGGCGCTTGGCAGCAACGTCGATGGCTCTGGTTTAGGCTTGCCCATTGTGCGAGAAATTGCACAGCGCCACGGCGCCAGCGTGACGGTGGAAGTAGCGCACCCTGGACAAGCATTGCCTGGTGCGTGCTTCACCATCCGATTTGCGCCAGCAGCTTAACTTGGCTTGTACAAGTTCAGTTGAAGTCGCTCGCGCTCAATGACCACGCTGATGGCCTCATTGGCAGATACTTTTTGCACATGTGCCCACAATGCAGGGTAAGTGCTTGGGTCGATGCCGGCAATCGAGCCCCACCGAGTGAGCGTTAGCGCATAAGCATCAACAGGCCCGATGTTGTCGCCAAACAACCAAGGCGATGTTGACGACTGCACCAAGGCCTCTAACTCAGACAACAGCCCTTTGTAGATTTGCGTGTTGAACACTTTCAGATTGGCTTGTACGTCTGCCTGATCGCTGAATTTGTGCGGCATGAAAATGTGCGTGAAGGTGGGATGAATGGTGTTGTTCATCCATGCCAAAGTTTCAATTGCCTTGGCGCGTGCAACGGGCTCAGTGGGTAAAAACTGGCACGCCGGAAACTTTTGATCAAGGTACAAAATGATGGCCAGAATTTGGGTAATCACTTGGCCGTTGTCGATGAGCACGGGCACTTGACCCCGCGGGTTGATCGCCTTGTACTCGTCACCGTTTTGTTCACCTTTGTGCAATTTGACCATGATGGGCTCAAAGCTTGCACCCGTCACTTGTAACAGGCTGTGCGGCACAAAAGAGCAGGCGCCTGGCGAAAAATAAAGCTTCAAACTCATGGTGTTTTCCTTTTGATTTCAATGTGATCGGGATTGATCTGCTGAGTGGTTCGTTCAGGCTCGCGTGCGCTGGGCGGCGCCCACCCCCAAGCCTTGAAGGCACCTTCTTGCCAAATGTAGAACAGGCCGTTCAGGAACAGCAAAACCAGTATCAGCCAACGCAGCTTTAGAAGTTTCATACAGGCCTCACACTGACTTCTGAGCTGTTGATTTTGACCAAGCCTTGGGGTGTTTGAATTTGCAATACGCCATCTGAATCAACGCCCTCGCACTTGCCTTGGTGACCATCACTGCTTGTCACCTCAAGACCTTTGATGGCGTCGCGCGCATTGAAGCGAGCTTGCAATTGTGCAAAGCCGTCCGTCTCAAATTTGAGAAGCGAGGCAATTAAGGGCTGTGTGATGCGTTCAAGCGCGGCTGGTGCGTTAACGCCTTCCCAAAACTCGTCGATAGACGCGGCGGGCGTTCTCAGGTTGCGCTCGACGGGTAGGCGGATGTTCAAGCCCACACCGACCACCACATAGCTTTGGCCGCCTTGGCTGGCAGCTTCAACCAAGATGCCGCCAAGCTTTCTTTGATGGCACCACAAATCGTTGGGCCACTTCAATTGGACTTCAGGCCCCAGCGATTCTGCCAAGCTCAGGCCCACAGCCAAAGAAAGCCCTGACCAATTGCTGGGTTGATACGGAAGTCCGATTGAAAAAGTAAGGGCGTCACCAAGCTCGCCTGCCCATGTGCGGCCTTGTCGGCCGCGGCCCGCTGTTTGACGTTCAGCCACCAGCAAGATGGGCTCATGCCGCCCGGCTCTGGCTCGCCGCATGAGTTCGGTATTGCTGGAATCTATTTCCGGCAAAATTTCAATGCTAAAGCCAGGCAGTTGCCCAACAACCGCCTCCCAAATGGCTTCAGCTGGCCAGCGGTGAACAGGTGTCCAATCGCTCAAGTTTGACCTTTATCAGTGAATGGCGTTGAAGCCAGATTTGCTCAAGCTTTCTTTTTGACTTGCTTCAGCTCTTTTTTGAGCTTCTTGATTTTCTTTTCAATCTTTTTGATTTGGCTTGGAATTTTGGGCGTTGCGGGCCTGCGCTTGGGCGCCAACAATGTTTTGCGGCAATTGGGGCTGCCACACCAGCAAGGGTATTCCGCCTTCAATTTGGGCGTGTAGGGCTCGTCAATGATCAAGCCGTAGTCGTAATTGAGTTCTTCACCGGCCTTGATGTTGCGCAGGGCCTTGATGTAAATGCGATCGTTGTCTTCATCGGCTTCACAGTTGGGGTTGCAGCTGTGGTTGATCCAACGCGAGGAGTTCCCGCCGTGCAGGGCGTCAATCACCTTGTCTTCGTTCACATGAAAATAGAAGGTGTGATTGGGGTCAGACGGGTCGTGCGGGTGGCGGTCTTGCGCTTCGTCCCAGCTGATGATTTCACCCACATACTCAAACAAGGTCTCGCCTTCTGCAAGGTCTTGCAAGGCAAACACACCTTTGCCGTGGACGCCAGAGCGGCGAACTTGCACGCGGCGGCCTGACGCCGGTAGCGCCTTTGATTTGGCGCGAGGCTGGGTGGCAGGCTTTGAAGTCGATTTTGTCGACGCGAGATTATTTTTGACCACGGCGTTAAAAATTTGTTATGGTGAAAACATGTGGGCGCGCGTGTGCGCGTGCCCGTGTGTGTACACGTGCGCATGCGCGCACGCGAGACCGGATTGTATGAGATGAAAACATTGGTTATTGCAGAGAAGCCTTCGGTGGCTCAAGACATCGTGCGTGCTTTGACGCCGATTGCGGGTAAATTTGAGAAACACGAGGACCACTTTGAGAGTGAAACCTATGTGGTCACCAGCGCGGTGGGCCACTTGGTGGAAATTCAGGCGCCCGAGAAATTTGACGTGAAACGCGGCAAGTGGAGCTTTGCCCACTTGCCGGTTATCCCGCCCTATTTCGACCTCAAGCCCGTGGACAAGACCAAAACGCGCCTGAATGCCGTGGTCAAACAGGCCAAGCGCAAAGACGTGGGCGCCTTGGTCAACGCCTGTGACGCGGGGCGAGAGGGTGAGTTGATCTTCCGCCTCATTGAACAATACGCCGGCACGCAAAAGGCGGGGCATACCATTCCTTTGGGCAAGCCGGTGCAGCGCCTGTGGCTGCAGAGCATGACGCCGCAAGCCATTCGCGATGGCTTTGACAAGCTGCGCTCTAACCAACAAATGCAAGGCCTGGCCGATGCGGCGCGCAGCCGCTCCGAAGCCGATTGGCTGGTGGGCATCAATGGCACTCGTGCCATGACGGCCTTCAATTCACGCGATGGCGGTTTCTTTCTAACCACTGTGGGCCGTGTCCAAACGCCAACCTTGGCCGTGGTGGTTGAGCGTGAAGAGCAAATTCGCAAGTTCATCAGCCGCGACTATTGGGAAGTGCATGCACAGTTTGATGCCGCTGCCGGCACCTATCCTGGTAAGTGGTTCAATACAGCCTGGAAGAAAGACGTCGAAGACGCTGAAAAGAAAGCCGATCGCGTTTGGACAGCTGCCGAGGCTGAGGCCATTGTGCAGGCCGTTAAAGGCGCCAAGGCCACCGTCACAGAGGAGGCCAAGCCCACCACGCAGGCCAGCCCCTTGTTGTTTGACTTAACCTCGCTTCAACGTGAGGCCAACGGCAAGTTTGGCTTCTCGGCCAAAACCACTTTGTCTCTGGCGCAGTCTTTGTATGAGCGCCACAAAGCCCTCACCTACCCGCGTACCGATTCGCGCGCTTTGCCCGAAGACTACCTGCCCGTGGCCAAGGACACCTTCAACATGTTGGCCGACAGCGGCATGAAGCATCTGGCGCCGCATGCCCTCACAGCGCTCAACAACGGCTATATCAAGCCTTCTAAGCGTATTTTCGACAACGCCAAGGTCAGCGATCACTTTGCGATCATTCCGACCTTGCAGGCCCCTTCTGGCCTGTCTGATGCCGAACAAAAGCTTTACGACTTGGTGGTGCGTCGCTTTATGGCGGTGTTTTTCCCCAGCGCAGAGTACATGGTGACCACCCGCATCAGCACGGCGGCAGGGCACAGTTTCAAAACCGAAGGCAAAGTCTTGGTCAAACCAGGCTGGTTGGCCATCTACGGCAAAGAGGCCGCCAATGAGGTGGACGACGCCAAAGAAGGCGACAAGGGCCAAAACTTGGTGGCGGTGGCGCCCGGTGAAAAAGTGGGCGTGGGCGAAGTTGAAAGCAAGCCACTCAAAACCCGGCCACCCGCTCGATATTCAGAAGCCACTTTGCTGGGTGCCATGGAAGGCGCAGGCAAGATGGTGGACGACGACGAATTGCGTGAAGCCATGCAGGAAAAAGGTTTGGGCACGCCAGCCACGCGGGCGGCCATCATTGAGGGCCTCATCAACGAGAAATACATTTTGCGCGATGGCCGCGAAATGATTCCTACCGCCAAAGCTTTCCAATTGATGACCTTGTTGCGCGGTTTGGGTGTGGAGGAATTGTCTAAGCCCGAACTGACGGGCGAATGGGAATACAAGCTGTCGCAAATGGAGCAAGGCAAACTCAGCCGCGAAGACTTCATGCAACAAATTGCCAACATGACCGAGCACATCGTCAAGAAGGCCAAAGAGTACGACCGCGACACCATTCCGGGTGACTACGCTACTTTGAGTACACCCTGCCCTACCTGCGGTGGCATTGTGAAAGAGAACTATCGCCGCTATGCCTGCGTGGGCAAAGATGCTGCAACAGATGACACGGCTGCTGCAGGGTGCGGCTTCTCATTTGGCAAAACACCCGCTGGCCGAACCTTTGAGCAGGCTGAAGTTGAGCAATTCTTGCGCGACAAAAAGATTGGCCCGCTGGAAGGTTTCCGCTCCAAAGCGGGTTGGCCATTCACTTCTGAAATTGCACTGAAGTACAACGAAGAAGAGAAAAACTGGAAGCTCGAGTTTGACTTTGGCAATGACAAAAACGCCGAAGAGACCGGCGAGATTGTCGACCTGACGGGCAGTGAGTCTTTGGGCGCTTGCCCCAAATGCGGTGGCGCTGTGCATGAGCACGGTAGCAACTATGTTTGTGAAAAAGCCGTGCCCACTGAAGGCCAGCCAACACCCACTTGCAACTTCAAGAGCGGCAAAATTGTGTTGCAACAAGTGGTGGAGCGCGAGCAAATTGCCAAGTTGCTCAGCACCGGCAAAACAGACTTGTTAGAAAAGTTTGTGAGCAATCGCACTCGCCGTGCTTTCAAAGCTTTCTTGTCTTGGAACGCAGAGGAAGACAAAGTGGTGTTTGAGTTTGAGCCGCGCACCAGCAAGTTCCCACCGCGCAAGACACCTGCTAAATATGCAGCTGGCGCAAAAACGGCCGCGGGCAAAGCTGCAGCCAAGACTGCCGGTAAAACCACTAAAGCCCCTGCCAAAAAAGCAGCTGCTAAGAAAACAGCAGCAGCCAAAACTCCCCGCAAAGCCTCGGTGGGCAACCTCACACCCAGCGCCGACTTGGCCGCCGTGATTGGCCCCGACAAAGTGGCACGCACAGAAGTGGTGAAAAAGTTGTGGGATTACATCAAGGCGCAAGGCTTGCAAGACCCCACCAACAAGCGCGCCATCAATGCCGACGCCAAACTCAAACCGGTGTTTGGCAAAGATCAAATCACCATGTTTGAATTGGCTGGGTTAATTGGCAAGCATTTGTCTTGATTACTTTGAAATCACGCGAACCATTTCCAAGCACTTGTTGGAGTAGCCCCACTCGTTGTCATACCAGCTGACAATTTTGACAAAGGTAGTGTCCAAAGCCAAACCTGCATCAGCATCAAACACGCTGGTGCAAGGTTCGCCGCGGAAATCGGTGGCCACTACTTTGTCTTCGGTGTAACCCAAGATGCCTTTCAAAGCGCCTTGTGATTGAGCTTTCATTTCTGCGCAAATTTCTGCGTAGGTGGCTTCTTTGTTGAGTTCAACAGTGAGGTCAACCACAGACACGTCAGAAGTAGGCACGCGGAAAGACATGCCGGTGAGCTTCTTGTTCAACTCGGGAATGACCACGCCCACAGCCTTGGCAGCGCCAGTGCTGGAAGGAATGATGTTTTCCAAGATGCCGCGGCCGCCGCGCCAGTCTTTGTTGCTAGGGCCGTCCACAGTTTTTTGTGTGGCAGTGGCTGCGTGCACAGTGGTCATCAAACCGCGCTTGATGCCCCACTTGTCGTTCAACACTTTGGCCACAGGAGCCAAGCAGTTGGTGGTGCAAGAGGCGTTGGACACAATGGCTTGACCGGCATAAGTTTTGTCGTTCACACCAAACACGAACATGGGGGTGTCGTCTTTGGAAGGTGCAGACATGAGCACTTTTTTAGCGCCAGCGGCCAAGTGTTTTTCGGCAGAAGCTTTGTCCAAGAACAAACCGGTGGCCTCGATCACGATGTCGGCACCGACTTCGTTCCACTTGAGGGCAGAAGGGTCGCGCTCTTGGGTCAAACGGATTTTGCGGCCGTTCACGATCAGGTTGTTGCCATCGACAGACACTTCACCTTTGAAGCGGCCGTGCACGCTGTCGTACTTGAGCATGTAAGCCAAGTAGTCAGGCTCGAGCAAGTCGTTGATGCCAACCACTTCGATGTCAGAAAAATTTTGAACGGCGGCTCGAAACACCATGCGGCCGATGCGGCCAAAACCGTTGATACCTACTTTGATCGCCATGATCTATTTCCTTTAAAGTTATTTGAATTTATTTCTTCTGCAGTGCCGCTTGCACGGTCTCGGCCACGTTTTCTGCCGTGAAGCCAAAGTGTTTAAAGAGCACAGGTGCTGGCGCTGATTCGCCATAGGTGTCGATACCCACCACTGCGGCCACACCATATTTCCACCAGCCATCGGTGCTGCCCATCTCTACCGCCACGCGAGGCAAGCCTGCCGGCAAGACTTCAGATTTGTAGCTGCTGGTTTGACGATCGAAGGTGGTGGTGCTGGGCATTGACACTACGCGCACACCAATGTTTTTAGCGGCCAACAACTCTTGGGCTTTCAGCGCCAATTGAACTTCAGAGCCTGTGGCAATGATGACGGCCTTGGTCTTTTTAATGCCCAAGCGTGAGGCTTCAGCCAACACATAAGCGCCGCGGCTGATTTCGCCCAAATCAGATTTGGGTGCGTAAGGCAAGTTTTGACGTGACAACAACAAAGCTGTGGGGCGGTCTTTGTTTTCCAAAGCCACGGCCCATGCCACAGTGGTCTCTGCGGTATCGGCAGGACGCCACACATCAAGGCCAGGAATCAAACGCAAGCTGGCCGCGTGCTCAATAGACTGGTGTGTGGGGCCGTCTTCGCCCAAACCAATGGAGTCGTGCGTGAACACATGAATGACGCGCTGCTTCATGAGCGCGGCCATGCGGATGGCATTGCGCGAGTAATCGCTGAATGTGAGGAAGGTGCCGCCGTAAGGGATGAAGCCACCGTGCAAAGTAACGCCATTCATGATGGCGGCCATGCCAAATTCGCGCACACCGTAATTGATGTGACGGCCAATTTGGCCTTTGTCGTTCTTCACCACATCGCCTGCCAAGTTCATTCGCAGTGCAGGCGTGGAAGAAGTGTTGGTGAGGTTGGAACCCGTGAGGTCAGCAGAGCCGCCCAACATTTCAGGCAAGGCAGCTGTGAAAGCTTCCAAAGCCAATTGGCTGGCTTTGCGACTGGCCACCGTTTCGGCTTTGGTGTGCGCTGCAATGACAGCGTCGACAGCTGTTTGTGCAAAGTTCTTGGGCAAGTCGCCTTTCATGCGACGTACAAACTCTTTGGCCAATGCGGGGTGGGCTGCTTTGTAGGCGGCAAACGCTTTGTTCCACTCGGCTTCGCGAGCTGCACCACTTTGCTTGGCATCCCAGTGGGCATAAACGTCTTTGGGAATGACGAAGGGCTCGGTGGTCCAACCCAATGCTTCGCGTGTGAGTTTGATTTCTTCTGCCCCCAATGGTTCGCCGTGAGCTTTAGACGTATTGGCGCGGTTGGGGCTGCCTTTGCCAATAGATGTTTTGCAAACAATCAGAGTGGGCTTGTCAGCGCTGTTTTTGGCGTCGGCAATGGCTTTGCTCACAGCCGCTGCATCATGCCCGTCTACGGCATCAATCACATTCCAGCCATAAGCGGCAAATCGCTGAGGGGTGTTGTCAATGAACCAAGGGGCCACTTGGCCGTCAATGGAGATGCCGTTGTCGTCGTACATGGCGATCAGCTTGTTGAGCTTCCATGCACCCGCCAATGCGCAAGCCTCGTGGCTGATGCCTTCCATCAAGCAACCATCGCCCATGAACACATAGGTGTGATGGTCGACGATGGGGTGACCAGGCTGATTGAATTCGGTGGCCAACAATTTTTCGGCCAAGGCCATGCCTACGGCATTGGTAATGCCTTGTCCCAAAGGACCTGTGGTGGTTTCAACGCCAGGGGTGATGCCAACTTCGGGGTGACCGGCGGTTTTGCTGTGCAGCTGGCGGAAGTTTTTCAACTCCGTCATGGGCAAAGGGTAGCCAGTGAGGTGCAGCAAGGCATAAATCAGCATGGAGCCATGACCGTTGGACAAAACGAAGCGGTCTCGGTTGGCCCAATGAGGATTTTTGGGGTTGTGTTGCAAATGCTCGCCCCACAAAGCTACCGCCATATCGGCCATGCCCATGGGCGCACCTGGGTGACCCGAATTGGCTTGTTGAACAGCGTCCATGGCCAGGGCACGAATTGCGTTGGCCATTTGATGAGCTGCGGGTTGGGTGATTGCCATGGGGGCTCCAAAAAGATAGTCGTGTCAATTTCACAAGTTAGCCCGATATTTTACTGTCCAAGAGTGCCCGCAAGCCCGACACCGTGGCAACATAGCGGGATGCGTTTGAATACCTTGGATTCCAATTTAGAGCCATCGGCTGCAAATGATTGGCGCGGCACGTCTGCCGAGACCTTGGCAACCGCCATGGTTTTAGCAGCAGGTCGAGGCGAGCGCATGAGACCACTCACAGACCATACGCCCAAACCCATGCTGTTGGTACACGGCAAACCCCTCATGCAGTGGCACATGGAAGCGCTGGCGGCGGCGGGGCAGCATGACATGCTGATCAACACGGCTTGGCTGGGCCCGCAAATTGAATCGCACTTTGGACTCAACCCAGACCTGCCAGAGGTTGGCCGTGTGCGTTTAAAGTATTCCCATGAGGGCAAAGATTTTGGCTATGCCTTAGAAACAGCTGGCGGTATTGTGCGGGCCTTGCCCTCCTTGGCCCCAGTATTTTGGGTGTTGGCAGGCGATATTTTTGCTCCCGATTTCAAATTCTCGGTTGAACACAAAACAACATTTCAGAACAGCCCTCAATTGGCCCACATTTGGTTGGTTCCCAATCCCCCGCACAATCCAGCAGGCGATTTTGGCTTGTCTGAAGAGGGCTTGGCACTGAATCTGCCAAAGCCTGCTAGCCTCTTCACTTTCAGCACATTCGCCTTGTACAAAAAAGAATTTTTCGACCCGGCCATCACAGGCATGCCCTTGGGCAATCCTCAAGGAAAAGCAGCGCCTTTGGCGCCCTTGCTAAGATCCGCAATGGATCGCGGGCAAGTAAGTGCTAGCCTATATACCGGAGCCTGGACCGATGTTGGCACACCAGAGCGCCTGCATGAACTCAATCAAACCAACTCGGCGCATTCAAAACCCACCCTCTAGAAAACGACCTCAAGATGACATTTGACCCCAACTTGTACGCAGCACGCCGTGCCAAATTGGCAGCCCTCATGGCCGCGCAATCGCCCAACAGCATTGCCATCATCCCCACTGCGCCCGAGCGCCAACGCAACCGCGACAGCGACTTTTTGTTCCGGCATGACAGTTACTTTTATTACTTAACGGGTTTCACAGAGCCCAATGCTTGTTTGGTTTTAAGCGCCGATGGCCGGTCAACTTTGTTTTGTCAGCCCAAAGACATGGAGCGTGAAATTTGGGATGGTGTGCGCTTGGGGCCAGATGCCGCAATCAAGCAGTTGGCTGTCCATGAAGCTTGGCCAAGCGCTGTGTTGGATGCCAAATTACCCGCCCTGCTAGAAAACAAAGCGGCCGTTTGGTATCCGTTTGCAACCCACTCCGATTTGTCAGCCCGCATTGAAGCCGGCCTGAATGCCGTGCGTGCTCGGGTCAGGTATGGCGCTTTGTGCCCTACCCAACAGCGCGATGTGTGCGACCTGTTGGACGAAATGCGCTTGGTCAAAGACGAACACGAATTGAACATCATGCGACGCGCTTCGCAAATCAGTGCTGGCGCACACATTCGCGCCATGAAGCGCTCTGCCGCCATGCTGCGTGCCGGACAAGAGGTCCGTGAATACCATTTAGACGCCGAACTGTTGCACGAGTTTCGCCAACACGGCTCGCAATACCCCGCCTATGGCTCCATCGTAGCGGGTGGTGCCAATGCGTGTGTGCTCCACTACCGCGCCGATGCGGGGCCTATTTTGAGTGGTGATTTGGTTCTGATTGATGCAGGCTGCGAGCTCGACGGCTATGCCAGCGACATCACGCGAACCTTTCCTGCCAATGGCAAATTCAGCGCCGCACAGCGCGAGCTCTACGACTTGGTGCTGGCCTCTCAAGATGCGGCAGTGGCGGCCACGCGCGAGGGCGCGCGTTTTGTCGATCCCCACGAAGCCACCGTGAAGGTCTTGGCTCAAGGCATGTTAGATGTTGGCCTGTTGGATGCCAACAAAGTGGGCCATGTGCAAGATGTGATCGCCAATCGAAATTATTTTCAGTTTTACATGCACCGCACAGGCCATTGGCTTGGCATGGATGTGCACGACTGCGGTAGCTATGTCGAGCCCTCAGAAGTGGGCACATTCAGTGAACGCAAAGACCCCTTGAGCGGCGAACTTATTAAAGACCGACCCAGTCGGGTCTTGCGGCCCGGCATGGTACTGACCATCGAGCCGGGTATTTATGTTCGACCCGCACCGGGTGTGCCAGAGCGCTTTCACAACATCGGCATTCGCATTGAAGACGATGCGGTTGTGACGGCCAATGGCTGCGAATTGATGACCCGCGGCGTGCCGGTAAAAGCCGATGAAATTGAGGCTTTGATGCGCGGTTAAGCAGGCCAAGCTCAGCAGCATCTGCGTTTCACTTTTGCTTTGAAGTCAAAAGTCTGCCTACTTTGTATGCGGCTTTCCACAAAGGCCGCCAATGAACTGGCGTCTAAAATGGGATGATGCAGAGCTTAAGCCCCTCACTCGTTGAGCGGGCGGTTCGTGCCCTAAAGGAGACAACACATGGCGAAAGTCAATGCTGAAGAGCGCCGCGCTCAATTGCGCCGAGCGGCGCTTGAGTACCACGAGTTCCCCACACCTGGAAAAATTGCAGTCAGTGCCACCAAGCAGTTGGTGAATCAGCACGACTTGGCCTTGGCTTATACGCCTGGCGTGGCCGCACCTTGCGAAGAAATTGTCAAAGACCCCGCGGCCGCATTCAAATACACCAGTCGCGGCAATTTGGTGGGCGTTGTCACCAACGGCACGGCAGTTTTAGGCTTGGGCGACATTGGCCCTTTGGCTAGCAAGCCCGTCATGGAGGGCAAAGCCGTCTTGTTTAAAAAATTCTCTGGCATCGATGTGTTTGACATTGAGATCAATGAGAAGGACCCCGAAAAACTGGTTGAAATCATTGCAGCACTCGAGCCCACTTTTGGTGGTATCAACCTAGAAGACATCAAAGCCCCCGATTGTTTTTATGTCGAGCGCAAATTGCGCGAGCGCATGAAGATTCCCGTTTTCCACGACGATCAGCACGGCACTGCGATCACAGTGGGTGCGGCAATTTTGAATGGCCTCAAAGTGGTGGGCAAAGACCCAAGCCAAGTTAAGTTGGTCACTTCAGGCGCGGGAGCGGCAGCATTGGCTTGCTTGGGCTTGTTGCTCAAACTTGGCATTCGCCGGGAAAACATTTGGGTTACCGACTTGGCGGGCTTGGTTTACGAAGGCCGCACAGAATTGATGGACGAAGACAAGATTCAGTTTTCCCAAAAAACAGACCAGCGCACATTGGCCGAAGCCATTGACGGTGCCGACGTATTCTTGGGTTTGTCTGCGGGTGGTGTCTTGAAACAAGACATGGTGAAAAGAATGGCGGCCAAGCCCTTGATCTTTGCATTGGCCAACCCCAACCCCGAAATCTTGCCCGACGATGTCAAAGCGGTACGCGATGACGCCATCATGGCCACGGGCCGTACTGACTTCCCAAATCAGGTCAACAACGTTTTGTGCTTCCCCTACATTTTCAGGGGCGCTTTGGACTGCGGTGCAACCACCATCACGCAAGAGATGGAAATTGCAGCGGTGTATGCCATTGCCGACTTGGCGCAAGCCGAGCAAAGCGAAGTGGTGGCAGCGGCTTATGCCGGGCAGCCACTGGTGTTTGGGCCGGACTACCTCATTCCCAAGCCCTTCGACCCACGCTTGATGATCAAAATTGCGCCCGCAGTGGCGCAGGCTGCCGCCGACAGTGGTGTGGCTTCAAGGCCAATCACCGACATGGAAGCCTACCGTGAGCGTTTGCAAAGCTTTGTGTATGCCTCTGGCACCACCATGAAGCCCATTTACACCGCCGCCAAGCGCGGCTTGAAAAAGCGTGTGGCCTACAGCGAAGGTGAAGAAGAGCGGGTCTTGCGCGCAGCACAAATTGTGGCCGACGAAGGCTTGGCGCGCCCCACTCTCATCGGCCGTCCGGCCGTGATTGCCGAGCGCATTGTCAAATTCGGCTTGCGATTGAAAGAAGGCTTGGATTACGAAGTGGTCAATGTCGAGGACGATCACCGCTATCGTGACTTCTGGCAAACCTACCATCGCATGACGGAGCGCAAGGGCATTACGGTGCAGGTTGCCAAAATTGAAATGCGCCGCCGCTTGTCATTGATTGGCGCCATGCTTCTGCACAAAGACGATGTAGATGGCCTGATCTGCGGCACTTGGGGCACCAACGCTACGCATCTGCCCTACATAGAACAAGTGATCGGCAAGCGCGCTGGCGTGAACACTTTCGCATGCATGAACGGTTTGATGTTGCCCAACCGCCAAGTTTTCTTGGTCGATACGCATGTCAATTACGACCCCAGTGCAGAGCAATTGGCGGAAATCACGGTCATGGCTGCCCATGAAATGCAGCGCTTTGGCATTCGACCCAAGGTGGCTTTGTTGTCGCACTCCAACTTTGGTACATCCAATGAACCGAGTGCCGTGAAAATGCGTAACACTTTGGCCTTGCTGCAGAAAGATGCACCGTGGCTAGAGGTCGATGGTGAAATGCATGGCGACATTGCCCTAGATGGCCATGCCCGCGCCTTACAAATGCCAAATGGCACATTGCAAGGCGACGCCAATTTATTGGTCTTGCCCAATATCGATGCGGCCAATATTTCTTACAACCTGCTCAAAACGGCAGCAGGTGGCAACATTGCCATTGGCCCCGTTTTGCTGGGAGCTGCCAAACCAGTTCACATCCTCACGCCCAGTGCCACGGTGCGTCGAATTGTGAACATGACGGCGCTGACCGTCGCCGACGCCAACGCTGTTCGATAATTTCTGCGAGAAAATCCCCAGCCTTGGGGAAAGTACTTGCTTTTTTTAGCACATTGCGGCACACTAGCGCCTTCGAATTTCGGGGTTTACCCGTGGATTTTGAAGGTTGTCAGTGGGTGTGCGGCTTAATTTCACAGGAATGACATGCGCTCAAAAACGCTTGGTTTTGCTGGGATTGCCGTCTGTTTAGGGCTCTTTTTTGCGTCTTGCACTAATTTGGTGCAGGCAAAATCAGTTTCCGAAGCAGTTGTTACAGCACCCATCGCTTTACAGGACTTGCCCAAAGAGGGCCAAGAAACCTATCTGCTCATCCGCCAGGGTGGGCCGTTTCGTTACGAAAAAGATGGGGTTGTTTTTGGCAATCGTGAACGGCTTTTGCCTCCAGCGAGCCGCGGTTTTTATCGCGAATACACCGTCAGAACCCCAGGTGAAAAAACCCGTGGCGCTCGAAGAATTGTGTGTGGAGGGGATGAGCCCCGCTTGCCCAAAAAGTGTTTTTACACGCAAGACCATTACGCAAGTTTTCGGGAAATTGTGAATACGCCTTAAAAAAGCGTCAAGCCACAGTAGGTCATGAACGAAGTGAAGAGTGTTCTTAAAAGAGCATTCGCAATGTGTCAAACAAAAGCCCAAAAGGCTGGTTTTAAAAATTAGAGAGTGAGAACGGCGATGGACAAGCCAATTCGGCAGGACCAAGAAACACCTTTAAAGGGTGTACGTGCAAACATCGTCCAGTCAATTCGTGCTTTTCGCGTGAGCGATTTGCAGGAAGCGGCAGGCGGTTTGGGTCAACACTTTTTGTACGCCAATTTGTCGAAGGCGCAAAGCAAACAAGACGTGCTCGATTTGATCGCAGCCCAGTTCACGCTGCCTTCGCACTTCGGTAAAAACTTTGACGCGCTCTACGACAGCATGACCGACCCCCTTCACAAGTCTGGCCCGCAGCCTGGCTTTGTTGTGGTGTTGGAGCATATTCCTGCCAACTCCAAGTTTGATAAAGAAGCTCGCGAACAGTTGCTCGACATTTTCCGCGACACCGCCGACTATTGGGGCGATCGCAAAGTGCCCTTCCGCTGCTTTTATTCTTTCTCAGTGGCGCGTGCTGCAACAGCGGGCTCTGAAAAGCTGGCTGATGTCACCCCAGAGTTGGATGCAGACGGCGTAGAGATGGTCACTGAAGAGGGCGAGAAAATGCCAACCGACAAATTGGTCGATGTATCGCCATTGGCGCTGCGCATGAGCAGCCCATTCAATGCAGGTTATTGGCTCGCAGCTGCCTGACCCATTCACAAGCTGCTAGCGCAGTTTCAAAAAGTGCAAAGGCTTCATTGCCCTTGCACTTTTTTTCATTCAAATTTCAGTGTTCAAAGCTATTGCCAGTTGCAGGTACTCTTGAACGCTTACCTCTTCTGCACGCCGCTGCACATCAAAGTGGCCCGCAAAATTTCTTTCAGTGAGCCACGCGCCCAAAGTGTGGCGCAACAACTTGCGACGTTGGCTGAACGCCACTTGCACCATTTTTTCTAGGAGCTTGACATCGATGTTGGCTGGCTCTGCGTGAGGCACCATGCGCACCACCGCACTGTCAACTCGCGGCGGTGGATCAAAACTTTCGGGCGGTACAAACAGCACATTCTCCATGGCATAGCGCCACTGCAACATGACCGACAAGCGGCCATAGTCAGAAGTTGCTGGTGCAGCCACCATCCGATCAATGACTTCTTTTTGAAGCATGAAGTGTTGATCTTCAATGGCATTCACGTGTGCGAGCAGGTGAAACAAAATAGGGGTGGAAATGTTGTAAGGCAAGTTGCCCACTACCCTGATTTTTTGCCCAGCCGCCAAAGCCGTAAAGTCGACACGCAGAACATCCGATTCGACCACGGTCAATTGCTTGTGAAGTCGAAGGCGAAGCGCCAAGTCACGATCGAGCTCAATGACCGTCAGGTGACCCAAGCGTTCAACCAAGGGTTGCGTGAGCGCGGCAAGACCCGGCCCAATTTCAACCATGGCTTGACCGGCTTGCGGATGAATGGCATCGACAATGCCATCAATGATGCCGCCGTCGGATAAAAAGTGTTGGCCGAAGCGCTTGCGTGGGATGTGCTTCATTGAGGTGGTTCGCGCAACTCAACGTAGGCGCGGCCACGCAGCTCGGTCACCCAATTGGCGTACAACTCTTCTAATTTTTTTTCACGCAATTGATTGCGCACCATTTCGCGTTGCTCACGCACGGTCATGGGTGCTTCTCGCCTTTCCATCACTTGAATCAGGTGCACGCCAAAGCGCGAAACGAGGGGGTCTGAGACTTGTCCAGGGCGCAGGCGTGCCATGACCTGTTCAAACTCTGGCACAAATTGACCGGGGCTTGCCCAGCCTAAATCACCCCCCTCACTCGCGCTGCCATCTTGTGAAAACTGACGCGCTAAGGTTGCAAAGTCTGTACCTGCTTGAATTTGTTGTTTGTAGTTGAGAAGACGGCTTCTTGCAGCCGCTTCAGTGAGCTCATTGCCAATGCGCAGCAAGATGTGTCGAGCGCGAGTTTGAACCAGCATGGCGCTGCTCATCTCGCTTTGCTTCTTGTCTAAAACCTTCAAAATGTGAAAACCTGCGCCAGATTGAACGGGCTCTGAAATTTCTCCTGGCCTGAGATTTTGTGTGCTTTCAACAAACAGGCTGGGGTAACGATCGGCAGCCCGCAAGCCCATCTCACCACCATTGGCACCTCTGTCCAAGGCTTGTGAAAATGAAAGCGCCAGCGCTGCAAAGCTTTCGCCAGCTTTGGCGCGTTGCGCAACCTGCTGCGCTTTGACTTTCAATTCAGCCACTTCTTTGTCAGAACTGTTTTCGGGAACAGCAATCAAAATCATGGCCAAGTTCAAATCAATGGGCCTGGCCGAGCCAGCCTGACCGGCTTGTTCACTTTGAATTTGTTGCTCGACTTCAGCGTCGGAAACGCGGGCTCTGTTGTCGACATCACGTTCTCGCAAACGGCTGATGATGAGTTGTTTGCGCAATTGATCGCGAAAGCCAGACACGCTCACACCATCTATAGCAAGACGTTTATAAAGATCTTCTATCGAAATTTGGTTTTGTCGAGCAATGCTTAACGCTGTTTGTTCTACCTCATTGTCATCAACGCGAATACCGTTTTCTTGTGCTTGTTGCAACTGAGCTCTTTCATTGATCAATTGATCGAGCGCTTGTTGCGTTAAAGCTTGAGGGCTGAGGCTGGGCGCGCCAGGCGGCAATTGTTTTTGCAAGCGCAGCTTGAGGTTTTGCACTTCTTTGTTGGTGATGGGCTCTGAATTGACCACGGCCACAATGTAGTCTGCAGGCCTAGCTTGCACATTGCTTTGCGCTTGAGCCCAGCCAGGAACTGCAAGCGCAGTGCACAACGCGAGGGTAACACCCAAATTTCGCTTCTTTTCAAATGGTTTTCCAACGCTCAAGAGTGCGCGGATGCCAGCGAGAACGTGAGTGGAATTCAGAGCAAATAAATT
This sequence comes from Limnohabitans sp. MMS-10A-178, assembly GCF_003063375.1. Taxonomy (GTDB): domain Bacteria; phylum Pseudomonadota; class Gammaproteobacteria; order Burkholderiales; family Burkholderiaceae_C; genus Limnohabitans_A. The sequence continues at coordinate 211,972 of NZ_NERY01000001.1, read as the reverse complement.
AGTCATAGGAGTTGAATCTGCTGGTGGGCGCCAAATCTTCGCGAAGATATTGATAACGGGGGATATTGTCGCGCAATGTCTTCAACGGACTAGAGCCAACGCGAGCCAATCCTACAAATTCAAGTTGAAACAAAATGCGACTTCGAGACGTGGTGGTGGTGCTTTGCAGGCGTTCATAAACCACGCGGCCGAGCCAACAACCTGCATCATATTCAAAGCCCAACAAAGTATCGACCATTTTTCGGTCCTTCAGGCTGAAGTTCATGCGTCCTACACTGTACCAACGATCGGCGCCCAAGCCCTGACCGGGAGTGAGGTAGGGGTTGCCTTCGGCAGGGTTGCCGCGCTCAAAGGTGAAATCGCGCAGCGGCCATTGCCACCCCACATCAATTTGCTCACTTTGATCGCGCGAGAGTCGGTAAGCTGTATTGAACACCCGATAGGGGGTGGGGTTGAAGCGCGTGGTGAGTGTGGTGCGTGTGGTGCGGTGGGTTTGGGCGTCAAATTGAAGGGTCGAGTCAACACTCCAACGGCTGTCCCAGCGGACCCCTGCCCCTAACAAGATGTCACTGAAGCCCGACGCAACGGGCAACTCGCCTGGTAAGCGCACCAATTGGTCTGAAAAGCGATACCTTTGGGCGATGCCCAAGCGAGCCAATTCTGCGCCGCTATTGGCATCAAAGAAACGGCTGTTGACACCCAGCGTGACCAAATTGGAGTCGGCAATTCTGTCTTGGCCCACATAAGGGTTCTCGGCGTAAATGGTGGTCAGATTGAAGTCGGTGACGCCACTGTCATAGCTGGGCAGCAGACTTTGGTCTTTATAAGGTGTGCGCACAAAAAAAGCGCGAGGCTCAAGCGTTTGCCGAAGCTGCCGGCCAAAGTAGGCAGCGTCGCGTTCGTAAATCAAACCCGTGTCAAGGCTGTAAGTAGGCAACAAGCGATTGGCATCAAGTTGACCATTGTCAAGTGCGGTGTCTAATTGATAGCGAGTGCCGTGCAATTGAATTTTGGGAACCACAAATCCCCAAGGTTTGCGCCAGGGATGGCTGACTTGTGCAACTGCAAAACTGCGCTGACCATTTCTCAAAACGGTGCGACTACCCCCAGGGATGCGGCTGTAATCGGCTTCAAAACGGGTGGTGTCGGCCGTGAATCCGACATCAAAGCCATTCAAGTCCCACTTGTTGTATTGAGCCACAATTTGAGGCGATCGATCATAAGGCGGCGTGATGGGGGAGCTGACGTCCTGCAGGGTTTGGAATTGCTGCACACGGGTCATCATGGACCAGTCGCCTTGTGCCCAATGCAAGCTACCTGAGGCAGGCAACAATCGCTGGGTCAGTGACAAACCAGAGCGCGGAAAGTCTCGCCAGTAATTGTCATCGCTGACCCTGTTCAAATTGACATTGACACCCAGGCGGCCCAACACCGAGTTGCCCGTCTCAATGCCACCCGAATGCTGCGCCGACACGCCCCAACGAGATTGTTGTCTCAAGGAGTCATTGGGCATGAGGTTCAAGCGCACTTGGCCTTGGCTGTCGGTCTCAAGATAGCGGAATTCAGAATCGAGAGCCACGCCCCGTTTGCTCATGAGGGTGGTGCTGAGTGTGGCATCTCGGTTGGGTGCAATATTCCAGTAGTAAGGCGAAGTTAATTCAATGCCGCTGACAGTATCAATGCCAACCAGAGGGGCCAAAAACCCAGATTGGCGTTCATTGTTGAGCGGAAAAGTGAGAGAGGGCGCAGCCAAGATGGGTACATTTTTGAAGCGAAGTTGCAGGTCTTTGGCCTGAACGCTGTTGTCTTCTTCATTGATTTGCAGGCTGGCCGCTTTCAAAATCCATTCGGGCAGCCAACTGGGGCCTTGAATGCGGCTACAGGTGGTGTAAGTGGCATTGCGGATGATGGCGCGCTGCGCGTCAACAAACTCTATTTCTGAGGCCTCACCATGCCCGCCACCTTTGAGCAGCGTGTATTCAGGTTTTAAAAACTTGCCTTGAAAAGAGTCTGCTTGCAAACTCAAAGAAGGGCCTTGGAAGGTATTGCCTTCTCGCGTGATCTTCACGCCGCCCTCTGCACTCAGGGTGTTCTGAGACTGGTCGTATTCAATCCGCTGCGCCCTCACTGTCAGGCCCTGTTTGCGAAGCAAGGCGCCTCCGTCAATGACCAAGTCTAGATCGGGTCGTCCAAGCAAGCGCTGGCCTGATACAAACAAGGGCGACTGCTTGCGCTCAATCTCTGATATTTTTTCTTCCAAGCGAAGGCTGTTTTGAAGGATCAATGCTGGTTGGCTTGATGCTTTTTCAGATGCTGCACTTACGGGTAGCTCGCCATTTCCTTGGGCCAAGCTAGGCACTTGGCACAGCAACAGGCCGCCCAAGCTCAGGGCTTGAACAAGCTGGGCTGTCTGAAATGAGGGGCGGTTCTGCAAAGGGCTGTCGTCCAGGTTGTCGGGTGTTTGTAGAATGGATTATCCATGAGTGCTGCCTTGCGTGACTTCTACAAGAGGTCGGGTAGCATCTCTGGGTGTTTTGACTTGGAACAAGAACTTGAATTCTGAACAAATTTCAAATGTGGTCTGGGCAGACCCGCAGCGCCAGACGGCTTGTGAAAAATGGCTTTCTGAATTGGCCACCACGCATGGCCTGATGCCTGAAAGCTTGCGAATTGCGTCGGCCGATGCCAGTTTCAGACGTTATTTGCGTGTCAACACAATTTCGGGTGCCAGCCTGATCGTGATGGACGCGCCGCCCGACAAAGAAAATTGTGAACCCTTTGTCAAGGTCGCCCAACTCATGAAGCTGGCGGGGCTGAAAGCCCCCGAGGTTTTGGCGTGGGACGCGCCGCAAGGCTTCATGCTGCTCACAGACTTGGGCGATCGCACCATGATGTCGGCCATCGATGCGAACAATCCGCAAGCCAATCACGCGCTTTACATGCAAGCCATCGATGCGCTCATTGATTGGCAGTTGTCTTCCAAGCCTGGTGTATTGCCGCCCTACGATGAGGCCCTGCTGCAAAGAGAGCTCAGTTTGTTTCCAGACTGGTACCTGACGAAGCACCGTCAATTGGAAGTTCAAGGCAAGATGCGCAGCACCTTGGACAGCACCTTCAAAATGCTGGTGGCGCATAACTTGGCCAGCCCCTCGGTGTTTGTCCACCGCGATTTCATGCCGCGCAATTTGATGATGCCCACAGGCGCTGAGGCTGCTTTGGGCGTGTTGGATTTTCAGGACGCTGTGTATGGCCCCGTCACCTACGACGTAGCCAGCTTGATGCGCGACGCCTTTCTCACGTGGGAAGAAGATTTTGTACTCGACGTCACCATCCGTTACTGGGAGAAAGCGCGCAAAGTGGGCCTTCTCAATTATGAAGATTGGCACCAAGACTTTGGTGCTTTTTACCGTGCCGTGGAGTGGATGGGTTTGCAACGTCATTTGAAAGTAGCTGGTATTTTTGCGCGCCTGACGTTGCGTGATGGGAAAGAAAAATACTTGGCCGATGCACCACGCTTCATTGCCTATATTCGTGCAACGGCCGCCAGGTACATTGAACTCAGACCCCTGCTGCGCCTGATTGAAGAGGTTGAAGGCCAGGATGGTGTGACGGGTTTTGCGTTTGGGCGCATGTAAGCACTTCAGGTGAGCCATTGATGTCAAATCTGCCACGCTTTTACTGTCCATCTGCGCTCGATACCGGTGCCGAATTGAGCTTGCCTGCTGGAACGGCCAGGCACGTGCAAGTTCTCAGGCTGCAGCCCAACGATGAGATCACTCTTTTCAATGGCCAGGGCGGAGAGTTCAAGGCCGTTGTAATGCACATGGGTCGAAGCGAAGTGTCGGTGCGCGTGGGTGAACACCACCCCGTTGAGCGTGAGCTCAGCATTCAAGTTCATTTGTGGTCTGGCATCACGGCCAATGAGCGCATGGATTGGTTGCTTGAAAAAGCCACCGAGCTGGGCGCCGCCACACTGCTGCCCATCACTGCTGAGCGCAGTGTGTTGAAACTCAAGGGTGAGCGTGCAGACAAAAAATTAGCGCATTGGCAAGCCATTGCCGTGGCCTCAAGTGAGCAGTGTGGCCGCAATCGAGTTTTGCAAGTTGGCCAAGCAAGGACGCTGGAGCAAGCCCTTGAGCAGTTGTCGGCCGCACAAGCACCATCACAAGCGGCTCGCTGGGTTTTGTCTTTATCGCCTGGCACCCGCTTGCTTCATGAAATGATTCAAACCATTCGATCCACCCATGACCATGACGCCACCCGGCCAACAGAGATCATTGTGTTGAGTGGGCCAGAGGGTGGCTTGAGTCCAGCGGAGGAGGCACAAGCCATCGCTGCTGGCTTTCTGCCTGTGAGCTTAGGGAACAGGGTGTTGCGCGCGGAAACAGCCCCTGTCGCCGTTTTGTCTGCTGTGGGGTGCTTGCAGTAGATACACTCAGGTGTATGAACTCCAACCTCTTTTTTCTGGCCTTGTGCCAAGGCTTGTTTCTCACCAACAACGTCACCTTCATTGCCATCAATGGTTTGGTGGGTTTAAGCCTGGCACCCGTGGGGTGGATGGCCACACTGCCGGTCATGGGGTATGTGGTGGGCGGCGCTTTGTCAACGGGCTTGGTGGCCAAGTCACAAGCCAAGTGGGGCCGCAGGGTTTCATTTCAGTTGGGTTTGTTGGTGGGCTTGTTGTCTGCCATTTTGTGCGCTTATGCAGCGCACACGCACAACTTTGAACTGCTGGTGATGGCCACCATGGTGGCTGGTTATTACAGTGCCAATGGACAGCTTTACCGATTTGCCGCTGCCGAGTTGGCAGAAGCTTCTTTCAAAGAGAAGGCCGTTTCATGGGTGATGGCCGGGGGCCTGATTGGCGCCATCGTGGGTCCCAATTTGGCCTCTCAAAGCAAAGGCTGGTTTGAAACGCCCTTCATGGGTGCCTACGTGGCACTTACCGCTGTGGCTGTTTTGGGCATGGTGCTGATGCATTTTGTGAAGTTCCCGCCGCTCGTTGAGAAAGTCAGCGGTAGCTCCGAAGGTCGCCCCTTGCGCGAGATCATGAAACAGCCGGTGTTCATTGTGTCTGCAGCCGCTGCAGCGCTCAGCTTTGGTGTGATGAATTTGTTGATGGCCGCCACACCGCTGGCCATGCAGGTGTGTGGCTATCCGTTCAGCGATGCGGCCTTGGTTTTAGAGTGGCACGTCATTGGCATGTTTGCGCCTGGTTTTTTCACAGGTCACCTGATCAAGAAATTTGGTGTCCTGCAAATCATGGCGGTGGGTGTGCTGCTGAATTTTGTCTGCATCGGTATCGCCCTCTCGGGCACTGACTTGCATCAATTTGTGTTGGCCTTGTTTATTCTGGGCGTCGGTTGGAACTTTGTTTTTACAGGCAGCACCACCCTTGCCATGACAGCTTGGCGGCCTGAAGAGAAAGACCGCGGTCAAGCCGCCATCAATTTCTGTGTGTTTGCCACCATGGCCATCACCTCGTTTGCCTCGGGCGCTTTGGTGACCACGCAAGGCTGGACATGGCTGAACTATGGCTCGGTGGTGCCGGTGGCACTTACTGGCATTGCCTTGATGTGGCTGGTCTGGGTTCGCAAGAACCAGACCGCAGCCTGACATCACATTTGAGGGACTCAATTTCAGGGCATTGATGCCATGACCTCGGCCACCGAGGCCGTCAACTTTTTGGCATAAGGCACATGCAAAAATTCGTTGGGGCCGTGGGCGTTGCTCTTTGGACCCAACACACCGCAGACCATCATTTGCGCCGTCGGAAAGCCTTGGCTCAACATGTTCATGAGCGGAATGGTGCCGCCTTGTCCGATATAGCCCACAGAGGCGCCAAAGTGCGATTGGCTGGCGCTTTGCAGGGCGTTTTCAAACCAAGGTGTGCTACTTGGCGCATTCCAGCCCGTGGCGCCACCTTTGGACTCAAATGTCACCCGCGCTTGATAGGGCGCGTTGTCTTCGAGCAATGCTTTCATCTCTGCAACTGCTTGAGCTGCATCCACCAAAGGCGGTAGACGCAGGCTGAGCTTGAAGGCGGTATAGGGCCGCAGCACATTGCCGGCATTTTCTAAAGTGGGAAAGCCTTCTGCGCCCGTCACACTCAATGTGGGTGTCCAGGTGCGATTGAGCAAAGCTTGCAAAGGATCGGTGGTGGTGGGCAAGGCAAAGGTGGTGGAGCCCCCGCAGTCGTAGTGTGCCCAAGGAAAGCGCTTGTAAATTTCTTCGCCCAAAATGCTGGCCGTGGCTTTGGCCTGTGCCAGTCGATCGGCAGGCACTTCGCAGTGGAAGCTGGCTGGCAAAAGACGCCCTGACTTGCTGTCCTCTAAACGATCGAGAACTTGGCGCATGATGCGAAAGCTAGAGGGCACCAAGCCAGAGGCATCACCCGAGTGAATGCCTTCTGTCAAAATTTCAACCTTCAAAGTGCCGCTGGCCATGCCGCGCAAACTGGTGGTCAGCCAAAGCTGATCGTAGTTGCCTGCACCACTGTCTAAACAAATGACCAAGCCCACATCGCCCAAGCGAGGGCGCAGAGAATCGATGTAAGGCAATAAATCGTAGGAGCCAGACTCTTCACAGGTTTCAATCAAGCCCACAATGCGAGGGTGTGGCGTGTTTTGATTTTTCAGAGCCTGTACCGCCGCGATGCTGGCGTAGGCGGCATAGCCATCGTCGGCGCCGCCGCGGCCATACAGCTTGCCGTTTTCATACTTGGGCGTCCATGGACCTAAGTCATTGCGCCAGCCACTGAACTCTGGTTGCTTGTCTAAGTGGCCATACATCAGCACCGTTTGACCCGAACCTTCCGACGCAGCACGCGTGGCGGGAATGTCAAAAAACAAAACAGGTGTGCGGCCAGGCAAGCGCAAAATTTCCAAGCGAAGGCCCGCTACCTTTTGCGCCTCAATCCATTCTGCTGTTTGTCTGAGCACGGTATCGAGATAACCGTTGGCTTCCCAGTTGCTGTCAAAGGAGGGCGACTTGGCTGGAATCTCAATGTACTGGGTGAGTTCTTTCAAAATGCTGGCGTCCCACGATTGCGTGACATCGCGCAAAGCTTTCTCAGCATTCAAGAGGTGTGCAGGCAGTTCTTTGTGAATGGGTGCATTCATGATGATCTCCAAAAATTCAGTTTGATTTCAGCCAAGACAAGCCGCGAGAAGTGCCGCCAGACGAGGTGTCTGCAGGAATGTACTCACAACCGATCCATCCTTTCCAGCCACATTCTGCAGACAGACGATCGATCAAGTCAAACAGATAAGGCCAATTTAACTCACCTGTGCCTGGTTCGTGACGCAGTGGCACATCGGCAATTTGAAGGTGACCTACTTTGCCAGTTGGTAAGTAGCGCTCTAACTTGGTGGTGACATCGCCCTCCACAATTTGGCAGTGAAACAAGTCCATTTGAATTTTCAAATTGGGCTCGTTCACTTGGGCCACTATTTCGTGAGCGTGGTCTTGGCGGTTGAAAAAAAATCCTGGGATACCGCGCAAATTTATGGGCTCTAGTAAAACGTCAATGCCATGCGGCTGCATTTGATGGCAAGCCCACTTCAAATTGGCCACCAAGGTGCTTTGGGCTTGCTCGCGCGAAACGCCAGCGGGCAACACACCTGCCATGGAGTGAATGCGAGGGCAGCCCAAGGTCTCTGCATAACGCATGGCGCGTGTCACGCCTGCTTTGTATTCGGCTTCACGGCCGGGTGAGCAAGCTGTACCGCGATCGCCCTTTTCCCACGCGCTCAATGTGCTGGCATCGTCAATGCCACCTGGCGGCATGTTGAACAAAACCTGTTGAAGACCATTGCCTTTGAGTCGAGCCGCCAATTCCTCAGCAGCATAGGCATAGGGGAACAAATACTCAACGGCCTTGAAGCCATCTTTGGCCGCGGCTTCGAAGCGATCTAGGAAATCCATGTCGGGGTACATCATGGAAAGATTGGCGGCAAATTGAGGCATGTTCAACTTTCAGGTGTCGAAGGGAAGGCGATTGCAAAAATGAAGCTACAAAGCGGCAGCAGAGATCACCAAGCCGCATCAAAAACTTGACGCAGTTCATCAATCTGCGCATCTGACAAAATTTCGAGTGAGTCGGGTTGCGCCAATTGCACAAGCTTGGCGGTTTCTTCTAGCTCTTCAAGTGCAGCCATGGCGCTGCTCAAATCTTGATGCCAAACATTGGGGCCTAGCTTGGACAACATCACAGCGCGGATGGGCGTGTCTTGCTTGGCGTAGAAGAGAATGGCATCGGCAACGGCATCGGCCGCCAAGGGGTCGCCGGGCCGAAAATAGGGAATCAATGGCACGTGGCCTACTTTCATGACAAAGTAGGGCGTGATGGGTGGCAACAGTTCGTGGCCTTTGGCATGCAAACTCAATGACACACAATGTGTGCTGTGTGTGTGAATCACGCATTGCGCAGGCCAACTGCCAGGCGCATGGTCTGTGGCCTCATAAATTTTGCGATGCAGTGCCATGGTTTTGCTGGCGCGCTTGCCACTCAATTGCTGGCCCTGTGCATCTAACAGCGCCAAGTCGGCGGGTTCTAAGTAGCCCAAACACGCATCGGTGGGCGTGATCAAAAAGCCATGCTCAAGTCGCACACTGATGTTGCCCGCAGTGGCATGCACATAGCCTCTGTCAAACAAGCTTTGTCCAACACGGCAAATCTCTTCGCGGGCTTGAGCTTCGGTGAGGTGAGGAATTTGATGGTGTTGACCCCTCATGCTGAAGCCTCCGACAAGTGCTTCAAGGCTTTGGTAAAGAAGTCGGGGGTTCCAAAGTTGCCTGACTTGAGCGTGAGGTGACCCGCCGCATGTTGCGGGGCAAAACACCATGGCACGCCGGGGTCAATTTGAGGGCCAATTTGCATTTGCGAAATATTCAAAGCTTGAACGCAGGCGCCGGAAGTTTCACCGCCAGCAATGACCCACTGCTTCACGCCCATTTGCAACAAGCCTGCGCTGACTTGCGCCAACGCAGACTCCATCCATTCGCCCGCCTGTTCGCGCCCAAACTGAGCCTGTACTTTTTGCAAAGTGTCGGCATCGGTGGTGGCATAAATGAGCACAGGCCCTTTACTTAACAATGGCTGCGCCCAAGCCAGCGCTTGCGCCACCTCTGATTTGATTTGCGCGGGCACATCGTGGTGAGACCAACTTAAAGGTTTGAATTGCCAACTGGGCAAGCCCAAGCTTTGGTAATGCGCCACTTGCCCTTGCGTGGCAATGGAGCAGCTGCCAGAGACAATGGCTTGATAGCCTGTGGCTTTGGGCAGTGCGGCGGCCTGCGCCGATGCCTGCAAATTCCAGTTGGCAGGCAAGCCAATGGCGACGCCAGAACCGGCGGTCAGCAATGGCATATTTTTCAAGGCGGGACCAAGGGTTTTCAAATCTTCATTGCTGGTGGCATCCACAATGGCCACACCCACACCATCGGCTTGCAGCTGTTCGATTTTTGCGCTGATGGCGGCTGTGCCTTTGGCCATCACTGTGTGATCGATCAGGCCTACTTTGCGCTGAGTTTGCGCTTGCATGACGCGCACCAAATTGGCATCGGTCATGGGTGTGAGCGGATGGTTTTGCATGCCGCTTTCATTCAAGAGAACGGCGCCTGCAAACAAATAGCCTTTGAACACGGTGCGGCCGTTGTCGGGAAACGCGGGCGTGGCAATGGTGAATTTGCAATCCAGCGCGCCCATCAAGGCTTCTGTGACGGGGCCGATGTTGCCTGCGGGTGTGCTGTCAAAGGTCGAGCAGTATTTGAAATAAATTTGCTCTGCGCCTTGCGCTTTAAGCCAGTGCAGCGCTTCAAGCGATTGGGCAATGGCTTGGCTGGCAGGGATGGTGCGTGTTTTCAAGGCCACCACCACCGCATCGACATCGGAAGAAAGCGCTGCTTGGGGCACGCCAAATGTCTGCATCACCCGCATGCCAGATCTGACCAAGTTGTTGGCCAAGTCGGTGGCGCCGGTGAAGTCGTCTGCAATGCAACCCAGTTTCATGTTGTCTCACTTTTTTATTTTGGACTCAGCTCAAACTGCAATTCGATGAACCTTGAGAAAGCAGCTTACTTGGCTTTTGGCAATTCGATGCCCGGGAAAATTTTGATCACAGCGCTGTCATCTTCTTTGGCAAAGCCGGCCGTGCTTGCCTGCATGAACATTTGATGCGCCGTACTAGAAAGAGGCAGCGGGAATTTGCTGGCGCGTGCCATGTCCAATACCAGCCCCAAGTCTTTGACAAAAATATCGACCGCAGACAAGGGCGTGTAGTCAGCAGCCAGCACGTGAGCCATGCGATTTTCAAACATCCAACTGTTGCCGGCGCTGTGCGTGATCACTTCATAAAGTGCGTCGGGATCAACCCCCTCACGCAGGCCCAAGGCCATGGCTTCTGCGGCAGCGGCAATGTGCACACCGGCCAGCAATTGATTGATGATTTTGACTTTGCTGCCTCCGCCCGCGCTGTCGCCTAACTTATAAACCTTGGCGGCCATGGCGTTAAGGAATGGCTCTGCCTTGGCATAGGCATCAGGCCGACCTGCCGTCATCATGGTCATTTGACCAGAGGCTGCTTTGGCCGCGCCACCAGAAATAGGTGCATCAATGTAGAGAAGACCCTTGTCGTTTAACTTTTTTTCCAGGGCCACTGAGAAAGCAGGATCGACCGTAGAGCACATGACAAAAACGCTGCCAGGCTTGAGGTGATGCGCACAACCAGACTGTGGCGAGCCATCACCAAACAGCACAGACTCGGTTTGTACCGCATTGACAACCACTGAGATCAAAACGTCAGAGGCTGCTGCAATGGCTTCTAAAGAAGCGCATGCCAAGCCGCCTTCTGCAGCAAACTTCTGCGCGACTTCAGAGCGAACATCAAACACATTCACAACATGCCCTGCACGGCGCAAAGATTGCGCCATGCCCATGCCCATGGCACCTAAGCCAATGACGCCAACTGATAAATGGGACGACATGAATTTACTCTCCTGCAACCGTGAGCATGATTTTTCCGATGTGTTGTGACGTCTCCATGAGCGCGTGCGCTTGAGCGGCGTCTTTCAAATCGAAAACTTGGTGAATGATGGGCTTCACCTTGCCTGCCTCCAGCAAGGGCCAAACTTGCGCATGCAACTCGGACGCAATTTGCGCCTTGTCTTGTGCGCTGCGTGGTCGCAAGGTGGAGCCCGTGAACGTGAGGCGTTTGGTCATGAGGGAGACCCAATCGACTTCAACCTTGGAGGGCTGCAAGAAGGCAATTTGCAACAAGCGGCCTTCAATGGCCAGTGCACGCAAATTGCGTTGCATGTAGCTGCCACCCACCATGTCCAAAATGGCATTGACACCTTTTTGCTCAGTGAGTTGGAGCACTTCTTCTACAAAATCTTGGGTGTTGTAATTGATGGCTGTGTGCGCACCCGCTTTCAAGCAGGCAGCCACTTTGTCTGAATTGCCAACGGTGCAAAATACTTTGGCATCAAAAGCATGGGCCAGTTGAATGGCCGTTAAGCCAATGCCAGAAGAGCCGCCATGAACCAAAATGGTCTCGCCCGATTTCAATTTTCCACGTTGAAAAACATTGGTCCAAACGGTGAAAAAGTTTTCAGGCAATGCCGCTGCCTGCAACATCGAAAAGCCTTTGGGAATGGGCAAGGCCTGACCTTCAGGCACTGCCACAAACTCTGCATAAGCGCCGCCATTGGTGAGAGCGCACAGCTTGTCGCCCAAACGCCATTGGGTCACGCCCTCCCCCAAGGCCACCACTTCACCTGAAACCTCGAGGCCAGCGATGGTTGAAGCGCCAGGCGGCGGCGGGTAACGGCCGCTGCGTTGCAAACAGTCTGGGCGATTGACGCCAGCGTATGCAACTTTGACCAAGACTTCACCCGCTTTGAGCGTGGGTGTTGCGCAGGTACTGGGCTTTAAAACCTCTGGTCCTCCGCCGGTGCCATGGTCAACAAAATGCATGGTGTGAGGGAGCGACATGGTGTTCTTTCTGAAGAGGGTTTGGTGAGCAAATTAGCGTTGCAATTTGAAGACAGCGGTGCCTGCCATCAGGTTGGGCCAAGACCTGACCTCTTGGCCTTCTTGCAAACCAAAGCTATCGATGATTTTCAAATGATTTTGCAAGGCCAGTTGAGCGAAATCGGCAAAGGTGCCAACTCGAATGTTGGGCGTGTCGTACCACTGGAAAGGCAATCGTTTGGTGACGGGCATCCGGCCTTTCAAAATGCTTAGGCGGTTGGGCCAGTGCGCAAAATTTGGAAACGCCAAAATACCTGTGCGGCCTACACGAACCGTCTCGCGCAGCATCACTTCAGCATTGCGCAAATGTTGAAGGGTGTCAATTTGCAAAACCACATCAAAGGATTGGTCTGCAAACATGCTGAGGCCTTCATCCAAATTCAACTGAATGACATTGACGCCGCGTTTGACACACGCTTGAATATTGAGGTCGTCAATCTCAACGCCATAGCCTGAGCAGGCGCGGTTTTTTTGCAAATAATCTAGCAAGGCACCATCGCCACAGCCCAGGTCCAAGACCCGCGAACCTTCGGGCACCAATCGCGCAATGGCTTTCAAGTTGACATGCTCACTCATGCGGTGCCTCCGGCATGAAGCGCCTGCGCCATGTTGTCAAAGTAAGAGCGCACCACATTCAGATAACGCTCGTCGTTCAACAAAAAGGCGTCATGACCATGCGGCGCATCAATTTCTGCGTAGCTCACATCTCGCTTGTTGTCGAGCAAAGCGCGAACCATTTCACGACTGCGCGCTGGCGAGAAACGCCAGTCGGTGGTGAAACTTACCAATAAAAATTTGCAAGTGGCTTTGGACAATGCACGGGTGAGGTTGCCACCCAAGGTGCGAGCGGGATCAAAATAATCAAGCGCGCGAGTGATCAAAAGGTAGGTGTTGGCATCAAAGTATTCGCTGAACTTGTCGCCCTGATGGCGCAAGTAGCTTTCGATTTGAAACTCAACATCTTGGGTTGAATAGCGGTAGCCGGTGGCATTGTGTGTCACGGCATCGCGCAGTTCGCGGCCAAACTTTTCGTTCATCACATCGTCGCTCAAATAGGTGATGTGACCAATCATGCGGGCAATGCGCAAACCGCGTTGCGGCACCACGCCGTGTTTGTAAAAGTGGCCGCCATGAAAGTCTGGATCGGTCACGATGGCGCGCCTTGCCACTTCATTGAAGGCGATGTTTTCTGCTGTGAGGTTGGGCGCACTGGCCACCACCACCGCATGGGTCACGCGATCGGGATAACGCAATGTCCATGACAAAGCCTGCATACCACCCAAGCTGCCGCCCATGACGGCTGCTAAAGTTTGAATGCCCAAAGCATCTAGCAGCCTGGCCTGCGCATCGACCCAGTCTTCGACCGTGACAACCGGAAAATCGGCGCCATAAATTTCACCGGTGTCAGGGTGTGCATGCATGGGGCCGGTAGAGCCAAAGCAAGAGCCCAGGTTGTTGACGCCAATGACAAAAAATCGATTGGTATCGACCGGCTTGCCGGGGCCAATCATGTTGTCCCACCAGCCTTCACTTTTGGCCTGACCTTCGTAAATGCCGGCCACATGGTGCGATGCGTTGAGTGCATGGCAAATGAGAACGGCATTGGATTTGTCGGCGTTGAGCTGGCCGTAAGTTTCGTAGGCCAAGTGATAGGCGCGGATGGTGGCGCCACTTTGCAAGGCAAGCGGCGCTTCAAAAAACATCGACTGAGGCGTGGCGATCAATGGCATGAAGGGTTTAACCCAAAAAAGCGGTTTGCCCAATTATCGGTGCATTAAAGCTTCGCGGGCGCAGCCTCATTGGCGATGACCTTTTGGGGTGCCTCAATAGGCGTTTCATGGTTTTTTGCATTTGAGGGGCCGCCCCACAAAGCCAAGCCGCCAAGCACCGCAAACACCACAGCAGATATTCGGTGAACCCATTTAAGTGAAATTTTGCGGGTGATGGCGTCACCTAGCCACACCACGGGGGCATTGGCCAGAATCATGCCAAGGGTGGTGCCGGTTACCACCCAAAACCAGCTGTTGAATTGAGCGGCCAACATCACGGTGGCCACCTGTGTTTTGTCGCCCATCTCGGCAAAGAAGAAGGCCACCACGGTGGTTGCAAAAACGCCAAACCTTGGCCCCTTGTCGTTTGCCTCATTGTCTAGCTTGTCGGGCACCAAAATCCAAACTGCCATGGCCAAAAAGGAGCCGCCCAGTACCCAGCGCAAAGCTTCAGGTCCAAGCTGTGTGGTGACCCAGCTGCCAAGAGCGCCAGCCAAGCCATGGTTGACCAAGGTGGCAACCAAAATGCCCCACACAATGGGCCAAGGTTTGCGAAACCGAGCCGCTAAAACCAGCGACAAAAGTTGAGTTTTGTCACCCATTTCAGCCAAGGCAACGATCCCTGTTGAGATGAGAAAAGCTTCCATGGACGCATCATAGCCAAGCCCCAAATCTGGTTAGGCCTGCTTTTTGCTTGATTTTGGTGCGAAACGCACAAATATGGTTTTTGTGCACCAAATTAATTCAAAAACAAATAGAGATCAACATGGAAGCACTAAAACAGGGCGCGGATGCGCTCTTTATTTTGTTGGGTGGCATCATGGTGCTGGCCATGCACGCTGGATTTGCCTTTTTAGAGTTGGGCACAGTGCGCAAGAAAAACCAGGTTAATGCTTTGGTCAAAATTTTGGTCGATTTTTCGGTGTCCACGGTGGTTTATTTTGTGGTGGGCTACAGCGTTGCGTATGGCACCAGCTTTTTTGTGGGTGCAGAGCAATTGGCTGCCAAAAATGGCTATGACTTGGTCAAATTCTTCTTCTTGCTAACCTTCGCTGCAGCCATTCCAGCCATTGTGTCTGGGGGCATTGCCGAGCGAGCCAAGTTTTGGCCACAACTGATCGCCACGGCCTGTCTCGTGGGTTTTGTTTACCCTTTCTTCGAAGGCATTGTGTGGAACCAGCACTTTGGTGTTCAAGCCTGGATCAAGGCTACTACAGGTGAAGAGTTTCATGATTTTGCGGGCTCTGTGGTGGTGCACGCCATGGGTGGATGGATTGCTTTACCAGCCGTTCTGCTGCTGGGTGCGCGCTACAACCGATACCGCAAAGATGGGGCTATCTCTGCGCACCCACCTTCGAATATTCCTTTCTTGGCTTTGGGCGCTTGGATCTTGATCGTCGGCTGGTTCGGGTTCAATGTCATGAGCGCACAAACACTCGACAAGATTTCAGGTTTGGTGGCGGTCAATTCTTTGATGGCCATGGTGGGCGGCACTTTGGCGGCTTTGTTGCTGGGTAAAAACGACCCAGGCTTTGTTCACAATGGTCCTTTGGCGGGCTTGGTGGCCGTGTGTGCAGGCTCTGACCTCATGCACCCCTTTGGCGCTTTGGCTGCGGGAGCGGTAGCGGGTGCTTTGTTTGTGGTCATGTTCACGCTCACGCAAAACAAATGGCAAATTGATGATGTGCTGGGGGTTTGGCCATTGCATGGCATCTGTGGCGCTTGGGGCGGTATTGCCGCAGGTATTTTTGGTTTGCAGTCTTTTGGTGGCCTGGGTGGCGTGAGTTTCCAAGCCCAACTGATCGGTACCTTGATGGGTGTGACGTGGGCCTTGTTGGGAGGTGTCGTGGTTTACGGCATTTTGAAGCTGACCATGGGATTGAAGATGACACCTGAAGAGGAATACGAGGGCGCAGATTTAAGCGTTCACAAAATCAGTGCGACGCCTGACCGCGAAGCCAGCTGGTGAGCAAACAAATAATGAGACAAAAAAACGTCTAATCCCAAGTATTTAAAGGCCTTTCAGAGAATTAACTTGCCAAAGCCTTTGTTTTGTGGCCCATAATGGGTTAGCACACGTCCAAAGGTCGTGTGCCTATTTCGCGGTGTACAGGTGTCAGTTTCGCTTCCTTCCGAGGTTTTTGGGTTTGTTGATGCGTTTTTGGGGCTCCATCGCTTTTGTTTCTGTGTTTAGAGGAGTCCCTTTCAATGGGCAAAAAACTATACGTCGGCAATCTGCCGTACTCGGTTCGTGACGGCGATTTAGAGCAGGCCTTCGGCCAGTTCGGTTCCGTAACCAGCGCTAAAGTCATGATGGAACGCGACACAGGTCGCTCCAAAGGCTTCGGCTTTGTGGAAATGGGTTCTGATGAAGAAGCTCAATCTGCTATCAGCGGCATGAACGGTCAGCCTTTGGGCGGTCGCAGTGTTGTTGTCAACGAAGCACGTCCCATGGAAGAGCGTCCTCCCCGTTCCGGTGGTGGTGGCTTTGGTGGTGGCGGTCGTCGTGAAGGCGGCGGCGGTTATGGCGGCGGCGGTGGCGGTGGCTACGGCGGCGGTGGTGGTGGCGGCTACGGCGGTGGCGGTGGTCGTCGCGAAGGTGGCGGCGAATCTGGTTTCCGCAGCCCTTACGGCTCAGGCCCTCGTGGCGGTGGCGGTAACGGTGGTGGCGGTCGTCGCGAAGGCGGCGGCGGTTATTAATCGCTCGCAATACCTGCACACTCACACCTGAGGGTGTGAGTCAAAAAAGAAGCCCTGCATGCAGGGCTTTTTTCATGTCTGGCCTTTTTTGCTAAGACGCGACACAGAAATTCAATGGTTGGCGCGGTGCTTTCTGGGCTGATTTTTAAACAGGCGGTCAAAAAAGACATCGGGCAAGATGCGCAAAATGCGGGCAACCCAAGCCATGGGTGCAGGAATTACCTTAAAGCTGACACCTTTTTCAATGGCTTTGAAGGCTTCAGATGCAAAGTCGTCTGCGGTCATTAAAAAAGGCATTGGGAATTTATTTTTTTGAGTTAAGGGCGTTTGAATATAGCCGGGCGCCAAAGTAACGACTCGAAGTCCTTGCGACTTGAGCTCGCCGCGCAGACTTTCGCAGTAGCTGATGGCGGCGGCCTTGCTGGCGCAATAGGCCGCATGACCTGGCATGCCGCGAATGCCGGCCACACTGGCAATGCCAACCAAGGTGCCCGCTTTTTGGGGCGATGTTGGGTTGGCAGCCTGCGCTTTCATGGCCTCCAAAAAGGGGTGAAAGGTGGCAGCCATGCCCATCACATTGGTCTGCATCACCTTCTGCATCACTTCTAAATCTTCGCGCACTTGGGTGTCCATGCCAATGCTGATGCCCGCATTGGCTATCACCACGGTGGGCACACCTTGCGCAGCCAGGCAAGCCTTGGCTGCGTCAATGATGCTGTTGGCATCGCTCACATCGGCCCCATAGCACCTGGCCTCTTCAGCGGAAATACCTTGGTCATTGAGCCAAGCCTGCATGTCTGCAACTCTTCGAGCCACCAAGGCAAGCCGCCAGCCGGCTTGGTGGTAGCGAAGCGCAAGTGCCTGACCAATGCCGCTAGAGGCACCCGTGATGAAAACCAATGGGCGCATGTATGTCTTTCTAATGTGAGGGGTGCTGAACCAATGGCGATCAGCGCTTGTCGGGGTGAACCACGCCGCGGACTTTGCCGCTCAATTCATAGTCACCCGTTTTGCTGTTCATTTTCATGGCTTGGGCAGAAAATGCATCTGAACCACGCCGAATTTCGATGGGCACGTCGCTTACCAAGCGCTCTTCATCCAAGTAGGCCTTGATTTCTTGACTGCGCATGACCGTGGGCGTTTGCAGACCCTTGGCGGTGCTCGGGATTTGCGTGATTTGCACGTTGCCTGACAAGGTGATCAAGCTGCCATCGCCTTTGGCAAGAGCTCGATCAGCCGAAGCATTGACACGCTGGCCTTCCAAACTTTGTCCACGCAGTTGCACATTGCGAATGTCTAAGGTGTCGGTGTTGGGGAAGTGCTGAGCTTGATCGCCACTGAGCTCGCGCAACAAGCGGCCATGGCTGTCAAAAGATTTGACTGAAAAACTCTTTAAGTAATAGTCTGGTTCTTGGCGAACTGGTTTGGGGGCGGCTTCATTGAAGAAAGTGGGCAGACTGCGAACCAGCCACCAACTGCCTAAAGCAAAAATTGCCATGAGCACTGCCGGCAAATAAAGGGCCAAGCGATCAATGGCAAGTCTCAATCGGTTCATCATGCGGCCGATGACGTTCCAACGCGTGAAAGCAATTGTGCGTAGTGCCCACTTGCAACCACCAACAAATCACAAAAATCTCGCACGGCGCCAGATCCACCGGGGCGGCTTGTGACAAAGTGAGCCAAGGCCAATGCTTGGGCATGGGCGTTGAGGGGCGCACAGGCCATGGCTGCCCTTTGCATCATGGGCAGGTCGGGCCAATCATCGCCCATGGCGGCGGCTTGATGCCAACCTAAGCCAAGTTGCTTCAAATAATCTTCAGCAGCTGGCAGCTTGTCTTCGGTGCCAAACCGAGCATGCTCAATGCCAAGGGCTTTGAGCCTCACTCTGAGCGGCGCTGAGTCTCGGCCTGTGATGATCACGGGAGTGATGCCTGCGTGCTTTAACAGCTTGAGGCCGTGGCCATCCAAGGTGTTGAAACGCTTCAGCGTTTCGCCATGTTCAGAAAAATACAAACCACCATCGGTTAGCACACCATCCACATCAAAAAAGACCACTTTGATGCCCTGTGCTTGCAGCAGCAGTTCGGGTGCAAATTGCAAGGCAGGCTGAATGGTTTGCATGGTGTGGGTTTTGAGTGCGATGACGGTGAAGGGTGCGTGCCAGTGGCTTAGATGACTTTGGCGCGCATCAAGTCATTGCTGTTGAGTGCGCCGCACAAAGTGCCAGAGGCATTGACCACCAAAACGCTGGTGATTTTGAATTGCTCCATGAGCTCTGCGGCATCGACTGCCAAGGCGTCTTGTTGCACGGTTCGGGGCTTGGCGTGCATCACATCTTTGGCCTGAAGGGCTCGCAGGTCGACCCCTTTTTCGATCAGGCGCCTTAAATCGCCATCGGTGAAAATGCCGAGGACTTGGTGATTGGCATCCACAATGGCCGATGCGCCCAAGCCTTTGTGGCTCATTTCGCGCATGAGATCAGAAAAGCTGGCTTCAGGCAAAACAGCTGGCACATCGCCGTCTTTGCGCATCACATCGCCCACATGCGTGAGCAAGCGCCGACCCAAAGAGCCGCCAGGATGCGAGCGCGCAAAGTCTTCTGCTTTGAAGCCGCGCGCGTCTAGCAAGGCCACAGCCAACGCATCGCCCAAAGCCAATTGCGCGGTGGTGCTGGCCGTAGGGGCCAAATTGAGGGGGCAGGCTTCTTTGTCGACGCTGCTGTCTAGAACCACATCTGCATGTTTGGCCAGCGCAGAGCTCATGCCGCCTGTCATGGCAATGAGGGGAACGCCCAGTCTTTTTAAGACGGGCAGGATGGAGACCAGCTCGTCGCTTTCTCCGCTGTTGGAAATGGCCAGAACCACGTCGACGGCTTTGATCATGCCCAGGTCGCCGTGGCTGGCTTCGCCGGGGTGCACAAACATGGCGGGCGTGCCTGTGGAGGCCAGCGTGGCTGCTATTTTGGAGCCAATGTGGCCGCTCTTGCCCATGCCGGTGACCACCACTCGGCCCTTGACGTTGAGCATCATTTGAACAGCTTGCGCAAAGCGTGAGTCCAAACGAGATTTGAGGCCCATCAGGGCCTGTGCCTCGATGTCCAAAGTCTCGCGGGCGAGTTGGAGGGCTTGGTCTGGGTTAAATGACATGGCACTATTTTAGCGATGGATGGCCCAAGCGTGACTATGATGTTGGTTTGAACGTGGAGTGGCGGCAATGAGTCAAGGATTGAGGACGGGTTCAGTTTCGGGCAGAAATGCTGTGGGTGCTTCTGACGAGATGGCTTTGTCAGTGAATGACTATTTGAAAAATAACATCCGAACTGTGCCAGATTGGACAGTGGCAGGCGTGCAGTTTCGCGACATCACGCCCTTGCTTCAAAACCCCCGAGTCTTTCGAGTATTGATTGACGCCTTTGTCCATCGGTACATGGCGCCTTCCATGCGGCCCGATGTGGTGGCCGGTTTGGATGCGCGTGGATTTATTTTGGGGGCCGTGGTGGCCTACGAATTGAATGTTGGTTTTGTGCCTATCCGCAAGAAAGGCAAGTTGCCTTTCACCACGGTAGAAGAAACCTACGAACTCGAATATGGCACGGCCACCGTTGAGTTGCACACCGATGCCGTCAAGCCTGGACAAAGGGTGCTACTGATTGATGACTTGATTGCAACAGGTGGCACCATGATGGCAGGCATGAAGCTGCTCGAAAAACTGGGCGCAGAAGTAATTGAGGGTGCTGCCATTGTCGATTTGCCCGAACTAGGCGGCTCGCAAAAACTGCTGGAGGCTGGTTTGCCCTTGTTCACTTTGGTGAATTTTGAGGGACATTGACCCGCAGTCTCTGTGGCAATCAAAACTTTCAAGCGTTGAACTGAAGTGCGGCCAAGCCCGCATAAATGCCGCCCATGGCAACCAGTTCCAAGTGCTTGCCCTGCTCGACAAGGCGGCCATGCTCAAGCACCAAAATTTGATCCGCCTTTTGAACGGTGGCAAGTCGGTGCGCAATGACCAAGGTGGTACGGCCGCGCATGGCAGACTCCAACGCCGCTTGAACCATGCGCTCACTGTGTGCGTCCAAGGCGCTGGTGGCTTCATCCAGTAACAAGAGCGGTGGATTTTTGAGCATGGCACGTGCGATGGCAATGCGTTGTCGCTGGCCACCCGACAAGCGCACGCCGCGCTCACCCAAGAACGTGTTGTAGCCGTCTGGCAAGTCAACGATGAATTCATCTGCAAAGGCCGCCACAGCGGCAGCGCGAACCTCTTCGTCGGTGGCGTCTGGCTTGCCGTATCGGATGTTGTCCATGGCACTGCTTGAAAAAAGCACAGGTTCTTGGGGCACGATGCCAATGCGTTGTCGAAGGTCGTGCAGGCTGAGGTTTTGGATGGGCACACCGTCCAACACAATCTGACCAAGTTGGGGGTCGTAGTAGCGCAGCAGCAAAGCAAAGAGTGTGGTTTTGCCGGCTCCACTGGGGCCAACCAATGCCACTGTTTGACCTGCCGCGATGTCTACCGAGAAGTCTTGAAGTGCCAACTGGGAGGGCCTTGAAGGGTAATGAAACTGGATCGATTGGAATGCCAAAGTGCTGCCCGTTGTGGGCGGCGTTGACGTCACGGGTTTGTTTGGCGATTGAACGGGCGATGTGCTGCCCAATAACTCCATGAGCCGCTCAGTGGCCCCTGCAGCGCGCAGCAAGTCGCCATAGGTTTCGCCCAGAACCGCCACGGCGCCTGCAAAAATAATGACGTACAAAACAGCCTGACCCAGCTGGCCAGCAGAAAGCTCGCCAGCCAAAACAGCTTGCGTGCCCTGATACAAGCCCCACAGCAAGAAGGCGGCGTTGGCAATGATGATGAAGGCAACCAGTACAGAGCGAGCACGTGTGCGGCGGATGGCCGTTTGAAAGCCTTGCTCCGTCGCGCTTGAAAAGCGCTTTGCTTCGCGAGTTTCGGCGGTGTAGCTTTTCACCACCGACATGGCATTCAAAACTTCAGTGGCAATGCTGCTGGCATCGGCCACCCGGTCTTGGCTGGCACGCGACAAGCGCCGAACTCTTCGGCCATAAAGTGTGGCCGGCCAAACCACCAGCACCACGGTGACCACCAATTGCAACATGACCGTGGGGTGCGCCCACACCAGCATGGCCAAAGCACCAACGCCCATCACTGCGTTGCGAAGTCCCATCGACAAAGAGCTGCCCACCACGGTTTGCACCAAGGTGGTGTCTGCGACCAGTCGGCTAATGACTTCACCCGTGGGGGTGGTCTCAAAAAATGCAGGACTTTGTTCCAGCACGTGGCTGTAAACCGCATTGCGCAAATCGGTGGTGACACGTTCACCCAGCCAACTCACGGTGAAAAATCGTGCGGCCGAAAACAAACCCAATGCCACGGCCACGCCAAACAACATCATGAAATTGCCGCGCAGCGCCATGGCTTGCTCGCCAGGATCGGGGTGTTGCAAACCGTTGTCGATCAATTGCCGCAGCGCAATTGGAAACACCAAGGTGGAAGCGGCAGCCAACACCAAAAACACCATGGCCAGGCCAATTTGCAATCGATAGGGTTTTAAAAAAGGCAACAGCCCACTCAAAGACTTGGGACTCTTGGGGGCGGGACGATCGATTGCGGGTGACTTGGCCATCTTTTATTTTCCGATACAAAAGCTGGAAAAAATTACGCCCAGCAAATCGTCAGCGTTGAACTCGCCTGTGATTTCATTCAATGCCGTTTGCGACAACCGCAACTCTTCGGCCAACAAATCCAAAGATTGCGCCTGTGTACGCAAATGGCCATCGGCTATTTCAAGGTGAGATTGCACGCGTTGAAGCGCTTGAACATGCCGTTCTCGAGCCAAGTACAAACCTTCGTTGGCAGGTTGCCAGCCTGCTGTTTGAAGCAGCTTGGCTCGAAGCTGTTCAATGCCGTGACCGGTTTTGGCAGACAGAAAAACATCATGGCTTGGATGCGCCTGACTACCCAACTCAGCTGAGTTTTGAGCAGACGGTGCCAAGTCAAATTTGTTCCAGACATGCAACAAAGCGACGCTCTTGGGTAACTGCTGAGACAGGCTATCTTGAATTTGTTGATCGGCTTGAACATAAGCTGGCGCAGTCTGGCGAGTGAGGTCATGCAAAAACAGTACAGCATCGGCATCTGCAATTTGGGCCCATGCGCGCTGAATGCCAATTTGTTCAACCTCATCAATGCCCTCGCCTTCGCGCAGTCCCGCTGTGTCAATGATGTGAACAGGCACACCTTCAATTTGAATGGTTTGCTGCACCACATCGCGCGTGGTGCCTGCAATGGGCGTCACGATGGCCAACTCAGCGCCCGCCAAGGCATTGAGCAAAGAGCTTTTGCCGGCATTGGGCTGCCCGGCAATCACCACCTTGATGCCCTCACGCAACAAGGCCCCTTGTTGTGTTCGCAACAAGACCTTGTTGAGCTGTGCTTGAAGTCGCTCAAGCTGTCCTTGTGCATCGGCCTTTTGTAAAAAATCAATTTCCTCTTCGGGAAAATCTAAAGTGGCCTCTACCAACATGCGCAAGTGCACCAAGCCGTCACGCAGGGTGTGAATTTCTTTGGAGAAATCGCCAGCCAACGAACGGCTGGCGCTGCGTGCTGCGGCACTGGTCGAAGCGTCTATCAAGTCGGCAATGGCCTCGGCCTGTGCCAAGTCAATTTTGTCGTTGAGAAAAGCGCGCTGTGTGAACTCGCCGGGTTGCGCCAAGCGCAGTTCTGGAAGCAGGGCTTGGCCAGTGTGGGGGTGGGGCGTTTGTGCCAACTCGATGCACCTGGCCAAAAGCAGCTGCAAGACCACCGGCCCGCCATGGGCTTGTAACTCGAGCACATCCTCTCCCGTGTAGGAATGGGGACCCGGAAAGAAAATGGCCAGACCTTGATCAATGGGCTCGCCCTTGGCATCGTTGATTGGCAAGTAGTGCGCTTGGCGCGCCTGAAGAGGCTTGCCACAAAACGCCTCTGCCCAAACTTTCAGCTGAGGGCCTGACACACGCACGATGCCCACCGCGCCCCTGCCAGGTGCTGTGGCAATTGCAATGATGGGATCTTGGTGGCGAGACAACATGGCAGCAATCTAATGGAGCTTATTGGAACTTATAAGGATGAATTGGATTTAAAAGGCAATCGATCAAAGCATCAGGGCCGCTAGAGCGGCCCTGTTGGCGTCATTTCAAAGCAGGACATTCAATCCTGTGTTGGTGAGACGGGCACTCACTTGAATTTTGGCAGATTGAACTGCGGCGGTACACCCATTCTGGTATTGATCATCCACTGCTGTGCAATAGACAAGATGTTGTTGGTAATCCAATACAGCACCAGGCCCGATGGGAAGAAGAAAAACATCACGCTAAAGATGAGTGGCATGAACCACATCAACTTGGCTTGAAGGGGATCGGGTGGCGCTGGGTTGAGTGCCGTTTGCAGCAAAGTAGACAGCGTCATGATGACGGGCAAGATGAAGTAAGGATCGGGCGCTGACAAATCATGAATCCAGCCAATCCATGGCGCGTTGCGCATTTCAACGGAAGACAAGAGCACCCAGTACAAAGCAATGAACACGGGAATCTGAACCATGATGGGGAAGCAACCGCCCATAGGGTTGACCTTCTCTTCGCGGTAAATGCGCATCATCTCTTGTTGCATTTGCTGAGGATTGTCTTTGAGACGCTCGCGCATTTCCATGATGCGAGGGTTGATGGCTTTCATCTTGGCCATGCTGGAATAAGCCTTGGCATTGAGCCAATAGAAGGCCAGCTTGATCAAGAACACCAGCGCCACAATGGCCCAACCCCAGTTTTGCAAGATGCTGAACAGGCGATCAAGTAACCAATAAAGTGGTTTTGCCAAAACGGTAAGCCAGCCATAGTCTTTGACCAACTCCAAGCCTGGTGCCAATGACTCCAACATTTTCTCTTCTTGAGGTCCCACAAAGAGAGTGACGTCCATTGACTTGCTCTGCCCAGGTGCAACCTCATTCAAGGGGGTGATCATGCCAACGGCATACAAGTTGGTATCGACCTTGCGTGCAAAGTTTTCGCGGTATGTGTTTTCAGGCAACAACCAAGCAGAAGCAAAGTAGTGCTGCACCATGGCCACATAGCCTTGTTGGGTTGTCTTTTCAAACTCGGCTTTGCTTTTCTCGATGTCGCTAAATTCAATCTTCTGGAATTTTTTAGCATCTGTGTAAATAGCGGGGCCAGTGAAGGTCATGTAAAAAGCCGACTCACCTTCGGGCTTGTTGCCATCGCGCACAAGCTGAACATACAGCTGTGGAGCCGCGGGCGCTGTGCCTGTGTTAACGACTTTGTGAGAAACCTTGATGGCGTAGCTGCCGCGCGTCAAGGTGTATGTTTTGATCAGCTTCAAGCCGCCCGTGTCGGCAGACTCAAATGTCAAGTTCAATTCATTCTGACCTGCTTTGAGCTCGCGCTCGCCAGTGAACTGCATGGGTGTTTTGTGAGAAGCAAAAGGGCCACCGATCAGGCCAGTTTGTGCCAAATAGACCCGCGCTTTGCTTTCGTCGAGCAGCACAAAAGGTTTTTGCTGGTCAATGGTGTCGCCAAATTTCAAGAATTCAGAGCGCACCAGCGAGCCACCTTCTGTGTCAAAGCTGAGTTTGAGAACATCGGTGCTCACCTCAATGCGTTGTTGAGCCGTGGCCACTGGCATGGTTGCAGAGCTGGGCACTTGTGAGGGGCCGGCCGTTGTGTTGGCCGCTGGATTGGCCACCGATGCAACGGGCAAGTCTTTGGCTGCTGAGGCTGGGGCTGTAACTGGTTTCTCAGCCGTTGCGGCAGGCGGCGCAGGGAAGAACGTGGCTTTGTTTCCGTTGTAAATTTGCCATTGGTCCCAGAGTAGAACCATGGAGAAGCCAAAAATGACCCATAAAAAGGTGCGGCGAATATCGTTCATGGAGACTTTTTCGAAGAGGGGTGAGTTAAGGGGTGATGCAATAGACGCGAAAGCCATTGAGGCGCCTGGTCTGGCACCGGATCATGACCGCCATCACACCATGGGTGGCAACGGCCTAGGCGTTTGAGGGTGAGATAACTGCCAGCGCCAGCGCCATGCTGCTTTAAAGCATCCAAGGCATAGGCGGAGCAGGTGGGCTCAAACCGACATGCCGATCCTAACCAAGGGCTGAGCAAAAGGCGATAACCTTTCACAATGCCGATGAACAGCTGTTGAATCATGCGGGCCTCGCTGCGCGTTCGAACAATTGTTCTAGTTCAAGTCGGACGGCTTGCTTAAGAAGGGTAGAAGTGGCGCTGATAAATTGCGTGCGATCAAACCCAGCACGCAGTCGAACCACATGGGCAGCACATGGCATGCGAACTTCGTACTGCGCGCTGATGACATAAATTTGTCTTTTGATGGCATTGCGCGTGACGGCACGTCTGGCCCATCGTTTGGGCACCATGGCACCTAACCATACCGCTTTGGGCTGAAACAGAGACTCTGCTGACCCAACAACCAACCCATCAGCCAGAGCGCTTGAGGCCGTGACGGTGGTATCTGGCAAATTAAGTCGGTGCAAAGCGAAATGCGGGGTGCGCGAGACCATGCCACCAGCGAGGGCAGCTTGAAATTGGGGGCGGGTTTTGAGTCGCTGCACACCACTGCCAAGTTGGGATTGCTCAACTGCCAAGCGGTTTGACACAGGCAAATTGGCAATCGGGCAGGAAAGACAATGCGCTATGAGGCGTGGAAATTGCCGTCACAAAGTTTGGGCGCAAAGTCTGGGCGCAATGTCTGAGCTTAGGCGGCCAGACGCTTGCGGCCCTTGGCACGGCGCGCATTGATCACAGCGCGGCCACCACGTGTTTTCATGCGGACCAAAAAGCCGTGTGTACGGGCGCGGCGTGTTTTAGAAGGTTGGTAAGTGCGTTTCATTTTGAGTCATCCCAAGTATCGGATCCCCCATACCACATGGTTGTTTTGGGGGGAACCCGCGATTATCGCAAACTTTCTGGGGGCTGGCAAACCCGCATAGGGGAATCTCCTGAAAAAACCAGGCGCCAGTTTGAAAATTCTGGTTTATGATGGCCGCAACATGTCCACCTCGCATGTGGATAAACTCTTGATAAAGTTACTTTTGAGTCGAATGAAACCAGCAACTGTCCACACCCAAGGCGCCTGCCAATGAGCAACGGACAGCACCCCTCCGATGCCGATGAAGCAGGACAAGCTTTGTGGAAAGTTTGCCTCGATGAGCTGGCCCAGGAAATGCCTGAACAGCAGTTCAACACCTGGATCAAACCCCTCACAGCGCAAGTTTCGGACGACCTCTCCAAGGTCACTTTGTTTGTGGCCAATCGATTCAAACTCGACTGGATTCGAGCGCAATACAGCGCCAAACTGGCTGACGTTTTATCTCGCTTGCATGGCCAAAAAATTCAAATTGAGTTAGCGCTTGCTACCAGAGAAGCACAAGAAAAAACTGCGTTTTCAATGGCAAAGGCCGCATTAGAGGCTCGACCAGAAGTTGCTGATGCACCCGATGAATTGCCGGCAGATGGGCATCGCCATCGTTTGAACACGGCCCTCACATTTGACACCTTGGTAGAAGGCTCGGCCAACCGCATGGCGCGCGCTGCTGCCATGCATGTGGCCACCATGCCAGGTCACCTTTACAACCCCCTGTTTATTTATGGTGGTGTGGGTTTGGGCAAGACCCACTTGGTGCATGCGGTTGGCAACAAATTGCTGGCCGACAGGCCCGACGCCAAAGTTCTCTACATTCATGCAGAGCAGTTTGTCTCGGATGTGGTTAAAGCCTATCAGCGCAAGACCTTTGACGAATTCAAGCACCGTTATCACTCCCTCGATTTGCTGCTCATTGACGATGTGCAGTTCTTTGCCAACAAAGATCGTACCCAAGAAGAATTTTTCAACGCCTTTGAAGCATTGCTGGCCAAAAAGTCGCACATTGTGATGACCAGCGACACCTATCCCAAAGGATTGGCTGACATTCATGAGCGCCTCGTGTCGCGCTTTGACTCGGGCCTCACGGTGGCCATTGAGCCCCCAGAGCTTGAAATGCGCGTGGCCATTCTGATCAACAAAGCCATCAGCGAAGGCACCGTCATGCCCGAAGAAGTGGCTTTCTTTGTGGCCAAAAACGTGCGCTCCAACGTGCGCGAACTCGAAGGCGCCTTGCGCAAAATTTTGGCGTATTCGCGCTTTAACCAGAAGGAAATTTCCATCCAACTGGCTCGCGAAGCCCTGCGCGACCTGCTGTCCATTCAAAACCGCCAGATCAGCGTTGAAAACATCCAAAAAACGGTGGCCGATTACTACAAGATCAAGGTTGCCGACATGTATTCCAAAAAACGCCCCGCCAGCATTGCGCGACCGCGCCAGATTGCCATGTACCTGGCCAAAGAGTTGACCCAAAAAAGCTTGCCAGAAATTGGTGAGTTGTTTGGCGGCCGCGACCATACCACCGTGTTGCATGCGGTGCGCAAAATCAGTGCCGAGCGCCAGCAATTGACTGAGCTGAATCAGCAATTGCACGTCTTGGAGCAGACGCTGAAAGGCTGAGCCAAAAGAATGCTGAATTAAGGGTGGCAAAACTGCAATTTGGGCCCAAAAATCAGCGAAAATCTAGAGGCTCCCAAAATCCAAATTGGGACCCCAAAAAACAGAGGAAGACATGATCGTACTGAAGGCCACCCAAGACAAATTGCTGTCTGTTTTGCAATCCGTTTCTGGCATTGTCGAACGGCGTCACACATTGCCTGTTTTGGCCAATGTGCTGATTCGCAAAACTGGCAAAGCATTGCAGTTGACCACCAGCGATCTTGAAATTCAAATTCGCACCACCGCCGAAATGGATGGCGATGCCGGCGATTTCACCACCACGGTGGGTGCTCGCAAACTAATCGACATTTTGCGCACCATGCCTGCCGATCAAACCGTCAGTTTGGAATCAAGCCAAAGCAAACTGATTTTGAAGGGCGGTAAATCCAAATTCACATTGCAAACATTGCCCGCCGAAGATTTTCCTTTGGTGCAAGAAGCTGCCAGCTTTGGCCCTGTGTTCAGCGTGCCGCAAAAAACGTTGAAGCAGTTGCTCAGCCAAGTGTCTTTTGCCATGGCCGTGCACGACATTCGTTACTACCTCAATGGTATTTTGTTTGTGGCCGAAGGCAAGCAGTTGTCTTTGGTGTCCACCGATGGTCACCGTTTGGCTTTTGCTTCTGCCACCTTGGACACCGATGTGCCCAACAAACAAGAAGTGATCTTGCCCCGCAAAACCGTGCTCGAAATGCAACGTTTGCTCAGCGATGCCGAAGGCGCCATCGACATGCAGTTTGCCAACAACCAAGCCAAGTTCAGTTTTGGCGGCATGGAGTTTGTGACCAAGCTCGTTGAAGGCAAGTTCCCCGATTACAACCGTGTCATTCCCAAAGGCCATCGCAATAACCTCACGCTGGGCCGTCAAGCCTTGTTGTCTTGCTTGCAGCGCACCGCCATTCTTACCAGCGACAAATTCAAAGGCGTTCGCCTCAATTTGGACCCTGGTACTTTGCGCGTGGCGTCTACCAACGCCGAGCAAGAAGAAGCCGTGGACGAACTCGACATTGACTACGGCGGTGACAGCATTGAGATTGGCTTCAACGTGACCTACATCATCGATGTGCTCACCAACATGGGCCAAGACATGGTGCGCATTGATTTGGCCGATGCCAACAGCTCTGCACTCATCACCATTCCAGAAAACGACCAGTTCAAATACGTGGTGATGCCCATGCGCATTTAAGGCTTGAACTGCTTGAAGGTGAATCAAAACACCCCAAGAAGAGCCTTTCGAAACCCGCGTTGATTCGCGGGTTTCGGCCATTCAAGAGATTGAGAAAAGTAAAAATGACCGAAGAAAACAAGCCCACCGCAGAAGAGTTCACCACGCTTCAACCCACCATTGATACCAATCAAGCGGGTGCCTCTGAGGGTTACGGCGAGGGCTCCATCCAAATTTTGGAAGGCTTGGAGGCCGTTCGCAAACGCCCTGGCATGTACATTGGCGACACGTCCGACGGCACTGGCCTGCACCACTTGGTGTTTGAAGTAGTTGACAACTCCATCGACGAATCATTGGCCGGTCATTGCGATGACATCGTGGTCACCATTCACACCGACAACTCCATCAGCGTCACCGACAACGGCCGCGGCATTCCCACCGGCGTGAAGATGGACGACAAGCACGAGCCCAAGCGCTCGGCTTCAGAAATTGCACTCACAGAATTGCACGCAGGCGGCAAGTTCAATCAAAACAGCTACAAGGTATCGGGCGGTTTACACGGCGTGGGCGTGAGCTGCGTCAACGCGCTCAGCAAGTGGCTCCGCCTCACGGTGCGCCGCGAAGGCAAAGTGCATCAAATTGAATTTGCCAAAGGCTTTGTGCAAAACCGTTTGCTCGAAACGGTCGACGGCGTGGAAGTATCGCCCATGCGAGTTACGGGCGCCACAGAAAAACGCGGCACCGAAGTGCACTTCTTGCCCGACACCGACATCTTCACGCAGAACCACGATTTCCATTACGAAATTTTGGCCAAGCGTCTGCGCGAACTCAGCTTCTTGAACAACGGTGTGCGCATTCGCCTGAAAGACGAACGCAGCGGCAAAGAAGACGACTTCTCTGGCGCCGGTGGTGTCAAAGGTTTTGTCGACTTCATCAACGCCAACAAAAAAGTATTGCACCCCAATGCCTTCATCGCCATGGGCGAGCGCCCTGCCGATTCATACGGCGGCATTCCTGGCACCAGCATTGGTGTCGAAGTGGCCATGCAATGGAACGATGGTTACAACGAAAGCGTTTTGTGCTTCACCAACAATATTCCACAGCGCGACGGTGGCACTCACCTCACCGGTTTGCGCGCAGCCATGACGCGTGTCATTGGCAAGTACATTGAGAAAAACGAAATTGCCAAAAAGCAAAAAGTCGAAGTGAGTGGCGACGACATGCGCGAAGGTTTGTGCTGCGTTTTGAGCGTCAAAGTGCCCGAGCCAAAATTCTCTAGCCAGACCAAAGACAAGTTGGTGTCCAGCGAAGTGCGCGCACCCGTTGAAGACATTGTGGCCAAAGCGCTGGGCGACTTTTTGGAAGAGCGCCCCAACGATGCCAAAATTTTGTGCGGCAAAATTGTTGAAGCTGCACGCGCTCGTGAAGCTGCGCGCAAAGCCCGTGAAATGACGCGCCGCAAAGGAGTGCTCGACGGCATGGGCTTGCCAGGCAAGTTGGCCGACTGCCAAGAAAAAGATCCCGCACTTTGCGAAATTTACATCGTGGAGGGTGACTCCGCCGGTGGCTCTGCCAAGCAGGGCCGTGATCGCAAATTCCAAGCCATCTTGCCCCTGCGCGGCAAGATCTTGAACGTCGAAAAAGCACGCTACGAAAAATTGCTCACCAGCAACGAAATCGTCACGCTCATCACTGCGCTCGGTACTGGCATTGGCAAGGTCACTGCCGATTCTGGCAAGAGCGGCACCGACGATTTCAACGTCGACAAACTGCGCTACCACCGCATCATCATCATGACCGACGCCGATGTGGACGGCGCGCACATTCGCACTTTGCTGCTTACGTTCTTCTATCGCCAAATGCCAGACTTGGTTGAGCGCGGCCACATCTACATTGCGCAGCCACCGCTTTACAAAGTGAAAGCTGGCAAAGAAGAGTTGTATTTGAAAGATGCACCCGCACTCGACAGCTTCTTGCTCCGCATTGCTTTGAAAGAGGCCAGCATTGCCACCGGTGGTGCATCACCTCAAGTTTTGAGCGGCGACACCTTGGAGTCTTTGGCGCGCAAGCACCAAGTGGCCGAGGCAGTCATTCACCGCTTGTCCAACTTCATGGACGCCGAAGCACTGCGCGCCATTGCCGATGGCGTGGCCCTCAACCTCGACAACCTCGACAACGCCGCTGAATGTGCACCTGCTTTGCAAGCCAAGTTGCGCGAACTCAACACCACTGGCATCCCCGCCGAAGTGAGTGCCGAATTTGACGTCCGCACCGACAAACCATTGCTGCGCATCAGCCGTCGCCATCATGGCAACATCAAGAGCAGTGTCATTACGCAAGACTTTGTGCACGGTGCCGACTACGGCGCTTTGGCTGAGGCTGCCAATACCTTCCGCGGCTTGCTGGGCGAAGGTGCCAAGGTCATGCGCGGTGAAGGCGAAAGACAAAAAGAAGAAAAAACCAGCGATTTCCGCCAAGCCATGCATTGGCTCATCGGAGAAGCCGAGCGCACTACCAGCCGTCAGCGTTACAAAGGCTTGGGCGAGATGAACCCCGCTCAGCTTTGGGAAACCACCATGGACCCCACTGTGCGCCGCTTGTTGCGTGTGCAAATTGACGATGCCATTGAAGCCGATCGCGTGTTCACCATGCTGATGGGCGATGAGGTGGAGCCACGTCGCAACTTCATTGAAAGCAACGCGCTGCGCGCGGGCAACATCGATATTTGATGCAGCCCACTAATTTGTGATCTGGCGCTGACCCGCGGTCATGGCGCTTCCCATCGAAGCGGCCATGATCAAGCCGATGGCGCACAGTTGTTGCAGGTTGAGTTGCTCTGATAACACCAACCAGCCGGCCAATGCCCCTACAGCAGGCTCCAAGCTGAGCAAGATGCTGAAGGTTTGTTTGGGCAAGTGTTTGAGCGAATACATTTCCAAGCTGTAGGGAATGGCGCTTGAGAGCAATGCAATGCCCAAGCCTATGAGCATCCATTCCATATTCAGCAAGGACGAGCCTGCAACACCAATGCCAAATGGCGTAACCACCAGTGCTGCCACCAACATGCCCATGGGCGTGGCAAAAGCGCCAATGCGATCGGCCACGCGTTGCCCAATGACGATGTACAGGGCCCAGCAAACGCCAGCGCCCAATGCGTAAGCAATGCCAACAGGATCAAGAGCCGCTGGATTGTCTATACCCTGCGGCCCCAATGGCAATATCAAACCCATGCCAATCACGGCCAAAACAATCCACACAAAGTCGAGTGGTTTTTTGGAGGACCACAAAGCCACAGCCAGTGGGCCTGTGAACTCAATGGCAATGGCCAAACCAAAGGGCACGGTTTTCAGGGCGTTGTAAAACAGCAAGTTCATGACGCCCAAGGTAGCGCCGAACAAAATGAGTATGGGAGCTTCAGACCAAGTCCAAGTGCGGCGCCAGGGTCGCCAAAAGGCCATCAACAACAGGGTCGAAAAAATCAGGCGGTAAGTGGTGGTGCCTTCTGCGCCCACGAAAGGAAACAAACTTTTGGCCAGCGAGGTGCCCGCACAAAGCGTGATCAAACTGCCCATCAGGGCGGCTACAGGAAGA
Source organism: Limnohabitans sp. MMS-10A-178 (assembly GCF_003063375.1). Lineage (GTDB taxonomy): Bacteria > Pseudomonadota > Gammaproteobacteria > Burkholderiales > Burkholderiaceae_C > Limnohabitans_A. Next base: position 179,109 of record NZ_NERY01000001.1, on the reverse strand, counting down.
AAGGGGAATCGCAAGTTTTAATTTCCGAAAGCTGGGCGCATCATAGCGGGCCTAATTGGCGCAGCAGAAATTGATGCGCGGTCAATTTGACACCGACACGCCAGAGCCTTGAATTTCTAAAACAATGGGCTGGCCGTGTGGTGTGCGGGCGGCGGCATCTTCCCACGCATGCTCTAAATCATGTATTTGTTCTGCCGTGCCCCATTGCTTTGCCAACACCATGGCTTCTAGCGCATTCAGCCAGTGGGAGTAATACGTTGCACCTGTGTCGGCATCGCCGGCCTGCTGCGCGTTGCTAATTTCTTGAGTGAGTGCCGCGGCCCACTCTGGCCATGTGAACAAACCCTTTTCGTGCAGCTGCAAGGTCATGGCAAAAGCATGCGCTTGCCAAGGCTCTGCGAAGACGGTGCCCTTGCCGTCTTGCACGGGAAGTGGCATTTGGCCGCCGCAATGCCGGGCAATTTCTTCGAGGGTGAGGTGGGTGTTTTGCATGGCTGTCGTTCGGAAGGTTTTAGACAACTGCTTCTAAATAAGATTCCCAAGCGTCTACCGTCACCTCCAAAGTGGGATCGCTGTGTTCGCCCCACAGGGTAGGGCCATCAAAGACCACGGTGTAAAGCCATTGCACAGGCACATTGAAAGGCGGTGAGGCATGCAAAGTGTGGCCATCTGGAAACACATGACCGCCATGCAAACTGACCACGGTGCCTACATGGCCGCGCACATACCGCGGTAATCGGGTATGGCCCTGTGGGTGCATGTTGCGTGCGCGCACTTTTTGGCCAACTTTGAACAAGGCGGGCTGATCAATGGGGCGCTCGGTGGGGCTGCCTGCTTTCAAGGCAGCGTCCACGCTCTCTTTGGTAAGAACCTTGCTTACTTGGACGGGGAGGGTGCTCTGTTGACCGGTGGCGAGTTCGGCATGCGTCACCATGCCGCGTTCCAACATGAGTTTTTCAAGGGCGCGGATCCAAATCTCGTAATAGCTACTGTACAAGTAGATGGCGGGCGGCAAGGACTCGCGCGCCGCGCGACTCAGGTCGATGTTCCATTGCCCGCTGGCGCCCATGGCCACAGTGACCGCCATGGCTCGACTTTCCCATGGCGCGTGAAATAAGGGCTCGTGGGTTTCTATGAGGACCGGACCAAATCCCTGTTGGCCCCCCATGTCGTGCACACCGTTCATACGAGGGCCGTCCCAATCATGGCGTCGCGGGTGACCAGGCTGGCGAGTTCAGCTTGCGACAGATGCTCGGTGCCATCGGGGCGCTTGGGCAAGACTAAATAGCGAAGTTCGGCAGTGGAGTCCCAAACGCGAATTCGGGTACTTTCAGGCAAAGTCACACCAAAGTCAGCCAAAACTTTGCGAGGCTCAAGAACCGTGCGTGAACGATAGGCTGCGCTTTTGTACCAAACGGGCGGTAAGCCCAAAATTGGCCAGGGGTAGCAGCTGCACAGGGTGCAAACCACCATATTGTGCTGGTCAGAGGTGTTTTCCAGAGCCACCATGTGCTCCCCTTGTCGACCCGTAAAGCCCAAAGAGGCTATGGCGGCCGTAGCATCTTTCAACAGCCAAGCTTTGAATTCAGGCTCAGCCCAAGCTTTGGCCACCACTTGAGCGCCGTTGTGAGGGCCAACTTCGGTTTCGTAGGTTTCAATGATGCGGTCTATGGCAGCGGGGTCGATGTAGCCTTTTTGAGTCAGCAGGGTTTCTAGGGCTCGAACCCTCACTTCCATGTCGCTCAATGAGGAATGGACGTGATCGTGGGGGTGCGCATGGTCATGGTCATCGTCATGGTCATGGTCATGGTCATGGGATAGGCTGCTCAAGGTCGTCTCCCGAGTTGGACAAGGTCTTTGGTTGCCATCATAGCCCGCTTACAATTGGGAGTTGACTTCAAAAAACGGTTTTAGGCCCGCTTTGAGGTCGTTCCCCTTATTTTATTCGTGGAGTTCTTTGATGTTTATTTCATCCGCATTCGCCCAAACTGCCCCAGCCGCCGCCTCTGGTGGCGATATGCAATCTACTTTGATGAGCATGCTGCCCCTGCTTTTGATGTTTCTGGTGCTGTATTTCGTCATGATTCGGCCGCAAATGAAAAAACAAAAAGAGCACAGAACCATGATCGATGCACTTGCCAAAGGCGATGAGATCATCACTGCTGGAGGTTTTGTGGGCAGAGTGAGTAAGTTGGGCGACGGCTTTTTGACCATTGAAATTGCCGGTGGTGTTGAAGTCCAAATGCAGCGCTCTGCCGTTATTCAGGTTTTGCCCAAGGGCTCAATGAAATAATTTTGCTCTTCTTGCACTGCGCCAAGTCAGTGCTTGCTAGGGTCGCGTGAAAACGCTTTCGATTTGTTCTCTTCTTTGAAGCGGCTGCCATCATGAACCGTTATCCGGTGTGGAAATTTGCGATCATTGTGGTCGCTTTGTTGCTAGGCGTGGTGTACACCTTGCCTAACTTTTTTGGCGAAGCGCCAGCTGTTCAGGTGTCCTCTTCCAAGGTCACGGCCAAGGTGGATGAGACGACGCTCAAACGTGTTTCAGACGCCATCGAAGCGGCCAATGTACCCATTGCGGGACTCATCTTGGAGGGTAACTCCATCAAGGCCCGTTTTGAGAGCACCGAACAGCAGTTGAAGGCCAAAGACGCCATTCAAAAAGCGCTCATCCCTGAAGGTTCTGACAATAGTTATGTGGTGGCTTTGAATTTGCTGTCACGCTCGCCTGCTTGGCTTACCGCCTTGCATGCTGCGCCCATGTATTTGGGTCTAGATTTACGCGGTGGTGTGCACTTCATGTTGCAAGTCGACATGAAAGCCGCATTGACCCAAAAAATTGATTCCTTGGCAGGTGACATTCGCACCACATTGCGCGAAAAAGATGTGCGACATGGTGGCATTTCTCGCAGCGAATCGAACATCGAAATTCGTTTGCGTGATCAAGCGCAAGTGGCAGCGGCCAAGCGAGTGTTGGCCGATCAATTTGCAGACCTCCAAGTGACCGAGGCCGCCCAGGGAGGCGAGTTCAAAATCACTGCGAGCATCAAGCCCGAGGCTGCGCGACGTGTTCAAGAGCAGGCCCTTAAGCAGAACATCACCACCCTGCACAACCGAATCAATGAGTTGGGCGTGGCGGAACCCGTGATTCAGCAGCAAGGCTTGGACCGCATCGTGGTGCAATTGCCAGGCGTGCAAGACACCGCCAAGGCCAAAGATATTTTGGGTCGCACGGCCACCTTGGAAGTGCGCATGGTCGATGAAAGCAGCGAAGCGCGATCGGCAGAGCAAACCAATGGCATGGTGCCGTTTGGTTCTGAGCGATATTTAGAACGCAACGGTCAACCCGTGATTGTCAAAAAGCAAGTCATCCTGACTGGCGACAACCTGACCGACGCCCAGCCTGGCTTTGACAATCAAACCCAAGAACCCGTGGTCAACTTGTCCTTGGATGGCAAGGGCGCGCGCATCTTTAAAGATGTCACGCGAGAAAACGTGGGCAAGCGCATGGCCATTTTGCTGTTTGAAAAAGGCAAAGGCGAAGTGGTCACGGCCCCAGTCATTCGCTCAGAAATTGGGGGTGGCCGTGTTCAAATTTCGGGTCGCATGACCACCAGCGAAGCCAATGACACAGCATTGCTATTGCGTGCGGGCTCGTTGGCGGCGCCCATGGAAATCATTGAAGAGCGCACCATTGGCCCAAGCCTCGGTGCTGAAAACATTGCCAAAGGTTTCAACAGCGTGATTTGGGGTTTCTTGGTAATTGTTGCTTTCATGAGCATTTACTACATGGTGTTTGGTGTGTTCTCAAGCATTGCTTTGGGCGTCAACTTGTTGTTGCTGGTGGCGGTGCTTTCCATGTTGCAAGCCACACTCACATTGCCAGGCATGGCTGCCATGGCGCTGGCGCTTGGCATGGCCATTGACTCCAACGTGCTCATCAATGAGCGTGTGCGAGAAGAGTTGCGTTTGGGCGCTTCGCCACAAGCCGCCATTCACACTGGTTACGACCGTGCTTGGGCCACCATTTTTGACTCCAACATCACCACCCTGATTGCAGGCGTTGCTTTGCTGGCATTTGGCTCTGGCCCCGTGCGAGGCTTTGCCGTGGTGCACTGCTTGGGCATTTTGACCAGCATGTTCTCGGCGGTGTTTTTCTCGCGCGGCTTGGTTAACCTTTGGTACGGCCGCCAGAAGAAACTCAAGTCAGTGTCAATTGGCACGGTATGGCGCCCTGATGGTTCAGCAGCCCCTGTAGTGACACCTGACCACAAAGCATAAAGCGAACAGCATCATGGAATTTTTCAAAATCCGCAAAGACATCCCGTTCATGAAGAACGCGTTGATTTTCAACGCGATCTCCTTGATCACTTTTTTGTTGGCCGTGTTCTTTTTGTTCAGCCGTGGTTTGCATTTGTCGGTGGAGTTCACTGGCGGCACGGTCATGGAAGTGAGCTACAGCCAGCCAGCCGACCTCACCAAGGTGCGTGGCGTGGTGTCAAGCTTGGGCTACACCGAAGTACAGGTTCAAAACTTTGGCACTGCGCGCGATGTGATGATTCGCTTGCCTGCCCAAAAGGGCGTGAGCTCTGCGCAACAAAGCGAAGCCTTGATGACGGCATTGAAAGCGCAAAACGCAGAAGCGACCTTACGCCGCTCTGAGTTTGTGGGGCCACAAGTGGGCGAAGAGTTGGTCACCGACGGCTTGAAGGCGCTGGCTTTTGTGGTGGTTGGCATCATGCTGTATTTGGCGGTACGCTTTGAATGGAAGTTTTCGGTGGCAGCCATCCTTGCCAACTTGCATGACGTCATCATTATTTTGGGCTTCTTTGCATACTTCCAATGGGAATTTTCCTTGGCAGTGCTGGCTGCGGTGCTGGCGGTGCTGGGTTATTCGGTGAACGAATCGGTGGTGATTTTTGACCGAATTCGCGAGAACTTCCGCCGTTATCGCAAGATGAGCACGGTGGAAATTATCGACAACGCCATCACGTCCACCATCAGCCGAACCATCATCACGCACGGTTCCACTCAAATCATGGTGCTCTCCATGTTGTTGTTTGGCGGCGAGACTTTGCACTACTTTGCCATGGCGCTCACCATTGGTATTTTGTTTGGCATTTACTCATCGGTGTTTGTGGCTGCGGCCATTGCCATGTGGCTGGGTATTAGCCGCGAAGACCTGATTAAGGCGCCGCCCAAAAAAGACGAAGACCCAGACGATCCCAACTCTGGCGCTGTGGTCTAAATCTTTCGCTTGAGTTGTTGGTAAAGGCCGCCTGGCAAGCGGCCGAGTACGCCATTCAATTCAAGTTGAAACAATTCAGCTTGCAAGTGCGCAACGCTCAAGCCGCTTCTGATTTGCAATTCATCCAACCCCACAGGGTCTTGACCAAGATGCTCAAGCAAGGTGGATGGTGCTAGTAAGTTAGACCTTGTGTCTGACAAATCGGGCGGCAAACTGCTGGTCTTGCAGACTTGCACCTTGGGCAAATTTTTTAACTCTTCCAAAATATCTTGTGTGCAGTCGACCAATTTGGCGCCTTGCTTGATGAGATCGTGGCAACCCTTAGACACCGTGGTGTGAATGGAGCCTGGAATGGCAAACACTTCTTTGCCCAAGTCCAAGGCCTGCTTGGCGGTAATTAAAGAGCCAGAGCGCGTAGCGGCCTCCACCACCAGGCAGCCTTGCGACAAACCTGCAATGAGTCGGTTGCGCTTTGGAAAGTTGGAGGTGATGGGCGGCGTGTTGAGCGGGTACTCGCTGATCAACAAGCCGTTCGCCGCAATTTTGAGGGCCAATGCATGGTTTTGGTAGGGATAGACGCGGTCTAGCCCCGTGCCCACAACAGCAATGGTGTGCAGCGGATGATTGGGATGGCCGCCTTTTAGAGCGCCTTGGTGCGCCGCAGTGTCAACGCCTAAGGCCAAGCCAGACACCACCGTCAGGCCGGCTTGTGCCAAGTGCGCTGAAAAATCGTGCGCGTTCAATCGACCCTGCGGTGTTGGGTTGCGGCTTCCCACCACAGCCATTGCCGGTGGTGCATGGTCGGTGGGTGGACTGAGCAAATGCAGGTGCTGTGTTTGTCCCAAAACGTACAACAAGCAAGGGGGGTCGGGGGTGAGCATGAGGCTACTGGGATAGTCAGGATCGGCCAAAGTGAGCAGCCTCTTGTGAAGGATCTTGGAAGACCCCGAGTGAGTTTGAGTGTGTAGCCAAGCCCAGGTGGTTTCTACGGCTTCATCCAGGCCTGGCGGGATGCGGCACAGTTGCAGGCTGGTTGCCTCACTCACAAGCGCTTGCAATTGGAGGGCGCTTCGCTCAAAGATGGCTTCAGGCAAGCCAAACCCCAACAGCAAAGACCGAGCTGTGATGTTGCCCACGCCAGGCGTGAGGCTTAAACGCAGCCAAGCATTGAGATTTTCTCGAGTCGAAACCATTTGTTGTCCTTCACACCGCAGCGATGGCTGGGGTGCAGATTTTGGTTACGATCTAGGACTTGGGCAAGGCTTCTTCAAATTGGCGAAAATAGAGGTATTGCTGAATACATATCACCATGGCACTTTTAAATATTCTTTGCTATCCCGACCCCCGCCTGCACAAGGTGGCCAAACCCGTTACGGAGTTTGATGACAAGCTGCGCGCGCTGGTGGCTGACATGCTCGAGACCATGTACGAGTCGCAAGGCGTGGGCTTGGCTGCCACGCAAGTCGATGTGCACCAACGTGTGGTGGTCATGGACACAACAGACGAGCACAACCAACCCACCGTGCTGGTGAATCCAGAAATCACTTGGTTCAGCGAAGAGCGGGTGAAAGGCGAAGAAGGCTGTTTGTCCGTGCCAGGTATTTACGATGGCGTTGAGCGCGCCGTGGCCGTGAAAGTCAAAGCAGCGGATGAACATGGCACAGTTCGCGAGTTGCACGCAGAGGGTCTCATGGCGGTGTGTGTGCAGCATGAGCTAGATCACTTGATGGGCAAAGTTTTTGTTGAATACTTATCGCCTTTGAAGCGCAATCGCATCAAGACCAAAATGCTCAAAGCGCAAAGAGAAGACGCTTAAACCTTCACTGAAAGAACTTGTATGCGCGTGATTTTTGCGGGCACGCCCGAATTTGCTCGCAGCGCATTGGCGGCTTTGCATGCGGCGGGCCACGACATCGTGGGTGTTTTCACACAGCCCGACAGACCCGCTGGCAGAGGCATGAAGCTGCAAGCTTCTGTCGTGAAACAATTGGCACTGCAATACGGTTTGCCCGTGGTGCAGCCTCAAAGTCTGAAGTTGGATGGTAAATATCCAGATGACGCAAAGCTTGCCAAAGAATTCACAGATGCTGCTCAAGCCGATGTCATGGTGGTGGCGGCTTATGGTCTCATCTTGCCTCAGTGGGTGCTAGATGCACCTCGTCATGGCTGTCTGAACATCCACGCTTCACTGCTCCCCCGCTGGCGGGGCGCTGCGCCCATTCACCGCGCTATTGAAGCCGGTGACACTCAAACGGGCGTGACCATCATGCAAATGGATGCGGGCTTGGATACCGGCGACATGTTGTTGGCAGAAACATGCGCTATCAGCGCGCAAGACACCACGGCCAGCTTGCACGACAAGTTGGCTGAAATGGGTGCGCACTTGATTGTGAAAGCGCTTGAGCAAGTGGGCCAATTCAAGCCCGAAAAGCAAGCGCTGGAAGGCGTCACTTATGCACACAAAATTGAGAAAGCAGAAGCGGCCATCGATTGGACACAAACAGCGCAAGTGTTGGCACAACGCGTTCGTGCCTTTGATCCCTTTCCGGGAATGACAATACGCTGGGGCGGCGAGGTCATTAAAGTTTGGCAAGCGCATGTCCAGACCCCAGCGCGCATTGAGGACATTCAAAAGAAACCAGGCACATTGCTCGCAGTGCGCGAAGACGGCTTGCAAGTTGCCTGTGGTGAAGGCGTGTTGTGTTTGACGCAATTGCAAAATGCAGGTGGCAAACGGCTGCCCGTCGCAGATTTTGTGCGCAGCTTCAAAGGGCAAGTGGGCGATGTTTTTCAAAGCTGAAAACTATCGCCATCCAGCGTTCATGGAGGCCGTGCGTGAGTTGGCGCCCCAAGCTCCAGGTGTTGCCGCCTGGGGTTTGATGACCGGGGTGGCCATGGTCAATTCTGGCTTGAGTGTGTTTGAGTCCATCGCCATGACGCTGCTGGTGTATGCGGGCAGTTCTCAATTGGCAGCCTTGCCTTTGCTTGTAGCGGGTGCACCGGCCTGGGTCATTCTGGCCACTGGCTTGTGTGTCAACTTGCGCTTCATGGTGTTCAGTTTGCACCTGCGCAAATACCTCATGCATTTGCCGCGCCTTGAAAGAATGGTGCACGGTTATCTCACCGCCGACATGAGCTATGTGATGTTCACGCGGCGCTTTGAAACTCCCAGCAACGACCCTCAAGATCAAATGACGCAAGCGGCGTCTCTTGCGGGCAACACATTCATGGTCTGGACCAGTTGGATCGTGGCTAGTTTTGTGGGCATCTTTTTGGCCAACGTGATTCCGACGTCTTGGGGCTTAGGCTTTGCAGGCACTTTGTGCTTGGTCGGTATCTTGTGTTCATTGGCCAGCAACCGCATGCGAATTTTCGCGGCAAGCGTGGCTGCGATCACGGCAATCACTGCTTATCACGTGCCCTTAAAATTGAACATCGTGCTGGCCATTGGCGTGGCAGTGATCTTGAGCATGAGCTTAGAGCGATTTGGAAAAACGCGAGAAGGGCAAGCGGCATGAGTTTTTTTGAAGGTACGGATGCTTGGACCTTGGCTGTGATTGTGGGCTTGGCCGGCGTTACCGTGCTCACACGCAGTTTCTTTTTTATCTCGAGTGAAGAGTGGAGCTTGCCAGATTGGGCGCAGCGCGGCTTGCAATATGCGCCCATTGCGGCCATGGCGGCCGTGGTCTTGCCCGAAGTGCTGATGCAGCAGGGACAGTTTTTGCAAACGTGGATGGATGCTCGCTGGATGGGAGCCGCGGTAGGTGCTGCGGTTTATTTTTGGCGGCGCGATGTGCTCTTGACCATTGTGGCTGGCATGCTGGCTTATTTGCCTTTGCATTTGGTGCTGGGTTGGTAGTGAAGGACGACTAAAATTGTGCCAACCTCAATAAGCCTCCGCGGCATTTCGATTTTCTTTTCTTATCTCAGAGTCATTTCATGAACGTCATTCGTTTTTCCGATTTGTGCCAACAAGGCAAGGTCAAAGGCCAACGTGTTTTCATTCGCGCCGATTTGAACGTGCCGCAAAATGATGCAGGCGATATCACGGAAGACACCCGCATTCGCGCTTCTGTGCCCTGCATTCAAATGGCCCTAGATGCGGGCGCAGCCGTGATGGTGACCAGCCACTTGGGTCGCCCCACAGAAGGTGACTTCAAACCAGAAGACTCATTGGCCCCTGTGGCCAAACGCTTGGCAGAATTGCTAGGCCGCGATGTGGCATTGAAGAGCAATTGGGTGGAGGGTGTAGAAGTTGCGCCGGGCCAGGTGGTGTTGCTAGAAAACTGCCGTGTCAACAAAGGCGAGAAAAAGAACAGTCCCGAACTGGCAAAAAAATTGGCCGCCCTTTGCGACATTTATGTGAACGATGCCTTTGGTACTGCGCACCGCGCTGAAGGCACCACCTACGGCATTGCCGAATACGCCAAAGTGGCCTGCGCGGGCCCTTTGTTGGCCGCAGAAATAGATGCCATCAGCAAAGCGCTAGCGCACCCTGCGCGTCCTTTGTCTGCCATTGTGGCGGGCAGCAAAGTGTCTACCAAGCTCACCATCTTGAAGAGCTTGGCCGACAAGGTCGATCAACTGATTGTGGGTGGCGGCATCGCCAACACGTTCATGCTGGCCGCTGGTTTGAGCATTGGCAAAAGTTTGGCCGAGCCTGATTTGCTGCCTGAAGCCAAGGCCGTGATCGAGATCATGAAAGCACGTGGTGCAGAAGTGCCCATTCCAACAGACGTGGTCACCGCCAAAACATTTTCAGCCGACGCCGTGGCCACTGTGAAAAAAGCCACAGAGGTGGCAGACGATGATTTGATTTTGGACATAGGCCCCGAGACTGCCGCCAAGCTGGCCACACAATTGAAAGCGGCTGGCACCATTGTGTGGAACGGCCCAGTGGGGGTGTTTGAATTTGATGCGTTTGAAAATGGCACGCGTGTGATTGCTCAGGCCATTGCAGAATCCAAAGCGTTTAGCATTGCCGGCGGTGGTGACACGCTGGCCGCCATTGCCAAGTACGGCATTGAAAAGCAAGTGGGCTACATCTCTACAGGCGGCGGCGCCTTCTTGGAAATGCTAGAGGGCAAAACCTTGCCCGCACTTGAGATTTTGACCAAGCGCGCGCATTAAGCTTAAGTTTTGGCTGGCAAATTGCCGCGCACAGGGCTGGTCATGCGGCCCTGAAAGTCTGTCCAGCATTCGCGCGAGAAATCGTACAGTTTGCAAGCCTTGGCAGTTTTGAAGTACCAGCCCCAAGAGAAGGGCTGAACAATGATGCGGCCTGGCAACATTTCTTCCAGCTTGGCCTGTGCTTGCTTTAAGCGATACAGCGGAATGCTCATGTCCACGTGGTGCGCGGTGTGCTCCATGATGTGGTGCACCATGTTGCCAATCTTCATGGGAAATGTGAGGTGCACGGTGGTGGATACGAAGGGTTGGGCTTTGGTCCAAGCCGATTTGTCGTTGTGCCAAGACACCCGCACATGGGTGTGGTGAACGTAAACCACGAATCCAATCATGGTGTTCCAAAACAAAAATGGCAGCAGCACGCCAATGAGCAAGGTGAGCGCCACAGATTGTTCCGTGGCAATGGCGGCATAGGTCATTGCTGCTACCCACACCACGCCAAAGACGGTAACTAACAAACTGTCTTTGAAGAAAATGGGACGGCGAGTGGGCATGTGCGTTTTGTTCGGAAAGAATTCGCGCTTCCACCAAATTTCAATCAGGTAATACAAACCAGGCGCCCAGCCACTGCGGTAGAGGTACTGCAACAGGCGGTCGACGGGGCCCAGTGCCGCAAATTCTTCGGAGGTGAGAGGGGTCCAAACAAAGTCGACGCCTTTCAAGTTGGTGTAGCCGTGGTGTACCACGTTGTGACCGGTGTCCCACAAGCTGAAAGGCGTGAGCGAGTACAGAAAGGCGTAGCGGCCAATCCATTTGTTGAGTTCACGGTGCGGTGTAAGACTTTGATGGCAAGCATCATGGCCAAGGATGAACAGGCGACCAATGACAAATCCAGCGGCCGTGCCGCACAAAAGCTTGAGCCAAATAGATTCAAAGTAAACCGTGCCGGCAACCAAGCCCATGAACAAGGCGGTATCGACAATCAGCAAGAGAAAGGCGCGCAAAGTGGACCGGTCAGACAAAGGAGTTAGCCATTCGCGAATAACTTTGCGATGCGGCATGGCTTGATCTAGGGGGATCGGCTGCAAATTGTCAGGTTTCGAGTCAGTGGTCATAGTGAAGACGCAAAAATGCGCGGAGGCAAGGCATGTGTACCAACTATTTGAATACGCAGAGTCTAAACCCAGAGGCTTTACCCGTGCATGACATGGGTCAATGACCCAATTGACGGGTTTGAGATCACTCACAGTCATCTCAGTGATGGCCGGCTCGGTGAAAAATTGGCTTTTCCCCTATGATCGGCGCTTCGTTTGATTCAACAGATGGCTGACCAGCCCCTTTTTCCATGACCGCTAGAAATACCACCGTCGTAGCCGACGCCAATGCTCCCGCCATCACTCAAATGCTGGCCGAATTTGTGGCCAATCACCCATCCAAGGGCTGGTCGGACGCTGTCGAAGCCCAAGCCCACCGCACGTTTGCCAACTGGGCAGGTTGCGCTGTAGGCCCGAGCACACACGAAACCATGGAGGCGGCATTGGGGGCCGTGAAAGAATTGGCGCCTTCTGCCCAAGCCGCCGTGTTGGGGCGCAGTGACCGGGTGGACATGGCCAATGCGGCACTGCTCAACGGCATCAGTTCACACACCTTTGATTTTGATGACACGCACCTCAAAACCATCATCCACCCAGCGGGCCCCGTGGCTTCTGCCATCTTGGCTTTGGGTGAGCACTTGGGCTCTAGCGGTCGTCAATTGATCGATGCATTGGTGCTTGGCGTTGAGGTGTCATGCCGCGTCGGCAATGCCGTGTACCCCAATCACTACGACCGTGGCTGGCACATCACGGGCTCGACCGGCATGTTGGGCAGTGCAGCGGCTTGCTCGCGTTTGCTGGGTCTGAATGCCAAGCAAACACAAATGGCCTTGGGCATTGCTGCCTCTCAGCCAGTGGGCTTGCGCGAACAGTTTGGCACCATGACCAAGCCCTTTCATCCTGGTGGCGCAGCCAAAGTGGGCTTGATGTCAGCGCTCATGGCCAAGCACGGGTACACCTCTTCGGCCCGCGCGCTTGAAGCGCCGCGTGGTTTGATGCAAGTGTTTTCAGACAAAACCGATTGGAAAGAAATTACCGAAAACTTAGGTGCTTCTTGGGAAATTGAACTCAACACTTACAAGCCTTTTGCGTGTGGCATTGTGATTCACCCCGCCATTGATGCGTGTGTGCAGCTCCGAGAAAAGCACCATATCAAGCCCGAGCAAGTGGCCAAAGTAAGCTTGAAAGCCCACCCCTTGGTGCAAGAACTCACGGGCAAGAAAACCCCCACCGACGGCTTGCTGGCCAAGTTCAGCGTGTTTCATGCCTGCGCTGTGGCCCTCATTTATGGCCGTGCAGGAGAACACGAATATGCCGACGATGTGGTGCGCTCACCCTTGGTCATTGGCGTGCGCGACAAGGTTGAATTGATTGTCGACCGGAGCATTCACGAGGCCTCTGTCGACGTCACCTTGGAAACCACCGACGGCCAAAAGCACCACATTTTCATTGAGCGTGCCATTGGCAGTTTGGAAAAACCCATGAGCAACGAGCAACTCAAAGCCAAGTTTGTCGATCAAAGCGCGCCCATTTTGGGTGTCGCCAAAACTGAAGAAGCTTGGAACTTGTGCATGAATTTGGCAGCACAAGCCAACCTCAGCGCTTTGTTGCGCAGTTTGACGGTTTAATTTTCTCTGAAACTTGTTATCTGTTTGTAACGCATTTCGTGGGAAAATTGAAATTAAATTACACCGGAGACTTTTTTAATGCCAACTCGAGCCACCAAAATTGTCGCCACCCTAGGGCCAGCCTCCAGCGATCCTGCCATGCTCGAGGCCTTGATTCGCGCTGGTGTCAATGTGGTTCGTCTGAACTTCAGCCACGGCAAAGCCCAAGATCACATTGACCGCGCCAAGCTGGTGCGCGAAGCAGCCAGCCGAGCAGGGCGAGAAGTGGCCATCATGGCCGATTTGCAGGGCCCCAAAATCAGGGTCGGCAAGTTTGCAGAAGGCAAAGTCATCTTGGCGCCGGGGGCTCATTTTGTGCTCGATGCCTCACGCACCGAACTTGGCGACCTGTCGGGCGTTGGACTTGATTACAAAGAACTGCCACGCGATGTCAAAGCTGGCGATGTGTTGCTGCTCAACGATGGCCTGATTGTGCTCACCGTCGATTCGGTGCAGGGCGAAAAAGTCAATACCACCGTCAAATTGGGCGGTGAGTTGTCCAACAACAAAGGCATCAACAAACAGGGCGGCGGCCTCACTGCGCCAGCCCTTACCGCCAAGGACATGGAAGACATCAAAACGGCCATGAGTTTTCAAGCCGACTACTTGGCTGTGAGCTTCCCCAAAAATGCCACCGACATGGAAATGGCCCGCCAATTGGCCAATGTGGCCGCAGCTGAGTTCAACCACAAGCCAGGCTTGATTGCCAAAATTGAGCGTGCCGAAGCCATCCCCCGTTTAGAAGAAATTTTGTTGGCCAGCGATGGCATCATGGTGGCCCGTGGCGATTTGGCCGTTGAGGTTGGCAACGCAGTTGTCCCTGCTCTGCAAAAGCGCATGATCAAGCTGGCGCGGGCCCACGACAAAGTGGTTATCACGGCCACTCAAATGATGGAAAGCATGATCACCAACCCCGTACCCACCCGTGCCGAAGTGAGCGACGTGGCAAACGCTGTGTTGGATGGCACAGATGCCGTGATGCTGAGTGCAGAAACGGCTGCAGGTAATTTTCCGCTTGAAACCGTGGTCGAGATGGCCAAAATTTGTTTGGCTGCCGAAGCTGCCGAAGAGGTTGAGTTGGACTCCGATTTCAAGGGCCAAACCTTCAGCCGAATTGACCAATCTATTGCCATGGGCACCTTGTTCACGGCGCACCATCTGCATGCCAAGGGCATTGTGGCGCTCACTGAATCGGGTTCAACCGCTTTGTGGATGAGCCGTCACCGCGTCAACATCCCTATTTATGCACTGACCACCAAAATCAGCTCCCAGCGCAAAATGGCGCTGTATCGCAATGTTCGCCCCCTCCTCATGGACACCAGTGCCGACCGAGATACCGCTTTGGCGCAAGCTGAAAAGCTGTTGAAGGTTCGCAACATTGTGCGCGCCGGCGACATTTATGCCATCACCTGTGGCGAGCCGATGGGTGCTCCTGGCGGTACCAACATGCTCAAATTATGCATAGCCGAGTAAGTACTAACTTTTTGAAATAATCAATCTTTGCATTGTTTGGTACAAGTGGTGGCTGATGCCACCCACAGTCCAACACAGCCAAGCCGTCCAAAGCGTGTGGCTCATGAAATGTGCGCCACGCATTTGCTGAGACAGGCCCAACACAAAGCCAGCCAAAACGGCCATTAGCAGGTATTTTCGAGCAGCCAGAAGGCCGGCTTGTCGCAGACCAAAATAGACGGCAATGAAGGCAAAACCCGTGGAGGCATGGCCGGCAGGAAAGCAATGGCCGCCGCCGCCATCGTCCAACCACACATTCCAGTGAGACACATACGGTGCAGTGCCCCCAAATGTTTGGAGGTCCCAAGGACAGCTTGTATGGCTAAAGGCCTTGATCAGGGAGACTGAAAGCAAGGCACCTGCGAATGAGAAAAGCACCCCCCAACGGTCTGCTTTGGCAAGGTGTTTGAACGCGCCCCAGGGCTTCCAAACGCCAATCAGCAAAGCCAAAAAAATCAACCATCCGAGGTTGCGGGCCCCGTTGTGCATGACGGTGGACATCCACCAGTTGTTGCGCAGTGCAAATCCAGTACTGTTGCCCCAAGGCTCTGCCAAGGCCATGTCCCAGCCTGTGCTGTCCCAAGCCAAAAAAATGAGCATGAGCCCCAAACTGATGAGGGCATCGGTTCGCCATTGTGGGGAGGTTCGTGAGGAAGAAAACAGAGTGCGCAAACTAAACATCACTGAAATCATAGCCTGAGTGCAGAAAACCCGGCTAAATCAAGAAGTGGCTTGTTAAAATCAGAACCAGTTACAAGTCGGTTACACGCTTTTGCAAAAGGACTCTGTCCTGCGCATCGGTCTGACACACGGACTTGAAGAAAAATTCTTTCACTCTCTGGGACTCTTCATCATGGCACTCGTATCGATGCGCGAGCTACTGGATCATGCTGCAGCCAACGGCTACGGCATTCCAGCTTTCAACGTCAACAACTTGGAGCAAGTCCAAGCCATCATGGAGGCCGCCAAAGAAACGGGTGCTCCCGTCATCATGCAAGCCTCTGCTGGCGCGCGCAAATACGCGGGCGAAGGCTTTTTGAAATTGCTCATTCAGGCCGCGGTGGAGTCCTACCCAGAAATTCCCGTGGTCATGCACCAAGACCATGGTCAAAGCCCAGCCGTTTGCCAAGGCGCCATCGATTTGGGCTTTAGCTCCGTCATGATGGATGGCAGCTTGGAAGCCGACGGCAAAACCATTGCCAGCTACGAATACAACATTGAAGTGACCCAAAAAGTGGTCAGCATGGCGCACAAATTGGGCATCACCGTGGAAGGCGAGTTGGGCTGCTTGGGCTCCCTTGAAACCATGCAAGGCGACAAAGAAGACGGCCACGGCACCGATGCCGTGATGACCCGCGACCAGCTCCTCACAGACCCTGAGCAAGCCGCCGATTTTGTGAAACGCACTCAGCTTGACGCCCTGGCCATTGCCATCGGCACCAGCCACGGCGCTTACAAATTCACGCGCAAGCCCACAGGCGATATTTTGGCCATTGACCGCATTCAGGCCATTCACAAACGCATCCCCAACACGCACTTGGTGATGCACGGCTCCTCCAGCGTGCCCCAAGATTTGCTGGCTGTCATTCGCGAATATGGTGGCAACATGAAAGAAACCTACGGCGTGCCCGTGGAAGAAATTCAAAAGGCCATCCAATTTGGCGTGCGCAAGATCAACATTGATACCGACATCCGTTTGGCCATGACTGCTGCTGTGCGCAAATTCATGGCGCAAAACCCAGACAAGTTTGACCCTCGCGAATGGCTCAAGCCAGCCCGTGAAGCGGCCAAGCAAATTTGCAAACAGCGCTACATTGAATTTGGTTGTGAAGGTCAAGCGCCCAAGATCAAGGGGCACAGTTTGCAAGTGGTGGCAGCGCAATACGCAAAAGGTGAGTTGGCGCAAGTCGTTCACTGAAATTGGCTCGATAATGCAGACACTATGACGACAGTTTCTGCATTGCACACTTCCGCTTTAACTTCGCTCACCTTGCTCGCCCGTGGCAAGGTGCGCGACAACTATGCGGTGGGCACCGATCGCATTTTGATGGTGGCCTCCGACCGGATCAGTGCATTTGACGTCATCATGGGCGAACCCATTCCTGGCAAAGGTGTGTTGCTCACGCAAATGGCTTTGTATTGGTTCGACAAGTTGGGCCCCAAGGGTTTGAACTTGTGCCCCATCCACCTCACAGGCGATGCCCCTGAGAGTGTGGTCAGTGAAGAAGAAGTACCCCAAGTGAAGGGCCGCTCTATGCTGGTCAAGCGCTTGAAGCCAATCCCTGTCGAAGCCGTGGTACGCGGTTACTTGGCAGGCAGTGGTTGGAAAGAATACCAAGAAGGCCAACAAGTGTGTGGCGTGAAGTTGCCAGCGGGCTTGAAGAACGCCAGCAAACTGCCAGAGCCCATATACACGCCAGCCGCCAAAGCCGCAGTGGGTGATCACGACGAAAACATCACGTTTGAAAAAACAGTCGAAATGATTGGCCTCGATTTGGCCACGCGCATCAAAGACATCAGCATTGCCATCTACCAAGCGGCCAGCCACATTGCTGCTCAAAAGGGCATCATCATTGCCGATACCAAATTTGAATTTGGCCTCGATGCCGATGGCACCTTGGTCTTGATGGACGAGGTGCTCACGCCTGATTCTTCGCGCTATTGGCCTGCTGAAAGCTATGCCGAAGGCATCAATCCACCCAGCTACGACAAGCAGTTTTTGCGAGATTGGCTAGAGAGCACGCTGGTCAATGGCAAGCCTTGGGACAAAACCCCACCCGCTCCTCGTTTACCCCGTGAAGTGATTGAAAAGACCTCGGCAAAATACGCAGAGGCGCTGCAGCGATTGACTCGCTAATTCGCTGGCGCCCCTATGCTGGAATAGGCTTTAGAGGGTCAATTCAGCATCATGCTGAGTTTGCGGCGGTAGCTCGACACCATGGCCGCTTGCGGATCTTCTTGCACTGCGCTTTTGCCCATGAGTTCAATACCGCCCGCAGATTTGCCAGTGTGATCGGTGCCACCTTTGGGTGCAACGGGGGTCATCAGCTCCAACAAGCCCACCATGGTTTTGCGCGGCGCTTCGTCGTTCCATTTTTTGTCGCGCATGATGATTTCTAACAGCTCGTCCATGGCGCCAGTCCAATCGTCGCTGGCCAACAGCACACGGGCTTTGGCATAGCGGGCTTCAAAATCACGCTTGTTGGCGGCAATGAGGGCATCAAACTTTTCAAGCGGCCATTGGCCCATGGGGTCGGTGGTGACAAATGCCAAAGCTTCTAGCCACTGATTCAAGGCCTCAAAGCGCAGCTTCAGAGGGATTTGCGAGAGGCAGGGTTTGAGCACGGTGCTCGCATTGTCGAGTTGGCCCATGCTGATCAGCAGCTTGACCAACTCAAAGCGGGCGTCGTCGTTTGCGGGGTTGGCTTGGAGGGCCTCAAGCAATTTGGTTTGAGCGGTTTCTAAGTCACCCGATTCCATCAAGGCTTCGGCTTCTTGCACTTCGGCCTCGGCCAACACTTCGTTTTCGCCAGGGACGTGTTTGTCTAGGAATTCGCGCAATTTGCCTTCGGGCACGGCACCCATGAAACCATCCACGGGCTTGCCGTTTTTGAGCAGCACGCAGGTGGGGATGCTTTTGATGCCAAAGGCGGCAGCCAATTGCTGTTCTTGGTCAGAGTCAATTTTGACCAATTTGAAGCGGCCCTGGTAGGCAACTTCTACCTTCTCTAAGAGGGGACCCAAGGTTTTGCAGGGGCCGCACCAAGGCGCCCAAAAGTCGACCAGCACAGGGGTGGTCATGGAGGCATCAATGACCTCAGCTTCAAAAGTTTCTATGGTGACATCAATCATATTTACCAGACCTATGGCCTAAACCTTAAAATTCAAGGATTCAACCGAAATTCAGTTGAGACAATTTTTCTTTAACGCTTCATTTAAGCCAAACATGCCAAACACAGCATCCAAAGCCAAAACCCGCATTGGCGTGGTCATGGGATCCAGTTCTGACTGGGACACGATGCAACACGCAGTACAGATTCTCCAACAGTTTGGCATCGATCATGAGGCCAAAGTGGTATCTGCCCACAGAATGCCCGACGAAATGTTCACTTATGCCGAAACAGCTTTGGAGCGTGGCTTGTTGGCCATCATTGCGGGCGCTGGCGGTGCTGCGCACTTACCCGGTATGTTAGCGGCTAAAACTGTAGTGCCTGTGTTGGGCGTGCCAGTGGCCAGCAAGCATTTACAAGGCGTCGACTCGCTGCACAGCATTGTGCAAATGCCCAAAGGCATTCCCGTGGCCACATTTGCCATTGGCGCCGCCGGCGCTGCCAACGCCGCTTTGTTTGCCGTGGCCATGCTGGCACAGCACGATGCAGTTTTGCAAGCCAAGTTGGAAAAATTCAGACAAGATCAAACGGCTGCAGCACAAGCCATGAGCTTGCCGCCAGTGGGTGGCGCGTGAGCGGCGCTGAACCGCTCACCTTGGGTGTGATGGGTGGCGGCCAGTTGGGCCGGATGTTTGTGCATGCAGCGCAAAGCATGGGATATTTCACGGCAGTGCTCGATCCCGATGCCAACAGCCCTGCAGGTTTGGTAAGTCATCGCCACATTCAAACGGCTTATACCGATCCTGAAGGCTTGAAACAATTGGCGGCATGCAGTGCAGCCATCACCACCGAATTTGAAAACGTTCCCGCGCCTGCGCTGCGCGAATTGGCCAAACAGAGGCCTGTTGCACCTGGCGCTGAGGCTGTTGCTATTGCGCAAGACCGGCTGGCAGAAAAAGCGCACTTTGGTCAATGTGGTGTCGCTTGTGCACCCTACGCGGCCATTGAATCTGCCGATCAATTGGAAGCCGCTTCGTTGCAAAACTTGCTGCCCGGCATTTTAAAAACTGCGCGCATGGGCTATGACGGCAAAGGGCAAGTGCGCGTTAAAGATGTTCAGGCTTTGCGCCAGGCATGGCAAGACTTGAAGCAAGTGCCTTGCGTACTTGAAAAGATGTTGCCTCTTGCGCTCGAGTGCTCCGTCATTGTGGCGCGCGGGCGCGATGGACAGATGGTGAATTTTCCGGTGCAACGAAATTTGCACCGCGATGGTATCTTGGCCGTTACCGAAGTTTATGAAGGCCACTTGCCTGACGCATTGCAGACGCAAGCGATTGCTGCGGCGCGCGCCATCGCCAATGGCTTGAATTACGTTGGTGTTTTGTGCGTAGAATTTTTTGTGCTGCAAGATGGCAGCATGGTGGTCAATGAAATGGCGCCACGCCCGCACAACAGCGGCCACTACACGCTTGATGCGTGTGATCAATCGCAATTTGATTTGCAAGTGCGCACCTTGGCCGGTTTGCCCTTAACGCAGCCTCGCCAACACAGCGCGGCCATCATGCTCAATTTGCTGGGCGATGTGTGGTTTGATGGCCAGAGCAAAATGCGCACACCCGATTGGGCTGCTGTGCTGGCATTGCCTGGCACCCATTTGCATCTGTATGGCAAAACACAAGCGCGCAAAGCTCGCAAAATGGGGCACCTCAATGTAACAGGGGCCTCCATTTCAGAGGTGCGCCAAGTGGCCCTGAAGGCCGCAGCCATTTTGGGCATCGAGGCTTTTTAAGTTGCGCACAGACTGCAGCTGAGTTACCGAACCATGATCATTTCTGGCGCTCTTCCCTTGAATGTGCAACAAGCTGTTGATGCTTTGTGTGCAGGCGAGCTTGTAGGTTTGCCTACAGAAACAGTGTATGGCTTGGCAGCCGATGCCAGCAATGCAAGTGCCGTGGCCAAAATTTTCAAAGCCAAAGGCCGGCCATCTAATCATCCTTTGATCGTTCATGTGGCATCGGCCGATGCAGTCAAAAAATTTGCCAGTGACGTGCCCGTGTTTGCGCAAGCTTTGATGGCGCATTTTTGGCCCGGCCCACTCACACTCATCTTGCCTCGACATGAACACATGGCGACTGCAGCAGCAGGCGGACAAAATTCTGTGGGTTTGCGCTGCCCCTCGCACCCTTTGGCGCATCAAGTGCTGAAGGCTTGCGCAGACAAAGGGGTGTGGGGTGTGGCCGCGCCCAGTGCCAATTTGTTTGGCCGTGTGAGCCCCACCTCTGCCGCCCATGTGCAATCAGAATTTGGCGATGCGCTCTTGATTTTGGATGGTGGTGAATGCGAGGTGGGCATTGAGTCCACCATTGTCGATTGCACCCGGGGCGTGCCCGTGTTGCTGCGCCCCGGCCACATCGGCAGAGCGCAAATTGAGCAGGCCTGCGGCTTGAAACTGGTAAGCCCAGAATCGTTAGAAGCAGAAGCTCCGCGCGCCTCTGGTACCTTGGCATCGCATTACGCACCGGCTGCCAAAGTGCGGCTGATGAGCCCCCTCGATTGGCAAAAGGCATTAGAAGCTTTGGGCCCACACACGCAAAACCTGGGTTTGTGGTCGGTACAGAAACCTTCACCAGACCTGATGGGTGGCGGCTTGTTTTGGCGCGCCATGCCAGGCAATGCAAAGCAAGCTGCACACGATGTGTTTGGCGTGCTTCGCGACTTTGACGCACGCGGCGTGCGCACCATTTGGATTGAAACGCCCCCCAATACGCCCGATTGGGAAGGCGTGCGAGATCGCCTTCAAAGAGCGGCTGCTTGAGCCAAAAAAAAGCACCTCGAAAGGTGCTTTTTGGGGAGGTCAGTTTTAGAAACGCATGCCCACACCCAAGCTAATGCCAATGGGGTTGAGTTCAATGTCCAAGGTTTGGCCTGTCGACAAAGTGTTGCGTGTTTTCAAGGGCGTTTTGCTAATGGCACCATCAACAAACCAACGCTCATCTATTTTGTAAGAACCGCCAAATTGGAAGGTGGGTGCAAATTTAGATTGAATCGAGAGCGTGGTGGGGTTCTTGGGGGTGCCACCTGTGAGGCCAGACAAGGTAGCCGTTGAGTGCTCGCTGTCAAACTTGGCATAAGTGACGCCAAGACCCAAAAATGGGCGAAACAAGGCACCAGCTTCACCAAAACGATACTGCACCATGACGGTGGCGGGAATGGCTTTGGTGTCACCAATTTTGCCCACACCGGCAATGCTGCCAGCACCATACAGGTTGTGCTTGAACGGCAAGGCCACGGGCAGATCGATGGCCACACTGTTGCTCAACATGTAAGTGACGCCGCCCGCAAGTTGCGTGCTGTTGCCAACGCTGGTTTCAGCCCCAGGCAAAGACGGTGCAGAAAGCGTGCCGCTGGTAACTTGCGGTGCCAGTTGCACGATGCCACCGCGAATCAGCCAGCTTCCTTGCGATTGGGCTTGTGCTGAAGTGCTAAGGGCAAGTGAGGTCAGTGCAGTGATCGCTGAAAGCGCAAAGCAGAATTTAGATTTCATGGTGTTTCTCCTTTGCGTAAATTACAGCCAGCCCGCTGTGGACAATGACTTTGCAACCAATTGGCTCAGCAACTGGTAGCCCAAGGGGGTGGGGTGGAAGCCGTCAGAGAAGGCATAGGTTTGCCACCAGTTGGTGCCGCCCGTTGCGCCAGGAGGCGGTGTCATGGCGGAAAGCGCAGCCGCAGTACAAGTTTGGAAGTTGTAGGTTGGCAGTCCACCTGATAGGACCGGTTGTCCTTGGGCGTCGCGCACGATTGGACAGGCTGGCGTGGTGACGTTGGTCAAACCATATTGCGCAGGGTTGGCAATTTGATCGTTGAAGGCTGTGTAGAAGTCAACCAAAAGAATGCGCTTGTCGCCAGCAACTTTGGTTGCTAATCTTGAGTTGAAAGCTTCGACCCAAGATACAAACAAGGCTTCAGATTGAGCTCGCACGGCTGCCCCCGCCGTACCGCCACCACTGGCTGCCGCCACACCAGCCAGAGCCATTTGGAAGCGAGGGGTTTTGGTAATGCCTGGCATGTTCAGCACGGCGATTTTCTCAGCGCCTTTGTCTAAAGCTGTTCTTTTGATGCTGTCATAAAACATGTCGGCCAAGGCCACCATGTACAGGCCGCCAGCTTGTGCCAAACCAGTTTGACCGCCTGCTAACAAGGGGTTTAGTGTGGCCGGGGGGAGCAAAGTCCCTGTCATGCGAGCAAAACTAACGCCGCTATCGGTGCCGGCTGCCAAAAAGGCACCCACTAAATCGGCCGCGTCATTGCCACCGCCATCCACGAGCAACAAGTCGGAGCTTTTGTAATTGCCGGCAGCGCTGGCTGTTTGCAATTGAAAGGTGATGGACAGCGGTGAGTTACCTGCGCCTGAAGCTGGGTCGAAGTTGTTGATGCGGCCACCGCCCACAGCAAAATTGGTGCAACCCGTTACAGAATTAGGAACGAAAGTGGTGCCTGTGAATCTGAAAAAACTGCACAGTTGAGGTGTGCCCAGCAAGGCTGCAATGCGTTCAGTCCATACTGTGTTGGGTTCGCTGGCACTGTCTTGCACTGAGAACATGCGGCCAAAACCAGGAATACCTTTGAACGTGCCGCTGTCGGACAGGCTATCGCCCATCACTTTGACCGATGTGATTCCGGCGCGCTGGCTGGTTGAATCGGCACCACCACCACCACAACCCGCCACAATTGCAGCAGTAGCGGTGGCCAGTAGTGCAAGTTTCCACTTCATGGATTTCATCTTTCACCTCTTTGTATGAATTGTTTTAATTTGCTTAAAAGACGCACTGAAAAAGAACGCTCGTTCTTTTGTGTTTCATCTTAAGCAGGCCCAAGCGAGGCGGTGATGGGGTAACTACCAATCTGGGCTAAGACTTTTTCTCATCCTTGACGGTCCATTCAAGCAAGCGGTCGAAGGCCAGACGAGCGGCATTGGCATTGGGATGATTCACGATGACCACAAAGACATAGCGCTTGCCGCTCAAGCCATCGACGTAGCCTGCCAAAGAAGCCACATCACGCAGGCTGCCAGACTTGAGAAGCGCTCGCCCAATGGCAACCGAGTTGGGTTGCCGGTCTTTCAAACGGACCACAGTGCCATCCACGCCTGCAATGGCCAAAGAGTTTTGCAAGGCGGTTGCGTAAGGGCTTTGTGCTGCCAAATGCAGCAAGGCGCTGAGAGCTTGAGCATTGCTGCGCTCATCGCGCGATAGGCCAGAGCCGTTGTCTAAAACCGGCAGGCTATGGCCTTTTAAGTTTTGCGACCACCATTTCAAAACGGTCTGCTTTGACGCCGCAAAGTTGCCCCTGTCTTGCTGGCTGGAGAGCGTTAGAAAAAGTTGTTGCGCCATCACGTTGTTGGAAAACTTATTGATATCTGCCACGATATCGGTCAAGGGCAGCGACTGTGCTTCGTGCCACAACGAAGCGTTTGCAGGCGCACTGCCATGCCGAACCTGGCCCTTGAGCAGTCCACCCGCTTGACGCCACATGGCCTGCACCATTCGAGGTGCAAAGCTTTGCGGTTCGATGTAAGCCACGGGCCACTTTTGCTCTCCGCATGCTTTGGGGTAGGCGCCATTGAAGCGCACGCTGTCGGCTTGAGAGAAGTCGGCGCGAAGTTGGGTGCGCCAATCTTGGCACGGACCCGCTGACAATGGCACGCTGCTTGGCAATTGCACATTGGCCAACGGCGGCTCACTCTCCACTTTGGCCTCGTTGCGTGTGGCATCGGGGGTGAACTTGAACAGCATGGCATTGAAGTTCAACAACAGACCTTGCGGCGCGACGTTGTAAGGTCGAAGCGGTTCATCGTCAAAGCTGGCCGGATTTTTGGCAGGCAGATCAAACACACTGCTGTCCAAAATGATGTCGCCTTTTACGTCGCGAATGCCTTTGGCCATCACATCTTGAAGCAGTGCTTGAAGCCGTTCGACAACCAATTTGGGATCGCCACTTCCCTTCAAAAACAAATTGCCCTGCAACACGCCGTCTTTGACGGGGCCATCAATGAACACTTTGTTGCGCCAAGTGAAATCGGGCCCTAAAAGCGAGAGCCCCGCAGAAGTCGTGATGAGTTTCATGACGGAGGCAGGGTTCATCTCTGCGTTGGCATGAAGACTCAAGCGGGGCTTGGGCAGGGCGGCGTTGGGAGACACATTGCTCAGCGGAGCCACCACAATGCTGACGGCACTCAACGGAATTTGGGCTTGCTTGAAGGCCTGAGCAACAGGCTCTGGCAGTTGTGATCTCTCAGCTTGCGCAGCTTGGGGTTTGTTTGCTAGGGCCAAGTTGGGGCATGCCAAAAATAAGGCCATAACCAGGATCAAAACCAGTGCCAAAACCGTTTGAAGAAAAGCCTGAAAGCAGAGTGTGCGCATGCCTGAAGTCTAGCCGCCCTTGCACGTATCATTGGGACATGGCATTTTCTCAACGCAGCATCGGCCCTTTGGCGGCCGTGATCACTGTTCTCATTTGGTCTTCTTTCATCGTCGTGGCGCGGGCCTCGGCATCTCACGTGCTCTTGCCTTTGGACATTGCGTGTGCCCGAATTTTGGGCGCCAGCAGTGTCTTGCTGCCTTGGACATGGTGGCTCATGCGGGAAGCCCGACAGCGCGGCGAAAAAGTGGGTTCTTTGTGGGGCCTGTCGCCATTGCCTTTGCGCATCACGGTGCAGGCGGGCTTGTTTGGGGGATTGTTGTATGCCGTGATGGCCTACATTGGATTTTTTTATGCGCCTGCGGGCCACGCCTCTGTGCTCTTGCCAGGCAGTTTGCCGCTTTGGACCACTTTGCTGATGTGGCTTTTTTTGCGCGAGCAAATTGGCATGAACCGCAGCATTGGTTTGCTCATGATTGTGTGTGGCGATATTTTGGTGGGCGGCATGAGTCTGCTCCAAGCCTTTGATGGTGGTGATGTTTGGATTGGTGACCTTTTGTTCATGGCGGCGGCTTTGTGTTGGTCGGCCTACAGCGTCATGGTGCGTCGATATGGTTTGGATCCGGTGCGGGCAACCATGGCCATCACGGCATTTGCTTTCGTGAGCTTTGTGCCCGCTTATGCCTTGTTGGTTTATCTGAATGTGCTGCCCAGCCACATGGCACAAGCGGCGTGGTCTGAAATTGTGTTTCAAGCGGCCTTTCAGGGCGTGGGCTCGGTGGTCATTTCAGGCATTACCTTCACGCAAATGATTCGCACTTTTGGCCCCGTCAAGTCCACCATGATCACAGCGCTGGTGCCTGGCTTGTCGGCATTGGGCGCAGTGGTATTTTTGGGTGAACCTTTGTCCTGGAATTTGTGGGTGGGTTTGGCATTGGTCACAAGCGGTATATTGTTTGGTGTGCGCCAAGCCGTGGCCAAATCCTCATTTCCCAAACCTTGAAGCCATGACCTCAGCTTTGAAATTTTTAGCCTTTGACACCAGCACCGACATGATGTCGGTGGCCTTGTCGAATGGCCATCAAACTTGGCACCACCATGGCGTGGGAGGCTCCAATGCCTCGGCACAATTGATTCCCAGTATTCACCAGTTGCTCGCGCAAGCGCAGATGCAATTGTCTGATTTGACAGCCTTGGTGGTGGGTCAAGGACCGGGCTCTTTCACTGGGTTGAGAACGACCTGTGCGGTGGCTCAAGGTCTGGCTTTGGGCGCAAACTTGAAAGTCATTCCCGTAGACAGTCTGAAGGCTGTAGCGGAAGATGCCAGACAGGCGCTTCTTGATGCGCAAGACACTGAGCCTTTCAACCCATTAGAAGATGTGCACATCGCTTCGGTGATGGACGCTAGGATGAGTGAGGTTTACTTGGGTGTTTACAGGTGGCAGGCGGCTTCCGCACTTTGGACCTGTGTACAGCCTTTGCAGGTTGGCGCGCCCGAAGCGATGGCTGCGCAGTTGTGCCAATTGAGCCAATTGAGCTTGCCTCGGTTGGTCGTGGCCGGCAATGGTTTCGAGGTTTACAAAGAACGCTTTTCGCTGCAAGAGTTAGAGTTAAACAGTGTTTACTTGCGCTGTGTGGCTGCCGTGCCGCATGCGCTGGCCTTGCTGCGCATGGCGCCGGCCTTGTGGTTGAGTGAGCAAGCTGTGGCGCCAGAATGGGTTCAGCCTCTTTACATTCGCGACAAAGTGGCGCAAACCACGGCTGAGCGCGACGCCATCAAACTGGCCAAAGCCAGTGCATCGACTATTTCAACCAGCCTCCCGCCAACATGAACCTGTGGCCGCCAGAGCTCAAACAAATGTTGACGCCTGCGCTCAAGGTGGAACTGCTCACCATGACGGAGGCCGATTTACCAGCGGTGGTGGCCGTGGAGCAAACCGCTTACAGCCATCCCTGGACATGGGGCAATTTCAAAGACGCCTTGAAGGCCGGTTATGTGGCGCATCGCTTGGTGGCCGAGGATCAGTTGATCGGCTACTTTGTGGCCATGCAGGTCATTGACGAAGTTCACTTGCTCAACATTACCGTCGCCCCCGCATTTCAGCGGCAAGGCTGGGCACGTTGTTTGATGCAATCACTGAGCTTGTGGTCTCAAGCCCAAGGCGCAAAATTTTTGTGGCTTGAAGTGCGAGAAAGCAATGCACCCGCTTTGAGTTTGTACAAAAGTTTTGGCTTCCAGCAAGTTGGCGTGAGAAAAGATTACTATCCTGCTGGGCGAACCACTCGCGAGTCTGCGGTGGTGATGAGCATGCCTCTCAAAACTTAAGCCATGATGGAAGAACCCACTGTTGCAATGAACGAAAACGCCACGCGTTTTGAGCTTGACGAACGCCAACGCGCCATGCTGGCGGAAATGGGTGTGCGTGTTTGGATGCCCAAAACAGCGCCAGCCGTGCCTCAAGTTGCGAAGGAAGTGGCTGCCAGCCCTCAAAAAGACATCAGTATGGCGCCGCCATTGTTGTCTGTGCCCATTGTGGATGTGTCCAATTTGCCAGCTGGCATTGCCAGCATGGATTGGCCCCAATTGCAGTCGGCGGTTAGCGCCTGCACAAGCTGCGGCTTGAGCCAGTCTCGCCAGCAAGCAATTTTGGGCGATGGCTTGGCTTCAGCCAATTGGATGATTGTGGGCGATGCGCCAGGCGAAGAAGAAGATCAAAATGGGCGAAGTTTTGCCGGGCCCGCAGGCCAATTGCTTGACAACATGTTGAAGGCCTTGAGCCTCACACGCGATGACGTTTACCTCACCCATGCATTGAAGTGCCGAACCCCATCGGGTCGCAATGCGAGTCAACTGGAAGTGTCGCATTGCGCCAATTATTTGTCGCGGCAAGTGGCACTGGTTCAGCCCAAAGTGATCTTGGCCATGGGCAGAACAGCCGCCTTGGCTTTGTTGCAAAGTGCAGAGCCCTTGGGCAAATTGCGCTCGCAAGTGCAAAGCTTTCAGGGTGTGCCGGTGGTGGTCACTTATCCGCCAGCCTACTTGCTTCGCAATCAAGCTGACAAGGCCAAAGCTTGGGCCGATTTGTGCATGGCAGCCAGCTTGGTGTCGTCAAGCAGCTCTTAAGCCTTTTTGGCGTCTTCAGTTTGGGCAAGACCGGCAGTTTGTGATGGCCACAACACGCTGGCAATCGATACAACCATGAGAGCCATTGCTGCCCAGTCTTGCCAATGAAGTATTTCATTCAGGGCCCATGCGCCGCTGAACACGCCCAAAATGGGAATCATCATGACACTCAATGTGGAAGCCACTGGCGGCAAGCCACGGGCCAAATAAAACCAAGCGGCATGCGCAAAGCCAAACACCAAGAAGGCATTGAAGAGAATGGCGGCCCAGTGTGTGGGGCTTGGCTCTTGCCACCTGTCGGATTCAAAAACAAATGCCAAGACCATCATTACCAGGGTGGTCATGGCGGTCATCCAAAAAGACAAGGTGAGGGTTGGCAATGGAATGGTGGTTCGGCGCATCAGTTGGGTGCCCAAAGCCCAAGTGCTGGCAGAGATCAAGGCCAACAACACACCCACAGGTTTGCCAGAGAGATTGGACAACTCATGCCAAAGCAACAGCAGAACCCCCAGGGCTGCTGCAAACACCCCACCCCATGCGCGCTTGGAGAGTTGGTTTTGAAAAATGAAGGCGCCAATCAGGGCTGAGAAGATGGGCATGGTGTAGCCCAAAATGGCCGATCTGCCGCTGGACAAATACTGCACGGCCAAAATGATTAAGGCATGCCAAATGAACATGTTGAAGATGGCCAAAACCAACAACTCACGCCAGTATTGCCGCGGAACTCGAAATGGAACCTTCATGGCCAAAAGGCCCAAGCCCAAGATGGGTGTGCCTATCAGTAAGCAAAGCATGCGAAAGGTCAGAGGCGGAAAACCCGTGACACCCAGCTTCAAAACAGGCCAGTTGAGGCCCCAAACCAAGGTCAGAAGCACCAAGAGAACCCATTGGCGTGTGGTGAGTGAATGCATGAGGTCGATCTTAGTGCGAAATGCCGCAAGAGGCTGTGAGTTTGAGTCCTGCGCTTTGAGCCTTTAAAATCACAACATGACCTTCTTAGAACAACTGCAAAGTGCAGAGCGCCA
Source organism: Limnohabitans sp. MMS-10A-178 (assembly GCF_003063375.1). GTDB lineage: Bacteria > Pseudomonadota > Gammaproteobacteria > Burkholderiales > Burkholderiaceae_C > Limnohabitans_A. The sequence goes on along the minus strand of NZ_NERY01000001.1, from coordinate 150,065 downwards.
AAACGGCTCTCTGTTGTGTGTGGGCCTCGATCCTGAACCCAGCAAATTTCCCGCGAGCCTGAAGGGCGACGCCAGCAAGATCTATGATTTTTGTGCGCAGATTGTCGATGCCACAGCCGACCTGGCCATTTCCTTCAAGCCCCAAATTGCTTACTTTGCAGCGCATCGCGCCGAAGACCAATTGGAAAAACTCATGGAGCACATGCGCCGCAATGCGCCCCATGTGCCCACCATTTTGGACGCCAAGCGGGGCGACATTGGCTCCACCGCCGAGCAATATGCCAAAGAGGCCTTTGAGCGCTATGGTGCAGACGCCGTTACCTTGTCGCCCTTCATGGGGTTTGATTCAGTGCAGCCCTATTTGAAATACCACGGCAAAGGCGCGTTTTTGTTGTGCCGCACATCCAATCCCGGTGGTGACGACTTGCAGAATCAGCGCTTGGCTTCTGTAGAAGGCCAGCCTTTGTTGTACGAGCATGTGGCCAAGTTGGCGCAAGGCCCTTGGAATTTAAATGGTCAGTTGGGTTTGGTGGTGGGTGCCACTTATCCTGCAGAAATTGAACGTGTGCGCAGTTTGGCGCCTACCTTGCCCTTGCTCATTCCAGGTGTGGGTGCGCAAGGTGGCGATGCAGTGGCCACCATCAAAGCGGGTTATCGCCAAAGCCATGGCGCCACCACGGGTGCCGTGATTGTCAATTCATCACGCGCCATTTTGTATGCCTCATCGGGCGATGACTTTGCGCGAGCCGCGCGAAAAGAAGCCATTCGCACACGCGATGTCTTGAAGGCTGCGGCCTCAAGCTGAGTTATTTTTCTAACAGCCGTTTCAAATAACGGCCAGTGAAACTATTGGGATTTTCAGCCAAGGTTTCGGGTGTGCCCACGCCTACTACAGTGCCACCACCCGAGCCGCCTTCTGGCCCCATGTCAATCAACCAGTCGGCGGTTTTGATCACATCCAAGTTGTGCTCAATGACCACAATGGTGTTGCCCGCATCGCGCAGTTGGTGCAACACTTTGAGCAGCAGTGCAATGTCGGCAAAGTGCAAGCCGGTGGTGGGTTCGTCCAGAATGTACAAGGTGCGGCCTGTATCGCGCTTGGATAATTCCAAGGCCAACTTCACGCGTTGTGCTTCACCGCCAGACAAAGTGGTGGCCGCCTGCCCCAAACGGATGTAGCTCAAGCCTACATCGAGCAGCGTTTGCAATTTGCGCGCTATGGCGGGCACAGCATTGAAAAATTCGTGGGCCGCCTCAACGGTCATGTCGAGCACTTGGGCAATGTTTTTGCCCTTGTACAAAATTTCCAATGTTTCGCGGTTGTAACGTTGTCCGTGGCACACATCGCAAGGCACATACACATCGGGTAAGAAGTGCATTTCCACTTTCACCATGCCGTCGCCTTGGCAAGCTTCACAACGCCCTCCACCATTTGAAGCATTGACATTGAAGCTGAAGCGGCCAGGGCCATAACCACGCTCACGAGCAGCGGGCACTTCGGTCATGAGGTCGCGAATGTGCGTGAACAAGCCCGTGTAAGTGGCGGGGTTGCTGCGCGGTGTGCGGCCAATGGGCGACTGATCGACGTTGATCACTTTGTCGAAGTGGTAGAGCCCCAAAATATCTTCGTGGGCGGCAGGCTCGTCGTGCGCGCGATGAATGCTGCGCGCCGCAGCGGTGTACAAAGTTTCGTTCACCAAGGTGGATTTGCCTGAACCCGAAACACCCGTCACGCAGGTGAGCAGGCCCACAGGAAATGCGGCCCGCACATTTTTCAAGTTGTGACCTGTGGCGCCCACAATTTCAATAAAGTCTTTGCCAGGTGCATGGCGCTTGGCAGGCACTTCGATGGCTTTGCGACCCGACAAATATTGGCCTGTCAAAGAACTGGGTGCTTGCAAAATGTCTTCGCAAGTGCCTTGTGCCATCACGCGGCCTCCATGCACGCCGGCACCTGGGCCCATGTCGATCACATGGTCGGCAACGCGAATCATGTCTTCGTCGTGCTCCACCACCAACACGCTGTTGCCAATGTCGCGCAAATGTTTGAGCGTGCCTATCAGGCGATCGTTGTCGCGTTGGTGCAAACCGATACTGGGTTCGTCCAAGACATACATCACACCCGTGAGACCTGAGCCAATTTGGCTGGCCAAGCGAATGCGCTGTGCTTCGCCGCCCGACAAGGTGTCTGCGCTGCGATCGAGGCTTAAATAGTTCAAGCCCACATCGTTCAAAAACTTCAAGCGAGAGCCAATCTCGCGCACCACTTTGTCGGCAATTTCGGCCTTCGCGCCATGCAGTTTCAAGCTTTGAAAGTAGCTTTGGGCTTCACCCAAAGTGACATGATTGACTTCATAAATAGCGCGCGCTTGTGGGCCCTCACCTACCCGCACATGGCGTGCCTCGCGCCGCAAACGCGTGCCCTTGCAATCGGAGCAAGCATGGTGACTGCGCATGCGTGCAAGGTCCTCGCGCACCACGCTAGAGTCGGTTTCTTTGTAGCGCCGTGTGAGGTTGGGAATGATCCCTTCAAAGGGGTGTTTTTTGGAAACCTTTTTGCCCTTTGAAGCACCAGACTCCATGATGTAACTGAACTTGATGTCTTCTTCGCCTGAGCCCCATAAAATACTTTGGCGTACGGCTTCTGGCAGTGATTCAAAAGGCGCTTCCACATCAAACGCGTAATGCTTGGCCAAGCTTTCGAGCATGCTGAAATAAAAACCATTGCGACGATCCCAGCCCTTGATGGCGCCACTGGCCAAACTCAAAGAAGGAAAAGCCACCACGCGGTCGATGTCAAACACCTCAGTGGTGCCCAAGCCATCGCACGTGGTGCACGCTCCCATAGGTGAGTTGAAAGAGAACAGTCGCGGTTCAAGCTCTGCAATTGAGTAATGGCACACGGGACACGCAAATTTGGCGTTGAACATGTGCTCATGGCCCGAGTCCATTTCAACGGCCACAGCGCGTTGTTCGGCCAAGCGCAAAGCAGCTTCGAAACTTTCGGCAATACGCTGGCGTAGTGCATCGCGCGCAGGGGCCTCGGCTTCATGGCGAATTTTGAGACGGTCGACCACCACATCGATGTTGTGCTTTTCTGTTTTCTTGAGGGTGGGCAAATCTTCCACTTCAAAGGTTTCACCATTGATGCGAAAGCGCACATACCCGAGCGCCTGCATTTGTTCAAAGACTTTTTCAAACTCGCCCTTGCGTTCGCGTGCAATGGGCGCCACGATCATGAGGCGCGTGTCTTCTGGCAAATCTAAAACAGCATCGACCATTTGGCTCACGGTTTGCGCTTGCAGTGCCAGGTTGTGGTCCGGGCAGTAAGGGGTGCCTGCGCGTGCAAACAACAAGCGCAGATAGTCGTGAATTTCTGTCACGGTACCCACGGTAGAGCGGGGGTTGTGGCTGGTGGCTTTTTGCTCAATGGAGATGGCGGGCGACAGGCCCTCAATCAAATCGACATCGGGCTTGTCCATCAACTGCAAAAACTGGCGTGCATAGGCCGACAAGCTTTCAACATAGCGGCGCTGACCTTCGGCGTACAAAGTGTCGAAGGCCAAACTCGATTTGCCGGAACCGCTCAAGCCGGTGATCACCACCAGTTGGTTGCGCGGAATGTCGAGGTCGATGTTTTTGAGGTTGTGCGTGCGGGCCCCGCGAACGCTGATGTGCGTTTGGCGAAGCGCGCTGGCCAAGTAGGCGCCATCCTTGGCGTCTTGGGTGTTTGGCATACCGGCTTCTAAGCGCGCAGCTTGAAGAGCAGCCTCCAGCAGACGAACTTTTTCCCTGGCCGTTTCCAGTTCAGTGAGACTTGCGGGGGCGTTGGGAGCGTTCAAAATCGAGGTGCCAGACAAAACCCTCGATTATCGCTAAAGAAGGGCCCTCTGTCTGCTGCCCTGGTTCAACAGAACCACTGAGAGGGTGGTTGAAATGAAAAAAAGCCAGCGAGTGCTGGCTTTTAGAGGGGTGCTTTGAAAAAGCCTGAACTTAGGCTTTCTTGGCCCAAGCTGAGCACCAGCCATTACCGTGGACTTGCTTGCCAGCAAACAAGGGGCAACCGCCAGCAGGATCGGTGGCCTTGGCTTGGTACAAAGCGCAGTTGTTGCATTTTTGTGAGGCGGCGTGCTTGGGGAATTTTTTCGCGTCAACTTTGGTGGTGTCGGCGGCATAACCCAATGCAGCAGCCTGCGGGTCTTTTTCGTTCACCATGGCTTGGGCCATGGCTTGTTGTGCAGCCAAGGCTGTACCACCCAATGCCACTTGCATCATGAAAACGCGGCGGTTAGTTTGTTTCATAAAATCTCCAAAGAAGTTGCTAAAAATCTGAACGGACGAATATTAACGTTAAAAATGAAAGTCTGTTGGCGGCTTTGGGCTTATCAGCCCTAGAAGTTGGGTAGAAAGGCTGAAGGCGGCTGAACGATTTCTGGTAGCCAGTATGAGAAAGCCGCCTTCAGCCTTTCTGCCCAACCCCACCGGAGAAAATAGGCGTTTGAGATACCTTACTGAATCAGGGACAATAGATCCCTATTCCTATGAACGCATCACCCAACCCCAGCCCTATTTCGCCTTCTGAGCCCCCAGAGGCCTTAAATGCCTCGCTCATGACATCCTTGGAAAAGCGTTCCAGCATCTCTCTTGCGGCCATTTATGGCTTGCGCATGTTGGGTTTGTTCTTGGTGTTGCCCGTATTTGCTTTGGAGGCTGCAAATTACCCTGGGGGCGACGATCCTGCCCTTGTGGGCTTGGCCATGGGAATTTACGGCCTCACTCAAGGCGCACTGCAGTTAGCGTTTGGCGCCGCTTCCGACAAGCTGGGGCGCAAAAAAGTGATTGTGTTTGGCTTGCTGATTCTGGCGGTGGGCAGCTTTTGGGCAGCCGCCGCAGACAGTCTGTATGGCGTGCTCATAGGGCGAGCTTTGCAGGGGGCGGGCGCCGTCTCTGCGGTTGTCACCGCTTTGTTGGCCGATCAAACCCGTGACCTGGTTAGAACCAAGGCCATGGCCTTGGTGGGGGCCAGCATTGGCCTGATGTTTGCGTTGTCCTTGATTTTGGCCCCTGCCCTCAATGCCATTGCGGGTTTGCCGGGCTTGTTCGTGCTCACAGGCATTCTGGCTTTCGGCGGTGTGGCCGTGGTGCTTTGGGGCGTGCCCCCCGAGCCGACCCAGAAAACAGCGGTGCCCAAAGGCAGTTTGAAGGAAGTTCTGACGCACATCCCTTCTCTGCGCAACAACTTGGGCGTGTTTGTGCTGCATGGCGTCCTTTTGGCCATGTGGGTGGCTGTGCCGCAAATGATGGTGGATGCTGGCTTGCCCAAAGAGCACCATTGGTGGATCTATCTGCCAGCCGTGTTGTTTGGGTTTTTGGTCATGGGCAAAACGCTCTTTCCGCTTGAAAGAAAAGGCTATCTGCGCGCCGTATTCCTAGGCTCTGCAATTGTCATTGCGCTGGTCTTGTTCAGCTTGGCCTTGGTGGCTGGTGGAACGCCCAACTTGTGGTGCATTGCCGCAATCTTGTGTGTTTTCTTTTCTGCTTCCAACATCTTGGAAGCCTGTCAGCCAAGTATTGCTTCCCGCGCTGCGCCTCCGCATGCGCGTGGCATGGCCATGGGTTTTTACAATACCTTGCAGTCGCTGGGCTTCTTTGTGGGCGGTGCGGTGGGCGGCGCCCTCATGAAATCAGGGGGTGCGCAGGTTTTATTTGGGGTTTGTGGCCTGGCTACGCTGGTCTGGCTTTTGGTTGCATGGTTCATGGAACCCATTGAAGCACCCACCCGCTAACAAGCATAATTGCAGCTGTTCATCGCAAGAGATTTCAAGGAAACAAACATGGCATCCGTCAACAAAGTCATTCTGATCGGCAACTGCGGCCGTGACCCCGAAATTCGCTACCTGCCCTCCGGTCAGGCCGTGGCCAATATCAGCATTGCCACCACCAGCCGCCGCAAAGACCGCACGTCTGGCGAAACTGTCGAGGACACGCAGTGGCACCGCGTTACTTTTTACGACCGTTTGGCCGAAATTGCTGGCGAGTATGTCAAAAAAGGTCGCCCCATTTACATTGAAGGCCGTCTGAAATACGGCAAATACACCGACCAGGCCGGCGTTGAGAAAAACACGGTCGACATCATTGCCACCGAAATGCAATTGTTGGGTGGCCGTGAAGGCATGGGCGGCCCCAGTGGCGGAGATGAAGAGGGTGGTGCACCAGCACGCCGCCCCGCTGCAGCGCCTCGCCCCGCGGCCAGTGCGCCTGCCGGCAAACCCGCCGCCAAGCCTGCAAGTGGTTTTGACGACATGGACGACGACATTCCGTTTTAAGTATAAGAACTCATTGCAAGGCTTCTTTGGGTGGCAAAACTGTCAAGTACTCTGCCCCATGGGCTGGATGTTGCGCAAGTTGGGCGTGCCTGATTCAGCGCCAGTCAAAGCGATTTTGTGAATTTGCGCTTTGTCAGCGCGCCAAACAAATATTCGTGAAACATGGCTGCAGCCGGCCTAAGTGTTGTGCCTTGCTTGCTTAACAAGCCGAGGCTGCGTGAGATGCTTGGATTTTTAAGGGGCAAGCCAACCACCACAGGGTGATTGACAGGCAACGCAGTTCGGGGAACTGCGGCGATGCCCAATCCTGCTTCCACCATGCCTAATAGTGTGCCGATATGGCTCACCTCAAATGCATAGTTGGGTATCAAACCAAGTTTGCTCATCACATCGTCTAACAATTGACGATTGCCACTGCTTCGCGCAACAGAGATGAGTCTTTCATTTTCAATTTGAGACCACTTCACACTTTTGAGATGCGCCAGAGGGTGATCGCGCCTGACTGCGATGACAAATGGATCGTCGTGAATACCTTGAAAACTGATTTCAGGCATAAGGTTGTTCATAAAGCCAATGCCAAAATCAGACTCACCCGTTAGCACACTCTGCATGGTTTGATTCATAGATTCATCAATGACGCGAATTCGAATAGAGGGGTATTTGGCAGAAAAACTGCTGATCACCTTTGGCAAAAAATACACAGCAGCAGAGGGCACGCAGGCCACAGTCACCCGGCCACTTCGTGTGGCTGCAATGTCAGATATACCCAGAATGGCGGACTCCAAATCATCAATGGTGGAGCGGGCTCTTTCTAGAAAAATTCGGCCGATGCTGGTCAATTCAACTTCACGCGTTGTCCGGTTGAAAAGCCGAGTTCCAATGATGGATTCCAGTTTTTCAATGCGCCGACTCAGGGCGGGCGGTGACAAGTGGATGTGCTCAGCCGCTGCTCTGAAACTTCCGCGTTCAGCGATTGCAATAAAAGCCTGAAGTTGTTGTAAATCGAAATTAATGTGTCTCATGCAACAATCATATTAAAAATTGCACTTCATTAAAATATAAATTTCCGTCAATATTCGCCACCTTTTCAAATCAAAACGGAATATTGGAAGAACTGAAATGAAATTCAACGGAAAAACCATTGTTGCGCTAACCTTGTTGCTGACCAGTGTTTGGTGCAGTGCCCAAACTGAAAAACCATTGACCATTGTGGTCCCTACAGCTGCTGGCGGTGGTAATGACGCCATGGCGCGTACGATTGGACAAAAACTTGGCGTCTTGCTCAATCGAACCGTGATTGTTGAGAACAAGGCAGGCGCGAATGGTTCATTGGCTTCAGAATTTGTCGCCAAGGCAGCACCAGACGGCAACACGCTGATGTTTGGCTACATCGCCACACATGCCATGAACCCTGCCCTGCAAAAGTTGCGTTACGACCCCGTGAAGGACTTTGAGCCCGTTGGTTTGGTTGGTTACTCACCGACCTTGATGGTCGTTAACCCCAGCGTCAAGGTCAAAGATGTGAAAGACCTGGTTCGATTGCTGAAAGAAAAACCAGATGAGTTCAGTTTTGCTTCAGCTGGCAACGGCACCGCACCGCACTTTGCCGCTGAATTGTTCAAAATGTCCACGCAAACTTCAATGCTTCACGTGCCTTACAAAGGATCTGCGCCAGCCATCAATGACACCATTGGTGGTCAAACTCAGATCATGTTTCCCAGTTTGTTCACCGGCACCCCCTTTGTGAAGACCAATCGTTTGCAAGCCCTGGCTATTGCGGGAACCAAGCGCTCGCCCTTGTTGCCAGATGTACCAACTTTGAAGGAAGTGGGCATTGCAGGTGTCGAGGTGGAGCAGTGGTACGCTATTTTTGCCCCAGCAAAAACTTCCAAAGAAACGGTTGCCAAACTCAACCAAGCCTTGAACAAAGTGTTGGAAGACAAAGAAATTATCAAACGCATTGAGGGACATGGCGCTGATGTTGAAACCAGCACGCCTGAACAACTTGGAGAAATGGTTCGCAAAGATTTGGTAAAGTGGCGCCAAGTGGTGCAACGCGCCAAACTCCAAGCCGACTGAAATGCAATCTGTCAATCAAAAAATCCCTTGCGTTTTGATGCGCGCGGGTACTTCGCGGGGGCCATTTTTTCTCAAAGAATGGTTGCCTGCCGATCCAAAGTTACGTGACTTGGCGTTGATTGGGGCCATCGGTGCATCAGACCCACTCCAATTAGATGGACTGGGCGGAAATAGCACCTTAAATAGCAAGGTCGCCATAGTCTCTCGCTCGTCTTTGCCCGATTGTGATTTAGATTATTTGTTCGCCCAAGTTGGCGTCGGTCAAGCCACAGTCGATATCAGGCCCAATTGCGGCAACATGTTGTCTGGCGTGGCGCCATTTGCTATTGAGCAGGGTTTGATTGAGGCCAGGCAGGGTACAACCACTGTGCGAATTCACAATGTCAATACGGGCTCCAAAATTGAGGCCACAGTTCAAACTCCGAATGGCAAAGTCACCTACGAAGGCTCAGCGCGCATCGATGGTGTGGTCGGTACAGCCGCGCCAGTATTGCTTAATTTTTTAGATGCTTGGGGTGCTGTCACGGGACAGTTGTTCCCAACAGGGCATCGCATAGAAAAAATCGATGGCATAGAGGTCACTTGCATCGATGCAGCCATGCCCTTGATGATTGTGCGTGCCAAGGACATGGGTGTCTCAGGTTGCGAAAGTCCTGCTGAATTAGACGCCAACAAGGCGCTTTTGACTCAATTAGAAGCAATGCGCTTGCAGGCGGGTCTGCGAATGGGCTTGGGCGATGTTTCTGCAAGCGTGGTGCCCAAACCAGTCTTGGTCAGCTCAAGCGATGACGCTGCCTGTATCGTCTCCAGGTATTTCACACCGCACCGTTGCCATTCCTCTCATGCCGTAACCGGTGCAATTGGTGTGGGTACTGCTTTTGCTTTGCCAGGAACGGTTGCTTCTGGCAACACGCGAGCTGCTGGACGTCACTTAATGTCTGTGGTGCACCCACAAGGGAAGATTGAGTTGGACGTTGAGTTGGTTGGCGAAGGAATGAATGCCGTAGTTCAAAAGGCGGCTTTGGTTCGCACCGTACGCAAAATAATGCAAGGCGAGTTATATTTGCCCGACTATTTATTTCAGGCCTAATTAATTTTGGCCAGCTTCATGGAAGCGGCTAACCATTTGGCGTGCAGGTCGTGAACAGGAATTCCCAAAAATGACGGTTGATGTATTGGTAATTGGCGGCGGCAATGCTGCATTGTGTGCGGCCCTCATGGCCCACGAAGCAGGAGCCAGCGTCATGGTGTTGGAATCTGCACCTCGGGAATGGCGTGGCGGCAACTCCATTCACACGCGCAATTTGAGGTGCATGCACGATGCACCTCAAGACGTATTGGTCGAGGCCTATCCTGAAGAAGAGTTTTGGCAAGACTTGTTGAAGGTCACCGGCGGTCTGACCAACGAACACCTGGCGCGCTTGGCCATCAGGCACTCCCATCACTGCAGGCCTTGGATGTTCAAGCACGGCGTCCGATTTCAGCCTTCTTTGTCTGGCGCGCTTCACACGGCGCGTACAAATGCCTTCTTCATGGGCGGCGGCAAAGCCCTCATCAACGCCTACTACCGAAGTGCTGAAAAACTGGGCATTCAAATTCAGTACAACGCTGAGGTGAATGAAATTGAACTAGACAACGGTGTTTTCAAAGCGGCTGTTGTGAAGCACAAATCTGCCACAGGCGAACTCATTCGCACTGAGCGCATTACCGCCAAAACATGTGTCATGGCGGCGGGTGGGTTTGAATCTAATTTGGGCTGGTTGCGTGAAGCTTGGGGTCAAAATGAACAGGGTGAATTTCCAGCTGACAACTTTTTAATTCGCGGCACCAAGTTCAATCAAGGCACCTTGCTCAAGTACTTGTTGGACGCTGGCGCCGATCAGATCAGCGATCCCACGCAAGCGCACATGGTGGCCATTGACGCGCGCGCGCCGCTCTACGACGGCGGTATTTGCACACGCATCGATTGCGTTACTTTGGGCGTCGTGGTGAATAAAAATGCAGAGCGTTTTTACGATGAAGGCGAAGACTTTTGGCCCAAGCGTTACGCCATTTGGGGCCGACTGGTTGCGCAGCAGCCAGGTCAAATTGGTTACTCCATTTCGGACGCCAAAGCCGTTGGCCGTTTCATGCCGCCCGTCTTTGAAGGCACGGTGGCCCAAACGCTGCCAGAGCTTGCCCAAAAGATTGGCCTCAATGTCGAGACCTTCATGGCCACCATGAATGCCTACAACCAAGCCTGTGTGCCAGGCAAGTTTGACCATACCGTTTTAGACAATTGCCACACCGAGGGCGTGAGCCCTGCCAAAACACACTGGGCCTTGCCGCTAGACACGGCGCCTTTTTATGCTTACGCCGTCAAGCCCGGTGTCACTTTCACCTATCTGGGTTTGAAAACAGACGACACCACGGCAGTGCGTTTTCAAGATCAACCAAGCCCCAATTTGTTTGTGGCTGGCGAGATGATGGCGGGCAACGTTTTGGGCAAAGGCTACACCGCTGGCGTTGGCATGACCATTGGCACCGCATTTGGCCGAATTGCGGGCCAGCAAGCAGCCCGTGCTGCATTGGGCATCTCTGAGTCTGAGCCGCTTTTGGCGCAGCAAGTGATGCAGGGCACCGCAGACAGAGATACGCGCGTGAGCGCTTAAACAGAACATCATGCAAACACTTCAACAACTCACGCAAGAAGCGCAAGCTTTGGGACGTGGCGAAATTCTTTTAACGGCCCCTGAAAAAGAAGTGGCACGCCAGCTTCACATTTGCAATGGCTGCCGCTATTGCGAAGGGTTTTGTGCTGTGTTTCCAGCCATGACGCGGCGCTTGGAATTTGGCAAAGCCGACATTCATTACTTGGCCAATTTGTGCCACAACTGCGGCGCATGCTTGCACGCTTGCCAATACGCACCACCACACGAATTTGCCATCAATGTGCCCAAGTCAATGGCCACCGTGCGAGGTCAAACCTATGCCGACTACGCTTGGCCCAAAGCCCTGGGTGGACTTTACAAGCGCAATGGTTTGGCAGTGTCGATGGCCTTGGCTGTGAGCCTCAGCTTGTTTTTGATACTTGCAATTCAAAGCAATGGCACGCTGTGGGGCGGCCCTGTTCAAAATGGTTTTTATGCCATCTTCCCGCACAACCTCATGGTGAGCATGTTTGCGCCTATTTTCTTGTGGGCTGTGCTGGCGCTGACATTGGGCGTGATTAAGTTTTGGCGAGAAGTGACGCCCGCTACCAGTGGGGCTCCCTTGAGCTCTCCTGCTGCAGCGGAAGCGGCACACGATGCCTTGCGTTTGAAATATTTGGGCGGTGGGCATGGTGAGGGCTGCAACAACGAAGACGATGCGTTCACCTTGGCCCGAAAACGCGCGCACCATCTGACGTTTTACGGCTTCATGTTGTGCTTTGCCGCCACCAGCGTGGCCACTATTTATCACTATCTGCTAGATTGGCCAGCACCCTACGACTTCACCAGCCTGCCCAAATTGCTGGGTACCGTTGGCGGTATTTCTCTGGCGCTGGGCACCTTGTGGTTGTGGCGTCTGAATTTGGCTCGAGACCCCAACCATGGCGATGCTCAACAAAGACCCATGGACCGGGGTTTCATTGCCCTGTTGTTCTTTATCAGTGTGACGGGCTTGGCCTTGATGCTCTCCAAAGATACCGCCGCCATGCCGAGTTTGTTGGCGGTGCATTTGGGTACGGTCATGGCGCTGTTTTTGACATTGCCCTATGGCAAATTTGCACATGGCATTTTCAGAACAGCGGCACTGCTCAGATTTGCCGTTGAAAAAAGACAACCCAGTAAGTTGGCTCTTGGCGGCGATTGAGCTTAGCTCAGGGTTACGGCCGAGCTGATCACGCCCCCGCCTAAGCAAACTTCGCCGTCATACAGCACGGCACTTTGCCCGGGGGTGACGGCCCATTGGTTTTCATGGAAGGCCAATGAAAACGCTGAGGCACTTGGGGCGGTGAGTGCACAAGCCGCATCGGCTTGGCGATAGCGTGTTTTCGCCGCGTAGGGTCCTGCAATTGGCTCAGTGCCTGAACACCAACTGGCATCGGCAGCGTCAAGTTGGGGTGACAACAACCAAGGGTGGTCGTGGCCTTGCACCACCCACAAAATATTTTGGGCCATGTCTTTGCGTGCCACAAACCAAGGCGTGTGCTCACCCCCACCGCGTTGCGCACCTTTTTCTTTAATGCCCCCAATGCCCAAGCCTTGACGTTGTCCCAAGGTGTAAAAACTCAAGCCAACGTGTTTGCCTATGGTGCGCCCGCTGGAGTCTTTGATGGGGCCCGGCTCTTTGGAGATGTAGCGGTTTAAAAAATCGCGAAAGGGTCGCTCGCCAATGAAGCAAATACCTGTGGAGTCTTTCTTCTTGGCGTTGGGCAGGCCAATTTCTTCTGCAATTTGGCGCACTTGCGTTTTAAGCAATTCGCCAACTGGAAACAAAGTTTTTGACAATTGCGCTTGGTTCAAACGATGCAAAAAGTAACTCTGATCTTTGCTGTTGTCTAAGCCTTTGAGCAATTCATGCAGCCCTGTTGATTCATTCAGGCGAACGCGCGCGTAATGGCCAGTGGCAATTTTGTCAGCACCCACCTGCATGGCGTGGTCTAGGAATGATTTGAATTTGATTTCGGCATTGCACAAAATATCGGGGTTGGGCGTGCGGCCAGCTTGGTATTCCCGCAAAAATTCTGCAAACACTCGGTCTTTGTAATCGGCAGCAAAGTTGACGTGCTCAATCTCGATGCCCACCACATCGGCCACGGCTGCGGCATCGACAAAGTCGATGTTGGCAGCGCAAAACTCGCTGTCGTCGTCGTCTTCCCAATTTTTCATGAAAATGCCCACCACTTCGTGGCCTTGCTTTTTCAATAAGTGAGCAGTGACTGCGGAGTCGACCCCGCCAGACAAACCCACAACAATTCGGTGATGCTTCATGGCTTCAATTATCTCTTGATCTAATCTTGATCTAAATATCTATACTTGCGAGCATCATGTTGCCCGATTCACCCCCCACTGCCTTTGCCAAACTGAGACTGGCCGTCAGCATCTTTGTGAAAGATGTGGGCAAGGGCGTGTTCACCATCACGCACAGTGGTCTGGCTATGGTGGGCCTGGTGCTTGTCATGGGCGTCAGCGTGGCCTTGTTTCGACCAGACATCTTGGCCCAAACAGAATCCACGGTGTATGAGTGGCTGCGCGCCCGACAGTTCAGCCTGTGGTGGGAGCCTCAAAACACGGCAGAAAGAGCAACAGCTACAGATTTGAAAGACATTCCCAGCAAGCAAGCGGCCGTAGCGGCTTGGCTGGCCAGCAAATACCGGGTGGCCCCAGAGCCCATGGCGGCCTTGGTGACCGAGGCCTATGAGTTGTCAAACACCACCAAAATCAAGCCGCACCTCATTTTGTCGGTGATGGCCATTGAGTCGAGTTTTCACCCCTACATCCAAAGCCCAGCGGGTGCCCAAGGCTTGATGCAGGTAATGACCGACATCCACGTCAAAAAATATGAAAAGTACGGTGGCAAGCTGGCCGCGTTTGACCCCCTCACCAACATGCGAGTGGGTACGCAAGTTCTCCAAGAATACATCCGCCTGAAGGGGGGGGTGACGGAAGACGGCTTGCTTTTCTATTTGGGAGGGGATTCGGTGCAAAGTGACACGGGCTATGTGGCCAAAGTTTTGGCCGAGCAAGCCCGTTTGGACCAAGTGGCCGCGGGTCAAAAAGTGAGCACACTGCCCTGAAGCCTTGGCGGGTGCCAAATTCCAGCATTTTTACGATGCAAGATTAAGTTTCACTTCTTTCTCTTGGGCCACGCCCTTTTGATTTATCAAGCACAATAGCGGCAATTTTAGGTTTGTAAGCATTCAGGAGACATCTATGCGCATTGGCGTACCTGCCGAAACCCGACCTGGCGAGACCCGTGTCGCCATGACGCCCGAAACGGCTAAAAAGTTAAAAGCACAAGGGCATACTTTGCTGGTTCAGTCTGGCGCCGGCCTTTCGGCCAGCGTGACCGATGCTGCCTACGAAGCCGCCGGTGCAGAAATCACCGATGCAGCAGGGGCCTTGGCTTGCGACGTGGTGCTCAAAGTGAGTGCCCCAAGCGCTGCTGAGTTGGCGCACATGAAGTCTGGCGCCGCTTTGGTGGGCATGTTGAACCCGTTTGACGCTGAAGGCCTCGCCAAACTGGCCGCTGCGGGCCTCACCAGCTTTGCGTTGGAAGCGGCTCCTCGCACCACGCGGGCACAGAGCATGGACGTGTTGTCATCGCAAGCCAACATTGCGGGCTACAAAGCCGTCATGGTGGCAGCAGACAAATACCAACGCTTCTTCCCCATGCTGATGACGGCCGCAGGTACGGTCAAAGCCGCACGGGTGGTCATTTTGGGTGTGGGCGTGGCGGGCTTGCAAGCCATTGCCACAGCCAAGCGATTGGGTGCGGTCATTGAAGCCTCCGACGTGCGTCCCAGCGTGAAAGAACAAGTGGAATCTTTGGGTGGCAAATTCATTGATGTCCCCTATGAAACCGCTGAAGAAAAAGAAGCGGCTGAAGGCGTGGGCGGCTATGCACGCCCCATGCCCCCCAGCTGGTTAGAGCGCCAAAAAGTGGAAGTGGCCAAACGTGTGGCCATGGCCGACGTGGTCATTTCGACCGCGCTCATTCCCGGCCGCGCAGCCCCTGTGCTGGTAACCGAAGACATGGTCAAGAGCATGAAGCCCGGCTCGGTCATTGTTGACATTGCTGCAGGCAAAGCCGCCGATGGCGTGGGCGGCAATTGCTTGCTCACCGAAGCCGGCAAGACGGTTGTCAAACATGGCGTGACCTTGGTAGGTGAAACCAACCTGCCAGCCTTGGTGGCCGCCGATGCCTCCTCTTTGTATGCCCGCAATGTGCTCGACTTTTTGAAACTGGTGCTCACCAAAGAAGGTGAATTCAAAGTGGACATAGAAGACGACATCGTGGCCGCTTGTTTGATGACGCAGGGCGGCGACGTCAAGCGCAAATAAGCCCTCACCTTCCAACCTTATTTAAAAAAACCGGAGATCTCCATGGAAGCAGTGTCCCCCACCCTTCTCAATCTGATTATTTTTGTGCTGGCCATCTACGTGGGTTACCACGTGGTCTGGACCGTCACCCCCGCCCTTCACACGCCTTTGATGGCGGTGACCAATGCCATTTCGGCCATTGTGATTGTGGGTGCCATGTTGGCAGCCGCACTCACGGAAACCACGCTGGGTAAAACCATGGGTGTGCTGGCGGTAGCGCTGGCTGCCGTCAATGTGTTTGGCGGCTTTTTGGTCACGCGGCGCATGTTGGAAATGTTCAAAAAGAAAGAAAAGAAAGCCGTGACTTCTGAAGGAGACAAAGCATGAGCATGGATCTTGTCACCTTGTTGTATTTGGTTGCCAGTGTTTGTTTCATTCAAGCCCTGAAGGGTTTGTCGCATCCCACCACATCCATTCGCGGCAATATCTTTGGCATGACGGGCATGCTCATTGCCACCTTGACCACCGCTGCATTGATTGTTGAATTGTCTGGCGGTCAAGCCAATGGCATGGTGTATGTCTTTGGTGGCTTGGTGGTCGGCGGCGGCTTGGGCGCATACATGGCGCAAAAAGTTGAAATGACCAAAATGCCCGAGTTGGTGGCGTTCATGCACAGCATGATTGGTTTGGCTGCTGTGTTCATTGCCATTGCCGCAGTGGTCGAGCCTTATGCCTTCAGCATTGTGACCAAAGCAGCCGACGGCACTGTACCGCCCATTCCCAAAGGCAACTTGCTAGAGTTGTTCTTGGGTGCAGCCATTGGTGCCATCACCTTCAGCGGCTCGGTCATTGCGTTTGGCAAGTTGTCTGGCAAGTACAAATTCCGTTTGTTTCAAGGTGCGCCCGTGCAATTTGCCGGTCAGCACAAACTGAATTTGATCTTGGGCTTGGTCACCGTGGGTCTGGGCTTGGTCTTCATGTTCACCGAAAACTGGACCGCATTCTTTGCCATGTTGGCCCTGGCATTTGTCATGGGCGTGCTCATCATCATCCCGATTGGCGGTGCCGACATGCCGGTGGTGGTATCTATGCTCAACAGCTACTCCGGTTGGGCTGCTGCGGGCATTGGCTTCAGCTTGAACAACAGCATGTTGATCATTGCCGGCTCTTTGGTGGGTTCATCGGGCGCCATTTTGTCGTACATCATGTGCAAGGCCATGAACCGCTCGTTCTTTAACGTTATCCTGGGCGGTTTTGGTGGTGAAGCCACGGCCGCCGCCGGTGGCGCACAAGAACAGCGCCCTGTCAAAAGCGGCAGTGCAGACGATGCCGCCTTTGTGCTCGGCAATGCCGAGACCGTGGTTATCGTGCCCGGTTATGGTTTGGCCGTGGCCCGCGCACAGCATGCGGTCAAAGAGCTGGCTGCCAAGCTCACTGAAAAAGGCATCACTGTGAAGTACGCCATCCACCCTGTGGCGGGCCGCATGCCGGGTCACATGAACGTGTTGTTGGCCGAGGCCGAAGTGCCCTACGACCAAGTGTTTGAGATGGAAGACATCAACGGCGAATTTGGCCAAGCCGATGTGGCCATCATTTTGGGTGCCAACGATGTGGTCAACCCAGCAGCGCACATCAAGGGCAGCGCTATTTATGGCATGCCTATTTTGGAAGCTTACAAAGCCAAAACCATCATCGTCAACAAGCGCTCGATGGCAGCAGGTTATGCAGGCCTAGACAATGAACTGTTCTACATGGACAAAACCATGATGGTGTTTGGTGACGCCAAGAAAGTGGTGGAAGATATGGTGAAAGCGATCGAGTGATGACGGCAGAACGCGTTTGGTTAGAAAGTTACCCTGAGGGTGTACCGACTGACATAGACGCTTCTGAGTATGAGTCCTTGGTGGGCTTGATGGCAGAGAGTTTTGCCAAATACGCCCAGCGCACCGCCTACAGTTTTATGGGGCACGACATCAGCTATGAAGAAACTGATGTCAAAAGCCAATCTCTGGCGGCCTATTTTCAGTCCTTGGGACTGCAAAAAGGCGATCGCGTCGCCATCATGATGCCCAATGTGCCGCAGTATCCTGTGGCCGTTGCTGCTATTTTGCGAGCCGGCTTGGTGGTGGTCAATGTCAATCCACTTTACACGCCGCGTGAGCTTGAGCACCAATTGACAGACTCTGGCGCCAAAGCCATTGTGATCATTGAAAACTTTGCCATCACCTTGCAAAAGTGCATCAAGCAAACACAAGTCAAACACATTGTGATGTGCGCCATGGGCGACATGTTGAACTGGCCAAAATCTGCAGTGGTCAATTTCGTGGTTCGCAACATGAAAAACTTGGTGCCAGAATTCCACCTTTTTGGGGCCGTGAAATTCAACCAGGCTTTGCGAATTGGCAGTGAAGTCAGGTTTCGTCCGCCCACTGTTAGCGCAGAAGACATTGCTTTGTTGCAGTACACGGGAGGAACAACGGGGATCTCCAAGGGCGCTGTTCTTTTGCATCGCAACGTCATTGCCAATTTGCTGCAATCCGAAGCTTGGAACGAGCCGGTGATGAGGCGGGTGCCCGCCAACGAACAAGCCACGTCGGTGTGTGCTTTGCCGCTTTATCACATCTTCGCTTTCACAGTGAACATGATGCTGAGCATGCGCACGGGCGGGAAAAATATATTGATTCCCAATCCGCGCGATTTGCCCGCTGTCTTGAAAGAGTTGTCCAAGCAAACTTTTCACAGCTTTCCTGCGGTCAACACCTTGTTCAATGGTTTGGCCAATCACCCCGACTTTGACAAAGTCAATTGGAAAAATCTCAAGGTCTCGGTGGGCGGTGGCATGGCGGTCACCAGTGCTGTGGCTGCTTTGTGGTTGCAAAAAACGGGCTGTCCCATTTGCGAAGGTTATGGTTTGTCAGAAACCAGCCCTTCTGCCAGTTGCAATCCCACCACCAGCACACAGTTCACGGGCACCATTGGCGTGCCTTTGCCCAGCACCTTCATGAAGTTGTTAGACGATGAGGGCATTGAGGTCACAGAGCTGGGTCAGCCTGGCGAAATTGCCATCAAGGGACCGCAAGTCATGGCGGGTTATTGGCAGCGGCCTGATGAAACGGCGCGTTGCATGACACCCGATGGTTTTTTCAAATCGGGTGACATCGGTATTTGCGATGCGCGCGGGTTTTTCAAAATTGTCGACCGCAAGAAGGACATGATCTTGGTCAGTGGCTTCAACGTCTACCCCAATGATGTCGAAGAAACAGTGTCCTTGTGCCCAGGTGTGTTGGAGTGTGCCGCAGTGGGCGTACCCGATGAAAAAACAGGCGAAGCGGTGAAGTTGGTCATTGTTAAAAAAGACCCAGCACTGACAGAGCTGGCTGTTCGTGAGCATTGCCGCACCAACATGACGGCCTACAAGCAACCCAAGTTGATTGAGTTCAAAACCGAACTGCCCAAAACTGCGGTTGGCAAAATCTTAAGACGCGAGTTGCGATAGCCTACTTGAGCCACCCACGCCTGCGGAAATACCACATAGGCACCACCGCACTGGCCACCATGAGGCACAGTGCATACGGATAGCCCCATTTTTGCGACAACTCGGGCATGTATTGAAAGTTCATGCCGTACAAACTGGCAATTAGCGTTGGCGGCAGCAAGGCCACGCTGGCCACCGAGAAGATCTTGATGATCTTGTTCTGGTTGATGTTGATGAAACCCACGGTGGCGTCCATCAAGAAGTTGATCTTTTCAAACAAGAACTCGGTGTGTGAGTCGAGCGAATCGATGTCGCGCAAAATTTGGCGCGCTTCTTCAAACTGCTCGGCGTTCAGCATCTTGCTGCGCATCATGAAGCTCACCGCGCGGCGGGTGTCCATCACATTGCGGCGAATGCGGCCGTTCAAGTCTTCTTGGCGGGCAATGGCCCCCAGCACTTCACCGGCCATGGCGTCGGTGACGTCGCCAGACAGCACCAGCTTGCCAGCAATTTCCAACTTGTCGTAAATGTTTTCTAGCGTGTCGGCAGAGTACTCGGCATCGGCGTCAAACAACTTCAGCAACACTTCTTTGGCATCTTCCAACAAACCGGGTGCGCGGCGTGCACGCAAACGCAGCAGGCGAAAAACCGGTACGTCTTCGTCGTGAATGGAGAACAGCACACCTCGGCTGCGCAAATCGGCGTTGTGTTGGTTCAAGATGAACGCACATCGCACGGTGCGAGGCTCGTCTTCGTCGGCAATTAAAAAGTCAGAGCGAATGTGCAACTCGCCATTGTCTTCTTCGTAAAAGCGTGCAGACTCTTCAATGTCCTCGTCCATCGCATCTTCTGGAATGGACAGGCCGTAGTATTGTTTGATCCAGCGTTTTTCTTCCACGGTGGGCGACTCAAGGTCGACCCAGATCGGCTGGAACTTGGACAGCTCTTCCAGGGATTCAATCTCTTCCTGAACCAGGCGGCCGTTGGCCAATGTAAAAATGTTGAGCATGGCAGATCTCCTTCAGCCCCAAAAAAACGGGGAGCCAAGTGTTCGATAAGGCGGCATTGGGGGCAAGCAGCTTTCGAACGACTGGCAGGGCTGCGACTGTGTGCGCAGCGAGGAGACCATTTCATTCGAAAGCTACCAACTAGGGTGGCTTTCCACGGAGCAAACTCCAAAATAATGATGGGTCGGATTATGGCACTTAATCGTTGAAAAAATCCAACAGAGCCTCTTTGCGTTGCGCCATGTCGTGTGCACCGTGTGAGGTCATCCAGGTGCGTGGCTGAATGATAGAGTCAGAGCTTCAGGAAAACCACCCATGACCACACATTTGACGCCTCGGCGAGAGCGCTGGCTGCTGCTCACATTGGCCAGCATCCAATTCACGAGCGTGCTCGACTTCATGATCATGATGCCCTTGGGTCCGCAATTGACCCAACTTTTTGACATCTCTGCTGGGCAGTTTGGTTTCCTGGTGTCGGCCTACACTTTTGCGGCGGGCCTGTCGGGACTTTTAGCAGCCACCTACATCGACCGTTTTGGCCGCAAGCGGATGATGCTCACCCTCTACCCTTTGTTTGGGATTGCTGCCATGGCTTGCAGCTTGGCACCGACCTATGCATGGCTCATGACAGCGCGCGTCGCTTCTGGTTTTTTTGGGGGCGTCTTGATGGCCTTGTCGCAAACCATTGTGGCGGAAGTCATTCCATTTGAGCGCAGGGGTCGAGCCATGAGCGTGGTCATGACTTCTTTTTCTGTGGCAACGGTAGCTGGGGTTCCCTTGGCCCTCTTTTTGGCCTCCTCTTTCAACTGGCATGCGCCATTTTTGGCCATTGCCATCATGGTCAGTGTGTTTGCCTTGGGTGCTTTGAAAACCTTGCCGAGTTTGAAGGGGCATGTGCAAACCCCTTCCGATGACGGATCTGCGCCCAGCATTTTGTCCAACCTGCGCTTGGTGTTGGTTGACCCCAATCACTTGCGAGCCTATGCCATGTCTTCCAGCATGGTGTTTGCCGGTTTTGCTGTTATTCCTTACATCACGCTTTATTTGCAGGCGAATGCAGGCTTTCAGACTGAGCAGATTCCCTACGTCTACTTGTGTGGCGGTGTGTGCACACTCATTTCGGCCCGCTTCATTGGGCACTGGTCTGATCGGGCCGGCAAAGACTATGCGTTTCGCCGATTGGCACTTCTCATGCCATTGCCATTGCTGGCCATGACCTTGTCGGCCGACTTGCCCATGGCAGGCGTGCTCGTGGTGTCTTCTATTTTGTTTGTGGTCATGAGTGGCCGCATGATTCCCGGTATGGCGCTCATCGGTGCATCGGCCGATCCGCGCAGGCGGGGCAGTTTCATGACATTGAATTCGGCCGTGCAATCCTTGGCCATGGGCCTGGCGGCATTGGTCGGGGGGCAGATATTGGGCCGCGATGGCAATGGGCACTTAACCCATTACTGGATGGCTGCTGTGTTGGGCGGAGGGGCCAGTCTCTTGAGCTTTGCGTTGGCCAGCAAACTGAGACTGCATGGGGCAGCTAAATCTTGAGAAAGCTTCTGAAGCCTTCAATATGGGAATTTATCAGCTTTTTGTCAAAAAATTGCAAGTCTTGACCAAACCAAAGGGTTAAAGACGACTTGCTTGCTTTCGGCTGTTGGGGCGCGCATAGTGACTTCAGCCCACCCCATGTTTTGGCGGTGGATGTTTGTCAAACAGAGCAGCAGGAGGATTATTTATGAATCTGACGATCAGCGGTCACCACCTTGAGGTGACGCCCGCCCTTAGAAGCTACGTGACGGGCAAATTGGACCGAATCACCCGGCATTTTGACCAGGTGGTGGATGTGAAAGTGTTGCTCACCGTCGAAAAACAAAAAGAGAAAGAAAAACGGCAACGCGCCGAATGCAATATCCATGTCAAAGGCAACGACTTGTTTGCGGAAAGCTCGCACCAAGACCTTTATGCCGCTGTCGATGACCTGGTTGATAAGTTGGACCGCCAAGTGGTCAAGCACAAAAATCGAATTACTGACCATCAACACATCGCGCCAAAGCGCATGATGTGAAATTTCATTGTTTTTTCGCTTGAAACTCACCGCCGCACCCCTCAGGTGCGGTTTTTTTTGGGGCAGAGCCTTTCACAGGGTGCATAATCCGCCCTCGATATGAACAGACTTGCAGCTATCCTTCCCATTGAACAAGTGTTGGTTGGCGTCGATGCCACCAGCAAAAAACGCGCTTTTGAAGAGGCGGGCTTGTTGTTTGAAAATTTACATGGCTTGTCCAGAGCCTTGGTCACCGACAGTTTGTTCGCCCGTGAGCGCTTGGGTTCAACCGGACTGGGCCACGGCGTGGCCATTCCGCATGGCCGAATCAAAGGCTTGAAATCGCCAATGGCAGCAGTGTTCCAATTGGAGCAAGCCATTGGCTTTGACGCACCAGACGAGCAAGCCGTGAAGTTGCTTATTTTCTTGCTGGTGCCAGAAGCGGCCACCCAAAAACATTTAGAAATTTTGTCTGAAATTGCTGAGCTGTTGAGCAATGCCAGTTTGCGTGACAACCTCATCAGCAGTGACTCTGCTTCCCGCTTGCATCAGCTGATCGACAAGTGGTCGCCCGTCCACTGAAATCCGCACTCTTAAGCCCATCCACGAAACGAGGTTGAGATGAAGCCTACCGCTGTCAGCGCCGACGCTCTGTTTGAAGACCACCGAGGCAAGCTCAAGTGGCAGTGGATTGCCGGTTTGGGAGCTTCGGAGCGTCGCTTTGACGAAGTGGCTGTGCGCGCTGCGCGCTCTGGCGCCGATTTGGTGGGCTACCTCAATTACATCCACCCTTACCGAGTTCAAATTTTGGGTGAGCGCGAGCTTGCCTACCTCGCGCGAGGCAGTGAGGAAGACTGTGTTCGGCGTATTTCCCGCATCGTGACTTTAGAGCCGCCGGTGTTGGTCTTGGCCGATGGGCAAGTCGCGCCAGACGCATTGCTTCGCGTGTGTGAGCGCGCTCAAATCCCGATGTTCGCAACGCCTGAGTCTTCAGCGTTTGTGATTGATGTGCTCCGGGCCTATTTGTCCAAACACTTTGCCGATCGCACCACCATGCATGGTGTCTTCATGGACATTTTGGGCTTGGGTGTCTTGATCACGGGCGAGTCTGGCTTGGGCAAAAGCGAGTTGGGCTTGGAGTTGATTTCACGGGGCAATGGCTTGGTGGCCGATGATGCCGTTGACTTGTTTCGCATCAACCAAACCACCATTGAAGCGCGCTGCCCAGAGTTGTTGCAAAACTTGTTAGAGGTGCGCGGCATTGGTCTTTTGGACATTCGTGCCATTTTTGGTGAGACGGCAGTTCGCCGCAAAATGCGATTGAAGCTCATCGTGCATTTGGTGCGCCGCGAGAACTTTGAGCGCGATTACGAGCGCATTCCCACCGAGCCACTCACTCAAGACGTGCTGGGTATTCCGGTTCGCAAAGTGGTCATTCAGGTGGTGGCGGGACGCAACATTGCGGTGTTGGTGGAGGCCGCAGTGCGCAACACTATTTTGCAAATGCGCGGCATTGATACCTACCAAGACTTCATGGAGCGGCAGCAGGCTGCTATGGATGGCGGGAACGGCTAGGGTGATGACTGAGCGTCTAAATTGGGCGCCCAATTTAAGCGTCTAATTTATGCGCGATTTCGATGCGGGCAGGGGTTTTGGGTGCAGTGGGCATACAAGCTGAGGGCGTGATCGGCAATCACAAAGCCCTTGGACAAGGCCACGTCGTGCTGACGTTTTTCAATTTCCGCGTCGTAAAACTCCTCAACTTTGCCGCAATCTAGGCACACCATGTGGTCATGGTGCTGCCCTTCATTGAGTTCGTAGACGGCCTTGCCACTCTCAAAATGATTTCTGCTTAAAAGCCCCGCCTGTTCAAACTGGGTGAGCACCCTGTAAACCGTGGCCAAGCCGATGTCAGCGTTGTCATTCAGCAAATGCTTGAAAACATCTTCAGCCGTCATGTGCCTTTGCAAGCCCTTTTGGAAGATTTCCAAAATCTTTTGACGGGGAATGGTGGCCTTCAGCCCAGTGCTTTTGAGTTCGTCCATGAATTATCTGTTGCCATTGAAAGTGAGAGACTTTGACAGCAGCGAGTTCGCCGAATGCTGAATGCTACCGCTACAATGACCTGATCATATGGCCTGCGAAGCATCCATGAATCAATATTTTTTCATTCCTCTGCCCATCACTCTGCGCACCAGTCGGCTCACCAGTCGGCTCACCAATCTGCGCACCACCCTCACTTGGGGCGTCGCCTTGCCAGTGCTGTTCGGTTTATTGAGCGCTTGCAGCGTGCCGACTCTGAAGTTCAACTCAGAAACCCGGGTTTACTACATCCCCGAGGTGGTTCAGGGCAACTTCATCTCCCGCGAGCAAAGAGAATTTCTCAAGCTTGGCATGTCGCGTCAGCAGGTCAGGGATGTCTTGGGCACCCCCTTGGTTGCCAGCGTCTTTCACGATCAGCGTTGGGATTATGTGTTCACCATTCGCCGTCAGGGCGTGCCGCCGCAAAGCTTCAGCGTTAGCGTTTGGTTCAAAGGCGATGAACTTGAGCGCATCGTTGGCGATGAGTTGCCCAGCGAAACCGAATTTGTCACCAAGTTGGTTGCCAAAAAATCCAATTTGAAAGTGCCACGCCTAGAAGCCAAAGAAGAAGATTTGCGCAAGTTCCCCATTCCCGTTCGCAATACGGAAACCAGCGCCGCACCTGCCGTACCCTTGCCCAGTTCTTATCCTCCGCTAGAGCCAGCTACGCGCTGAACCATCGAATGACATCCGTGACTTCTTCAAATTCTGCTTTGCCATCTTCATTGCCTTTGCACAAAGTGGCCGTGGCAGGCGCGTCTGGCCGTATGGGTCACATGCTCATTGAGGCCATTGCCAGCGCCGATGACTGCAGCCTCACAGGAGCTCTGGACATGCCCAGCAGTCCAGCCATTGGCACCGATGCGGGAGCGGCCATGGGCAAAGCCAGCGGTGTGCTGGTCACAAGCGACCTCAAAGCAGGCTTGCAACAATCGCAGTTTCTAATCGATTTCACCCGCCCTGAGGGCACCTTGGCCCACCTCAAAGTCTGCCAAGCCTTGGGCGTCAAAGCGGTCATTGGCACCACTGGTTTTTCGGATGCTGAAAAAGCCGAAATCAAAGCCATTGCCCAAGACATTGCCATTGTCATGGCCCCCAACATGAGCGTGGGTGTCAATGTCACCCTCAAGCTGCTCGAAATGGCGGCCAAGGCCTTGGCCACGGGTTACGACATCGAAATCATTGAGGCCCATCACCGTCACAAGGTCGATGCGCCCTCCGGCACGGCGCTCAAAATGGGTGAGGTCATTGCCGATGCGCTTGGACGCGATTTGAAAGACTGTGCCGTCTATGCCCGCGAGGGCGTCACGGGCGAGCGCGATCCCTCCAGCATTGGCTTTGCCACCATTCGAGGTGGCGATATCGTGGGCGATCACACCGTCTTGTTTGCGGGCACTGGCGAGCGCATCGAGGTCACTCACAAGTCTTCTAGCCGCGCCACCTATGCACAAGGCAGCTTGCGCGCAGTGCGCTTT
The DNA here is from genome assembly GCF_003063375.1 of Limnohabitans sp. MMS-10A-178. Classification (GTDB taxonomy): domain Bacteria; phylum Pseudomonadota; class Gammaproteobacteria; order Burkholderiales; family Burkholderiaceae_C; genus Limnohabitans_A. The sequence goes on along the minus strand of NZ_NERY01000001.1, from coordinate 124,576 downwards.
TTGGCAAGCCAAAAAACCGGTCTTTTTGACATGTTCGATGTGCTGTCATTAAGATAAAAAAGCATTCATGAACTTACTGAGCTTTTGGCAGGAAGCTGACTGGGTCATCCGCTTTGTGGCGGTTTCCTTGTTGGCCATGTCTGTCAGCACTTGGGTGGTCATACTTTGGAAGTTCAAATTGCTGCACCGAGTCAAACACGATGTGCCCCAAAGCACAGCCGCTTTTTGGCAGGCCTCCCAATTTGACGAAGCTCACACCCGTGTTGCCCAGTTCGACCGCGATCAATCTGTCACGCCCATGTTGGATGCCACTCTGCTGCCCTTGGGCGGTACCCTAGCAGCCTCAGGAGAGCGCGAACACCAACTCACACGCGTTTTGCGCAACAGCATGCAAAGCACGGTCAGCCGATTGCAGTGGGGCCAATTGCTGTTGGCCACAGTAGGTGCCATTTCCCCTTTTGTGGGTCTTTTAGGCACAGTCTGGGGCATCTTCAATGCCTTGAGTGGCATGGCCGAAGTAGGACAAATTACCCTAGAACGCGTGGCAGGCCCCGTTGGCGAGGCCTTGGTCATGACCGCCGCAGGCTTGGCGGTGGCTATTCCTGCCGTCCTTGCCTACAACGTGTTTGGCCGCACAGTGGCCCAAATTGAAGTCGAATTGGAAGGTTTTGCCCAAGATCTTTTGAATTTGCTTACGGGTCGGCAAAACTAAGCGTCATCACCATTTCTACCCATGGCATTCGGTCGATTTCCTCGTTCAGCACAGGCCAAGCCCTTCAGTGACATCAATGTCACCCCATTGGTCGATGTCATGCTGGTTTTGCTGGTCATTTTCATTCTCACAGCGCCCCTGTTTACCAGTGCCATCCGTTTGGAGCTGCCGCAGTCCGAGGTGGCTCAATCGGGTGATGCGCCTGAGGCGATCACTCTCAGCCTCAATCCTGCAGGGGAACTGTTTGTCAACGACAAGCCGGTGCAACTGCCTGCATTGCAAGCCGAACTCCAGCGTATGGCCTCCCAAAAACCGCATCTGGAGGTACAGCTGAGGGTCGACCAAGCCGTGCCCTACGGTCAAGTTCTCGAACTCATGGGCATTGCACAGCAAGCCGGCCTTCACCGAATTGGCTTTGTGACAGCACCGGGCCTTGACTCTGCCAAGGCCACCTCACGCTGATTGCGCCAGCAGGGGGAATACGTCCCGCCAAACACCTACAATTTGCACCATCATGCAAGACAAGTACAACCACCTCGAAGTTGAGCCCGCGGCACAAAGCCTGTGGAACGCTCGCGATGCCTACCGCGTTATCGAAGACGCCAGTAAAAAGAAGTTTTACGCCTGCTCCATGCTGCCCTACCCCAGCGGCAAGCTGCACATGGGCCACGTGCGCAACTACACCATCAACGACATGCTCACGCGCTATTTGCGCATGAACGGCTACAACGTACTCATGCCCATGGGTTGGGATGCGTTTGGCTTGCCTGCCGAAAATGCCGCGCTCAAAAACGGTGTGCCGCCTGCCAAGTGGACCTACGAAAACATCGCTTACATGAAGAAGCAGATGCAGGCCATGGGCTTGGCCATCGACTGGAGCCGCGAAGTGGCCACGTGTGACGCCAGCTACTACAAGTGGAACCAGTGGTTGTTTTTGAAGATGTTAGAGAAGGGCGTGGCTTATCGCAAAACACAAGTCGTCAATTGGGATCCCGTTGACCAAACCGTGTTGGCCAACGAACAAGTGATCGATGGCAAAGGCTGGCGCACAGGCGCCGTGGTCGAGAAGCGCGAAATTCCAGGCTACTACCTCAAGATCACCGATTACGCCGAAGAATTGCTCGACTTTGTCACGGGCGACAAGTTGCCCGGTTGGCCCGAGCGCGTGAAGCTCATGCAAGAAAACTGGATTGGCAAATCCACCGGTGTGCGCTTTGCGTTTCCACACGACATTCGTGGTGCAGACGGTCAGCTCATTCAAGACGGCAAGATGTATGTGTTCACCACACGCCCCGACACCATCATGGGTGTCACGTTTTGTGCGGTGGCACCCGAGCATCCCCTAGCCGCGCAAGCAGCGCTCACACAGCCTGCTTTGGCCACGTTCATCGAAACTTGCCAAAAGGGCGGCACCACCGAAGCCGAGTTGGCGGTCAAAGAAAAAGAAGGCATGCGCACAGCCTTGTCTGTCATGCATCCGCTCACAGGCAAGCCTGTGGAAGTGTGGGTGGGTAACTATGTGCTCATGAGCTACGGCGATGGCGCCGTCATGGGCGTGCCTGCGCACGACGAACGCGACTTTGCGTTTGCGCTCAAATACCAATTGCCTATCCAGCAAGTGGTGGCCTCCAAAGGCGTGACGTTCAGCCACACTGAATGGCACGATGGTTTTGCTGACAAAGCCAACGGCGTGCTAGTCAACTCTGGCAAATACGACGGCCTGCATTTCAAAGACGCTTTAGAAGCCGTTGCCGCCGACTTGGCCGCCAAAGGCTTGGGCGAGAAGAAAACCACATGGCGTCTGCGTGACTGGGGCATCAGCCGTCAGCGCTATTGGGGCACACCCATTCCCATTATTCATTGCGATGAACACGGCGCCGTGCCGGTGCCCGAAAAAGATTTGCCCGTGGTGCTGCCGCAAGATTGCATTCCCGATGGTTCTGGCAATCCACTCAACAAACACGAAGGTTTCCACGCCGGTGTGGTGTGCCCTGTGTGCGGCAAACCAGCGCGCCGCGAGACCGACACCATGGACACCTTTGTCGATTCGTCGTGGTACTTCATGCGCTATTGCGACCCGACCAATGCCGACAAAATGGTGGCCGAGGGTGCCGATTACTGGATGCCCATGGACCAGTACATTGGCGGTATTGAGCACGCCATTCTGCACTTGCTGTATGCGCGCTTCTGGACCAAAGTGATGCGCGACTTGGGTTTGGTGAAAGTGGACGAACCCTTCACCAAGTTGCTCACGCAAGGCATGGTGCTGAACCACATCTATTCACGTCGCACCGACAAAGGTGGCAAAGATTATTTCTGGCCACACGATGTCGAGCATGTGTTGGCCGAAGATGGCAAAGTGATCGGTGCGCGTTTGAAAAATGCCGTGGGCAATTTGCCTGTGGGCACTGCCATCGATTACGAAGGCGTGGGCACCATGTCCAAGTCGAAAAACAATGGCGTCGATCCGCAAGACCTGATTGAAAAATATGGTGCCGACACTGCGCGCCTGTACACCATGTTTACCGCACCGCCCGAAGCCACCTTGGAGTGGAACGATGCGGCTGTGGAAGGCAGCTACCGTTTTGTGCGTCGTGTATGGAACTACGCTGTCAAAATAGAAAGTGCTTTGAAGGTCGGTCTCACGGTCGATCGTTCGCAGCCCATCACTTTCAGTGCTGATGCCAAAAAACTGCGCCTCGAAATTCACTCGGTGCTGCGCCAAGCCAATTACGACTATGAGCGCATGCAATACAACACGGTGGTGTCGGCGCTTATGAAGATGCTCAACACTCTGGAAGACTCTCCCTTGTCTACATCTACCGATGTAAACGACAACGCCGCCTTGGCCGAGTGCTATTCCATCTTGCTGCGCGTGATGTACCCCGCTTGCCCGCACTTGGCTTTTCAGTTGTGGAACGAGTTGGGCTATGGCACAAGCCAAGGCGATTTGCTCGATACGGCTTGGACCGCTGTAGACGAAACCGCTTTGCAGCGCGATGAGATTGAACTCATGTTGCAAATCAACGGCAAACTGCGCGGCTCACTCACGGTGCCTGCCAATTCAGACAAAGCGGCCATTGAACAGGCTGCGGCATCGCATGAGCAAGTGACCAAGCAAGGCGCTGGCGCGGCACCCAAGAAAATCATTGTGGTGCCAGGCCGTTTGGTCAACGTGGTGTTGTAAAGCACACAGCATGAACAAGACTCAACAGTTGCAAACCCGTCGTCAAGCGCTGCACGTTTTAGCACGCAGCGTGACGGGTGGTGCGTTGTTGAGTGGCTTCACAGCTGCAGGCTTGACGGGCTGTGGCTTTCAATTGCGCCAAAGCGCCGACCTGCCTTTCCAATCTTTGTTTTTGAACTTGCCACGTCAATCGGCTTTGGGTAACGACTTGCGAAATAACTTGGCAAGTCAAAGCAACTTGAAGGTTTTCACTGAGGCCAAAGACTTGGCCAATTCGCAGGTGGTGTTGGAGGTCTTGTCGGAAGCGCGCGATCGAGTGGTGGTGGGTTTGAATGCATCGGGACAAGTGCGTGAGTTGCAACTTCGCTTGAGAGTGAAGTTTCGCTTGCGGACGCCGCAGGGCAAGAACTTGATTCCTGAAGTAGAACTGCAACAGCAACGGGACCTGAGCTTTTTAGAGTCGGCCGCTTTGTCTAAAGAGATTGAAGAAGCCATGATGTACCGTGACATGCAAGTCGACATCGTGCAGCAAATTTTGCGTCGCTTGGCGGCGGTCAAATCTCTTTAAGTTCAGTTAGACGCACGCTGCCTTTATGCAACTGGCCCTGCCTCAGCTTCAAGCTCATTTGCAAAAAGGCTTGCGAAGCTTGTACACCTTGCACGGCGATGAAGCCTTGTTGGTGCAAGAGGCGGCCGATGCCATTCGTGCTACTGCCCGTTTGCAAGGCTATACCGAGCGCAGTGTGCACGTGGTGTCTGGCGCCCACTTTGATTGGAGTGAGGTGTTGGCAGCAGGGGGCTCCATGAGCTTGTTTGCTGATAAACAAATATTGGAAATTCGTGTGCCCACCGGCAAGCCCGGCAAAGAGGGCAGCCCCATGATTCAACAATTGGCTCAGAGTGCAGAGGGCAACGACAGCACCTTGACCCTGTTCATTTTGCCCCGTCTAGACCATGCCACCAAAAAAGGCGCTTGGTTTGGCGCCTTGGAGCAATACGGTGTGTCGTTGCAAATTGATTCGCTGGAGCGCGCCCAATTGCCGCAGTGGATTGCGCAACGTCTGAAGCTCCAACAGCAAAGCGTTGCTGCCGGACAAGAGGGCCAAAACTGTTTGCAGTTTTTTGCAGACAGGGTTGAAGGCAACTTGTTGGCAGCGCACCAAGAAATTCAAAAGTTGGGCTTGCTTTACCCCGCCGGTGAGTTAAGCCAAGCCCAAGTGGAAAGCGCTGTTTTGAACGTGGCGCGCTACGATGTCTTCAAGTTGTCGGAAGCCGTTTTGTCGGGCCAGATTGCACGCGTGCAACGCATGCTAGACGGCTTGCAAGCCGAAGGTGAAGCTGCGGTTTTGGTTCACTACGCTTTGGCAGAGGACATTCGCGCTTTAAAGCGTGTCAAAGACGCCATGGCAGAAGGCCGCCCCTTGCCCATGGCGCTGCGTGAGCAACGCATTTGGGGGGTGCGAGAAAAGTTGTTTGAGAGGGTCTTGCCTAAGTTGCCGGCCTCACGTTTGGCGCAGTTGTTGCAAAACGCCCACCAAGTCGATGGCATTGTGAAAGGCCTGAAAGTAGCCGATTGGCCCACCGACCCCTGGCAAGCCTTGCAGCGCCTGGCCTTGCGGGTTTCAAGCGCTTGCGCAGCAAAGACTTGAGCGGTTTTGACAAGTTGCCACACAAGAGTGCGAAAATAGCGATATGAACGCAACTCTCAACGCTAACGCCCAGACGGCGGACGGGGCCCTAGAAGCGACACAAGCTTCGACGCAAGCGTCGATGCAAGCGTCGACACAAGAGTCGACACAAGCTTCAATGCAAATTTTGGGACAGCAGGCCAAAGTGGCCTCTGCCGCCATGGCCAAAGCCTCCACAGCTGCCAAAAACAATGCTTTGAAACGCTTGGCGGCTTTGCTTCGCCAAAATACCGAGGCCCTGCAAATTGACAACGCCAAAGATTTGGCGCGGGCCCAGGCTGCTGGCTTGTCGGCACCCATGGTCGATCGTTTGCGCTTAAGCCCCCAAGTTCTGGCCACCTGTGCCGAGGGCTGTGAGCAATTGGCCGCCATGCCCGATGTCATTGGCGAAATCATTGGCATGAAACAACAAGCCAGCGGCATTCGCGTGGGTCAGATGCGCGTGCCCTTGGGGGTCTTTGGGATGATTTTTGAAAGCCGTCCCAATGTCACCATTGAAGCGGCCAGTTTGTCCATCAAAAGCGGCAATGCTTGCATCTTGCGCGGTGGCTCAGAAGCCATTGAATCCAACAAAGCCTTGGCTTTGTTGGTGCAGCAAGCCTTGCAAGATTCGGGCTTGCCCACGCAGGCCGTGCAACTGGTGCAAACCACCGACCGCGAAGCCGTGGGCCAACTCATTGCCATGCCCGAGTATGTCGATGTGATCATTCCGCGCGGCGGCAAAGGGCTCATTGAGCGCATCAGCCGCGATGCCAAAGTGCCCGTCATCAAACACCTCGATGGCAATTGCCACACCTACATCGACGACCCCTGCGATGTGGCCATGGCCGTGAAGGTGGCAGACAACGCCAAGACGCAAAAATACAGCCCCTGCAATGCCAGCGAGGGATTGCTGGTGGCGCAAGGCGTCGCGGCAGAATTTCTGCCGCTCATTGGCAAGGTCTACGCCGACAAAGGTGTCGAAATGCGCTGCTGCCCCAAGTCCAAAGCCATTTTGTCGCAGGTGGCCGGTGCCAAGTTGGTCGATGCCACCGAGCAAGATTGGTTTGAAGAATATTTGGCGCCCATCATCAGCATCAAGGTGGTGGAAGGTCTTGATCAGGCCATTGCACACATCAATCACTATTCCAGTCACCACACCGATGCCATTCTCACGCGCAATCACATGCATGCGCAGCGCTTTTTACGCGAGGTCGATTCAGCCAGCGTGATGGTCAACACCAGCACCCGATTTGCCGATGGCTTTGAATTTGGCTTGGGTGCCGAAATTGGCATCTCCACTGACAAGTTCCACGCTCGTGGGCCCGTTGGTATAGAAGGACTCACTTCGCTCAAGTACGTTGTGCTGGGCGAGGGTGAAGTTCGAAACTAATTACATACAAGGCGCATATGGTTCCGCATTTAGTCACGGCTTTGAATGGCCCCATCAACGAACTCGAGCAACGGGTCCTTGATTCCATGCCCGCCATTGAGCGCTGGTTCAGGTTGGAGTGGATGGAGCACACGCCGCCCATTTACACCTCGGTTGACATTCGCAACGCAGGTTTTAAGTTGGCGCCGGTCGATACCAATTTGTTTCCGGGTGGCTGGAACAATTTGTCGCCCGAAATGCTGCCTTTGGCGGTGCAAGCCGCCCAAGCGGCCATCGAGAAAATTTGCCCTGAAGCCAAAAACTTGCTCATCATTCCCGAGAACCACACGCGCAACACCTTCTATTTGAGCAACGTGGTTCAGTTGCAGCGCATCTTTCACATGGCCGGTTTGAATGTGCGCATTGGCTCTATCAACCCTGAGATCAAAGAGTCCACCACCATTGATTTGCCCGGCGGAGAGCAGGTCACTTTAGAGCCAGTGCTTCGCACCAAACACCGAGTTGGCTTGAAAGACTTCGATCCTTGCACCATTTTGCTCAACAACGATCTGTCGGCAGGCGCGCCTGGTATTTTGGAGGAATTGCACGAGCAGCACCTGTTGCCACCGTTGCATGCAGGTTGGAGTGTGCGCCGCAAAACCCTGCACTTCCAAAGCTATGAAGAAGTGGCCAAGCGCTTTGGCAAATTGTTGGGAATTGACCCGTGGCTCATCAACCCCATGTTCAACCAGTGCGGGGATGTTAATTTTGCGGAAGGCTTGGGCATTGAGGCCTTGCGCAGCAATGTTGATGCGCTCTTGACCAAAATCAAGCGCAAGTACAAAGAATACGGCATCAATGAAAAACCATTTGTGGTGGTGAAGGCCGACAACGGCACCTACGGTATGGGCATCATGACCGTGCGCGATGTGTCCGATTTGGATGTGCTCAACCGCAAAACACGCAACAAAATGAGCGTCATCAAAGATGGCCAGGTGGTGAGCGATGTGATCATTCAGGAAGGCGTGCTCACCAACGAGCGTATGAACGACGCAGTGGCCGAGCCCGTGGTGTACATGATGGACCGCTATGTGGTGGGCGGCTTCTACCGGGTGCATGCCGAGCGTGGTGTGGATGAAAACTTGAATGCGCCAGGTGCGAGCTTTGTACCCTTGGCATTTGCCGAAACCCCACATCTGCCCCAGCCAGGTATGAAGCCAGGCGCCAGCGTTCCAAATCGCTTCTACATGTATGGCGTCATTGGCCGATTGGCCATGCTGGCCGCCAGCTACGAGCTTGAGTCAACCGACCCCGAAGCCGAGGTTTACGACTAAAGTTCTCCTCAATAGGCTCAAGTTGCTGCGGTGCAACAATTTCATGTGGGGCCGTGTTTTAGAGCGTGGCCCCCATGTTCAAGATGTCAAAACAGGCGCAAAATCGCCCACATTCTGAATAAAAGCCTAGCCTTGTTGCTTGGCTGACTTTTTGTGTCTTCAAGTAAAACTTCTATCGGTGCCCTGACCTTGGGCGCCATCGGTGTCGTCTACGGCGACATTGGAACCAGCGTCTTGTATGCCTTGAAAGAGGTTTTTGGTTCGGGCCATGTAGCCTTCACCCCAGACAACATATACGGAATATTGTCCATTTTCTTTTGGACACTCACCACCATCGTCTCGCTCAAATACGTCACTTTGGTGCTGCGTGCAGACAACCACGGTGAGGGTGGTTTGGTGGCCATGCTGGCACTGGCGTCGCAATCGGTTAAAGACAAACCCAAGCTGCGTAAAGTGCTTCTGATGGTGGGAATTTTTGGCACCTGTTTGTTTTATGGCGATGGTGTGATTACCCCAGCCATTTCGGTGCTTTCCGCGGTTGAGGGTTTGGAGATTATTTCTCCCAACTTTAAAAAGGCGGTGATACCGCTCACCTTGATTATTTTGTTTTGCTTGTTTGCCGTCCAAAAACGAGGCACCGCAGGCATTGGTAAATTCTTTGGCCCCATCACCTTGGTTTGGTTTGCAGCCATTGCCGTGTTGGGGGTTTATCACATCTCAACCATGCCTGAAATTTTGTGGGCCATCAGCCCCCATTACGCAGTGATGTTCATGTGGGAGAACCCCGGCACCACCTTCATCATTTTGGGTGCCGTGGTTTTGTGTGTCACTGGCGGTGAAGCGCTCTATGCCGACATGGGCCACTTCGGCAAGAGGCCCATCCGATTGGCGTGGTTTTCCACCGTCATGCCCGCCTTGACTTTGAATTATTTTGGTCAAGGTGCTTTGTTGTTGTCGACCCCCGAAGCGGTTAAAAATCCTTTTTACATGATGGCCCCCGATTGGGCTTTGATTCCCTTGGTGTGCTTGGCCACCATGGCCACAGTCATTGCTTCACAAGCCCTCATCACGGGCGCGTTCAGCGTGACCAAACAAGTGATTCAGTTGGGCTATTTGCCCCGCCTCCAAGTGCTTCACACCAGCGTGAAAGACTTGGGTCAAATCTACATGCCCTTTGTGAACTGGGGTTTGTTCATCTTGATTGTGTTGGCCGTGGCATTGTTCAAATCGTCTAGCAACTTGGCGGCGGCCTACGGCATTGCGGTGTGTACCGACATGTTGATCACCACCATCCTGACTTTCTTCGTCATTCGCTACCACTGGAAAATGCCACTGTTACTTTGCATTGGCGCGACAGGATTTTTCTTGATAGTCGACTTTGCCTTCTGGGCCTCCAACATGCTCAAATTGATGGATGGTGGTTGGTTCCCTCTGGTCATTGGTGGCGGTATTTTCTTGCTCATGATCACTTGGAGCGATGGCCGGCGCTTGCTCAACAATTCGCTCAAAGCCGAATCCTTCAGCCTGGTGGATTTTTTGGAGGCTATTTTTGTGGCGCCGCCAGCCCGTGTCGAAGGCACGGCGGTGTTTTTGTCAGCCGAGCCTGGCAGTGTGCCCAATGCCTTGCTGCACAACTTGAAGCACAACAAAGTATTGCACCGTCAAAATTTGTTCGTCACGGTGCGCAACCAAGAAGTGCCTTGGATTGGCATGAACAAGCGTTTGGAAATTGAACCCTTGGGCCACGATTGCTGGCAAGTGATTGTCAATTACGGTTTCAAAAACGACCCCGACTTGCCCAAAGCCTTAGAGCAACTCAAAGGCCATGGCGCCGAACTCGATCCCATGAGCACCAGCTATTTCTTGTCGCGCGACATTGTGATTCCCACCATTGGCGGCGGCATGGCCACATGGCGTGAAAAGCTGTTTGCGCAAATGCACTTGAATGCCAGTGCGGCTGCTGAGTTCTTGAAATTACCTAACAACTCGGTGGTGGAGTTGGGCTCTAAAATTGAAATTTGAAATTTGAAAATCTTCAGTTGCTGCTCATTGCCTCGCCCATTTGAAGGGGGCGAGTGCTAATCCAATCGCTTGGAAATTGAATGCTGTTTTGCGGAAACAGCATGACCACGGTAGAGCCCAACAAAAACCGACCCATTTCTTCGCCCTTTTTCAGCCGCACTTCTTGTGACTCGTAGCGCCATTCACGCACCGTGCCAGGCCGAGGTGGATTGACTTGACCGTGCCACACCGTGGCCATGCTGCCCACGATGGTGGCGCCCACAAGCACCAGCACCATGGGGCCGTGATCGGTTTCAAACTCGCACACGACTCGTTCGTTGCGCGCAAACAAACCAGGGACGCCCCGGGCTGTGGTGGGGTTCACAGAAAATAAATCGCCAGGCACATGCACCATGCGCAACAACTTGCCAGCAACTGGCATGTGAATGCGGTGATAGTCACGCGGGCTTAAGTAGAGCGTGGCAAATTGGCCGTTTTCAAATTGCGCAGCCAGCGCCGCATCGCCGCCCACCAAAGCACGTGTGCTGTACTGGTGACCCTTGGCTTGAAAAATTTGATCACGTTCAATGGCGCCGCACTGGCTGATGGCACCGTCTACAGGGCACAACCAAGTGCTATGGGCCAACGGTCGCACACCCTCTTTGAGGGGGCGCGTGAAAAACTCATTGAAGCTTTTGTAATGCGCAGGGTCTGCGTTGGCAGCCTCTGCCATGTTCACGTTGTAGCGTTTGACAAAGCGCTTGATGACCCAGGTGGTGAATTGGCCCAACTCGGCACTGGCCAAATAGCCCGCCAAGCGGGTCATGGCCAGCTTGGGCATCAGGTATTGCGGCAACACCGCCAATTGATCGGACACACTGGCTCCCTAGATTCTCACTAGGGCTTATTGTAAAAGGGTATTGGCGCCGACCATCAAAGCTTGAGCTGGTTCAAATGGCCAAAGATTTTTCAGCACGCCACCCATACAGCCACTCTAGCGCATCGTAAAAGCGCTCGGGGGTGCGGCCCTCCCACAGTTGGTTGCGCACCAAACGTTCAACACCTTTGGCGTGGTACAAGCGCCCCATTTCTCGCGCCGACAGCACCACCCGCGCGGTGCGAGGAATGCGGCTTTTCTCATACAACTGAAAGGCTTGAAGCACATCGCCTTGGCAATGCTTCATGGCTTCGCCCAAGGTGACCGCATCTTCTATGGCCATGCATGCGCCTTGCGCCATGTATTGCAACATGCCGTGTGCCGCATCACCCAACATGGTCACGCGGCCTTCGCCCCATTTTTCGAGTGGGTTGCGATCTGCGGTGGCCCAGCGGCGCCAAGTTTTAGGCAAATGAAGCATTTGTCTCGCGCGAGGGCAAATGCCTTCGAAATAACTCAGCACCTCTTCCTTGCTGCCATCGGTCACGCTCCACTCTTCTTCTTCTCGGCTGTGAAAGGTCACCACCAAGTTGTATTGCTGGCCACCGCGCAATGGGTAGTGCACCAAGTGACAGTCGGGGCCAGCCCAAACCACGGGCGCATTGATTTGCAAATCGGCAGGCATTTCTTCCACAGGCACCACAGCCCGATACACCACATGACCCGAAATGCGCGGAGGATCGTTGAACATTTTCTCGCGAATCACAGAGCGCACGCCATCGGCTGCGATCAAGGCATCGGCTTTGAATATGCGACCATTTTGATCTACCGCGGTCACGCCTGCGTCGTCTTGGGTCACGCTTGCAACTTTGGTGGATGTTTCGACCTGAATCAAATCGGAGCCTTGCGCACCCTCCAAAATGGTGGCGTGAATGTCAGCCCGGTGAATCACGGCATAGGGGTTTTTGAAGCGATCGCGAAAAGCCTGGCCCACCGGAAAACTACCCACTTCTGAGCCGTCAACCGCATCCATCATGACGAGCTGCTCTGTGAACACCGCGCGCTTTCGAGCGTTTTCACCAACACCCAGGGCGTCAAGTGCGGCAAAGGCATTGGGGGCCAACTGAACGCCCGCGCCAATTTCGCCAAGCTCGGCGGCTTGTTCTAAAACAGTGACATGACACCCTTGCTGGCTGAGGGCAACAGCTGCCGCCAAGCCGCCAATGCCACCCCCCACCACGATGAACTTTTTGCCTTGGGAAGTCATGCTCAAAACTCCTGATAAAAGCCCAATGCGCGTTGTGTGGGCGCATCGTCTACATGGAAAAGATAGGCGTTGCCATGGTTTGCGCGGTGTTTGATTTCAGCGTGCGTGGGAATGGCCACCGTATCGCCCTCTGACCACTTCAATGTGACGCCATCAATTTCAGATTCACCACGGCCTTCAATCACATGCATGACCGAGCTGGCTGACCTGCGGCGGGGGCTGAAGTCAAGGCCATCTCTTAAGAGCTGTGCAGAGAAACCCAAGGTGGGCAAACACGGTGCGCCTGTTTCTGGGTTGACATATGCCAATTGAACAGCATCGTTTTGGGGCGTACCCTTGTCGAGTGCCAACAAGGCTTTGCGCACATCCACCCAGGGATATCGAATTTGCGGGTAGGGCGCGCGCACCGATTGACTCAAAGAGCTAAACGGAACAAGGCCAGCACGCTGGTACTTGGTTTGAGAAGCGTCCAAATCGGGGCCCGCATTTTGTGAGGGACCCTCAATGGCATAGGAGGCTTCCATGCCGTACACCATGGGCAAGTCCAACGCATCCAACCAAACCACTGGGCCTTGACCCTCGTGGCCATGTTCGTGCCAAAGGCCGGCAGGCGTCAAGATCAAATCGCCTTTGTGCATAGGGCATTTCTCGCCCTGTACCGTGGTGAAACCGCCGTCACCTTCAACCACAAAGCGCACTGCGCTGGGAGTGTGGCGGTGGTTGGGTGCCACTTCGCCCGGCAAGATGAGTTGCATGCCCACATAAATATTGGGTGTGGCCACCAGTTTTTCGATGCCGTGGCCAGGGTTGCACAAAACCAATACGCGGCGCTCGGCTTTTTCGATGGGCGTGAGTTCACCAGCCTTCATCAATTGGGGGCGCACATCTTTGTAATGCCAAACAAAGGGCTGGGTGGCGCGAGAGGGCTTGCCTCGCGGCAGCAGTCCGCGCAGTTGCGGCCACAAAGGCGCAATCGACAGCGCCGTCATGTCGGCTATGTAGTCGGCGGGCAAGTCTTCTAAACGGCCCAGTGAATCAGAGTGGCTGGAGGGGTTCAAGATCAGTCTCCTGAGAATGTGCTTTGATTTAATAAGTATACATATTAATTTGAAGCTGGCAAGTGATTGGTCCTTCGTTTTGAGTGAGCATCAAGTCGTCAATCGTGCGCAAGGTCAGAAATACAGAAGGCTCTCCAAGGCACAATCATGGGATGACTTACTTATTGAATGTCCAACATTTGGACAAAAGCTTTGGCGACAACAAGGTGGTGGACGATTTGTCCTTCCACATTTCTCCCGGCGAGTGTTTGGGTGTGATTGGCCCCAATGGCGCAGGCAAAACCACCACGCTGCGCATGTGTTTGGGTTTAACCACGCCTGATGCCGGCAGCATTACCTACTTTGACAGCCTTTCCATGCCAGACCAAGCCTTGGCCATCAAGGCTCGCCTGGGTGTGGTGTCCCAAATGGACACGCTAGACCCAGACTTCACGGCCGAGGAAAATTTGTTGGTCTATGGCCGCTACTTCGGTATGAAAGACCGCGACATCAAAGCTCGCATTGCCCCCCTCTTGGAATTTGGCGCCTTGACCAGCAAAGCCAAAGCCAAGCCGGGCGAGTTGTCGGGCGGTATGAAGCGCCGCTTGAGTTTGTCGCGCGCCCTCATTAATCAGCCGCAAATGCTGATGCTGGATGAACCCACCACGGGCCTCGACCCCCAAGCCAGGCATTTAATGTGGGAGCGTTTGCAAATGCTCATGCAAGAGGGCAAGTCCATTTTGTTAACCACCCACTTCATGGACGAGGCCGAGCGCTTGTGCGATCGTTTGCTGGTGATAGACCACGGCAAAAAAATTGCAGAAGGCAAACCACGCGATTTGATTGCACAGCACTTAGAGCCTGATGTGGTGGAACTGTATGGTCAAGGTGCCTTGGCTTTGGCGGCCGAAGACTCGCCGCTCAGGCAGCATGCCGCGCGTGTTGAGGTGAGTGGCGAAACCGTGTTTTTTTACACCGCCAAAGCTGAGCCATTGTTGGTGGCCTTGCAAGCTTGGCCGCACATTCGGAGCTTGCACCGCCCAGCCAATTTGGAGGATTTGTTTTTGAAACTCACCGGTCGACAAATCAGGGAGAACGCATGATGCAAAAGCAACACGTGACCCCTTCTGTGTGGGCGCCGCCGCAACTCTCGATGCGCTGGTGGCCTGTGTTTTTGCGCAACATGTTGGTATGGCGCAAGTTGGCCTTGCCCAGTTTGGTGGGCAACATTGCCGAGCCCTTAATGTGGTTGGTGGCCTTTGGCTACGGCTTGGGTGCGCTGGTAGGCGAGGTGAACATGGGCGAACAGCAAGTGCCCTACATTTTGTTCTTGGCCAGCGGCAGCATTTGCATGAGTGCCATGAATGCGGCTTCATTTGAAGCCTTGTACTCTGCCTTCTCGCGCATGCACATGCAAAAAACCTGGGACGGCATCATGAATGCACCCGTGCGCCTAGACGATGTGGTGATGGCTGAAATGCTCTGGGCGGCCTACAAAGCCTTGTTTACCGTGACGGCCATTTTGGGTGTGATGTTGGTGCTGGGCATCAGCCACAGTTGGAAATTGTTGTTGGCATGGCCGGTGTTGTGGTTGGTGGGTGTGACCTTCAGTTGCATTGCCTTGATCTTCAACGCCATGGCCAAGGGCTATGACTTTTTCACGTATTACTTCACTTTGTTTCTAACGCCCATGATGTTTTTGTCGGGTATTTATTTTCCGCGCACCCAGTTGCCTGAGTGGTTGCAAACTGTCACAGACTATTTGCCCCTGACCGCCGCCATTGAATTGGTGCGGCCCATGTTTTTAGATCAGTGGCCTAGCAATGTGGCCGGCAATTTGAGTTTGCTGGTGGGTGTGACTGTGGTGGCATTTTGGGTGGCTTTGGCTTTAACCCGAAAGCGATTTAGAGCTTAAGAACTTAAAAGCTTAAGAGCAAGCAGCGGC
This sequence comes from Limnohabitans sp. MMS-10A-178, assembly GCF_003063375.1. Taxonomy (GTDB): domain Bacteria; phylum Pseudomonadota; class Gammaproteobacteria; order Burkholderiales; family Burkholderiaceae_C; genus Limnohabitans_A. The sequence continues at coordinate 109,177 of NZ_NERY01000001.1, read as the reverse complement.
TGTCGTTTTTTCATTTCAACTTTTCATTTTTAAAATCATGATCATTCAAAAAGTAGGCATCATTGGCGCAGGCACCATGGGCAACGGCATTGCACAAGCATGTGCTGTGGTGGGCATTCCCGTGGTGATGGTGGACATTTCAGAAGCGGCAGTGGCCAAAGGCATTGCCACGGTGTCGGGCAGCTTAGACCGCTTGTTGAAAAAAGAAAAAATCACGGAAGCAGACAAGGCGGCAGCACTGTCCAAAATTAAAGGCAGTACTCAGTACGAAGACTTGATGAGCGCCGATTTGGTCATTGAGGCCGCCACCGAAAACCAAGACCTCAAAGTCAAAATTTTGAAGCAACTCGATGGCATGCTGGCGCCAGAAGTGATCATTGCGTCCAACACCTCTTCTATCTCGATCACACAGTTGGCGGCGGCCACCGCGCGCGCTGACCGTTTCATTGGCATGCACTTTTTCAACCCTGTGCCCATGATGGCCTTGGTGGAAATCATTCGCGGCTTGCAGACCAGCGACGAAACGCACGATGCCGTCCATGCCTTGGCCACAGCGTTGGGCAAAACCCCCATCACTGTGAAGAACGCACCGGGCTTTGTGGTCAATCGCATCTTGGTGCCGATGATCAACGAAGCTTTGTTTGTGCTGTCCGAAGGTTTGGCTACGCCTGACGACATTGACGCTGGCATGAAACTCGGTTGTAACCAACCCATTGGCCCTTTGGCCTTGGCCGACATGATAGGTTTGGATGTGTGCTTGGCTGTGATGGAGGTTTACCTCAAAGAATTTGGCGACAGCAAATACCGTCCTTGCCCCTTGCTCAAAGAGTTGGTGGCTGCCGGTCGCTTGGGCCGAAAAACAGGTCACGGCGTTTACCAATATTGATCTGGCGCAAGTGCGCCAAGCGCACTTGCCTTTAACCTCTGTACAAGGATTGCCATGACCACCATTCACCCAGAAGGCAGCATCGACTTAGAAGTACAAGACGGTGTGCTGTTGATCGGCATCAACCGACCCAACAAGTGCAACGGTTTCACGCCCAAGATGTACCGCGAATTGGGTGAAGCCTACACGCGCTTAGACGACGATCCTTCTTTGCGTGTGGGCGTGTTGCATGCCATGGGCGATCACTTCACGGCGGGTCTAGATTTGCCCACCATTGCACCGCTCATGCAACGCGGCGAAAAAGCCGTGCCGCTGGGTTTGGTCGACCCGCTCAATTTAGGCATGGAAGGTTACCGCCGCCGCATCAAGCCCATGGTGGTGGCCGTGCAGGGCATCACCTACACCCTTGGCATAGAGTTGATGTTGGCTGCCGACATTGTGGTGGCCGCAGATAACTGCCGATTCTCGCAATTGGAAGTGAAGCGCGGCATCATGGCCACTGGCGGCGCCACTTTGCGCATGGCCGAGCGCGCCGGCATGGGCAATGCCCTATTGCATCTGCTCACAGGCGATGAGTTCAACAGTGCAGAAGCCTTGCGTTTGAATTTTGTACAACGTGTGGTGCCAGTGGGTGAGCAAATCAATGAAGCCATCAAAATTGCAAAAGCCATTGCGGCGCAAGCGCCATTGGCCGTGGTAGCTACCCGCCAAAATGTTTTAAAGGCTGTTGAGCAAGGACCTCTGGTGGCCATGCACGATTTCATTGCTGTGCAAAAAACACTCTCTAACAGCGAAGACGCCAAAGAAGGCGTGCAGTCCTTCATCGAAAAACGCAATGCACGTTTCACTGGTAAATAAATCTGTGAACATTGCACCTAGCACGGACATCCGTGTCAATCCGTACACCTCGCTCACACCCGATGTGGTGTTAGATGCGCTGGCCGACATTGGCCTCATGGGCGATGGACGTCTAACGGCATTGAGCTCTTACGAGAACCGCGTGTACCAAATTCATTTGGAAACAGAACGCACGCCAAGCCAAACCAACGGCACGCCCATACCAAACAGTGTGGTGGCCAAGTTTTACAGACCCGGTCGGTGGACCGATGCGCAAATTCAAGAGGAGCACGATTTTGCAGCAGAGCTGGTGGCGGCTGAAGTGCCTGTGGTACCGCCTTTGAATTTGCAAGGACAAACTTTGCATCACAAAGCTTTTGAGTTGCAAGGTGAAAGAGAGACATCGCATGCGGAATCTTTCAAGGGCTTTGCTTATTCAGTCAGTGAACGTCGAGGTGGTCGGCCCCCTGAGCTTGATGACGCCGAAGTGCTGGAGTGGATTGGTAGATTTTTAGCGCGCATTCACACAGTGGGTTCTGCTAAGTCGTTCCACAACCGACCCACACTCAGCATTGACACCTTCATGCAAGAGCCGAGGGATTGGTTGTTTGCCAACAAAGCCATCCCCATGGAGGTCGAGCGTGCATGGCAAGATGCATGGCAACAAGCCATGGACGTGATGCACGCCGCTGGCTTAGGTTCTGCTCACGGCAGCGATTGGCCGCATTTTCAAATGCTGCGCTTGCATGGCGATTGCCACCCTGGCAATATTTTGTGGACACCTGCTGACCTGCCAGGCGGCGGCCCGCACTTTGTCGACTTAGACGATGCGCGAATGGGTCCTGCTGTTCAAGACTTGTGGATGTTGTTGTCGGGCGATCGCAAACAACGCTCGGGCCAGCTGAGCATGTTGCTTGACGGGTATGAGCAAGTGCGCGATTTTGATCGACGTGAACTGGCGCTGATTGAGCCACTCCGCACTTTGCGTTTGGTTCACTACAGCGCCTGGTTAGCACGTCGATGGGACGACCCCATTTTTCCCATCAACTTCCCGTGGTTTGGCACGCCCGACTATTGGCGCGGCCAAGTGCAAATGTTGGAAGAGCAGATCGAGCAAATGCAGGAGCCGCTGCTGGTGGTATGAGCTTGAACGCAGCTAGTTTTTCCATGCAGCAGGTTTTGCTAGATGTGAACTCGGAATTCGATCTGGTAACTGCGATCTAGAAAGATGAGTCGTACTCAAAATTTTTTTCCAATCGGAGAATCTCGCTAAATCGCTTGAAATTTTGCGAGGATCATCACCAGAAATAGGCGCAACCAATCCGATACGGATATGAGGGTGATGTTCTTTAATGCTGCGCAATGCCCCTTCCAAGTCTGAGTCATTGCTGCACAAGACGGCTTGATCGTATGTTTTCAGCCAAGCGCCATTGATCATGTCGGAAGCAATATTGACATCTGTTTTCTTTTCATTGAAATCTAGAACTTGAACTTTTTGTAAGTGGGGTGCTTCGGGGATTGGACGAATCAATCGTTGAAATGGAGTTGAGGCAACGATTCGACCTTCAATCAGAGTCAGCCCGATGGGATGCATTTTTCGAAGTGCTTGAAGGTATCTTCGCTGTCTGATCGGAGACTCCAAATCATCCGACATTTTTCCAAGCATGGGAGCCGTGTAATAGCGAACTTCAACAAGATCAGAGCTTTGATTCAATGCTTGATCGCGGAAAAGTGCATAGACGTCTAGCCACTTGTATTGAGACTTCCGAAGGAGTCCATAGTAGAGGTTGTAGCCGTCAATGTAAGCAATGGTACGCAAATTAGCTTTCCAGAAATGACAAAGCCGCCCAAGGGCGGCTTGTCGCCTTTAGAGCACTTGGCCAAACCAAGCGGTCAAAAGGGGAGTCGTGCAATGACTATACAACAGAATTCAAAATTTACCTTTTGTTGTATTTACAAGTGCTTTCAATTTGCACTTAAACCAACAAAGCATTCACACGGCGCACATAAGCCGCTGGGTCTTCCGGCATACCGCCTTCTGCCAACAAGGCTTGGTCAAACAAGATATTGGCCAAGTCATGGAAGTGCACAGAGCCCTCGAGTTTCTTCACCAAGGCATGTTCAGGATTTACTTCCAACACAGGCTTGGTTTCGGGCGCTTGTTGACCCGCTTGCTTCAGCATGCGCGCCAACTGCATGCTCATGCCATTGTCGGTTACCACCAAACAAGCAGGTGAGTCCACCAAGCGGCTGGTCACGCGCACGTCTTCGGCTTTGTCTTTCAAAGCTTCTTTCAATTTAGCAAGCAAAGGCTTGAAGGTTTCGGCGGCTTCTTCAGCGGCTTTCTTTTCTTCTTCGTCTTGCAAGCTGCCCAAGTCAAAGGCGCCTTTGGCCACGCTTTGCATGGGGGTGCCATCAAAATCGTGCATGAAGTTCAAAGCCCACTCGTCCACGCGGTCGGTCATGAGCAACACTTCAATGCCCTTCTTCTTGAACACTTCCAACTGAGGACTGTGTTTAGCCGCAGCCAATGTGTCGGCCGTGATGTAGTAAATGGCTTCTTGGCCTTCTTTCATGCGCGCTTTGTAATTGGCCAATGACACGCTCACTTCATCAGACGATGTAGAAGCAAATCGCAACAATTTGGCCAAGCGATCGCGGTTACCAAAGTCTTCGCCCAAACCTTCTTTAAGCACCGCACCAAACTCTTTGTAGAAGCTGGTGTATTGGCCTTCCTTGGCTTTGTCTTCTTCACTCACCACATCGGTCACGCCATCGGCTGAAGCTTCTGGAGCTTCGTTGTGCTTGGCCAAGTCTTCCAGCATGGACAACACGCGCTTGGTACAACCTTCGCGAATGGCTTTGACGTCGCGGCTTTCTTGCAGCAATTCACGGCTGACGTTTAGAGGCAAATCGGCAGAGTCCACCACCCCTTTGACAAAGCGCAAGTAGCTGGGCATGAGCGCTTCAGCATCGTCCATGATGAACACGCGCTTGACGTACAACTTGATGCCCGCTTTTTTGTCACGGTTCCACAAGTCTTGTGGGGCCTGTGAAGGAATGTACAAAAGCTGTGTGTACTCGGTGCTGCCTTCTACACGGTTGTGTGTCCAGGTGAGCGGCTCGGCAAAGTCTTTGCTTATTTGTTTGTAAAAGTCTTTGTACTGTTCTTCGGTCACGTCTTTCTTAGGACGTGTCCATAGAGCGGTGGCTTTGTTGATGGCTTCCCATTCGCCGGTCTTGACCATGCCGCCTGGTTTGCGGCCTTCGCTTTCGTCTTTGCCAATCAGTTCGCCATCTTTCCACTCTTCCTTTTCCATCAAGATGGGCAAGCTGATGTGGTCGGAATATTTGCCGACGATTTCTTTCAGTTTCCAAGTGTTGGCATATTGCAGCGCGTCTTCGCGCAAATGCAAAATGATGCTGGTGCCGCGTGTAGTGCGTTCGATGCTTTCCACTTCAAAGTCGCCGGTGCCACCGCTGATCCAGCGCACACCTTCAGACGCGGGCGAGCCTGCGCGGCGGGTCTCGACTGTGATTTTGTCGGCCACAATGAAGCCAGAGTAAAAGCCCACACCAAATTGGCCAATGAGTTGTGCATCGGCTTTTTGATCGCCAGAGAGTTTGCTCACAAAGTCTTTGGTGCCGCTCTTGGCAATGGTGCCCAAGTTGTCGATGGCTTCTTGGGCGGTCATGCCAATGCCGTTGTCGGCAATGGTCAAAGTCTTGGCTTCGGTGTCAAAGGACAAGCGCACTTCCAGGTTGGGCTGGTTTTCATAAAGCGCGTCATTGTTCAAAGCTTCAAAGCGCAACTTGTCGCAAGCGTCTGAAGCGTTAGAGACCAATTCACGGACAAAAATTTCGGGGTTGGAATACAGAGAGTGCGTTACCAAGTGGAGCAGCTGGGCTACTTCGGCCTGAAAGGCATGGGTCTTTTTTGTCATCTTCTAAGTAAATCAAATAAAGGTTGGTGAGAGTTTTGCCGCAATGGCAGCAAGGGCTAAGTTGGCCGCAACCCCAGATTTGGGGATGGGTTTTGAAATTTCAAGGGGTTTAAAAGGTCTCTTTGGGGCTCAAATAGCGCCACTGCCCCACAGGCAATGCGCCTAGATGCACGCGGCCCATGCGAATTCGCTTGAGGCCCACCACTTTCAGACCCACTTGTTCACACATGCGCCGAATTTGACGCTTCTTGCCTTCTTTCAGCACAAAGCGCAGCTGTTCGGGGTTTTGCCATTCCACTTGAGCTGGCTTCAAAGGCTTGCCATCCAAACTCAGGCCATGCCGCAGTTTTTGCATTTGTGCCGCTGGAAAGTGCGCTTGCACATTAACAGCAATGTCGCCATGTGGGCCCGCGCAAGTGACACGCACCAAATACTCTTTCTCCATGTCAGAGTCTTCGCCAATGAGTTGGCGTGCCACACGGCCGTCTTGCGTCATGACCAACAAGCCCACCGAGTCAATGTCCAAGCGACCCGCGGGTGCCAAACCTTTGAATTGCGCGGGGCTGAACCGAATGCGCGTGGTGTCGCCAGACCATTGGTTGCGTGCTTGAAACAAGACCATGGCCGGCTCATGCCCGTCCTCGGCTTGGCCGCTCACATAGCCCATGGGTTTGTGCAGCAGCACCGTGACCTGCTGTTCTTGCTGTTCTTGCGCCGCACGCTCCACCGTGATGCGATCTGTGGAGCCAACCTGCATGCCCATTTCGGCCACTTGTCCATTGACCAAAACCCAGCCTTGCTCAATCCAGGCATCGGCCTCGCGGCGGGAGCAAAGGCCCAATTCGGCCATGCGCTTGTTCAGGCGGACAGTTGTAGCGCCTGACGCGCTGGGGTGCACGCTAGAGACTGCATGGGCAGGCCTGGGCGCTCGAACAAAAGTGGGCTTGGGTGGCGGCTGATTCATAAAACGGATTCTTTGGGCTCATTGTCCCTGTTTCTGCGGTCAATCAGGCGGGTTCTAAGGCCTTGCAAATCCAAAATTCGAACGCCGCCATATTCCACGCGAATAAGCTCCTCCTCCTGCAAGTGAATCAAGGCTTCATTCACGCGCTGTCTTGACAGGCCCACCAGGTAGGCCAGCTCTTGTTGGGTAATGCGCAGCAAATCGCCCACCCCTGAAAACAGCACCGGATTGAACAGGGCTGCCAAATTGCGGGCCACGCGCAAGTCTGGATTGTTCAACCGGTCAAACTCCCTGGCCGCAATGAACTGCGCCAGTCGTTCATTCAATTGGTTCATCACAAAGCGGTTAAAGCCCAAAGAGTTGTCAATCAGCCAGTGAAAGGTATCCAGCGGCAAGCCCGCAACCACACTGCTTCGCAAGGCTTGAATGTTGTAGCGATAAGCCTCGCGTTTCAAGGCAGTGCCTTCGCCAAACCAGCCGCCTGGCGGCACCCCCGTGAAGGTCATGGTTTGGCCATCTTCGTTGTCGGTGCTCATTTTGAGCAAACCCGACACGGTACCAAACCAATAGGTAACAGGGCGACCCACCCGGCACACAAAATCGCCTTTCTCGGCATCACCAACTCGCAAGGCATTGACAGCTCTCTCGTGCTCTTTGGGCAGGAGCAAAACCAGCCAAGGGATGCTGGCCAATTCCTCTTCGGTGGGCGGGCGTCTTCTTTGATGCAGGTCAGATGTCATGTCAATTTGCCGTAAGACGTTGAAAATATTAGGGAAAATCCTAGTGGGCGAATCTCGAGATTGTCGTCAAAACGACAACTTAGCGTCAAATCAGAGTCTAGCATCCAGATTCAGAATTCAAACAAGTCCCTCTCGATGGGGGGACGGAGAACAACCAGGACCCGTATGCAGACGACCTTTCCCAAATTGCTATTGACGCACGCTACGCAAAGACCCAGTGCACCGGCCATGCGTGAAAAAGAATATGGCATCTGGCAAACCATCAGTTGGCAAGACATGGCCACCATGGTGGCGAACATGGCTTGCGGCCTTCATCAGGCCGGTTTGAAGCGCGGTGAGCACATGGTGGTAGTGGGTTCGAACCGTCCTCGCCTTTACGCCACTATGTTGGCGGCGCAATCGCTGGGCGCCATTCCCATTCCTTTGTACCAAGATGCAGCGGCAGCCGAGTGTGTGTTCCCCATGACCAATGCCGAAGTGCGTTTGTGTGTGGTGGAGGATCAAGAACAAGTGGACAAAATGTTGGAAGTGCGTGAAACCTACACCGCACTCACGCACATTTATTACGACGACCCCAGGGGCTTGCGCAAATACGATGAGCCCGGTCTCGGTTCGATGGACGAGTTGTTGGCGTCGGGCGAAGCGTTCGCCAAGCAGCACCCCCAGTTTTACAAAGAGCAAGTGGAAGCTGGCACCAAAGACGACGTGGCCGCCATGTTCTTCACATCAGGCACCACAGGCAATCCCAAAGGTGTGGTGCACACGCATGGCACTCTGATTGACCGCGCGCAAGCAGGTGCCGAATTTGATCGGCTTACTTCCAATGAAGACGTGCTGGCTTATTTGCCACCGGCTTGGATTGGTCAAAACATCTTTAGCTACGCACAGTGGTTGGTGGCTGGCTATGTGGTCAATTGCCCCGAGTCTTCTGCCACGGTCATGATCGACTTGAAAGAGATTGGCCCCACCTATTACTTTGCACCGCCTCGGGTATTTGAAGGCATGCTCACCAGTGTGAGCATTCGCATGGAAGATGCCAGCAGCTTCAAGCGCAGCTTGTACAAATACTTCATGAGCTTGGCCATGAAAGTTGGCCCTAAGCGCATGGAGGGCCAATCGATTGGTTTGTTCAACAGCCTGATGTATGGCTTGGGCAACTTAATGGTGTACGGCCCTCTGCGCAACAGCCTTGGCTTTAGCCGCGTGCGCGTAGCCTACACCGCAGGTGAAGCCATCGGCCCCGATTTGTTCAGCTTTTACCGCTCCATTGGCGTCAACTTGAAACAGCTTTATGGTTCCACCGAAACAGCTGTGTTTGTGTGCTTGCAGCCCGACAACCAAGCCCGTGCCGACACCGTGGGCGTGCCTTGCCGAGGAGTTGAAATCAAAGTGGCCGAGAACGGCGAAATTTTGGTGAAGTCACCCGGTCTGCTTAAAGGCTATTACAAAAACCCAGAAGCCACCGCCGAAGTTTTAACAGCTGATGGTTGGTACCACACCAGCGATGCCGGCTTCTTAGACAGCCATGGCCACCTCAAAATCATTGACCGTGTGAAAGACGTGGGCCGCATCAAGGGCGGTAGCAACGACGGCGCCATGTTCGCACCCAAGTACGTCGAGAACAAACTCAAGTTCTTCCCGCACATCAAAGAAGTGGTGGCCTACGGAGACCAGCGCGAAAAAGTGTGCGTCATGATCAACATCGATTTTGATGCCGTGGGCAACTGGGCCGAGCGCCGCAATTTGCCCTATGCCGGTTATGCCGACTTGGCGCAAAAGCCAGAAGTCTATGAACTCATTCGTGAGTGTGTTGAGCAAGTCAATGCCGATTTGGCTGAAGACACTCTGCTGGCAGGCAGCCAAGTTAGCCGCTTCTTGGTGCTGCACAAAGAACTCGATGCCGACGATGGCGAACTGACGCGCACCAACAAAGTACGCCGCGGCTTCATTGCCGAGAAATACTTGCCCTTGGTCGACGCCTTGTATGGCGGCTTGACCACTCAATACATTGAAACGGTTGTGAAGTTTGAAGATGGTCGCACTGGCAGTGTCAGCGCCACCCTCCGCATTTCAGATGCCAAAACATTTGTCCCCGTGAAGGCTGCAGCTTGAACGCGGCTTGCCTCAACACAGAGAAATCAGCATGACCAAAAAAATTGGCGACGTCATTTTGGATGTGAACAACATCAGCCTTCGGTTTGGTGGCGTGAAAGCGCTTACCGATATTTCTTTCAATGTCAAAGAGCACGAAATTCGCGCCATCATTGGCCCCAATGGTGCGGGCAAAAGTTCTATGCTCAATTGCATCAACGGTGTTTACACACCGCAAGAAGGCAGCATCACATTTCGGGGTCAAACCTTTGACCACATGGACAGCCGCCAAGTAGCCGAAATGGGGGTGGCCCGCACGTTCCAAAACTTGGCCTTGTTCAAAGGCATGAGCGTGATTGACAACATCATGACCGGCCGCAACTTGCGCATCAAGAGCAACATTTTCATGCAGGCCTTGCGCATTGGTCCCGCTCAAGCGGAAGAAGAGCAGCATCGAGATTTTGTCGAACACATCATCGACTTTCTTGAAATTCAGGCGCACCGCAAAACACCGGTGGGCCAATTGCCATATGGCTTGCAAAAACGTGTTGACCTGGGACGTGCCTTGGCCATGGAGCCTCAAGTCTTGTTGCTCGATGAACCCATGGCCGGCATGAACGTTGAAGAAAAGCAGGACATGAGTCGTTTCATCTTGGATGTCAACGACGAGTTTGGCACCACCATCGTGTTGATCGAACACGACATGAGTGTGGTGATGGACATTTCGGACCGTGTGGTGGTACTGGACTACGGCAAAAAAATCGGCGACGGGACTCCCGAAGAAGTGCGTAACAACGAAGAAGTGATCAGTGCCTACCTCGGCACCAGTCATTGAGGAGAACAACATGGCATTTTTCTTGGAAGCTCTACTGGGTGGCCTCATGGCCGGCATGCTGTATGCCCTGGTGGCACTTGGCTTTGTGCTGATTTTCAAAGCGTCTGGCGTGTTCAATTTTGCGCAAGGTGCCATGGTGCTGTTTGCCGCTTTGGCCATGGCTCGTTTTGCCGAATGGGTGCCCGGTATATTGGGCTTGGACAACAAGATTCTGAGCAACGTCATCGCCTTTGGCTTGGCTGCCGCCTTGATGTTTTTGTTGGCTTGGCTCATTGAGCGCTTGGTCTTGCGTCACTTGGTCAACCAAGAAGGCGTGACTTTGCTCATGGCTACTTTGGGTATCACCTATTTCATTGATGGCTTGGGCCAGACTATTTTTGGCAGTGACATTTACAAGATCGATGTGGGCATGCCCAAAGAGCCCGTCTTTTTGTTGGACTCCGTTTTCCCAGGCGGTGTGCTGGTGAACTTGGAAGATGTTTATGCAGCTGTGATTGCCGCCCTGTTGGTGGTGGCCTTGTCCTTGTTTTTCCAAAAAACCAGTACAGGTCGTGCGCTGCGTGCTGTGGCCGATGACCACCAAGCTGCGCAGTCCATTGGCATTCCGCTCAACCGCATTTGGGTCATTGTGTGGTTTGTGGCAGGCATCACCGCTTTGGTGGCCGGCATTATTTGGGGCTCCAAAATGGGTGTCCAGTTTTCCTTGACCACGGTGGCTTTGCGCGCACTGCCCGTGATTATTTTGGGTGGCTTGACGTCTGTGCCAGGCGCCATCATTGGTGGCCTGATCATTGGTGTTGGCGAAAAACTGTCCGAAGTTTATCTGGGCCCCTTCGTGGGTGGCGGCATTGAAATTTGGTTTGCGTATGTCCTTGCATTGGTCTTCTTGCTGTTCCGACCCCAAGGTTTGTTTGGCGAAAAAATCATTGATCGCGTCTAAGGAATCACAACATGTTTTACAGAGAAAACGGTCAATTCAAAACTTCTTACAGAAGTGACCAGCAAATTTTTGCCATCGCACAAGATCGCTGGGCTATTCTGGCCTTGGTTGCCTTCGCCTTCATTGGTGTGCCCTTCTTGGTCGACGAATACATGTTCAGGGCCATCTTGATTCCCTTCTTGATCTTGGCCCTGGCCGCCTTGGGCGTCAACATTTTGGTGGGCTATTGCGGCCAAATATCTTTGGGCTCGGGTGCCTTCATGGCGGTGGGTGCCTACATGGCCTACAACACCTACGTTCGCATTGAAGGCATGCCTCTCATTCTTGCGCTGTTGAGCGGTGGATTTTTTGCCACCTTGGTGGGCGTGTTTTTTGGCATTCCAAGCTTGCGGGTTAAGGGCCTGTATTTGGCGGTGGCGACCTTGGCCGCTCAATTCTTTTGCGATTGGGCGTTCTTGCGCGTGGGCTGGTTTACCAACAACACAGCTTCAGGCTCGGTCAACGTGTCTAACTTGAGTGTCATGGGCTGGGTCATTCAAAGCCCGGTTGAAAAATACCTTTTCTGTTTGTCCTTTTTGGTGGTGTTTGCTTTGCTTGCCAAAAACTTGGTGCGTTCAGCCATTGGCCGCGAGTGGATGGCCATTCGCGACATGGACGTGGCTGCCGCAGTCATTGGTATTCGCCCCATGTATGCCAAGCTCAGCGCGTTTGCGGTGAGCTCCTTCATTGTGGGCGTTGCGGGCGCTTTGTGGGGCTTTGTGCACTTGGGTTCTTGGGAGCCCGCAGCGTTTTCAATTGACCGCTCATTCCAGTTGCTTTTCATGGTGATCATTGGCGGCATGGGCTCCATCATGGGCAGCTTTTTTGGTGCCGCATTCATTGTGATTCTCCCTATTTTCCTGAATCAGTTTTTGCCTTGGGTGGGGAGCTTGGTGGGCGTGGTCATTTCCACTGCCGCCATCTCTCACGCTGAGTTCATGATTTTTGGTGCCTTGATTGTTTGGTTCTTGATTGTTGAGCCGCATGGCTTGGCAAAACTGTGGTCTGTGGCAAAGCAAAAACTTCGCCTCTGGCCTTTCCCTCACTGATTTTTTCCGTAGTGCTTCACACTTTTACTTTTTACAGGAGACAACCATGAAGCTTCGTCAACTCGCTCTAGCCGTTACAGTGGCTGCTGCAGGACTTTCCAGCGCGCTGGTCAGCACTGTTGCCACCGCACAAACCAAAGAGCAATTCTTCCCAGTGCTGGTGTACAGAACGGGTGCTTACGCGCCCAATGGCGTGCCATTTGCCAATGGTTACGTCGACTACCTCAAGCTCGTCAATGCACGTGGCGGCATCAACGGCGTGAAAGTCAGTTTCGAGGAATGCGAAACAGGCTATGCCACAGACCGTGGTGTGGAGTGCTATGAGCGCCTGAAAGGCAAAAATGGCGGCGCCACTGTGTTTCAGCCATTGTCCACAGGCATTACCTTTGCCTTGACTGAAAAAGCCCCTGGCGACAAGATTCCTCTGATCACTGCTGGCTACGGCCGCAGCGAGTCCGCTGACGGCGGCGTTTTCAAATGGAACTTCCCATTGGCAGGCACATACTGGGTGGCCGGTGACGTGATCATCCAAGACATTGCCAAAAAAGTGGGCGGCGCTGACAAGCTCAAAGGCAAGCACATTGCCTTGGTTTACCACGACAGCCCCTTCGGCAAAGAAGCCATTCCTATCATGCAAGAGCGCGCTGCCATGCACGGCTTCAAGCTGAGCTTGTTGCCTGTGACACACCCTGGCGTCGAGCAAAAATCTACGTGGCTGCAAATTCGCCGTGATCGTCCAGATTACGTTGTCAACTGGGGTTGGGGTGTGATGAACTCCACCTTGGTCAAAGAGGCACAGGCCACAGGCTATCCTCGCGAGCAGATTTATGGTGTGTGGTGGGCCGGTGCTGAACCCGATGTCAAAGACATCGGCATGGGCGCTAAAGGTTACAACGCCATCACGATGCAACACGGCGCCGAAAAAGGCTCTGCCGTTGTGAAAGAAGTTTTGGAAAAATTGCACGCCAAAAACCAGGGTACGGGTCCTAAGGACGAAGTCGGTGAAGTGCTTTACATGCGCGGCTTGTTCAGCGCCATGTTTGCCATTGAAGGCGTTCGCCAAGCCCAAGAAAAATACGGCAAAGGCAAAGTCATGACCGGCGAGCAAGCGCGTTGGGGTTATGAAAACTTGAACCTGACACAAGCCAAATTGGATGCCTTGGGCTTCAAGGGTGTGTTGCGTCCTATCTCCACTTCATGTGCCGATCACATGGGCGCCAACTGGGCCCGTATTCACACATGGAATGGCAGCAAGTGGGAGTTCTCTAGCGACTGGTACCAGGCCGATGAGCAAATCATCAAACCAATGGTGAAAGCCGCTGCCGACAAGTACGCTGCAGAAAAGAAACTGACACGCCGTACACCGGCTGACTGCCAGTCCTAAAAAACTGGAGGCTGCACAGCGTGCGGCCCTTTGGCGACTGCGAAAGCAGTTGCCAAATGAAAGTCTCAGAACTTGAGATTTTCATTTGGTCACAAAGGCAAAGTCCATGAGCGATAAAAAAATTGTATTGAATGTCAATGGCATTGAAGTGATTTACAACCACGTCATCTTGGTTCTGAAGGGCGTTTCCCTGCAAGTTCCAGAGCAAGGCATTGTGGCTATTTTGGGTGGCAATGGCGCAGGCAAAACCACCACCTTGCGGGCTATTTCCAACTTGCTCAAAGGTGAGCGCGGTGATGTCACCAAGGGCAGCATTGAGCTGCGTGGTGAGCGCATTGAAAACCTCACCACCGCCGACTTGGTCAATCGCGGCGTGGTGCAAGTGATGGAAGGTCGTCATTGCTTTGCCCACCTCACCATTGAAGAAAATCTCATGACGGGCAGCTACACACGCAAAGACAAAGGCGAAATTGCAGCCAACCTCGAGAAGGTGTACAACTACTTCCCTCGTTTGAAAACACGCCGCACTTCCCAAGCAGCTTACACCTCGGGCGGCGAGCAACAAATGTGTGCCATTGGCCGCGCCCTCATGACCAATCCCAGCGTCATGCTTTTGGATGAGCCCTCCATGGGCTTGGCGCCACAGATTGTGGAAGAGGTGTTCAACATTGTGAAAGATTTGAACGAGAAAGAAAAAGTCACGTTCTTGATTGCAGAACAAAACACCAACATGGCGCTCAAGTACTCCGACTACGGTTACATCATGGAGTCGGGTCGCATTGTGATGGATGGCTTGGCCGAGGACCTGCGCACCAACGAAGACGTGAAAGAGTTTTACCTCGGCATGGGTGGTGGTGAACGCAAGAGCTTCAAAGATGTGAAGAGCTACAAACGCCGCAAGCGTTGGTTGGCTTAATTTTTTCCAACCACCTTCAAAGGAAGTTTATGAAGACGCACATGGATGCATTGGAAACGCGCGCCCCTGAACAGCGCGAAGCGGCCTTGTTGGCCGCCCTCCCTGTGCAAATTGCACACGCTCAAAAAAATACCTCGGCATTTGCTGAGTCTTTGAAGGGTATCAACCCAGCAGACATCACCTCCCGCAGCGCCTTGGCCAAACTGCCCGTGATTCGCAAACATGAGTTGCAGGAACTGCAAAAGGCTTCACGCGCCAAGGGCGGTAGCGTGTTTGGTGGCTTCAGTGCGGTGGCGTATGGCAAGAACATGCCGCGACTGTTTTCAAGCCCTGGCCCTATTTATGAACCTGAGGGCGCACGCGCCGACTATTGGCGCATGGCGCGGGCTATTTCTGCGGCAGGCTTCCAGTCTGGCGAACTTATCCACAACTGTTTCAGTTATCACTTCACACCGGCGGGCTCCATGATGGAGACGGGCGCGCATGCTTTGGGCTGCACGGTGTTTGCGGGTGGCATTGGCCAAACCGAGCAACAAGTGCAAGCCATTGCCGAGCTGCAGCCGGCGGGCTACATCGGTACTCCCAGTTTCTTGAAAATCATTCTTGAAAAAGCGGCAGAAATGGGTGTGGCCCTGCCTTCCGTGAAAAAAGCCTTGGTCTCAGGCGAGGCCTTTCCACCCAGCCTGCGCGATTGGATGACCGCCCAAGGCGTAGATGCCTACCAGTGCTATGCCACTGCCGATGTGGGCCTCATTGCTTACGAAACCAGTGCGCGCCAAGGTTTGGTGCTGGATGAAGGCGTCATTGTTGAAATTGTGCGTCCTGGTACAGGTGACCCGGTGCCTGAAGGCGAAGTGGGCGAGTTGGTCATCACCAGCTTGAACCCCGACTACCCCCTGATTCGCTTTGGCACGGGCGACTTGTCTGCCATCTTGGCGGGGACGTGTCCCACCGGCCGAACCAATCAACGCATCAAGGGCTGGATGGGGCGCGCCGACCAAACCACCAAAGTGCGAGGCATGTTTGTGCACCCGGGCCAGGTGGCTGAAGTGGTGAAACGTTTCCCAGCAGTGCTCAAAGCCCGTTTGGTGGTGCAAGGTGAAATGGCCAACGACAGCATGGCTTTGCACGTGGAAACTGCTTCTCAAGCTGGTTCTGAAACCCTCAAGGCCCAAATTGCAGAAGCCATTCGCGATATCACCAAATTGCGCAGCGACGTGTTGTTGGTGGCGCCAGGCTCTTTGACCAATGATGGCAAGGTCATTGAAGACGCGCGCAGTTATCAATAAGGCATTGAACAAAGCATTGAACAAAAAGCATTGATTTGGCTCAGAAATGCTGCGAATCAAGGCCTAAAAGACCTTAATTTTTGTATTGGCAGTGATTCTTTTTGTAGCTTTCGGACCAATGTCCCACTACACTTCGCGTTCCAAACTAGGAGATAAAAATGAAACGTTTGCTATTGATTGCAGCCGCTGCCTTGACAATGGTTGCGCATGCTCAAAATTTCCCAGGTACCAAGCCTGTGACGTTCGTGGTTCCTTTTGCTGCGGGCGGCCCCACAGACAAAGTAGCCCGTGATCTTGCCGTGGCCATGGCCAAGACCATGCCAGGTGGCAACTTTGTGGTCGAAAACGTGGCGGGTGCTGGCGGCACCATTGGCGCGGCCAAGGTGGCACGTGCCAACCCAGACGGCCATACCCTGCTGTTGTTCCATATCGGCATGGCCGCAACGCCTGCGCTGTATCGCAAACTCTCCTACAAGCCTTTGGAAGACTTTGAGTTTTTGGGCATGGTCAACGATGTGCCAATGACTTTGGTTGGGAAGCCACAGTTGCCTGCCAACACCTACCGCGATTTTGAAAACTATATCCGTGCCAATGCAGGTAAGTTGAACATCGCCCATGCAGGCTTGGGTTCAGCTTCGCACATTTGCGGCATGTTGTGGCAAGCACAGTTGCAGTCCAAAGAAGCCATGACCACCATTCCTTTTGGCGGTACGGCACCAGCTATGAATGCCTTGGTTGGCGGTCAAGTTGACGTGATGTGCGATCAAACCACCAACACCACGGCTCAAATTGAGTCTGGCCGAATCAAAGCCTTCGCAGTGACTACCGCCAAGCCTTTGTCGGATCACAAATCGTTGAAGTACTATCCTTCATTGCAAGAAATGGGCTTGAAGAATTTTGACCTCACCATTTGGCACGGTTTGTATGCGCCTAAGGGCACGCCTGCAGCCATCACCACTGCATTGAATGAAGCCATGAAGAAAGCCTTGAAGGACCCAGAGTTCATCAAGAAACAAGAAGGCTTGGGCGCTTTGGTGGTGACTGACAAGCGCGTAGAACCTGCAGAGCACAAGAAGTTTGTGGCTGCAGAAATTCAGAAGATCAAAGCGGCTGTAGATGCTAGCGGCAAGTACGCTGACTGACATTGAGTTGCCTCTTGATGGATCAAAAAAAACCGCTGCAAAGCGGTTTTTTTTCGTGCTTGCAAGGGCTTTAGTTGCTCAACGAACGAGAGGCGCCCAACAAGGCTGGAGACTCCGGGGCATTGATGACCCAAACAGGAATGTCTTTCAAATAGGTCCTAAAACGACCCTTGGCTTCAAATCGCTCCCTGAAGTTAGAAGTTTCAAACCAACCTAACCAACGGGGCACAATACCGCCACCCAAATACACACCACCGCGCGCACCCAATGTAAGCGCCAAATCGCCTGCGACTGAACCCAAAAATCCAGTGAACATTTCAAGGCTCTGAAGCGCGAGAGGGTCTTTGTCTTGCAGGGCCCATGCTGTGATTTCTGCAGCACCTTTCACATCCACGGGAGATTGCTTTTGCAATTGGCGCAAAGCCAAATACAAGTCAACCAGACCTTGGCCTGACAACACGCGTTCAGCAGAAACATGCCCATAGCGTTGGCGAATAATTTCTATCACTCGGTATTCTTCATCTGTCTGAGCTGCCAAGGTGGTGTGGCCTCCCTGACCTGAAATGGCCAACCAATGGCCATTGTGATCGCTAGGTATCAAACCTGAAACACCCAAGCCCGTTCCAGCGCCAATGAGTGCTTTGGGCGCAAGGCATTGGGCCGGATCGCTTGCACCACCCACCTGAACCAAGTTGTTGGCAGGAATGAAGGGCAGTGCCAGAGCCAAGGCCGTAAAGTCATTGATGACCTTGAACTGTTCCAAGTTCAAATTGCGCTGAACTTCTGAGATTGAAAAAGACCAATGGTGGTTGGTCATGCGAACCGCATCACCGTTTATGGGGCTGGCGATGCCCAATGCGCAGCTGCGAGGAGCGGGCAAATTTTGGCG
Organism: Limnohabitans sp. MMS-10A-178; assembly: GCF_003063375.1. GTDB lineage: Bacteria > Pseudomonadota > Gammaproteobacteria > Burkholderiales > Burkholderiaceae_C > Limnohabitans_A. The sequence goes on along the minus strand of NZ_NERY01000001.1, from coordinate 91,232 downwards.
CGACAAATAGGTGCGAATGGCCGCTTCAAGAGTTTCATACTCAGCACAGGGTAGAACCAGCACCTGCTGAATCTCGGTAGCACTACCTTCTTGCCATCCAAAACGGGCGTTGGTTCCGCCGATATCTCCCAATAAGCGCGGAAACGAATTCGTCACAAATAACTTGAAATAGCTTAATTGACAAACTGCTCCGAACCCACAATGCCCAGCTTGGTCAGGCCTAGGCGCTGCGCACTGGCCATGACCAGCGCCACAGACTCATATTTGGCCTTGGCATGCGAGCGAATATGCAGCTCGGGTTGTGGCTGAGTGGCCGCAGCTTCTACCAGTTTGGCCTCAAGGTCTGCACGGCCTGAGATGGGTTTGCCGTTCCAATTGATCACGTTGGCAGCGTCGACATCAATCTTGATGACCACAGGGTCAATTTTTTTGGTGGGTGGCTGTGAAATGGGCATGTCCAAATTCACTGAGTGAAGTTGCGCCGGAATGGTGATGATCAACATGATCAAGAGCACCAACATCACGTCAATGAGTGGCGTGGTGTTGATGTCCATCATCACTTCTGGCTCATCACTGCCCGAGCCCGAGCCTACGTTCATTCCCATGATTTTTTCCTTTATTGCGGCTCAGTGATGAACCCGACCTTGGTGATGCCGGCGCGCTGCACCGCATACATCACTCGGCCCACCGACTCAAAGTCGCTCTTGCCATCGCCCCGAATCTGAACTTCAGGTTGGGGTTTCATGACCGCAAACTTTTTCATGCGCTGAAGCAAGTCGTCAGAATTTTTGATGGGCGTGTCGTACAAGAAAATCTTGCCCTGTACGTCCACCGAGATGATCACGTTCTCTGGCTTGGTCTCCCGCACCGCGTTCTTCTCTTTGGGCAAGTCCACCTTGATGGACGTTGTCACCACCGGAATGGTGATCAAGAAGATGATCAACAACACCAACATCACATCCACCAAGGGTGTGGTGTTGATCTCGCTCATGATCTCATCGTCTTTTTCTGAACCGACGTTCATTGACATGATTGGCCTCTGAATATGTTGAGGATTGAAGTTTTAAGGATTGAAGCCTTAGACTTGAATCGCTTGTAAATCACTTGTTGCTTGAAGCCAGTAACACAGAGTGCAAGTCAGAACCAAATCCGTTCACGTCTTCCATCACAGCCTTGTTGCGGCGGACCAACCAGTTGTAACCCAACACGGCAGGCACCGCCACAGCCAAACCAATGGCCGTCATGATCAATGACTCGCCCACAGGGCCGGCCACTTTGTCAATAGACGCTTGGCCCGACATGCCAATTTTTACCAGCGCGTTGTAGATACCCCAAACGGTACCGAACAAACCCACGAAAGGTGATGTGGAGCCGACAGTGGCCAACACAGCCAAGCCGTCTTGCAAGCGACTTTGAACGTTGCCAATGGCACGCTGAATGCTTCTGGCGGTCCAGGTGTCAAAGTCCACGCCACCCAGCAATCCGGTGTGCTTGTTGGCGCTTTCAAGACCTTTTTCAGCAATGAAGCGGAAGGGACTGTCTTCAGCCAAGCCATCTGCACCCTGACGCAAAGAAGAAGCACTCCAGAAACTGTCTTTGGCTTCTGCTGCAAACTTGGCGGCCTTCGATTGCTCAAAGTACTTGGTAATAAGCACATACCAAGAACCCATGGACATCAGCACCAAGATGAGCAAGGTGCCTTTGGCCACCACGTCGCCTTGGGCCCACAAAGCGCTGAGGCCGTAGGGGTTTTCTTCGTGCGCAGATGCGGGTGCTGCTGCAACGGGTGCGGCAGGAGCAGCGGGTGCTGCCTCGGCGGCTGGCGCTGCGGCTGCAGGTGCCGCTGCCGCAGGGGCAGCCTCTTTGGTCTTGGACGCAAAGCTGCTGCTGGCCAGTCCCATGCCTGCCACCAAACCGATGGCCAGGACGAGAGTTTTGAGTTGCTTGATCATGGAAAGACTCCTCTGAAACGAATTCAATTAAATTTAAAAATATTCAACAAAAAGTGTTGGGTTCTGATGTGGTTTCTGATGCGCTTTGCTGCGAGCTTGGCGCATTACTCAATGCGCCAAGTGAACAGCATGCTGGCCCAGCTTTGCTGGGGCTTGCCATCCAGCGTGCCAGGCTTGAACTGGCACTTCGACAAACCGGCTCTGGCCGCTTCGTCCAAACGCCTGAAACCAGAGGACTTCTCAATGGCTGACTCAATGACCTTGCCATCGACGCCTACCAAGAATTTCAACTGCACAGTGCCTTCTTCCTCCAAGCGCTTTGAAGCGCTGGGGTATTCCGGCTTTTCGCAACCCGACGCACTGATCACAGCGGCTGTTCGCACGGGCGGCGCAGGCGGAGCTGGAGGCGCTGGGGGTGCCGGCGGTGCATTCATTTGCACCGGCAAGGGCGAAGGAGGGGCCACAGGCTGAGGTGTGTTGGAGACAGCGGCAATGGCATTCACCGGGGGTGGCGCAGCCACGGGCACTTCAACCGGCGGCACATAGGCAGGCGGTGGCGGTGGTAAATTTTTGGGCGGTGGTGGCGGTGGGGGTGGCGGAATTTCAGGCTTGGTCTCTTCCAACAGAACGGCTTCCACCGGATCTTTGAAGACTTTCACAAACTTGCGCGCAAGTCCGGAATTGATGGCCCAAAACAGCAGCCCGTGCAACACCACCACAACGGTCAACCCGATCAAATGCTTGCGGGGGGTACGCTGCCGGCTGGCGTAATCAATCATGTAAAAAGTGCTCCTTCACAGCGAGATCAATCTATGACGAGTCACAGATTTACAATACTTCGTGCCGCATTCTAAATGGCAAAGAATTGTAATTAAGTTACAAGCCTAAAGAAGATGGCGCAGACAAAAAAAGAAATCAGGGTATACCCCAAAGAAATATATGAAATTGGGTTTCCCTGTACCAAAATTACAGCCAATTCAATGTTGATTGTTTTTAAATCCATTTTTAAAAATTCCACTCATGCTCACTTGCTCAACAAGTTCTTCTTTTTTCAATGTATTTGCCAAGGCCCAATTGAGGTTGAATTTTTTTTCGGCCGGTTTTTTTCTGGCACTGTTAGGGACGCTGGGGTTGGTATTCAGTGCGAACGCGCAGGGAGTCGTTCAGCCAGAAGCGGCTAAATCATTTCAGGCTGCACAAGATGCCCTGAACGCAGGGCAGGCCGAAAACGCCATTGCCTTGGCCCAACAAGCCTTGTCAACGCCAGGCATCACTGCGTCGGAGAGGCCTGTCATTCAAAGAACCTTGGCCATTGCGGCATTGCAGGCCAAAAAATTTCCTCTGGCCATTCTGACCTTGGAGGCCATGCTTCAAGAGATGCCCGAGGGGACGCCCGCAGCTCAAAAAATTCCTCTCATCGAAGCCTTGTTAAGTGCCAGTGACCAAGCCCAAGATCTGTCAAAGCTTGTCACTTGGGCCCGAATTTATTTCAAGCTAGAAGGCGGCAACCCCTCTATCCGACCCGTGTTCATTCAAAGCTTGGTTAAATTAAACAGACATGAAGAAGTGATTCAAGAAGTCAAAGAAAAAATCCGTTTGGATGAAGCGAGCAAAGTCAAAATATCACAAAATGATTTGCGAATCATGGCGCTCAGTCAGCGGCAGATCAAGGACGAAGCGGGCTATAACAGCACGCTCAAAATGTTGCTCCAAAACTACCCCAGCAAAGCCTACTGGGCAGAAGCAATTGCCCGTTTGGGACGCCAAGCCAATTTTAATTTGCGCTTCGAATTAGACCTTTACCGTATTTTGGAAGTGACAGGCAATTTGGAAGACACCTCTGAGTATGTCGACATGGCCAGTTTGGCGCTCAACGTGGGCTTGCCCGCTGAAGCTGCTCGAGTGGTCGAGCTTGCCTTTGCATCAGGCAAGATGGGCCAAGTCAGCGCCGCCGCCAATCATCAAAAGCTGCGTCAACAAATTCAAGTGCGCTTGGCCGAAGACGACAAAGCATTGCCGGGCCTTGAAAAATCAGCCAAAGACGCCAACACCTTGGCCAGTTTGGCAGAGGTGTACACCTCCAAACAAAACTGGAGTCAAGCCAATGCTTTCTTTGGCCGAGCGTTGGCCATGGGCGGCTTAAGGCGTGAAGCAGAAACCCGCTTGCACGCGGGCATTGTGCTTTTCAGACTGGGTCAAAAAGCAGAGGCCGCCAAAATGTGGGACAGCGTTCAAGGTGATGCAACCGCAGTTGAATTCGCGCAGCTTTGGAAAATTTGGCAGGCGCAAAATTAAAGCGAGTCACCTTGTTCTTTTTGCTTGGCGGCAGACGCCGCCGCTTTGAGCGCAAATTCTGCACGCAATGCGCGCAACTTTTCACGCGGATCTTCTTTGATGGTGTTTTTGTCGAGCGCCATTTCTTGAATAAACCGACTCGGCAAGGCAGCGATGGTTTCTCGGCCTTTTTTGCGGCGTCGGGTCCAGCTCACCGCCAATGTTCTTTGCGCGCGTGTAATGCCCACATACATCAAGCGCCGCTCTTCTTGAAGCCTTGAGAGTTGGCCTTCTGCATGCACTTGGGCGTCGACTGATTCTTTATTGTCTTCGTCCATTTTGAAGGGTAGCAAACCTTCGTTCACACCCACTAGCATCACATGCGGCCACTCCAATCCTTTAGCGGCATGCAGCGTCGACAAGGTGACCACATTGGGGTCTTGTTCGCGCTCATTCAAGGTAGACAACAAAGAAATAGTTTGCGCAACTTCCAGCAAAGACTTGGTTTCGGAAGCGATGCTCACCCCTGCAGCATCGTCAATGGTGCCGCCGCAACGCCCCGACATCCAATCGACAAATTCCAGCACATTGGTCCAACGCGCAGCTGCCACTTTCTCGTTGTCTTCACCGTCGTACAAATGCTTTTCGTAGCCAATTTCTTTCAGCCATTGCAATAAAAAAGCTTTGGCATCCTCGGCGCCATGGGTGCGTTTGGCGCGGTATTCCAAGTCATTCATGTAACGGCCAAACTCATGCAAGCTACCCACAGCGCGCGCAGACAACTTGGCGCCTAAGCTATTGGAAAACAAGGCTTCAAACAAACTGAGTTTGTATTGGCTGGCCAGGGTGCCAAGTCCTGCCAAGGTTTGATGTCCAATGCCGCGCTTGGGGCTGGTCACCGCACGCAAGAATGCAGGGTCATCGTTGTTGTTGACCCACAAGCGAAACCAAGCACACAAGTCTTTGATTTCTGCACGGTCAAAAAAACTTTGCCCGCCCGACACCTTGTAAGGAATTTGCGCACGCCGCAAGGCTTTTTCAAATGGCTTGGCCATGTGATTGGCGCGGTACAAAACGGCAAATTCTTTGTACTCTCGGTATTGAATGCCGCCAGCGGTGGTGGCAGTGCCTGCGCGCAATGATTGAATGCGTGCAACCACCCGATCGGCTTCATGTTCTTCGTGATCGGCATCGATCACACGCACCGGCTCGCCTTCGCCCAGCTCAGAGAAAAGTGTTTTGGGGTAAAGCTTGGGGTTGGGCTCTATCACGTTGTTGGCCGCGCGCAAGATGGCGCTGGTTGAGCGGTAGTTTTGTTCTAACTTCACCACTTTCAATTGCGGAAAATCTTGCGGTAAACGTTTTAAGTTGTCTAAGGTGGCGCCGCGCCAGCCGTAAATCGATTGGTCATCGTCGCCCACAGCGGTGAAGCGCGCACGCTCACCTACCAAGTGTTTCAGCACTTCGTATTGGGTGGCGTTGGTGTCTTGGTATTCATCGACCAAGACATGGCCCATGGCGGCTTGCCAGCGTTCACGCACTTCAGGAAATTGACCCAACAGCTTCAAAGGCAGACCAATCAGGTCGTCAAAGTCGACGCTTTGATAAGCGCTCAGTCGTTCCTCGTATCGGCCCATGATGCGCGCGGCCACCCGCTCGTTTTCATTCTTGGCTGCGAGCTCCGCTTGCGCGCCCGTCAGGCCAGCATTTTTCCAAGCACTGATGGTCCATTGCCATTGGCGTGCGGTGTTGGCATCGGTGGTGCCGCCACAGTCTTTCAAGATGCTCACCACATCGTCGGCATCCAAAATACTGAACTGCGGTTTCAAGCCCAACACATGACCGTCTTGTCGCATGATGCGCACACCCAATGCATGAAAGGTGCAAATCATGACCTCTTGCGCACCTTTGCCAATGAGCTTGCGTGCACGCTCGCGCATCTCACTGGCGGCTTTGTTGGTGAATGTGATGGCTGCGATGCGCTTGGGTTCTAAGCCCACCTCAATCAGTCGGGCAATTTTTTGTGTGATCACGCGTGTTTTGCCCGAGCCGGCGCCCGCCAACACAAGGCAAGGGCCTTTGACGTAATTGACGGCTTCTAGTTGAGCCGAATTCAAACCAGTGGTGGGGGTCGACATGCGTAAAATGGAGAAGGCCAAATCAAATGCCCAAATGCGCATTCGGCCAAGCGATCGATCATAGCGGGCAATTGAGGTGTCATTTACAAGGCACAATGTGAGCCATGCTAGATGTCTTGCGCGTCACCTTTCCCTTCTTTGCATTGGTCCTTTGCGGCTACTGGGCAGCGCGTCGACAAATGTTGCCCTTTGAGGCCATTCCAGGGCTCAATGGCTTTGTGCTGTTCTTTGCTTTGCCTTGCATGCTGTTTCGTTTTGGTGCCAACACGCCCATTGCGCAGCTGCTCGATGCTGGCGCATTCTTCATGTACTTGTTTTGCGCCTTGGTCATGGTGGCCTTTGTGGTGGCCATCTCCTTGAACAAGCGATTTGGTTGGAACGATGCTGCATTTGGTGCTTTGGTTGGCGCATTTCCCAACACCGGTTTCATGGGCGTGCCTTTGCTGGTGGCCTTGCTAGGCTCTGCCGCTGCGGGGCCGGCCATTGTCACCATCGTCATTGATATGGTCATCACCACCTCCTTGTGCATTGCCCTGTCGCGCTTAGATGGCGCTGGCCAACAGGGGGTGGGTCAAGCGGCCAAAAACGCGTTGCTGGGCGTGGTCAAAAACCCGATGCCTTGGGCCATTTTGTTGGGCACTTTGTTCTCTGCATTTCAAATTGAATTGCCCGGCCCTGTCGACAAAACGGTGGCCTTGCTGGGCGATGCCGCGTCACCCGTTGCGCTGTTCACCATTGGAGCTGTGTTGGCGCGCTCACAAACAATTGCGCATCATGCGCAGCACGGCCCCCTGACGTGGCAAGACTATGTGCCTGTGGCGCTTATTAAGTTGCTGTTGCACCCGCTCTTGGTGTTGGTGGTGGGCTTGGCCGCCATTTCAATGGGCGTACCCATCGATGCGTTTGCGCTCAAAGTCATGGTGTTGGTGGCCGCCTTGCCCAGTGCCAGCAATGTGGCCATGTTGTCTGAGCGCTTTGGTGCCGACAGCGGCCGCATTGCCAGAATTATTTTGGTCTCAACAGCGGCAGCCTTCCTCACCTTCTCGGGCGCAGTGGCCTTGCTTCAATAAATTTTTTAAATGGCCAGTGGGTCGACATCCACCAGCCAGCGAATCAAGCCCTTGTGTTCTGGCAAAGAGCGCGATGCATGCAGTTGCACTTGCAACAATTCAAGTACCCTGTGAAGCGCTTTTCTAGAGGGGCTTTCAATCAGCATTTGAGCGCGCTCCACATTGGCCACTCGCTGGATGCTCATGGGTACCGCTGGATACACACTCACTTCGGCCAAGGCCGCCGCATCGTTGGCACTCATGTCGAGAGCCGATTGCAGCTGCGCATTGGCTTGGTTTAAAAATGCCTGTGCCACCGACTGCATGCGCGCATCACTTCGAATCAAGGCTTGGAAAGTGCTGGGCGGTAGCCCTGCTTCCAAGCGCTCCTTCAATTGTTGTTCTGCAAAGGCAGGGTAGTCGTGTTTTTTAAGCGCTTCAAACAAGGGGTGGCCAGGGTGAAAAGTTTGGACCCACATTTCACTGTTGGCACTTTGTGCGGCATCGCGGCCAGCTCTGCCGCCTGCTTGCATGAGCAAGGCAAACAAGCGCTCTGGCGCTCTGAAGTCGCTAGAGAACAAAGCACCGTCGGGATTGACCGCTGCCACCAAGGTGATGCGCCGAAAGTCGTGCCCTTTGGCAATCATTTGCGTACCCACCAACACATCGACTTCGCCGCTGTGCACACCTGCCAACTGGGCCTCCAGCGAGCCTTTTAATTTGGTGCTGTCTGCATCAATGCGCATCACCTTCACAGGCTGACCATCAGGCCGCTTCACATCGACCAAAAGCTCGGCCAAATGTTCTTCAAGTTGCTCCGTGCCACGCCCCATGGGGGCAATGTCGGCATTGCCGCACGCAGGACACACGCGGGGTACACGTTCGGTGAAGCCGCAGTGGTGGCAGCGCAAGGTGCGATCAATTTTGTGGAACACCCGAAACGCACTGCAATGCGAGCATTCACTTTTCCAGTCGCAGTCTGCGCAATGCAAAACGGGGGCATAGCCGCGCCGATTGAGCAGCAGCATGCTTTGCTCACCCTTGGCTACACGCTCTTGAATGGCAGCCATCAAGGGAGCTGACAAAACTGTTTTGCGCGGCTGATGGTTCATGTCAACCCGGCGTACAAAAGGCAGTTGACCCGCCCCAATGCGCGCAGGCATGGGCAAGCGCACATAGCGGCCGCCTTCTGCAGCGGGCCTGCTGTGATGCCAGCTTTCTAAAGAAGGGGTGGCAGAACCCAAAATTACTTTGGCGCCTTCAAGGCGCGCTCGGTAAATGGCCAAATCTCGAGCCGAGTAGCGTGCACCTTCTTGTTGTTTGTAACTGGCATCGTGCTCTTCATCCACCACAATCCATTTCAGATGGGGCATGGAGGCAAAGATGGCCATCCGCGTGCCCAACACAATTCGGGCGCTGCCTTGGTGGGCGGCCAACCAGCTCTTCAATCTTTGGGGGCCTGTCATGCCACTGTGCATCGAGACCACGCCTTCATCGCCAAATCTGGCTTTCACGCGCGCCTCAAGTTGCGGCGTGAGGTTGATCTCGGGCACCATCATCAGGGCTTGCGCTTTGGGATTGTCTGCCAAGCACCTGGCAACCGCTTGGAGGTAGACCTCTGTTTTACCGCTGCCCGTGGCGCCGTGAAGCAGGAAGGGGCCAGTTGCCGCCGCCATTTGAGCCAAAACCTCAGTTTGCTGCGAAGACAAAGGCCATGGTGACTGAAGCGCGGCAGCCAAGCTTTCTGTGCTTGCGGGCTGTTTTTTCAAGCGCCTTGCCATCTGCACTGGTGTGAGGTCTCTGAGTTGCGGTGGCAAAGCGGCCATGGCCACTTCGCCCAGTGCGCGCTGGTAGTACTGCGCGCTGAACTGAACCAACTGACGCCAGTTGGCGCTCAAGGGCTCTATGCCATCCAACACTGCTGTCACTTGACGCAAAGTGTGTGTGCTCAGACTGGATGGGGGACTGGTGTGAACGCCCCACACCACGCCCAACACCTCTCTGCTGCCGAAAGGCACTCTGACCAATTGCCCCACCGCTGCGGGCAATTCGGTGACATAGGTCAGCAAACCGCCCACTTGACTGTGTGCGGGTGCTGAAACTGCAATGTCAAGCCACTTTTGCATGCAAAACCCTGTGCGCAACCCTTAACTCAAGGGCAACACTGCATTCTGTCATTTTCTTGCTCATAAATATTCTTGAAATATCGGGTAAGTTGTTGTTTTTCATGGCCTTTAAAGACAGTCCCAATAAACTGTGGATAACTTTGTTGAAAACTCAGTCTGATGACCCGCAAACCCTTGAAAAATAAGGCTTTGATTGAATTGCTCGCGAACTGAGCAGATTCATAAATCCTATTTAAAACAACAACTTAGCTTGTTTAGAGTGTCGCGCCTCGGCCTGCGGTACTGACAAGAATTTGAAAATCCATGAAAAGAACTTTTGTGCATAAGTCAATAGAAAAAACCCAAATATTTAAATATTTTTGGGTCTTTTTGGGTCAGAAGTGCGCTAGAGAAAGCTCAGCACTAAATTGGCACAATCTCAGCACAATCTCAGCACAACCTCAGCGCCTCAGCAGTTTAGAGTGCGCATGAACCGCCTCCACCAAGGCCGACACATGCTCTGGGGGTGTGAATTGGCTAATGCCATGGCCCAAGTTGAAAATGTGGGTTGGCCCCGTGGTGGTTTTGTCGGTGTGAGGTTTGCCAAAACTGTCCAACACCCGAACCACTTCTTTTTGAATTTGCGCTGGGGGTGCAAACAACACATTGGGATCGATGTTGCCCTGCAAAGCTTTGCCAGGGCCATTCACGGCGCCACCCACCATTTGGCGGGCTCGGCCCAAGTTCATGGTCCAGTCAAGGCCCAAAACTTCGCAGTCCAATGAGCCCATTTGATCGAGCCACAAACCGCCGCCCTTGGTAAACACAATGCGGGGAATGGTCACGCCCTGGTGTTCTTTTTTCACCAGTGCCAAAACTTTGGCGGTATAGGCCAAGCTAAATTCTTGGAAAGCCGCATCGGCCAAAACGCCGCCCCAGCTGTCAAAAATCATCACGGCCTGAGCCCCTGCTTCAATTTGGGTATTCAAATAAAGCGCCACAGCTTGTGCGTTGACTTCCAAAATGCGGTGCATCAAATCGGGTCGGCTGTAGAGCATCGACTTCACCAAGCGGTAATCGTCTGAGCCTTTGCCCTCCACCATGTAGCAGGCCAAGGTCCAGGGGCTGCCCGAAAAGCCAATGAGTGGCACGCGGCCATTCAAAGCTTTGCGAATGGAGGTGACGGCATCAAAGACATAGCGCAGCTTGGCCATGTCAGGCACTTGCAGCTCGGCCACTGCGGCTTCATCGCGCACCGATTTTGCAAAGCGAGGGCCTTCGCCCAATGCAAAGCTCAAGCCCAGTCCCATAGCGTCTGGCACGGTCAGGATGTCGCTGAACAAAATGGCCGCGTCCAAGGGGTAACGCTCAAGGGGTTGCAGGGTGACCTCGGTTGCAAAGTCTACGTTGGTGGCCAGGCCCATGAAGCTGCCAGCCTTGGCGCGGGTGGCGCAGTACTCAGGCAAATAACGACCTGCTTGGCGCATCAGCCACACGGGCGTGTGGTCTGTGGCTTGTCGCAAGCACGCGCGCAAAAAAGTATCGTTGGACAAAGGAGCAAAACTGGCTGAGGTCATAAGATTCAAGTGAGTGTGAAACGTAGTTTGAAGCGGTATTTGAAGCGTTATTGTTTGATCGGTGGACTTTTGAGTTGACTCAAATAAGATTGAATTTCTTTCACAGTGATCAACTCTGAGAGAAGGCTAGCGGGTTGGTCTGGCGCATACCACGCATAAACCGGCAGACCATTGCGGCCCAACTCATTCAGGGCAGCCGTGATGCGAGGATCGTAACGCGTCCAGTCGGCACGCAAAAGCAACACATTGCGGCTTGCAAATTCAGCCAACAAGCCAGCATCTGAAAAGGTGGACTTTTTGTTAAATTGGCACGTTACGCACCAAGCCGCCGTGAAGTCGACAAACACAGGGCGGCCTTCTTTTCGGGCAGCGGCCACTTTGTCGGCCGACCATTCTTCCCAAACCACTTTTTGATTGGCCGAGGTTGAAGATGCTGAAGAACTGGAAGAAGTGCTTGCAGACGATTGATTCAAAGGCGGAGTTTCAACCAACGCCCATGTCGGGCCCCACTGCCAAATGGACAGTGCGCCCACCAGCAAAGCCAAGACTGTGATGGCGCGCGCACCAGGCCCATGAAGTGACAAAGCCCAAATGAGCAAGGTCAAGCTCAACAAGCAGGCCAAAAATCCAATGGCGCCATCGAGACCAACTTGCTGCCCCAAAACCCAAACCAGCCAAACCACCGTGGCATACATTGGAAACGCCATGAATTGCCTGAAAGTTTGCATCCATGCGCCAGGGCGCGGCAACAGCTTGACCCAACCGGTGCTCAAGGTGATGGCCATGAAGGGCAAGGCCATGCCAAATCCCATGGCGAGAAACACCGGCAAGGCCTGCCAAGCAGGCAAGCCAATGGCCAAGCCCAAAGAGGCACCCATGAAGGGGGCAGTACAAGGCGACGCAATGACCACGGCAAACACCCCCGACCACAAAGAGTTGGTGATGGGGTTGGCCCACTGAAGACCCGCCAAATTGCTGGGTACAAAAGATCTAAATTCAAACAGGCCCGACAAGTTCAGACCCAAGGCGGCAAACAACAGCGCCAGTGCGCCCACCACCCAAGGAGACTGCAATTGGAAGCCCCAGCCCAATTGCGAACCCGCTTCGCGCAGCCCCAGCATGAGCGCGCCGAGAACCAGGAAGGAAATCAAGACGCCAGCGCTGAAGGCCCAAGCGGACAGCTTCATTTCTCTGGGGTGGCTGGCGTGCTGTGTGATGTTGAGCAACTTGATGGCCAAAACAGGAAAGACGCAAGGCATCAAATTCAGGAGCAAGCCGCCCAGCATAGCGCCCAACATGGCGAGGGCCCACGTGGCAAAGGGTGCTGGCGTTGATGCTGCGCCGGACTTGTTTGGCAAAGCAGAAAAGTTGATATTACTTGGGGCAACAGGCTCCGAAAATTCTTGCCATTGACCTTGAACCGGTGTTGTCAGTGTCCACTGTCGGCCGGTGGGCGCATCGGCCTTGCCTTGCACCAACAGCCACGTCATTTGAGAGGGGCTGTCCATGCGCTCCGCTGAAATTTGGACGATGACCTCTGTGCCCGCCGATGCTTTGTTTGAAGCGTCTGGCGCCATGCTTTGAATGATGGGGGCGGCACTGTTTTTGACCACGTTGGCCGTTTGAGGAAAGACCGTCCAGTCACCCTTTTGCAGCTCAGGCGGCAGTTGCGAGAGGCTCAATTTCAAAGTGCGACCATCTGCCGCAATGCGAGCTTGGTGCTGCCCCGGCAAGGCTTGTGCTTGCAGTTGAAGCGCTTTTTCAAACGCATCGCGCGCCATGGACGTTGCGCCCTGAACGGGCAGCTTCAGACTGAAATCGCCCTCTTGTGGAATGCACTCTTGCTTGCAAACCAACCAATTGGCACGCAGGTCAATTTGAATTGTGCTTTCATTGTTCTGGGGCTTGAAGGAAGGGCCTATTTGAATGGGCGTGACCAACAAGGTGGTGTCTTCGTAGCCATAGTTGGCCAGGCTGCCAATGGGAATACGTCGCGGTGCAGGCCAAACGATTGGGCCAGCCGCCATGCCTGTGGGCAGCTTCCACTGAAGCTCTGTAGGAAGACCAGAGTCGCCAGGGTTGCGCCAGTAGGTGTGCCAGTGGGCTTGGTGCACCAACTCCAAACCCAACCAAAGGGTTTTGCCTGGGCCAATGCCATCAGGCGCTAGTGCAAACAGGGTGGCTTTAACTTGCGGGGTTTTGACCACTTGGCCGGCAGGACCCGAACTTAAAACTTGAGTTTGTGCGTGGACTTGCAGCGTCAGGCTCACAGCCAAGTTAAGAGCCAAGCAAAGAACAAAAGCAATGCCTGCCCCTGCCTTCAGCAAAAATAGCTTTAAAAATGGCCGCAACATGTGACGCACAGAAAGGGAGTCCTCAAGCAAAAACATCAAAAGCTGACTGAAAATCAGCCATCGCCAAGTTTGGCCGAAAAATGGCCAAATCCAAGTGCCCAACTCTACACCGCAAATTCATCCCCCTAAATGAGACGCCTCTATTAAACTGCGCTTATTCAAAAGCTTGCCCCACATGTCACATCACATCCACCATTGGTCCAACTTGACCACCCAAGACTTTGGCCGCATCGACACCACTCGCGCCATTGCGGTGTTGCCCTTGGCCGCAACCGAGCAACACGGCCCTCACCTGCCCCTCTCGGTCGATGTGGACATTGTGGAGGGCGTCATCCAATCGGCCATTGCCCAATTGAACGCCAGCGTCCATTCCGCGGCAGACGCGCTGAACCCACAAGATTTGTCGATCTTGGTGCTGCCCACCCAAGGTGTGGGATTGAGCCCAGAGCATGCGGCATTTCCGGGCACGCTCACCTTAAAGTCCGAAACACTCATTCGCTTGTGGACCGACATTGCAGAATCGGTCAAAGCAGCAGGCATTCACAAATTGGTGCTGTTCAATTCGCATGGCGGGCACGTGGGCGCCATGGACGTGGTGGCCCGCGATTTGCGCGCTCGCTTGGGCATGCTGGTTTACAGCGTTAATTGGTACCAACTTCCCCTTGAAGACGACAAAGGGCAAGATGCCCATGCGCTGTTTTCTGACCATGAGCATCGCTTTGGGGTACACGCTGGCGACATTGAAACCTCTGTCATGCTGGCGCTCAAACCGCAAGCAGTGAGCATGAACAAGGCAGAAAATTTCAAGTCAAGCTCAGAAGATCGAGCACAGTTGTTTCCCATTTTGGGCAACGGGCGCAGTGCCAAACTGGCATGGCAAATGCAAGATTACAACCCTGCTGGGGCGGCTGGCAACGCTGCTGCCGCTACGGCTCAAAAAGGACAAGTTGTCTTAAAGGCTGCCGGCCGTTCCTTGGCGCAATTGTTGTTGGAAATAGATCGCTTGCCTGCCGACACGCTGAGATCTTAAGCTTGCGATCCTGAGCCTGCTATCTTAAGCCTGCGATTTTGAGAGCTCGGCCTATATTTTGGGCAGGCTCAACTCACAAGCCGATGGGTCAATTTGCTTTGGGTACTCCCGCGTCGCATCCAAGCACCCGCCATCTGCATAAATACCTTTGGCATCTCTGATGCGCATCATTTGCTGCAAGATGTTTTGCAATTTGTCGGGCTTGTGCAGGGTATCTTGCACACAAGCGTCTACTATGGCTTCGTCCATCCACAACTCGCCAGCTGCGTTGGTTTGCACACCATCCCGCCAATGGAAGATCTCGAGGCATTTACTTTGCAAGGTAAAAGGCTGATCGCGCTTCCAGAAGTTGCTGAACAATCCACTGCCCACATAAATCACCCATGAACCCTCGTAGCCTGTCACGTCAGAAGAGTGTGCATCGGGGTTTCGAAACCAAATTCGATCGCCAGGCACATAAAAGCGAGCAGGCAAAGGAGCTTCGAGCGAACCATATTCATGCAAAAAAACATCGTGGAATTGGCCAGACCGAATGGCGTACTTTTCATTCAAAGTTTGCAATTGCTCAAACAAAGGGGCGTTGTGCACAGCGGCCTCCTGTGCCAAGCCAAGCAAAATCACATACTCAGTGGCGCGATAGCATGAAAAGTCGTAAAGCTTGCCTGTGGCTTCAGGTTGGGTGGCGCTGACCAAAGCCTTGATCAGGCCGGTACCCGCTTGCAAAATAAAGCCGGCCTCTTCTTCGTATCTCCAGAACTCGCTAGGCCGCTCGGCGGCATCTGTTTTGAATGCCAAGGCTGTTTTGCGGGCATCCAGCACAATGTTTTCGCGAACCCGCACTGCACTGCTAAGCGCTTCTAAGTTGTTGAATTCAAAAAGATGGGGCGACACCAGCATGGACCATAGGATCTCTTGCTGCAAATTGTGGGCATGTTCATGCAATGAAAGGGTGTCGCAGTCGGGAGCATAGACCTGCATCCACGCGCCACTCATTTTGCAATGGGTTGCGCCACTCTGTGGCTCAAGAGCCAAACCATCCGCAATGCCAAGGGCAGCAAAGTATGCGACGCAAGCCGACTGCTCGCAATTGGCGACTCGAATGCCTGCCGCTTGGGTTGAGTGCGAAGTGGCCTTTTGCGAAATGTGCATACATATCATTCTGACAAGAAAACAAGGCCTCCCCCATCGGGATAAACACTATTAAGCAAAAGTGATCCAGCTTCGATGGGCGGCATGATCTAAATGCGGTAAGTTGTTGTATGAAAGTAGCATATGCCGAGACGCCGAAAAGACAAACTCTGTGAGTGCTGTATTTCGGATGCGCAGATTCAATTCAATGGACGTCTCGGCAGGCGCTTGAAGCACTTGCCCCACCGCAGTTGAAATTGGACCACCGCTAGACACTACCAAAACGCGGCCTTGGTGATTTTCTCGAATGTGCTTCAACACCGCTTGAATGCCTGCTGCAAACTCGGCATAACTGCTCATGCCTTTGGGGGCTGTCTCGCCGGCCATCCATTTTTGCAAGGCCGTTCTCAACAAGCGAAAGTGATGCTTGTACATCTCTGGCGTATCTGGCTTGGCAAGCGGCTCTGGGTGAATGGTTTCGATCAAGGCGTGGCTGTCGTATTCATTGAGCTCTGGCCAAACTTCGGGTTGATTGTGAAGTTGCGCGCCTTGTGCAATGCCTTCCCAGGTTTGGCGGTGTCTTTTCAGGCTGCCCATGAAAACAGCATCAAACTTCAGGGCTTCTGCGCCGGAACGTTCGCCGGCCGCTTGTTGCCAATACTCGCCCAAGCGAATGCTTTGTCGCCTGCCCATGTCACTGAGCTGGTCGTAATCGTCTGCGCCAAAAGATGCCTGACCGTGGCGCACTAAAAGTAGTTGTCCCATGGCCTCTAGTCTAAAGCCACATGGCCTTCAATACAGACCGCTGTGTCGCCTCCAACCCACACTTGGCCTGAGCCGTGTTGTTGAATGTGAACACGGCCTTGGCGACCCAGTGCATGGCCTTGGCCTGCCACATAGTGGCTGGGCATGAGTTTTTCTTCAATCAGCCATTGGGCCAGTGAAGCATTCAAGCTGCCCGTGACAGGATCTTCCAAAATACCCATGGCGGCTGCAAAAGCGCGCACTTCCAAATCCATGGGCTGAACAACTGCATCGCTTTGCAAGCGAGATTTGCCAGCTGCATTTGAAAATGCGCGCGATTCGCGGTTGCTGCGGGCAATGAGAAAAGGGCTGCCCGATGGCGCGGCAACCCCCACTTTCACGCCCATCTTTTTAAGTGCCAAATGATCGGGGTTTAAATGTTGCACCGTCTCTGCAGAGTCCAATAAAAAGCACCACCACTCTGGGCCATTGTTCAAAATTTGACTGGCCAGCACCTGTTCTGCCTCGACACCCAATGCGCTTAAGAGCGGAGCCATCATGTCAGTTGGCACAGCTCTCTTTTGGGTGGGCGGTGCTGCAAAAGCCCAACGACCTTCTTGATTTTCAATTCGAACCAAGCCAACGCCACACTCTTGAATGATCACGCCATCTTGTTGAACCTGTCCGCCCCCATCAAGCCATGCGCGCGCGCTGCCCAAGGTGGGGTGACCCGCAAATGGCAACTCGCCCCCAGGGGTGAATATTCTCAAGCGGTAATCTGCGCCGTCTGCTTGCCCCTTGGGGCTTGGCGGCAGCACAAAGGTGGTTTCGCTCAACTGCGTCCAGCGTGCAAAGCGCTGCATGGCTGAATCGCTCAGCCCCGTGCCATCCAACACCACTGCCACCGGATTGCCCCAATAAGCTTGGCTTGTGAAGACATCCACCTGCATGAATTTTCTTGAAATCAAGACAAAATTTCCCAACGCTCTAGAGCGGCCATTAATTCAGTGTCTATTTTGGCGTCGCGCGCATACAAAGCCGTGGCTGCCGCTGGATCCTTGGTAAACAAAGCAGTGTCTTGCAAGGCCTTGCGAATGTCTGCTTGTTCTTTTTCCAGTGCTTCAATCAGAGCGGGCAGGCCTTCTAGTTCGCGCTGCTCTTTGTAGCTCAATTTGGTAGTGGTCTTTGCCGGTTTGGCTGGACTGGCTGAGCTGACCGTACTGACTGAACTAACCGAACTAACCGAACTAACAGTGGCCACTGGTGCAGCTTTGGCGGCGGCGGCCTTGTTTTGCGCTTGAATGCTTTGACTGCGTTGCGATTGCGTCAGCCAATCTTGAACAGAGCCTTCGTACTCGCGCCAAAAGCCAGGATTCTCGGGTGTTGCTTCGCAGGCAATGATGCTGGTCACCACGTTGTCCATAAAGGCCCTGTCGTGACTCACTAAAAATACCGTGCCTTGGTAGTCTTGCAGCAACTCTTCGAGCAACTCCAAGGTGTCGATGTCAAGGTCGTTGGTGGGTTCGTCAAGCACCAACACGTTGGCGGGCCTGGCAAACAAGCGGGCCAGCAGCAAACGATTGCGCTCACCGCCAGACAAAGATTTGACAGGCGAAGTGGCGCGCGCCGGTGAAAACAAGAAGTCACCCAAATAACTTTTCACGTGCTGGCGCTTGGTGCCAATCTCAATCCATTCACTGCCTGGACTGATGAAGTCTTCTAAGGAGGCTTCCAAATCGAGCGCGTTTCTCATTTGGTCAAAGTACGCCACTTGCAAATTGGCGCCTTGCCGAATTTTTCCACTGTCTGCCTCAAGCTCGCCCAGGATCATTTTCAGGAGTGTTGTTTTGCCAGCGCCGTTAGGGCCCAGCAAGCCAATCTTATCGCCGCGAAGCAAGGTGGCCGTGAAGTCTTTCACAATCACTTTCACATCACCTTCTGGTGAAGTAAATGATTTGCAAACGTCGGTGAGCTCTGCCACCAACTTGCCGCTGGGTGCGCCCGAGGCCACTTCCATGCGAACCCGCCCCACTTGTTCTCTGCGTGCGCTGCGCGTGGCGCGTAAATTCTCAAGCCGCACAATGCGGCTTTGACTGCGTGTGCGCCGCGCTTCAACGCCTTTGCGAATCCAAACCTCTTCTTGTGCCAAGAGCTTGTCGGCCTTGGCACTGATCACGGCCTCTTGCGCCAGCTGTTCTTCTTTGTTGATTTGGTACTGTGCAAAATTGCCAGGATAACTGCGCAGACGCCCGCGATCCAACTCAACAATGCAGGTGGCAATGCGATCGAGAAAAGCGCGGTCGTGTGTGATGGCCACCACGCTGCCCTTGAAATCAATGAGCAATTGCTCCAGCCATGAAATGGAATCTAAATCCAAGTGATTGGTGGGTTCATCAAGCAGCAACACATCGGGATGCGTCACCAAAGCTTGCGCCAAGGCCACGCGCTTTCGGTTGCCGCCAGAGAGGGTCGAAATTTTGGCAGCGGGGTCCAAATGCAAACGGTGCAAAGTTTCGTCAACACGTTGTTCCCAGCCCCAGCCATCTAGAGCTTCAATCTGGCTTTGCAGCGCATCGAGATCGCCCACGCAGTTGCTGTAGTCGTCTATGAGTTTCATCACGGGCGCTAGGCCGCGCTGAACAGATTCAAAAATGTTGTCGTCTGCTTCAAGCACAGGTTCCTGCGCCACATATGCAATGCGCACACCTTGCTGAACATGCATCGTGCCGTCGTCAGCGTGCTCCATCCCTGCCAGTATTTTGAGGAAAGACGATTTGCCCGTGCCATTGCGACCAATCAAACCTATTCGCTCTGATGTCTCCAGAGCAAAGTCAGCGTGATCAAGGAGTGCGACGTGGCCATAGGCCAGCGACGCGTCTAATAAAGTAATGAGTGCCATCTATGGATTATCAATGGCATCTGAAAAAAGAATGAGAGGGCTTGCGCGCAACAAAAAAACTATGCTATAGTCGCGGTCTTCGCTGAAAAGTAAGTCGGAATAAGTCCCGAGCAACCTACAAGTTGCAAGCAGTTAAAACTAAAAAACTTGAAACTTTAAAAGGTTAAGAAAGTTTGAATGTTTTAAATAGATGAAAAAAATCAAAATTTTTTTCATCCGGCACAAAAAACCGTGCTAGACTGCAAGGCTTCGCTGAAATGTTTTGAATTAAATGTCAAAACGATGACGCAAAATCGGAATAAGCCCCGAGCAGCTAAAGGTTGCAAACAGTTTAAAAAGTTTTTTGAAATATTTGAAAAGTTTTTTAAATTGCTTGCAAAAGCACTGAAAACAGTGCTACACTGCAAGGCTCCGCTGATCGCAGCGCAGTGCAACAAAACGACACACAGTGTTGGCCTGTTGCACACAAGATCTTTAAAAATATACAGCCGATAAGCGTGGGCGTTTGATGGCGATTGCCAAGTTCTACGGAACTAAGTCTTAATTGACTTACAAACGCTCATGAGAATAGAAGTGAAGTTCACTTCAATTCCGTTTTTATGAGTTGCTCGAAAGAGCGAAAAAATTCAAGATCGAACTATAGAGTTTGATCCTGGCTCAGATTGAACGCTGGCGGAATGCTTTACACATGCAAGTCGAACGGTAGAGGGGGCAACCCCTTGAGAGTGGCGAACGGGTGAGTAATGTATCGGAACGTGCCCAGTCGTGGGGGATAACGTAGTGAAAATTACGCTAATACCGCATACGATCTATGGATGAAAGCGGGGGATCGCAAGACCTCGCGCGATTGGAGCGGCCGATATCAGATTAGGTAGTTGGTAGGGTAAAGGCCTACCAAGCCAACGATCTGTAGCTGGTCTGAGAGGACGACCAGCCACACTGGAACTGAGACACGGTCCAGACTCCTACGGGAGGCAGCAGTGGGGAATTTTGGACAATGGGCGAAAGCCTGATCCAGCCATTCCGCGTGCAGGATGAAGGCCCTCGGGTTGTAAACTGCTTTTGTACAGAACGAAAAGGTTTCTATTAATACTAGGAGCTCATGACGGTACTGTAAGAATAAGCACCGGCTAACTACGTGCCAGCAGCCGCGGTAATACGTAGGGTGCAAGCGTTAATCGGAATTACTGGGCGTAAAGCGTGCGCAGGCGGTTATATAAGTCAGATGTGAAATCCCCGGGCTCAACCTGGGAACTGCATTTGAGACTGTATAGCTAGAGTACGGTAGAGGGGGATGGAATTCCGCGTGTAGCAGTGAAATGCGTAGATATGCGGAGGAACACCGATGGCGAAGGCAATCCCCTGGACCTGTACTGACGCTCATGCACGAAAGCGTGGGGAGCAAACAGGATTAGATACCCTGGTAGTCCACGCCCTAAACGATGTCAACTGGTTGTTGGGTCTTAACTGACTCAGTAACGAAGCTAACGCGTGAAGTTGACCGCCTGGGGAGTACGGCCGCAAGGTTGAAACTCAAAGGAATTGACGGGGACCCGCACAAGCGGTGGATGATGTGGTTTAATTCGATGCAACGCGAAAAACCTTACCCACCTTTGACATGTACGGAAGGATCCAGAGATGGATTTGTGCTCGAAAGAGAACCGTAACACAGGTGCTGCATGGCTGTCGTCAGCTCGTGTCGTGAGATGTTGGGTTAAGTCCCGCAACGAGCGCAACCCTTGTCATTAGTTGCTACATTTAGTTGGGCACTCTAATGAGACTGCCGGTGACAAACCGGAGGAAGGTGGGGATGACGTCAAGTCCTCATGGCCCTTATAGGTGGGGCTACACACGTCATACAATGGCTGGTACAAAGGGTTGCCAACCCGCGAGGGGGAGCTAATCCCATAAAACCAGTCGTAGTCCGGATCGCAGTCTGCAACTCGACTGCGTGAAGTCGGAATCGCTAGTAATCGTGGATCAGAATGTCACGGTGAATACGTTCCCGGGTCTTGTACACACCGCCCGTCACACCATGGGAGCGGGTTCTGCCAGAAGTAGTTAGCCTAACCGCAAGGAGGGCGATTACCACGGCAGGGTTCGTGACTGGGGTGAAGTCGTAACAAGGTAGCCGTATCGGAAGGTGCGGCTGGATCACCTCCTTTCTGGAAAAACTGCAATCAAAATTGAACGCTCACACTTATCGGTTGTTGGAAGGTTGTCGCCGACGACATTGGCTTTATGCTGGTGCAAGACGCGACCGGCTTGGGTCTGTAGCTCAGTTGGTTAGAGCACCGTCTTGATAAGGCGGGGGTCGTTGGTTCGAGACCAACCAGACCCACCAGTCCTTTCACACAAGACACATCATAAAAAACGGGGGATTAGCTCAGCTGGGAGAGCACCTGCTTTGCAAGCAGGGGGTCGTCGGTTCGATCCCGTCATCCTCCACCAATTAATGGTTAGTTATTCTTATCGTTTTGATTTATTCATTCAAAACCAAAGCAGCTTTTAAAAGGCTTTTTTGGTGTTGATTGGTATCTATCAATTAACAAACGAGTCGCAAGACTCACGGCTGTTCTTTAAAAATTCATAGAGTCGAATTAGATGTCATTAAGGGAAACTGCACATTCGTAAAGGTTTAGTGCAGACCGTGCCCTTAATGACGAGATTTTTGATTGCGTCAAAACGAATATTCAAACCTAGTTTGAATTAGTAATATTGAATAAAGACATTGAAGCAAGCAGCAATGCTTGTAACAAACTTTGTTCGCATTACGGCATAACGCGTCAGGTGAAAGACCTGACATTCAGTCCTTGAAATAAACGATGGATTCTCGAAAGAGAAGTCAAAGTTATAGGGTCAAGTGACTAAGAGCACATGGTGGATGCCTTGGCAATGATAGGCGACGAAAGACGTGAAAGCCTGCGATAAGCTTCGGGGAGCTGGCAAATAAGCTTTGATCCGGAGATTTCTGAATGGGGAAACCCACCCTTAGGGGTATCGCATACTGAATACATAGGTATGCGAGGCGAACCGGGTGAACTGAAACATCTCAGTAGCTCGAGGAAAAGACATCAACCGAGATTCCGAAAGTAGTGGCGAGCGAAATCGGAAGAGCCTGTTAGTGATAGCACGATCTTTAGCAAAACAGTCTGGAAAGGCTGACCGTAGGGGGTGATAGTCCCGTATGCGAAAAGGAACGTGTGGTACTAAGTTAACGACAAGTAGGGCGGGACACGAGAAATCCTGTCTGAATATGGGGGGACCATCCTCCAAGGCTAAATACTCATCATTGACCGATAGTGAACAAGTACCGTGAGGGAAAGGCGAAAAGAACCCCGGGAGGGGAGTGAAATAGATCCTGAAACCGTGTGCTTACAAAAAGTAGGAGCCCGCAAGGGTGACTGCGTACCTTTTGTATAATGGGTCAGCGACTTACATTCAGTGGCAAGGTTAACCGAATAGGGAAGCCGTAGAGAAATCGAGTCCGAATAGGGCGTCATAGTCGCTGGGTGTAGACCCGAAACCAAGTGATCTATCCATGGGCAGGATGAAGGTGCCGTAACAGGTACTGGAGGTCCGAACCGACTAATGTTGCAAAATTAGCGGATGACCTGTGGATAGGGGTGAAAGGCTAAACAAACTTGGAAATAGCTGGTTCTCTCCGAAAACTATTTAGGTAGTGCCTCAAGTATTACCGACGGGGGTAGAGCACTGTTTTGGCTAGGGGGTCATGGCGACTTACCAAACCAAGGCAAACTCCGAATACCGTCGAGTACAGCTTGGGAGACAGAGCACCGGGTGCTAACGTCCGGACTCAAGAGGGAAACAACCCAGACCGCCAGCTAAGGTCCCTAAAATTGGCTAAGTGGGAAACGAAGTGGGAAGGCTAAAACAGTCAGGATGTTGGCTTAGAAGCAGCCATCATTTAAAGAAAGCGTAATAGCTCACTGATCGAGTCGTCCTGCGCGGAAGATGTAACGGGGCTAAGCCAGTTACCGAAGCTGCGGATTTGCAATTTATTGCAAGTGGTAGGAGAGCGTTCTGTAGGCCTGTGAAGGTGTCTTGTAAAGGATGCTGGAGGTATCAGAAGTGCGAATGCTGACATGAGTAGCGTTAAAGGGGGTGAAAAGCCCCCTCGCCGTAAGCGCAAGGTTTTCTACGCAACGTTCATCGGCGTAGAGTGAGTCGGCCCCTAAGGCGAGGCAGAGATGCGTAGCTGATGGGAAACAGGTCAATATTCCTGTACCGATTACAAGTGCGATGTGGGGACGGAGAAGGTTAGCTCAGCCAACTGTTGGATATGTTGGTTCAAGCCTGTAGTCATGCCCGGTAGGCAAATCCGCCGGGCTTAGATGAGGGGTGATAAGGAGTGTGCTTGCACACGAACTGAGTGATACCCTGCTTCCAGGAAAAGCCACTAAGCTTCAGCTTGTAACGACCGTACCGCAAACCGACACTGGTGCGCGAGATGAGTATTCTAAGGCGCTTGAGAGAACTCTGGAGAAGGAACTCGGCAAATTGATACCGTAACTTCGGGAGAAGGTATGCCCCTAGTAGGTGAACTCGAACAGAGGGAGCCCAATGGGGTTGCAAAAAATCGGTGGCTGCGACTGTTTAATAAAAACACAGCACTCTGCAAACACGAAAGTGGACGTATAGGGTGTGACGCCTGCCCGGTGCTGGAAGATTAAATGATGGGGTGCAAGCTCTTGATTGAAGTCCCAGTAAACGGCGGCCGTAACTATAACGGTCCTAAGGTAGCGAAATTCCTTGTCGGGTAAGTTCCGACCTGCACGAATGGCGTAACGATGGCCACACTGTCTCCTCCAGAGACTCAGCGAAGTTGAAATGTTTGTGATGATGCAATCTCCCCGCGGAAAGACGGAAAGACCCCATGAACCTTTACTGTAGCTTTGTATTGGACTTTGAACAGATCTGTGTAGGATAGGTGGGAGGCTTTGAAGCCGGAACGCTAGTTTCGGTGGAGCCAACGTTGAAATACCACCCTGGTGTGTTTGAGGTTCTAACCTAGGTCCATTATCTGGATCGGGGACAGTGCATGGTAGGCAGTTTGACTGGGGCGGTCTCCTCCCAAAGTGTAACGGAGGAGTTCGAAGGTACGCTAGTTACGGTCGGACATCGTGATAATAGTGCAATGGCATAAGCGTGCTTAACTGCGAGACTGACAAGTCGAGCAGATGCGAAAGCAGGACATAGTGATCCGGTGGTTCTGTATGGAAGGGCCATCGCTCAACGGATAAAAGGTACTCTGGGGATAACAGGCTGATACCGCCCAAGAGTTCATATCGACGGCGGTGTTTGGCACCTCGATGTCGGCTCATCTCATCCTGGGGCTGTAGCCGGTCCCAAGGGTATGGCTGTTCGCCATTTAAAGAGGTACGTGAGCTGGGTTTAAAACGTCGTGAGACAGTTTGGTCCCTATCTTCCGTGGGCGCTGCAGATTTGAGGAAGCCTGCTCCTAGTACGAGAGGACCGGAGTGGACACACCTCTGGTGTATCGGTTGTCACGCCAGTGGCATTGCCGAGTAGCTAAGTGTGGAAGAGATAACCGCTGAAAGCATCTAAGCGGGAAACTCGTTTCAAGATGAGATCTGCCGGGGCCTTGAGCCCCCTAAAGAGTCGTTCAAGACCAGGACGTTGATAGGTCAGGTGTGGAAGCGCAGTAATGCGTTAAGCTAACTGATACTAATTGCTCGTGCGGCTTGACCCTATAACTTTGATCGCTTGATTGGCAACAATCAGGTTCACGATCAAGGCTGTTATGCCAAGTTTGACGCATTCAAAATATGGCTGAAAAGCCGATCTAATTCGAACTCTGTGAATTTGTTTTCTTGACCGTGGTGGTCAAGAGAGCGCAAAGGTTTTGCCTGATGACCATAGCGAATTGGTACCACTCCTTCCCATCCCGAACAGGACAGTGAAACGATTCAGCGCCGATGATAGTGCGGGTTCCCGTGTGAAAGTAGGACATCGTCAGGCTCTTATAGCGAGAAACGCCCCATAGAAATATGGGGCGTTTTTTTTCGTCTATTTTTTCTACTGTTACAAATTGACAATCATGTTGTCTTGTATAGCAAGCGCCTGGCTACGTTGCAAATCTTTCAAGAGATCCTCAACCCAATCTTGCACGCTCAGATGGGATGCATGCGTTTGATGCAGGCTTTGAATGTAGCGAATGCCAGTTGCCCAATTCATAAAGTCGGCACTTGCAACCTGGTTCAATTCCAACAATTTGTATTTCAACAAAACCTTGGCGCCATAGCGCGCATGTTTTTCTGGGTTTTGAACAAACCCATCTAGCTTTTTTCTAGCCACAGCCAAGGCGCTTCCAACATTTTGAAAAATAGCACCATGACCTGGAATGATCCACTTGGCTTGAAGTGACTCTATCAAATCAAGAGTTTGGCTTACTTCATCGAATGCAGACACGCCTTCCAACTCCGGAAACACCACACCAAAGCCATTGGCCCACAAGGCATCCGCAGAAATCAAGATGCGCTGCGAAGCTTCAAACAAAATAACGGAGTGTGGGTCGTGCCCAGGCGCTGCCAAAACCTGCCAATCTAAATTGGCGAGTTGAAGAACTTGCCCGTGCTGCAACAAAGCATCGAAATGAAAGCGCGGGCAAAGTTGTCCCGTGGGTTGATAGCTCAATGCGGCTTCATCCCAAACAGCCACCGCTTTTGATTCGCCTGGGGGAATGTGCGTTTTGATGTTGGGGTAATGCGCCTGCAAAATGGCATTGCCACCACAGTGGTCACTGTGCAAGTGGGTGTTCACCAAGCAATCTAAGGGTCTGCCATTCAATGCGTTTTGCACCAGCATCAAAGTTTGCGACTGATGTGTCACATAGCCACTGTCAACCAAGGTGGCCGAATGCTCATCGGTGAAAAGGATGTTGTTGGCAGACAGCCAGCCCCGCTCAAAAACTTGCAGCCCGGCGATGTTCAGCGATTGATCGGGTGCCAATCTATGAAGCCTCAATGAATTTAAACAAGGGGCTCAGTGGGTATTGGTTCTGAGTTCGCGCCGCAAAATTTTGCCAACGTTGGACTTGGGCAATTCATCTCTGAACTCAATGTACTTGGGTCGCTTGTAGCCGGTGAGGTTGTCGTGGCAATACTTGGCCACGGCATCTTCTGTCAGCATGCTGTCGCCGCGCACCACAAAGACCTTGATGGCTTCGCCCTGCATGGTGTCTGGAATACCAACGGCAGCACACTCCACCACACCGGGGCAAAGAGAAATGACGTTTTCCAACTCGGAGGGGAACACGTTGAAGCCGCTCACAATGATCATGTCTTTCTTGCGATCGACAATTCTGAAAAATCCTTTTTCGTCCATGATACCCACGTCGCCCGTGCGCATGAAACCATCGGGCGTGAAGGCTTTGCGTGTTTCTTCCTCTTGCTTGTAATAACCCACCATGACGTTGGGACCGCGGATGCAAATTTCACCCGACTCGCCTTGGGCCAAGCTCTTGCCATCGTCGTCTTTGATGGCCATTTCGATGCTGGGCAAAGGCAAGCCAATGGAGCCGCTGAATGAAGTTTGCGTAACCGGATTGTTGGTACCAATGGCACAAGTTTCACTCATGCCCCAGCCTTCAATCATGGCGCTGCCTGTGGCAGCTTGCCAAGCACGGGCCGTGCCTTCGGAGGCTGCCATGCCGCCCGCTTGGGTAAGACAAAGATTTGAGAAATCGATGGTCTTGAACATGGGGTGCTGCATCAAGGCATTGAACAAAGTGTTAACGCCAGGCAGCAGGTGGAAGGGCCGCATTTTGAGGGTTTCAATGAACTTGGCAAAGTCGCGTGGGTTGGGCACCAATGTGAGGTGCGAGCCTTGGCGAATGGCCAAAAAGCAAAGCGTCAATGCGAAGATGTGATACAGCGGCAGTGCGGCAATGCTATTGACTTTGCGCAAATCGGGCAGACGTTGCAGGGCCGGCGCAAACCAAGTTTCGGCTTGCAAAATGGCCGCCACAATATTGCGGTGAGTGAGCACGGCACCTTTCGACAAGCCGGTGGTACCGCCGGTGTATTGCAAGAAAGCAATGTCATCCAGCGACTGCGACACCGACTTGAAACTCATGTTGCGGCCAGCCGCAATAGCTTGCTTGAACGAGGTCACTTGGTGCTTGTCGCTCAGGGGCAATTCAAACTCCGGCACCATTTTGGCCAAATGCCGAACCGCAAAGGTGATCCAGCGGCCATAAAAAGGACCCAACAAATCGCCCATCGATGCCAACACGGTGTGCTTCACTTGGGTGTGTTCAATCACTTCGCTCAAGGTTGAAGCAAAGTTTTCCAAAATGACAATGGCCGTTGCGCCGGAGTCTTTCAATTGGTGTTGAAGTTCACGCGCCGTATACAAGGGGTTGACATTCACGCAGGTGTAGCCGGCACGCAAAATGGCCGCCATGGTGACTGCAAACTGAGGAATATTGGGCAACATCAAGGCAATTCGATCGCCAGGCTGAAAGCCTTGGGCCTGAAACCAAGCGCCCATGGCTTGCGAGAGTTGGTCTAACTCCCGATAGGTCATCCACGTTTCCATGCACACAGAAAACGGGGTATCGCCATGCTTTTGAAAGGCTTGATTGAGCAAATCGGTCAATGAACCATATTCATTGGGGTCGATCTCGTGCTTTACGTTGGCGGGGTAATTCTTCAGCCAAATCTTGTCCATGTACTGCTCCTCGGAATACGAACATTGTCGTCAATAAGAAGTGCTGTTGCCATGAGGCATTACCCCTGACAGGGATTGCAAAAGGCTATTTTTGTCCACTGAGCGACAAGCAACATCAAAGCCCAAATTGCGCTAACGCAAAGACAATATGGCAGAGTTGTGCAAGAATTCGGGTAAACCCTATGTCTCGACTCACTTTGTTCACCCAATCACTCTGGCGCCGCTGGATGCGATGGATCCCTGTGCGCATTTTGAGCGTCAAGCACCGACCCAAAATCAGTGCGCATTTGAAAAGCTTGGATCCACACGACAGGTATTTGCGTTTTGGCTACCCTGCCACAGACGAACAAATAGACCTTTACGTGGAAAAACTCAATTTTGGTCGGGATGACATCTATGGTGTTTTCAACCGGCGCTTGGAAATTGTGGCCATGGCCCATTTGGCATTTTCGGTCGATCCCCAGTGGACCACCTGTGCCGAATTTGGGGTCTCTGTCGATCAGAAAATGCGCGGCCGTGGCTTGGGCGCGCGTTTGTTTGAGCGCGCTGTGGTGCACGCCCGCAATGAGGGCGTTGCCTTGTTGTTCATCCATGCCTTGAGCGAAAACACCCCCATGCTCAAAATTGCCCGAAAAGCGGGCGCTCGGGTGGAGCGCGATGGCAGTGAAAGTGATGCTTACCTCACCCTTCCCGTGGCCAACATTGACAGCCAAGTGAACGAAATGATTGAGGAGGGAATGGCCGATTTGGACTTTCAAATCAAGGCTCGCGCCAAGCAGTTTTCCCAAGTTCTGCAGACATTACAGGAAGTTCGAAAAGGGGTTAGGGAATCTCGTCACAAATCTAGCGTTTAATCCGCTATCCTAGAGGTTCTGCAACAACGGCGCCATGCCAATCCACCTGTGTCCGACCCCCACCCTGCGCGTTTGAACGAACGAGAAGACAAACGCTCATTTCTCCAAAAACTGGCTGAGTTTCTTCACCCCGGTCCCGACTCCAAAGACGAGCTCATCGAGACGCTGGTCGAAGCCGAAGACAACAAGATCATCAACGCGCAAAGTCGCTTCATGCTGGAAGGCGTGATTCGCATGGCAGACATGACGGCCGGCGATGCCATGGTGGCCGCACCGCGAATGGATTTGCTGTCTATCGATGCGCCCTTTGACGAACTGCTGCACCAAGTCATTGACACCGCACATTCGCGTTTCCCTGTGTATGAAGACGACCGCGAAAACATCATTGGCATCTTGATGGCCAAAGATTTGTTGAAGCTGCAGCGCGCACCCGAACTCAACATTCGTGCTTTGCTCAGGCCTGCCGTGTTTGTGCCCGAGAGCAAAGGCCTGAACGATTTACTCAGGCAGTTTCGCGACAACCGCCAGCACCTGGCCATCGTCATTGATGAGTTTGGCCGCACCGCAGGTTTGATCACCATTGAAGATGTGCTCGAAGAAATTGTGGGCGAAATTGAAGACGAGTTTGACATTGAAGAAGAGGCCGGCGACATCTTCGGCTTGGCCGATCAAACCTACCGGGTGAGCGGCGACACCTCACTCGAGCGTGTGTCGGAAGCCTTTGGTGTGCAGCTCAACCCCGAAGTCACAGACGAAGAAAATCACCACTTTGACACCATCGGTGGACTGGTGGCCCACGAGATGGGCCATGTGCCCAAACGCGGTGAAAAGTTCAGCTTGTCGGGCTTGGATTTTGTGGTCTTGCACACGCGCGGTGGCGCTGTGCGTTGGTTCAAAGTCTCACCCACTTCCAAATTGAAAAAATAATGAGCATGTGGCGCCTGGCCCTGTCAGTTGTTGCGGGTGTGGTGCATGGTTTTTCAATGGCGTGGCCTGCCTCTGTGTTGGGCAATGCATTGGGCATGGCCAGCCTAAGCTCAGGCCTTTTGCAGTGTTTCAGTTTGGGCGTGTTGGCAGCGCTGTTGTTGCAATTGGCAACGCATGACGCTGATGCAAGCCACCATTTTCCAGGCTTTCAAGCGTCACGCCCCAGGCAATCGGCATGGCGCCAAGGTGCATTGCTGAGTGGCTTGTTTGCATGCAGTGCCATGGCCGCCACCTGGGGCTGGTTGTATGTGTCGATGCACCGCTATGGCGGCATGCCTTCTTGGCTTGCCGCATTGGCTGTGCTGCTTTTGGCTGCAGCGCTGTCGCTTTATTTTGCGATTGCAGGTGGTGTGTGGGTAGCCTTGTTTCGGCGTTTTATGTTGTCTGGTCGACTGAGCAAAACGCTGCCCGAGTTCAGGCAAGCATTGGCAGGCCTCGTGCTGTTCAGTGCCCTTTGGACTTTGGCGGAGCTGTGCCGCGGCCAACTTTTCACGGGCTTTCCTTGGGGCGCCGGCGGCTATGCGCACCTTGAAAGCACCTTGGCTGCTTATGCCCCGTGGATTGGGGTTTATGGCATTGGCGCAATTTCTGCCGGCGTGGCCATGGGGGTGCCGCTCCTCATTTCAAGCTTCATGGCCGGTCGAACACAGGCCTGGCTCGTCCTGTCATTAAGCTTGCTTCTGGTGGCGGTACTGATGCCAATGGGCCTTCAACATGCAGCGCACCAATTCACACAAGCTGCTGGCACCCTGAAAGTGCGACTGCTTCAAGGCAATATTCCGCAAGACGAAAAATTCATTCCGGGGCAAGGCGTGCAGCAAGCACTGAGTTGGTATGCCGAGCAGCTGCTGGCCAATTCGGAGCCTCTGGTGGTCACACCAGAAACCGCCATTCCTGTTTTGCCTCAACAGCTTTCGCCTGCCTACTGGGAAGTGCTGAAACACAAATACGCACCCCCCAATGCACCCTCGCAGTTGTCCACCACACCGCAAGCTGCGTTGGTGGGTATTCCCATGGGTGGGCCTGGCGTGGGCTACAGCAATTCTGTGATGACACTGGGCCCAGCAGACGTGAATTACCGCTACGACAAACACCACTTGGTGCCCTTTGGTGAATATGTGCCGCCCTTTTTTCAGTGGTTTGTGCGCATGATGAACATGCCCTTGGGTGAATTTGCGCAAGACCGCCCGCCCTCCAGCGTTTTCAAGTGGCAAGGCCAGCGTTTGCTGCCCCAAATTTGCTACGAAGATTTGTTTGGTGAAGAAGTGGCAAGCTACTTTGCCAAGCCCGAAGAGGCGCCCACCGTTTTGGTCAACATGAGCAATTTGGCCTGGTTTGATGACACCACGGCCATTGCGCAGCATGTGGCCATTTCGCGCATGCGCGCTATGGAGTTTGAAAGACCCATCATTCGTGCCACCAACACAGGATTAACGGGTTGGGTCGATGCGCAAGGCGCATTGCGCGAGGCCTTGCCTCCCTTCATGCGGGGCGCTTTGGTCATTGAGTTTGAGGGCCGCTCGGGCCTCACGCCCTACGCCCAGTGGACCTCGCGGTGGGGCTTGGCGCCACTTTGGTGGCTTTGCGCTGCAATTGTTCTGGTTTTAGGTGCGTTTTCTCGGCGCTCTGGCACGCGGGAGCTTTAAAATCAAGGGTTGCCGCCGCTGTTCGGGGGCGTTCTCATTTTGAAGCCATGTTGACCTTCCAACAAATTATTTTGAAATTGCAGTCCTACTGGGACGCTCAAGGTTGTGCGCTGTTGCAACCCTATGACATGGAAGTGGGTGCAGGCACTTCGCACACCGCCACGTTTTTGCGCGCCATCGGGCCCGAGCCTTGGAAGGCCGCCTATGTGCAGCCCAGCCGCCGTCCTAAAGACGGTCGCTATGGCGAGAACCCCAATCGTTTGCAACACTATTACCAATACCAAGTGGTGCTCAAGCCCGCGCCTTCCAACATTTTGGATTTGTATTTGGGCTCTCTTGAAGCCTTGGGCTTTGATCTCAAAAAGAACGACATTCGTTTTGTTGAAGACGATTGGGAAAACCCAACGCTTGGCGCTTGGGGTTTGGGTTGGGAAGTTTGGCTCAACGGCATGGAGGTGACGCAGTTCACTTACTTCCAACAAGTGGGCGGCATCGATTGCAAACCCATCACCGGCGAAATTACCTATGGCCTTGAGCGCTTGGCCATGTACTTGCAAGGTGTCGACAACGTCTACAACCTGAAGTGGACCGACACACTCAGCTATGGCGATGTGTACCACCAAAACGAAGTGGAACAATCGACTTACAACTTTGAACACTCTGATGCTGAGTTTTTGTTCACAGCGTTTTCTGCTTACGAAAAACAAGCGCAGCATCTCATTGCCGAGCAGCTGGCATTGCCCGCTTACGAGCAAGTGCTCAAAGCCGCGCACACCTTCAACTTGCTCGATGCGCGTGGCGCCATCAGCGTCACAGAGCGCGCGGCTTACATTGGCCGCATTCGCAATTTGGCGCGCGCAGTGGCGCAAAGTTATTTTGAAAGCCGCGAGCGTTTGGGCTTCCCCATGGCACCACGCGAGTGGGTCGAACAGCTCAATGCTTTTAGCAAGAAGGCTGCCTGAAGGCAAGAATCAAAATGACACATCAAAACCTTCTTGTTGAATTGTTTGTCGAAGAGCTGCCACCCAAGGCACTCAAAAAATTGGGCGAGTCTTTTGCCAATGTGCTGTTTGAACAACTGCGCGATGCAGGACTGACTGGTGCCAATGCCGTGGTCACGCCTTATGCCTCACCGCGTCGTTTGGCTGCACACGTCACGCAAGTGGCGGCCCAAGCGGCCGACAAAGCGGTGCAACAAAAACTCATGCCCGTCTCGGTGGGCTTAGATGCCAGTGGCAACGCCACTCCCGCATTGCTTAAAAAATTGCAGGCCATTGGTGCCGATGTTTCAAATCCTGCTGCGCTGGTGGCGTCGCTCAAGCGCGCACCCGATGGCAAAGCAGAAGCTTTGTTCTACGACAGCGTGGCCAAGGGCGCCACACTTTTGCAAGGTTTGCAAAAAGCCCTAGACGAAGCGCTTGCCAAGTTGCCCATTCCCAAAGTGATGACCTACCAGTTGGAATCCGATTGCGAATTGCCAGGCTGGACCAGTGTCAACTTTGTGCGCCCCGCGCATGGCTTGGTGGCATTGCATGGCAGCCAGGTGGTACCCGTTAAAACATTGGGCTTGAAGGCGGGTCAAACCACCCATGGCCATCGTTTTGAAGCCAATGTGTCGCCTTTGATCATTCAAGATGCCGACAGCTATGCCGCCACCTTGGCGCGCGACGGCGCCGTCATTGCCGGCTTTGCCGAGCGCCGCGCAGAGATTGTGAAGCAACTCAATGCTGCGGCTGCCAAAGTGGGCGGCGGTGCCAAAGCCATTGAAGATGAAGCCCTGCTAGATGAAGTGACGGCCTTGGTGGAGCGCCCCAATGTGCTCACCTGCGAATTTGAAAAACAGTTTTTGGAAGTGCCGCAGGAATGTTTGATTTTGACCATGAAGGCCAATCAAAAATACTTTCCACTGCTCACCGCAGAAGGCAAGCTTACGCACCAGTTTTTGGTGGTGAGCAACATTTCGCCCGCTGATGCCAGTGCGGTCATTGGCGGCAACGAGCGCGTAGTGCGCCCGCGTTTGGCCGATGCCAAATTTTTCTTCGACCAAGACCGCAAGAAAACCTTGGCCTCGCGCGTTGAAGGCCTCAACAAAGTGGTTTATCACAACAAGCTGGGCACACAAGGTGAACGCATGGCGCGTGTGCGCGGCATTGCCAAAGCCTTGGGTCAAGCCTTGGGCGGTAACGAGCTGGCGCTAGCGGCCGACACAGCCGCGCAGTTGGCCAAAACCGATTTGCTCACCGACATGGTGGGCGAGTTTCCAGAACTGCAAGGCATCATGGGCGGCTACTATGCGCGCCACGATGGTTTGAGCCATGACATTGCCAACGCCATTGAAGACCACTACCGTCCGCGCTTTGCGGGCGACGAATTGCCGCGCAACACCGTGGGCTTGGTGGTGGCGCTGGCCGACAAACTGGAAACCTTGGTGGGTATGTTTGGCATTGGCAATTTGCCCAGTGGCGACAAAGACCCCTTTGCATTGCGCCGCCATGCCTTGGGCGTCATTCGCATGCTCATGGAAAAAGATTTGGCGCTCGATTGGCGTCAGTTGCTGGCGCTGGCGGTGCCTGTGTTTGGCGACAAAATCACCGACCCATCAGAAGCCTTGACCACCTTCTTGTTTGATCGACTGTCGGGCTCATTGCGCGAGCACGGTTACAGCGTTCAAGAGGTCGATGCCGTGTTGGCTTTGCATCCTGCCCGCTTGGGCCAAATTCCCAAACTGCTTGCTGCCGTACGCGCATTTGCGGCCTTGCCCGAAAGCCCTGCCTTGGCCGCGGCCAACAAACGCATTGGCAACATTTTGAAGAAGGCCGATGAAGTGGATGCGCATGTGAATCCTGCGCTGCTCAAAGAAACAGCCGAGCAAGATTTGCATCAAGCCATGCAGCGCTTGCTGCCAGAGTCAGAGGCTTTGTTCAAGGCTGGCGATTACACCGGCTCGCTGCAAACCTTGGCTGCTTTGCGCTCACCGGTCGATGCCTTCTTTGATGACGTCATGGTGAATGCCGAAGAAATGGATGTACGCTTGAACCGCCAAGGCTTGCTCAAGTGTTTGCATGTGGCCATGAACCGTGTGGCCGATTTGTCGCGACTGGTGTCATGAAACTTGTCATTCTCGATCGCGATGGCACCATCAACTATGACTCTGATGAGTACATCAAGAGCCCTGAAGAGTGGCGTGCGCTGCCGGGCGCCTTAGAAGCCATCAGCCGCTTGAACCATGCGGGCTACCACGTGGTCATTGCCACCAACCAATCGGGGCTGGGCCGTGGCCTCATGGATGTGGCTGCACTGAACGCCATTCACAAACGCATGAACAAGCAGCTTGCGGCAGTGGGTGGCCGGGTCGATGCTATTTTTTATTGCCCGCACGCGCCCACAGACGCATGCACATGTCGCAAACCCATGCCAGGCTTGCTTGAGCAAATTGCAGAGCGATTTGGTTTAGACCTGCAAGGCGTGCCCTTTGTGGGCGATAACCTGAACGACATGAAGGCGGCAGAAGCTGCTGGCTGTGTGCCGCACTTGGTGTTAACGGGCAAGTCGGAAACCTTGCGCGGCCAGCCATTGCCCTCGGTATTTCCTGCTGGCACAGCGGTGCACACAGACCTGCAAGCCTTTGTCGATGCCCTCTTGAAGAAGTCACTGGAACCCGCCCTATGAACTTCATTCGTTCACTCATTCACATGGTGTGGATGACGCTCACGGTCATTCCTTGGGCTTTGGTGGTGGTGTTTGCTTCCATGTTCATGCGCAGCAGTCGTTTGTATTGGTGGTGTGTGGGCTGGCTGCGCAATGCCATCAACAGTGGCACTTTTATTTTGGGCATAGAGAACCGCATCACGGGCATGGAGAATTTGCCGCTAGGTGAAAAAGACCCGGTCATTTTGTTGGTCAAGCACCAATCCACGTGGGAAACTTTTTTGATGCCCGTCATCATGCCGCACCCCTTGGCTTATGTGTTTAAAAAAGAACTTCTCAGCGTGCCATTTTTTGGTTGGGCCATGGGGCGCTTAGACATGATTCACATTGACAGAAGTCAACGAGCACAAGCTTTTACCAAAGTAGTGACACAAGGCAAACGCCTCATGGATCAGGGCGTTTGGGTCATCATGTTTCCTGAAGGCACGCGCATTCCACGTGGCCAAAGAGGTGTTTACAAAACGGGCGGTACGCGCTTGGCCATTGAAGCGGGCGTGCCTGTGATTCCCATTGCCGTGACCTCTGCCAAATGTTGGCCTACCAAGGCCTTTGTGAAAAAGCCTGGCATTGTCGACATCTCCATTGGCAAAGCCATTTCCAGCCAAGGCCGTCAACCTGAAGAGTTGATGCAAGAGGTAGAAAACTGGATTGAGTCGGAAATGCGCCGACTCGATCCTGAGGCTTATACCGATGCTTCTACAGGCGCTAATACCCGCGCTTAAACCGACGCCTGATCTAATTCAATCATGCGCAACCCTCTTCAACTGGTCCTTGATTTTTTAAGCCCGTCACCAGAGCCTGCGCCAACTCCCCGGTCTCCTGGCGTAGTCAAGTCGCCAGCACCATCCAGCAGCGCGGTGCCCTTGTCTGACGAAGTGGCCATTGCGCACCCCAGGGCCAATCGTGAAACAGTTTTAGAGGGCATGCGCGTGGCTTATTTGTTTCAGCGTGTGCGGCGCCGCTCCATTGGTTTTGTGGTGGGGCCCGATGGACTTGAGGTGCGTGCGCCCAAATGGGTCACCTTGAAAGAGGTGGAACTGGGCCTGCAAGAGCGCGGCGAGTGGGTGCTGCGCAAGTGGGCTGAATTGCAGGAGCGCCAAAAAAACATTCGGCAAATTGAATGGCGTGAAGGTGCCAGCCTCGACTATTTGGGCGCGCCCATTCATTTGCACTTAAGCCCCCAAAACGGGCGAAGCGAATTGAACGAACAACGCCAACTGCTGCTGGCTTTGCCACACACCGCGGAGGCCTCGCAAATTAGAGATGCTGTGCAAGCCTGGTTGATGCGAGAGGCCAAAACACTGTTTGAACAAAGGCTCAATCACTTTGCCCCTTTGATGGGGGTGCAGTGGCAACGCTTGAGTTTGTCCAATGCCGGCTCACGCTGGGGCAGCGCGCGCGTTGATGGCGCCATTCGCCTGAACTGGCGCCTCATTCACTTAAAGCCTGAGGCCATAGACTACGTGGTGGTGCATGAGTTGGCCCATTTGCAAGAAATGAACCACAGCCCAGCGTTTTGGAAAGTGGTGGCCGACATCTTGCCTGACCATCTTGAGCGGCGCAAAGCTTTGCAAAAAGAGAATTTGGCGAATTGGGCTTGAGCTTCAGTTTCAGCTTCAGCTTCAGCTTCAGTTTGAAACGGTTTGAAACCGCCAAACACCTTGTTCGTCTTTGAATCTTTTCATCTTGCCTGCATGCCAAAGCGCATGCAAATGCGCTACCGATTCGCCAATGGCAAAGGTGGTTTGGTGGAAATCTAAGGGGCGCTTGAAAATGACTTTCAACATGTCGTGTGCGCTGCCAGCTCGTTCGCTGCAAGCGTCGAGTACTTCGGCCAGACGGTCTTCGTGGTGTTTGAGCAATTGGGCTGTGCGGGTGTGCACCCCCACAAATGGTCGGCCATGCGAGGGCAAAATCAAAGCGTCTGCGGGCAGCACATCAAATTTCGTCAAGGAGCGCATGAACAAGGCCAAAGAATTGGCTTCGGGCTCTTGCGCGTAAACACTCACATTGGTCGAAATTTTGGGCAAGACCATGTCGCCACTGATGAGTACATTGGCACTGCGCGAGTAAAGCGCCATGTGCTCGGGCGAATGGCCCCAGCCGCTAATGCACTGCCATGTGTGGCCACCGATTTGAATTTCGGTGCCTTCCATAAGTCGGTGGTACGACTCGGGCACCTTGGGCACCATGTTGGCGTAGTAAGACACACGCGACTGAATTTGCTGCTGGTCTGCCGGATCGTTCCAACCGTGATCTGCAAAAAATCGTTGTGTGCTAGCGCCTCCAAAATTCGAGGCGCCTGTGCTGGCGAGCAAAGCCGACTGGTATTCGGTGGCGTTCATGTACAAAGGCGCGTTGAATTGCTCACACAACCAGTGCGCCAAGCCCATGTGATCGGGGTGCATGTGGGTTACCACCACGCGCAAAATGGGCAAGCCCTTCATGGGGCCTGCAAAAACCTGGCGCCAGGCTTCTTGCGTGCCAGGGTTGGTGACGCCGCAATCGACCGCGGTCCATCCGTGTCTAAGGCCTGTCGCCGTTTCTTCGCTGTCTTTCAAGAGCCACAAATTGATGTGATCCAGCGCAAACGGCAAAGCCATGCGAACCCAGAGAATGCCAGGCGCCACTTCCAAGGCTTGGCCCAACTCAGGCAAGGTTGTGCCCAATGGAAAGCTCAAGGCGTTTTCGCCATTGAGGGTGGCAGCTGGCGCGGCTGGTGTGCTTGGAGGGGCTGTTTGTGTCATGGCAAATCTGGGTTGGGGAAAAATCCCTCAGGCAATTGACGTTTACGTCAACGTCAATTACAGTTGGGGCATTGTAAGTCGCACGGTCAGGCCCTGTCTGTCGCCTGTGCGCAAGCTGAAATTCAGCCCTTCGGCGCAACCCATTGTGGAACCAACATGGCATCTCAATTTTCGATCAGCGATCTGGCCAAAGAGTTTGACCTCACCACACGCGCTATTCGCTTTTATGAAGACATGGGTCTTCTCGAGCCCGAGCGTTCGGGGCCGGGCGGGCGCAACCGGGTGTATTCATCGCGCGATCGCACGCGGCTCAAACTCACATTGCGCGCCAAACGCCTTGGCCTGTCTTTGGTGGAAGCCAAAGAACTCATAGACATGTACGACACTCCGCGCGATACCGGCCCGCAGTTGAAAAAATTCATGGTGGTGTTGGCAGAACACCGTCAGCAACTGGAGTCGCAATTGGCCGATTTGCACGCTACCTTAGAAGAAGTGAAGACACACGAAAAGGAAGCGCGCAATTTGCTGGCGCGCTCAGAAAAGCTTGCCAGCAAAAAGGTCAGCGCATGAGCACGCCCGATTTAAGTTCCGCCATCGCGCAAAGAATTGCGGCCAGTTTGAGCCGTCAAGGCATGATGACGCATTTGGATGTCAAGCTCTTGCGCGTTGAAAAAGGCGAAGTAGAAGTGGCCTTGCCTTTTGGCGACAAAGTGACCCAACAGCAAGGTGGATTTCATGGCGGTGCCATTGGTGCCTTGGCCGACATTGCGGGCGGCTATGCAGGACTGACCGTTCTGCCAGAGGGCATGGAAATTGTCACGGCAGAGTACAAAATTAATTTTTTAAGTGGCCACCAGCAAGGCGAATTGCGAGCCGTGGGCAAAGTGGCCAAGGGCGGCAAGCGAATCATTGTGACCACCGTGGAAGTGTTTCACATTGATGCACAAGGCAAAAAGTCGATGTGCGCTGTGATGCAGCAAACCTTGGTGCCTGTGCCTCAAACCTATTGATTGAATTTGGAGAAATACAGCATGAACATGCCCGGCCTTAATTTTCAACTTGGTGAAGACATCGATGCGCTGCGCGATGCTGTGCGTGAATTTGCGCAAGCCGAAATTGCGCCGCGCGCTGCAGAAATCGATCGCACCGATCAGTTCCCCATGGACTTGTGGCGCAAGATGGGCGATGTGGGTGTGTTGGGTATCACCGTGCCTGAGGCCTACGGCGGCGCCAACATGGGCTACTTGGCCCACATGATTGCCATGGAAGAAATTTCTCGCGCATCGGCCAGCGTGGGCTTGTCGTATGGCGCGCACAGCAATTTGTGCGTCAATCAAATCAAGCGCAACGGCACCGAAGCGCAAAGGCAAAAGTATCTGCCCAAACTCATCAGCGGCGAACACGTGGGCGCGCTGGCCATGAGCGAGCCTGGTGCGGGTTCCGATGTCATCAGCATGAAACTCAAGGCCGAAGACAAAGGTGGCTACTACGTTTTGAACGGCAACAAAATGTGGATCACCAACGGGCCCGACGCCGACACCTTGGTGGTGTATGCCAAAACCGAACCCGAAATGGGCGCACGCGGCATAACGGCTTTCTTGATTGAGAAAAACATGAAGGGCTTTTCGGTTGCACAGAAGCTCGACAAGCTGGGCATGCGCGGCAGCCACACGGGTGAGTTGGTGTTTCAAAACGTTGAAGTGCCCGCAGAAAATATTTTGGGCGGCCTCAATATGGGCGCCAAGGTGCTCATGAGTGGCTTGGACTACGAGCGTGCAGTATTGGCAGCTGGGCCTTTGGGCATCATGCAGTCGGTCATGGACAACGTGATTCCCTACATTCACGATCGCAAGCAGTTTGGTCAAAGCATTGGTGAGTTCCAACTCATTCAGGGCAAAGTGGCCGACATGTACACCGTACTGCAAGCGGGCCGTGCGTTTTGCTACACCGTGGGCAAAAACCTCGACATGTTAGGTACCGACCACGTACGCCAAGTGCGCAAAGACTGCGCCAGTGTCATTTTGTGGTGTGCTGAAAAAGCCACCTGGATGGCAGGCGAGGGCGTGCAGATTTTTGGTGGCAATGGCTACATCAACGAGTACCCATTGGGCCGCTTGTGGCGCGATGCCAAGCTGTACGAAATTGGCGCTGGCACCAGCGAAATTCGGCGCATGCTGATTGGCCGTGAATTGTTTGCTGAAACTTGCTAAAAGCACCTGAAACCATTTAAAGCCAATGTGCCATTTTTCTAACCGCTGAGAACATGCAAGCATGACTTCCAAACACCTCTCTCATCTCTTTGACAACAACCGTGCATGGGCTCAGCGCATGGAGCGTGAGCAGCCTGGGTTCTTCAATCACTTGGCGCAACAGCAGTCGCCCAAATATTTGTGGATTGGTTGCTCCGACAGCCGAGTGCCTGCCAACCAAATTACAGGCCTTGAGCCAGGCGAAGTGTTTGTCCATCGCAATGTGGCCAACGTGGTGGTGCACTCCGACTTGAATGCCTTGTCGGTCATTCAATATGCCGTTGATGCGCTCAAGGTGGAGCACATCATGGTGGTGGGGCACTACGGCTGTGGCGGTGTATTGGCAGCCACGCGCGGCACGCGCATTGGCTTGGCCGACAACTGGTTGCGCCATGTACAAGATGTGCGCTTGCGCCATCGACAGCGTTTGAACCACTTGCCGCAGCAGCAACTCGAAGATGCCATGTGCGAGATGAACGTCATTGAGCAAGTGGGCAATGTGGCTTTGTCCAACGTCATGCAAGATGCATGGAGTCGTGGCCAAAAAGTGGCGGTGCATGGCTGGGTTTACGGCTTGAACGATGGCATTGTGAAAGACATGGACGTCACCATGACTGGCTCGCACGAGGTGGTCGATGTGTTTCGGCGCGCCTTCAAGCGTTATCCGCGTGGTGAATAAATCAAACAAAATTTTTAAACAAGTTTTTTAGATAAATTTTTAAATATTCAGGAGTATTTCAAATGAGCACATTGCATGATCCCGTAGTGATTGTCAGCGCAGCACGCACACCCATGGGCAGCTTTCAAGGCGACTTCGCTTCCTTGTCTGCACACGACTTGGGCGGTGCTGCCATCAAGGCGGCGGTTGAACGCGCAGCCCATGGCTCTCAATTTACCGCTGAGCATGTCACCGAAGTGTTGTTTGGCAATTGCCTGATGGCTGGCCAAGGCCAAGCGCCTGCGCGCCAGGCTGGCTTCAAGGGCGGCTTGCCCAAAAGTGCTGGCGCAGTGACGTTGTCTAAGATGTGTGGCTCGGGCATGCGCGCAGCCATGTTTGCCCACGACATGTTGGTGGCAGGCACGCACGATGTGTTGGTGGCAGGCGGCATGGAAAGCATGACCAACGCGCCTTACCTCATGCTCAAAGGCCGCGGCGGCTATCGCATGGGCCACGACAAAATTTACGATCACATGATGCTCGATGGTTTGGAAGATGCTTACGAAGCAGGCCGCTCTATGGGCACCTTTGGTGAAGACTGCGCTGCCAAGTACAGCTTCACACGTGCAGAGCAAGATGCCTTTGCCATCGCCAGCGTAGAGCGAGCCAAAGTCGCCACTGCATCGGGCGCGTTTCAAGCAGAGATCATACCTGTCACGGTTAAAACACGCGCAGGCGAAACCGTGGTGTCAGTGGACGAAGGTCCAGGCAAAGTGAAGTTAGACAAAGTGACCAGCTTGAAGCCTGCGTTTAAAAAAGACGGCACCATTACGGCGGCCTCTAGTTCTTCCATCAACGACGGTGCTGCGGCCTTGGTCATGATGCGCCAAAGCACAGCCGACAAACTGGGATGCAAACCATTGGCCCGCATTGTGAGCCACGCCACACACGCGCAAGAGCCCGAGTGGTTCTCTACAGCGCCGGTAGGTGCCACCCAAAAAGCCTTGGCCAAAGCGGGCTGGCAAGTAAGCGATGTCGACTTGTGGGAAGTGAACGAAGCTTTTGCCGTGGTGCCCATGGCCCTCATGAAAGAGCTCAATGTGCCTCACGACAAAGTCAATGTGAACGGCGGTGCTTGCGCATTGGGCCACCCCATTGGCGCATCGGGCGCGCGCATCATGGTCACGCTCATTCATGCGCTCAAAGCACGTGGCCTGAAAAAAGGTTTGGCCACTTTGTGCATTGGCGGCGGTGAAGGCACCGCTGTGGCATTGGAAATTGTGTAAGCTGAAACAGCATAAGCAACGTGAGCAACGTGAGCAACGTGAGCAACATAAGCACCATGAACACCGTTTTGATTTTGGGCGCCTCTCGCGGTATTGGCTTTGAGTTTGCGCGCCAATATGTGCAAGAGGGCTGGCGTGTGCTGGCCACCGCGCGCGACGATGAAGGCTGCGCCAAGTTACAAGCTGTTGGCGCTGAAGCCTTTAAGTTGGATGTGGCCCAGCCCAGCAGTGTGAGTGGTTTGTCTTGGCGCCTCGATGGCGAAAAAATTGATCTGGCTTTGTATGTGGCAGGTGTGATGGACCGCAACTCGCCCCAAACCCCACCCACACAACAGGCGTTTGACGAACTCATGCATGCCAATGTGTTGGGTGCCATGCAGGCGCTGCCGCAAGTGGCACCTTGGGTGGCAGAGGCTCAGGGCACCTTTGCATTTATCAGTAGCCGCATGTCCAGTTTGGCACTCACCGATGCAGGCAATGCCGCTTTGTACCGAGTAAGCAAGGCTGCGCTCAACATGGTGGTGCGCACAGCGCCTTTTGATTTTCCCAATGTCACTTGCTTAGCTCTCAGTCCAGGTTGGGTGCAAACCGACATGGGCGGCGATGCCGCGCCTTTGACGGTAGACAAAAGCGTTGCGCACATGCGTGCAACGTTGCAGGCCGTGAGTGGCGCGGAAAAACGTGCATCGGTCCAAGGGCAATTTTTGAATTACGACGGCAGCACTTTGCCTTGGTAGGTTGAGCTGCCCCAACGAAAGAGTCTTATGATTTTGAATCCAGACCAAGAAATGGTGCGCGATGCAGTTCGCGCTTTTGCCAAAGAAGAGCTGTGGCCCAACGCCCCCGCGTGGGACAAGTCGCATGAGTTTCCAAAAGCGGCACACAAAGGCTTGGCCGCTTTGGGTGCTTATGGCATCTGCGTGCCCGAGTCTTTGGGTGGCGCCAATTTGGATTACCTCACGCTGGGTTTGGTGCTCGAAGAAATTGCGGCAGGCGATGGCGGTGTAAGCACCACCATCAGCGTGACCAACTGCCCAGTGAACGCTATTCTCTTGCGCTACGGCAATGCGGCGCAACAACAAAAATGGCTCACGCGTTTGGCACAAGGCGAGTTGTTGGGCGCATTTTGTTTAACAGAGCCGCATGTAGGGTCTGATGCGTCTGCACTTCGCACCACCGCCACACGCAAAGGCGATGCCTATGTGATTAACGGTGTGAAGCAGTTTATTACCAGCGGCAAGCACGGCGATGTGGCCATTGTGATTGCCGTGACCGACAAAGGCGCAGGCAAAAAAGGCATGAGCGCTTTCATAGTGCCCACGACCACGCCGGGTTATGTGGTGGCACGTTTGGAAGACAAGCTGGGCCAACATTCCAGCGACACCGCGCAAATCAATTTTGAAAACTGCGAAGTGCCGGTCGAAAATTTGATTGGCCAAGAAGGAGAGGGCTACAAGATTGCTTTGTCTGCGCTGGAAGGCGGTCGCATTGGCATTGCCGCACAAAGCATTGGCATGGCACGCAGCGCCCTAGAGGTGGCCATTGAGTATGCCAAGCAACGCGAGAGTTTTGGCACTGCCATTTTCAATCACCAAGCGGTGGGTTTTAGATTGGCAGAGTGCGCTACACAACTGGAGGCGGCACGCCAACTGATGTGGCACGCCGCCAGCTTGCGCGATGCCAACTTGCCCTGCCTGAAAGAAGCCGCCATGGCCAAATTGTTTGCCAGCGAAACAGCTGAAAAAATTTGCAGTGCTGCCATTCAAACACTGGGTGGTTATGGCGTGGTGAGTGATTTCCCAGTTGAAAGAATTTACCGCGATGTGCGCGTGTGCCAAATTTATGAAGGTACCAGCGACGTGCAAAAAATTATTATTCAACGGGCACTGGCCTGAACTTCTTGATCTTTAATTTGCCCATGCCCATGCCCATGCCCATGCTAATGCCCATGCCCTCAGCGTTGTGCTTGCACGAGCGCAGTCTTTTTGTGTGTGAAGAAGGGCAGTGGCAATATACGACCGCTGTGAACATGGCATCATGAAATTTCAAGCGGTACTCTTTGATTGCGATGGCGTGCTGGTCGACAGCGAGCCGATTACCAATGGCGTGTTGCGAGACATGCTGGAAGAGCGTGGCTGGGCCATGTCCAGTGAAGAATGCTTTCGCTATTTTGTGGGCAAAGCCGTGAAAGATCACAAAGCAGAAATTGAAGCACGCACGGGCCTGCCTTTGACCGAAGAATGGCTGCACGCTTTCAGGCTGCGCCGCAACGATGCGCTTCAAGCCGGTCTGCAAGTAATGCCCGGTGCGCACCAAGCCGTTGCTGCAGCTTACGAACTTACTCAGGGTGCCATTGCTTGCGCTTCAGGTGCCGACCGATTCAAAGTAGAAATGCAGTTGTCGCATGTCGAGCTCATGGCGCATTTTGAAGGGCGCATTTTCAGTGGCCATGAAGTGGCGCGCACCAAGCCTGCGCCCGATGTTTATTTGGCTGCGGCTGCGCACCTCGAATGCGACCCCGCCCATTGCTTGGTCATAGAAGACAGTACGGCTGGCATTCAAGCCGGCGTGGCGGCAGGCGCAACCGTATGGGCCTTGTGCACGGACGACAGTTTGGCGCCTGTGTTGCTAGAAGCAGGCGCATCCAAATTGTTCCCTCACATGGGTGTTTTGCCAGAGTT
Organism: Limnohabitans sp. MMS-10A-178; assembly: GCF_003063375.1. GTDB lineage: Bacteria > Pseudomonadota > Gammaproteobacteria > Burkholderiales > Burkholderiaceae_C > Limnohabitans_A. The sequence goes on along the minus strand of NZ_NERY01000001.1, from coordinate 46,451 downwards.
ATGGCGCGGCGGTTTTTCACAGTTTCAAGAACGCTAGGCAAGGCCTAATCTGGTCCTTGCACATCAGGAGATTTCAAACATGTCGGTGCTTCAAACCCAACTCAACAGCCGTTCGGCAGAATTTTTGGCCAATGCCGCCGCCTTGCAGGCCGCCGTGGACGACCTTCGCGTGCAATTGAAAAAGTCCGCTGCTGGCGGTGGCGAAAAGGCCAGAGCCAAACACGTTGCCCGTGGCAAGTTGCCTCCCCGTGAGCGCGTGCAAATGTTGCTCGACCCCGGCACACCGTTCTTAGAACTGGCACCCTTGGCCGCACACGCCATGTACCTCAACAAAGAAGGCATGGAAGACGCACCTTGCGCAGGCATGATTGCCGGCATTGGCCGCGTCAATGGCGTAGATTGCATGATTGTGTGCAACGACGCCACCGTGAAGGGCGGCACCTACTACCCCATGACCGTCAAGAAACATTTGCGCGCGCAAGAAGTGGCGCAGCAAAACAACTTACCCTGCATTTACTTGGTCGACTCGGGCGGTGCCAACTTGCCCAACCAAGACGATGTGTTTCCCGACCGCGATCACTTTGGCCGCATCTTTTTTAACCAAGCCAATATGAGTGCCTTGGGCATTCCGCAAATTGCGGTGGTCATGGGCAGTTGCACGGCGGGTGGCGCTTATGTGCCTGCCATGAGCGACGAAACCATCATTGTGAAAAACCAAGGCACCATCTTTTTGGGTGGCCCGCCTTTGGTCAAAGCCGCCACGGGCGAAGTGGTGAGTGCCGAAGACTTGGGCGGCGGCGATGTGCACACGCGCCTCTCTGGCGTGGCCGATCACTTGGCGCAAAACGATGCGCATGCTTTGGCGCTCGCGCGCCAAGCGGTGGGCTCGCTCAACAGAAAGAAAAACATCGACGTGCAACTGCGCGAACCGGTGGCACCTTTGTACGACAGCCAAGAAATTTATGGTGTTATTCCTGCCGACAGTCGCAAGCCCTACGACGTGCGCGAAATCATTGCGCGCATTGTGGACGGCAGCGAGTTTGCAGAATTCAAAGCGCGCTTTGGCCCCACCTTGGTGTGCGGCTTTGCGCACATTGAAGGCATGCCCGCGGGCATCATTGCCAACAATGGCATTTTGTTTTCAGAGTCTGCGCTCAAGGGCGCGCACTTCATTGAACTGTGCTGCCAACGCAAAGTACCCTTGGTGTTTTTGCAAAACATCACCGGCTTCATGGTGGGCCGCAAATACGAAAGCGAAGGCATTGCACGCAATGGCGCCAAGATGGTTACCGCTGTGGCCACAGCCAAGGTGCCCAAGTTCACCATCATCATTGGCGGCAGTTTTGGTGCGGGCAACTACGGCATGTGTGGCCGCGCCTTTGGCCCGCGCTTTTTGTGGATGTGGCCCAACGCGCGCATTTGCGTGATGGGCGGCGAGCAAGCTGCCGGCGTGTTGGCCACCGTGAAGCGCGATGGCATTGAAGCGCGCGGTGGTGCTTGGAGTGCCGAAGAAGAAGCTTCTTTCAAGCAACCTATCTTGGAACAGTTTGGGCATCAGTCGCACCCCTATTACGCCAGTGCGCGCTTGTGGGACGACGGTGTGATTGATCCCGCCGATACACGCCGTGTGTTGGCGCTCGGCTTGTCGGCATCTTTGAATGCGCCCATCGAAGACACCAAGTTCGGCATTTTCCGCATGTGATGTTTTAGTCAGCACAGCACTTAGAAAGCAAAGCATGACCTACACCTTTGACAACATCTACACCACCCCCGAGCACACCCTGCTGCGCGATCAGGTGGCCAAGTTCATTGCACGCGAAGTAGAGCCCTTTGCCGAGGCATGGGAGCAAGACGGCAAAGTGCCGCGCGAAGTACTCCGAAAAATGGGTGATGCCGGTTTGCTCGGCTTGATGTACGACCCCGAGTTGGGCGGCGGCGGTGCCGATGCCATGGCCAACTTGGTGTTTGCCGAAGCCCTGTCGCAATCTACCTTTGCCGGCTTCATCATTACCGTGCTGGTGCACACCGACATGGCCAGCCCGCACTTGCACCATGCCGGCACCGCGGCGCAAAAAGCCAAGTACATGTCGCGCATCACTTCGGGTGAGTGCATTACGGCGGTGGGTGTGTCAGAGCCCGGCGCAGGCTCCGACGTGGCGGGCATTCGCACCACCGCCAAGCGAGATGGCGATCACTGGGTGCTCAATGGCACCAAGATGTTTATTACCAATGGCGTACACGCCGATTTGTATTTCATTGCCGCCAAAACGGGTGATGCGCGCCATGCCATGTCGATGTTCATTGTTGAAAAAGGCACGCCTGGTTTCAGTGTGGGCCGTGCCCTTAAGAAAACAGGTTGGTTGTCGTCCGACACAGCCGAGTTGGTGCTCGACAACGTGCGCATTCCTGCGCATCACTTGTTGGGCGAAGAGAACAAAGGCTTTTACTCGGTGATGAAAAACTTTCAGACCGAGCGCATTGCCTTGGGCGCTATGGCCATTGGCCACTGCACGCGTGCTTTGGAACTCACCTTAGATTACGTGCGCCAACGCCCTGCGTTTGGCGGCACCTTGTGGGACAAGCAAGTGATCCGCCAACGCTTGGCCATGTTGGATGCCAAAACTCGCGCGGCCAGGCAGTTTATGTACCACTGCGCGTGGAGCGTCACGCAAGAAAAAGACATCGTGCAAGAAGTGTCCATGCTCAAAGCACTCACTGGCGAGCTGGTGAATGAGGTGGTGCAAACCTGCCAACAGTTTCATGGCGGCATGGGCTATATGCGCGAAACCGCCATTGAACGCTTGTGGCGCGACTCGCGCATTTTGGGCATTGGCGGTGGTGCCACCGAAGTGATGCTCGACGAAGTGGCCAAGCGTTACTGATTCAAAGAAAGATCCGTTATGACCGCTGCCGAAAAAACACTGGACATTCGCCGCCCCTCCAAGTGGGTGGCCGAGGTGTGGCTTAACCGACCCGATGTGCGCAACGCCTTCAACGATGACGTCATTGCCGAGCTCACAGAAGCCTTTAGTCAATTGGGCCAAGTCAATGAATTGCGCGCCATCGTATTGGGCGCCCATGGCAAAGCCTTTTGCGCAGGCGCAGATTTAAATTGGATGCGCGCTATGTCGGGCTACAGTTGGGACGAAAACTTTGCCGATGCGCAAAAGCTGGCCGACATGCTCTGGACCTTGGACCAATGCCCTGTGCCCATCGTGGGCCGTTTGCAAGGCGACTGCTATGCGGGTGGCATGGGCTTGGCATCGGTGTGCGATGTGCTCATTGCTTCCAACAACGTCACCTTCTGTTTGTCTGAAGCGCGCTTGGGTTTGCTCCCCGGCACCATCAGCCCTTACGTGGTGCGCGCCATGGGCACGCAAGCTGCCAAGCGCTACATGGTGACGGCAGAAAGATTCTCGGCTGAGCAAGCGCACGCCATGGGCATGGTGCATGAGCTGTGCACAACCGAAACACTCGACAGCAAAGTAGCTGAAATAGTTGCCACCTTGTGCGGTAACGGCCCACAAGCTTTGCGGGCCTGCAAACGCTTGGTGCAAGACGTAGCCAACCAACCCATCAATGAAGCACTGCGTGCAGAAACCGCCCGCCGCATTGCAGACATCCGTGCCAGCGATGAAGGCAAAGAAGGCCTGCAGTCTTTCTTGCAAAAACGCCCCGCGCAGTGGACCACCTCCTAACAATCAGGCCGATCATGTTCAAAAAAATCCTCATTGCCAACCGCGGCGAAATTGCATGCCGAGTGGCGGCCACTGCCAAGCGCATGGGCATTCAAACTGTGGCGGTGTATTCCGATGCAGACGCCAACGCCAAACACGTAGCCGCTTGCGACCAAGCCATTCATGTGGGCGGCTCCGCTCCCAAAGACAGCTACCTGCGCTGGGAAACCATCATTGAAGCGGCCAAGGCCACAGGCGCACAAGCCATTCACCCAGGCTATGGTTTCTTAAGCGAGAACGAAGCCTTTGCCGATGCTTGTGCCAAAGCTGGCGTGGTGTTCATTGGCCCGCCCGCATCGGCCATTCAAGCCATGGGCTTGAAAGCAGAGTCGAAGCAACTCATGGAAAAAGCGGGCGTGCCGCTGGTGCCGGGCTATCACGGCTCAGATCAAAACCCAGACATGCTAAAGCGTGAAGCCGATCGCATTGGCTACCCTGTGCTCATCAAAGCCAGCGCAGGCGGTGGTGGCAAAGGCATGCGAGCGGTGGAAAAATCTGAAGACTTTGCAGAAGCTTTGGCCTCTTGCCAACGCGAAGCGCAAAACAGTTTTGGCGACCAAGCGGTGCTGATAGAAAAATATGTGCAGCGCCCACGCCACATTGAAATTCAAGTGTTTGGCGACACGCAAGGCAACTGCGTGTACCTCATGGAGCGCGATTGCTCGGTGCAGCGCCGTCACCAAAAAGTGTTGGAAGAAGCGCCTGCTCCTGGCATGACCGAAGCGTTCAGAAAACAAATGGGCGAAGCCGCAGTAGCCGCTGCACGCGCCGTGAATTATGTGGGCGCTGGCACCGTTGAATTTATTGTGGAGCAACGCGACAACAAATCGACAGGCCAAGTCGACATGAACTTCTTCTTCATGGAGATGAACACCCGCTTGCAAGTTGAGCATCCCGTCACTGAAGCCGTTACAGGCTTAGACTTGGTGGAGTGGCAATTGCGCGTGGCCAGCGGTGAGCCGTTGCCCCTCAAGCAAGACCAAATCAAGCTCACAGGCCATGCCATTGAAGCGCGCATTTGCGCTGAAACCCCCGACAACAATTTCTTGCCTGCTACTGGTCATTTACAGGTTTATAAAAAGCCTGCCCACACTGCCTTTGAACGCGGCACGGTGCGTTTTGACGATGGCGTGCGACAAGGCGACACCATTAGCCCTTACTACGACTCCATGGTGGCCAAACTCATTGTGCACGGCGACACACGCGAGCAAGCCTTGGCCTTGCTCGATCAAGCCTTGGCACAAACGCAAGTGGTGGGCTTGTCGACCAATGTGCAATTTTTGCGTCATGTTGTGCACAGTCCTTCGTTTGCCGAAGCGCGTTTGGACACTGCGCTCATTCCGCGCGAAGCCAAGGTTTTGTTTGAGCAAGAGCGCGTGGGCTTGAATGTGGCGGCCGCTGCTGTGGTGGCGCACACCTTGCATCAAGAAAATTCAAAGCAAGGCAATGACCCGTTCAGCAAAAGCGATGCATGGCAAACGCACGCCGAAACCAGCCGCAGGTTCCCTGTTGAGTTTGCAGGCAACACACACACCGCATGGTTGCATTACGGGCACGACGGCGCCATGCAATTGACATGGGGCGATGCTGCAGGTCCGGGCGCGCAAGGCGAGCACGACCATTTTTCATTCACGGTGGCTCAAGGTGCTGGGCATCACGCTTTGAACGCTGCATTGGCCAATGTGCTGAACGTGACATGGCAAGGCCAACGCGTCACCAGCGAGGTGGTGTTGCAAGATGGCAAGCCCGGCCAGCCATCCGAGTTGGCCCATGTGTTTACCCAAGCGGGCGCCACGCGCATTCGCATCATTCACCCCTTGGCACATGCCGAAGGCGCGCAAGATGACAAGGGCGGTCTCGCAGCCCCCATGCCGGGCAAGGTGGTGTCTTTTGCTGTGAAGGTGGGCGACAAAGTGAAGGCGGGACAAACATTGGCTGTGATGGAAGCCATGAAAATGGAGCACACCATTACCGCGCCCAAGGATGGCCAAGTGTCTGAGTTGTTGTACGCGCCAGGAGATCAAATTGCAGAGGGAGCAGAGTTGCTGAAGCTTGCGTAAACTAAGCACAAACTAAGACTGTTCTATGAAAATCGCATTTTGCTGCACCAACACCAAAGCAGAGCCTTGGCTCGAAGCTTTCAGGCAAGCCCTACCAGGCGTTGACATTTGGGAGTGGCAAGCCGCCACGCCCGGCCAAACCCCCAAGCTGGCCGACCATGCCGTGGTGTGGTCGCCACCGCAAAGCTTCATTGATGAGCAAACCCAATTGCAAAACTTGTTCAACATTGGCGCTGGCGTCGATGCCCTGCTCAAGTTGAACCTGCCAGCCAGCCTCAACATTGTGCGCTTGAACGATGCCGGTATGTCGGTGCAAATGGCCGAGTATGTGTGCCATGCGGTCATTCGGTATTTCCGCGAATTCAATCACTATGACAAAGACCAAGTAGAGCAGCGTTGGTCTTATCGCAAGCCCGCTTGGCGCGCAGAATTTCCAGTGGGTGTTTTGGGCGCAGGCGTGTTGGGCAGCAAGGTGGCCCAAGCGCTTCAGCAGTTTGAATTTCCAGTCAATGTGTGGAGCCGCTCTCCTAAACAACTGCCGGGGCTGACCAGCTACACGGGGCTTGAGCAGTTGCCAGCGTTTTTAAAAGCCAGCAAGGTGTTGGTCAATTTGTTGCCCCTCACGCCAGATACCGAAAACATTCTGAACCACGCCAATTTGTCTCAGCTACAAGCAGGGGCATACCTGATTAATGTGGCGCGCGGCAAACACTTGGTCGACCAAGACTTGATCAATTTGCTAGACCAAGGCCACATGGCTGGCGCCACACTCGATGTGTTTCGGGTGGAGCCCTTGCCTGCAGAGCACGCATTTTGGAAGCACCCCAAAATTGTGGTCACGCCGCACACTTCCGCTCGCACCTTGCGCGAAGAAAGTGTGGCGCAAATTGCCAGCAAAATCAAAGCGGTCTATGCCGGCCAGTTCATTGAGGGCCGCGTCGACAAGGTTCGCGGTTATTGAGCAGTGCCTCTATGCGGCGCGCTGTGCAAAAGTTTTAAAAATTCGTTAGAGTGCCTGTATGTCAATTCCTTCACGCGTTAAATTGGTCGATGTAGGGCCCAGAGATGGCTTGCAAAATGAAAAGCAAGCCGTGCCTGCTGCCGTCAAAATTGAGCTGGTGCACCGCCTGCAGGCCGCAGGCTTGAAGGATATTGAGGTCACCAGTTTTGTCAGCCCCAAGTGGGTGCCGCAAATGGCCGACAACGCAGAAGTCATGGCCGGCATTCAGCGCCAAGCCGATGTGCGCTATTCGGTGCTCACGCCCAATATGCAAGGCTATCAAGCGGCTGCGCAAAGCAAGCCCGATGAAATTGTGGTGTTTGCGGCGGCCAGCGAAGCCTTCAGCCAAAAGAACATCAACTGCAGCATTGAAGAAAGCATTCAACGCTTTGCGCCTGTGGTTGAGGCAGCGCTCGCTGCCGGCATTTATGTGCGCGGCGCTATGTCGTGTGTGGTGGGTTGTCCTTATGAGGGCGAGGTGCCGCCTGCCAGCGTTGAGCGTTTGGCCAAACTCATGAAGAGCATTGGCGTACAACATATAGGCGTGGCCGACACCATTGGCGTGGGAACGCCGCGCAAAGTGCAAGCCGCCATGGAGGCCACACTCAAGCACTACCACCTGAACGATATCTCCGGACATTTTCACGACACGTATGGCCAAGCTTTGGCCAACACGCTGGCCAGTTTGGAAATGGGTGTGTGGCAATACGATGCGTCGGTGGCGGGCTTAGGGGGCTGCCCTTATGCCAAGGGCGCCACAGGCAATGTGGCCACCGAAGACGTGGTGTACATGCTGCACGGCATGGGCATTGAAACAGGCATTGACCTTCAAAAGTTGGTGGCCGCTGGCGCATTCATCAGCGATTTTTTACAACGCAAGTCGGGCTCGCGCGTGGCTACGGCCATGCTCAAAGCATGAGCACACCATGAGCGCACTGAGCAGACTGCAACTCAAAGCCGAGCAGGTCTTGGCTTCTGATTCTGCACATGTGCCATCACCTTGCGTGTCGGTTTGTGTGGTGCACCCCACGCTGGGTTTGTGTGAAGGCTGCTTGCGCAACATTGAAGAAATAGGTGCTTGGGGCCAAATGCCCAGCGCACAGCAGCGCCAAGTTTGGCAGCGCATTCAAGTGCGTTGTGCAGAACGACTGTCTGGCACATGAAAGAAATTCATTTTTATTTCGACTTCATTTCGCCCTATGCGTGGTTGGCGTTTCAGGCTTTGCCCAAAGCCTTAGCAGGCGTTAGCCATCGCGTGCATTACCACCCGGTGGTGTTTGGTGCCATGCTCAAACACCATGGCCAATTGGGCCCTGCCGAAATTCCTGGCAAGCGCGACTGGACCTATCGGCAAGTGATGTGGCAGGCCAAGCAGCAAGGTACCGATTTGCAAATGCCTGCTGCGCACCCCTTCAATTCTTTGGCCTTATTGCGTTTGGCTGTGGCTGCATCTGGCATCAATCAGCAGGGCCAACCCAATCGCTATGTGGTGGAAACAATTTTCAAACACGTGTGGTGCGATGGGCTTGAAGCCACCGACCCAGACCGTTTGGCCACACTGCAGGCGCATTTGTTTAGTCAGCCTGGTGTGAGTTTTCAAGATCCGCAGTCGGCAGAAGTAAAGCAACTCTTGCAGCAGCAAACTCAGCAAGCCATCGATTTGGGTTTGTTTGGCGTGCCCAGCATGGTGGTAAATGGCCAAGTGTTTTGGGGCAACGATGCGCTACCCATGCTGCGCGCCTACCTAGAAGGCGATGTGTGGTTTGAAAGTGCCGATTGGCGCGATGCGGGCAAGTTGCCCGTGGGCATTCGAAGGGCGCCTGCCGCCAAGTAGTTAGCGCTGCGTTTGTTGTTCCCAGCGGTTGACCAACAAGGCATAAATCCAGGTGATGGCCAAAAACATCAGCACCGAGCCTTGCGCCGCCATCCAAAAGCCAAAGGGCCTGTCTAGCCACGTGAAGTTCAAATCACGCGCAAAAAACGCCACACAAAACGTCACGCTGCCCCAAATCACAAGCAGTACGAGGCGCAAGCGATTCACGCGGGCTGCAAACTCTGTGGCAGAAAGAGGCTGTGAAGTCTCGTGAGGTAAGTTGGATGGGTGCTCACTCATGAGCATCACTTGAACATATTTCGGCGGGTAGGGGTATCTTCAGAAATAAGTGTTTACCCTTAATCTGCGATATTTATCACAATGAGAAATAAAAACCAAGGGTTTCACCTAGGTCTGTCAGCCCCTGTTGGTTTGGTGTCAGAGGGGGGTCAGAGCCAGCCCCAAGAATCGCCCCAAGCCTTCGTGTCGAGGGCTATTTATTGGAGACAGCTCTATGGCAACAACAGAAAACCGCCCCATGACAGGCGAAGAGAAGAAGGTGATTTTCGCTTCTTCTTTGGGCACCGTGTTCGAGTGGTATGACTTTTACCTCTACGGTTCACTCGCCGCAATTATTGCGAAACAATTCTTCAGCGGCTTGGACGAAGGTTCTGCCTTCATTTTTGCGCTGTTGGCTTTTGCCGCCGGTTTCATCGTCCGTCCTTTCGGTGCCATTTTCTTTGGCCGCTTGGGCGACATGATTGGTCGCAAGTACACCTTCTTGGTCACCATCCTGATCATGGGTGTGTCCACTTTCATTGTGGGCATCTTGCCCAACTACGCCAGCATTGGCGTGGCCGCTCCCGTCATCCTCATTTGCTTGCGCTTGTTGCAAGGTTTGGCTTTGGGTGGTGAGTACGGTGGTGCTGCTACTTATGTGGCCGAGCACGCGCCTGCAGGTCAACGCGGTGCTTACACAGCGTGGATTCAAACCACCGCCACATTGGGCTTGTTCTTGTCACTCATGGTGATTTTGGGCACACGCACTATCGTGGGTGAAGAGGCTTTTGCCGATTGGGGCTGGCGCGTTCCGTTCCTGGTTTCCGTCATCATGCTCATTATTTCTGTGTACATTCGTTTGAGCATGAACGAGTCACCTGCTTTCGTGAAAATGAAATCAGAAGGCAAAACATCTAAGTCACCTTTGTCTGAATCTTTCGGTCAGTGGAAAAACTTGAAAATTGTGATCTTGGCCTTGTTTGGTCTGGTCATGGGTCAAGCTGTGGTTTGGTACTCTGGTCAGTTCTACGCTTTGTTCTTCTTGACGCAAGCGCTCAAAGTAGACGGCGCTACTGCCAACATCATGGTGGCCATCTCCTTGATCATTGGTACGCCTTTCTTCGTGATTTTCGGCACCTTGTCTGACAAGATTGGCCGCAAGCCTTTGATCTTGGCTGGTTGTTTGTTGGCTGTGGTCACTTACTTCCCAGTCTTTGAAGCGCTGACCAAAGCAGCCAATCCTGATTTGCACGCAGCTCAACAAGCTTCAAAGGTTACTGTTACAGCCGATCCAGCTGAGTGTTCATTCCAGTTCAACCCCACAGGTACCAAGAAGTTCACTTCTTCTTGCGACATTGCCAAGCAACGTTTGGCCAGTGCGTCTGTGTCCTATGAAAACATTGTGGCGCCCGCTGGCACCCCCGCTGTGATCAAGGTGGGCGAGACTGTGGTGAACGTCAAGTACTCTGCTGAAGACATCGCTGCTGCCAAAGCCAAAGCCGAAGAAAAATTGGCTGCTTTGAATGCTGCAGAAACCAAGGATGCCAAAGCCATTGAAGCTGCCACCAAGTCTGTCAAAGATTTGAGCAACGAGAAAACTGCGGGTACAACGCTCTTGGCTTCTAACTTGGGCGCTGCTTTGAAAGCGGCCAACTACCCTGTCAAAGCTGATATGGCCAAGTTTGACAAGGTCACTGTGATCATCATCCTGACTTACTTGGTGCTTTTGGTTACCATGGTGTACGGTCCTATTGCTGCCATGTTGGTAGAAATGTTCCCCACACGCATTCGTTATACATCCATGTCTTTGCCCTACCACATCGGCAACGGTTGGTTCGGTGGTTTGATGCCTACAACTGCTTTCGCAATCGTGGCCCAAACCGGCAATATGTACAACGGTTTGTGGTACCCCATCATCATTGCTGGCGCAACGGTGGTCATTGGTGGCTTGTTCATCAAGGAAACCAAAGACGTTGACATTTACGCCAACGATTAATCTGGAAGCCCTCCTAACCGAGGGCTTTTTTTAATTGGGGTGATTTAAATGGGGTCAGATCAACATTAATTTCCAATCAAAGGAGATAAAGGGTAAGGGGGGCTTACAAATAAATGGGGTCAGATCAACATTAATTTTTTGTGATCATTGATGAACTATGCAGTAAGTAAATTAATGTTGATCTGACCCCACTTATTTGAGCCCCCCTTACCCTTTATCTCCTTTGATTGACCAAATTAATGTTGATCTGACCCCATTTAAATCACCCCAATTAAAAAACTTTACTGGAGAAAACCTATGTGGAAATTAGTAGTTGGATTTATTGTGTTCGCCGGCCTGGCTTTGTATGTCATCTCTAAAGGTGGCGATAGTTTGGACATGAGTGGTGAGAAGCACGGTGCTGAGGCAGTGCACTCACCGGCACCAGCACCTGCTGCTGCTCCGGCTGCTCCAGCGGCTGCTGATGCGACTCCTGCTGCACCGGCAACTACGCCTGCAACTACGCCCGCTGCAGCACCAGCGCCTGCTAGCAAGTAATTGACTGACTTGAAAAGAGTGGCGTTGCTAGCTTTCGTGTGAGAATTCGTGTTTACCCAAACGATTTCTCAATACATGAAGTCAGCCAAAGCCCTTGTTCTTTTTTTCGCAATCACTGTGGCGGGTGTTGCAAATGCTGGCGGTGTGCAAACTTGGGGCCATTTGTCAGATGCACTGGCTGTTGGCTTGCCGCTTTTGGCGGCTGGCACTGCGTTTGGCAAAGGCGACTCGCAGGGCGTCAAAGAGCTCACCTACACTTTGGGCGCTACCTTGGCGGCTGATACAGCGCTCAAGTCACTTATTCACGAACAGCGGCCCGATGGTTCCGGCAAAGACAGTTTTCCTTCTAGCCACACGGCCATCGCTTTTGCGGCGGCGAGGTTCATCGACAAACGCTACGCCTCCGAGGCTTCGCCTTATCTTTACGCAGTAGCGGGCTTCACCGCTTTGGCCCGGGTCAAAGCCGACAAGCATTACGCCAAAGATGTGTTGGTAGGGGCTGGTTTGGGTTATGCCGCGGCTGAGTATTTCACGCGGCCTATTGCGGGGGGTGCGGTGTCGTTCATGCCCGGCAAATCGGGCGTTGCGTTGTTGTGGCAAAAACCATTGTTCTAATCCACCCCCTAGACGTGCCAAGCCAAACAGGAAAGACATGTCTCAAAAATCAATCTCCCGTTTGCAATCTTTTTGCCATGCTGTGCGGGGTCTTAAGGTGGTGTTTGCAGAGCCTAATGCGCAAATTCATTTGATGGCTACTGCATTGGCCATTGGTTTGGGTGTGTATTTTCAGATCTCTGTCTTGGAGTGGGTGGCGGTGTTTTTTGCGGTGGCATCCGTGATGGGCGCAGAGGCTTTGAATACTGCCATTGAAAAAGCGGTTGATGTGGCCAGCCCCGAATGGCAAGAAACCGCAGGCCAAGCCAAAGACGCTGCAGCTGCTGGTGTTTTGATTTTCAGCATAGGCGCCGCAGCTGTTGGCGGCATCATCTTCGTGCCTAGACTGCTGGCGATGCTTTAATTGTTCAGAAATATCCCAAATCTACGGGGTATGCGGGGCTGCCAAAGTTTTTGAGGTTGGGCAGAACCGAGGGTAGTTCGGTGGGGCTTACGCCAAACCACTTGGCCAGTGTGGCGGCATATTGGTCTACGGAGGTGGTGGGTAGCAAGCGGCCTTGGCCTACGTGCCATTGGTCTTCGGGGGCTGAAGTGTCGCCCACGCTCACAGGGGGTGGTGTGCCGTAAAAAGCGGCACCTTTCACGGCGCCTCCCACCACAAAGTGATGCGAGCCCCAGCCGTGATCTGAGCCGTCGCCGTTGGAGGTTAGTGTGCGGCCAAAATCGGATGCCGTAAAACTGGTCACTTGATTGGCCACCCCCAACTCCACGGTGGCTTTGTAAAAAGCCGTCATGGCCTCGTCCACTTTTTGCATCAGGGGTGCATGTCGCGTGTCTAAGTAATCGTGCAAGTCAAAACCACCCAATGTGACCATGAAGACCTGGCGTTTGGCTCCTAAGCTCGACCGAGCGCCAATAAGCTGGGCCACCGTTTTAAGCTGGTCGGCCAAATTGTTGCCGCTTGGAAAGGGGGTGCTCAAAGACACGCCCGCCATGCCCTGCGACACCACCGATTGCGCGTTGATGCCGCGCTTCATCACGGTGTTGTACTCATTCTCCAACATGTGCGGGCTGCTCTTTTGCAGCATTTGCATGAAGGCTGTTTTGAGTTCGGGCTGGTTAAAAAAGTAGCTGGTGGCAGGGTTGACCGGAATGGCGCCTTTGGTGCTGCATTGGTATTGCAATGCGCTGTTGCCCGACAAAAACACATTGTTGCCCGACAAAGAAATGCAGGTGAAGAGCGAGTTGGCGTTGTTGCTCATGGCCACGTCGCCAAAGCGCCCACCCCATCCCACCGTTGAGCCTTCCGCCGCAGACGATTGCCACACAGACTGCTGGTCGTTGTGTGAAAACAGTTTGGGCGGCAGCGGGTATTTTTGTCGGTCTGGGCTGTTGTATTGCGCGCGAGTTAAGGGCACTACCAAGGGGCCTACATTCAGTTGCACTGCGGCTTTGCCTGAATTGAAAAGCTGCGTCAGGCCCGGCATGCTGGGATGCAATGCGTACTTTCTTCTGCCTGCAAGTGCTTGCGTGGGTTTGAGCTCGGTGGCGGCCAGTGCCGATTGAGACAACACCACCCCAGATGTGTTACTGCCCGAGCCTGCCGCGCGAATGGCGAAGTATTTGGCGTAGCTGTCGTTGTCGTAAGTGACCACGGTGTTGGCGTAGTCGTTGCCGCCCAACAAAAATACACAAACGATGGCTTTGTAATCGGATGCAGAAAATGCGGCTGCATCACCTATTGCGGCCAAGTTGGCCAACCACGGAGCTGCCATGCCCGTTAGGGAGAGTTGTCCTGCTTGCCGCAAAAAATTGCGCCGTGAATTTGAATCGATAGTGTTCATATCAAGAGCTTTGTTGGGCATGGTTATTTCTGAACCAAATATTCAGCGCAGCACATCACAAACATGATGGCTTTGGCCACATAAGCGCGCTTGCTGTTGTCGCTGCTGCTTGAAGTGGTGGGCTCGTTCGCAAAAACACTTGTCATGTCTTTCAGGGTGGCATCCGAAAGTTGCCCCGCGCACAGCAGCATGTTGAGTCGGGCAAACAAAGCCTGCGGGTTGCCAACCAATGCAATTTCGGCGCTGTAATCGGGCACGATGTCGGGCCCATCGGTGGCGGTGGGGTTTTCAGGCGAGGTAATTAACTCGGGCGCCCGAACCCACATGCCGTTGATCAAGTTGTCTTGCAAATAGTTGATGTACGACGCCGTGGTGCTTTCGTTCACCAATTGAAATTCGGGCGCGGTGTATTGCAAGGCCGCCATTGCCGTGTTGGGCGGCACATAGCCAGGCCGGAAGAAATTGAACACAGATGGTGCTTGCAAGGGGCTTTGGCCCAGTGCATTCACAGCCGAAAAATTGGGGTTGCCAATTTTCCAAGTGCCCTTGATAGATTTTATTTTGAAGGTGCGCCCCCACTGTGCAATGCGCACCATGGGTTCACGCAATTTGCCAAAGCTGGGGTTGCTTAAACCCGCTTCATCGGTGGCCTCGGTGTCTGTCAAGATGGCTTTGAACACCGCCGCCAAATCGCCCCGCACGCCCTTGCCGTTGTTGTTGAACACAGCGGCCACGCGGCCCACGTAGGCGGGCGATGGGTTGCTGCATACCAAACGTTGAATCATTTGTCGGCCAAAGAAAGGGCCAACGTTGGGATGTTGAAATAAAGTGTCTAAAGCAATCTTCAATGCTGCAGAACCCTCGGTGCCCGCCGGCACCACCGCGCCTAAAAACCTGGCCTCCAGCATGGAGTGGCGGTTTGCGTTCAATTTCATAGGGCGGCGCGTGTAGCCCACTTTGCGCACTCGGTACGAAGGCGTATCCACGCTGTCAAAAAAGCCTTCGGAGTCGTCGGCTTGGTAACCTGTGAATACGCGAGCCAAATTGGACACATCCGATTGAGTGAAAGAATCTACCGGCGCGCCATTTACCTTCACCACGGTGCCGTCTAGGTTGAGTTGTTGCAAGCCGATGGTGAAGAGTTGCATCACTTCGCGAGAATAGTTTTCATCGGGCAAGCGGCCAGTGGCAACGTCTTCTTTTTGGTTGCCCAGCGTGTTTAAAAACTCGCCCATGGCAATGCTAAGCGTGACGTCTTCTAGCAATTTGCGGTAGTTGCCGAATGCGTTGTTGCACAAAATATCCCAGTAGTGCGCCATGGCAAATTGGGGCCAGCTCAGGGTGGACACGCCGGAAATGCCCACCACAAAAAACTCCGACAAAGCCAGCGCCATGCGTCTGCGCACGCCATCGGGCGATGCCAATATTTGGTTCCAGGCCATGTAGTTGGCGTGGTAGTCCATTTCATAAAACTTGTTGCTGTCGATGGCGCTGTAGCCCCGCGCTGTGAGCCAGTCCCAGCCGCCAGTGCTGGAGGGCAGGCCCATTTGTGCGTCGAGCCAAGCGCTTGCGCCCATGCTTTTGACGGCTGCTATTTCTGTTTCAGAGCTGGAAAATTGTGCATGTTGAAGGAAGCGTGCTGCGGCGTAGTCGGTAGCAAAGGTGATTTTGTCGCTGATGGCAGGGGGTGCAGGCGAAGAGCTTCCACCACCGCAAGCTGCTAAGAAGCTTGCAACTGCAACTGCCGTTGTAGTTGCTTTGAAAGGCAAACCCTGAGCCGGCTTGTCCTCGATGTCCGATACCACTTCAGTCATGCAGTCTCCCGAAAACAATTGGGGTCAGATCACAATTAATTGCTGCGAGCTTAGTTCATTTTTAATTCAATTGGGGTCAGATCAATAATAATTTCTAGTTAAGAGGGTTGAAGAATGAGGGAGGTTTCTTCGAATAATTGGGGTCAGATCAACATTAATTTGCAACCGAAGGGGGATAAGGGCTGAGGGGGCTTCCTCATACTGGAGTACCAGAAATCGTCAGCCCCCTCAGCCCTTATCCCCCTCCGGTTGAACAAATTAATGTTGATCTGACCCCAATTATTTTTTCTTACGACTGATTGCAAAAAGTTGTGTTGGCTTCTTCTTGGCTTCAAGATGACATCTGATTCAAAAAAGGCGATATGTGAATTTACAAAAATACACTTCTTACACATTGGCATTAGCGGTACCATGAAGTCAATATTGCTTCAAGGTGCGACCATGGAAACGACAGTCACGATTGATGATGAGTTGTATGCAAAAGCGCTCGAACTTGCGGGTCCAACCGTTGACAGTACCAAGCTAATTCAAGAGGCATTGAATACATTTGTTCGTGTGGAAATGGGCAAGCGCCTGTCTGCATTGGGCGGATCCAATCCCAACATGCAGGACATCCCTAGACAGCGTGGACAAACGTAAAGTGAGAGGCGTTTTGATTGACACCTCAGTTTGGGTTTCTCATTTTCGAGTGCGAAATGAAGCACTTGTTGACTTGATTGAAAACGACAGAGCTCTCACGCATCCTATGGTGCTTGCAGAGTTATCTTGTGGTTCACTGACACTTCCAAGAATTCAAACGTTGAGCAAGGTTGAGTTTTTGCAAAAGGCTAACCAGGCTACGTTGAGTGAAGTCAGAAACTTTATAGAATTTGAAAGACTCCATGGTCTTGGATGCGGCATCGTTGATCTGATGTTGCTTGCCTCGACAGTCATCAGTCCTTATGTGGATTTATGGACCTTAGACAAAAGACTTGAGATGCTTTGCAAGAGGTTTGGTGTGATGCATCGAGTTAGCTTGCATTGAAGCAATTGGGGTCAGATCAACATTTATCTCCTTTGATTGAACAAATTAATGTTGATCTGACCCCAATTGTTCAAGCGCCGATCAAAGACGCAATCAAGTCCCGAAACACCAAGGCCAAGAAAACTATGACGCCCACAATTACTTCATTGCGGTACTTTTGAAGAAGTTCTTTTAAGTGGGTCATTTATTTTTTATCGCTTGAAATCTCTGTAGAAATTCTCATGTGTTCCAAGGAGAAGTAGGTGTCGAGTCTTGGGGTCGAACTCTTATGCCAAAAGCGGGTGTTACTGTCAACAAACAATTAAAGACATTGGTGTTTCGATCAGTGTTCATGCTGCTGCAACCAGTCCTTCAGCGCATTGTTGATTCGTGTCTGCCAACCCGGGCCATTTTTTTGAAAAGCTTCAAGCACTTCAGGATCAAGTCGGATTGCAATTTGTTTTTTGGTCGTAGCACTGAAAGGACGGCCTCTTTTTTTATAAGCCAGCATGCCATCGGCCATTTCTTTTGGCGTAAGCGGCTTGTCGTCTTCGCTTTTGCCATCCCAAACATAAAACTCATTCGGCTTTTGCGTTTTTAATGCCCGCAAAATTTCTTCACGGCTCAAGCCATTCGTTTGCGAGCCACTTGAAGTAGAAGTCAGCTTCTTTTTGACTCGCTTTTCGAAAACTGATGATTCTGATTTGTTCATGGCGGTTTGTATGGATGAGCGTTACAACACAGAGGTAATTCATTGCGTAGGCATACGAGACAACGCGATCTTCTCCCTTCAGATGGACAAGCAAATTGAGGCAATAAATTGATTGAAGAACCTCAGTAGCGTGAACAAAATCTAGCCCGTGCTTTGAATAATTGCTTTGTCTTTTGTCTTGATCCCATGTTATTTGAAGTTCCATTTATTGTAGATGCATTAAATGGAAATGGCCATCTATTCCCTTTTGTCTAACCAAACACAAGTTTGCGCCTTACATTCGTTTGTGGCTCATGCATTCAGTTGCAAGGGCGAACAATTTAATTGGGGTCAGATCAACATTAATTTGAACAAATTAATGTTGATCTGATCCCAATTAAATGACCCAATCGGCTGCTCCAAGCCTAGAATGTTGGGCCTCTACCCTTAAAGCTTGCATGTATGTCTAACGGTTTGATCAAGATTCGCGGTGCTCGTCAGCACAATCTCAAGAACATTGATTTGGACATCCGCACGGGCGAGCTCACTGTGGTCACGGGGCCCAGTGGGTCGGGGAAGTCTAGTTTGGTGTTTGACACGTTGTATGCCGAAGGGCAGCGGCGTTATGTTGAGACATTCAGCGCGTATGCCAGGCAGTTTTTAGACCGCATGGACAAGCCCGCGGTAGACAAGGTGGAGGGCGTGCCGCCGGCCATTGCCATTGACCAGACCAATCCGGTGAGGAGCTCGCGGTCTACGGTGGGCACCATGACTGAGCTGAATGACCACCTCAAACTTTTATTCGCCAGGCTGGGCCACTTGCACGACAAGCACACAGCGCAGCCGGTAAAGCACGACACGCCTGAATCTATTTACGCAGAGCTGCACAAGCGGGCGGAGGCTGCGGGTGATCCGCGGTTGGTGTTGACATTTCCTGTTGAGTTGCCTGGCAATACAACTGCAGAACAAGTAGAGCAGTGGCTGTCAGCCAGTGGCTTTACCAAGGTGCAAGCGGAGAGGGAAGTGGCTACACCTACTGGTCCGCGCAAAGTGTTGGATGTGGTGGCTGATAGGTTGAGGTTAGGGAGTGCTGAGAAGGCAAGGGTAGTTGAAGCCATTGAAGTAGCCCTCAAAAGAGGAGGGCGTTTAAACGTTTATGCCATCGCCGAAGGCGATCAGACGGACTTATGGCGCTTCTCCGCCGGCCTCCACTGCCCCGAAAGCGACCTGCGCTACCCCGAACCTCTGCCCTCCATGTTCTCTTTCAACTCCGCCGTAGGCGCTTGCGAAACATGCCGCGGATTCGGACGTGTCATCGGCGTAGACCTAGGCCTGGTCATTCCCAACGACAAGCTCACGCTCAGAGCCGGAGCCATCAAAACCATCCAAACCCCCGCCTGGAAAGAAGCGCAAGACGACCTCATGCGCCACGCCGAAGCCGCCGGCATTCCGCGCGACACGCCTTGGTTCAAGCTCACCAAAGAACAACAACAGTGGGTCATAGAAGGCTCGCCCAACTGGAACGGCAAGTGGAACCAGCAGTGGTACGGCGTACACCGCTTCTTTGGCTACCTCGAAAGCAAAGCCTACAAGATGCACATTCGCGTGCTCTTGTCCAAATACCGCAGCTACACCGAGTGCGGCGATTGCGGCGGTGCGCGGCTTAAAACCGACAGTCTCATTTGGCGCATTGGCAGCAAGCAGGACGCTGACGCATCACTTCCCAAAGAAAAACGCTTCATGCCCAAAGGCGTGAAGTGGACAAGGCAACAACTAGAAGCCTTGCCCGGCCTGAGCCTGCACGACCTCATGATCATGCCCATCGACAAGCTGCGAAGTTTCTTCGATCGAATGACTGCCAGCGCCACTTTAGAAAATGACAAAAGCGCAGCAGCTTCCATCGCCAACCAAGAACTCGCCCACAAACTCAACGGCGAAGCCCAAGCCCTCAAACTCCTCCTTGAAGAAATTACCAACCGCCTCAAATACCTCTGCGACGTAGGCATTGGCTACCTCACCCTAGACCGCCAAAGTCGCACCTTAAGCGGCGGCGAAGTGCAGCGCATCAACCTCACCACAGCCTTGGGCACATCCCTAGTCAACACATTGTTCGTCTTAGACGAGCCCAGCATAGGCCTGCACCCCCGCGACATGAGCCGCATCACGCAAGCCATGCATCGACTCAGAGACGCTGGCAACACCTTAGTCGTAGTAGAGCACGACCCAGCGGTAATGCTGGCGGCAGATCGCATGATTGACATGGGCCCCGGCCCCGGCGAGAAGGGCGGGCACATTGTGTTTGACGGCAGCACGCAAGACCTCAAAAACACACACACCCTCACCGGCGATTATTTGGGCGGCCGCAAGCAAGTGGGCATGGGCTTTAAGCGCTTGGTCACAGACAACACGCCACGCCTCATCTTAGAAGGCGCGAAGGAGCACAACCTCAAAAACGTCTCCATCGAATTCCCCTTGCAGCGCTTGGTGTGCGTTACCGGCGTGAGTGGCTCGGGCAAATCGAGTTTGATTCAAGACGTGCTGGCCCCCGCACTGCTCAGGCACTTTGGCAAGAGCACCGAAACATCGGGCGCACACGACAGGCTGCTGGGCGCCGATCATTTAAGCGACGTGGTGTTTGTAGACCAATCGCCCATTGGCAAAACGGCGCGCTCCAACCCTGTGAGTTATGTGGGAGCGTGGGATGCCATTAGAGAAATTTTTGCAGTGGCGCCTTTGTCTAGGCAGCGCGGCTACACGGCTTCTAAGTTCAGCTTTAACAGTGGCGATGGTCGTTGTCCCACCTGTGGTGGTTCTGGTTTTGAGCACGTAGAGATGCAGTTTTTGAGCGACGTGTATTTGCGTTGCCCCGATTGCGATGGCAAGCGTTATAGGCCCGAAATTTTGGAGATCAAAATTGAGCGGCAGGCCATGGGCAGCATCAAGTCTAGGCACCTCAATGTGGCGGATGTGTTAGACCTCACAGTGAGCGAAGCGGCCGCTTTGTTTGCGCAAGACCGGGATGTGATTCGCGCGCTGCAGCCCATCATAGATGTTGGCCTCGAATACGTAAAGCTAGGCCAACCAGTGCCCACTTTGTCGGGCGGTGAGGCGCAGCGTTTGAAGTTGGCGGGGTTCTTGGCGGGGGCGGCCAAGACGGCTACTTCTAGCAAGCAGTCTTTGGCTAAGAAGGGCACTCTGTTTTTATTCGATGAGCCTACAACGGGGCTGCATTTTGATGACATTGCCAAGCTGATGCGGGCGTTGCGCAAGCTGCTTGAAGGTGGTCATTCGCTCATTGTGATTGAGCACAACCTTGACGTTATTAGAGCAAGTGATTGGTTGATTGATTTGGGTCCTGAAGGTGGTGATGCTGGTGGGTATGTGGTGGCTGAAGGGATGCCTGAGGATGTGAGAAATCACGCTACTTCGCATACTGCTTTGGCTTTACGCGAGTACGCTGAAGCCATGGGGGAGTTGGGTGGGTTGCTGAAGACTTCTGAGGTCGCCAATTCATCGGGCGACCGGGTTACGCCGGGTGCCTCATACGCTGACACGAAATCGTTACCCGGCGCAACCCGATCACCCGCTGAATTGGCTGAGCAAAATAGTATTCGGATTGTTAATGCCAAAGAGCACAACCTCAAGAACTTGAGTGTGAATATTCCAAGGGGCCAATTCAACGTCATCACCGGCGTCAGCGGTTCGGGTAAATCAACATTGGCTTTCGACATTCTGTTCAACGAAGGCCAACGCAGATACTTAGAAAGTCTCAACGCCTACGCACGCAGCATCGTGCAACCAGCCGGAAGGCCAGAAGTAGACGCGGTATACGGCATTCCCCCCACAGTGGCCATTGAGCAACGCCTCTCACGCGGCGGCCGCAAAAGCACCGTAGGCACCACCACAGAAGTGTGGCACTTCCTCAGACTTTTATACGTGAAGCTAGGCACGCAACATTGCATTCACGACAACGCCGCAGTGCAACCTCAAACGCCCGACAGCATTGCAGCGCAGTTGCTTAAAAACTTCAAGGGCCAGCACATTGGTTTGCTGGCGCCTTTGGTCATGAACCGCAAAGGTGTGTACACCGAGCTAGCCGATTGGGCGCGGCCACGCGGCTACACACACTTAAGGGTAGATGGCAATTTCTTGCCCACCACAAACTTCCCGCGCATTGACCGTTTCAAAGAACACACCATAGAGCTGCCAGTGGCCAGCCTCAAAGTAAGCGCCGATCAAGAAAAACAACTGCGTGAAGCACTCACCAAAACTTTGGAGCTAGGCAAAGGCGTAGTGCATGTGCTTAGCCAACTAGATGGCCTGCAAGAAGCCATGCAAGAGGCCGAAAACCTAAGGACCCAAGGCACCAAGCTAGAAAAGCCAGAAGCATTTCCCCAAACATCCCACATTGGCAAACTGCAAGTGTTCTCCACACTCCGCGCCTGCCCCGTGTGCAGCACGTCATACAACGAACTAGACCCGCGCCTGTTTAGTTACAACAGCAAACACGGCTGGTGCCCCGAGTGTGTGGGCACGGGTGTGCAACTCACCAAAGACCAGCGCAAAGTGTTTGACGACTCTATAAGAGACGACGACAACAAAGGCCGTGAGCAAAGTTTTGCCGAGCCAGAAATTGAAGACCTCATAGAACACGTGTGCCCGCACTGCGAAGGCACGCGCCTTAACGCCACAGCGCGCCATGTGAAGTTCACCACACAACATTTGCCCATTACCGACATTGCCAGCATGAGCGTAACGGATGTGCGCAAGTGGGTGCAAAGCCTGGCGAAAGGAAATGCAAGCAAAGCCAACGAACTAACGCAACGCGAACAAGACATAGCACGCGACCTGCTGCCAGAAATTGAAAGCCGCCTAGAGTTCTTAGAAGAAGTAGGCTTGGGCTACCTCACCCTAGACCGCGGCGCACCCACCCTGAGCGGCGGCGAAGCGCAGCGCATTAGGCTGGCCGCCCAACTGGGCAGCAACTTGCAAGGCGTGTGCTACGTGCTAGACGAACCCACAATTGGACTGCACGCACGCGACAACCAAATATTGCTCAACGCACTTCACAAGCTAGGCGACAAAGGCAACACACTGGTGGTGGTAGAGCACGACGAAGATACCATTCGGCGCGCAGACCACATCATCGACATTGGCCCCAGCGCCGGCAAGCGCGGAGGAAGGCTGGTAGCGCAAGGCAGCGTGAAAGACATTACCGGCGCAGCAGATTCGCAAACAGGCAAATACTTGCTGCACGCCATGAAGCACCCGCTGCAAGCCAGAAGGTCAATGCAGAACCCACTCAACTGGCTTGAACTAAAAGGCGCCAACCTCCACAACCTACAAAACGTCAACGTTCAAATTCCTCTCCAACGCCTAGTAGCCGTAACAGGCGTAAGCGGCTCTGGCAAATCTACGCTGGCACGAGACGTGTTGTTAGCCAACGTGCAAACCCACGTAAGCCAACGCGCCACCAAAGCTGGCAGAGACGAACAAGCTGCAGGCAAGTTTCCCCAACTCACCGGCTGCACACAACTCAAAGGCTTCGAAGCCATAGACCGCGTTCTAGAAGTAGACCAAACCCCCATTGGCAAAACCCCTCGCAGCTGCCCCGCCACCTACATCGGTTTTTGGGACACCATTAGAAAATTATTCGCCGAAACATTAGAGGCAAAGGCAAGGGGTTATGCGGCAGGTAGGTTCAGCTTCAACACAGGCGAAGGCCGATGCCACACCTGCGAAGGTCAAGGCTTAAGAACCATAGAAATGAGCTTCCTGCCAGATGTAAAAGTACCCTGCGAAGCCTGCCACGGCGCGCGCTTCAACCCCGAAACTTTGGCCGTAACTTGGCGCGGCAAAAGCATAGGCGATGTGCTCAAAATGGAAGTAGACGAAGCAGTGGGCTTCTTTGAAACCATGCCCTCCATAGCCCACCCTCTGCAACTGCTCAAAGACGTAGGCCTGGGCTACCTCACCTTGGGCCAACCCTCACCCACCTTAAGCGGTGGCGAAGCGCAGCGCATCAAGCTGGTGACCGAGCTCACCAAGGTGCGAGACGAAGTAGGCAAGCGCGGCAACAAAGCCCCGCACACCCTCTACGTACTAGACGAACCCACCGTGGGCCTTCACATGGCCGACGTAGACAAACTCATCCATGTGCTGCACCGCTTGGTCAACGCTGGCCACAGCGTGTTGGTTATAGAGCACGACCTAGACGTCATAGCGGAAGCCGACTGGATACTAGACCTAGGCCCCGAAGGCGGCAAAGCCGGCGGCCAAGTGGTGGCCAGCGCTACGCCCGAGCAGGTGGTGAAGCTGGGTACGCTCACAGGTGTGGCGCTGAAAAAGAGTATTAAAGTTTAAAGTAGAATAGTGCAAAATGAATTAGAAATCTAAGCCCTTGATTCGCGCTACATATACTTTGCATTCTCATTGTGCTAAGCTAGGCCCAAGAAAGTAACTTGAGCTCGGAACCGATATTGTGGTTTAGTTCTTGTGCTCATTTTCCAATGACATTAATTGAAGCTATAGTTGGTATTTTTTCATACTCTAACTTGTACGTTGCTACTTGGGGTATGGCTACCAGCTTTGTATTGTGCGTGATACTGGTGCTGACAAAGTGGTTGCATGGTTCCCTAACCATGGACCATATGGATGGTGTACAGAAGTCCCATATTGCTCCAGCGCCCCGCATCGGCGGTGTGCCAATTGTGCTGGGGCTGTTATTTGCTTGTAACAAGGCAACTTTAGATGTCCAGGCTCTTATTGCGCCAATCCTGATTGCAGGAATGCCAGCCTTTATCTTTGGCGTGCTGGAAGACATTACCAAACGCGTCAGCATTATGCATCGCCTGATGGCGACCATAGTTTCGGGTCTGCTAGCCTGCTATATCACTGGGTACTCTATCTCTCGGGTTGACGTCTGGGGCTTGGATTATTTGCTCAGCTTTACACTGGTATCTGTCGCGTTCACCGCTTTTGCTGTTGGCGGCGCGGCCAACAGCATCAACATCATTGATGGCTTCAACGGTCTAGCAAGCACCATGATCGCAATAGCATTATTCGGCTTTGCCCTGATCTCTTGGCAAGTGGGCGACACCCTCCTTGCCAGCACCGCATTTGTCCTGGCCTCCTGTGTTTTTGGTTTCTTTTGGGTTAACTGGCCTCTAGGCAAAATTTTCTTGGGTGATGGAGGCGCCTACTTTTTAGGCTTTTCAGTGGCTTGGGTGGCTGTAATGCTGGTCGAGCGCAATCCCGGAGTATCAGCATTTTCAGCGCTATTGATTTGTTTGCATCCTATTACCGAAGTGCTCTTCAGTATTTATCGCCGTTGGATCAAGCATCTTAATCCTGGTCACCCAGATAGGCTACATTTTCACAGTTTGCTCAAGCAACGTTACGTTCGTCGCTGGTTTTCTGGACACTCGGATAATGCCCACAACTCCATTACGGGCCTTCTGATCGGGTTGATGACTCTGCCGGCTGTCATTATTGCTGCTCTGGTGCACAACAATATTTTGCTTTCCTTTTCTGCCGTTTTTTGCTTGTTCATAGGCTATACGACCATTTATGCCAGGATGGTGCGTTTCACATTTTGTTCGCCTTTCAAATTTGTGTTGATCAAGCCAGCGCCCTTGGGTAAAGCGTCTGGGGACTGATTTTCCTTCCGTAAAGCTTGCCTGCAAATATGAAGTTCTTGTACAAAATGCATGAAGGTGTAGACAAACAGAAGCCAAACATCCCAATTTAATAACTATGGTTATAGGGTCAAATCTTATTGATCAGTTCGTTAGGTGCATAATGAAACAATTTATGAATATTGATAACTTTGACTAAACAATTGGCAATTAATGGTAAGTTTGCTGCGCAAAGATTTACGGGTGTTCAGCGCGTCGCCGAGCAGTTAGTCCGTGAATTAGATATTATTGCAGAGGCTGCTGAAATTACTATTTTCTTGCCTCCAGGATCTCGGCACCTAGGTCTTAGTCGGATTCATGAAAAAGAGGTAGGGCCCAAGGGTTTGCCATTACATATTTGGGAGCAGCTAATTCTTCCTCAAGCAGCCAAAGGCCACTTGTTGCTCAATCTATCAGGTAGTGCGCCTGCCTTTTTCAATCGACAAATCTGTCTCATGCACGATGCAGCAGTATTTGATACGCCTTCTGCATATAAATTAGCGTTTGTTTTTTGGTATCGCTGGCTTTATCGACGTATTTCGCGCCATTCTGATTTTGTTCTAACCGTATCGGAGTTCTCACGGATAAGACTTATGAGTGTTCTTAATTTGAAACCTGAGAAGTTGTTAGTAATGCCTAACGCGGCAGATCACTTTGATAATCGAAGCATAACGGCAAAAGAACTCGAAGAATATTTAAATAAATATGCTCTGTCACCTGGGAAATACATTTTGGCAGTTGGCAGCAAAAATCCAAATAAGAATCTCAATGGACTGATGCAGGCTCACGCCAGTTTACCGACCGACCGTCTTCCACTGGTAGTTGTGGGTGGGAGCAATCCGACTGTATTCGCCCCCATAGGCCCTAAAATAACATCAGACGTTATCGACGTGGGCTCAATAAACGACAAGACTCTTTGCATGTTGTATCAAGGCGCTCGTGCACTAGTTTTTCCTTCTTTGTACGAAGGCTTTGGGTTACCCCCACTAGAGGCAATGGTGATGGGTTGCCCAGTTATCGCTTCTGACGCGGGCGCTCTTCCAGAAACCTGCGGAGATGCGGCCCTTTATGTAAAACCCAAAGATGTCGACGGAATTGCTGAAGCTATCAGACGTGTCAGCGTTGACGACTTGCTATTTGCTCAGCTATCATCAGCTGGAAGAAATCGCGCAACCCTATTTCGTTGGTCAAACACTGCAGAGCGTCTGGCAACAGCACTTTCACAGTCCGGTCTGAGGATGTAGTGATATGCGAGTCCTTCAGATTAGTAAGTTCTATCCACCTGTGATGGGAGGTATCGAATCTGTAGCGTGGGAGCTGACTGAAGGGCTAAACCGAGCGGGCGTCCCCACAGACGTATTATGTTCAAATCAGAAGCTGTGGAAAACGCAAGACAAAGCTGCCAGCGGATATCGTATCTGTCGTTCGGGCTCTCTAGGCACCGTGCTTTCCACTTCGATTGCTCCGTCAATGGTTTTTCACCTTCGTCGCCTCGCCACTGATTGCGAAATTATTCACTTGCATATGCCAGACCCAATGGCCGCCATGGCCGTGTTGCTGGCGCGACCCCAAGGTCGCCTGGTGGTCCATTGGCATAGTGACGTGATTCGCCAGCGCTGGGCTTTAAAACTGTATGAGCCATTGCAAGAATGGATCCTTCGCAGGGCAGATATGGTCATTGCTACCAGTCACTCATATTTCGAGGATTCCTATCCGCTCCAGCCTTGGCGTCACAAGGTTAGGGTGGTACCCATTGGCATCACAGACCGTGTTGAAGGGGCAGACTCAGCCAAAGTGGCAGCATACCGGCAACTAGCTGGCGGCAGACGCATTGTCCTTGCTATTGGGCGAATGACTTATTACAAGGGCTTCGACGTATTGATCGATGCTGCGGCGTACTTGCCCCAGGACTGCGTTGTCTTCATTGGCGGCAGCGGAGAACTCCTAAACGAATACCAAGAGCTAGTTATACGACGTGGCTTAAATAGTAGAATAGCGCTTTTAGGCCATGTCCATCAAGACAATCTTTTGAGCCTACTTGAGGCATGCAGTGTATTTTGTATGCCTTCAAATGTTCGTGCAGAAGCCTACGGAGTTGCTATGTTGGAAGCCATGTTAATGAGTAAGCCAATCGTTGCAAGTGATATTTCCGGTTCAGGAGTTCCTTGGGTCAACGTACACGGATTGACTGGACTTAACGTACCTG
The DNA here is from genome assembly GCF_003063375.1 of Limnohabitans sp. MMS-10A-178. Lineage (GTDB taxonomy): Bacteria > Pseudomonadota > Gammaproteobacteria > Burkholderiales > Burkholderiaceae_C > Limnohabitans_A. The sequence goes on along the minus strand of NZ_NERY01000001.1, from coordinate 19,180 downwards.
TTAGCAATCCAGCGGCTCTCGCTGCGGGATTAACTAGTATTCTGACTGATGACGAATTGCGCGATCGCTTCGGTAACGCCGCACGTAAGCGTTACCTACAAGAATTTAATGTTGACCTCATGATACAGAGAGTTCTCAATTTATACGGAAGTATGATGTCAACCTATCAAAGAAAGAACTTTGCTCAATGAACTTCCCTGCAATGGCTGATACCGTCGCCACTTCCGGCACAAACTGGGTTAACCGCTTAAAGGGCCAGATTGGCAGGTTCAATAGAATTTTCATAGCCATTGTAGCCATTCCAACATTAAGTGCAAGCGTGTACTTTGGATTTATCGCGTCGGATATTTATATATCAGAGTCACGATTTGTGGTCCGCAACCCACAACGCCAGACTCAAAGTACTCTGGGTGCGCTGCTACAAAGCACAGGCTTTACCCGCTCGCAAGACGACACTTACTCTGTACATGATTACTTGTTATCTCGCGATGCGTTGCGCGAACTTGATCAGCAACTACAGATCCGTAAGACCTTATCCTCTAGCAGTATTGATGTCTTCAACCGTTTCCCCGGCTTGAGTTGGGACGACAGTTTTGAAGCGTTTTACAAGCATTACCGTAAGTATGTGCAAGTAGATTACGATACTGTTTCGTCGATCACAACCCTATATGTACGGGCATACAGTGCAAGTGAAGCTCATGATTTCAACGACTTGCTGCTGCAGATGAGCGAGCGGCTAGTCAACAACTTAAACACCCGAGCAAGATTGGACCTTATCCAGGTGGCAGAACGAGAGGTACTCAAAGCGGAAGATCGTGCCAAAGATGCTGCTGCGGCTCTATCTGCATATAGAGATGGTCAGGAGGTATTTGATCCTGATCGTCAGTCTATGCTTCAACTTCAGGGTGTGTCCAAGATGCGCGAGGATCTGCTCAGAACAGAGACGCAAATAGCACAGTTACGAAAAATTTCACCTGAAAATCCGCAGATATCTGCTCTGATATACCGTGCCGAATCGTTGCGTAATGAAATAACCGAAGAATCTGGAAAGGTATATGGACAACTCAAGTCGTTCAGCGCAAAAGCTAAGGCCTATGACCAGTTGCAGTTGGAAAAATCCTTTGCTGACAGACAATTAGCAACAGCGATGGCATCCTTAGACAGTGCGCGTAACGAAGCACAGCGGAAGCAACTCTACCTCGAAAGACTGGTTCAGCCCCATACTCCTGACAAGGCCATGGAACCCAGGCGTATCCGTTCGATCGGGATGATTTTTATACTCGGAATGATCCTTTGGGGGGTGCTCAGCCTTATCGTAGCGAGTGTTAAAGAACACACCAACTAGTCCTTCGTAAAATGAAAACGTCTACAACTTTTCGAGAGGCCTTGCGTGTTCAATTGCGTGTTATTTACGCGCTTTTAATGAGAGAAGTAATAACCCGCTTCGGTCGTGAAAATCTTGGAGTTTTATGGCTGATACTTGAACCTGCATTGTTTACGCTCGGAGTAACTGGCTTGTGGACTGCCGCTGGTTTGCAGCACGGTTCCAACCTGCCCATCGTTTCTTTTGCCATTACTGGCTACTCATCGGTACTTATTTGGCGAAACACCGCAACGAAATGCAATCAAGCAATCATCCAGAACTTTAACTTACTTTATCACCGAAATGTGCATATCATTGATGTTCTAATTACCCGGATTATTCTTGAGGTCGCTGGAGCTACAGCTTCGTTCCTTATCCTTTGCCTAGCATTCATCGCCTTTGAAGTTATTGAACCTCCTGTTGACCTATTTGTTGTCTTGTGCGGTTGGCTGATGATGGCATGGTTTGGAGCGTCTCTTGGATTGATATTGGGTGCTGCCAGTTCATATTCGGAGCTCGTGGATCGTATTTGGCACCCCACCTCATACCTGTTGTTTCCGCTTTCTGGCGCTGCTTTTATGGTGGACTGGTTGCCTAAATTAGCTCAGGATCTTGTTATGCTACTACCTATGATACATGGTGTTGAACTCATTCGAGAGGGTTACTTTGGGCACCTAGTTAAAACACACTACAGCATTATGTACATGTCATTTGTGTGTCTGCTCATGAACCTTGTGGGAATGATTCTAGTGCGAGATGCAAGCCGAAGAGTAGAGGCTCCATGATCGCCATCGAGAATGTGAGTAAGTTTTATCGGACACGACAAGGCAGTAGACTGATTCTTGAGCAAATAAATTTTCAGCTCGAGCGAGGCAATCATGTTGGTATTCTTGGCCGAAACGGTGCAGGTAAATCTACGCTAATCCGGTTGTTAAGCGGTGCCGAGATGCCCACTTCTGGCAGAATTGTTCGAGCCATGTCAATATCGTGGCCACTTGCTTTCGGAGGAGCTTTCCAGCCCCACCTGACTGGACTTGACAACCTCAAGTTCGTCTGCAGAATTTATGGAGTGGACTACCGGGAAAAGGTCGAGTTCGTAGAGCAGTTTACTGAGTTAGGCATGTACTTTCGCGAACCCGTATCACACTATTCTATGGGTATGGCCACCCGTCTCGCATTTGCACTTTCTATGGCTGTAGAGTTTGACTGCTTTCTAATAGACGAGACTATGGTGGTGGGTGATGCCCGATTTCATGAGCGTTGTCATGACGAACTGTTCGTAAAGCGACGTGATCGTGCCTTCATACTCGTGTCGCATGATCCAAACGTTATTCGGGCGCACTGTGACACTGCATGCGTATTGCACCAAGGACGCATGCACCAGTTCGAGAGTATCGACGAGGCCTACCATTTTTACGAAACGGCCACTCTGTGAGATTGCTACTTGAAATGCGACCGGCCCTAGAAGGGCATGCGGGAATCCCGCAGGAAAACCGACTTTTGTTCAGGGCGCTCTGCACAATTGACGATTACGATGTGCAGGGCCTCTTGCAAAGTGGTAGCAGGGTACTTGCTCCAGGCCTGACAGTCGAGCGCGGCGAAATGCTCTCCTCGCTCCCTACGGATGATGCAATTGACCGCCTCTCTCGAGTGGTTATATCCCTTCAACCTCCATCGACCAACGAGCGACTAGCACGCAAATGGGGCACGTTGCTTTCAATACTCTCGCCTCTGGTAGCGGTTTACAAGGGGCTTTTCGGCCATATGCTCGCAATCGATGGCTTCGATCCGCAGCACTTCAAAGATTTCGTCTGGCGAAGCCTCTTTGCCAAAACCCTACCCCCCTCAGACATGGCATTAGTGACAGCTCGCATGCTGCGAGTACTAAGGATGCCCTATGGCGCCATGCATGCGGCAGGGCTTGTCACTGCTCGAATTGGTCGCTCTTGCTATCCTATTCTTGATACTGCGGGGGTTGACGTGATGATTGCTCAGACACCATACCCAGGCTCCCTGCGCACACCGACGCGATTAATCGTCCGTTATATGGATGCAGTGCCGATGTTCCAGCCGCACACCATATCGAGGCGTTCATTCCACCAAGCATCGCACTATGCGGCCCTGCGTCGCAATGTAAATGAAGGCGCGTGGTTTGCCTGCGCATCAGAGGCATCTCGCAAAGACCTTCTAGCTATTTTTCCACAAGCCGAACCACGTGCAGTGGTTATACATTGCATGCTTGCGCACCAAAATTTACTGGACGTAGAAGAGCCCGAACGGGTGGGTGAGGTTCTGAGCAAGCATCGGCAAACAATTTCTGGAGTAAGCTTATCGCCAGCGGATGATATACCACTGGCTCCTGAATACTTGCTGATGGTTTCGACACTAGAACCCCGAAAAAACCACGAGATGCTTATCCGAGCCTGGGAACGTTTACGCCGAGGTGCATGGCCAAACTTGAAAATCGTGATTGTGGGCTCCCTCGGGTGGGACTATGAGGGCATCATTAGGGAGCTATCGCCCTGGCTCAGGAGTGGCGATGCATTCCTTCTTGGCAATGTGCCGGCAAGAGAATTGCGAGTCCTATACCGCTACGCCCGACTCACGATATGCCCCAGTGTGGCAGAAGGTTTTGACTACTCGGGAGTCGAAGCAATGAGCTGTGGAGGAGTGGTTGCCGCATCTGACATTGCAGTGCATCGCGAAGTATTTGCCGATGCTGCTGAGTACTTCGATCCTTATGACGAAAATGCTGCAGCCAAAAAATTATCAGCATTGCTCCTATCAAGTGCTGAGCATCATCGCACAGTTTTGGTAGAAGCAGGTCGCCGGGTCGCAGAACGATATGAGCCAAAAGTGCTTCTACCTCTATGGCAAGAACTTATACGTCGTGTTAAAGAAGATGATCAATAATTAACATCGTGAAATCATAACCTGACTTAGCTAAATGCTGAGCAAATGTCGAACCTTCATGCATATTTGCTATCTACTAGTTATTGATCATCCATCTAAGAGTTTCGAGAAGTTTGTGGGGCTGAACTGAACCGATGCGAGATTCCAGTCGACTCCGACTGCCAAGAAGCATCTTCACTTCGTTTGCACGTACAAAACTAGGGTTGATACTTACAACCATGTGATGTCCGGAAATTTGCTGGGCAAGTTCCAGTACCTGCCCAAGTGTATATGCTATCCCAGAGCAGACATTGTAAGTACCGCCGATTGCTGACGGCTCCTCGAGTAGTCGGCAGTATGCATCTACAACCATGCGAACATCCGAAAAGTCCCGAGCTACATCTAGATTGCCCAGTTCGATGTGCTCAGCCCGACGCCGGATGTGATCAACGATCTTGGGGAGAAGAAACGTTGGAGACTGGCCAACTCCTGTGTAGTTGAACGGCCGCACGATGATGATTGGGAGTCGATCTTTGTAGAGCTTGGCGACGTGCTCCATCGCCAGCTTGCTGACAGCATAGTCGTTGGCCGGTGCAGGAGGGGTTGTCTCATCCATCACGCCCTCAGTTGAATTGCCATAGACATTTGCACTACTTGCAAGCAGAACTGCAGAGGGGAACACACCAGATTGTGTCAAAGCTTCCAGCAGATTCCGCGACCCGATAAGATTTGTCTGATAGATCGTGTCCACACTGCTATGTGGAACGAACGACACACCAGCAAGATTTATGACAACGTTCGGCCGAACCTCCTCGATCACTCGTATCAGGGAAGTTGTATCAAGTAAATCGCCTACATGCGACACATATGCGCTAGACTGGATAGCAGCTACAGTACTAAGGCCATGAACTTCGTATCCACGCTGTAAAAGCGCTGGAGCTATGTAACGACCTGTGAAACCGTTTATTCCTGTGACGAGCGCGCGAAGAGGCATCGGATTAGAACGAGAAGCCCGCTTCGTTGCGACGTAAGTCCGCCTCTACCATCATTTTGCAAAGTTCCTCTAAAGAAGTCTTTGGTTTCCAATCTAAGACACGCTCTGCCTTCGAAGGATCTCCGATCAGAAGTTCGACCTCCGCAGGTCGGTAGAACTTAGGGTTGATACGCATAATGGTCTTACCGGTTTTTGCATCAACGCCAATCTCGTTGACACCCTCCCCTTGGAATTCGATCTCAAAATCTACAGCCTGTCCAGCAAGTCGAACAAAATCACGAACTGTCTCTGTTCTATTTGTAGCTAGAACAAACGTATCGGGTTGTTCTACCTGGAGCATGCGCCACATTCCTTGGACGTATTCCTTGGCAAAACCCCAATCTCGTTTGGCATCAATGTTACCCAACTCGAACATCTCGAGTTGGCCAAGGTGAATCTTGGCAATGGAATCCGTGATCTTGCGCGTGACAAATTCCAGTCCACGTAACGGTGACTCATGATTAAACAAAATTCCGCTGCAAGCAAATATATCGTAGCTCTCGCGATAATTTATGGTCATCCAATGTGCGTATAGCTTGGCTACGCCATAGGGACTTCGTGGATAGAATACTGTAGTCTCGGACTGTGGGATCGCTTGAACCTTGCCAAACATCTCAGACGTGCTAGCTTGGTAAAAGCGGATTTTACGGTCGACAATGCGGATCGCTTCAAGTAAATTCAGACATCCAACACCTGTAATTTCCGCTGTTGTAGCCGGCTGTTCGAAGGACACGCCTACGAAACTTTGAGCGGCAAGGTTATAGACTTCCTGAGGACGCGCTTTTTCAATAAGGCGGATGCAGGTGCCCAAGTCGGTCAGGTCAAACTCGACTAGATGCAGTCGGGGGTGCTTTGCGACACCAAGTTCCTCCAATCTCCAGAAGTTTACTGAACTTGTGCGACGAAAGGTGCCATAGACCTCATAACCCTGATTCAGAAGAAATTCTGTGAGGTAAGCACCATCCTGACCCGTGATACCCGTAATGACCGCAGTTTTCATAATTGTGCTTCAAATGATTTCAATTTCAGGGAAAGGGAAGATGAAGCGACCACCGCTGGCAAGATATTCCTTTTCTCGGCGAAGAATACCTTCTTTAAAATGCCAGGGTAACACTAGGAAATAGTCGGGTTTCATCGCACGAGCTTCAGTTTCTGAAATGATTGGGATGTGCGTGCCAGGGGTGACTCGTCCAAATTTCTCTGGGTTCACTTCTGCAATGGCGGGGATGTCCTGAGCCGTGAGTCCGCAAAACTGCAACACGACATTACCTTTTGTTGAGGCACCATAGCCAAGAACTTTCTTACCATCTGCATTGAGCGCGCTGATAAGACGCTTCAAATCGTCACGGTGTCGGAATACTCGCTCTTCGAACTCACGGAAGGGTCTAGGCGTTCCAAGGCCCATACGTTCTTCCTGTTCCAACAGCCAGTCGATTACAGCCCGATTGCTTTTGATGCTTAGGTTGCCTACTTTGGCAGCCGTCACGGCAAAGCTGCCACCATTCACTGCATTCATGACCACATCTACAATCCGAAGTCCAGCAGCATCAAGGATCTTCTTGACCGAACCCAATGAATAATACTCCAAATGCTCATGGCATATGGTGTCGTAGGAATTGAGGCGCAGCATGGAAGGCATGTAGCTTTGCTCGAAGTGCCATACTCCATCATCTGCCAAGATTGATTCAATCTGCTTAGCAAATTCGATCGGCGCCTCTAGGTCATAAAACATTGCTATCGAGGTAATCATACGAACAGGCTTGCTTTCTACCGACCGGTAAGCATCCGCCGAGAAAAAGTCAGGCACTAGGGTTACGTCGCCCGGGTAGTACTCCTTAAATTTGCGTCCAGTAGGATCAATGCCAATACGGCGCAGACCTGGCGTCTGATAGGCCTTCAAAGTAGTGCAGTCATTGCTGCCAATGTCCACTACCACATCGCCTGACTTTGGTTGTACCAACCGCTCGAGATAAGCTATTTTGTCAGTAAGGTGGCTCACCATGGACTGGTTCAGTCCAGAGCGGTACCCATAGTTGTCACCGTACATTTCGGATGGCTCATAGGAGTGTCGCAATTGCAGCAACCCCCCGTCAGGACACCAGACTAGTTCGAGGGGGCCTTGGGTTATCTTTTCATCTGCACTGCGAGGGAATACCCCGGTGAGGGCTTGATGGCCGAGATTTAGAACGCTGATTAGGGTCTGACTCTGTGCAATTCGGCACTTATCTATTGCTTTGTATGAACTCATGTTAACTCCATCTGTAAATTTCAACAAACACTTCCAAAAACATCTTCAGCAGGCAAATTCGCTATGGACATACCTTTTTCCTGAGCTCGTAGATAAGATTCTTTTAATTGAGGTGCAATACCCTTGAACTCCTCGAGATGCTTTAGCCGATTGACTAACCGTCTAATAGAAATAAACTCAGCGTTACCCTCTGGATCATCTGAGCAAATCTCCGACATAAAATGGTTAATACTTGGTATCAAGTTCAGTCGCCATTGATCAATTGCCAAAGGGTCTCCCCCATAGCGCTGCGCGACATCAAAAGCTTCAGGTAGACGCTCAAGAATCCACAAAGAGGCGTACCTCATCCAAGAGACATTCATGTTCACAACCAACTGGGGCGCCCCAATCCAACATGCAGGCTCATCCATCATGTAGTTCAAGACATGGTAAGTTGTTGGAATACAAGATAACATAGACGAGAATGGTCTGCCATTGGTATCCTGGGAATAGGCTCGAATAGCATGGTCACGCCGCAATACAAGGCAATATATTGCTGTAAAGAAATTCTCCGATTTCGCACACATGTCCCGAACAGTACCAACGGCATCATCTGTAACAGGGCCAATAGGTGTCGAATCATTCAAAAAGACATCGATATCCTGAACAGTTTCTGCATTGTCATTTCTTGTGTACGCATAGTTCATGTAAACCAATGCAGTCAAAGGATTATTTCTTATAGTTGATAAAACTCGTTCGATAGTACCTGGGAGTAAAAGATCGTCATCTCCAAGTATCCAAACATACTGCCCAGTTGCCGCATTAGCCGTTACTCGAAGATTTCCTAGCATTCCTACGTTTTCGGGATTACGAACATATTTAAAGTCAGGACGCGACAAATAACCTTTAACAATATCAGGCGTATTGTCAGTAGAAGTGTTATCACATATCAATAGTTCGACATCGGGATGCGGTGTTGGCCATAATCTAGCTAAATTGCGAAGATTTACACCAAGCCAAGCAGCTCTGTTGTAGGTGGAAATACATATCGACAACAAAGGCCTGGGTTTTAGATTAGGCATAACGTCATACAACGTTCCGGAAAGTTGGCATTCATTTGCCGAGATGAAGTTATGAACCAATTGTCGCTCGCTAGCAAGCGCTTCCAACACCGAAGAAGCATAATCCATCCATGTCAGAAATGGCCGTGCAATAGCCTCTGATGTCAGTTTGCGAACTAATTCCTTGTCCTCGGTCAATTTCTGGATACCATCTTTCAACAAGGTTGCGTCTCGTACATCGACAATTAGGCATCCGCCGCCCTCAGCGACTTCACGCATGGCCCCATGGCTAGCACATATGCAAGGGCGTGCATTCCAAATACTTTCCAATATTGGCAGTCCAAAACCTTCTTCGATAGAAGGATAGACGGTGAAATCACAATCATCATAAAGTTTCTGAAGTTCAGTATCACTGCTCTTTCGAATCCACTTGGTACCAGGAAGTTCATCGACTTGCTTCTGCACTTCAACCGATAAATCAACGAAAGGGTCCCCGCCTACGATTACAAGTTCCACATCAACAGTGCAAGTACTTTTAAGTTGACGAAAAGCTTCTAGCAGAGTCAAGTGATTTTTTCTAGGCTCAACGGTCCCAACACAAAGAACCTTAATAGTTTGGCCAGCGGGTTTTAATTTAATTGCTAAATTACGAGGTGACTCGAGAAACTCGCCAGGTAAAGGACATGTGATTATTCGATGCTCTAGTTCACCGTGCCTTGTGTTAGTTTGCGTAAGGAACTGAAGCAACTCACTAGTACTGTAAAGAGAATTTGGAAGTACTCGATCAACCAAGGCTAGTTCATGCATGTACTCAGTATGAGCTCTCACCGCTTCAGGTGGATAGATATTTTTTAATTTTGCCGGAATTGAATCGTGAAACACCCAAGCACAACGCAAATTATTTGCATGTGCGAAATCTCGAATGGCCTTTGTTTGCAAATGAGTAACTTCCGGAACAAGTAGCCAATCGGCCTGGGTAACCAATGATAGAGGTTTCCAAGCAGACCAAGAATCGGCCCTAGGACCATTCCAGCGAGCCAAATGTTCTAATTCACTGTCAGTCGCTCGAACAAGCGTAGACTCGGCTTGTGACCAGCGAACGGGAATCAATTCGGCACCAGACTCAATCAAAACTCTTGCCAATCCTCTTACTACCCTTTGTATTCCAGTGTTCGAGTGATAGTGACTAGTTTGATCCACCCAGTAATATATCGTCCCTAAGTTTCTTAAAGGACTTGCAAAACGCTGTACCTCAGACACCAACTTCGATGCATAGTCACTCCAAGTCTGAATGGGACGTGTCATAGCTTCAGTCTGAAGTGTAACAAATAGCGCAGGATCGTCGATTAATCGAGTTATGGCACTTTTGAGTTGACTTAATTCGCGCGTGTCTACGGTCAAGCATCCTCCACCTGCGGCAACTTCACTCATAGCACCGAAATTCGCGCAAATACATGGCCGGGAAAACCAGAGACTTTCGAGAATTGGTAGTCCGAATCCTTCCATAACCGATGGAAAAACTGTGAATGCTGCAGTGTGATACAACTCCGCAAGGTGTTCGTCTTCCACCTCACCCAAATACTTAATTCTCGGGTTGTTGACGGTTGCGAGGTGAAGTTCGCCAGCGAGATCGGGATGTAGGTTCCCAGCCAAAGCAAGTTCCCAATCAAGTTCAGGGCGCTCAGCGCAAAGTTGCTCAAAAGCGTGGACCAGTAACATCTGATTCTTATGAGGAACGATAGAACCGACACTGAGTATTCGTTTGGCCGCTCGACTTGGTGCCGTACGAACTCGGGCAAGCAGTTGAGATTCTCCCGGGAGAAAAAGAGTTTGAATAATTGGCTTAATGCCTTGCACGCACATCTGGTCCTGAGACAGGAATGCGCGTAGATCAGTTGCAACCCATTCTGAAATTGGAAACACCAAATCGGCAAGCATCAATTGCTGCATGTATTCTGCATGAACAGCACTCATCGGGGCCAACTCTGGCCTGCGCAAAGGTGTAGCGTCATAGAAGATAAATGCAGTGCTCAACTTGGCAGCAGCAGCAGCGGCAATAACATCCAAGGTGAGATTTTTTCCATGGAAGTTGATGTGTGTAACTTCAGGGATCAGAAGTAGATCTTCAACAGCATATTTGTTGGCACCCACCTCAATCTCGACTTCACCGGCTTCAGGATATTGGTTTGTGATCTCGGTCGAAATGGAAGGACCATTCCAGCGCGACAAGTGCTTCAACTCATTTCGGCTGATGAGAACTAGTTTGTTTTTGACTGGACTCCACTTCACAAATGTAGGATTCTGTCCAGCGCGAACGAGCGCATCTGCCAAACGTCGAACCACACGCTGCATTCCCGTATTGGTTGGGCAAACAACAGTGTGATCCACGTAATAGTAAAAGCGGCGAGCTTTTTTCGTATGAGTACTGTTGACTACCGGCGTCTGCTGCGAATTGCTGGGATCAATACGAATTGAATTTTCAAGAATCAACCTAAGGTTATCACTCATTTGCCGTTGAATATCGGCAATAGCAGCATCAATCTGATCAAAGCGCCTCTTGTCATCTTGATGAAGTCGATAGATCAGATTTTCTGTAGAGCGAACCTGAGTTTCGAGTTGATCTGTAGTGGCGCGAAAGGCGCGCCTTATAAGTCGGCCTAAAAACGGGGGGAGCCTCCGAGGGTAGCGTTCAATGAGTTGATTCAAACCTGGTAATTCGACTTGGCGGTTACGAGCTTCTTGGGATCTCCCGATGCTTGCTATGATGGCACCTTTTGCTTCACCACGCCTAATCAGACCAAGATAATGCGTAAAACCAGATGGATCAGGAGATCTTCCCAGAATCGTCAGGTAAGTGCACCGTACAAAATCCTCGTCGTGCAAATCTAAAAGCGCATCGACTGTTGTTAAAGGTGTTTGAGGATGAATAGGTTTGCTCATAGATAAGTCTTCAGTAGGGAAATTTAATTTCGTTTTTATTGTTTCTGAAACTGGATACTCTTCAGGAGTCGACAAACTTTTAGGAGTAGTGGATAAATTGACTTGTAGAGAATTAGGGGCTATGGGAGCTTTATCGTAATAATTATTGTAACTCGAAATGTCCGAATAATTAGCTCCAATTAACCAACGCACAGGAGCTAAAGCTCGCCACATCCGACTTGATTTGATTTGATGCAAAGCATCCAAAGCTGTTTTCTTCGCTGAATACGCTTCATCCATAAGCGCTTGCATTTCGACAAGTTCGTTGTGCAAATGCATTTCTATGGACTGATAGGTCTGTTTTAACTCTTCGATAGATAGCTGAAAACCATGCGCTATTGCTTCAACTTGATTAGCATGACGTTCACCCGTTTTTGCAGAGTCTGCCTGCATCGAGGAAATGATTGTCAAAAGTTCCGTGACTTTTTGATCCTGCACTGTCAGCTTATCAAACGTAGTACTCACTTGCTGCTGCAACTTTACCTCGCGGGCACGAGACTCGGAGGTGATTAGTGCTCTCTCCTCGAGATCTGCCTCCAATCGACCGATTCGGTCTGCCAACGCATTGATCTGATCAGATTTTCGCTCAACCTCCGTAGCCAGTGCATTTTTCTCAATAGCATTACCCTCGTGCAAAGCATTCAATTCAAATTTGTGGCTCTCTTGAGCATCAAAAATCATCGCTTCAGCAGTCGCCAGTTGAGTCTTTAGTGTGTCCAGCTGCAGATTGCGTTCTTTGCGCTCGAGGATCAAGTCAGTAATTTCGGAGGTGAGTTGAGAGTTATGCGTAACTGAGCTTCGCATTTGCTCCTGGAGCAAATCACGTTCATTTCGTACATTGGCCAAAGTCGATTGAAGGTCTGTGATGTCTTGCCAATGTTGCCGCGAAGTATCGTCAAACTGACTCAATTTTTCGGCTGCTGAAATTTGTTCCTGAACAAGCCGATGTACTTGGCCCTGGAGTAAATCACGTTCATTCCGTACATTGGCCAAAGTCGATTGAAGGTCTGTGATGTCTTGCCAATGTTGCCGCGAAGTATCGTCAAACTGACTCAATTTTTCGGCTGCTGAAATTTGTTCCTGAACAAGCCGATGTACTTGGCCCTGGAGTAAATCACGTTCATTCCGTACATTGGCCAAAGTCGATTGAAGGTCTGTGATGTCTTGCCAATGTTGCCGCGAAGTATCGTCAAACTGACTCAATTTTTCGGCTGCTGAAATTTGTTCCTGAACAAGCCGATGTACTTGGCCCTGGAGTAAATCACGTTCATTCCGCAAATCAGCGAAAGTCGTTTGTAAATCTGTTAAGTCTTGTATGTATTGATTTGAAGTGTTGTCTAATTGTTTCAGCTTCTCGGTGACGGCATTCCGATCCTGTTCAATTCGACTAAGTTCAGCCAGAAGTTGATTTTCTCGCTCTATCAGTTGCCCATTAATTACAATAACGTCCTGAGTCTTCTCAAGTTGGTGCATGTGTTCCGTGATTTGCTCGCGCAAGTGGACTTCACTGGCTTCCAGTTCACGCTGGCGATCTAGAGCCGCATCTAATTGAGCACCCAAACGGTTGGTTTCGGCCACCAGTTGAGCTTCACGTTCGACAAATGCGAGATTAATCGCCTGCAAATCTTGCGCCCAATCTTTGAGATTTTGAATGCCATTCATGATTGGGTCAGGAGCCTCTTCCGTGGATTTTATAATTTAGCGGTTCTGGGGAGAAACCCCAAACAGACAGGCCGCGTTCGTTTTGAATCTCAATCCTAGTATCTGACGATGCTTCACAAAATATTTCAAATTCTCTTACACCAAATCCCAGCCAACGTATATCACCCGACTCTTTAAGAGAATAGGGACTTTCAAGTCCAGTGAGTTCAAAAGTCAACTGCACAAGTTCTGAATTTGCAAGAACACTAACTTCCACCACATGGGTGTCAGGCATTCCAGGGCGAAAAAAAACGTAGCCGCTTGTATCACCTGAATGGCGAATGCGAAGAACAGGTGCCGACGCGATTAATCCACTGTAAATAAAGATGTGTAGGCGCAACTTCAAGAGGGCTCCCAAAGCGACCGCACGTTTAGAAACAGGAATATAAATGCATGATCGTATTTCGCTTGACCAATAACCCCATGCTTCAGGGGGGTGAAATCCATCCACAAAATATGTCTTAGAGGATCCACCACCCATATCCACAGTTCGATGCTCTCCGATTTCCATTGGCGGATCAAGAAGCTCTATTTGCAGGCCAGTTTTATGTGCTAGTTGCATTGCTTGTGCAGGCGCTAAAGGCGTTGCTTTGTAACTGAGCATGCCCCCAAGGAGTGAATCGCGGCAAAATGAATTGAGACCCAATGCTGGTATTAGTGTTTTTCGGCCTGCTGCCTGACCTAGATCGTGCTGCAGTGCAGCATAAGCCCACTGGTCAAGGCTATTACGAGCATAGTTCTCTCCAAAAGAAAAACTGTTCGAACTAGGGTCTTGGGAGTAATGACGTTCGCCAGTCACATGCAAGACTTCAGCCCAAAATGAGGGCTCAAACAACCCATGACCAATCGGAATTTCGGCGGCCAAATCACAATCTAGAACTAAGAATTTATTGCGCGGATCGGCCAACAAGAATTTTGTTTCAAAACCCATTGCCTGAGCTTCGACACCCAAAGACGATGAAAGTGTTATGACTTTGGGAATAGATTTATTCGAAAGAAGCACGCCGTAGCTGTTTACATTGGTCGAAATGATTGTCTTTTCAAGGCTACCACGCAAAAACTCAGTGATTTGCGTACTGCTTGGCTGACTTGGATGCTCCATGAAAACGAGCGAATCAAAATCATTGAGTTCACTCTGTAAGCGATCAGCATAGTCTGACCAATTCATAAATTGACCATCTTGAATGATCGCTGAGTCAACTGCTGTTTGCCCGACCAGTACCGGAAGTCCTGGAGGAATCGCAAAAACAGGCATTAATCTGCGTCTAAACATCGCTCGATACCTATGTACCTGATGAGTAATTTCGTGCGAATCGACCTCAATTTTCGAAAGTGCGGCAAAAATCAATGGGTCGTTTGTTGTGGCACTGAAACATAAATCGCGCAAAAACCGAAGAGGATGAATGCGGAGGTCCAGGTAGCGTTGCCCACGAGCATGGATGCAACGCTTGATAACAGGAGGCAGTTCAAATCCGATGACCAACTCAGAGTTACAGAACTGTTGTACGTACCAGTCGACGCAACCGAAGTCTTTCGCGTCATAGTTCTGCGCCCATGCAGTCGCAGGATCTTCTCTGTAAGCTGCTAGTGCAGAGTCTCCCATCCTTTCTTGTAACTCTTCGGTTGTCTCTGGCCCAAGAAAATCTACAAGGTTTACCCCAGGATTTGCTGCCAATAAACCCGGAGTCAGCAATTCCCGTAACCACTCTAAATTACGGTGTTGGAAATTCGTGCACTCGGAATCAGTAACTTCGAGGCGTAGAACATCACATGCAAATGCGATTTGAAACTTTGCCCTTTTAGCGGACCTTGCTTTACGTTTAATGACACTAGGACTGCGCATTTAAATTAAATTGCTACTTGGTGACCTGGACTGTCATCAAAGCCTGGTACGCGAAAGGTAAAACCAAATTCAAGAATTTCTGGATTTCAGCAGCCGGTGAATTGGATACATAGACAATGTCTTTGTTGTTGATCGCAAAGCTCTGCATCACAAAAAAACTGCTGGGTTTTTTGAGATCAAGCCGATATACCACCGGAACCATTCCATCGGGTGACGTCACCACAGGCTGCTTAGGCCAGGGCAGAGCAACTTCAGGCTCGAAGCGAAAAATAAATACGCCTTGCGCGTCTGAGCGCGAATCTAGCAGACCTCCAGCTCGCGCAAGTGCCTGCGCCAGAGTAATACCTTGAGCCTCGAAATTGATTTCTTCGTTTTTCCCCGTCGCTCCGAGCGCAGTGAAGCTCAGCGGCTGGAACATTGCAGTGATTACATCGCCCGGCTTCAAGGTAATATTCTGCCGAGGATCACGGATGACTGTATCCAAAGGAAGCGTAAGGTATTGATTTCCGCGAGTGATCTGCAGTGTGGTCCTGCTGACTGCCTGGCGCACCCCGCCAGCAGCCGCTAAAGCGTCAAGCAAACGTTCACCGCCAGGGGTGAGAGGAAGGCTAACGCTTGTTGTAACGTCTCCCACAACGGCAACTGTTGCAGATCTGTTGCGTGTACGCCGAATCAGCACTTCAGGTTGATGCGACTTTTTTGCAAGCCGCTTGATTATTTCTGCTTCTATTGAGGCGATCTTGCGACCTGCTGCCGGCACTCTTCCAGCAAAAGGCACGACAATGAATCCTTCTCGGTCAACCACCTGCTCTGGCAACGTGGTAGCGCGGGAGCCTGTTGTTGAGACTTGGGCCTCGAGGGTATTTCCACCAAACAACGTGGCTGGAGGCGCTTCCCATATGTGCACTTCTAGTGCATCTCCTACTCCCATTGTGTCAGTCGACTCCGGATGTGGGCCTGTGCCATAGACTTCAGAGAACAGCAACTGTTTGCGCAGCTTTTGCAGTCTACGTGTGACTTCCGCGTCAACTTCTACAACCTGAATTGAAGCTCCATCAACGCTGGAACTGCTGCTGTTTATATCACTGGCTGGAGGGCCCGAACTTGGGAGAGTTGTGCACCCAGTCAGCAGAACAATGGAGATGAGGGCAGTAGAAGGCTGAAAAGAAAAAAAACTCATGCGCGGCCGTATTTGTCTTCAAATCGGACGATGTCGTCCTCCCCAAGGTAACTACCTGACTGCACCTCAATAAGTTCTAGCGGTAACTTGCCCGGGTTGTGCAACCTGTGCGTTTGGCCCAAAGGGATGAAGGTACTTTGGTTCTCGGTAAGCAAAACTGTCTTATCACCTACTGTAACCTCGGCCGTGCCAGAAACGACTATCCAATGCTCTGAGCGATGGTGGTGCATCTGAAGGCTCAGGCTGGCGCCAGGCTTGACCATAATTCGCTTGACTTGAAAGCGTTCACCTGATCCGATGCTGTCATACCAACCCCAAGGCCTAGACACCTTACGATGCAGAGTTGATTCCTTGCGTCCACGCTTCTGTAATAAAGAAACAATTAACTTTACATCTTGAGATTGTTCTCGATTAGCCACCAAAACGGCATCATCAGTCTCGACAACAACTACATTGTTCAACCCCAATACCGCAACTAAACGGTTATCGCTTCGCACCAAAGAATTGTGTGAGTGAACGAACAAAACATCACCCTGCGCATTATTGCCGTAATCGTCGTTCTCTGAGTATTGCCATATTGCATCCCAGGCACCCAAGTCGGACCAACCTGCGTCCAATGGCACCATGGAAATGGGGATACCGCTATTTGGACACTTCTCAATCACAGCGTAATCGATAGACTCAGACGGTAAATTCAAAAATTCTGATTTGCCAAGACGCAGGAAGTATTCGTCCACTTGGCGACTTGCCCAGGCGAGTTGACATGCATGGTGTATGTCTTCACGAAATAGCCTAAGTGACGACAGCCATACCGAGGCCTTTAGAACAAATATTCCACCATTCCAATAATAATTTCCATCTTCCAGATAGAGTTCTGCAGTGGCAACACTGGGCTTTTCTACAAAGGCTTGAACTATACGAACGTCTTCATTACCCGGGGCTAATATATAACCAAAACCAGTTTCAGGTCGCAGTGGTTGTACGCCTAGCACCACTATATGACCGTTTGCGGCACTGTCTATAGCCAAAGCCATCGCACGCGAAAAGGCCTGCTCATCTTTGATGCCCTGATCGGCGGGGGTTACCACCAAGATCGGATCATCCCCATCCTTACAAGCCTCTAATGCTGCCAGTGTTAACGCTGGCGCAGTATTACGCCCTTCGGGCTCAAGTAATATTGTTGCATCATTAATTCCGATCTCTTGCAGCTGTTCCTGCACCATAAAGCGGTGCCCTTCGTTTGCCACAACAATTGTTGGCATCTCTTTGTCGCCAGCGTGACAAACGGCCCTCATTCGTTGGGTTGCCAGTTGTAACAGTGAATGCTCACCTGATACGGTTAAAAATTGCTTTGGAAAAGCGGCGCGAGATAGTGGCCAAAGGCGGGTGCCGGATCCACCTGCCATAACAATTGATTGAATTAACCGCATTTAGATCCTTAAATACGAAAACATTAAGCTCAAAGCTAAGCTTTGGAAGCACTTATTATATCTATTTCTGAGCTAGCCTCCTTAATTTCAGCCTGGTCTTGACCCTGTATTACAGCCCCAACGGTATTACTTAAACTAAGAACTAGGGGTAAGTCCAGGGATACTACTAAGTCATCAAAAAGACATAACCGGGTAATGGTATTCACCAGTTTTCAGCACCGTAGGCGCTGGACTCCTGAGCAAAAGATTGAAATCTTCAAACAGACTAATGAACGAGGAAGTTCTGTGTCTTTGGTTGCACGCTGGCGTGGTTTGACTGCTTCTTAATTCTCTCAGTGGCGCAAAGCTTATTGGGAGGGTTCTTTGGTCGTCGTCAATGCCGATGAAAATGTCGTCCCAGCTTCTGAACATCAAGAATACAAGAGATGTATTGAACAACTTGAAGGTGCGCTGAGCCGCAAAAATCTAGAAAGCGAGATTCTCAAGGAGGCTGTGGCATTTGTCAAACCTAAAATGTAGGTTGCGCGCGCTCTTGTAATCCTCGTGGACGATCAGTAAGAGCGGTGTGCATGGCTCTTGGCGTATCGCGCAGTAACGTGTTGATCAAGAAAACTCGTTCATCTGATTGGGCTGATTTGACCAAGTCAACACACAAAGCCGATGATGCGGATTTAAAGGATGCCTTACCCCGTATGGTCAAAAACCGAGCTACTTATGGATGTAGAAGGGTCTTGGCTAGGCTGAAGATAGATAGCCTCCAGATTAATAAAAAAAAGCGGGTTTACAGGGTTATGCGCGACGATGGCTGGCTGCTTTTCAGACAAAGTCATAGACACTTGGACAACAGAAAGCATGAAGTCACTGTGGCGATCAAGGAAAGCGATATACGCTTGTGCTCAAATGGATTGGAGCTGTCTAACGATATCTGGTAGCGAGTCCGTGTAGAATTTGCGCTGAATTGTACTTACAGAATTGAGCTTGGTAGAAACTACTTATGACATCGATGCAGGACTGGTTTAGGTTTAATGATGAAGGCAGTGTAAAGGCGATTTGGTTCAAACGGCAAGTCACTCAATACGATTGAGTGAGTGACATATAATGTAAGCTGCTACACAGCAGTTGAGACTGGGAGCTATGCACACTTCCAACGTTTTTTCAATATCAAGTTGTTGAAAAAAAGGCAAGCACTTTACGGTGGTTGCCTTTTTTTGTGGAGCATCACTCAGGATGCGCTAAAGGTTTAAATTTTACTTCAAGCCAGCCGCCGCACGCAGTGTGGCGGCCAAGTTGGTGCGTTCCCATGTGAAGTTAGGTTCATCACGGCCAAAGTGACCGTACGCTGCAGTCTTGCTGTAGATAGGGCGCAACAGGTCGAGCATTTGAATGATGCCCTTTGGACGCAGGTCAAAGTGCTCATGCACCAAGGCTGCAATTTGGTCGTCAGAGATCACACCAGTGCCTTCGGTGTTGA